>NZ_WIXO01000001.1:2110000-4510000 GCF_009709575.1 Streptomyces taklimakanensis
ACCGACCGGTTCCGACGACGGGGTATCAACATATCTGGCGTTGACTTTTGGCACGCTGTTGAGTTCTCAAGGAACGGACGCTTCCATCGGCACCCCTCTCGGGGCCCCTCCGGGCGCTTCCCTTCGGTGTCTCCGACTCTATCAGAACCACTTTCACCGATCGAAATCGGCTTGGCTTTCCGATGAGAATTCGGATTGCCTCGACCGGAGCCTGGGGCTCTCGGTCGGGCCGGATAGATTGTCATCCATCCACCCTTGAGGGTATCACCCTCCGGGCAACTTCTGAAATCTACCTCCCGCGGAGCCCCCTGTCAAGGGCGCCCCTCGGAACGATCAGAACCGTACCAGGTCCGGTGCCCTGGACGCACATCGCGGCTCGCGTCAGGCCGCCGCGGGCACCTCCACGGGACGGTCCGCGGCGTCGATGTCCCCCGCCTCCCCCGCCCGCACCGCCCGGCCGCCCAGTACGTAGACATAGGCGAGGAAGGCCGCCTCCGCGACGACCCCGATGGTGATCCGGGCCCATGTGGGCAGGCCCGACGGGGTCACGAAACCCTCGATGACCCCCGACACGAAGAGCACCACGGCCAGCCCGAGCGCCATGCCGATGGCCGCGCGCCCCTCCTGGGCGAGTGCCGCCCGGCGGCTGCGGGGGCCCGGGTCCACGACCGTCCACCCCAGGCGCAGCCCCGTTCCCGCCGCGACGAACACCGCCGTCAGTTCGAGCAGACCGTGGGGGAGGATCAGGCCGAGGAAGGTGTCGAGGCGGCCTGCCGACGTCATCAGACCGATGCCGATCCCGATGTTCAGCATGTTCTGCCAGAGCACCCAGAGCACGGGGAGACCGAGGAAGGCGCCGAAGATCAGGCAGATCGCGGCGGCCTGTGCGTTGTTCGTCCACACCTGCGCCGCGAAGGAGGCGGCCGGGTGGCTGGAGTAGTACGTCTCGTACCGGCCGCCGGGGCGTGTCATCTCCCGTAGCTGTTCCGGGGCCGCGATGGCGGACTGGATCTCGGGGTGTGTGCCGATCCACCAGCCGACGAGCACGGCCACCAGCGTGGAGAGCAGTGCCGTCGGTATCCACCAGTGGCGGGCGCGGTAGACGGCGGCGGGGAACCCGACCGTGAAGAACCGTGTCACGTCCCGCCAGGTGGCGCGGCGGGTGCCGGTGACCGCGCTGCGGGCGCGGGCGACGAGCGAGGTGAGGTTGCCGGTCAGCTCGGGGTCGGGCGCGCCGGACTGGACGAGCGACAGGTGCGTGGAGGTGCGCTGGTAGAGGGTGACGAGTTCGTCCGCCTCGGCCCCGGTGAGGCGGCGACGGCGGCGCAGCAGCTCCTCCAGGCGGTCCCACTCGGCCCGGTGGGCGGTGACGAAGACGTCGATGTCCATGGGAAGAGCTTCGCAGACGGGCGGGGCGTTCCGCGGCCTGTTGTCCCCCGCTGCTTCGGGGCCCGGCCCACCGGTGGTCCGGTGGGCGGGTCGGCGCCGGACGGCAGACTGTCGCAGACTGTCCGTACCGGCTCGTACGTGTGCGCGAGGCACCGCTTGCGGGTACGGGGACCACGGCGAGGGCGAGGAGGGCGTGCCGGGTGAGTCAACTCGTGACGGGTGATGCGGTGGTGCTCGGGCTGCGGCCCGCGAGGCTGCCGAGCCGGGCCTTGGCCGTCGTCATCGACCTGGTCGTGCTCTGGGGCGTCTATCTGGCGCTGTCCATGATGGTGTTGTCGGGCACCGGTTCGCTGGACGAGGCGGCGACGGCGGCGGTGGCCGTGGCCCTGCTGGTGCTGGTCCTGATGGGCGGGCCGGTGCTGGTCGAGACGCTGAGCCACGGCCGCTCGCTGGGGAAGATGGCGTGCGGGTTGCGGGTGGTGCGGGAGGACGGCGGACCGATCCGTTTCCGGCACGCGTTGGTGCGCGGGGCACTGGGCTTCGTGGAGATCCAGATGTCGGCCGGTGTGATCGCGTGCGTCGCCTCCCTGGTGTCCGCCCGGGGGCGGCGGCTGGGGGACGTGTTCGCCGGGACGCTGGTGGTGCGGGAGCGGATTCCGGTGGCGCGGCCCACTCCGGTGCCGCCTCCGCCGCCGTGGGTGACCGACCGGTTGGCGGGGCTGGACCTGTCGCGGGTGCCGGAGGGGCTGTGGTTGGCGGTGCGGCAGTACCTGCTGCGGGTGGACCAACTCGATCCGCAGGCGAGCTGGTCGGTGGCCCAGCGGCTGGCGGCCGACGTCGCGGCCCGCACCGGGGCTCCGATACCGGAGCGGATGCCACCGGCCATGTACCTCTCCGGCGTGGTCGCCGAGCGGCAGGCGCGGGACGCGCTGCGCGCGTTCGGAACCGGGCGGGAGGCGGAGCGGCCCGCGGGCTCGTCGCCCTTCGCGCCGCCCTTCGCACCGCCCTCGGCTCCTCCGGAGCCGGCCGTCCCGGCCGCCCCGACCGTCGCTCCCCGGGGCCCCGCCGGGCCGCCCCCTCCCCCGGAGGCTCCCCCGGGGGCGCCCCCGGTGTCGGACCCCGGCGGCGGGGGGACGTCGGACGAGCGGCGGACCGGGTTCGTGCCGCCCGCCTGACGGCACCGGGCCAAGGGGCCGGATCCCGTGCCGGCGGTCAGGTGAACGTCGAGGGCGGGGACTCCAACTCCTCCAGTTCGATGCCGGGGGCGGCCAGGACGACGTCCCCGGCGAGGTGGACGGAGTACCGCTCCCCCGTCTCCAGGTCGTCGACCCGGTAGTGGTCCACGACCAGGGGGCCGCTGTCGGTGGGGTGTGTCTCGCTCTCCAGCAGTGCCCATGCCCGGTCGAGGGTTCGAGGGGCGAGCGCGGGAGGCGTGAACGAGACGAGGCGGACACGGGTGGCGGGCGCGCCGGGCGCGAGGCGCAGCAGCCTGGCCACGGCGACGAGGAACGCGGGGGAGGCGCCGGTGAAGGCGTGTGCGAGGGCGTTGCCCTCCTGCGCGTGCTCGCCGGCCGGATCGGTGCGGACCCAGGTCACGCCGTCCAGGGCGGCGCCGCGCACCTGCCACTGGGCGGTGCGCAGCTCCAGGCGCAGCGGACGGCCGAGGTCGTCCAGGGTGAGGTCGGTGGAGTCGGTGCGGCCGCCGGAGGGGTCGGTGAGCTGCGAGACGTAGCGCCAGCCGGTGGGGCCGGTCGCGCACTGGAAGCGCTCCTCCCCGAGGGGGGCGTGGTCGTGGGGGTCGTGGAGCGAGTAGCGGCCGCGGGGCATGGTGGGTCGTCCTTCACGGGTCAGGCCCCCGCCGGGAAGCGGGGGCCTGAGGATGTCGCGTGCGCGCTGTGCGGTGCGTGCCGCGGGCGCGCGGCCCGCACGCCGCGCGCGGTCAGTAGCGGTAGTGGTCGGGCTTGTAGGGGCCCTCGACGGGGACGCCGATGTAGGCGGCCTGCTCCGGACGGAGGGTGGTGAGCTTGGCGCCCAGTGCCTCCAGGTGGAGACGGGCGACCTTCTCGTCCAACTGCTTGGGCAGCACGTACACCCCGACCGGGTACTGATCGGTCTTGGTGAACAGCTCGATCTGGGCGATGGTCTGGTTGGCGAAGCTGTTGGACATCACGAACGACGGGTGTCCGGTGGCGTTGCCCAGGTTCAGCAGCCGGCCCTCGGAGAGCACGATGATCGACCTTCCGTCGGGGAAGGTCCAGGTGTGCACCTGCGGCTTGACCTCGTCCTTGACGATGCCGGGGATCTTCGCCAGGCCGGCCATGTCGATCTCGTTGTCGAAGTGACCGATGTTGCCGACGATCGCCTGGTGCTTCATCCGCCGCATGTGCTCGGCCAGGATGATGTCCTTGTTGCCGGTGGTGGTGACGAAGATGTCGGCGGTCTCGACGACGTCCTCCAGGGTGGCGACCTGGTAGCCGTCCATCGCGGCCTGCAGGGCGCAGATCGGGTCGATCTCGGTGACGATGACCCGGGCGCCCTGGCCGCGCAGCGACTCCGCGCATCCCTTGCCCACGTCGCCGTAGCCGCAGACCACCGCGACCTTGCCGCCGATGAGGGTGTCGGTGGCCCGGTTGATGCCGTCGATCAGCGAGTGGCGGCAACCGTACTTGTTGTCGAACTTCGACTTGGTCACCGAGTCGTTGACGTTGATCGCCGGGAACAGCAGGGAGCCCTCGCGCTGCATCTCGTACAGGCGGTGGACGCCGGTGGTGGTCTCCTCCGTCACCCCGCGGATCTCGGAGGCCAGGTTCGTCCACTTGGTCGGGTTCTCGCCCAGGGTGCGGCTCAGCAGCCGGAGGATGACGGCGTGCTCCTCGGACTCGGCCGTCGAGACGTCGGGGACGGCGCCGGCCTTCTCGTACTCCACGCCCTTGTGGACCAGCAGCGTGGCGTCACCGCCGTCGTCCAGGATCATGTTCGGTCCGCCGGTGGGCGCGTCCGGCCAGGTCAGCGCCTGCTCGGTGCACCACCAGTACTCGTCCAGCGTCTCGCCCTTCCAGGCGAAGACCGGCACGCCGCGCGGGTCGTCGGGGGTACCGTCCGGGCCGACCGCGATCGCGGCGGCGGCGTGGTCCTGGGTGGAGAAGATGTTGCAGGACGCCCAGCGCACCCGGGCGCCCAGCGCCACCAGGGTCTCGATCAGCACGGCGGTCTGCACGGTCATGTGCAGCGAGCCGGTGATCCTCGCGCCCGCCAGCGGCTGGGCGGCGGCGTACTCGGCGCGGATCGCCATCAGGCCGGGCATCTCGTGCTCGGCCAGTTTGATCTCCTTGCGGCCGAACTCGGCCAGGGAGAGGTCGGCGACCTTGAAGTCCCGCACGGTGTCGGTCGAGTCGGTCGAGGCGCCGGTGGGCGCGTCGGTCGTCGTCATGACGAGTCTGCTCCTCGGGGTTGGTCGAGGTGTACGGCTGGCTGGTCCGCGGCGGTGGGCGGGAGCGCGGGACCGGGCACACCGGTGCGTGTCACCGTGTGCCGTCGTCCTCGTGCGCACCCTACGGACGTACGTGTTCCCTGACCGCGGCGCAGTCCGTCGGAGGCCCTCTCTCCCTCGGCCGGCCCTCTGGCCGACCGACCGCCATCAGCAGCGACGTCTGTGCACCATCGAATTTACACGCTCGGCCGGTCGCCCGGATGGGCCAGGGGGGAATCGGGGCCGGCGGACCGTTGTGTTCCGGCCGTCCCGCCACGACGCGCGGAGGCGGCCCGGGACGTCGCCGTGTCCCCGGGCCGCCTCCGCGCGAACCGTGCCCTGCCGCGCCGTCACACGGCCTTGGCGGCGTCCGTCCGGTAGATGTCCGGCTCCAGGTAGATCACGCGGGCGATCGGGACCGCCTCGCGGACGCGGGTCTCGGCCTCGTCGATCGCACGGGCCACCTCGGCCGCCGACTCGTGGCTCTCCACCGCGATCTTGGCGGCGACCAGCAGCTCTTCCGGGCCGAGGTGGAGCGTGCGCATGTGGATGATCCGGGTGACCCGCTCGCCGTCCACGATCGCCTCGCGGATCCTCGTCAGGGCCTCCGGGGCGGCCGACTCGCCCAGGAGCAGCGACTTGGTCTCCACGGCCAGGACGACCGCGATGACCACGAGCAGCACGCCGATGCAGACGGTGCCGACGCCGTCCCACACCGGGTCCCCCGTCAGCAGCGCCAGCCCGACGCCGGCCAGGGCCAGGACGAGACCGACCAGCGCGCCGAGGTCCTCCAACAGCACGACCGGCAGCTCGGGCGCCTTGGCGCGCCGGACGAACGCCGTCCACGACTGCCCGCCGCGGATCTCGTTGGACTCCTTGATGGCTGTGCGGAAGGAGAAGATCTCGGCGATGATCGCGAAGACCAGGACGCCCACCGGCCAGTACCAGTGGTCGAGGTCGTGCGGGTGTTTGATCTTCTGGTAGCCCTCGTAGAGCGCGAAGAGGCCACCGACGCTGAACAGGACGATGGCCACGAGGAAGGAGTAGATGTAGCGCTCGCGCCCGTACCCGAAGGGGTGTTCCTCACTGGCCTTCCGCTCCGACCTCTTGCGGCCGAGCAGCAACAGCGCCTGGTTGCCGGAGTCGGCCACGGAGTGCACGCCCTCGGCGAGCATCGACGAGGAGCCGCTGAAGGCGAACGCCACGAACTTGGCCACGGCGATGGACAGGTTGGCGCCCAGCGCGGCGACGATCGCCTTGGTTCCACCTGATGCACTCATGGACGGGTGACTCCCCCTGGTAAGGACTGCGGATCGGTTCTCGGTTCCCGGGGCTCGGGGCCCCGGGCGCCCGGGGCCCCGGTGGCCGGTCGGTGCTCCGCGTCGTGGTCTACAGGGCCACGGTCGCGCGGAAGAGCGTACCGCTGCCCGTGATCGTCACGCGCTCGCCCGCCCGGACGAAGGCCGACCGGCCACCGGTGAGGGTCAGCTCCGCGCCGTCCCCGTCGGCGTCCGTCGGCCCCGTCTCCCGCAGGACGGCCTCTCCGTCGGTGCAGAGCAGGATCTGCGGAGCGCGGTCGTCCAGGAGGCGCGGTTCGTCCTCTGGGGTCAGGACGTGGCGGGTGAGTCGGAACTCGTCCACGGGGGTGGAGTACACCTGCTCGCCGTTCGAGGCGGTGCGGGGACGCAGCACTTCCGGTTCGGTGGGTTCGAAGCGGACGACGCGCAGCAGTTCGGGTACGTCCACGTGCTTGGGCGTCAGCCCGCAGCGCAGCACGTTGTCGGAGTTGGCCATCAACTCGACGCCGAGACCTTCGAGGTAGGCGTGGGGGACCCCGGCCCCCAGGTAGAGGGCCTCGCCGGGGGCCAGCCGGACGACGTTGAGGAGCAGCGCGGCCAGGACGCCCGGGTCGTCGGGGTAGTGGTCCGCGATCCCGGCGTACGCGGCGCAGTCACGGGTGTACGGACCGTCCCCGTCCGCCAGGCTCCGCACCGCCTCCGCCGCCGCGCCGACGGTCTCGCCGATCGCCTTCCGGTCGGCGGTCAGGACGGCGGTGAGGACCTCGCTCAGGGCCTCGTCCCGGGGGCGGGCGCGCAGGATGTCCGCGTACGGCTTGAGGCCGTCGACGCCCAGGGCGTCCAGCAGCGCGGCGGTCTCGTCGGGGGCGCGGAAGCCGCACAGGCCCGTGAAGGGGGCGAGGGCGCAGACGAGTTCGGGCTTGTGGTTGGCGTCCTTGTAGTTGCGGTGCGGGGCGTCCGCGGGAACGCCGCGCTCCTCCTCGTCGGCGAAGCCCTCCTTCGCCTGGGTGAGGTCGGGGTGCACCTGGAGGGAGAGGGGCGAGGCGGCGGCCAGCACCTTGAACAGGAACGGAAGCCGGGGGCCGAACGCCTCGACGGTCGCCCGGCCCAACTCGCCCTCGGGGTCGGCCGCGATCACTTCGGACAGCGGCGTCTCGCCGCCGCCCCGGTCGATGCGGGACGGGGCTCCGGGGTGGGCGCCCATCCACAGTTCGGCCTGCGGCTCGCCGGTGGGCTCGGTGCCGAGCAGTTCGGGGATGGCGGTGGTGGAGCCCCAGGCGTAGGGGCGCACGGTGTTGGCGAGGAGGTCCATGCGGGGTCGGTGTCCTTGGGTCCTTGGGTCCTTGGTCCCGAACCTCGTCGTTCGGGCCGTGCGGGGTGTCGCGGTCCGCCGGGGAACGGATTCCCCGATCAGCGTCGTCCACCACCGGCGAGTCCGAGGTAGACGGCGGCGAAGTCCACGGTGGCGAGCAGTTCGGCGGCGGCCTCCAGGGGAAGGCTTCCCTCCGCCGGCTCCAGTTCGCTGATCGGGGCGCCGTGGGCGTAGGCCAGGTCGCGGGCGGCGACGGCCGCGGAGTCCGCGGCGGGGGCGCCCTCGCGCAGCAGGACGACCCGGGCGTGCAGCGGTTCCGGTTCCTCCACGCGGTCCCGGAAGAAGTCCTCGGTGTCGTCGGTGCCGGAGAAGGAACCGGCCAGCAGGGCCCGGTGGAGGGTCATCGCCTCCGGCAGGCGGGCGGTCAGGGCCGGGCGGCCGGCGAGCGCGGCGAGGACGGTGGCGCAGTGCCGGGCGACGGCGGCCGCGACGGTCCCCTCGCTCCACAGCAACGGCAACGCGTCGGAGAGCTCGGCGGCCAGGGTCTTGGCGGGATTGCCGTAGGTGGGGACGGCCGGACCGCAGCGCTCGGCCGTCCGGTCGAGCCGGTCGGCGAGCGCGTCCAGTGCGTCGGGCCCGGCGGTGGCCAGGTCGAGCCGGTCGGTGAGGACCAGCAGCGGGGTGAGCAGCGCCCACAGGGTGCCGGGGGCGGCCTGTGGTGCCTCCCCCGGCCGCTCGTAGGCGTCGCGGGGGTCGGGCCCCTCGTACCGCTCGCCCGGAATCCCCGCGAAGGGGACGGCGAGGCCGCGGGCCTGGATGGTGGCCTCGGCCAGCGGGGCGGGTACGGGGCTGACGGAGACCACGGTGCAGCCGCGTCGGTACGCCTGCTCGGCGAGCAGGGCGAGCCCTCCCTCGTGCCCGTCGGGGGTGGCCAACAGCAGCAGGTCCAGCGGCCCGGCCCAGCCGGGGAGCGTCCAGTGCAGGGCGCCGGGATCGGCGAGGGAACCGGTGGGGTGGATCAGGGTGACGGGGACGGCGCCGTTGCCGAAGGCGCCGATGAGGTCGGCGGCGCAGGGAACGGCGGGGCCGGTGCCGGCGACCAGGACGGCGCGGGGCCGTCCGTCGGGACGGAGTTCGGTCAACCCCGCCTCGGTGGCGTGCCGGAGGGCCGTGCGGACACGGGCACCGGACGCGGCGGCTCCGCGCAGTAGGCCGTGGGTGTCGGCGCCGGTCAGGGCATCGGGGGCGTCGAGCAGGGTCTCGTCCAGCATGTGCGGCCTCTCCGGTCGCCGGGGGCGGTCTGACTGCTCAGGCGGGGCGGCGGGCCTCGTCGACGAGGAGGACGGGGATGTCGTCGCGGATCGGGTACGCCAGCTTGCAGTCGGCGCCCTGGCAGACCAGTTCCCCGTCCTCCTCACGGAGGGGGGCGTGGCACGCCGGGCAGGCGAGGATCTCCAGGAGGCCGGCTTCGAGCGGCATGGGGCGTCGTCCCTTCGAGCAGGTGCGCGGGCGCGGTCGCGCGGGTGCGCGGTCGCGCGGTCGTCGTGCGGTCAGCGTACCGCCGGGGCGTCGGGGGCGGTCGGCGGGGACGAACGCGCGGTCCGGTGCCGGGCCCGGGGCGGGCCCGGCACCTTCCGTCCGACGTCGGCCGGGCAACGCGTCCCCGTACGGGGGCGCGTCAGGCGCGGATGATGGCCAGGACCTCGTCGCGGACCCCGGCGACCGTCTCCGCGTCGCGCCCCTCGACGTTCAGGCGCAGCAGCGGCTCGGTGTTGGAGGGGCGCAGGTTGAACCACCAGTCGGCCGCCGTGACCGTCAGCCCGTCCAGTTCGTCCAACTCCAGGCCCTCGCGGCCGAAGTAGGCGGCCTTGACGGCGGCGGCTCGGCCGGCCTGGTCGTCGACGGTGCTGTTGATCTCGCCGGAGGCGACGTAACGGTCGTACCGCGCCACCAGTTCGGACAGGGGGGCCTCCTGCCCGCCGAGCGCCGCCAGGACGTGGAGGGCGGCGAGCATGCCGGTGTCGGCGTTCCAGAAGTCGCGGAAGTAGTAGTGCGCGGAGTGCTCGCCGCCGAAGATCGCTCCGGTGCGCGCCATCTCCTCCTTGATGAAGGAGTGTCCCACCCGGGTGCGCACGGGGGTGCCGCCCGCCTCCCTGACCACCTCGGGGACGGACCAGGAGGTGATGCAGTTGTGGATCACCGTGGAGCCGGGCTCCTTGGCCAGCTCGCGGGCGGCGACCAGGGCGGTGATCGCCGAGGGGGAGACCGGCTCCCCCCGCTCGTCCACGACGAAACAGCGGTCGGCGTCCCCGTCGAAGGCCAGGCCGATGTCGGCGCCGGTCTCCCGCACCCTGGCCTGGAGGTCCACGATGTTGGCCGGATCCAGCGGGTTGGCCTCGTGGTTGGGGAAGGTGCCGTCGAGCTCGAAGTACATCGCGTCCAGCTCGACGGGCAGGTCCTTCAGGACGGTCGGGACGGTGTGGCCCCCCATGCCGTTGCCCGCGTCCACCACGACCTTCAGGGGGCGGATGGCGGTGAGGTCCACCAGGGAGCGCAGGTGGGCGGCGTAGTCCTCCAGGACGTCCCGCCGCGTGACCGCGCCCGGCTTCTCCACCGGTTCGGGGGCGCCGTCGGCGGCCCACTCCTCCACCAGGGCCCGGATGTCGGCCAGTCCGGTGTCCTGGCCGACCGGCGCGGCGCCCGCCCGGCACATCTTGATGCCGTTGTACCTGGCCGGATTGTGGCTGGCGGTGAACATCGCGCCGGGCAGGCCGAGGCTGCCGCTGGCGAAGTAGAGCTGGTCGGTGGAGCAGAGACCGATCTCGGTGACGTCGGCGCCGCGGGCGGCCGCGCCCCGGGCGAAGGCGTGCGACAGGCCCGGCGAGGAAGGACGCATGTCGTGTCCGACCACGATCGCCTCCGCGCCCGTGACCGTCGCGAACGCCGCGCCGAAGAGTTCGGCGAGCCCCTCGTCCAACTGGTCGGGCACCACACCACGTACGTCGTACGCCTTCACGATCTGTGACAGGTCAGGCACGGTCCACCCCTTCTGGAGTTTTTCGGTGTCGCCCCAAATGTAACGGGGCGGTCAGTTGTCGGGGGAACGCAGGACCCGCAGGTGGCCACGGCGGGCCACCTCCATCAGGTCCGTGTCGCGCACGCCGTTCGAACCGGGCTGCTCGGTGGGGGCGGGAGGTTTGCGCCGGGGGGTGCGGGCGGCCTCGCGCACGGCGTCGGCCAGCGCTTCGAGGTCGTCGCCGCTGGGACGCGCGGGGCCCGGGTCCACCGCGAGGCGGACGACCTCCCAGCCGCGCGGGGCCGTCAGCCGCTCCGAGTGTTCGGAGCACAGGTCGTAGCAGTGGGGCTCGGCGTAGGTCGCCAGGGGACCGAGGACGGCGGTGGAGTCCGCGTAGACGTACGTCAGCGTCGCCACGGCAGGGCGGCCGCACGCGGTGCGCGAACAGCGACGTACAGGGCTCACGATGTTGGACGGTACCGCACTCTTGAGCGGGCCGCGACGACTCCCCGGCAGGTCACCCTGTTGTGTCGCCTCGTTCCGTCCGGGCCCCCCGCTCCGGTGGCGTCCGCGTTGACCTGCTGCTCGATGGAAAAGTCCGATTTGCCGGCGCTTCAGGGGCGTTACCGCTTCGTTCGGAGACCGTCATCGAGGAGCGATCAACGATCGAGGAACCTGCCGAAATCGCACCACGAGAAACGGAAGCGATCATTTTCTGGAGCGCTTTCGACAGGGGTCCTCGACGTGAGCTCTCGACGTGGGCCGCGCCCGGACGGGCACGTCCCTCCCGCGCCCGCCCGCCACCGGGCCGCCGCGGCTCCACCACCTCGCGGCGCGCGGTCCGCCGGACGCCGCCGGACGGCTACTCTCAAGACGATGGACAACCCCGTACCGCCCCACAGGCCCGATCCGCGGCCACCGCGTCGCCGGGACCGCCATGGGCGCGGCATGCGCGGCCCCCTCGCCCCGCCGCAGGTGCCGCTGGCCATGAGCCGCGCCGACGCCTTCGACGACCTGGTGCGCGACTCCGCGGACCGGCTGGAGAAGCAGTGGCCACAACTCGCCGGGGTGGAGTTCGTCGTGCAGGAGGTGCCGCCCGCCCCGGCCCCGGAGGACGGCGAGCGGCTCGCCGGCTGGCCGGGCGGGTGGCTCGACGGCCCGGACGGCATCCCCCTGGGCCGGTACGCGGCCGCGCGGGACGGCCACCCCGACCGCATCGTCGTCTACCGCCGCCCCATCGAGCTGCGGGCCAGGACGCGCGACGACCGGGCCCTGCTCGTCCACGAGGTGGTCGTCGAGCAGGTCGCCGAGCTCCTCGGACTGGCCCCGGAGTCGGTCGACCCGCGCTACGGACAGGACTGAGCGAGCCGGCCGGGCGCCGGACCGCTCCGGCGGGCCCGGCGGATCGGCCCCGCTCAGTCCACCAGCACCGACAGGTCCTGTCCGGCCTCGGGCACCGCCACCGTCCCACGGTCGTCGGGGACCGTCTGCACGGTGAACATCGGGACGCCGTCGTCCTCCAGCGACAGCGTCCGGGCGGCGTACACCTCCCCGCCCGACAGCCGCTCGACGGTGATCGCGTAGTGGCCCTTGCCGCCCTCGGGCCGCAGATCGCTCACGGCGGTGGTGGTCCCGGCCTTGAGGGTGAGCGTCCTGTCGACCGCCTTGCCGCCGCCACTGGCCGCCGAGGCCGTCACCCGCACCTTCGCGGCCTTGCCCGGCGCCACCAGCGACAGGATCGTCCCGCCGTCCTTGCTGTTGGTCGCCTCGGCGTCGCTCCCGGCGACCGACGCCCTCTCCCGGATCGGCTCGGTGGCCGGGACGAACGCCGTCTCCCGGGCGCCGCCCTTGCCCCGCACCACCCGTACGGCCGCCACCACCTGGCCTCCCCCACCCTCCTCGGTCGGGGACAGCAGCAGCGAACCCGCCTCGCCCCGGGTGATGTCCCCGAGGTCCACGGCGACCGTCGTCCCCCGCTTGACGTGCAGGGTCTCCTGCCCCGCGGGGGTGATCGTGCCGGTGGGGGTCGCCAGCCGCACCCGCAGGTCGGCGTCCCGCTCCCCGGGCGCGAAGACGACCAGACGCGCGCTGGTGGCGTCCGGCGGGAGTCCGGGCATCACCAGATCGCCGCCGGACCGCCTGGAGGCGGTCAGCCAGTCGCCGCCGAGCTTCTCGTCCAACGACTGCACCTGGGCGCCGATCCGGCCGGTGCGCGCCACCACGTGCAGGACCACGTCCTCGACCGGCTTGGTGGAGAGCGCGGAGAGCAGGACGGGGACGGTGGACCGGCCGGGGACGTTGATGCCCTGGCCGCTGTCGGTCCGCACCGACCCGTCCTCGCCGTACAGCTCCAGGTCGACCACGGCCGTGGAGTCGTCGGGGTTGGTGAGGTGGATGTAGTCCTGACGCTGCTCGGCCGTGCTCGCGCCCGGGAACCAGAACTCCGTGTCGGGGACGGTGCAGGAGAGCCCCTGCAGCCCGCGCCCGGTCCCCACGGTGACGAGGGTGGTCTGCTGGACCGTCCAGCCGGGTGCCAGGCGACCGTCCGCCGAGCCGGTGAGCGCGGGGGAGGCGCTGCCGTCGGTCTCGGCGGTGACGGGGACGCCGGGTTCCTCCAGCGGCACGAACGGCTTGGGAGCGGACTTCCCGCCCGTGCTCCCCTTGCCCCCTTCTCCGCCGCCGCCCTCCAGGGTGCTCCCGGCCGGCAGCAGTCCGGCCCCGTCCTCACCGGTGGTGGCCCGCTCCGTCTTCCCCTTGGGCGTGAAGGCGGTGTACGTCGTCTCGCCGATGTCCGAACCGGTCGGCTTCGGGCACACCAGCGTGGAGCGTTCCACGGGGAGCCGGGACGCGGACGCGGGGGCGGCGGACGGCTCGCCGGAGGGCGCGGTCAGCGCGGCGACGCCGGTGACGGCGGCCAGCGTGGTGGCCACGGCGATCAGGGACTGGGCGGTGCGGTTCATGCGTGGTCGCTCCTGTTGCCGTACGTGGTGCCGTCCTGACCGTAGCCGTCCTGACCGTAGCCGCTCTGGTCGTAGCCGCCCCGGTCGTAGCCGCCCTGGCCGTAGCCGCCCCGGTCGTGGTCACCCTGGCCGTAGCCGCTCTGGTCATAGCCGCTCTGGTCATAGCCACCCTGGCCGTAGCCGCTCTGGTCGCCGTAGCCGTCGTGACCTCCCCGGCCGTACGGGTCGTACCCGTCGTAGGGGGAGGGCACGTACGGGGCCTGCCCGGCCTGCTGCCCGTTCCAGTCCTGCCACTCCCGGTGACCGGAGGCGTACGAGGGCTCGGGCTCGGGCCGGGACTCCGGTTCGGGCCGGGGCTCGGGCTCGCCCGGCCGCTCCCACGTCCGCTCGGGGTCGGTGTCCGCGCTCTCCTCCGTCTCCTGGGCGGCCCGCGGCGGATCGCCCGCGGCCTCCTGCGCCGCCCGCAGCCTGCGGGCCCGGCGCCCCTCCCCCTCGATCGGCTCCGCGGGCACGCTCTCCACCTCGGGCAGGTCGTCGTCGACCTCGCGACGCCGTCCGGGCAACGCCATCACCAGCGTGACCAAGCCCAGGAAGCCCTGGGCCCACACCCATCCGGTGTGCGCGACGGAGGTCTCGTACGTCAGGTCCAACCGGCCGCCCTCGGCGGGGAGTTCGAAGCCCTGGGCCCAGCCGTCCACGGTGAGCGACTTCAGCGGTCGGCCGTCCAGCGTGGCCCGCCAGCCGGGGTCGGCGGCGTCGGCGATCCGCAGCACCCGCCCGGCGGGGCCCGCCGGGATGTCGGCGTGTGCCTCGACGGGTCCCGCCGCGACGGCCACCGGACCGTCCGTCGAGCCCGCGGCGTCACCGCCGGCCGCCGCGCCCTCGCCGTCCCCGGACCCGCCGGGGACGATCACGACGCGGGCGACCTGGGCGTCCACCCGCCACAGCGCGCTGCCGTCCTCCTGGCTCAGCCGGGTCAGGCCCGGAGTCGCGTCCAGCACCCGGCTCATCTGCCGGGGGGCTCCGTCGCGCACCAGGACGTAGCGGACGGCGTAGCCGCCGAGCTGGTCGGCCTGGTCGGCGCCGGAACCCGCGACCAGGTTGCCGACCACCTCGTCCAGCCGCCGGTCCGGGGCGACCGCGCGGGCCACGTCCCCGTCCCCCAGGCGGGCTCCCGCACCGCGCACGAGGGTGTACGAGACCCGGGTCGGCGCGCCGGAGACGGCGTTCCCGGTGCCGCTCTCACCGTCGAGGACGAGGGTGCGCGGCTGGTCGCGGGTGTTGCTCTCCTCGGCGACGAACGCCGGCACCTGCACCGGACTACGCCGTGACAGCGGTCCGTCGGCCCCGGCCGCCATCCAGCCGACGGCGGCCACCAGCGGCGCCGCGACGGCCGCGACGGCGATGAGCACCGCGACCGGCTGGCGCCAGCCGAAGCTCTGCGCGGCGACCCGGCCACGCGCGCCCTCGGCGCCGAGCACCGCGGCCACCAGCAGCGCCAGCCCGTAGACGAGGGTCGCCGGTCCGGCCCAGCCGGAGCCGTTGGCGAGCGCGGCGAAGAGCAGGCCGGTCAGGGCCGCGCCCCAGGCCGCGCCGATCGCCGCCCGCCGGTCGGCGCGCAGCAGCGCGGCCAGTGCCGCCACCGGCACGCCGACGAAGAGGAGGCCGCCCATCGTGCCCGGCCCGCCGGGGTCGAGCGCCACCAGACCGGCCACGGACGCCGTGCCCCCGCCGTACTCCAGCCCGACCTCGCGCAGAAGGGCCGAGGGGTCGGTGAGCAGGTCCAGGGACCACGGCGCGAGCAGCGCCAACGGGGTCGCCAACAGCACGACGGCACGGACCGCGTACGCCCCCGGGTGGGCGCGCTGCCGTGTCCTGACGGCGAGCACGACCAGGGTCAGGACGGCGGCGATCGGCCAGACGACGGGAGTGAAGGCGGTCGTGAGGGTGAGCAGCAGGACGCAGGCCCACACCGGTCGCCACCCCGGCTTCGCGCGCCCCTGCCGGGCCCGGCCGTCCGGGAGGCCCTCCTCCGGCCGTCCGGCTCCGCTGTCGGCGCCCTCCTCGGCCGCTTCGGACCGCCCGCCGCCCGGCCGCGTTCCGGAGGCCGCGACCGCGGCCCGCGCCATCAGGGGCAGCGCCACGGCGAGCACGGCGGTGCCGAGCCGGCCGGCCGCCAGGGCCCCGGTGACCGCGGGCAGGAAGGCGTAGGCGACGGAGCCCCAGGCGCGCAGCAGTCGGGAGCCGACCAGGGACCGGGAGGCGAAGTAGGCGGTGAGGCCGGCCAGCGGCACCGAGCAGACCAGCAGCAGGGTGAGGGTGAGGCCGGTGCTGCCGAACAGGACCGTGGCGAGCGTGGCCAGGACCGCCAGGTACGGCGGCGCGGTCTCGGTGGCCCCGATGCCCACCGGCTGCCAGGTCTGAAGGTGACGCGCCCACAGGTCGGCGGCGTCGCCGGGCGCGGGCAGCAGGGCGCCGCCCGCCAGCGCGCCGCCGCTCAGCAGGTTGCGGCAGGCGACCAGGGAGGTGACGAGCAGGACGGCGAAGAGCACGGGGGCCGGCTTGCGGGCGATCCGCTTCAACCGGGCGAACTGCTCGACGTCCAGGAAGTCGGCGTCCTCGTCGCCCGGTCCGGTCTCGACGGCGCCGTGCCGCCCGCCGGAGGAGAGGTCGGGTTCGGAGCGGCCCGCGAAGTTGCTCGCGATCTGCTCGACGGTGGCCCGTACCGTGGCGCCGGGCGGCGGGAAGAGGGGGCGCAGGTCCCCGTGGGGCACCACCGGTCTGCCGCGCCCGCGCCGGGCGCCGACGACGAGGCCGGGGCGGAGCAGGACGCGCACGAGCCCGCTGAACTCGTCGAGCGCCTGCCCGGGCACCTTTCCGACCAGATAGGCGACCATCCGTAGCAGGGTGCCCGTCACCAGCCGGAGCAGCACCCAGGGGAGCAGCTTCCCGGGGGTGTTGACGAGGAGCGTGTGGACGGCGCCCGCCTTGTCCACCCGGTGCGGGCTCGCGGTCGAGCGCCCCGCGCAGTCGACGGGACGCCGCTCGCGGGAGGCCGCCTCCGCGTGCCGTACGACGGCCTCGGGCGCCACGAGCACCCGGTGGCCGGCGCTCTGGGCACGCCAGCACAGGTCCACGTCGTCGCGCATCAGCGGCAGTCGGCGGTCGAAGCCGCCGAGCAGTTCGAAGACGTCGCGGCGTATGAGCATCCCGGCGGTGGAGACGGACAGCACCTGCCGGACCTGGTCGTACTGGCCCTGGTCCTGTTCGCGCCGGTCCAGTCCGGTCCAACGGCGACCGCTGTTGGCGATGGAGACGCCGACCTCCAGCAACTGGCGGCTGTTGTACCAACTGCGCAGCTTGGGGCCGATGACGGCGGCCGTCTCGTCCTCGTCGGCGACCCGCAGCAGTTCGGCGAGCGCGTCCGGCGCGGGGGCGCAGTCGTCGTGCAGCAGCCACAGCCACTGGACCGGCTCGCCGTGGGGGAGTTCGGGCATGTCGTACGCCTCGTCGCGCCAGGTCCGGGTGACCGGGTCCCAGCCGCTGGGGCGCTTGAGGTACGGCAGGTCGTCGGGGCCGAGGACGGGCGCGGCGCGGACGGCCTCGGCGACGGCCGTACCGAATCCGGTGCGGCGGGCGAGGTGGAGCACGCGGTCGGGACCGAGGGCCTCGGCGACCAGTTGGGCGGAGCCGTCGGCGCTGCCGGTGTCGGCCGCGACGACGTTCTGCACCGGCCTGGTCTGGCCGTTGAGCCCGGCGAGCACGTCGGGCAGCCAGCGCTCGCCGTCGTGGGAGACGAGTACGGCGGTGACGACGTGCCGCGGGAACTCCGGGGGGTTCGAGGGGTCGAACACTCCGGGTTGCGGGGAAGCGAACGCTGCTGTGGCCGCCTCGTACTGGGCCGCCGGGTGACTGTGCACGGACATCGGGGTAGGGGCCCTCCGGCCGGGGTCCGGGGGTCGCCCCCCGGAAGGCTGCTGCGTCGGACTGCTGTTGACCTGTGCGGCCCTGCGCGGGCCGGTGCGGACTGGTCGGACGCGGGTGCCGTGGGGCCGGCGGCCGCGTCGTGGACGGCCCCCCACACTAATGGCTGAACGGGCAGCGCCGTTCGGGGTCCCGGGGGAACGCCCCCCGAACGGCGGTCCGCCTCCCGTGCGCGGCACGGGAGGCGGGCGGACCGTTGTGGATGGTTGTGCGGCGGATCGCGTGGTATCGACTTCCACGCCGTCCGACCGGGCGGGCGGTCCTCCTCAGACCGCGGCCTTCTTCAGGCGGCGGCGCTCACGCTCGGACAGACCGCCCCAGATGCCGAACCGTTCGTCGTTGGCGAGGGCGTACTCCAGGCACTCGGAGCGCACCTCGCAGGCGAGGCAGACCTTCTTGGCCTCGCGCGTCGAACCGCCCTTCTCCGGAAAGAAGGACTCGGGGTCGGTCTGGGCGCACAACGCCCGCTCCTGCCAGCCGAGCTCCTCGTCCGCCTCTTCGACCAGCAGTTGTTCGAACAGCTCGGTCATGCGCTCGCCCCTCGTCTGTCTTGGCGTCCCCGTGATGCTGTCGTTATCGATCCCGGCTGAACGACACGAGTGAAATTACAAGTGTGTGCATCCACCCGAGTCAAGCCGAGATCTGCTAATGGGCCCGTTATTCACTCTGCGGAACCAAGCCCTCGCAATAAGTGCTTAAATCACCACAAACCACGACAGCAGATCGGACATCCCGCCCACCTCTCCTCCCGTACCCGGAAGGACGCGACCGGGAGCCGCTCCGTTGCCCTCCGCGCCCCGAAGCGATCACGATCACATTTGGATCACAGGTCCGCAACGGCGTTTGTGTGCGCGGATGTTGCGCCGCATGTCCCCTCCCGGCACGCATAAACCTTTCAGCGGCCCCGACGACCGGATGTGGTGAAACACGCCCCTCAAACAGGCCGTCCGGTTGACAGCGGGACGGAGTACCCGGTCTTCTTGGACCCATGCCAGCGACTTCCGCGCCCAGCCCGGCCCGCCTCCGCGGGTCTCTCCGCGCTGTCCGGGCCCTGTGTCGCTGTCGCTGTCGTCACCACCGCTGAGGCACCGGGAACCCCGGAGCGGCGAGAACGCCCGAGCACGGGAACGGCCGGAACGTCCCGGACGGGGACGGATCCCCACCGCGGGGCCTTCCACCCTCCCCGCTCCCTGCCTCTCGCGACCGCCCTCCGCCTCGCGCCTTCCCCCCTCCACACCCCTCCGGGCCGTGCGCGCATCGCGCGCCGGCGCCCCGTCACGTCCAGCGCTCCAGAGGAACCCCGACCGTGAACAGCGACGTCGAGATCGCCGGCGACCCGCTCGCCCTCCCCCACCTCCTGCCTCCCACCCCCACCCACCCCACCACCGTCGCCGGCTTCGTCGGCCTGGCCCGTGCGATCGCCGACGACCGTGCCGCCTGGGCACCGCTCGTGCGGTACGACGCCACCGCCCGCTGGTACCACCGGCTGCGCACCGGCCCCGGCCACGAGGTCTGGCTGCTGAGCTGGGTGCCCGGCCAGGGCAGCGGACCGCACGACCACGGCTCCTCCTCCGCGGTGTTCACCGTCCTCGACGGCGAACTGAGCGAGCGGACCGCGCAGGGGGTCCGCTCCCTCCGGAGCGGAACACAACGGATCCTCGCGCCCGGCCACCCCCACGACGTCGTCAACGACGCCCTCGAACCGGCCGTCAGCCTGCACGTCTACTTCCCCGGCCTCACCGAGATGCCGATGCACGACCCGCACACCGCCTGGTGCTCCTCCACGGCACGGACCCCGGCACTTCCGGACGGCGCCGCCACACCCCACGGGCTGCCGCTCGGCTGACACCCCCGGCCGACAGCCCTCCCGTCGCCCGACCTCCACCCCCAGAAGACGACCTCCGGCCGACAGCCCGCCCGTCGCCCGACCTCCACCCCCAGAAGACGACCTCCGGCCGACAGCCCTCCCGTCACCCGACCTCCACCCCCAGAAGACGACCTCCGGCCGACAGCCCGCCCGTCACCCGACCTCCACCCCCAGAAGACGACCTCCGGCTGAGAGACTGTCGACCATGCAGCGCATTGTGGTTCTGGCCGGGGGCATCGGTGGTGCCCGTTTCCTGCGCGGTCTCAAGGCGGCCGTGCCCGACGCCGAGATCACGGTCGTCGGCAACACCGGGGACGACATCCACCTCTTCGGCCTGAAGATCTGTCCGGACCTCGACACGGTGATGTACACCCTCGGGGGTGGCATCCACGAGGAGCAGGGCTGGGGTCGCGCGGACGAGACCTTCGTCGTGAAGGAGGAGTTGGCCGCCTACGGCGTCGAGCCGAAGTGGTTCGGCCTGGGCGATCGCGACATCGCCACCCACATCGTCCGCACCCAGATGATCGACGCGGGATACCCCCTCAGCACCGTCACCGAGGCCCTGTGCACCCGGTGGAAGCCGGGCGTGCGGCTGCTGCCGATGACCGACGACCGCGTCGAGACCCATGTGGTGGTCGAGACCGAGGACGGCGACCGCAAGGCCGTGCACTTCCAGGAGTACTGGGTGCGGCTGCGGGCCTCGGTGCCCGCGCAGGCCGTCGCGCCGGTCGGGGCCGAGCAGGCCAAGCCGGCGCCAGGGGTGCTGGACGCCATCGCCGGGGCCGACGTGATCCTCTTCCCGCCGTCCAACCCGGTGGTGAGCATCGGCACGATCCTCGCGGTGCCGGGCATCCGCGAGGCGATCGCCGACGCCGGGGTGCCGGTGGTGGGCCTGTCGCCCATCGTCGGGAACGCCCCGGTGCGGGGGATGGCCGACAAGGTACTGGCCGCCGTCGGCGTGGAGGCCACCGCCGCGGCCGTGGCCGAGCACTACGGTCGGGGCCTGCTGGACGGCTGGCTGGTGGACACCGTGGACTCCGCCGCGGTCGCGGAGGTCGAGGAGGCGGGCATCCGCTGCCGGGCCGTGCCGCTGATGATGACGGACGTCGAGGCCGCCGCCGGGATGGCCCGCGAGGCGCTCGCGCTCGCCGGGGAGGTGCGGGCGTGAAGGGCGTCATGGGCGAGACGGGAACGCCCGGGGTCCCCGCGTACCAGGTGTGGGCGCTGCCCGGGATCCCCGAGGTGCGGCCCGGCGACGACCTGGTGAAGCTGATCGCGGACGCCGCCACCACGCCGGGGTTGCCCGGGCTGGCCCACGGCGACGTGCTGGTGGTCACCTCGAAGATCGTCAGCAAGGCCGAGGGGCGGGTGGTCGAGGCCGCCGACCGCGAGGCCGCGATCGATGCCGAGACCGTGCGGGTGGTCGCCCGGCGCGGACCGGCGCGGATCGTGGAGAGCCGGCACGGTTTCGTGATGGCCGCGGCCGGGGTCGACGCCTCCAACACCCCGGCCGGAACGGTGTTGTTGCTCCCCGAGGACCCGGACGCCTCCGCTCGCCGGATCCGCGACGGACTGCGGGAGCTGCTGGGCGTGACGGTCGGGGTCGTGGTCACCGACACCTTCGGGCGCCCGTGGCGGGTAGGCCAGACCGATGTGGCGATCGGCGCCGCCGGGGTCCGGGTGCTCCAGGACCTGCGCGGCGGCACCGACACGCACGGCAACCCCCTGGGGGTGACGGTCACGGCCGTCGGCGACGAACTGGCCGGTGCCGGCGAGCTGGTGAAGGGCAAGGCGGATGGGCTGCCGGTCGCGGTGGTGCGGGGGCTGCCGCAGCACGTGCTGTGGGACGGCCCCGAGGACACCGAGGCCGCGGAGGACCCCGAGGACCCCGAGGAAACCGAAGACGCCGAGGGCACGGGGGACGCGGGGGCCTCACCGGCCGAGGAGGACCCCGGGGCACGGCCGCTGGTACGGGCCGCCGCCGACGACATGTTCCGGCTGGGAACCTCCGAGGCGGTGCGGGAGGCGGTGACGCTGCGGCGCACCGTGCGGGAGTTCACCGACGAGCCGGTGGACGGCGCGGCGGTGCGGCGCGCGGTGGCCGCGGCGGTGACGGCGCCGGCACCGCACCACACCACGCCGTGGCGCTTCGTGCTGCTGGAGTCCGAGGCGTCGCGCCTCCGTCTGTTGGACGCCATGCGCGACGCGTGGGTGGCCGACCTGCGTCGCGACGGAAAGAGCGAGGAGAGCATCGCGAAGCGGGTGCGGCGCGGTGATGTGCTGCGCAACGCGCCGTACCTGGTGGTGCCGTGCCTGGTGGCCGAGGGCGCGCACTCCTACCCGGACGAGCGGCGCTCGGCCGCCGAGCGGGAGATGTTCGTGGTCGCGGCCGGGGCCGGGGTGCAGAACCTGCTGGTCGCCCTGGCGGGCGAGGGCCTGGGATCGGCGTGGGTGTCCTCCACCATGTTCTGCCGCGACGTGGTGCGCGAGGTGTTGGCACTGCCCGGCGACTGGGACCCGATGGGCGCGGTGGCCGTGGGACGCCCGGCCGCTCCGCCCAGGGCCCGCCCCTCCCGGGCGGCCGACGACTTCACCGTCGTGCGCTGACGGGAGTGCCCCGGATCGCGCGCCGCCGCGTCACCACCGGGCGATGTCACCGCGCGGGAAGCGTGGCGCGCGGCGCGGCGGGGTGCGGCCGGTGGCCAGGATCAGCCGGGTGGCGCGGTGGCGCTGCCCCGCGTAGGGAGCGAGCAGCTCCATCATCCGCGCGTCGTCGCCGCCGCGCGCCCCGGTGAGGGCGTACACCACGATGCCCGGCAGGTGGAGGTCCCCGACGGTCACCGCGTCCGCCGCGCCGTTGGTGCGCTGGAGGGTCTCGGCCGCCGTCCACGGTCCGATGCCGGGGATCGCGGTCAGGCGGGTCACCGCCGCGGTCAGGTCCATGTGTGCCGCCTCCTCCATGCGCCGGGCGCGTGCGACGGCGCGCAGGATTGTCGAGGAGCGCTTGTTGTCCACACCCGCGCGGTGCCACTCCCAGGAGGGGATCAGCGCCCAGGTGCGGGGCTCGGGCATCACGTGCATCCGCTCGGGGAGCCGGTCGGCCGGGCCGGGCGCGGGCTCGCCGTACCGCCGCAGCAGCGTCCGCCAGGCGCGGTACGCCTCGTCGGTGGTGACCTTCTGCTCCAGGATCGAGGGGATCAGGGACTCCAGCACCAGTCCGGTGCGGGCCAGCCGCAGCCCGGGGTGACGGCGGTGCGCCTCGGCCACCAGCCGGTGGCGGGGGACGAAGGCCGACGGGTCGTCGTCGGCGCCGAGCAGCGCCGGGAGGCGGTCGAGCGCCCACGGTGCGCCCGGCCCCCACGCCTCGGCGGTGATCTCGCCGGCCGCCGGCTCCGCGGCGATCCGGAGGGTGGCCGGGCCGCAGGGGGTGCGGGTGGCCCGCCAGATCGCACCGCCCACGACCCGGTGGGCGGGGTCGTGGGGGCCTCGTTGCAGGACCCGCAGGTTGCGGCGCAGGTCATCCGGCCCGTAGGGCCACGGCGGGGCCCAGCGGCGGACGGCCCGGGGGGTGTTCCGTCCGGTGGACGGCGCTGCGGTGCTCACGGGCGCTCCGTTCCTGCTTCCCTGCTTCCGCGGCGGGTTCAGCGGTCGGAGGAGAAGCGCACGGAGCCCGGCGCCAGGCGGGCGTCGCACCACACCCGGATGCCGCCGCGCAGCTCGTTGTCCTCGCCGACGACGGCACCGTCCCCGATGACCGCGCCGTCCAGGACCGTGCGCGCCCCTATCCGCGCCCCTGTGCCGACCAGTGAGTCACGCACCACGCTACCGGGACCGACCACCGAGCCGTCCAGCAGCGTGCTGCCGTGCACGCGCGCCCCGGCTCCCACCACCGCGCCCGCGCCGACCGACGTGCCGCCGGTCAGTTTGGCGTCGGACGCCACCTCGGCGCCCGCCAGCACCAGCCGCTCGCCACGGCGTCCGGGGAGGGCCGGGGAGGGCGCGCGGCCGAGCACCAGATCGGCCGAGCCGCGCACGAACGCCTGGGGGGTGCCCAGGTCCAGCCAGTAGGTGGAGTCGACCATCCCCTGGAGGTGCGCGCCGTCGGCGAGCAGTCCGGGGAAGGTCTCGCGCTCGACGGAGACGGGACGGCCGGTGGGAATGGTGTCGATCACGGACCGGGTGAAGACGTACGCGCCCGCGTTGATCTGGTCGGTGACGATCTCCTCGGGGGTCTGCGGCTTCTCCAGGAAGGCCGTGACCCGGCCGTCGGCGTCGGTGGGGACCAGGCCGAAGGCGCGCGGGTCCGTCACCCGGGTCAGGTGCAGGGAGACGTCGGCGCCAAAGGACGTGTGGGTGTCGATCAGGGCCCGGATGTCGAGGCCGGTGAGGATGTCGCCGTTGAAGACCAGCACCGGGTCGTCGGGGGCGGAGTGGAGCCGGGAGGCGACGTTGCGGATGGCGCCGCCGGTGCCCAGCGGCTCCCCCTCGGTGACGTACTCCAGGTGGAGCCCGAGTTCGGAGCCGTCGCCGAAGTGGGGCTCGAAGACCTCCGCGAGGTAGGAGGTGGCCAGCACGACGTGCTCGACTCCGGCCGCCCGGGCACGGGCCAGTTGGTGGGTGAGGAAGGGCACTCCGGCCGCCGGGACCATGGGCTTGGGGGTGTGCACCGTCAACGGGCGCAGCCGGGTTCCCTTGCCCCCGACGAGGAGGATCGCTTCTGTCACCGGTTCTTCTCTGCTTTCCTGCTGGGGACCGTGCCGGGTGGCCGAGCCAGTGTAGGCGGCCGTCCGACACGGTCCCCGGTGCCGGGGCGGCTACCGGCCCTGGAGGCGGGCGGCGGTCTCCCGGATGGTGCCCAGCTTGGCGTAGAGCCGGCCGCCGGGGCAGTCGGTGACGTAGCCGTCGCGGTGCCCGGCGACGGTGTGGAACCTGACCTGCGTGCCCTTGGCGTACTTGCC
The DNA here is from genome assembly GCF_009709575.1 of Streptomyces taklimakanensis. Taxonomy (NCBI): domain Bacteria; kingdom Bacillati; phylum Actinomycetota; class Actinomycetes; order Kitasatosporales; family Streptomycetaceae; genus Streptomyces; species Streptomyces taklimakanensis. The sequence goes on from NZ_WIXO01000001.1 coordinate 2,134,254, forward strand.
GCCGCCGGAGGTCATGACCGCGGTGCCGCGCGGATTGACGCCGTGCAGGCCGAGCTTCCACGCGACGATCTTGGAGACGGCGTTGACCGCCGCCGAGGAGGGGTTGGTGCTGTTGAAGGAGCCGAGGACGGCGATGCCGGTGCTGTTGGCGTTGAAGCCGTAGGTGTGGGCGCCCATCACCGGCCTGGCCACGCCGCCGGCGCGGCCCTCGTAGATCTTGCCGCACTTGTCGACGAAGAAGTTGTAGCCGACGTCCCGCCAGCCGTTGCTCTTGACGTGGTAGCGGTAGATGCCGCGGATGAGGGCCGGAGCCTGCGAACAGGAGTAGCCGTTGCTCATCGCCGTGTGGTGGACGAAGGCGACCTTGACGGTGTTGGTGTAGAGGAACGGGCCGCGGATGCTCTCGTCGGCTCCCCAGCCGCGACGGGTGACGATGGCCGGGCGGGGGCCGATGGGCGCCAGCGTGTCGGCCTCCTCCGCCCCGGCTTCGTCCTCGACGGCCTTCGCTTCGACGGTCTCCGTGCCACCGCGCACCGCCGACGGGTTCGTCTCCGACGCCTCCTGGTCCTGGGCGGGGATCTCGTGGGCGCCGACGGGGGCGAGGTCGGCGTTGACCTCGCTGCTGGCGCGCGCCTGGGGCGTGAGGTCGTCGGCGGGCGCGTCACCGGGGTGGACCAGTTCCAGGCGCAGGCCCTCGGGCAGCTCGTGGACGGTGCCGGTCTCCTCGTCCTTCTCCGGTACGGCGCGCACCTGCACTCCGTCGGAGTCGCCGACCCACAGCGGCGCGGTGCCGCCGCGCACCCCCTTGCCGCTCCGTTCGGTCGAGGCGGGGTCGGGGGCGTCGGCGTGGGGCTCCAGGTCCTGCCAGGGCGTCCAGTCGCCGTCGGCCGCGGATCTGGTGCGCACCTGGACCTGGCCGTGCAGCTCCTCCTCGGGGTCGTTCCAGACCACGCCCAGCAGCGCGAAGGGCTCGACGTCGCGCGCCGGGAGGCCGAGCGAGACCGTGTCGGAGGAGTCGGACCCGGGTGATCCGGTCGGGGTGGCCGTGGGGGTCGTGGGCGTCGGTTCGAGGGGCACGAGCGGCAGTGACTGGGTGCTGCCCGGCAGTCGGGGCGCCGTCACGGGGACGGGTGCGGACGCGGGGGCGGCGGAGGCACTGTCCGTCAGGTCGTCGGGCAGGGACAGCGGCAGCGCCGCGGCCGCCGCGCACACGACGCCGATCGAGGACGCAATGAATGCACGCATATGTAAGATATTGGGCATAACACTCAGTGCTGTCTAACGGGGAGCTGACGTCCTGTCGCTCCGGGTGTCCCCCTCCACCGGCCGGCGCCCCGCTCCCCGCCCTCCGCCGGCGGGCGCCCCGCGTACCCTGGCGCCGATGAACACCACCGACCGCACCCCCGCCGACCTGCTGCGTTCCGCGCTCGCCGCCGACCCGGCCCGTCCGCTGACGACCTTCTACGACGACGCCACCGGCGAGCGCGTCGAACTCTCCGTCGCCACCCTCGCCAATTGGGTGGCGAAGACCGCCAACCTCCTCCAGGACGAGCTGTCCGTCGAGCCCGGCGACCGCCTCGCGCTGCTGCTGCCCGCCCACTGGCAGACCGCGGTCTGGCTGCTCGCCTGCTCCTCCACCGGGGTGGTGGCCGAACTGCCCACCGACCTCTCCGACTCCGCCGCCGTCTCCGCGACCGCGTCCTCCGCCGACCTCGTCGTCAGCGGACCGGAGACCCTCTCGGAGGCGCGCGCCTGCACCGGAGAGCGCGTCGCCCTCAGCCTGCGCCCCCTGGGCGCCCGCTTCCCCCAGCCGCCGGAGGGCTTCGTCGACTACGCGGTCGAAGTGCCGGGCCAGGGGGATCACTTCACCCCGTACGCCCCCGTCGACCCGGACGCGCCCGCGCTGGTGGTCGACGGCGAGGAGTTGACCGGCGCGCGGATCGTCGAACGCGCCCGTGCCGACGCCGCCGCACGCGGCCTCGGCCCCGGGTCGCGGCTGCTGTCGGGGCTGCCGTACGACTCCTGGGACGGACTCTCGGCCGGACTGTTCGCCCCGCTGGCCGCGGGCGGCTCGGTGGTGCTCTGCCGCCACCTGGACCGGCTGGACGCGGCGGAGCTGGAACGGCGCGGGGAGAACGAGCGCGTCACCCACACCGTCCGCTGACACCGACCGACCGGCCCGGGTCCACGGTCCCCCGCCCTCCCGGGTGCCGGGGCGGAACTTTCCCCTGTTTCCCGGACCAACCCGCCCGGGCCTCCGCCGCACGGGCGGGTTTTCCGCACCCGGAGTACAACCCCGCGCCGTTCTCCGGTGTCTGTACAGGAGACCGGTCGCCGCACACCTGTGCGCGCCGGACACCGCCGACCGTGCGAGGGATGAACTCAGACGTGACCGAACCAGAGGGCACGCACCAGGCAGAACACCGATCAGAGGACGGCCCGTCGCTCCGCCCCCGCCGTCTGCTGCGTTGGGCGGCCCTGGGCGCGTCGCTCCTCGTGCTCACGGCCGGAGGGGCGGCCTGGTACCTCTACGACCGTCTCGACGGCAACATCCGCACCGACGTCGACGCCGTCAACCAACTGCGGCGCTTCGAGGAACAGCGTCCCTCGCCGGTGGCGCACGAGGCCAGGAACATCCTCCTGATCGGCTCGGACGACCGCAGCGGCGACAACGGCAGGTACGGCCGGGACAACGGCACCCGGCGTTCGGACACCACCATCCTGCTCCACCTGTCCGCCGACCGGTCCCGCGCCACGGGGGTGTCGATACCGCGCGACCTGATGGTGGACGTCCCCGAGTGCGAACAGCCCGACGGCACCACCACCGAGCCCCGGTTCGCCCAGTTCAACTGGGCGTTCGGGCTGGGGGGCACGGCCTGCACGGTGCGCACCGTCGAGGAGTTGACCGGCATCCGCGTCGACCACCACCTGGTGGTGGACTTCACCGGCTTCGAGAAGTTGGTGGACGCGGTCGGCGGCGTCGAGGTGTGTCTCGCCGAACCCGTGGACGACCCCGACGCCCACCTCGTCCTGGACGCGGGCCCGCAGCGGCTCGACGGCGAGCAGGCACTGGGCTACGTCCGCGCCCGGAAGGGCATCGGGGACGGCAGCGACACCCAACGGATGGCCAGGCAACAGGACTTCCTGAAGTCGCTGCTGCACGAGGTGCGCGACGACGGGATCCTGACCGACCCGACGAAGCTGTACCGGGTGCTGGACGCGGTGACGTCCTCGCTCGTCGCCGATCCGGGGCTGGACTCCCTCACCGAACTCTACGATCTGGCGCGCAGCGTGCGCGACCTCCCCCAGGACCGGGTGCGGTTCCTCACCGCCCCCCGCCGGCCGTACACCTACGACCCCAACCGGGACGAGCTGGTGCAGCCCGACGCCGACCGGCTCTTCGCGGCGCTCCGCGACGACCGGCCGGTGCCGGAGGACCTCCTGACCGGCTCCTCCCCCGACGGCCCGACCGACGAACCGGTCACCGGGTCGCCCGACGAGCCGGCGGCCGAGCCGTCCGGCGCCCCGTCCGGCGAACCGGCGTCGCGGGGTGCCGTCCGGGTCCGGGAGGCGACCGCGGAACCCGGGACGGGGCCTGCCGCGTCGAAGACGGGAGTCACCGTTCCGGGGGACGGCACCGGCTCGCCGTCCGCCTCCCCCTCCGTCTCGTCGTCCGTCGGCGGTGTGTGCGGATGAGCGCGGGCGGGTTCGAACGGGCCTGGCCGGTCGGGAGGCGAGAGAGAAACAGCACAGGGTCCACCCTCGGGAAAAGGCATGGAATGTCCTCTTCAGGAGGAAAGTAACGTGCGGACAGGGGTGCTTGACACCCAACCGTGACGGATAGTGTGAGCAATCCGGTGCGTTCGCCCAGACAGCCGCGCACCGCACTGTGACCGATCGAGCGCCCGACGTCCCAACGGAGGGCGCTACGTGGCACGACGGAGGATTCAGGCAACCGTGGACGCGCAAAGCCGTGGGCGTGCGGGGGATGTCGACCCCGCAGACCAGTGGGTCTTCGACCCGGAGACCGGCGACTACAAACTGCGACCGGCCTCCCCCGGAGCGCGACCGTCCCCCTCCCCCGCCCCCCGCACGGCGGCTCCCCGAACGGCGCCCCCCCGCACGGAGGCCCCTCGCGCCTCGGACCACCGGCAGGCCACCGCTCCCCACGGCGAGGTGCCACGGCAGCGCAGGCGACGGGTGGCCGACGACCCGGAGAGCGAGTCGACCGACGCCACCCCGGCCGAGACCAGGCCCCCCGGAGGCAGGGCCGCGGCCCGCAAGAGCGCCGGCGGCCGGGCGGCCGCCCGGTACCAGGCCGCGCAGACCGGCGGCAGGGCCGCCGCCCGGCGCAAGGCGAGGGCGAAGAAGGCCGGCCGGAAGAAGGCCCTGAAATGGACCGGTGGCGTGGCGGCCTTCCTGGTCGTCGGCACCTCGGTCGCCGGATACCTCGTCTACGACCACTTCAACGGCAACCTCAGCACGGTCGACGTCGGCGACGTCGGCGGTGACACCGGGGGCTTCGGCGAGGGCGGCCCCATCAACATCCTGCTGATCGGCACGGACAAGCGCACCGGAGCGGGCAACGAGGGCTACGGGGACACGGGCAGCGGCGGCCACGCCGACACCACGTTCCTCTTCCACGTCTCCGAGGACCGCTCCAACGCCACCGTCCTGAGCATCCCCCGGGACCTGATCACCGACATCCCCGACTGCCCCACCAAGCAGGAGGACGGCACCACCGAGATGATCCCGGGCACCCCGAACACCCGGTTCAACAACAGCCTCGGTCAGGGGGGCCGCGACCCGGGCTGCACCATGCGCACCGTCAAGGAGCTGACGGGGCTGGACGTCCACCACTTCATGATGGCCGACTTCAACGCGGTCAAGACGCTGACCACCGCCATCGGCGGCGTCGAGGTCTGTCTGGAGAAGCCCGTCAAGGACCCCAAGTCGAAGCTGGACCTGCCCGCCGGCGAGAGCGTCGTCATGGGCGAGGACGCCCTGGCCTTCGTCCGCACCCGCAAGAGCTTCGGGAACAGCAGCGACCTGGACCGCATCAAGGTGCAGCAGCAGTTCCTGAGTTCGATGATCCGCAAGTTCAAGTCCAACGACACCCTGACCGACCCCGGCAAGCTGTGGGACCTGGCGGACGCCGCCACCAAGGCGCTCACCGTCGACAGCAAGATAGGCAGCATCAAGAAGCTGACCGACCTGGGCAGGGAACTCAGCGGGATCGACCTCAAGAACATCTCCTTCGTCACCCTCCCGGTGAACGACAATCCCACGGAGAAGATCAAGGCCACCGTCGTACTCGACGAGACCAAGGCGCTCCCGCTGTTCTCGATGCTGCAGAACGACGTCTCCCTCACCGAGGTGGAGAAGAAGGAGAAGGCGGCCAAGGACAAGGCCAAGCAGGAGCAGGAGGCCCTGCTCAAGGGCCCGCGGGCCGATGCCGTCGACGTCCGGGTCGACGTCTTCAACGGCGGGGAGATCGCCGGCGCCGCGCAGACCACGCTCAGTTGGCTGCAGAACAGCCACGGGATGTCGAAGGCCCGCAACGGCGGCAACGCGCCCGAGCCGGCCGACAAGACGACCCTGGAATACGCGCCCAACCAGGCCGACCAGGCTCGCAAGCTCGCCGACCTCATGGGCCTGCCCGCCTCCGCCCTGAAGCCGGGCACCGTGGACGCCGTGGGGCGCGAACCGATGGTCCTCACGCTCGGCGCCGACTTCAAGGGGGTCGGGATCCCCGTCGCCACTCCGACGAAGGCCCCGGAGAACCTCGGGAACGTGGAGGCCGACGAACAGATATGCGCCAAGTGAGGTCCCGGCGCCGCGTTCCGAAGCGGTCCCGGTGGCTGGGGAGGGCTCGTTGAGGCAGTACGCCGCACCGGGGGACGGACCGCACGACCGCGCCCCGCGGGCCCGGGACCTCGGCCGGAGGAACGGACCGTACGCGGACGCCTCCGGAACGGACGGCACCGGAGGGGGTGCCGGTGCCGGACGCGGCCCGCGCTCCGGCGGGCACGGAGCGGGACACGGGAGGAGCGGCCCCGAGGGGAGCGGCGGCGGTACGGGGGGCCGTCGGCCCGGGGGCGCCGTGCGGGTGCTGCGCTGGGTCGCCCTCAGCCTGTCGGTACTGGTCCTGGGCACCGCCGGCGCCGGCTACCTCTACTACGAGCACCTCAACGGCAACCTCACCAGGAAGCCCCTCACCCTCGGCGGCGACCAGCTCAAACACCGTCAGGACGCCGACGGTCGCACCCCGATCAACATCCTGCTGCTGGGCTCCGACAGCCGTAACTCCACGCGGAACGTCGAGCTCGGCGGCGCCCGCGACAAGGTCGGGGACGAGCCGCTCGCCGACGTGCAGATGCTGCTGCACCTCTCCGCCGACCGCGACAGCATCTCGGTGCTCAGCATCCCCCGGGACACCCGGGTGACCATCCCCGAGTGCACCGACCCGGAGGACGACACGGTCCATCCACGGACCATCGGGAAGATCAACACCAGTCTCCAGCACGGCGGACCGGGCTGCACCGTCGCCACCTGGGGCGAACTGACCGGCATCCCCATCGACCACTTCATGATGATCGACTTCGCGGGCGTGGTGGACATGGCCGACGCCGTCGGCGGTGTCCCCGTCTGCGTGCGGGCCAACGTCCACGACCCCAACTCCGGCCTCCGTCTGGAGAAGGGCGAGACCACCGTCCGGGGCGAGCAGGCCCTCCAGTGGCTGCGCACCCGCTACGGCTTCGGCGACGGCACGGACATCGGCCGGGCCCGGGCCCAGCACATGTACATGAACTCGATGGTCCGCCAGCTCAAGGCCGGCACCAAGCTCACCGACGCCGGCAAGCTCCGGGCGCTCGCCGAGGCCGCGACCGAGGCGCTCACCGTGGACGACGGCATCGAGGGCGTCAAGGACCTCTACGACCTGGCGAACGAGTTGAAGAAGGTCCCCACCGACCGGATCTCCATGGCCACCATGCCGTGGGAGTACGCCGCCGGCGGCGACTACGTCGTCCCCAAGCCCGGCGAGGCCGAACAGGTCTTCTCCCTCATCCGCGACGACGTCGCGCTCGACGGGAAGGACCCCGCGCCGAAGAAGGACACCGCACGGGAGACGCGCGACCCCGCCGCGCCCGAGGAACGGATCACCGTGCGCGTCCTCAACGGCACCCGCACCGCCGCCCTCGGTCCCGTCAACGGCCGCGCCGGCGCCGTCGCCGACGAACTGCGGCGGCTCGGTTTCACTCTGGCCGCCGCCGAACCGACCGAGGAGCCCCGGGCCGACACCACCCTGTCGTACCCCGACGAGAGCCTGCACGGCGACGCCCTCGCCGTCGCCGAGGCCGTCGGCCTGCCCGAGCGGGCGGTACGGCGGTCGGCGGGCGTCGAGGAGATCACCCTGGTCGTGGGCGCCGACTGGCGTGAGGGCGCCACCTATCCGGTGGGGTCGGAGAAGCCGGACGACGGCGAGCGCAAGGCCCCAAAGAGCGCCGACATGCTGGGCGGCGAGGACAGGGGCTGCATGGACGTCAACCCCCGCTACACCTGGTGACGCGCCGTCAGCCGCCGGCGGTCACCGGCTCCCTGCGGCTCGCCTTCACCTTCTCGGCCAGCTTGCGCGGACTGGTCAAAAAGCCCCAGCCCCAGGACATGTGCATCGTCGCCAGCGCGAGCGGGATCCGCACCCGGGCTCCCGGCGGCAGACCCCTGCCCGCCGGGACCGATCCCGCGGTGATCGCCGCGAGGTAGCCCGCCGGGACGACCAGGCCCCAGGGGGTGACCAGCGCCCCCACCACCAGGCCCGCCGCCATCGCCACCACCGCGGCGGGCGGCGCCAGGTAGCGCAGGTTGATCGACCCGGAGTGGTAGCGGGCCACCACGTGCCGCCAGCGGCCGTAGTTGCGGTACTGCTTGGCCAGCGCGCGCACGCTCGGTCGCGGCCGGTAGGAGACCAGCAGCTCCGGCGAGAACCAGATCAGCCCGCCCGCCTGCCGGATGCGGAAGTTCAGTTCCCAGTCCTGCGCCCGGATGAACTCCTCGTTGTAGCCGCCCTGCTGCTCCAGCACCTCCCGCCGGAAGACTCCCAGGTAGACCGTCTCGGCCTCGCCGGCCTCGCCACCGGTGTGGAACGCCGCGTTGCCGACACCGATCCTCGACGTCATCGCGGCGGCCACCGCCTTCTCCCAGTCGTTCTCGCCCTCGGCGTGCATGATGCCGCCGACGTTCGCCGCGCCGGTCTCCTCCAGCAACCGCACGGCGGTCGCTATGTAGTTCGGCGAGAGCATGCCGTGCCCGTCCACCCGCACCACGATCGGGTGGCGGGAGGCGGCGATGGCCGCGTTGAGGCCGGCGGGGGTGCGGCCGGTGGGGTTGGGCACGGTGCGCACCCGCGGGTCCTCGCGGACCAGCTCGGCGGCGATGGCGTCGGTGTGGTCCTCGGATGGGCCGAGGGCGATCACGACCTCCAGCTCACCGGCGTACTCCTGCTCCAGGATGTGCCGCACGGAGCTGCGCAGGTACCGCTCCTCGTTGAGCACCGGCATGATCACGGAGACCGCGGGCGGCGCCGCGGCCGGGGAGGGGGATCGTTGTGCAGAGGTCACCGGATCACGGTACCGCGACCGGGTGACGCCCTCGCACGGCAGCCGGGTGGCCGCCGGCCGAGGACGGCGTGGGATCGCGGTCCGTAGATCGTATGGACTTATGTTGGCCGCTTCCTGGCCCCCACCGCCGCGGAGGTGCTTACCCCGATGCCCCTACGGTCACGGTCCCGTCAACGCGGCCGCCACGCCCGTCCCCGACCGAAGCGGCGCGGCCCGTCCCGCTGGGGAACCAGGATCGCCGGCGCCGTCTCCGCGATGGTGCTGCTGGCCGGCGGCATCGGGCACGCGGTGGTCTCCGGACTCGACGGCCGCCTGGAGCGCGTGGACCCCTTCCACGGGCTCAGCCACCGCCCCGGTGCCGGAGGCGGCACCAACTTCCTGGTCGTCGGCGTCGACGACCGCGACGACCTCACCGAGGAGCAGAAACGCAGGTACTCGCTCGGGGGCGAGCCCTGCAACTGCACCGACACGATCATGCTCGTGCACATCTCGGCCGACCGCGGCCGGGCCAGTGTCGTCAGCATCCCCCGCGACACCTACGCCGAGTTCCCCGAGCACATCGACCCGGTCACCGGCGAGCGCCGCACCGAGCACTCCGGGAAGATCAACGCCGCCTACTCCATCGGCGGCCCGGGACTCACCGTCCGCACCGTCGAGAAACTGACCGGCCTGCGCATCGACCACTACCTGGAGGTCGACTTCACCAGCTTCATGCGGACCATCGACGCCCTGGGCGGCGTCCCCGTCTGCACCCCCCGACCGCTCCGCGACGAACGCAGCGGCCTCGACCTGCCCGCCGGCACCACCCGGCTCGACGGCGGAGAGGCCCTGCGGTACGTACGGGCGCGGTACCTCGACGCCGAGGGCGACCTCGGCCGCATCAAGCGTCAACAGCGCTTCCTGGCCTCCGTCATCGGCGAGGCCACCGAGAAGGACCTCCTCACCGCCCCCACCCGGCTCGGCCGGGTCGTCTCCGCACTGCTCGGATCGGTCCGCGCCGACCGGGACTTCGGCGCCGACGATCTGCTGGCGCTCGGCCGGGCCATGCGCGGCTTCACCACGGCCTCCGCCGAGTTCGCCTCCGTCCCCCTCGACGACCCCGACCACACGGTGCCCGGTGTCGGCTCGACCGTCGTGTGGAACGACGAGGGCGCGGAGCGGCTGTTCACCGCGCTGCGCCGGGACCGCCCCCTGACTTCCGGAACGGCGAAGCGGGCCGGGCGGGAGGGGGTCGGCGGTGCCGCGGCCGATGCCAAGAACCTCGACGAGCCCCCCGGCGGGAGGCCCGAGCGGACGGAGAAGCCCCGGAAGGACGATCCCCTGCCGGTCGAGGTCGATCCCGCGAGGATCCGCGTGCGGGTCGAGAACGGCACCTCCGACGCCGCCCTCGGCGACCGGGTGGACCGCGCCCTGCGCGCCACCGGCTTCGACACCACCGGCGCCCCCCGCGCCGCGGAGCGCCGGGACGTCGAGCACACCGTCATCCGCCACGACCCCGGCTGGGACCGCTCGGCGCGCGCCCTGGCCACCGCTCTGCCCGGCGCCCGGCTGAAGGCGGTGAAGGGGCAGGGGCCGGTGCTGGAGGTCGTCCTGGGCGACGACCGTCAGGAGGTGCGCCGGGTGCGTCCCGCGCCCGCCGACGGCACGGCCCCCGCCGCGTCCTCCTCGGCCTCGGGCTCCCCGTCGCCCTCCGCGTCCCCGTCGTCGTCCCCGGACGGCGGCGGTCGCCCGGCGAAACCCGGGAGCGGCGGCGTGCGTGCCGTCACGGGCGACGAGGTCGCCTGTCCCTGACGGTCGTCCCGTCCGCCGGTCGGTCGTCCGTCAGTCGTCGATGCCCTCGGCCGCCCGCCGGTCGCGCAACTCCTTGATCGCACGGCGCCGGGCCAGCCGGTGGGTACGCCGGATCTGGGCCTCCTGCCACCGCCGCTTGTCCCGCTCGGTCTCGGGGATCACCGGCGGCACCGGTCGCGGCCTGCCGCTCTCGTCCACCGCCGTGAACACCAGGTAGGCCGAGGCGACCTGCGTCGCCGGGGCCGACTCGTTCCAGCGCTCGGCCAGCACCCGCACCCCGACCTCCATCGAGGTCCGGCCCGTCCAGTTCACCTGGGCCTTCACATGCACCAGGTCCCCCACCCGGACCGGCTCCAGGAAGACCATCTCGTCCATCGACGCCGTGACCGCCGGCCCGCCCGAGTGCCGTCCGGCCACCGCGCCCGCCGCGTCGTCGACCAACTTCATGATCACCCCGCCGTGGACGGTGCCGAGGAGGTTGGTGTCGTTGCCCGTCATGATGTGCGACAGGGTGGTCCGGGACACCGCGGTGGGCTTGCCCGGCAGATCGTGCTGGGGGGCCTGGGCCTGAGTCGTCATGTTCTCCACCCTATGCGGCCCCTCCGGTACGGAACCCCACGGCCCGCGCCCGCCGCCCGGGCGCACGGACGGCGCCCCGCCCCACCCGGTGCGCGCCCGTCCCGCCGCGAACACCGCGCAGTGCATCAGCTCTGCAACAGCCCTGCTCCGGTTCCGGCCCCCTGTCTATGGCTCGTCCACCCGGAGCGTGCACACTGCCTCCCATGACTGACTGGCCCAACGGCGGTGGCGTCGGACCGCGCCCGGACCCCACCCGTGCCATGCCGAACCCGCGACGCGGTGACCACTACGGCGGCCACGGCAACCACGACGGCCCCACCGGGTACGACGGCCGCCCCGGATACGGCGGCCCCGCCGGGTACGACTCCGGCTACAACACGGGCCAGGTGTACGCCGGCGCCGGCTACGCCGGGGGGCGCGGCGGGGACGGGAACGTCGGGTACCGCGGCCCGCGCCCCGCCCCCGACTGGGGCCGTCGGATCAAGGTGGGGTTCGTCACCCTGCTCGTCGTGCTCCTGGTGTGGTCCGTCGGCACCTACTTCTGGGCCGACTCCAAGCTGCGCCGCGAGGTCGACCTGAGCACGGTCGTCGACCGGCCCGAGAAGGGCGAGGGCACCACGTACCTGATCGTGGGCTCCGACAGCCGCGAGGGCCTGACCGCCGAGGAGCGGAAGGAACTGCACACCGGATCGGCCGCGGGGAAGCGCACCGACTCGATGATCCTGCTCCACGACGGCCCCCAGGGCGTCGTCATGATCTCCCTGCCCCGCGACTCCTGGGTCACCATCCCCGAGTTCAAGGGGTCCGAGAGCGGCAAGATGTTCCCCTCCCGCGGCGCCAACAAGCTCAACGCCTCCTACTCCATGGACGGCGCCACCCTGCTGGTCCGCACCGTCGAGTACAACACCGGCCTGCGCATAGACCACTACGCGGAGATCGGCTTCGGCGGCTTCGCCAAGATCGTGGACGCGGTCGGCGGCGTGGAGATGGACATCCCCCGCGACATCAAGGACAAGAACTCCGGCGCCGACTTCGAGAAGGGCCGTCAGACGCTGAACGGCGCCGAGGCGTTGGCCTTCGTCCGCAACCGCTACGAGGCGGGCAGCGACCTGGAGCGCACCAAGAACCAGCAGAAGTTCCTGGCCGCCCTGGCCGACCAGACCGCCACCCCCTCCACCGTCCTCAATCCCTTCAGGCTCTACCCGACGATGAGCGCGGGCCTGGACACCCTGATCGTCGACAAGGACATGGGGCTGTTCGACCTGGCCTCGATGTTCTGGGCCATGAAGGACGTCACGGGCGGCGAGGGCGTCTCGATGAACATGCCGATCGCGGGATCCGCGCCGCAGGGCTCCCTCAAGTGGGACATGGCGAAGGTCAAGACGCTCGTCGAGCAGATCAAGAACGGCGAGAAGGTCACCGTCAAGGGCGACTGAACCCCGCCGGCGCGGGAACACCTCCCGTACGGCCATGTGACGCGTGGGGCCCCGGACCGTCCGGTCCGGGGCCCCACGCGCGGCCGCTGTTGCCGGAAGAGGCGCGCCATGGAGCGATCCGTCATCCCATTCCCGCCATGTTCGCCCCCCTTCCTCTCTAAGCTGACACCATGGGAGTCGAGGTAGGGGTGGGTGACCTGATCAGAAGCTACGTGGAGCTTCGGGATGGCGCCTCCGTAAGGGATGGGTCAGCAGCACGCCTGTTACAGTTCTACAGCGTCGAATGTGGCCTAAAAGCGGCTGTTCTCGGAAAGAACGGAACCAATGGTCGCAGCACCGCCGACCTTCCCCCCGAACTGCGCACGCACGATTTGAGAGCCCTCGCCAAGGAACTCAGGCTCAGCCCTGACGCGGTGGGACGGCTGATCGGCTGCCGCCGCAGACACGGCGGTCGGAACAAGGTGGAACAGCACCAACTCCATGAGGCCTGGCGGTATGGTGCCGCACTACACAGGGATGACGAAAAAATCGCAGACACCGCGCTGAGCAGCCTCAGCGAATGGTGCCGAAAGGAGCACAAGCGGTGATCGCCGGGGAGTCCCTTCCTGCTCCGAGCCACCTCTACACCTGGGTGGATGTCGATGAGTACTTCGCCAAGCTCGCCGCACGGGACGAATGGGAGCCCTGGCTACTCGAGGTCGACGCATACTGGGACAGCGTCGAGTTCACCATTGCCGAGGGGACGGACCCCGAAACCGTGTGGGCGTGGCTCACCGAGCGGCTGGGTCCTCTCACCGTGGACATGGAAAGCCAAGTGATTCTACTGGAGTCGCTCGACAGCGGCCGCAGCGGCGATGCCCTTGAGGTCCACCTACGCACCACGGAGAAAATCACCCAGGTCACTCGGGTACCTCGATGGGGCGAGCGGCGCATCGTCCAGGAGTTGGCACAGGGACTGCCCGCTCCGCAGACAGAACAATTCCCCCACGGCGTTCGAGTCTGCGCCTTTCACTCTTTCAAAGGCGGAGTAGGTCGGACCTTGCACTGTGTCGCACTCGCCCGCGAACTGGCGGAGCGGAGAACCGACACGGCCGCTGACGGACAACGCATTCTCCTGGTCGACGCCGACCTCGAAGCACCGGGCATCAGTTGGATGATCGCTTCCCAGGGCGGAAGGCTGGATTTCGCTCTGGATGACTTCATCTCCCTGCTACACGGCTCCCCGGTCGACGACCGGAGCCACATCATCGCGCTGGCGAGGAAGTTCCTGCTCAACCAGGAGCATGGTGGAATTATCGTCCTGCCCACCACGCGGGACAGCACTCGGATCGGCCCGCCCCGAATCCAACCGGTGGATCTCCTGACACATGACCGGCCACCGTACATCCTGACGGAATCGCTGGCGGAGCTCGCCCACTCGGTGGGGGCGGACACCGTTCTGATCGACTTGAGAGCCGGCACCAGCGAACTCAGTGCACCGATCCTCTTGGACCCACGGGTACACCGCGTGTTCGTGACCACCGTCAGCGATCAGTCGGTGCAGGGCACCGTGAACATGTTGAAACACCTGGCCCACCGGGCCCCGTCCCGACGGCCGACCGACCCTTCCTGCGCCGTACTGCTCACTCAGTTCCAAGAGAAGGAACACGGGACGGAGTTGTCGGAAGCGGCAGCATCGTTGATGGAAGCGGTCGCCGGGACCATTGCTCCGCCATCGAGCTCCCACGAGGAGACCGGCGACGAGAGCACCGTTGATCGCGATGTGGCGTCCGAGCCCCTCAGCAGTCCCTTTCTCCCTCCCCTGCTCGCGCTCCCCCGGGGATGGGCCGACGTGTGCGACAGGATCGAGAGGACCGCGCTACGCTCCGTGGTGTCCGAGCTCGCGGACAGTCTGCGCCCACCGGAGCCGGCCGCTTCCATTTCGGGCTTGCAGAATTCCCAGGACGACCTTCGAGTCGTACGCGAAAAGCTCGCAGACCTGGCTCGGAGCCTTACGTATGCTGAGACCGCCCAGGTGCAGGACGGATTTCTACCGACAGAAGCCCTCACCAACCTGGTGTCGAACCACAGGACGGAGGCACCGGTGGAGATCATCGTCGGAGCCAAGGGATCCGGAAAGACCTTCACCTACCTCCGCATGTGCCGTCAGAGCACCTGGGAGGAATTCGGTGCAGCCGTCGACGTGAACAACATCGAACTCCGTGCTCCGCTGGTGCCCGTTCTGGCATCACAGAATCTTGCCGAAGAACTTCGCTCTGGAATCGACGACGTCCGGCGGTCTTCCGCCGCCAGATTGACCGGGAACGAACCGGACAGTTTCCTTTCCATCCGCGACTTGGTTACCGAAGCGCTGGACAAAAGACTGAACGAAGTGGAATGGCGCCAGGTCTGGCTAACGTGCCTGGCCCGCGCCGCCGGTCTGGACGCCACGGCCAAGACAGCCGAATCCGCACTGACGGATCTTGCCCGAGAGAAACGTGCGGTCTTCGTGATCGACGGCTTGGAGGATCTCTTCCAGGATTTCAACAGCAATCAGCAGCAGCAGCGCGCACTGAGGGCCCTGCTCACCGGTTGTCCCGAGTGGCTCCGTTCCCTGCGTGGACACCCTCTGGGTTTGGTTGTCTTTGTGCGGCGCGACCTCGTTCTGAACTCGGTCCAACAGAACGCCCAACAGTTCCTCGAACGTCACCGCGCATATGAGCTCCGGTGGAACCGGACCGAGGCGCTCCGTCTGGCTGCATGGGTGAACGAGCGAGCTGGTGCGCTGATGAACGACACGTCGGTCAGCGTTCGTTCGGCCAGTTCGAAGGAACTCTCCAAAATCCTCATCCAGGTATGGGGGCAGAAGCTCGGCTCGGACCGCTCCCGCGAAGCTCGCTCCGAGGAGTGGTTCCTGGCTGCGCTCTCCGACTTCAATCTGCAGATCCAGGCGAGAGACATCGTCTACTTCTTGGCCGAGGCCGCCAGTAATTCGGCCGGCGATGAGAAGACCGGAAGGTGGTCGGATCGTTTGCTTACTCCTTCGGCCATGCGCAGGGCGCTACCACAGTGCAGCCGGGAGAAGATCTTCGCGATGGCGCAGGAGAACGAACCCGTGGACGCTGTCTTCAGACACCTCCAGGAGTTGCCCGAAGAGATCCGCAAGGTTCCTTTCACCCTCGATTCGGTCCGTCTGACCTCAGCACAGGCTCGTCTCCTTGAGGCCAACGGTGTCCTTTTCAGAGAGAAGGACCAGTACTGGATTCCTGAGATCTACCGGCACGGACTCGGTTTCGGTGTCAGCAATGTCGGCCGACCGAGAGTCGTATCGATCACCAAACTGATCCGCGACCGGAGCGACAGCGTCTGAGTACAGCCTCGTTGTTCCTTCCGGCCTCCTCCAAACCACCCATAACCCCACGCCGGCAGGGAAGATCGAACGGGCCCACAGAAGCGGAAGACGTCGGGGGCGCCCCGAAGGGCGCCCCCGAGTCGCGGTTGCGGCGCCGAGCCGACCGAACGCCGCCCTCCGGCCTTACGGCAGGTTGCGGGCCATCACGATCCGCTGGACCTGGTTGGTGCCCTCGTAGATCTGGGTGATCTTGGCGTCGCGCATCATGCGCTCGACCGGGTAGTCGCGGGTGTAGCCGTAGCCGCCCAGCAGCTGGACGGCGTCGGTGGTGATCTCCATGGCGGCGTCCGAGGCGTAGCACTTGGCGGCGGCGCCGTAGAAGGTCAGGTCCTCCGCCTTGCCGTCGGCGCCGAGGGTCACGCGCTCGGAGCGGGCCGCGGCGGCGTAGGTGAGCTGACGGGCGGCCTCCAGCTTCATCGCCATGTCGGCGAGCATGAACTGGACGCCCTGGAAGTCGCCGATCGGCTTGCCGAACTGCTTGCGCTCGGCGACGTAGCCCTTGGCGTAGTCCAGCGCGCCCTGGGCGATGCCGATGGCCTGGGCCGCGATGGTGATGCGGGTGTGGTCCAGGGTCTTCATGGCGGTGGCGAAGCCGGTGCCCTCCTCGCCGATCATGCGGTCGGCGGGGATGCGGACGTTGTCGAAGTAGACCTCGCGGGTCGGGGAGCCCTTGATGCCGAGCTTCTTCTCCGGGGCGCCGAAGGAGACTCCCTCGTCGCCCTTCTCCACGACGAAGGCCGAGATGCCCTTGGAGCGCTTCTCGGGGTCGGTGACGGCCATCACCGTGTAGTACTCGCTGACGCCGGCGTTGGTGATCCAGCGCTTGACGCCGTTGAGGATCCAGTGGTCGCCGTCGCGCACCGCGCGGGTCTTCATGCCGGCCGCGTCCGAGCCGGCCTCGGGCTCGGACAGGCAGTAGGAGAACATCGCGTCGCCCTTGGCGAGGGGGGTGAGGTACTTGCGCTTGAGCTCCTCGGAGCCGGAGAGGATCACCGGCAGCGAGCCGAGCTTGTTGACCGCCGGGATCAGGGAGGAGGAGGCGCACACCCGGGCGACCTCCTCGATCACGATGACGGTGGCCAGCGCGTCGGCACCGCCGCCGCCGTAGGTCTCGGGCACGTGGACGGCGTGCAGGTCGTTGGCCACCAGGGCGTCCAGCGCCTCCTGGGGGAAGCGGCCCTGCTCGTCCACCTCGGCGGCGAAGGGCGCGATCTTCGCCTCGGCGAGCGAGCGCACCGATTCGCGGAGCATCTCGTGCTCCTCGGCCGGCCGGTAGAGGTCGAAGTCGGTCGATCCCGCCACGGTGTCTCAACTCCCTGGGTGCGGTACTGCTAACTACCGTTAAGTAACACAATTCTAGTGGCCCGGCCCGTCCGCGGGTACATGAGTTTGCCGACACCGGCGGCCGGAGCGGGCGGGCGACGGCCGGATATGCTCGCGGACAGTACCCCGCCCGTACCACAGGAGCACTCCATGGCCCTCAGGATCACCGTGATCGGCACCGGCTACCTCGGCGCGACGCACGCCGCCGCCATGGCCGAGCTGGGGTTCGAGGTGCTGGGCCTGGACGTGGTGGCCGAGAAGGTGGAGACGCTGTCGGCCGGACGAGTGCCCTTCTACGAACCGGGGCTGGAGGAGCTGCTGCGCCGCCACGTCGCCGGGGTGGCCGGCTCGACGGGACGGCTGCGCTTCACCACCTCCTGGGAGGAGGTGGGGACGTTCGGCGACGTCCACTTCGTCTGTGTGAACACGCCGCAGAAGCAGGGCGAGTACGCGTGCGACATGTCCTACGTGGACCGCGCCGTCGACTCGCTCGCCCCCCACCTGACGCGCCCGGCACTGGTGGTGGGCAAGTCGACGGTGCCGGTGGGCAGCGCGGAGAGGTTGGCGCGGCGGCTGACGGAGCTGGCCCCGGCGGGCGAGGCGGCCGAACTGGCCTGGAATCCGGAGTTCCTGCGCGAGGGCTTCGCCATCGAGGACACCCTCCGCCCGGACCGGATCGTGGTGGGAGTGCGCTCGGAGCGCGCCGAGGAACTGCTGCGCGAGGTCTACGCGAAGCCGATCGCGGAGGGCTCGCCGTTCGTGGTGACGGACTTCCCGACGGCCGAGCTGGTGAAGACGGCCGCGAACTCCTTCCTGGCGACCAAGATCTCGTTCATCAACGCCATGGCGGAGGTCTGCGAGACCGCGGGCGGCGACGTGGTGAAGCTGGCGGAGGCGCTCGGTCACGACGACCGGATCGGCCGGAAGTTCCTGCGGGCCGGGATCGGTTTCGGCGGTGGCTGCCTGCCGAAGGACATCCGGGCGTTCATGGCGCGGGCCGGCGAGTTGGGCGCGGACCAGGCGCTGACGTTCCTGCGGGAGGTCGACTCGATCAACATGCGCCGCCGCTCCCACATGGTGGACCTGGCCCGCGAGACGGTCGGCGGCGCGTTCCTCGGGCAACGGGTGGCGGTGCTGGGCGCGACGTTCAAACCGGACTCCGACGACGTGCGCGACTCGCCGGCGTTGAACGTGGCCGGGCAGATCCACCTCCAGGGCGGCCAGGTGACGGTGTACGACCCGAAGGGGATGGAGAACGCCCGCCGGGTCTTCCCCACGCTGGGGTACGCCGAGAGCGCGCTGGACGCGGTGCGCGGCGCGGACGTGGTGCTGCACCTGACGGAGTGGCGGGAGTTCCGGGAGCTGGACCCGCAGGTGCTGGGCGAGGCGGTGGCCCGGCGGCGCGTCCTCGACGGCCGCAACACCCTGGATCCGGTGCTGTGGCGCAAGGCGGGCTGGTCGTTCCGGGCGTTGGGGCGGCCGACGGCGTAGGGCCGGCGGTTCCGCGCGCTCCGGGCCCGTGGCGCGCGGTGCCGGCCGGTCATGTCCTCCCGGGGGTTCCTGACCCACCGCGTGCGCCGGACGTCCGTCGTGCGCGGTAGGCCCTCATCTTCGCCCGGCTTCCGCAGACGGCCATGTCGCACCAGCGCCGGCGGCCGGCGGGGCTGCGGTCGTAGTAGGCCCACCGGCAGTCGGGTGCCTCGCAGACCTTGAGGCGCCGCCAGGTGCCGTCGGAGGCCGCGACGGCGACGGCCGCCGCGATCCGCGCGGTCAGGGCGGGGACGTCGGTGAGTCCGTCGGCGGGGGCGAGCGTCGCCGTTCCCTCCTCGTCGAGGGTGAGCGTGAGGGGGGCGCGGCGCAGCACCGCGTCCAGTTCGGCCAGGGCCTCCTCGGGCACCGGTGTGCCGGTGTGGGCCAGGCAGGCGGCGCGCAGCCCCTCGCGCAGTCGGACGATGTCCGGAAGATTCCGTTTGACCGCCTCCGGTTCGGTCAACCCGTGGCGGTGCGCGAACGCGGCGAGGCCGGCCGTGGTGGCGAGCGCGTCGGCGCCCGTCTCCACGTCCAGGGTGTTGATCAGGTCCCGCACCGGACGGAGCCCCGGCGGCGTGGGATCCCGGTCGTCGGACTGCTCCACTCCCGCAACGTTACCGGTCTTGCCGTGTTACCGGTATCACGCCATCATGGGGTAACTCGTTACCTGTTGAGCCGGTAAAGCGGTAACGAGCCTCGGGAACCGCTGCCGCAGGGAGAGGACACCATGCCCATCAACACGCTTCGGTCCGTCGTCGTTCTGGACTGTCCGGCCCCCGGAAGGCTCGCCGACTTCTACGCCCGGATGCTGGGCGGGCGGGTGGAGGGCGAGGGCCGCTGGGTGGAGGTGACGTTCGACTCGGGCGCCCTGGCAGGCCGGAGGCTGGCCTTCCAGGAGGCCGAGGGACACGTGCCGCCGCAGTGGCCGAGCGCCGAGCGGTCCCAGCAGTTCCACCTCGACTTCTACGTGCCGCGGGAGGAACTGGACGCCGCCGAACGCGAGGTGCTGGGGCTCGGGGCGGAGCTCGTCGAGGGCGACGACGACGGCAAGCGCGGCTTCCGGGTCTACCTGGATCCGGCGGGCCACCCCTTCTGCCTCTGCGTCGACTGACCCGCGGCGGGGCTCCACCGCGGCCACGGGATCGGGCGCGGAAACGGGACGAGGCGGGTGGGGTGGGGGCGCGTACGCGCCCCCCCACCCGCCTCTCGCTGTCCCGGAAAGGGGGTCACGGGTCACCCGGCCCGTGGTGTTCCGGGCCGGGTGGTGCCGTGGCCGGTGGTCCGGTCCGACTCAGATGGCGACGCCGTTGGCCCGCAGGTAGGCCAGCGGGTCGATGTCGGAGCCGTAGCCGGGGGCGGTGCGCACCTCGAAGTGCAGGTGCGGACCGGTGCTGTTGCCGGTGGAGCCGACCGCGCCGATCTGCTGACCGACGGCGACCCGCTGGCCGGCGTTGACCGAGATCGAGGACAGGTGGCCGTACTGGCTGTAGCGGCCGTCGTCGTGACGGATGACGACCTGGTTGCCGTACGCGCCACCCCAGCCGGCGGAGACCACGGTGCCGTTGGTGACGGCCTTCACCGGGGTGCCGGAGCCGGCGGGGAAGTCCTCACCGGTGTGGCCGTTGGACCAGCGGGCGCCCGAGGCCTTGTAGGAGCCGGACGGGGCGGCGTTCACCGGGGCGGTGTAGCCGGTGGAGACACCGGTGGAGACGTTGTCGCTCCGGTCGGAGCGGTCGGCACGCTCGGCCGGCGCCTCGGCCTTGGGCTCGGCCTTCTTCTCGGTCTTCTCGGTCTTCTCGGTCTTCTCGACCTTGGGCTCGGCCTTGGGCTCGGGCTTGGCGGCCTTGGGCTCGGGCTTGGCGGCGGCCTTCTGCTGGGTGGAGACGCCACCCAGGGTCAGCTCCTGGCCCGGGTAGATCAGGTCGGGGTTGCCGCCGATGACCTGGCGGTTGTCCTCGTAGATCCGCTGCCAGCCGCCGTCGACGCCCTGGGCGGTGGCGATCTTGAAGAGGGTGTCGCCGCCGACGACCTCGTAGGAGGTGCCCTCGCTCGACTTCGGCGCGGCCTCGGGCTCCGCCTTCTCCTCGGTCTTCTCGACCTTGGGCTCGGCCTTCTTCTCGGCCTTGGGCTCGGCCTTCTCGGCGCGGTCCGCGCGCTGCGGCGCGGCCTGCTCCCGCTGCTCGGTCGGGTTGCTCTCGCCGTCGGGGGAGACGGCCGGGGCCGGACCGCCCTTGGTCAGACCGGCCTTGACCGAGCAGACCGGCCAGGCGCCCGGGCCCTGACCCGCCAGCACCTTCTCGGCGATGGCTATCTGCTGGTCCTTGGTGGCGAGGTCGGCGCGCGGCGCGTACTCGGTGCCGCCGAAGGCGGCCCAGGTGCTCTGCGTGAACTGCAGGCCGCCGTAGAAACCGTTGCCGGTGTTGATGCTCCAGTTGCCCGTGCTCTCACACTGGGCGACCTTCTCCCAGGTGTCGACGGAGGCCGCGTTGGCGTTGCCGGTGGCGATCAAGGGGAGGGCCACGCCGGCGCCGCCCACGGAGATGGCCAGGGACAGGCGGGTGAGGCGGCTGTTGCGTACTCGACGGTGACGTCCGCGTGCGGACATGGGTGTGCTCCTCTCCTACGCCTGCGAGGTGAGCTGTCGGGTTCGGGCTGGAGTTGCCCGGCCATGCGGGCCGCGGCGCTGGGCCGCGACATGGCTTCACCCCAAGCCGTCCGTGGGTTCACGGTCCGGCACTTACCTTGGGTCCCCCGCTCCTGCCATCGGTGGTGTGGATGGTCCAGCCCGCCGCCGTTGACAGGATTCGGCGTTCGACAGCGGGCCGCCGCACGTTCGTACGGCGCGGCCAGAACGGTAAACACATCGTTTCCGCCGCAACAAGCCGATGGGTCACATGACGCCCGTTTCGGCGGCTTTGAGTTCCCCGCCTCCGTCACCCACCGTGCCGCACACACTCCCCTGAGTGCTTTTCTCCGTTCCTGACGGGGTGTCACGCTCCTTCGTGAGCAGCGACGATGACGCGAACGGACTACCGGCCACACGGAGAGCGATGCCCCCGGAAGGCCGTCCCGTGAGGTGCGTCACGAGACGGCCCCGAAGTCAGCCGTCGAGCTCCCCGATGGTGGCGATGGACGGACCGCGACGGGCCCGCTCGTCACGAGCGACGTCCTCCGCGTCACGGAGCACCCGCACCGCGTTCTTCCAGGTGAGCCTGGCCAGATCGGCCTCGGACCAGCGACGGTCGAGCAACTCCGCCACCAGATTCGGATAACCGGACACATCGCTCAGATCGGACGGCGTGAAGGCCGTTCCGTCGAAGTCGCCGCCGATGCCGACATGGTCGATGCCGGCGACCTCGCGCATGTGGTCCAGGTGGTCGGCGACCGTCGCCGCCGTGGCCTCGGGGCGCGGGTTGGCCTCCTCGAAGGCCCGTTGGACCGCGCGCCCCCGCTCGGTGCCGTCCAGCGGGTGGAGGCCGTGGGCGCGCATGTTCTCGTCGGCGGCCGCCGTCCAGGCGACGGCGGCGGGCAGGACGAACTTGGGCACGAAAGTGGCCATCGCCACACCGCCGTTGGCCGAGAGAGCCTCCAGCACGTCGTCGGGGACGTTGCGCGGGTGGTCGCACACGGCACGGGCGGAGGAGTGTGAGAAGACCACGGGCGCCGTGGAGACCCGCAGCGCGTCGCGCATGGTGGCGGGCGCCACATGGGAGAGGTCCACCAGCATCCCCAGCCGGTTCATCTCCCGCACGACCTCCTCGCCGAAGCGGGTCAACCCGTCGTGGCGCGGGGCGTCGGTGGCCGAGTCCGCCCAGTCGATGGTGTCGTTGTGGGTGAGCGTCATGTAGCGCACGCCCAGGCGGTACAGGGCGCGCAGCGTGGCGAGGGAGTTGTTGATGGAGTGGCCGCCCTCGGCGCCCATCAGCGAGGCGATGCGGCCCTCGCTCCGCGCGGCCTCCACGTCGTCGGCGGTGAAGGCGAGCCGCAGGTCGTCCGGGTGGCGGTCGGCCAGCCGCCGCACCACGTCGATCTGCTCCAGGCAGGCGCTGACGGCGGCGTCGCCGCTCAGGTCGGTGCGCACGTAGACGGACCAGAACTGCGCCCCCACCCCGCCGGCGCGCAGCCGCGGGATGTCGGTGTGCAGGTGGGCCGACTGGTCGCCGGCGATGTCCCGGCGGTCGAGGTCGTAGGCGACCTGCTCGCGCAGGGCCCACGGCAGGTCGTTGTGGCCGTCGACCACGGGGTGGACGGCCAGCAGCTCCCGGGCCCGCTCCAGCAACTCCGCGGAGTGGGCCATCTCACTTGCCCCCGAAGCCGAACCCCGCGCCGCCCGCGGCGACCTTCGCCCGCAGCCGTCGGCCCTTCTCCTCCGCCTGCTCCCTCAACTTCGCCTGGAACTCCTCCATCCGCTCACGCAGCGCCTCGTCGTGGGCCGCGAGCACGCGGACGGCGAGCAGCCCGGCGTTGCGGGCGCCGCCCACCGAGACCGTGGCGACGGGCACCCCGGCGGGCATCTGCGCGATGGACAGCAGGGAGTCCATCCCGTCCAGGTGCTCCAACGGCACCGGGACGCCGATCACCGGCAGCGGGGTGACGGAGGCGAGCATGCCCGGCAGGTGGGCCGCTCCCCCGGCACCCGCGATGACCACCTTCAGGCCGCGTCCGGCGGCGCGGTCGCCGTAGGCGATCATCTCGTGCGGCATCCGGTGCGCGGAGACCACGTCGACCTCGTAGGGGACCTCGAACTCGTCCAGGGCCTCGGCCGCGGCCTCCATGACGGGCCAGTCGGAGTCGGAGCCCATCACGACGCCCACGGCGGGGCGGGAGCTCGTGGCGGGGGCGGAGTCGGAACGGGGGGCGTTGCTCATTCTGTGATGGTCCCTCGCAGGTAGGCGGCGGCGTGGGCGGCGCGCTCGCGGACGTCCGCCAGATCGTCGCCGTAGGTGGTGACGTGGCCCACCTTGCGGCCGGGCTTCACGTCCTTGCCGTACATGTGGATCTTCAGCCGCGGGTCGCGGGCCATGCAGTGCGGGTAGCCCTGGTACATGTCGGGGAAGTCGCCGCCGAGCACGTTGACCATCACCGTCCACGGGGCGCGCGGACGCGGGTCGCCGAGCGGGAGGTCGAGGACGGCCCGCAGGTGGTTGGCGAACTGGGAGGTGACGGCGCCGTCCTGGGTCCAGTGGCCGCTGTTGTGGGGCCGCATGGCCAGCTCGTTGACCAGGACCCGGCCGTCGCCGGTCTCGAACAGCTCGACCGCCAGGTGCCCGACGACGTCCAGCTCCTTGGCGATCGTCAGCGCCATCTCCTGGGCGTGGGCGGACAGCTCGGGCGACAGGTCGGGCGCCGGGGCGATCACGGTGTCACAGACGCCGTTCACCTGGACGGACTCCACCACCGGGTACGCCACGGCCTGGCCGTGCGGGGAACGGACCACGTTGGCGGCCAGCTCGCGGACGAAGTCGACCTTCTCCTCGGCCAGCACCGGCACCCCCGCCCGGAACGGGTCGGCCGCCTCCTCCTCGGAGCGCACCACCCACACGCCCTTGCCGTCGTAGCCGCCGCGGACGGTCTTGAGGACGATCGGCCGGCCGCCGATCTCCGCCGCGAACCGGGCCGCGTCGGCCGGGTCGGTCACGACGCGGTGTCGGGGGCAGGGCACACCGATCTCGGTGAGCCTCGCCCGCATCACGCCCTTGTCCTGGGCGTGCACCAGCGCGTCGGGGCCGGGCCGCACCACGACGCCCTCCGCCTGGAGTGCCCGCAGGTGCTCGGTGGGGACGTGCTCGTGGTCGAAGGTGATCACGTCGCAGCCGCGGGCGAAGTCACGCAGCGTGTCCAGATCGCGGTGGTCGCCGACGACGACGTCGCGCACGACCTGTGCCGCGGAGTCCCGAGGCGCCCCGCTGAGCAGTTTGAACCCGATTCCGAGGGGGATGCCCGCCTCGTGGGTCATCCGCGCGAGCTGACCGCCGCCGACCATGCCGATCACAGGAAATGTCACGGTCGTAGCCTATCCGCCGCTCCGCGGGTACCCCGTACGGCGTAGGGGCGTGGTTAGCATGACCGGAACGGGGACGCGACGGTGCCCTGTCCGGGCCCGCGAGGCGACCGAGAGAACGGGGCGAGTGGACCACTATGGGCGAACGGTACGCACCACGCTCCCGACTGCTGCGGCTGAGGCGCGAGATGGCCAGGTTCGGCACGGTGGGGGCCTTCGGCTTCCTGGTGAACGTCGCGGTCTTCAACCTCTGCATCCACGGTCTGGGGCTGGCCCCGGTGCGGTCGGGGGTGACAGCCACGGCGGTCGCCGTCGCGACGAACTACCTGGGCAACCGCTACTGGACCTACCGGCACACCGACAAGAGCCGGATACACCGGGAGGCCGGGCTGTTCCTGCTGTTCAGCGGCATCGGCCTGGTGATCGAGAACGGCGCGCTGGCGCTCTCGCACTACGGCCTGGGCCTCACCTCGCCCCTGGCCGACAACATCGCCAAGAACGTGGTCGGCCTGGGCGTCGCCACGGTCTTCCGCTTCTGGGCCTACCGCACCTGGGTCTTCCGGATCCGGCGGGGCGAGCGGGACGGGCACGGTCGGCGGCACGGCCGGCGCGACCGGCGCGGCCCCTCAGTCGCCGGACGGCTCCTCGGCCACCTCTCGGCTGAGGAAGAGCGCGAAGACCGGCGGGTGCTGTTGAAGTAGCTCCAGTCGCCCGCCGTCCGCCTCCGCCAGGTCGCGGGCGACCGCCAGGCCCAGCCCCGTGGAGTTGCGGCCGCTGACGGTGCGCTCGAAGACCCGTGAGCCCAGCGCCGAGTCCACGCCCGGCCCCTCGTCCGTCACCTCGACCACCACCTGGTTGCCGGCGATGCGGGTGCGCAGGGCGACGGCACCGGCACCGTGCATCAGGGCGTTCTCCACAAGGGTGGCCAGCACCTGCGCCACCGCGCCGGGGGTGCCCACCGCGCGCAGTCCCTCGCGGCCGGAGCGGACGATGGCCCGGCCCGCCTTGCGGTACGCCGGACGCCACTCCTCGACCTGCTGCTTGACCACCTCGTCCAGGTCGAAGCCGACGGCCGAGCCCGAACGGGGGTCGCGCGAGTTGGTCAACAGCCGCTGTACCACGTCGGTCAGCCGCTCCACCTGGGCGAGCCCGATCATCGCCTCCTCCCGGATGCCGGCGGTGGCCGTCCTGTCGGCGGTGGGCGAGGTGTCGGCGGCGCCGATGGAGTCCGCGGCCGTGACGATCTCCTCCAGCCGCATCGACAGCGCGGTCAGGGGGGTGCGCAGTTGGTGGGACGCGTCGGCGGCCAGCCGACGTTCGGCGGTGAGCATCCGCGCGATCCGTTCGGCACTGGCGTCCAGGACGTCCGCCACCCGGTCCAGCTCGGGCACCCCGTAGCGGCGGTGGCGGGGACGCGGGTCGCCGGAGCCGAGCCGCTCGGCGGTCTCGGCCAGGTCGGTGAGGGGGGCGGCGACGCGACGGGCCTGGCCCACGGCCAGCAGGACGGCCGCTATCACCGCCAGCAACGCCACCGCCAGGATGATCAGCAGGGTCCGGCCCACTTCCTCCCGGACGGTGGCGCGGTCCTGCCGGACGGTGACGGTCACGCCGTTCGGCCCGGAGGAGGCACGTCCCTCGATGGCGTCGTCGGGCCGCTCGCCCAGCTCGATCGGCGCCTGTCCGGGCAGTTCGATGCGGACGTGGCGGTCCTCGGGGACGTGGGAGCGCATGGACTCGGCCGTGACGCTCTCCCGGGCCACGATCCGGCTCTCGACGACCGAGACCAGCCGCGCGGCGTCGGAGCGGACGCTCTCCTCGGCGCTGCCCTCGATGGTGCGGCTCTCGATGATGACCAGCGACACCCCGAAGACGGCGATCACGACGAGGACCACGGCCAACGTGGAGTTGATCAGACGTCTGCGCATGGCCGGTCAGCCCTTCCGGGGCCTGGGAACCCCTCGGTGATGCTCGTCGGTTCTCGGCGCCGCCCGGTGGTGCCGTGCCGCTCCGGGCGCCCCACGGGCCGGTCGGTCAGTCCTTCTCGAAGCGGAATCCGACGCCCCGCACCGTGGCGATGTAGCGGGGGTTGGCGGCGTCGTCGCCGAGCTTCTTGCGCAACCACGAGATGTGCATGTCGAGGGTCTTGGTGGAGGACCACCAGGTGGTGTCCCAGACCTCGCGCATGAGCTGGTCACGGGTGACGACGCGGCCCGCGTCCCGTACCAGCACCCGCAGCAGGTCGAACTCCTTCGCGGTGAGCTGGAGCTCCTCGTCCCCCATCCACGCCCGGTGCGACTCGACGTCGATGCGCACGCCGTGGGTGGCGACGGGCTGGACCGGCTCGACCGCGCCCCGCCGCAGCAGGGCCCGGACCCGGGCCAGCAGCTCGGCCAGGCGGAACGGCTTGGTGACGTAGTCGTCGGCGCCCGCGTCCAGGCCGACGACGGTGTCCACCTCGTCGGCCCGGGCGGTCAGCACCAGGACGGGGAAGGTGTACCCCTCGGTGCGCAGCCGGCGGCAGACCTCCAGCCCGTCCATCCCGGGCAGGCCGAGGTCGAGTACGACCAGGTCGATGTCCCCGTGCTGTCCGGCGTCGAGCGCGCTGGGACCGTCCTCGCGCACCTCGACCTCGTACCCTTCGCGACGCAGGGCGCGGGCCAGCGGCTCGGAGATGGAGGCGTCGTCCTCGGCGAGCAGTACTCGGGTCATGGCCTGATGGTAGACCTCGTGGAGACGCCCCCGGCGGTCTGTGACCGACTTGCGGAAACCCGGTGGCGGTTCCCCGCGCCGGGTGTGAAATGCGCCTCTCGGTGGTGGGTGTCCGTCATCCGGGCGGTACGCGGTGACGTACCCTGACCGGGACGTTGTCCGGAGCGGTGACCCGTGGCGCGCGAGAGCGCCCGGGTCCTTTCGCGGAGGACCACCGCAGGGGCTCCCCGGGATCGGGCGTCCGGCCGGTCAGGACCGGACGCGGACAACGCTGCAGGAATGCCGGCCTGCCGTCCGGGCGCGCGCGGGGAGCGCGCCGCCGGAGCCGGCGACCACCCGCCCGGGCGCGTGCGCACCACATCGTGCGCGTCCCGATCGAGCAAGGAACCACCACCATGGCGTCCAGCCTGACGAAGGACTCCGCCGGCACCCCCGGCAAGACCTTCTTCGGCCACCCCCGCGGTCTGGCCACCCTCTTCATGACGGAGATGTGGGAGCGCTTCTCCTGGTACGGAATGCGCGCCATCCTCGTCCTCTACCTGATCGCGGGTGTGCTCGAGGGACCGCTCGCCGGCCGCGAGGCCCTGGCAGCGGCGATCTACGGCGTCTACAACGCCGTCGTCTACATGGCCGCCATGCCCGGCGGCTGGGTGGCCGACCGCCTCTGGGGGGCCCGCAAGGCCGTCCTGGTGGGCGGCATCGTCATCGCGGCCGGCCACTACACCCTGGCGATCCCGTCCGACGTGGCGTTCTTCATCGGGCTCGGCCTGATCGCCCTCGGCACCGGCCTGCTCAAGCCGAACATCTCGGCGATGGTCGGCGGCCTCTACGAGGGCCAGTCCAGCGCCCGCCGCGACGCCGGCTTCACGATCTTCTACATGTCGATCAACATCGGTGCCATGTTCGCGCCGTTGGTGGTCGGCTACCTGGGCGAGAACGTCGACTGGCATCTGGGCTTCGCCGTCGCCGGCATCGGCATGACGCTGGCCGTGGTCCAGTACGTGCTGGGCGGCCGCTACCTCGGTGACGTCGGCCGCCGACCGGGCACCCCGGCCTCGCCGGAGGAGAAGCGCTCGGTGCTGCGGAAGACCGGCCTCTGGGTGGGCGTGGCCGTCGCCGCGCTGCTGCTGGACATCGCCCTGGGCACCTACGACATCGAGCACATCGTCAACTTCCTGGCCGTCCTCGGCGTCGTCGTCCCCATCCTGTACTTCGCCTCGATGTACCGGAACCCGCAGCTCACCGCCGAGGACCGGCCGCGCGTCCAGGCCTTCGTGTGGTTCTTCGTCACCGCCGTGCTGTTCTGGATGATCTACGACCAGTCCGGCTCGCTGCTGACGATCTTCGCGGACAACGACACCGACCGCATGATCGGCGGCTGGGAGTTCCCCGCCTCGTGGTTCCAGTCGGTCAACCCCGTCATGATCATCATCCTGGCGCCGCTCTTCGCGAGCCTGTGGGTGTGGCTGGCCAAGCGCAACAGCGAGCCCAGCGCCCCGGTGAAGTTCGCCCTGGCCATGCTGCTGATCGGTGGCTCCTTCGGCCTGATGGGCCTGGCGGGCGCCGCCGCGGCGAACAGCGAGACCGGCAAGGTCACCGTCTTCTGGCTGCTGGGCGTGTACCTGCTCCAGACGCTCGGCGAGCTGTGCCTGTCCCCGGTGGGCCTGTCGCTGTCGACCAAGCTGGCCCCGAAGCAGTTCGTCGGCCAGATCATGGGCCTGTGGTTCCTCGCCACGGCGACCGGCAACGCCCTCAACGGCTGGGCGACCCAGTTGAACGAGCCGATGGGCGACGCGGCGTACTACACCATGTGGGGCGTCGTCGCCGTGGTCGCGGGCCTGGCCTTCATGACGGCCTCGAAGCGGATCCGCGCCCTGATGGGCGGGGTGAAGTAACAACCCGCCCCCGAGCCGGTTCCTCCGGCGACCGGTGCCGTGACACGGGGTGGGCGCTCCTCCGGGAGCGCCCACCCCGCGCGGCGCGGGGGGAGAAACCCGTGGGGCCGGGCCCCGGTCCTCGTCGGCAGGACCGGGGCCCGGCCCCTGTTCGTCGCCCTTCTCCCGGGCGTCTTCCACCCCGCCCCTCCACCGCCCGCGGAGGGGCGGGGCCGCACATGACGACGCCGAGTCCCTGGGGACCCGGCGATGAGGATCGTACGTCCGCTGTGTGTCGCTGTGGTGTCCGCCCGTACCCGCGTGCGTCGCGCTCGGCGGTCCGGTCGGACGACCGGCCTCGGCGGGGCGGGGCGGGGCGTCGGCTCCGGCTCTCAGTCCTCGTCCGGCCCGGCCAGCTCGGCCCAGACCGTCTTGCCCACGGCTCCGTGGGGGTGGCGTACGACCCCCCAGTCCAGACAGAGCCGCTGGACGATGAACATGCCGTGGCCGCCCGGCCGCCCGGGACGGTGCGGAGTGCGGGGCGAGGGGAGGCCGGCGCCCTGGTCGGCCACTTCGATCCTCAGCAGTTTGGGACCGAGACCTATGCGCACCTCTTCGGGGCCGTCGGCGTGCAGGCAGGCGTTCGTCACCAGCTCGGAGACCACGAGCAGGGCGTCCTCGGCGGCGGCACGCTGTTCGGGACCGGAAGCCGGGAGCCAGCCCCAGTCGTGAAGCGCCTGGCGGGTGAAGTCACGGGCACGGGGCACGGCACCGTTCGCCCCCATGAGCCGCAGCCGTCGAACCTGGCGCATCTCGCGCACCTGACCGACCGGTGCGGCTGCGGTCGCGGCGGTGCCCTCCGGCTCCGGGCCGCGATCGCCCGCCGGTTGCGGCCGGGTGGTGCTCATCAGTGCTTCACCTCACCGGTTGACCAATGTCGTCGGTTTCGCTCGGTCTGCGGACAACTGTTTCCGATGGATTTCCAGGAGTCTCCTGCCCTGCGGGGGCGGGGGGACACACATGGATTTCCCCCGAACCGGGCTCTGGACGTAACACTCTGGTCACGGCCCGGAGGCACGGTGGGGGTCGGCTAGGACTGCGCCGTTTCCTTCAGGGCGTCGGCCAAGGTCCCGTGGAGGACGAACACTCCGTCGGCACCGGTGATCTCGAACACACGCGCGACGACCGGGCGCATCCCGGCCAGGTGGATCCCGCCGCCGGCGGCCTCCGCCTTCAGCCTGGCCCCCAGGAGGACGTTCAGCCCCGTGGAATCGCAGAACTCCAGCTTCGAGCAGTCCACGACCAGGAGCTTGCAGCCGTCCTCCAGCGCACGCTCCAGCGGCTCGCGCAGCAGATCGGCGGTGTGGTGGTCGAGTTCGCCGTCCGGCGTCACCACCAGGCTCGCGCCGTGGCGCTGTACGTCGACCGTCAGCCGACCCCGGTGGCTGGTGCTGCCGGGCACCCCGCGGTCCATGTACACCCCTTCAACTTTCCCGGTAACCGATCACTGCCGTCCGGAGATGGACGTTCGAACCCTACGCCCTTACAGCCCCAACCGGTAGCCACACAACCAGCACATTGGGTCATATTCGGACAACCAGCACTTGCCAGGGCCCCACATGACCGGGTAGGCGTAGGAGAAACCACTAAATCACGTCGGCTTGGAGGCGCCGCACCCCGTAGCACAGGAACGGCTTCGGCAGCCATATGCCGAGAACGATGGAGGACCCCATGTCACCCCGGCTCGACGAAACGTCCACCGCGTCGTCGGTCGTCCCGCCCGAGCACATCGTGCTCCCCGAGGTGGGCCCGGACGAGGTCCACGACCTCACCGAGGAACTCCACCTCCCCGAGATCCCGCCGTACGGCGAGGTGGGGCCGCTGGACGCGCGGGCCCTGTCGAAGACCCTCTTCGAGCGCCTGGAGACGCTCCAGGAGGGCACCCACGAGCACGCGTACGTCCGCAACACCCTGGTCGAGCTGAATCTCGCACTGGTGAAGTTCGCCGCCGCCCGGTTCCGTTCCCGCAGCGAACCGATGGAGGACATCGTCCAGGTCGGCACCATCGGCCTGATCAAGGCCATCGACCGCTTCGAACTCGGCCGCGGGGTCGAGTTCCCCACCTTCGCGATGCCGACGATCGTCGGTGAGATCAAGCGCTTCTTCCGCGACACCTCCTGGTCCGTGCGCGTCCCCCGCCGCCTCCAGGAGCTCCGGCTGGCCCTGGCCAAGGCCGGGGACGAGCTCGCCCAGCAGCTCGACCGCTCCCCCACCGCCGGCGAACTCGCCGAGCGTCTGGGCCTCACCCGGGAGGAGGTCGTCGAGGGCATGGCGGCGAGCAACGCCTACACCGCCAGCTCCCTGGACGCCCAGCCCGAGGAGGACGAGACCGAAGGCGCCCTCGCCGACCGCATCGGCTACGAGGACCACGGGCTGGAGGGCATCGAGTACATGGAGTCCCTCAAGCCGCTCATCGCCGAACTCTCGCCGCGGGACCGCAGGATCCTCTCCCTGCGCTTCGTGGCGAACATGACCCAGTCGGAGATCGGCGAGGAGCTGGGCATCTCGCAGATGCACGTCTCCCGCCTGCTCTCGCGGACGTTGGGCAAGCTGCGCAAGGGGCTGCTGGTCGAGGAGTGACCTCCCCGGGCCCCGGACGAGGCTCCCCGCGCCGCTCCGTCCCACTCCGTCACACCCTTCCGCGTTCCCTCGCGTTCCTCCGCGCCCTTCCGCGTTCCCCCGCCCGGCCCTTCGACTCCTGCCCCGGTGCCCGCCGTCTCCGACGGTCGGCCCCGGGGCGGAGGAGGACCTCCGTCGCCGCCCCGGTACCCGCCGGGGCGGCGACGGCCGTCTCCGGGCCGACGGCCGAGGCCCGCGGAACCCTCAGAGCACGCGCTCGCCGCGCTGCCACACCGCCGCCACCAGCGGCACTCCGGGCCGGTAGGCGAGGTGGACGTGCGAGGGCGCGTCCAACAGCACCAGGTCGGCGCGGGCGCCGGGGGTGACACGGCCGATGTCGATGCGGCGCAGCGCCGCGGCGCCGCCCGCCGTGGCGGCCCACACCGCCTCGTCGGGCGTCATGCCCATCTCCCGGACGGCGACGGCGACACAGAAGGGCATCGAGCTGGTGTAGGACGATCCGGGGTTGCAGTCGGTGGAGAGCGCGACGGTGACCTTGGCGTCCAGCAGGCGGCGGGCGTCGGGGTAGGGCGAGCGGGTGGAGAACTCGCAACCGGGCAGCAGCGTGGCGACCGTGCGGCTGCCGGCGAGGGCGTCGACGTCCTCGTCGGACAGGTGGGTGCAGTGGTCGGCGGAGGCCGCGTCGAACTCGACCGCGAGCCGGACGCCGGGCCCGGGACCGAGCTGCCCCGCGTGGACGCGGGGCACCAGACCGCGGGCGACCCCGGCGGCGAGGACGGCGCGGGCCTGGTCGCCGTCGAAGGCGCCGCGCTCGCAGAAGACGTCCACCCAGCGGGCGTGGCGGGCGCAGGCGTCCAGCATCGGACCGGTGACCAGATCGACGTAGCCGTCCGGGTCCGAGGCGTACTCGGGGGGCACGACGTGGGCGCCGAGGTAGGTGGTCTCGTCCACCTGGTCGGCGGCGATGCGCAGGGCGCGGACCTCGTCCTCGACGGTCAGGCCGTAGCCGGACTTGGTCTCCAGGGTGGTGGTGCCCTGGCGCAGCGCCTCGCGGACGTGGCGGGCGAGGTTCGCGGCGAGTTCGGCGTCGTCGGCCGCGCGGGTGGCCTCGACGGTGGTGCGGATGCCGCCGGCGGTGTAAGGGCGGCCGGACATGCGGGCGGCGAACTCCTCGGTGCGGTCGCCGCCGAAGAGCAGGTGGGAGTGGGAGTCGACGAAGCCGGGCAGCATCGCCCGGCCGCCCGCGTCCACGCGACTGTCGGTGGCCGGTGCTTCGCTTTCCGTGCCGACCCAGGCGACGCGG
This sequence comes from Streptomyces taklimakanensis, assembly GCF_009709575.1. Classification (NCBI taxonomy): domain Bacteria; kingdom Bacillati; phylum Actinomycetota; class Actinomycetes; order Kitasatosporales; family Streptomycetaceae; genus Streptomyces; species Streptomyces taklimakanensis. The sequence continues at coordinate 2,167,449 of NZ_WIXO01000001.1, forward strand.
TCGCCCTCGACGACGACGGCCGCGTTCCGGACGACTCCGAGGGGGCCGTGCTCGGCGGCCGCCACGGTCTCGTGGTCGTTGGTGACGAGGGAGGAGATGTTGGCGATGAGGGTGCTGCCGGCGCCGTCGGGGGCGGCGGCGGTGTCGCGGGTGGGGTGGGTGCTCATCAGCGGGCTCCTTGTCGGATGGCGTCCGCCAGGGCCGCGGGGACGTCCGGCACGCTTCGGTGTGCTCCGTCGCGCACCACATGGCGACCGCCGACGATCGTGTGGCGTACGTCGGCCGCCGTCGCCGCGAACACCGCCGTCTCGACGGCCAGCCGGGGCGGGGGGCCCGCGGTGCGCACCGAGTCCAGGGCGATGGTGGCGAAGTCGGCGAGCCGACCGGGTTCCAGGCGTCCCGCCTCCGGCCAGCCCAGGGCCGCGTGGCCCCTCTCGCCGGCCGAGCCCAGCAGTTGGGCGGCGGTCCAGTGGCCGCGGGTGCGGGTGCGCAGCCGTTCGTCCAGTTCCATCGCGCGGGCCTCCTCCAACAGGTCGATGACGGCGTGGCTGTCGCTGCCCAGGCACAGCGGGGAGCCGGCGCGCATCAGGTCGGCCGCCGGGCCGATGCCGTCGGCCAGGTCGCGTTCGGTGGTGGGGCACACGCACACCCCGGTGCCGGTGCCGCCCAGGAGGGCGATGTCGGCGGCGGTCGGGTGGGTGGCGTGGACGGCGGTCGTCCGGGGGCCGAGGACGTCGTGGTCGGCCAGGAGCCGGGTGGGGGTGCGGCCGTGGACGGCCAGGCAGGCGTCGTTCTCGGCGGGCTGTTCGGAGAGATGGACATGGAGGGGTGCGTTCCGCTCCTGGGCCCAGCGGGCGACGGTGCCGGCCTCGACGGCGGGCACGGCGCGCACGGAGTGGATCGCCGCGCCCACCCGGGCGTGGTCGCCCTGCGGGCGCAGCGCGGAGACGCGCTCGGCCCAGGCGTCGGCGGTGCCGTCGCCGAAGCGGAGCTGGTGGCGGTCGAGTTCCGCGCCCCGGTGGGCGGTCAGGAGCCCGGAGGCCAGGTAGCAGGTGTCGAGGAGGGTGATGCGGACACCGGCCTCGGCCGCCGCCGCGATCAGGGCGTGCCCCATGGCGTTGGGGTCGCCGTAGGGGGTGCCGCCGGGGCCGTGGTGCAGGTAGTGGAACTCACCGACGCAGGTGATGCCGGCCAGGGCCATCTCGGCGTACACGGCCCGGGCGAGGGCGAAGTAGCCGTCGGGGGTGAGGCGGTCGGCGACGGAGTACATCACCTCGCGCCAGGTCCAGAACGTGCCCGAGCCGGTCTGCACGGTACCGCGCAGGGCGCGGTGGAAGGCGTGGGAGTGGGCGTTGGCCAGTCCGGGGACGGTCAGGCCGCGCAGCGGCTCGGCGCCCGGCGGCGGGGTCTCCACCCCGGTGCGCACGGCGGTGATACGGCCGCCGGCCGTCTCGATGACCGTGCCCGCCTCGACGGCTCCGCCGGTCCAGGCGTGCTCGGCCCAGTAGACGGCCTCGGGCGCGGCCGTGGGCGGGGCATCGGACACGGTCCCGGCCGGGGCCGGTCCGTCCGGGGTCACGGGCACGCCAGGTCCTCCAGGGTGTCGGCCAGCGCCCGCACCCCGGCGGCGCAGTCGTCCTCCTCGGCGATCTCGGCCGGCGAGTGGGAGACGCCGGTGGGGTTGCGCACGTAGAGCATGGCGGTGGGCACCTCGGCGGAGAGGACACCCGCGTCGTGCCCCGCCCCGGTGGGCAGCAGTGGCGCGCCGCCGAGCCGGGCGGCGATGCGGTCGCGCAGCCCGTGGGCGAACTCCACGACGGGGGTGAAGGATTCCCGGACGACCTCCACCCGCACCCCGTCGCGCGCTCCGCGCTCGACGGCCGCGCGTTCGATCTCGGCGACGACGGCGGCGAGGGTGGCCTCGTCGGCGGCGCGGGAGTCGAGCCAGCCGCGGACGAGGGAGGCGATGGCGTTGACGCCGTTCGGTTCCACGGCGACCTTGCCGAAGGTGGCCAGCGCCCCGGCCAGCCGGGCCTTCTTCCGGGCGGCCAGCACGGTGTTGGCGTAGGTGAGCATCGGGTCGCGGCGGTCTTCCAGACGGGTGGTCCCGGCGTGGTTGGCCTCGCCGTGGAAGTCGAACCGCCAGCGGCCGTGCGGCCAGATCGCGGAGGCGACGCCCACCGGCCGGTCGTCGGGAGCGTCGACGAGACGGCGGCCCTGCTCGATGTGGAGTTCGACGAAGGCCCCGACGCGGGCGAGCCGTTCGGGGTCGGCGCCGATCGCCTCGGGGTCGTACCCGGCGCGCTCCATGGCCCGCGGCAGCGTGACGCCGTCGGCGTCGCGGAGTTCGCGGGCCGCCTCGGGGGTGAGCCGGCCGGTGGTCAGCCGGGAGCCGACGCAGGCCGGGCCGAAGCGGGCGCCCTCCTCGTCGCCGAAGTTGACCACCGCCAGCGGCCGGGCGGGGCGTGCGCCCCGCGCGCGCAGTTCGTCGAGGGCGGCGAAGGCCGAGACCACGCCGAGGGGGCCGTCGAAGGCGCCGCCGTCGGGCACGGAGTCCAGGTGGGAGCCGGTCACCACGGCGTCGCCGTCCTCCGGGGAGCCGAGCCAGGCCCACTGGTTGCCGTTGCGGTCCACCTCGTGGGTCAGCCCGCGCGCGGCGGCCTGTTCCCGGAACCAGGCGCGGCACTCGGCGTCGGCGTCGGTCCAGGCGTGACGCCGGTAGCCACCGCCGGGTGCCCGTCCGACGGGCAGCAGTTCGCGCCACATCGCGTGGAAGGAGGCGCCCTGCTTCCACTCCCGGAAGGCGGTGGAGGCGGAGCCGGGCGTGGGGGCCGGGGTCGGTCCGGTGGTCATGCGGCGTTCCCACCGTTCCCGCCGTTCCCGTCGTCGCCCTCCCGCATCGGGACGCGGATACCGCGTTCGGCGGCGACCTCCTCGGCCCGCTCGTACCCGGCGTCGACGTGGCGGATGACGCCCGTGCCCGGGTCGTTGGTGAGCACCCGGCGGATCTTCTCACCGGCCGTCGGCGTGCCGTCGGCGACGGTGACCTGCCCGGCGTGGATCGAGCGGCCCATGCCGACACCGCCGCCGTGGTGGACGGAGACCCAGGAGGCGCCGGAGGCCACGTTGACCATGGCGTTGAGCAGCGGCCAGTCGGCGATGGCGTCGGAGCCGTCGAGCATGGCCTCGGTCTCGCGGTACGGGGAGGCCACCGAGCCGCAGTCCAGGTGGTCGCGGCCGATGACGATCGGCGCGGAGATCTCCCCGGAGGCGACCATGTCGTTGAAGCGCTCCCCCGCCCTGTCCCGCTCGCCGTGGCCGAGCCAGCAGATGCGGGCGGGCAGCCCCTGGAAGCGCACGCGCTCCCCGGCCAGGTGGATCCAGCGGGCCAGGGACTCGTTCTCGGGGAAGAGGTCGAGGACGGCGCGGTCGGTGGCGGCGATGTCCTTCGGGTCGCCCGAGAGCGCGGCCCACCGGAAGGGGCCCTTGCCCTCGCAGAACAGCGGCCGGATGTAGGCGGGCACGAAGCCGGGGAACTCGAAGGCCCGCTCGTAGCCCGCCAGGCGCGCCTCGCCGCGGAGGGAGTTGCCGTAGTCGAAGACCTCGGCGCCCGCGTCCCGGAAACCGACCATGGCCTCCACGTGGCGGGCCATGGCCTCCCGCGCCCGCACGGTGAAGTCGGCGGGCTTCTCGGCCGCGTAGGAGGCCATGTCGGCGAAGTCGACGCCCAGCGGCAGGTAGCTCAGCGGGTCGTGGGCGGAGGTCTGGTCGGTGACGATGTCGATGGGCGCGCCCATGGCCAGCAGGCGCGGCACCACGTCGGCGGCGTTGCCCAGCACACCGATCGACAGCGGGCGCCGGGCGTCGCGGGCCTCGCCGGCCAGCGACAGGGCGTGGTCGAGGGAGTCGGCGCGCACGTCGAGGTAGCGGTGTTCGATGCGGCGCTCGATGGCGCGCGGGTCGCAGTCGACGCAGATGGCGACGCCGTCGTTCATGGTGACCGCCAGCGGCTGGGCGCCGCCCATGCCGCCGAGCCCGGCGGTGAGGGTGATCGTCCCGGCCAGGGAGCCGCCGAACCGCTTGGCGGCGACGGCGGCGAAGGTCTCGTAGGTGCCCTGGAGGATGCCCTGGGTGCCGATGTAGATCCAGGAGCCGGCCGTCATCTGGCCGTACATGGTGAGGCCGAGGGCCTCCAGGCGGCGGAACTCCTCCCAGGTGGCCCAGTCGCCCACCAGGTTGGAGTTGGCGATCAGCACGCGCGGCGCCCACTCGTGGGTGGTCATCACCCCGACCGGGCGCCCCGACTGGACGAGCATCGTCTCGTCCGGGCCCAGGGTGGTGAGGGTGCGGACCATGGCGTCGAAGGAGGGCCAGTCACGGGCGGCCTTCCCGGTGCCGCCGTAGACGACGAGCTTCTCGGGGTGCTCGGCCACCTCAGGGTCGAGGTTGTTCATCAGCATCCGCAGGGCGGCCTCCTGCTGCCAGCCCCGGGCGGTCTTCCCGGTGCCGCGCGGGGCCCTCACGGGTCGTGGTCCTGACGCCTGTGTCATGGTCCCTGCCCTCCGATTGAATCGGTAACTACAGACACTCTATTGCGTGAATAGAACTAGTCAACGGGGCGCGGGACCGGAGCGTCGGGAACGCCGCCCCCGCTCCCGGCCCGCCCCCGGCCTCGGACGCGGGCCGGGAGCGGGGGCGAAGCGGGGGCCGGACGCGGAACGGCGGCCGCACCGCCGGCGGCACGGCCGCCGTGGGTCCGGACGGCACCTCCGACCGCCCAGTGGGCCCGGTGGACCCGGCGGGGATCAGCGGGACGCGCTCACCTCGCCGCCGCGGTGACCCTGGCCCGGGGACGACGCTCCCGGCCGGCGACGGCGGGACGACGGCGCGCGCCTCCCGGCGCGGCGTCTCCGGCCAGCGGCCCGGTGGTCATCCAGCCGCGCACGTCCTTGCGCGCCGGACTGCGTCCGGCCGCCCACTCCGGGCGGACCCACAGCAGCTTCTCGTTGCGGCGCTCCCAGCGGCCCAGCCACACCGCCTTGGCCCACAGTCCCGCGCCGGCCCCCGCCAGCAGCATGCCGCCCGCCGCCGGCACGGCCCAGGACGAGCCCACCGCCGCGGCGAAGGCGGCCACCAGCCACCACCGGCGGCTCCGCAGCCAGGTGCGGACGGTCACCGCGCGGTCGTGCAGCACCACCCACTTGCCCGCCGTGGAGGCGGCGCCGATCATCCCCACACAGCGGCCGCGACGCGCCAGGAAGGCGACGACGGCCGCGACGAGGAAGAGCGCGGCCCCGCCCAGCACCCCGATCCGCCGTCCGGTCAGCCCGGGGAAGGCCAGACCGACTCCCGCGGCCACCACTCCGGTCCACCACAGCGCGGTGCCCGCCGTCCGCACGTACACCGCCACTCTCGCCAGCGCATACGCCCCGCGCGCCACAGCAGTCCTCCTCGTGTCCTACTCCGTTCACCCGCCGGCCGGCCGGGTCAGGGCGACCGGCCACGGTCCGTCGAACCGAAGCGTAATGAGGAACGATGAGATTCTCCTGAGGATCCGCGCGGGCCACCCGGCCAAGAGGGCGTACCCCCCGACGCTGTCGGCCGGACCCGCCCGCCGCGGCGCCTCACTCGACGAACAGCCCCCGCTCGGCCGCCCGGGCGTCGAACTCCTCCAGTCGGGCCTGTGCGTCCGGCAGCTCGTCGCACATCGCCTCCAGCAGCACCCGCCCCAGCAGCATCGGCGCGCAGGCGGTGTCGAAGGACAGGGCGGTCCCGACGGCGGCGGGCAACAGCAGGTCGCCGGGGCGGACCACGGGCGCGAAGGCGCTGTCGGCGACGGTGACGATCCGCAGCCCGGCCCCGCGGGCGTGCTCCAACGCGTCGGCCGTCTCACGCGGGTGGCGCGGCAGGGCGAAGCACAGCAGGGCGCTCGCCCCGGCCCGCGCCGCCGCGTCGACGCGGTCGGCCAGCATCGAGCCGCCCTCGTCCAGCAACCGCACGTCGGGGTGGACCTTGGCGGCGAAGTAGGCGAAGCCGCGGGCCTGCGCGGCGGCGGCCCGCAGCCCCAGGACGGGCAGGGGGCGGGAGGCGGCCAGCAGCCGTCCGGCCTCGGCGATGGGAGCCGGATCGGCGAGCTGCGCGGCGAGCTGCCGCAGGTTCTCGATCTCGGCGTGCACGGCCTGCTGGTAGGCGTTGCGGCCGTCCGCGCCGCCGTCCCTCCCCTCGCCGGCCCCGTCCGCCGCGACGGCGGGCTGCCACTCGCGCAGGTGCCTGCGCAGCGCCGGGTAGCCGTCGAAGCCGAGCGCCACGGCGAAACGGGTCACCGACGGCTGACTCACCCCGGCCAGCTCCGCCAGCTCCACGCTGGACAGGAACGGGGCGTCGTCGGCTCGCCGCACCATGCAGTGGGCGATCCGCCGCTGGGTGGGAGTCAACCGGTGCCCCTCGAACAGCTTCAGCAGCCGGGCGCTCGCGCCGCTCATCGTGTCCCCTCGCGCTCGTGCACCCGCATTCCGTCCGCCCCTCCTCCGCTCCTCTTCAGCGCTCCCCCGCTCCGCATGACTCTATTCAGTATCGGCCCTCGGAACCGGCGCGGCCCGTCCGGTCACGGGACCGGACGGGCCCCTGCGGGCCCCCGGGGGAAGCGGGGGCTACCCCCAGTGCCGCCGTGGCCGCGCCCGCGTAGCGTCGGTGCCATGGATGCCCGTCACCCCGACCCCGAATTGCGGAAAGAGCTCGACGCCACCTTGCGGACACGCGGGGAGCTCGGGCCGGAGTACGAGTCGGAGCTGGTCGACTCCTTCCTGGAGAAGGTCGACCGGCGACTGGAGTCGGTGATAGAGCGCCGGGTGCGACGCGCGGTGGCCGAACAGCAGGTGGTGCTCGCCCACGGTGCCCGCTCGCCCCGGGAACCGGTCGCCTGGGAGGGACCGGGAGCCGTCTTCGCCCTCGCCGCGATCTCGTTGGTGTTGGCCATCCCGCTCTCCGCGATCGCCGGGGACAACGCGGGCCTGCCCGGCCTGCTGGTCTGCTGGGCCGGGATCTTCGGCGTCAACGCCGTCCACGCCACGAGGAGCCTGCCGTGGTCCCGCTCCCGCCGCGAGGGACGCGACGCGGCGGCGGAGGGCTGGGACGACTGACGGACCCGCCGACCGCGCGGAGGCGGGGGGATCGCGCGGGGACCGCCGCACCCCGGCGTGAGCACCGAGGGCGGGACGACGGCGGTCCCCGCGAGGCCGTGCGGCCGGTTCGGGGACCGGTCCACGACCAGGGCGCTCGAAGGTGTCCGGGAGCCGCTCCGGAGTTCCCCGCGCCGTTGGACACCACGGTGCCCGACGGGTGTTAACCCCTCTTTGCGGGACCGTGACGGCCGCGTACCACCTGCGCCCCCGGGCCTTGGGCCCCTACCCCCGCCTCGGCTCCGTCGTCCCCGCGCCGGCCCCGCGGGCCAGGAACGCCAACAGGTCCTGGCGGCTGACCACGCCGGTCGGCTTCCCCTCGACCAGCACGATCGCCGCGTCGGCACCCTCCAGCACCGCCATCAGGTCGGCGACCGGCTCGCCGGAGCCGACCTGCGGCAGCGGCGCGCTCATGTGCTTCTCCAGCGGGTCGTCCAGCCCGGCCCGCTGGGTGAACAGGGCGTCCAGCAGTTCGCGTTCGACGATCGAGCCGACGACCTCCGCCGCCATCACGTCCGGGTGTCCGGCGCCGGGCTTGACGACGGGCATCTGCGAGACGCCGTACTCGCGCAGCACCTCGATGGCCTCGCCGACCGTCTCGTCCGGGTGCATGTGCACCAGCGACGGCAGCCCGCCCTCCTTGTGGCTCAGGACGTCGCCGACGCGGGAGAGGGTGGGCTCGCCCTCCTCCAGGAAGCCGTAGTCGGCCATCCACTCGTCATTGAAGATCTTCGACAGGTAGCCGCGCCCGCCGTCCGGCAGCAGCACCACGACCGTGTCGTCCGGGCCCAGGCGCTCGGCCACGCGCAGCGCCGCGACGACGGCCATGCCGCAGGAGCCACCGACCAACAGGCCCTCCTCACGGGCCAGCCGCCGCGTCATCCGGAAGGAGTCCTTGTCGGAGACGGCGACGATCTCGTCGGCCACACCGCGGTCGTAGGCGTCCGGCCAGAAGTCCTCGCCCACGCCCTCGACCAGGTACGGCCGCCCCGAACCGCCCGAGTACACCGAGCCCTCCGGGTCGGCGCCGATGACGCGGACCTTCCCGCCGGAGACCTCCTTGAGGTACCGGCCGGTGCCGCTGATGGTGCCGCCGGTGCCGACGCCCGCCACGAAGTGGGTGATCCTCCCCTCCGTCTGCTCCCACAGCTCGGGGCCGGTGGTCTCGTAGTGGGAGCGCGGGTTGTTCGGGTTGCTGTACTGGTCGGGCTTCCACGCGCCGGGCGTCTCGCGCACCAGCCGGTCGGAGACGTTGTAGTACGAGTCGGGGTGCTCGGGGTCGACGGCCGTGGGGCAGACCACCACCTCCGCCCCGTAGGCCCGCAGGGTGTTGATCTTGTCCGTGGACACCTTGTCCGGGCAGACGAAGACGCAGCGGTACCCCTTCTGCTGGGCGACGATCGCCAGCCCGACTCCGGTGTTGCCGGAGGTGGGTTCGACGATGACGCCGCCCGGTTTCAGTTCACCGGAGCGCTCGGCGGCCTCGATCATCCGCAGCGCGATGCGGTCCTTCACCGAACCGCCGGGGTTGAAGTACTCGACTTTCGCCAGGACGGTGGCCTGGATGCCGGCCGCCACACTGTTCAGCTTGACCAGCGGGGTGTTGCCGACAAGCTCGATCATCGACTCGTGATACTGCACCTGGTTCTCCGCGATCGGGGGCAGTCGCCGTCGCCTGCCCGTACCGCCAGCCTAGGGGGCGTCGGAGTCCCGGTGACGCGCGTTGCACGACGGCCGCCGGCGGGCAACACACCGGTAGTGACGTTTCGGTGACGCGTGTGGAGCGCGTGGGGAGTCGCGTACGGGGTGCCGCGGGACCGCGGGCGCGGCGGATCGGAGGGCCCGGTGTCCACAACCATGTCCAGGGCGAGGGTGGCGCGCAGGATCGTGACGGCGGCGGCGTACGGGGGCGGGGGCGTGGGATTGCTCGGCGGCGCCGCACTCGGGCTGCTGGTGGCACAGGCACGGTTGGCCAGACGGCGGGTGGGCGGGTCCGACGGGGCGCCGCCGTCGGCCGACGGGCTGTACGGCGCGGCGTTCGCCTCCGACGGCCCCGGCGCGCGGGCCGTGCCGCTGCGGCTGGCGCTGCTGGGCGACTCCACCGCCGCCGGGCAGGGCGTCCACCGGGCGCGGCAGACCCCGGGGGCACTGTTGGCCTCGGGGCTGGCGGCGGTGGCGGAGCGGCCGGTGCTGCTGCGCAACGTGGCGGTGTCGGGAGCGCGCTCGGACGACCTGGACCGCCAGGTGACGCGGCTCGTCGGCGAGTGCGGTGGTGCCGTGGCGGGCGGCGTCGGTACCGGCGGTGACGACGGGGACGTGCCGGACGTGTGCGTGATCATGATCGGTGCGAACGACGTCACCGCTCGTGTGCCGCCCGCCGTCTCGGTGCGGCTGTTGTCGGGTGCGGTGGCGCGGCTGCGGGCGGCCGGGTGCGAGGTCGTGGTGGGCACCTGTCCGGACCTGGGGACGGTCGAGCCGGTCGCCCGGCCGTTGCGGTGGCTGGTCCGCCGGGCGAGCCGCCAACTCGCGGCGGCGCAGACGATCGCGGTGGTGGAGTCGGGCGGTCGCACCGTCTCGCTGGGCGACCTGCTGGGCCCGGAGTTCGAGGCGAACCCCAGGGAGCTGTTCGGCCCGGACAGCTACCACCCCTCGGCGGAGGGGTACGCGACCGCCGCCATGGCCTTCCTTCCCGCGCTCTGCGCCGCGCTGGGCCTGTGGCCGGAGGACGAGCGCCCCGACGCGGGCCTGCGCGAGGGCTTCCTCCCGGTCGCCCGGGCGGCCGCGGTGGCCGCCGGGGAGGGCGGTACGGAGGTCACGGCGGCGCGCGGCCCCTGGGCGCTGCTGAGGCGGCGCCGCCGGCGACGGCTGTCGGCGGCGGAAGCGGACGCGGCCCGTACGGCGCCCCCGGCCGAAGGGGGGACGCCCGTGGCCGGCGGACCCGACAGCGAGGCTGAGCAAGCGCTTAGAAAAGAGGTCGGAATCACACGTGGCGGGACGTGACCGCCGCCCTACGGAACGGTAGTTTCCAAGCGACCACAGCCCTCACCCCTCGTTCCCGGGAGCCGTGATGCCCGAAGCCGTGATCGTATCCGCAGCCCGTTCGCCGATCGGACGCGCCTTCAAGGGCTCGCTCAAGGAGGTCCGCCCGGACGACCTGACCGCCGGGATCGTCAAGGCCGCGCTCGACAAGGTCCCCCAGCTGGACCCGACCGAGATCGACGACCTGATGCTGGGCTGTGGCCTGCCCGGCGGCGAGCAGGGCCACAACCTCGGCCGGGTCGTCGCCGTGCAGCTGGGGATGGACCACCTGCCGGGCTGCACCGTCACCCGCTACTGCTCCTCCTCGCTGCAGACCACGCGCATGGCGATGCACGCCATCAAGGCGGGCGAGGGCGACGTGTTCGTCTCGGCCGGCGTCGAGACGGTCTCCCGTTCGGTCAAGGGCACCTCCGACGGTCTGCCCGACACCCACAACCCGATCTTCGCCGACGCCGAGGCCCGCACCGCCGCCCGCGCCGAGTCCGGCGGCGAGGGATGGCACGACCCGCGCGAGGACGGCGAACTGCCCGACGTGTACATCGCCATGGGCCAGACCGCCGAGAACCTGGCCCGGCTCAAGGGCGTCACCCGCCAGGAGATGGACGAGTTCGGCGTACGGTCGCAGAACCTCGCCGAGAAGGCCATCGCCGAGGGCTTCTGGGAGCGCGAGATCACCCCGGTCACCCTGCCCGACGGCACCGTGGTCTCCCGGGACGACGGCCCCCGCGCGGGCGTGACGATGGAGGGCGTGCAGGGCCTCAAGCCCGTCTTCCGTCCCGACGGCCTGGTGACCGCCGGCAACTGCTGCCCGCTCAACGACGGCGCCGCCGCGCTGGTCGTCATGTCCGACACCAAGGCGCGCGAACTGGGCATCACCCCGCTGGCCCGGATCGTCTCCACCGGCGTCTCCGGCCTGTCGCCCGAGATCATGGGGCTGGGGCCGGTCGAGGCGTCGCGTCGGGCGTTGAAGCTGGCCGGCATGACCATCGACGACATCGACCTGGTGGAGATCAACGAGGCGTTCGCCGCCCAGGTGATCCCCTCCTACCGCGACCTGGGCATCGACCTGGACAAGCTGAACGTCAACGGCGGCGCCATCGCCGTCGGTCACCCCTTCGGCATGACCGGCGCCCGGATCACCACCACGCTCATCAACTCCCTCCAGTGGCACGACAAGCAGTTCGGCCTGGAGACGATGTGCGTCGGCGGCGGTCAGGGCATGGCCATGGTCATCGAGCGCCTGAGCTGAACTCCCGCCCTCGGCCCACGGATTGCGCGCTGTGGCGCGCGTCACTCGCCGGCGCCCGGGATGTGACCCGAAACACCCCCGATGCACCGGTGAGACCGAAGAGCCCCCAGGATGTGATCAATGTCCTGGGGGCCCGGTGTCTTCCCTGCTCACAGGGGGCGCGTTGGTCCGCACGGGCTCCCCGGGGCGCCCTTTCGGGGGTGCGGTTCCCACCGTTCGACAGGAGATTCCCGTCGGGCTGCGGTAGGAATTCAGGGGTCGGAGTTTCAACCGGGAGTACGTCAGTGAGCGCCATATCCCTCATCCTGCTGCTGGCCGCCGCCGTTGCCACGGCGCTGGGCGGCGTGGCCCTGCACACCGTCCGCGGCCTGCGCCGCCAGCTCACCGAGCTGCGCGTGCAGCTCGCCGCGTCCGAGGCGCGCGGCGCCCTGGCCCGGGCCACCGTCCCGGCGGCCCGGACCTCCCCGGACGCCGACGAGATCCGTTCCGCCGTCGCCGACGCCCTCGCCGAGGAACGCGAGCGCGAACTGGCCGAGGCCCGCGCGTTCTGGGCCGCCCAGGAGGCACGCGACGCGCGCGCCGAACACGGGCTGCTGGAGGGCCGCGGCACCGAGTACGAGGGGACCGGTCTGGACTCGGCGCTGCTCGACGCACTGTTGGAACGCGCCCTGGGCGAAGCGCACGAGGGCGAGCTGTTCGTGCCGCGTCAGTCGGACCGGGACGCGCCGCGCACCGCCGCCCCGTCGCGGGGTTCCGCCGAGACCGGCGCGCCCGACACGGTCGAGGAGACGGACACCGGCACGGCCGATGAGGAGATCGACCAGAACGGCGGTGCCGACAGGGCCGCGGCCGGCGGACCGGAGGACGCCGGGGCCGACTCCCCCGAGTTGGCCGCCGCCCGCCGCCGGCACCCCTCGCACCCCGGCTACGACCTCCGGGGCGAGCCCGTCGCCCCGGTCCGGCCGCCCGCCGACCACGAGGAGACCCACCGGCGCCTGGCGGAGTTGGCCGAGGCCCGCACCCCCCTGACCGACGTGCGCCCCGGCCCGCTGGGCACGCTGGACGTCTACGTGTTCGCCGACGGCACCACCGTCTGCATGACGCCCGGCCACCGCGAGACCGCCGAGCGGCTCGCCGCCGCGCTGCGTGCGGGCACCGCACCGGTGCTGCTGGGCGGTTCGGGGGTCTCCGGCGCGTACGCCCTGACCTTCGCGTGCGGCCGGGAGAGCGTCTACGTCCTGGCCGACCGGGTCATCGCCTCGCTGTGAGGGCCCGCTCCTCGGCGGCCTCCACCAGCGCCACGGCCTCCGCCAACGCCTCCGGCCCCGCACCGGGGGCGCCTCCGTTCGCGCCGCCGTTCGTGCGCAGCGCCTCCGCCAGGTCGTGGCCGGCCACGGCGAGCTGATCGCCGACGGCGAAGATCCCCGCGTCGGGCAGTCGGACGGGCTCGTGGTCGGGGAACTCGATCCGCCGGGCGCGCCCGGCCAACTCCCGGGCCGTCTCCAGTCCCTCGGCCGCCGCGCCCCGTACCAGGGCGCTCTGCGGCATGGCGCGCAGCCGGTCGGCGAAGCGGTCCACGGCGGTCAGCAGAGGTGTCACGTCGAGCACGTCGCAACCTTACGCACCCGACGTGTCCCACGCCGCCGGAACCCGCGCCACCGGGCCCGTCCCGACCCGCCGCGGAGGCGGCCGTACACGCCGAAGGGCCCCGGGGCGCGATGCCCCGGGGCCCTCCACCGCTTTCCGTGCCGTCCCGACCGCGACGGGCCGGGAGCGGCGTTCCGGACGCCGGTCAGTCGCTGCTCTGGAGGATCGCGATCAGACGCAGGAACTCCAGGTAGATCCAGACCAGGGTCAGGGTCAGACCGAAGGCGGCCAGCCAGGACTCCTCGCGGGGAGCCCCGTAGGCGACGCCGTCCTCGACCTGCTTGAAGTCCAGCGCCAGGAACGCGGCACCGAGCACGATGCCGATGACGCCGAACAGGATGCCCAGGCCGCCGCTGCGGAAGCCGAGGCCGTCACCGCCGCCGAAGACGGCGAACAGCAGGTTGATGCCCATCAGCAGGATGAAGCCGATGGCGGCGGCCATCACGAAGCGGTAGAAGCGCTGCGTGACACGGATGATGCGGGCCTTGTACATGAACAGCACGGCGGCGAAGACCGCCATGGTGCCCAGCACCGCCTGCATCGCCGCACCGCTCGCGATCCGGCTGTCGACGTAGTTGCTGATCGCGCCGAGGAAGAGGCCCTCGAAGGCCGCGTAGGCCAGGATCAGCGGAGGCGAGGCCTTGCGCTTGAAGGACTGCACCAGGCCCAGGACCAGCGCGATCAGCATCGCGCCGAGGGCCAGGCCGAGCGACAGGTCCGTCACCCAGGCGACCGTCGCCATGGCGACGACCAGGCCCACCGTCATCGCCGTCCGGGCGACGACGTCGTCCATCGTCATCCGGTCCGTCCGGGCGGGAGCGGCCGGCGGGGCGCCCTGGGCCTGGGCGTAGGGGTTGGTGGCGTACGGGTTGGCGGGCTGGGTGCCGGTGGCGTACGGGTTGGCCGCGTACGGGTTCCCGGCCTGCGGCTGCTGCGTGGCGTCGAAGCCCGCGTAGCCGCCGTCTCGGCTGAATCCCCGTCGCGAGAAGACCGGGTTGCTGCTCCTCATCTCACTCCTCCATGGCCGCACCGCGCGGCCCTTCCTCAAGAGTAATGCTTTAGCAAAGACCGCACGGTAGTGCACTGGCAACAACGAGGGAAGGAATCGTGATTGTTCCGGTACCCGGCGCCGCGTCGCCGATGCGCCGGGGGACCGCCCTCCGGGAGCGGGGCGCGCGGGTGGTCGGCCGGCGGGGCGGCTCGCGGACCGAGGGGCCGGCGCGCGCGGACCGACGGCCGCGTTCCGCACCCCGGTGCGCCGGTGACCGGGGCTTGGCGTCCGCGTGGTCGGAGAGGAGATTTGACCCGTCGGACCGACGCAGGCTCCCACCCCCTCGACCAGGAGGAGTTCATGCCGTCCATGCGCACCCACACCGCCGCGCTCGTCTCCACACTCGTCACCGCCGGTCTCCTCGCCGGTGCCGGCACCGCGGTGGCCGCCCCGGCCCACGGCGCCGAAGGAACGGGGAACCGGTCCACCGCGACCGTCACCGTCAGCAGGTTCGACGACGGAAGCTTCGAGTACCCGGCGGTCGCGGCGGACAAGTTCCAGAGCTTCGGGACCGGACAGACCATGGGCCCCTGGAGGGTCACCTCCGGGGCCGTCGACCTGATCGGCGCGGGATTCTGGCAGGCGGCCGAGGGCGACCAGTCCCTCGACCTCAACGCCGCCACCCCGGGGACCGTGGCCCAGACCTTCACCACCACCCCGGGCAGGACGTACACGGTGACGTACTCGCTCGCCGGCAACCCCGACGGCGCGTCACCGCTGAAGACGGGCAGGGCCCTCGTCGACGGCCAGAACTTCCAGGACTTCTCCTTCGACACCACCGGCAAGACCAGGGCCGACATGGGTTACGTGACGCGGCAGTTCACCTTCGTCGCCAACAACCCCACCACCACCCTCGCCTTCGCCAGCACCACCGCCAACAGCGCCCACGGGCCCGTCGTCGACGACGTCAGGGTCCACAGTTGCTGCTCCGACTCCTGCTGCCGCTGACGGCCGCGGACCGGACACCACGAGACCGCCGGTGACCGTCCGGTCCACCGGTCCGCGGGGCCCCGGCGCACCATGCCGGGGCCCCGCGCCGTACGACCGGCGGTGCCGCCGTCACCCGTCGGGCTCCGCCGTGCCCGACGGGCCGGCTCCGGCGGGCGGGCGCGGGCCCCAGAAGCCGTTCGGCGCCCACAGGTCCCAGGAGGTGGAGCGCAACAGGGGGCGGGGTAGGTGGCGCAGGGCCCAGGACGCCGCCTTGTAGCGGAGTCCGGGGATGCTGACGACCCGGCCGCGTTCCAGGTCGCGCAGCGCCACGTCGACCACGCGCTCGCTGTTCAGCCAGACCCAGCGGGGCAGGTGGGCCGTCTCGAAGCCCGAGCGGTCGAACAGCTCCGTGCGGGTGAAGCCCGGCAGCAGGGCCATCATCCGCACGCCCCTCCCGCGCAGTTGGGCCGAGCGGGCCAGCGCCTCGCTGAACGAGAGGACCCACGCCTTGCTCGCCGGGTAGGTGCTCGACAGCCCCGCGGGGCCGAGGGCCGTGAACGACGCGACGTTCACCACCCGGCCGGAGCCCCGTTCGAGCATGCCGGGCAGGACGGCGTGGGTGAGGCGCAGGACGGCTCGGACGTTGAGGTCCAGCAGAGCCTCCTCGGCCTCGACGCCGTTGTGGAGGAACGGCTTGTGCAGTGCCGTGCCGGCGTTGTTGACGAGCAGGTCGACCGGCGGCCCGGAGGCGACGCGCTCCTCCACGAGGCGGCAACCGGACACGGTGGAGAGGTCACCCGGCAGGGTCTCCACCCGGACGCCGTGCGCGGCGCGCAGTTCGGCCGCCACCGAACCGAGGTCGGTGGCCGAGCGCGAGACGAGGACCAGGTCGTACCCGTCGCGGGCGAGGCGGTCGGCGAAGGCACGGCCGATGCCGGCGGTGGGACCGGTCACCAGGGCGAGGGGCATGGGATCACTCCGGCTGGGCCAGGCGGTCGGGGCGGTGGGGTGACGGCGACGGGCCCGGTGGGGACGTCGCGGGGAACGTCGGAGGAGACATCGGAGGAGACATCAGGGAAGGCCTCGGGGAGGCACGCTCGCGTCCGGTTCCTCCCCAGGGGCGGAAGGGGCTCCGCGGGTGCGGGCCCCGGCGCGGATTCAACCGAAACCCGGGGCAGTGGGGCGGGACGCGATCCGGGATTCCCCCTTACGAGGGAGCGCGCAGGGGTGCGGACGGAAGCGGACACCGCTCCCCGCTCGCCCCCGGGCTTCCCCGCGCCCCCGCGTCCCCGCGTCCCCGCGTCCGTGCCACGCTGCCTCAGGGGACCGACGGCCGGGAGTCCCCAGCGAGACCCGTGGGGGGCGCCGCGCACGCCCACTCGGCTGCTGCCTTCCGTATGTGCGCCACCCATGGCGCCCTGCTTCCCCGGGCCACGTCCTCCCACATCGCCGCGGCCATGTCCGCGTACGCGCGCCGTGCCTCGGGGGCGGCGGCCCGGTAGGCGGGCACCCGCTCCGCCCAAGTGTGGGCGGCACTCGGGCTGTGTCCGCAGGCCACGAGCCAGATGGCCCAGGCGGCGGCATCCAGCCACGGGGCGCCCAGGGTGGCCCACCCCCAATCCACCAGGCGGGCCGTGCCGTCCCCGGTGACGAGGACGTTTCCCGGGTTCAGGTCGGTGTGGAGCAGCGCGTGGCCGGCGACGTGCCGTAGCTGTTCCGTCGTGCCATAGGCGGCCAGGCGTTGTTCCGCGCGACGCAGCTCGACCCCCACAGGAACGGGGTACCGGTTCACCGCCCGGAGAAGGTCGGCCACGGCGGGCAGATCCGCGGAGCCGGGCCGGTAGTCGGCACACCGGCCCTCGATGTGGTCGAACGCCACCAGGTACCAGCCGCCCGCACGAACCTGCCACCGCGCCCGAGGGCCGAGCCCCTCCAGACACCGGCCGAGTTCGAACTCCCGACGTTGCGTCGCCACCCGACCGGGCGAGGTGTCCGGCAGACCCTTGACGAACAACACCCCGGACTCGGTGTCCAGCCGCACCGACAGGGGACTGTTGTGCCCTGCGGTGACCGGCCGTACCGAGGACACCGGGCCCGTATGTCGCGCCACGGCCGCACGCACCGGGCACGGCATGTCCGCCAACGTCGGACTCACGTTCCCGCCTCTCCAACCCCGTAAGCCTCTGCTGTGCCGCACGACCACGGAGCATCTCGTGCACCGGACGCGTCCCACCGCCGTCAGCGACCGCGACACCGTCGAACAGTCCGCGTGCCCCGCTACACCCGGGCGTGGACGAGAAGGGTGGGCACGTCGCCGCTCCTGGCCGGCGGCGGCGCGACGATATCGGCCGTGATCCGGGTGAAGCCGTATCGGGCGAGGATGTCCACCCACATGGCCGGGGTGTACGCCCACCGCCGCACCACCGACGGCCGATCCCCGCCCGGGCCGCGCACGTACCCGCCCTGGCAGCCGTAGCATCCCTCGATCGGCGGCTCGTGGGAGAACGCCAGCACCCCACCCGGCCGCAGGGCCCGACGGACCAGCGGCAGCAGGACCTCGGGATCGGTGAACCACACCGCGCCGAACACGCTGTAGACCGCGCCGAACCGTTCGTCGGTGGCACGCAGGAAGTCCACGGCCTCGCGGTGCACCAGGCGCAGCCCGCCCAGGTGTCCCCACCGCTGCTCGGCCTTCTCCAGCGGAACGAGGGAGACGTCCACCGCCGTCACCTCCACCCCGTGTACCGCGAGGTGGGCGGCATTGCGGCCGGTACCGCATCCCAACTCCAGCGCGCTCGCCGGGGAGCCGAGGACGGTCTCCGTCGGCCCGTGGTCGGGGTACTGCGTCCAGTTGAACCACGTCCGCTGTCCGGCGGCGTTGACGGTCCGCTCCGGCACGCCGCGCTTACCGCGGGCGTAGCGGTCCCACACTGCTTCGGTCGTTTCACCCAACACGATCTCTCCCAGCGGAAGGCGGGGCCGGCCGGTCAGGCGGCCTTGGTCTTCGGGCTGTTGTGGCAACCGGCGTGACACTGCGAGCAGTCGGCCACGTCCGGCCACAGCTCGGCGTCGACGGCGAACCCGGCGGCCTCGATCGCCGCGACCGTACGAGCACGCGCCGCCTGGGCGTCACCGTGCTCGGCCTCGTCCAACGGCTCGGGCACGTGGTGCGGGTACCGGCCCGCGATCCGGTCACTGAACTCGATGTACGCACGGGTGTCGGTGATGAACTCGTGCCATCCGAGATCAACCGGCTTGCTCGGCGCCGGCGGCTCATCGGCGTGGGCGGAAGCGACGAGGAACGCCACCGTCTGGCCGGCGATGCTTTCCGCGAACGGCCTGTCGAAGGCGGGGTACTCGGTGGCGATGCGCCGGGCGAGCCGGTCGAAGGTCTCGGCGCCCGCCACCTCGCGGGGGTCGGTCGTCGCCTGTGCAGGGGTCTGTACGGTCACGTTCCCTCCAATGAGAGAGTCGCACGGTAGGGACTGGCCTTTCGGCCGGTGCATGGCCCGGCACACGACGACTGCGCAGGAAGCGTGTGCCGGGCCGGCCGCCCCTCGGCGTGCGGCGTGACCACCCTCGCGGCGAGGACACCGCGCACCGGGAGCGGGGCTCAGGAGGCGGAGCTACGCCCGCGCGGGGGTGGCCAGGTGCTCGCCGAGGCCGGTGGCGAGCTTCGCCATCGCGTAGCCGACGGCTCCGTGATCGGCCTCGCCGTCGACGACGACCAGCAGGCAACTGCCCTCCCCTCCGGTGCACACGAGCACCGCGCGGTCACCGAGGTCGAGCACGGCGGTGTTCGGGGCCAGTTGCTCGGGCGTGGCGGACTGGAGTTCGTGCGCGACGCCCTGGGCCAGGGAGTGGACGCCCGAGGCGATGGCGGCCAACCGCTCGGCGGTGTCCCTCTCCATGCCGGTCCAGCACGAGGCCAGACCGTCGGTCGTCAACAGGACCGCGCCGCACGTGTGCGGGGTGCGCTCCACCAGCTCCTCCAGGAGCCAGGTCGGATCGGTGCGAAGCAGCGTGAGGGGCATCGGCGACTCGTTTCTGTGCGGGGTGGTGGAAGGGGCCCTCCGCCCGGAGGGTGAGGCCGGGGCACCAGCGGCCACGGACGGAGGGCGGCTTGGCCTGTCCCCGGCCGCGGGCCTCGGTCGCGAGGCAGCGGCGTCGGATCGTCCGAGCCGGGGACAGGGGCTTGCCGGGGTGCGGTCAGGTGGTGAGCAGCACGCCGGGGTCCAGGAGCGTGCAGTCGAACAGCGCGACGGCCGCCTGGCGGGCCAGGACCCACCGGATCTCGGGCTCCTGGTCGTAGCGGACGAAATCGTCCCCGCCGGGCCGGAGCAGGCCGCTGTCCTCGTCCAGTCGGTAGGGCGTGCCGTGGACGCCGATGACCTGGGGCCGGCGCACCCGCAGCGGCACCCACAAAGTCCTGGCCAGGTAGTGACACTCCCGCGCGGCCCTGGCCCCGCACGGGGTGCACAGCGGCGGGTGCGTCGTCGGCACGCCCTCCGGCCAGTCGGCCCAGGCGCCGCGCCGGTCCTCGATCACCCACAGCACGCCGGCGCTGTCGCGGTCGGCCGGCCCGTTGCAGACGTGGCATGTGAGCCGGCGCATCACGGCCCGCTGCCGCTGGGTGTGGACGGTGCCGTAGAGGGCCCTGCCCTGTCCCCGTCTCAGCGCGCGGCGGGCCCACAGCACGCCCCACCCGTCGCGGTCGTGGGGCACCTCGTCGCGGAAGGCGATGCCGCGCGGGGTGGCGACGACGGTGGGGGTGAGGAGCTTCTCCTCCGACCAGCAGTCGGTGTAGGGCGGCGGGCCGGGCTTCGGCAGGGGGCCGCGGGTCTCGGCCTCGGTGCTCACCGCTGCACCTCCACCGCAATCGCGCGAGCCGCCCGGTAGGCGTCGCGCAGGTCCGGGCCCGCCGTCAGGGCCTCGGTGCCGGTCGGGGGGACGATCCAGCTCCGCCCGGCCAGGTGATACGGCTCGGCGAACGTCTCCGGGTGGGGCAACAGCACCAGCGTGTGGGCGGGCAGTACGGAGCTGTCGGGGGTGTCCCAGCCGCCCGCCGATCCCACGGCGACGAGGAAGTCCACACCCGGCGGCGTGAGCAGGACCGGTCCGACCGGCGCGCCGCCGTCACGGAGTCGGGCCACCGTCTCGTACGCCACCGTGGCCGGGATCCGGACGGTGTCCCAGGCGGTGCCGGTGGGCGCCTCGCCCAACGCGCCGCGTCCCCACGCGGCCAACACGGCGGGTAACCGGCCGGTCCGCTGGAGCCAGGAGGAAGCCACAGGGCCGAGGAGGAGGTCCGACGGGTCCACTGGAGCGGGACGCGTCAAGGGTGGCGCGGTCACGGATTGCCTTTCGCATCGGTGCAACGGACAGAACGGAAGGGGGTGGGGGTCCCTGCGACGGCGGACCAAGGGGGAGGGCCCGGCCGTCGCGGGGCGGTGGGGGGTGCTGGATGACGCGGCGGTCAGTCGAACAGGAAAGCGACGAGAGGCCACAGTTGCCAGGTCGCGAAACCGAGGACGCTCAAGGTCACCAGGAGCGCGCCCGGGTTGGCCCTCGCCGTCAGGCACGCGCAGCCCAACCGACCGGGCGGCCTCCTATGGCCGGTCCTGGGGGGTGGGGTACCGGTCACCGGACGGTCCTTCTGCCCCGCAGCAGCGGCGGCCTGCCTCCGCTATCGCACGGAGGGCCGCCGTCGGCTGCCGCCAGGGGCAGGAACCGCACCGGCCGGGCTTGCAGCGTGAGGTGCTCGATGCCCGGGTAGAGCGTCAGCGAGCAGGACTCGCCCCGGCGCAGCCGGTCGCAGGCCCGCGCCGAGCCGGGCCCGTCCACCCAGTGCTTCAACACCTGTCCGGCCTGGTGCGGGCCGAGCACCGAGGCCACGGTGCGCACCGTGGCCCGCATCCACCGGATCGCCGCCTCGGGGCTCGGGGCCGCGTAGCCGTCCCGGCGCGACGCCGTCCTCGGAAGGTCCACGAAGGTGCTGATCGCCTCGCACCACACGCCCGGACGAGTGCGCAGCGCAGGAAGAATGGTCTGCTTGCAGGTCTCAACCAGCAAGACGGCCAACGGGTTGTGCGGTGTTGCACTCTCCATACTCGACTCCACGTGACACAGCGTGTGCTGACAGTCACTAAGGCTGCCGACGTGGAAGGGGTGGGAGTTGCACAAGTTGTGCAACTCCCACCCCTTGACGAGTCTGCCTCTATACGCCCATCCAACGGGCGAAGCCGGTGACGCTGTCACGGCTGTCCCGCTCAGCGCGTACCAGCGATGTCACCGTCTCTTTCACCGACGGATGGAACCGGGTTTGCTGAGGAGCTACCTTGCGTGCCCTTTGCAGCGACGCAAACGCCGCCTGCCGTTGCCCTGTCTCCAACTGAGCCCGAGCCAGGTCGATGTAGTGGTGCCCTACCCGGTCCGGGAACTTCTCGGCGAACGTCTCCGGCAGGTGCACGCCTCTGGATGCCTTGATGGCCTGCCCGAACTCTCCCAGCTCCACTTCCAGAGCCACCGAGTGGATCAGCGTGTTGGACGGCCCGAAGCTCATCACGTAGTTCTCCGTGTCGCCCCCCAGCCGTCCAGCTATCTCCCATGCTTCTTCCCACTGGGCACGGGCTTCCGGCCCAGCGTTGCTGCGGGCCGCCAGCATCGCCGCACGCAGCCGCAAGTTGCCCTGGACGCACAACGCCGACCGTTGCCCACGCCGGGCGTCTTCCTCCACGTCCGTCAAGGCGCGCTCCATCAACCGCAGCCCCACCTCGTGCCGGCCGGTGTTGAAACACGACTGTCCGCGCAGGTAGGAGGTCAGAATGACCATGTACGGGTCGCCTGATCGCTCCGCGCTGTACTGCATGCGGAACAGCACCGAGCGGCTGAGGTCCACATGGCCCAGCCCGTACGCCACATCGTGCACACACCGATACACGTATGCCAGCAACCGGTGGGCTCGCTCCCGCTGACCGCCCTCGTGCTCGGTGGAGGTTTCCACCAATTCGTCGATAAGCCCGGGGGCATCGGTGGCCACAGCCAGGTAGTTCGCTCGGCGCCGCTTCTCACCGAGCTTCCTCACTTCGGTGGCGAGCTCGTCCAGTGGCCGTGGCGGGGTTCCGGTGTCCAGTTGCAGATCCCAGTTCTCCATGCTGGCTCGGAGCGCGGCCAGCGGCGCGTCGAAGCGTTCGGTGCGCTGAACATCGGCGTACGGCTGTCCGGCCAGCACACTCGCCTCGATGCCCAAGGCGCGGGCACATGCCGCTATCAGGGCGGGTGAGGCGGGCCGTTTCCCGGCCTCCACCTTGGTAAGCAGGCTATGAGAGACATGAGCGCGGTCGGCAAGACCGCGTTGCGTGAGGTGTGCCAGTTTGCGCTGCTCGGCGATCCGCGCGCCGATGTGCATGTTCCCGTCATGAGGCATACTGACTCTCCGT
Organism: Streptomyces taklimakanensis; assembly: GCF_009709575.1. Lineage (NCBI taxonomy): Bacteria > Bacillati > Actinomycetota > Actinomycetes > Kitasatosporales > Streptomycetaceae > Streptomyces > Streptomyces taklimakanensis. Next base: position 2,189,982 of record NZ_WIXO01000001.1, read on the forward strand.
TCTGACCTCGACACTCAGAACAGTACCCATCGGGTAACCCGAAGGGTGCAACGCTCAGGCCCCCGCTGTTGAAAGCGGGGGCCGAGGCGTCTACCTCACGCGGCCGTCCGGCCCTGGTGACCGCCGGTGGGGGTGCGGGTGAACGGATCGCGGGCCTCCTCGCCAAGCGGCGCGACTCCTGGTTGACCAGGGCGCCGGTGAACATGCAACTCGCCCACACGTAGCGGCACCGGGAGGCAGCGGTGCACTCCGGGGCCGTCCACCTCCGTACCGCATGACCCGTATTCCCCCTCGACCTGGCCTGGCGGCCCGCTGTGCCCTGTCCCGGATGACGTCAACAACCTCATGCGGCGACTGATGAACGAACCCACCGGCGAGGAGCGCACCGACGAGTACGCGCGTCTTCTGCCCCTCTGGGCAGAGGCGTCCCGCCCCAGTTACATCCAAGCCGCCTGACTCTCCGGGAACGCCCGCGCCCCGGCCGCTACTGTCCCTCTCCATGAGTTTCTGGTCCTCGGACACCATCAATGCCGGCGCAGCGGTCGCCAGCGCAGTCGCGGCCGGCGCCGCCCTCTTGACCGCTCGGCGCGCCCACCACACCGCGCAGACCGTCGCCCGCATCGAGCACGACCGCTGGCATGCCGAACTCACCCCGCAGTTCAACATCACCATCACCGGCATCGAAGGCGACCGCGCCACCCTGGACGTGCAACTGGTCGGCCCCATCGCCCTGGACCACCTCGACAAGATCACCCTCACCGTCGTGCAGAGCGACGATGCCGAACGCACCAATCGGCTGCCCGGCGGCCCCAGCCAGAACGAGATCGACAACCATGTCTACGGCCCTTACCGGTTCGTGCCCAGCCCCGACGGCACCGACGCCCACGGGCACGGCCCGGCGCCCTTCTCGCTCCGCGTCGGCCGCGGACGGCCCTTCGCTCTCGAACGCACCCGGCCCCCTCGGTGGCAGACCGGCGACGACGCCGCCGAACGCTGGCAACACCAGTGGGAGACCTGGCCGATGAGGCTCCTGGTCACCTGCGAGCGGAACGGGGAAACCTGGCAGTTCCACCAGATAGCCCACCAGCGCCCCCAGTGAGCCCTCTCGCGGAGGGGGTCACCCGCCAGAGACGGACACCGCCCGCCGGTCGCGTCGCAGCCCCCAGCGGAGCGCGAAACGCGCGGCGGAAGTCGAGCATCACGGCGGCCACCGGGAACCCAAGGACGAACTCCGCGCAGTCCCGGCACGGGTACCCGCCCGGGGCCGTGCCGCGGGTACACACCCGCACCCCGTCCACCAGGACGTGACGGAGCAACGCGTGACCGCGCTCCCGGCACGAGCGCACGGCGCCGGACCGGTCGTCGTCGGCGTGGGGAACGGTCGTCCGCTTCCCCGCGTTCTCACGGGGTGGTCCGGTCTCGCTCTCGTGGGGGCACCGGCGGGGGGGATACGGCCGGTGTGCCCGGAGCCGGATTCGAACCGGCACGGCCTGTAGGCCAACGAGGTTTAAGCTCGTCGTGTCTGCATTCCACCATCCGGGCACCGGCTCTCGGGCCGTATGGCTGGCTACGGCCCTCCCCCCAGGACGCTCAACGAGCCTATCGGGGGCGCCTGTCCGGACAACGGGGCTCCGGCCTCAGGTTGTCTGATTTTATTGGCAACTGATCCAGCGTCAGCGGCGCGCGCCCCTTTTCGGAGCAGATCGCGGAGTCTCTCCCGGGAGCCAGGAATGACGGAAAGTCGCTGTCCAGGCACGGGAAGGCATCAGGGTGCGGACTCATCCTCAGGGATGACGGGCGCCCTCCACCTCCCTCCGCAGGTGCCCTCGAAGACCGGAGTCGGGACGGACGCCGGTGGCCGTTTTCGCACGGACGATGGACGGGAACCGTCAAGCAGCCGTGACAGGAGCAGCCTCCAGTGACCACCAGCACCCGTCCCGCCTCCATCGCGCACCCCGCGTCCTCCGGCACCGCGGCCGCCCGCGCCGTCGATCTGACCAAGGTCTACGGGCAGGGCGAGACGAAGGTGGTGGCCCTGGACTCGGTCTCCGTGGAGTTCCGGCAGGGGCAGTTCACCGCGATCATGGGCCCGTCGGGTTCCGGCAAGTCCACGCTGATGCACTGCATGGCGGGACTGGACTCCTTCACGAGCGGCTCGGCCTGGATCGGCGACACCGAGCTGTCCTCCCTGAAGGAGAAGAAGCTCACCCGGTTGCGCCGGGACAAGATCGGGTTCATCTTCCAGGCGTTCAACCTGCTGCCGACGTTGACGGCGCTGGAGAACATCACGCTGCCGATGGACATCGCCGGCCGCAAGCCGGAACGGGAGTGGCTGGACCGGGTGGTGGAGACCGTCGGCCTGTCCGGGCGGCTCAGGCACCGGCCCAACCAGCTCTCCGGCGGCCAGCAGCAGCGTGTGGCGGTCGCCCGTGCCCTGGCCGCCCGCCCCGAGATCATCTTCGGTGACGAACCGACCGGCAACCTCGACTCGCGCTCCGGCGCCGAGGTCCTGGGCTTCCTGCGCAACTCGGTGCGGGAGCTGGGCCAGACCGTCGTGATGGTGACGCACGACCCGGTGGCCGCCTCGTACGCCGACAGGGTCGTCTTCCTCGCCGACGGTCGGATCGTCGACGACATGGCCGACCCCACCGCCGAGAGCGTCCTGGACCGCATGAAGGCCTTCGACGCGCGGGGCCGCACGAGCTGAGCCCCCTGCCCGGACGCGGGCCCGCCCGCCTCCGGCGCACCGGCCGCCCCGGCCGTCCGTCCGGCGCCGCCCGAGCGCCGCGCCGCCCAACGACCCCAGGATCACCACACCCATGTTCCGTACCGCCCTGCGCAACGTGCTCGCGCACAAGGCCAGACTGTTGATGACCACGCTCGCCGTCATGCTCGGCGTGGCGTTCGTCGCCGGCACCATGGTCTTCACCTCCACCCTCTCCGACGCCTACGCCAAGAGCGCCGCCAAGGGCTTCGAGGGCGTCGACGTCGTCGTCCGTCCCGACTACTCCGGGGGCGGCGAGGAGTTCGACCCCAGGGCCGTCCCCGACCTCCCCGAGGAGCTGTTGGACCGGCTGCGCCGGGTGTCCGGCGTCGAGTCCGCCACCGGGTCCGTCTCCGGCTTCGCCGCCCTCGCCGACAAGGACGGCGACCTGGTCGGCGAGGGCTGGTCCACCCAGGGCGCCAACTACGACGCCGGCCCGGACGGGAAGAAGGAGGACCCGCGCTACGACCTGCGGGACGGCCGGGCCCCGACGCGTTCCGGCGAGATCGCGCTGGACTCCAAGACCGCCGAGCGCACCGGCTACGGCGTCGGCGACACCGTGCGGATGTCCGTCGACGGGCCGGTCCGCCAGGAGAAGGTCGTCGGCGTCTTCGACACCGACGACGGCGGTGTCGCCGCGGGTGGCACCCTCGTGCTGTTCGACACCGCCACCGCGCAGGAGATGTTCTCCCAGCCCGGCCGGTACAGCGAGATCGTCCTGACGGCCGCCGACGGCGTGGAACAGCGGGAGCTGGTCGAGCGCGTCGAGGAGGTCCTGCCGAAGCAGACCCTGGCCACCACCGGCGAGGAACTGGCCGACGAGCAGGCCCGCATGATCGAGGCGAGCATGGACGGCATGCGCACCGGGCTGCTGGTCTTCGCCGGGATCGCGCTGTTCGTGGGGATCTTCATCATCGCCAACACCTTCACCATGTTGGTGGCCCAGCGCACCAAGGAGTTGGCGCTGCTGCGCGCGGTGGGCGCCGCCCGCCGCCAGGTGACCCGCTCGGTGCTGGTGGAGGCCCTGGTCGTCGGCACGGTCGCCGCACTGGTCGGCCTGCTGGCGGGCGTCGGGATCGGCGCCGTGATGCGCGTGCTGATGGGTTCCTTCAGCACCCTGCCGGACGGGCCGCTGATCGTGGAGCCCACCACCGTGGTCGCCTCCCTGGTCGTCGGGATCGGCGTCACCGTCGTCGCGGCCTGGCTGCCCGCCCGCCGCGCCGCCAAGGTCCCGCCGGTCGCCGCCATGGGCAGCGTCCACGCCCCCGCCACCACCCGCGGTCTGGTCGTCCGCAACACCGTCGGCGCGCTGCTGGCCGGCGCCGGCGCCGCGCTGGTGCTGTACGCGACGGGCCTGGAGGACGGCGAGATGCCGATGGGCGCGGGCGCCGGGCTGTTGGTGATCGGCGTGTTCGTGCTGACCCCGCTGTTGTCGCGTCCGATCATCGGAGCGGCCGCGCCCGTGCTGCGCGCCTTCGGGGTCTCCGGCAAGCTGGCCCGGTTGAACGCGGTGCGCAACCCGCGCCGCACCGCCGCCACCGCCGCCGCGCTGATGATCGGCCTCACCCTGATCACCGGCATGACCGTGATCGCGGGCAGCGTCCAGAAGGGCGTCGACAAGATGGCCGCGGAGGCGCTCGAAGCCGACTACACCGTCTCGATGGCCAACTACTCCCCCCTCTCCCCCGAGGTCGAGCAGACCCTGGGGAAGGAGGAGCGGGTCACCGCCCTCAGCCCGCTGCGCAACTCCCCGTCCCGGATCGACGGCGGCTACGAGCCGCTCACCGGCGTCAACGGCGAGGCCCTCGACGAGCTGCTCGAACTCGACTTCACCCAGGGGTCGTTCGCGGGCCTGGGCGGCGAGTCCGTCATCGTGGACACCGACACCGCGAAGGAGCACGGCTGGAAGGTCGGTTCCTCCTTCGAGGTGGTCTACGAGGACGGCGAACGCGGCGAGTTGACCGTCTCGGGCGTCTACGAGGGCAACGAGATGATCCGCGGCATCATGCTCGACACCGCCACCCTCGATCCGCACCTGGAACAGGTCACCAGCATGCAGGTGATGGTGAAGACCGCCGACGGGGCGAGCGAGTCGGTGAAGTCCTCGCTGGAGGAGGCGCTCGGCGACAACCCGGCGATCCTGGTCCAGGACAAGAAGGACCTGTCCGAGTCCATCGCCCAGATGTTCACGATGATGCTGAACATGCTCTACGGGCTGCTGGCCATGGCCGTGATCGTCGCGGTGCTGGGCGTGGTCAACACCCTGGCCATGTCGGTCTTCGAACGGTCGCAGGAGATCGGGATGCTGCGCGCGATCGGCCTGGACCGGCGCGGCACCAAGCGGATGGTCCGGCTGGAGTCGCTGGTGATCTCCCTGTTCGGCGGAGTGCTCGGCATCGGCCTGGGCGTCTTCTTCGGCTGGGCCGCCGGTGAGCTGATCTCCGGCTCGCTGGCCACCTACGAACTGGTGCTGCCCTGGGGCCGGATGGGCGTCTTCCTCGCCATGGCCGCGCTGGTGGGCGTGCTGGCCGCGCTGTGGCCCGCGCGTCGGGCCGCCCGGCTCAACATGCTGGAGGCCATCAAGACCGAGTGACGGGGCCAAGCGACAGGCCGAGTGACCGGTGGAACTCCGGATCACGCGGCGCGGGGCCCGGACCGCCTCCTTGGGTTCCAACGGTCCGGGCCCCGCGCCGTGCTCCCGCTCGTCCGCGTCCCTGCCCCTACCTCCACTCGCGGGTGCGCAGCGGAAGCCCGGAGGCCCCGCTCTCGGGCGTGCGCACGGCCAGGACCTGGTTGACGCCGATGCGGTTGCGCTCGAAGGCGAGGGCCGAGGCCGCCATGTACAGCCGCCACACCCGGGCCCTGCCCGGCCCGGCCAGTCGCGCCGCACCGGGCAGGTCGGACTCCAGGTTGGCCACCCAGCGGCGCAGGGTCAGCGCGTAGTGCTCCCGGATCGACTCCAGGTCGCGCACCTCGAAACCGGCCTCCTCCAGGATCGTCACCGTGCGCCCCACGGGGGCGAGTTCGCCGTCGGGGAAGACGTAGGCGTCGATGAACGGATCCACCCGGTACGCCTCCTCGTCCGTCTCCGGGCGGCGGGCGATCTGGTGGTTGAGCAGCCGCCCGCCGGGGCGCAGCAGGGAGTACAGCCGGTCCGCGTAGAGGCGGTAGCGCGCCGCGCCGACGTGTTCGGCCATGCCGACCGAGGCGATGGCGTCGTAGGGCCCGTCGTCGACGTGGCGGTAGTCCTGGACGCGGATGTCGACGCGGTCGGTGAGTCCCGCCTCGGCCACGCGCTTGCGGGCGTGTCCCGCCTGTTCGCGGGAGAGCGTGACTCCGGTGACCCTCACCCCGTACTCACGGGCGGCGTGCGTCGCCAGCGCGCCCCAGCCGCAGCCGACGTCCAACAGCCGCATGTCGGGTCTCAGGCCCAGTTTGCGGCAGACCAGGTCGAGCTTGGCCCGCTGGGCCTCCTCCAGCGTGGTGGTGGTGCCGCCCTCGCCCCCCGTTCCCTCCCCGTCCCAGTAGGCGCACGAGTAGACCATGGACGGACCGAGCACCAGGGCGTAGAAGTCGTTGCCGACGTCGTAGTGGTGGCTGATCGCGTGCCGGTCGCGGTGGAGGGTGTGGCGCAGCCCGGTGCGACCGCGCACCTCCTCGCGGGGCGGTGGCGGCGGGGGCAGGGGACCGGCGAGCGCGAGGAGTTCACGGCCGAGCCGGAGCCGCTCGGCCGGCGGCGGGGCGGGGACCCCGTCCCGCTCCCACACCAGGGGAGCGAGCCGTTCCAGGGCCTCGTACAGGTCGCCCTCGACGTCGATCTCTCCGGCCACCCAGGCGCGGGCCAGCCCGAGTTCGCCCGGCTTCCACAGCAGCCGGCGCAGCGCGCGCCGGTGCCGTACGACGACGGTGGGCGCTCCCACAGGACCCGCCTCACTGCCGTCCCACGCCCTCACCCGCACGGGCAGGGGCACTCCCAGTGCTCTCTCGACGGATCCGAGGAGTCGTGCCGCGGCCTGAACCATGTCCGTCCACCTTCCGCTGGGTCCGGCGCTCCTTCCCTCAACACCGAAGTCTCCCCGGATCGTCCCGCCGCCCATGCGTCCGCGCCGCCGCGTCCTCCTCCGGGCCCGCCGGGACACGTGAAGGGGCGCCCGCCCTCCCGGATGGGGAGGGAGCGGGCGCCCCTTCGCGTGTCCCTGTCGCTCGGACCGGTCGTGTCAGGAGGCCTTGGCCTTCTGCCGCGACTCCTGGGCGGCCGCGGAGACCGGTGCCGCCGCCTCGTAGAACTCCTCGCGCGGGTTCTCCATGGCGCCGAGCGAGACGACCTCGCGCTTGAGGAACATTCCGAGCGTCCAGTCGGCGAAGACCCGGATCTTGCGGTTCCAGGTGGGCACCGCCATGCCGTGGTAGCCGCGGTGCATGTACCAGGCGATGCGGCCCTTGAGCTTGAGCTTGATCTTCTTGCCCAGGACGATCATCGCGACGCCCTTGTGGAGGCCGAGGCCGGCGACCGCGCCCTTGTTGGCGTGGCGGTACTCGGACTGCGGGAAGCCCCGCATGCCCGAGACCACGTTGTCGCCGAGCACCTTGGCCTGGCGCAGCGCGTGCTGGGCGTTCGGCGGGCACCAGGCGTTCTCGTTGCCCGCCTCGCGGCCGACGAGGTCCGGGACCTGGGCGTTGTCGCCCGCGGCCCAGATGTAGTCGGTGCCCTTGACCTGGAGCGTCGCCTCGGTGTCCACGTGGCCGCGCGGGCCGAGCGGCAGGCCGTAGCGGGCCAGCGCCGGGTTCGGCTTGACGCCGGCCGTCCACACGATGGTGTCGGAGTCCACCTCGAGGCCGTTCTTGAGCACCACGTGGCCGTCGACGCAGGACTCCATCGACGTGGAGAGGTAGACCTCGACACCCCGCTTCTGCAGGTGCTCCAGGCCCCACTTGCCGAGCTCGGGACCGACCTCGGGAAGGATCTTGTCCGCGGCGTCGACGAGGACGAAGCGCATGTCCTCGCGGCGGACGTTGGTGTAGTACTTGCACGCGTCGCGCGCCATGTCCTCGACCTCGCCGATGGTCTCGGCACCGGCGAAGCCGCCACCGACGAAGACGAAGGTCAGCGCCCTGCGGCGGATGGCCTCGTCGTTCGTGGAGTCGGCCTTGTCGAGCTGCTCCAGGACGTGGTTGCGCAGGCCGATGGCCTCCTCCACGCCCTTCATGCCGATGCCGTTCTCGGCCAGGCCGGGGATCGGGAAGGTGCGGGAGACGGCGCCGAGTGCGACGACCAGGTAGTCGAAGGGCAGCTCGTAGGCGTCGCCGACCAGCGGCGTGACCGTGGCGACCTTGCGGTCCTGGTCGATGCCGGTGACACGGCCGGTGAGGACCTCCGCCTTAGGGAGCACGCGCCGCAGCGGGACGACGACGTGACGCGGGGAGATGGAGCCGGCGGCTGCTTCCGGCAGGAAGGGCTGGTACGTCATGTACGAGCGCGGGTCGACGACGGTGACGGTCGCCTCGCCGTACCGCATCTTCTTGAGGATGCGGCGCGCTGCGTACATACCGACGTACCCGCCACCCACTACGAGGATTCGCGGACGCTCCGTGGTGCTCATGCCATCGAGTATCCCCTCCCGTTCGGGCGAAGCTTCGTGAGGGTCTTCACAAGCACTTTCCGCACTTCTGCTACACTCCGCCGGCCCGTGATCGGAACCACACCCGTCTTCGGGAACCCGGGGATCTCACCGTACGTTTCACACCCCTTGTGAGCTGGGGCATTTCCCGCCGAGGGAGGCTGGACGCGCCGGTGGCGACTCCTGCCGCACGCGACCGCCCGACACCCCGAGGGCGAGCCCGAGAGGGCGTCGGGACCCCGAAACCCTCCCTACCGGCGCGTAACATAAGCCGCTCACGCGCTTTTCCTTGTGAAGAACTTCACGAAGTTTTCCGTCGAGAGGCGCCCCGGCTCCCGCTTCCGCCCGGATCACCCCCCGGACGTGCGCCTCACGCCGACGACGACCGGCCCGCCATAGGCTGGAAAGCGCGCAGCATCCGAAACAGGGTGATCCTTCGAAGCGCCCGGGGGACACCGTGCCCGACGGCACCGCGGACGCCGTGAGGGACGGCCGTGAGGGACGCCGGTGGGGTCACCGGAGGGACGGCCGAGGGCGTCGGCGCGTACCGACGACCGGGGCGTCGGAGGTCGTCGGGGGCGCCCCGGCGGCGGACACGGGGACAGCGGGCGCGGAGACGACGGACGCGGTGGCGGCGGCGGAGGTGGTGGAGGACAACACCGCGGAGTCGGCCTCACGGGCCGACCGCACCCGCCTCCCCCTCCCGCGCCGCCGGGGAGGAACCACCGCGACGCACGCGTCGAGCACCGCGTGGAGAACCGCCCCCAAGAGCCCGGCCCCTCGGGCGGACACGCGGCCCCGACCCACGACCGGACCCGCCCGTCACCCGCGTTCGGCGGCGCTCCACCCGATCCCGTCGAGGATGTCGTGCTCGCTGACGACGACCTCCCGGGCACCGGTCCGCTCCATGATCGCCTGGAGGACGAGGGCGCCGGCGCCGATCACGTCCACCCGGCCCGGGTGCATCACGGGAATCGCCGCGCGCTCGTCGTGCGTGGCGGTCAGCAGGCGCTCGGTGACGGCGGCGACCCGGTCGACGGGGATCCGGGAGTGGTGGATGGCCTCCGAGTCGTACGCGGGCAGCTCCAACGCGATGCCGGCGACGGTGGTGACCGAGCCCGCCAGCCCCACCAGCGTCCGGGCCTCGGCCAACGGGACGGTCCGCTCGACCAGGTCCAGCGCGGCGGCGACGTCCGCCCTGATGGCGGCGATCTGCTCGGCGGTGGGAGGGTCGGTGACCCCGCTCCCCCCGTTCCCGGTGGAGGAGCCCCCACCGCGCGACAGGTGACGCTCGGTCAGGCGTACGCAGCCGATGTCCACGCTGCGGGCGGCGCGCACCGCGTCGTCGCCCACCACGAACTCGGTGGAGCCGCCGCCGATGTCCACCACCAGGTACGGCCCCGGCAGGTGGTCGCGGCCGGCCAGCTCGTGGGTGGCGCCGGTGAAGGAGAGCCGGGCCTCCTCGTCACCGGTGATCACCTCGGGCTCGACGCCCAGGATCTCCACCACGCCGCGCACGAAGTCGTCCCGGTTCTCGGCGTCGCGCGAGGCGGAGGTGGCGACGAACCGGGTGCGCTCGGGGGTGACGCCGTGCGCGCGGATCACCTCGGCGTACTCGCGGCAGGCCGCGAAGGTGCGCTCCAACGCCTCGGGGGCGAGCCGCCCGGTGCGGTCCACGCCCTGGCCGAGGCGGACGATGGTCATGCGGCGGTCGAGGTCGACCGCCGCGCCGGTGTCCGGGTCGAGGTCGGCGACCAGCAGACGGATGGAGTTGGTGCCGCAGTCGATGGCGGCGACCCGGATCGTCACTTCGCGTCCTCCCCTTCCCCGGGCCGTTCCCCGGCCCCCCGGTCCGAACACACGCACGGCCCCTTGCGCCACCACTCGGGCAACATGCCGATCGCCTCGTCGCCCAGCGGGTTGACGCCGGGCCCGGCGACCAGGGAGTGGGCCACCAGCACGTGCAGGCACTTCACGCGGTCGGGCATCCCGCCCGCGCTGGGAAAGCCCTCCAACACCTCGATCGCGTCGCGGCGGGCGATGTAGTCCTCGTGGGCCCGGCGGTACGCGGCGGCCAGCTCGGGGTCCGTCCGCAGCCGCTCGGTCATCTCCTTCATCACGCCCTCGGCCTCCAGGGTGCCGATGGCGGAGGCGGCACGCGGGCAGGTGAGGTAGTACGTCGTCGGGAAGGGCGTGCCGTCCTCCAGCCGCGGCGCGGTCTCCACCACGTCGGGCAGTCCGCAGGGGCAGCGGTGGGCGATGGCGCGCAGACCGCGCGGCGGGCGGCCGAGCTGCCGTTCGAACGCCTCGACGTCCGCGTCGGTGGGCTCGGTGGGTTCGGTCGGGGGCGGGGGCGTTTCCATGGGGTCCAGGGTGCCTCGGGGGTGTCGGGTGCCGGACGCGCGGGGCGCGCGGCGGCCGGGTGGGGTACCGGACGGGGTGCCGGGTCGGGAGCGTCGGTTCAGGGGTACCGGTCGGCCGCGTCCACGCCGTCCCACAGGTGTCGGTACCAGGAGCGGTCGGCGGGGCCGGGCGCGGTGGAGCGTCCGGACCGGGAGGCGCCGTCCGCGCCCCGGTCCGCGCCGTGGTCCTCCGTGCCCTCGGGGAGGAGGTAGCCGACCTCGCCGGGGCGGAGGTACAGCAGGTGTTCGCGGGCCATCCGTTCGACGTAGGCCGGGTCCTGCCAGCGGGCCTTCTGGTCGCGTTTCTCCTCGACCCGTTCGCGCAGCTCCTCGACCGTGCGCCGCTGCTCGGCGATCTCCGCGCGCTGCGAGAGGTACTGGCGTGTCGGGTAGGCGAGGGCGACCACCAGCGAGCACAGCACGAGGACGAGCAGCGCGGCCCGTCCGGTGAGTCGGCTGCGTCGGGGGCCGCGCATCCGGCGGTTCTGGGCGCGGTAGACGCGTTCCGCCGCCTGCGTGCCCAGTGCTCTGAGCCTGGTCGCGGTGGAGAACCTGTCCCGGTCCGCGGCCACCTCGCCTCCCCTGTCGGTCGCCCTGTCGCCGTCGCGCGCGGCCCGTCGTGCCGCAGCGTCCCCCGCCACCGTACGGGACGGCGGCGGGGGACGCTGCGGCGGCGCTCGGCGGAGCGGTCACGCTCCCCGGATCCGCCGGTGTTACCGGCCGGCGGGACGGAACCGCGGGAAGGCGGAGCGACCGGCGTACACCGCGGCGTCGTCGAGGATCTCCTCGATGCGCAGCAGCTGGTTGTACTTGGCGACGCGCTCGGAGCGGGCCGGGGCGCCGGTCTTGATCTGGCCGCAGTTGGTGGCGACGGCCAGGTCGGCGATGGTGACGTCCTCGGTCTCACCGGAGCGGTGGGACATCATGCACTTGAAGCCGTTGCGCTGGGCCAGCTCGACGGCGTCCAGGGTCTCGGTCAGGGAGCCGATCTGGTTGACCTTGACCAGCAGGGCGTTGCCGGCGCCCTCCTCGATGCCGCGGGACAGACGCTCGGGGTTGGTGACGAACAGGTCGTCGCCGACGAGCTGGACCTTGTCGCCGAGGCGCTCGGTGATGGTCTTCCACCCGTCCCAGTCGTCCTCGAACAGCGGGTCCTCGATGGAGACCAGCGGGTACGCCTCCACCAGTTCCGCGTAGTAGTCGGTCATCTGGGCCGCGGTGCGCTCCTGGCCCTCGAAGACGTACCGGCCGTCCTTGTGGAACTCGGAGGCGGCCACGTCCAGGGCGAGGGCGATGTCCTGGCCGGGGGTGTAGCCGGCCTGCTTGATCGCCTCCAGGATGAGGTCGAGCGCCTCCCGGTTGGAGCCGAGGTTCGGGGCGAAGCCGCCCTCGTCGCCCAGACCGGTGGACAGGCCGCGCTCCTTCAGCACCTTCTTGAGGGTGTGGTAGACCTCGGTGCCCCAGCGCAGGGCCTCGGAGAAGGACTCCGCGCCGATGGGGGCGATCATGAACTCCTGGATGTCCACGTTGGAGTCGGCGTGCGAGCCGCCGTTGAGGATGTTCATCATCGGGACCGGCAGCAGGTGGGCGTTCGGGCCGCCGAGGTAGCGGAAGAGCGGCAGGTCGGACGCCTCGGAGGCGGCGTGCGCGACGGCCAGCGAGACGCCCAGGATGGCGTTGGCGCCGAGCGAGGACTTGTCCGGGGTGGCGTCCAGGTCGAACATCGCCTGGTCGATCAGGCGCTGCTCGGTGGCGTCGTAGCCGACCAGCTCCGGACCGATCTGCTCGATCACGGCGAGGACGGCCTTCTCGACGCCCTTGCCGCCGTAGCGGTTCTTGTCCCCGTCGCGCAGCTCGAGGGCCTCGAAGGCGCCGGTCGAGGCACCGGACGGAACGGCGGCACGGCCGGTGCTGCCGTCGTCGAGGCCGACCTCGACCTCGACCGTGGGGTTGCCTCGCGAGTCGAGGATCTCGCGGGCCACTACGACGTCGATGGACGGCACGAGCGTCTCCTTCGTGTATGTCGGGCATGTGTGTGAGGTCTCAGTGCCCTGAGCCTATCCGGCCCGTGCGCACCACCCTGTCGACAGCCCGTGCCATACGGCGGAACGGCAGGTTAAACCGCAGCTCAGAGGGGCTGGGATGAGTTTGTTTCCAAATTGAATAAACCCGGTGCGGCGCGCCCTTCCCACAGGGGGAACACACACCGCACCGGGCCGGCTCCGGCCGGTGACCGTCCGGTGGGGGCGAACGTCGAACCGACCGGAGGACTCAGACCCGGAGCTGCTGCCCGGGGAAGATCAGGTTGGGGTCGTCGCCGACGACGTCCTTGTTGGCCTCGTACAGCTCCTGCCAGGTGGTGCCGTGGTCGGCGGCGATCGCCCGGAGCGTGTCGCCGGACTTCACGGTGTACGCGTCCTCGACCTCCCGGTCCTCCATGCCGCCTGCGGTGCTCTCGGCGCTCTCGGCGCTCTCGGTGGTCCCGGTGCCGGACCACGAGCGCTCCCGCTCCTGGGACTGCCCGGAGTGCGAGTACGTCCGGGACTCCGCGCCCCCGGCACTCCCCCGCCCCCCGGCGCCGCCGTCGGGGTCCACGTTCGCCGCCGGCCCCCCGGCCGTGAGGCCGCCCGCGTCGGCACAGGCCCAGGCGCGCGGCCCCTGCATGGCCAACAGGCGCTCGGCGACCGCGATCTGCTGCTCCTTGGTGGCCAGGTCCGCGCGCGGCGCGTACCGGGTGCCGCCGGCGGCCTCCCAACTGGACTGCGCGAACTGCAGTCCGCCGTAGTAACCGTTGCCGGTGTTGATGGACCAGTTGCCGCCGGACTCGCACTGGGCCACCTGCTCCCAGGTGTCCACGGAGGCGGCCGAAGCGCCCGGCGCGCCCGCCACCGGGGCGGCGATGGCGGCGCCCGTCAGGGCCGCGGCCCTGACGGCGCGGGCGGTACGACTGTCGTGACCCTTGCCAGAGAACAGCATCGACGTCCCTCTCACCGACGCCTACGAGGTGAGCTGTCGGGTTCGGGCCGTGAGCAGCCCGGCCGCGCGGGACGCGGTGTCCCCGCGCGGCTTCACCCCAAGCCGCCGTGCTCCGTACGCACGGCCCGTCCGTGTGCACGGCCCCGGCGGCGCCTACCTGGTTCCCCCGCTCCTGCCATCGGCGCTGACGCGACGACTACCCCACCGGCCGCCGGCAGGATTCGGCGCTGCGGTCGGTGGCACTCGCGGTCGCGAGCGAGACGACGGTAAGCACACCGGGACATACACCTCAAAGCATGTCGATTCCCGGGCATTCACCCTTATCGCCCCTCGTGGAGGTGAATCCCCGCAGGTCAGGGAAGCGCCGTTAGGCCTGACGGGAAGGACACGCCGTGGTAACCCGGGAGGGTCATCCGGGAGCGGCCTTTCGGATCAACCGAGGCCGAGCTCCTGGCCCGGCAGGATCAGGTCCGGGTCCTCGCCCACGACCTCCCTGTTGTTCTCGTACAGCTCGATCCAGCCGCCCCGGACCTCGTGCTCCTCGGCGATCAACGCCAACGAGTCGCCGGGACGCACCAGGTGGGTCGTCGGCGCCGGCGCGCCGGACCCGCCCGGCTCCAGGCCACCGGCGAACTCGGCGCGCGCGGAACGGTCGATGCGGTCGTCCTCGTCGACCGGGCGCTCGTCCCCCGTGGCCCGACGGTCGTCCTCCCGTCCCTCCACCGCCTTCTGCCGCTCCAGCTCCAGCTCGCGCGGGTCCCGCTCGCCGCGGTGCCGGCCGGTGCCCTCCCGGGCGTCGGCGTCGACGTCCGCCTCGGCACCGGCTTCGGTGTCGGTGTCGGTGTCGGTGCCCGTCCCGGCACCGGTGTCCGTCCCGGCGTCGGAGTCCGCATCGGCACCGGCTTCTGTGTCGGCGTCGGTGTCGGTCCGCGGCGCACGGTCGGTCCCGTCGGCGCCGGCGCCCTTCTCCGACTCCGCGCCACCGGTCCCCTCGGCGGCGCCGGTCCCGGAGGTGTCGCCGCGCCCCGGAGCCTCCCCGGGGCCGTCCGCCCCGCCCTCTCCGCCGCCGCCGGGAGCGTCCCCCTCCTCGCCCTCGACGGGCAGCAGGAGATCGGGATCGATGGCGGGCGCCTCGCCGGTGGTGTCGTGGCGCAGCCCGGCGTTGATCCCGCAGGAGGGCCAGGCGTACGGCCCCTGGTCGGCGAGGATCTTCTCGGCGACCGCGATCTGCTGACTGCGGCTGGCGAGGTCGGGGCGCTCCGCGTAGGCGGTGCCGCCGTACTGCTCCCAGGTCTCCTGGGTGAGCTGGAGACCGCCGTAGTAACCGTTGCCGGTGTCGGCGCTCCACAGACCGCCGCTCTCGCACTGCGCCACCCTGTCCCAGGTGTCGAGGTCGGCCGCCTGCGCGCCCGAGGCCCCGAGGAGGGGCATCGCGATTCCCGCGCCGGTCACTCCGGCGGTGACGAAGACGGCGGGAGCCTGACGGGGGCGGCGGTGTCTACCGTTCCCGGAGAGCATGTGTGGGGCCTCTCGTACGTGGGGAGCCATCGGGGTCGAGCAGTTGACGGCTGAAGGTAGCGCCCCCCGTCCGATCGTCACAAGCCAGTGTCGCGTAGATCACGTGAAGGTCACACTCGTGACGTGGCGTCACGTCTGTGACGGTTCGAACTCCACCGGAAGTTCCCGCAGGCCGCGCATGATGAGGCCGCCGCGCCACCGCAGTTCGGCCGGATCGACCGCGAGCCGCAGGTCGGGCAGGCGCCCCAGCAGGGACGCCAGGGCGACCCTCCCCTCCAGTCGCGCCAGCGGCGCGCCCAGACAGTAGTGGACGCCGTGACCGTAGCCGAGGTGCTGGTTGTCACGGCGGGTGAGGTCGAGCGTGTCGGGGTCGTCGAACCTCGACGGGTCGCGGTCCGCGGCGGCCAGCACCACCAACACCGGCTCGCCGGTCCCGATCCGCTGCCCGCCGATCGTCAGCGGCTCGGTGGCGAACCGCCAGGTCGCCAGCTCCACCGGACCGTCGTAGCGCAGCAGCTCCTCCACCGCCGTCCGCAGCAGCCCGGTGTCCCCGGCGGCCGACGCGTCCTGGAGGAGACGCCGCTGCTCGGGATCGCGCAGCAACGCGTAGGTGCCGTTGCCGATGAGGTTGACGGTCGTCTCGAACCCGGCGAACAGCAGGATGAACGCCATCGCCGCGGCCTCGTCCTCCGTCAGGTGCTCGCCCTGGTCGCTCGCCCTGATCAGCCCGGAGATCAGATCGTCGCCCAGGTCGCCGCGCTTGCGGTGGATCAGTTCGGTCAGATAGGCGCGCATCCTCTTGACCGCCCGCCCCACCCCGCCGCGGGGGCCGCCGCCGTGGCGGATCATCATGCCCGCCCAGTCGCGGAAGTCGTCCTGGTCCTCGGCCGGGACGCCGAGCATGTCGCAGATGGCGTAGATGGGCAGCGGGAACGCGAACTCGTGGATCAGGTCGGCCCGCCCCCGCCCGGCGAAGCCGTCGATCAGCCGGTCGGCCAGCTCCCGCACGCGCGGCTCGAAGGCCGCCACCCGACGCGGGGTGAACGCCTTGGACACCAGTCGCCGCAGCCGGGTGTGGTCGGGCGGGTCGATGTTGAGCAGGTGCGTCATCAGGTTGGCGCTGCGCTCCCCCGGGATGCCCACCTTGCCCTTGCCGTGCGCGGCCTCGCTGTGGTGGACGGGGTTCTTGCTCAGCCGCGGGTCGGCCAGCGTCTCGCGGGCGTCGGCGTACCGCGTCACCAGCCACGCCTCCACCCCGCTGGGCAGCACGGTCCGGTGCACGGGCGCGTGCTCGCGCAGCCAGGCGTACGTCGGGTACGGGTCGGTGGCGAATTCCTGGGAGAACAGGGGCGGGGTGGGCGGGGGACCGGCGGTCCCCTCGGCGTCTCTCTCGGGGGCTCTCTCGTCGTGCACGCCCCCGACGCTAACGCGGCTCGCGGACCGTCGGAGCGGCCGGTCGGCGCGGTGCGCGACGGCCTCGCGGCACGGTGCTCCCGGCGCGTCCGGTCCGTCCCGTCGGGGGCGGTCCGCCGCATACCGCGTCGCGTCACGGGTACGGCGGGGAGGACGAACGCCACGCACCCTCCGGAAGGAGGTCACAGTGCCTTCGTCCTCCTACCCGCCCCCGCAGGACTGGGGCCCCTACTCGCAGGACTGGGGCCACCAGGAGCCCGAACCGCTCCCGCCGCAGGCGCCCGCTCCCGAGCCGCCGCCCCGCGACGGGATGGGGATCGCCGCCCTGGTCCTCGGTCTGATCGCCCTGACGCTGTTCTGGACCGTCCTCGTCGGCGTGGTGCTGGGGGTGCTGGCGGTGGTGTTCGGCCTGGTCGGCCACCGCAGGGCCGCGCGGGGCGAGGCGACCAACGGCTGGATGGCCCTCGCCGGCGCGGTCACGGGCCTGGTCGGCCTGGCGCTCTCCGCCACCCTCATCGCCGCGACCCTGGCCTTCCTGAACTCCGACGCGTTCGACGACTTCCGCGCCTGCATGCGGGACGCCCCCGGCTCCACCGAGCGCGGGCAGTGCGTGGAGGAGCTCGGCGACCGGCTCTGGTGAGGGCGTCCCGCCCCTCACCCCTCGGGAGTGCCCTCGGGAGCGCCCTCGGGGGCGCGGTCCGGACGGCGGCCCTCCGCCGGCAGCGTCAGCAGGATCAGCAGCAGGCACCCCGCCAGGACCGCCGAGCCGGTGCGGAAGGCCAGCGCGTAGCCCGGGGCCAGGGCGTCCGGCGTGTCGCCGGTGATGCGGCCGGCCGCCACCGTGGACAGGACCGCCAACCCCAGGGAGCCGCCCATGGTGCGGGAGGTGTTCACCATCGCCGAGACCACCCCCGCGTCCCCGTACGGGGCACCGGAGGTGGCCAGGGAGGCCAGCGGGGTGGCCAGCAGCCCGGTACCGAGCATCGCCGTGACGCCGGGCCCCAGGACCGTGCCCGCGTAGGAGCCGTCCGCGCCCATGGCCAGCCCGTACCAGAGGAAGCCGGATGCCGACAGCGTCACGCCCGTCAGCGCGGTGTTCCTGGCGCCCAGCGGGTGCATCAGCCGGGGGGCGAGCTTGGAGCCGGCGACGACGGCCAGCGAGTGCGGCAGGAAGCCCAGGCCCGCCTGGAGGGGCGTGAACAGCAGCACGTTCTGCATGTAGAGGGAGACGAAGTACCAGGAGGAGACCAGCGCGGCGCCGCAGACGAACATCGCCGCGTTGGCGGCCGGGACCGACGGCAACCGGAAGAGCCGCAGCGGCATCAGCGGCGCCCGGGCACGGGCCTCCACCGCGACGAAGAGGCCCAGCAGGACCGGCCCGCCCAGCAGCGGCACCAGGGTGGCCGTCTCGCTCCAGCCGATCGCCTCCGTCTGCACGATGCCGTACGCCAACGTGCCGAGCCCGGCCGTGACCAGCACCG
The DNA here is from genome assembly GCF_009709575.1 of Streptomyces taklimakanensis. Classification (NCBI taxonomy): domain Bacteria; kingdom Bacillati; phylum Actinomycetota; class Actinomycetes; order Kitasatosporales; family Streptomycetaceae; genus Streptomyces; species Streptomyces taklimakanensis. The sequence continues at coordinate 2,208,154 of NZ_WIXO01000001.1, forward strand.
CGCCGGGCACGTCCATCTTCCCGCCCCCTCCGGCGGAAGGGCCTCCGCCTCCGGTTCGGTCGCCGCCCAACCGGAGCGCCACCGCCAGCAGGACGAGCACCCCGATGGGCACGTTGACCAGCAGCACCCAGCGCCAGGAGAGCGCGTCGGTGAGGACCCCGCCGACGAAGCCGCCCGCCGCGCCGCCGCCCGCGCCCACCGCCGTCCAGGTGCCGATGGCGCGGGCGCGGGCCGGCCCCTCGGGAACGGAGGTGGTGAGCAGGGTCAGGGTGGAGGGCGCCAGGACGGCCGCCCCCACGCCCTGGACGGCCCGCGCGGTGAGGAGGTGCCAGGGCTCGGCGGCCAGGCCGCCCGCGAGACTGGCGGCGGTGAACAGGCCGAGTCCGGCCAGGAACACCCGCTTGCGCCCGAAGACGTCCCCGGCCCGGCCGCCCAGCAGCATGAACCCGGCGAAGGTCAGCGTGTAGGTGTTGACGACCCACTGGAGCTGGTGCGCGTCCATGCCCAGGCCGGAGCGCATGGCGGGCAGCGCCACGTTGACCACGGAGACGTCGAGCACCACGAGGAACTGTCCGGCGCACGCGGCGAGGACGACCAACCAGGTGGAGCGGACCCGGCCCGCTCCGGCCGTCCCTGGGGACTGGGTGTCGGCTTCAGCCGAGTGCTCGACCATTCCGCCATGCTAAGGACTCCCCGGCACCTCGGGGACCGCGTCCGACCACCGCCCGGTACCGACGGGGAGCCCCCGGCGCCGGAGCCGGCCCCCCCCGGCCGGTGCGGGCGGCGGCTCCGCTCGACGCGCGGGCGCGTCCGCGTCGTACCGCATGCGTCCCCTCACCCCGGGTATCCGACGTCCACGGTGCGGAGGGCGCACCGTCTCGCCGCGGACGATCACGAGCCGGGGGTGGACCGGATGAGGCGCGGCCTTCCGTCCAGGAGCACGAGCGGCGGCACCGACACGTCCGCCGCGCCGCGCGAGGAGACCCCCGCGCCCCGCTCGCCGGTGGTGCGGGCGCTGGTGATGGCGGTGGCCCTGGCCGCGACGGTGCTGTTCGCCGTTCTCCTCGCCCGACTGACCCTGACCCCGTCCCACGCGTCGGAGCCCCTGGCACACGGCAACCTGCGTCCGGGCGACTCCATCCGCGCCTACCTCGACCAGCCCGCGTTCCGCGACACCGTCAAGCAGTTGGGCGGCAACATCGCGCTGGGCGTGCCCTTCGGCGTGTTGCTGCCCGTCGCCCTGCCCCACCTCCTGGGGCCGCTGCGGGTGGCGCTGACGACCGTGGTGGTGACGACCGCGGTCGAGCTGGTGCAGGGGCTCGCCGTTCCGGGTCGGGCCTTCGACGTCGACGACGTCATCCTCAACACCACCGGCGCGCTCCTGGGCTACCTGCTGCTCGGCCGCGGGCTGGGCCGCGCCGTCCATCCGCCGCGCCGCCGGCGGCGACGGCGCGGGGCACGGCGGGAACGCACCGGTGCCGCCACGAGGGCCGAGGGCGCCTGACGGGTCCGTCGTTTCGACCCACCGCGCCCGGGCATCCGTTCCAGGATCCGACTCCCCTTCAGGGCACACGAGTCGGACGCACGAGAAGTGAGGGCGGACGGCGCCTCGCGTCGCCGAGGCCCGCCCGGACGGACAGGGCGGGACGTGGGTCCGAGCGGCCCGTCACCCCTCCGCCCACCCGATCGAAAGGACGCCCCGGTGTCTTCGCAATCTCCCTACCACGGCCACCCCCACACCCCCGGGCCGGGCGCCGCGCCGTCCGGCCCCGCCGGTGGACGGCCGCCCCGCAACGGACTCGGCATCGCCGCCCTCGTCCTCGGGGTGATCGCCCTGCTGCTGTTCTGGACGCTCCTGGGCGGCATCGTGCTGGGACTGGCGGCGATCGTGCTCGGCATCGTCGGCCGCCGCCGGGCGAAGCGCGGCGAGGCGACCAACGGCGGGATGGCGCTGGCCGGGGCCGTGGTGGGCGGCCTCGGGCTGGTGGCGTCGGTGGCCCTTGTCGTCGCGGGGGTGTCCTTCCTGAACTCCGACGAGTTCAAGAACTTCGAGGACTGCGTGAACCGGGCCGAGACCGCCGCCGACCGCGAACAGTGCGAACGCGACTTCAACCGGGACCTGGGGGGTCTGGAGGGCTGAGCCCCCGGGGATCCTCCCGCACGACGCCCCTCGGACGGCGTCCGGAGACGATCACCGGGTCCGGTCGACGGGTTCGCACCGGGAGCCGGGGAGCGACAGGGGCCCGACGCTCTCACCCGTCATCCGGCCCGCCACCCGGCGCCGAGGGCGGCGGCACGGGACGTGTGCGGCGAGGGCACGGCCCGGCCCGTCCCGGGGCCGCGCCGTCGAAGCAGTCGAAGCCGTCGAAGCGCGACCCCGGGATGGGCCGGGCGCCGCCGTCAGGTGTGGCCGGGGCCGCCGGAGCCGAAGCCGCCGCTGCTGCCCGGGTCCCAGGTGCGCCGGTCGTCGGGGCCGACGGGGTGGGTGTCCTCGTGTTCCTGGAGCTCGTGCGGGTACCGGCGCCTCCCGTCCGAGGGGACGGGGTCGTCCTCCCGGATGCCGTCCTCGTAGCCGATCGGTTTCTCCGGGTGCTCGGAGGGCGTGGAGACGCCCTCGTCACCCCGCCTGAGCAGACGCAGTCCGTACACCACGGCCAGGATCAGCAGGGACGCCACCAGGACTCCGGCGACGAGCGGCCCGATGCCGATCGTCAGGTCGGAAGCTGCCAGGGGAATGTGCTCCGCCGCGTGGATGCCGTTCATGGCCTTCGGGTACCCCCCTCCGGCCGGCTCACTCGGCCCGGCGCCCCGACCGCTCCGTCCCGCGTGCGCCGGCCTCCGCCGCGCGGATGGCGTCCCGGTAGGCGCGGGCCGCGGCCCGCAGCGCCGTCTCCGGGTCGGTGCCCTCCGCCTCGGCGCGGGCGGCCAGGGCCAGCAGCTCGTAGCCGACGCCCTCCCCGGCGGGCAGCGCGTCGATGCCCGCGGTACGGGCCCGGCCCGCCAGCTTCGCGGCCAGGGCGAGGGCGGGTTGGCCCAGCGGGACGCCCTCGGTGACCGAAGCGCGCCGCTTCTCCACCGCCTTGGTGCGCAGCCAGTGGGCCTTGACCTCCTCGGGGGTCTCGGCGGTCTCGTCGCCGAAGACGTGGGGGTGGCGGCGGATCAGCTTCTCCACGATCGTGCCCGCCACGTCGTCGACGGAGAACGGTTCCTCGGGGTCGTCCTGGGCGATCCGAGCGTGGAAGACCACCTGCAGCAGTACGTCGCCCAGCTCCTCGCGCAGGGCCTCGCGGTCGCCCTCCTCGATGGCCTCGACCAGCTCGTACGCCTCCTCGATGCCGTACTTCACCAGGTCCTCGTTGGTGCGTGTCCCGCTCCAGGGGCACTCGGCGCGGATCCGGTCCATGACCCTCACCAGGTCCAGCAGGCGGGCGCCGGGCAGGTCGTAGGAGCCGGGGAGCAGCTCCAGCTCCGGCATCGCCTCGCGACCGGAGCCGGCGAGCCGGGCGAGTCCGTCCGTCAGCTCCGGCTCGCCCTCGGCTCCCGCGAGGACCACCACCGTGCGGCCGCCGGTGCCGGTGCCGGCGCCATCGACGGCGCCGTCGTCACCGCCCGCGCACAGGGCCACCAGTTCGCGGGCGGTGGGTCGGGCGGTCCGCACCGTGACGCCGGCCTCGCGCAGGTACGGGAGCTGCGGGTGGTCCGGGTCCGCGCACAGCACGCGGTCGGCGGTGCGCACCGCCTGCCAGGCGGGCCAGGACAGCAGGCCGGGCGCGACCCGGTGGCTGGTGGTGAGCAGGACGATGCGGCCGGTGGCGGGGACCGGGACGGCTGGTGAGGCGTTCACGCTTCCGAACGTAACCGATGAACGGCGGCAGCCGTCCGGCCACCCGGCGCGGGGGCGGCACGCCGCTCGGTCGGCGCGGTCGGACGCGTCAGGCGGGCTGCTGGGGTCCGGGGCCGGAGACGTTCCTGATCCACGGCTCCTCGGTGTCGACGAGGGTGATCTCCTTGTCGTCCCAGGCCCCGTAGCGCGGGTTGATCGTCACGTCCATCTTCTCGGACGTCTCCGCCAGCACCTCGGTCATGGCCTGCTGTCCCTGGGGGGTCCGGAGGTCGGCCCCCAGCTTCTCGGCCAGCTTCTGGACCAGGACCTGGGCGCGCACCGCCTCGTCGATCCTCTCGGGTGCGACGGCCCGCTGCCGGATCATCATCTCCTCCAGCCGCTCGGCACCGCCCACGTTGCGCTCGGCCTCCGCCCGCGCCCGCTGGACGTCGCTCCGGGTGATCTCCACCCCGGCGTCCTCGGCGGCCCTCTCCAGGACCCGCTGGAAGACGAGGGTGCCGAGGGTGCCCCGGGTGAGCTGCCCGGTGTTCTCGACCAGTTCGGCGCCCTGCTCGTCCTCGCCCTGGGCGTCCCGCACGGCCCGCACCTGCGCCTGCACGTGGGACACCGTGATCCGCTCGCCGTCGACGACGGCCGCCGCGCCGGGGTGGGCTTCGCTGCCGCAGGCGGTCAGCAACGGCGCCCCGACGAGCACCGCTGCCGCGGCGGAGAGGGAGAGCGAGATCCTGCGGCGGAACATGAAGCCTCCTGAGTGCGGCTGTGGAACGGGTGGTGTGGACGGTGCGGGGAGCACCTGTGCATGGCCGTCCCGGCGGTGATCGATGCTAGGCAGTCCGCGCGGCTCCCACCACCGTTTCGACACTGTTTCGGCAAACGAACGAGCGGGGCGGACGGTGCCGGGGGCGGAGCGGCGGCCCGGGGCGGGGAAGAAGCACGGACGCGGCGGGAGCGGCGCGGGGACACGACGGGACTCGGCAGTGTTCGCCCGTCGTTCCCGTTCCGTACACCCCGATGCCCAAGGGTTGCCCCCGTGTCCAACGAAACAGCCGTGCACGTCCCGGAGCGCGGTCCCGACATCGGCACGGGCTCCGGGCAGAGCGACCCACGGGACCTCCGGGTGCCCCGTCCCGGCCCCCCGCCGCCCGCCCCCGCGCAGTCCGCCGATCCGCCCTCCCGGCCCACCCGGGAGCACCGGTACGACATCGACCTGATGCGGTTGGTGTGCTCCTTCGCGGTGATGCTCGGCCACGTCGGCGGGGTGTTCATAGCCGCGGTGGAGCGCGAGGAGGCGAACGGGCCCGGCGTGTACTGGACCGGGCACGTCGTGGAGGCGCTCAACCCGTTCGCGGTCCCCATGTACTTCGCCATCGCGGGCTGGGCCGTGCTGGTCGGGGCGCCGCCGAGCGACAGCCGTCGGATGTGGCGGAGGGTCGTGCGCAACACGGTGCCGCTGCTGGTGTGGACGGCCCTCTACCTGGTCTGGGGCCGGTTGTGGGGCACCAACGACGGGCCCGTCTCCCGGCTGGCGGTGGAGGCCCTCTTCGGGTCGGTGCGGCCCGCGTACCACCTGTGGTTCATGTACGCCTACATCCCCCTGGTGATCGCGCTGGCGTTCGTGGTGCTGGTACGGGCCGGGAGGCGGCCGTGGGGGCTGGGCGCGGTGCTGCTGGTGCTCGCCTGCGCGCCGAGCCTGACGGGGGACCTGGAGCGGTGGACCGGCTGGGACGTTCCGCACTTCGGCTGGGGCTTCGGCCTCTACCAGGTGATGTACGCGGTGATCGGCGCGTTCCTGTTCGCCCTCCCCGCCGGGGTGCCCGTCCGACGGCGGTGGGTGTGGGCGGTGCCGATCGTCCTGACGATGGCCGGGGTGCTCTGGTACCACACGCAGGTCCACTACGTGATCCCGAACGCGCACGTCCTCGTCGCCGTGATGACCGGCGGGCTGCTGTTGGCGCTCAACCGGGTGCGGGTGCCCGAGCGGTGGCGTCCGCTGGTGGGGAAGTTGGCCGGCGCCTCGCTGGGCGCCTACATGGTGCACGTGATGGTCATCTCGGCGCTGGTGGAGCCGCTGGTCACCGCGGACCTGTCCTGGCCGGTGGCGGGCGCGCTGTTCGTGGCGCTGCTGGCCGTGACGGTCGCGGTGTCGTTCGGTGCCAGTGCGCTGTGGGGACGGCTGGGGCTGCGCAAGTACCTGGGCTGACGAGCGTGCCGGGGGCGGCACCGCGCCGCGCGCCGCCCGAGGGACGCGCCCGCCCCCATGCCCCGCGGCGGGGCCGGACCACGGCCCCGGCCCCGCCGCGGCCTCCCCGTCTCCCCGCCGTCTCCCCATCGCGTCCCGGTAGCGGACTACCCGGCGCGGCTGCGGGCGGCCCGCCGCACCCGGCGCGCGGCGCGCAGCGCGGTACCGCTGCCCGGCAACCGGCGCACCAGGCCGGGCGTCAGTCCGCCGGGGAGTCCCAGCGCGGTCAGCCGGCGCCGCTTGAAGTAGCGGGTGGTGTCCTCCCCGAAGTGGGCGCTCAGCCACGCCTCGGCCTCGGCGCGCAGCCCGGGGTACCGGTCGGCCTGCATGCAGTACCCGACGGTCCTCGCCAGCGCCTCGACCTCCCGCACCGCGTCCGCGGAGTCGGTGACCACCGCGCCGCGCGCCTCCCCTTCGGCGGTCCCTCCGCCGGCCGGCGCCTCCAGGTCGGGGACGAGGGCGTCGACGAGGGTCAGGGGGATGCGGTTGCTGTTCTGGTAGGGGGTCAGCCGGTCCAGCAGGGGCCCGGTGCCCACCCGTGCGATGGGCACCCCGTACAGGGCGGACGCGGTGAGCATCGCCGTGGAGAAACAGCCCACCACCAGCCGGGGGCGACAGCGGCGGAAGACCGTCTCGGCCAGCATCGGACGGTCGAGCACCAGCAGCCGTACGCCGGTGTCGGCCGCGGCCTTGTCCAGCACCTTGGAGTAGCGGGCGGGCGCGGTCGGGTGGGGTTTGAAGAGGACGGAGCGGTGCCCGGCCGCCGCGGCGCCGCGCAGCATCCGCTCGTGCAGGGCCTCCTCCTCGTCCACGGTGAGGATGCCCAGCGCGGCCAGGTACTGGCCCAGCAGGACGGCGGTGGGCGCCCCCTCGTCGTCCGGACCGGGCAGCTCGCCGTCGCCGTCCGCCGGGGAGGCGTCGTCGAGTTCGTCGAGAACCGTCCGGAAGACGTCGTTCGGCACCAGCTCGGACGGCACGCCGTACTCGGTGAGCAGCAGCGGCCTCAGACCGGGCACGAGGTCCAGGTGGAGCAGCCGCTGGATGCGGCAGGCGGTGGTCTGCGGCAGCTTCTCGCGGGTGGGGCCGTAGCTCATCAGGCCGTCGGCGTACACGTGGAGGGAGGCGTCGGCGAAGACGGTGGCCAGCGCCCTGGCCGGGCTGACGTGGACGGACTCCACGACGAGGTCGATCGGCCCGTCGCCCAGCCGCCAGCTCGCCCGGAACATCCGCTCCCACAGCGGGGCGTCGCCTCCCGCCGGGTTCCAGGTGCTGGGGTGGTGGGGGCGGATGGTGTCGTTCCAGTCCACCACCCGGTCGAACCGGGCGGCCAGTCGGTGCCAGCCGCGCATCTCGTCCAGCCGGGAGGCGGTCTCGGGCACCTCGGCGTTGTTGGAGACCAACAGCACGCGCAGGGTCCGGTGCCGCGGGCCGAAGAGGCCGGCGTCCAGGGCGGCGGCGAGCGTGGCGGCGCCGTAGAGGGTGGAGACCTCGAAGATCTGGACGCGGGTGCGTCCGCCGGGGCCGTCCGCGGCCGACTCGTCCCGGGCCGGCGTCTCGTGGTCGGTCGTCCTCACCGTGTCGGGCATCTCAGGCAGCCTTCCGTGCCGCGCCGCCCAGCAACCGCCGGAGCGTCCTGGCGCGTTCGTGGTCCATGGAGCGCAGAGTGTCCTCCAGCACCCCGCGCGGCATACGACGCAGCGCGGCGGACGACTCGTGCTTCAACCGCCGTGCGGCGGCGGGTTCGTAGCGGTGCGCCCCGGCCGCGTGGAAGGCGATCATGGCGCAGTAGGTCCGCACGATCTTGGGGAGGAAGCGCTCGGCCTCCCGGTCGGCGGCGACCTCGGCCAGGATCAGGTCGTGGGCCGGTATGAAGTCCAACTGCCGCGCGTCGCGGATCTGGGTCAGGGAGGTGGCGACTCCGCGCCGGTAGAAGACCCCGAGCAGGCCGACGGTGGCGAACGTCCTCGCCCGCAGGTGGAGTTGCCAGGTGAACACCCGGTCCTCGGCGGTGCGCAGGTGGGTGACGAACCGCATCCCCGCCCCGCCCGACGGCCCCGCGGCGGTGTCGAACAGCTCGCGACGGTAGATACCGGCCCAGACGAAGGGGTAGTCGACCATCGTCTCCATCTCGGGCGGCGCGATGGCGTCCCGGGTCTCCAACACGGCGTCCCGCCGCCGCGCGGGCGCCCGCTTGATCCGGCGTCCGCGCCCGGTGGTCTGCACGTGGTCGGTGCGGACGAAGTCGCAGCCCAACTCCTCGATGGAGCGCACCAGGTCGTCCAGGTGACCGGGGGCGTACCAGTCGTCGCCGTCGAGGAAGGTCAGGTAGTCGCCCTCGGCGGCCTCGATGCCGGTGTTGCGGGCTTGGGCGATGCCCCGGTTCTCCTCGTGGCGCAGCAGTCTGGCGCGCGGCAGTTCGCGGACCGCCCGGTCGAGGATCTCCGACGTGGCGTCCGTGGAGCAGTCGTCGACCAGGATGAACTCCGTCCCCGGCCGCGCGTTGGCCGCGAGGCTGCGCAGGGTGTCCTGCGCGTAGTCCTGGACGTTGTGGAAAGGGACGATCACTGAGAGCTTCGGCACGTGGCTTCCAGACGCTACGGACAGGTCGGCGGGCCGGGCGGGCGGCGGGGCCGCGGCCGGTCTGCGGTGGAGGGTAGCCACGCGACGATCACGGTGGGTGCCCTGCGGGGGGCGCTCGGGTGAATTCTGGGCGTACGGTCGGTGGCTCCGGGCGGGCGGGACGGCTTCCGTACGGGTGCTCGGGGGACGGACCGGGCCGTCACCGGCCCAGCCGCGCCCGGCACAGCTCCTCGTCCCGGCGGAGCTGGAGGACCTCCGGGTCGTACGGGCCGCGTTCGGCCGCGTACTCCGCGGCGAGCCGGGTGATCTCCGGCAGGGCCCGGGCGTACTGGCCGGTGTCCAACAGCACCGCCGCGTACTGCTTGCGCAGCTTGCGCACGACGGGCGAGTGCGCGCCGTGTTCGGCGACGGCGGCGGGCAGGGCGTCGCCCAGGAGGTCGGCCACGCGCGTGTAGTGCCCGGCCGAGAGCAGCCCGCGGGCCTTCTCCAGGGTCGCGCTCAGGTCGACGGGCGCCGCGGGCGGGGGCGGGGGCGGGCCGAAGCCGGGGGCGACCGGCGGCGGCGCGGCGTACCCGGACGGGGACGGGAAGCCGGACGGCGCCGGGGGCGGCACGACCACCGTGGGGGCCGGTCCGGGGGCGACGGCCGGTGCGGCGCCCCGCGCTCCGTGCGGCGGCCAGGGCGCCATCGGGGCACGGAACGGCCGGGTGGGGTCCAGCGGCAGGTCGGGGCCGCCCTCCCCGGGCCGGGGCAGCAGCGGAGCGAGGGCCGCGTACACCTCGTGGGCGTCGGCGGGACGGCCGGCGGGCTCCTTGTCCAGCAACCGCCGGACCAGGGCGTCCAGTTCGACGGGCACCTCCGGCCGCAGGTCGCGCACCGGGTGGGGCGTGTCGTGGAGCTTCTTGTACAGCAGGCCCGTGGCCTCCGGGGCGTCGAAGGGGACCTGTCCGGTGAGGAGTTCGTACAGCAGCACGCCCAGCGCGTACAGGTCGGCGCGGGGGCCGACGGGAGTGGTGCCCGTGGCCTGCTCGGGCGCCATGTACACGGGGGTGCCCAGGAGGGTGCCGGTGCGGGTCAGCCGGGTGGTGTCGCCGACGGAGCGGACGGACGCGATGCCCAGGTCCAGGACGACCACGCGGCCGTCGGGCCGCACGATGAGGTTGCCGGGCTTGAGGTCGCGGTGGACGATGCCGACCTCGTGCACGGCCACCAGCGCCGAGCACAGCTGGGCGGCGACGGCCACGGCCCACCGCCAGGGGTAGGGCTCCTGCTCGGCGAGGTGGTCGCGGAGGTCGCTGCCCTCGACGAGCTGCATCACCAGGAACAGCTCCTCGCCGTCGCGGCCCGCGTCGTGGACGGCGACCAGGCCGGGGTGGTCGAGCTGCGCGGTCGCGCGGCACTCGCGTTCGAAGCGTTCGCGCAACTCCTCGGGGTCCGTGGTGCCCGAGAGCGAGGCGACCCGGCCGGAGTGCATCAGCTTGACGGCGATCCGTCGCCCGCCGAGCCCGCGGTCTTGGCCGCCCCACACCTGTCCCATGGCGCCCCGGCCCAACGGCTCGGTCAACTCGTACCGGCCCGCGATCAGCCGTCCGTTCACCGGCCGCCGTCCCTCCTGCGCAGCAGCTCGTCCAACTCGTCCAGTTCGGAGGCGACCTGACGCATCCGCGACGAGCGCGGGGGCTCGGGCGGCCGGGGCACGGCACCGGCCGCCGCCGGATGCGGCGGGGGCGAGGGGTGCGAGGGGGGCGACGGGTGCGGGTAGCCGTACGCGGCCGGGGGAGCGACGGGCGAGGTGGGTCGCGGGGGGACGTGGACCGTGGGGGCGTCGGCCACGGCGGCGGGGTGCGGGGCCGGGTACCCCGGCGCGGGCTGCCGGCTCCGGTACGCCGCGGGGTCGCGGAGGAAGCGGTCGCCGAGGATGCCGTGCACGGTGGCTCCCCCGATGAGCAGGATGATGTACAGCCCCGCCAGCAGCGAGACCGTGCCCTTCCCCTCGTCCTCGCCGGCGACGAACAGCAGCACCACGTAGCCGACCGTCAGCGCGACGGAGACGGCGAACACCGCCCAGTCCAGGCGGCGCCGGCGGAGGACCGCGAAGCGCAGGGACGGCACCCACGCCAGCAGCCCGAGCGACCACACCGGGAACGACGCGAAGAACACGCGCAACACGATCCCGCCGACACCGGGGCCGGGGCGGTGCGGTGCGGGGGGCGGGGCCGCGGCCGGGCCGTACATCGCGTTCACGGGACTCCCTGTTCCGACATCCTTCGATGTGAGGGTATACATCGGCGCGTACGGCGCGGGCCCGCCTCCGGTGGGCCGATACCGATCCGATGCACGGCGGTCCGACGGCCCGTCACCTCACGGCGGTCCCGTCCGGCGGGCCGGGGCGAGGTCCACGGTGTCGTCGAGCAGGTCGATGACGGCGGGGACCGCCGCGCGGAGGCCCGCCGCCGCGGGAAGGGCGTCGCCCCGGTCGAAGGCCCGCCAGACCTCCGGCACGGTGCGGACGTCGGCGCGGGCGTCGGTGTCGCCGGTGACGTCGACCAGCAGGAGCCGGGGCGGCCGCGGGGTGGCACCGCCCGGCCTGCGCAGCACCCACAGGTGCGACGGCGCGCCGTGCGCGGGGCCGGCCCCGGCGGGCAGCGCGACGACCGCGCGCAGCGCTCCCCGGCGCAGCAGCGCGGCGCGCACCCGGCGCCCGGTGCGCCGGGAGGCGACCGCGGGCGGCAGCAGCAACACCGCGGTGCCGCCCGGTCGCAGCCGGGACAGGCAGTGCTGCGCCCAGGCCAGTTCGGGTTCGGCGCGCGGGGGCAGCCCGTACTCCCAACGGGGGTCGTAGGCCAACTCCTCGGGCGCCCAGCGGGCCGTGTCGGACGGGGGGCGGCACAGCACGGCGTCGACGGACGGCCGGGGGCCCGGGGGATCGCGCAGCGCGTCCCCGGCGCGCACGTGGGCGAGCGTGCCGCCGCGCAGGGCGAGCCGGAGGGCGGCGAGCCGGGCGAGGACGGGGTCGGCCTCCTGGCCGTGGAGTGCCCGGGGTCCGGGGCCCCCGTCGGCTCCCCTCGCCGCGGCGAGCAGGGCGCCCGCCCCGCAGGCCGGGTCGAGCACGGTGGTGACGGGACCGGCGAGGGCGGCCATCAGCGCGGCCGTCCCCGGCGGCACGGGGCGGCCGTGGGCGGCGCCCGGGCGAGGGCCGTGACCGAGGGGACGGTCGAGGAGGAGGTCGAGGAGGAGGTCGTACGCGTCGGCGCGTCCGAGTTCACCGGCGAGGGCGCCGAGGGGGCCGGGCACCTGCCGCGTTCCGTGGTGCAGCAGTTCCTCGCCCGCGCGCAGCAGAGCGACCGCGGCCCCTTCGGGCGCGCTCCCGATCGCCGGCCAGGCCTCCTCGTACGGCGGCGGCGCCCCGGCCGGCCGTGCGACCTCGACTGCCGGGGCCGCCCCCGCCGCGTCCGTCACGCCGTCCGGCATCCCTTCGACTCCCTCCTCCTCCGCTCCTCCGCGCGGCGCCCGGAGACTTCCGGCGCACCCCTCCCCATGATTGGTCAGACGATCCGCTTTATCAATGTTGACTCTGTTCACACGCCATGCTGTAGTTGACGCACTGGCCACGGCCACAGGGTCTCAACACGAGATCCACGTCGTCCATGAGTTCCGGAAGGTGTTTCCACATGCCCGCGTCCGCCCAGCAGTTCCGCTCCGCCCGCAAGCGCCTGATCGCCGCCGCGGCCGTCGCCGCGTTCGCCGTGGGCGGCCTGACCGCCTGCGGGGCGGAGGAGCCCACCGTCACCAAGGCGCCGACCGGCGAGGCCGACAAGGGCGGCGACGCCGGGGGCGCCGGAGGCGGGGAGGAGAAGGACGCGGCCGAGGCGGACGCGGCCGAGGGGAACGACGGCCTCCTGGCCGCCGGTGACACCGCCACCTACAGCAGCGGCCTGAAGGTCACCGTCTCCGGGGCCTCGTCCTACACCCCGGGCGAGTTCGCCATCGGACACACCGACGGCAACAAGGCCCACAAGATCACCGTCACCTTGGAGAACACCGGTGACGAGAAGATCGACATCTCCCTGATCACGCTCTCCGCCCGCGCCGGCGAGAACGGCGTGACCGCCGAGGAGATCTTCGACGACGAGGTCGGCTCCGGCTTCGACGGCAAGCTCCCGCCGAACAAGAAGGCCACGGCCGAGTACGCCTTCGACGCCCCGGCCAGCGCGAAGAACCTCGACGTCGAGGTGGACCTGCTGGACTTCACCACCGAGCCCGCGCAGTGGAGCCTGACCCTCTGACCCCCGAACGGCCCCCGGGCGTTCCCCCCGACGGCCCCGCCGGCCGGGGCGCCCGTCGGCGCACCGTGCCGGCCGGCGCCCGGCACCGGACGGGCCCGGCCCGCTCCTCCTCGAACCGGCCTCAGACCAGGTCGCGGGGGAGCCGCTCGTTCCAGGTGCGGGAGAACACCCGGTTCTCGCCCTCGTAGCCGTCGAGCGTGGCGTTCACCACGAACTCCTCCTCGGTGCACCGCAGCACCGTGCGGGTCACCGTCCGAGTGTTCCAGTCGCCGCGGGCGAACTCCATGGTCCACTCCGACTCGCCCCGCGCGGAGGTGAAGTCGTCGGCCGTCCACGCGTAGCGCTCGTAGGCGCGCCGGTGGACGTCCAGGTCGATGTCCTCGAAGTGGATCGTCCCGCCGTCCTTGACGATCTCCAGCGCCGACTGGTAGTCGACCAGGTCACGGGAGACCTCCCAGCGCTGCTCGGGAGGTGTGGCCTGGGTGGTGCGGATCGGCTCGGTGCCCTCCGGCTCGCCGAACGGCGCCCCGTCCACCTCGTCGGACTCGGTGGTCGGCCGCACCGGCAGCGTCAGGGTGCTGGCGGGCGCGTACACGGTCATCAGCACCGGCTTCGGCGGCGGCCAGGCCAGCGGCCAGTACGACGTCGACAGCGACAGCCGGATGCGGTGGCCGGCCGGGAACGCCTGCGCCACCCCGTTGAGCTGCACCGTCGCCCGGTAGCGACGGCCCGGCACCAGCGGTTCGGGGCCGTCGTCCCCCGACCGGGTGAGGTTGAGGAGCCCGTAGGTGACGCGGGTGGCGCGGCCGTCCGGGGACACGTCCGACAGCCGGGCGGCCACCATCGCCACCGGCTCGCTCACCGACAGCTCCAGCTCCACGGTGGGAGCGCCCAGGATCTCCACCCGCTCGGTCAGCGGTTCGGTGTCGAAGACCAGGGAGCCGCCGTCCTCCTCGCGCTGGTCGTACGGCAGGTCCGGCGGAGCGTTGTAGGAGGCCCACTTCCCGGCGAACTGACCGACCGACAGCGGCGACCGCACCGTCAGCTCCTCCTCGCCGGCCCTGCCCTCCTCCCACTCCTCCGGGCTGCCGATCCGGTGCCGGCCCAGCGGGCGCACCACGGGTTCGACGTGCGGCGACGGCCAGGAGGGCTCGCCCACCCAGCGGCCGGGGCGCTCCTCGTAGGAGGTGGACGGCGGGACGCTCTCCTGCATCCACGCCCGCAGCATCGGCCCGTCCATCACGCCGTTGTCGATGCCCTTGAGCCAGTGGTCCCACCAGCGCACCACCTCCTGGAGGTAGCCGACGGCCGGGCCCGGCTGCCCCAGGTGCGGGTACTTGTGCGACCAGGGCCCCACCAGCCCCTTGCGGGGCACGTCCAGGTGCTCCAGCAGGCGCGTGACGGCGTTGGAGTAGCCGTCGGCCCAGCCGCTGGAGGCCAGCACCGGCACGTCGACGGCCGAGTAGTCCTCGCAGACCGAGGCGTGCCGCCAGTAGTCGTCGCGCCGCTGGTGGCGCAGCCACTCCAGGACCCACGGCCGGGTGTTCTCCAGCCGCTCCAGCCACATCGACCGCCACCGCTCTCCCACCAGCGCCGGGTCGGGCGGACAGGTGCCGTAGGCGAACATCGTCCCCGCCTCGGCCAGGTTGTCCGACAGCAGGCAGCCGCCCATGTAGTGCATGTCGTCGGCGTACCGGTCGTCGGTGAAGGAGGAGATGACGATCGCCCCCAGGCTCGGCGGGCGGCGGGCGGCGACCTGGAGCGCGGCGAAGGCGCCCCAGGAGATGCCCATCATCCCGGTGCGCCCGTCGCACCACGGCTGCTCGGCCAGCCAGGCCAGCACGTCCTCGGCGTCGGTCTGCTCCACCTCCAGGTACTCGTCGCGCAGCACCCCCTCGGAGTCGCCGGTGCCGCGGATGTCCACGCGCACGCACGCGTAGCCGTGCCCGGCGATGTAGGGGTGGTGGACGGAGTCGCGCACCGAGGTCAGGTCGCGCCGGCGGTACGGGATGTACTCCAGCACCGCGGGCACCGGCTCGGTGTCGGAGGAGACCGGACGCCAGATCCGGGCCGCCAGGTGGGTCCCGTCGGAGACCGGGATCCGGACGTACTCCTCCTCCTTCACGGCGTGCGGAAGGCTCGTCGTGTAGCGCACGAGGGGGCTCACTCCTCAGCGAACTCGAACGGCAGCATGGCCACGCAGCGGTCGTACTTCTCGCGCATCTCCTCCTCGCTGTCGGCGCCGACGAAGATGTGGGCCAACTCGAAGCTGTAGCTGTCCTGGCCGGGCAGGTCGGACAGCCGCAGTCCCTCGCGGGCCTGGACCGAGACCCGCACGCCGGGGATCTCCCGCTCGACGCGCTCGACCTCCTCGGGGGTGGGCGCCCGCCGCACCAGGCCGTCGGTGAACTGCCGGTGGTACCACTTGGCGGCCACCTCGTAGGGACCGCGGCGGTAGGGCAGCTCCGGGTCCCGGCCCAGGGCCAGGCTGAGCATGCAGTGGTGGTTGGGGACGCCGTCGACGAACTCGAACAGCTCGGCGTGCGACTGCGAGTGCCGCGGGTTGATTTCCAGCAGGTTGATCTCGTCGTTCGCGGCGTCGTAGAAGTACTCGATGCTGAACGTCGCCCAGTCCATGCCGATCTGCTCGATCACCCGCCTGGAGACGTCCCGCAGCCGCTGCACCACCGGTCCGGGCAGCGCCGAGGGGTACTGGTGGCGCAGGAAGCAGGGGGTGTCGGGGTAGTCGATCGAGTCCAGCACCCCGTAGACGGTGACCTCGCCGTCGTACACGTAGCCCTCGACGGCGGCCTGCACCCCCGACAGGGACTCCTCGGCCAGGCACGCCTGGCCGCCCGCCTCGGCGATCTCCGGCGGCAGGTCGAGACGGTCCATGACGAACTCGAAGGGCCTGCCGAGCCGGGAGATGCCCTTCCTTATCTCGGCGATCGCCTCGGCGAACTCCTCCTCGTTCTTCACCCCGAACGCCAGTTCGGAGGAGTAGGACTTCACCGGCTTGAGCCACATCGGGAACCGCAGGCCCTCCGGCGGCTTCGGGTCGCCGTGCGGGTCCAGCAGCGCGAAGCGCGGATGTTCGCCGACGACCTTCTGCTGCTCCAGCCGGCTCCAGTACTTGTGCTCGCACTTGACCACCGACTCCAGGCTGGTGGCGCGCGTCCCGTAGCGCTCGGCCAGGATCGGCACCAGCGTGCTGACGGGGAAGTCCCAGTAGCCGACGATGGCGTCGATGCTGCCGTCGAACGCGTCCAGCTCCTTCTCGGCCTTGGCCAGCAGATCCGACACCGGGATCTCGCCGTGCTGCAGCTCCTCGATGCTCAGCAGGGGGTGGAAGTGGTAGTCCACCGCGTGCGGCACCGCGCGCAGCGTCTCAAGGTTCTCCTCGTCCAATCCGATGACGAACACGTTCGTCTGACTCACAGCGACTCCCTCGTGCCGATTTCCCACGAGTCGTTCCGACTACCCGGGGGGCCTGGTGAGCATTCACTCACATGGGGTAACACCGACAAATGGGACGATCGCCGTGGCGTGGTGGCCCCGGGACGCGGGAAGGCCGGCCGGTGCCCGTCGCACCGACCGGCCCCGCGCTTCCCGACGGCCGCCCCGCTTCCCGCTCCTACCAGCGGTGGTGGACCTGAGCCCGGATCCGCCGGTCGTACAACTCCTCCACCGCGCGCAGCGTCTCCTCCGGCAGCGGCTCCAGCGCCGCCGCCGCGGCGTTCGCCCGCGCCTGCTCCGGGCTGCGCGCACCGGGGATCACCGATGTCACGCCCGGCTGCTGGACGATCCACCGCAGCGCCGTCTGCGCCGGGGTGGCCCCCTCGGGCGCCAGCTCGGCGAACTCCGCCGCCGCCTCCAGACCGGTCTCGTAGTCCACGCCCGAGAACGTCTCGCCCTGGTCGAACGCCTCACCGCGCCGGTTGAAGGTGCGGTGGTCGTCCGACGAGAACACCGTCTCGCGGGTGTAACGGCCCGACAGCAGGCCCGACGCCAGCGGCACCCGCGCGATGATCCCCACCCCGGCCCTGGCCGCCGCCGGCAGTACCTCCTGGAGCGGCTTGAGCCGGAACGGGTTCAGGATGATCTGCACGCTCGCCACGCCCGGCCGCGCGATCGCCTCCAGCGCCTCCGCGCAGGTCTCCACGCTCACCGCGTACGCCGCGATCCGCCCCTCGGAGACCAGCGTGTCCAGCGCGTCGAACACCTCGTCCGAGGAGTACACCGGCGTCGGCGGGCAGTGGAGCTGCACCAGGTCCAGCGTCTCCACGCCCAGGTTGGTGCGGGAGCGGTCCGTCCACGCCCGGAAGTTGGCCAGGTTGTAGTGCTCGGGACGCTGCTCCACCCGGCGGCCCATCTTCGTCGCCACGAACACGTCCGCGTCCCCGCGCTCCCGCAGGAACCGGCCGATCAACTGTTCGCTGCGGCCGTCCCCGTACACGTCCGCGGTGTCGAAGAACGTCACCCCCGACTCCACCGCCGCGTCCAGCACCGCCAGGGCGTCCTCCTCGCGCACCCGGCCCCAGTCGGCACCCAACTGCCAGGTGCCCAGTCCCACGACGGACACCTCACGGCCCGTCCTGCCCAGTACTCGCTGTTCCATGACCGCGATCCTACGGGCGGGCCGGTCCGGGAAACCGAACCGGCCCACCCCACGTCGGGGCAGGTCAGCCCCTACGGAAACGCTCCCATGAGCGTCCCGCCGTGTGCCCGCCGCGCGCCCACCGGACACCCTCGGCGGCGCCCCGACGGACACCGCGGGCGCGACGCGCTCAGCCCAGCACCGTGGTGAGGAACTCCCCCGCCCACGCCAGCAGTTCGCGCCCCACCACCGGCTTCCCGCCGATCCGGGCCGTCGTCGGACGCGGCACCAGCACCTGGTTCGACGCGGCCTTGACCACCGACCGCGGGTACAGCCGCTTCAGCCGCAGCTCCTGCGACTCCCGCAGCTCCACCGGGGCGAACCGGACGTTCGACCCCTGCAACGTGATGTCGGTCACACCGAACGACCGGGCCAGCATCCGCAGTCCCGCCACCAGCAGCAGGTTCTCCACCGGCTCCGGCAGCGGCCCGTAACGGTCGGTGAGCTCCTCGCGGACCGCCGCGATGTCCTCCTCCGAGTTCGCCGACGCGATCGACCGGTACGCCTGCAACCGCAGCCGCTCCCCCGGCGCGTAGTCGTGCGGCACGTGGGCGTCCACCGGAAGCTCCACCTTCACCTCCAGCGGCGGCTCCTCCACCGCCTCGCCGCCGGACTCCAGCGCGGCCCGGTAGTCGGCCACCGCCTCGCCCACCATCCGCACGTACAGGTCGAAGCCCACGCCCGCGATGTGCCCCGACTGCTCCCCGCCCAGCAGGTTGCCCGCACCGCGGATCTCCAGGTCCTTCATCGCCACGTACATGCCGGCGCCCATCTCCGTGTGCTGCGCGATCGTCGCCAACCGCTCGTGCGCCGTCTCCGTCAGCGGCTTCTCCGGCGGGTACAGGAAGTACGCGTAACCCCGTTCCCGACCGCGTCCCACCCGACCGCGCAACTGGTGGAGCTGGGAGAGGCCGAAGGTGTCGCCCCGCTCCACGATCAGCGTGTTGGCGTTGGAGATGTCGATGCCCGACTCCACGATCGTCGTCGACACCAGCACGTCGAACTTCTTCTCCCAGAAGTCCACCACCACCCGCTCCAGCGCCGTCTCCGACATCTGGCCGTGGGCCGTGGCGATCCGCGCCTCCGGGACGATCTGCCGCAGCCGCGCCGCCGCCCGGTCGATCGACTCCACCCGGTTGTGGATGTAGAACACCTGGCCCTCGCGGAGCAGCTCGCGCCGGATCGCCGCGCCGATCTGCCGCTCCTCGTACGGGCCGACGAACGTCAGCACCGGATGCCGCTCCTCCGGCGGCGTGGTGATCGTCGACATCTCCCGGATGCCGGTGACCGCCATCTCCAGCGTCCGCGGGATCGGCGTCGCCGACATCGTCAGCACGTCCACGTTCGCCCGCAGCTTCTTCAACTGCTCCTTGTGCTCCACGCCGAAGCGCTGCTCCTCGTCCACGATCACCAGGCCGAGGTTCTTGAACTTCGTCTCCGAGGAGAACAACCGGTGCGTGCCGATGACGACGTCCACGCTGCCGTCCCGCAACCCCTCCAGCACCGCCTTCGCCTCGGCGTCCGTCTGGAACCGCGACAGCGCCCGCACCTTCACCGGGAACTGCGCGTACCGCTCCGAGAACGTCCCGAAGTGCTGCTGCACCAGCAGCGTCGTCGGCACCAGCACGGCCACCTGCTTGCCGTCCTGCACCGCCTTGAACGCCGCCCGCACCGCGATCTCCGTCTTGCCGTAGCCGACGTCGCCGCAGACCAGCCGGTCCATCGGCACCGACTTCTCCATGTCCGCCTTGACCTCGGCGATCGTGGTCAACTGGTCGGGCGTCTCCGCGTACGGGAAGGCGTCCTCCAACTCCCGCTGCCAGGGGGTGTCCGGCGCGAACGCGTGCCCCGGCGCCGCCATCCGCGCCGAGTACAGCTTGATCAGGTCCGCGGCGATCTCCTTGACCGCCTTCCTCGCCCGCGCCTTCGTCTTCGTCCAGTCCGCGCCGCCCAGCCGGTGCAGCGCGGGCTGCTCCCCGCCCACGTACTTGGTGATCTGCTCCAACTGGTCCGTCGGCACGAACAACCGGTCGCCCGGCTGCCCCCGCTTCGCCGGCGCGTACTCCACCACCAGGTACTCGCGCGTGGCGCCCTGCACCGTGCGCTGCACCATCTCCACGTACCGCCCCACACCGTGCTGCTCGTGCACGATGTAGTCGCCCGGCTGCAGGGTCAGCGGATCGATCGTCTTCCGCCGCCGCGCCGGCATCCGCCCCAGGTCCCGGCTCGCCGCCCGCTGACCGGTCAGATCCGTCTCCGTCAGCACCGCCAGCTTCAGCCCCGGGTCCACGAACCCGCTCTCGACCGCCCCGCACGACACGTGCACCACCGACGGCGTGATCTCGTCCAGCTCCGGCACCAGCCGCGCCGCGATCCCCTCGCCGCCCAACACCTCCACCGTGCGGGCCGCCGGACCGTGCCCCTCGGTCAGGAACACGCACCGCCAGCCGTCCGCCAGCCACCCCTTGGTGTCCGCCAGCGCCCGGGCCGTGTCGCCCCGGTAGCTCTCCGGAGCCCGCATCCCCAGCGCCAACGAGTCCCCGTCCACCTCCGCGTCCGCCGTGTCCATGGCGAACGGGCTCACCGACCACCACATCATCCCCAGCTCGCGCGCCCGGTCCCGGACGTCCGCCAGCGACCACAGCGACGCCGCGCCCACATCGATCGGCGCCTGGCCGCCACCGGCCGACGCCGCCCACGACGCCTGGAGGAACTCCTGCGACGTCGCCACCAGATCCGCCGCCCGCGTCCGCACCCGCTCCGGATCGCACACCACCGCCATGCTCCCCGCGGGCAGCACGTCCAGCAGCAACTCCATGTCGTCCACCAGGACCGGAGCGAGGGACTCCATGCCCTCCACGGCGATCCCCTCGGCGATCTTCCCCAGCAGCTCGTCCAGCTCCGGATGCGCCCGGGCCAGCTCGGCCGCACGCGCCCGCACCTCGTCCGTCAGCAACAGCTCACGGCACGGCGGCGCCCACAGACCGTGCTCGGCCACCTCCAGGGACCGCTGGTCGGCGACCTTGAAGTAGCGGATCTCCTCCACCTCGTCGCCCCAGAACTCCACCCGCAGCGGATGCTCCTCCGTCGGCGGGAAGACGTCCAGGATGCCGCCGCGGACCGCGAACTCCCCCCGCTTCTCCACCAGCTCCACCCGCGCGTACGCGGCCGCCGCCAGTGCCGCCACCACCTCGTCCATGTCCGCCCGCAGCCCCGGGCGCAGACTCACCGGCTCCAGGTCCCCCAGCCCCTTCACCTGCGGCTGGATCACCGACCGCACCGGAGCCACCACCACGCTCACCGGCCCCGCCGAAGGGTCGTCCGCACTCGGATGCGTCAGGCGCCGCAACACCGCCAACCGACGCCCCACCGTGTCCGAACGCGGCGAGAGCCGCTCGTGCGGCAACGTCTCCCACGACGGGTACTCCACCACCGCGTCGGCCGGCAGGAACGACCGCAGCGCCGCCACCAGATCCTCCGCCTCACGCCCCGTCGCCGTCACCGCCAGCACCGGACGCTCCGCCGACCGCGCCAACGCCGCCACCGCGAGCGGACGCGCCGCCGGCGGCCCGACCAGATCCACCTCGTGCCGACGACCGTCGGCGGCGGCCCGCACCGCCTCCGCCAGAGCGGGATCCCGTACGACGGCATCAAGAAGACCGGTGAGACTCATGGCGGCGTTCCATCCCAAGGCGGACAACGAATCCGGACAACACGAACAACCCGACACGCGGTGCGAGCCGGGGGTTCCAGCCTACGACGGCCGCTCCCCCGCCGCCGCCGCACCGCACACGCCGACGGCCCGGCCCGGCGGGCGCACACCACCCACCGGAACCGGGCCGCCGATCGCCACCCCGGCCGCTACTCCGTCGCGATCGCGTTCAACACGTTCATCCGCCCGGCCCGGAACGCCGGCACCAGCGCCGCCACCAACCCCACCAGCGCGGCCCCCACGAACACCACCGCGATCGTCGACCACGGCACCTGGAGGACCTTGAGCCCCTCCAGGGCCAGCAGCCGCTGCGCCGCCACACCCCAGCCCAGGCCCAGACCCAGCCCCAGCACCGCGCCGAACAGCGCGATCACCACCGACTCCAGCCGGATCATCCGCCGCAGCTGCCGTCGCGACAGGCCGATCGCCCGCATCAGGCCGATCTCGCGCGTCCGCTCCACCACCGACAGCGCCAACGTGTTCACCACCCCCAGGATCGCCACCACGATCGCCAGCGCCAGCAGCCCGTAGACCATGTTGAGCAACTGCCCCACCTGGTCCTCCAGCAACTCCTTGTAATCCGCCTGATTGCGGACCGTGTACTGCGGGAACGGCTCCAGCTCGCTCTTCAACGCCGCGTACGCCGCGTCCTCCCGACCGTCCTCCGCCTTCGCGAACACGATCATGTTCAGCGGCATCCGGTCCTCGGCCACGTACCGCTCGGCCGTCGCGGTGCTCAGGTACATCGCGCCCTGATCCACGCTCGTGTCCGCGGCCGTGATCGCCCGGACCGTCAGCGCCGCCGTACCGCCACGCTCGAAGTCCACCTCGATCCGGTCACCGACCTCGACACCGTGCCGGTCCGCGAAGTCCTCCGGCACCGACATCGCGTCCCGCCCGTACGCGTCGGCCAACTCGCCGGAGACCGTCTCCACCCGCAGGTCACTCGCGTACGTCGGAGAGGCCGCCGTCACCGCCCGCGCCACCGACCCACCGTCCGGAGGCGACAACCGCGCCTCCAACATCCGGTACTCCGTGACGTGCTCGACTCCCTCGGTCGACCGCAGCCGCTCCACCGCCTCCGGCACGATCGGCTGGTACGTGTCCGACTGCACGATGAAGTCCGCCCCCACCGTCCGGTCCAGCTCGTCGCTCGCCGACGCCACCAGCGACGCGCCCACCACCGACAACGACGCCACCAACGCCAACCCGATCATCAGCGCCGCACCCGTCGCCCCCGTACGGCGCGGATTGCGCAGCGCGTTCCGCTCCGCCATCCGCCCCACCGGACCGAACACCCGCAGCACCACCGCGCCCAGCACCCGCACCAGGAAGGCCGCCAGCAGCGGACCGACCAGCACGAAACCCACCAGCGTCAGCACCACGCCCAGCCCCAGGAACGCCGACCCCGTCGACGCCTCCCCGGAACCCGCCGCCACCACCAGCGCACCCGCGCCGGCCAGCGACAACACCGCGCCCACGGTCGAACGGACCCGGCCCACCCGGCTCCCCGCCGCCGGCAGACCGTCGTCCCGCAGCGCCGCCATCGGCGAGATCCGCCCCGCGCGACGCGCCGGAAGGTACGCCGCCAGCACCGTCACCACGACGCCCAGTGCCACGCCCACCACCGGCGTGGTCCACCTCACCGTCAGGTCGTCCGTGCTCAGGTTCATGCCGACCAGGCCCATCAGCTCCATCAGGCCGACGGCCAGCCCCACACCGGCGCCCACTCCCAGCACCGACCCCAGCAGACCCAGCAACAACGCCTCGACCAGCACCGACCGGTTCACCTGCCGGCGGCTCGAACCGATCGCCCGCAACAGGCCGATCTCCCGGGTGCGCTGCGCCACCAGCATCGAGAACGTGTTGACGATCAGGAACACGCCCACCAGCAGCGCGATGCCCGCGAAGCCCAGCAGCGCGTACTTGATGACGTCCAGGAACGCCCCCAGGTCCTCCTGGCTCTCCGCCGCGTACTCCTCCTGCGTCTGGACCTTGTACCCGTCCGCGCCCAACGCGGCGACGACGTTCCGCTTCAGTTCCCCGTCACCGACGCCCTCGGCCGCCGTCACGTACACCGACGTGTACGCGTCCGAATCCCCCAGCAACCTCGTCTGCACCGTCTCGGTGTCGAAGTACACCACCGTCGCGCCCGGATTCGTCGACCGGAACGCCGCCACACCCACGATCTCGGAGCGGAAGTCGCCCAGCGCCGAGATCGTGCGCAGCTCATCGCCCAGCTCCAGGCCGTGCTTCTCCGCCGTGTCCGCGTCGATCACCGCCTCACCCTCGCCGCGCGGCAACCGGCCCGAGGTGACCTCCATCGACCGCTCGTCGACATCGCTCCAGTTGCTCGCGATCGTCGGGGCGCCGGTGGTGGACCCCACGTTCTCGTCGTCCTCGTTCACCACCGTCACGCTCGTGCTGAACGCGCCACCGGAGACCGAGGCGACCCCCTCGACCCCCTCCAGCTCGTCCACCAGCGACGCCGGCACCGTCGCGGGCTTCCCCGTGTCCGGCACCTCGTCGTTCTCCGCCTCCCGGGAGGAGACCGTCACGTCCGCCGCCGTCTCCGAGAACAGCCGGTCGAACGTCGTGTTCATCGTGTCGGTGAAGACCAGCGTTCCGCACACGAACGCCACCGACAGCACCACCGCGACACCGCTCAGCAGCATGCGGCCCTTGTGCGCCACGACATTGCGCAGCGAAGTCCTCAGAACGGTCATGACACCCGCCCGAACGTGTCGAACTTCTTCATCCGGTCCAGCACAGCCTCCGCCGTCGGGCGCCGCATCTCGTCCACGATGCGGCCGTCCGCCAGATACAGCACCCGATCCGCGTACGCCGCGGCCACCGGGTCGTGCGTCACCATCACGATCGTCTGGCCCAGCTCGTCCACCGAGCGCCGCAGGAAGCCCAGGACCTCGGCGCCGGAGCGCGAGTCGAGGTTGCCGGTCGGTTCGTCACCGAAGATGATCTCGGGGCGGGCGGCCAGGGCGCGGGCGACCGCCACGCGCTGCTGCTGGCCGCCGGAGAGCTGGTTGGGCCGGTGCCTGAGCCGCCCGGACAGGCCGACGGTCTCCACCACCCGATCCAGCCACTCCCGTTCCGGCTTGCGGCCGGCGATGTCCATCGGCAGCGTGATGTTCTCCAGCGCCGTCAACGTCGGCAGCAGGTTGAACGCCTGGAAGATGAACCCGATCTTGTCCCGACGCAACCGGGTGAGCTTCTTCTCCTTCAGGGAGGTGATCTCGGTGTCGCCGACCCACACCTGTCCGGACGTCACCGAGTCCAGTCCCGCCAGGCAGTGCATCAGCGTGGACTTGCCGGAACCCGACGGGCCCATGATCGCGGTGAACGCGCCCCGTGCGATGTCCACGTCCACGTGGTCCAGCGCCGTCACCCGCGTCTCGCCGGAGCCGTACGCCTTGACGACCTGCCGCGCCCGCGCGGCCACGGCCGTACTTCCTCCACTGCCCCCGGTCCTGGGATTCACCACAGCCGTTGTCACGGTATGTCTCCTATATCGACTATGTAGGGTCGGAACTTCCCGGAAGTCCTCGACGTTGTCCGACTGAACGCGCGCTCGACGAGCGCGGATCCGGCACACACGAGCCTGCCGCCCCCGAACCGGCGCCGCGATGGTGCCGGGCCCCGTGTCCGCCGGGGGGCCACCCCCACCCCACCTGTCCGGTAGCCCACTGCCAGCCTAGGGACGCCCCCACTTCCACCTCGTCCTGCCACGGGACGAGGTGGGGGTAGGAGGAAGGGGGTATCTGCCCCTAGGGGAGTCACCCCCGAGGGTGCCCCCTTCCCCTACGTCAACCTCAAGCGGGAGCGACCCCGGACCGCCCCGGGGCATGACGAAGGGCCCACGACCCGAGAGGTCGTGAGCCCTTACATACGAGTGTGAAGCTCCCCCGCCAGGACTCGAACCTGGACAAACGGCACCAAAAACCGTCGTGCTGCCAATTACACCACAGGGGATGGCACATCAGACCAAACCGGAAACCCTCTCGGGTTGCCGCTTGGCCCCCACTACTATGCCGTACCACCAGCCCTCGATGCGACGGTATAGGTCGGCGCCGTCTCGTACACGAACGACGAGGCACCCTCGGTACTCGTCTCCGACGTTCTTGCGGGACGTCCTCGGATTGTGTTTCTTGAGCGTCGTCCTCTCGAACGACGAGGCGTCCACTCCCACCAGAACCGCCCAGAAGCGCTTCGCCGACTCGGCGTCCGCCGACTCGTGGATCATCAGCCGGAATTGCCACCTCTCCCTCACGATCCCGAGCAGCGAGAGCCACGCCAGGTACACCTGGATCATCGTCGGGTCACTGTTGACGAACACCACCTCCTCCCGCGTTCTGTGCGGCTTGCTCTTCGAACCCTCCGCCCAGTAGAGGCCCACCCCGGCCAGGAACAGCTCCCGGTCCGTCATGCGGCCGATCTCGTTGGCCGCGGCCAGCTTCGTCTGGTGACGCCTGATCGCCCGCTCCCGCCTGTGCGGCGCCCAGCGGGCCTCCCGCATGCGGCGCAGCCGGTCGGGTGGCGTCGCGGGCCGGGGCAGATCCCGCACCCACAGCGACACCGAACTCTTCGACACGCCCAACTCGGCCGCGATCTCGTCGTACGTCCTCCCCGCCCGCCGCAGGGCGCGGGCGCGTTCCCGCGCCTCCGTCTTCGCCAAGGCCATGGCGTCAGCCTGGCATCGCGGAAGCGGGTGATGACCGAAAACAGGGATGATTCAACAGTTCGAGTGATAGATGCCTGTTCTCCTGTTGTTCTCCCGTCATTCCTCTGTCACATGCGGGGGCTTTTGGGGCGGTGGCGCCCGAAAAACCGGTGGCGGGCGGTCGTAGGCTGGGCGGTATGACCGAGACGGGGGAAAGCGTCGAGGCCCGTGACCGGGGCCGTGCGCATCGAGGGCCACTGTGGTGGGAACGGCGCCGAAGCGCGGTGTTGGACGTGGTGCTCGCACTGGTGTCCGGCGTCGAGTGCGGCCTTCAGGGGGTTCCGTTCGCGCGTGAGGCCGGTGTCCCGGTGGGGTTGTCGGTCGGTCTGGGGGCATTGGCCGGGCTGACGCTGGTGCTGCGGCGGCGGTGGCCGATCGCGGTGGTGCTGGTGTCGATCGCGGTGACACCGACCGAGATGGGCGTCGTCCTGGCGGTGGTGTCCCTGTACACGCTGGCGGCGTCGGAGGTGCCGCGGCGGATCATCGCGCTGTTGTCGGGCATGCAGGCGTTGGGGACGCTGATCATCACCCTGGTGTCGGTGCGGAGCGACCTGGCGCCGGAGGGCTACGACCACGGGTCGCTGCGGTGGTTCGTCCCGGTGCTCTCGCTGGTGTTGGTGCTGGGGGTGACGGCTCCGCCGGTGCTGCTGGGCCTGTACGTGGGGGCGCGGCGGCGGTTGGTGGAGAGCCTGCGGGAGCGGGCGGACGGCCTGGAGCGGGAGCTGACGCTGCTGGCGGACCGTGCCGAGGAGCGCGCGGAGTGGGCTCGGAACGAGGAGCGGACGCGGATCGCGCGTGAGATGCACGATGTGGTGGCGCACCGGGTGAGTCTGATGGTGGTGCACGCCGCGGCGTTGCAGGCGGTGGCCCTGAAGGATCCGGAGAAGGCGTCGAGGAACGCGGCGCTGATCGGTGACATGGGGCGGCAGGCGTTGACGGAGCTGCGGACGATGCTGGGGGTGCTGCGTTCACACGAGGTGAAGCCGGCGGTGTCGGGCGGTTCGGACGGGGGTGGCCGGGAGACGGACGGGGGCGTTCCGGAGGAGCGCCCGTTGGCGCGGGTCGCGGAGGTCGTGGGGGCGGCCGCCGCCGCGGGGCGGGGCGCGGCGCGGCGGTCGTTCGACGGCGGGGCCGGTGGGCCGGCGCCGGGGCCCGGCGAGGGGGACGGCTCGGGTCCGTGCCTGGGTGATCTGGAGGCCCTGGTGGGGCAGTCGCGGGCGGCGGGGATGGCCGTGGAGCTCTCGGTGGAGGGGGAGGTGCGGTCGTACGCCTGGCGGGTGGAGCAGACGGCGTACCGGGTGGTGCAGGAGGCGTTGACGAACGTGCACAAGCACGCGGGCGGCGCGCGTACGCGGGTGCGGCTGGCGCACCGCGCCGGTGAGGTGGCGGTGTCGGTGGAGAACGAGGCGCCGGTGGCGGGCGTGCGCGACGCGGGGCTGCCCAGTGGGGGGAACGGCCTGGTCGGGATGCGCGAACGGGTGACGGCGCTGGGTGGGGGGTTCGTGTCGGGGGCGACGGAGTCGGGCGGTTTCCGGGTGTCGGCGGTGATTCCGGCCCGGGGGTGACGCCTGGGCGAGCGGGCCTGGGCCTGGGCCTGGGCCTGCGGGCGTCGTCCCCGGTCCGGGGGCGGGTCAGCCGGGGTCGCGGGGAAGGCGGATGGGCTGGGTGCCGGTGACCAGGGTGGTGAGGGCGGCGTCGACGGTGGGGCCGAGGTACCAGTCGCCGGTGTGGTCGATGCTGTAGACGCGGCCCTGGAGGTCGACGGCGAGGAGGGCGTTGCCGTTGTCCTCCTCCCCGAGGGGCGCGATCCGGGTGTCGAGGGCGCGGCCGAGGTCGGAGAGGGTGCGGGGCCAGTGGATGCCGCGTAGGGGGTCGATGCGGAATGCCGTGGGCGCGATGTGGCGGCCGGGTTCGGCGCTGGTGATGTGGAGGCCGCCGAACTCCGCCCAGGCCTCGACGGCGGCGGGGAAGATCGCGTGGCGGTGTCCGGCCGGGGAGTGGTGGTCGCGGAGGGTGTCGGCCCAGATCTCGGCCTGCGCTATGTCGTGGCGCCCGGGGTGCCAGCCGGCGGCGCGGAGCGCGGCGTCGACGGGGACGGGGAAGCGCGTGCTGGTACCGCGGGGATCGGGGACGGACGGCGTGGGAGTGGGGGTGGTCACCGTTCTCCTGTGGGGTCGACTGTGCGGACGCCGAAGTGGGCGAGGAGCGCGGTGCAGGAGCGGCAGGGCGGTGCGTAGCTGCCGTGGTGCGGGTCGCCGTCCTCGCGGATGCGACGGGTCGTGAGCTTGGCGCCTCTGAGGGCCTTGCGGGCTTCTCCGGTGGAGAGGGGTTTGCGGGCGGCGCGTTTGCCGCGGGCGGCTTCGGCGGTGGTGAGGTAGCGGGAGAGGAGGACGGCCTCGGGGCAGCGCCCGGTG
This sequence comes from Streptomyces taklimakanensis, assembly GCF_009709575.1. Taxonomy (NCBI): domain Bacteria; kingdom Bacillati; phylum Actinomycetota; class Actinomycetes; order Kitasatosporales; family Streptomycetaceae; genus Streptomyces; species Streptomyces taklimakanensis. Next base: position 2,236,621 of record NZ_WIXO01000001.1, read on the forward strand.
TGGCGTTCGCGCTGGGGGGCGGTGAGGGTGTCGAGGTAGTCCTGGACGAGGGGGTGGTGGGTGGGGGGCCGGTCGGCTTTGCCCGCGGTGCAGGTGAGGAGTTGGCCCTTGACGGAGAGGGCGGCGGCGACGGTGGGCATGATGCCGTCGCGGCGGTGGAGGAGGACGGGGGTGGTGTCCTCGGGGGCGCCCCAGGTGACGCGGGGGTCTCCGGGGTGTCCCGCGGTGTGGTGTCGTGTGGCGTGCATGGTCGGCGTTTCCTCCCCGCGCATCCCCCCGATGGCGTCGGTTCAGAGTGCCAAATGTGTGGGCTGTTGGGAAAGCTGGGGCTGTGTGGCGCATGTCGCGGTCGTGTGCCGTGGTGCGGGGGCGGGGTGTGCGCCGTGGTGTGTGCGGAGGGGGCGGTGGGGTGGGTGCTCCGCGGGGCGGGGCGGGGTCCTCGGGGGTGGGACGGGGCGGGACCGGCCGCGGGGGTTGCGCTTAGGCTGTGCGGGTCAGCGCTCTTCGGCGCTCGTCAGCCAGTTGCCAGCAGAGGGGCACCGCCATGACGACAGGCAGGCCTGGGCTGGGGGTCTCTCCCGGTACCCGGTTCGAGGGGGAGTTCGCGCCGCCGAACACGGCCTATTCGGGGCAGGTCGTGCGTTTTCCGGATCCGGTGCGGGCCGCCCGCCACCCGGGGGGTGTGCGGGTGGACGAGCGGGGTTATCCGGATTTCTCCCCGTACGCGAGGGCCGCGGTGGAGATCGCGGAGCCTCCGGAGGGTTTCGGTGTCGACGAGTTGCGGTTGACGGACTACGTGTCGGCGAACGCGGCGCAGCACGCGGAGGGGCACGAGTTGTGGACGGACCTGCCGCCGGTGGCGACGCCGCACGGTTGGACGTGGCACCACGTGGCGCACTCGCGCCGGCTGGAGCTGGTGCCGGTCGAGGTGAAGGCCCTGTTGCGGCACCACGGTGGTCTGGCGACGGCGGCGGTGGACCACGGGAAGCGGGGAACGCGGCCGCTGCGGGAGACGCGTCCGGCGCACTTCGAGGTGCCGCACCGGGTGGCGGTCTCCGAGGAGCAGGTGCTGGACGTGGAGGAGTCGCTGGGGTACCGGTTGCCGGAGGCGTACCGGTCGTTCCTGAAGGCGGCGGGTGGTTGCGCGCCGGTGGGCGTGGCGTTGGACGCGGAGTTGGGGCTGCTGGTGGACCAGCCGTTCTTCACGGTGCGTGAGGAGGCGGCGGTCAACGACCTGGTGTACGTGAACAAGTGCCTGCGGGATCACCTGACCAAGGACTACCTGGGTGTGGGGTTCGTGCAGGGCGGGATCGTCGCGGTGAAGGTGCGCGGTGCGGGTGTGGGCTCGGTGTGGTTCTGCGCCTACGACGACGCGCGGGACCGTGACGGGTTGACGGTGGCGCAGCGGGTGGAGGAGCTGTTGTTGCCGTGCGGCGCGGACTTCGACGAGTTCCTGCTGCGGTTGGCGGGTGGTCCGCCGGAGTTGGAGACCGTGGCGAGCTTGATGGTGGACGGCGGGTTCGCCCGTGCCGTTCCGGTGGAGGGGTGAGCGCGGTGGTGACGTTCGCGCAGGCGCAGGAGCGGGCGGAGCGCTGGGTCAACGGTGGCGTTCCGGCGTACCAGCACCGTGAGGTGCGGGTGCGGGAGTTCGACCTGGGGTTCGTGGCGTGGGCCGAGGATCGGCCGGACGGTCCGTCGACGGGAGGCGGCCGGCAGCGGTTGGTGATCGCGCGGGACAGCGGCGAGACGACGCTGTGGCCGGGGCTGCCGGTGGGCGAGGTGATCCGCCGGTACGAGGAGGAGTACGGGGCGGTGGTGGAGCCGGCGCCGGCGGCCCCGCCGAAGCGGGTGGACCTCGAGGCGACCTCCTTCCTGTTGACGCCGCCGGAGTGGTTGCAGGAGGCGGCGGACCAGCTGGGGATTCCGGATCGTCGTGGTGGCGGGCCGGCACCGGCTCCGGCACCGGACGATCCGCCGTCCTCAGCGCCTTCCGGTCCTTCTTCCCCCGCCTCCTCCGACGCGGCGGGGACGGACGGGTCGGGACGGTCGGTGGACGGCCCGTCCGCCCCGTCCGGTTCCTCGTCCTCCTCGTCCGTCCCGCCCGTGTCCCCGGCGGGTTCCTCGGCGTCCGCGGGCGGTTCGCCGTGGGACGCGACGGACACCAACGGCAGTGGGCGGGGCGCGGACACGGGACCGTCGCCCGCGACGGTGTTCGCGCCGCCGATCAGCGGGAGCGACGAGGACGACGACGCGCCGCCGCCTCGGGTGAGCCCGGAGGCGGCGACGGCGCTGCTGCCGGACGGCAGCGCGTTGCCGAGGACGGCGGTGGCTCCCGCGCTCGACGACCCGCAGGGTCGGGAAGCCGGTTCGACCTCCGGTCGGGTGCCGCCCGATCCGTCGTCCTCGTCGGCGGACGGGCCGGGTACTCCCGCACCGCCCGGCGCTCCCGGCGCCCCGGGGGGCGGGGGGTCCGCGTCGTCGACCGATCCGTCCGGTGGTGGTCCCTCCCCCGCGCCGACGCGGACGGTGCCGTCGGACGACGTCGCCTCGCAGGGGGGCGGAGCGCCGAGGCCCGCGGGGGCGGATGACGGCGGCCCGTCCGGTGGTGGGGTGCACCACGCGGCGACGATGCTCGCCGAACCACCGGCGAACGGACCGGGTACCCCTGCCCCGCCCGGCGCTCCCGGTGTTCCCGGTGTTCCGGGGGCGGGCGGGGCCGGCCCGTCCGGCGGCGGGGTGCACCACGCGGCGACGATGCTCGCCGGGCCACCGGCGAGCGGACCGGGGGCTCCCTCCGGTCCGGGTACTCCGCCTCCTCCCGGACCGCCGCCCGCTCCCGCGCACGGCGGGGCCGGTCACGGCCATCCGGGGCAGCCGGGTGGGGTGCCGATGGTGGGCCCGGGGTACATGGCGGTGCTGCGCTACCGGGCGCAGGACGGTTCGGAGCAACAGGTGATCCGTCGTTCGGCGCCGGGCCTGCCGCATCCGGAGTGGCAGATCCTGCACGAGCTGCGGGCGATGAACGTTCCGCCGCAGCAGGTGTTGGAGCTCCACACGGAGCTGGAGTGCTGTGACGCGCCGGGTGGTTACTGCGCGCGCATGGTGCGGGAGAGCTGGCCGCGGGTCCGGATCAGCCACACGGCGCCGTACGGCCGTGATGTGGCGTCCCGCCGGCAGGGGGTTCGGCATCTGATCGAGCACCAGGGCGAGTTGCACCAGGTGGCGGACGGACCGGCGCGGCCGGCTCCGGTGCGCGCCCCGTTGCCGCCGGTCCAGCCGGCCCCGCCGGTGCCGCCGCAGGGGCTGGCTCAGGAGTTGGTGGAGGCGTTCGGTCCGCAGGGGGTGTTCCGCTTCGACCAGCGGGCGGTGTCCCGTCAGGGCGTGCCGGACGTGGTCGGACAGACGTTGGTGTGGGCGGGACTGCCGCTGGAGTTCGGGCCGTTCTTCTGGGCGCAGGCGCAGCCGGGGCGGCCGGTTCCCACGTTGGCGGAGCTGGCGCGGGAACGTGGGGTGCTCCCCGGTTCGGACGCGGCGTCGTACCTGGTGGTGGGGAACGACTACGGGCGTCAGCTGTGCGTGCAGTACGGGACGGCGCACATCGTGGCGGTGCCGCTGGAGGGCGATCCGAGCGGGCGGCCGGCGGTGCCGCAGTTCGTGAACAGCGGTCTGCCGGAGTTCGTGCGCTGCATGGCGCTGTTGGGCTGGATGTGGCGGCTGCGGTTCGGTCTGACGCCGGAGCAGGCGGGGCGTTGGACGGTGGACTTCCAGGGGATGTTGGCCTGTTTGGACCCGGCGGCGTTGGCGGGGCCGGAGAATTGGTGGTCCGTGTTGCTCGAGCAGATGTGGGACGGCCTGTTGTAGGCCCTGGTGCGGTCTTCCGGCGGTCTTCGTCCTCGGGCCGTGTCGTCGGTGGTGCCCGGTCCCCGCTCGTCGGGGGCCGGGCACCACCGTGTCCGGACGCCGCGTCGGATGCGGGTCGGATGCGGGTCGGATGCGGGTCGGATGTGGTGTCGGGTGGCTCACAGGACGATTCCGTACGGATGGGAACGCGGCGGTGGGGGGAGGTGTGTGGTCGGGGGCGCGTCGGGTGCCGCGCGCTTCCCCTGCCGTTCGTACGGTTTGTGTCGTTTATGACCTGCCGCGCCTCATGGCGCATGCTGGGTGGGATGTCCGCCGGATCGCGTGGAGGTAGGGGTTCACCATGTCTGCTTCGAAGTCGCCTCACGGCTTCACCGTCGTACGGGGTCGCGGTTACCGGCCCGAGCAGGTGGATCGCTTCGCGGACGAGCTGTATCGGGATCTGGAGGAGGCACGGGAACGTCTGACCCGGCTGGGTGTGCTGGCGGGCGAGTTGGAGGGGGAGGCGGACCGGCTGCGGTCGGCGGTGGCCGCGCTGCCCCCGCCCTCGTTCGAGGCGCTGGGCGAGCGGGCCGGCCTGCTGCTGTCGGAGGTGGAGGCCGAGGCCGGGGAGCTGCGGGCCCGCGCCGAGGCGGAGGCCGGGGAGACGCGGGAGCGTGCCGAGGCGGAGGCTCGTGCCCGGCGGGACGCGGCGCACGACGAGGCGGCGCGGGTGCGCGCCGAGGCCGACGCGGCGGCGGAGGCCGTGGTGGCCTCGGCGCGCGAGGCGGCCGCGGAGGTGCGGGCGGCGGCGCGGGACGAGGCGGGCCGGTCGCGCGACGAGGCCGAGCGGGGGCTGCGGGAGACGGCCGAGCGGTGCGAGGCGCTGCTGCTGGCCCAGGAGCGGAAGCAGGCCGAGGAGTCCGAGGCGCTGGACCGCGCGCTGGCGGCGCGCGAGTCGACGGTGGCGGCGCGGGTGGCGGATCTGACCGGACGGGGCGAGTCGCTCCTGGACCGTGCCCGGCGGGAGCGGGCGGAGGCCGAGGCCGAGGCGCGGCGGCTGCAGGACGAGGCCGAGGCGCGGGCCGCGGACCTGCTGGCCCGGGCTCGGTTGCGGCAGCAGCGGATCGAGCGGGAGACGGAGCGGATCCTGTCCGCCCACGAGCAGCGCGCGGAAGCGATGCGGCGGCACATGGCGCATGTGCGGGCCGGTCTGGCGACGCTCACCGGTCGGGGCGCGGACGAGGGCCGCGAAGCCGACGGAAGCGAAGGTTCCGTGGAGTCGAGGCACCCGGCCGAGCCGTCGGAGAGGCCGGGGGGCGGGACGGTCCCGGGCCAGGGGGCACCGGCGGAATGACCGGCTCCCCCCGGTATCCTGCCGAGGACACCACATCTTCCCGCACGGTTCCACCGCGGTCCTCCCCGTGAACCGGCGGTGTCCGCCGGGGATGCTTGGGGTGTACGCGGGGCGGATGCCGTGTCCGTCCGGTGCCGTCCCCGTCGTTCGATCCACCGTTCCGTCCCGAAGCCGAAGGGCACACCCGTGAGCGCCAACCGCCCGGCAGCCGTCGTCGTTCTCGCAGCGGGTGAGGGCACCCGCATGAAGTCCGCCCGGCCCAAGGTCCTCCACGACATCTGCGGACGATCGCTCGTCGGCCACGTCGTCACCGCCTCCCGCGAGCTGGACCCGCGGGAGTTGGTCGTGGTCGTGGGGCACGGCCGTGAACAGGTCACCGAGCACCTGTCCGTGGTGGACCCGAAGGCGCGCACCGCGGTGCAGGCCGAGCAGCGGGGCACCGGGCACGCGGTGCGCACCGCGCTCCGGGCGCTGGCGGACGACGGTGTGGAGCCGGCCGGAACGGTGGTGGTGACCTGCGGCGACACCCCCCTGCTGACGGGCGGGACGTTGGGCCGGCTGGCCGCGTCCCACGAGGCCGAGGGCAACGCGGTGACGGTGCTGTCGGCCGAGGTGCCGGACGCCACCGGGTACGGCCGGATCGTGCGGGCCGACGACGGGTCGGTGACGGCGATCGTGGAGCACAAGGACGCCGACGAGGAGCAGCGGGCGATCCGCGAGATCAACTCGGGCGTCTTCGCGTTCGACGGCCGGCTGCTGGCCGACGCCCTGGGCCGGCTGAGCACCGACAACAGCCAGGGCGAGGAGTACCTCACCGACGTGCTGGGGATCCTGCGCGCCGACGGGCACCGGGTGGGCGCGTGCGTGGCGGACGACCACCGGGAGATCGTCGGGATCAACAACCGGGTGCAGTTGGCCGAGGCGCGCAGGCTGTTGAACGAGCGGCTGCTGGAACGGGCGATGCTGGCCGGCGTGACCGTGGTGGATCCGGCCACGACGTGGCTAGACGCGACGGTCACGTACGAGCGGGACGCGCTGGTGCACCCGGGCACGCAACTGCTGGGCGCCACGCACCTGGGCGAGGGCTGCGAGGTGGGCCCGAACTGCCGGCTGTCCGACACCCGGGTGGGTGGGGGCGCGGTGGTGTCCAACGCGGTCGCCGACTCCGCCGAGATCGGCCCGGACGCGTCGGTGGGGCCGTACGCGTATCTGCGGCCCGGGACGCGGCTGGGGCCGAAGTCGAAGGCCGGCACGTACGTGGAGATGAAGAACGCCGAGGTGGGCGAGGGCACGAAGGTGCCGCACCTGTCGTATGTGGGCGACGCCACGATCGGCGAGTACACGAACATCGGCGCGGCCAGCGTCTTCGTGAACTACGACGGGGAGACCAAGCACCACACCACGATCGGCTCGCACTGCAAGACGGGCTCGGACAACATGTTTGTGGCTCCTGTCACCGTCGGGGACGGCGCCTACACCGCCGCCGGGTCGGTGATCACCAAGGACGTGCCCCCGGGTTCCCTGGCCGTCGCGCGCGGCCAGCAGCGCAACATCCCTGGCTGGGTGGCCAGAAAGCGCCCCGGGAGCGCCGCCGCGCGGGCGGCCCGGGCCGCCGAGGAGAAGACCGACAAAACCCCCGCGACCCCGGAGTGACCTGGGCCGACCCGGCGGAACCGCGCCGGACAGGGCGTACCGTGAGAAGCGCACACCGTGGTGCGCCCCGACGAAACGATGCTGGCAAGGAGATTGTGTTGTGACCGGGATCAAGACGACCGGCCAGAAGAAGTTGATGTTCTTCTCCGGCCGCGCCCACCCCAGGCTGGCAGAGGAGGTCGCGGGGCATCTCGGTGTCAGCGTGGTCCCGACGAAGGCGTTCGATTTCGCCAATGGTGAGATCTACGTGCGGTTCCAGGAGTCGGCCCGTGGTGCCGACTGCTTCCTGATGCAGAGCCACACCGCTCCGATCAACAAATGGATCATGGAGCAGCTGATCATGGTGGACGCGCTCAAGCGGGCCTCGGCCCGGAGCGTCACCGTGATCGTGCCGTTCTACGGCTACGCGCGGCAGGACAAGAAGCACCGCGGCCGCGAGCCGATCTCGGCGCGGCTGATCGCCGATCTGCTGCGCACGGCCGGCGCGGACCGGATCCTGACGGTGGACCTGCACACCGACCAGATCCAGGGCTTCTTCGACGGCCCCGTCGACCACCTGTTCGCCCTGCCGGTGCTGACGGACTACGTCGGCGGCAAGGTGGACCGCGACAAGCTGACGGTGGTCTCGCCGGACGCGGGCCGGGTGCGGGTCGCCGACCGCTGGTGCGACCGGCTGGGCGCGCCGCTGGCGATCGTGCACAAGCGCCGCGACCCGGACGTGGCCAACCAGGTCACCGTCCACGAGGTGGTCGGTGACGTGCGGGGTCGGGTGTGCGTGCTGGTGGACGACATGGTCGACACCGGCGGCACGATCTGCGCGGCGGCGGACGCGCTGTTCGCCAACGGCGCCGAGGACGTGATCGTGGCGGCCACGCACGGCGTGCTGTCCGGTCCGGCGGCGGACCGGCTGAAGAACTCGAACGTGAGCGAGTTCATCTTCACCAACACCCTGCCGACGCCGAGCGAGGTGGACGTCGACAAGATCACGGTGCTGTCGATGGCGCCGACGATCGCCCGCGCGGTGCGCGAGGTGTTCGAGGACGGCTCGGTGACCAGCCTCTTCGACGAACAGGCGTGATCGGTCCAACGCCTTCGCGGGGCGCCGCGCCGGGTGGTTCCCGGTGCGGCGCCCCGGGTGTGTCCGGCCCGGGGAGCCGGGGCGGTAGAATCGTGGAGTTGCTCGGCGAGGGAGCCGTGTCCGAAGCGGCACGGTGTCCGTAATCGACGCGCTCTTCGCAGCAGGTCAGTCGTGGCCGAGTAGCTCTGGCAACCGCCACAGAACCGACTTGAGAGAGACGAGGAGTGCGTCATGGCTGACGTCAAGATTTCCGCCGAGATCCGCAAGGAGTTCGGCAAGGGCGCTTCCCGCCGGCTGCGCCGCCAGGAGAAGGTCCCCGGTGTCGTCTACGGCCACGGCGGCGACCCGGTGCACGTGGCCCTCCCCGGCTACGACCTGATGATGGCCCTGAAGAACTCGAACGTGCTGATCACGCTCGACATCGAGGGCCGTCAGGAGCTGGTGATCCCCAAGGCCGTCCAGCGTGAGGCCATCCGCGGCTTCCTGGTCCACGTGGACCTGCTCGTGGTGGAGAAGGGCGAGAAGGTCACCGTCGAGATCCCGGTGCACACCGAGGGTGACCTGGCCCCGGGCCAGCACCTGCTGGAGCACGTGCTGAACACGCTGTCGGTCGAGGCCGAGGCCACCCACATCCCGGAGTCGGTCACCGTCTCCATCGAGGGACTGGCCGCGGGCGACTCCGTCCTGGCCAAGGACATCCCGCTGCCCAAGGGCAGCAGCCTGGCCGTGGACGAGGACACCGTCGTCCTCAACGTGCTGTCGGCCCAGGCCTCGGAGCCCACCGAGGGCGAGAGCGCCGAGGGCGAGGGCGCCGGGGAGTGACCCCGGGCGGCGCTCCCGCCGCCGTTCCTTCCGGTTCCCTCCGGATCCCCGGCCGCCGTTCCGCCCCTCCGGGCGGGACGGCGGCCTTCCGGGCCCGCACCACCGTGCGGGCCCACACCCGTATCCGCCCCCGGCCGGCCCCGTCGCCCGTGGCGGCGGCCCGCCCCAGGAAAGGACGACGATGAGCGACGCCGACACCCCCTGGCTGGTGGTGGGCCTGGGCAACCCCGGCCCCCAGTACGCGGCGAACCGGCACAACGTGGGGTTCCTGGTCGCCGACCTGCTCGCGGAGCGGATCGGGGGACGGTTCAGGACCCACCGGGCCCGCGCGCAGGTGCTGGAGGGCCGACTGGGCGTTCCGGGGACGGGCAGCCGGCGCGTGGTGCTGGCCAAGCCGATGTCGTACATGAACCTCTCGGGCGGCCCCGTCACCGCGCTGCGCGACTTCTACAAGGTGCCCGTCGACCGCCTGGTCGTCGTCCACGACGAACTGGACATCGACTACGGGGCGCTGCGGCTGAAGAGGGGCGGCGGCGACAACGGTCACAACGGCCTGAAGTCCGTCACCAAGGCGTTGGGGCCGGACTACCACCGGGTGCGGTTCGGGATCGGCCGCCCGCCGGGCCGGATGCCGGTGGCCGACTTCGTGTTGAAGGACTTCTCCTCCACCGAGCGCAAGGAGCTGGACTACTTCGTGGACCGGGCCGCCGACGCCGTGGAGTGCCTGCTGGTCGAAGGACTGGAACGGGCCCAGGGCGCCTACAACTCCTGACGGCGTCCCGGGGCGGACGGCCCGCGGACGCACCGGGCGGCACGGGCGGCCGGGCCGTTGGGGCCGGCCCTGACGGACGCGGCGTTCGCGGTGCTGCCGCGTACCCGGGTGAGCTGCGCGTTCCTCGATCTCGGCGGTTCAATCACGCACGCGCCCATAGTGATGAGATCGTTGTCTTCCCTTTTGGTGGGCGAAAGTGACACAGCGGCAGATGCGGGGCGTATCTCGCTTGACCGGACCGCTGGGGCGTTGGAGGCTACCGATCCACCCCCCGCACGTCCGTGATGTCCCCCGCCACCGAAGGTGGTAGTTCATGCGCACCCTTACGTCGACGCGTGCCGCGGCAGTGGCCGCGTCAGCCGCCTTGCTGCTGGCCCCGGCCGCCCCCGCGTTCGCGACCGGCACCTACACCCCCGAGCTGCGTCAGCCCCTGCCGCGCACGGCCACCGAGAACGACGGCGCGGCGCCGCAGGAGGACGACTGTCCCACCGTCCCGGCCGACAAGGACGGTTGGCACTTCGTGCTGCCGGGCGGCAAGGCCGACTTCGTGAAGCTGACGGTCACGTTCGAACCCGGCGGTACCCAGACGATCACCGACTTCGGTCCTCCGTCCGACAAGCACGCCTACGTGGCCTCGGAGCCCGGGGCGAAGCTCGTCGACATCGAGGCCGAGGTCAAGGGCAAGGTCCCGCAGGACAAGTTCAACCTGTCCCACACCTGCCCCGCCTCGGAGGACACCACCGGGGGCACGACCGGCGGCTCGGAGGACACCACCGGCGGCACGACCGGCGACACCACCGGTGGCACGGAGGACACCACCGGCGGCACGACCGGCGACACCACCGGTGGCACGGAGGACACCACCGGCGGCACGACCGGTGACACCACCGGTGGCACGGAGGACACCACCGGCGGCACGACCGGCGGCTCGGAGGACACCACCGGCGGCACGACCGGCGGCTCGGAGGACACCACCGAGGGCACCACCGGCGACACCACCGGTGGCACGGAGGACACCACCGGCGGCTCGGAGGACACCACCGAGGGCACCACCGGCGACGCACCGGGTGAGCAGCCGAACGGCGACGGCAACCTGGCCGAGACCGGTTCCTCGATCCCGGCCGCCGCGCTCGCCGCGGCCGCCGCGGCCCTGCTGGGCGTGGGTTCGTACCTGGTGCTGCGCCGCCGCAGGGCCGCGCAGCACTGATCCGACCGCGCACGGCGCACGGTCGAAGACCAAGACGAAGGGCCTCTCTCCCGTCGGCGGGAGAGAGGCCCTTCGCGTCGTCCGGACCGGACGCGGCGGTGTCAGCCGGTGTTGCGCAACCCTGCCGCGACACCGTTGACGGTCAACAGCAGGGCACGGCTCAGCTGCGGATCGGGGTCCTCACCGCGCTGTGCCGCCTCGCGCTGCCGGGCCAGCAGCGTGACCTGGAGGTAGGAGATCGGGTCCAGGTAGGCGTCGCGGATGGCGAAGGTCTGCTTGAGCACCGGGTTGGCGTCCAGCAGCTCCTCCTCCCCGGTGATGCGCAGCACCTCGCGCACCGTCAGGTCGTGCTCGGCCTCGATGGTGGCGAAGATGTGCCGCAGCTCGGCGGGGACCAGCGTCTCCACGTAGTGGCGGGCGATCCGCAGGTCGGTCTTGGCCAGCGTCATCTCGACGTTGGACAGGAAGTTGCGGAAGAAGTGCCAGCGCTCGTACGCCTCGTCCAACACGCTGTTCAGTCCCGCCTCACGGGCGGCCCGCAACCCGGAGCCGACGCCGAACCAGCCGGGCACGATCTGCCGCGACTGCGTCCAGCCGAACACCCACGGGATCGCCCGCAACCCGTCCAGACCCGCGCCGGAGTCGGGCCTCCTCGACGGCCTGGACCCCAGGTGGAGGTCGGCGAGCTGGTCGACGGGGGTGGAGGCGAAGAAGTACGCGGGCAGGTCCGGGTCCTCCACCAGCCTCCGGTAGGCGGCGTGGGCGGCGTCGGAGACCACGTCCATCGCGGCGTCCCAACGGGCCAACGCCTCGTCCGACTGGCGCGGCGCGGTGTGCAGGGCGGACGCCTGGAGGGTGGCCGCGACGGTCTGCTCCAGGTTCTCCCGGGCCAGGGAGGGGATGAGGTACTTGTCGGAGATGACCTCGCCCTGCTCGGTGACCTTGATCTCGCCCTCCAGGGTGCCCCAGGGCTGGGCGAGGATCGCGTCGTGGGTGGGGCCGCCGCCGCGGCCGACGGTGCCGCCGCGGCCGTGGAAGAGGCGCAGCCGCACCCCGTGCCGGTGGGCGACGTCGCGCAGCCGGCGCTGGGCGCGGTGGATCTCCCACTGGGAGGTGGTGATGCCGCCGAACTTGGAGGAGTCGGAGTAGCCGAGCATGACCTCCTGGACGTCGCCGCGCAGGGCGACCAGCCGCCGGTAGGAGGGGTCGGACAGCATCTGGTCGAGCAGTTCGTCGGCGATGCGCAGCTCGTCGGTGGTCTCCAGCAGCGGCACGATGCCGATGCGGGCCCAACCGGCGTGCAGGTCGACCAGTCCGGCCTCGCGGGCGAGGACGGCGACGGCGAACACGTCGTCGGCGCCCTGGCACATGGAGATGATGTAGGACTCGATGACCTCGGGGCCGAAGGTGTCCAACGCCCTGCGGATCGTCTCGAAGACGCCGAGGGTCTTGGCGCCGGCGGCGTCCAGCGGCGCCGGGGTGGGGGCCAGCGGGCGGCGCGAGCGCAGCTCCTTGGCCAGCAGCCGCTGCCGGTAGTCGCGCGGCATGTCGGCGTACCGCCAGGACTCCTCGCCGAGCCGGTCGAAGAGCTGTCCCAGGGCGTGGTGGTGGGCGTCGGCGTGCTCGCGCACGTCCATGGTGGCCAGCTGGAGGCCGAAGGAGGCCAGGGTGCGCAGGACGCGCTCCAGGTGACCGTCGGCGACCAGGGAGCCGCGGTGTTCGCGCAGCGACTTCTGGACCAGCCCCAGGTCGTCCAGCAGCTCGCCGGTGCCCAGGTAGTCCCGGCCGGGTACGTGCGGATCGCCCTCGGCCAACCGCTCGCGGGTGTTGATCAGCTTCTGCCGGACGCAGGTGACCTTGAGCCGGTAGGGCTCCTCGGCGTTGAGGCGCTTGTAGCGGGGGCTGATCTCCGGCAGGAGTTCCAGGTCCCGTCGGAGGGATTCCCGGAGCTCCTCGGTGGCGCCGCTGACGCGGATGGAGTTGGACAGGGCGGCGCGCAACTCGTCGACGTGTTCCAGGGCGTCGGTGATGCCGTGCTCGTGCTGGAGCAGCAGCACCTCCCAGGTGACGTCGGGGGTGACGTTGGGGTTGCCGTCGCGGTCACCGCCGATCCAGGTGCCGAAGGTCAGCGGGCGGGTGGCGGGCGGCAGCGGGGCGCCGGCGCGCTCCAGTTCGGCGGCCAGGTCCTCCAGGACGTCGCCGACGGCCCCGCGGTGCAGCTCGTCGAGGTAGTAGATGGCGTTGCGCGCCTCGTCGGCCGGCTCCGGACGGACCACGCGCAGTTCGTCGGTCTGCCAGATCAGGTCGATGTTCTCGGCGAGTCGCAGGTCGGTGCGGCGACGTTCGTTGGGGTCGGTGTTCTCCAGCAGCTCCGCGACCTTGCGGAGCTTGGTGAGCACCGAGCGGCGGGCGGCCTCCGTCGGGTGCGCGGTGAACACCGGGCGGACGCCGAGGTTCGCGGCCGTCTCCCTCAGGTGCTCGGGATCGGCCTCCTTGAGCATGTCCGCCGTGCGGGCGAGGTTGCCCCCCTCGGCGGCCCGGCGGGCGCGCAGTTCGCGTCCGCGGTGGACCTGCTCGGCGACGTTGGCCAGGTGGAAGTAGATGGAGAAGGCGCGGACCAGCTTGGTCGCCGTGGCGAGGTCCGTGCGGCTGAGCAGCGCGGCGGCGGCGTCGCCGTCCGTCCTGGTCAGGGCGCGTACGCGCTCGACGAGTTCCAGCAGGTCGGCGCCTTCCTGGCGGACCAGGGTCTCGCCGAGGAGGTCACCCAGTCGGCGGATGTCGGCCCGCAGGGCGCTGCTGGTCTCGGAAGTGGTTTCGGGGTCACTGGATTCCCGGGCCGTCTCCGGGGTACCCGGAACGCCCGGCGTGGGGACCTCCCCACCCGGTGCGGGGTTGGTACCACCGGAGGTCGAGGAGGTGTCGGCACTGCTCACAGGTGCGGCTCCTTGCGGCGATGCTTCTGGCAGGTCACGGACCGCGTTGTCCGACGGCCACCAGGATAGGCCGGTACCGGGCCGCACGGATCATCCCGTCCATCATGCGGCCCTGTTGTTCCATCCCCCGTGACTGCCATGCTTACGTTGCCGTAGGTTACGGAACCGTAGGTAAAGCGGCACCGCGGTGCCGCGATCCCCCGTCCCCCAGCTTCACACGAGAGTCACCTATGACCATCAGTCCGGACGTACTTCGCAAGAACCCCGAGGACCCGGGTGGGCCTTCGGCCTCCCCCGGGGAGACTCCGCTGCCGTCCGCCACGCTCGGCGGGGAACAGCGCCGTTCCGTCGAGCAGATCACGTTGCTGCTGTTCATCACCGTTCCCTTCGTCGCCCTGGTGGCCGCGGTCCCGCTCGCCTGGGGCTGGGGGGTGAGCTGGCTGGACCTCGGGCTCCTGGTCGGCATGTACTTCCTGGGCTGCCACGGCATCACCATCGGTTTCCACCGCTACTTCACGCACGGCTCGTTCAAGGCGAAGAGGCCGCTGCGGATCGCCCTGGCCATCGCCGGGTCGATGGCGGTCGAGGGCCCGTTGGTGCGCTGGGTGGCCGACCACCGCAAGCACCACAAGTTCTCCGACGCCGAAGGAGACCCCCACTCCCCCTGGCGTTACGGCGAGACCGTTCCCGCCCTGCTCAAGGGCCTGTGGTGGGCGCATGTCGGTTGGATGTTCGACGAGGAGCAGACCCCGCAGCACAAGTACGCCCCGGATCTGATCAAGGACCCGGCGCTCCGCCGCATCTCCCGCCAGTTCGTGCTGTGGACGGCCGTGTCGCTGCTGATCCCGCCGGTGGTCGGCGGGTTGGTGACGATGTCCTGGCAGGGCGCGTTGACCGCCTTCTTCTGGGGTTCCCTGGTGCGGGTGGCGCTGCTGCACCACGTCACCTGGTCGATCAACTCCATCTGCCACGCCGTCGGCAAGCGTCCGTTCAAGTCGCGCGACCGCTCGGGCAACGTGTGGTGGCTGGCGGTGCTCTCCTGCGGGGAGTCCTGGCACAACCTGCACCACGCCGATCCGACCTGCGCCCGGCACGGCGTGCTCAAGGGGCAGATCGACTCCAGCGCCCGACTGATCCGCTGGTTCGAGAAGGCCGGCTGGGCGTACGACGTGCGGTGGCCGTCGGACAAGCGGATCAACGCCCGTCGCAAGGAGGAGACCGCGAAAGCGGCATGATGGAGGAGTGGCGACCGACGACAGCAGTACCAAGGACAGGGCAGCGGGCTCGACCCGACGGGGGCGCCGTCGCATGACGGGGAAGGAGCGCCGCGAGCAGCTGCTGGACATCGGTCGCGCGCTCTTCGCCGAACGTGGTTTCGAGGGGACGTCGGTGGAGGAGATCGCGGCCACGGCCGGGGTCTCCAAGCCCGTGGTCTACGAGCACTTCGGCGGCAAGGAGGGCCTGTACGCGGTCGTGGTCGACCGGGAGACGCGCCGGCTGCTGGACATGGTGACGGGCGCGTTGACCGGCGGCCATCCGCGCGAGCTGCTGGAGCAGGCGGCCTTCGCCCTGTTGGACTACATCGAGCAGTACACCGACGGCTTCCGCATCCTGGTGCGCGACTCGCCCGTCGCCCAGTCGACGGGCACCTTCGCCTCGCTGATCAGTGACATCGCCACCCAGGTGGAGGACATCCTGGGCCTGGAGTTCGAGGCGCGCGGCTTCGACCCCAAACTGGCACCGCTGTACGCCCAGGCCCTGGTCGGCATGGTGGCCCTGACGGGGCAGTGGTGGTTGAACGCCCGCAAGCCGAACAAGCCCGAGGTCGCCGCCCACCTGGTGAACCTGGCGTGGCACGGGCTGGACGGGCTGGAGCAGAAGCCGCGGTTGATAGGTCACCGACGCAGCTGAGTCGGATCCCCTCGCACGCGGAGGCGGTGGCGGCGCGCGGCGCGCCGCCACCGCCTCCGCGTCTTCCGTGCCGGGCTCCTCCCACGTCGGGGTGTCCCCGTGCCTCGGCGCGTTCCGCGCGACGTCAGCCGGTCGGTTCCAGGAACTCCAGACGGTTGCCGACCGGGTCCGTGGTGTGGAAGCGGCGGTGGCCGGGGAGGGTGTCGTCCCGGACGACCTCGTGGCCGGCGGCCTCCAGGCGGGTGGCGACGGCCTCGACGTCCCTCACCCGGATGCCGGGGTGGGCCTTGCGGGCGGGTCGGAAGTCCTCCTCGATCCCCAGGTGGAGCCGGACGTCGCCCGCCTCGAACCAGCAACCGCCGCGGGCCGCGAGCACGGGTGGTTTGGGGGTCTCGGTCATGCCGAGCACCCCGACGTAGTAGGCGCGCAGGGCGTCCTCGGAGCCGGGTGGGGCGGCGAGTTGGACGTGGTCGAGCGTCTCCAACACGGGTTTCTCCTTCTCGGACGGGCCCGCGGGCGGCTCGGGCGGGCTTGCGGGCGACGGCGAGGATCCGGCGGAACGGCACGAGGGTGCCGGGGAGGGCCACGGGGAGAGCCTCCCCTTCCAGTTATCTTGATGTCAAGAGACTTAACATCGACAGAACTACTACACTGGTCACATGCAGGACGAGGTCGACCGATTGGTGGCAGCGTGGCGCCGCGAGCGCCCCGATCTCGACGTGGAGCCCCTGGAGGTGCTCAGTCGGGTCAGCAGGCTCGCCCGCCACCTCGATCGGGCGCGCCGCATCGCGTTCTCCGAGCACGGCCTGGAGCCCTGGGAGTTCGACGTGCTGACCGCGCTGCGCCGGGCCGGCGCCCCCTACCAGCTCTCCCCCGGGCAACTGCTCACCCAGACCCTGGTCACCTCCGGGACGATGACCAACCGGATCGACCGACTGGCGAAGAAGGGGCTCGTCGAGCGGCTGCCCGACCCCAGCGACCGGCGGGGCGTCCTGGTGCGGCTGACGGACTCCGGGCGCGACCGCGCCGACCGCGCCCTGGCCGGACTGCTGGAGCAGGAGAGGGCGATCCTCGCCCGGCTCTCGCCGGACCGGCGCGAGGAGCTGGCCGGACTGCTGCGGCAGCTCACCGCCCCCTTCGACAACCTCTCCGCGGGCCACGACTAGGCACCGGCCCCGGGGACGGCACGCCCGTCCGGCTGTCATGATCCTGACACACGATCGTGGTGCCGCCCCGTCTCCCACGGCACCTATGTCGCCACGTGCTCCAGATCCGCCGGACAGACCCCCGCCCGCCGGGCCAGCGCCACCGCCGCCAGGGTGGAGTGCACCCCCAGCTTGCCCAGGACGTTCTGCATGTGGGTGCGGACGGTGTGCGGGGAGAGGTAGAGGCGCTCGGCGACCGCCTTGCGCCCCAGCCCGGCCACCATGCACCGCAGCACCTCGTGCTCGCGCGGCGTCAACGACTCCACCAGCCGCTCGCTCTCGGTGCGGTGCCGGCGGGCCGCCGTCAACTCGCGCAGCACCCCCGTCAACAGCGCGGGCGGCAGGTGCGTCTCGTCCCGCAGCACGCCCCGGACCACCTGGAGCAGCCGGGAGAGCGAGCAGTCCTTGGCGACCCAGCCCGACGCCCCGGCCTGGAGCGCCGCGGCCGCGCGCCCCGGATCGTCGCGTTCGGCGAGCACGACCGTGCGGACACCGGGGTGGACGGTGTGGACCCGCGCCACCAGGGGCATCCCGCCGGCCGCGCCCGGCGCCTCCGCGCCACCGGAGAACTCCCCCGTCCGACAGGCCGCGCCCGGCGCCTCCGGGCGCGCATCGCCCAACTCGGCGTCGACCAGCAGCACGTCGAACCGACGCCCCTCGGCACCGGCCCGCTCCAGGGCGCGCAGGGCCGCGGGGAGGCTGCCCGCGGCGGCCACTTCCACGTCCTGCTCCACCGCGAGCGCAGCGGCGAGCGACTCGGCGAATATGCGGTGGTCGTCCACCACGAGAACCCGGATACGTTGCACGCACACCCCCTGCCGCCGTAGAGGACCCCGCCCGTGCCGGCGCGGCGCCCGGCGCTGGGACCGGCTCGGCCGCACAGCCGCCGCCGTGCACTGCCGGTACCCGCGCCGGACACCGTCATCCGGCGTGTCTCGCCCCCTGATGCGCACCGGCCCCCACCGGTGCTGCTCATCAGCGTACGGCGGGGGTCCGGCATGGGAAGAGGGTTGGGGAAAACTGTCCGGTCCGGCGGCCCGTTCGGACACCACTGGCGCGGTATGTGCCCCTCCCCCGGCACCGAGTGATCGTTTCCGACGAGAAGTGGTCACACGTCCAGACGACGCGCCCCCGTCGAGGGAAGCGCCTCGAACAGTCGCGGGGGACGGTGCCCCGCCGCGGCGAACGCCTCGGTGACCGCCGCTCCGACCGACTCCGCCCCGGCCGCCTCCACCAGGACGATCGCCGAGCCGCCGAAGCCGCCGCCCGTCATCCGGGCGCCCAGCGCGCCCGCCGCGTTCGCCGTCTCCACCACCAGGTCCAGCTCGGGACAGGAGACGGCGAAGTCGTCGCGCAGCGAGGCGTGGCCCTCGGTCAGCACCGGGCCGACGGCACGGGTCTCCCCCGCGTCCAGCAGGTCGATGACCCGCCGCACACGTCGGTTCTCGGTGACCACGTGGCGCACCAGGGGAAGCAGGGCCGGATCGGCCAGCCGGGCCGGCACCGCGTCGAGCTCCTCGTACGGCACGTCGCGCAGGGCGCGCACGCCCAGGGCGGCGGCGGCCTCCTCGCAACCGGCCCGGCGGCGGGCGTACTCGCCGTCGCCCAGCGCGTGCTGCACCCGGGTGTCCACCACCAGCAGCCGCAGCCCCTCGGCGGCCAGGTCGAGCGGGACCTGGCGGCGCGTCAGGTCACGGGTGTCCAGGTACAGCGCGTGCCCGGCGGTGCAGCAGGCCGACGCCATCTGGTCCATGATCCCGCTGGGAACGCCGACGAAGTCGTTCTCGGCACGGCGGCACAGCAGGGCGATCCGTTCCGGGGAGAGCCCCAGCCCGTACAGGTCGTTCAACGCCACGGCCGTGGCGACCTCCAGGGCCGCCGAGGAGGACAGCCCCGCGCCGACGGGCACGTCGCTGCGGACGTACAGGTCGGCGCCCGCGCCGTCCCCGGGCAGCAGCCCCTCCTCGCGCATCGCCCACACCACGCCGGCCGGGTAGGCGGCCCAGCCGCCGAAGCCCCCGCCCCCGCCGGACGCGAGCCCGGCCTCGCGCTCGGCCGCGAGTTTGTCGACGGTCAGCCGCGCCGTGCCGTCCGGCACGTCGGCCGAGTACAGGTTCAGCGCCCCGTCGTCACGCCGGTCGGCGGCCACCCGGGCGGTGTGCGGCAGCGCCAGCGGCATCACGAAACCGTCGTTGTAGTCGGTGTGCTCGCCGATCAGGTTGACCCGGCCCGGAGCGGCCCACACCCCGGCGGGATCACCACCGTGGACCGCGCGGAAGCCCTCGACCGCCTCCGCCGTCTGGGCGGCCTCCGCCGCCATCACCGGATCGCTCACGCTCCGCCTCCCGACGTGCTCCGCGTCTCCCGCCCCCGGGCGAAGGCCCAGGCGTCGGCGACGATGTCCTTCAGTTCGGGGCGGGACGGCCGCCAGCCCAGCCGCCTCCTGGCCCGGTCGGCGGAGGCGACCAGGAACGCCGGGTCGCCGCCCCGGCGCGGCGCCACCTTCTCGGGGATCGGGTGGCCGGTGACCTCGCGGACCGTCCGGATCACCTCGCGGACGGAGAAGCCGTTGCCGTTGCCGAGGTTGCACACCAGGTGCTCGCCCGCCTCGGCGGCGACCAGCGCCAGCAGATGGGCCTCGGCCAGGTCGGCGACGTGGATGTAGTCGCGCACGCAGGTGCCGTCGGGCGTGGGGTAGTCGTCGCCGTAGACGGAGATCGCCTCCCGCCGGCCGAGGGCGACGTCGAGCACCAGCGGGATGAGGTGCGACTCGGGGTCGTGCCGCTCCCCCAGGACGGTTCCGCTCGGGCCGCGGTAGGCGCCGGCCACGTTGAAGTAGCGCAGCGAGACGGCGGCCAGGCCGTGGGCCGCGCACTCGCCGGCGATCATGTGGTCCACGGCGAGCTTGGAGGCGCCGTAGGGGTTGGTCGGCGCGGTGGGGGCGTCCTCGGGGATGGGGACCTCCTCGGGCTCGCCGTAGGTGGCGGCCGTGGAGGAGAACACCAGGGTGCGCACGCCCGCCCCGCGCATGGCGTCCAACAGCGCCATCGTGCCGCCGACGTTGTTGCTCCAGTACTTCTCGGGGCGGACGACGGACTCGCCGACCTGCGAACTGGCCGCGAAGTGGAGCACCGCGTCGTAGGCGGGGCCGTCCCCGCCGGCGGCAGGGGGGCCGTCCAGCAGGCGCGCGGCGTCCTGGACGCGGCCCTCGACGAACTCCGCGCCGGCGGGCACCGCCTCCCGGAAGCCGGTGGACAGGTCGTCCAGGACCGTCACCCGGTGTCCCGCCTCCAGCAGGTGCGCCGCCACGACGCTGCCGACGTAACCGGCACCGCCGGTCACCAGATACCTGCCGCTCACTCGCTCGCCACCTCTCGCAGTCGCTCCGCCGCGGTCTCCGGCGGCACGTCGTTGATGAACACGCCCATGCCGGACTCCGAGCCGGCCAGGTACTTCAGCTTGCCGGACGTGCGTCGGATCGTGAAAAGTTCCAGGTGGAGGGCGAAGTCCGCCCGTCCGGACCACTCCTTCTCCCCCTCCGGCCCCAGGGGCGCCTGGTGCCAGCCGGAGATGTAGGGCGTGGGCGGTTCGTCGGGGCCGAAGATCCGGTCGAAGCGCCGCAGCAGCTCCAGGTAGACACCGGGGAACTCCCCGCGGGCGGCGTCGTCCAACTCCGTCAGGTCCGGCACCCGCCGCCTGGGGTACAGGTGCACCTCGTAGGGCCAGCGCGCGGCGTGCGGCACGAAGGCGGTCCAGTGGTCGGTGTCCATCACCACCCGCCGTCCCTCGGCGCGTTCGGCGGCGACGACGTCGTCGAAGAGGTTGCCGCCCGTGCGCTCGCGGTGGGCGGCGGCCGAGCGGAGCGTCCGCTCGGTGCGCGGGGTGACGAAGGGGTAGGCGTAGATCTGGCCGTGGGGGTGGCCGAGGGTGACGCCGATCTCCCGGCCCCGGTTCTCGAAGCAGAACACCTGCCGTACTCCGGGCAGCGCCGACAGTTCGGCGGTGCGGTCGGTCCAGGCGTCCAGCACCAGGGCGGCCCGCTCGTCGGTGAGGTCGGCGAAGGAGGCGTCGTGGTCGGAGGTGAAGCAGACCACCTCGCACCGACCGGCGCCCGGAGCGTGCGGGAAGAGCCCTCCGGGGTCCTCGGCCGTCGCCGGGCCGGGCGGGCCCGCCAGGGACGGGAAGCGGTTCTCGAAGACGGCCACCTGGTAGTCCTCGGCGGGGACCTCCGTCATCCGCCCGTTCCGGGACGGGCAGAGCGGGCATTCATTCTGTGGCGGGTGGTACGTACGTGCCTGACGGTGCGCGGTGACGGCGACCCACTCGTCGAGCAACGGGTCGTGGCGGATCTCCGACGCCGTGGCGACGGCGTCCAGGGGGCGCCGGTCGACGGCGTCGCGTCCCGCGGTGTCGTGAACGTCGTAGTAGACGAGTTCACGGCCATCGGCGAGGCGGGTCGGGGTCTTCTTCACCTGGGGTCTCCCTATACTACGACCCAAACATAATCGAACATAAAAAACCATGAGTGAACATTGACGTCAAGGGGCTCCCCCCCACACCGGCCCCGTCACGCCATGGAGGCGACCTGCTCATGCCCCACCAGTTGGCCCAGGATCTCCGGCTCCCCACGAACGCGCTCGACTACGCGATCCTCGCCATCTACTTCCTCGTCGTCCTGGGAGTCGGGTTCGCGGCCCGGCGCAGCATCAAGACCAGCCTCGACTTCTTCCTCTCCGGCCGCTCGCTGCCCGCCTGGGTCACCGGCCTCGCCTTCATCGCGGCCAACCTCGGCGCCCTGGAGATCCTGGGCATGGCCGCCAACGGCGCGCAGTACGGCGTCTACACCGTGCACTGGTACTGGGTGGGCGCCATCCCGGCCATGGTCTTCCTCGGTCTGGTGATGATGCCCTTCTACTACGGGTCACGGGTGCGCTCGGTGCCCGAGTTCCTGCTGCACCGCTTCGGCCCGTCCTCCCACCTGCTCAGCGGCGTGCTGTTCTCGGCCGCCTCGGTGCTGATCGCGGGCGTCAACCTCTACGCGCTCGCCATCGTCCTGGAGGCGCTGCTGGGCTGGCCGCAGTGGGTCTCCATCGTCGTCGCGGGCCTGTTCGTGCTGCTGTACATCACCCTGGGCGGCCTGTCCTCGGCCATCTACAACGAGGTCGTGCAGTTCTTCGTGATCCTGGCCGGGCTGATCCCGCTGACCGTCCTCGCCCTGACCCGGGTGGGTGGCTGGAGCGGGCTGCGCGACTCGCTCACCGCCTCGCAGGGCGACAACTTCGTCTCCGCCTGGGGCGGCACCGGCATCGGTTCGGACAACCCGCTCGGCGCCAACTGGCTCACCATCGTGCTCGGCCTGGGCTTCGCCCTGAGCTTCGGCTACTGGACGACCAACTTCGCCGAGGTGCAGCGCGCCCTGTCCGCCAAGAACCTCTCCGCCGCCCAGCGCACCCCGCTGATCGCGGCCTTCCCCAAGATCTTCATTCCGGCGCTCGTCGTCATCCCCGGCCTGGTCGCGCTGGTGGTCGCCCCCGACATCGGCCCGGGCAGCGGCCTGGAGTACAACGAGGCGATCCCGCTGCTGATGCGGGACCTGCTGCCCAACGGTGTGCTGGGCATCGCGGTGACCGGTCTGCTCGCCGCCTTCATGGCCGGCATGGCCGCCAACGTCTCGGCCTTCAACACGGTGTTCACCCATGACATCTGGAGGGCCTACCTGGTGAAGGGCCGCCCCGACTCGTACTACGTCACCACCGCCCGGGTCGTCACCGCCGTCGGCGTGCTGCTGGGCATGGGGACGGCGTTCATCGCGGCGACGTTCAGCAACATCATGAACTACCTCCAGACGCTGTTCTCCTTCTTCAACGTGCCGCTGTTCACCGTCTTCATCATCGGCATGTTCTGGCGGCGGATGACGCCCGCCGCCGGTTTCTGGGGACTGCTGGCCGGCACGGTCGCGGCGATGATCAACTACTTCTGGTTCTACCGGGGCGGGCTGGTCGACATCCCCTCCGACCAGGGCGCCAACTTCGTCTCCGCCATCATCGCCTTCGTCGTCGGCGCCGTCGTCGTCGGCGCCGTCACCCTCTTCACCAAACCGAAGCCCGTCGAGCAGTTGGCCGGTCTGGTGTACGGCACCCGGGCGCCCGGCGTGGCCGAGCCGGCGGCGGCGGGCGACGAGGCGTGGTACCGCAGGCCCGCACTGCTGGGCTGGGGCGCTCTCGTGCTCGCCGCCCTGTGCTACATCCCGTTCTCCTTCTGAGCGCCCGCACCGCACAGCGAAGGATGTGATCCACCGTGACGAACGGCAAGAACGACCCGACCGGACCCCACGGCTCCCAGGACCCCCACGAGACCGGCGCGCCCGGCACCCCGGGCACGGACTGGCGCGAGGAGGAGATCGAGCTGGAGGGGCGCTCGGTCAGCGCCGCCCGACTGTTCGACATCCGCCGCGTCATCGGCGTGCTCTTCGTGGTCTACGGCGTCCTGGTCACCCTCGCCGGGTTCTTCGTCTCCGACGAGGACCTGAGGAAGGCCCAGGACATCAACATCAACCTCTGGACCGGGCTGTCGATGCTCGCGCTCGGGCTGCTGTTCCTGCTCTGGCTGCGACTGAGCCCGACCGTTCCGCCGCCGCCGCGACGGGAGGCGGAGGAGGGGCCGGGGCCCGGCCCCGGCCCCGGGACCGGACCGGAGGCCGGAGCGCCCGACGCCCGATGAGCCCCGGCCGGGGCGTCCGACGCGGCAGGGGACCGGCCCGTCAGCCCGTCCCCTCGCCTCCTCCTCCCGCACCGAACGCCCCGGCCGCGCCGGAGCCGGTGGCCCGGTCCAGCAGCCCGGTGCGGGCCGCGAGCGCCGCCGCCTCCAGCCGCGAGCCGACCCCGAGCTTCATCAGCACCCGCTGCACGTGCGTACGGGCGGTGCTGGAGGCTATCCCCATGCCCACCGCGATCCGCCGGGTGTCCTCCCCCTCCGCCACCCGCACCAGTACCTCGACCTCCCGCGGGGTGAGCATCCGCAGCAGCCGGGCGCCCTCGTCGTCCGGTTCGGCACTGGGGTCGAGCAACTCCGCGAAGGCGCCCTGGAGCAGTTGCGGTGCCACCGCCACCTCCCCGGCGCGCGCCCTGACCATGCCGCGCTCGACGCCCTCGATCCGCTCGTCGTGCCGCACGTAGCCCGACGCGCCCGCCGCGAACGCCGCCGCGATGCCCCGCGGGTCGGGCACCGGCCCCAGCACCACCACCGCGACCCGCGGCCTCTCCCGCTTGATCCGCGCCACGGGGTCGAACGCGCCCGGCCCCGCGGGCGCCGTCGTCCCCCACAGGCACACCTCCGGTGCCCGGCCGATCACCAACTCGGCCGCCCCCGCGGCCGGCGCGGCGGCGGCCAGCACCCGGTGTCCGCGCAATCTCAGCGCCGAGGCGAGCGCCTCGGCGTGCAGGCGGTGATCGTCGACCACCACGAGCCGCACGGTCATCCACACCCCTGTCGTCCGGTCCGCCGCGGGCCGGGCTCCGTACCGGCCCACCCCGGCCCGGCTCCGCCATGCCCCCGGAAGCTACACGCTCGCCCGGCACGGCGCTCCCCTTCGGACAAGAACTCCGGAATCCCGACGGGATCCGACCCGAACGCACGCGGGCGGCCCCGCGTTCCCCCACAGGGGGGACGCGGGGCCGCCTCGCCGCTCCCCGGACCGACCGGCTCGATCACCCCCGGTTCGCCGCCCGTCGGCCCCCGCGCCCCGTGGGGCGGGGCGGGCGGGCGGCACCCGGTCAGTGGTAGGCCACGATCGCCATGTTGCTCAGGCCGGCGCGGGCGTAGAACTTGTGGTTCACCAGGAAGAGGCGACCGTCCTTCCAGTACGGGGCCACGTCCGTGCCGGTGGCCATGTCGTACTCCTTCTTCACCGCGTCGTCCGGCATCTCCATCCGCGGGGACGCCTCGCCGGTCTTCGGGTCGAGCGCGACGACCTGGCCCGGGTTCCGGTAGTCGGGGAGCTCGTACGCGATCAGCGTGCCGTCCTCCACCGCCACCGGGACGATCTGGCCCCCGTCGGTCGGCTCGCCCAGCCACTTCGGCTTGCCGTTGGTGAGGTCGAAGGCGATGACCTCGTTGGTACGGCCGTACTCGGCGTCACCCTGGTGCGGCTGCGAGGTGAGGTACAGGGTGTCGCCGTCCACCACCGTGCCGGGGCAGTTGCCGAGCGAGATGCCGCGGCAGCCCAGGTCGTGCCGCTCCTTGGATATGGAGATCTTGCGCTGGAGCTCGCCGTCCTTCGACAGGATCATCAGGTCCGTGATGTCGATGCTGGACTCACCGCCGGCGTTGACACCGAGCACCACCGGGTCGGTGGAGAACACCTTGCGGACGTCGATGCCCTTGGGAACGCTCCACTCCCACGCCTTCTTGCCGCCCTGGCCCACTCCCTGGACCTTCTGCGCACCACCGAAGCCGCACTCGATCTTGGCGATGAGCTGCGCTCCGCCGGAGTAGCCGCGGTCCTTGCACTCGGACCCCTGCTCCTGCTGCCACAGCTCCTTGCCGGTGGTCAGGTCGTAGCCGACCGCGTTGCCGATCCAGGCGGCGGCGGCCATGTTGCCGCTGACCGCCATCTCGGTGTAGCTGAACTCCGAGGCGCTCTCGCGCTTCGAGGGGAGTTCCTTCTTCCACAGTTCCTCGCCCTTGGCGAGGTCGATGCCCATGATGAACTCGCAGCGCCGACCGTACTGCACCACGGTCTTGTCGCCCGACGTCTCGTAGGCCGCGGCGCAGCTCTTCGGGCGGGGCATCTCGATGGACCACGCCTCCTCGCCGGTCTCCATGTCGTAGGCCGTGGTGGAGGTCGTGGTGGTCTTGACGAGGTTGTCGCCCACGAACCAGGTGCCGGGGACGTCCGTGAGGATGTCGTCCTTGTCCACCTCGGGCGGTTCGACCTCCCAGGCGACCTCGGCGTCGATCACCTCCGTCCCGCCCTCGGCGCCCTTCTTCTCCCCCTCGGCTCCGGTGCCGCCGTCCGTGGTGCCCTCGCCGGTGCTCTTGTCGCCCTTGGCCCGCTCGTCCTCACCGCCCTGGCCGGCCAGGAACCAGACGCCGCCACCGGCCACCAACAGGACCGCGACGACCGCCGCGACGACGATCATCACCTTGTTCCTGTTGCCGCCCCCGCCGTTGCCGGCGGTCATGGGCTGCGTCGGGTACTGGCCGTACTGCCCGTACCCGTACGGCGGCTGCTGTCCGTACGCCTGCGGTTGGCCGTACGGCGGCTGCTGCCCGTATCCCTGCGGCTGACCGTACGGCGGCTGCTGCCCGTATCCCTGCGGCTGACCGTACGGGCCCTGGCCGGGCTGCCCCGGGTGACCGTAGGCCGGCGCCCCGCCCGGCTGCTGCGGGTAGCCGTACGAGGGCGGCTGCCCCGGCGAACCCGGCTGTCCTGGGGGCTGCGGTGGCTGCCCGTAGGGCGTCGTCGGCTCCTGCGGCGCGCCGAAACCGCCCGACGGCGGTTGGTCGGACGGCGCCACCTGCGGCGCGACCTGCGTCGGGGTCCGCGGAGGGCCCTGCGGCGACTCGTCGGACGGAGGCTGGGAGGACTTGCTCAGCGAGGGCCGCTCCGCTCCCTCCGACCGTTCCGTCCCGTCCGACCGCTCCGGTCGTTCGGCCTGTTCGGGCCCGTCCTGCTGCTCTGCGCCGGCGGACGCCGGCGGCTCCTGTGGTGCGCCGAAGCCGTCCGGCGACGGTTGGTTGGGAGGTGGTGGCGGCTGCGACATGGTGGTCTTCCTCATTCACGCGCGGACCGGTTGCCCAGCCCCTCAAGCCCCCGTAGGGCAGAGCGAATCGGACATGGTCCGCCACTTCTCGATGTTTTTCGGCCAGTTGACACCGACGATGGAACGGCACTCTTTCTACCACCGGACACCAAAAAGGCCGCCTCCGGTTCCGGCCGATCCCCTGGGCGAGACCGGTCCGCGACCCCGGCGTTACCGTTGCCCGCCCCCCGGGAGCGCCTCGCTCCGCCCGACCCCGGCCGGGCGGGCGGGGCGAGGCGGAAAATCGCTCACCAACGGTTTCCGGGAAAGGTGACGATCATTAGGCTGAGGGCTTCTTTTCAAGATCATCCAATTGAGGGGAACCGGTGAGAAGCTCCAAGCGCGTCGTCTCCGTCCTGATATCGATGCTCGCGATGTGCGCCTTCGGCATCGTCAACGCGCCCGCCGCCTCCGCGGGCGCCTACGGCTGCCCCGGCGGCCAGATCAACAGCTACCCCATCAAGACGGACGCCGGGACCCTCTACGGCAACATCTACCTCTACTACGACTCGTCCACCGGCAAGAACTGCGCCGTGGCCGTCAAGACCGCCGCCGGCGGCTACGGCACGCCCAACTACGTCGCGGTCACGCTGTTCCGCTGCAAGACGAGCACCCCCGGCGCGTTCTGCGACTGGGCCGGGCAGCCCAACGACAGCGACTACGGCACCTTCAGCTACTACGCGGGCCCGGTGGAGCTCTACGCCGCCGGCAAGTGCATCCACGTCCACGCACAGGTCAGCTCCGAGCAGCCGATCGCCAGCGGCTCCAGCCCGTCCTACGGCGTCCACTGCGGGTGACCGACCGCACCGTACGGCAGAGGGCGGGCGGACCATCCGGTCCACCCGCCCTCTGCCGTACGGGCACCGCCGTCGACGCCGTCAGCCCTCCTCGGCCAACTCCAACCAGCGCGTCTCCAACTCGTCCCGCTCGCCCGCCAACTGTCGCAGTTCGGCGTCGAGTCCGGCGACCCTCTCGAAGTCGGTGGCGTGCTCGGCCATCTCGGCGTGCAGGGTCGCCTCCCGCTCGCCGATCCGCTCCAACCTGCGCTCGATGCGCTGCAACTCCTTCTGCGCCGCCCGGGAGAGCGCCGCGGGCTTGGCCGCCCCGCCGGATGCCGCCGAACCGCCGGAGCCTCCCGTCCCGGCGGGCGCGCCGGAGGTCCGGGACGTCGGCGCCTGGGGAACGGTACCGGCCTGCCGCATCCGCTCGCGGCGCTCCAGGTACTCGTCGACGCCGCGCGGCAGCATCCGCAGCGTGCCGTCGCCCAGCAGCGCGTACACCCGGTCCGTGGTCCGCTCGACGAAGAAGCGGTCGTGGGAGATGACGACCAGCGAGCCGGGCCAGCCGTCGAGCAGGTCCTCCAACTGGGTCAGGGTCTCGATGTCCAGGTCGTTGGTCGGCTCGTCCAGGAACAGCACGTTCGGCTCGTCCATCAGCAGCCGCAGCAGTTGGAGCCTGCGCCGCTCACCGCCCGACAGGTCGCCGACGGGCGTCCACTGCTTCTCCTTGCCGAAGCCGAAGCGCTCGCACAGCTGGGAGGCGGTCATCTCGCGGCCCTTGCCCAGGTCCACGCGGGAACGCACCTGCTCCACGGCCTCCAGCACCCGCCAGGTCGGGTCGAGTTCGGCGACCTCCTGGGAGAGGTACGCCAGCCGCACCGTCCGGCCGACCTTGATCCGGCCGCCCGCGGGCTGCCGCTCGCCGCCGCTGTACGCCGCGTCCGCCATGGCCCGCAGCAGGGAGGTCTTGCCCGCGCCGTTGACGCCGACCAGCGCGACGCGGTCGCCGGGGCCGAGCTGCCAGGTGAGGTGCTTGAGCAACACCTTGGGGCCGGCCTGGACGGTCACGTCCTCCAGGTCCAACACGGTCCTGCCCAACCGCGAGTTGGCGAACTTCATCAGCTCCGCGCTGTCGCGCGGCGGTGGCACGTCGGCGATCAGCGCGTTGGCGGCCTCGACCCGGAAGCGGGGCTTGCTGGTGCGGGCCGGGGCGCCGCGCCGCAGCCAGGCCAGCTCCTTGCGGACGAGGTTCTGCCGCTTGGCCTCCTCGGTGGCGGCGATGCGCTCGCGCTCGGCGCGGGCGAAGACGTAGTCGCTGTAGCCGCCCTCGTACTCGTGCACCGTGCCGCGCTGCACGTCCCACATGCGGGTGCACACCTGGTCCAGGAACCAACGGTCGTGGGTGACGCAGACCAACGCCGAGCGGCGCGCCCGCAGGTGTCCGGCGAGCCAGGCGATGCCCTCGACGTCGAGGTGGTTGGTGGGCTCGTCCAGCACGATCAGGTCCTGCTCGGCGATGAGCAGCTTGGCCAGCGCGATGCGCCGCCGCTCGCCACCGGAGAGCGGGCCGATCACGGTGTCCAGGCCCTGGGGGAAGCCGGGCAGGTCCAGGCCGCCGAAGAGGCCGGTGAGGATGTCGCGGACGCGGGCGTCCCCGGCCCACTCGTGGTCGGCCATGTCGCCGACGACCTCGTGGCGGACGGTCGCGTCCGGGTCGAGCGAGTCGTGCTGGGTGAGCACGCTCAGCCGCAGCCCGCCGGCGTGGGTGACCCGCCCGTCGTCGGCGGGTTCCAGCTTCGACAGGATGCGGACGAGCGTGGTCTTGCCGTCGCCGTTGCGCCCGACGACGCCGATCCGGTCCCCTTCGCTGACGCCGAGGGAGATGCCGTCCAGCAACGTACGCGTGCCGTACACCTTGCCGACGGTTTCCAGATTGACGAGGTTCGTGGCCATGGGGCTCCCGCTGCCCGGCGCGTGCCGGACTGGTGTGGTCTCGGGTGGGCTGGTCGGTTCCTCAGCCTAGTCGTCGTCCCGGGACCGGTGCCCATGCCCGCCCCCCCCGCCCGCCGGGAGCGCCCC
Source organism: Streptomyces taklimakanensis (assembly GCF_009709575.1). Classification (NCBI taxonomy): domain Bacteria; kingdom Bacillati; phylum Actinomycetota; class Actinomycetes; order Kitasatosporales; family Streptomycetaceae; genus Streptomyces; species Streptomyces taklimakanensis. The sequence goes on from NZ_WIXO01000001.1 coordinate 2,266,057, forward strand.
GCCGGGCGGTCGCCGGCCGCCCGAGCCGCCCCGGCCCGGTACGGCTCGGTACGGGCTCAGTACGACCGGCCCTGCCGCTCCGAGGTCGACCGGGGGGTCGGCCGGCTGAGGCCGAACAGCGAGCCGGCGGCGCTCGTCAGCTCCGCGGCGCTCTCCACCGACGTCCCGTCCGGGACGCCCATGCGGCGCAGGGCACCGGCGAACACGTCCTCCAGCAGGGCCAACCGCCAGCTCAGCTCGGCGGGGCCGACCTGGCCTCCGGGCCGGTTCGACAGGACGGTCAGCACGTCCTGGGCGTTGGTCTGGAGGTCGGACAGGGTCTGCCAGCCGTTGGGCACGCGGGCCGAGGTCCGGCCGCGCTGCTCGGCGCCCGGCGCCCCCAGGGTCAGGGGGAGGTCGGTGTGGACGGAGGAGTACCAGTCGACCAGGGCACCGCTCAGGTCGGCCCGCAGCCCGTCGAGGAAGCCGAGGAGCACGGCCGCGCCGGTGTAGGGGTCGACGGGCTCGACGCGGGGCGGGGCGTTGTCGGCCGGCGGCCTTCCGGAGGCGTCCGGTCCGAGGAAGGACCGGATGACGACCGAGACCTCCTCCTGTTGTTGCGGAGCGTTCCGCTGGGCGGGCACCAGGTGCGCCCGTACGGGCGCGATGCCCCGGGCCGCTTGCTCGGCTGCCGCCTGGCACGCGTAGTCAGTGGGCACGGACGGGTCCCCCCTCCTTCCGAAACCGCGTGGTTCGGCGGCTTCGGCCTTGCGTTTCGGGGCCGTACCGTATCGCTCCGCGACGGCTTCGGGGAGGTGTTCGTCACGGAGAGTTCACCCACCGCGATCTCCCTCCGCCCCGCCCCGTCGGGCGGACGGGCGCCCCCGCGGCGGAGAGGCGGCGGGACGTGGCCCGGACGGGAGCGGCCCGCGCGAGGAGGTTCCCGCGCGGGCCGTACGGGGTGGGTCCGGGCCGTGGGACCGGGCCGTGGGACCGGGCCGCCTCAGTCGACGGAGTCGAGCACCTGGCGGACGATCGGTCCCGCGTTGGTGCCGCCGTGGCCGGAGGCGGGGACGACCGCCGCGGCGGTCATGTCGTTGCGGTAGGCGGTGAACCAGGCGTTGGGCTTCTCCTGGCCGTCGACCTCCGCCGATCCGGTCTTCGCCCCGATGTCGCCGGTGGTGCCGGCCATCGCCTGGGCGGCCGAACCGCTGGTGGCCGTCAGCCGCATCAGGGAGCGCAACTCCTGGGAGACGGCCGGGGAGAGGGTGCGCGGTGCCCTGGTCAGGGTGCGGCCGTCCACCTCGGGGGAGACGATGTAGGGCTGGTGGAAGGTGCCGCTCTTCACCGTCGCCGACACCGAGGCCATGATCAGCGGGTTGGCCCGGACGCCGCCCTGGCCGATGAGCGAGGCCGCCATCGGGGCGTCGGTCTGCACGGGCACCGATCCGTCGAAGGTGACCGTGCCGACCTTCCAGGTGAGGCCGATGCCGAAGACGTCGCGGGCCTGCCGGGTCAGGTCGTCGTCCGCCAGCTTCTCGGCCTGGCTGATGAAGGCGGTGTTGCAGGAGGCGGCGAAGGACTGGGCGAAGGTGCCGCCCTTGATCTCGAACTTGTCGAGGTTGTGGAACCTCCAGCCGCCGTACGTGAAGTACTTCGGGCACGGGTGCTGCTCGGAGCTGGAGGCCAGGCCCTTCTCGATGAGCATCGAGGCGCTGACGATCTTCATCGTGGAGCCGGGGGCGAGGGACCCCTGGAAGGCGGTGTTGAAACCGTTCGCCGGGTTGTTGGCGACCGCCAGGATCTCGCCGGTACTGGCCTTCAGGGCGACGACCGACGCCTTGGGCTTGCTCGTGACGGCCCGCACCGCGGCCTTCTGCACCCGCGCGTCGATGGTGGTCCGCAGCTCGCCGGGGGTGCCCTCGTCTAGTTCGTTGAGCGTCTTGACCTTCTTGCCGGACGCGTCGACGATCCGGGTCTCGACGCCGGGCTCGCCGCCGGCCTTGCCGCCGTACCGCTTGCGCAGGTCGGCCAGGATCGCGGCCAGTTCGGGGTGGGCCTCGGCGGTCAGCTCGGTGCCGTTGCGGTCCAGCGCCCTGATCGGTGGGGCCTCGGTCTCACCGGTCTCCAGGCGCAGGTCGGCCTTGAGCTCCGGGTGGAGGACGGACGGCTCCCAGTCGACGACGGGCCGGCCGGTCCCGGTGTCGCGCACGACCGTCAGCGCCGACTCGTAGGTCCACTCGCCGGGCTGCTCCGCCTCGTCGTGGCGCACCTGGGCGCGGACGGTGAAGGGCACCTCGGAGCCGGTGGCGGCGCCCGGCTCCAGGGTCACCCGGGAGACGCGGGCGTCCTCGCGGAAGCCGGTGAGGGCCTCGGCGGCGGCGGTGCCGTCGTCCGTCAGCTCGGCGGCCTCCTCGGTCCGGCCGTTCTGCCAGGCGTCGAGGAACTCCTCGGCGACCGTCCGCACCTCTTTCGGGGTCGGCGGGCCGGTCTCGACCGCCGCGGCGGTCCCGCCGTCCGCGACCGTCACGTCCCGCCCGCCCCCGTCACCGGGTGCGCCACCGTCCCCGATCAGGGTGTACGCCCCGAACCCGGCGGTTCCGACCAGGGCGGTGAAGACCGCTCCGACCACCGCCACCTTCCGACCGTCACGCATGGGTGTCCAAACCTCCGCCCCGCCCCGGAACATCGCTACCGAGGCCCGTGCGAGGCACCCTAGAGCACCGGCGTGACACGCCCCGATCCAGGTGTCCCGAAGTGCCGCCGCCGGGTGTTCGGCGGCTGTTCGGGTGGAAACGCGGCCGTGTCGTCCGGGCCGGACGCCGCCCCGTCTCCCTTTCTCCCCCACGAAAGAAAAGTATTCTTTTCCTATTTAAAAGCGCGCGAGAGAGGCCCCCGCATGCGGGCGACGGACGTCCGTTCACCCGTATGTCGGCACAACTCCCCGAACCCCGCGTCGTTTCCACTGTGACGCAGAAGGTCGTTCCTCCTTCCCGGCAATACCGTTCGGGCCCGCGCCGCCGCCCGGCGGCGCGGGCCCGAACCGCGTAATCAAGGAAAACAGGCGGGTGGTGCGCGGCGACGCCTACCGCACCTCCGGGGAAATCGCTCTAGCATTGCGGTCGCAAGCTTGAGAAGCGGCTTCGTACATTGGAGGTACATGCCATGAAGCTGAAGCGCACCGCCGCCGTCGCACTTTCCGCCACGGCGCTCGTGCTCGCCGGCGCCGGCGTCTCCCACGCCGACCCGAAGTTCCAGAATGACGCGCAGATCCTGCCCTGCCCGAACCTGGAGATCCTCAACATCCCGATCCTGTCGAGCGAGAACAACAACCTCGACTGCTCGCGGAACCACAAGAAGAAGACCTCGATCGAGGTCTACAAGTTCTTCAAGGGCTGAGGAAACCCTCCGAGGACACGACACGGCAGGTGACGGCCGCCCCCACTGCTCCGGGGGCGGCCTTTCCGCTTTCTCCGGCCCACAGCCGCACCCACATTCCCCATATCAACCGAACAGTGACACCCGTGTGGCGCAACAACACTTGGCGGCCCGCCCCGTACGCCGTTCGGCGACCCCATCGGCCGACTTTCCGCAGGACACGCAGAAACGCATAAGCGAGCAATCCGAGTTTCGTTCCGTTAATGTCGCCGGTGTGGGGGTCACTCCCGCCTTCCGGTGGAACGGCCGCATGGTGACAGTGCTCCGGAAACCGATTCCCCGGCCGCTCGGCGGCGGCCGGGGAACATCGGACCTTTCCTTCTCTCGTCAAGGAGACAAGACCGAATGAAGCTGAAGAAGACGCTCGCCGTTTCTTTCACCGCTGCCATGCTCCTCGCGGGCGGGGCCGCCAGCGCCCACGCCGGCGAGGCCAAGTTCAGCAATGACGCGCAGATCCTGCCCTGCCCGAACCTGGAGGTCATCAACCTCCTGATCCTGTCGAGCGAAGCCAACAACCTCGACTGCTCGCGGAACTACGAGGAGGAGACCACGATCAAGAAGACCGTCAAGGTCGAGAAGGACTCCGACATCGTCGTTGCCCCGAAGCAGGAGCAGGGTCAGGGCCAGGGTCAGGGTCAGAAGGCCGAGCAGGGCCAGAAGCAGGCCGGCGAGCAGGACCAGAAGGCCGGCCAGAAGGCCGAGCAGGAGACCGGCCAGAAGGCCAAGCTCCAGGACTGACGTCCTTCCCCCCTCTGCAGGAACAGTTCGCAGCGCCGCCCGCCGGTTCTCCGGCGGGCGGCGCCGCGTGTGCGCGGACCGGTCCCGGACGGGACCGGTCGCCCGGGGTCCGTCCGGGACCACCGCGTCCGCCTCGCGGGGCGAGACCGCCGCCGTGAGGCGGCCGGCGTCATCCGTCCGCGGTCCTCTCGGGCTCCCAGCGCAGCAGGTCGCCCGGTTGGCACTCGAGCACCTCGCAGAGCGCGGCGAGCGTCGCGAAGCGCACCGCCTTGGCGCGGCCGTTCTTGAGCACCGCCAGGTTGGCGGGGGTGATCCCGACGCGGTCCGCGAGTTCGCCCACGGTCATCTTCCGCTTGGCCAGCATCACGTCGATGTCGACGGCGATCGGCATCAGATCACCTCGGCCAGCTCGGCCCGCATCCGCGCCGCCTCGACATCGCGTGCGACGGCCTGGGCGAGCAACATCCGCAGCACGAGCACGATGAGCGCGACGCCGAAGACGGCCAGGGAGGTCCCGCACAGCAGGAGCACGATGCCCGGGGCCACGGCCTCGCCCGGCGCCAACAGGACCGCGAGGGCGAACACCAGGAGCGCGGCGGCCGTGAACGCGCCGAGCACGATGTGCACGTAGCGGAAGGCGGCGTGGGAGAACACGGTTCCGCGACGCACCATGGTCACCAGTCGCCACACGCAGACCAGGACGACCTGGACCGTCACGGCCCCCAGGAGGACGATCACCAGGATGGGGACGCGCAGGTGGGCCGAGCCCGTGTCGAGTTCCTCCAGGTCGGTGGCCAGGAGCGGCACCATCACCGTCTGGACGAACACCGAGCCGGCGAGCAGTGCCACGAGCACGGCGCGCAGCGCGAGCACGGTCGGTTTTCCCATCGTCGCTCCTCCCATCGACCAACGATAGGAAGCTATCGAAATTCGATAGGGTCGGCAAGGGGTGGACCCTAGATCCAGGTGTCCAGCCACATGCGGTTCTGCCAGGCGTCCTTGGAGATCTCCAAGCCGGTGTAGATCGGGTAGAAGTACACGAAGTTCCACACGATCAACACCACCAGCACGCCCGCGCCGACGACACCCGCCGTCCGCCGCCGCTCCGTGCTCCCGGGCGGCCCGAGGAGCGCGCCGACCGCCATGGCCAGGGCCAGGCAGAGGAACGGCACGAAGACGACCGCGTAGAAGTAGAAGATCGTGCGCTCCTGGTACAGGAACCACGGCAGCCAGCCCGCCGCCACCCCGCACAGGATCGCCCCCGCCCGCCAGTCGCGCCGCAGGCCCCAGCGGTAGAGGCAGTACAGCAGCGCGAAGCAGGCCGCCCACCACAACAGCGGGGTGCCCAGCGCGAGCACCTCGCGGGCGCATCCGGAGTCGGCGGTGCAGCCGTTCTCGCCGCGCTCGGAGGACTCGTAGAAGTACGACACCGGGCGAGCGGTCACCGGCCAGCTCCAGGGGTGGGACTGGTAGGTGTGCTCGGACGTCAGCCCCACGTGGAACCGGTAGACCTCGGCCTCGTAGTGCCACAGGCTCCGCAGCGACGCGGGGACCCACGTCATGTCGAACTGCGGCAGGGGCAGTTTCAGGTCGGTGAAGGGCAGGGCCAGCGAGTCCGGCGACAGACCGCGGCGGTCGTCCGCCCAGGTGCGGAAGTAGCCGTCCCGGCCGGCGAACCAGCCCGCCCAGCCGGCCAGGTAGGTGACGGCCGCCACCGGCACCGACGACAGGAACGCCGGTCCGGCGTCGCGGCGCAGCGCCGACCGGTACGGGCGCCGGGCCCCGGCGGTGCGACGGGAGGCCACGTCCCACAGCACCGTGAGGACCCCGAAGGCCGCCAGGACGTACAGGCCGCTCCACTTGGTGGCGCAGGCCAGGCCCAGGCAGACCCCGGCCGCCAGGCGCCACGGGCGCGCCCCCAGGCCGAGCCGGTCGCCGACCTCCGCGTCGGGCCGCCCGTCGGGGGGCAGCGCCGCGGCCAGTCGGGCGCGGGCGCGGTCCCGGTCGACCAGCAGGCAGCCGAAGGCCGCCAGCACGAAGAACATCAGCACCAGGTCCAGCAGCGCGGTGCGGCTCATGACCAGGTGCAGCCCGTCCACCGCCAGCAGGAGACCGGCCAGACAGCCCAGGGCCGTGGAGCGGAACAGGCGGCGGCCGATGCGGCAGACCATCAGCACCGACAGGGTGCCCAGCACCGCGACCATGAAGCGCCAGCCGAAGGGCGTCAGACCGAACATCGCCTCGCCCAGGGCGATGACCCACTTGCCCACGGGCGGGTGGACCACGTACGAGGCGGCCTCGCTCAGCGGCGCGGCGGCGGGGTTCTCCAGGATCGTCTCGTTGGCCTTCTCCGGCCAACTGCCCTCGTAGCCGAGTCGGTACAGGGACCAGGCGTCCTTGGCGTAGTACGTCTCGTCGAAGATCACCGCGTGCGGCGAGCCGAGGTTCCAGAAGCGCAGGATCCCGGCGAACAGGGTGACCAGGAGCGGGCCGCCCCACCCCGTCAGGCGCCCCAGCCGCCGCGCGTCCTCCGCGGCCAGCCCGAACGCCCCCCACACCCGGCCGCCGCCGGGCTCCGGCTGGGGCGGTACGAGCCGTTCCCGGGCGCCGGGGCGAGGGGGCGCCGCGTAGCCGTAGCGCCGCAGCCGTGCCCGCCACGCGGTGGGGCGCTCCTCGACGGACTCCCCGTGCCGGGCCTGAGTCGCGGTGTCACTGGTCACGCGGGCCATCGTAGGGAACGCCCTCCCCCCGCGGCGCGGCGCCGCGGGAGGGCGAGGGCTTCGGCGGGTGACGGACGGGCTCCGGGCGGAGCCGCGGAAGCTGGGAGGATGGCGGGGTGAGCGGAACACTCGTACTGGCAGGCACCCCCATCGGCGACGTCTCCGACGCCCCGCCGCGGCTCGCGCGGGAACTGGCGGAGGCCGATGTCGTCGCCGCCGAGGACACGCGGCGGCTGCGGCGGCTCACCCAGGCGCTGGGGGTCGAGGTCACCGGCCGGATCGTGTCGTACTTCGAGGGCAACGAGGCCGCGCGCACCCCGGAGCTGGCCGACGCGCTGGCCGGCGGCGCCCGGGTGCTGCTGGTGACGGACGCGGGGATGCCGTCCGTCTCCGACCCCGGCTACCGGCTGGTGGCCGCCGCGGTGGAGCGCGGCATCGGGGTGACGGCCGTGCCGGGGCCGTCCGCCGTGTTGACGGCGCTGGCGGTGTCGGGACTGCCGGTGGACCGCTTCTGCTTCGAGGGGTTCCTGCCGCGCAAGGCGGGTGAGCGGCTGTCGCGGTTGCGCGAGTGCGCCGGGGAGCGGCGCACCCTGGTGTACTTCGAGGCGCCGCACCGGCTGACCGCCGCCCTCGCCGCCATGGCGGAGGTCTTCGGCGCCGGGCGCCGGGCCGCGGTGTGCCGGGAGTTGACCAAGACCTACGAGGAGGTCCGGCGCGGCACGCTGGAGGAGCTGGCCGCCTGGGCGGAGGAGGGGGTGCGGGGCGAGATCACGGTCGTCGTCGAGGGCGCTCCCGCCCCGGAGCCGGGAGACGTGGACGCCGCCGAGCTGGTGCGCCGGGTCGCGGTGCGCGAGGCGGCCGGGGAGCGGCGCAAGGAGGCCATCGCCGCGGTGGCGCGCGAGGCCGGGATACCCAAGCGGGAGGTGTTCGACGCCGTGGTGGCGGCCAAGAACGCCCGGGGGCCGGCAGGACCCTGAGCGGGGCGGTCGGCACGGGCCGGACGGGCCGGACGGAACCAGCCCGAGAATTTCACCGCACACCCGTGCATTTCCGCCCGAAAAGGAGTCTCCTGGTAGGAGAGTGGGAGGAGGTTCCCATGATCGACCCCAGGATCCCCACGGCTGCCCCCACCACCCCGACCACCGCGTCACGGGGCGGCCACGAGGAGTACTCCTTCGCCTGCATGCGCTGCGGGTACGGCTGGGAGCAGGCGTATGAGATCCGACACCACACCGACCTGGACGGACGCCCGTTCGTCACCTACCACGACCCCGCCGACGGGCGGCGCGTGCCGTCGCCGCTGACGCGTCCGGTGTGCCCGAACTGCGAGACGCACGTGGTGCGGATCATGCGGCCGGGGCGGGTGTCCTCGGCCGAGCACGCCCCACCCCCCGGGTGACCGCGCGCGGACGCGGGGCGCGAGGCGGCCGGTGAAGGCGCGCGGAAGCGCGTCCTAGGATCGCGTGCATGGAGAAGTCCGCGAAGCCGACGAGCGCCGCGAAGTCGGCGAAGCCCGTGCAGCCCGCGCCGCCGCCCGTACCGCTGGACGTGCCGGTCGCCGACTCGCACACCCACCTCGACATGCAGGACGCCACGGTCGAGGAGGCGATCGCGGCGGCGGCCGCCGTGGGCGTGACGACCCTGGTCCAGGTCGGCTGCGACCTGGAGCGCTCCCGCTGGTCGGCCGAGGCCGCGGCCGGTCACGACGCCGTGTGGGCCACCGTCGCCCTGCACCCCAACGAGGCGCCGCGGCTGGAGGCGGAAGGGGGCCGCGGGGCCCTGGACGAGGCGTTGGACGGCATCGCCGAACTGGCCGCCCGCCCGGAGGTCCTGGGCGTGGGCGAGACCGGACTGGACCACTACCGCACCGGCGAGGGGGGCCGCGCCGCCCAGGAGTACTCCTTCCGCCGCCATGTCGAGCTGGCCAAACGGCTGGGCAAGGCGCTGGTCATCCACGACCGGGACGCCCACGAGGACGTGCTGCGCGTCCTGGAGGAGGAGGGGGCGCCCGAGAGGACCGTCTTCCACTGCTTCTCCGGCGACGCGGAGATGGCCGGGGTGTGCGCGCGGAAGGGGTACTTCATGTCCTTCGCGGGGAACGTCACCTTCAAGAACGCCCAGCCGCTGCGCGACGCCCTGGCCGTCGCCCCGCCCGAGCTGCTGCTGGTGGAGACGGACGCGCCCTTCCTGACGCCGGCGCCGTACCGGGGACGGCCGAACGCCCCCTATCTGATCCCGTACACGCTGCGCGCGATGGCCGAGGTCAAGGGCCTGTCCGTGGACACGCTCGCGGAGCACGTGGCGGCCAACGGCGTCCGCGCCTTCGGCTGGTGACGCCGAGGTCGCCGCAGGGCCGCCGCGGGGGCGGCGCGGAGGCTCCCGCGTGCGCCGGGAGCGCCGGCCGGAGCGGGGACCGAACGCTTTTCACACCTGTGGGTAGTCGTACGACTTGGGAGAGTGACGCACACTCCGCTAGGGTCCCGGCCCGCCACCCGGACCGCTTGGGAGTACGTCGTGAGCCACCCGCAGGGGATCCAGCAGTACGCGTACGCGTACCCCTCCGCACCTCCGCACCGGCCGTGGCCGTACCCGGAGGACGGCCCGGAGCACGGGCCCGGATACGAGCGGAACCCGTACGACACCTACCGGCCCGCGTACGAGTCCGGCCCCGGGTACGAGCCGTACGGCGGCGGTTACGGCCCCCCTCCCCCGTACGACGACGCGTGTCCGGACGGCGGTCACGGCGCGCCCGGCGCGCACACCCAGCACACCGAGCACACCGAGCACACCCGGCACACCGAACTGCCGGAGGGCCCCCCGGAACCGCTCGCGGCGCCCGAACCGACCTGGGTGGCCGGGGCGTACGCGCCCCCCGCCCCGATGCCCCGCCAGGCCGGCGGCGGCCGGGCCGCCGCACGCCGCGCCGCGCGGGAGCGGAAGGCCGGCCGGTTCCCCGAGGACCTGCGCAGACTGGTGCCGCAGGCGTGCGTCGTCGCCTTCCTGGCGGGCGGCACCTCGGCCTTCGTCGCCGACGACAAGGCCGTCGAGCTGACGGTCGAGGGGAAGCCCCGCACCCTGCACACCTTCGCCGACGACGTCTCCGAGCTGCTGGCCGACGAGGGCGTGCGGATCGGCGCGCACGACGCCGTCTCCCCCGCCCCCGGCGAACCGCTCGCCCACGGCGACCGCGTCACCGTCCGCTACGGCCGTCCCCTGGTCCTCACCCTGGACGGCCACCGGCGGCGGGTGTGGACCACCGCCCGCACCGTGGCCGAGGCGCTGCGCGACGTCGGGGTGCGCACCGAGGGGGCGTACCTGTCGGTGCCCGGCGACCGGTCCGTCGGACGCTACGGGCTGACGCTGACGGTGCGCACCGAGCGGGCCGTGACCGTCCTGGCCGACGGACGCGAGCGCACCGTCCGCACCAACGCCGCGACCGTGCGCGAGGTGCTGGACGCGGCGGACGTGGAGCTGCGCGGCGAGGACACCGTCTCCGTCCCCCTGGACTCCTTCCCGCGCGAGGGCCAGACCGTCACCGTCCTGCGCGTCACCGAGACCGAGCAGGTGCACGACGAGCCCATCCCGTTCCCCACCGAACGGCGCGCGGACCCGACCCTGCCGCGGGGCACGGAGGTGGTGGACCGGGAGGGCTCGCCGGGACTGCGGCGGACGACGTACCGGGTGCGCACGGTCAACGGCGTGCGGCAGGAGCCGCGGCACACCGGCACCAAGGTGGTGCGCGAGCCCACGCCGCGGATCGTGCGCGTGGGCACCAAGGAGCCGCCCTCCTCCGTGCGCGGCGCCGACCACCTGGACTGGGAGGCCCTGGCCCGCTGCGAGTCCGGCGGGCGCCCGGACGCGGTGGACCCCTCCGGCACCCACGGGGGGCTGTACCAGTTCGACACCCCCACCTGGCGGAGCCTGGGCGGGAAGGGCCGCCCGCAGGACGCCCCGCCGGCCGAGCAGACCTACCGGGCGAAGAAGCTGTACGTGCAGAAGGGCGCGAGCCCGTGGCCGGTGTGCGGCCGTAAACTGCACCGGTGAGCTCAGTCCCCGTCCCTCCCGTCTCCCCCGGCGCCGACCCGCTCCTGGGGCCCGCCGACGTCCGCGAGCTGGCCGCCGCGCTGGGCGTGCGCCCCACCAAGCAGCGCGGCCAGAACTTCGTCATCGACGCCAACACCGTCCGCCGGATCGTGCGGACCGCGCGGGTGACGTCCGAGGACGTGGTGGTCGAGGTCGGTCCGGGCCTGGGGTCGCTGACGCTGGCGCTGCTCGGGCAGGCCGCGTGGGTGACGGCGGTGGAGATCGACGACGTGTTGGCGACGGCGCTGCCCGCGACGGTCTCGGCCCGGCTGCCCGACCGCGCCGACCGCTTCGCGCTCGTCCACCACGACGCGATGCGCGTCACCGAACTGCCCGGCCCGGCACCCACCGCGCTGGTCGCCAACCTGCCCTACAACGTCGCCGTGCCCGTGCTGCTGCACATGCTGGCGACGTTCCCGAGCATCGAGCACGGTCTGGTGATGGTCCAGTCGGAGGTGGCCGACCGGCTCGCCGCCGAGCCCGGCTCCAGGGTGTACGGGGTGCCGTCGGTGAAGGCCGCCTGGTACGCCGAGGTGAGGCGGGCCGGGGCGATCGGGCGGAACGTGTTCTGGCCCGCGCCCAACGTGGACTCCGGGCTGGTGTCGCTGGTGCGGCGGGAGCCGCCGCGCACCGGCGCCCGCCGCGAGGAGGTCTTCGCCGTGGTGGACGCCGCCTTCGCGCAGCGCCGCAAGACGCTGCGGGCGGCGTTGGCGGGCTGGGCCGGTTCGGCCGCCGCGGCCGAGGAGGCGCTGCGGGCGGCGGGGGTCGATCCCCGGGCCCGGGGGGAGTCGTTGACGATCGAGGACTTCGCGGCCGTCGCGGAGCGGAAGGGCACCATCGCATGAGCACCGTCCAGGGTGCGGGGACCGCCGCGCGGACGCCGGTCACCGTACGCGTCCCCGCCAAGGTCAACGTGCAGCTCGCGGTCGGCGGGCTGCGGCCGGACGGCTTCCACGACCTGGCGAACGTCTTCCTCGCCGTCGATCTGTACGACGAGGTCACCGCCTCCCCCGCGGAGCCGGGTGAGGGGCCCTCCGTCACCTGTCGGGGACCGGACACCGACCAGGTGCCGCTGGACCGCACCAACCTGGCCGTGCGCGCCGCCGACGCGCTCGCCCTGCGGCACGGCCGTTCACCGGACGTCCGGCTCCACATCCGCAAGGAGATCCCCGTCGCGGGCGGCATGGCGGGGGGCAGCGCGGACGCGGCGGGGGCCCTGCTGGCGTGCGACGCGCTGTGGGGCACCCGCACCCCGCGCGAGGAGTTGCTCGCCCTCTGCGCCGAGTTGGGGTCGGACGTGCCGTTCTCCCTGGTCGGCGGGGCGGCCCTGGGGCGGGGCCGGGGCGAGTTGCTGACGCCGCTCGACGTCGGCGGCTCCTTCCACTGGGTGTTCGCCGTCGCCGACGGCGGGCTGTCCACCCCGGCCGTCTACCGCGAGTGCGACCGGCTGCGCCGGGAACGCGGCCCCGGCGCGGGCGTCGACGCCGTCCCCGAGCCCGAGCCCTCCCCCGTCCTGCTGGCCGCGCTGCGCTCCGGGGACGCCAAGCTGCTGGCCGCGAACCTCGCCAACGACCTCCAGCCCGCGGCGATCTCGCTGTTGCCCTCCCTCGACGACACCCTGGCCGTGGGGACGGAGGCCGGCGCGCTGGCCGCGCTGGTCTCCGGCTCCGGGCCGACCTGCGCGTTCCTGGCCGAGGACGCCGCCTCGGCGACGGAGATCGCCCGGGTGCTGCGCGCCGAGGACGTCTGCCGCGCCGCCCACACCGCCACGGGCCCGGCGCCGGGCGCGACGGTGCTGCCTCCGGCGGAGTGAGCAGGGGCGTCCGGGGCGCGAGGCGGCCGGGTGCGGGCGGTGGTCCGGTTGCCGGTGGCGCGGGCGGGCCGCCCCGCGCGGTGAGGGCGGGACGGGAGAGGGAACGACGGGGCCCCGCCGGGCGCGTTCGCGCCCGACGGGGCCCCCACCACTACCGATGGCGCCGAGGATGCGGCCCGGCGGATCGGGGTCACCGGTGTCAGCGGAAGTTCACGTCGCTGCACAGGTAGTAGGACTGGTCCATGTGCGAGGCCTGCCAGATCGTGAAGACGATGTGGCGTCCGCTGCGGCCCGGGGCGCTGACGTCGAAGGAGATGTTCTGGGCGGGGGCGTAGCGACCCGTGGTCTTCACCAGTTCCAGGTCGTCCCAGCCCAGTGCCTCGCGGGTGGCGTCGAAGCCCTGCTTGGTGACGTAGACGCGGAAGAAGTCCGCGCCGTGGCTGGCCTGGTCGTACAGGTGCATCGTGAAGTTGGTGCGGACGTCCGTCGTCTTCCACGGACCGACGGCGTCCAGGGAGCGGTAGCGTCCGCCCTCGGCGAGGCCGCCGCTGCAGAGCCGGCCGTCGGGGAGGGCCGCCTGGAAGTTGCCGCCGACCCCGTTCTTGTACAGGCCGTTCCAGTTCCACATGGCGTTGGGGTTGTCCTGCCACGCCTGCCAGCACATCGGGTCTTCCTGCTGCATGGCGGGGTTCAGGTGGTCGCTGCCCCAACGCTCCCAGCAGCTGTAGGCCCGGAAGGCGGGATTGACGATCCCGCCGTGTGCGGAGGCGTCGTTCGTCCAGGGGATCAGGGCCAGGATCCCGGCGAAGAGCGCCACTAAGACGCGGACGGTCCAGCGGGGCGATTCAACCCGTTCATGACAATGCATTGTGCGGTCTCCGTTTTCCGGTGTGGGGTTCCCGGGCTATGGGAGCGCTCCCATGTCACGTGGGCTTTACCCGACGACACGGAGTGGAAACCTCCGGACCCCTAGGGTGGCCGAAATCCCAGGGTTGGCCGAAACGCCGAAATGCCGGGTTCATCGGCACCGCCCCGCCCGTCACGGCCCGGCGACCGCCACGGCGTCCGCGTCAGTCGCCGCCTCGGGCCTCCTCGCCCCCCAGGGCACGGCGCAGTCCGAGGTTGGAGGTCAACAGTCCGCCGTCCACCGGAAGGGTGACCCCGGTGATCCAGGAGGCGTCGGACGAGGCGAGGAAGGCGACGGCCGCGGCGATGTCCTCGGGACGCCCCACCCGGCCCAGCGGATACTCCCGGGCCGCGCGCTCCAGCGCCTCGTCCCTCCCCTCCCAGGCCGGTGTGGCGATGGTGCCCGGCGCGACCAGGTTGACCCGCACGCCCCGGGGCGCGGCGTGCCCGGCCAGGGTGCGGGTGAGGGAGGCCAGGCCCGCCTTGGCCGCGCTGTAGGCGTGCCCCCCGAAGTCCCGCTCGCCGTTGACCGACCCGACGCTGACGATCGCCCCGCGCCGGTCCAAAGCGGCGGCCAGGTGGGGCAGGGCGGCCCGGACGCAGCGGAACGCGCCGGTGAGCGTGAGGTCCAGGTCCCGCTGCCACTCCTCCTCCGAGGCATCCTCGAAGAGCGGGGCGTCGGGGTGGATGCCGTAGGCGTTGTTGACCAGGACGTCCAGGCCGCCGAAGCGCTCCACCGCGTACCCCACGGCCGCCCGCACCGAGTCGCCGTCGCCCACGTCGCAGACGGTGTGACCGGCCTGCCCGCCCGCCTCGGCCACCTCGCGGGCCGTGCGCTCGGCCCGTTCGCCGTCGACGTCGGTGGCCAGCACCCGGGCGCCCTCGGCGGCCAACCGCCGGCAGACCGCCGCGCCGATGCCCTGCCCGGCGCCGGTGACCAGCGCCGCGTACCCCTGGAGACGTCCCTCGAATCGCCGCATCGGGTCAGCGTAAGGCCGTGATCAGCCCTCTGTCGCCACCCTGTGCAGGGCCCGGACGAGAGCACCGGCGCGCGGATCCGACGTGACCGACGTGCGGAGGGAGTTGGTCACGTAGGCGAAGGCCAGGGAGCTCTCGGGGTCGGCGAAGGCCAGCGATCCGCCCCGGCCCGGGTGTCCGAAGGAGCCGGGGCCGAGCATCGGGCAGGACGGCCCGTGGAGCATGTAGCCCAGCCCGAAGCGGGTGGCGACCCGCAGGACGCGGTCGGGGCCCGCCGATTCCTCGGTGCGGGCCTGGGTGAGGGTGGCGGGGGCGTACAGCCGTCTGGTGCCGTCTGACAGATCACCGATGAGCGCGGCGTAGAAACGGGCCAGGGAACGGGCGGTGGCCACACCGCCGGAGGCGGCGAACCCGGCGGCCCGGTAGGCGGGGGCGTTCTCGTCGGGCTGGGGATCGATGGTGCCGAAGGCGCGGCGGGTGAGGGAGTCCGGATCGCGCCACGCCTCGACGACCTCGCGCTTGGGGCGGACCCGCGGCCCCGCGGAGGCCGGCGCGGGCGGGGCCTCCACCTCCGCGATCCGACCGACCCGGTGGGCCTGGTCCTCGGGCAGGCCGATCCACACGTCGAGGCCGAGCGGCGCGGCCACCTCGTCGGCGAACCAGCGGCCCAGGGAGCGTCCCGTGACCCGTCTGACGACCTCGCCCAGCAGCCAGCCGTAGGTCTGCGCGTGGTAGCCGTGCGCGGTGCCCGGCTCCCACGCGGGTTCCTGGGCGGCGACGGCGGCCGGACCGGAGACGCCGTCGAGGGCCTGCTCGGGGGTGAGCGGAGCGTCGAGGGCGGGCAGTCCCGCGCGGTGGGTGAGCAGGTGGCGGACCGGGACGCGCTCCTTGCCCGCCGCCTTGAACTCCGGCCAGTAGGTGCCCACCGGGGCGTCCAGGTCCAGCCGTCCGCGCTGGTGGAGCAGGTGGAGGACGGCGGCGGCCGGTCCCTTGGTGACGGACCGGACGACCTGGGCGGTTCCCTCGGTCCACGGCTGCCGCCCGTCGGGGTCGGCCAGGCCGCCCCACAGATCGACGACCTTGTGCCCGTCCCGGTAGACGGCCACGGCCGCGCCGCGGTCGCCGCGTTCGGTCAGGTTGGCGCGGAAGGCGTCGCGGACCGGCTCGTAGCCGTCCGCGACCGTGCCCTGGACGTCCGCCACTGTGGTTCTGCTCCCGCCGGTCGGAAAGGTGGTGTGTGCTCCCCCATCGTCCTATGTGGGAGGAGGCGCCACCGACCTGGGGTCGGATCCGGCGGCGACGACGACCGGACGGGGCGCGCGGGGCGGACGGGCACGGAGAGGGAACGGAAAGGGCACGGGAGGGGCACGGGAGGGGGCACGGAGGCCGTTTCGCCACCCTCGGGTTTGGCCTCCACCACCAGGGAAGGCGGAGAAATACCCGACCTTCACGGAACCCTCACGAAACCCGTCGTGATTACCCACGGTAGGGCGTCATGAAAACGCCTCGACGGGGACGAAGGAAAGCAGGCCCCCCCGGAAGGAGCATCCGATGCCCGCAGTTGTCGACCACACCGTCCAGGCCCGTCTGATCACCGTCCCGTCGGTCACCCGCGAGATCGCCGTGGGACTGCGCTACGACCGGCACGATCCCTTCGCCGTGCAGTTGGTCTTCCCCTCCGAGGTCTCGCTCGACGGCCAGGAGGTCGCCTGGGTGTTCTCCCGCGAGCTGCTGGAGAACGGCATGCGCGCCCGGGTGGGACCGGGGGACGTGAACGTCCGGCCGTCCGGAGCGGAGAAGACCGTCATCGAGCTGCGCGCCCCGGAGGGAGTGGCGGTGGTCGAGTTCGACACCGGCCACCTGCTGCGCTTCCTGCACGGCACGTACGAGCTGGTGCCGTCCGGCACGGAGCACATGGAGCTGGACCTCGACCGGGGGCTGACGTCCCTGCTCGGTTGAGTCCCGGCCCCCCTCTCCCCTCTCCCGGTTCCTCCCTTCCCCGCTCCGCTCCGCTCGGCGCGCGGTCGGGGCGCGGAACCCCGCGGTGAGACCCGGATCACACCAGCCGGCGCGGTGCCCCCCGAAGTTGCCGCAGGTGGTTCCGCTGTCGACCATGGGAGGGGTGACCGCGACATCCGGATCCCCAGGCCCTTCCACCCCGGTGGCCCCGACCTCCGCGGGTTCCGCCCGCCTTCCCGGCCCGTCCGGCTCCCCGGGCGCCTACCTCAGGTTTCCGCACCTGCACGGCGAGCTGATCTGCTTCACCGCGGAGGACGACCTGTGGCTCGCCCCGCTCGCCCCCGAGGCGAGGACCCCGCCGCGCGCCTGGCGACTGACGGTGGACCGCACCCGGATCGGACACCCGCGCTTCTCCCCCGACGGCCGCCACATCGCGTACACGAGCTGGCGCAGCCTCGACCCGGAGGTGCACCTCACCTCCGTCGACGGAGGTCCCTCGCGGCAGCTGACGTACTGGGGCGCCGTCGACACCGAGGTGTGCGGCTGGACGCCCGACGGAAACGTGCTGGCCGTGGCCTCGCACGGGCAGCCCTTCTCCCACTTCGCCTGGGCCTACCGACTGCCCACGGACGGCGACCCCGGTGAGCGGCTGCCCTGGGGTCCGGTGTCCCACATCGCCGTCGCCGACCTGGCGGGCGAGCGCCGCACACTGCTGCTGACCGGCAAGCCGCCGCACGAGCCCGCCGCCTGGAAGCGCTACCGGGGCGGGGCGATGGGGCGGCTGTGGCTGGAGGGCGAGCGGCTGGTGCCGGATCTGGAGGGGCACCTGGACTGCCCCATGATCGTCGCCGGTCGGATCGCGTTCCTCTCCGACCACGAGGGCGTCGGCAACCTCTACTCCTGCCGCCCCGACGGCACCGACCTGCGCCGCCACACCGACCACGCCGACTTCTACGCCCGCCACGCCTCCACCGACGGCGAGCGCGTGGTCTACCAGTGCGCGGGCGAACTGTGGCTGGTGGACGACTTCTCCCCGCACGCCCGACCGCGCCGGCTGCCGGTGCGACTGGGCGGGCCGCGCGCCGGACGCCGCCCCTACCAGGTGTCGGCCGCCGGCCACGTGAACTCCCTGGCCGTGGACACCACCGGACGGGCCAGCGCGGTGGGGGTACGCGGCAGCCTGTACTGGCTCACCCACCGCGACGGCCCCGCGCGGGTGATCGCCGACACCCCCGGGGTACGCGCGCGGCTGCCGGAGATGCTGGGGTCCACCGGACGGATCGCCTACGTCACCGACGCGGAGGGCGAGGACGCGGTGGAGATCGCCTACCTGCCGCGGGCCAGCGGCGGACGGGAACCGCGACGGGTGGCGTCCGGGCGGCTGGGACGGGTGCACGAGCTGGTCGCCTCCCCGGACGGGGCCACCCTCGCCGTCGCCTCGCACGACGGCCGGCTGCTGCTGGTGCCCACCGGCACCGACGCCACCGAGACCGAAGGCACCGCCGACACCACCGACACCACCGAGGTCGTCGAGCTGGTCCGCTCCGAGGCCGGCCCGGTGCGCCACCTGGCCTTCTCCCCCGACTCCCAGTGGCTGGCCTGGGCCCAGCCCGGCACCGGCGGCATGCTCGGCCACATCCGGATCGCCCGCCTGTCCGACCGCACGATCCTGGACGTCACCGAGGGCCGCTTCGAGGACGAACAGCCCGTCTTCACCCGGGACGGCCGCTACCTGGCCTTCCTCTCCTGGCGCGGCTTCGACCCGGTCTACGACGTGCACACCGGCGACCTCTCCTTCCCGCTGGGCTGCCGCCCCTACCTGGTGCCGCTCTCCTCGGCCACGCCCTCGCCGTTCGCGCTCTCCCCCGAGGGCCGCCCGGCCGCCGGCGGGCTGGACCCGGACGCGCTCGGCGAGCCGCCCGGCGAGGAGGGCACGGTGCTGGTGGAGGCCGAGGGACTGGCCAGCCGGGTCACCCCGTTCCCCGTGGCGGCCTCGAAGTACTCCTCGCTCCAGCCGGTCGCCGGCGGCGGCCTGGTGTGGCTGCGCTGGCCGATCTCCGGGGCGCTGGGCGAGACCTTCGCCAACCCCGCCGACACCTCCGGCCGTCCCACCCTGGAGCACTTCGACCTGATCAAGGCCAAGCGGACCGAGCTGACCAGCGACATCGACTGGTTCGCCGTCAGCGGCGACGGCACCCGTCTGGTGGTCAACGACGACGGCGACCTGCGGGCCGTCCCGGCCGACGAGAGGGCCGACGGCGACTCCACCACCCATCTGGACCTGCGCCGCATCCTGCACGACGTCGATCCCTGCGCGGAGTGGCGACAGGCCTTCGACGAGGCGGGCCGGATCATGCGGTCGTACTTCTGGGACCCGGGGATGTCCGGCGTCGACTGGAAGGCGATCCTCGACCAGTACCGTCCGCTGGTGGAGCGGGTCGCCTCGCCGGACGAGTTCGCCGACCTGCTCCGCGAGACGGTGGGCGAGCTGGGCACCTCCCACGCGTACGTCTCGGCCGCCCGCCGCAACGAGGGGCCGGCCCACTACCAGCGGCCCATCGGTCTGCTGGGCACCGACCTCGCCCGTGACGAGCGGGGCCGCTGGCGGGTGGCGCGCATCCTGCCCGGCGACTCCTCCGACTCCCGGGCCCGCTCGCCCCTGGCGGGCTCCGGCGTCCGCGAGGGCGCGGTGCTCACCCACGTCGACGGGCGGCCGGTGGACCCGGTGACCGGTCCGTTCCCGCTGCTGGCCGCCGCCGGCGGCACCACCGTGGAGCTGGCCTTCCTCACCACCGGGCCCGGCGAGTCGCCGGACGCGGAGCCGACCCGCCCCAGGCGGGTGGCCGTCGTCCCCCTGATCGACGAGCGTCCGCTGCGCTACCAGGACTGGGTGAGCAGGCGGCGGGCGGTGGTGCGGGAGCTGAGCGGCGGGAAGTGCGGCTACCTGCACATCCCGGACATGGGCGGCTCGGGCTGGGCGCAGTTCAACCGCGACCTGCGCATGGAGGTCTCCCGGCCCGCGCTGATCGTGGACGTGCGCGGCAACGCGGGCGGCCACATCAGCGACCTGGTGGTGGAGGCGCTGACCCGGACCGTCCTCGGCTGGGACCTGGTGCGTGACGCCCAGCCCGTCAGCTACGCCTCCAACGCCCCGCGCGGTCCGGTCGTGGCGCTGGCCGACGAGGCCACCGCGTCCGACGGCGACATGATCACCGCGGCGTTCCGGCTGCTGGGGATCGGTCCGGTCGTCGGCACCCGCACCTGGGGCGGGGTGGTCGGGATGACCGGCCGGCACCGGCTCGGCGACGGCACGGTGATCACGGTGCCGATGAACGCGGCGTGGTTCGACGAGTACAAGTGGTCAGTGGAGAACCACGGCGTGGAGCCCGACATCGAGATCCCGCGCACGCCGACGGACTGGGCCGAGGACCGCTACCCGATGCTGGAGACGGCCGTGCGCACCGCCCTGGACCTGTTGGAGCGGCACCCGGCCGCCGAACCGCCCGGCTACGACGACGTCCCCGACCGCAGCCGCCCGCCGCTGCCGCCCCGTCCGGGAGCGTGAGCCGTCCGGCGTGCGGTGTTCGCGGCGCCGTGCGGTCGGCGGGCGCGCGGGGCCCGTGGAGCCCCGTGGAGTCAGCCCTCGGCGCGGGCCTTCTCGTCCGCCGCGCCGCCCGCGCCGACCAGGCCGCGCACACCGCCCGAGGCGGCCAGTCGGGGCGCGAAGTGCCGCATCTCGCGCTCCCCGACCCGGCCGATGATCCCGGGCAGGTGGCCTCGGACGGACTGCATGCCGCGCAGCCACCACTGCCCGTAGACGTGGAACGAGCGGCGCTCGATGCCCGCGACGATCCGGTCCACGGCCGGGCCCAACGGGTACGTCCGGTTGGTCGGCCAGGGCAGCCGACCGCGCAGGTCGCGCATCACCTCGTCCTGGTCGGCGCCGCGCACCATGTCGGTGTCCGTCCAGCTCAGGTAGCCCACGCCGACGCGGACGCCCTGGTGGCCGACCTCCGCGCGGAGGCTGTGCGCGAAGGCCTCCACACCCGACTTGGAAGCGCAGTAGGCCGTCATCATCGGCGCCGGGGTGATCGAGGCGAGCGAGGCGATCTGGAGGAGGTAGCCGCGCGACTCGATCAGGGCGGGCAGGAAGGCGCGCGCGGTGGTGACGCTGCCGAGCAGGTTGACCTCGATGACGCGGCGCCAGGCGGACTCGTCGGAGTCGACGAACGGCCCGCCGGTGGCCACCCCGGCGTTGGCCACCACGATGTCCACCGTGCCGAAGCGTTCCCCGACCTCACGGGCGACCCGGGACATGGCCTCGTGGTCGGTGACGTCGGCGTGCCAGTGCGCGGATTCCGTCGGCAGCGCCGCCGCGACCTTCTCCAGTTCGTCCGGCTCCAGGCCGACCAGCGCGATCCGCGCGCCGCGCGCCGCCAGCTTGCGGGCGAGCAGCGCGCCCACGCCCCGGGCGGCGCCCGTCACCACCGCGACCCGGCCCTGCAGGCTCCAGCGTGCCATCTACGACAACTCCTTCTCGGCTGAGGGGGCGGACGAGGGGGCGCCCTGCGTCAGGTGGTCGCGCGCCAGGGCCGCCACGGCGTCGGCGACGGTCTGCGGCGCCTCGATGGGGGACATGTGTCCCAGGCCGGGCAGTTCGGTGAGCCCGACGCAGTTCGGCAGGGCCTCCACCAGGCGGCGGGCGTGCACCGGCGGGGTGAGCCGGTCCTTCTCGCCCGCGATGACGGCCGTGGGCACGTCCAGGTCGGCGAGGTTCGCCTCCAGGTCGAGCACCGCCAGGACGTCCCTGGCCCAGGAGGCGCGCACCCGGCGCGGACAGGCGTGGACGATGCGGGCGCACGCCTCGATCTGCTCGCGGGTGGCGGCGGGGCCCATCGTGGCGTACCGCAGGAGCTTCCGGCCCAGGGGCGTCACCGGCCCCAGTGGCAGGTCGGAGCCGAGGACGGCCTTCTGGACGCGGTAGCGCAGCCCGCCGGCCCGCAGCGGCGCCACCGTGGACTCGTGCAGCAGCCGGGAGCCGCCGGTGTTGCACAGCAGGGCGGCGGCGACGCGTTCGCGCACCTGGGGACGGCCGGCCGCCGCCATGATCGTCATGCCGCCCATGGAGTGCCCGACGACGACGGCCCGGGAGCCGGCGGCCGCCAGGACGGCGCACAGGTCGTCGGCGAGCGCGGTGGTGCTGCACCCGCCGGGTCCCGGCGCCGGGGAGCGGCCGTGGCCGCGCTGGTCGTAGGCGATCACGCGGTGGTCGTCGGCCAGGCGCCGGATCACCGGGGCCCAGAAGGCGGTGGAACAGGTCCAGCCGTGGGCCAGGACGACGGTGGGGCCGTCCTCGCGGCCGTGCTCCTCGACGTGCAGTCGGGAACCGTCGGCGGAGGTCACGGTGGTGGTGTGGCGGGGCGCGGGCGGGGCGTAGGGGCCGGTGGTGACGTGGGGGGTCGCTCTCATCGGGTCGCCTCCGCCACCGGCTCGTCCGCGCCGGCCGTGCCGCCCGCGGGGCGGGCTCCGGCCCGCAGCACCTCGTACTCGGTCAGGTCCACCTGTCGGGTGACCCTGTGGAACTCGCCGGTGGTGCCGGGCCAGACGGTGGTGTTGCGGCCCTGTGCGTCCAGGTACCAACTGTCGCAGCCGCCGGTGGTCCACACCGTGCGCTTCATGCGTTCCTGGAGGCGGTCGTTCCAGGAGCGGACGGCCTCGGGGCGGGCGTCGAGCGCGGCGCGTCCGGCGCCGGCGGTGGTGAGGGTGCCGAGCTGCCGCAGGTAGTCGATCATGTAGTTGAGCTGGGCCTCGATGATCAGGATCATCGAGCTGTTCCCGAGGCCGGTGTTGGGCCCGATGATCGTCATGAAGTTGGGGAAGCCCGTGGCGGTGGAGCCGCGCAGCGCCTCCATCCCGTCCTTCCAGGACTCGGCGAGCGTGGTGCCGTCGACGCCCCTGATCCGGTGGGCGATGGGCATGTCGGTGACGTGGAAGCCGGTGCCGAAGATCACCGCGTCCACCTCGGTCTCGGTGCCGTCGGAGGCGACCAGGGTGTTGCCGCGGACCTCCTTCAGGCCGGAGGCGACGACGTCCACGTTGGGCTGGACGAGCGCCGGGTAGTAGGTGTTGGAGAGCAGGATGCGCTTGCAGCCGATGCGGTAGTCCGGCGTGAGCTTGGCGCGCAGCTCCGGGTCCTTGACGACCTTGGTCATGTGCCGCTTGGCGAGCTTCTCCACCAGCCCCATCCGGGCGGGGTGCTTGGTGAAGGCGCCGACCTGGAGTTCCCTGATCAGCCAGAGCATCCGGCGGCGCAGGGCACGGGTGGACGGCACCTTGGCGTGCAGCCGGCGCTCGAAGTCGCTGATCTCCCGGTCCATGCGCGGCATCACCCACGGCGGGGTGCGCTGGAAGACGGTGAGCCGTCCGACGACGGGCTGGATGGCCGGGACGATCTGGATGGCGGAGGCGCCGGTGCCGATCATGGCGACGCGCTTGTCGCGCAGGTCGTAGTCGTGGTCCCACCGCGCGGAGTGGAAGACCTTGCCGGTGAAGCCGTCCAGGCCGGGGATGTCGGGGATCTTGGGGTCGGAGAGCGGGCCGGTGGCGGAGACGAGCATGTCGGCGGTCAGGGTGCCGTCGGTGGTCTCGACCTCCCAGCGCAGCGTCTCAAAGTCCCAGCGCGCCTCGGTCACCTCCGCGCCGAAGCGGAGGTGGGGGCGGAGGCCGAAGGTGTCGGCGACCCGTTCCAGGTAGGCGCGGATGTGCTCCTGGCCGGAGAAGTTCCGCGGCCACTCGGGATTGGGGGCGAAGGAGAAGGAGTACAGGTGGGAGGGGACGTCGCAGGCGCACCCGGGGTAGCTGTTGTCCCGCCAGGTGCCGCCCACGGAGTCGCGGCGCTCCAGGACCACGAAGTCCGTGACGCCCGCGCGGCGCAGCCGGACGGCGGCACCCAGGCCGCCGAACCCCGATCCGATCACCGCCACCCGTACGTGTTCGTGTCCGGTCATGCCGCCTCCCGACTCTGCGCTCTCGCGGACCCATCACGCCAGTAATCACTGGCGTGATGGGAGAGTAGAGCAGGACCGTACCGGTGGGTAGGGGGTCGACGGGGAAAGTTACCGCCGGTTGCACCTCCGTGGCCGGATCGTGGGCCGCCCCCGCCGCATAGGCTTCCGTCGTGGTCGACAGCGCACCGAAGGACAGCACGCCGGACGGCGGTACGCACGGGCGGGACGACGCGCCGGGGCGTCCGAGCGGTCCGGACCGTCCGGACGGTCCGGAACAGCCGGCCGCACGGGAGGCGGAGGCACCGGACCCGGACGGACGGGCACCCGTCGAGTACCGCACCGCCGAACTCGCCAGGGCCGCGGGCATCACCGTGCGCA
This sequence comes from Streptomyces taklimakanensis, assembly GCF_009709575.1. Classification (NCBI taxonomy): domain Bacteria; kingdom Bacillati; phylum Actinomycetota; class Actinomycetes; order Kitasatosporales; family Streptomycetaceae; genus Streptomyces; species Streptomyces taklimakanensis. Next base: position 2,290,056 of record NZ_WIXO01000001.1, read on the forward strand.
CCCTGCGGTTCTACCGCGAGCGCAAGCTCCTCCCGCCGCCGCGCCGCGAGGGCCGCATCGCCTGGTACAACGAGCACCACCTCGCCCGACTGCGGACGATCTCCGAACTGCTGGCCCGCGGCCACACCCTCGGCGGCATCGCCGACCTGATCGACGCCTTCGAGAAGGGGCGCGACGCGAGCCGCGCCGCCGAGCTGCTCGGCCTGGAGAGCGCCCTGACCTCGCCCTGGTCGGAGGAGACCCCCGTCCGCCTCACCCCGGAGGACCTGGCCGCCCACTTCCCCGACGAGGTCACCTCCGAGAACCTCGCCGCGGCCCTGGACCTGGGCTACATCGCGGTCGACGGCGACGAGGTCGTCCACGTCAGCCACCGTCTGCTGGACGCGTCCACCGCGCTGGTGCGCGAGGGCATACCGCTGGCCGCGGTGCTGGACGCCGGGCGCGTGGTGCGCGAGCACGCCGACGCCATCGCCGACCTGTTCACCTCCCTCGTCCGCGCCCGGCTCTTCACGGACGTCCCCACGCTCTCCCCCGCTGACCTCCGGCGGCTGAACGAGGTCATGGACCGGTTGCGTCCGCTGGCCAAACAGGTCGTCGACGCCGAGTTGGCGCTGGCCATGGACCGCCGCGTCCGCGCGGAGGTGGAGAACTGGTCCCGGCCGCGGGACGGCGCGGCGGACGCCGGGGGCACCGGGGACGCCGGGGACGCCGGGGACGATTCCGCCGGCGCCTGAACCCCGTCGCGCACCGTCCCGGCCGCGCGGGAAGGGATCGCCCGAACCCCGTTCCCCATTCCCGCCCCGTCGCTATAGTGACCGTACGTCAGAAGCGCGTGCCGGCGGCCCCACGAGAGGCCCGGCGGACCCCACGACGCCGGAGGCCGGTCCCGGCCGACGTCCCGCGCCCGTCCCCGAGCACGCCCACGTGCTCCGCCTCCTCCGCTCCCACCCACGGCCGGCGTACCCACACGCCACCGTGCCGTCGGCCCGCCGCATGTGAAGGGGATCCGTTGTCCAGCCAGTTTCCCCGCCGAACGGCCTTCTGGTCCGTCCTCGACCCGCCGGCCCGCACGGAGTTGCTCCGCCTCGGCGAGGAGCGCTCCTACGCGCCGCGCGAGGTGCTCCTGCACCAGCACGAGGAGTCCGAGCACGTCCTGGTGCTCCGCCGGGGCCATGTGAAGGTGACCGCCGCCTCCCACCTGGGGTACGAGGCCGTGCTCGGCATCCGCGACCCCGGGGACCTGCTCGGCGAGCAGGCCTGTCTGGAGGGTCGGCCGCGGTCGGCCACGGTGACCGCCCTGACCGACGCCTCGGCCCTGATCGTGCCGGCGCGGGCGTTCACCGCCGCCCAGCGCTCGATGCCCACCATCGCCACCGGGGTGCAGAGCGTGCTCTCGGCCCGGTTACGGGAGGCGGACCGGTACCGGACCGCCGTCGGCGCCGGGTCGGTGCAGGCCCGGTTGGCCTCCCTCCTGTTGGACCTGGCGGAGCGCTACGGCGCCCCGCTCGGCTCCGGCGAGACGGTGGTGCGGCTGCCTCTCTCCCAGGACGACCTGAGCGGCCTCGTCCTCAGCTCCCGACGGACGGTCAGCCGGGTCCTGGAGCAGTGGCGCCGGCAGGGCTGGGTGCGGACGGGCCGCCACCGCCTGGTGATCGGCGACCCCGACGCGCTGAAGCGGACGGCGGAGGACCACCCTCCGCGGGCGGAGTCGGCCTGACGGCCCGAACCGGCCGCGCCTCACAGCTCGTCCCACCTCCACTCCCGCAGCCCGTGCTCCACCGCGATCGGGTTCCACGCCGCCACGAAGTCGTTCTTGGCCCGGGTGGCCCGCTCGCTGTGGTCGACGGCCGCGTTCCAGTCCGTCGAGGAGGACGTGCGCCCCGGCACGCAGCCTCCCTCGATCAGGTCCTCGGTCCACCGGGCATAGGCACGGTCGGCGGCCGCGGAGTGTTCCCAGCCGTCCCGCAGCCGCTCGGCGGCCGACTCCCCGCCCGGCACCCGGTCCAGATCGAGGGCGTCGAGCCTGCGGACCAGGTCGTCGCGGCTGCGGGCGGCGGCGTCGAACACGCCCTTGGCGTTCCGCAGGGCGGTGTTCCCCCCGCACCGCTGCACCACGGCCACCGCGTCGGAGACCCCGGACCGCGTCCCGGAGTTGTGGACCAGCAACCCGTTCAACGCCCTGGCCTGTTCGAACTCCGTTTCCGCCGCCGTCTCCTCCGCCGTCTCCTCTCCCGTCTCGCTCTGCTCCGGCCGGGGGGCGGTGGGGAGGTCGCCGGTCATCCTGGTCCCGCCCGTCGTCCCCTCGTCCCCGGATCCCCACCCCGACCAGATCGCGGTGCCGCCGACGAGCGCGCCGACGAGCACCGCGGCCGCCGCCACCCGGCTCGCCCGCCCCCGCCTCGGGGCCGGTGGGAGGACCGTGCCCCCCACCCGGGGGAGCACGGTGGTGTTCGCACCGTCCCCGCCGTCCCCGCCGTCCCCACCTCCCTCGCCGTCCGCGCCGGGGCCGCCCGCGTCCGCCCCTGGGGCGGCGGATCCGATCGGCCGCCGGGCCGCCTCGCTCGCCGCCCGGTCCAGCGGCTCGATCCACTCCACGATCCGGGGACGCCGCTCCGGGTCGGTCTCCCGGGCGGCCGCGGCCAGCCGCCCCAGCTCCGGATCCAGCGCCTCCAGCCCGCTCGGATCGTCGCTGTCCTGGTCACCGTCGATCAGCCGCATGGCCAGGAGGCCGAACTTGTGGGCGTCGCCGGCCGCCGTGCCCAACTCCTCCCCCTCCGGCAGCTCCCAGGCCACGGTCTCCGCCTGGGGGAGCACCGTCCGACCGCGCAGCCGCACCGCGTCGCAGTCGATGAGGAGGCAGGCGGGTTCCGGTTCGAGGCAGAACAGCAGGTTCTTCGGCGACATGTCGCCGACCACGACTCCCAGGACGTGCAGCCGTGCCAACGTGGCCGCCAGGTCGCGGAGGAGGAGCAGCCGCTGTTCGAGGGTGATGCGGATGCCGACCGCGTCCAGGTAGGCGTCGCTGTTGAGGAGGTACTCGACCCCGGCGGTCCGCGGTTCCTCGGGGTCGTGGCTCAGCCGCAGGAAGAACCGCTCCGGCACCCGGGGCATCAGGAAGCCCACCGTCCGGTCCCCGTCGGTCACCACAGCGGTGGGCCAGGCGGCGTGCCGGTGGATCCACTCCGCCCGGTGCGGTGCCGCCCCGGCCGCGAAGGCCACCAACTCCTCCAGCGCGGACACGTCCAGCGCGTCGAGGCAGGCCGGCGCGTACTCCTTGAAGGCCGTCGGACGGGGGTCGTCGGGCGCGCCGAGCCCGACGTCCCAGACGCTGCCCTGACCTCCTCTGCCCAGCAGTCCGCCGCGGGTCAGTCGCGCCACGTCCACGCGGCGAGCTCCGGTTCCGGTCATCGTCCGGCCCCCTCTCCCGGAACGCGCGGCCACACGGCGAGCAGCGTCCGGTCGTCGTCGAAGGTCTCCCTGGAGAAGTCGAGGGCGTGGGCGAACGCCAGGGCCGGGGGCGGTGTCCTCAACACCCGCGCGAACAGCTCCCCGACCCGCCCCGTGCCGTCGCCCAACGGGTCACCGAAGCCGTCGGTGCCCACCAGCAGCACGGTGCCCGGCGGCAGGTCCGCCCCCTGGGACTCGACCCGTTCCGGCACCCGGGGCAGCGGCGTCACCGCCGAGGAGAACACCCCCTCGGCCGAGTCGTCCGCCGAGCCCGCCAGCAGACGCTCGTACCCGTCGTCTCCCAGCCGCCAGGCGCCCGAGTCGCCGACCCGCGCCAGGCGGCAGCGCAGCCCTCCCGCCGGCAGGGGCACGACCGTGCCCGCGACCAGGGTGGTCGCCAACAGCCGCTCCGCCTCCCGCCGGTCCTCCGGCGCGGGCTCCCGACCCGCCGTGACCCGCAGGAACAACTGCCAGGCCGCGGCCGTCACGGTGCGCCGCCAGTCCGTCTCCGCCGCGCCGGCGTCCAGCTGGGCCAGCACGCCCCGGCAGGCGAGCGCCGCCCCGAGGTGCGGCTGCTCCGCGCCGGAGACGCCGTCCGCCACCGCGAACACCAGCGTCCCCGTCGCCCCGTGGACCGCCACGGCGACGTCGTCCTCCCGCGGCCTGCCGTCGTACCGGTGGGCGTAGCCGCGCAGCGAGGCGACGCGCACGGTGAGGCGGTCGGTGGACCAGCCGTCGCAGAGCGTGTCGGGACGGTAGGGGAGCCCGGCGGTGGGCCGAGGCTCGAACTCCGCGATCCCCGTCCCGATCACCACGGGCCGCCACGCCCCGGACGCCTCCCCCTCCGGCCGTCCCGGTGAGGGGGACGAGGAGGACGAGGGGGGCGAGGGCTCCGGGGCGGATCCCTCGGGAGAGGACTCGACGCGCTGCTTCCGGTGTCTTCCCATCGACCACACGCTCAGATCACGTCGATCGCCATGCGGAACCCCTCGGGCCTGTCGAAGGTCAACTCCGCGGTGCCCGAGGCGATGGACCGGCCCGACTCCACCACGCTCCTGGTCAGCTCCGAGCAGAACCCGGCGACCGAGTCCCCGAGTTCCGCGCCGGGGACCGAGACGAACGCGAAGTGCCGTTCCGTGGCGACGCCCAGGATCGTCTCGGCGTCGGCGTCCCCGATGCCGCAGGCCACGATGTTCGGGGCCGCCCTGGTGACGGACCGGTCGGTGAGCCGGCGGTGGGGCGTGCGCCAGTCCTCGTTCCGGTCGGGCCGGCCGTCGCTGAGGAAGAACACCGCCGGCCGGTGGACCCGGTAGCCCTGCCCCTTGAGGACGGAGACGTCCTCGGGGACACGGCGCAGCAGGTCCCGGAAGACCGCGGCGTAACTGGTGCCGCCGTGGGCGCCCAGGGGCGGCGGCTCCTGTCCCTGCCGCAGGTCGGCCAGGCGCAGGTACTCGGTCGTGCCGCCGGCGAAGCCCACCACGGAGAACCGGATCCTGGCCGCGGTCATCGGTTCGCCGAGCAGGACGCGGCGGAGCGAGGCCAGTCCCGCGTTGAGGTCGTCCACGTACGGGCTCATCGACCCCGATTCGTCCGCCACCATGTACACCGGCAGCAGGTGGCCCTGGTTCTCGGCCATGGTCGTTCCCTTCTCGTGCTGTCGCCCGCCCGCCCGCCGCCCCGGACCGGAAGGGCCGGGGGCCGAAGTGGCGGGCGGGCGTGGCCCGACGGGATGTCGGCTGGGTGTGTCGGGATGTGGCTCAGTGGTCCGCGGTCGGGCCCGCGACCCTGTCCGGGGTGATCCGGCGCAGCCCCATCGGACAGGTCAGGAGCAGGTCCACGTTCCCCGCGACCGCGCCGCGCCCGATGTGGAGGACCGCGTTCTGCAGGAAGACCGAGTACTGCCCCACCGCCTCCCCGAGGGCGCCGGGCGACTCCGCGGCGTAGGCCAGCTCGGACGGGTTCGCGAGCCGGACGACCGTGCGGGGGTCCGCCCGGCCGATGCCGCAGGCGACGATGATCGGCGCGTAGCGGTGCTCCCCCAGCTGCCGGTACCGCTCCGGCCAGTCGGCGGCGTCCTCGGGCTCCCCCGCCGTCAGCAGGAAGACCACCGGACGGTGCACCGGCGACACCTGCCGCTTGAGCCGCTCGACGTCGGCCGGCACCCGGTCGAGCAGCGTCTCGAAGAGCGCCCCGTAGCGGCGGTCTCCCCCGGCGGACAGGGTGGGCACGTCGGTGTCCCAGCCCACCGTCGTGCTCGGCAGCCGCACCCGTGCCCGCTCGGCGAAGGGGACCACGGACAGCCGCACGGCACGGCTGACGTCCGGGCTGTTGGCCAGGGCCGTCTGCAACGAGCGCAGGGCGTCGCCGAGTTCGCCGACGCACTCCTGGGTCGCGTACGAGGTGTCCAGGGCCACGTAGATCGGGACGACGCCGGTGGCGGCCGGCGCCGCGGGCTCCCGCACCACGCCCGGTCCGCCCGAGCCGCCCCACATGACGGGCGCGCCGTCCGTGCCCGTCGCCGGCAGGGACCGCCGCGCCGCCGGCGTCCCGTCTCCGGCTCCGGCGCCGGCACCGGCACCGGCGCTCCCCTCGATCCGCCGTCGCATGTCCTCGCGGAGCGCGGGGACGTCGGCCTGCCGGATCACGTCCTTCTCCACCAGGAACTTCAGCAGTTCGGTCTGGCGCTGGTCCTGGATCTCCTCCCGGGCGCCCACGCTCTCCTGGTACGCGCGGAACGCCTCCACGGCGTAGCCGGTGTCCTCGGGGTGCTTGATCAGGTGCCGTTGGAGGAGGGCCCACACCCCGGAGGGCAGGCTCTCCAGTGCCCGGCGCTCGGCCTCCTCCCGCTCCAGGCGCGCCACCTGCTCGATCCGCTCGATCTCCGCCCGGTTCCGGGTCTCCTCCACCAGGTTCCGGTGCCCGAACCGCTCCAGCACGTTGCGGCGGTCGCTCCTGGTCAACTCCCGGATGTACTCCTGGGCCTCGGCGTCGGGCTCCAGGTGCACCACACAGTGGAAGACGGTGATCCCCTCGGGAAGCCGCATCCCCGACTCGACGTCCGCGTTGATGTGCTCCTCCGCCCGGTCCGCCTGGTCGATGGCGAACTTCCGGGTGTGCGCCCGCAGCCGGCGCCTGAGGTGGCCGTACACCACGTCCAGACCGTCCCGGACGCCACGGCGGACCAGCTCCACCGGATCGTGCACCCGGAACCCGATGTCGACGGTCGCCTCGAACCGGTGCGCCTGGTCGCGACAGGGCAGCGGGGTCCTCAGGAACTCCCCCGTCCGTCGGTGGTCGCCCATGTCGACCGCGTAGCACGGGCGACGGCTCTTCTCGACGGGCCGCTGCCACCAGCGGCGCGGCCGGGTGCCCTCGATCTCCCAGGCGCCGTCCCCGACGGGGTACAGCACGGCGATGTTGGTGCTGGTGGTCTCGACCTCGCCCAGCCGGTTCCGGGGAAGCGGCCTCTCGTTCAGGATCAGCGACAGTTCCGCGGTCATCTCACACCCTCTCCCGGTCGAGCACGGTGGTCACCACCGCCGCCGTCAGCGGGAGGGGCGCCAACGACTCCGGGTCGTCCCACTCCGCGACCGCCTGCCGCAGGATCCGCCCCGACCGCCCGTCACCGTGCACCACGGCTCCGACCATCAGCTCGAACACGTCCCGGAACCGGGCGTCCCGCTCCGCCAGCGCCGCCCAGTTCCCCAACACCTGCTCCGTCTGGGGGCGGAAGAGCGCCTGGTTGAGCGCCTCCCGCCAGAGCAGCACCAGCGGGTCGCGCAGGCTCGACTCGGCCCCGGCCAGGTAGAGCAGGGCGGGCCAGCCGTCCGCCTCCGCCGCGTCCCGTACGTCCTCCCGTACGTCGTCCCGCGCGTCGCCCCGGCCGTCACCCCACCGCTCGCCGTCCACCGCCCACTGGGCCGCGATCACCAGGAAGGCCAGCAGCGCGGCCGGCCTGGAGCGGTGGTCGGCGACGCGCTCCACCAACTCCCACAGCACCTCGGGGGCCGCCCAGCGCTCCTCGGCCAGCAGGTCGGTGAACCCCTGCCCGACGGCGACGGCGACCGTGAGGCGGTCCACCAGGGTGAGCCGGCCCAGGGCCCGGACGCTCCCCTCCGTTCCCGGCCCGAGCCCCATGCCGTACACCCGGGCCGCCGTCGCCTGGCTCCGGGGGCTGTCCCGGTCGGTGTACCAGTCGGAGGTCAGCGCGGCGATCCCGTCGCGGAGCCGGTCGTCCTCGGCCGCCAGGGAGAGCGCGTAGGCCACCGCCTCCCGCCGCCGGGCGTCCTCGTCGTCCCGCCACCGCACCAGGGCGCGGTCGCGGACGTACTCGAAGGAGGCGCGGGCCAACACGCCCAGCGCGGCGGCGGCATAGGCCCGGACCCGCACCGAGGCGTCGCCCACCAGCTCCCCGAGCCAGTCCAGCAGCTCGTCCTGGATCCCGTACTGCGACCAGGCGTGCAGCACCACGAGCCGGGCGTACGCCGGGTCCTTGTACTCCAGCGCCTCCCCCGGCGCCCCGTCGGGGTCGGGCACGGCGCGGGCCCGCAACCGGGTGAGCTGCTTGCGCCGGGGCAGGGCGAAGGGCCCGTCCCCGCCCGGCGGCCGGCCGTCCCCGCCCACCACGACCACGGGCCGGCGGTCGGTGCCCAGGCGTCTCTCCAGCGAGCGCGCCGCCCGCGCGACGTGCTCCTGCGGCAGTCCGTTGAGCACGGCCAGGGCGATGGCGAAGCAGCGCAGCGGCACACCGCCCAGCCCGTCGGCCCAGATGTCGAAGTCCTCGGCCTCCATCCGGGCCAGGCGCGCCCGGACGCGTTCGACCCCGAGGGCACCGGTGCCGTACGCGCCCGCCTCGTACTCGTCGCAGACCGCCACGGCCAGCTCGGCCGCCAGCCGGCACGGGGGGTCGCCGTCGAGCTGTTCGTCGAGCAGCTCCACCACGGTGTGCTCGGCCAGGAGCCGGCCGGCGGTGCGGTCTCCCAGGCGCCACTGGAGGTACCGGGAGACGATCATCCGCCGGTCGGGGGCGTCCGTCAGGTCCACGACGCCGGCGAGCAACTCGCTGTCGGCCGGCGCCTCGTCGTCCGGCACCGTCACCACCAGCGAGGCGTCCGCCTCGCTCAGCGCGCCCCGCACCTTCTCGTAGACGTCGCCCCGCAGGCGCGCGAGGTCGGCGGGCCGGTCGAGCAGATAGCCCGCTCCGCGCTCGATGTCCCCGCCGTGGTCCTCCAGCCGCTCGGAGAGCGAGGCGAGGTCCACCCCGCTGTCCAGGTGGTAGAGCGGGCCGTCGCCCAGCCCCAGCAGCAGCCGCACCGCCATGGCCGTCTTGCCGTATCCCTCCGGCCCCCGCAGCAGCAGTACGCGCCGTCTGGTGAGCACCTCGCGGGCGTCGGCCAACTGCCCCGGCTCCTGGTAGGCGAAACGCACCCGCTCCACGGTCAGGGGGGAGAGCCTGCGGAGTCTCTCCTTCCGGCCGCCGAGGAGGACGACGTACTTGTCGCGGCCGACCACGTCGCCCTCGACGTTGGCGAAGGCGTCGCGCACATGGCCGTACCGCTGCGACCCCTGGCCGAGTCCACCGGTGGCCTCGGACGCCTCGGCGCCCGGCCCCACCCGGTCGGAGTCCCGCTCGGCGGCCTCCTCGCCCTCCGCTCGGGCCCCTTCGGACGGCCCCGGCGAGCCCGACGCGCCCGGCGCCGCGTCCTCGCGTTCCGCGGCGGGCGCGGCGTCCCCCCGCGCCGCGCCCGCCTCCCGGGCCCGCGGGACCGGTCCCCCCGGTCCCCCGGCCGGGTTCCCTCCGGTGGTCTCCGTCGTTCCCGCCGTCACAGGCGCACCTGGCCCGGAGCGTGGACGGTGACGTTCTTGTCCCCGCCGACCTGGTCACCGTGGACCTTCTCCGCCCACATCGTCACACCGCCCGGGACGGCCGGCCCCCCGCCGTTCCCGCCGTCCGCGCCCCGCGCGGCGCCGCCCGCCGGTCCGTCCCCGTCGGGCCGCTCGTCCGACGGCACCGGCAGGCCGGGCGGCGCCGGACGGCCGGGGACGGTCACCCAGCACTCGATGAGCTTGCCCTGCTTGTCCCTGAACCGCAGGGGGAGGTAGGCGGCCGGGTCGATCGTCCGGTACCCGTGCCGGATCACGCTCCGGTGGATCTCGTCCGAGACGACGAAGACCAGTCGGGAGCCCGTCGCGGCCCTGAGCACCTCGCGCAGCGGCTGGGCGTCCACCAGCCGGGACGCGGTGTTGACCGCGTCCCCCGACCACCCCTCGCCGTCCCGGGTGACCAGCCCCTGGTGCAGCGCCACCCGGAACCGCATGGCGTGCGCCTCGTTGAAGATGGCGGCGGCCTCGGCGAGACCGTCGTCCAGCGCCCGGACCAGGCTGCCCGCCAGGTCCACCGGCGAGACGGTCGCCGGAATCAGCATGAGGACGCCGTCGCCCCGGTCCTCGACGACGACCTCCGCCTCGGGGAGCCCTGCCTGACCCACCGCCTCCCGGAGCACCCCGTACATGGCCCCGCGGAGCGACCGCTGGATCGGATCGGTTCGAGTGCTGAAGTTCTCTATGTCCAGCACCATGATCCAGTGGTGCCTGGCCCCAGCCGCCATGTCGTCCTCCCGGCGCCCGTGTGCTGCTGATGTGTCAGTCATACGGCACCGTTCGGGGGACGTTCTACGCCAGTTGGCGCACTGAGCGAAAAGGGGTCCATGCCATCACTCTTACGAGTGAAAGACGACTCTTGCGGGGAACCGGAGGAACCAGACGTTCCCCTCGTCCGTCATCGGCGCGCGCCTCCACCGGCGGCGGGCCACGCGCCCGTTCCGCCCCGACCCGGCCGCTCCGGCCGGCATGACCGGGCACCGTGCGGCAACCGGTAAGTGCATGGTGCACACGCAGTCCGCGACCCGATCCGCCCCCGTACGACGCGCCGCGCACACCGTGCGGGCCGAGGTGGCCTGGGGGGCGCGCGCGCTGCGCCGCGCCTGGCGAAGCCCGGGGCGGGAACGCAACATCGTCATCCAGTCCGGCAAGGCCGCGCTCGCCGCCATCCTGGCCTGGCTGGCCGCCGCCTGGTTGCTGCCCAACGCCTTCGCCCTGATGGCCCCCTGGGTGGCGGTCGTCCTGGTCCAGTCGACCGTCTACCGCTCGGTGTGGCAGGGCCTCCAACAGACACTGGCGATCACCACCGGAACCGTGCTCGCTGCCGCACTGGGCATTCCCTTCGGCCACCCGGTGCTGGTGATGATCGTCGTCCTGCCCCTCACCACCCTGGTGGGCAACTGGCCGCGCTTCGGCAACCAGGGCATCTACGCCGCCACGGCCGCCCTGTTCACCCTCGTCCCCGGCCAGGCGACCCTCGACTCCACCGTCTCCCGCCTGCTGGCCGCACTGCTCGGCACCGCCATCGGCATCGCCGTCAACGCCCTGGTCCTGCCGCCCTCCCACCTGCGCAGCGCCCGCGAGGCCGTGGACGCCGCGGTCCGCGAGGCCCGGGAGGTCATCACGGACCTCGCGGACGGCCTGGACGAACCCTGGGAGTACGACCGCGTCAGCACCTGGCACGAACGGACCCGCCGCCTCCCGCGCGCGATCAACAGCGGGCAGTCCGCGATCGACTGGAGCCGGGAGAGCCTGTGGTTCAACCCCGACCGGCGGCGCCGCGCGGAGGCGGCGCGGCAGAGCGACAAGTACGGCGAGGCCCTGGCCACCCTGGAGGAGGTCTCCGACCGCCTCCAGGGCCTGACCCGCACCCTGGTGGAGGCCGCCGACGAGAACGACGAGGAGATCCCCCGGCCCGACCACGCCGTCACCCGCCCCTACTCCGCCTTCCTCCGGAAGGTCGCCGACGCCCTGGACGCCTACGGCCGCTCCACCACCGGCGACGCCCCCGAGGCGGCCCGACGGGAGCTGCGTGAGGCCATCGCCGAAGCCCGGGACACCCAGGAGGAGGTCCGCACCGAGATCTCCCGGTACGTCGAGTCCACTCCCGAGAACGCGCACCTGACGGTGTTCGGCCCGCTCATGGCCGAGGCCCGCCGCCTCGCCGGCGCCCTGGCCACCTCGGACGCCGCGTCGAAGGACTCCCGGGAGGACTCGTCGAGGACGTGACGGAAGACGGCGATCCGGCCGGCAGGAGCCGGGGCACCGAGCACGTCGCCACCGGCGGGCGGTGGCGCGGGGCCACGGTGTTCAGTCCGGGTGGCGGCGGCTCCCGGCCCCCCGACGGCCGTCGGCTCCCCGCTTCGCGCTCCGGTTGTCGCGGGCCCGCACGATCAGGGTGAGGACCAGGGCACACCCGGCCAACGGGAACGCCCACGCGTTGACGTGGTCGGGGACGATCACGTCGACCGTCCGTCCGTCGTCCAGGCGGCACCCGAAACGCAGCGGGACGAACGAGGGCTCGTAGTCGACGACCCGTCCCTCCCCGGCCACCGCGTCACACTCCAGGGACTGGCCATAGTCGTCGGTGAACGCCAGGTACAGCACTCCCCAGGTGTACACGCCGGCCGCCCCGGCCCACACCAGGAGCGCGACGGACTTCACCGCCGCCGTCCACGTCACCGCGGCCGGGACCCTTCCGGCACGGACCAGCAGCGTGACCCCGATCCAGAGTCCGCGCAGGGCGAGCGTCGGGGTGCCGACGACACCGACCATGACCAGGAGGAGGACGACGAGGGAGTTGTGCGGCTGGTACGGCTCGGACAACGACCACATGCGCTTCGCCTCCTGCCGGGCGCGTCGGGGACGAGACCGTAACTCCCCACCGGGCGGTACGGTTCCGTCCTCGTCCGTGCTCCGGGGAGAGCGGCGTCACCGTCCCACCCGTCCCGCCCCGCGTTCCCACCGGATGGCGAAGCCGCAGCTCGGGCGGCGGACCGTCCCGGGACGTCCACGGTGTCCGTGGGACCGGTGCGGGAGGGCCCGTCGCCGCACCAGGATCGGTGGTGCGGCCGCCCGTCCCGCCACCCCTTCCGAAGCGGCGCGCCGGAGCGGACCGCGAGCCCCACTCGGGGTTCGACCCATCCTCCCCGCCGACTCCGGCCGGCACCCAACGAGAAGGACACCGATCACCCGTGAGAACACGTGTCACCGCCGCGGTGGTGGGAGCACTCGCCACCGCGCTGCTGGGGGCCGCGACGGCTCCCGCCCTGGCGGTCCCCGCCCCCGTCGGCACCGCGGCCGCCTACTACTGCCACCTGGCCCCGAACGTCACCGTCTCCTACGGCAGTTCCAACCACAGCGCGGTGAAGTGCGCCCAGTACATGCTGGCCTTCGGCGGCTTCTACCACGGAGCGCTCGACGGCCTGTTCGGGCCGCAGACCCTGGCCGCGGTCAAGGAGTTCCAGCGCCGGAACGGCCTCGTCGTCGACGGCATCGTCGGCCCGCGGACCTGGGGGGAGCTGGAGCGGATGGTCAACTGGTAGACCGGCCGCCCACCGCCCCGTCCACCCCGCCTCCCGGCCCGACTTCGAGTCGGGCCGGGAGGCGGGGCACGGGCGCGTTCAGTCCCTGGGGACCACCGTCACCGGCACTCGATCGCTCCGTCAGCGCCACTGTCCTGGTGATCGGTCACACCTCCACGTCGCGCTTCACGAACGACCCACGCGCCCGGACAGTCACGATCAGCCCACGCTCCCGCAGGATCTCCAACGCCCGTCGGACGGTCTGCGACCCGGCGCTGAACTCCGAAGCGATGTCCAACTCACCGGGGAGCTTCGACCCTGGCGGGTATGTCCCGGCCTTGATGCGCCGCTCGATGATCCCGGCGAGCTGCTCATAGGCGTACTCGGGAGCCGTCGGGTCGATCTTGTCGCTCATGTCCACGACCGTAAGCGGCCGGCCGTAGTCACGCATTACCAACTGCGGTCGATAGCTGTCGACTACTACCAACCAATATCGGTCGCTACCAACAGCGGTTACCGTCGGCGATGACACGAAAACACCCCGGCGACGCGGGCAAGGCGTCCCGGGGCATGGCCGATCGCTGGTTGGAGCGAACGACATTGCGAAGCCTACTGGCCGCCCTCCTGGGCGTCTTCCTGCCTGCCCGTGGCAGGCACCGCGCCGCACCGACGGCCGCCGCACCGGTCACCGTCCCGCGTCCGGCCTCGCTCCCGCGAGAGGGCGAACACTTCACACCGCTGGACGGCGACACCATCGCCATGGTTCGGCCGTACCTCGTCGCGTACGAGCGCGCGCAGGAACGCCGACGGCAACGCGAGCGGCGGCGGGGCATCCTACAGGTCGAACACGGCCGTCACCGGCACGCGATCACTCGTCCGCCGCCGACCTCTCCGCATCCGCGTCGTCGTCCGGCTGCTTCACCACGAAGGTGCCACGCGCGGGCATCGTGACCAATACGCCCTGCTCACGAAGGAGCGCCACCGCCTTCCGGACGGTGCCGACGGCGACGCCGTACTCCTCCGCCATGGCACGCTCGCCCGACAACCGAGCGCCCACGGGCAGCCTGCCCGAGCGGATGTCCGCCACGATCGCAGCCGCGACCTGCCGGTAGATGTACTCCGGCGACATGAAGTCCACGGGTCCGCGCTCATCCATGCGGCGAACGTAAGCGCACCTGGTGCGGCGCGCATCATAAGGTAGCTGCATGCCGCTCTTACTGCTCCATAGAGCGGTGTGGCGCAGGTATAGCGGTGTGGTGCAGTATGAGCGCAAAGAACCCCCGCGCCGGAGGCGACCCGGCCGGGGGCAGTGGCCGTCTACTGCGAAGGAGTAGCCGACGGTGCGAAAGCGTACCTTCAACATCCTGAACCGGTTCCGCTCCGGGACCGGAAAACACTGCCGTCCTCGCGGCCGCCGACCGGCACGGCTGTCGACAGTGCGGCTCCCACCACCGTTGCCATCGGCCGCGAACCACCGACCGGAACCCGCCGTAGTGGTCGACGGCTTGCTCGTCCGTCCGTGGTCACCACGGCCGCGCCGCCGTCTGGTGGTGGTCGGTCGATGAGCGAACCCGACGACTCCCGCATGACCCTGCGCGTGTCCCGTGACGGCGGCCGCACGTGGTCCCGTCCGGTCGTCGTCCGCGAAGGCGACCACCTGCCCGTACTCGACACGATGGCGTGGCCCCCGTGCGAGTGCCCGCGCTGCGAGCCGGCGCGGAGGCGCGAACGTCGGGCGCCGTCCTCACCGCGCGCCGTGGACCGGCGCTCTTGCCCATAGCCGCCGACGTCCCCGGCGCCCCGTCGCCCACCACGAGTGGCGGCGGGGCGTCCGTCGCACCGGCCCAGAGCGGGCGGGTGGCCGTCCTACAGGTCGAACACGGCCGTCACCGGCGCGTGGTCGGACCACCGCCCGGCGTGGTCGGCGGCCCGTTCCACGTACGCCTTCACCGCCCGCTCGGCCAGCGGCTCGGTGGCCACGTGGTAGTCGATGCGCCAGCCCGCGTCGTTGTCGAAGGCCCGTCCACGGTAGGACCACCACGAGTACGGTCCGTCCTGGTCGGGGTGGAGGCGGCGGACGACGTCGGCGTAGCCCGCCTCGTCGAAGACACGTCCGAGCCAGGCGCGCTCCTCGGGCAGGAAGCCGGAGTTCTTCCGGTTGGCCTTCCAGTTCTTCAGGTCCGCCTCGCGGTGGGCGATGTTCCAGTCGCCGCAGACCAGGACCTCACGGCCGGTGGCGGCCGCCCGCTCGCGCAGGGAGGCCAGGTAGGGCAGGAACGCCGCCATGAAGCGCTCCTTCTCTTCCTGGCGCTCGGTGCCCACCTCGCCCGAGGGCAGGTAGAGGCTGGCGACGGTCAGGCCGGGGAGGTCCACCTCCAGGTAGCGGCCGGAGTCGGTGAACTCCGTCACGCCGAACCCCACCTGGACGCGCTCCGGCGCACGCCGGGTGAGCACCGCCACTCCCGCGCGTCCCTTGGTCGCCGCGGGGGCGTACAGCGCGTGCCAACCCTCCGGTTCGCGCACGGCGTCCGGAAGTTGGTCCGGCTCGGCGCGCACCTCCTGGAGGCACACCACGTCCGCGTCCGTGGTGGCCAGCCACTGTGCGTAGCCCTTCTTGGCCGCGGCCCGCAGCCCGTTCACGTTGACCGTCGAAATCGTCAGCACCCGGGCACTTTACGATGCGGATATGCGCATCGTGCCCACCCCCTTCGACCACCCCGACGCCGTGAAGCTCAACGACCTGGTGCAGCAGGAGTACGCCGAGCGGTACGGGAGCGAGGGCGACATCACCCCGCTGGACCCGTCGATGTTCCGGCCACCGAACGGCCTGTTCCTGGTCGCCTACGACGAGTTGGAGCGTCCCGTGGGCACCGGCGGCTGGCGCGCGATGGACGAGAACGAGGAGAACTACCGGGACGGTGACGCCGAGCTGAAGCGGATGTTCGTGGTCCGCGAGGCCCGCCGGCAGGGGCTGTCCCGCCGCGTCCTGGCCCTGCTGGAGGAGGACGCCCGGCAGGCGGGACGGCTCCGGATGGTGCTGGAGACCGGCACCATGCAGCCGGAGGCGATAGCGCTGTACGAGTCCAGTGGCTACGTCCCGACCGAGAAGTTCGGGGTGTACCGCCACGAGCCGGGCAGCCGCTGCTACGCCAAGCCGCTGCGCTGAGCCGCAGCGACCACGCCCGGCCGTCGCGTCGAGCCGGGCGCCCGGCGGCCTGTGCCGCCCACCACGAGGTCAGCCCCGTTCCGTGACGGGTTCCGCGTACACCACCAGGTTGTTCCGGTAGCCGCCGCGGTCTCGGTCGTAGGGCGGGGCGCAGGTGACCAATGTCAGGACGGGACGCCCGTCGCGCCGGAACACCTCCTCGGGCAGCCGGTCCCGGGCCACCGTCTCGCGGGCCGTCACCTCGTACCGCACGGGTGGGGCGCCGCGTCGCTCGACGGTGACCGAGTCGCCCTCGCGGACCGCGTACAGCTTGGCGAAGGCGCCCAGTTCCCCGGTGCGGTCGTCCACGTGGCCGACCAGGACGGCCGAGCCGGCCGGTGCGCCCGGCGCCGGTCCGTGGCGGTACCAGCCCGCCTCACCGGCGTCCTCGGGGATCTCCGTCGTGCCGTCGCCGTCGACGCCGACCGGCACGGTCCGCGCGTTCAGGGAGACCTCGGGGACGCGCACGGCGGCCGGTTCGGCCGTCTCCTTGGGCGCGGTGCCCGTCGGGCCACCGTCATGGCCCCCGTACGACCGGCCCACAGCGGGTTCGGTGGCTCGCGGCCGGTCGCCGAAATCCGAGGGGGCCGAGGGGACGGTCGCTCCGGACGGCCACAGCGCCGTCCAGGCCGACAGCGCGGCCAGGGTCGCGGCCACGGCCCAGGCGGCCGCGACCGCCGCCCCGGACGGCCGCGCCGCTCTCCCGGGCCCGCACGGTGTTCCGCGCGGGCCTGGGGGCCTTTCCGGTGAGCCGGGAGCCGTGCCCCCGGGTGTGCCGCGCACGGCCGTCAGCCGCTCCGAGAGGACCGGCGGCGGGACTTCCCTTCGTGAAGGCCCTGTTCGACCGGGGGCTTCACCACTGCTCCGAACGGCCGGCCTCGTCGGACACATCGCGTGACGGGATCTTCCGCCGGTGTCTGCGGCAGCCGGCGGGCACGCCGACACCCGGCACACCGGCACACAGCGTCGCCGTCACGGGTGGGATCGGGTCGGTCCGTTCGGATTCCTCGGGCGGAGCCCGTCGCGCCGCCCCCCAACGACCGGCGGCGTCTGCGCTTCTCCTTCTCACGAGCCGATCGGGGTGGCGCCTGAGCCAGTATGGGATGCCGCACGGTGGTCTGCCACTTGTCGACGCCTCCGCACCGGGCGGGCGGTCGATCCCCCGCCGTCCGCCCGCCCCGAACACGCGCCGAACGGCCCCCGTCAACGCAGAGATCCCGCCCGATCTGCACGATCGGACGGGATCTCGTCAGCCGTTCCCGAGTGAACCCGGGAGAGGCCCTGATGTGGACCTGAGGGGATTTGAACCCCTGACCCCCTCGATGCGAACGAGGTGCGCTACCGGACTGCGCTACAGGCCCTTGCAACGGGTGAAACCTTAGCATCCCCATCGCCGTGCGCAGAAATCCGTTCCCGTGCCGGCCGTCGTCGCGCGGCGGCCGGGGAGGGGCCGGACGGGCGCCGGTCACTCGTTGGCGGCGCGGGGGCGGTCCTCGTCGGCGTACTGGTCGAACAGCGGGGTCTGCCGGCGCGGGGCCGGCCCAGCCGAGGAGGGGGACGGTGTGGCGGCGGAGGAGGAGGCGGCGGAGGGGGACGGCGTGGCGGCCGTAGTGGAGCGGGCCGAGCTCCACGCGTCCGGGGCGCCCAGATCGACACCGCCCGCGGTGCGCGGGGCGACCGGGGCGTTGACGTAGGTGGGCAGCGGTACGGGGGTGGGCTCCCAGCCGCTCTGCGCCGGGGCGCGCTCGCGGCGCTGGGCGTCCACCCACTCGGCGTGGTCGGTCTGCTCCACCAGGGCCCGTCGTTCGGTGTCCTCCGGTCCGGGCGCCGGTTCGGGTCGCGCTTCGGCGGGCGGTGCCGGGGCCTTGGGGGCGGAGGAGGCGGAGGAGGCGGAGGAGGCGGACGCGGGGGCCGGGGAGGAGGCGCCGGCGGGGGCCGCGCGGCGTTCCCGCAGCCGTCGGGCGGCGGCTTCGGCACGGCGCTGGTCCATGACGAACTCGAAGCGGCGGCGTTCCTGGGCCCGCATGTGGGCGATGTAGGCGCTCAGCAGTCCGGCGGGGATCGCCGGGGCCCAGAGGAAGGCGACGCCGCCGACCGCCGCGACGACCGCGCCGAGCGTGAAGGCCAGGAAGAGGACCATGGTGGTGCGGCGGCGGCGGGCGAGCAGCTTGGCCCGGCGCTTGTTGCCGGTGCGTTCCTCGTGGTCGGCGCGTCCCGCTCGGGCGGCGAAGTGGTCGGCGCGGGTGGGCGACAGCGGGTGGCGGATCTCGGTGGGCGCCTCGGAGCGGGCCATCGTGGCCGGACCGGGCACGGTGTGTCGCTCGGTCGCGGGGTTGGCGAGGGCCCGGACGTCGACGCCGTCCGGGGCGACGGGGTCGTCACCGTCGGCCTGGCCGCGTTCCCCGAGCCCGTCGAACCCGTCCGAGCCCTTCAGGCTCCTGGCGTATCGACGCTCCATCGCCGCCCGGCCGGACAGCAGCCGGATGGCCGTGCCGAAGCGCTCCGTCGGACGAGCCTCGTTGAGCTCGTCCTGCCGGCGGAGCCACATCGGTACCAGGTAGGCGGCCCAGGCTCCGACGAGGGCTGCGTAGATGAGGCCGCTGCTGCTCACGTCTCACACCGTAGAGGGGTTTGGTGAGGGCCATACGCCAATTGGCGCGGTGTGTCGCACGATCTGGCTGATATCTCAACCGTTTTTTGTGATTGCGTCGGCCTGTCGTCGCGAATGCGTCCGACTCATGAACCGAAGATGCTCAATCCGCAGTCAATATCGAACATTTATTTTATTTCCGCGGAGTTCCCGGGGCTCCCGGGCTTCCGTGGTTCGTCCTCCCGTGGAGGCGGTTCAGCATCCCCTCCGGCACTTCCTCCGTGGTCAGGGCGTAGACCAGGTGGTCGCGCCAGGCGCCGTCGATGTGGAGATAACGCGGCCGCAGCCCCTCCTCGCGGAATCCGAGTTTCTCCACCACCCGACGGCTGGGCCCGTTCTCCGGACGGATACAGACCTCGATCCGGTGCAACCCGACGGCGCCGAAGCAGTGGTCGACGGCGAGCGCGACGGCCGTGGGCATCACACCGCGTCCGGCCACCTCGCGATCGATCCAGTAACCGATGTGTCCGGAGCACATCGAGCCCCAGGTGATTCCGGCCACCGTCAACTGCCCGACCAGCCGCCCCTGGTACTCGACCACGAACGGCAGCATCCGCCCCGCCTGCGCCTCCGACCTCAGGTGGCGGACCATCTGCCGGTACGTCGGCCGCCGGGCCGGCAGATGGCCGGGCGGGGCGGGCGGAACCGTGGCCTCCCAGGGGCGCAGCCAGTCGCGGTTGCGCTGGTTGACCTCGCGCCAGGCGCGGTGGTCGCGCAGCCTTATGGGGCGGAGGGTCACATCGCCCTCCGTCAGCTCGACCGGCCAGGGAGCGGTCAACGCTCCGTGTCCTTTCCCGGTTTCCCCGTCGGAGCGTCCTCGCGGGGGTGGTCGCCGCCGCGGATCTGGTCCACGGCGTGCGCCAGCAGGCCCTCCAGCACGGCGAGGCCGTCGCGCACCCCTCCGGTGGAGCCGGGGAGGTTGACGACCAGCGTGGTGCCCGCCACGCCCGCCGTGCCACGCGAGAGGGCGGCGGTGGGGACCTTGGCGAGTCCGGCGGCGCGGATCGCCTCGGGGATGCCGGGGATCTCGTACTCCAGCACGGCCCGGGTCATCTCGGGGGTGCGGTCGGTGGGCGAGACGCCGGTGCCGCCGGTGGTGAGCACCACGTCGTAGCCGGCGGCGACGGCCTCGCGCAGCGCCTGACGCACCGGTTCGCCGTCGGGGACGACGCGGGGGCCGTCGGCGGTGAGGCCCATCCGGTCCAGGGCCTCCACCAGCAGGGGGCCGGTGGTGTCGGAGTAGACGCCGGCCGCGGCACGGTTGGAGACGGTGACGGCCAGGGCGCGACCCCGCGCGTCGTGCGCTCCGCGCGCCTTGGGTTCGAGGGACTCGGCGGCCGTGTCGCCGACGGGTGCGTGCCCGGCGCTCATCGGGCCCGCTCCCAGTCCCCGGAGGCGCCCCCGGTCTTCTCCTCCACCCGCACGTCGGTGATGACGGCCCCCTTGTCGACGGCCTTGACCATGTCGACGACGGTGAGTGCCGCCACCGACACCGCCGTCAGCGCCTCCATCTCCACTCCGGTGCGGTCGGTGGTGCGCACCGTCGCGGTGATCTCCACCGCGTCGTCGGCCACGGACAGGTCCACCTTCACCCCGGACAGGGCCAGCGGGTGGCACAGCGGTACGAGGTCGGGGGTGCGCTTGGCGCCCATGATCCCGGCGATGCGGGCGGTGGCGAGCGCGTCGCCCTTGGGCACGCCCTCGCCCCGCAGCAGCTCCACCACGCGCGGCGCGACGAGCACGCGTCCGGTGGCACGCGCGGTGCGGGCGGTGACCTCCTTGGCCGAGACGTCGACCATCCGGGCGGCTCCCGCCTCGTCGATGTGGGTGAGGCTCCCGGCCGAGTCGCCGGTGCCCGCCTGTCGCACGCTGCTCATCGCTCTCCCGCGTCGGACCATGTGGACCACAGTGGGCGTCAACGGTACCCGCAGGTTCGTGGGCCCGGCCGCCTCAGTCCAGGAGCACGGCTTCCAGTTCGTCGCCCCGGGCGATCTCGGTGGTCCGCTCGGGTACGACGATCAGCGCGTCGGCGCGCGCCAGGGAGCCCAGCAGGTGGGATCCGGGGCCGCCCACCGGCCGTACCGTGCCGATCTCCTCGCCGTCCGCCGGAGGCTCGTACCGGCCGCGCAGGAACTGCCGTTTGCCCTCGGGGGAGGTGAGCGGTGCGGAGTCGTCCGGCTCCACGCGGGCGCGGACGGTGCGCCGGTCCGCGGGGTCCAGCCCCATCAGGGCGCGCAGGGCCGGGCGGACGAACAACTCGAAGGAGACGTAGGAGCTGACCGGGTTGCCGGGCAGGGCGAACAGCGGAACGGCGTCGGGGCCGACCAGACCGAAGCCCTGCGGCTTGCCGGGCTGCATGGCCAACCGGCGGAACTCCACGCTCCGGGTGGGTGGAGGGGGCTTCCGGCGGCCCTTCTCGCGGTCCGGCCCGTCCTCGTGCCCGTCCCCGTCCCCGTCGCGGCCACGGTCGCGGTCGTCGGACTCCTCGGGGAGACCGCCGCCCAGGGCGGTGCCCGCCAGGTCGGTCAGCGCCTCCTTGACCACGTCGTACGCCCCGACGCTGACGCCACCGCTGGTGACGATGGCGTCCGCGCGCACCAGCTGGTCCTCGATCACCGTGCGCAGGGTGGTGGCGTCGTCGGCCACCGCGTCGACGCGGTAGGCGATGGCGCCCGCGGCCCGGGCGGCGGCGGTGAGGACGTAACTGTTGGAGTCGTGGATCCGGCCGGGGCCCAACGGGAGGCCGGGCCGGACGAGTTCACTGCCGGTGGAGAGCACCACCACGCGCGGGCGCGGCCGTACCCGCACCGTGGCGCGGCCGACGGCGGCCAGCAGGCCGATCTGGGCCGGGCCCAGGATGGTCCCGGCCTCCAGGGCGACCGCGCCGGCACGCAGGTCGCCGCCCTTGTCGCGCACGTACTGCCGGGCCTCCACGGGCCGGTGGACGCGGACCTCGCCACCCGCGCCGGACGGGTCGGCGCTGTGGGCGGCCATGGTGTCGACCGGGCCGCCACCGGTGCCGCCGTCGGTCCACTCCACGGGCACGACGGCGTCGGCGCCGGGCGGCAGCGGGGCGCCGGTCATCACGCGGGCGGCCCGGCCGGGGCCGACGTCCGGGACGGTGCCGCTGCCGGCCGCCACGTCCCCGACGACCTCCAGCACCACCGGCTCGTCCTCGCTCGCCTTCGCCACGTCGTCCGCGCGGACGGCGTAGCCGTCCATGGAGCTGTTGTCGAAGGGCGGCAGGGAGACGGACGCCAGGACGTCCTCGACCAGTACGCACCCCTGGGCGTCGAGCAGGTGCAGCTCGATGGGCTCCAGGGGGCGCACCGACCGCAGGACGTCGGCCAAGTGGTCGTCGACGGTCCAGGTCCCGGCCACGGTCCTACAGCTCCTTCGTGGCGAAGTCGCGCAGCCAGGAGCGGAACTCGGGGCCGAGGTCCTCGCGCTCGCAGGCCAGACGCACGATGGCGCGCAGGTAGTCGCCGCGGTCGCCGGTGTCGTAGCGGCGGCCCTTGAAGACCACGCCGTGCACCGGGCCGCCGATGGAGGGGTCGGCGGCGAGGGTCTGGAGGGCGTCGGTGATCTGGATCTCGCCACCGCGGCCGGGCTCGGTCTTGCGCAGCACCTCGAAGACCGCCGGGTCGAGGACGTAGCGGCCGATGACGGCCAGGTTGCTGGGGGCCTCCTCGCGGGAGGGCTTCTCCACCAGGTCGGAGACGCGTACGACGTCGTCGTCCCCGGTGGGCTTGGCGACGGCACAGCCGTAGAGGTGGATGCTGGAGGGATCGACCTCCAACAGCGCCACGACGCTGCCGCCGTGGGTGGCCTGCACCTCGATCATGCGCTCCAGCAGCGGATCGCGCGGGTCGATCAGGTCGTCGCCGAGCAGCACGGCGAAGGGCTGGTCGCCGACGTGCGGGGCGGCGCACAGGATCGCGTGGCCCAGGCCCTTGGGGTCGCCCTGGCGCACGTAGTGGATGGTGGCGAGGTCGGTGGACTCCTGGACGCGGGTGAGCTTGGCCTCGTCGCCCTTGCTCCGCAGCACCTCCTCCAACTCGTAGTTGCGGTCGAAGTGGTCCTCCAGTGGACGCTTGTTGCGACCGGTCACCATGAGGACGTCGGGGAGTCCGGCGGCGACGGCCTCCTCCACCACATACTGGATCGCGGGCTTGTCGACGACCGGCAACATCTCCTTGGGAGTGGCCTTCGTCGCCGGAAGGAAGCGGGTTCCGAGCCCTGCGGCCGGGATGACGGCCTTGGTGATCCGTGTACGTGAGGTAGTCATGTCAGCACCATAGCCGTAGGTTTGATACGGAACGCGCAGATCCTGTGGCTCTGCTGCGGTTCGTGGACGTTCGTCCCGGCGGGGAAAGCACAATGCCGGGTCGTCAGGATGATAATCCGCGCGCCTCGGTGGAGGCCGGGCGGAACCGAGCCCGGGAGGTGAACACGGCGTGAGGGATTCGGGCAACGGCACCGGGAGGGCGCCGCGGGCCGGCGCGGACACCCGCACGGGGCACGCGGCGGGGACGGCGGAGACAGCGGGGACGGCGGGGAGCACGCGCGCGGGCGGGGAACCGGAGGCGGGTCCCACCCTCGCCGAGCGGAAGCGCGTGCTGCGGCGCGCCCTCCTGGCCACGCGCGCCCACCTGACCGAGGACGAGGTGCGGCGGGCCGCCGGCGCGCTCGCCCGACACGCCCTGGAGCTGTCCGAGCTGGCCGGGGCGCGCACGGTCGCCGCGTATGTCTCGGTGGGGCGCGAGCCGGACACCCGGGCGCTCCTGGAGGAACTGCGCGCCCGCGGCACACGGGTGCTGCTGCCGGTGCTGCTGCCCGACGACGACCTGGACTGGGCCGCGTACGAGGGCGCCGAGCACCTCTCCCCCGCCCGCAAGGGACTGCTGGAGCCCACCGGACGGCGGTTCGGCCCGGAGGCGGTGACCGGGGCGGACGCCGTCCTGCTGCCGGGCCTGGCCGTGGACCGGCACGGGATGCGCCTGGGGCGCGGCGGCGGCAGTTACGACCGGGTGCTGGCCCGCGTCGAGGCGGCCCGACGGCGCCCGGCGCTCGTGGTGCTGCTGCACTCCGGGGAGCTGCTCGCCGAGGTGCCCGCCGAACCCCACGACCGTCCCGTGCACGCCGCGGTGACTCCCGAGGGGGTGCGCCGCTTCGCGGCGGTGTGAGGGGTCCGTCGGGCCCACGACGGCCAAAGGGCCGGGACGTGGTTCCGTCCCGGCCCTCCGGCCGCTTCCGACAGGCCCCCGTGTCACGGGGTGAGGGCCATGGTGTCCTCGGTGGCGTCCTCGACGGCCTCCTCGCCGAACGGCCAGTCCAGCAGCCGGCCCTCGGCCCACAGATCCGTCTGGTCGGTGTAGTGGGGGTGGTAGGCGTGGCCCGAGGCGCCGGTGAGGTTGATCCAGCGCGACTTGTCGAGGTCGGCCAGGTTGACCACCATCCGCATCGACGGCACCCAGATCACGTCGTAGCCCCCCGCCGCGTTCCAACCGGTGGCGTTGACGGTCGCCTCGCCGCCGCCCAGGTCCCAGGGGCCTCGGTTGAGCAGGTGCTGGACGAAGCCGGGGCCCGCGGTGCCCAGCGTCTGGTTCTTCAGCATCAGCCGGTGCAGACGGCCCCAGCTCCAGGTGTCGATGTCCTTGCCGAGCTTGGTGGTCAGCTCCCAGCGGGCGTCCTTCATCGCGCGTGCCAGCAGTTCGTCGCGGTCGCCCTCGCCCTCCTGGAAACGGCTGCCGGTGATCCACCAGCCGCTGTCGGGACGCTCCAGCAGCGTGCGCACCACCTCGAACCAGCGGTCGCCGCCGTCGGGCTGCGCGGACTCGGCGGCGCGCACGCCGCACTCGCGGACGGTGCGGGGGGTGCCGTCCAGGTCCTCCAGCGGGCCGGAGTCGTCGGCCGGGCGGACCCACAGGCACTCGCCCTCGACGCGGACTTCCTTGGGGAGCTTGTGACCGAAGGAGAGCTTGAGGAGGTTGCGCCACACCCCGTTGAAGTACGCGGCGGCCGCGGAGTCGGCGTCCTGGCTGTAGTCCCAGCCCTCCAGCAGCTCCTGCGCCTCGCGGACGTAGGGGTCGTCGACGTCGATCTTCAGCAGGTGGGGGACCAGGAGCTTGGCTATCTCGCTGCTGTTGTCGAGCTGCATGGACTGCATGTCGTCCGTGGAGATCTTGCCGCCGTCCTCGATCTTGGCCTGGATCAGGTCGTCGATCCGCTGGCTGCGCGCGCCGTAGCCCCAGTCCTCGGTGAGCAGGTAGGGGTACTTCTCGGCGTCCACGACGGCCTGGTTGGCGGTGACGATGTAGCCGCGCTCGGGGTTGTACTCCCAGGGCAGCGCCTCCTGCGGGATCCAGTCCCGCCACTCGTAGTCCGGGTTCCAGCCGGGCGCCGGGTAACGGCCGTCGTGGCCCTCGGCGCGGACGGGTATGCGGCCGGGCGCCTGGTAGCCGATGTTGCCCTGGGTGTCGGCGTAGATCAGGTTCTGGGAGGGGACGGCGAAGTCGGCGGCGGCGGCGCGGAACTCGGTGAAGTTCCTCGCGGCGTTGAGCTTGAAGACCGCGTCCATGGTGTTGGAGGGCTCCAGCGCCGTCCAGCGCAGCGAGACCGCGTAGCCCTTGCCGCGGTCGGGGGCGCCGTCGCCGACGGGGGCGTGGTCGCCGACGGTGCCCAGTTCGGTGCTGCGGTCGGAGACGATCGGGCCGTGGCGGGTGGAGCGGACGGTGATCTTTCGGTCCTCGCCGCCGGCGACCTTGATGACCTCCTCGCGGGTCTCGTACGGGACCCTCTCGCCGTCGTAGACGTACGCGCCGTCCTCGATCTTCTCCAGGTAGAGGTCGGTGACGTCGGCGCCGAGGTTGGTGAAGCCCCAGGAGATGTCCTGGTTGTGGCCGATGACCACACCGGGCATGCCGGAGAAGGTGAAGCCCGCCACGTCGAAGGGGCACTCCTCGCTGACCGCGTTGCAGTGCAGGCCCATCTGGTACCAGATCGACGGCAGTTGCGGCGCCAGGTGCGGGTCGTTGGCGAGCAGCGGCTTGCCGGTGGTCGTGTACGTGCCGGAGACGACCCAGGAGTTGGAGCCGATGCCGTCGCCGTTGGGGCCGAGGAGGGCGGGGATGGCGGAGAGGGTCTCGGAGAGCGCGACGAGCTGGGTCCGCGCGCCCTGGATGCCCTGGACGCCCTGCTGCGTGCCCTGTCCGACGCCCGTCCCCTGGCCGGCGCCGCCCTGCTGCTGCGCGGTGCCGGTGCCGGCCGCGCCGCCGGGGACAGTGACCCCGGGGGTGGTTCCGTTCTGCCCGGTACCGCCCTGGGTGCCCTGGGTGCCCTGGGTGCCCTGGTCGTTCTCCGGGTCGTAGGCGCCGTCCGTGGCGCTCACCGCGCCCTCCTGGACGATCGGCTTGTTCCGGTCGTACGGGTAGTCCGGGTAGAGCTGCTCGATCTGCTCCTCCGTCAGACGGCTGGAGAGCAGGGCCCGGTCGATCTCGTCCTGCATGTTGCCGCGCAGGTCCCAGGCCATGGCCTTGAGCCAGGCGACGGAGTCCACCGGCGTCCACTTCTGCGGCGCGTAGTCGTTGGTGAAGCCGAGGGCGGCGTACTCCAGGGAGAGTTCCGCGCCGCTGTGGTCGGCCAGGTAGGCGTTGACGCCCTCCGAGTACGCCAGGAGGTACTTCTTCGTCGTCTCCGACAGCTTGGTGTCGTACTCCTCCTGCGCCACCTTCCGCCATCCCAGGGTGCGCAGGAAGGCGTCGGTCTCCACCTGGCTCTCGCCGAACATCTCCGACAGCCGTCCGGCGGTCAGGTGCCGGCGGACGTCCATCTCCCAGAAGCGGTCCTGGGCGTGGACGTAGCCCTGGGCGCGGAAGAGGTCCTCGGCGCTGTCGGCGTAGAGCTGGGGTATGCCGTGGCCGTCGCGCTTGACGGTCACCGGCGCGGACAGCCCGTCCAACTGGAGTGATCCGGTGGTCTGCGGGAAGGAGGCACGGGCGGTGCCCACGCTCCAGTAGGTGCCGTAGCCGACACCCGCCACGATCAGCAGCACGACTGCGATCACGAGAAGACGGGCACGTCGCGATTTCTTCTTGGCGGGCATCGCTGTCCTTCGAGGGCAGGGTGGGACCAGAGGTGCTGGAGCAACACTAGGCCGAGCGGTGGCCCGGAGTGACAGGGAGTCCTGGCAACGGAGCCGCGACCTTCAAGCACTGGTAAATTGTTAGACAATGAAATGACTTTCGCGCGGGTGAGGTCCGACGCCCACCCCCTCCCGCCTCGCCCACACCGCCCGAATTGCTCGCATTGCCTCCCGTAGCGCCCGTGCCGTCCGCCTTGCTCCGCCGCTCGTACCGCTCGCACCATCCGCACCGCTCACACCACCCGCCACCCGGTTCCGTACCCCCGTCCCGCTCCGTACGGAACCCCCTGCCCGCACGGCCCGCTTCGCCCACGCGGCCCGCACGGAAGGAGCCGTCCTCTGACTGTCGACCGCCTCAACGAACTGATGCTGGTCTCCGCGCTCGTGCTGCTCGTGGCCGTCGCGGCGGTCCGGCTGTCGTCCCGCACCGGCCTCCCCAGCCTCCTGATCTACCTGGGCATCGGCCTGGCCATCGGGCAGGACGGCCTGGGGGTCGAGTTCGACAACGCCGAGCTGACGCAGGTGTTGGGCTACGCGGCGCTGGTGGTGATCCTCGCCGAGGGCGGTCTGAGCACCACATGGCGCGAAATCAGACCGGTCATGCCCGCCGCGGCCGTACTCGCGACCGTGGGCGTGGGCATCAGCGTGGCCGTCACCGCGGCCGGGGCCCACTACCTGGTGGGACTGGAGTGGCGCTTCGCCCTGATCATGGGCGCGGTCGTCTCGTCGACGGACGCCGCGGCGGTCTTCTCCGTGCTGCGCAAGGTGCCGCTGCCCAGGCGGCTGGCCGGGCGGGTGGAGGCGGAGTCGGGCTTCAACGACCCTCCGGTGGTCATCCTGGTCGTCGCCTTCTCGACGACCGGACAGCCGGACCCCTGGTACCTGATGCTCGGGAACATCCTGCTGCAGCTCACCATCGGCGTCGCGGTCGGAGTGCTCGTCGGGAGGCTCGGCGAGTGGGGGCTGCGGCAGGTGGCGCTGCCCGCTTCCGGCCTGTACCCGATCGCGGTGATGGCGCTGTGCGTCCTGGCCTACGCCGGCGGCGCGCTGGCGCAGGGCAGCGGCTTCCTGGCGACCTACATCTGCGGCATCGTCCTGGGCAACGCCAAGCTGCCGCACCGCCCCGCCACCCGGGGCTTCGCGGACGGCATGGCGTGGATCGCGCAGATCGGGCTGTTCGTGCTGCTCGGACTGCTGGCCACCCCCTCGAAGCTGCTGGACGACTTCGGGGCCGCGCTGGTCATCGCCGTGGTGCTGACGCTGGTGGCCCGGCCGGTGTCCCTGGTGTTGTCCCTGCTGCCCTTCCGACTGCCCTGGCGGGAGCTGGCCCTGATGTCCTGGGCGGGACTGCGGGGAGCGGTGCCGATCATCCTGGCGACCATCCCCATGGCCAACCCCGGCCGGGACAGCGAACGGATCTTCAACATCGTCTTCGTCCTGGTCGTCGTCCTCACCCTGATCCAGGCGCCGACACTGCCCTGGGTGGCCCGGAAGCTCGGGCTGGGCAAGGACGCGGGCACGACGGAGTTGGAGATCGAGTCGGCCCCACTGGAACGGCTGCGCGGTCACCTGATCTCCGTCACCATCCCCGAGGGCTCGCGGATGCACGGTGTGGAGGTGGCCGAGCTCCGGCTCCCCAAGGGCGCGGCGGTCACCCTCGTCGTGCGGGACGGCAGCAGTTTCGTGCCGACGCCGACGACCGCGCTGCGGCACGGCGACGAGCTGCTCGTGGTGGCCACCGACGCCGTGCGGGACGCGGCGGAGCGACGGCTGATGGCCGTGGGGCGCGGCGGCAAACTGGCCGGCTGGCTGGGCACGGCGGGCAGCTCGGCGCTGCACCGGCACTGAGGAGGGGGCGGGGCCGGACCGTGACACGCCGGGACGCACCGGGACACGCCGGGAGCGCTCCGGTGCCGCCGACACGATCGGTTACCCTGAGGCCGTACGTTTGTCCGACTTTCTGGATCCCCGGAGTCTCGACTCCGCCTGATGCAGGGCCGGCGCGGCCGCCCGGCTGACCACACGCCGCGGTTTCGCGCGAGAGGACGGCCCTCGGCGTGCCCGCCGTACCCACCGGGAGCTCCCGGTCCACGGGACCGCGGCGCGCTACCAGGCGGCAGAAAGGTACGGCCGTGGCCGCCACGGTCACTCCTGACCCGACTGCCCCGGCTCGGAAGCCCGGCTACCGGGAACTGCTGCGCACCCCCGGTGCCTGGACGTTCCTGCTCCCCGGCTTCCTGGCCCGTCAGCCCTTCGCGATGCTGACGCTGAGCATCGTGCTGCTGGTGGAGCACACCACCGGCTCGTTCGGCACCGCGGGCACGGTCTCCGCCGCCACCGGCGTCTCGATGGCCCTGTTCGCGCCGCGCAGCGGCAGGCTCGCCGACCGCTTCGGCCAGCGTGCCGTCCTGCTGCCCGGTGTGCTGCTGCACGCCGCGGCCGTCGGCGTACTGGTCCTCCTGGCCCTGGCGGACGCGCCGCTGTGGGCCCTGCTGTCGGCGGCCGTGCCGGCGGGCGCGTCGGTGCCGCAGGTCGGACCCATGGTGCGGGCCCGCTGGGCGCACCTGCTGCGGGACGGTGCCCCCGGACCGTCCGGCCCGTCCGGCCCGTCCGATGGGCCCCGCGCCTCCGGCGCCCCCGAAAGGGCCCGGTTGCTGCCGACGGCGGCCGCCTTCGAGTCCGTCACCGACGAGTTCACCTTCGTCATCGGCCCGGTGCTGGCCACGGCGCTGTGCACCACCGTGCACCCGGCGGCCGGGTTGATCGCCGAAGCCACCCTCACCGTCACCGGCGGGCTGGTCTTCGCCGCTCAGCGACGCACCGCACCACCCGCGCACCGCCGTGGCCGGAAGCACGGCGTCCGGCACGCCTCGGCGCTGTCGGTGCCGGGCGTGCGGGTGCTGGCCGTCGCCTTCCTGGGCATCGGCGCGGTCTTCGGCGGGATGCAGGTGTCCCTGGCCGCCTTCACCGACCACATCGGGCAGCCGGGCATCAACGGTCTGCTGTACGGCGTCTTCGCCGGCGGCAACATGCTCGCCGGTGTCGTCTACGGCACCCTCGCCTGGCGTTCGGCGCCGCACCGACGGCTGCTGACGGCGTACGCGACGCTGACGCTGACCACCACGCCGCTGTGGGCGGTGGACTCCGTACCGCTGCTGGCGGTTCTGGGCCTGCTGGCCGGCCTGGGCATCGCACCGAGCCTGATCACCGGTTTCACGCTGGTGGAGCGGCTGGTTCCGCAGACCGCCCGCACCGAGGCGTTCACCTGGCTGACCGGGGCGGTGGCGCTGGGGCAGGCGGGCGCGGCAACGGCGGCCGGACAGTTGACGGACGACTTCGGGGCGAGCGCCGGTTTCACGGTCCCGCTGGTCGCCACGGCCCTGGCGCTGGTCACCGTCACGCTGCTGCGCGGGTGGCTGAAGCCGGGGCCGGAGGCCCCCCGGAAGGAGGACGGCGGGGAACCCGGAAGGCGTGGTGAGGGTCACCGTGCGACGTTCCCGGTGGACTAAGGCGCCGGAATGCTGCACCATGGTGCGTCGTTAGCACTCCACAGGTAAGAGTGCCAGGAGGAGCAAGTGCCGACCTATCAGTACCAGTGCACCGAGTGCGGCGAGGGCCTGGAAGCGGTTCAGAAGTTCACGGACGACGCGCTCACCGAGTGCCCGAGCTGCCAGGGCCGCCTGAAGAAGGTGTTCTCGGCGGTCGGCATCGTCTTCAAGGGCTCCGGTTTCTACCGGAACGACAGCCGTGGTTCCTCGTCCGGCGGCCAGGGGTCGAACTCGGCGTCGTCCTCGTCGTCCACGTCGTCGTCCACGTCGTCCTCGTCCTCCTCTTCCTCGGCGTCGTCCGAGAAGAAGAGCGGCGACTCGTCGTCCAAGGCCGGTTCCTCGGCCGCCTGACCCGACGGCCCCACGGCCCGGCGACCACCCGACGGAGTCCGGAAGCGGGCTCGCCGGGCGGGGCTCGCCGCGCGGGGGCGGGGCTAGGGTGACGGGCATGAACGCACAGGCGGAAAGCCCCTCCCCGAGAGCCCCCCAGGCGGAGACGGGCGTCATCGGCGGGTCCGGGTTCTACTCGTTCCTGGACGACGTGGTCGAGATCACGGTGGAGACGCCCTACGGCGAGCCCAGCGACTCCCTCTTCCTCGGCGAGATCGCCGGGCGGCGGGTCGCCTTCCTGCCGCGGCACGGGCGCAAGCACCACCTGCCCCCGCACCGGATCAACTACCGCGCCAACCTGTGGGCCCTGCGCTCGCTCGGCGTGCGACAGGTGCTCGGGCCGTGTGCGGTGGGCGGTCTGCGTCCCGAGTACGGGCCGGGCACGCTGGTGGTGCCGGACCAGTTGGTGGACCGCACCACGTCGCGCGTCCGGACCTACTACGACGGCGAACCCCTGCCCGACGGCTCGGTGCCGAACGTGGTGCACGTGTCCTTCGCCGACCCCTACTGCGAGGCGGGGCGCGCGGCCGCCGTCGCGGCGGCGCGCGGGCAGGGCTGGGAGCCGGTGGACGGCGGTGCGATGGTGGTCATCGAGGGGCCTCGCTTCTCGACCCGCGCGGAGTCGCGCTGGCACGCCGCGCAGGGCTGGTCGGTGGTCGGGATGACCGGTCACCCCGAGGCCGTCCTCGCCCGCGAACTCGGTCTCTGCTACACCTCGATGGCGTTGGTCACCGACCTGGACGCCGGTGCGGAGACGGGCGAGGGCGTCTCGCACGAGGAGGTCCTGGAGGTCTTCTCCCGGAACGTCGGACGGCTGCGCCGGGTCCTCTTCGACACGGTGGCCGGGCTGCCCGTGGAGCGGAACTGCGCCTGCGCGCGGGCGCTGGACGGGGTGGATCCGGGGATCCGCCTGCCGTAGCCCCTCCCCTGCGTCGTCGCCGCCCCACCGACCGCGAATCCCGTGGACGGTGGGGCGGCGGTGTCGTCCGGGGCCTTTGTGATCCCTGTGGGTGAGCGAGTTGTCCACATTCCGTGGATGGTCCACAGGCTCCGGCGGATTCTCCCGGAAGGGGTCATCGTGGGGCCGTATCCCTCCACGAGGCGGTGACCACGATGTCCTCTCCCTTCCCGCCGGGCCCTCCCCCGTCGGCCCCGCTCCCCTCCTCCGAAGTCTCCGGTGTCCCCGGAGCCACCGGCGCGCCCGGCTCCCCGCACCGTTCCGCCCATCCGCCGGCCTCCCCTCCCCCGGCGCCCTGCCCGGTGCCGGAGTTCGAGCCGGTGCGCTGCGGGCGCGGTCCCTTCCGGTTCCCGGTGAGGGCGGGCCGGCCGGCGTGGACGGCGTTCCTGCTGTCGATCGCCATCCTGGCGGGGGTCGGGCTCTGGGAGCCCGGCGGCGCCTCCGGCGGGGGCGGGACGGCGACCTCCACGGACCCTGGGGCCCGGTCGGCGTCCGGAAGCGCACCGGAGCGGTCGCCGTCCCCCGGTCCGCCGTCGTCCCGCTCCTCACCCGGAGGCGGCGGTGGCGGGACCGGGCGCGGGGACGGCCCGAGGGTCGAGGCTCCGGTGCGCGTTCCGGACGCCGCCGTGGTGCGCCTGTTGCGTCCCGGCGACCGGGTGGACGTCCTGGCCGTCCCCGCCGGCTCCCCTCCCGGCGGCGGGTCCGTCGCCGGAGCCCCGTCCGGGCCGTCACCGGCCCCCGCGCGGACCGTCGCCCGCGGTGTGCGGGTGGCGGCCGTGCCCGATCCCCTTCCCGCCTCCGTCCCCGAGCACGGCGGCCCGGAGGGATCCGCCGAGCCCACGGGCGAGGCGGGGGCGCTGGTGGTGCTCTCGGTGACCAGGTCGACGGCCGCCCGGATCCTGAGCGCCGCAGCACACTCCCGGCTGGCGGTGACGCTGTGCTGATCGGAACGAACGCCTCGCGGGCCCGCCTTCCGCGCCGCCCGGCGTCCCGTGGGCCGCGGCCACGTCCCCTCGGTTGGACATCCCTCGTGCCGCTCGTGCAGCGTTTGCTCCGTTCGACCGACGGGAGTCGGGACAGGTGTTGCGCAGAGAGGCGGTCCGTTGAGCGAGAAGCAGGGCGTCCTGGCCGGGTTCAAGGCATTCCTGATGCGGGGCAACGTGGTCGAGTTGGCCGTTGCCGTCGTCATCGGGGCGGCCTTCACCAAGATCGTGAACTCGGTGGTGGAGGGCGTCATCAACCCGGTGGTCGGCTCCATCGGTCCCAAGGACCTCGAGCGCTACCAGTTCTGTCTCCAGAGCCCGTGCGAGGTCACCGAGGCGGGCGAGGTCGTCACCGGCATCACGATCAAGTGGGGCTCGGTGCTGAGCGCCTCGCTGACCTTCCTGATCACCGCGGCGGTCGTGTACTTCCTCATGATCCTCCCGATGAACAAGTTCAAGGAGCGGCTGGACGCCAAGAACGCGGCCGAGGCGGCGGAGGCCGCCGCCAACCCGGTCGAGAAGACGGAGGTGCGGTTGCTCACCGAGATCCGCGACGCGCTGCTGGCCCAGCGCGACGGTGGCACCGCGCACGCCGCCGTCCTGGCCTCCCGGCTCGGTACCGCCGAGAGTGGATCCCGGCCGGGCTCCGAGGACCGGTCGAAGTCCTGACCCCGGGCCCGGCCCCGGCTTCGGGGCCGGGCCGTCGTGGCCTCCCCGGACTTCGTACCGCGCCTCACAGGTGGTGCGGGGGCCTCTCCTCCAGGAAGCGGGAGAGGTCGGCGGTGTCCGTGTCGCTCCCCGTCCACGTTTCCGACCCCTCACCCCAACCGCGGTCGGTGTCGTCGGCCGATGGCCGGCTCAGCGGATCGGTGAAGTCCAGCGCGGAGACCGGGTCACGGTGGTCCGGCCCGGGGCCGGCAGCGGCGGAGATGCTCATTCCCCCACAGTACGGTCACCCCGGCCCACGGTGTGGGGGCCCCGGCCCGCACCGCGGCGCCGGTCCGTCACCGCCGCGAGATCATGACGACCATGGACGCCTTGGAGACCGAGAGCACCCCGGGCCCTCTGGACGCGCTGACGGACGTGGCGGGCCTACGGGTCGGCCACGCCCAGCGGAACGACCGCGGATGGTTGACGGGAACGACCGTCGTACTCGCCCCCGAGGGCGGGGCCACCGCGGCCGTGGACGTGCGGGGCGGCGGCCCCGGCACCCGGGAGACCGACGCCCTGGATCCCCGCAACCTCGTCCAGCGGGTGGACGCGGTGGTGCTGACCGGGGGCAGTGCCTTCGGCCTGGACGCGGCCTGCGGGGTGACGGCCTGGCTGGAGGAGCGGGGCCGGGGCTTCCCGGTGGGCCCCGAACCGCACCAGGTGGTGCCGGTGGTGCCGGCCGCCTGCCTCTTCGACCTCGGCCGCGGCGGTTCCTGGCGGGCCCGCCCGGACGCGGCGCTGGGCCGGGAGGCGATCGAGGCGGCGTCCCGCGCCCCCACGGGCGCACCGGTTCCCCAGGGGTGCGTGGGCGCCGGCACGGGAGCCGTGGCGGGCGGGCTCAAGGGCGGGGTGGGCACGGCGAGCACGAGACTGCCGTCGGGGGCGGTCGTGGGCGCGCTGGCCGTGGTCAACGCGGTGGGCTCGGTGCTCGACCCGGCGACGGGTGTGCTCTACGGCGAGCTGTACGGCGGACGCCCGGCGCCCCCGCCCCCGGCCGTGCACTCCGAGGCCCGGCGGCGGCTGGCCGAGGCCCGGCGGGAGTCGGAGCGCCGCTCGACCGCCACCGTGCGCGCGCCGCTCAACACCACCCTGGCCGTGGTCGCCACCGACGCGGCCCTGTGCCGCGCGCGGGCGCAGAAGCTGGCGGGCACCTCCCACGACGGGCTGGCCCGCGCGGTCCGTCCGGTGCACCTGCTCAACGACGGAGACACCGTCTTCGCCCTGTCCACCGGGACGCGCGAGCCGGGAGCGGAAGAGCTCAACGACATCCTGGCCGCCGGTGCCGACACCCTGACACGGGCGGTGGTGAAGGCGGTGCGGGCCGCCGAGGGGGTGGCCGGCCCCGGCGGGGTCTTCCCCTCCTACCGGGATCTCTACGGCGCCTCGTGAGGCGGGCCCGCCCGCCGTCGTCCGGCTCCGGGCACAGCAGAGCCCCGACGCGCGGGGGGAGTCGCGTCGGGGCTCTGCCGTGTCCGGGACCGAAATCGTCTGTGGCGGTGGTGCCTCACGGCACGGCGGTGGTCTCCGCCGCGCCGTGTCCGCTCACGCCGCCGCGTCGAAGCCCGTGTCATGGGCCATCTTCTTCAGTTCCAGCAGGGCGTGCTTCTCGATCTGTCGGATGCGTTCCCGCGTCAGGCCGTGCTGCTTGCCGACCTCCGTCAGCGTGCGCTCGCGGCCGTCCTCGATGCCGTACCGCGCCCGGATGATGGAGGCGGTGCGGTCGTCGAGTCGTCCGATCATGCCCTCCAGCTCCTCGCGACGGAGCATCACCAGGACCGAGTCCTCGGGTGAGGTGGCGGAGGTGTCCTCCAGCAGATCACCGAACTGCGTCTCGCCCTCGTCGTCCACGGACATGTTGAGGCTGACCGGGTCGCGCGCCCAGTCCAGCACGTCCGTGACGCGTTCGGCGGTCGAGCCCAGTTCCTCGGCGATCTCGGCGGGCTCCGGGTCGCGACCGTGCTCGCGGTTGAACTCCCGCTGCACGCGCCGGATCCGGCCCAGCTCCTCCACCAGGTGGACGGGGAGGCGGATGGTGCGCGACTGGTCGGCGATCGACCGCGTGATGGCCTGACGGATCCACCACGTCGCGTACGTGGAGAACTTGAAGCCCTTGCGGTAGTCGAACTTCTCCACCGCGCGCACCAGGCCGGCGTTGCCCTCCTGGATCAGGTCCAACAGGGGCAGTCCGCTGCGGGGGTAACGCCGCGCGACGGCGACGACCAGGCGCAGGTTGGAACGGATGAAGACGTCCTTGGCCCGCTCGCCCTCGGCGACGATCGCCTCCAGCTCCTCGCGGGTCGCGCCGGCGCTGGGCGAGTCGTCCGATGGGCTCTCGACCTCGCCGTCCAGGAGGTGCCGGGCGTACACGCCCGCCTCTATGGCGAGCGAGAGCTCGACCTCCTTCGCCGCGTCCAGCAGGGGGGTGCGGGCGATCTCGTCGAGGTACATGCCGACCAGGTCCCGGTCCGCTGCATCCCCGGCCGACGAGGTACGTGCGGGACGTGCCTCGTCAGCGCCGTTGGAGGTGGCCTGACGACGGGCGACGGCACGGGTTGCCATGCGTACTCCCTTACGAGTGGTCTACATCTGGTCGGTGGCGGTCCAGCCACCCGGCGTCTCTCCTCGCTCGGGTGCCCGTTCCGATGGAAACAACGACTCCAATCGGGACAGAATTCCCATGGCGCACGCCATTTTTCGTGATCTTGCGGTATTCTGCGCCGCCCTCGGCGGGCCCCCTTCCCGACGGAACACGGAGAAGCGCAGGTCAGCGTGGGCGAGGAGGGTTCCCATCCAAGATTCACGCGCCCTGCGACCGGCCCACCCGTGAGACCTCGGTCACACATGGAGTCGCCCCCACGCCGCCGTCGGGGCCGGAACGCCTTTGGCCGCCGCCTGTTCCGAGGACGGTCCGCGCCGGCTCCCACCCCCGGACGCGCGAGGGCCCCCACCGCGGACGCCCCGGGAGGATCCGCGGTGGGGGCCGGTCACCGGCCGCACGGAGCACCCGACGGGCTCCGCGCGCCGGTGGTCACCGGTCGGTGAGGCGCGGTCAGTGGACCAACACCGGCACCCCCTCCTCGCCGGCCTCCTCGCCGGCCGCGCCGCCCTCCCCGCCGTCCCGGGAGTCGCCGGAGGCGCCACGGGCCCCGCCCCGGCGGCCGTCGGCGGTGACGAGGACGGCGGTGATCAGCGCCGAGAGCAGCAGGATGCCGACGGCCCAGCCGATCGCCGAGGTGTAGCCGTGCACCATGCCCTCCAGCTCCACCAGTCGCCCGCCGGGCTCACCGGCCGCGCCCGCGAGGTGGTCCGCCAGGTAGGAGGTGGTGGCGCCGGCCGCGATGGTGTTGAGCAGCGCGGTGCCGATGGCGCCCCCGACCTGCTGGGAGGTGTTGACCATCGCGGAGGCCACACCCGCGTCGCTCGGCCGCACCCCGAGCGTGGCCAGGCTCATCGCGGGCATGAAGGCCGTGCCCATGCCCAGCCCGAGCAGCACCTGCGCGGGAAGTATCAGCGCGACGTAGGAGCTGTCCACCTCCAGCCGGGTCAGCAGCAGCATGCCGGTGGCGGCGGTCAGGAAACCGGGGACCATCAACGTCCGCGGCCGCACCCGGGTCATCAGCCGGGCACCGATCTGCGTCGATCCGGTGATCATGCCCGCGACCATCGGCAGGAAGGCGAGACCGGTCCTGACCGGCGAGTACTCCTTGACGATCTGGAGGTAGTAGGTGAGGAAGAGGAACAGGCCGAACATCGCGATGACCGCGAGCCCCAGCGCCAGGTAGACCCCGCCGCGGTTGCGGTCGGCCGGCACCCGCGGCGGCAGCAGCGGCGCCCTCACCCGGGACTCCACCAGCGCGAAACCGGCCAGCAGGACGACGGCGACCGCGAACACGACGAGGGTGAGCCCGTCGCTCCAGCCGTCGGACTCGGCACGGGTGAAGCCGTAGACCAACGCGACCAGGCCCAGGGTGGAGAGCGCCACGCCCGGAACGTCCAGCGACCCGCGGCCGCGGCTCCGGCCCGGTTCGGTGATCACCAGCAACGCGCCGACGGCGGCGACGACGGCGAAGGGGATGTTGACGTAGAACGTCCAGCGCCAGTCCAGGTACTCGGTGAGGACACCGCCCAGGATCAGGCCGATGGCACCACCACCGCCCGCGATGGCACCGTAGACGCCGAACGCCTTGGCCCGCTCCCGACCGTCGGTGAACATCACCGTCAGCAGGGACAGCGCGGCCGGTGCGAGCAGTGCGCCGAAGACGCCCTGGAGGGCCCGGGCGCCGAACAGCGTCGCGGCGCCGGTCGCCGCGCCGCCGAGCGCGGAGGCCGCGGCGAAGCCGATCAGTCCGGTGACGAAGGCGCGCCTGCGTCCCCACAGGTCGGCGACGCGTCCGCCGAAGAGGAGCAGGCCACCGAAGGCGAGGGCGTAGGCGGTGATGACCCACTGCCGGTTCCCGTCGGAGATGCCGAGGTCGGCCTGGGCGGAGGGCAGCGCGATGTTCACGATGGTCGCGTCGAGCACGACCATGAGCTGGGCGATGGCGATGAAGGCCAGTGCCTTCCAGCGTCCGGGGTCGGGAGGGGCGCCGGCTCCGGCCGGATCGGCGGTCGAGGGCGGGGTGGCGGTTTCTGGCATGGGTGGACCCACTTCACAGTAAGAAAACAGACAAAACAGTCACTTCATGCGGGGGAGGCACTCACACGACGGCCGGCACGGACGCCGGAACCCGCCGCTTCCTCGATCGACTCCTCGTGTCGGGCCCTGCGCCGGGCCCCGTGTCAGCCCTGCCGGAAGGCCTCCACCGTCGCCGCCCGTCCGGGCAGCTCGGACCTCGCCGGGGCACGCAGTCCGTCGAGGAAGATCCGCAGGTGACGCCCGAGGAACCGGTCGAGCTGCGCGCACTCTGTGCCCGGCAGTGGTCGCGTCAGTTGACCGAGCGCCACCAGCAGGTCGCCGACGTCGGCGTCGGCACGGAGCCGACCGGCCCGGCGCGCCCGGTCGAACAACTCCCCGACCAGTCGCTCCAGACGGAGCCGGGCCGCCAGGAGCCGGGGCTCCCGTTCGTCGACCCCTCCGGAGAGCACCGGACACAGGGCACCGATCCGCTCCTCCACCGCGGCGGCGACGAAACGGCTCAGCGCGTCGAACGGATCGCACCCCCCGCCCTCCTCGTCGAGGGCGTCCTGGGCGCGGTCCGCGATCCGCTCCGCGACGGCGAGCACGACGTCGTGCGCGAGCGCGGAACGGTCGGGGAAGTGGCGGTAGAGGGTGGCATTGCCGACACCCGCGCGCCGGGCGATCTCGTCCAGCGACGCCTCGGTGCCGTGCAGGGCGAGCGCCTCACGGGCCGCCTCGACGATCCGCTCCCGGTTGCGGGCCGCGTCGGCACGCAGGTGTGGCGCGGCGGAGACCCCCGTACTCCGCCCGCCACCCGCCGCGTCCGCCATGCCGCACCCCTTCCGCACATCCGGGGAGACACTCCCCGCTTCGTCCGACGCTCTCGTGAACGGGGAGTCGGCCCCCGGTTATTTCGGCGGCCACCGTGTCCTGGGTCACATCTCCGGGGGTCTCCGTCCGGCCTCCGCCGCGCGCCGCCACGTCCCACCCGCCCCTGGCGGCCAGAATGCGCTTGTCGGCGGAGGAGGCGACCACCTCCGCCACCCGTCACCCACCGCCAATGGCCGGACCACTGACAGTCGTCCACACCCCTGGTCGCGGCCCCGGCTCGCTGGAACGATGTGGCCGCCACGGCTCCGGCATCCCACGGGCCGTTCCCCGCGCGTCCGGCACCGCCGGATCCCGTCCCCTGTGAGGAGAGCCTCGATGCAGCAGCCCGCGAACCCCAGCCGCAGACGAGCCATCGCCACCGGTCTGTTCGGTGCCGCCGCCGCGCTGACCGCTTCCGGCGCCCTCGCCTCCCCGGCGCACGCGCACGGCGGCGCACGCGCCAGGGCCCGGGCCATGGTGCGCCGCATGTCCCTGGAGGAGAAGGTCGGGCAACTCTTCGTCGTCGAGGTCTACGGGCAGTCCGCCGACACGGCCGCCGCGGGCAACCGCGTCCTGTACGGCGTCGACACCCCGGCCGAGGTCATCGCCAAGTACCGGCCGGGCGGAGTGATCTACTTCGATGCCCGGCGCGGCCCCGACAACGTCCGCGACCCCCGTCAGATCGCCCGTCTCTCCAACGGCCTCCAACGCGCCGCGCGCTCCACCGGCGCCCGCGTACCGCTGCTGATCTCCATCGACCAGGAGGGCGGCAGCGTCGTCTACCGGCTCACCGAGCCCGCCACCCTCCTCCCCGGGAACATGGCGTTGGCGGCGGGCCGGTCCGAAGCCGACACCCGACGCTCGGCCGAGGTCATCGGCCGGGAACTGTCGGCCCTGGGCATCACCCAGAACTACGCCCCCGTCGCCGACGTCAACGTCAACCCCGCCAACCCCGTCATCGGCGTCCGGTCCTTCGGCTCCGACCCGGATCTGACCGCCTCCCTCGTCGCCGCCTCGGTGCGCGGGTACCACCGCGGCGGGGTCGCCTCGGCGGCCAAGCACTTCCCCGGCCACGGCGACACCGACACCGACAGCCACACCGGCCTGCCGCAGATCAACCACACCCGCGAGGAACTCGACCGCATCGACCTGCCGCCCTTCCGGGCCGCCATCGCGCGCGGGGTCGACACGATCATGACCGCCCACATCGTCGTCCCGGCCCTGGATCCGTCGGGCGTACCGGCCACCATGTCGCGACCGATCATCACCGGACTGCTCCGCGAGGAACTGGGCTTCGACGGGCTGATCGTCACCGACGCCCTCGACATGCGGGGCGCCTCGGGCGAGTTCCCCGAGGACGTCGCTCCCGTCCGGGCACTCCAGGCGGGCTGCGACCAACTCGTCCTGGCCCCCAGGTTGGACACCGCCTACGACGCCGTCCTGGCGGCGGTGCGCGGCGGCGAGGTCCCCCTCTCCCGCCTGGACGCGTCGGTCGAGCGGATCCTGGCCCACAAGATCCACCGCGGCCTGGTGACGGACCCGTACGTGAGCGAGGAACGCGCCGTCCGCGTCGTCGGCGACGAGAAGCACGAGGCCGCGGCCCGGGCCGTCACCGACCGCACGATCACCCTGGTGCGGAACGAGGGCGGACTGCTGCCGCTGGCCCCCGCCGCCCGGTCGATCCTGGTCACCGGCTGGGGCGTGAGCACCACCCGGACCCTCGCCGCCGCCGTCGCCGCACGCTCCGACCAGCGCGCCACCGCCCTGGAGACCGGCGCGATCCCCTCCGCCGCCCGCATCGCCGAGGCGACCGGCGCGGCGTCCGGCCACGACCTGGTCGTCGTCTCCGTCAACGCCGCCGCGTCGGGTTCCGACGGGGGCGCGGCCCAGGCCCGCCTGGTGCGCGCCCTGATGGACACCGGCACACCGGTCGTGGCGATCGCCGTCCGCAACCCGTACGACATCCGCCACTTCCCCGACGTCCCGGCCTACCTGGCCACCTACTCCTACGGCGCGCCCTCGCTCCGGGCCGCCGTCCGGACCGTCTACGGCGATCTGGCCCCCGTCGGGAAGCTGCCGGTCGCCATCCCGACCTCCGACTCCACCGGCACCCTCCACCCCTTCGGCCACGGCCTGACCTACTGAACCCCACCGAGAGCCACCGGGAGCCACCGGCACCCACGCCCGCCCTCCGACACGTTCGGCACGTCCCGCGCTCATCCGCTAACCTGTCCTGCGTCACGCCTTCGTAGCTCAGGGGATAGAGCACCGCTCTCCTAAAGCGGGTGTCGCAGGTTCGAATCCTGCCGGGGGCACCGGCGCAAAGGGCACCTACTGGATTCAGTAGGTGCCCTTTGACATCCACAGGTGACATCAACGGCAGCGGTCAGCCGTGGTCGGGGCGTCTCCTGAGCAGCCGGTCCATGTGGCTGGTCGCCTCCCGCCGGGTGTCCTGTACGACGTGCGTGTAGACGTTCATGGTGATGCTGATCTGGGAGTGCCCCAGGATCTCCACCACCACGCGGGGCGCGACCCCGGCCGCCGTCAGCAGCGTCGCCGTGCCGTGCCGGGCGTCGTGCAGCCGGATCACCCGAAGGCCGGCAGACCGGGCGACGCGGGTGAAGGAGCGGTAGAGGACCCGCGGCTCGACCGGGCGCCCGGTCCGGGTGGTGAAGACGTGGTCCGACTCCCGCCGGATCTCCCCCGCCTTCGCCCGAGCCGCCACCTGCCGCATCCGGTACCAACGCAGCGGCGCGGTGCAGAGCGCGGGCAGCGGAACGGCACGGCGACGACGGCCCTTGGGATCGTCGTCGTACAGCACGCCCCGGCGCCGCTGCGTCCGCCGGCGGACGTAGAGGTCCCGGCCGTCAAGGTCGACGTCCGACCAGCGCAGGCCCACGGCCTCTCCCCGGCGGATCCCCATGGCGATGGCGAGCACGAAGGCCGCGTAAAGCGGGGTCCTTTCGGGAGGCCGTCAGGAAGTCGAGCGTCTCGTCCAGGCTCCAGGACTTTAGATGGTGTCCCGTAACTGCCGGTCACGGGTGAGATGATCTTGTGGTGACTGGTGTGATCACGGCTTCGGAGCCGTCCTGGACAGCCCCGTTCACCGGGCTGAGCCCGCGGCAGTTCGGCAGGCTGATCACCGCGCTGCGGCGCGAGGGCGCCGATCCGGTGCGCCGGGGTCGGCCGTGGTCGCTGCCGCTTCAGGACCGGGTGCTGCTGGTGGCCGCGTACTGGCGCACCAACCTCACCCTGCGCCGGCTCGCCCCGCACGGCGGCTACCGCGGCACCGGCCTGACCATCCCGCACCACCGCCGGTACAAGGATGAGGACCTGCCCGCCTGGAAAGAGGACCACAACGCCTCCCACCGCAAGGTCCACGCCCGCGTCGAGCACACCTTCGCCCGCATGAAGACCTGGAAGATTCCGCGCGGCTGCCGCCTCAGGGGCGACGGCGTCCACCACGCCATGCTCGGTATCGCTCGCCCGTACAACCTGACCCTCGCCGGGTGGCAGGCAAACAAGCAGGTCAACTGGCATGCCCCAGAACACTTACGGGGCACCGTCCAGTGCTGTGACCGGGATGGTTCACCGTGATCGGAAGGCGGCTCGCGGGACGAGCGCACGCGACACGGCTGGTATTACTGGGGCATGCAGGAAGAGATTGCACGCTCCGCGATCGACACGTTCATCTCCGCGTTCAACGCCTCGGACGACAGCTATGTGCCTGCCCTGCTCTCCCAGGCTCTGACCTCAGACGTGGTCTTCTGGGGGCCGTTGGGTCGCAGCGAAGGAATCGCGGCGGTCGAGCGGTTCGTGCTGGACATCCGGCGCCACCCGGCGGGGACCGGCACGATGGTGCGCTGCTCGGCGGTGGACATGCCTGACGAGTGGGCCCGGTACCAGTGGGTCTTTACCACGCCGGACGGAGGTCCCCGCCTGGCGGGAACGGACGTCGTCCATCTGCGGCGGAGCCTCATCGACCAGGTCATCGTCTTTGCGGGGGAGATCGAACCGTCGGCCTCCTGAGTCATCCTTCTGTCGCTGTCCTTCTCCTGAACTTGCCCCCTTCGGCGCTCGGGGGCTGCGGTTCGCGGTTGGTCGGGCCGCGGTGTTGAGGGGGCGTCCGCCCCAGCGGATGCCCTTCTCGCTGCGGACGCGGGCGCGTTCCTTGCGTTGGGCGGTGAGTACGTCGGGGTGGCGGGCGTTGGTACTGCGCCAGCGCAGGTAGCGGTGCAGTGCCTGGGTTTGCGCGGGGTGGCTGCGGTGGTGGGAGTTGGCCAGGGTGAACTGCCGCAGCGGGCCGAGGTGGGCCTCGATCG
The DNA here is from genome assembly GCF_009709575.1 of Streptomyces taklimakanensis. Lineage (NCBI taxonomy): Bacteria > Bacillati > Actinomycetota > Actinomycetes > Kitasatosporales > Streptomycetaceae > Streptomyces > Streptomyces taklimakanensis. The sequence continues at coordinate 2,333,305 of NZ_WIXO01000001.1, forward strand.
GATTGGCCCAGGAAGCGTAGGTCGGGGTGAGGCACAGCTCGACCTTGTTCTTCCTCGCCCAGCGGCGGATGTCCGCGCCGGTGTGGGCGGAGAGGTTGTCCAGGATGATGTGGATCGAGGCGCCGTCGAGTCGGGCGGCGCGGATCGACTTGAGCGCGGTCAGGGTGTCGGCGGTGCCCTTGCGACGTCAGTTGACGCCCCACAGGCGGTCGTCGCCCACGGAGTGGCAGCCGTGGAAGCAGGTGACGCCGTGAGTGCGGCAGTAGATCGCCGACAGCCGGTTTGGCTTGCCCGTTTCGCCCAGCCGGAGCCCGCGGTGGGCCGGATCCCCAGGGGCCCGAACTCGTCGAAGCCGAAGACCCGGTCCGGGAAGCGGTTCAGCGCCTGCTCAATCCGGTCGAGCTTGGCGTCGCGATCGGGGTCGGGCGACTCCTTCCAGGTCTTGGTGCGCTGGAAGGTGATGCCGCGGCGCCGGAGCAGGCACCGTAAGGCTTCACGGCCGATGCGGATGACGCGGCCGTGCGCTTTCCGCAGGTGGGCGGCGAGTTTGCGGATCGACCAGCGGGTGAGGGGTTGGCCGAGCCTGGTGGGGCGAGTGGTGGCCGTCCGGATGACGAAGTCCTCGTCCTCACGACTGAGTAGGCGGGGACGACCTCCCGCCCACTGAGGGTCCAGGCAGGCCAGGCCGATCTCGTTGAAGCGGTGGATCACATCGCGCACGGTGTCCTCGTCGGCCTGGACCAACTGGGCGATCACCGGCACCCGGTTCCCGCCCGCCGAGGCGAGCAGCATCATCGCGCGCCGGTAGCGCACCGAACTCGTGCTGCCCCCTGCGCATGTTCTGCTGCGGCTTCTGCCCCTCCTGGTCGGTCGGTCCGCGTACACGGACAGGCTCGGCCACCGGGCCTCCAGCGATCGGATCGGACGTCGCCGTACATCCAACCGCCACGACCGCCAACCCGGTGAACCTATGCGGTCACAGCACTAGGCGCTGATCGACGAGAGCTCCACCACACCCCAGCCGCAGGTCGGCGCAGCAACTACCGTTGGAGAACCCGAGCTTCCCAAGCTGAGAGTCAGGCAGGTGTCAGCGCGGACGGCGCTTGTAGGGTTAGCTCATGGTGACTGCGACTGTCCGCGAGTGGGACGATGAGGAGGGGTGGGGCGTGCTCGACTGCCCCGAGACCCCTGGCGGCTGTTTCGGCCACTTCTCCAACATCCAGGCAACCGGCTTCCGCACGCTGTCGCCCGGGCAACAGGTGGACCTCACGTGGGAGGCTCCCGGCTTCAAGCAGGACGGGTACGACTACCGTGCGGTGAGCATCGTGCCCCGGCCGGCCTGACATCCGCATCCGACGTCAACGACGGCGAACGCCCACAGTCTCCCGCGGTTCGTCCTGCCCTCGCACTCCCTACCGCGGCATGCGATGACGCCCCGTTGATCGAACTCCCAAGCGGGTGTCGCAGGTTCGAATCCTGCCGGGGGCACCGGCGCAAAGGCCACCCGGGAACGTTCCCGGGTGGCCTTTGACCTCCAGGTCCGACGCCAACGGACAATCGGTCGCGGTCGATGCGCTTCCTGCGCGAGCGGCCCGTGAGGTGCGTAAAGGAGACCGCGCGGTCCTGCGTCCTCGGCACAATGCGCACATGCTCTCCGACGCCATCGACGCCGTGGACTGGTCGGCCGTACCGGCTCCTCCCAACCCGCGGTACCGCCCCGAGGTGATCGCCGACAGTCTCAAGGAGTTGGCCACCGCCACCACGCTCGACCAGGTCGCCGATGCGGCGTCCCGCCTCGCGGGCGGCGGCATCGTGCACGACCACAGCGGCATGGTGTTCCCCTCCGCAAGCCGGGCCGCTCCTTTGCTGCTGGGCATCATGGCGCAGGGCCACCCGCGTGCTCGGGCGGCCGCCGTGGGCTTGCTGGACGACGCGTTGCGCTTCCATCCACTGGCCGGCTACAACCGGGTGGCCACGGAGCACGAGACGCACGTACCCATCTGCTGCGCCGTGGCCCGGAGCGTACGCAGCCGCCGAGACGTCGTTCTCGCCCAGGGCCGTCCCGGAAAGGGACTACTGACAGAGGCGCGACTGCACTGGCGGTTCGACATCGAAGAAGCCTTGCCGGTGTCCGAGGGCGTGGTCGCAGCGTTCGGCGTCTTGGAAGGGGTGCTCCCGAGCCCTCCGGTCGGAGGCGAACTGCATGCGGGGCCGGCTCGGTTCCCTGTGCCGACGGTTGAAACCGAATATCCGCCCGCGGACGACACCGGGCAGGCGTGCCTGCTGCTCAAGGGTGTTCCCGCGGAGGAAGCCGTAGCGGGCTCCGCGCTCCACCCGGCCGCGTGCGGGGAGCGTGAGCACTGATCGGCCACGACCACCGCGCAAGCCCTGGACCGATCACGGCCCAGGGCTTCCGGGTGCCTCGCACTGTCACCGGCGGGGATCGACCGGTACCGGTCCGGCGTTTGAGCAGCCGGTCCACGGGCCGGCCGTCTCCCGCCGGGTGTCCTGTGCCAGGTGCGTGCGGACGTCCGTGGTGCTGCCGATCCGGCCGCGCCCCGGGTCGCCCGGCACCCCCGGGGAGCCACCCCGGCGGCGGCCGACGGCGGCGGGGCGCCTCCCCGCGTCACAGGTCGAGCACCAGCCGGGGTCCCTTCGACCGGCCCACGCAGATCATCATCGTGCTCCCCGCCTCCCGTTCGTCGTCGTCGAGCAGCAGATCGCGGTGGTCCGGCACCCCCGCCAGCACCTTGGTCTCGCAGGTGCCGCAGGTTCCTTCCTCGCAGGAGTACGGCACAGCCGGCACCGCCTCGCGCACCACGTCGAGCAAGCGTCGCTCGGCGGGGACCCGCAGGGTGACGCCGGTGCGGCGCAGTTCCACCTCGAAGGGGGCGTCACCGGTCCCGCCGGTCCCGTCCGCCGGGTCCGTCCCGCCCGGCGAGCCGGGGTCCGCGTCCGCCGCCCCGGGCGGCCGGAACCGCTCCGTGTGCAGCGCTCCCGGCGGCAGCCGGCGGTCCACTCTCGCCTCCACCTCGCGCAGCAGGCCCTCGGGGCCGCAGCAGTAGACAGCCGTACCGGTCGGCAGCCCCCGCAGGGCACGGTCGAGGTCGGGCAGTCCGTGGCTGTCCTGCGGCCACAGTGTCGTCTCTCCGCCGCGCAGGCCGGTGACTTCACGGCGGAAGGCCATGGTCTCCAGTGACCGTCCACCGTAGAGGAGCGTCCAGCGGGGGGAGCCGGGCTGTTCGGAGAGCCTGCGGAGCATGGGGAGGAGGGGCGTGATGCCGATGCCTCCCGCGATGAACACGTACCGGTCGGCCGGGACGAGCGGGAAGTGGTTGCGCGGCCCCCGCACCCTCAGTCGCCGCCCGACCAGGTCCGTCGCGTGGATCTCCGCCGACCCGCCCCGGCTCCGCGGGACCCGCAGCACGGCGACGCGGTAGGAGTGGCGCTCCCGCGGACTGCCGCACAGCGAGTACGAGCGGGTCAGCCCCGAAGGCAGCTCGATGTCGACGTGTGCCCCCGGCTCCCATTCGGGCAGTTCGGCGCCGCCGGGATCGGCCAGGGTGAGCCCGACGACCCCCTCGGCCTCTCTCTCGGCACGGACGACCAGAAGCTCGCGCGCCGGCGCTGCGTTGTCCATCGAAGTCGGGCCTTCCTGTGGCGGTCGGGTGCGGTGGACGCCATCCTGTGCCGCGGCGGCGGGAACGTCACGTTGTCCGGGTGGCACGAAAATGCTCTGGCACCGAATTGCCGAAAACCCGGGACGGAATTCCACAGAAGGGGGTGGCACAGGTGTGCCATCGCATTTTTGTGGCACGGGGAAATCGGTGACAGCTGTTCCACGCCGGGTGAAGCTGGGTCCCGCCGTCAATCACCACGCCGCTTGAGCGTCGACACCGAGAGGACGACTGTGCCGACCCAGATGCACCCCGAGACCCGAGCCATCCATGTGGATGTCCCGGATCTGGACGGAGCACGACCGCTGAATGTGCCGCTCTACCAGACCGCCAACTTCGGTTACGACAACCCCGAGGAGCTGGCGGAGGCCATCAACCGTCCCGAGTCGTTCGCCTACCTCCGCAACTCCAACCCGACGGTGCGTGCGCTCGAGAACGCCATCTCCTCGCTGGAGGGCGCGGCGGCGAGCCTCGCCACCGCGAGCGGGATGGGCGCGATCCACACCGTGCTGCACACCCTGCTGGGCAGCGGGGACCACATCATCGTCCAAAGGCACCTCTACGGCGGTACGTTCGCCCTGCTCAAGGACCTCGCCGCCCGTTTCGGTGTCGACGTCACCTACATCGACGCCCAGGATCCCGCCGAGGTCACCGCCGCTCTGCGTCCGTCGACCAAGGCGCTGTACCTGGAGACCATCTCCAATCCCACCGCCCGGATCACCGACCTGCCGGCCTTCTTCGCGGTCGGCAAGGCCGCGGGCCTGACCTGCGTCGTCGACAACACCTTCGCCTCCCCGATCGGCTGCCGGCCGATCTCCATGGGGGCGGATGTGGTGGTGCACTCCTCCACCAAGTTCCTGTCCGGGCACTGTGACGTCCTCGGGGGCATCGCCGCCTTCGCCGACGCCGACCTGCACCGCCGGGTGTGGTCGCGTTCCCTGGAGACGGGCCCGATCGCCGACCCGTTCGCCGCCTGGTTGACGCTCAGGGGGATCGCCACCCTGGGGCTGCGCATGCGCCGTCACCACGAGAACGCCGACGGCCTGGCGCGGTTCCTGTCGACCCACCCGAGGGTGGCGGAGGTGCACTGGCCGGGCCTTCCCACGCACCCGGGCCACGCCGTGGCGCGGCGCCTGTTGCCGCACGGGTACGGCGGTGTGTTCGCGATCGACGTCGCCGGTGGCCGCGAGGAGACGCTGGAGTTCACCCGGCGCCTGCGCCTGGCCGACCGCGCGGTCTCCCTCGGCGGGTTCAAGACGCTGGTGCAGCAGCCGTCGGCCACGTCGCACCGCTCCATGGACGCCGCGGGCCTCCGGGCGATCGGCATCACGGAGGGGACCGTCCGTATCGCCGTCGGGCTCGAGCACCTCGACGACCTGAAGGCGGATTTCTCCGCCGCCCTGGGCTGACCGGTTCCGATATCGCTCTTTCGGCGGTCCCCCCTTTCGGCCCGCGCGGTCGGCCGGCGCGGTCGGCCGTCCCTGCCCGGCGCCCGCCCCGCACTCGCTCCGCGAATTCCCTTCCTCTGTTTCCCCCTCCGGTGAAAAGGAGCAGAATTCCCATGTCCCATCGCGCCACCCTCACGCCACAGATGCTCCAGTACGCGGAGAAGTTCGACGACCGCGGTGACATCCGCTGGCTGCCGTACCTGATGTACTTCCACGCGGCCGACCACCGCTCGGAGGTCGTGAACACCGACCGGCTCGGCTTCCGCATGTCGCACGGCCCCGACGGTCAGGTCGCGGCGCCCGGCGGCCCGCTCCCCGAGGGGCCGGTCCGTCTGCTCGCGGGCAGCTCCACGGCGTTCGGCATCGGCGCCGGCTCCGACCGGCACACGCTGCCCTCCGCGCTGTGGAGCCGCCACGCGCCGTCCGTCCCGTGGCTCAACTTCGCCGGCCGCAGTCACAATTCGGCCCAGGAGCTGCTGCTCTTCACCCTCTACCGCCACCTGCTGCCGAAGGTGGACGAGATCGTCCTGTTCTCCGGCTTCAACAACCTGGGCCTGAGCCGCCTGCCGGCCTCCGTCCGCGGCGACCACGGCGCGTTCTTCAACTGCAACGACTTCTACGGCCAGATGGAGGAGCTGCGGGCCCGCCACCGCAAGGCGTCCGGTGGTTTCGGCCGGTTCGGAGGACGCCGCCAGGCCGCGCCCGAGCCCGCCGACACCGCGGTGCCCGAGCTGGCGGAGCAGATCGACCTCGCCTCCGAGCTGACCCTGCGCCACCTGGACAGCTGGCGTCTGCTCGCCGAGGGCATGGGCGCGAAGCTGACGTTCGTGCTCCAGCCGCTCGCCACCTGGGTCCGGGAGGAGCCGGCGCCCCAGGAGAAGCTGATCTTCGAGGAGCTCGACAGGATCTCGAACTTCGGCGAGGTGTACGGCGACATCTCCGCCATGTCCGCACGCGAGGCGTACTCCAAGGAGCTGCAGGTCGGCTGCGAGCGGATGGGCGTGCGCTACCTCGACCTCAACCCCGTCATCGCCGACGCCATCGGCAAGGACGACTGGCTCTTCGTCGACCGCATCCACTTCACCGACGAGGGCCACGACCTCGTCGCCGGCCTGCTCGCGCGGCAACTCGGCCTCTCCTGACCGTCCGGCTCACCTCCCACCTCCACGAAAGCGGATTCCTCATGTCCTTCCTGCGCGCCCTCATCAACAAGCTGCTCGGCCGCAAGCCCAAGCCGAAGAACGACGCCTCCATATACCCGATGTTCTGACCGGCCGGTCCGTCCCGCCGTCACCCGCTGGGAAACCACGAGAGAGAGGACTGACGTGTCAGCGCCCACAGTGGCCGCACCACTCCCCCCCGACCGCTCGGATTCCGCCGTCGCCGAAGCGTCCCGCACCGTCTACGGAAGGGTCGTCGACCCCGAGGCGGCTCTGCCCGGAGGCCGCTTCCCGGCCGAGATACGTGCCGAGCTGGACGGCTGCCAGGACACGGAAGGCGACCTGGACCGGCTGCGCCGGCGGGCGGCCTCCTGGTCGGCGGGGGAAGCCCTGCGGTTCCGGGAACTCCTCGGCCCGCTGGACGCCGAAACGCGGGCCGTCCTGGTACGGCGTACCGCCCTGGCCTGCGCGCCGCTCGCCCTGATGTCCGGCGCCTGGTTGCAGTGGTTGAGCGCTCCGGGCAACGGGGACGACCCCGCGGTCCTGCGCATCCTCGCGCTGTACGCCTCGGACCTGGGCGTCGGCAACCCGCGCGCCTCGCGCGGGGACGCCTACCTGCCGGTGCTGCGGCACCTCGGCGTCTCCGAGAACGCCGTACCCGCCGGCCGGCTCGCGGCCGACCAGCGGATCGACGACGGGCACTTCCGGCTGCCCGCCCTGCTGCTCGCCATGAGCAGGCGTCCCGACGACTTCACGCCGGAGATCCTCGGCGCGGACCTGTGCCTGCGCTCCGTCGGTCTGCTGCCCGCCCTCACGCTGGTGCGGGCCGAGGAACCGACCGTCACGCACTGGGACGTCGTCGACCCCGCCACGCCCCGCGGCGAAGCGCCCGGCGGTGTGGAGCTCGCCCTCGCCGCCGTCGAGGACCTGGTGGCGCGGGACGGGGAGGACGCCCGTGCGCGGAGCGTCACCGGCTTCCGCTGGGCCCTCACGGCGCTGAAGGAGTGGACCGGGCGGCTGCACACGGAACTCGTCGCCGCCTGCGACCCGGTCTTCGAAATGGCCGAGCTGATGAGGCGGCGGGCCCGTGAGGGTTCGGTGTACCACCACGCCTTCCCCCTGGAGGGTCGGCCGCTGGCCGACTGGCTCAGGGAGAGCCAGACCGATCCCCGACCGATGCTGGCGGCGCTGTCCCGCAGTCGCCTGGTGCGGCCGGGCCGGCCGGACCGGAGCCGGCTGGTGAACGGGCTGGTGGAGGAGAACGGCCGGATGTTCCGGGTGTTCTCGCCCGAGGACCTGGACGTGGTGCGCCGCTGGATCGGCTCACTGCCCGGTCCGGCGGTCGGTACGCCGGAGGCCGGCGCCGCCCTCTCCCCCGCGCGGCCCCTCGGGCTGCGCACCTGGCGGGCCGAGGACGACGGCCGGCCGCCGGCGACCGTCCGGGAGGCCTACCACCTGCTCCTCAACCGCACGGACACCCCGGCGGTGCGCGCCTACGCACGCGAGTACGTGCACGGTTGGCTGGGGAGGTCACGCCACGGGATGGACGCGTGCGAGAGCTCGCTCCCCGCGCGGTGGACCACACGCGGGCTGCGCCCCTGGCTGGTCGACATGCACGACCGGCACAACGAGGCGTTCGAACAGGGCGCGGAGCAGGAGCTGCCGAGCCGGGAGGCGCTCGTCGACTCCACGGTGCAGCTCGCTCCCCTCACCCTGATCGACGGTGCCTGGATCCAGGGGTTCACCGACTACGAGCACGCGTCGTCGGAGATCGGCCACTCCCTGTTCGATACCTACTGGGACGAGCTGGGCAACGGCGAGGCGCGTCTGAACCACCCCCTCATCTACCGCGAGGTGCTCCAGGAGATGGGGGTGGACGTCCCGCCCACCGCCTCCCGCGCCTTCGCCGAGTGGGAGGGCTTCCGGGACGCCTCCTTCGACCTGCCGGTGTACTGGCTGAGCATCGGCCGGTTCCCGCAGACCTTCATGCCCGAGGTGCTCGGCCTGAACCTGGCGATGGAGCTGTCCGGGGTCGGCGGCACGTACCGCAAGGCGCGGCTGGCACTGAAGAAGTACGGGTTCAGCACCCGCTTCGTCGACATCCACAACACCGTGGACAACGTCGCGACGGGCCACTCGGCGTGGGCCGCCGACGCCATCGACACGTACCTGTCGTCGATCACGGCGTCCCAGGGCGCCGGCGCCCTCGACTCCGCGTGGGAACGCGTCCGCACGGGTTACCGCTCGCTCAACCCGCCGTCGGGCTTCCGGGCCCGCCAGGCCGCGCGCCGAGCCGCACGCAGTGCGGCGAAGACCCGCTGACGACCTGCCCGGACGACCACCCGGACCCCGCCGGCCTTCCCCTCACACAAGGAGCATTCCCATGTCCGATCTGGTACTGGGCGTATCCGCCTTCTACCACGACAGCGCCGCCGCCCTGGTGGTCGACGGCGCTCCGGTGGCCGCCGCCCAGGAGGAGCGGTTCAGCCGGGTGCGGCACGACGCCGCCTTCCCCGCCCTCGCCACCCGGTACTGCCTGGAAGAGGCCGGCGTCTCGCTGGACGACGTGTCCGCCGTCGCCTATTACGAGGACCCCGCGCTGAAGTACCGGCGCGTCCTGACCACCTTCGCGGGCGCGGCGCCGAACGGTTTCCCCTCCTTCCGGGACACCCTTCCCGGCTGGCTGTCCTGGAAGCGCAGGACCGCGGACGTCGTCCGCAAGGAGCTGGCCGGCCTCGGCCTGGGTGAGGTCCCGGAGCTCAGCGTCCGCCGGCACCACGAGTCCCACGCCGCTTCGGCCTTCTACCCGAGCCCCTACGAGTCGGCCGCCGTGCTGTGCATCGACGGGGTCGGGGAGTGGGCCACCACCACGCTGTGGCACGGCCGGGGCACCCGGCTCGAACCGATCTCCGAGATCCGCTTCCCGCACTCCCTCGGACTGCTGTACTCGGCGTTCACCTACTTCTGCGGCTTCAAGGTCGACTCGGGCGAGTACAAGCTCATGGGCCTCGCGCCCTACGGAAAGCCCCGCTACGCGGAGCTCATCCGGGAGAAGCTGATCGACGTCAAGCCCGACGGCTCCTTCCGGCTCGACATGGACCACTTCGAGTACCTGCGCGGTCAGGTGATGACCGGGCGTGGTTTCGAGGCGCTGTTCGGCGGCCCCCGGCGCACCCCGGAGAGCCCGCTCACGGAGCGCGAGTTCGACCTCGCGGCCTCGGTGCAGAAGGTCACCGAGGACGTGGCCATCCTGCTGGCCCGGCACGCCCGCAAGGTCACCGGCGAGCGCAACCTCGTCCTGGCCGGCGGTGTGGCGCTCAACTGCGTCGCCAACGGAAAGATCATCAACGCCGGCATCTTCGACGAGGTGTGGGTCCAGCCCGCCGCCGGCGACGCCGGCGGCGCGCTCGGCGCGGCGCTCGCCGTCGCCTCGGAGCGCGGCGCGCCCCGCGGCCACCTCGGGAACGGAACCGACGGCATGGCCGGCTCGCTCCTCGGCCCGGAGTTCGACGACGACGAGATCGCCGCCTACCTGGACGGCGAGAACATCCCCTACACCCGGCTGACCCCGCAGGAGCTCTCCCGGCAGGTCGCGGGGGAACTCGCCCAGGGGCGGATCGTGGGCTGGTTCCAGGGCCGGATGGAGTTCGGGCCGCGGGCGCTCGGCGCCCGGTCGATCATCGGTGACCCGCGTGACCCGGACATGCAGTCCACGATGAACCTCAAGATCAAGTTCAGGGAGTCGTTCCGCCCCTTCGCCCCCTCGGTGCTCGCCGAGGACGCCAAGGACTACTTCGAGCTCCACCAGGAGAGTCCCTACATGCTGGTGGTCACCGGCGTCGCACCCTCCCAGCGGGTCGATGCGACGGGCGGCGGCGACGCCGCCGGACTCGACCTGCTCAAGGTGCAGCGCTCCACCATTCCGGCGGTCACGCACGTCGACCACTCGGCCCGGGTGCAGACCGTCACGCCCGAGCGGAACGCTCCGTACCACCGGCTCCTCACCGCGTTCAAGAAACAGACCGGCTGCTCCGTCCTGGTCAACACGTCCTTCAACGTACGTGGCGAACCGATCGTCGCCAGCCCGGCCGAGGCGTACGCGTGCTTCATGCGGACGAACATCGACCTCCTGGCCGTCGGCAACTTCCTGCTGCGCAAGAGCGAGCAGCCCGAATGGCGGGAGGAGACGGACTGGCGCGACGAGATTCCCCTCGACTGACACGTGCGCACCGCCCCTCGGCGAGACCCCGTGGTCTGCTGAGAACCGTGGGCCCCGAACGCTCCGAGACGAGAACCGAGAAAAACCGAGAGAACCGGGAAACCGAGAGAAAGGAAGCGTGAACCGTGCGTACCGTACTCCTGGCCATCGTCTACTACCTGGTGGTCACCCCCGTCGGCCTACTGGCCCGGGTCGTCCGTGACCCGCTCGCCCGCGGCTGGGACCGCGGGGCCCGCACCTACTGGGTGACACCCACCCCGCCGGCGGCCTGAGCCCACCGGCCCGCAGAGGAAGACGGACAGCGCCACGAGGGGCCGGGGTGACACGGTCCGAACGACAGTTCACCCGGCCCCACCCGGCACACCCGTCTCCGCCGACGAGACACGACCACACGATTCGCAGGAGCAGGAATGCGCGCATCGCCGTCCCCTCAAGAAGGAGTGGACTACCAACAGGGAAAGGGAGGGGCCGCGGAAGCGGTCCGGCTCACCGTTCCCGTCGCCATGGCCTACATCCCACTGGGGGTGGCGTTCGGCGTGCTCCTCACGGCGAGCGGCATCAGCTGGTACTGGGCGCCGATATCCACCCTGCTCATCTACGCGGGATCCATCGAATTCCTCGCCGTCGGATTCATGGTGGCCGGGCTGCCCATCTACCAGGTGGCGTTCACCTCGCTCATCGTGAACTTCCGCCACATCTTCTACGGCCTGTCCTTCCCGATAGAGCGACTGCGGACCCGGACCCAGAAGGTCTACGGCGTCTTCGCGCTGACGGACGAGACGTACGGCATCACGACGGCCGGCCCCGGCATGGACCTGACGGGCAGGCAGATAACCATTCTCCAAGCGGTCAGTCATGTGTGGTGGTTCCTCGGGGCGCTGCTCGGCTCCCTCATCGGTCAGGTCATCCCGGACAGCGTCAAGGGCTTCGAGTTCGCGCTCACGGCCATGTTCCTGACCCTCGCCGTCAACGCGGTCCGCTCCCGCCGGAGCGTCGGCCTCGTCCTGCTGGCTCTGGCCGCCGGAGCCATCGCGTACTTCGTGGACAAGTACCTCATCGAGGAGTCCTTCCTCATCGTCAGCCTGCTCCTTTACGTGGGTGCGATCAGCTGCATGTACAAGAAGGAGAAGGCGAAGTGACCATGGTTTCCGACACTCACGCGTTCACCGTCGTCGCCGTCATCTCGGTCGTGACCATCGCCCTCCGGGTGGCGCCGTTCTTCGTCCTCGGGAAGCTCTCGCAGAGCGGCTACATGCGGTACATCGGCGAGAAGATGCCGACCGGCGTGATGGTCCTCCTGGTGGCCTACACCATCAAGGACCTGGACGTCAGCGTCTATCCGTACGGCCTGCCGACGCTGGTCTCGCTCTGCGTCGCGGCGGTCATGTACTGGAAGACGGACAACTCGCTGTTGTCCATCGGCGGTGGCGTGGCTCTGTACATGACTCTCGTCAATGTGGTGGTCTGAATGGGCAACGCGAAGACACCTGGTTCCACCGCCGTACTGGTTTTGGAGGACGGCCGTATCTTCCGTGGCCGCGCCTACGGGGCGGTGGGCGAGACCCTGGGCGAGGCGGTGTTCTCCACCGGGATGACCGGTTACCAGGAGACGTTGACCGATCCGTCCTACCACCGTCAGGTGGTGGTGATGACCGCTCCGCACATCGGCAACACCGGCGTCAACGACGAGGACCCGGAGTCGGGGCGGATCTGGGTGGCCGGGTATGTGGTGCGTGATCCGGCCCGGGTGCCTTCCAGTTGGCGTTCGGTGCGCACGTTGGACGAGGAGTTGGTCGCCCAGGGGGTGGTCGGCATCTGTGGTGTCGACACCCGGGCGCTGACCCGGCATCTGCGTGAGCGTGGGGCGATGCGGGTGGGGATCTTCTCCGGTGAGGCGCTCGCCGACGAGGCGTCCCTGCTGGCCCGGGTGCGTACCGCCCCGCAGATGGTCGGGGCCGACCTCGCCGCCGAGGTCGCCACCGCCGAGCCCTACACCGTCCCCGCCATCGGCGCCAAGCGGTTCACGGTGGCGGCGGTGGATCTGGGGATCAAGGGGATGACGCCGCGGCGGATGGCCGAGCGTGGTATCGAGGTGCACGTGTTGCCGGCGACGGCGACGGTCGAGGACGTCTACGCGGTCGATCCGGATGGGGTGTTCTTCTCCAACGGTCCGGGCGACCCCGCGGCCGCGGACCGTCCCGTCTCCGTCATGCGCTCCGTTCTGGAGCGGTCCACGCCGTTGTTCGGTATCTGTTTCGGCAATCAGGTCCTGGGCCGTGCGCTCGGCTTCGGCACCTACAAGTTGAAGTATGGCCACCGGGGCATCAACCAGCCGGTGCAGGACCGCCTCACCGGTCGGGTGGAGGTCACCGCGCACAATCACGGTTTCGCCGTGGACGCCCCCGTGGGCGCGCCCAGCGACACCCCCTACGGCCGGGCCGAGGTCTCCCACGTCTGCCTCAACGACGGCGTGGTCGAGGGGCTGCGCCTGCTCGACCGGCCCGCCTTCAGTGTTCAGTACCACCCCGAGGCGGCGGCCGGTCCGCACGACGCCGCCTACCTGTTCGACCGCTTCGTCTCCCTGATGGAGGGCCAGCGTGCCTAAGCGCACCGATATCCAGTCCGTCCTGGTCATCGGCTCCGGTCCGATCGTGATCGGGCAGGCGGCCGAGTTCGACTACTCCGGCACCCAGGCGTGTCGTGTCCTCAAGGCCGAGGGGATGCGGGTGATCCTGGTCAACTCCAATCCCGCCACGATCATGACCGATCCGGAGATCGCCGATGCCACGTATGTGGAGCCGATCACTCCGGAGTTCGTGGAGAGGATCATCGCCCGGGAGCGTCCCGATGCGTTGTTGGCCACGTTGGGCGGCCAGACGGCGTTGAACACCGCGATCTCTCTGCACGAGGACGGCACTTTGGCCGAGTACGGGGTGGAGTTGATCGGCGCCAATGTCGAGGCGATCCGCAAGGGCGAGGACCGTGACCGGTTCAAGGAGGTCGTGGCCGAGGTCCGGGCGAAGATCGGTCACGGCGAGTCCGCCCGGTCGGTGATCTGCCACTCCATGGAGGAGGTTCTGGCGGGGGTGGAGGAGCTGGGCGGCTATCCGGTGGTGGTGCGTCCCTCGTTCACCATGGGGGGTGCCGGTTCCGGTTTCGCTCACGACGAGGCCGAGCTGCGCCGCATCGCCGGGCAGGGCCTGGCGCTCTCGCCGACCACCGAGGTGTTGTTGGAGGAGTCGATCCTGGGGTGGAAGGAGTACGAGCTGGAGCTGATGCGCGACCGCAACGACAACGTCGTGGTGGTCTGCTCCATCGAGAACTTCGACCCGATGGGGGTGCACACCGGTGACTCCATCACCGTGGCCCCGGCGATGACGCTGACCGACCGCGAGTACCAGGTGTTGCGGGATGTCGGCATCGCGGTGATCCGCGAGGTGGGGGTGGACACCGGTGGCTGCAACATCCAGTTCGCCGTCAATCCCGTCGACGGCCGGGTCATCGTGATCGAGATGAATCCGCGGGTCTCGCGCTCCTCGGCGTTGGCGTCCAAGGCCACCGGTTTCCCGATCGCCAAGATCGCCGCCAAGCTGGCGGTGGGCTACACCCTGGACGAGATTCCCAACGACATCACCGAGCAGACCCCGGCCTCCTTCGAGCCGACCTTGGACTATGTGGTGGTCAAGGTTCCGCGGTTCGCGTTCGAGAAGTTCCCCGGCGCCGACTCCACCTTGACCACCACCATGAAGTCGGTGGGTGAGGCGATGGCCATCGGCCGCAACTTCCCCGAGGCGCTGAACAAGGCGCTGCGCTCGCTGGAGAAGGCCGGCAGTCAGTTCGACTTCGCCTCCCCGGTGGGGGAGAAGGAGGAGTTGCTGGCCGCCGCCCGGCGTCCCACCGACGGCCGGATCAACACCGTCATGGACGCCATCCGAGCCGGCGCGAGCCCCGAGGAGGTCTTCGAGGCCACGAAGATCGATCCCTGGTTCGTCGACCAGCTGTTCCTGATCAAGGAGATCGCCGACGAGCTGGCCGCCGCCGACCGCCTCGACCCCCAGGTGCTGGCCGAGGCCAAGCGGCACGGCTTCTGCGACGCCCAGATCGCCGCGATCCGCGGGCTGCGCGAGGACGTCGTGCGCGAGGTCCGCCACACCCTGGGGGTGCGGCCGGTCTACAAGACCGTCGACACCTGCGCCGCCGAATTCGCCGCGAGGACCCCGTACTTCTACTCCTCCTACGACCAGGAGAGCGAGGTCGCCCCGCGCGAGAAGCCCGCGGTGATCATCCTGGGGTCGGGGCCCAACCGCATCGGCCAGGGCGTCGAGTTCGACTACTCCTGCGTCCACGCCTCCTTCGCGCTGCGCGAGGCGGGCTATGAGACGGTGATGGTCAACTGCAACCCCGAGACCGTCTCCACCGACTACGACACCTCCGACCGGCTCTACTTCGAGCCGCTCACCCTGGAGGACGTGCTGGAGGTCGTCCACGCCGAGACGCAGGCCGGCCCCGTCGCCGGTGTGATCGTCCAGCTCGGCGGCCAGACCCCCCTGGGGCTGGCCCAGGCGCTCAAGGACAACGGCGTGCCCATCGTGGGCACCTCCCCGGAGGCCATCCACGCCGCCGAGGACCGCGGTGCCTTCGGCCGGGTCCTGGCCGCGGCCGGGCTGCCCGCGCCCAAGTACGGCACCGCCACCACCTTCGCCGAGGCCAAGGAGATCGCCGCCGGGATCGGCTACCCGGTCATGGTCCGCCCCTCCTACGTGCTGGGCGGCCGCGGCATGGAGATCGTCTACGACGAGTCCCGGCTGGAGGCGTACATCGCCGAGTCGACCGAGATCGGCCCCTCCCGGCCGGTGCTGGTCGACCGTTTCCTCGACGACGCCGTCGAGATCGACGTCGACGCCCTCTACGACGGCCACGAGCTCTACCTCGGCGGCGTGATGGAACACATCGAGGAGGCCGGCATCCACTCCGGCGACTCCGCCTGCGCGCTGCCCCCCATCACCCTGGGCGGCCACGACATCAAACGGCTGCGGGCCTCCACCGAGGCCATCGCCCGCGGGGTGGGGGTGCGCGGACTGATCAACATCCAGTTCGCGCTGGCCGGCGACATCCTCTACGTGCTGGAGGCCAACCCGCGCGCCTCGCGCACCGTCCCCTTCACCTCCAAGGCCACCGCCGTCCCCCTGGCCAAGGCCGCCGCCCGCATCTCGCTGGGCGCCACCATCGCCGAGCTGCGCGCCGAGGGCATGCTGCCCGCCTCCGGCGACGGCGGCACCCTGCCGCTGGACGCGCCGATCTCGGTCAAGGAGGCCGTGCTGCCCTGGAGCCGCTTCCGCGACGTCCACGGCCGCGGCGTGGACACCGTGCTGGGCCCGGAGATGCGCTCCACCGGCGAGGTGATGGGCATCGACACCGCCTTCGGCACCGCCTACGCCAAGTCCCAGGCCGGGGCCTACGGCGCGCTGCCCACCAAGGGCCGCGCCTTCGTCTCGGTCGCCAACCGGGACAAACGCTCGCTGATCTTCCCGGCCCGCGAGCTGGTCGCCCTGGGCTTCGAACTGCTGGCCACCTCCGGCACCGCCGAGGTGCTGCGCCGCAACGGCATCGACGCCACCGTGGTGCGCAAGCAGAGCGAGGGCACCGGACCCAACGGCGAGAAGACCATCGTCCAACTCATCCACGACGGCGAGGTCGACCTCATCGTCAACACCCCCTACGGCACCGGCGGCCGGCTGGACGGCTACGACATCCGCACCGCCGCCGTCGCCCGCGCGGTGCCCTGCCTGACCACCGTCCAGGCCCTGGCCGCCGCCGTCCAAGGCATCGACGCTCTCAACCACAGCGAAGTGCGCGTCCGCTCCCTCCAGGAACATCACCGGACCATCGACGCGACGCGCCCGAGTCCGGACACGGACGCGACCTCCGCGGCGCGGAGCGCGGCGACGCGCCCCCTGCTACAGGAGCCCGTGCTCCATGGCGCGCTGGCCGAGCTGAAATCGGCTCTGAGCGTCGAGTCGCTCCATGAGCTCCGTGATGAGGCGACGCTCGGTGCGCAGTGAGACGCCCAGCCGGCGGGCCGCCGCCTCGTCGGTGTAGCCCTGGGCGAGCAGCCTCAACAGTTCCCGCAACTGGGAACCGGGGTCGTCGAGGCCGCGCCGCACCGGCTCGCCGAAGGGCTGGGCTCCCTCCCAGACGGCCTCGAACAGGGCGCGGAAGGCAGCCACCGCACCTGGCTCCCTGATCAGGGCGGCGCCCTTGGAGGTGTCCTCGGGGTCGAGCGGCACCAGCGCGGCCTCGCGGTCCACGATGTGCATCCGCAGCGGAAGGGCCGGGACGGTGCGGGTCTCCCCTCCCTGCTCGGTCTCCCAGCGCGCGTATTCGTACGTGGCGGCGTCGTTGCGGACGCTGTCCAGGTACACCGTTCTCACCCGCACGCCGCGGCTCAGCTGCTCCTGTGTGAGGGGCTTCGCCGCTTCGATGCTCGCCGGGCTCTGCCCGCCGCCGGGGGAGAAGCAGAGGACCTCCTTCTCCGCCTGCTCCCCGAGTTCGGCGATCCGCTGTCGGACCGCCTGGAGACCGATGATCGACTCGGCGGTCCCGGAGGGCCGCCGGGGAAGGAGTTCGGAGTAGTGCGCGATGAACGCCTCGGCCGCGGCGTGGCTCTCCGCGAGGGCGAGCTGCTGCTCCGCGACCCGGGCCTGCTGGCGGGCGATCAGGGTCTCGAGAGCCACCCGCGGGCTGACCACGCGGAGCGCACCGCCGTCGGTGTGCAGGTGAAGCAGGGAGAGGTCCGCCAGTTCGTCAAGGGCCGCTCGTATCTCCTCCTCGGACCACCCAAGAATATGGACGAATTCGAGTACCCCTGCACCGGGATGCGCGAGCATCGCTCGATAGAGCGTATCCGAACGTGCGGTCATCCCCAGATTCGTCAGCATCCCTTTTCCCCCAGTCGATGGCCCCGGGGAATTGTTGAGGTATCTCCGTGCCAGGTCAAGAAGGTGTCCGAGCAGTGGACCTCGTCCCATACGAAAGAATTGAGACATCCCATGCACCTCATTCCCTTCCGACTCGTCGGGGTGCCGCTGCCGGTACATCGAGAGGTAGCGGACATCGCACTCACCGCACTCGAACAGGCACGTAGGCGGACGAAAGGGGTGGAGCACGTCAGGGCGCACCCGAGCCGGTTCGGCGCGCGGGGCATCGCGTTCTGCTCCGCGGCCCAGTCGTTCGAGGAGGCGCAGGCGAGCTGCCGGGAGTTGTGCGGGGCGGCCCTCTCCAGTGCCGAGCAGTTGGCCGACTGGAACATCGAGATCTGAGGAGTCCCCCCGACACGAACGTGTCGTTGCCTCTTTGTGCCAGTGAAAACACGCGACACCACCCCTTCTCCCCCGGCAGGCTTGGGGACATCGCGGGAACCCCCGCAGAGAAAATTCCGCGCATTTCATGCCGGTCCTGAAGGGGAGATTGACGAGAATGCGTAAGATCCTTCTGTTCGGTTTTGCCGTCCTGTTCGGGTGCACCGCTTTCCTTACCGCCGGCGCCGATAATTCCGAGGCGGTCTCCAAAGCGCAGGCGACCGAGACCGCGCAGGAGCCGTCGGAGGATTCGGGCGACGCCAACACGTGGGACTGACGGAGGCCGCCGGGGCGATCGACCCCCGCCGCGGAGGCCCTGCCCCCGGCCCGGCGGCGAGGGCGTGTGGCCGGTCGGCGACCAGCGGTTCCGTGGTTCCCGCGCGCCGCGCGTGCCGAGCCCCGTCCATGGGACACGGGCCACGCCCCGTGGGGAGTCGGGTCGGGCGTCCCATCGCCGGCCCTCGGACCGATGTCCTCGGAATCCGCGGCAGGCGTTCGCACATTACGAGTTCGACGGATTCGCATCGGACGGGTGCGCCTCGGCCGTCCCACCCGAACGACGCGTACCTCGCCCACCTCGCGTACCGGATTCCGCGTATCCGCCCCCCGCGCGCCCCCCTGCGCTTCGCGAGCGGACGACCGCAGCAGGCGGAGGGCGCGCCGACAACGTGGAGCCGGGCGCCGCGTCCGGTGGATTGGCGCCGCCCCGCCGGCCTTCTTCCCGATCGGGCTCCCCGCCTTCCGGTGAAGGTGTGAGTGGCATGTTCGCGTCCATCTCGTTCCACGGTGTCGAGCCGCCTCGGAGAAAGCCGTTCGCACGCGGCCCAGGGCCCGCGCCGGCCCGGTGGCGCGGTCGGCTCGACGCGTCCACCGGTCGAGTCCGCCGGTCGGCTTCCCGGCCGAGTCCCGGACCGGGTCGTCCGTCGGAGACGGTCGTGTGCGGAGGGGGCGCCTTCCGGACGATGTGCTCATGCCGAGGGGCTCGTATGCGCCGGATCCACCGCGCATGAATGTCCGAAAATGGTCGACCAAGGCACCCCTCCTCCCCTGACGCACGGACACGGGGTGGCCACCGTCGGCGTCGCGAGTTCACTCCGGGGCAGCAAGGGGCACACCGTGGGGTTCATCGGGTCCGCCGCCGTCACCGTCGGCGCCGCGCCGCCGACCGACACCCCCACCGGCACCCCACCGGCACCTCGCGAGGCGGTCCCCCGGAGCGTTCCGGGGGACCGCCTCCGTCGTTCGTGGGACAGCCCGGGCGGAGGCAAACGCCGGATGTGCGCGTCCGCAACCGTCGCCCGGTTGCCGGCCGTGCGGACGGGAGCGCGCCCAACGAGAAAGGGAGGGATGCTTTCCGGTCGAGGTGAGGCGGCTGGGAGACGATCCGACGGATGGAGAATCCCAGCTCACAGACGGTTGGAGAGCCACGCGACGGCAAGGTGTCCACATGGTGGACACGGTTCCGTGAAGCGCTCGGGCGCGCCACGAACTGGGCGGATGCCCCTCCAGGCCACTCTGTCACCGTAAAGGGTGACCTGAAGTGTTCCGTCGGATGTGCGGTCGCCGTTTGCCTTGGCAAGACTGCCGTCCGGTATCTGCCACATCGAGCCAAGGAGTGTTCGAAATGCGGTACGCCATCAAGGGTCTGGGGCTGAGCGCCGCGCTGGCCGCCGCCCTCCTGGCGGGAGCGGCGACCACCGCGACCGCCGCACCCGCGGAGTCCGGAAGGGGCACCGCCGGGGTCGCGGAGAGGACCGAGGGGGCCGAGGGGCTGTACGCGCCCTCGGCGCTGGTCCTCACCGTCGGCAAGGGCGAGGACCCGGCGACGGCCACCGTGGAACGGGCCGTCGTGCTGCGCTGCTCGCCCGCCCCCGGCGGCGACCACCCGGCCCCCGAACGGGCGTGCGCCGAACTGCGTGCCGTGGACGGCGAGTTCGCCTCGCTGGTGGAGACCGACGGCGACCGGTTCTGCCCGATGGTCTGGGATCCGGTCACCGTCACCGCCGACGGGGTCTGGGACGGTCGCAGGGTCTCCTACTCCCACACCTTCGCCAACTCCTGTGTGATGGCGGACGCCACCGACCGGGTCTTCGCCTTCTGAGACCGCGGAACGGCAGGTTCCTCGGCCCCCGGACACCTCACCCGCGTCCGGGGGCCTCGCGGTCGGTGACGGGAGGGGAGCGGGGATCGGCGGTCCGGGAGGATCCGGGGGCCCGGTCGGGCGCGCGGGGCGCCGTACCGGCGCCACCCGGTCGGCGCGGGCGGTGCCGCTCGGCTCAGCCCGTCACCAGCGCCCGCAGGTCGTGGAGCGAGTCGAGGTGCCAGTCGGCGGGCGCGGCCTCGGGGGTGCCGGCCCACAGGTGGCCCCACGGTCCGCGCCGCAGGTGGGCGACGCGCAGGCCGCACGCCTTGGCCGGGGCCACGTCGTTGACGGGGTGGTCGCCGACGTAGACGGTGCGGTGCGGGGGTGCCTGCGCCAGCTCCAGGACGCGGGCGAAGAAGTGCGGCGACGGTTTGGCCACGCCCCACTCGTCGGAGGTGGCCAGGGCGTCCACCGGCAGGTCGAGGGCGCGCAGCAGCTCCCCGGCGCGGGCGGTCTGGTTGCCGGCGACGACGACGCGGACCCCCGCCTCGCGCAGGGCGGTCAGGGCCGGACGGACGTCGGGGTAGAGGTCGGTCTCGTCCAGGTGCTCGCCGTGTCCGGCGGCCTCCCGGGCGGCGTACTCGGTCCCGACGTCGAGGCCGGGCCGGAGCAGCCGCAGGGCGTCGGCGCTGTCGCGGCCCTGCCCGACGACGGCTCCGACCAGCGCGGCCAGGGTGTGGCGGGGCACGCCGAGCCAGTCCGCCCAGCCGGCCCAGTAGCGGTCGTCACGGACGAGGGTCTCGCCGATGTCGAGCGCCACGGTGGTGACGGCGGCGCCCGGGGGCGTGGTGGGGGTCTCCGTCGTCTGGGTCATCGGGGGCTAGCCTACGGTGGGCGGCCCGGGGCGCGGGGCGCCTTCCCACTGCCGCGGGCGGGGCGTGTCGCCCGTTCACCGGGAGGTCCCTCCCCGACCGCCCGGCGCCCGGCGGCTCGCCGCGCGGAGCGCCCGGCCGCTCCGCAGGACGCGCAGCACGTGGCCGGGCGCCATCAGACGGGTGGGCGGTGCGACCATGTGGGCCACCGTCAGGAACGTCCTGCCCAGCACGGGATCGACGGAGGTCGCCGCGCGGTAGCGGGTGAGGTAGGCGTCGAGCAGACCGTCGACCGGCCGGCGCCTCCCCTCCGCCTCGGGGAAACGCAGGTCGCCGCCGGTGGCCAGCAGCCAGGGAGCGTCGACGACCCTCGCCACCGCGCGGAAGAAGCGCCGGGGGAGGTCGTCGGTGCCCTGTGCCAGGAGTCTCCGCAGGGTGAGCGACTGGAGGGCGGCCGCCGTCATGCCCTGCCCGTAGGCCGGGTTGAAGGTGCACAGGGCGTCGCCGGTCACGAGGAAGCCGTCGAGGTGGCGGGTGAGCTTCTCGTAGTGGTGGCGCGCGCTGGCGGGGTAGCGCGTCCTCACGGGCTCGTCCAGCGGTTCGGCGGTGCGCAGCACCTCGGCCACCTCGGGTCCGGGCAGGCTCTCGGCGTAGGCCACCATGCCCGCGTGGTCGGTGGGCGGCTCCTCGCCGAACTGCCCGAAGAGGACGACCGCGAAGCGGTCCTTCCGCTCCGCGAGGACGGCGCCTCCGCGCGGCATCCCCGGGAAGCCGACGACCGCCACGCCGGTCAGGCCGCCGATGTGGTGGGGCTCGCGCCGGAAGTGGCGGGTCACATAGGCGACGTCGGCGCTGACCCGCGACGTCGTGGGGCGGGGCAGCCCCGTCCCGGCCAGCCAGGTGAGGGCCCGCGACCCCCGGCCCGAGGCGTCGACGACCAGGTCGGCGTCGAGCGTCTTCGCCGTTCCGGTGGCGCGCGACCGCACCCGCACCCCCGTGACCCGGCGACGGTCCGGTGTGGTGACCGGTTCGAGGACCTCGGTCTCCCCCACGACGTCGACGCCCGCGAGCGCGGTGACGCGGGCACGCACCCGGTGCTCGATCAGCGGGCGGCTCGCGCCGTAGGAGAACACCCCGGAGGGGGCCCGGCGCAGGAGGTGGCCGTCGAGGTACCAGTGGGCGTCGTTCTGGGTGTCCCCGTGGGTGGCTCCGGCGCCGACCAGCTCGTCCAGGATGC
Source organism: Streptomyces taklimakanensis (assembly GCF_009709575.1). Lineage (NCBI taxonomy): Bacteria > Bacillati > Actinomycetota > Actinomycetes > Kitasatosporales > Streptomycetaceae > Streptomyces > Streptomyces taklimakanensis. The sequence continues at coordinate 2,355,359 of NZ_WIXO01000001.1, forward strand.
CGGGGAACAGCTCGTCGAGGGCCTGCGCGCCCCGTGCCAGCAGGACGTGGAGCTGACGGCCCTGCGGCACGCCCCGGCGGGCTTCCGGACCGTCGGGGAGGGTGTCCCGGTCGACGACGGTCACCCGCTCGTGGGTGTCGGCGAGCGCGCGGGCCGCCGTCAGTCCCGCCATCCCGGCACCGATCACCACAGCGTGGGAGCGGGGCGTCGCCGCGTCGGAACCGGGTGGGGTGGTGGGGGGCATGGGCGGACTCCGTTCCGTGCGGGCGGTCCGGACGGTGCGGGCCGCCCGGCGCGGCGGGCGCGGGCGGGCTCCGCGACGGCGAGCGTATCCGGCCGTCGCCAAGGCGCCGGGCACATCCGGCCGGCGCGGACGGTCGTCACCGCCGATCGGTCGTCACCGTCGCCAGCGCCTCGACCACCCGTGCCGTGCGCTCCTCGTCGCGCCGTACCCCGCGGGCGAACTCCAGGTGGAGGAAGGGCACCCCCTCGGCGGCGGCCCGCCGTCCCTGCCGGTTGGTGCGGCCCTCCAGCGGGCAGCGGCGGGTCCAGGCCCGGCACACCTCCAGCCCGTCGGCACGGAGGGCGCGGGCCAGCGCGCGGGCCTCCGCCACGGCGTCGTCGCCCTTCCCGGTCGAGACGATCGCGTCGTACTCCGGCGCCGAGTCGTCGGCGAACCCGTGCACCTGCAGGCCGGGCATCGCGCGGTCCACCAGCTCGTCGCAGATCGCGTGGAAGACCGTGTCGCGGCGGTGCGCGACGTCCGCCTCGTCGCCGGAGCCGGCCGCGCGGTGCGCGCCCGCCAGGACCAGGACGCCTCCCGGGGTCCGGCGCAGCACGCCGACGCCCAGCCGCTCGGTGTCCCGGTCGGCCACGGGGTGCGGAACCTGCACGGACCAGCGGGGCGGGGCGTCCAGATCGACGTAGACGCGGCCCCAGCCGCGGGCCGTGGGGAGGTCCTCGGCCACCTCCGCGTACCTGCGCCCGGTGGTCCGGTCGGTCAGGACGAGCAGGTCGTAGTCGACGGACGACAGGCGCCGCGCCGCGTCCCGCCACCGCCCGTCCAGGAGGAGGCCGACGCCGTCGGCGACCGTCCGCCGAGCCGCACGGTCGGGTGGCCGGTAACCGCCGTCCCGGCGGAACGTGGAGGTGAAGTCGGTGATCCGCCGTTCCAGGTCGACCCGGATCCCCTCGGTGGCCGTCCGGTCCGGTCCGGTGGGCTCGGCGGATCGCTTCCCCCACAGCGTGGCGGTTGTCACGCTTCCCACCAACACGGCCGTGACCAGCGCCGTTGTCACGATCGTTATCTTCGTGGCAGGAAAGAAGCTCATGGTGAGATAAAAATACCGGCGTGAGTAGACGTCCCGCCCGCCTGTACAGATCCGGTCTCCCCCTCGTCCTCGCCCTCCTCCTGGGCGCCGTGACGGGGTGCGGGACATCCGGGGAGACCGACGACAAGCCCCCCGCCGGCGGGAGGTCGTTCACCGTCGCCGCCGCCGGCGACATCCTGATCCACACCCAGCTGGTGGATCAGGCGGCCAAGGACGCCAAGGTCACGGGCCAGGGCGAGGAAGGGCTGGACTTCGGCCCGCTGATGGCCGGGATCCAGCCGGTGATCAGCAAGGCGGACCTGGCGATCTGCCACATGGAACCGGTGGTCGGCCTGCCGCAGGGCCCCTTCCAGAGCTACCCGGACTTCCTCGTGCCGCCGCAGATCACCTCGGCGATCGGCGAGGTCGGCTACGACACCTGCTCGACCGCCTCCAACCACACCCTCGACCACGGCCCGGCCGGCGTGAAGCGCACCCTGGACGCCCTCGACCGGGCCGGGGTGAAGCACACCGGCTCGGCCCGCAGCCGTGCGGAGGCGGAGAAGCCGCTGATCCTCGACGTCAAGGGCGTCAAGGTGGCGCAGATCTCCTTCGCCTTCGGCTTCAACGGCCGGGAGATCCCCGAGGACATGCCGTGGATCACCAACGAGACCTCCTTCAAGGCGATCGCCGCCGCGGAGCGCGCGGCCCGCGACGCGGGCGCCGAGGTGGTGATCCTCAGCATCCACTGGGGGCGTGAGCACCAGCCCAACCCCAGCACCTCCCAGTTGAAGCTGGGCCGCAGGATCGTCGAGAAGACCGGCATCGACCTGGTGATCGGCCACCACGCGCACGTGGTCCAGCCGATGGAGAAGGTGAACGGCACCTGGATCGCCTACGGCCTGGGCAACCAGCTCGCCCGGCACGACGTCCCCACCGGTCTCACCGAGGAGGGCGCCATCGGCTGGTTCGAGTTCACCGAGCGCGGCGACGACTGGGACGTGGAGGCCCGTTACGTGCCCACCCTCGTCGACATCCCGCCGGACCCGGAGGAGGACACGGTCGCCGCCGACCCCGCCGGGGCGAAGGACGAGGAACCGCAGGTGCGGGACCACCGACTGGTGGACGTCGCCGCGGCGCTGCGGGAGGACGAGGGGCTCACCGACGAGCAACGCTCCCGCTACCGGCTCGCCTTCGAACGCACTCAGGGCACCATGCTCAACCGCGGCGCGGTCGAGGACGGTCTCAGGCCGCTGAACGACCTCCCGGACTGATCCCGCGGCAGCCCACCGGGAAGGGCCCGCACGGCCCGCCGAGAGGTCCCGCTCACACTTCCGTTGGTCGTACAACCTTTCGCACCACGCGTGAGTCACACCGCTGTGGTGTCACAGGACGCTCCATTCGGCGACCGCAACACCCGTATCACCCGTCCCCCCATGAGAGGAGCGTCCGTCGTGGCCGCTTCGCAGCCGAAGCGGCGGCGCAAGGTCCGCCGAAGAGCCGACATGTCCCTGATCGGTGGCATACGGCCCCCCATCGCGACTCTCGCCGCCCTGCTGCTCTTCGTGGCCGGCGTCACCGCCTTCACGCTCGGCCGGGTGGACGAGAAGCCGCTCCCCGAGGCGGTGTTGACCTCCCAGCAGCACTTCGCCGAGGACGGCGCCATCGCACTGCGCGCCTCCCTGGACGAGAGCGTCACCGACCTCAACCGAGCCGCCGCCCTCTTCAACGCCGGTGAGCCCGTCTCGCCCGACGCCGTCCTGGACAAGATCGGCAGCGTCTACCAGAAGTGGCGCGGCACGGCGATCATCGAGATCGAGTCCGGCCGGCTGCTGGCCGCGCGCGGCGAGAACCTGCCGCTCACCACGATCGACCGCGGGAAGCTGGGCGAGGAGAACGGCCTGGCGCCCCGGATGGTGCGGTTGGAGAACGGCGAGACCCGTCTGCTCTCCTTCGCCCTGCTGTCCTGGGAGGGACAGCCGCAGCAGCTGCTGGTGGCCTCCGGCAGCCTCCGCTTCCCCGGCATCAGCCTCGGCAAGTTCCGCGCCATCGCCGTCATCGACTCCTCCGGATCGATCCTCAGCAGCGACGGCATCCCCGAGCCCGAGCAGGTGCTGACCGACCTCCAGCGCAAGGAGGTCGAACAGTCCAACAAGCAGTTGAAGGCCTTCGCCGAGACCGCGGCCGAGAAGGCGCGCGCGCATCCGTTGAAGGCCAAGGACCCCGGCTCCGGAGGCTTCCTGGGGGTCAGCGGGAGCCTGGTCGGCGAGGTCTACCAGGGCGAGCGCTCCGCGGCGGGCTACGCCACCCTCGCCGCGCCCAAGCCCGGCGAGAGCACCGTCGCCACCAGCCTCGGCCTGACGGTGGTCGCCATGGTCGGCGTCGCCGAGGATCCCACCCGCACCACCGACACCGTCTTCGGATTGGCCGCCGCCGGCGTCCTGCTCGTCATCGGAGCCCTGGCGGTGACGCTGCTGCTGGGGACCGTGCAGCGCCCCCTGATCCGACTCTTCCTGGAGAGCCGCCGCCTCACCCGCGGTGACCTGCGCAGGCCGGTGAGCGTGCCGAGGTTCGGGGAGACGGCCCGGATCGGACACGCGCTGGAGCGGTTGCGGCTCCAGCTCCTGGACGGAACCGGCGGCCCGGACGGAGCGGGCCACGCGGACGCCGCGCCCGCTCCGGCCCGTGCCTCCCGGCGCCTGGGCACCCGCGCCATGCTGGCCGTCTGCGCCGCCCTGCTGCTGCTGTGGTCCGCGCCGATGGTCCTGCTGCTCAACCGCGCCGAGGACACCGCCGTCATCCCCCAGCAACTCGTCAACGACCAGCGGGAGCGCACCGACACCCTGACCGACCGCGTCCGGCGCGCCCTCAACGAGGGCCACGCCGACCTGGTCTCGGTGGCTTCCCTGATCGGCGACCGCACGGCGCCCGAGGCCATGGCCACCGTCCTGGAGCGCACCGCCTACGAGCACCTGCGCTACCAGTCGCTGTACGTCCTCGACGCCGAGGGGAAGATCCTGGCGCAGGCCGGTGAGGAGCCCCGGCACCCGGCCGGTCAAGGGCCCGGCGTCGAGCCGATCGCCGTGCTGGGCGAGGGCGGCAAGGAGCCGATCATCGCCGGTTACGCCGAGGTGCCCGGCCGGGAAGGGGCCGCCGTGGTCGGCGAGTTCCGGATCGACTTCCTCAACTCCCTGCTCAAGCGGCCGGGTCTGGGCGAGGTCCGGGTCGTCGACGCCGAACGGCGGGTGATCGGCGGGAACACCGGTTACCGGGCCTTCCAGAAGCTGCCGTCGGACCGGCTCGACGCCCTGGTCGCGGGCAGCAACCAGCAGGTCGGCATGAGTCCGCGCCCCAGCAGCGTCCTGTACCGGGACGGCGACGGGCCCCAGGTGGCCGCCTCCGCGCCGTTCGTCGGCGGCGGCGCGGCCAAGCCGCTGGGCTGGACGGTGGTGAGCTGGCAGCCGGCCTCCGGTCTGGAGATCCCCGAGTACACCTTCCGCAACCGCACCATCCTGGCCGGATTGCTCGGCCTGACCGCGGCCGCGGCCTGCCTGGGCTGGCTCCACATCGTGGTGGTGCGTCCGCTGCGCGAGCTGGCCCGCCAGGCGGAGGCACTCGCCGACGGGGACCGCCGGACCGTCCTCTATCCGCGCCACCACGACGAGGTCGGCGCCGTCGTACGCAGCCTGGAGCTGATCCGGCAGGCCCTGCTGGAGCAGCGCAGACGGGACGGCGCGGCCGCGCCGAGCCCGGTGGGAAGGATCTGATCGTCCGTGCTCTTCCTCTACGCCGTCCTGGTGACGTGCGGTGCCGTCCTGCTGGTCGCGGGCATCGTCGAACAGCGGAGGCACTTCGCCAACCTGGAGCACATCCCGACCCGGGTGCTGGTCAACGGCATCCGCGGCAAGAGCTCCATCACCCGGTTGTGTGCGGGCGCGCTGCGCGGCGGTGACCTCACCACCGTCGCCAAGACCACCGGCACCGCGGCCCGGTTCATCCACCCCGACGCCACCGAGGAGCCGGTCTACCGCAAGTTCGGCATCGCCAACGTGGTGGAGCAGATCGGCATCGTCCGGCGGGCCGCCGCCTACGATCCGGACGCCCTGGTGATCGAGTGCATGGCCGTCATGCCGGCCCTCCAGGAGATCAACCAGTCCAAGTTGATCCGCTCCACCATCGGCGTGCTGTGCAACGTGCGCGAGGACCACCTGGCCGAGATGGGCCCGACCCTCGACGACGTGGCGCGCTCGCTGTCCCGGTCGATGCCCGAGGGCGGCATCTGCGTCACCGCCGAGAAGGAACGTTTCGACATCCTCCAGGAGGAAGCCGACGCGCGGGACTGCAAGCTGATCTACGCCGATCCCGAGACCGTCACCGACGAGGAGCTGCGCGGCTTCAGTTGGTTCACCTTCAAGGAGAACGTGGCCATCGCGCTGGCCGTCGCCGAGCTTCTGGGCGTGGACCGGCAGACCGCGCTCCAGGGCATGTACGACGCACCGCCGGACCCGGGCGTGCTCTCCGTCGAGCGGTACCTGACCCCCGACGGCAAGCGGCTGCGGTTCGCCAACGTCTTCGCGGCGAACGACCCCGAGTCCACCCTGATGAACATCAACCAGCTGCTCGACCTGGGGGCGATCCACCGGCCGTTGCACGTGGTCATCAACTGCCGCCCGGACCGGGTGGAGCGCAACGGCCAGATGGGCAACCTGATCCCGGACCTGGCGCCGGAGAAGGTCTTCCTGATCGGGCACCCCACCAAGAGCGCCCTGGACGCGATCCCCGCCGAGTGGCGGTCCCGCGCCGTCGACCTGGGCGGTGACCGCCGTGACCCCGAGGAGTTCATGGCCGAACTGCTGGGACGGCTCGGACCGGACTCGTCGTTGGTGGCCATCGGCAACATCCACGGGCAGGGCGAGATACTCCTGGAGCACCTGGCCGAACTGCCGCCGGACGACACGGACGACGGCGCGGACGGCACGGACGGCACGGACGGCACGGACGGCACGGACACGAACGGCCGCACGGACGGCGGGGACACCCACACGGTCGAACGGGACGGCACCGTCCCGCCGGACGCACCGGACGCACCGGCACCGGAGCACCACGCGGGACACGACGCCCGACGGCCGGTGGCCGAGCCGTACGCGCCCCACATCGACCCGTACCTGGCCTACCCGGACGCCTACGAGGAGCGGTACCGGAACACGGAGCAGACGCAGCAGTTGCGGGTGATCCGCAGGCCCGAGCCGGCACCCGCCCCGGAGCCGGCCCCGGCACCGGCACCCGCTCCGGCCCCGGAGCCACGGACCGCGCACCCGCCGGAGCCCGCGCCGGAACGGGTCCACGAGACGGACGCCATCCCGGCACCGGCACCGGCACCGGACACCACCCCGACCACCGACCGGGACACCGGCGGGGACACCGACCGGGAGCCCGCCCCGCACGACGACGAGTCCCGGCAGGCGAGTTCCTGGTTCCAGCCCCCGCCGTACGCCCGGCGCCCCTCGCACCCCGACGCACCGCAGAACCCAGGAGAGCCCCGTTGATCCCCGCCGTCCTCACCCCCGAGATCGCCGCGATCGGCATCGCCCTGGGGCTGCTGTTCTCGCTGGTCTGCTACCTGACGACCAACCTCTCCCCGGGCGGCATGATCACCCCCGGGTGGCTCGCCCTGACCCTGGTGGAGGACCTCCAGCGCGCCTCGATGGTCGTCGGCGTCACCGTCCTGACCTACGTCTCCACCCTGTTGATGCAGCGCGTGGTGATCCTGTACGGCAAGCGGCTCTTCTCCGCCGTCGTGCTCACCGGCGTGACCTTCCAGGCGACGCTGGTCATCGTGCTGCAGCAGCAGTTCCCGCTGATGTACTCCAACCAGACGCTCGGCTTCATCGTCCCCGGCCTGATCGCGTACCAGTTGGTCCGCCAGCCGAAGGGGGCCACCATCCTCGCCACCGGTTCGGTGACGCTGACGACCTACGTCGTCCTCACCGCCGGAATCCTGCTCGGCGTCATGCCGTCCGCCTGACCAACCGACCGGAGTCGATCTGATGAGTTCCAAGAGCAAGCGCGGGACCCGTCCCGCACTCCACGCCGCGACGATCATCGCCCTGCTGGCCGGCAGCACGTACCTGACGGTGGAACTCCGCAAGGAGGAGCAGGCCAAGGCCCCCGCCGTGCAGGCGGTCACCGACACGCCGCTGGTGAAGTCCGGCACCGCGCAGCAGGCCGGCGAGCAGCGGTGGGAGCGGTTGAAGAACCCCGACCGCTCGGTCCTGCGGGCCGAGAGCGGCCAGGTGCTGGCCACCTTCACCGACGGCTCGCGCACCGCCACCCTCACCGGTCCCAGCCGCACCTTCACCGAGCCCGCCAACACCACTTCCAGGGTCGTCACCGAGAACTGGGTGCGGCTGATGCCGGAACACTGGAAGAAGGGCGCCGAGAAGGAGAAGTGGTTCAAGGACTGGTTCAAGGAGTACTTCGGCAGCGAGGAGGACGACCTCTTCGCGATGGCCTTCCAGTACGTCGACCAGGCCCCGGTGAAGAAGGACGACGAGGGCGTCCCGTACGCCGGCGACGCCGACTTCGGCCCGATCAACCCGGAGGGCGCGGAGGGCGCCGACTACCGGCTGGAGCAGTCCGACTTCTACGACTACCTCGGCATCCCCTACACCTTCCGGGACGGCACCACGCTCCAGCCCGAGTCCCGGCGGTACCGGGCGATGGACTGCTCGGGCTTCATCCGCACCGTCTTCGGCTACCGGGCCCGCTACCCCCTGCGGGCCAAGGACGGGATCGGCGACGGTCTGCCCCGCACCGCCAACGGCATGGCCCGCTCCGACCTGGGCACGGACGTCATCCCGCTCTCCGGCGACGCCCCCCGGTACGACCGGCCGTCCTCCATCGACGTCCTCCAACCCGGCGACCTGGTCTTCTTCTGGCTGGACGAGCGCACCAAGGAGCGCCTGGACCACGTCGGGATCTACCTGGGCCACGACACCGACGGCCACAAGATCTTCATCTCCAGCCGTGAGGAGGTCAACGGCCCGACCATCGGCGACAAGGGCGGCACCTCCCGTCTCGACGGAAACGGCTACTACGCCAAGGCGCTGCGCAGCGCCAAGCGTCTGTAGCCGCACGGCCCCGGCGGTCCCCGGGCACGGGCATGTCCCGGGGGACCGCCGGGGCCGGGTCAGCCGCCGGTGAGCTGCCAGGCGCCGAGGGCGAGCCCGCCCACCGCCGCCAGGGCCGTGACGCTCGCCAGCGGCCACCGCGAACGTTCCAGCGCGTCCAACCGCGCCTCGTGGTCGGCGAGCTGCTTGTCGATCTGGTCGCTGCGCTGGACCAGCAGCGCCAGCGCTCCGTCCACCCGGGCGAAGCCGGCCTCGACCGTGCCGCGCAACCGTTCCAGTTCCACGGCGACGACGGCGGGGCTGTTCGGGTCGCCGTCCGTCATGAGCGCTCCCGTCCGCCGCCCGCCGTCGGCCGCGCGAGTCCGCCCGCGGCGGGGAGGACGACGGCCGGTCCCACGGCGGCCCGCACGACGGTGCGCGGGGCCCACTCGGCCTCTTCGGACATGGTGGTTCCCTCCTTCCCTGGGAGCCGGATCCGAGTCAGGAGGCGCGGGGGACCCGCAGCGCCCGCCACGACACCTCCCCCGGCCAGCCGTCGGCGTCGGCACCGGTGAAGCCGAGCCTGCGCTGCCACGCGGCGTACGAGCGCCGGTCCGCGTCCGTCCACTGCGGTCCCGGGCCGACCGCGTACCGTGAGCAGCCCTCGGCCACCAGGCGCCGTCCCATCGCGGTGACGATCGGCGAACGGGGCGCACCGCGGAACCAGGCGGCCCCCGGGAACGGCTGGAGGGCGGGCCGGCCGGCGGACGGGCCGCCCGCCCCGGAGCCGGCGGCGGGCGAGCCGAGTCGGGCGGCGACGCGCGAGCGCATGCCGTCCATGGAGAAGCCGCGCGGGTCGATCTTGGTGCGGGTCCATTCCTTGTGGGCGATGACGGAGCGCTCGTTCCAGCCGTGGGCGCGGCAGATCGCGGCGGCGGACCGGGCGATGGCGTCCAACTGCTCCTCGGGCCACGGGTCCCGTCCGTCGCCGAGGTTGATCGCCTCGAAGCCGTAGAAGCGGGCGTTGCCGTCGGTGTCGTCCCTGCGCGGCCGCGGAGGGGCGACCTCGGCGATGACCGAGCGCAGGACGTGGCCGTCCCCGAGACCGGCGTGGTTGGCGCGTCCGCCGCCCACCAGGTGGACGGTGCCGGCCTTGTCGACGACTCCGTGGCACAGCGGGCCGGGCAGGCCGGAGTGGCCGTGGTAGCACAGGTCCACGGAGGCGTCGGTGCCGCGGGTGACGGTGTGGTGGACCATCACCCCGTTCACCGGCCCCCAGGCGCCCTTGTGGTTGCGGTGGTGCCGGCGCCAGTCGCGGTGCTCGACGACGCGCAGACCCTCGGCGCGCAGCGCGTCGAGCAGCCGGGCGGGGGTCAGGGGTACGGCCATGGAAGGCTCCTTCCACATGCGGGGACCCCGCGCCGGGCGGCGCGGGGTCCGGTTCGGTGTTCGTGTCGGCGCCCGGCTCGGTGTCCGGTCCGGGAGCGGCCCGTGCCCACGGGGCCGCGGGTCAGGACAGGGCCGCCCAGATCGCGTTGGAGTCGGCCACCACGGTGGACGGGTTGAACGAGGCGGGCAGCGAGGTCTGCCCGGTGCTCGACAGTCGCCCGTGCCGGACGAAGGCGCCGGGCATCCGGGCGCTGCCGGCCGGGGCGTTGCCGATGCCGGCGCCGCGCGCGAAGCCGGGCCCGTCGCCCTTGTCGGACGGGCCGTTGACCAGCAGCGCGATCCAGTAGCTGCCGGGCTGGGCGGAGTAGGGGGCGTCGAGCGGGATGACGATCGTGCGGCCCCGGTTGGCCGGGATCGCCCCGGAGAGGGATTCGGTGACGCCCACCCGCTGCCCGGCGCTGGTGTACAGGCCGGCGTAGGAGTTGCTGCTGAGCGTGCCCCCGACGTACCCGGGGGTGTAGAACACCACGTTGGAGACGGTGTGCGGCGCGTGCAACGGGACGCCGATGAGGTACAGCCAGCCGTTGATGCAGTACTGGGGCGTGGTCGCGCTCGTGGTGGCCGGGTCGAAGGACCACCCGGCGAAGCCCAGGGCGGCCGGGGCCCAGGTGCCGGCCGCCGACACGGCGTCCACGTAGGAGCGGCGGGCGAGCTGGTCGCCGGTGGCCGGGTCGGCGGAGGTCGAGGGCGGGACGGTGAACGTCTTGGCGCCCGTGACCGTCTGGCCACCGGCCAGCAGCACGGCCTCGCCGGCGGGCACGGCCGAGACGTCGCCCGCGCTCAGCTCCACCGCGCCGGTGCGGCCGTTGACGGAACTCACGGGCACCTCGTCGGCGGTCAGGTAGCGGCCGTCGGCCGTCGCCGGATCCAGGGCCCCGACGTCGGCGGCCGTCAGCACCACCTCGCCGGTGAGTCCGTTGACGGAGGCGACCGCGCCCCCGGTACCGGCCGGCAGGTGCTCGGCGGGCACCAGGCCCTGGGCGTCCAGGGAGGCGACACCGCCGGGAGCGCCCACCGAGGCGGCCGGTACGGCGGCCACGTCCGCGGCGTCCAGGACGATGTCGGCGTCGGTGTGTCCGTTGACCGACCGCACCGCCCCCGGCTCGCCGGGCGGGCCCTGCGGACCGGGCTCGCCGGGCGGGCCCTGCGGGCCGGGAACGGCGACGTAGTCGGGGGTGGCGGGGTCCACCGGAGCGATGTCGGCCAGGTCCACCCGCGGCCGCGCGGTGGGCAGCACGATCCGGTACGTGCGCTTCCGGGACAGTCCGGAGAGCTGTTCGGTGACGGTGTAGGCCCACTCGGACGGATTCCAGCCCTCCCCGTCGGTGGCGGGCAGGACGGTGTCGATCCGGCCCTCGTCGTCCAGGGCGACCACGGTCGGGCCGCCCAGGATGACGTCGGTGTCGGCGTGGGTGAGCAGCGCGGGCGGCCGGAACTCGACGGTGCCGGTCATCGGCCGTCCGTCGGGGGTCAGGTACCGCGCGGTGACGGTGACGGTGGGTATGGATTCGGGCAGCATCGAGGTGCCTCCTTGCTCGTCGGTGGGGAAGTGGCGGCGCGTCAGGACTGGACGCCGTACAGGGCCAGCGGGCGGCAGCGCACGGTGCCGCCCGCTGTCGCCACGGCCTGGACCTCGAAGGTGACCGTCGCGCCGTACTCGGCGTTCAGCAGCTCGGTGAACTCCAGGCCCTCCGGCCCTCCCTCCGGGCCCACCCGCTCGCCGTCGCACACCAGCCGGATCCGGGCGTCCGCGGTGCCCTCCGCCGCGACGTGGCAGTACAGCCTGGGGTGCTGGACGATGCCGGGGCCGCGGAAGAGCGTCGTCCAGGCGGCGGAGTCGGTGGACTCCCAGCGGCCCACCGCCACCGGCGCGGGCAGCGGATAGGGCACGTAGGGGCGGGCCAGGCCGCGGTGTCGGGCGTCGTCGGCGACGACCACGTTGCCCTTGCGGTCGAGGATCTGCACCGGCTGGTCGGGCAGGGTGTCGGGGCTGCCGGTCCACACCGTCAGCGCCAGGGAGCCGTCGTCGCGGCGCACCACCAGGCCCTGCTGCGGTTCGCTGCCGGGCCGGTCCGGTTGGACGCGCCCCAGGTAGAGCAGGTCCTCGCCGCCGGGGGTGCGCACCCGCAGCCGGCCGCCGTCGCCGATGACGACGTCACCGCCGCTGATCCGGTTCATCGGCGGGCTGGTGTTGGCGCTGCCCATCAGGTCGCGCACCTGCCGCTCCAGGGTGCGCAGCCGGTCCAGCAGATCGGTGGGGATGATGGCCACGGATCAGGCTCCTTCCAGGTAGAGGGTCGCCGTCTCGGCCTTGGTGCGCTGCGGCGGTGTGACGGCCAGCCCGACGATCCGGTACCGGTCGTCGGCTCCCTCCTGGTGCCACAGGTCGTGGATGCGCAGCCGCAGCCGGGCGCCCAGCAGGGCCGGGGAGATCCGGCCGTCCATCAACACGGTGACCTGCGGGATGGTCTCCGGACGGCGGTGCCGGGCCAGTTCGGCGCGGGCGACGGAGTCCAGCACGGCCTCCTCGCGGACGGAGGAGTGGTCGGAGCTGGACTCCAGCCGCGGCCAGCCGCCCGCGATGTCGGCGGCGGCCACCCGCCGCGCCGTCAGCGGCACCGACTCCTGGGACTGGTCGGAGTTGGCCGACTCGCCCCGGGCGACCCACACGTTGGCCTGCACGGTGGCGTCCGAGGGCAGGCTGTAGGTGAGGACCGCGCCGGGGTGGTCCAGCACGATGTCGCCGTGTCCGGTGTGGATCCTCGGGTGGCCGAGCCGGAGCCGCTTGACGCGGCGGCCCCGTGCGTCGCGGTGGCAGTGCACGCGCCACTCGAAGCCGTCGTCGAGCCGGGCCAGCTTGTCGATCAGTTCCCGCACCCGTGCCAGGCCGGTGTAGGCGTAGGCGAAGTCCCGCCGCACCCCGGACGCCTCCGTCCCGTACGTCAGGCCGATGTCGCCGCCCGGTTGGGCCTGGACGTGGTCGACGAGCGCGCGGACGATGTCGAACTGGTCGGTGGCCGTGCCCACCACGTCGCCGGAGAGGATCCGGTGGTCGAGGTAGGAGTCGAAGGTGGCGGCCTGGAACTCGACCTTCGTCCGGCCCTGTTCGTCCGACTGCGGGGTGCAGGTCCACAGCACGCCGCCCCACCACACGTCCCCGTCGCGCTCCAACCAGACCGCGGTGCGGCCGGGGCGGAGCGCGGCGCGCGCCCGGCGGGCGAGCGCCGCGTCCGGCAGCGGGACGGTGGCGGTGAGCGAACCGGGCTTGCCGATGTAGTCGTCGAACTTGGCCTCGGTGAGCGGCAGGACGTCCACCACCCGGTCGGTGCGCAGGTCGCAGAAGACGGCGCGGTAGACGGCGGTCCGCCCGCTCATTCGGCCGGCTCCGCGGACTCGTAGGTGAGCGTCGCGGCGATGTGCGTGCCGCTCTCCCAGACCCACGGGGTGACCGCGTCCACCAGACCGCCGTGCCGGGAGGCGGTGCCGTCGAGGTCGCCGGAGGACACCTCCAGCTCCAGGTGGCCGGGGGTGGTCAGGCGCACCCGGGCGATGCGCCGCTCCCGCAGGCCGAGTTGGAGTCCGGCGAAGCCGACCGCGTGACTGGTTCCGGACGCCCGGACCGGCAGGGAGAACCGCCAGTTGTCGCCCGAGCCCCCGGAGCCGAACCGGGTGGTCGAGCCGAAGTAGAGGCCCAGGGAGGCGTGCACCAGGGTGCCGGTGTGGACGTAGCGGCACTGGACCGTGGCGTTGCCGAACGAAGGGGTGGACCGGCCGGTGCTGGTGGTCCACTCCGGCGTCCACTCCCGCCACCGGGGAGTGGGCGGGTAGGGCTGCCAGGCGGTGCCGTCCCACCGTTGCAGGCCGCCGGCGCCGATGTCCCGGTACTGGCCGGGGTAGCTGCCGGGGATGTCCCTGGGCCACTCCTCCGGCACGATGCCGCCGACCGCGACGGTGGCGCGGCGCAGGTCGCCGACGGCCGAGGTCCAGTCGATCCCGCCGGTGCCCTCCGAGGCTCCCGCGGGGACCCGCACCGCGGCGAGGGCGAGCGCGGCGCGCGGCGTGGCCGGGATCTTTGGGGTGGCGGCCGGGGTGCCCTGGACGATCTCCAGGGCCGCCTCGGCGCGGCCGGACTCGGTGTCCTGCGTCTCGTCGTACACCCGCAGCACCACCAGGTCGATGCGCGGATTGTTCGGGTCGCCGTCGGCGAAGGTGAGCGGGGTGTACTCGGTGACGGCGACCGGGTAGGCGCCGGCGGACTCGTCGCCCTGGACCACGGCGCGGCCGGAGGCGACCATGGCGGTCATCCCCGCGGACTGGCCGTAGACGTAGAGCCCGGACAGCGCCCACGCGCCGTCCGGGGAGCCGGGGATCACGCCGCCGCGCGTGGCGAGCTGTCCGGCGGGGGTCATGGTGCCGGTGGGGGCCAGACGGGTGTCGGCGCGGGACTGTCCGGTGCCGTTCTCGGTGCGGTTGAGCAGCCATGCGGTGCGCACGGGCATGGGGTCCTCCTGTGGTCGTGGTGGTGGGTGCCGGGGTCGGGACCGGTCACCAGTGGGCGTCGCGCCAGCGCACGGTGACCGTGGCGCCGGGGTCGGGGACGGCGTCCTCGGAGCGGAAGGCCAGCGGGGTCTCGCCGGGTTCCAGCAGGAACAGTTGCTCGGGGGCCGAGCGGGCGGTGGCGGTGTACAGCCGGGAGGCGGTGCCGTTGAGGACGACCGTCCCGGCCTGGGTGTCCACGGTCAGCACCTCGCCGGCGGCGAGGGTGATGCCGTAGCTCAGCCGCAGCCCGTCCGTCAGCCGGGTCAGCGACGGGCGGTGCACCGGGCCGCGGAACTCGACGACCGGGTGCGCGGCCGTCTCCCCGGAGTTGCGGGCGGTCGCGGAGCCGGTGGAGCCGACGGTGCCCCAGTCCAGCGGCCAGGCCAGACCGGCCCCCGGGGTGCCGTCCGGGGCGCCGGGGGCCGTCCAGGCCAGGCCGCTCTCCGGCTGCGGCAGGCGCAGCACGGTCCGCTGCTCCCGGACGCCGAAGCGGCGCGGGTCGGTGGCCACCCACTGCAGCTCGGCCCTGGCGGCGCCCTGGACCACGTAGCCGCGCCCCTGGGGGACGACGCGGCGGCTGACGCGGGCGCGGCAGGCCAGCGTCTCGCCGTGCAGCCGCACCGCCAGCCACCGTTCGCCGCCGTCGGGGACGGTGGCGGTCCGGAAGCCGCGCATCGTGCCGCGCGCCTGTTCGACGGTGTCCGGCAGCAGCCAGACGGTCGCCGAGACGGTGCGCGGCTTGGCCCAGCGCGCGCCGGGCCAGGCGCCGTGCCGGTCGGGCAGGGCGACGTCGCCGGTCTCCAGGTCCGGCAGGTCGTCCCAGCCGGTGATGCCCTTGGCGTCGATCTGGTAGGGGGTGCCGGGGCCGAAAAGAGCCCCGGCCCACTGGATCTGCCCGTCGCGGGTGATCAGTGAGCCGGGGGGTGTCTCCTGGCCGTTGTGGAGTTGTCCGGTGTCGATCACGGTCGGTGTCCTCGCTTCCTGTTCACGGTGCCGCTCCCGTCCCCGCCGGCAGCACCTCGGCGCCCGGCTGCGCGGGGTGGGCGGTGCGGGCGAGGAAGAGCAGGTCGTCGGCGACGCCCAGCGGCCCGCGCTCGGCGGGTTCGGTGTAGTGCTCGATCCGTCCGCCCCGCATCCGCGCGGAGGCGGTGTGGCGGGCGGCGCGGTCCATCAGCCGGCGCAGCGCGGGCAGCGGCAGGACGGCCTCGGCCTCGCCCGCCTCGGCGACGACCGCCGGCACTCCCCCGCTCCGGGGCAGGGCGACACCGCCGGCGGCCAGCTGCGGGATCTTGGGGATGTTCACGCCGAACTTCTTGCCGAGGATGCTGACGCCGAGGCTGTCGAGGCCGTCGATCAACCAGTTGGCGAAGGCGATCAGCCCGTTGATGGGCGCCTTGAGGACGTGCAGCACCAGCTGCATGCCCGACTCCAGGAATCCGGCGATCCCGCCCAGCACGCGGCGCGTCGCTCCGGCGACCCGGTCGAACATCGCGCGGGGCCCGGTCGTGAGCCAGTTCAGCGCCGAGCGGACGGCGCTCCTGATCCGGCCCATGGTGCGGCCGGCGATCGAGCGCAGCGCGCCGCCCGCGGAGGAGACGGTCCGCCGCAGGGTGCCCATGGGGTCGCGCACCATGTTCGCCAGCCACTTCACCACCGCGGTGACGACCGTGAGATAGCCCCGGACATAGCCGGTGGCGATCTTCACCACCGTCCGCACGGCGGGCTCGATCACCTTGGCGACCGTCCGCACGCCCTGCGCCAGGGCCGCGCTGCCCTGCCGGATGATCCGCTGCCCGGCCTCGGACCGCGCGGCGGCGTCGACCAGGTAGAGGACCAGCGGGGCGACCAGGGAGAGCGCCAACCCCCACGGATTGGCCTTCATCACGGTGTTGACCAGCTTCATCACCCCGGCGCCCAGGCGCAGTCCGACGCCGAACACGCCGCCGAGCCGACCGAAGAGGCCGGCGCCCTTGGAGATGCCGCCGGAGAGCGTCGCCGCCTGGGCCGCGCCGCTCCTGATCCGTTTCAGTTCCCGGTTGGCGGCGGTGGCCTTGGGCCGGGCGGCGGTCAGCCGCGGGTGCGCGGCGCCCGCCCGGCGCCCCAGGCCCGCCAGCCCCTGGCCGGCGGCCCCGGCCGCGGGGAGCGTGCGCCGCAGTTCGGTCGCGGAGCGCTGGACGGAGCCGCGTACGGCCGCCGCCGCCCGCTGCGCGGCCCGTACGGCCCGGGTGTTGGCGGCCAGACCGGCGCGGGTCCGGCCCAGCGCTCCACCGAAGCCGGCGAACGCGGGGCTCGCGAGGGCCAGTTGGTTCAGCGGCACGGTCTGCCACCTCCTCTCGTTCCCCCCGCACCCTCCGGCCCCGGGCGCGGTGCGCTCGGGGCCCTCATCCGCGGGCCTTGGCCAGGAGCATCAGCGCGTCGGCGGTCCGCTGCGGGTCGCCGGTCTCGGCGGCGTAGTAGTGCTCGATGTGCAGTCCGCCGGCACCGGCCGCGGCGGCGCCCGTGCCGTGGGGGCCGGGCGTCCCCCGGCCCGCCCTGGCCGCGGTCGGCCCCAGCAGCGAGTCCAGCTTGGACAGCGGCAGGACGGCCTCGGCCTCGCCCGCCTCGGCGAGGATCGCGGGCACGCCGCCGGACCGGGGGGTGACGACACCGCCCTCGGCGAGCCTGGGGATGGTGGGCAGGCTGACGCCGAAGGTCTTGCCGCCGACCATCGGCACCCAGCCGGGGATCGACACCCTGATGCCGTTGATGCGCCGGATCGCCCGGTTGATGATGTCGATGACGCCGTTGACCGGCCCCCTGACACCGTTCTTGACCTTGCCGAAGGCCCGTGAGGCGATGCCGGCGAGCCGGCCCCAGATCTGGCTCATCCTGTCCCGGACGGCGCGGAACGCGGCCGGGATCGTGGTCCTGATCCAGTTGACGACGGGCTGGACGACCTTCTTGATGCCGTTCATCACGGCGCCGATGGTGTTGCGGACGGCCCGGACGGCCGTGGTGATGACGGCCTTCCAGATGGCGAAGTAGGTCCTGACGACCTTCACGATGGCCTTGACCACCACGGACACGGCCGTCCTGATGCCGTTGAAGACCGACTTGAAGATCCTGCCCAGGCTGCTCAGCAGCGGCCCGATGACCTTCATGGCCTTCTTGAGGACCTCGCCGACCACGGTGAAGACCTTCTTCATCACCCGCTGCATGGTCTTCGACTGGGTGGCCATCGCGACGATCTTCTCGATGACCGGCGTCAGCAGCGAGAGCAGCGTCCCGAAGATGTTGCCCTTCATCTCCTTGTTGAGCTGCTTGAAGCCGCCGGAGGCCTTCTTGGCCCCCTGCTGCATCCGCGTCATCCGCGGACCGCTCTTGGCGGCCTCGCGGCCCAGCTTGGAAACGGAGAGGGCGGCCTGGTCGGCCGCCCTCTTCATCGTCGTCAGTTCCTTGTTGGTGCGTCTCGCGCCGGTGGTGATCCGCGTGACGCTCCGGTCCGCGGCGGCCGCCTGCCGGCCCAGGCCGGTCGCGGCCCGTCCGGCCGTGTCCGAGGCCGATTTGAACTGCCGCAACGTGCCCGAGGCCCGTTGCAGCGCACTGCTGAGTGACATGGTCAACCCTCCCGGGCCCGCTCGCCGGCCCTAGCCCAGAGCGGCCCTCAACAACTCGATCTCCGCACGCAGGCGCGCGATGTCCCCTCGCGTGCGGCCCAGTCCCATGAATCCCCGACTCGGCTCCTGTCGCGGTGCGCGCGCCTCGGACACCCGCTGACGCATGTTCCTCAGGTCGCTCGACGTCCGCCGGGCCTCCTCCTGTGCGGAAGCCGCCGTCCGGCGGACCGTCGCGACGCTCTGCTCGACCTCCGCCCTGGTGACCGGCGGCTCGTTTCCGAGCTGCGGCCACCTCCGGTTCAGCTCGGTCTCGAGATCCTGGATGTAATTCGGCTTCCAGACCTGCACACCGGCGACCGTCAATCCGCTCTCGTCGAACTTCACCAGGTCATAGGCGAAGGTGCCCAGCGAGATGTCCGTCTTGAACGCCTGAAAACTGGCGTACAGCCCCTGCACCGAGTCGTTGACGACCTTGAAGTGCTCGGACCACCACTGCTGGACGCTCTCAAGGGCACTGGTCGTCTCCTCGGCGCCCGGCGCGATGTAAAAAACGTTCTCCCCATCGGCTTCCGACATTTCTCCTCCTCTTCACTCGAACCGTTTCGAAAGGCCCGCACCGTAAACGCCCCGCCACTCGCGGGAGCGCGCCGCGGAATCGTGATTTCCCTTTCCCGGGCGGGCGTTGACGGAGCACCGGATGGAAAAGTAATCTGCCGGGATGGAATTTGTGGGCCTGCTCTTCACGATCCTGAGCATCGCGATCGGCACCCTGGGGGTCAGGCTCCTGCTTCCGCACCTGCGGAACGACAGGTTCGCCCGGGGGGATTCCGGCGTCCGCACCACGGGCAAGTGCGTCAACATGCGTTGGACCTCGGGCGGCTGGGTGTCCAGCATCATCGCCTACGAGGACGCCGACGGGGAGCGGCGGTTCGCGTCCACCCGCGCCCGTCCGACCATCCCCGTGCACCTGGGGGGGACCGCCGAGGTCTACTACGATCCGCGGGGTCAGGCCCAGGCGGTCGTGAACGGCGAGATGCCGCCCAAGGGGTTCTACGCCTTCTGCATGGTGCCGATCGGCGTCAGCCTGACCTTCGGCGTCATGGGGCTCTACTACCTGCTGGTCTGAGACCGGGACGGGGAGGCGGCGCCCCGGCCCGGCCCCGGCACCCCCTCACCCGGCCCGATCGCTCCCGGCGGCCTCCATCGCGTCCTGCCAGCCGGCGGCGTAGGCGCGGGCGTCGCGGGCGTCCAGCTCCACGCGGATCGCGAGGAGCAGTCGCTCGGCGGTGGGCCCGTCGAGGTGCCGGAGTATCCCGCCCAGCAGACGCTGGAGTTCCCCGGCGGCCTCCGTCCGGGCCGTGTCCTGGTGGTCCTCGTAGCTCTCCGTTGCCACCCCTATCACCCTCTCCGGCACCTGGTGCCATGTGACCTGCTTGGATGCGTACACGGGGGTTGTGGGCGCGCAACGGAGTGGGGGATGTTGCGTACCCAGCGTCATCATACGGCCGCACCGAGCAAAAAATCGAACACAGTTTCGTTTTGGTACGGACCAGGGCCGTCCCCGTCCACCGGGAAGCGGGCGGGGACGGCCCGCCGGCGGCCTCCTTCAGCCGAAGAAGCGGGCCAGCTCCCGCGCGGAGGGGCCGGAGACGGGCGCGCGCTCCGGCGCGGCGCCGGGCGTGTCGCCCAACTCCCCTTCATCCGGACCCCGTTCCCGAGGTTCCGGCCCCTCCGACTCCTCCGGCCCCTCCGGCCGCTGTCCGGGCCGGGGGACCGGCTCCGGGTACTCCGGCGGCTCGTCGTCCTCGTCGCGGTGGAGCGCGGCCGTCATCCAGTTCGCCGCCGCCAGGTGGTCCACGGCCGCGGCCAGCAGGTGCTCGGCCGCACCCCACTGGGCCGCCTCCCCGTGGTCGGCGAGGTTGACCGCACTGTCGCGCGGCAGGTGGCGGATCAGGACGGCCAGGCGGCGGGAGGAGAGCCCGCCGCGGTACCAGTCCAGGAGATCGACCCCGTAGTACCGGAGCAGGTCGGCTTCCAGTGCCTCGGCGTGTTCGTCGACGAACGCGTCGAGGCTCAGCCTTCCCCCAGGCCGAGCCCGGTGGCCTTCCCGTACGCCTCCAGGATCGCGGCGACGTCCTGCATGGAGACGTCGTGCCGGTCGAAGCGGTCGAACTGCTCCTCGCCCAGCAGCAGGCGCAGCAGGCCGTCGATGTCGTTGTCGTCCAGCTCGCGCAGGGCGCGGGCGGTGCGGCGGCTGAGCTCGCCGGGCATCTCGAAGGTGTCGCCGTCGATGGTGAAGGTCCAGGCGCGGCCCTGGGCCTCCCTGCGCTGGGCGCGTGCGGCGTTGACGTCGAACGTGGTCATATCCGGTCGACTCCTTGTCGGGGTGTCGGGGTGTCGGGATCGATACGGAAGCGGAAGGCGCCGGGCCCGAGGGCCCGGCGCCGGTGCTGTGCCGTGTGGTGCGGTGCGGTCCCGCGGGCGGGCCGGATCAGGCCGGGGTGGTGCCGGCGAAGTCGGGGTCCTTGACCAGCCAGGTGGCCAGCGGGGTGGCGGCGTCGACCGCCATCGCCGTGAAGGTGACGCCGAGCTTCAGCGAACCCTTGCGGTTCATCTCGACCTCGTCGGTGTCGGTGACCTGGCCACGCGGCAGGACGAAGCGGTAGACGACCTCCTCGCCGTCGGTGAACTCCAGGCCCAGCGACCGCTCGTCCGGGATCGGGTCGGAGAGCACGTCGTACTGGTACACGCCCGAGCCGGTCGCGGTCTCCCTGACCTCGCCGCCGCCGAAGTACAGCGGCAGGGTGTCCGGGTTGAACTGGAGCATGCTGAACTTCACCGTCATGTCCCGGTCCTCGTAGATGAAGCGGGCCGGGCCGACGGACTGCCAGGTGTCGACCTGGGAGGTCTTCTCCTTGCGGCCGAACTTCACGCCGTCGGAGCTGGTGTAGCCGACGTCGGTCCAGCCGGTGCCCCACTCGGAGGCGGTGTCGGCCGGCGCGGCGGTGCCCACCGGGGCGACGAGGATGCGGCCGTTGCCGGCCACGCGGATCTGGTTGGGGTTCATACCTGCCATGTGAGGCGACTCCTCGGTTCGGGCGCGCGGGCCGTCCCGCGCGCATGCGAAGGGCCCCGCCGGGGGCGGGGCCCTGGATGGGGTGGCGCGACCGCCGTCAGGCGGGTCGGGCCGGGGTGAGCGACAGCCGCACCGTGGTCAGGTAGCGGTTGGCGTCGAGCCGGTTGTAGTCGGGCAGCCAGCGGACACCGTCCGCCTCGACCACGTCGGTGACCGTGGCCGTCCCGTGGGTGGTGCCGCGCAGTCGCAGCAGCGCGGCGCGCATGCCCAGCGAGTCGGTGTGGGCCGTGGTCTTGTCCGGTCCGTAGACCTCCAACTCCACCAGTGGGTTGTCGAGGTGGAGATCGTCGATCCACGCCCCGCCGACCCGGGAGACCAGCACCACGCGCTGCGTCCCGTCGAAGTCGGCCGGTGGAACGTTGTCCACCGTCACCCCGACGAGCTCCGGCCGGTCGCTGAGGAAGTCGACGATCAGGCGCTCGACGTCCGGGAACGTGAGCAGCGGATCGACCACACGCCTCCTCCTTCCTTGAGAGGCGGGCGGGCCGTGCGGCCCGCCCATGACGAACGGCGGGCCGTGACCCGGATGTGGGTACAGCTCCGCCGCTGCCTCCAAGTGTGAACCAGATCGTGCGCGCGCGCAACTAGGTGGCGGAAGAAAATCTCCCGAAGCGCCCACGGAACGCCACTCCCCCGCTCCCTCCCGGCTTCTCCTCGAGCCACCGGCGGGCCGCGCGGCGCCCGGTGTCCGGTGTCCGGCGCCCGTGCGGCCGGGCACGACACCCCACGCGCCGACCACATCCGCGTCCCCGGAGTCGGCGGACCCCGGGGGCCGGCCGGACGGCCCGCCCCCGGTCAGGCGCGACGGCGCGCGGGCACCTCCGGCCGACCGCCCTCCGGCAGGAACTGACCCGCCACCCGGACGAACATCTCCCGCTGCTCGACCGGGATGCCCAGCAACTCGGCGGCGCGCCGCAGGGTGAGCGTCCCGTCCGCCCCCTCCCCGGGGGGCTGCGCGGCGGACGCCGGCGGCAACTCTTCCGCGGTGAGTTGCCCGGAACGGATCAGCATCTCCCGGACCGGGACCCGCAGGACCCGGGCGAGGCGGCGCATGGTCTCCAGGTCGGGCATGCTGTGCCGCCGCAGCAGCCGGGTGATCGCCGCACGGTGCACGCCCGCGGCGTCGGCGAGTCGCGACTTGCCGCCGCCCCGCGGGCTGTCGATGTCGTAGCCCCGCTCCCGGATCAGCCCCTCGATCCAGGACGCGAAGCCTTCAAGGTCCTGAGCAGCCGCCATGACTCGCCCCCTTCGTGAGCGTTCAGCATAACGTGCTTTCGCGCGCGGCATTACGTGCTATCGAGCGCGAAATGGATGGCCCGGGCGACGCTCTCGTGAAAACTTGTTGCGTGCTTGCACGCAACATACGATCATGGGGCTTCGCCTCGAACACCCGACCAGATCAAGGGGGTCGCCCCATGGCGTCCGTCGTCCGTGCGTCGGCGAGCACCGACCGACCGTCCCGCCCCGGTCCGAGCCGGCCGCGACGGTCGGAAGAAGCGGGAGAAGCGGGAGAAGCGGGAGAAACAGCATGAGCCTCCACACCGAAACGGCCCACTGGCTGGGCGCGCTGCGCCGCCAGTTCCCCGAGCTCCTCGGCGAACTGGCCCCCGGCGGCCGCAGCCCCGCCGTACCCGCCGCCACCCCCGGGCCCGTCAACCCCAGCCGCGCCACCGCCCCGTTACGCCTGCACGTCTCCGACGCCGTCCGCGACATCACCGACGGCGTGACCGAACTGGAGGAGGCCGTCCACGACCGGCTCGGTCTCCCCCGCCCGCGACGGGCCCGGGTCCCGCAGCGGATCGGACGCGTGCTGAACCTGCTCGACCGCGTCGGGGAGCACCCCGTCCTCGCCGAGCACGTCCGGGACGAGGCCCGGAGGATGGCCCGCCGCTGCGCGCGGGTGCTGGGGGAGAGCGAGCCGATGACGGCCGTCGCCGGCCGCTGCCCGTGGTGCGACTCCGTCTCCCTGCGGGCCTTCCCCGAACGCCGCGCCGTGCTGTGCATCAACCCCGGCTGCCGCTGTGACGACCCCGAGTGCGACTGCCGCACCGACCCCGCCCACCGGCACGCCTGGCAACGGCACGAACTGCCGGGCGGTGAGGTCTGATGCTGGTCACCGGCGCCATGGCGGCCCGTGAGGTGTCGGTCTCCTCGGCCACCATCCGCAAGTGGGTCCAGCTCGGTCGACTCGCCCCGGCCGGTCGACAGGGGCGCGCCCTGCTCTACCGCCTGGAGGACGTCTTCGCCGCGGAACGCTCCGTCCACCGGGGCGGAGCGGTCGTCGGCACGGCCGCCGACACGGCCGCCGGCTCGGAGCACCGCGCCCTCGGACCCGACGAACGGGTGAGTCGTGGTTAGCGGGCGGTGATCGGAGGTACCCGAAGTGCCGACCCACGAGGGGAGCGCAACGACGATGACCACGGCACATCGGACGGACGGGCACCGACGAGGTGACGAACACTCCGTCGGCGAACTGGTGGCGCGCGCCACCACGCAGATGTCGCAGCTCCTCCACGAGGAGTTGCGACTCGCCAAGATGGAGATGACCGAGAAGGGCAAGCGGGCCGGGTTGGGCGGCGGAATGCTGGGCGCCGCCGCGACCATCGCCTTCATCGCGGTGCAGGCCGGAGTGGCGGCCGCGATCGCCGGTCTGGCCGTGGTGTGGCCGGTGTGGCTGTCCGCCCTGGTCGTCATGGTGGTGCTGTTGCTCGTCGCCGGGGTGCTGGCCGTCCTGGGCCGGCAGGAAGTGCGCAGGGCGACTCCGGCGAAGCCCGAACGGGCGCTGCGCGGCGTGCAGGACGACTTTCACGAGATCAGGGGAAGGGTACGGCGATGAGCGCCCGCGACACCGTGCCGGCCGGCTCGGACCTCCAGGCCCCGGGCATCCCCTCCGATCCGGAGACCCCCGCGGAACTCCGCGAACGGATCGAGCGCACCCGCCGGGAGCTGGGCGACACCCTCGAGGAACTGACGGCCAAGACGGACGTCAGGGCCATGGCCCGCCGGAAGGCGTCAAAGGCGGCACGGGCCGGCCGGCGCAACGCGCGCACCCTGGCCGTCGTGGGCGGCGCCACCCTGGCCGTGACGGTGGCGGCGCTGGTGGCTGCGCGGCACCTGCGACACGGTGGCCCGGGTGGCGGCGGAGGGCGACCGTGGCGGCGGATCCCCGTGTACGACCCGCGGCCCTCGGCCTCATTCCGGCGCCTCACCGCGCGCCTCGCGCGCTGAGGCGCCGGGAGCGTCCGGCGTCTCGGGCGCCCGTCCGCCCCCGCGGCGCTCCCTTCGGCGGGCCCTGAGTTCCCGCCGCAGCGAGCGCGGCCACTTGGTGGTGTCGCGCGGCTCCACGTACGGCTCCTCGCCCCGCGGGAGACCACCGGCGTACGCCCGCCGCCGGGCCAGCTCCGCGTCCAGTTCCAGACCCAGGAGGATCGCCAGGTTCGACAGCCACAGCCAGACCAGGAAGACGACGACGCCCGCGAGGGTGCCGTACGTCTTGTTGTACGAGCCGAAGTTGGCGGTGTAGAGGGCGAACCCCGCGGAGGTGACCACCCACAGCAACACCGCCAGCACGCTGCCCGGCGCCATGCGCAGCCCCCGCAGCCGGGCGTTGGGCGCCGACCAGTACAGAATGCTGATCATCGACGCCACCAGCAGCACCAGCACCGGCCACTTCACGATCGACCACACCAGCAGCGCCTGTTCGCCCATGCCGATGGCCGTCCCCACCTGCTCGGCCACCCCACCCGTGAAGACCACGATCAGCGCGCTCAGCGCGAGCAGCACCATCAGCATCAGCGTGACGCCGATGCGCAGCGGCGTGAGCTTCCACACCGGGCGCCCCTCGGGGATGTCGTAGATGTGGTTGGCGGTGCGGATGAACGCCGCGACGTAACCGGAAGCGGCCCACACGGCGGCCAGCAGACTGACGACCGCCAGGAAACCGCCGCCGCCGCGTTGGATCTCGTCCACCGCGTCGCGCAGGATCTCGCGGGCCTGCCCCGGGGCGAGCTGCTCCAGGTTGTCCAGGATGTGCCTGGTCGCCGTCTCGCCGACCACACCGAGCAGCGAGACGAGCAGCAGCAGGGCCGGGAAGATCGACAGCACGCCGTAGTACGTGAGGGCCGCCGCCCGGTCCGCGATCTCGTCGTCGAGGAATTCCTTGACCGTGCCGCGCAGTACGGTCCACCACGTCTTCGCCATGCCCCTACGGATTGCCGGAGCGGGCCCGGTCATGTGCGCGGGCGGGGCGGGGCGGGAGGCGGCACGGCCGCCGACCCGCACCCGCCGCGTCCGACACGGGCGTCACAGGACGCGGGTGAGACGCGTCCCCACGTCCGGCTCGGTCATCTCCTCCCGGACGGCCACCGGTACCTTCACCTGGCCCGGTCCGCTGCCGACGGTCAGGGTGCCGACGGTCTCGCCCGCCTCCGCGGTGCCCGGCACACCCTCGCCGCCGTCGGTGAGGGCCAGTTCCACCTTCAGCCCGGACCAGCCGACGGCCGTGACGTCCTCGGTGGCGACCACCTGTGTCCGACCGCCGAGGCCGTCGTCCACGTAACCGACCACGTCGCCCTTCGCGACGACCTTCTCCGTCCGCAGGACCTCCTGCGTGGAGATCAGCAGTTCCCGACTCTCGTGGACGACCGTGTCGATGATCGGGGGCTTGTGCTGGCCGAGCACGGCTCCGACGATCAGCTGCGTGGTGCCGCCGATCTCCTTCTCCCCCGCGAACAGCAGGTTGCCGCCGGCCGCGGTGGTGGTGCCGGGCTTGATGCCGATGGCGTTGTTGTAGGGGACGAGACCGTTCCAGTTGCGGTGGCTGTGGCCGTTGCGGTCCTCGTAGGAGGGCTTCTTGACGATCTCCCGGAACACCTCGAAGTCCATCACCTTCTTGCCCAGCTTCACCTGGTCGGCGGCGGTGCTGACGGTGTCCTGCCGCAGTCCGCTGGCATCGGTGTAGGTGGTGTTGGTCATTCCGAGCTCCTCGGCGGTGGCGTTCATCTTCTTGACGAACTCCTCCTCCGAGCCGCCGGTGTCCCACCGGGCCAGCAGCCGTGCCACGTTGTTCGCGGACGCGATCATCACGGCGTGGAGCGCCTCGTTGAGGGTGATTTCCTCGCCCTCCTCGACCTCGACGGTCGACTCCCCCTGGGCGCTGAGGGCCGCCTCCTCCTCGGCCTGCTTGTCCACGGGTATCAGGGGTCCCTCCTCACCCGCCTTCATCGGGTGGTCGCGCAGGATGACGTAGGCGGTCATCACCTTCGCCACGCTCGCGATCGGCACCGGCTTCTGCTCCCCGTAGGTGCCGAGGGAGCCGAGCCCCTCGACCTCCACGACGGCCTGGCCCTCCGGCGGCCAGGCCAGCTCGGGCTTCTCCCCGCCGAAGGAGTACGTGGCGGGGGCGGTGAGCCTCAGTTCGGGTTCGGGCAACGGGCGCAGGAGCTGGACCACCACGAAGGCGATCACCAGCAGCGCGACCAGCGGCGACCAGATCTTGAGGCGGCGCAACGCGGTCCGCAGCGGGGTCGGGGGCGGCGCGGGCTTGTTCGTCAGCTCGGCCAGCAGTTCCAGGGGACGGTGCGGCGGCAGCGGCTGCTGCCTCGTCCGCTCGGCCTCGGGCGGCTCGGATGCCGCCGCGGCCTCGGGAGAGGGGGTGGCACCGGTGGACCCGGCGGCTCCGTCGGACGCGGTGGTGGGCGCGGACGGGGCGGAGGGGGTGGGCGTGAGCGGCCGGGGGGCGTCGGGGGACCGCAGCGGCACGAAGCGGCTCGTCCGCTCGACGTCGCTCTCCCCATCGGCGGAACCCGTCCGGTCGGGGCGTACCCGGAGCATGGCGGTGGTCTGGTCGACCGGCTTGGCCGTCGACGGCCTCCCGTCGGCCGGACGGTCGTCGGCGGCGGGCTCCTTCCCGCCCCGGCTCCCGTCCGGGTCCTCGTCGGAGGCGGCCTCACCGGTCTCCTCCACCGTCTCCCCCTGGTCGGCCTCGGCGGGCTCGGTGGGCTCGGTGGGCTCGGTGGTGGTTCCGGCGGGCTCCTTCCGGGCCTCCGCCTCGGCCTCCTCCGGTCCGTCGGCCTCCTCCCGGCTCTCCTCCGGCCCGGCCGCCGCGTCGCGGTCGTCCTCCCCGGAGGCGCTCCGGGCCGCGCCGTCCTCCGCGTCCTCCGCGTCCTCCACACCGTCCGCGTCGTCCGCACCGTCCGTGTCGGCGGGCTTCCCTGCCGCCGCGGATCCGGCGGCCCTCTCGGCCCCCTCGGCCCTCCCGGGCGCCCCGGTCTCCGGCTCCTTGTCGGCCTCCCCGGTCTCCCCGGTCGACTCCTCCGACTCACGGGGCGCCTCGTACAGCGCCACCCGAGGGTCGCGGGACCGCTCGGGAACCGTTCCGGCCTCCTCCGTCGTCTCCCCCAACGAAATCTGCCGGACCGACCTGTCGGGGGACTTGCCCGCCACCTATGCCTCCTGCTTGCTCTCGCCGCTCGTCATATCAGTAAACAGTGTCCTGAACGCCGGCCCTCCCCCGGCTCTCCGGCTCCTCACGGGGCCGCGAAGGGGCCGCGAAGGGGCCGCTAAATTGCCAGACGGTAACGACATACCTACTGGTTCCATGACAAAGCACACAGGCACTCTCGACAGATCTCTGTGAGAGGGGTCACCCTGTCATGCATCCACGCGGGGAGGCATGGATGGGCAGGAGCCGCAGAACAATTCCGGAGGAGCTTCTGTTGCTGGCCCTGGACCCGGCCACGGGTACCACGGCGCAGCCGCAGTCGCTCGACCTCGGCTTGGCCGGGGCCCAGCTCGTCGAGCTGGCTCTCGCAGGACGGATAGCCCCTGACGGGGACCGAATAGCCGTGGTGCTGCCACGGCCGACCGGAGATCCGACACTGGACTCCGCGCTGGAACTGCTGCGCAGGCGCGGCAGTCCGGTACGCGCGGTCCACTGGATCGGCGGGCCCAGGCTGGGCCTGCGTCAAACCTATCTCACTCACCTGGAGCGCTGCGGCATGGTTCACGCCGTATCGAGCCAGATGTGCGGGGTGCTGCCGACGACTCGCTACCAGGCGACGGACACGGCGGTGAGCCGGGAGATCAGGGCCCGGCTGGACAACGCGATCCGCACCGGCGTACCGCCGGACCCGCGGACCGCGGCGCTCGCCGCGCTGGCCCACGCGGTCGGCCTCGGCAAGCACCTCTATCCCGGCAACGAGGGGCGGTCATCCCGCTCCCGGCTGCGGGATCTGATCAGGCACGACCCGATGGGCGGCCTCGTCGCGCACGCCGTGATGGACGTGCAGAACGGCGTCGCGGCCCAGCAGCCACGGCGTACCGCACAGGGCCGGGGCGGAGGTGGTCGGGCGACGGTCGCGCGGCCGTCCGCGGCCCCGCCGCCGCCACTCGCCGGACAGGCCCGGCGGGGCGGCATGGCCCGCGCGGGCGCCCGCTGACCCCTCACGCCCCGACACCGGCACACCGGTGCCGGACGAGCCGTGGCCCGGCATCGGGCTTCAACGGGGCCGGCCGACGGCCGGCCCCGGAGTCCCGGCGGCGCGGGGTGGTGGTCCACACGTCGAGAACGGCGTCGGACCGCCACCCCGCGCTCGTGCGTGCGCACCCTCTGTGGCCGTTTCCCGGCGGAGCGGCCGCCGATGGTGGCAACCTGCTGGAAGGACGGTCGTGTTCGGCACAAGCGGAGGTGTGCGCACCGTGGCATCCAATGTCAATCCCACCGTCAGACGGCGCCGACTGGGCCAGGAGCTGCGCCGGCTCCGCGAACAGAAGGGGATGACGGCCGAGGAGGTGGCCGAGCGGCTGCTGGTCTCCCAGTCCAAGATCAGCCGTTTGGAGAACGGCCGCCGCAGCATCAGCCAGCGCGACGTCCGCGACCTGTGCGGGGTGTACGAGGTCGAGGACCGACGGATAGTCGAGTCCCTGATGCAGATGGCCAAGGAGTCCAGGCAGCAGGGGTGGTGGCACGCGTTCGGCGACATCCCCTACAGCGTCTACATCGGTCTGGAGACGGACGCGGCGTCCCTGCGGGTGTACGAACCGCAGGTCGTGCCGGGCCTGCTGCAGACCCAGGCGTACGCGGAGGCCGTCGTCGCCGGCGCGCTGCCCGAGGCGTCCGCGGCGGACGTCGAGAAGCGCGTACGGGTGCGGCTGCGGCGTCAGGACCGGATCCACGACACCAGGAACCCGCTGCGCCTGTGGGCGGTGATCGACGAGGCCGCGCTGCGCCGCACGGTCGGCGGTCGGCAGATCATGCGGGACCAGTTGGAGCGGTTGTTGGAGCTCTCCCAACTGCCCCACGTGACGGTGCAGGTGCTGCCCTTCGCCATGGGCGCGCACCCCGGACTCAACGGCCAGTACGCGATCCTGGAGTTCCCGGACGCCGTGGACTCGACGGTGGTCTACCTGGAGGGCGTCACCAGCGACCTCTACCTGGAGAAGGCCGGTGACGTGCACAGCTACAGCGTGATGTACGAGCACCTGCGGGCGCAGGCCCTCAACGTGGACCAGACGCGGGAGTTCGTCGAGGGCATCGCCAAGGAGTACACGCGGGGCTGACGGCGGGCGTCGAGACAGCCCGTGCCGTGCCGACGGCGCGGCACGGTACACCTCGCGTCGGGCCGACGTGAAGCCCGTCTTGGAATATGCCATCCGGTCGAGTGAACGGCGGCTTCCAAACCTCCGGTCGGGGGGTACCGTCTGCCGCACGCCGGGCTCACCCGGCACTCTTCACCTTTCGGAAAGAACCGGAGCAGACATGGCAATCCGACAGGGCACGACCGAGCGTTGGACCAAGTCCAGCCACTCCGCCGGGAACGGGGCGTGCGTCGAGGTGCGGTCACCCGAGCCGCGGGAGGTCGCCGTGCGCGACTCCAAGGTGCCGCAGGGACCGTCGCTGGCGTTCGCGCCGGGTACGTGGACCGCGTTCGTGGGGGCCGTCGGCCACGGGACGCTCACCCTCGACTGATCGCTCCCCACCCCCCGTACCACGGCGTCCGCACCGCCGTACCGAACCGCTCAGTACGGCGTGCGCCGGCCGCGTCGCGGTGCCACCGCACCGGGGCGCGGAAGAACGTACGGGAGTCCCCGCACGACCGACCGAAGCCCTCTCGTCTGGTTCGCCGTCCCGGCCGAGGGGGCTCGGCGCGTCCGGGGGCGTGTCGGCCCCGCGGCCGGGTCAGGCCCGTGGGTAGCGGGTCAGCCAACCCGGCGAGCCGGCCGGGGTCGCGGGGCCGTGGAGGGCCGGCCCCTGGGTCATCTCCATGGCGAAGTCGTCGGCCAGCTCCAGGATCGTCGCGCGCCCCTCCAGTTCCGCGACCCACCCCGGCGGCAGGGCCGTCTCCCCGTGGAGGACGCCCAGCAGGTTTCCGCAGACGGAACCGGTGGAGTCGGAGTCCCCGCCGTGGTTCACGGCCAGCAGCAGCCCGTGCCGCACGTCCTCGGCGACCAGCGCGCAGTACACGCCCATCGCCAGTGCCTCCTCCGCCGTCCAGCCCTCCCCCAGCGACTCCACGCGCTCCGCGGTCGGCCTCCCCTGACGCACGGCGCCCAACGCCTGTTCGAGGGCGTCGGTGGTCTCCTCGTGGCCGGGGTGCGCCGCCAGATGGGCCAGGGCGCGCCGCACCGCCCCGTCCAGGCTCTCCCCGCGCGCGACGGCGTGGACGATGACGGCGAAGGCGCCGGCCGCCAGGTAGCCGGTGGGGTGGCCGTGCGTCTGGACGGCGCACTCGACGGCGAGTTGGAAGACCAACTGCGGTTCCCACCCCACGAGCAGCCCGAAGGGCGCCGAGCGCATGACGGTGCCGCAGCCCTTGGAATCGGGGTTCTTCGGCGCGTCCAGGGTGCCCATCCGCTCGTCGGCGAGCCCGGTCAGGCAGGCCCGGCCGGGGGCGCGCCGCGCGTACAGCCATTCCTGACGGGCCAACCAGCCGTCCTCCGCCCTGCGTTCGTCCGGGCCCCAGTCCCGTTGGGTGGCGGCCCAGCGGCGGTAGGCGGCGTGCACGTCGCTCGGGGGGTGCCAGGCACCGGTGTCGCGCCGTACGTGGGCGCGGATGAGCCCGTCGACGGTGAACAGGGTCATCTGGGTGTCGTCGGTGACGGCACCGCGCCGTCCGTGGGCGGGGACGTAGTCCACGATCCCCTGGGGGCCGTGCGTCTCGCGGATGGCGTCGAGCGAGTCGAACTCGACGCCCGCGCCCAACGCGTCGCCGATGGCCCCGCCCAGGAGGCAACCGCGCACGCGGCTGCGGAAGTCCTGCTGCTCGGCGCGGCCCCAGATGCCGCCGCCCGCTGTCGCGGTCACTGCGCCGTCCCTCCCCGTGCGGCCCGTGCGTTCCGTGGTCCTTCGGTGCCGTCGGCCGCCCCGCCCGGTGGGGGAGACCCGTGTCGGTCCGCACTGTAATCGACCCTCCGCGGCCGGAAAGGGGACGAAAGCGGACCGGGCCGGAAGCCCTCGGGAGACGTCCGGAAGGCGCCGGGGCGCGCGTTCGGGACACGCGCGCCCTCCACGGTCGCGCTCAGTCCTCCAGCACCGGCAGCAGCTCCGGGAGGTGCCCGTCAAAGGCCCGGGCGGCCCGGACGCGCTCCTCGGGGACCTCCCCGTAGACCGTCGTACGGGGACGGGCCGGACGTCCGGCCGCATCGGCGATGGCGACCAGGTCCCGCACGGAGCGGTAGGAGCCGTAGGAGGAGCCCGCCATGCGCGAGATCGTCTCCTCCATCAGCGTGCCGCCCAGGTCGTTGGCGCCCGAGCGCAGCATCTCCGCCGCCCCCTCGGTCCCCAGCTTCACCCAGCTCGTCTGGATGTTGGTGATGTGCGGGTGCAGCAGGAGGCGGGCCATGGCGGTCACCGCGCGGTTGTCGCGCGCCGTCGGTCCGGGACGGGCGATGCCCGCGAGGTAGACCGGGGCGTTGGTGTGGACGAACGGCAGGGTGACGAACTCGGTGAAGCCGCCGGTGCGCTGCTGGACCTCCGCGAGCAGCCGCAGGTGGCCCAGCCAGTGCCGGGGCTGGTCCACGTGCCCGTACATCATCGTCGAGGACGACGGCAGACCCAGCTCGTGCGCGGTGGTGACCACCTCGATCCAGGTGGCGGCGGGCAGCTTGCCCTTGGTGAGGACCCAGCGCACCTCGTCGTCCAGGATCTCGGCCGCCGTACCCGGGATGGAGTCCAGCCCGGCCTCCTTGGCGGCCGTCAACCAGTCGCGGATCGACATGCCGGTGCGGGTGGCGCCGTTGACGACCTCCATCGGGGAGAAGGCGTGCACGTGCATGCCCGGCACGCGCTCCTTGACCGCCCGCACGATGTCGAAGTACGCGGTGCCGGGCAGGTCCGGGTGGATGCCACCCTGCATGCACACCTCGACCGCGCCGACGTCCCACGCCTGCGCCGCGCGGTCGGCGACCTGGTCCAGGGAGAGGGTGTAGGCGTCGGCGTCGGTGCGGCGCTGGGCGAAGGCGCAGAAGCGGCAGCCGGTGTAGCAGACGTTGGTGAAGTTGATGTTGCGCGTGACGATGTAGGTCACGTCGTCGCCGACGGTGTCGCGGCGCACGTCGTCCGCGATCCGGCACAGCGCGTCCAGGGCCGGACCGTCGGCGTGGAAGAGGACCAGCGCCTGCTCGTCGGTGAGACGGGTGGGGTCGTCGGCGGCGGTGGCGAGGGCGGCGCGCACGTCGGCGTCCATGCTCCCGCCTCGCCCGTCCCCGGGCCGGAGGGGACCGGGGGCCATGCCGGGCGCGGCCTGCTCGCGGAGCGCCTCCCAGTCGCCGTACACCTCGTCGAAGTCGGTGCGGCGGTCGGCGGTGCGGCCGTCGGTGTCGATGGTGTGGTGCAGGTCGGTGCGGCCGCCGGCGGTGGTGGTGAAGCCCTCGTCGGGCTCCTGCCAGGGCCGTCCGGTGACGGTCGCGTCCTCGCGGGCCAGCCCCGTGGCCGGCTCCGCCAGCGCGGTGACGTGCGGCAGCAGCCGGGGGTCGAGCCAGGGCTCGCCGCGCCGGACGAACTCCGGGTAGATGGTGAGGCGTTCCCGGAGCCGGAAGCCGGCGGCGCGGGTGCGCTCGGCGAGTTCGTCGATCTGCGGCCAGGGGCGTTCGGGGTTGACGTGGTCGGGGGTGAGCGGCGAGACGCCGCCCCAGTCGTCTATGCCGGCGTCGATCATCAGCGCGTACTCGGAGTCCACGAGGTTGGGCGGCGCCTGGATGCGGGCGGTGGGTCCGAGCACGTGACGGGCGACGGCGACGGCGGCGGCCAGCTCCTCCAATTCGGCGTCGGGCATCCCGCGCATGGCCGTGTCGGGCTTGGCGCGGAAGTTCTGCACGATGACTTCCTGCACGCCGTGGTAGGCGCGTTGGACACGGCGGATCGCGAACAGCGACTCGGCGCGCTCGGTGTACGTCTCCCCGATGCCGATGAGGATGCCGGTGGTGAAGGGGACGGAGGAGCGGCCCGCGTCCTCCAACACCCGCAGCCGGACCGCCGGTTCCTTGTCGGGCGAGCCGTGGTGGGGGCCACCGGGCTCGGACCACAGCCGGGTGGCGGTGGTCTCCAGCATCATGCCCATCGACGGGGCGACGGGCTTCAGTCGCTGGAGGTCCGTCCAGGACAGCACACCGGGGTTGAGGTGCGGCAGCAGGCCCGTCTCCTCCAACACCCGGATCGCCATGGCGCGGACGTAGGCGAGGGTGTCGTCGTAGCCGTGCGCGTCCAGCCACTCGCGGGCCTCGGGCCAGCGGTCCTCGGGCCGGTCGCCGAGGGTGAACAGCGCTTCCTTGCAGCCCAGCGCGGCGCCCCGGCGGGCGATGTCCAGCACCTCGTCCGGGGAGAGGAACATGCCGTGGCCCTCCCGGCGCAGTTTGCCGGGCACGGTGACGAAGGTGCAGTAGTGACAGCGGTCCCGGCACAGTCGGGTGAGCGGGATGAAGACCTTGCGCGAGTAGGTGATCACTCCCGGACGGCCCGCCGCCTCCAGTCCCGCGTCGCGCACCCGGGCCGCGGAGGTCGTCAGGGCGGCCAGGTCGTCCCCGCGCGCCTGGAGCAGTACGGCCGCCTCGGTGGTGTCCAGCGCGACCCCGTCCCGGGCCCTCCTCAGGGCCCGCCGCATGGCGTTGACGGTGGGGGCTGCCTGCGCGCTCGAAGTCATGTCCCGAGCATACGAGTGCCCTCCGGGCCGCGGCCGGAGCACCGGGGGAGGAGATTCTCACATCGGGGCGGCTCCGGCCCCGCCCCGTCGGCCCTGCGCGAACGGTCTCGTGACGGCGGGCGGGACGGTGGAAGGGGACGGAGCGGGGAGCCGCCCGGAGGGCCCCGGCCCACTCGGTGTGGCGCCGAGTGGGCCGGGTTTTCCACAGCCTTCGCCCGCCCGTCACGTCGGCGTGGAAGGGTGGGACGCACCACGACGGAGGGGTTCTGGGGCGCCGTCGGGCACCGTCGGGCACGGCCGGAGCACGACCGGGCCGCGTCGGGCGACGGGGCGGCCCCGGCACGACAGGGCGGGAGGCGGGATCCGACATGGACCGGCGCGACGTACTCAGGTTGTCCGCCACGGGGGTCGCGGGCGCGCTCACGCTCCGCCCCGTGACCTTCGCCCGCGCGGAGGAGGGCGGCCGGCGGGAAGGGGACGAGGAGAGCAGGACGGTCCGCGGCCGGCTGCCCACGGGGGCGCCGGACTTCGTGTACCTGCCCGTCGAGGTTCCGCCCGGGGTGCGGGAGATCGCCGTCTCCTACACCTACGACAGGCCCGAGGTGCCCACCGGCACACCGGGCAACGCCCTGGACATCGGGATCTTCGACGAACGCGGCACCGCCCCGGGCGGGCGTGGCTTCCGGGGCTGGTCCGGCGGCTTCCGCGACGCGTTCGTCATCGGCGCGCAGAAGGCGACACCGGGGTACCTGGCCGGTCCGGTGCGCCCCGGCACCTGGCACGTGGTCCTGGGGCCGTACACCGTCGCGCCCCAGGGGATGGAGTACGAGGTCACCGTCACCCTGCGGTACGGCGAGCCCGGCCGCACCCCCCGGCCCGGGTACCCGCCGGAGCGGGCGAGGGGGCGGGGGCGCGCCTGGTACCGGGGCGACTGCCACCTGCACACCGTCCACTCCGACGGCCGGCGCACCCCGGCCGAGGTCGCCGCGGCGGCACGGGAGGCCGGGCTGGACTTCATCGCCACCACCGAGCACAACACCACCTCCGGGCACGGCGCCTGGGAAGGGCTGTGGGGGGAGGATCTGCTGATCCTGTGCGGTGAGGAGGTGACCACCCGCAACGGCCACTACCTGGCGCTCGGCACCGACCCGGGCACGTTCGTCGACTGGCGCCACCGGGCGCGTGACGACGCGTACGAGCGGTACGTGCGAACCGTGCACCGGGCGGGCGGCCTGGTGGTCCCCGCCCATCCCAACTGTCCCTTCGTGGGGTGCCAGTGGAAGTTCGGCTACGCCGGCGCGGACGCGATCGAGGTGTGGAACGGCCCATGGACGGTCGACGACGAACTGGCCCTGGCCGCCTGGGACAACATGCTGTCGGCGGCCTGCCGGGGCGGTCGGGCGGGCGGGCGGGGACACCACCGGTGGATCCCCGCGATGGGCAACAGCGACGCCCACCGCGAGCCGCAGGTGGTGGGGCTGCCGCAGACGGTCGTCCACGCCGAGGACCTGTCGCGCGCGGCCGTGCTGGAGGCGATACGCGCCGGCCGGAGCTGGCTGGCGGAGTCCTCGGCGGTCGAGTCGGCCCTGTCGGCCGTCGGCCCGCGCGGCGAGCACGCCGGCATCGGTGAGCGGCTGCGCGTCGCGTCGGACGCGGAGGTGACGGTGCGGCTGAGGGTGTCGGGAGTGCCGGGGGGCACGGTGCGGTTGCTGACGGACCAGGGCGAGATGCGCTCGGAGCGGCTGCCCGCCTCCGGCTCCGGCACGGTCTCGTGGAGCACCACCGCGTCGTCGGCCGCGTACGTCCGCGCCGAGGTCCGTCGGCCGCGTCCGGACGGCGCGCCGCCGGAGCTGCCGGGCCCGATGGCCGCGATGACGAACCCGATCTGGCTGGAGGTGCGTTGACGAAGTTCCACCATGCGGCTGCCAACGCCCCGGAACGGGATGCTTCCTGGCGATGAGTCAGGTATCGAAGCATCTGTCATGTCATCGACCACCGATTCTGTCGCGGGTTCGCGGCGACTGTGGGGAGAGGGTGGAGCACGGCTGACGGAGCACCCCTCGACAGGGCAAACTGTGCGCTGCGGGTCGTCACACTTCGCAGGGGGCACCATGGACGGCGAGGGGCACACCGAACGCGAACGACTGCGGCAGCCGGAGAATCGCCACCGGCTGTGGTTCGCCGTGCTCGGACCGGTGCGCGCCTGGCGCGACGGCGAGGCCGTCAACGTCGGCTCTCCCCAACAGCGGGCCCTGCTGGCCTGTCTGTTGCTGCGCGGCGGGCAGACGGCCACCGCGCAGGAGCTGGTCGACGCGCTGTGGGGCGAGGAGCCGCCGCAGCGGGCCCTGGCCGCGCTGCGCACCTACGCCTCCCGGCTGCGCAAGGTGCTGGGCGCCGATGCGCTGATCAGCGAGTCGGGCGGCTACGCGATTCGGCTGGGCCCCGACACCGGCCTGGACGTGGACACCGCCACCGCCCGTGCCGCCGAGGCGGAGAAGGCCGCCGCCTCCGGTGACCGGCCCCGGGCGCGGGAGCTGTACGGCGAGGCGCTGGCCCGCTGGGACGGCGAGGCCCTCGCCCACGTCCCCGGCCCGTACGCCGAGAACCAGCGCACCCGGCTGGAGGAGTGGCGGCTGTCCCTGCTGGAGCACCGCCTCGACCTCGACCTCCAACTGGGCTTCCACGCCGACGTGGTCAGCGAACTGACGGCCCTGACCGCCGAGCACCCGCTGCGGGAGCGGCTGCGCGAGCTGCTGATGCTGGCGCTGTACCGCAGCGGCCGGCAGGCCGAGGCGCTGGCCGTCTACGCCGACACCCGTCGGCTGCTGGCCGAGGAGCTCGGGGTGGACCCCCGCCCGGAGTTGGCGGAGCTCCAGAGCCGCATCCTGCGGGCCGACGAGGAGCTGGCCCTGCCGGCGCAGGAGACGGCGCAGCGGAACGCGGCCGGCTTCGTGCGCCCCGCCCAGCTTCCGGCGACGGTGCCGGACTTCACCGGACGGGCCCCCTTCGTGGCCGAGCTGGGCGAGCAGTTGGCCACCGCCGAGAGCCGGATCATGGCCGTCTCGGCGGTCGCGGGCATCGGCGGGGTGGGCAAGACCACCCTGGCCGTCCACGTCGCCCATGCCGCCCGCGACCACTTCCCCGACGGTCAGCTCTACGTCGACCTGCAGGGCGCGGGCCCGGCCCCGGCCGAGCCCGAGGCCGTGCTCGGCTCGTTCCTGCGGGCCCTGGGCACCTCGGACTCCACCATCCCCGACGGGGTGGAGGAACGCGCCGCGCTCTACCGATCGCTGTTGGCCGGCCGCCGCATCCTGACCCTGCTGGACAACGCCCGCGACGCCGCCCAGGTACGTCCGCTGCTGCCGGGCACCGAGGGCTGCGCCGCGCTGATCACCAGCCGGACGCGGATGGTGGACCTGGCCGGGGCGCACCTGGTGGACCTGGACGTCATGAGCCCGGAGGAGGCCATGACGCTCTTCACCAGGATCGTCGGGTCCGAACGGGTGGGCGCGGAGCGCGAGGCCGCCATGGACGTGGTCGCGGCCTGCGGTTTCCTGCCGTTGGCCATCCGCATCGCCGCCTCCCGGCTGGCCGCTCGCCGTACCTGGACGGTCTCGGTGCTGGCCCGCAAGCTGGCCGACGAGCGCCGCCGGCTGGACGAGCTCCAGGCCGGGGACCAGGCGGTCAAGGCCACCTTCGAGCTGGGCTACGGCCAGTTGGAACCCGAGCAGGCCCGTGCCTTCCGCCTGCTGGGCCTGGCCGACGGCCCCGACATCTCCGTCCACGCCGCGGCCGCCATGCTGGACCGTCCCGTCGAGGACGCCGAGGACCTGCTGGAGTCCCTGGTCGACGCCTCCCTGCTGGAGTCGGCGGCCCCGGGCCGCTACCGCTACCACGACCTGGTGCGGCTCTACGCGCGCACCTGCGCCGAGCGCGACGAGCCGCCCCCTGGGGCGGCCCGTGCCGAAGGCCAGGGATGCGAGGCCGCCATGGCCCGGTTGCTGGACTTCTACCTCGCCACCGGGCACGAGGTCTTCGCGCTGTCGCGCCCCGGCGACCGCGCCGTGGCCCACCTGACGACCGCGAAACACCCCGGGCTCTCCTTCGACGACCGCGCCGCCGCGCTGGACTGGCTCTTCGCCGAGGCCGACTGCCTGCTGGCCTGCGTGCAGCAGGCGGCCGAGCGCGGCGCCCTGCGGCGCGCGGCCGACCTCCTGATCGCCGCCAAGGACCTGGCCGACTCCGGTATCCACTCGTTGCGTTACGAGCGGGCCGCCGACGCCGTGTGCCGGGCGGCGCAGGAGGCCGGGGACGCCTGGGCCGAGGGCCGCGCCCGGATCATGCTCACCCACGTGCACAGCGTGACGGGCCGTTTCGACCGGGCCGACGACAACGCGCGGCGCGCCATGGAGCTGGCCCGCTCCACCGGCGACCCGATGGCGGGGGGCTACGCCCCCAACGACCGCGGCATCGTCGCCCTCTCCCGCAGCCGCTACGAGGAGGGCGAGGAGTACCTCAAGGAGGCCATCGAGGTGTTCCGGTCCGACGGGAACCGCCCCAGCGAGGCCAGCGTGCTGTGCAACCTGTCGCGGATCCACGTCGGGCTGGGCCGGACCGACAGCGCGATCCGGCTCGCCGAGCAGGGCGTGGCCATCTACGCCGAACTGGGCATGTCCATGCGGTTGGCGAACGCCCGCTACGCCCTGGCGATCGCGTTGACGGGAGCCGGACGCGCCGCCGAGGCCCTCGACCACCTCGACCAGGCCCTCGCCCTCTTCCGCGACAGCCGCCAACCGATGTGGGAGGGCGCCACCCATCT
This sequence comes from Streptomyces taklimakanensis, assembly GCF_009709575.1. Taxonomy (NCBI): domain Bacteria; kingdom Bacillati; phylum Actinomycetota; class Actinomycetes; order Kitasatosporales; family Streptomycetaceae; genus Streptomyces; species Streptomyces taklimakanensis. The sequence continues at coordinate 2,394,453 of NZ_WIXO01000001.1, forward strand.
GCGGATGGCCGAGGCCTACATGGTCGCGCGCCGCCCGGCACAGGCGGCGACCCACGCCGAACAGGCCCTGGCGCTGCGCGTGATCGGCGGGGACTGGCGGCGCGGCAACGTCCTGACGGTGCTGGGCCGCGCCCTGGACGCGCTCGGCCAGACCGACCGGGCGCGGGCCTGTTGGCAGGAGGCGCTCGCCATCTTCGAGTCCCTGGACTCCCCCGAGGCCGACGAGGTGCGGAAGCTGCTGTCGCCCGCCGTGGCCGCGTGAACGGCCGTGCCCGCGCCGCCCAGCGGGCGTTCATCGATCGTTTATCGCCATCCGACATGCTCGTACATGTCGATCCGCCGCGTCGGGGGGCAAGCGGGTCGGCGGGCCCGGCAACCCTGCACCATCAGGATGAGCGGCCCAGAGGGTGCGTCCGGCGGCCCACGGGGGAGCCGCTGGACGCACCCGGGAACTCCCCGCCACCGACCATAGGAGTTGGCCCGCATGAGCGACATCGCCAAGAAGACCGCGAAGGACGGCCCGCAGCTCGAGAACCACGCTTCGGCCCCGGGTGAGGGTGGACCGACCACCCAGGAGAACCACGCCTCGGGCAGCGAGCTCTCCACCCAGGAGAACCACGCGTCCGGCGAGGGTGCGCAGTAGACCACACATCACGGGGGATGCACGGGACCGGTCCCGGCGGCATGAGGGGGAGCCGCCGTGGCCGGTCCCTGTCATGTACACAAAAGCGATTATCGGACAATGACATGCGGAAAGAAGGTAGACACAGCCGCGAAGAGCGTCTTCGCTTCTGCCAACCGCATGTCTCGTTTTCTGTTATCACCGAGGAGTCGGCATGACCCGCTTGAAGAAGATCCTGACCGCCCTGACGGTGGCGGTGGCGATGGTCGGTGTGGGTGCGGCACCGGCGCTGGCCGACAACCACGCCTACTCCCCCGCGCCGTCCCAGCCGGCCGGATTCTGAGACACCCGCTCCGTCAGCGGACCGAAACACCCGTCGGAGTCGGAACCACTGCCGTGGTTCCGACCCGACCCGGCTCACACCACCCTGGTGATCTCGCAGTCGTCGACCCGCGACGCGATGCCCGGGTCGTTCGGGTCGATCTCGACGCGCCTGGTCTCACCGGCGCCCAGTCGCACGCGCTCCGAACCGGTTCCGATGGCGCCGCCGTCGTCGAGGAAGGAGACGTGGACGGTGTACCACTCGGTACCGCCCCGGGAGACCATCTCCACCACGGTCTTCCCGTCCGTGGCCAGACAGTCGACGATCTCGACCCTCGGCTCGCGGTCGCGTGAGGAGGAACCGGAGGTGCCGCTCGACGATCCGCCGTCGGTGTCGACGTAACTCCTGCTCTGGCTCGACCGGCCGGACGACGTGTCCTTGCCGCAGCCGCCACCGCCACTGCTGCTGCCGCCGCCGCGGCTCTTGCCGCTCCCACCCGACGAACGCGCCTGGCTGAAGCCCGACAGGGCCAACGTCACCACGGTGACGACGGCGACCAGCTTCAGATGGCGCCTCACACGATGCTGCATGTCCGCTTCTCCCCCGGAGGACGTGACGGTGCGTGCTCGCGCACCCGGCGCGAACTCCCGCGTTTTCCACCATGGTTCACGCGCCGCTCCCCCACCGGGGTTCCACCCGGAGGGAGTCGGGAGCGGATTCCCCCGGAGGCGCCGGAACCGCGCACGACCGGACGGCGGGGCGCCCGAAGCCCGCTGCCCCGCCCCGCCTCGGCCCCGGACGTTCAGGAGCGCGCCTGTCCCGTCCCCTTGGCCGCGTCCAGCGCGTAGACGCAACGGTCCCGACTGCACGCGAAGACCACTCCGTCCGCCGCCACCGGGGATCCGGTGATCTCGCCCTCCGTGGCGAGCTTCCAACGCAACTGTCCGCCGACGGCGTCCACCGTGTACAGGCAGTGGTCCGTCGAGCCGAAGTGGACCCGGCCGTCCGACACCACCGGGGCCCCGGTGATCTCGCCGCCCGTCGCGAAGCGCCAGCGCGGTGTGCCGCTGACGGCGTCCAGGGTGTAGAGCGCGCTGCCGCTGCCCAGGTGGACCAGCCCGTCGGCCACCACCACCGGTTCGACGGACTGGCGCGCCTCCGTGGCGATCCGCCAGCGGTCGTGCCCGTTGACGGCGTCCAGCGCGTACACCGTGCCGAGGTAGTCCACCGTGTAGACGCCGCCCCCGGCGATCGCCGCGCCCGGCACGAACGCCGGCGGGCACAGGAACGCGGCGGGCGCGTCGAAGCGCCACCGCTCCGTGCCGGTCGCCGCGTCCAGGGCGAAGACGCGCGAGCCCGCGCTCACGTACACCACGCCGTCGTCGGCCGGGAGCAGCCGTACCGCGACGCCGCCGGTGGCCGAGGTGTCGCCGACCGGGTACGACCACTGCTCGGCGCCGGTGCGCGCCTCCAGCGCGTACAGCCGTCCGTCACCCCACACGTAGACCGAGCCGTTCCGGATCACCGGTCCCGCCTCGGCGGTCTCGAACTCGGTCTGCGCGCCGGACAGCTCCCACAGCCTCTCCCCGGTGGCGGCCTCCCACACCTGGACGCCGCCGCCCCGGGTGGCCGTGACCACCGTGCCGCGGTCGGCGCCCAGCGCGTACACCCAGCCGTCCGCCGCCGCCCGCCAGTGCTCGGAGCCGTCCCGGGCGTTCAGCGCGTACAGGCCGGGACCGTCGGAGGCATGGACGCGTCCTCCCGCGACGGCCATCGACCAGGCCACCTCGCGGGTCTTGAACTGGCGGCGACCGGTGGCCACGTCCAGCGCGTGGACCTCGAAGGAGGTGACGTACAGCAGGCCGTCCGCGACGACCGGCGTGCCCCACACGTCGTTCGACATCCGGAAGCGCCACGGACGCCAGCGCGGCGGGGCGGCGGTGTCGCCCGCGGACGGGCCGTGGGGCACCGTCGCGCCGCCGGTGGCGCCGGTGGTGGCACCGACTCCACCGCCGACCCCGCCGCCCGCGCCCCCGGTTCCGCCGCTCCGGTCGTTCGGGCCGTTCGGCGCGCGCAGCACCCATGACGTCGGGGCGCCGACCTCCGGCTCGCGGCCCAGGACGCGGCGCGGCCCGGGACCGATGGGCACCGGAGCGCCCGACAGCCGTACGGGGCCGTCGTTCGGCGCGTGCGGGGGAGGAGCGGGAGGCGACGGGGGCGGCGGTGGGATCGGCGCGCCGTGGGGCGGGGCGGCCACGGCCGCGGCGGGCGCTCCCCCGCCGCGCGGGTCGACCGGCGGGGACGACGGGGACGCCAGTCGCCGCCGTGCGCCGCGCCGCCGCGGCCGGCTCCGGGGCGGAGGCGTGCCGCGGGGCCCGGTGCCGGGGGCCGGGGTGGGGCTCGGGGCGGGGCCCGTGTCCCGGTTCCCCGGACGGCGGGCCCACCGGGCGCGACCGGCCGCCCCGGTGCCGCTCGATCAGCGCCACCGCGCCGCCGGGCAGCCATGCCGAGGCCGTGCCGCTGTCGTCCCCGCCGGAGGAGAACAGGTGCGGGGCGAGCTGGGCCTGGAGGTCGGCCGGGGTGGGCCGCTGCTCGGGGTCGGGGCGCATGCAGGACTCGATCAGCGGCCGCAGTTCGTCGGGCAGCCCCTCCAGGTCCGGTCTCTCGCGCAGCAGCATGAAGACGGTCTCGACCGGGTTGGCGCCGTGGAAGGGCGGGTGCCCGGTGGCGGCGAAGACCAGGGTGGAACCGAGGGAGAAGACATCGCTGGCGCCCGTCACGCTGCGCGAGTCCCGCGCCTGTTCGGGTGACATGTAGGAAGGGGTGCCGACGGCGACGTTGGTCATCGTCAGTCGGGTGTTGGACACCCCGGAGGCGATACCGAAGTCGATCACTCGCGGGCCGTCCTCGACCACCAGGACGTTGGAGGGCTTCAGGTCGCGGTGGACCAGCCCCGCCCCGTGGATGGACTGGAGCGCCTCGGCGACCCCGGCGGCCAGCCAGCGCACGGCCTGCGCGGGAAGCGGTCCGCACTCGTTGACTATCTCCTCCAGGGACGGCGCGGGCACGTACGCGGTGGCCAGCCACGGCACCGCGGCGCGCGGGTCGGCGTCCACCACGGCGGCCGTGTAGAAGCCGCTGACCGCGCGGGCGGCCTCGACCTCGCGGGTGAAGCGGACGCGGAACAGTTGGTCCTCGGCGAGCTCGGAGCGCACCGTCTTGATCGCCACGCGCCGCCCCGACGCCGAGCGGGCGAGGTAGACCAGCCCCATGCCTCCGGCGCCGAGTCGGCCGAGCACCTCGAACGGGCCGATCCGCCGCGGATCGTGCTGCGTCAGCTGCTCCACCACTTGCCTGCCACCTCCCCGTAGGGGTCGACGATCGCGCCGCCCCGTGCAGCTTCCCACCGCCGTACCGGTCCCGCGGTCCGACTGCGATTCTTCCTGGCGGAGCCCGCGGTTGCGAACTCGGGGGCGGTGAGTCGCCCCCTCCTCGCCCCTCTCCCCGCCCTCTCCGCTCCCGGCGCGGCCCCTCGCGGCGCCCGCGCGCCCGCCGTACGCCCGCCGCGCGCTTCCCGGGAATCCTCAGCCGGCCACGGGGGTCTCCAGGACCCCGAAGCGTGCGCCCTGGTCGTCGACGAGGACGGCGTGGCGTCCGCCGTGGGGCGAGTCCTCGGGCCCCCGGACCGTGCGGCCGCCCAGCCGCACCGCCGCGCGGACGGACGCCTCGCAGTCGGCGACCGCGAAGTAGACGAGGAAGTGGGCGGGCATCTCCACCGGGTACGTGTCGTCGATCATCGTACGGGCCCCGACGGCGTGCTCGTCGTCCACCGGATCGCCGGGCAGGGCCCAGAGCATGACGGCGTCGGCGTCGTCCCCGGCGACACCCGTGTCGGTCGGGGCCTCGCCCTCCCGGACCGCTCCGAACTCCTCCAGGGTCTCGGCCTCGGCGGACTCCGCCACTTCCTCCACCTCTCCGACCCCCTCTCCGACCGCCTCTCCGGCCGCCTCTCCGGCCTCCCCCGGCCCGCCGGTCCCGTCCGTCGTGTCGGTCCCGCCGAGCCCGCCGGTCGGTGCTCCGCCCGCTCCCGCCGGACGCAGGCCGTAGCCGAAGACCCGCGCGTAGAAGGTGTCCACCGGCGCCTTCTCCCGGGTGCACACCTCGGTCCACACGTACGCGCCGGGATCGCCCACCACCTCGAAGCCGGTCAGCGATCCCGGCTGCCAGAGTCCGAAGGCGGCGCCGCCCGGATCGACGGCCGTCGCCATCGTCCCCGCCCCGCCGATCGGAACGGGCTCGGTGACGAGCTGTCCGCCCGCGGCACGGATGCGCGCGGCGGTGGCCGCCGCGTCGGGGGTGGCGAAGTAGACGGTCCACGCCGTGGGCAGCCTGCCGTCCGGTTTGTGCGAGAGCGCGGCGGCCCGTGAGCCCTCCAGGAGGGCGATGGTGTAGGACCCCCGTTCGGGCGGTGCCGGAGGGCCGAAGGTCCAACCGAACAGCCCACCGTAGAAGCGTTTGCCCGCCTCCGGGTCGGGGAGCATCACGTCCGCCCAGCAGGGTTCGCCCTCGACGAAGGCGCCTCCGGCAACGGCCATCTCCGGATCCTTCCGTACGATCCTGTCCCGTTACGGGAACGCTAGCCGCGTATCACCTCGTATGCAGGAGGACACCCCATTTGGGTCGGCCGAATCGCGAGCCGATCAGCCCTCGGTAAGCTGACGACATGACAGGACAAGTACGAACTGTTGACGGTCGGGTGGCCGGGCGGCGCGGCCAGGCGACGCGGCAGAAGCTGCTCGACTGCCTGGACGAGATGCTCGCCTCCTCCCCTTATCGCGACGTCCGGGTGATCGACGTCGCGCGGCGCGCGGGGACCTCTCCCGCCACCTTCTACCAGTACTTCCCCGACGTGGAGGGCGCCGTCCTGGAGCTGGCCGACACGATGGCCCGGGAGAGTTCCTCCCTGGCCGAACTCGTCACCGACCGTTCCTGGGCCGGCAAGGCGGGACGGCGGACGGCGGAGGAGCTGGTCGACGGTTTCCTCTCCTTCTGGCAGCGCAACGACGCGATCCTGCGCGTGGTGGATCTGGGCGCGGCCGAGGGGGATAAACGTTTCTCCAAGATCCGCACGAAGGTTCTCAGCAACCTCACCGGCCCGCTCTCCGACTCCATCGAGGAGCTCCAGTCCAAGGGCCGGGCGGATCAGGAGGTCAGTCCGCAGGCCGTCGCCGGATCACTGGTCTCGATGCTCGCCGCGGTGGCCGGGCAGCAGAAGAGCGTCCAGAGCTGGGGCGCCAAGCGAGCCGATCTCAAACCGACCCTCGCCTTCCTCCTCTACCTGGGCGTCACCGGCCGCAAGCCCACCCGCTAGCCGTCCCGGGCCCACCGCCGACGGATCCGAGCGCCGGCCCCGTCCGCGCGGCGGCCGACCGTCGCCCGTACTCCCGCCCCGGTCGTCCCCGGCCGTTCCCGACCGTTTCCGGTCGTTCCCGGCTGCCCTCGGCTGCGTCCCGCCGTCCCGCCGTCCTCGCCGCCCGCCCCGGACGACCGGCCCCTGTCACCGGTCGTCCGGGACCACCGCGTCGCGGCGGGGCGTCCCCGGCGCGGGACCCGCTCAGAAGTTGGTGAACAGCAGCCTGTTGGGCGAGCCCACGCCCGCGTCCGTCACCCGTCCGATGGTCGCGAGGAGTTTCAGCACGCCCCTCACCTCCGCCGGAGAGGCCTCCGGCTTCTCCGACAGGTACAGCGCGGCCGCGCCCGTCGCGTGCGGCGCCGCCATCGACGTGCCGCTCATCGTCCTGGTCGCCGTCTTGGAGTCGATGCCCAGGGAGAGGACGGACGACCCCGGCGCGAAGATGTCGACACAGGAGCCGTGGTTGGACCAGCTCGCCCTGGCGTCCTCCCAGGTCGTCGCCGCGACGGTGAGCACCGACGGCTCGCGGGCCGGGGACTGGTCGCACGCCAGGGTGGACTTGTTGCCCGCCGAGGCCGTGACGGTGATCCCGGCCTGGACCATCTTCCGCACCGCCGCGTCCTTGGCGTCACTCGCGGAGCCGCCGATGCTGACGTTGGCGACGGCGGGCCTGACCGCGTTCCTCGCGACCCAGTCGTACCCGGCCAGCACGCCCTCGGTCGTGCCGGAGTTCCGGCAGTCGAGCACCTTCACCGCCACCAGCCTCACGCCCTTGGCCACCCCGTGCGTCGCGCTGCCCACGGTGCCCGCCACATGCGTGCCGTGTCCGTGGCAGTCGGACGCCGTCCTGGTGCCGTCCACGAAGTTGTAGCCGTAGGAGGCGCGCCCCTGGAAGTCCCTGTGGGCGATGTTGATGCCGGAGTCGATGATGTACGCGGTGACGTTCGACGCCTCGGTGTCGTACTCGTACCGCCCGTCGAGCGGCAGGTTGCGCTGGTCGACGCGGTCCAGCCCCCAGGTCGGGTCGGCCTGCGCGTCCTCGGTGCCCTGGCCGGCCGGCAGGTCGTCGCCGCGTTCGACGCGGTTGGCCTCCACGTAGGCGACATCGGGGTGCGCGGCCAGGCGTCGCGCCTGCTTCTCGGTGGCCTCGACCGAGAACCCCTTCAGGGCGGTGGCGTACGTGCGTCGCGCCTCGCCGCCGAGGGACTCGGTCAGCTCCTCGGCCTTCTCCCGCACGTCGTCGGGGGCCCGGAGGGTTCGGGCGGTGGTGCCGGAGTCCTTCAGCACCACGATGTACTCGCCGTCCACCGCGTTCGACGCGTCCGCGCCGCGGACGGTGCCCAGGGGGGCCTCGGGGCCGGGGGTGGCGGCCCCGGCCGTGGCGGCGGTGGTGCCGGTGAGGACGAGCGCCGCCAGCGCGGCACCGAAGGCCGTGCGGGATCTTCCGCGTCTTCCGGGGGTTCTGTCTTTCTGCACCGTGTGAGTCTCTCTGTCGGGAGGTTGTCTTCGAACGGGTGTCCACGGTTGTAGCCGACGGCGCGTCAGGGGGAGACACCGGGGTGCCACGGCACGTCGGTGCCGGGCGCGCTCCGCCGGCGGACTCCTCGCCCCCGCCGTGCCCGCCGCCCCGGGCGCCTCCTACGACCAGCCTTCCCGTGCGCCGCTTCCTCCCCGGCCCGGGGTACCGGCGCCCCGGGGAGGAAGCGGGGCATAGACTCATCGCCATGCCCATGTCCGACGACAGCAGACCCGTGCACATCATCGGGGCGGGGCCGGGCGGATTGGCCACCGCGGCGGCGCTCCGAAGCCGCGGCATACGTTCCGTCGTGTTGGAGAGGTCCGACGCCGTCGGAGCCTCCTGGCGCGGCCACTACGACCGGCTGCGGCTGCACACCACGCGCCGTCGTTCCGCGCTCCCCGGCATGGCGATACCCCGCTCGTACGGGCGCTGGGTGCGCCGGGACGACCTGGTGCGCTACCTGGAGGCGTACGTCCGCCACCACCGGCTGGAGGTGGCGACGGGGGTGGAGGTCAACCGGATCGACCGCAACGACGACGGGAGTTGGCTGCTGCGCGCCAACGGGGGCCGGGAGTTGAACTCACCGGTGGTCGTGGTGGCCACCGGCCACAACCACACCCCGCGCGTTCCCGACTGGCCGGGACGGGACTCCTTCACGGGCGAGTTGCTGCACGCCCGTTCCTACCGCGACCCCGAGCCGTACGCGGGTCGGGACGTGCTCGTCGTCGGCACCGGCAACACGGGCACCGAGATAGCGCTCGACCTGGCCGAGGGCGGCGCCGCGCGGGTGCGGCTCGCCGTCCGCACCCCGCCGCACATCGTGCGCCGCTCCACACTGGGCTGGCCCGCGCAGGCCACCGCCATCGCGGTACGACGGCTGCCGGTGCGCGTGGTGGACGGCATGGCGCGCGGGTTGGCGAGGGCCTCCCTGCCGAACCTGTCGCGGTACGGTCTGCCCCGCCCGGAGGCCGGTCTCTACACACGCGTGCGGCAGGGGGCGATCCCCGTGCAGGACACCGGCTTCGTGAAGGCGGTGCGCCGGGGGTCGATAGAGCCGGTCGCCGCCGTGGAGTCCTTCGAGGGCGGGGAGGTCCGGCTGGCGGACGGCGCCGCGATCACTCCGGACGTCGTCATAGCCGCCACCGGCTACCGGCGCGGCCTGGAGGAGATGGTGGGCCACCTCGGAGTGCTGGACGAGCGGGGACGGCCGCGCGTCCAGGGCCGCCGTACCCTGCCGACCGCCGCGGGCCTGTACTTCACCGGCTACGGCAACCCCATCAGCGGCATGCTCCGCGAACTGGCCATCGACGCGCGGAAGATCGCCCGCGCCGTCGCCCGCACGACGACGGAGTGACCGGCGGGCGAGGCGGCGGGTGGCGGTGCGCCGGTGCACACCCCGAGCGCGGCACGGCGGACCGCCACCCGGCTCCGGCGCTCGGGCTCCGCCCCTCCTGTCGGGGCGGCCGGCGCCGGCCGCGATCCGCACTCGCCGAGGCACCGGGGTGCCTCGACGTCCCCTCGCGACGGAATCGCTGCCACAAGGGTGGTCAAATCGTGATGATCCGTCAACACCTCACCCATACCCCGTCCGGAGCGGACACATGACCCGAAGTTCCGTGCGGAGATGGGGGAACCGCCGTCAGGTGCGGGCCGGTTGGACGGCCGGACGGTCGCGGGGTGCCTCCACGAACCCCTCGGTGGACGCGGTGGAAGCGGTGGACTCGACCTCCCCGGCGGTGCCCGTTCCGGTGCCCGCTCCCGCTCCCGCCCCGGCCGACGCGGCGCCACACCCCCGGTCCAGTTCGCACCAGACGCGTTTGCCCGATCCCTCGCACCGCCAGCCCCAGCGGTCGGCGAGCCCTCCGACCAACTCCAGGCCGCGACCGTGGGTGTCGTCTCCGTCGGCCCTGCACCTGCGCGGTGGGACGGCGCAGGCGTCGACGACCTCGATCCGCACCGTCCCACTGCCCGTCACCAGGCACCCGGACAGGGCCATGCGCAGCACGGCGGGCCGTCCGGTGTGGACCACGGCGTTGGTGACCAGTTCGGAGACCAGCAGCACCAACGTCTCCGAGAGCGACTCGTCCGGCTCCATGCCGAGGTCGACGAGTCGGGAGCGAGCCCATCTGCGGGCTCTGCCCACCTCCTTGGGATCGGTTCCGACCTCCAGCTGAACCTGAAGCATCTGCACCTTTCACACCATCCATGGCCGGGGCACATGGCCGCGCGCCGACGCGAGGCCACCGTCCGTTCCCCCGGTGCAGGACAGACTGATGGACCGGCCACCGCCACAACAAGCGCTTCAGGCATATTCCGGCGCAAAGGAGTATGTCCCCCGCATACTGTGCGACGCCCCGGGCGGGAAGTCGAACACCCCGGCCCGGTGTCCGTCGCGCTCACCGCGCGCGGGCGGTCCGTCGACGGCGGACGGTCGGCGGCGGACGGTCGGCGGCCGGGAAGGGCGGCGTTCGCCGGGCGCCGAGATCCCTCAGGCGCTGAGGGGGCTCGCGGCCTCGTCCGTGGCCGCGGCCAGGTCCGGGTAGCAGTCGAAGAGCCGCCGAACGCCGAGCGCGGCGAGCACCCGGTTGACGTGGGATCCCTCCACCGCGCCCCGGGCGGGGAGGATCAGGCGCAGCCGACCGGCGCACGAGCGCATCAGCCGGCGCGAGGCTATGAGGACGCCGACACCGCTGGAGTCGCAGAACAACACCTGCGACAGGTCGAGCACGAGACTCCGGCGGCCGTCGGCCACGGCGTCGTGCACGTGCTGGCGCACGGTCGGCGAGGTGACGAGATCCAGCTCGCCCGACACCCGCAGGACGGCCCACTCCCCACGGTTCTCCTCGATCACCTTCAACGACACGTGTCCGTAGTCCCTTCATCCGCCGACACCGACCGGAACGGTTCCTTCCCCGTCCTTTCCTCCGTCGGCCGCCCCTGCCGACCTCCGTCACGACAACTGCAAACCACGACCCTATGTCGAATCGGGTCTCCACCTCTCCCCACTTCCGGTCACACCCGCATAACACAGCCGCGAACCCGGACAGGAGAGGTCCGGATCGATCAACGCCAAGGGGCGCAAACCAGTGCAATCGCCACCATGCGCAACCACCGCCCAGGGCACATCGCCGTAAAGGCAGGCATCCTGTCAGTCACTGCCATTACATTCGAGATGAGCAGGAGGGGCTGGGGGTGGGAATGGCGAACGGAACGTCCGACGAGACACCCGGCACGACGCGACCCGGAACGGGCACCGACACCGGTGCCGACCGCGAGCACGAGACGCTGCGCCGGCTGGCGCGCGGCGAGGAGGCCGCCCTGGCCGAACTGTACGACACCCACGCCCCGATGGTGTACGGCCTGGCCCTGCGCTTCCTGGACGACGAGGAGGCCGCCGGCCGGGTCCTGGTCGAGGTCTTCGCCGACCTGTGGGCCGACCCCCCGGCCCACTCCCCGGATCACGGACCACTCCGCTCCCGACTCACCGAACTCACCCACCGGCGGGCCATGCGCGGCCTGGGGGAGCGGGTAGAGGACGCCCCCGGACCGGACGGGGACTCCCCCGGCCGCCTGGTGGAACGCGCCCGCGCCGCGTCGGCGGCCGCCCGCGCCGACCGCGTGGTCACCGCCATGCCCGGCCCGCTGCGGACGGCGTTGGAGCTGGTCTACGTACGGCACCGGGACTACCGGGAGGCCGCGGCCGAGATGGGCGTGAGCGAGGACGAGGCACGGCGCAGGCTGCGCCTGGGACTCCAGTTGCTCTCCACGGCCACGGCACGCCCCGCGCCGGGGACGGCGGGCGCGGCGGACGCGAAGGGCGACGCGGACGCGAAGGGCGACGCGGGACGGACCGACGGCACGGGGACCGGTTCGGGCAGGGCGTCGTGACCGGCGCCGGAGGCACGGGCGGGGACGTACCGCGCGTACCGCGCATACCACCACCGCGCGCCGCCGCCGACGACCTGCCCGGGAACTCGGGTTCCACCGGCGGGCACCCGGCCGGGGGCGCTGCCCACGAACACGGCCACGAACACGACCACGCCACGCTGAAGTCGCTGCTGGGCGCGTGGGCCATGGCCGCCTGCTCGGTCGAGGAGACCGCGGCCGTCGAGGCCCATCTGCCCCGGTGCCCGGAGTGCGCCGAGGAGGCCGAACGGCTGCGCGAGGCGGTGGGTCTGATGCGGCGCGACGAGCCCCTCGATCCCGGCCCCGGGCTGCGCTCGCGGGTGGTCGACGCGTGCCTGCGTCGCCGGCCGGCCGACGTGCCGCTGCCTCGGTGGGCGGCACCGTACGACGCCGAGACCGCCCGGCTCGACGCGCTCCTGCGCGACATGGGCGAGTCCGAGTGGAACGCCCCGGTCACGCTGCGCTGGGCGACCGGCGAGCGCACGCTGACGCTGTGCGGGGTGCTCGCCCACCTCGGCTCGGTCGACGGCCTGGTGGCCACCACGCTCGGTCTGCCGGACCCGTTGGGTCCCGGCGCGCCGCGCACCGTCGGCGACCGCACCGAGGCGGCCATCGAACGCTGTCGGCAGCACGGGCCGCCGTTCGTGCGGAACAAGTGGCGCACCCAGAGCAGGAACATCGTGCGCGTCGCGGCCCTCGGGGCGCCGGACACGGCGGAGGAGACGGTGGACTTCACCGACTTCCGGCGGCCGATGCCCGAGGCGCTGGCCGGGCGGGCGTTCGCGTGCTGGATCCACGCGGAGGACATCGCGACCGCGGTCGACTACCCCTACGGTCCGCCCGCGCCCGAACACCTCGCCCCCATGGTCGGCCTCGTCGCCGGACGGCTGCCCACCGCGCTGGCGAACCGTCGGCGCGCCGGACTGGCCGCCCCGCCACGCCGGCTGACGGCGGCGGGCGCCCCGGGCCGCACCCTCCACCTGGAGGTCGAGGGGCGGGGCGGCGGCGACTGGTACGTCCCGCTGGACTCCCCCGCCGCCCTCGCCGGCCCCGAGCACACGGTGGCCCACCTGGCGCTGGAGGACACCGAACTCTGCCGGCTGGCGGCCGGGCACGTCTCTCCCGAGGAGGTGGCCGCGGGCCGGGAGGGGGACGAGGAGGCGGTGCGCGACGCCCTGTGGGCCCTGTTCTCCCTCTCCAGGCTCTGAGAGCGGCTCCGCGCGCCGCCGTCCCGGGCCGCTCCGGGCCGCCCCGGCTTCCGCGGGGTCGCGGTCCCGCGCGCCCGTCGGAACGACCGGCGAAACGGCCCGGTGGGGTGCGACCTCAGGCGAAGACCACCGTGCGGTGCCCGTTGAGCAGGACCCGGTGCTCGCTGTGCCACTTCACCGCGCGCGCCAGCACCCGGCACTCCACGTCGCGGCCGACGGCCACGAGCTGCTCGGGCGTGACCTCGTGCCCGACCCGCTCCACCTCCTGCTCGATGATCGGCCCCTCGTCCAGCTCCGCCGTCACGTAGTGGGCCGTGGCGCCGATCAGCTTCACACCGCGCGCGTGGGCCTGGTGGTACGGCTTGGCGCCCTTGAAGCTCGGCAGGAACGAGTGGTGGATGTTGATGATCCGGCCGGACAGCTCCTTGCAGAGGTCGTCCGAGATCACCTGCATGTAGCGGGCCAGGACCACCAGTTCCACGCCCTCGGCGCGCACCAGCTCCAGCAGTCGCGCCTCGGCCTCGGGCTTGGTGTCCCTGGTGACCGGGATGTGGTGGAAGGGGATGCCGTAGGAGGAGACCAGTTCCTCGAAGTCGGTGTGGTTGGAGACCACGGCCGCGATCTCGATCGGCAGCGCGCCGATGCGGGTGCGGAACAGCAGGTCGTTCAGGCAGTGTCCGAACTTGCTGACCATCAGGACCACGCGCATCTTCTCGTCGGTGCGGTGGATCTGCCAGTCCATGCCGAAGGAGTCGCCCACCGCCGCGAAGCTGGCCCGCAGCTTCTCCACCGTCACGGGCGTCCCGGCGCTGAAGTGCACCCGCATGAAGAACAGCCCGGTGTCGTGGTCCCCGAACTGCCGGCTGTCCTCGATGTTGCAACCGGTCATGAAGAGATAGCTGGAGACGGCGTGCACGATGCCCTGTTTGTCCGGGCACGAGAGCGTCAGGATGTACTGCTGGGTCCGTTCCGGTGCTTCCGGGGCGGCGGTGGGCTGCGGCTGGGTCATGTGCACAAGCGTGGCACACCCGGCGGTGCGGCCGATCGCGATGTCCCCGTTCGCCCCGGCGCCCGTCCCGCCCCCACGAGTCGGCCCCGGGAATCGGGTCGGGCCGGGCGCCGGGCTAGGCGGTCCTCAGCGCGGCCACCAGCACATCGAGGGAGACGGGCGGCAGGTCCGGGTCGTCGCCGTCGTTCGTGGCCAGCAGGACGTGGGCGTCGCGCGCCGCGCGGACGGCCTCCGGCCAGCCCTGGTGCTCCAGGTAGGCCGTGACCGGGGCGTCCGCCCCGACCTGGTGCATGATGCGCAGGACGCGCAGCACCGCCACGTCGACGAGCGCGGCCTCCTGGGCGTCGCGGAAGATCGTGCCTATGTACTTGTCGGCGGACCAGTTGTCCAACCAGGTGTCCTCGACCAGTCGGTAGACGGCGTCCGTGACGTCGCCGTACCCTGGGCGCCCCGTCAGCCAGCACTCCTGCTGGAAGACGGGGTCGGAGAGCATGTGCAGCGCCGAGCGCACGTGGGTGCGCCAGCGCCACCAGGGCATGTCGGTGCGCGGCATGCCGTCCATGGTGCTCGAACGACCGCCGCGGCGGAAAGTCCTCTCCGTTGCCTGCACGATGGTCGATCGTACGTCCCGTCTCCCGGTGATCTTCACGGCCCCCGCTGTTCACCCGGTCGTCCCCCTCCGTTGACCTTTCATCACTCGCCCGTTACAACCGGCGCGGAATCGTTCCCGGACATGACCGCACGGCGTCGCATACGTTCCGCCCGGATCCTGACCGCCTTCGCCGCCACCACGGGGGTCTGCGCGTCCCTGCTCACCGGCTGCGGCATGCTGCCCGGTGACGCGAGAGCCGACGAGGGCACCGTCACCGTGATGACCTGGGCCCCCCAGGACACCGGGGCCACCGACATGCCGGGGATGCCCGCCATGGCGGAGGCGTACGCGCGCTGGGTGAACGCCACCGGCGGCATCAGCGGCCGCACGCTCCGGGTCCTCACCTGCAACGACCACAACGAGTCGGTGAGCGCCGCCCGGTGCGCCAACCGGGCCCGCGAGGAGGGGGCGGTGGCGGTGGTCGGCTCCTACAGCCAGCACGGCCGCACCTTCATGCCGGCCCTGGAGTCGGCCGGCATCCCCTACATCGGCGGCTACGGCGTCACCGACGAGGAGTTCACCAGCCCGTTCTCCTACCCCGTCAACGGAGGCCAGTCGACCCTGCTCGCCGGGAACGGTCACCAGCTCGCCGAGCACTGCGAGCACGTCTCCCTGGTGCGCCCCGACACCGTCGCGGGCGACCGGCTCCCCGATCTGTTGAACGCCGGCCTGGCCGAGGGCGGCCGGAACCCGGCCACCGACGTCCGGGCCCCGGAGGACGCCTCCGCCTACGCCGACCAGGCCCGCCGCGCGCTGACCGGAGTGGGCGTCGACGCGGGCTCCGCCGACGCGGACGCCGACGGTGCCTGCGTCACCGCCGTGCTCGGCGGCCGCACGGACACCTTCTTCGACTCCTTCCGACGGCTGGACGGCGGCACCGAGGTGCGGATCGCCTCGGTGCTCGGCAGCGTCCGGCAGTCCCTCGTGGACGCCACGGGCGGGCCGGACAGCCGCTGGGAGGGCGCGTACGCCACCGGTTGGTACCCGGTCTCCTCCGACCCGCGCTGGGGGGCGATGCGGGAGGTCGTCCGCGAGCACGCCTTCGGCGACAACCGGATCGACCCGAACGACCCGGGCGTCCAGACCACCTGGATCGCCTACACCGTGCTGCGGGCCGCCCTGGAGAACGTCGAGGGGACCGTCACGGCCAGGTCCGTGCAGCGCGCCCTGGAGAGCATGCCCCCGGTGGACACCGGAGGGCTGACCCCGAAGCTGAGCTGGCGCTACGAGGACCTGCTCGCCGTGCGCGACCATCCGCGGCTGGTCAACTCGATGGTGACCTTCCAACAGGTCAGGGAGGGCAGGCTGGCCCAGGTCCGGGACGGGTTCGTGGACGTGCGGAGCACGCTGGAGGCCACCCCGGCCGGCGGCTGAGCCGGGCGCGGCGGCGGCTGCCGGGGGCTCCCGGAGAGCCGGTCGCGGGGACGGCGCCCGGTCCGGACGGCGGACGCCCTACAGCTGCCCGTACCGCCGCTCGGGCAGGCCGTACCGGCGGGCGGTCGGGTTCCACAACCCGGCCGCCTCCTTCTTCGCCGCCGTGGCCACGCCACTGGCCTTGTTGCCCTCCGCCGTGCTGCTCGTGGTCCTCGCCATGCCCTTGGGGCAGCCCTTCTTGCCCGCGACCTGGTCGGCCCACGCCGCGTAGTGGTTGTCCGCCGTGGCCGACGCCCGCCACGCCCGGGTGAGGGCGTCGGCCAGCTTCCGGTGGTCGGGCAGCCGGTCGATCTCCAACTCGTTCAACCTGCTCACCAGGTCGTTGCGTTGGCGGGCGGCGTCCCGCAGGTCGGAGGCGGCCTTGCCCAGCTTCTCGCACTTCTTGATGTTCTCGACCGCCCGGATGACCGCGCTGCGGCTGTTGTTGCTGTCGGCGAGGAGCTTGTCCAACTCCTTCGCCTGGACCTCGGCCAGATCGACGGTGGGCGACGGCGACGGCGACGACTGCGACGGGGACGGCGACTCCTCGCCGCCCGGGGCGGGGGCCGACGCCTTCGCCTGCGGCAGCGGAGCGGAGCTGTCACCGCCGGTCATCGCCGCCCCGGCGGCCAGTCCCACGACGGCACAGCCCACCACGACGATCCCGGCGACCGCGAGGCGCGGTATGCCGCGCCGCTCGCCGGAGTCCCGCCCGGGGGACGGGCGGTCGTACCCCCCGCGGTCACCGCCGTGCCCGTGACCGCCGCCACCGTACGGCGGGAACGGCGGAGCGCCCGACGGGTCGACGGGGGGAAGCTGCCGGGTGGCGTCGGCGGGCAGGCCCCCCGGGGAGCCGTCCGTCCGCGCGTCGGACCGGAACAGCCCTTCGAAGTCCGAGTGCGGGGAACCGCCGCCCACCGCGCCGGGACGGGTTCCGTACGGGGCGCCGGGGGACGGCGGGGGAACCGCGCCCGAGGCCGAGGGCGCGCTCCCGGGGGGCTGCGCGGGCTTCCTCTCCGGCGACAGCGGCCTGCGCAGCACCGTGGTGCTCTCGGTGTCCCGTTCCGGGGGCGGGCCGGCGGACACCGGTCTGATGACCCGGGTCGCGTCGTCACCGCCGTCCGGGACGGGGGCGCCCCCGCCGGACACCAAAGGCGCCGAGGACGTCGGTTCCGCGGGGGGCGGAGGACCGGCCGGGGATATCGGCGGCAGGACCTGCGTCTCGTCGGCGGCGCCGGGCGTCGCGCCCTGGGCCGGGGCGTGCGACGGCGGCTGCGGGGCCTGCCGGGGGTGCTGCTGCCCGTACCACTCCGGGTCCTCCGACCGGGCCGGTGGCTGTTGCGGCGGCTGGGAGTACGGCCGAGGAGGCGCCTGCGGGGGCGGCGGGGGGGCCTGCGGAGGCAGGGGGGCCTGCGCGGGCTGTCCCTGGGGGCCCCAGGGCTGTCCCCAGGGCTGCCCCGAGGGCGGCCCCGTACGTCGGGAGTCACCGTGGCCGGGAGCCCACGGGTCACCGTTCGACGGCAGGACCACACCCTCGTGTGCCTCGTCGCCCTCTCGGCCGTGCGTCGTCACCGGGACTCCTCGTTCACCCGACTGCCAGAACCGTCGGCTCACGCTACCGGGTCGTCCACACGGTCCACCACGTCCCCCGGAGGGCTGCGCATTCTCCCCACTTCCAACCGGGGTGAAACCTCCCGACGTCCCCCGCTTGTCTCCTTTCCTGCCCCCGCCCCGCCCGTCCTCAGGCGGCCATCGCCGTCAGCCGCTCGGAGAACTCCCGTACCACCGGCTCCCCCTGATGGGGTTCCAGGCGCCCGCGGAAGTCGTCCAGGTACTCCGCGCCACGCTCCGAGCGGAGCCCGGCCAGCAACTCGGCCGCCTGGCCACCGACGTGGCAGGCGTGCTCCAACTCCCGCTGCTGCAACCGCGCCGTGGCGAGCAGCAGCAGGTCGATCGCGCGCCGCCGCGTCCGCCGCTCGGGGAGCCCCGCCAGGGCCTCCTCGGCACGGCGCTGGGCCGGGGTGGGCTGGTTCAGGTCCCGGTGGCAGTGGGCGAGTTCGTCGGCCAGGTAGGCGGCGTCGAAGTGGGCGATCCACTCCGGGTCGTCGCCCGTGTCCGTCGCCGACTCGGCGCGGTCGAACGCCGCCAGCGCCCGTCCCGCGGCGAGTTGGCACGTGCGGGCGTCGCCCAGCAGGGCGTGGCCGCGCGCCTCGGCCGCGTGGAACATCGCCTGCACCCGCGGGGTCGCCTTCCCCCGCGAGCCCTCCTGGGCGGCACGGGCGAGTTGGGCTATCTCGCGCGGTGTGCCGAGCGAGGCGGCGAGGTGGCTCATGCCCGCGGCCAGCACGTAGCCGCCGTACGCCCGGTCGTCGGCGGCCTGGGCCAGCCGCAGCGCCTGGATGTAGTACCGCTGCGCCAGGCCCGGTTGCCCGGTGTCCACGGCCGTGTAGCCGGCGAGTTCGTTGAGCCGGGCCACCGCGCCGAACAGCTCGCGCCCCACGGCCTCCGAGTAGGAGCCCGTCAGCAGCCCGGAGACCACGCTGTTGAGGTAGTGGACGACGACCGGCCGGACGTGTCCGCTGCCGTAGCGGTGGTCCAGTTCGGACAGGGCGGCGGTGGTCTCCCGCACCGCCTGGACGTCCGAGCTCCCCACGCGCGGCCCGGAGGCGCGCGCCACCTGGGGGTCGGGGGCGGTGATGAGCCAGTCGCGGCTGGGCTCCACCAGCGCCGAGAAGGCCGCCGACTGGGCGGTGAGCAGATCGCGGCGGCCCACGTCGCTGCGCCACAGCTCGCACGCCTGCTCCACGGCCCCCGCCACGGAGGTGGCGAACCGCAGGCCGACCCCGGCGGCCATGCTCCGGCCGCCGGCCATGCCTATCTCCTCCACCGTGACCGTCCGGCCCAGCTTGCGCCCCAGGGCCTCGGCGATCACGGCCGGCGCCCGGCCGCGCGGCTGCTGCCCGCGCAGCCAGCGGGCGACGGAGGTCTTGTCGTACCTCAGGTCGAGCCCGTGCTCGGCGCCGCACATGTTGACGCGGCGGGCCAGGCCGGCGTTGGAGCAGCCCGCCTCCTGGATGAGCGCCTGCAGCCGCTCGTTGGGCTGTCGTGCGACCAACGGCCTCGCGGCCATACGGTCCCCCTCCCTGGTGCACGTCCCCGTGCACGTCGTCCGTCCTGCCTGACTGCGGCGCTGGAGGCATATGCCAAGATTTCCGGCACCGCGCCGCACTGGAACTACCCACCCCGGACGGCCGCTCCCTACACGCGCCCCCGCCCGTGCACCCGTGCGCCCCATGTGTCGGATCGGTACCCCCGTCCACACCGATCCCCGGGCCGTAACCCTTCGTCACGGGATAAGTTGTGATCGTCGTGGAGGAGGCCATGAACATCACATCATCGACCACATCCGTCACCATCAATCAGGACATTCCACGCCCAGTCGGCAGAGATCCGGTGGTACCGACGGGCAGGACGATCGACCACGCGGTGCGGTACGCGGAGGAGCGGCACTGGGACGTCGTCCCCGGCGCCTGGATGGAGGTCACGAGGGGCACGCCGCGCTGCTCCTGCGGTACGTCCGACTGCCCGACGCCCGGCGCCCACCCCATACGCCCGGACTGGACGGCACAGGCGACCGGCAGCGCGACGGCCGTGCGACGCATGTGGGAGGACACCCCGTACGCGTCGGTGCTGCTGCCCACCGGACGGACCTTCGACGCCATCGAGGTGTCGGAGACCACGGGCTGTCTGGCGCTGGCCCGGATGGAGCGCATGGAACTGCAGATCGGTCCGGTGACCGGCACACCGGACGGGCGGATGTTCTTCTTCGTCCTGCCGGGCGGCGCCGCCAAGGTGCCCGACCTGGTCCGGAAGCTGGGCTGGTCGCCGAGCCGCGTCGACATGGCGGCACGGGGCGACGGCGACTGGGTGGCGGCTCCGCCGAGCCGGGTGGGGACGCGCGGTTCGGTGCTGTGGGTCCGGGAGCCGACGGCCGCCAACCGCTGGCTCCCGGACGCCGAGGAGATCATCCAGCCGCTGGCGTACGCCTGCGGGCGCGACGCCGCCACGCGCGAGGGCTGACCGGGAAACCGAGACCCGGGGCCGTGGCGGCGGGCCTCGGGACGTTCGGGAACCCGAGGGGGGACGGCCGGTCACCGGACCGGCCGTCGAACCTTCCGACCACCGGCCGCCCCCGGCGCCGGTCCGGACGGCTCAGGCGGGCAGCGCTCCCTGGAGGAAGGGTTCGACGACCTGCCGCCACTGCTCGGGCCGGTCGTAGTGGACGAGGTGCCCGGCACCGTCCACCTCGGCGTAGGAGCCCCGCGGCAACACGCGGACCATCTCCTGCGCCTCGGCCCGTCCCAGCTTCCCGTCGAGGCCCCGGACGACCAGCGCGGGACACCGGACCTGCGTCAGGTCGTCCCAGTACGCCTCGTGCACCCACGTCTGGCGGATCATCAGCATCTGTCGGCGGGAGAACACCGGGCGCCAGCCGTCCATGCGCTCGGCCATCACCTCGGCGAAGAAGTCGCCGCGCGCCGGGTTCGGGCGCTCCAGCGTCGGATCCTCCTCGCCGAACCAGCGGCGGACGTCCGCGAGCGTGGCGAAGGGGACCGGCCAGGTGGCGAACCACTGCTCCCACTCCCGTTGGGAGCGCTTGCCCAGCGCCGAGGCCCGCATGTCGCAGATCACCACCGCGCGGACCAGGTCGGGGCGCTTGGCCGCGAGCTGCCAGGCCGTCAGCGCGCCCATCGCGTGACCGACGACCGCCACGGGGGCGAGGCCGAGCTGTTCGATCACGGCCTCGGCGTCCGCGACGAACGCCTCACGGTCGAACGGGCCGTCGGTGGGCTTGTCACTGCGGCCGTGGCCGCGCTGGTCGAGACAGACGGCACGGTAGCTGCCGGAGAGCCAGCGGGCGGTGGCCGCCCAGTGGGAACCGCGGCCCATCAGGCCGTGCAGCAGCAGCACGCTCGGCGCCTGTCCGTCCTCCCCTCCTGGCTGCGCGCCCTTGGGCGGGTCGGCGAACTCCCAGGCCGCGAGCCGCAGACCGCCCGCCCCCCTGACGTTGATGCGTCGAACCATGCGTCCTGGCACCCCCACCCCTCCCGTCCGCTCGTCCGCCTGCCGTGCCGTTCGCCACGCCATCCGTCACGCCGATCGCCGCGTCTTCCGTCACGTCGTCCACCGACGTCACGCTATCGAACCTTTATTCGAACAAGCTCATCCGACGTGCAACACCCCACTTTTGAGTGACACTCAGCGAGTGTCACCCCCGGGGGCCGGGGGGAGACAGCTACCGGGAGGCGGGCCACTCGGGGACAAGGGCCCGCGGGGAGCGACCCTGGGAGGTCGGGGCCCAGAGTCGCATCGGGGGGCAGCGGGAAGGGGGGACACGGGGAGGCGGGGTCCCGGCCGCCGGTGACGGCGCCGGGACCCCGGTGGTCCGACAGACCCATGGACGGCTCCCCTTCCGTCTCCACACGCGCGTCACGGAAAGCGTGTCACGACACGACCGCCGGCGCCCCCCGTTACGCACAACTCCACCGCTTTCGGACCCGGACGCGAACGGGACGGCCGCGGCGGGCGCTCAGCGCCTGGCGACGAAGACGTGCGTGGCGATCTCGGGCGTCAGCTCCGCGGCCTCCCCGCTGCTGCCGACCTGCACACCCCCGCCCGCGCCCGCCGTCACGCTGACCACCGCGCCCGGCTGCACACCGGCACGGCGGAGCGTGTACATCAACTGGGCGTCCGTCTGGATCGGCTCGCCGATCCGGCGCACCACGACCGTCTTGCCGTCGGCGTCGGTGTCCAGATCCGACAGGCTCACCATGTCGTCGCTCAGGAACGGACCGGCCTCCGAGGGCTCGCCCAGCTCCTCCAGCCCCGGGATCGGGTTGCCGTACGGGGACTCGGTCGGGTGCCGCAGCAGCTCCAGCACGCGGCGCTCGACCGCCTCGCTCATCACGTGCTCCCAGCGGCACGCCTCCGCGTGCACCTGCTCCCACTCCAGGCCGATCACGTCCACCAGCAGGCACTCCGCCAGGCGGTGCTTGCGCATCACCCGCGTCGCCAGCCGGCGGCCCTCCTCGGTCAGCTCCAGGTGCCGGTCGCCGGCGACCGTGAGCAGACCGTCGCGTTCCATGCGGGCGACCGTCTGGCTCACCGTCGGCCCGCTCTGGTCGAGCCGCTCGGCGATCCGGGCACGCATGGGGACCACGCCCTCCTCCTCCAGCTCCAGGATCGTGCGGAGATACATCTCCGTGGTGTCGATGAGTCCGGACATGCGTGCCCCTCGTCGGTTCGTGCGGTGGCCCTGGAATCCAATTCTGACGCATGCGGACGACAACCGGTCCCGATCCGTCGGACACCGTTCGCACCGTCGCGCCGTATTGACGGCGCACTGGTCCGGACCTCATCGTGATCGCTGCGCCACGGGGTGTCTCCGGGGCGCGCGCCGGGGTGTGGGGCCTGCCGCCCCGTGCGTCCCGCGGCGCCCCGACGACGGAAGGCCGTACGGACATGGACGGGAACGGACCGGCCGAGCGGTTCATCGACGCGGCCGTGGAACTGCTGGAGCGGGTTCGGAAGGAGGAGGCCGCCGGCATCGCGGCGGCCGGAGAACTGATCGCCGACGCCTTCGCGACCGGCGGACGGATCTTCGCCTTCGGCGCCGGCCACTCGTCCCTGCCCGCCCAGGACGTGGTCTACCGGGCCGGCGGCCTGGCCGTGGTGAACCTCCTGTCCGTGCCCGGCACGGTCGGCGTCGACGTCCGGCCCGCCACCCTGGGCAGCGCGCTGGAGCGGGTGACGGGCCTGGCCTCGGCGGCGCTGGAGACGTCCCCGGCTCGCTCCGGGGACGTCCTGGTGGTGATCTCCCTGTCGGGCCGCAACGCGCTGCCCGTGGAGATGGCGGCCCGCGCCCGGGAGCTCGGTCTGCGGGTGGTCGGCGTGACGTCGGTGGCGTACGCCGAGGCCACCACGCCGCGCAACCCCTTGGGCACCTTCCTGAAGGACCACTGCGACATCGTCGTCGACAGCAAGATCGCCGTCGGCGACGCGGAGCTGACCGCCCAGGGCATCGACGCCCCCTTCGCCCCCGCCTCCACGGTGGTGACCAGCGCGATCGTGCAGGCGATCGTCGCCTGCGCGGCCCAGGCACTGGTCGCCCGCGGCATCACCCCGCCCCTGCTGCGCTCGGGGAACGTCGACGGCGGCCACGCGTGGAACGAGCGGGTGCTGACCGAGCACGCGGACCGCGTCTTCCACCGCCGCTGAGGCCCGGTCCCACCGCCGCCGGAGCCCGGCCGCAGTGGGACCGACCGCGGCGGACCGGGCCGGGAACCGGACCGGCTCACGGGGCCAGGGCACGGGCCAGGTCGACCGCGGCGGCGACCCGGTCCGCCACCCCCTCCGCGTGGACGGCGTCCGCGCGGTCGAAGGCGCGGCGGCTCGATCCCCGCAGGAACGTCAACACGCCCAGCGAACGGCCCCGGCTGCGCAGCACCACGCACAGGCCGTGCACCATGCCGTCCGGCCACCTGCGGGCCTTGGCCCACCCCTCGGCCGCCGCGCCGCCCACGCTCGTGCGGACCGGGCCGCAGCGGTCGTACGCCTGGAACGCCGGGTGGTCACGCGGGTAGCACGCCGGGACGCCCGTCGACACCGTGCCCTGCGACGGCGCCTCGACGGTGCGGACCAGCCGGACCGGGGAGTCGTCGGCCCCGCCGACCGCCAGGTCCAGCAGCGCGTGGTCGGCGAAGCCGGCCAGGGAGTAGTCCAGGTGGACGGCCACGGCCTCCATCGGGTCCTCGCACTCGGCCGCGGCCCGCGTGGCCCGGTGCAACTGGTTGCCGCGGAACCGGAACCGCGCCGCCTCCTGTTCGGTCCGCCGGGCCTCGGTGACGTCCAGGAAGAACCACGCCACGCCCAGCGGCACCGGGGTCTCCTCGGCCATCGGCGAGACCAGCCGCAGGAAACCGCTGCGCCAACAGCGGCGGGCGTCCCCGGCGCCGGGCCCGGCGCCGCCGCCCTCGCCCGCCCGGCCGCCTGTGTCCGTGCGCAGCGTCACCCACAGCTCCGCCGGGTCGGGCGGCGGTCCGGCGGCCAATACGTGTTGCAGGGCGCTCTCCAACTCCTCCACGCCCTCGCCCACCAGCTCGCCCAGCGGCCGTCCCAGCATCTCCGCGCGGCCGGTGCGCAGCGCGCGGGCGGCGTGCTCGTTGGCGACGGCCGGGCGCAGGTCGGCGTCGACCAGCACCACTCCCCAGGAGGCGCCGTCGAACAGCGCCTCGCTCAGGGCGATCGACCGCTCCAGGTCGATCTGGGTGCGCACCTCGCTGAACGCGCAGTACACACCGGACGGCCGGCCGTCCGCGCCGCGCACCCCGGAGGACTGGACCCGCACCAGCACCCGTCCGCCGTCCTTGCGCAGCAGCGCGAACTCGTGGACCCGGCGGCCGGGGGCGTTCATCGCGTCGAGCAGCCGGGCCTCGACGTGCTCGGCGTCCGCGCTGCGGACCGCCCACCCGGCCAGGCCCCGGCGGCCGACGGCCTCCTCCTTCGTCCACCCCAGGATGCGCTCGGCCTCACGGTTCCAGTGGGTGACGACGCCGTCGGCGTCGAAGGCGCACAGCCCCGCGTCCATCCCGTCCAGCAGCGCGGTGAGCAACGGATCGCCCCCGGAGCCGGCGGAGCCGCCCCGTAGGTCGTCTCCCTCACCGGCACCGTGTTCGAAGTGGGTCTCGGACTGAGCGGTCACCTGGCACCCCCGGCTGGACCTGGACGCTGCGCGCAACTGCACTCCCGATCATTAGAACGCGGGCGTGACCCAGCCCACACGCGATTGCGGAAAATCGTTGTACCCCCGAAATTCGCTTGCCCTTGTCCCTTGTGCCACATAGCGTCGAAGTACACGAGAAGGGAGGTGGTTCGGCAGATGATGTGCAACCGGACGCGTGAGGTGGCTGCGGCCTAGGAGGCCGACGTCACGACGTGATGCCGGCGCCGCCGGCCAATTCCCAGCAGTCACCCGACCCGCGGGCTGTCGGTACGTCCGACCGACCTCCTGCCGCGCCACGGCGCGACAGGGGCCAGGCCCGCGGGTCGTCTGCGTCCTCGGCCCGGCTCCCCGGGCAGGACCGGACGGGCGGGGCACCCGGCTCAGGGCGCCAGACGCTCCACCGTCCAGACCGCGCCCTCCCCCGGACCGGCACCGGCGCGGACGTAGCGCAGCCGGTCGTGGAGGCGGTTCTCCCGGCCCTGCCAGAACTCCACGGTCCGCGCCACCACGCGGTAGCCGCCCCAGTGCGGCGGCACCGGGACCCGTTCCGTCTCCGGATAGCGGGCCGCCAGCTCCCGGTAGGCACGGTCCAGCTCCGCCCTGGACTCCAACGGCGCGGACTGGTCGCTGGCCCACGCCCCGAGCTGTGAACCGTGCGGACGGGTGCGGAAGTAGGCGGCCGTCTCGTCCCGGCCGACGCGCTCGGCCCGCCCCGAGACGATCACCTGGCGGGCGATCGCGTGCCAGGGGAAGAGCAGCGAGACGTACGGGTTGACCTCGATCTCGCGGCCCTTGCGGGAGAGATGGTTGGTGAAGAAGACGAAGCCGCTCTCGTCGAACCGCTTGAGCAGCACCGTGCGGGAGCTGGGCCGGCCCCGCTCGTCCGCCGTGGAGACGACCATCGCGTTCGGTTCGTACAGTCCCGCGGCCACGGCCTCCTCGAACCAGCGCAGGAACTGCCCGTACGGGGTCGGGGCGAGGTCCTCCTCCAACAGCCCCTCGGCACGGTAGTGGGCCCGCATCGCGGCGGGATCCAGGTGCGGTTGGTGGGCGCGGGCTTCTCTGGCTGCGTCGTCGGCATGGGGCACGCGTTCATCTTGCAGCATCCCCGGCGCGCGGCGGTCACACGGGGTGGCGGACGAGTCTGCCCGCTCACCGCGCTCCGTACACCTGGACGCGGGGAAACCACGAGTGTGCCGCATCTCACCTTTCCCCGCTTCCACTGAACCGGAAAGAATCGCAGGCCGGACGGCTGTGGCCGCCGCACACGCGGGTTATCGTGGCCGACCGGTCACCGCCCGGCCGCCGCCGGCAGCCCACCGGCGGCGGGGGCGTGCCGGGCACCGACCCGAACGCGGGCCCCGCGGCGGCCGTCCGGGCCGGTGCGGAACCGACGGGGCCGACCGCCCCCTCGGGCCGGCCGCCGCCCATCCGCCGAACCACACACGAGGAGCCGCCTGATGTCCGACTTCGTACCCGGGCTCGAGGGAGTCGTCGCGTTCGAGACGGAGATCGCCGAGCCCGACAAGGAGGGCGGTGCCCTCCGCTACCGGGGCGTGGACATCGAGGAACTGGTGGGCCACGTTCCCTTCGAGAAGGTCTGGGGCCTGCTGGTGGACGGCAGCTTCGACCCCGGTCTCCCCCCGGCCGAGCCCTTCCCCATCCCGGTGCACTCCGGCGACATCCGGGTGGACGTGCAGTCCGCGCTGGCGATGCTCGCACCGGTGTGGGGCCTGAAGCCGCTGCTGGACATCGACGCGGAGCAGGCCCGCGAGGACCTGGCCCGGGCCGCGGTGATGGCGCTGTCCTACGTGGCGCAGTCGGCGCGCGGCCAGGGCCTGCCGATGGTGCCGCAGAAGGAGATCGACAAGGCCGAGACCGTGGTGGAGCGCTTCATGCGCCGCTGGCGGGGCGAGCCCGACCCCAAGCACGTCGCGGCCGTGGACGCCTACTGGTCGTCGGCCGCCGAGCACGGCATGAACGCCTCCACCTTCACCGCCCGCGTCATCGCCTCCACCGGCGCGGACGTGGCGGCGGCGCTGTCGGGCGCGGTCGGCGCGATGTCCGGCCCGCTGCACGGCGGCGCGCCCTCCCGGGTGCTGGGCATGGTCGAGGAGATCGAGCGGACCGGCGACGCCCGGGCGTACGTGACGGGCGCCCTGGACCGCGGCGAACGGCTGATGGGGTTCGGCCACCGCGTCTACCGCGCCGAGGACCCCCGCGCCCGGGTGCTGCGCCGCACCGCCAAGGAGCTGGGCGCACCGCGCTTCGAGGTGGCCGAGGCGCTGGAGAAGGCGGCACTGGAGGAGCTGCACAACCGCCGCCCGGACCGGGTGCTGGCCACCAACGTGGAGTTCTGGGCGGCGATCGTGCTGGACTTCGCCGAGGTGCCGGCGCACATGTTCACCTCGATGTTCACCTGCGCCCGTACCGCCGGCTGGTCGGCGCACATCCTGGAGCAGAAGCGCACCGGACGGTTGGTGCGTCCTTCCGCGCGCTACGTCGGCCCCGGGCCGCGCGGTCCGCGCGAGATCGAGGGGTACGGCGCGGCCGCCGGCTGACCCTCCCCGCTTCCGTACGGGCCGGCCCCGGCCAGGCGCACCGGTGCGCCTGGCCGGGGCCGGCCCGGCGGTCCGTCAGCGACGGGCGGTCGAGTCGCGCACGGGGACCTCGACGTGGGAGGGGCTGCCGGCGGGCGAGGAGAAGGTGAGCCTGGCGCCGAGCGGGTTGTGCTCGGCGTAGAGCGGATCGACGGTGTCGACCACCAGGGCGAGCCGGTGCCCGGCCGGCACGTCGTAGGCGGTGGAGAACAACTCCAGGTCCACCGCGAACGGCTCGCCCGGTTCCTTGTCGTGGAAGCTGAACGGCGCGTGGGTGACGAGTTTGCCGACGCCCAACGCGTTCACGTCGTACAGGTGGGCGACGAAGGTGCCGCTGGAGCGGTTGCTCGTCACCGTGGTGCGCAGCTTCACGGTGCCGCGGATCCGCTGCTCCTCGGCGTACCGCCGCGACGTCCAGGCGGCCGAGTACCAGTCGGGCAGCAGGGGGACGGAGACGGTCGGCGGGAGGCTGAGGAACTGGTCCAGGAGGCCGGTGAGCATCACGGTGCCGCCGTTCGCCCCCGAGTCCAGGCCCGTCAGGATCCTCTCGGTGTCGTTCAGCGCGATCCGTTCGGTGCCGGATGAGACGGCCTTCCAGCTCGGGTGGGACTCCTTCCCCCCGGCTCGGACGTCGAGGTGGACGGGCGCCTCCCGGTCGATGCCGTTGTCCTCGCCCTTGAGGTGGTGGTCGAGCCAGCGTTCGGCGCTGTTCCACACGTCGTTGGGCAGGCCCAGCAGGCCGGTCAGGTCGGCGGTCGCGTGGTCGCCGGGGCGGAACTCCAGACGCTTGGGGACGGTCAGCTTCTCGTAGAAGTCGGCGTACTGGTTGGGCGGGAAGATCGAGTCGCCCCAGGCGTTGCCCAGCATGATCGCGGCGCCGTTCGCGTTGATCCGGTCGAGGTACGTCGCGGGGGAGCGCTTCTTCCCCCACTCGATCATCTCCCCCTCCTTCTCCAGGTCGGAGCCGAGGAAACCGGTGATGATCTCCCGGAACTCGTCGCTGGGGCGGCCGGTGAGGTAACCGGTGCCGGTGAGGAACGCGGCGGCCTGGGTGTGCTGGGTGCGGCCGCTGTAGATGGAACCGACCAGGTCGGCCCACCCGCTCATCGCCACCACGGCCTTGATCCGCTCGTCGTGGGCGGAGGCGAGCAGGCTGATGCCGGCGCCGTAGGAGATGCCCGCCATGCCGACGCGGTCGGGGTCGGCGGGGGTGTTGGCCAACGCCCAGTCGATGACGCGCGAGGCGTCGGCGACGTCGGGCGGCCCGGCGACCTCGATCTCGCCGCCGGACTGGAGGAATCCGCGGGAGTTGTAGGAGACCACGACGTAGCCGGACTCGGCGAACCTCCTCGCCTGGGCCAGGTACTCGACCTGCGGCATGGACCAGCTCGTCGGAAGCACGACGAGCGGGTACCGGCGGCCGCCGTCCGCACCGCCCCCCACGTCGCCGGGGGCGACACCCCCTACGTCGCCGGGGGCGGCACCCCCCACGTCGCCGGGGGCGACGACGTTGGCGGCGAGTCTGGTGCCGCCGTGGCCGGGGATGTCGACGAACCGCACGGTCGTCGGGGCGGCGGTCGCGTCGGTGGAGGCGTGAGCGGCGGACGACGGGCCGACCACCGTCCCGGCCAGCACCGCCGCCGAGGCGACGACGGCCGCGGAGGTGCGCAGGTGCCTGTGAGGGTGTCCCATGGGCCCTCTCCTGTCTCGGTCCGGCCCGGGAGCCGGCGCGTGTGGGGAAAGTGACCCGAGGGTAAAGTCCGGAACTTACTCCCAGTAACCCCTTGGGGAGTTACGCGTCCGTAACTTTCGCGGACACCGCGCCGTCCTCCCCGGCCCCGGCCCCGGCCCTCACCCCGGCCCTCACCCCGGGGCGCCCTCCAGCGCCTCGGCCAGCACCTCCGCCAGATGGCGGGCCCGGTACCCGCCGAGCTGGGCGAGCTGGGTGCGGCAGGAGTAGCCGTCGGCCAGCAGCTCGGTGCCGGGAGCGGCGGCGCGGACCGACGGCAGCAGCTTCTCCTCGGCACAGGCGACGGAGACCTCGTAGTGCCCCTTCTCGAAGCCGAAGTTGCCGGCCAACCCGCAGCACCCGTCGCTCAGCTCGCCCGTCAGCCCGGCCTTCTCCATCAGCCGTCGCTCCGCCGCGTCCCCCAGGACGGCGTGCTGGTGGCAGTGGGTCTGGCCGGCCACCGGGCGGTCCAGGCGCGGCGGGGTCCAGTCCGGGGCGTACTCCTCCAGGGCCTGGGCGAAGGTGCGGACGGACTCCGCCAGCCGCTTCGCGCGCGGGTCGTCGGGCAGCAGCTCGGGTGCGTCGGTGCGCAGCGCCGCCGCGCACGGCGGCTCCAGGACGACGACGGGCACCCCCGCGTCCAGCACCGGCTCCAGCCTCTCCAGGGTGTGGCGCAGCACCCGGCGTGCGCCGTCGAGTTGCCCGGTGGAGATCCAGGTCAGACCGCAGCAGACCCGGTCCGCGCCGGGCGGCGGCACCACCTCCAGACCGGCCGCCTCCAGCACCCGCACGGCGGCGGTACCCGCCTCGGGGGACAGGTGGTTGGTGAAGGTGTCGGGCCACAGCACGACGCGCCGGCCGCCGCGCCGGCCGCCCTCCGCCCGCCGGCGCCGCAGTTCCCGCCGCCACAGGCGCAGGAACGGGGCGCGCGGCAGCGACGGGATCTCCCGCTCCGGCGCGATGCCGCCCAGCCGCTTGCCCAGGGCCGCGAGCGGGGTGCGGGCCAGGAGGTCGAGCAGCGGCGCGACTCGGCCGGCGGAGACCGCCCGCAGCCACAGCGGCAGCCACCCCATCGAGTAGTGCGCCGGCGGACGGAGGCGGCCCGCGTAGTGGTGGTGGAGGAACTCGGCCTTGTAGGTGGCCATGTCCACCCCCACCGGGCAGTCCCGGCGGCACCCCTTGCAGGACAGGCAGAGGTCCAGCGCCCGGTGGACCTCCTTCGAGCGCCAGCCGTCGGTGACCACCTCGCCCGCCAGCATCTCGTGCAGCAGCCGCGCCCGGCCGCGCGTGGAGTGCTCCTCCTCGCCCGTCGCCCGGTAGGACGGACACATCACGCCCGGACTCCCCGACGGATTGCGGCACTTGGCGACGCCCACGCAGCGGCGCACCGCCGCCGAGAAGTCCCCGCCGTCGTCCGGGTAGCCGAACGCCACGTCGGTGACGGGTCGGCGGGGCAGCGACGCGAAGCGCAGGTTCTCGTCCAGGCGGTGGGGGCGCGCGAGCATGCCGGGGTTGAGGCCGCCGGCCGGGTCCCACAGGTCCTTGAAGCGGGCGAAGAGCTCCACCATCTCCGGGCCGTACATGCGCGGGAGCAGTTCGGCGCGCGCCTGCCCGTCGCCGTGTTCGCCCGAGAGCGAACCGCCGTGGGCCGCCACCAGGTCGGCCAGGTCGGTGGAGAAGCGGCGGAAGCGGGCGACGCCCTCGTCGTGGACCAGGTCGAAGTCGATGCGCACATGGATGCAGCCGTCGCCGAAGTGGCCGTAGGGCAGTCCGCGCAGCCCGTGCTCGGCCAGCAGGGCCCGGAAGTCCCGCAGGTAGGCGCCCAGCCGGGCGGGCGGGACGGCGCAGTCCTCCCAGCCCGGCCACGCCTCGCTGCCGTCGGGCATGCGGGTGGCGGTGCCGGAGGCGTCCTCGCGGACCCGCCACAGGGCGCGTCGCCCGGCCGGGTCGGTGACCAGCAGGTGGTCGGCGGCGGTGTCGGCGGCGGCCCGGCACAGCCGTTCGGCCGCCGCCCGCGCCTCGGCCGCGTCCGCCCCGCCGACCTCGACGAACAACCACGCCTCGCCGCGGGGCAGCGAGGCCCGCTCGGTGCCGGGTACCAGATCGGCGGCCATGCCCTCCACGGTCAGCGGGTGGTGGGGCAGCAGCGTGACGGCGGCCTCGGCGGCGGCGCTCTCGTCCGGGTAGCCGAGCACCGCCAGCACCCGCGCGCCGGGGCGCTCGACCAGCCGCACCGTCGCGCTCGTGACCACCCCGAGGGTGCCCTCGCTGCCGGTGAAGGCCCGCGCCCAGTCCTCCCCGTTCTCCGGCAGCAGCGCGTCCAGCGCGTAGCCGGAGATGCGGCGGGGCAGGTCGGGGAAGCCGGTGCGCAGCCGCGCCAACTCCTCCCGGACCAGGGCCCGCGCCCCGGCGCGCAGCCGTTCGGGCACGCCGTCCCCGCCGGGCGCGAGCCGGGCCCGCTCACCTCCGTGG
This sequence comes from Streptomyces taklimakanensis, assembly GCF_009709575.1. Classification (NCBI taxonomy): domain Bacteria; kingdom Bacillati; phylum Actinomycetota; class Actinomycetes; order Kitasatosporales; family Streptomycetaceae; genus Streptomyces; species Streptomyces taklimakanensis. The sequence continues at coordinate 2,426,100 of NZ_WIXO01000001.1, forward strand.
GTGAGCACGTCCAGGGCGAGCACGTTGTCGGCGGTGGTGCCCCAGGCCACCGAGTGGGAGCCGCAGGAGTTGTTGCCGATCATGCCCCCGAGCGTGCAGCGGCTGTGGGTGGACGGGTCGGGGCCGAACGTCAGTCCGTGGGCGCCGGCCGCCCGGCGCAGGTCGTCCAGGATCACCCCCGGTCGGACGACGGCCGTACGGGTGGCGGGGTCGATCGACTCGATCGCGTCCATGTGGCGGGTGAAGTCCAGCACCACTCCCGTGCCCGTGGCCTGTCCGGCGATGGAGGTGCCCCCGCCGCGCGGCACCACCGGCACTCCCCGTTCCCGGCACACCGCCAACGCCGCCGCCACGTCGTCGGCGTCGCGCGGCGCCACCACGGCCGACGGCACCCGTCGGTAGTTGGAGGCGTCCATCGTCACCAGCGCGCGGCTCGCCCGGTCACCGGCGACCTCGCCGCGCACGGCGGCCCGCAGCGCCTCCACCAGGGCGGGGTCGCCCGCCCGCGCGGCGCCGCCCGTCGCGCCCACCGGCCCCGTCCGCTGCTCCCTCCTCCGCTCCGTCCTCTGCTCTGCCCTCTGCTCCGCGCTGTCGCTCATGGCACCAGCCTTCCCACCACGAGGGCGTGTCTCGCGGGGTGGACGCCGACCGGAGACGACGGCTCCGACGGACTACCCTTCCGTTCCGTGGCCGATCTCCAGATTCCCGCAGACCTCAAGCCCGCCGACGGACGTTTCGGTTCGGGCCCGTCCAAGGTGCGCCCCGAGGCGCTGAGCGCCCTGGCCGCCACCGGCACGTCCCTGATGGGCACCTCACACCGCCAGGCACCGGTGAAGAACCTGGTCGGCCGGGTGCGCGAGGGAGTGAAGGAGCTGTTCCGCCTCCCCGAGGGCTATGAGGTGGTCCTCGGCAACGGCGGCTCCACGGCCTTCTGGGACATCGCGACCCACGGCCTGATCGAGACGAAGTCCCAGCACCTGTCCTTCGGCGAGTTCTCCTCGAAGTTCGCCAAGGCCGCCAAGCTGGCGCCGTGGCTGGCCGAACCGAGCGTGATCTCCTCGGAGCCCGGCACCCACCCGCTGCCGCGCGCCGAGGCGGGCGTGGACGTCTACGCCCTCACCCACAACGAGACCTCCACCGGCGTCGCCATGCCGATCGGGCGGCCCACGGGCGCCGAGGACGGCTCCCTGGTCCTGGTGGACGCCACGTCCGGCGCGGGCGGCCTGCCGGTGGACATCGCCGAGACGGACGTCTACTACTTCGCCCCGCAGAAGTCCTTCGCGGCCGACGGCGGCCTGTGGATCGGCGTGTTCTCCCCGGCGGCGCTGGAGCGCGCCGAGCGGATCGCGGCGAGCGACCGGCACATCCCGGCGTTCTTCGACCTGCCGACCGCCATCGACAACTCCCGCAAGAACCAGACGTACAACACCCCGGCCATCGCCACCCTCTTCCTGCTGGCCGACCAGTTGGAGTGGATCAACGGCCAGGGTGGCCTGGAGTGGGCCGCCGCCCGCACCGCCGACTCCTCCTCGCGGCTGTACGGCTGGGCGGAGAAGTCCGAGTTCGCCACCCCGTTCGTGACCGACCCCGCCCAGCGCTCGCAGGTCGTCGGCACGATCGACTTCGCCGACGGCGTGGACGCCTCGGCGATCGCCAAGGTGCTGCGCGCGAACGGCATCGTGGACACCGAGCCCTACCGCAAGCTGGGCCGCAACCAACTGCGGGTCGCGATGTTCCCGGCCGTCGAGCCGGCGGACGTCGAGGCGCTGACGGCGTGCGTGGACCACGTCGTCGAGCGGCTCTGATCCCGCCTTCCGAAGCCCTTCCGGACGCACCGGGCCCGGCCGCCGCCGCGGCCGGGCCCGGTCGTCCCCGGCGTCCGTTTCCCCCGCCGCCGGTGAGGTACCCGGCGGCACATGACCACTCCCGGTACCGGACTGCGTCTCTTCGTCGACGAGCCGCGCGTCTGGCTGGCCACGTACGCCCCCGAGGGGGCGCCGGTGGGCACCGCCACGGCGATCGCCGTGGCGGACGACCGCGCCTACGTGCGCGTGCCCGGCCGGTCGGGCACGGCCGAGCGGCTGCGCCGCCGCCCCGAGGCGGAGATCTCCCCCGCCACCCTCGGCGGCACCCCGGCGGGTGCTCCGGTGAAGGTGGACGTGCGGCGGTTGACCGGCCGCGAGGCCCGGCACGCCGCCCGGTGCCTGGCCCGGAAACACCCGGTGCGGGGTTCGCTGGTGCCGCTGGGGCACTGGGCGATGCTCGACCGGTCGGTGCTGTACGAGCTGCGGCCGGTCGGCGAGCGCTGATCCGCCGGACGGGGGTGCGGGACGTCCGGCGGAACGCGTCAGCGCGACAGCCGCCGGAAGCGCCGCACCGCCAGGGGCAGGAAGACGGCCGTGATCACCAGCGGCCAGACCACCGCCATCAGGGCGGCGTTCTGCTCGATCCAGCTCCCGCCGACGGGCGCCGGGTTGCCGAAGAGGTCCCGAACGGCGTTGGCGGTGGAGGAGACCGGGTTCCACATCGCGATGGCGCCCAGCCAGTCCGGCATCATCGACGGCGGGGTGAAGACGCTGGAGATCATGCCGAACGGGAAGGCGAGCGCGAACAGGTTCCCCGCCGCCTCCTGGTTGGGGACGAGCAGCCCGATGAACACCCCGACCCAGATCAGCGCGGAGCGCAGCAGGAGCAGCAGCGCGAACGCGTAGAGGGTGGCGAGCGCCCCGCCGTCCGAGCGCCAGCCGACCACCAGGGCGATCGCGGCCAGCACCAGCAGATCCAGCGCGGCGTGCAGCACGTCGGAGACCCCGCGCCCGGTGACCACCGCGGAGGAGGCCATGGGCATGGACCGGAACCGGTCGGTGACCCCGCGTTCCTTGTCGACCGCGACGGCCATCGCCGTGTTCATGAAGCCGAAGGCCATCGTCATGGTGAACATGCCGGGCAGCGCGTACGACTCGTAGTCCGCCGCGCCCACGTCCATGGCGCTGCCGAAGACGTAGACGAACAGCAGCACCGAGACGATCGGGAAGCCGAGCTGCCAGGCGACGATGGACGGCTGCCGGAGAAGGTGCAGCAGGTCGCGGCGGACGATCGTCCAGCAGTCGGCGAGGGCCCAGTACAGGCGCCGCTCGGGGCCGTCGGGGAGGACGGGGACGCTCGTCGGGGTCGTCGCCCCGGGTTCGGCGCGGTGCGCGGGTTTCGGTGCGGTGGTCATGCGACGGTCTCCCTCTCCTTCGTCGTGTCCGACTCCCCGGTCGTCCCGTTCCCGTGGCCGTCCTCGGCCCCGGCGTCCGTCCGGTGGCCCGTCAGCCGGAGGAAGACCTCGTCCAGGGTGGGGCGTCGCAGGCCGATGTCCTCCACCCCGACGCCGAGGTCCTGCAGGGCGCGGGCCGCCTCGGTGAGGGCGGCCACCCGGTCGGTGACCGGCGCGTGGAGGCGGCGCTCCTCGGGATCGACGTACGGCTCGGTCCCCTCGTCCGCGACCCGGGCGAGCACCTCGGCGGCGGCGGGGACGTCGGCCGCGTCGTACACCACCACCTCGACGCGGTCGCCGCCGACGGCGCTCTTGAGGGCGGCGGGGGTGTCGTCGGCGATGCGCACACCGCGGTCGATCACGGTGACGCGGTCGGCCAACCGGTCGGCCTCCTCCAGGTACTGTGTGGTGAGCAGCACCGTGGTGCCCGCGGCGGCCATGGAGCGCACCGCGTCCCACACCTCGTTGCGGCTGCGCGGGTCCAGACCGGTGGTGGGCTCGTCCAGGAAGAGCACCTCGGGCGCGAGGATCATGCCGGCGGCCAGGTCCAGGCGGCGCCGCATACCGCCGCTGTAGGTCTTGAGCGGCTTGTCGGCCGCCTCGGTCAGCGCGAAGCGCTCCAGCAGCTCACCGGCCCGCTGCCGGGCACGCCGGGCGCCCAGGTGGAACAGCCGGCCGAACATCTCCAGGTTCTGGCGGCCGGTGAGGATCTCGTCGACCGCCGCGTACTGCCCCGCCAGCCCGATCCCGCGGCGCACCCGGTCGGGTTCGCGCGCCACGTCGTGCCCGGCCACGGTGGCGCGCCCGGCGTCGGGCCGTACCAGCGTGGTCAGGATGCGGACGGCGGTGGTCTTGCCCGCCCCGTTGGGGCCGAGGACGCCGTGCACCGTGCCGCGCCGGACGGCGAGGTCCAGGCCGTCCAGGGCCCGCTTGTCGCCGTACCTCTTCACCAGGCCCTCGGCCAGCACGGCGTGCTCCGTGTGCCGGCCGGCCCCGGTGTCGCCGATCAGTGTCGTCATGTACTGCCTCCCTCCGAACCGGGTACAGCGTACCCGATTGTGGGTACACCGTACTCAGTTTTTTCCCGCACCCGTAGGATGGAGGCACGATGACGACCGAGAACAGCGACGGCGGCTACCTCAAGCGCAGCCTCGAACTCCTGTGGGGCTCCGGCGAGCGCCCCTCACGCGGCCCCAAGCCGGGCCTGTCCCTGGAACGCATCGTCGACGCGGGGGTGCGCATCGCCGACACCGAGGGGATCGACGCGCTCTCCATGCGCCGCGTCGCCGCCGAGCTGGGCGTCGGCGCGATGTCGCTCTACCGCTACGTGCCCGGCAAGGCGGAGCTGCTGGAGCTGATGATCGACCGGGCCTACCGGATGATGCCCGGCCCCGACGCCCCCCGCGACGCCGGCTGGCGCACGACCATGCGCTACGTGGCCGTCGGCAACTGGCGGATGTACCTGGCCCACCCCTGGCTGCTCCAGACCAACCTGGCGCGCCCGGTCCTCGGCCCCGGCGGCATGGCCGGCTTCGACTACGCCCTGTCGGGACTGGCCGGGCTCGACATCACCGACCGGGAGCGGATGGGCTTCATCGTCGCCCTCGACGGCTACGTGGCCGGCTGCGCCCGCACCCACGTCTACGCGGCCCAGGCCGCGCGGCGGACCGGCATCAGCGACGAGGAGTTCTGGACCGCGCACGTGCCGATGCTGGAGAAGGCGATGCTCAGCGGCGCGTACCCGCACGCGGCCGCCCTCGCCGAGGACGCCTTCGCCGTCCCCGGCGAGAAACTCTTCGAGTTCGGCCTGGAACGCCTGCTGGACGGTCTGGAGGCGTTCGTCGAGACCGGGGGCTCCCCCGACTCCGGGCTGGGCCGCGGCGAGGGCGACACCGGCTGCGGCTGACCGCCCACGGTGCCCGGCGCCCGGCACGTGCCCGGCCCGGCGGACGCCCTCAGGCCGTACCGCGTCCGTGCAGCACCAGGGCCCAGGCCAGGCAGGCGAGGGCGGCGGTGGACGCCACCGCGCGGACGGTGTTCCAGCGGACCCAGGGCCGCTCGAAGCGCTGCCGCGCGGCGGTGTCGGCAGTGGCGTCGGCGGCGTCGGCGGCGTCGGCGGCGTCGAGCCGTTCGTTGAGCGGGACGTTGACGGCCGCGGTGACGGCGAACACCACCAGGTACAGGACCAGTCCGGCGACGGCGGCCGGCAGGGCGGAGCGGTCGTCCCCGGTCCACAGCAGGACGACCGCGAGCCCCAGCACGACGGGCGTCCCCATGAAGCACGTCAGGAACCGGCCGTTGAGGATCGCCCGGTTGATCTGTCGCATCGCGGTGGCGAACGTGCGGTCGTCCCCCCGGCCCAGCCCCGGCATCACCGCGTAGGCGAAACCGGCGAACAGTCCGGCCATCAGTCCCGTGGTCACCGTGCCGACCAGCAGCGAGAGCGTCGTGAGCGCTTCCACGCGGCCCCCCTTTCCGGACGTGGGCGGACACCCGTCCGTACACCGTGCTCGAAGCGGGCTCACCGTACCGCCGGACCGGTACCGCTTCCAGGACCGCCCCCGGGCACGCGCCGGGTGTCCACGGCTCAGCCGGTCCCGCCGCCCGGGCGCCCGGACCGGCGCCCGGACCGGCGCAGGACGAGGAACAGGACGGCCCCGACGGCGAGGACGAGGCCGAGGCCGACGGTGCCGCCGCTCTCCGACCCGTCCGTTCCGCCGGCGGCGGTGTCGTCCCGGCCGGTCGCCTTCCCGTCACCGCCTTCGCCGCCGTCGCCGGACCGGTCCTCCCGTCGCGCGCTCTCGGGCAGGAACTCGTCGGCGAGCGGCATCGGCTGCACCGCGCCGCGTTCGCCCTCGGTGCCGTACAGCAGCGTCCGGCCGTCCGGGGTGAAGGCGACCGACTCCCCCTGGCGCTGCACCGGCACGGTCAGCGGCCCCAGTTCGCGCGGCCGGCCGTCCTCCCAGGCGTACAGGGTGCCGCCGAAGTAGCCGCGCACCGCCAGCCGGGTGCCGTCCGGGGAGAACGCGGCGTCGGTCGCCCACAGGTCGATCTCCGCGACGCGGGTGAAGACGTTGGTGCCGGACGCGGAGAGCTCCTCGGGCCCGGCGTACAGCGCCCCGCCCCCCTTCTCCTTGCTGACGATGTACACCCGTCCGGTGACGGGGTGGACGGCCAGCGACTCGGCGTCGCGCGGACCGTCGGCGTAGCGCACGGTGTGGCGGGTGGCCTCCACCGTCCGGTCGCCCAACTCCTCCGGTTCGGCGAAGCGGTGGATCCACACCTCGGTCCACCGCCCGCCGAAGTTGTCGCCGATGTCGCCGACGTGGACGCCGCCGGGACCGACCGAGATCGCCTCCACGTCGCGCGGGGCGACGCCCGCGAGGGTGACGGTGGCGACCGTCCGACCGGTGCGGCCGTCCACGGCGTACACGTACGGCCCGTCGTCGCTGTCGTTGTGCGTCCAGTACACGCCGGGGTGGGCACGGCTCGCGGCCAGGCCGCTGGACTCGGTGATCCGCTCGTCCTCGATGGTGAAGCCGTCGGCGGGGTCGGACGCGGCGGCCGTTCCCGGCGTCCCGGGCGCCTCGACCGTCCGGACCGTCCCCGACAGGATCACCGTCGCCGCGCCCAGGGCGCACACCAGCCTCCGCATGCCCCCCAGCCTGCCATCCCCGCGCACGGGGACACCCGACGGGACGGGTGCCGCTCCGGACGGGCCGGGCACCCGGCGCTAGGCTGGCGGGATGAGTGGGGATGCGTCGTCGAACGATGCGTTGGCCGGGCGGGTCGCCGAGTTGGCGCGTCGGGTCTCCGAACTTGAGGGGCGGCTGGGGAGCGGCACGGGAAGCCCGGGGGGCGACAAGGAGCCGGTCGCCGACGCGTACCGGGTGCTGCCGCAGCTCCGGGAGCGGCTGCGGGAGGCGGCACGTGGCGGGGTGCTGTTCGCCGGGTCCGTGGCGGGCCCGGGCGGGGAGCGCGTGGAGTGGGAACGCTCCGCCGCCACCGAGTCGGTGCTGGAGTCCGACTGGTCGGAGCTGGCCGACGCACTGGGTGCGCTGGGGCAACCGGTCCGGCTGCGGCTGCTCCAGGCGCTGCTGGAAGGACGGACCGCGGTCGCCGAACTCGTGGAGCTGGACGGCCTCGGCACCACCGGCCAGATCTACCACCACCTGCGGCAGCTCGTCTCCGCCGGCTGGCTGGAGACGGCGGGCCGCGGGCACTACCAGGTCCCACCGACCCGGCTCGTCCCGCTGTTGGTCGTGATCACCGCGGCCCGCCACTAGGCGCACCGCTCGGGCGGTGCGCGGGATCAGTCGCCCACCGCCGCGACGAGGGACTTCGGGCGCATGTCCGTCCAGACGGTCTCGACGTGTTCCAGACAGGCGGCGCGGCTGTCGGGGCCGAAGTCGCGCGTCCAGCCGGCCGGAACGTCGGCGAACTCGGGCCAGAGCGAGTACTGACCCTCGTCGTTGACCAGCACCAGGAAGGACGCGTCGTGGTCGTCGAAGGGATTGGTCACGGTTCGTCCTCTCGATCGTCACTCGTCGTTCTCGAACACGGTGCGGACGAGCCCGGCCACCGGCGCTCCGGGCTCCTTCGCGAAGGTTTCCAGCAGGTCGACCAGTTCGTCCAGGACGCCCTCGGCGGCCCCGGGCGTCACCGCGCCCGGACGGTGGTCGAGACGCAGGCGCAGCGGCCCTTCGGCGGCGAACGCCACCAGGGTCAGCGGGTAGTGGGTGGCGTCGCGGCCCTCGAAGCCGACCAGGCGCAGCCCCGGGACCGGCCGTGCGAGGGCGGCGCGGTCCAACGGGTAGTTCTCGAACACCACATGGGTGTCGAACAGTTCGCGCCGCCCCACCGAGCGTTGTATCTCGCTCAGTCCGATGTGGTGGTGCGGCAGCAGACGGGCCTGTTCGTCGCGTAGGCGGCGCAGCATGGCGCGCACCGTCTCGGCCCGGTCCAACCGCAGCCGTACCGGCAACGTGTTGACGAACAGGCCGATCATCGACTCCATGCCGGGGAGCTCCGGTTGACGGCCGGAGACGGTGGTGCCGAAGACCACGTCCGCGGTACCGCGGCGACGGGCCAACAGCACCCCCCAGGCGGCCTGCACGGCCGTGCCGAGGGTGATCCCCTCGGCGCCCAGGCTCCGCAACGCCGCGGTCGTGTCGACGGACAGTGTCGCGCTCAGCGTGGTGATGCCCTCGTCCGCCGCCCGATCGGGGGCGACCGGGACGACCGGGTCCGAACGGGGCGGTTCCCCGAGGCCGGCGAGCGCGTCCCGCCACGCCTCGCGGGCCGCGGCACGGTCGCGGGTGGCCAGCAGGGCGAGATGGTCGCGGTAGGGCGTGACCCGGTCCAGGGCGTCCGGGTCGCCCCCATGGGCGTAGAGCTCCAACAGCTCGCGCACGAGCGGCTGCATCGACCAGCCGTCCAACACCAGATGGTGGTTGGTCAGGACGAGCCGGTACTCCTCCCGGCTCCACCGGACGAGGCGGAAGCGGATCAGCGGCGGATCGTCGACGGCGAGGCGACGACGCAGGTCGGCACGGGCCAGTCGGTCGAAGACCCGTTCGCGTCTGCTCTCGGCGACGCCGGTGAGGTCGACCTCCCGCCACTCGGGGTCCGACGGCTCGGGGACGACCTGGACCGGTCGGCGCAGGCCGTGGTGGACGAACGCGGCACGCAGGTTGGGGTGGCGGACCGGCAGGGCCGCGGCCGCGGCGCGCAGTACGGCGGGGTCCGGCTCGCCGCGCAGCCGGAGGACGAACTGCGCCTGGTAGACGTCGGGGGCGGCCGGCGCGTACAGCGCGTGGAAGAGGAGCCCCTCCTGGAGGGGGGTGAGCGGCAGCACGTCCACGAACCGGGGGTGGTCGCGCTCCAGCCGGTCGACCTCTTCCTGGTCGAGCCGGACCAGGGGCAGGTCCGACGGGCTGCGGCCTCCGGCGCCCGGGGTCCTGGCGTGCAGGACGAGGGAGTCGAGGGCCGCGAACCACAGGTCCGTTACCTCACGGACCTCGGCCTCGGCGAGCCGGCCTTCGGTCCAGGTCACCACGGCCGTCAACCGCGGACCCGCGGGGCCGTCGAGCGTCAGCGCGTCGATGTCCAGCAGATGCGGTCCGAAACGGTTCGGGGCGGGGTCCGGGAGGAGGTGCTCCCCGGCGACCCCCCAGTCGGCGTCGGATCCCGCGGTGAGGCGGCCCAGGTAGTTGAACCCGAGCTGCGGGGCGGACGCCCCGACGAGCTCCGGGGCGGGGTCCGGATCGAGGTACCGCAGGACGCCGTGGCCCACGCCGCGGTCCGGGACGGCCCGCAGCCGCTCCTTGACCCGCTTGAGCGCGCGGCCGAGAGCGGGTCCCGCGGTCCACACGTCGGCCCAGGAACAGCCGGTGTCGGGCAACCGGACCGGGTACAGGGCCGTCAACCACCCCACGGTCCGGGACAGGTCGGTGTCCGGCAGGTCGGGCCGGCCGTGGGATTCCAGGTCCACCAGCAGGCCGCCGGGGCCACCCGCGCGTCCGCGGCGCCGCCGCCACTCCTCGACGGCGAGGACCAGGCCGGTGAGCAGCACCGGCTCGACCCCGCAGTGGAAGGCCGGGCCGACCTCGGTGAGCAGCGGCCGGGTCCGCCCCGGTGGCAGGGTCACGGTCAGCCGGCGCGCCGTGCGTGCGGCCCCGGCGGGCAGCGGATCCGCCAGCGGCGGGTCGGGGTCGGCCGACATGCCGGTCCACAGGGGGAGTTCGGCGCGGTGGACACCGGTCGCGCCCCGCTCGGCCAGGGTGCGTGCCCAGTGGGGGAACGGAACCGGTGGGGCGGTGAGGTCCGGCGCGCGTCCCGCGGCGAGCGCCCGGTCGGCGGCGGCCAGGTCGGAGAGCAGGATGCGCCAGGAGACGCCGTCGACCGCCAGGTGGTGGAGGACGAGCAGCAGAAGGCCGTCCCGGTCCGCGCCCCGGTCGAGGAACACCGCGGCCAGCAGGTGGCCGGCCGCCGGGTCGAGACGATCGCGGGCGGTGGCCAGGGCGTCGGCGGGCAGGGTGGTCGGCTCGCCGGCGAAAGCGCCGGCGGCGTGGCCGGTTCGGTCGGTGGGACCGGTGGGACCGGTGGGACCGGTGGGATCGCCTTGGTCGACGGGCCGGATGTGCCGGATGCGGTCGGCCACGCGGATCCGGCCGGCCGGCAGCGCGTCGAGCCGCCAGGTCCCGCCGGTGGTGTCCAGCCTCAGACGCAGCGCCGCGTGCCGGTCGACGAGTGCCTGGAGGACCGCGGTGAGCCGTTCCGCGGTCAGTCCGGCCGGGGTGCGGACGACCAGGTGCTGGTCGAACGGTCCGGTGCCGCCACCCTGCTCGCGCCACCAGTGGACGATCGGGGTCAACGGCAGCGGTCCCGCTCCGTCGTCCTGCCGAGCGCCCTCGTCGGAGGCGTTCGCGGTCACGGCCTCCGCCCGTCCCGCGAGCCCGGCCGCGGTCGGCGCGCGGAAGACGTCCTCGACGGTGATCCTCAGACCGGCGTCGTGGGCGCGGCTGACGAGTTGGATGGCGGTGATGCTGTCCCCGCCCGCGTCGAAGAACCCGTCGTGGACGCCGATCGACGGCAGTCGGAGCAGTTCGGCGAAGACATCGCGCAGCACCCGTTCCCGCGCGTCGCGGGGCCGGTCGCGGTCGGCGGCCCCCGTCGCGGTGCGGGCAACCGGGTCGGGAGCGGGCAGGGCGGCGCGGTCCGGCTTGCCGTTGCGGGTCAACGGCATCCGGTCCAGCACCACCCAGGCCGTGGGCACCATGTAGTCGGGCAGGTGCTCGGTGGCGTGTTCCCGCAGCGCGTCCGGATCGATCGCGGCGCCCTCGGCCGGCACCAGGTAGGCGACGAGGCTCCGGTGGTCGGGCCGGTCCTCGCGGACCACCACGACGGCCTGCCCCACGCCGCCGTGCCCGACGAGCACGGCGGCGACCTCGTCGGTCTCGATGCGGAAGCCGCGCAGCTTGACCTGCCCGTCGGCCCGACCGCCGAACGCCAGGGTGCCGTCCGGCAGCCACCGCGCCAGGTCGCCGGTGCGGTACATGCGCGCGCCGGGCGGGCCGAACGGGTCGGCGACGAAGCGCTGCGCGGTGGGGCCGGGGCGCCCCAGGTAGCCGCGGGCGATGCCGGTGCCCGCCAGGTACAGCTCACCGGTCACCCCGGCGGGCACCGGCTGGAGGCCGGCGTCCAGCACGTAGGCGCGACCGCCGTCCAGCGGACGGCCGATGGGAATGCCGCGCCGGACGGCCGCCTCGGCCAGGTCGGTGTCGGCGATCCGGTGCCAGGTGGCGCAGACCGTCGCCTCGGCCGGGCCGTAGCCGTTGACGACGTCGGTGTCCGGGCAGTGCCGCCGCACGGAACGCACGGCCCGGGGCGGGACGACGTCGCCGCCGGTCCACACCACGTCGAGGCCGCGCAGGCAGGCCGGGTCCTCCTCGGCGACGGCCTGGAAGAGCCCGGCGGTCAGCCACAGGGCCGTCGGACGGGTCTCGGTGATCAACCGTCGCAGGGTCCGCAGGTCGAGTTCGCCGGGCGGGGCGACGACGACCTCGCCGCCGTTGAGCAGCGGCACCCACAGCTCCATCGTGGAGGCGTCGAAGGAGTGCGGGGAGTGCATCAGCATGCGGCGGGCGGCGGTCGGTTCGTAACAGGCGTCGTCGGCGAGGGCGAGGATGCCGCCGTGGGTGATCGCGACGCCCTTGGGCACGCCCGTGGAGCCGGAGGTGAAGACGGTACAGGCCAACCGTTCCGGGTGGGGCGGGCCGGCCGTCGGCACACGGCCGGGCGGTGCCGTGCCGGGGACGGCGTCGGCAGCTGCGTCCGCATCGCGGACGTCGATGACCAGCGGTGCGTCGGGGAGCAGCTCCTCGGGCGGCCGGCCCGGACCGACCACCAGCACCGCGGCCTCGGCCTCGGAGACGACACGGGACTGCCGGGTCCGGGGCGCGCGGGCGTCGAGCGGCACGTGGACCCCGCCGCTCCCGAGGACGGCGAGGGCGGTCACGGCGTACTCGACGCCCCGGTCCATCAGCACCGCGACCCGGGTCTCCGGGCCGACGCCGGCTGCGGTCAGCCGGGCGGCGAGCCGGTCGGAGCGGAGCACCAGCTCCCGGTACGTCAGCGTCTCCGTGTCCGTGCGCAGCGCCACGGCGTGCGGCGTGCGGCGCGCGTGCTCGGCCACCCGCTCCGGGACGCTCCGGACGGTGCCGCCGGCCGGACGGGGGCGGGCCGGTGTCGCACCCCACCGGGCCAGCAGGCGGTGGCGCTCGGCCGGGGTGAGGAGCGCCGCGCGGCGCACCGGGGTGTCCGGGTCGTCGGCCATCGACGTCAGCAGCCGGAGCAGGCGGTCGCAGAGCGCCCGGGCCGTCGCGGGGTCGAACAGACCGGTGCGGTACTCGAGCACGCCGTCCAGGCCCTGGCGGACACCGTGCGCGTCGCGGTGTTCGTGGAGGCTGAACGCCAGGTCGCACTTGGCCGTGCCGGTGCCGACCGTGCCGACCTCGGCGCGCAGCCCGGACAGGTCGAGCCGGGCGGGCGGGGGCGGGGTGACGACCAGCATCACCTGGAAGAGCGGCGACCCCGTCGCGGGGCGGTGCGGTCGCACCGCCCCGACGACGAGTTCGAACGGCACGTCCTGGTGGGCGAAGGCGGCCAGGTCGGCCGCTCGGACCCGGCCGAGCAGGTCCCGGAAGGTGGGGTCGCCGGAGGTGTCGGTGCGCAGTACGAGCGTGTTGACGAAGAAGCCGACCAGCGCGTCGAACCGGGGGTCGGGCCGATCGGCGACCGCGGTGGCGATCGGGATGTCGGTGCCGGCGCCGAGCCGGGTGAGCAGCGCGGCGAGCACGGTGTGCACCACCATGAAGAGGCTCGCGCGTTCCGCCGCGGCGATGTCGGCCAGGCGACGGTGCAGGGCGGCGGGGATCCGGAAGGCGACGGTGGCCCCGTCGTCCGTCCGCGGTGCCGTCCGGTCGGTGGGCAGCGTGATGCGGTCCGGGAGGCCGTCCAGGGCCCGGACCCAGTGGGCGAGTCGGCGTTCGGCGTGGTCCGTGCGTTCGCTCTCGGTTCCGAACGCCACCCGCTGGTCCAGCGCGAAGTCGGCGTACCGGCAGGGCGGCGGCGGCCGGTCGACGGGCGGTGTGCCGCGCAACCGGCCGGCGTAGGCGGCTTCGAGGTCGGCGGCGAGCGGGGCGAGCGAGGCGTGGTCGCACGCGATGTGGTGGAGGAGCAACAGCAGGGTGCTCTCGCCGTTCTCCGTGGTGAACAGCTCGGCGCGCAGCGGGGGTTCGCGGTCGAGCCGGAAGACGTGCCGCGCGCGACGGGCCAACAGGGCGGGCAGTTCGGCCGCGGTGACGGCCGTCTCGGCGAGGTGCGGACGGGCTTCGGCGGCGGGCAGGATCCGCTGGTAAAGGCGGCCGGCCTCCTCCCGGACGACGGTGCGCAGCACCTCGTGGCGATCGGTCAGGTCGCCGAGGGCGGCGGCGAGCGCCGTCCGGTCCGGAACGCCGGTCAGGCGCAGGGTCAGCGGCACGTTGTAGGCGCGGTCGGCTCCGGCGTGGCGGTGCAGGAACCACAGGCGGCGCTGCGCGAAGGAGAGGGGGAGGCGCTCCGGGTGGTCCCGCGGCTCCCGCGGCGCCTCGGGGACCCGGACGTGCGGGGAGAGGCGGGCCGCGAGGGCGGCGACGGTCGGGGAGTCGAAGACGTCCCGGACGTCGATCTCGACGTGGTGGGTGGCGCGGATCCGGGCGGCCAGCCGGGCGGCGCGCAGACTGTCGCCGCCGAGGTCGAAGAAGTCGTCGTGCGGGCCCACCCGGTCGGTGCCCAGGACGTCGGCGCAGAGGTCCGCCAGACGTCGCTCCAGCGGGGTGGCGAACGTCGGGACGCCGCGGTCCTGGGGCTCCCGGTCCCCGAGGGCCGGCAGGGCGGCACGGTCGAGCTTGCCGTTCCGGGTGAGCGGAAGCGCGTCGAGCAGCACCAACCCGGCCGGGACGAGGTGCGCGGGCAGCCGCGCGCGCAGCCTGCGGCGCAGCCGGTCCGGAAGTCCGTCCACCGGCCGGCCGCGTTCCGGCACGACGTAGCCGACGAGCCGCGGCTCGCCCCCCGCCGCGTCGGGTACCGCGGTGACGGCGGCGGCGACCACGTCGTGCTCGGCCGAGAGCGCGGCCTCGACCTCGGCCGGCTCGACGCGGTGGCCGCGGACCTTGAGCTGGTCGTCGGCGCGCCCCAGGTACTCGAGGGTGCCGTCCGTCGTCCATCGGGCCAGGTCGCCGGAGCGGTAGAGACGGGAGCCGGGCGGACCGAAGGGGTCGGCGACGAAGCGCTGCGCGGTGAGAGCGGGGCGGCCGAGGTAACCGCGGGCCACCCCCCGGCCCGCCACGTACAGTTCGCCGGGGGTGCCGGGCGGCACCGGGCGCAGGCGGCCGTCCAGCACGTAGAGCCGGGTGCCGGGGAGCGCGGCGCCGATCGGGCTGCCGGCGCGCTCGGTGTGGTCGCCCGTCAGGTCCAGGCGCGTGGCGTGGACGGTGGTCTCGGTGATGCCGTACATGTTGACCAGTACCGGGGAGTCCGGTCCGTGCCGCCGGTACCAGCCGCGCAGGGCCGGCGGGGACAGCGCGTCGCCGCCGAGGACCACCCGGCGCAGGGCCAGCCCCCGGCCGCGCGACGGCTCCTCCGCGTCGGCCCGGTCCAGGGCGGCGAAGGCGGACGGCGTCTGGTTCAGCACCGTGACGCGCTCGCGCACCAGGAGATCGAGGAACGCCCGGGGGGAGCGGGCCGTGTCGCGCGGTACGACCACGAGCCGTCCGCCGTGGACCAGGGCTCCCCACAGCTCCCACACGGAGAAGTCGAAGGCGCAGGAGTGGAAGAGCGTCCACACGTCCGTCTCGTCGAAGCCGAAGGACGCGGCGGCGTCCGTCAGCAGCGCCACGGGGCCCTCGTGCGGTACCACCACGCCCTTGGGACGGCCCGTCGACCCCGAGGTGTGGATCACGTAGGCGGCGTGCGCGGGGGTCAGCGGGGACCGGCGGTCGGCATCCGTGAGGTCCGTGTCGTCGCCGTGCTCCGGCGAGTCGGTGAGCGGGTCGCCCGGGACGAGCACGCGGACCGGACGGGTGTCGGCCAGGATCAGCCGGGCCCGTTCGTCCGGCCACTCCGGGTCGATGGGCACCGCGGCCGCTCCGGACTTGGCCACGGCCAGCAGCGCGACCACCAGCTCCGTGGAGGGCGGGATCCGCACGGCGACGGTGCGTTCGGGCCCGGCCCCGATCCCGACCAGCGCACGGGCCAGGCGGTTGGCTCGGGTGTTGAGGTCGCGGTAGCTCAGGACGGTGTCGCCGAAGCCGACCGCCGAAGCCTCCGGGAAACGGGCCGCGGCCCGCTCGAAGAGCCGCGGGAGCGTGACCGCGACGGGCGCGGGGGACGCGGTGGGCCGCGGCACCGTACGGCGGCGCTCGCCGGCGGACAGGTGGGCACAGCGACCGGCGGCGCGTTCCGGGGCGGCGGCCAGTTCGGCCAGCAGACGGACGTAGCGGCGTGCCTCGGCCGCCGCCTCGCGAGGGCCGTACCGGGCGGGGTCGGCGTCCGCGTCGACGCGGAGGCCGCCGTCCCCGTCCGGGTAGACGGTGACGGACAGGTCCCGGACCGGCCCGATGGCGACGTTCCGCGTCGTCATCGGCCGACCGGCGAAGTCACGGCCGTAGCTGAACGGCATCACGTTCACCGCCAGGTCGTACGGCGCGCTCCCGGTGCCCGCCAGGCCGAGGTCGTGGAGCAGGTCCTCGTACCGGTAGCGCTGGTGCGGGAGGACGGCGGCCGTCTCGTCGGCCACCGCGCGCACCACCTCGCCGAGCGGACGGTCCGGGTCGACGGGCACCCGCAGCGGCAGGACGTTCGACGCGGTGCCGGCGGGCAGCCGGGCCACCGCGCGGTCGCGGCCGGCCACCGGCAGCCCCAGTACCACCTCGTCGGGACCGCCGACGCCGGAGCGGACGTGCGCGAGCAGCGCCCCGGCCGCGGCGGCCGCCGCGGGCCAGCGCACGCCGAGCCGGCCTGCGGTCCCGCGCAGCGCGGCGAAGCACGCCGCCGGAAGGCGGGCGACGCCACGCGCCGCGACGCCACCCGCCGCGGCACCGCCGGCCGCGCGCCCCGGAGCGATCCCGGCGAGCCGGTCCAGCCAGAAGGCGCGGTCGGCGACGGCGGCGGGCGAGGCCCGGTAGGCGCGCTCCGCCTCCGGCAGGGCCTCCAGTGGGTGTACGACCGGCTCCGGCCGCTCCCCGCGCTCCAGCGCGGCGTAGAGTCGCCCGACCCTGCGGACCAGCAGCGCGCTGCCGACGCCGTCGAGCACCAGGTGGTGACAGGCCAGGTACCAGCGGAACCGGTCGTCGGCCAACCGCAGCAGGGCGGTCCGGAACGGCGGACCGGCGGCCAGGTCGAACGGCCGCGCCACGTCCGCCCTCGCCCACGCCGTCGCCGCGGCCGCCGGGGACGGTTCCGCGCGCAGGTCCACCCGGAGCGTCTCCCACACCGGTGGCGGCCCGGCCCACTGCCTCGGCTCGCCGGTGTCGTCCACCACGAACCGGGCCCGCAGCGGGGCGGTCTCGGCCACGGCGGTCGCGAACGCGGCCTCGAACAGGGCCGGATCCAGCGGTCCGGCCATCTCGACGGCCACCCCCACGTGGTAGCGGGCCGGGTCGCCGAGACGGGCACCCACCCAGATGCCGCGCTGTGCCGCGGTCAGCGGCACCGGGTCGGTCGGCGCGACCGTTCCGGGGCCGGTCACCGGGGGGAACCCGACGCCGTGCCCCGGGCGCGCAGCAACGGGGCGAGGATCTCGCCGATCTCGGCCAGCGGACCGGGCCTGCCCATCTCCGCGTGCGGACACGCCACGGGGCGCACGTCCGGCTTCCCCCCGTCGAGGTACGGCCGCCACTGTTCGGCGGCCACCTCGGGGGAGGTCCCCAGCGCGGTGAAGACCAGCAGGTCGCCGCCGTAGCCGGAGGGGGTGTGGTCGTGTGAGAGGACGGCGTTGTTGGCGTAGATCCGGCAGAGTGTCCCGATCGTCTCCTCGTCGAACGACGCCAGCAGACCGGTGTGTTCGCGGGCGATCTCCAAGAAGCGCGACCGGGTCAGCTCCTCACCGGCCCACAGGGCCGGGTCGTAGCCGAAGAACTGCAGGATCGTCCCCATCACGTGGTCCGGGCCGAAGCGTTTCGCGGTGCCGTCGTCCCCGCGGTCGCCAAAGCCTTCGGTCCCGGCCGGAGGACCGGACGGCAGCGCGTCGAGGACGGCCAGCAGGCCCGCGGGTTCCCCCGCCCGCTGGAGCTGCACGGCCATCTCGTGCGCCACCAAACCGCCGAACGACCACCCGAGCAGGTGGTACGGACCGGCCGGCCGCACGCTGCGGAGCCGGTCCACGTAGTCCGCGGCCATCTCGGCGATCGATCCGGGCAGTACCCGCGAGCCGTCCAGGCCGCGCGCCTGGAGCCCGTACACCGGTTGGTCGGTGCCGAGCGGCCCGGTCAACCCCGCGTAGGACCAGGCGATGCCGGCGGCCGGGTGCACGCAGAACAGCGGCGGCCGGTCGCCTTCCTCCCGCAGCGGCAACAGCACCCCGGTGCCGCCGAGAGCCGGTGGTACCGGCTCTCGGCGGCGCCGTACCGGAGCCGCGGCCGCGGACCGCGGGCCGTCCACGGGGTGGTGCGGTGCGTACGCGACCCGCTCCAGCAGCGCGACGAACCGCTCGGCGAGGCCGTTCGCGCGCTCGGGGTCGACCAGGTGCGGCCGGTACTCGACCTGTACGGCCAGCGTGTCACCGCGGTGACTGAGGACGACGCCCAGCGGGTAGTGCTGCCGGTCGTCACCGGAAGCGCGGACCAGTTCCAGACCGGGGGCGGGACGGCGCAGCGGCTCGTCGTCGAACGGGTAGTTGGCGAACGACATCATCGTGTCGAACATGTCTCCGCTGTCGGTGATACGGCGGATGTCGGTGAGGCTCATGTGCTGGTACGGCAGGAGCGCGGCCTGCTCGTCCTGCACGCGCACGAACAGTTCGCCCGGGGACTCGGCCGGGTCGAGCCGCACCCGCGTCGGCACGGTGTTGATGAACAGTCCCACCATCCCCTCGACCCCCGGCAGTTCGGCCGGCCGGCCGGAGACCACCGAACCGAACACGACGTCCCGCCGGCCGGTCTCCTCGCCGAGCACGATCGCCCAGCACGCCTGGAGCACGGTCGCGACGGTCACGCCGTGCCGCCGCGCCATGTCCACCAGCGCGCGGGTCACGTCCTGGTCCAGCGAGAACCGCAGGTGCCGCGACGGTTGCGGCTCGCCCTGCTCCCGGCGGCCGATCCGGGTGGCGGTCAGACCGTCCAACGCCGAGCGCCAGGCCTCCTCGGCCGCCTGCCCGTCCACTCCGGACAGCCAGTTCAGGTACTCGCGGAACGGCGTTCCCGCGGGCAGCCCGTGCGGGGTGCCGGTGACCTGCGCCCGGTAGAGGGCGAACACCTCCCCGACGACGATCGGCAGCGACCAGCCGTCCAGCAGGATGTGGTGCGTGGAGAACACCAGCCGGCGCCGTCCGCCGCCGAGGTCGATCAGCAGCAGCCGCATCAGCGGCGGCCGGCCCGGATCGTAGGGGCGGGCGCGCTCGTCCGCCAGGAGGCGTTCGACCTCGCGCTCCTTCCCCTCCTCCGACAGCGCGCTCAGGTCCGCCTCCCGCCACGGTGGTTCCACCCCGGGCCGGAGGATCTGCACCGGCTGCGACAGGCCGGTGTGCACGAAGGCGGCGCCGAGGTTGGGGTGGCGGTCCAGAAGGGCGCGGAACGCCGCCCGCATGGCCGCGGTGTCCAGGTCCCCGTCCAGTTCGAGCCAGAACTGGACGGTGTACAGCGAGTGCGGCGCGTCCCCGGAGCCGCCTTCCTCCGAGTCGTCCAGCGCGCCGAGGAGGAGGTGGTAGAGCATGCCCTGCTGGAGCGAGGAGAGCGGCAGGACGTCCGTCAGGCCCGGGTGGTCGCGCTCCAACCGTTCGACCTGCTCCTGGTCGAGGTCGACCAGCGGGAAGTCGGACGGTGTACGGCCACCGGCGCCCGGCTCGGCGGCGTGCGCGGCCAACGCGTCCAGGATCTCGAACCACGTGTCGGCCAGCTCGTCCACCAGGCGGTCGTCCAGGATCCCGTCCGCCCAGGAGAACGCGACGCGCAGCTCGGCGCCGTCCGCGGTGTCCTCGGTCAGGGCGTTGACGGACAGCGGGTGGTCCAGCGGCATGTCCGCGTCCGCGCCGGCCGTCATGCCGGTCTCGGGCGCGGGCGACCAGTCCTGTTCGCCCCGGTCGGCGGGGAGCAGGAAGCGGCCGAAGTAGTTGAAGCCGATGTGCCGGGGTTCGGCGGCGGCCAGCCGGGGTCCGGTCTCCGGGTTGAGGTGGCGGAGCATGCCGAATCCGATCCCCTTGTCCGGGATGCCGCGGAGCTGCTCCTTCACCCGCCGCAGGGCCCGGCCGAGTTCGGCACCGGAGGCGGGTCCCCGGCCGGGCTCGGTGCCGGGGGCGAGACGCACCGGATACATGCTGGTGAACCAGCCGACCGTGCGCGACAGGTCGGCGCCGGGCACCACCGGTTCACGGCCGTGGCCCTCGACGTCGATCACCACGTCCTCGGTGGTGTCCAGGCAGCGCTGGACGGCCAGGGCGAGGGCGGTCAGCAGCACGTCGTTGATCTCGCAGTGGAACGCGGCCGGGATGGTGGTGAACAGGTGTCGGGCCCGGTCCGCGCCGTAGACCGCGGTGCGGGAGCGGGCCGTGCCGGTGGTGTCGCGGGCGGGGTCCAGGGGGCGCTTGGCGAGCCGGGGGCCGGGGACGGCCAGCATCCTCTCCCACAACGGGAGTTCGGCCGCCCGCTCGGGGGTGCGCGCCTGCTCGGCCAGGGCGCGGCTCCAGTGCCGCAGGGAGGTCTCGACCGGGCGGAGGCGGGGTGTGCGGCCCGCGGCGATCTCCTGGTGGGCGGCGACGAGGTCGGGCACGACGACGCGCCAGGAGACACCGTCGCAGGCCAGGTGGTTGGCCATGAACAGCAGGCGGCCCGGTGCCTTCGGTCCCGCGTCGAACCAGACCACGCGCACCATGCGACCGGCCCGGACGTCGAGTTCGCCCTGGGCCCGGCGGCTCTCCCGGAGCAGGACGTCGACGAGACCGTCACCGGTGGCGGCACCGATCGGCACCCGCCGCACGCAGGCGGCGGCGGAGACGGTGCCCGCGGGACGGACTTCCAGGGACCAGCCCGGCGCCGACCGGTCGAGCCGGAGCCGGAACGCGTCGTGGTGGTCGACCAACGCTTGGACGGCGGCGGTCAGTCGATCCTCGCGCAGTCCTCCGGGGACGCGGAGCAGCACGGCCTGGTGGAAGCCGTCGACGGGGCCGCCCTGGTCGCGCAGCCAGTGCATGATCGGGGTGAGCGGAACGTCGCCGACCGCCGCGTCGACGCCGTCGGCCGCGCGCCGGGTGGTCTCGCGGGCGGCCCGGGCGAGGGACTGGACCGTCTTGTGCTCGAAGACGTCCTGGGGAGTGAGGACCAGCCCGGACTGCCGCAGTCGGCTGACGAGTTGGATGGACATGATGCTGTCGCCGCCGAGGTCGAAGAAGCTCCGGTCCCGCGGTACGCGGGACGTGCGCAGCACCTCGGCGAAGGCCGCGGCGACCAGGTCCTCCCGGGACGCGGGGGCCGCGCCCGCCTTCTCGTCCGCGGGTTCGGAGGGCACGGGCGCGACGGCCGACGCCGGTTCCGGTTTCGGGGCCGGGGCCGGGGCCGGTTCCGGGGCGAGGAGAGGCCGGGGTTCCGTCCCGCGGGAGAGTTTGCCCCCGGGGGTGCGGGGGAGGGACGCGGTCGGACGGATCTCGGCCGGGACCAGGTGGGCGGGGAGACGCTCGGCGAGCCACGCGCGCAGCCCCTCCGGGGTCGGCGGCGCGGCCGCGTCCACCGGGACCGGGTAGGCGATCAGCCGGGGGTGCCCCGGCCGGTCCGTACGGACCGCGGCCATCGCCTCGACGACCCCGGGGTGCCGGCCCAGGACCGCCTCCACCTCGCCCGGCTCGACGCGGAAGCCGTTGATCTTCACTTGCGCGTCCACCCGGCCGAGGAACTCCAACTGCCCGTCCGTCCGCCAACGGACCAGGTCGCCGGTGCGGTACATCCGCCCACCGGGCGGGCCGAAGGGGTCCGCCGGGAAGCGTTCCGCGGTCAGCCCCGGACGCGCCAGGTAACCGCGCGCGATCCCGTCGCCGGCGAGGTACAGCTCGCCCGCGCGGCCCGGTTCCACCGGCCGCAGCGCGCTGTCGAGCACATATGTGTGGACGTGGCCGAGCGGGCGGCCGATGGGCGGCGCGTCGCCGGCCGGGGCCTCACCGGCCCGCCAGGCGGTGGCGTACACGGTGGCCTCGGTCGGCCCGTAGACGTTGAGCAGCCGGGTGCCCGGCATCACCTCGGCGATCCGGGCGGCGAGGGCGCCGGGCAGCGCCTCCCCCGCCACCGCCAGGGTCCGGGCCGACAGATCCAGCCCCGTCCGCTCCAGCAGGCGGCCCAGCACCGAGGGAACGGCGCACACCAGGCCGCCGGACCAGCGCGGCGGCTCGTCGTCCAGCAGGGAGAGCAGGCTGGCGACGATCTCCACCGTGCCGCCGGCGGCCAGCGGCGCGAACACCTCGACCACCGACACGTCGAAGCCGAACGACGTCGCGGCGAGGCCGTGCGCGAGCGCCTCCGCGCCGAGTTCGGCCTCGGCCCAGGCCAGCAGCGGCGGCACGTTGCGGTGCGGCACGACGACCCCCTTCGGCGTGCCCGTCGACCCCGAGGTGTAGACGACGTACGCCGGATGGTCGGGCAGCAGCGGTGCGATCCGGTCGGTGTCGGTGACGTCGTGCGACGCGACGGCCCCGGATTCCTCCACCACCGCGGCGTCGTCCAGGACGACGACCGGGCCCGGTGGGTCGCCGAGGTCGCGGGCGGCCCCCGCCGCGTCGGTGACCAGGCACGAGGGCCGAGCGTCACCGATCATGAAACGGAGCCGCTCGGCCGGGTACGCCGGGTCGAGGGACAGGTAGGCGGCGCCGGACTTCAAGACCGCCAGCATCGCCACGAGCGTGTCCGCGGACCTCGGCAGCAGCAGCCCGACCACCCTCTCGGGCCCGGCTCCCCGACCGATCAGCACCCTGGCCAGCCGGTTGGCCCGCTCGTGCAGTTCACGGTGGGTGAGGCCTCCGGTCCGGTCGCGCACCGCGACCGCGTCCGGTGCCCGCCGCGCCGCCGCCTCCAGCAGGGCGGTCAGCGTGCCGGGTACGGCTCCGCGCGCCGCCGGCCGGGACCAGACGCGAACGGTGGCCGCCTCGCCGGTGTCCAACAGCTCCAGGGCGCCCACCGTGCGGCCGGGCGCCGCGACGGCCGTGTCCAGCAGGGTGCGCAGGCGCCGGGCGTGCGCGTCGAGTTCGGCCTCGGAACGGCGGTCGGCGGGGCCGGTGAGGACCGCCCGGAACCGGTGACCGGACGGGTCCTCCTCCACCACGATCCGCACCACCTCGTCCGGGCCGGCCGGGCCGTCCGGCTCCACGCCGATCCGGCGGCCGACCGCCCGGTGTTCGCCGAACCGCAGCTCGGGCCCGGCCTCGCGGACGTCGACGACCGTGCCGTACAGCCGGGCACCGGGAGCGGTCAGGCCGAGCTCGCGACAGACCTCGGCGTGCCGGACCCGCTGGTGCCGTCGGGCCCGACGGGACTCCACGCCGACCTGCCGGACCAACTCCGCGAACGGCGTGCCGGCCCGGACGTCGAGACGCAGCGCGGCGACGTCCTCGGCCGCGGCCGGCGTCCGCCGTGCGGCGCGCTCCGGGCGGCCGTCCACCGGCAGGCCGAGCACCACATCGGTCTCGCCGGTCGTCCGGTGCAGGTAGGCCGCGACGGCGGCGATCAGGACCGCGCGCGGGTGGGCGCCGCAGTACCGGGCCGCGGCGCGCACCCGGTCGGTCGCCGCGACGTCGAGGACGGCGGACACGGACAGGCCCGCCCCCGTCCCGGCCCGCCCGGTCGACACCGAGGGCGTCGGCGCCCCGGGAAGCGTCAGCGGCTCGGGACGGTCGGCGAAGCGTTCGCGCCAGTAGGCCGCGTCCGCCTCCCGGGCCGGGGAGGCCCGGTAGGCGGCCTCGTCCGCGGTGAACCGCCCCAGTGGCGACAGCGCGTCCTCGGCCGGGAGGGTCCCGTCGATCCGCGCGGTGTACACCTCGGCGGCGCGGCGGCCCACCAGGGCGCAGCCGAACGCGTCCAGGACCGCCCGCGGGTGCCGGTGGAACCACGCGAACCGATCGGCCGCGAGTCGGAGCAGGGCCTGCGCGGACCTCGTCCCCGCGTCGTCGGCGGCCAGTTCGGCCCGCAGCCACGCCTCGGCCGCGGCCGCCGGGTCGGCCTCGTCGGCGAGGTCCACCATGGCCAGCGGCAGGCTGCCCCCGTCGGTGAAGCCCGGGGGTCCGGCCGGTCCGTCCGTCGCGCGCAACCGTACGGCCTCCGCCTCGTCGACGACCTGACGGATCGCTTCCTGCAGCACGGTCACGTCCACCGCCCCGTGGATCTCCACGACCTCGGCCACGGCGGTGCCGGCCGTCGGGACCCACGTGATGTCGCGCTCAGACATGGCTGCCAACTCCTGCGTGCCGGGATCGGTCGGTGGCTCGGTGGCTCGGGTACGGATGGAATCCACGGCCGCTCTTCCTCCCGAGGTTTCCCTCGGCGACCAGCCGGGCCAGCAGCGGCGTCGGCCGGAACCGTTCGTCACCGGTGTGCTCGCGCAGCACGTCGAGGGTGTCGAGCACGGTGTCGAGGCCGATCAGGTCCGCGGTCCGCAACGGTCCCGTGGCGTGCCCGAAGCAGTCCTGGAAGACGCGGTCCACGGTGTCCGCGTCGGCGGTGCCCTCGTCCACGACGGCGGCCGCCTCGTTGACCGTCAGCATCAGCACGCGGTTGCCGACGAAGCCGGGGCCGTCACCGACCACGATCGCCTCCTTGCCGAGACCCGCCAGGAGGTCCACGGTCAGCGCGAGGGCGTGCGCGCCGGTGTGCGGGGACCCGACGACCTCGACGGTGTCCTTCAACGGGGCCGGGTTCATGAAGTGGGTGCCGACCACCCGCTCGGGCCGGCCGGTGAAGGAGCCCAGTCGACCTATCGGAATCGCCGAGGTGCACGACGCGAACACCGTCTCGGGCGGACACACCCGATCCAGCTCCCCGAGGACCGCCTCCTTGAGCGGCACCCGCTCCGGCACGCACTCCACCACGAAGCGGGCGCCGGACAGGGCGGAGAGCCCCTCCGCCCAGGTCACCCGTTCCTCCACCGGGCCCACGGCCCGTCGGCGCAGCAGACGCACCGCGCGCACACCGGCGCGCAGGCGCTCCGGTCCGGCGGCACGCGCGGCCGGATCCGGGTCGACGACCACGACGGGGTGGCCGGCCGCGGCGAAGCACTGGGCGACGCCGGTCCCCATGGTGCCGGCGCCCACGACGCCGACCGGCAGCCCGGTCGTGCCGGATGGTTCGCGGTCCTTGCTCTCGCCCACGTGGGGCTCCCTTCCCGGTCGGGTTGTGCTCGCGGTGTCAGTCGGCGGACGCGACAGCGGTGCGCGCCAGGGAGATCAGGTCGTCGGTGAGGGCGAGCACCGTCGCCTCGTCGAACAGCTCGGTGCGGTACTCGACGGCGATCCGGTCCTCGGTGACGCTCCAGTGGAGGTCGGGGACGCGGCCGTCGCCCACGACGCCGGCAGCACCGGTGCCGCCGGTGCCGCCGTGGTCCACCGTGACGTCGAACAGCGGGGGGCGTCCCGGCAGCGGACGCGCCTCCGCGTCGGCGCGCAGCCGGGCGATGCGCTCGGTCAGGACCGCGAGCGGCGGCTCGTCCGCCACGTCGATCCGCAACGGCAGTGGTGTGCCGTGCGGCCGGAGGAGACCGAGCAGCAGTTCGTCGGCCTCGGCCCGGTCGGTGAGCAGGGTGGCGAGGGCGGCCAGCAGCCCGTCGCGGCCCAGGGCGGCGGCGAGACCGACGGGAAGCGGGGCCTCATGGCGATCCGTCACCCCGGTGCCGGTGCCCTGCGGGCGCGGCCGGTCCGTCGGCAACTCGAACGTCCGCAGTCCGGCGAGCGCGTCGGGCCGGTGCCCGCTCCGCTCGGTGGACACTCCGGGCAGCGCGGAGAGCGGGACGTCACCGTCGCCGGTGACCGTCCACAACAGGTCGAGCCACGCGTCCGCCATCGCGGCGATCGTGCTCCGGTCGAACAACTGCGTGCTGTACTCGACCACCACGTCCAGATCGTCCGCGCCGGCGCGTTCCCCGACCACCACCGAGATGTCGAACTTCGCGGTGCCCGGCGGAAGTCCGGGGAAGAGCGGACCACCGTCCTCGTCCACGGCCGGACCGAACAGGCCCTCGCCGAGGACGAAGTGCGGCGGCAGCGTCTGGTGGACGTACATGACGTCGAAGATCGGGTTGCGGGACGGGTCCCGCTGCGGCGCCACCTCCCGGACGACGGCGTCGAACGGGATCTCCTGGTTCTCCAGGCCGTCGATCACGGTGTCGCGCACCTTCCGCAGCAGCGTGCGGAAGTCCGGGTCGCCGGAGAGGTCGGAGCGCAGCGCGATGGTGTTGTTGAAGAAGCCGAGCAGGCCCCACAGTTCCGGGCGGGTGCGCCCGATGGTCGGAGTGCCGACCACGATGTCGTGCCGGCCCGACCACCGGGACAGCAGCATCGTGAGCCCGGTGAGCAGCACCGTGAAGAGCGTGACGGACTCCCGCGCGCCGACCTCGCGCAGTCGGGTGACCAGTTCGGGCGGGACGGTCAGGCCGTGGGCGGCGCCCGCGAAGTCCATCCGGGCGGCGCGCGGCCGGTCGGTGGGCAGGTCCAGGACCGGTGGGTCGGCGAGCCGCTCCGTCCAGTAGCGCAGCTCGCCGTCGAGGAGCCCGTTCTCCAACAGCTCCCGTTGCCAACGGGCGTAGTCGGGGTACTGCACGGGCAGCGGGTCGAAGCGGTGCACCCGCCCCTCGCGACGTGCCTGGTAGAACCGCATGAGCTCGCCCATCAGGATCTGCGGTGCCCAGCCGTCGTTGACCGCGTGGTGGGTCAGCCAGCAGAAGAGGTGGTCGTCGGGGGCGAGGCGGACCAGGGTGACGCGGACCAGGGGGTCCCGCTCGACGTCGAGGACCCGCTCCGACTCGGCACGGATGATCGTGCGCGCCGTGCGCTCCGCGTCGGGCCGCCCGGTGAGGTCCTCGTAGCGGAAGAAGTCGCCGAGCCGTGGTCTGATCACCAGGCGCGCGCGACCGTCCACGGAGACGAAGTTGGACCGCAGGGTCTCGTGCCGTTCGGCCAGGTCCTCCCAGGCCAGACGCATCGCCTCGGGATCGATCGGGCCACGGTGGCGGGAGGCGCCGGGAAGGTTGTAGAGGGTGGTGTCGGGGTCGAGCTGGTGGTGGAACCACATGCGTTCCTGTCCGTAGGACAGCACCGGCTCGCCGCCGCGCCGGATCGGCGGGAGCTCCCGCGCACCGCTCGTCGCGGGGGTGGCGGGCTCCGGCTCGGACACCGTGGACGAGGAGGCGGACGAGACGGCGGACGAGGAGGCGGCGGAACGCCCGGCCGCGATGGCGGCGGCCAGGTCGGAGACGACGGAGTGGTCGTAGACGTCGATCATCCGCAGTTCGACGCCGTGGTGCTCCTTGGCCCGTTTCAGGAGGAGCAGGGCGATGATGGAGTTGCCGCCGAGGGCGAAGTAGTCGTCGTCGGGGGCGACGTCGTCCGCGTAGAGCAGTTCCGCCAGGGTCCGTCGCAGCCAGGGCAGCACCTCCGCCGGATCCGCGGCGCCGAGCGGTCCGGGGGCCTCGGGGAGCGATGGTTGCCCGGCGGTGGGCTCCCCGGCGGGCGCGTCGGCGGCCGGTGGTCCGACCGGCTCGACCGGTTCGACAAGGGGGTGTCGGTCGGTCCGAACCGTCGGTGCCTCGCCGGCCGGTCGGGCCCAGCAGCGGACGCCGCGGAACGGGTGGCCCGGCAGCGGTACGCGCCGCGCGGCGGGGGTCGTCTCCCGCCAGTCCGGGTCGTGTCCCGACTCGTACAGTCGCGCCAGCACGCCGAGCATGCCGTCCGTCTCGGCTCCCGCGGTGAGCACGGTGGCCCCGGCCCGGTCCGCGAGGTGCTCCGCCAGCAGGTCGCTCAGCTCGCCGCGACCGCCCAGCTCCACGAAGGTCGTCGGCCCGGCGGCCAGTTGCTCGTCGGCCGCGGCCCGCAGCCGCTCCGGCGACACCGGCGCCGCGGCGGGGTCCGCGGCGGCGAGGTCCCGTGTGTCCCGGTCGGTGAGCGTGCCGTTGAGGTGGCGGACCACGTAGCGGGAGAGCCCCGAGCTGATCAGCCCGTCCACGGTGATCCCGGCTCGTTCGAGCACGGCGTGCGCGGCGAGTTGCCCGCGCACCGCCGCGGCCCGGTCCGTCGGAACCGGCAGGGCACGGGGCAGCGGGGCCGGATCGCCGGTCCCGGCGGCCGGTTCGGCGTCCCCGGACAGCAGGCAGACGACGCGGGGCGCGGCGGCCGGAGCGGCGACCGGATCCAGCCGACGCCAGGTGACCGCGGCGGCCAGCGCGACCGCGAGGTCCCGGGTCCGACCGGCCACCACGCCCACGCGGAACGGATGGTGGTCACGGCCCGTGTTCAACGTCCAGGCGACATCGGCGAACGCGGGCCGGCCGGACCGCAGTGCGACCGAGAGCCGTTCGCACAGGGTGTGCAGGTCGGCCTCGGTCCGGGCCGAGACGCCGACCACCCGCGGCGGCCCGTCCGGCGCCCCGGCGGGCGCGGGCGGCGGTTCCTCGACCACGCAGTGCGCGTTGACGCCGCCGAGACTGAACGAACTGACCCCGGCCCGCCGCATGCCCTCGGCCCGCCACGGCCTCGGCGACGTCACCACCTCCAGGCGGGCGCCGTCCAGGTCCACCTCGGCCGCCGGCCGCCGGAAGTGCAGCGACGGGTACAGCTCGCCGTGCCGCACGCTGAGGATCGTCTTGACCAGGCCGGCGATGCCCGCCGCGTGGTCCAGGTGGCCGATGTTGGTCTTCACCGAGCCGACCGCGAGCGGCCCGCGCTCCCCCGGCCGGGCCAGCGCCAGCCCCTCGGCCTCGACCGCGTCGCCCAGCCGGGTGCCCGAACCGTGCGCCTCGACGTAGCCGGCGGACCGGATGTCCAGGCCGGCCCGGTCCCAGGCACGCGTGATGACCTCGGCCTGTGCGCGGGCGCTGGGGGTGGCGATGGTGGCGGAGTGGCGGCCGTTGTGCGCGGTGGCGGTGCCGCGGATCACCGCGTGGACGAACGCGCCCTCGTCCCGGGCCCGCTCCAGTGTGGTCAGCAGGAGCACCGCGCCGCCCTCGCCGCCGCCCGCGCCGTCCGCCGCCTCGTCGAAGGCGCGGGAGCGGGCGGTCGGCGAGGCGATGCCGGGGAAGTCGTCGACCGCGGCCTCGGGGGCGATGACGTGGCGCAGACTGACACCGCCGACCACGGCGTAGTCGGCGTCGCCGTCGCGGAGCTCCCGGCAACCGTGGTGGACGGCGACGAGAGAGCCGTTGCACCCGGTGTCCACGCCGTAGCAGGGGCCCGTCAGACCGAAGAGGTGGGAGACGCGGGCGGGCAGGGCGAACGGCATGTTGCCCATCAGGCTGAGCGTGCCGGGCTCGTGGACCAGCGGCAGGTAGCCGTTGCCGGGCGAGCTGAAGACCACTGCCGTCCGGCTGTCGCGCAGTGCGGAGGGGGCGTAGCCGGCGTGTTCCAGGGCCTCCCGCGTGAGGTGTAGGGCCAGTCGGTGCTGCGGGTCGGTGACCTCGGCCTCGTGCCGGGACATGCCGAAGGACTCGTGGTCGAAGAGGTCGATCCGATCCAGGTAGCCCAATTCCGGGTAGCGCACCGCGGGGTCCAGGCCGGTGGATTCGACGCGCTCGGCCGGGATCGGCCGCACGGAGTCACGGCCGGCGCGCAGGTTCGCGCGGAACTCGGCCAGGTCGGCGGCCTCGGGAAACCGGGTGGCGATGCCGATGACCGCGACGGCGGCCGTACCGGTACCAGTCATGTCTGAACTCCGTTCGTGGGGCGGCCTGCCGTCAGAGCTCGTAGGAGACCGGGGCCGGGCGTCCGGCCCCCGGCCGGTTCCGCTCCCCGACGCCGGTCCCGACCCGATCGTCGATCACGCCCGCCTGGGCCTCGACGGTGACCAGGTCGAACAGTTCACCGGCGCGTATCGCACCGGGCCAGCGCGCATCGAGTCGGCTGTACAGGTCGAGGATCTTGAGAGAGCTGCCGCCCAGGCCGAAGAAGCTGTCCTCCAGACCGACGTCGCGGTGGCCGAGCACCTCGACCCAGATGTCCCAGACGATCCGTTGCGGTCCGGTCCAGTGCTCCTGTTCCGCCGGCCGTTCCGCGCTCTCGCCGGCCGCGGGCAGCGAAGCGGCGAGCGCCGTGCGGTCGGCCTTGCCGGTGGAGGTGAGCGGCATCCGGTCCACCGGTACGAAACGGTCCGGCAGCGCCTGTTCGACCAACCGGTCGCGACAGTGCCGACGCAGGTCCCCCGGGTCGGGGAGCTCCTGCCCCGCGGCCGGGGTGAGGAACGCGGTCAACCGCGACGCCTCGTCGGTCGGTCCCGCGCAGACCACCACGGCCTGGCCGACCGCGGGGTGCGCCTCGAGCGCGGCCTCGACCTCGCCGAGCTCGACGCGGGCGCCGCGGATCTTCACCTGGTGGTCGGTCCGGCCGTGGTAGTGCAGCGCGCCGTTCTCGTCGCGGCGGGCGAGGTCGCCGGTGCGGTAGAGGCGGGCGCCGGGCGGCCCGAACGGATCGGCGACGAAGCGTTCCGCCGTGCGTCCGGGCGCCCGGGCGTAGCCGAGGGCGACGAAGGCGCCGCCGACGTACAGCTCGCCCACCTCGCCGTCCGCGACTTCGCGCAGTTGCCGGTCCAACACGTGGACGGTGGCACCGGGCCAGGGCCGGCCGATGGGGACGCGTTCCCGGTCGGGATCGAGCCGGTCCTCGACGGTGCAGGAGACGATGGTCTCCGTGGGCCCGTACTCGTTGACGAGCCGGGCGCCCGGCAGGCACGCGCGGTGGTTCCCGACCAGTTCGGGCGTGCAGACCTCGCCGGCGACGACCACCAGGCGCAGGCTGTCCGGAAGCCCGTCCGGATCGGCCAGCAGCAGTCGGTAGTGGGACGGCACGACGACGAGGTGGGTCGCGCGGTACCGGCGGGCCAACAACGCCAGTTCGGGAACGATACGCAGCTCGCGGGCGGTCGGCAACAGCAGCGTGTGACCGTTGTGGAGCGACCAGAACATGCCGGCGAGCATGCCGTCGAACGACAGCCGCATCGCCATCAGGAAGACCGAGGGACCGGTGCCGTACACGGCGCCGCGCGGACGGACGGAGTCGGCCAGCCGGCCGCGGTCGACCACGACTCCCTTGGGTTCGCCGGTGGAACCCGAGGTGTAGACGACGTATGCGGGGGCCTCCTCCGGAACCGGGGGCACGGGGTCCGCCGCGGTACGGGCGCCCGCCTCGATCAGGGCGGCGATGTCGAGGTCCTCGGCTGCCAACCGGGGCGGCACGTCCGGCGTCCCGGCCAGGTCCCGGTCGTCCCGGGCGGCGAGCACGACGGCGCAGTCGGTGTCGCGCAGCAGGGCGCGCAGCCGGTTCGGCGGCAGGTCGGGCTCGATCGCGGCCCAGGCGGCACCCACCCGCAGCGCCGCAAGGACGGCGACGACGGCGACGGCGCTCTGTTCGAGGCGGATGCACACGGTGGTGCCGATCCGGGCGCCCGCGTCGCGCAGCAGCTCGGCGAGGCCGGCGGACGCCTGGTCGAGTTCGCGGTAGGTGAGCGAGGTGGCGCCGACGACGAGCGCGGTGGCCCGCGGTGTCTCGGCGGCCCGGGCGCGGAAGGCGTCGAGGAGCGATTGCGGCTGCGGCTGCGGCCGGGACGGGACGGGTAACTGCGTCACTGCGGCCTCCTCAGACGTCCCGGATCAACAGGCGGACGTGGTCGCCGGGTTCGGGTACCGGATGGTCCTCGGGCACCGCGAGGACCATGGGCCCCCCGTCCGCCGGACCGTCGTCGACCTGGGTGAAGCCGGCGAAGCGGAGGGTGACGAGCATGGTGCGGTTGACGGCGGTGGGCACGAAATGCGTGACGGGTCGGCGGCCCTCGGCACGCGCCTGCCGGATCAGGTGGTTCAACAGCAGCCCGCCGACGCCGCGCGAGGCGACCCGACAGGACATCAACATCAGCCGCAGCACCGCGTCCGTCGGCGTGAGTTCGGTGACGGACAGACCGATGACGCCGTAGTCGCCGAAGCGGTCGCGGAGCCGGGCGAGCCGTACCCGGTGGTGAGGCGACGCGACGAGTTCGCGCAGCTCGTCCTCGCCGTAGACCAGTCCCGTACTGTTGAGCTGGTGGGTGCGCACCGTGAGTTCGCTGGCCCGCGCGAGGTCGTCCTCCGTCGCCGGTGCGATCTCCATGACGAGGCCGAGCGAGGCCAGGAACGCCTGCCGGTCGCCGCCGGACTCCTCCTCGGCCTGCCGCCGCCGCCACTCGGTGCGGTAGAGGTGGCGGCGACCGGCGGCCTCGGCCGTCACGTGGGCGGGGCGGAACTCGGGACGCTCCGGTAGGTGCCCGACCGCGTCGGCGGTGTAGCAGCGGACCTCCGGGACCTCGGAGGCGACCTCGGCGCGCTCGGCCGGGTCGTTGTCGACGAAGGCGATGGTGTCGAGCCCGATGTTGAGCGTCTCGGCGATGCGGCGGATCGCGGCGGACTTGTCGCCCCAGCCGATCCGCACCGCGCAGAACCACTCGTCGAGGCCGCACGCGCTCAGGTGGGCGGTGGCCGTGGCGTGGTCGCCGCGGCTGACCGCGGCGTGCAGGATGCCGCGTTCGTCCAGCGTCCGGAGGGTCGGCAGGACGTGGGGGAACGGCCGGGGGTCGTCGCCTTCCAGCACGACTCCGTCCCACAACGTGTCGTCCAGGTCCCAGACCAGGCACTTGACGGTCGGTGTGCTCGTCGGGGCCGTCATGCGCGCGGCCCGAACCGGCGCACCAGGTGTGCGGCGATGTGGAGTTCGGACACTTGCTGCGCTCCTTCGATGATCTCCATGACCTTCGCGTCCCGGTAGTGGCGGCCGACCCGGCTGTCCGGCTCGCACCCCGCGGCCCCGAGGACCTGCACGGCGTCCCGGCCGGCCGCGGCGGCGGCCGCCGCGGCCGCGTACTTGGCCATGATCGTTTCGGTGACACCGCGGCCCGGTCCGTCGCCCCGTGCCCGGGCCGCGCGGACGGCGAGCTCGCGGGCCGCGGCGGCGTCCACCGCGATCCGGGCCAGCAGCGCGCCGATCGCCTGGTGCCGACTGAGCGGAACACCGCCCTGCACCCGGGCGGCCGCGTGCGCGGCGGCGTCGGCGACACACGCCTCGGCCATGCCGACGCACCCCCAGGCGACCGTGAACCGGCCGTGGTCCAACGCGGTCGCGGCGACGTGTGACAGACCGGCGCCCGGTGGGGCGATCCGGTGGTCGGCGGGCACCCGGACGGCGTCCAGGGTGAGGTGGGCCACGCCGGCGGCCCGCATGCCGAGTTGGCCGTCGACCGGTTCGCGGCGCACGCCGGGCCGGTCGGTCTCGACCAGCACGGCGGTGGGCTTGTCGCCGCTGCGCCCGAGTACCAGCAGCACGTCGGCGAGCTGCCCGAAGGTGACCCACTTCTTGCGACCGGTCACGGTGAGCTCGGTGCCGTCCGCGGATTCCTCGATGTCGGTCCGCACCTCGGCGAGCGCGCTGCCCGCGCCGTCCTCGGTGGCCGCGAAGCCGGCCGTCAGCGTGCCGGCGGCCAGTCGCGGCAGCCAGTGGGCGCGTTGCTCGCGGGTGCCCCAGCGCAGCAGCGCCGCCGCGACCATCGACTGGACGGTGAGCAGACCGCGCAGGGCACTGCACACGCCCCCCAGGTGGGCGGCCGCCTCACCGAGTTCGACCGGCGCCAGGCCCGCCCCGCCGTACCGGGCGGGCAGGTCGGCGGCGAGCAGGCCCGTGCGCGCCAGCCTGCGGCACACGTCCGCCGGGATCCGGCCCGCACGGTCCCAGTCCGCGGCCGGGTCCCGGGACTCGGCGGCGAACCGGGCTGCCGCCGCGACCAACGGCGGCGCCCCGGGGGCGTCAGCGGTCGCCCGCACGGGTCCGGGTCGGCGTGTCGGCGCCGGTCTTGCGGTGGACGAACTCGGCGATCCGTCGTGCGGTCCGGAAACTGTCCAGATCGAGGTCCTCCACCTCCACGGTGAGGGTGAAGCGCTGCTCGACGTGGGTGACCAACTCCAGCGCGAACAACGAGTCGACCAGGCCGAGTGCGAAGTAGTCGTCGTCGGGGCCGATCGGTCGCCGCAGCGCTTCGGTCAGGAACCGGGTGATCTCCTCGGTGGTCTTCTCGGTGCCGTGGTTCATACGGTGCCCTCCCGACCGTGCTGCGGGCCTATCTCGACCAGCAGCACGCTCCAGGCCGCCACTGGGCTGACGTTGACGAGGACCGCCCGGTCACCCTCGACGAGGTCCTCGCGGGCCAGGGCGGTGTAGAGGTTCAGGAAGACGTCGTTCGGGCCGAGGTGGCCGAAGCGGCGCAGGTTGTCCCGGCAGGAGGGCAGCAGCCCGATGTCCAGGGTCTCCTCGGTGAACGCCAACCCGCCGGCCGACAGGTTCTGGCTCGCGTACCCGGCGATGTCGGCCCGGGTGAGGTCGTTGCGCGCCAGCAGCTCGTCCACCAGCCCGGAGAGCCGGTGCCGGCTCTCCATCGCCAGCCGGAACGAGTACTCGGGCAGGTCCCTGCACTCCTCCCGCCAGCGATCGGTGGGCCGGTCGCGGTACTCCAGCCGGAAGAGGTCCCAGTACCGGCCGTTGGTCCGCTGGACGAGGTCGAGGATCCGGACCGGCGCGGCCGGGTGCGGACGGCCCAGCAGCAGGGCCTGCCCGCTGTCGCCGTTGACGGTGACCGGGTGCCGGTAACGCGTCTTCGCCGCGGGCTTGCTGCCGTGCACGACCAGCACGGGGCCGAGGTCCGGGTCGGCGGCCAGCAGGCCGCGCGCCGCGAGCAGGGCGGGGGCGACGGAGACGCAGCCGAGGCCACCGACCGTGAAGACCGTCGCCGCGTCGGCGCCCAGCGCGTGCTGGAGTCTCGTCGCGTCCGAACTGACCAGGGTCTCCGGGGCGCGCGACTCGACCAGGATCAGCGCCCCGAGGGACGCGGCCCGTGCCCCGGCCCGCGCCAACACGGCACGGGCGGCGCGCTCGGCCAGGTCGGTGGCGGTCAGGTCGTCGTCCACCGCCACGGTGTCGATGCCGAGGTTGAGGCAGGTGCGGCGGTCCGCCCCGGCCAGTTCGGCCAGTTCGGGGAGGTCCGCGACGGCACGGGTCCGATCCGGCAGGTGCCAGCCGGCGGCATCGACCGCGACCGGTGCCGCGGTGTGGGACGTCTGCTCAACGTTCACCTGCGCTCCCGCCCGTTCGGGACTCCGACACCGGAACACTACCGCTTTCTACGGAAGTACGTAAGTGCGTAAATTAGAATTCCGGCGCCCCGATGCTGGAATGCTGATGACCCCTCGCCCCCCCACGGAAGGTCCGGTCCCATGTCCCAGTCCCTCTGGAAGTGCCACGGCCCGGTGATGGCCGCGGGCGCCGTGTGCATCCTCGTCAACGGCCAGGGCATCGGGCCGCTGTGGCTCACCGGGATCGCCCTGCTGGTGGTCGGCATGCTGATGCGGTGGGCGATGACCCGCGCGCAGCGCCCGTCCGGCGACGAGGCCCCGCCGCTGGCACTCGACGTCCCCGTGGAGGGCCGCTGGATGGCGCGCAACGGCCCCGCCACCAAGGTGCCCAGCCACACCCACAACCTCGCGCAGACCTACGCCATCGACCTGGCCCGCCGGCCCGCGCCGGAACCCGTGTGGTTCTGGCCGGTGGCACGGCGCCCCGAGTCCTACCCGTCCTTCGGCGAGCCGCTGCTGGCCCCCGCGGACGGTCGGGTGGTGGCCGCCTCGGACGGACAGCGGGACCACCTCTCGCGTTCCTCGCTGGCCGGCCTCTTCTACGTGCTCGCGGAGGGGTTCGTGCGCTCCCTCGGCCTCCCCCGCCACCTGCTGGGCAACCACCTCGTCCTCGAACTGGACGACGGGGTGTACGCCGTCTTCGCCCATCTGCGGCGCCACTCGTTGAAAGTGGCCGTGGGGGACCGGGTGACGGCCGGCCGGCCGCTGGCCGAGTGCGGCAACTCGGGGAACTCCGCGGAACCGCACCTGCACTTCCAGCTCATGGACGGTCCCGACGTCACCTCCGCCCGCGGCCTGCGCTTCACCTGGCGGTACCGGGACGACGACGGCCGGGAGCACGACGGCGTGCCCGCCGACAACACCTGCTTCGTCCCGATCCGGACCACCACGGCCGACCGGCCGGACCCCTACGCCGCGCCGTAGCCGGGTTCGAGCAGGAAGCGGACCAGCCGGACGCGGCCGTCGGGGGCGAACTCGCCGAAGGCGAACACCTCCTGGCTCCGCTTCGACTTCCCGTCCCGGCTGGTGGTGTAGCGGGCCGCGAAGCGGTTGCCCTCGCGCAGGGTCTCGTGGACCTCCACGGGGTAGACGTGCCCCCGCTTCCGCTCGTCCTCCAGGGCCTTCAGGACGCCGGAGCGCTGCATCACCTTCCCCCCGACCTGGTGCAGCGCGTCGGGGGTGTGGAAGCGGTCGTGGGCCTCGGCGGCCGGCACCGCCGGGTCGTACCCGGCGGCGTAGTAGGCCCGCAGGTAGTGCGCCGGGTCCTGGGCGGGCGTCGGCTCGGCCCCGGCGACGGGCGGCGGCGCCGGGGCGGTCCCCGGTGCGGGCCGGGCCGCGCCGTCGAACGAGTCCCGCTCCCCCGTCCCCGACCAGCCGGGCCGGGTGGAGGAGAAGGCGTCGGTGCGGACCACACGCCCGTCCTCGGCCAGTTCGGCGAAGACCGCCGCGTCCGTGGCGCTCTGGAGCTTCCACATCATGGGCGTGCCGATGGTGTACCGGGCCGCGGCCCTGCGCCCCTCCACGATCACCTCGTGGAGGTGCAGTTCGAACGGCGCGTCGAGGGAACGTCGGGAGCGCAGGCTGCTCAGGATCTTCTTCCGGTCCCAGACCCGACCGTTGACCCGGTGGGTGCCGTGGGGGAGGTGGTAGCGGTCCCAGACCTCCTCGACCGGCTCGTCCCCGTCGATGGCGTCGGAGTGGTAGGCGCGGAGGTACCCGGCGAAGTCCTCCGCGGCGGTGGGACGGTCCGTGCTGCTCATGGTGCTCTCCCGGATCTCTCGGTGTGCGGCGCGCCGCTCCCGGGTCCCAGGGGCGGCGTGGTCGTGATGTGGAACTCCCGACGCAGGGCTACCCGGGCCGCGTGGTGGCCGCACATCCCGTGCACGCTGGGACCGGGCGGCGTCGACGCGGAGCACAGGTACACCCCGGGCAGGGGCGTGCGGTAGGGATTCCAGGCGGGCACCGGCCGGAACACGGACTGCGCGAGCGTGACGGCTCCCGCGCCGATGTCCCCACCGGGATAGTTGGGGTTGTACGTCTCGTAGTCGGCCGCCGGCACGCCACGTGCCGCGACGACCGTGTCGGCGAAGCCGGGCGCGTACCGCTCGATACGGCGGGTGACCAGGGGAACCGGATCCCGGGTGTCGCCGTTCGGCACGTGCGCGTAGGCCCACACCGGACGGCGACCGCCCACGGCGCGCCCGGGGTCGGTCACGGCCGGGTCGACCACCAGCACGAACGGCTCCTCGCAGGTCTCCCCCCGGGCCGTCGCCCCCTCTGCCGCGAGGGTCTGGGCTCGGGTGCCGCCCAGGTGCACGGTCCCGGCCCGGCCCACTTCGGGGGCGGCCCACGGGATGGGCTCGTCGACCAGGAAGTCGACCTTCGCCGCTCCCGGACCGTAGCGGAAGCGGCCCAGGGCCCGGCGGTACCCCGGTGGCAGCCGGTCGCCGGCCAGTTCGAGCAGACCGTGCGGCGTGACGTCCAGCATGACCACCCGTGCCTCCAACTCCGCGAGGTCGGTGACCCGGTGGCCGGTGTGCAGCACACCGCCGTGCGCCCGCAGGTCGTCGGCCAGGGCCTCCGCGATGCGGCCGCTGCCGCCCCGCGGCAACGGCCAGCCGGTCGCGTGCGCCAGGTGTCCCAGCAGCAGCGCGATGGCGCCGGAGGGCGGGCTGGGCAGCCGACCCACCGCGTGCGCCGCGACCCCGGTGAGCAGTGCCCGGGCGGCCTCGGTCCGCAGCCCGTCGCCTCGCAGGAGGTGACTCAGCACGCGCGGGCCGAGCAGCAGCGGAACGGCGGGATCCCGCGGCACGGACCGTTGGCCGGACAGCAGGAAGTCGGTCACCCCCGCGCTGTGCCGCACCAGGGGTTCCATCAGCCGCCGCCAGCGCCGCCCGTCCGGCCCCAGACGGTCGCAGGTCTCCTCCAGGTCCCGGTGGGCGAACGCGGCGGTACCGTCGTCCAGGGGATGCGCGTAGGCGATCGGCGGCTGCAGCAGCGGGACCCCGCGGGCCGGGAGGTCGAACTCGCGGAAGAACGCGGACGCGGCCGCCATCGGGTGCACCGCGGCACAGATGTCGTGCCACACCTCGGGGTCGAACAGCGCCTCGCCGCGCAGGCCTCCGCCGACGGCGGAGGCCTGCTCGTGGACGTGCACGGTCAGTCCCGCGCGCGCCATGGTGACGGCGGCCGCCAGACCGTTCGGACCGCTGCCGACGACAGCGACGTCGGCGCGCGTCATGCCAGGGCTTCCTCTGCGGCGAACTGCTGTCCGGCGAGCCGTCGGTAGACCTCGTCGGACTCGATCAGCTCCCGGTGGGTGCCGGTCGCCCGCACCCGTCCCTCCTCCATCACGATGATGCGGTCGGCCCGCACGATGGTGGACAGCCGGTGCGCGATGGCCAGGACGGCGCACTCGCGGGCGGCCTCGGTGATCGCGTCGCGCAGCGCGACCTCGGTGTCGCCGTCCAGGTGCGCGGTGACCTCGTCCAGCAGGATCACCTCCGGCCGCTGCAACAGCGTACGGGCGATGGCGAGCCGCTGCCGCTGGCCGCCGGAGAGACCGGCGCCGCGCTCGCCGAGCTCCGTGTCGAGCCCGTCGGGCAGCTCCGCGACGAAACCCTCCATGCTGGCGAGCCGCAGCGCACGGGCGACCTCCGCGTCGTCGGCTCCGGGGTTGGCGTACGTCAGGTTCTCCCGGATCGTGCCGCGCAGCAGCGGCGCGTCCTGCTCGACGTAGCCGACCAGCGACCGCAGTTCCGCCAACCGCAGGGCGGCGACGTCCCGCCCCGCGACCCGGATCGTGCCGGAGTCCGGCCGGTGGAAGCGCTCGATGAGCTGGAACGTCGTCGTCTTCCCGGCCCCCGACGCGCCGACGATCGCGGTCAGGCCGCGGCGCGGCAGGCTGAACGAGACGTCGCGCAGCACGGGCGCGCCCTCGTGGTAGGAGAAGACGACGTCCTCGAAGCTGACCGCGGGCGCCGACTCCGCCACGGGCTCGCGCTCCCGCGGCTGCCCCGACCCCACCGGCCCCGCCGGGTCTTCCTCGTCCTCCTCCTGCGGAACCGCCCCCAGCTCCGTCACGCGCTGGACGGCGGCCCGGCCCTGCTGGATCTGACCGATCGACATGAAGAGCATCACCAGCGGCGCCACCAGGTAGAAGAGGTACATCACGAACGACGTGAGATCGGCCGGCGACAGCGAGCCGGTGGCCACCCGGGCCATGCCCCAGGAGATGACGACGGCCAGTGAGAGCTGGGTCCCGACGTTCATCATGGGGGTGAGCAGCGAACCGAACCCGATGACCCGGATCCCGCTGCGCCGGGCCCGGTCCGCCAGCCCGGCCAGTTCCTCGCTCTCCCGCTCCTCGGCGCGTGACGCCTTGACCGTGGTGATGGCGCCGAGCACCCGCTGCAGGCCCGAGCCGAACGCGCCGATGTCCTGCCGGTTCTGCAGGGCGGCGATGCGCACCCGGCGGGCCAGGAACAGCGAGGCGCCACTGGCCACCCCGAGGCAGGCGACCGTGGTGAGCAGCAGCTTCCAGTCCAGCCGGGCCATCAGCACGACACCGCCGACGACCATGAACACCGAGGTGACCACCTGGGCCAACGCCTGCGCGATGATCAGGCAGGCGACGGAGGTGTCGGACACCGTGCGCGCGAAGACGTCCCCGTGCTCCAGGCGTGAGAAGTACGGGATCTGGCTGCGCAGCAGACGGCCGCCGAGGATGCGCCGGGCGTCGAACGCGATGTTCTCGCCGGCCCGGCCGATCGCGTAGGAGTGCCCGGCCCCCAGGGCCGCGTCCGCCACGAAGAACAGCGCGATGAACGTGATGGGCCAGGCGATCGACTCCTGCCGGGACACGGCCTCGATCAGACGGCCCAGCATCCAGGGCTGGGCGAGCGTGGCCGCCGCGCCGACCAGCCCCATGCCGATGCCGGCGATCAGCAGGGCGCGGTGGCGGCGGACTGTCTCCCGGAGGTTCATGCCGGCTTGGTGTAGGACGCGACGAACAGACCGGCCTCGGGTGTGTAGCCGGTCCGCAGCCAGTCGCCGTAGTGGCCCTCGGGCCGCAGTCCGGCGTCCCGCGCGTAGCCGTCCACCTCCTCGGGGACGAGCAGGCGCACGGCCTCGGTGCCGATGCGGTGGGTGCCGTCCGCCTCGAACCACACGCTGGACACCTGCCAGACCCGGTTGTCCATCAGGAGCGTGGCGTGCATCTGGATGCCGGTGTTCGGCTCCGGGTAGGGCACGAACATCGTGGTGCGCGTCAGCCCCTCGTGCTGGGCGACGATGCCCGGACGGTTGTGCGTCTCGATCACCAACCGGCCGCCGGGACACAGGTGCTCGGCCGCCCGTGCGACGGCCTCCCGCTGCCCCTCCGGGTCGAGGATCAACGCGAGCGTGGAACAGACGCAGTAGACCAGGCCGTACTGCCGGCCGTCGCGGTAGGTCCGGATGTCGCCGAGTTCGGCGGTCACCTCGCCCTCGTCGGCCTTCTTCTCCAGAGCCGTCAGCATCTCCCGCGAGGAGTCCACACCGGTGACCGGACCGACCCGGCGCGACAGCGGCAGCGCGATCCGTCCCGTCCCGACGCCGAACTCCAGCGTGCCCCGAGGGGGGTCGGGGTGGAACCCGGCCAGTGCCTCGACGGTGGCCTCCGTGGCGGCGTCGTTCGGGAAGACGCGGTCGTACCAGCCCTCGAACTGCTTGCCGTAGCCGATGTCCGCGATCGTCATGGGTTCTCCGTTTCTCGTGGGCGAAACCCCCGCACCGGGAGCCGTCGGTCTCAGGCGGCCCGCAAGAAGGCCGGGGAGACGGGCTTCATGGGCAGGTAGGTGGAGACGTAGAGGACTTCCGGTTCCTCGCTGTCGTCGTGGCCGGTGGCGCGAACCACGGCGAGTTGGAAACCGCGTACGTCGGAGACGTTCGGGGTCTCCCTGATCTGCCTCCTGATGAACTCGGCCAGGACCCGGAAGGGCGGCGAGCCGGTCGGGTCCTCCCCCTTGGAAATGCTCTTGAGCATGGCGCTGCAGATGTCGAAGACGGCCTTCTCCGTTCGGCGGGACGAGAACCAGAACGCCTGGATCATCCTGCGCTTCTGGATCAGTTCCAACTCGATCCAGGGGGACGTCTCGCGGTTCTCGTCGAGGGTGCGGTAGAGGTAGTGGTAGTCGTGCGTCGCCGGGTTGGGCGCGAAGAACTTCCAGTTGGGCACGAGGGAGAACAGGTCCTTCTCCCGTGCGCGTTCGAAGGCCGGGCTCGGGTGCTGCGCGGCCAGCGTCGCCACCAGCAGGGCCGCGCCCGTCAGACGCGTCACGGCACCGGGGCCGGTGAAGGCCTCCTTGACGAACGAGGCGGCGTTCACTTCTCCTCACCCGCCTTCCCGTCGATGTCTCCGGCCGGGGCCACGGTCTCCGGCTCGGGTCGCGGAACGCAGTGGCGGTCCACGAAGGACGCGATCAGATCCGCCGCGGTGCGCGCGTGGCGCGCGTCGGTCAGGATCGTGTCGTGCCCCGCGCGTTCCACCACGGTGACGTCCCCGTGCCGGCCGGCCGCCTGGTGGGACCGGGCGATGTCGTGGTACATCAGCAGCTGCTCCTGGTCCATGTCCACGGTCACCTGCGCGGCGACGACCAGCCCCGGAGCCGGCACCGGCGTCAACTCCTCGTCGAAGGAGTCAAACTCCTCCCGCACCACCTCCCACTCCCGCTTCGCCGCCGTCCACAGCCGGGAGTCGGTGTAGAGGGCGAACACCTTCTGCCGGTAGGGGTAGGGCAGGTCGTCCACCCAGCGGGGGCGCGACATCAGCGCACCGCAGCCCAGCCTCGTCCAGCGCGCCATGTCCGCGAGGGAGGCGGTGAACAGCTCCATGCCCTTCCGCTGCTTGTCCGACCGGACGAGCTGGCCCGGGTGGGTGGGGTCGAGGTAGACGACGCCGGCCACCCGGTCGCCGAGCCGCGCCGCCGCCCGCCGGTTCAGGTCCGCGCCCAGGGAGTGCCCGACGAGCACCACCTTGCGGTCCTTCGGCAGGGCCTGGAGGATCAGGTCCTCCAGGTCGTCCACGGACTCCTGCAGGGTGTAGGGAGCCTCCCGCACACGACGGCTGGGACCGTAGCCCGCACGGGCATAGGTCACCACCGGCTGGCCCAGGTCGAAGGCCAACCGCTCGACCATCCAGGCGAAGTGCTCGGGGGTCGAGGCGAGACCGTGGTTGAAGACGACGACCGGACGGTCGTCGAGGTCCCGGCCGCCGGTGTCGTACTGCAGCACGTTGCCGCACCGGGTGGTGACGGTGCGGGACATCGGCCACCCGGCCACGGCACGGGCACGCTGCTGCGTCGCCAGCACGGCCGCCCCGGTGACGCCGCCGGCCAACAGCACCAGAGCCGTCTTGACCATCCGGTCGTCCCGACCGGCGACCGCGGGGAGTTCCCGCGGCGCGGCCGTGTAGGCGATCATCGGATGCATCGCGGGGAACGCGGTCATGAACCGGCCCAGGCCCATGACGAAGGCGTTGACGACGTGGAAGCTCCCCGCCGCTCCGATCAACGGTCGGGTCAGGCGGCCACCGGCCAGGTAGACGACGGGAAAGAGGCACTCCATCGCCAGGACCGCGTGCTGGGTGACCTTGCTGGCCCGGGGATAGCGCTGCGTCAGGCGGTACGCGCGCTCGAAGCCGTAGGTGCGGGTCCGCATCACACCGGGCAGGGCCGAGCCGTCGCGCCACTTCGTCCCCGCCATCTTCGTCCAGCCGGACGCGGCGTAGGACATGTTGGCCTGGAGCGCCAGATACCACATCAGGGCGTCCTTGACCTGCGGGCTGCTCGCCAGTCGGGCGAGGCCGGTGACCGCCTGCACCTGCGTGGCGACCTGGTCCGAGCCGTCCGAGCCGTAGCGGTGACGGGCCTGGAGGAGTGTGGTGGTGGCTCCCAGGTAGAGGTTGCCCACCCCCCGCCACCGGCTGTTCCCCGGCAGGAGCATCCCCAGACTGCACGCTACGCGCGTCGCGTGCAGGGCCAGGGTGGTCCGTCTACCGCTCACGACGTCGGTGAGCTTCTGGATGGCCGGAACCTTGCTCTCCGGGGTCTGTCTCATGATCTCCCAGTCGTTGAGACCACCCGGACCCAGATTGCGGTGCTGATGAAGGTATTCCAGGGAAGAAGAGAGACTGGAAAGGGCCGCGAGGCGTTCCGATATGCCTATTGCGCGGTCCCTGGAAACTGGAATAGGGGAGAACAACGCAGACGAAATCTTCTTTATCATCCTCATACCGGAGCTTTCCTTCGCGTCGACCCGGCTGCGGGTAGGGTTGAGAGGACTGTCGGGCCGCGATTCCGGCGCGGCCCGACAGCTCTCACCACTCCCGGGGGCAGCCCCCGGGAGGCTCTCTCAGAATCCCGCAGGACTCCTCAACTGGTGGCGCTCGTCCAGCGGGACGGGTCAGCCGGCGGTACGGCCGGCCTCGTACGCCTGGACGGTGACCCACGCGGCGCCGGCGCCGCCGGCGAAGCCCACGCCGAAGGCGACCAGGCCCGGAGTGGCCTGGACGGGCATCATCGCGCCGAACTCACCGCCGGTCTCGTCCGTCAGCTCCTCGGGGGTGAGGGCGGCGACACTCTCGACGATCCTGTTCATTCCGGTTCTCCTTCGGGAGTCGATCGACATACGAACGGGTCAGCCGACGACGCGGCCGGTGACGTAGGCACCCACGACGGAGCCCGCACCGACGACGGCACCGCCGACGTACCAGCAGGTGGCAACGGCCCCGGGGGTGGCCAGGACCGGCGCCGGGGCGTCGTCCTGGTAGCCCTGCTCCAGCGGACCGAGGTCCTGGTCGTTCATGAACACGGAGATTTTCTGCTCCATTGTCCTGCTCTCCTCTTCTGTCTCTTTCCTGCGCGGTGGTGTGCTCGTTTTCTCTTGCGATGGTGCCGCCGGGTCGGCATACCGGCCCGGCCATGCCCGACGGGATCCGCCGGGCAAGCCTGTGAAGGATTCCGGGGTACGACCACTCTGCCCCCGGCCGAAACCGGGAAAACCGCACAGCTCCGGACACTACGCGCGTCACATGCACAAAGAAGGAATCCACGAGATGGTCGAACGGAATACAAGCGGACCTTCGGAAGCGGGTGCGACCCCGAACCGGTTTCGAAATTCAGCTTATACAGGAACCGTCGTTTGTGAACACCCGAATCGATGAACGCCGGAGGATCGTACGCCCACAACCCGACAGAAATACCAATTCGGGGAGGATCTCGGAAGCACAAGCAGAATCCATCCCCGCCCCGATTCAACGCGAAACAAACTTCCGTGGAGAGGGATGCCCTGCGAGACAGCGGACAAGTCGGTGCGCGACCGTCCGGCCGACCTACTGCCGTTGGTCCAAAATTGGGACACTCCTTTTCAGGCGGTAACGCGGGACGGGGCCGAGCGTAAACAGTGCGCGCCGGAGCTGTACACCACAAGGAAACCGCAGGTCGCCCTGGTGGCCCGCGGAAACGGGAACACGGGAACAGATGGGCGGACGGGCTCGGCGTACGAGTCGACACGACTCCGCGGCGCAGCCGCAGGCCTTCGGCGGCCCATACGACAACAAGCGGGGCACCCGGGCATCCGGAAGCCCGGAACACCGCACTCCCGCCGGATCACTCACACCGTGTTCGGCGATGCCGGTGCTCCGCCCGTTTCGGCTCGACGGGCCACCGGTCGGCCTACGGCAGGATTTCCCGTTCCTCTTCCGGGAGGCGGTCGCACCTCTGCGGAAATTTCACTGTCGACGCGGAGGATCCCCTCGCGTACGATTCGATCTTGTGCATGTTTCCCCCTGTGGCAGATTTCCGTAGGTCCATGCTTCCGGAATCGAGGATTTCCACTGACCCTGCTGGTCGGGCAGGCTCAGCAACATGCTCGCGCACCACACTATACACATCCGGACCGCCGGCGCCAGGGAAGAATAGCGGAGTTATCCACTCCACTTTGAATGGACCACACGGACGATCAAGACACCAGCCGACCGAAGATTCTTTCCGGTCGTTATTCCAGGCAAACACCGATCGAGTCCCCCAGTGGCCGATGGGTTAGTTTTTGACCTGGCGGACGGA
This sequence comes from Streptomyces taklimakanensis, assembly GCF_009709575.1. Taxonomy (NCBI): domain Bacteria; kingdom Bacillati; phylum Actinomycetota; class Actinomycetes; order Kitasatosporales; family Streptomycetaceae; genus Streptomyces; species Streptomyces taklimakanensis. The sequence goes on from NZ_WIXO01000001.1 coordinate 2,471,085, forward strand.
AAGCGTCCTGCTGTACCCATTTCAGACGACCCATGGCGATACAAGCCCACACACGCCCACACATGCCCGCTCCGGGCCGGGCGCCGCACCGCACCTCCTCCGCCCGACACCCCGGGGCCGGTGACGGGCCTCGTGCCACCGACCGGTGCCGCGGGCCGCGGGCCGGTTCCCAGCGACATCCGGACGGAAACGGGCGGGGCGGAGCGGTCGTCGGTCCGCCGCGTCACGTGGCCGGTCCTTGCCTTGAGCGCACTCCAGCGCGTTGGCTGGTGGCCATGAAGTACACGCAACTCGGACGCACCGGCCTCAAGGTCAGCCGCCTGGTCCTCGGCACGATGAACTTCGGTCCGCAGACCGACGAGCCCGAGAGCCACGCCATCATGGACGCCGCACTGGAGGCGGGCGTCAACTTCTTCGACACCGCCAACGTCTACGGCTGGGGCGAGAACAAGGGCCGCACCGAGGAGATCATCGGCAACTGGTTCGCCGGCGGCGGCGGACGCCGCGACAAGGTCGTGCTCGCCACCAAGGTCTACGGCAACATGGCGGCCGCGGACAACGACGTCTGGCCCAATCACGACAAACTGTCGGCGGTGAACATCCGCCGGGCCGTGGACGCCAGCCTCAAGCGGCTGCGGACCGACCACATCGACCTGTACCAGTTCCACCACGTCGACCGGAACACGCCGTGGGACGAGATCTGGCAGGCCATGGACGTCCTGGTCCAGCAGGGCAAGATCCTGTACGTCGGATCGTCCAACTTCGCGGGCTGGCACATCGCCCAGGCCAACGAGGTCGCGGCCCGCAGGGGCCGGCTCGGCCTGGTCAGCGAGCAGTGCAAGTACAGCCTCGTGGAGCGCCGCGCCGAGATGGAGGTCATCCCGGCCGCGCGGGACTACGGGCTGGGCGTCATCCCGTGGTCGCCGCTGGGTGGCGGTCTGCTGGGCGGTGTGCTCCGCAAGGAGCGGGAGAACCCCGGCCGCCGCTCGTCGGAGGCGCTGGCGAACAACCCGGATCTGCGCGGGAAGGTGCAGGCGTACGAGGACCTGCTGGACAAGCACGGCCTGGAGCCCGGCGAGGTCGCCCTGGCCTGGCACCTCGCCCAGCCGGGCGTCACCGGACCGATCATCGGCCCGCGCACGGACGAGCAGTTGAACTCGGCGCTGCGCGCGCTGGACCTGGAGCTGAGCGAGGAACTGCTGGCGTCGCTGGACGAGATCTTCCCCGGCCCGGGACCCTCCCCGGAGGCGTTCGCCTGGTGACCCGAGCCCGGTGACGGGTGCGCCGCACGCGCGCCCGACCGGGTACGGGGCCGGCCCGTCCCGATGGGACGGGCCGGCCCCGCTGTCGTCGGTGCGTCCGCCGGCTCCCTCAGCCGACCAGGGCTGCCACGAGCACCACGGCGAGCATCAGCACCAGGGCTCCGCTGACGATGCGGGTACGGGTCTTCGGATCCACGCCCCAACGGTAGCCCGCGCGCCGGTCGGTCCCCGCGCCGGCCCGCCCGGTCGGAGCCCGCGTGGTCGCCGCCCGCTCGGCCCGGCCCGCTCCGGCCCGGCCCGCTCCGGCCCGGCCCGGCCCGGTCAGTGGCCCAGCGGCCAGACCTCCAGCGTCTCGTACCGGGGGCGGTCCCCGGACACCCCGGAGACGGGCAGCCGGCTGCGGACGAGGGTCAGCTCCCCGGCCCGCCACGCGCTGCCGGAGAAGTCGGCCAGGGCGTCGGCGAAGGGGCGCAGGTCGGTTCGCCGCGCGCCGGGGGCGCGGCCGGCGCGGGCGCGGGCGACGGTCAGATGGGGCCGGTAGGGGCGGTCCTCGATCGGCACCCCGGTGCGTCGCGCCCCGGCCGAGACGGAGTCGGCCAGGGCGCGCAGGGCCGTGCGGCCGTCCGCCACCCCGGCCCACAGCACCCGGTCGCCGAAGCGGCCACCCCCGGCCAGCCGGGCGTCGAAGGGGCGGTGGCGGCGGGCGGCGCGACCGAAGCGTTCGCGCAGCTCCGGCAGGAGGTCCTCGTCCACCTCACCGAGGAAGGCCAGGGTGATGTGCCGGCCCTCGGCGGGGGTCCAGCGCAGCCGGTCGGCACCGGGCAGCGCTTGTAGCGCGCCCACCGCCGCCGCCAGTTCCGCGGCGGCGGGCGGGGGCGGCAGGACGGCGGTGAAGAGTCGCATGGGGGAAGTCTCGCGGGCCCGGTGCCGTCACGCGAGCACTTCCCCCCGGTGGTTGCGGTCCTCGCCCGGCGCGGTGGCCGGTGCGGGGTGGGGCGCCGTGGCGGGCGCGGCGACCGGGACGGTGGGCCGGGAGTCGACCGGGTTCCGCTCGGGGGCACGGCTCCGGGCCGGCGCCGCGGCACGCTCGCGGTCGGTGTCCGGGTCCGTGGCGGGGTCCTGCTCCGGGGCCGGCTCCGGAGCGGGACGGACGGCTATGCTCCCCCGCGCCCCGTCGCGTGCCGCGACCGGGACGAGCACCAGACGGCGACGCCCCCCACGGCGCTGGAGGCCCGGCCGCAGCCCGCCGATCCGGGCCAGCACCAGGCCGGTGGCGACGGCGGCCAGGGCGGAGATCGCGCCGCCCGCCAGGAAGCCGACCCGGGCCCCGTGGGCGTCGGTGAGCCAGCCCATCAGCGGCCCACCGATCGGGGTGCCGCCCATGAACACCATCATGTACAGGCTCATCACCCGGCCGCGCATCGCCGGATCGGAGGAGAGCTGCACCGTGGAGTTGGCGGTGACGTTGAAGGTCAGGCCCACGGCGCCGATGGGCACCATCAGCAGGGCGAAGAGCCAGAACGACGGGGAGACGGCCGCGACCATCTCCAGCACGCCGAAGGCCAGCGCCGCGGCGACCATCACCCGCATCCGGCTCACGCCGCGCCGGGCGGCGAGCAGTGCGCCGGTGACCGAGCCGACGGCCATCAGGGTGTTGAGCAGGCCGTAGGTGCCCGCGCCCTCCTCGAAGACCTTGTCGGTGAAGGCGGTGAGCCAGATCGGGAAGTTGTAGGCGAAGGTGCCGACGAAGCCGACGAGCGTGATCGGCCAGATCAGGTCGGGCCGGCTCGCCACGTACCGCAGTCCCTCACGGAGCTGCCCCTTGGCGCGCGGGGCGCGCTCGATGGTGTGCAGCTCGGCGGTGCGCATCATCAGCAGGCCGGTGATCGGCGCGATGAAGGACAGCCCGTTGAGCAGGAACGCCCAGCCGCTGCCCACGGCGGTGATCAGCACGCCGGCGACGGCCGGGCCGACCAGCCGGGCGGACTGGAAGTTGGCGCCGTTGAGGGAGACGGCGTTGGGGAGCTGTTCGGGACCGACCATCTCCGAGACGAAGGTCTGCCGCGCGGGGTTGTCGACGACCGTCGCCATGCCCAGGACGAGCGCGAGGGCGTAGACGTGCCAGACCTGGACGTGGCCGCTGAGGGTGAGGGCGGCCAGCGCCAGGCCGGTGAGGCCCATCGCGATCTGGGTGATCAGCAGCAGCCTGCGCTTGGGGTAGCGGTCGGCGATGACGCCGCCGTAGAGCCCGAGGAGCAGCATGGGCAGGAACTGCAGCGCGGTGGTGACGCCCACGGCCGTCGCGGAGCCGGTGAGGCTGAGGACCAGCCAGTCCTGGGCGATGCGCTGCATCCAGGTGCCGGTGTTGGAGACGAGCTGCCCCATGGCGAACAGCCGGTAGTTGCGGATCCGCAACGAGCTGAACATCGAGGGCTTGGCCGTGGCCTCGGCCTCGGGGGCGGCGGCGTGGGTGTTGGTGTCGTTGCCGTCAGGTGCGGGTGCGGAGTGTGCTCCGTGTCCCGAACTCAAGTGGTGTTCGCCTCCTTGTGGTGCGACTCCTTCTACAGTTGCGCGAGCTTCTCCAGGACGGGGGCGGCGGCGCGCAGTCGCGCCCACTCGTCCTCGTCGAGCCGGCCCGCGAGCTCGGCCAGCCAGGCGTTCCGCTTGGTGCGGCTGGCGGCGAGCATCGCCTCGGCCTGCTCGGTCTGGGTGACCACCTTCTGCCGGCGGTCCTCCGGATGCGGCTCCAGCCGGACGAGGCCCTTGGCCTCCAGCATCGCCACGATGCGGGTCATCGAGGGCGGCTGGACGTGTTCCTTGCGCGCCAGCTCGCCGGGGGTGGCCGAGCCGCAGCGGGCGAGAGTGCCGAGGACCGACATCTCGGCCGGGCTCAGCGACTCGTCGACCCGCTGGTGCTTCAGGCGGCGCGCGAGACGCATCGTGGCGGAACGGAGGGCGTTGACCGCTTCGGCGTCCTCGCCCCGGGACAGATCCGGCATGTTCATTAGCCTAACTCATTACCTAGTCTAAGGACCAGTGTGAGGCAGGCGGTGGCGGAGTGTCCTTCATCACCCGTACGGGCGCGCCCGTACGACGAACGACACACTGCCCCCGCCTACCCCGAGACCGCGTCCTGACGAAACCCACGGAATCGAAAGCGCTCAGCCTACGGACGGCCGGCACCCCACTCGAACGGCCCTCCCCGCACGCCGCGACACACGGAACGAGCGCCCGGACCGAATGGTCCGGGCGCTCGTTCGAGTCGGTTCCGTGCCGGCGGTGGACGCCCCGGGTCAGCCGATGCCCAGGACCTGCTGGATCGGGTCGAGCAGGAAGTAGACGAGGAAGCAGGCGCCCACCGCGTTCAGCAGCCACGGGATCTCGCGGAAGCGTCCGGTGGCGGCGCGCAGCAGGATGTAGGACAGCACGCCGATGCCGATGCCGTTGGTGATGCTGTAGGTGAACGGCATCGAGATCAGGGTCAGGAACGCCGGGATCGCGACGGTCCGGTCGCTCCAGTCGATCTCCCGCACGTTCGAGGCCATGATCAGGAAGCCGACCACGACCAGCGCCGGGGTGGCGGCGTGCGACGGCACCACGGTGGCCAGCGGGGTGAAGACCAGCGCCAGCAGGAACAGCGCTCCGGTCATGATGTTGGCCAGACCGGTACGGGCGCCCTCACCGACACCGGCGGTGGACTCCACGAAGCAGGTGGTGGCCGAGCAGGAACCGACGCCGCCGCCCGCGACGCCGAGACCGTCCACCATCAGGATGCGGCCCATGCCCGGGAGCCGACCCTTGTCGTCGGTCAGCTTCGCCTCGTGGCCGACGCCGATGATCGTGCCCATCGCGTCGAAGAAGCCGGACAGCAGCACCGTGAAGACGAACAGGGAACCGGTCAGCAGCCCGACCTCCTCGAAGCCGCCGAAGAGGCTGACCTCGCCGATCAGTCCGAAGTCGGGGGTGCTGACGATCTTCTCGGGCACGTTGGGCACGGCCAGGCCCCAGGCGGAGTCCGGGATCGCGGCGATCGCGTTGATCACCACCGCCACGACGGTCATCGTGGCGATGCTGATCAGGATCGCGCCCTTGACCCCCCGCACGACCAGCACGAACGTCAGCGCCAGACCGAGGACGAAGACCAGCACCGGCCAGCCCGTCAGATGGCCGCCCTGGCCGAGGCCCAGGGGCACGGTGGTGTGGGCGGCGTCGGGGTTGCGGGTGACGAACCCGGAGTCCACCAGGCCGATGAGGGTGATGAACAGGCCGATGCCGATCGCGATGGCCCGTCGAAGCCCGCCGGGAATGGCGTCCATGACGCGCTCGCGCAGCCCGGAGGCGACCAGCAGCATCAGCACCAGCCCCGCCAGGACCACCATGCCCATCGCGTCCGGCCAGCTCATCTGCGGCGCGAGCTGGAGGGAGACCACGGCGTTGATGCCCAGTCCGGCGGCCAGGGCGATGGGCACGTTGCCGATGACGCCCATCAGGAGGGTGGTCAGACCGGCCATCAACGCGGTGGCGGTGACGAGCTGGGCGTTGTCGAGTTGTTGGCCGAACTTGTCCTGGCCGGCGCCGAGGATGATCGGGTTCAGCACGACGATGTAGGCCATCGCGAAGAAGGTGGCCAACCCACCGCGCAGTTCGCGGCCGACCGTCGAACCTCGTTCGGAGATCTTGAAGAAGCGGTCCAGGCCGCCTCCGGGCGGCGGGTTTCCGGGGTCCTTGCCGTGGATGCCGGACGTGGCCGTGGTGTCGGTGACCGGAGCGGACATGCGTGACCTTCACTGAGCGGTAGGGGGAACTCTTGGAGGTTCCTACGAACAGAACCCGACGAACCCAAGATGTTTTCAGTATGAACGCACCATGACGGGAAAAGCCATTCCCACGACCCGCCACCGCTCCCGTTCCGCCGTGAGTCTCCCCACACGCCACGCCCCACCACGGGCCCGCCGCCCCGCGACCCGGATGCCACGCCCCGCTCGGCGCGCCCGTCCCCCCTGGTTACGCTGGTCCGGAACGCCACGGAGAGACGGGCGACGGGGTGACGGGACCGAAGGAGCCGGCGATGGGCCTGAACAGGTGGACGAGCGGCGAGCGCGAAGCGCCCGCCCCCCTGGAGGGCAACGTGGTCGCCACCGTCGTCGGCGGCACGGTCATCTGGTTCACGCTCTTCCTGGTCCAACTCCCCTTCTACGGCTGGTTCGTCGACCACGACCGCACCTGGTGGCTGTGGACCTGCCTGGCCGGCGGCGTGCTGGGCCTGTACGGCATCTGGTACACCCGCCGCCGCGAGGCGGCCCTGCGTCGGACCCGGCTCGCGGCGGAGACCGAGCGCGGCGACGGGTCGGAACGGAACGGGCGGAAGCCAGAGGACGACCCCGCCACCACCGACTGACGCGCCCGGCCGGGCCCCCTGCCCCGGGCCGGACGCGTCACGCGCGGGTACGCGCCTTCGGCCGCCCGGGGCCGCCGGACGCGGCGAGCGTCAGAGGGCCGCGTGCGCCTCCTTCGTCAGCGCCACCGCCGTCGCCAGGCTCAGGGACGGCTCGGCCTCGCGCAGCGCCTTGACCGCGCGCACCGAATCCAGCGGACCGGTGAAGCCGACCGCCTCCAGCCTTCCGAGCGTCCACCGGGCCCGCACCCGCGTGTCGTCGGCCGTCTCCGCCGCCCCGCGAGCGGTCCGCAGGGCCCGCTCCAGCCCGGGCCTGTCCTCCGGGCTCGCCCCGTCCAGGGCCCGCTCCAGTGCCGCGAGGACCTCCCCGGAGTCCCGCAGGACGATGACCGCTTCCGTCTTCTTGCGCTTCCCGTCGCCGAACATGGGGACATCGTCCGCGCCGGGGCGTCCCCGCACCACCGGGTTGAGGGACTTCCGAGGTCGGGCACCGCCACCGCCACCGCCACCGCCGCGCTCGTGGGGGTGCTCTTCCCGATCGGCGGGGACTCAAGCGACACGGGGTGGGCAGCCGCGAGGCAAAACCCTTCGCGCGCCCGACGGACGCGTTGTTACCGTCCGGGCCGCACCACCCCCCTGGGAGAAACGGGCACCATGAGCATCCACCTGATCGGCGGAGGTCGGAACGAGGAGGCTGCCGCCACGGTCCACGGACCGTTCCTCGCCGAGGCCGGGACCGCCCCCACCGTCGCCTGCCTGCTGATCGACGGGGGCCGGGGCACCGAACACTTCGCCCGGATCGAGGCCGCCCTGCGCGCCGCGGCCCCGAACTGCACGCCGGAACCGGTCCTGGTACCGGTCGGCGGGACGTTCGACCCGTCCGTCCTGGACGGCGCCGACGCCCTGTGGGTCGGCGACGGCCCCGCCGCCGCGTACCACGACGCGCTGGCCGACGTCCTCGACACCGTCACCCTGCGGGTCATGCGCGGCATGCCCTACGCGGGTTTCTCCTCGGGGGCGTCGCTCGCCGCCGAACACGCGATCGTCGGCGGCCGGCTCGCCGACGGGATCCCCGTCTGTCCGGACGCCGCCGCCGACGGCCTGGAGGAGATCGACGTACGCCCCGGCCTCGGCCTCCTGCCCGGCGCCGTCGAGACGCGCGCCGCCCGGACCGGGACGCTCTCCCGGCTGGTCGAGGTCGTGACGCGGGGCCGCGCCGGACGCGGTGTGGCCCTCGACGAGGACACCCTGCTGACCGTGGACGGCCACCGGGCCCGGGTGTCGGGCCGGGGCCGGGCGTACACGGTGCGGACGGGGAACGCGACCGGGGACGTGGTGGTGCGGACGTACGGCGCGGGCGAGGAGTTCACCATCTGACGCGCGGCGGTCCGCGGGCGCCGGCGGAGAACCGGAGGCGGTGGACGGGTCCCGCCCCCCTGCCGGACGAGGACGCTCCCTCGCGACATCACCGGCTCCGGCCCAGCCCCGGCCCCGCCCCGTCCTCCCCGGACACGGGTCCGGCCCGGCGCCGGTCGTCTCCGACGGGCGCGGGGCGGCCCTGTCGGAGGTCGGTGAGCGTTCCCTCCAGGTGGCGCCGGACCGGCCCGTACAGCCCGTGCGGCACCCGCTCCCCCACCTCGTGGCGCGCGCACCACGCGAGCGCGTCCAACTCCTCGGCGTCTCGCACCTTCGCCGTTCCCGCGACCACCTCGCACGCCCAGTACTCCAGGGACCGTCGCGTCACCGGGTGCGTGCGCTCCCCCAGCGGCTCGACGGCCCGCACCACCAGACCCGTCTCCTCGGCCACCTCCCGTACGGCGGCCTCCCGCGCCGTCTCCCCCGGCTCGACCTCCCCGGCCGGGAACTGCCACGACAGCTCGCCCCCGGCTCCTTCGGCCACTCGCCGACGCACCATCAGCACCCGACCGTCGCGCACCACGACCGCCACCGCGATCCTCGGCTTCCGTCCCGCCTCCGTCATCCCCGTCTCCTCCGCCGTCCTCGCCTCATCCGCCATCCTCGCCGTCCCCGCCGTCCCGCGACCGGCCTCCCCACGACCCGCGTCGAACACCCGAACAGCTTTGCCCGGCCGGAACACGCACCTACGGGCACGCCCGTGGGAAAGGACTCCCCATGACCACCACGAGAGACGAGCCCGCGGGCCTCCCGTTCCCGACGGCGCGGGCGGACTACCTGGCCACCCTGCCCAAGGCCACCGTCTACGCCTGCCTGTACTTCACCGACGTGCGCGGACGCCCACTGCAGATGCGGTCGATCTTCAACAACCGGCCGTGGCAGATCCCGGGCGGCAACCTGGACGAGGGCGAGGACCCGTACCAGACCGCCGTGCGCGAGACGTACGAGGAGACCGGGTTGCGCGTGACGGAGCCGGGACCGCTGCTGCTGGTGCACTACATCCGCGGCGAACCGACCGAGGCACCACTGGCCAAGATCGGTTTCTGCTTCGACGGCGGCGTCCTGGACGACGAGCAACTCGCCTCCGTCCGCCTCGACCCCGACGAGCACGACCGCTGGGCCGTGGAGGACCTGGCCACCTGGGAACGGCTGATGTCCCCCGAGGGCCACCGGCGGCTGGCCGCCCTCGACGAGGCCCGCCGAACCGGCCGCGCGGTTCTGCTGGTGAGCGAGCCGATCCTCTCGGAGGGCGCCTGACGGCCGCACGGACGGCGGCAACCGGTCTCCCCGGGGCGAGACCGGCCCGGGGGGCGAGACCGGCCCGGGGAGACCGGCCCGGACCGGCGCCCCCCCGGGCCGACGCTCTCAGTCGAACCAGCGGTCCCGGGCGAGTTCGTCCCCCCGGGAGGGATCCTCCAGCAGGGCGGCGGCCTCGAAGCGACGCGGCCACTGCCCCGCCGCCCAGGCCAGGCCCGCCGCGACGCCCTCGACGGTGGCGGCGTGCAGGGTGCCGTCGGGGGTGAGCCGCCAGTCCAGCTCCACGCCGTCGACCACCAGCTCCTCGTGCTCGACGTAGCCGGCCGGGGCGCCGGGCAGCAGCACCCGTACCGCCTCGGGCACCTCGCGGACCTCGCCGTCGGTGGCCGCCGGGGCGGGCAGGTCGGCACCGAGGACGTCGCTCAGGCGGCGCACGTCCAGGACGGCGGCCAGCTCGGCGGCGAGCGCCGGGCGGACCGGCAGCAACGGGCGGCCGGCGGCCAGGGGCAGCAGGTCGGGGGCGTCGGCGACCAGCGCGTCGGCGGCGTCCACCACCCGCACCTCGCCGTCGACCACGGCCCGCAGTTCGTCGGGGAGCGTCACCTCGTCCGGGTCCAGGGAGGCCAGCAGGGTGTAGAGGCCGTGGAGTTGGGCGGCGTCGACGGACAGGTCCGGGTCGGCGAGGCGGCCGAGGAGTTCGGAGGCGCCGCCGGGCTCGTCCAGCAGGGCGGCGGCGGAGGTGCGGATGCCCAGGGCGCGCAGCACCTGCTCGTCCAGGTCGGCGGTGGTGGCGGAGGCCTCCTCGTACAGCCCGGCCAGCAGCGGGTCGCCGTTCGCGGCGCGCAGCCCGGCGGGGCGGCGGCCGTCCAGGACGGGGTGGTCGCGCAGCCACCAGGCGGTGTAGGGGCGGACGGTCTCCACGGTGCCGTCGGGCAGCAGGACCCGCACGGGGGTGGTGAGGGCGTCGCGCAGCGGCGGCCGGGAGAGCATGGCCAGGGCCCGCGGCCAGCGGTCGTCGGCGACGAGGTCCAGGTCGCGGACGGCGAGCAGTTCGGAGGCGACCGGCGGGACCGGCGTCTCGGGCAGGCCGTCGAGGACGTCCTCGCACCACACGTCCACGGCGTCCAGCAGACCGGCGTCGTCGGGTTCGGGGTAGTCGGTGTCGCGGGGCTCCAGCTCGTCCGGGTCGAGGACGACGTCGGTGGCGCGGACGAGGGCGAAGTCGGCGAGCACCCCGACCGCCGCGAGCGGCCCCTCGCCCCAACGCTCGGCCAACTCGGCGTCACAGGCGGGGAGTTCGCCCTCGCGGATGACGTCCGCGAAGGCGCTGCCCGGCAGGACCAGTTCGGCGGCGGGGACGAGTTCGCCGTCCTCGTCGGGCAGGGCGAGCGCGCCGAGCCACGGCTCGTCGCCGGGGGCGAGCCGCGCGTCGCGGACGAGGGCGAGGACGGTCTCGGCCAACTCCTCGGGGTCGAGGGGGCCGCCGTCGTCCTCCTCGTCGTACCAGGCGTCCTCGGCGTCCAGCGACGCGGCGACCGCCGCCCGCACCTGCGGGGTGGTGAGCACCGCGCGGGGCGTGGCGGGAGTGGCGCCCAGCTTCTCCAGCAGGGGGTGGGCGGCGTCGGGGTGGGCGACCTTCAGGCCCAGCCGGGTGAGGGGCCGGGCCAGGGCCTCGGTGCTCACCGCGCCGCCCGTCCCGTCCTCCCCGTCGGGCAGCGGTAGCAGCACCTGGCGGGGGCCGATGGTGGTGCGCCCGTCGGCGAGGGGGACGGGCAGGCCGGTGAGCCGGTCGGGGTCGACGCCGGCGAGGGAGTCGTACAGCCGCCGCCACCAGGACGGGTCCCGCTCGACGCCGGCGAGCCGGTCGATCAGCTCGCCCAGCGGCACCCGGGGGACCTCCAGGGTGCGCAGCTCGGTGCGGCGCTCCTGCCCCGCGGGCAGCAGCCCGGGGAAGAGTTCGGCCAGCACCGCGACCGTCCCGGCGCCGGCGCCCTCGGCGATCTCGGCGTCGGTGGGACGCAGCGCGTAGGGCTCGCCGTTCTCGTCCCTCGCCTCGCTCGCCAGGAACGGGATGCGCGGCAGCCGCTCCAGCACCAGACGGCGCAGCTCGCCGTCGAGTTCGGAGCTGCCCAGCCGGCCGGGGACTAGGTCGAGGGTGCCGCCGCCGACCGGGTGCCAGTCGCGCAGCAGGGCGGTGTAGGCGTCGGCCGCGCGCTCCAGCAGGAAGTCGGTGAGCGGGCCAGGCGCGATGCGGCGGCGGGACGGCTCCAGCGGGAAGGAGGCGATCAACAGGGCGGGCAGACCCAGCGGCTCGTCGGTGGGGGTGGGGGCGTGGACGACCGGCACGGTACGGGGACGCTCCGGCGCGCCGGCGGCGTCGACGGGTACGGCCCAGGTGACCGACCACACCGGCCGCAGCCGCTCCTCGACGGGCCGGTCGGCGAGCAGGGCGGCGTCGGTGCGTCCGGAGTCGGAGGCCACCCGCCACCGGGTGGCGCCGCGCTCGGAGCCGCTGTCCTCGACCGTGACGTACGGGCCGTCCTCACGGCGGGTCAGGACCCGCTCCCCGCCGTCGGTCTCGATCACGACCTCGGTCAGCCCGGGGAGGGTGAGCAACAGCGCGTCGTCGACGGCGGTGAGCAGCCGGACGGCCAACTCCTCGGCCGCCGCGTCGCGCAGCGGCAGCACCACGGCCGTGTCGTACCCCCGGGGGGCGCCGCCCTGGGCGGGCATCGGCAACCGCAGCAACGGCACGTGACCCTCGCGGCGGCGCAGCTCGTCGGCGAGTTCGGGACTGTGGGCGGCGACCTCGGCGGCCAGGTCGCGGGCCTCGGCCAGCGACCAGCGGGCACCGCCGGTGCGGCCGACGATCGCGGGCTCGTCGCTGACGGCCAGGACGGCGGCGAAGCCGACACCGAAGCGGCCGACGGGCCTCGCCTGGGGGCCGCCTCCCGCCGCGTCGTCGCGCTTGGCGGAGGCACGCAGGGTGGACAGGGACTCCACACCCGCCGCGTCCAGGGGCGCCCCGGTGTTGGCGGCGACGAGCACCCGGTCGCGCAGGGTGAGCCGCAACCGGCCGGGCACCCCGGCGCGGGCGGCCGCGTCGGCGGCGTTCTGGGCCAGCTCGACCACCAGCCGGTCGCGGTAGCCACCCAGCGCCAGGTCCTCCTCGGCGTTGGCGTCCTCCCGGAAACGGGCGGGGGACGCCGCCCAGGCGTCGAGTACGCCCCGGCGCAGCCGCGCGGTGTCGAAGGGGTCCGCCCCGTCGTCCGCGCCCTGCACCAACACCGTGCCGTTCACGTCTCTCGTCTCCTCCACAACACCACCGGGCGGGCCCGCCCGTGCCGTCCGCCTGCTACAGCGGCGACGGTACTGCGTCGGGGACCCACCGTGCGCGCCGGACCGCTCCTCGCCCCCGGACACCGGGCTCCGTGGCACGGCCGGCGTTCCTCTTCTTCCGTCCCGGAGCCCGCTTGTGGCGCCGGCTGCCGCCCGACGGCACCGGGGTGGTCCCGAAGACGTCACGGACGAGGTCGGGGTGGGGCAACGGTCGAGGGCTCCCACTCGGCCGGGGGGGGGACGTCACCCCTCGGCCTCTTCGAGGGAGCGGTCGGCAGCCGGAGCAGGTCGCTCCCCACGGCCGCGTCCCACGAGGTGCCGGACGGGGGAGGGCGGCCGTCTCGCGGTGCGTCCCCTCTTCGACGTCCACCGGTGTCGGACGGGCGGTGACGGGACGCGGCACGCCTCGGGGACGACCGCCGTTCCGGTGGGGTACTGCTGTGACGGGACCGTCTCCTGGCCGCGGGAGGCGGCGGAGCGCGGCCTCGCGCCGCTACGCGCCGGGAGTCTCCGGCGCCTCGCCGCCGTCGCCCAGCGGCAGTTCGTCCACCCGCGTCTCGTCGATCACCGGCGGGGCCGGGCGGGGCGTCCTGGGCATGACAGCGGCCTCCGAGTGGGCGCCGCAGCCGAAGGCGAGGGAGACCACGCGGCCGTCGGCCGGGGAGAACTCGTTGGCGCACACCCCGAACGCCTGACGCAGTGAACCGGCCATCGGAACGAGGAAGCCACAGCTCTCACAGGAGGCGGGGGCGGCCTGCGCCACGGGGGTGCGGGGGCCGAACTCCTCCTCCCAGCGGTCGGCGGCGTCGTGCAGGCCCTGGCGGGAGAGGACCCGGGGGCGGCCCATGCCGATCTCCTCGACGACCGCCGCGATGCTGCCGCGCGCCGGGGCGCCGGGGAACTCGCCGGGCTCGTTGGTGGAGATGTCCGCGTCCTCGGCCTCCGCCGGGCCCTCGGCCCCGGCCTCCTCCCAGGCCGCCTCCACGATCGCCGAGTGCGGCGAGGGGTCGCCGCCGCCGGTGTGGCCCGGCTCCAGACGGGGGTCGTCCGCCTCGGTGGGCAGCAGGTCGCCGGGGCCCAGGTCGCCGGGGCGCAGCCGTTCGCTCCAGGGCACCCATTCGGGGGCGAGCAGCGCGTCGGGGCCGGGCAGCAGGACGGTCTCGTCGACCGTCACCACCCGTGCCCGCGAGGCCCGTGCGACGGTGGCGGCCCAGCGCCAGCCGCGGTAGCCGGGCTCCAGGCACTCGAAGAAGTGCGTGACGACGCGGTCCCCCTCGGCGACGGCTCCCAGGTGGTCGCCGATCCTGCCGGGGCGGGCGGCCTCCCGTGCCGCCTCCCGAGCCAACTCGACCGCCTCGGCGCACAGGCGGTCAGGGGTACGGCCTCGCATCGCAGCACTCACAAGAATCGATTCTCTCCTACGCCGTTTCGCGGGTGCGCCTGCAGTGCGCCCGGGAAGGACGGGTGAGGACGGAGCGGACCGGGGGACCGCTGCGACGTCCGGACCCCAACGGCCTCACCGGGCGGAGCGCACCATCCCTCCACGCTACCCCACGAGCGTCCGCCCCCGACCGTCGCGTCTTCAACCGATCGAAAGGCTCCGGGGTAGACGAGCGTCGGTGGGGCACACTGGCGACGTGACAGCCTTCAGGGCGTCCCCGGAGGAAGGGGGCCGGTTCCGACGGACGGCGCGGGCGATCGCCCGCGCCGTACACGCGCCTCCCCGCGCACTGGGCAGGCGGATCCGGAAGGCCACTCACGCGCAGGGCGCGGGCGAGTCGGGGCTGGGCAAGCTGATCGAGCTGCACGCCGTCAACTCGGCGGGCGACATGCTGATCACCGTCGCCCTGGCGTCCACCATCTTCTTCTCCGTCCCCACCGGCGAGGCACGCGGACGGGTCGCCCTCTACCTGGCCGTCACCCTGGCCCCCTTCGCGCTGCTCGCCCCGATCATCGGGCCGCTGCTGGACCGCGTCCCGCACGGCCGGCGCGCCGCGATGGCCGGGTCGATGCTGGGCCGCGCGCTGCTCGCGCTGAGCATGGCCGGGGCGGTGACCACCGGCAGCCTGGAGCTGTATCCGGCCGCGCTGGGCGTACTGGTGGCGTCCAAGGCGTACGGGGTGGTGCGGTCGGCGGTGGTGCCACGGCTGCTGCCCCACCGGATCTCCCTGGTGAAGGCGAACTCACGGGTGACGCTCGCCGGGCTGCTGGCCACCGGGGCGGCGGCGCCGATCGGCGCCGGGCTGCATCGGCTGGGCCCGACCTGGCCGCTGTACGGGGCGTTCGCGGTCTTCGTCGTGGGGACGTTCCTGTCCTTCTCGCTCCCCCACACGGTGGACTCCGCCAAGGGGGAGCGCAGGGCCCTGCTGATCGCCTACGAGGCCGAGCGCGCGAGGGCGGCGGAGGAGAACGGCGTCGGGGAGGGCGACGGGGGCGCCGGCGACGGCACGGGCGTCCCCGGGGCGTCCGGCACCGGGCCGGACGGTGGCCGGAGCTCCGAGCGGGACGGGCCACCGACCGGCACACCGGCGGAGACACCGGCGGAGACACCGACGGAGACACCGACGGAGACACCGACGCCCGCGCCGGCCGCCGGCCCGAGCGCGAAGGGGGACGGCAGGCCACGGCGGCCGGGTCTGCGCACCGTCGGCGCCTCGGTGCTCAACGCCCTGATCGCCAACTCGTCCCTGCGCGCCCTGTCGGGCTTCCTCACCTTCTTCCTCGCCTTCATGTTGCGCGAGCACCCCCTCGACGGGCTGGACGCCGTGTTCTCGCTCGGACTCGTCGCCGTCGCCGCGGGCGGTGGCAACGCGCTGGGCACGGCGCTGGGCGCCTGGCTGCGGGATCGCGGGCCGGAGCTGATCATCGCGTCCGTCCTGGGGCTGGCGCTGACCGCGACGGTGGTGGCGGCCGTCCTCTACGGCACGGTCACCGTGCCCGTCGTCGCGGCGACCGCCGGACTCGCGCAGGCGCTGGGCAAGCTCTCCCTGGACGCGTTGATCCAGCGGGACGTGCCGGAGTTGGTGCGCACCTCCGCCTTCGCCCGCTCCGAGACGCTGATGCAGATGTCGTGGGTGGTCGGCGGTGCCGTCGGGATCGCGCTGCCGCTGATCGGGCCGGTCGGCATGGCGGTGGCCGGGCTGGTCGTGGCGGCGGGGGCGTTCGCCACCGTTCGGCCCCTGTTGTCCGCCGCGCGTCACGGCACGCCCCACCCGCGCGTCGCCTGAGTCGGGCCTCCGGGTAGCCTGCCGCTATGACCCACACGATCTCCCGGGGCAAGGGCAGCCGCACGATCCGCACTGCCGTAGCCATCGGTGCGGCCACCCTCGGGCTCGTCGCCCTCTCCGCCTGTGAGAAGCCGACTCCCCGCGCGACCGTGACCGTCGGCTCCGACAGCGTGTCCACCGAAGCGGCCTGCTACGAGGACGGCGCGACGATCTCGCAGGAGAAGGTCCTCTCCTGCGCCGAGGAGGAGACCGACACCTCCATCACGGTCGACGAGGGCGACCTGCTGCGCATCGGTGTCGATCCCGAGATCGCGGAGGAGGGCTGGGTGCTGTTCCTCGACGGCCAGCCGGCGGTCACCGACAAGATCGGCAAGACCTACCGCAGCTTCTCGGGCGACGCCTTCTTCCGCGACGGCGAGTCGAAGTCCGCCCAGCTCAGCATCGTCGAGTACGACGGCAGCGAGTACCACGGGGTGTGGAACTTCGAGCTGAAGAAGGCGAGCGAGGGCTGACGTCCGCCCCGTCCGCCGCCGTGCGCACCCTGGTCGTCACCGCCGTGTCCGCCGAGCGGGACGCGGTGGCGGGCGCGGGCGCGGCGGACGTGCTCGTCTCCGGCGCCGGTCCCGCCGCCGCGGCGGCCCGCACCGCCGCCGTGTTGGCGCGGGAGGCGGCGCGGGGCCGTCCCTACGGGCTGGTGGTCTCGGCGGGCATCGGCGGTGGTTTCGCCCCGGCGGCGCCCGTCGGCTCGGTGGCCGTCGCCTCCGAGATCGTCGCCGCCGACCTGGGCTCCGAGACGCCCGGCGGGTCCGTGCCCTTCGCCTCCCTGGCCGAGCTGGGCTTCGGCACGGCCGTCCACCATCCGCCCCGGGCCCTGGCACGGGCCGCCGCCGAGGCGGCCGGCGCGGCGCTGGGCCCGGTGCTGACGGTCTCCACGGCCACCGGCACCGCCGAGCGCGCCGCGCTGCTGGCGCGGCTCCATCCGGGCGCGCTGGTCGAGGCGATGGAGGGGTTCGGCGTCGCGGAGGCCGCGGCGGTCTGTGGTGTTCCCGTGTTGGAGGTCCGCGCGGTCTCCAACGCGGTCGGTCCGCGCGACCGGGACGCCTGGCGGATTCCGGAGGCGCTCACCGCACTGGGGGTGGCCTTCGGCGCCATCGTGCCCGTACTGGACGGTTGGAGGGAGCATTCCGATGAACGGCACTGACGCCCCCGAAGGTCCCGAAGGCCCCGACGGCACGACCGTCACGGCCGGGCGGGGCGGGGACGGCGAGCCCGGCGAGCGGCTGCGGATCGCCTATTCCCCCTGCCCCAACGACACCTTCGTCTTCCACGCCTGGGCGCACGGCCTGGTGCCGAGCGCGCCGCCGCTGGACGTGACGTTCGCGGACATCGACGTCACCAACGGCATGGCCGAGCGCGGCGAGCTGGACGTCCTCAAGGTCTCCTACGCGGTGCTGCCGTGGGTGCTGGAGGAGTACGCGCTGCTGCCGTGCGGCGGTGCGCTGGGCCGCGGCTGCGGCCCGTTGGTGCTCACCCGCGAGCCGGGCACGGGGGCCGACCTGCGCGGCGCGACGGTGGCGGTGCCCGGCGAGCGTTCGACGGCGTACCTGCTGTTCCGGCTCTGGGCGGCCGAGGAGGTGCCCGGCGGGGTCGGGAAGATCACCGTGATGCCGTTCCACGAGATCATGCCGGCCGTGCGCGACGGGGCCGTGGACGCCGGACTGGTCATCCACGAGGCGCGCTTCACCTACCAGGACTACGGGCTCCACCGGCTGGCCGACATGGGCGAGCACTGGGAGTCCCGCACCGGGCTGCCGATCCCGCTGGGCGCGATCATCGCCCGGCGCTCCCTGGGGACCGAGCGGCTGCAAAGGCTCGCCGACGCCGCCCGCGCCTCGGTGCGGATGGCCTGGGACGCTCCGGAGGCGTCCCGTTCGTACGTGCTGGAGCACGCCCAGGAGATGGACCCGTCGGTCGCGGACCGGCACATCGGCCTGTACGTCAACGAGTTCACCGCCGACCTGGGCGAGAGCGGCTACGCGGCGGTGCGCGAGCTCCTCACACGGGCCGCGGCCGAGGGGCTGGTGCCGCCCCTCGGCCGGGGTGCGCTGGACTTCGTGTGAGATCGACGCCCGGGACCGGCGTCCGCGGGTGGCGGCGCGGCGCGCGCCGCCACCGCTCCCGGGCCTCGGGGTCAGACGTCGAGTTGGTCGGCCACCACGCGGAGCATGTTCGCGATCTTGTGGCCGTGCTGGCGGTCGGGGTAGCGGCCCCGCTCCAGTTGCTGCGCCACCCCGTCCAGCAGGGTGGTGAGGTCCTGCACGATCGAGGCCAGTTCGTCCGGCTTGCGCCGCTGGGCCGCGGCCACCGACGGCGTCGGATCCAGCAGCGTGACCGAGAGCGCCTGGTCACCGCGCTGCCCCGCGACGACACCGAACTCGACGCGCTGGCCGGGCCGCAACGTGGTGACCCCGTCCGGGAGCACCGAAGAATGCACGAAGACGTCACCGCCGTCATCGCGGGAGAGGAAGCCGAAACCCTTCTCACTGTTGAACCACTTGACCTTGCCGGTAGGCACGTCTGTCCTCGTCCTCGAACTCGTCCGGATGACCGGGCTACGACTTCTTGAAAAAACAACGGCTCTGAATAAGACTTCGGCGGGCCGCACGACCCGCCGGCAACAAGATTAATGGTCCACGCCCCGGTGACAAGACGCCTCGGGCGCCTCCCGTGTCCCGGGTCCCCCCGCCCACGGAACTACCCTGTCCTGGTGACCAGTGAAACGTCCCGCGCGGGAGATCTCCTCGTCCGTATCGGCGCCGTCGTCTTCGTCGTCGGCGCGGTGGCCACGCTCGTGACCATCGCGCCCCTGTTCCTCGGCTCCGACCCGCTGCCCACGGCCGCGTACCTCGTCAGCATGGCGATGGGCGTCGGTTTCGCCATCGCCGGTGCCGGAGTGCTGCGCTCGATCGCGGAGCAGCGGCGCCGGGCCAGGGCGTCCGCCCCCCGGTAGCCGGGCCCGACCGGCCCCCGGCCGACCGGCCGGCGCGGACCTCCCGGAGGGGCCTCACCCCGGGTACGACTCCAGCCAGGCGGGGAACTCCGTCAGGTCCTCCAGGACGACGTCGGCGCCGGCCGCCCGCAGCTCCTCCGCTCCGCACGGCCCCGTCGGCACGGCCACCGACAGCGCCCCGGCCGCCCGCGCCCCGCGCACGTCCCCCAGGTGGTCGCCGACGTAGACGCCGGCCCCGTGCTCGACCAGCGCGTCGGCCTTGGCCTCCGCCCACAGCCGACCGATCACCGCGTCCGGCTCGATGCCCAGGTGGTCGAGGTGGAGCTCGGCGCTGGGCCCGTGCTTGGCGGTGACCACGATCGCCGTGCCGCCCGTCCGCCGCACCGCGTCCACCGCCTCCCGCGCGCCGGGCATGGCGAGGCTGGGTTCGATGGCGTGGCGCACGTACAGCTCCCGGTAGCGCCCGGCGGCCTCGTCCAGCTCCTCCTCGGGGAACCAGTGCGCCAGTTCGACCTCCAGCGGCGGTCCGAGGCGGGTGACGGCCAGGTCGGCGTCGATGTGGGCGCCGGTCTCGGCGGCGAGGGCCAGGTAGGTCGCCCGGATGCCGGGGCGGGAGTCGATCAGCGTCATGTCCAGGTCGAAGCCGACCGTCACCGGGCGAGGGGTCATGAGCCTCATTGTGCACTTTGGACCCGGTCGGTCCGGTGGCCGGTGCCGCGGAAGTTGGTTAGGTTACCCTAACCAGGCATTCCGTCCCCGTACGCCCGAGGTGCCGATGCCAGCCGCCGCCACCGCCACCGCCGTCGAGCACGGCGGTGGCCCGCGTCCGCGCGGTCCCGCACGCCGCGCGGCGGCCCGCCGCCTGCTGTGGACGGGCTCCGCCGTCGCGGCCCTGGCCGTCGCCGTGGTGCTGAGCCTGGCCGTCGGCAGCCGCACGATCGCCCCGTCGGCCGTGTACGACGCGCTGCTGCACGGCGGCGACGGCCCCGCCGCCCAGGTGGTGCGGACCATGCGCGTGCCCCGTACCGTGCTGGCGGTGCTGGTCGGCGCGGCGCTGGGCATGGCGGGCTGCGTGATGCAGGGCCTGACCCGCAACCCGATCGCCGAGCCGGGCATCCTCGGCGTCAGCCAGGGCGCCGCGCTCGGTGTCGTCCTGGCCATCGCCTACACCGGGGCGCACACGCTCACCGACTACGTCTGGTTCGCCTTCGTGGGCGCGGGCGCCGCCGGTGTCGCCGTCTACCTGGTGGCCGCCCGGGGGCGGGACGGGGCGACACCGGTGAAGCTGGCGCTGGCCGGCGCCGCCGTCAACGCCCTGCTGTACTCGGTGGTGGCGGGCGTGCTGACCACCCGGGCCGCCACACTGGACGAGTTCCGCTTCTGGCAGGTCGGCTCGGTGGCCGGACGCGACGCGGAGGTGATCGGGCAGGTCTGGCCGTTCCTGGCGCTGGGCGCGCTGCTGGTGCTGGTCGTGGCGCGGGGGCTGGACTCCCTGGCCCTGGGCGAGGACATGGCCAGGGGGCTGGGGCAGAACGTGGCGGCCGTGCGGATCACCGGGGGTGTCGGCGCCACCGTCCTCACCGGCGCGGGTGTCGCCGCGGCCGGGCCCATCGCCTTCGTCGGCCTGGCCGTGCCCCACGTCGCCCGTGCCCTGGTCGGCGCCGACCACCGCCGGCTGCTGCCGATGTCGGCGCTGCTCGGCCCCGTGGCGCTGTTGGTGTCGGACGTGATCGGACGGATCGTGATACCGCCGGGCGAGGTTCCGGCGGGGGTGATGACGGCGCTGATCGGCGCGCCGTTCCTGGTGGCGCTGGTGCGCGGGAAGCGGGTGTCCGCGTGACCGCCGCCGGAGCCGCGCGCGGGACACCGGCCGTCCGGCCCGCCGGGTACGGGCTGGTGCGCCGCGGGCGTGCCTCGTTCCTCCTCCATCGACGCTCCCTGTTCACCGCCGGCGCCCTGGCCGTCGCGCTCGCCGCCGCCGTCGTGGCCTCGCTCTCCCTGGGGGAGACGGTCACCGCCCCCACCGAGGTGGTGAAGGTGCTGGTGGGTCGGCCCTCACCGGAGGAGCTGGTGGTGGGGACGCTGCGGCTGCCGCGCCTGGTCGTCGGAGTGCTGGTCGGCGCCGCGCTGGCCGTGGCGGGCGGACTGATCCAGACCGTCGCCCGCAACCCGCTGGCCAGCCCGGAGATCATCGGCATCACGCACGGCGCGGCCGCCGTGACCGTCGGCGCGATGACCTTCGGCCTGACCTCGTACGCCCTCCTTCCCTACCTCTCCGTCGCGGGCGGGACGCTCGCCGCCGCGCTGATCTACGTCTTCGCCTGGCGGCGCGGCCTCCACGCGGCCCGGTTCGTCCTCATCGGCCTGGGCTTCTCCGTGGCGCTGCGGTCGATCACCCAACTGTTCATGACCAAGGGCGACTTCCTCGCCGCCCAGCAGGCCCAGGTGTGGATGACCGGTTCGCTGAGCGGCCGCGGCTGGGAGCAGGCCGAGCCGCTGGGCTGGGCGCTGCCGGCGCTGCTGCCCGCGGTCCTGTGGTGTGCCCGCGCCCAGCGGGACGTCGGACCGGACGACGACACCGCCACCGCGCTCGGCGTGCGGGTGAACGCCACCCGGCTGGGGCTGACCGCCACCGGCGTCGTCCTGGCCTCCGTGGCCACCGGTGCCGCCGGGCCCGTGGACTTCGTGGCGCTGCTCTCCCCGCAGATCGCCCGCCGGCTGACCCGCACCGCGCAGATCCCGCTGCTCACCACGGCGCTGACCGGCGCGTTCGTCGTGACCCTCGGCGACCTGCTGGCCCGCAGGATGTTCGCCCCCGTCGAGCTGCCCGTCGGGGTGCTGACCGCCGCGATCGGGGCGCCGTATCTGATCTGGCTGATCGCCCGTAGCCGCACCGGAGGCACCGCATGACGATCCCCGACGGAACCGAGGAGGCCCGCGGGGCGCACGGGCCGGCGAGCCGGCTGGCCGCCCGTGGCCTCACCCTCGCCTACGAGGACCGCACCGTCGTCGACGGCCTCGACCTGGACGTCCCCGACGGCCGCGTCACCGTCATCGTCGGTCCCAACGCCTGCGGCAAGTCCACCACCCTCCGGGCGCTGGGACGGCTGCTCGCGCCCCGGCGCGGCACGGTGCTGCTGGACGGCCGGGAGCTGTCGCGGATCCCCACCCGGCACATCGCCCGTTCCCTCGGACTGCTTCCCCAGGCACCGGTCGCACCCGAGACGATCACCGTCGCCGACCTGGTCGCCCGGGGACGCCGCCCCCACCAGCGCTGGTGGCAGCAGTGGTCGGAGGCCGACGAGGCGGCCGTCGCCGACGCCATGGCCCGCACCGGCGTGACCGCTCTGGCCGAGCGCCCCGTGGACGAGCTCTCCGGCGGACAGCGCCAGCGGGTGTGGATCGCGATGACACTGGCCCAGGAGACCGAGCTGCTGCTGCTCGACGAGCCGACCACGTACCTCGACATCGCCCACCAGGTCGAGGTGCTCGACCTGGTGCGGCAACTCAACCACGAGCGGGGCCGCACCGTGGTGATGGTCCTGCACGACCTCAACCAGGCCGCCCGCTACGCCGACCACCTCGTCGCGATGCGCGGGGGCCGGATCGCCGCGCAGGGGCCGCCCGCCGAGGTCGTCACCGCCGCCCTGGTCCGCGATGTCTTCGGCCTGGAGTCCGTGGTCGTCCCCGACCCGGTGACCGGCGGACCGCTGGTCGTCCCCGGCGCCCCCTGGCGCTCCCCCGAATCCGGCCCCGCCCCCACACCCGTGACCGCCACCGGCTCCAGAGAGGCCACACCATGACCATCACTCGACGCCGTACGCTCGCCGCCACCGCCCTGGCGCTGACCGCCTCCCTGACGCTGTCCGCCTGCGGCTCCGACTCCGGCTCGAACGCCGGGGCGGACAAGGGCGCGGCCGACGGGGGCACCCACGTCGTGCGGACGGCCAACGGCGACGTCGAGGTGCCGAACGACCCGAAGCGCGTGGTCGTGCTCGACACCGCCGAGCTGGACTCGGCCGTCACCCTGGGGGTGAAGCCGGTCGGCTCCACCCGCTCCGACGTCGCCTCCGGCTTCCTGAAGTACCTGCCGAAGGAGAAGGTCGAGGGCATCGAGAACGTCGGCAACATCATGGCGCCCAACCTGGAGAGGATCGCCGCCCTCAAGCCCGACCTGATCCTGGGCAGCAACGTCCGCGACAAGGACCGCTACGACGAGCTGTCGAAGATCGCCCCGACCGTCTTCACCGAGACCACCGGCGCGCCCTGGAAGGAGAACTTCCTGCTCCACGCCGACGCGCTGGGCAAGAAGGAGGAGGCGGAGAAGGTCGTCGAGGCCTACCGGGAGAAGACCGCCGAGGTCACCGAGGCCCTCGGCGGGCCCGAGGCGGCGAAGGACCTCACGGTGAGCGTCGTCCGCTTCGTGGAGGGCGCCGACACCCGCATCTACGGCAGGGAGAACTACATCGGCACGATCCTCGCCGACATCGGCGTCGGCCGCCCGGCCATCGCCGACAAGGCCACCGACGGCTTCTCCCTCGACGTCAGCCCGGAGAAGGTCGACCAGGGCGACGCGGACGTCGTCTTCTACACCTCCTACGGCGACCCCGCCGAGTCCGGCGAGGACAAGGCCGTCGGCGGCGCGCTGTGGAAGGGCATGGAGGCGGTGCGGAACGGCCGCGCCTTCCGGGTGGACGACGAGACCTGGATCCAGGGCATCGGCTACACGGCCGCCGACACGATCCTGGACGAACTGAAGGGCTTCCTCACCGAGGGCTCGGAGGGCTCCCGGAGCTGACGTCCCGGACCGGGCGGGGCGGCGGCCTCCGCGTCCGCCGTCCGGCCCGGCCCTCGGGGGCGGCCGCCTAGCCCTTCGGCCGTCGCGCCCGCCAGAGCAGGTAGAGCGCACTGGCGACGGCGGCGGCGCGCAGCGCCCAGGGCCAAGAGGCGGCGATCTCGTCCCCCAGCGCGCCCGGGGCGATCGGCTCGCCCCAGCGGCCCTCGGTGCGGCCCCACAGCCACACCAGGCCGGCGGCGGCGACCGTGCCGGGGACGACCGCCACCGCCCACTTGGCCTCCTGGCGGCTCAACCGGGGCGACCACCAAGCGGCCAGCCAGCCCAGGCCCAGCGGGACCAGCGAGCCCGCGACCGCGCCCGCCACCAGCAGGGCGGCGGCCAGCAGTTCCACCACACCGCCCGTGCGCGGGACGCGTCCGGCCCCGGCCGCCTTCGTGGTGCGGGCGCGCAGCCGGCGCACCCACGCCCCGCGGGAGCCGGCGGGGGCCGGCACCCCGGGAGACCTCTCGGCCGCCCGCTCCGCCTCGGCGCGCTCCGCCTCCCCCGCCTTCTCCCGCTCCTTCTCCGGATCCGGCGGCGGCGCGAGGACCTCCGGCAGCTCGAACCCGCCGACGAACCCGCCCACCGGCACCTGACCGCCGGGCGCGTACCGGACGGTGGGGGGCGTGCGCCACCAGTCGGGGTCGCTCTCCCGCGGGCCCAGCTCCTCGGGGCTCGCCAGGTGCGGCGGGGAGGCGGCGGTCGGCGACGGCGACGACGGCGACGACGGAGCCGTCCGACCCTCCGCCCCCGGGCCCTCGGACGCCTCGTCGACCGGACGCGGCGCCCTGGGCTGCGGCACGGCCACCCCCGTCTCCGCGACGACCTCCTCCGGCCGCCCGATCCCGTCCAGGATCCTGCGGACCCCGGCCACGGTCTCCGCGCCGCCCGCCTCGGTCCGGCGCCGCTCGATGTCGGCGCGCACCCGGTTCACCAGACGGGCCCGCTCGGCGGCCGTCATGCTCGTGCCGTGCGCCAGATCGCCGATCCGGCTCAGATAGTCGAAGACGAGTTGCTCGCTCTCGATTCCCACCGAACTCTCCAGCGGCTCCCGGCCCTTGGCGCCCGCACACACCCGTACGCCCCGACCGTACCGCGTACCGGCGTCGGTGGAACCGATCCGGCACAGCGTGCCGGTACCGTGGTACGGATGACGCCAGAGCCCGAAGCGCGACGCCGAGCAGCCCCCCGCACGCTCGCCGACGAGCTGCGCTCCCGTCCCGACGACGCGCTCGCCGAACTGCTGCGGGCCCGCCCCGACCTCCTCTCGCCCGTCCCCGGCGACCTCTCCCAACTGGCCACCCGGGCCGGTACGCGCGTGTCGGTCCTGCGGGCGTTGGAGCGGCTGGACCGCTTCTCCCTCCAGGTCGCCGAGGCGCTGGCCGTCGCGCCCGACCCCTGCCCGTACGAGGAGCTGGCCGCCGGGCTGCCCGGCGGCCAGGCCGAACTGCCGCGCGCGCTGGCGCTGCTGCGCGAGCGCGCGGTGGTGTGGGGCGGTGACGACCGGCTGCGGTTGGTGCGCACCGCCCGCGAGCTGCTCTCCCCGACCGCCAAGGGACCTTCCACGACCGGTCTGGGCCCGACCCTGGCCGAGGCGGCCACGGGGATGTCGCCCGGCCGCCTCCAGGAGATCCTGGCCGCCGTCGAGCTACCCGCCACCCACGACCCGGTGAGCGCGCTGGCCGCCCTGACCGGGCTGTTCACCGACCGGGAGCGGATGGCCGCCCTGGTGGAGCGGGCACCGGAGGAGGCCCGGACGATGCTCGCCAAGCTGACCTGGGGTCCGCCCTGGGGCGAGGTCTCCGACTCCCCCTCGCCCCCGGTGCGCTGGCTGCTGGACCGCGGGCTGCTGCTGCCGGCCGCGCCCCGGACGGTCGTCCTGCCCAGGGAGGTGGCCCTGCATCTGCGCGGGGGCCGGATCCACCGCCGGCTGGAGCCGCTGCCGCCCGTGCCCGAGCCGGTGCGCGCGTACCCGAGGGAGGCGGTGGACGGGACGGCCGCGGGCCAGGCGTTGGCCGCGCTCACCGTCGTCGAGGAGTTGCTGACGCTGTGGGGAACGGCGTCCGGGGCGCCGCCCGTGCTGCGGGCGGGCGGTCTGGGCGTGCGGGACCTCAAGCGCACCGCCGTCGCCCTGGACGTGCCCGAGCCGGTGGCCGCCTTCTGGATCGAGCTGGCCTACGTGGCCGGGCTGCTGGCCTCCGACGGCGAGGCGGACGAGCGGTACGCGCCCACGCCCGCGTACGACGCCTGGCTGGAGTCGCCGCCCGAGCGGCGGTGGGCGCGGCTGGTGGGCGCCTGGCTGACGGCCACCCGACCGGCCGGACTGGTCGGCGAGCGCGACAGTCGGGGGCGCTCGCTCAACGCGCTCGGCCCCGGTCTGGACCGTGGCCCGGTGCCCGAGCTGCGTCGCCGCACCCTGGCGCTGTTGGCCGAGTACGCCGCCGGGGACACCGGGGCCGTCGAGGTGGCGGCCCCGGAGGCCGACGCGGTGGTGGCTCGGCTGGACTGGGAGTGCCCGCTGCGCGGCGGCCCGAAGCTGCGGGAGCGGATCGTGCGGTGGACGCTCCGGGAGGCCGAGCTGCTGGGCGTCACCGGGCGGGGCGCGCTCGCCTCGTACGCGCGCCCCCTGGTGGGCGCGGACGCCGGGGCGTCCGCCGCCCCGGAGCACGCGGCGGAGGGCGGGCCGGGGCCGGCCGCCGAGGAGGCGGCCGCCCTCCTGGCCTCCCGTCTCCCCGAGCCGCTGGACCACGTGCTGCTCCAGGCCGACCTGACGGCCGTGGCCCCCGGTCCGCTGCGGCGACCGCTGGCCGAGACGCTGAACGTGCTGGCCGACGTGGAGTCCAAGGGCGGCGCGACGGTCTACCGCTTCACCCCGCAGTCCGTGCGCCGCGCCCTGGACGCGGGTCGCACCGCCTCCGAGCTGCACTCCTTCCTGGCCACCCACTCCCGCACCCCCGTCCCGCAGCCGCTGACGTACCTGATCGACGACGTGGCACGACGGCACGGGCGGCTGCGGGTGGGCGCGGCCGGCGCGTACGTCCGCTGCGACGACGACACGCTGCTCGCCGAGATCGCCGCCGACCGCCGTGCCGCCGGCCTGGGCCTGCGGCTGCTGGCGCCGACGGTGCTGGCCGCCCGGGCGGATCCGGGCGCGCTGCTGGAGCAGTTGCGCGCGATGGGCTACGCGCCCGTCTTCGAGTCGTCGGAGGGGGACGTGGTGATCCACCGCGCCGACACTCTGCGCACCCCGCCGCGCACCGCTCCCGATCCGGTTCCGGACGGCCCGCCCGTCCCCGACACGCCCCTGTTGGCCGCCGCCGTGCGCGCCATCCGGGCGGGCGACCTGGCGGCGACCGCCCCGCACCGCCCCCGGCAGCCCGCTCCGGCCGTGCCCGACGGCCGCCCGCCGCGCACCACCGCGGCCGACACCCTGGTCACCCTGCGGTCGGCGGCCCGCACGGGGACGCCGGTGTGGATCGGTTACGTGGGCGCGGACGGCACCGCGGGGCAGCGGATCATCGAGCCCGTCCGGGTCGAGGGCGGCTTCGTCACCGCGTACGACCACACCGCCGAGGAGGTCCGCACCTATCCCGTGCACCGCGTCACGGGCGCGGCGGAACTGGCGGACACGGACGACTGAGGCGCCCCGTGGCGGCGCCCGCGCCGACCACGCGGTCCGGCCGCGGCCGGTCGTCCGTCGGCGTCGCCTGTCGGCGGCATGCGGCACACTGGACGGTCGGCCCGCGCACCGCCCGTGCGCGGCGCCCCGCCACAGGCAGGAGGACCACCGTGACCGGACCGCTCATCGTCCAGAGCGACAAGACCCTGCTGCTGGAGGTCGACCACGAGCAGGCCGAGGCGTGCCGCCGCGCCATCGCGCCCTTCGCCGAGCTGGAACGGGCCCCGGAGCACATCCACACCTACCGGATCACTCCGCTGGGGCTGTGGAACGCCCGTGCCGCCGGGCACGACGCCGAGCAGGTCGTCGACGCCCTGGTCACCCACTCCCGCTACCCGGTGCCGCACGCGCTGCTGGTCGACGTGGCCGAGACGATGGCCCGCTACGGGCGGCTGCGGCTGCTCAAGCACCCCACCCACGGCCTGGTGCTGGAGACCACCGACCGGCCGGTGCTGGAGGAGATCCTGCGCTCCAAGCGGATCCAGCCGCTGGTCGGCGCCCGCGTCGATCCCGACACCGTCGCCGTGCACCCCTCCGAGCGCGGTCAGATCAAGCAGTCGCTGCTCAAACTGGGCTGGCCCGCCGAGGACCTGGCCGGCTACGTGGACGGCGAGGCCCACCCCATCGAGCTGACGGAGGACGGCTGGTCGCTCCGCCCCTACCAGCGGCAGGCCGTGGAGAACTTCTGGCACGGCGGCTCCGGCGTCGTCGTCCTGCCCTGCGGCGCGGGCAAGACGCTGGTGGGCGCGGGCGCGATGGCCACGGCGAAGGCCACCACGCTGATCCTGGTCACCAACACCGTCTCCGCCCGCCAGTGGAAGAGCGAGCTGGTGCGGCGCACCTCGCTGACGGAGGACGAGATCGGCGAGTACAGCGGCGCGAAGAAGGAGATCCGGCCGGTCACCATCGCCACGTACCAGGTGCTGACCACCAAGCGGAAGGGCGTCTACCCCCACCTGGAGCTGTTCGACTCCCGTGACTGGGGCCTGATCGTCTACGACGAGGTGCACCTGCTGCCCGCGCCGGTGTTCAAGTTCACCGCCGACCTCCAGGCCCGGCGCCGCATCGGTCTGACGGCCACCCTGGTGCGCGAGGACGGCCGCGAGGCCGACGTGTTCTCCCTCATCGGCCCCAAGCGCTTCGACGCGCCCTGGAAGGAGATCGAGGCGCAGGGCTACATCGCCCCGGCCGACTGCGTGGAGGTCCGCGTCGACCTCACCGAGTCCGAGCGGCTGGCCTACGCGACGGCCGAGTCGGACGAGAAGTACCGCTTCTGCTCCACCACCGCCTCCAAGCAGCGCGTCACGGAGGCGTTGGTGCGCCGCCACGCCGGTGAGCAGACCCTCGTCATCGGCCAGTACATCGACCAGCTCGACGAGTTGGGCGAGCACCTGGACGCGCCCGTGATCAAGGGCGACACCGGCAACGCGCAGCGCGAGAAGCTCTTCGACGCGTTCCGCTCCGGCGAGTTGTCGGTGCTGGTGGTCTCCAAGGTCGCCAACTTCTCCATCGACCTGCCCGAGGCGACCGTCGCCATCCAGGTGTCGGGCACCTTCGGCTCCCGCCAGGAGGAGGCCCAGCGGCTGGGCCGCGTCCTGCGGCCGAAGGCCGACGGCCACGAGGCGCGCTTCTACTCCGTCGTCGCCCGCGACACCGTCGACCAGGACTTCGCCGCCCACCGCCAGCGCTTCCTGGCCGAGCAGGGCTACGCCTACCGCATCGTGGACGCCTCGGAGCTGCTCGCGGACGACCTCGCCGACGAGGCGGAGGCGGACGAGGTCGGGTAGCCTCCCCGGTCCCGGGGTCCACCAGGGGGAGGAACGACGATGCGCGAACCGTACCCGTCGATCGAGCCGTACGAGACGGGCATGCTCGACGTCGGCGACGGCGACCTCGTGTACTGGGAGGCCTGCGGCAACCCGGACGGCAAACCCGCCCTGGTCGTCCACGGCGGGCCGGGCTCCGGCCGCGGGGCGGGCGCCCGCCGTCTGTTCGACCCCGACCGGTACCGCGTGGTGCTGTTCGACCAGCGCGGTTGCGGCCGCAGCACCCCGCACGCGAGCGACCCGGCCACCGATCTGCGGAACAACACCACCTGGCACCTGGTCTCGGACATGGAGCGGCTGCGCGAGCACCTGGGCGTCGACCGCTGGCTGCTGTACGGCGGCTCGTGGGGCTCCACACTGCTGCTGGCCTACGCGGAGCGGCACCCGGAGCGGGTGTCGCAGATCGTGATCTCCGGCGTCACCACCACCCGCCGCTCGGAGATCGACTGGCTCTACCGGGGCGTGGCCCGCTTCCTCCCCGAACAGTGGGAGCGCTTCGTGGCCGGGGTGCCGGACGCGCCGCGCGACGGCGACATCACCGAGCTGCTGGGGGCGTACGCACGGCTGATGGAGCATCCGGACGCCGCGGTGCGGGAGAAGGCCGCCGACGACTGGTGCGCCTGGGAGGACGCGGTACTCTCCGGCGAGCCGTACACCGGGCCCGCCCCGTTCGGCGGCCGCCCCTCGGCCGCCCGGCTCGCCCTGGTGCGGATCTGCGCCCACTACTTCTCGCACGGCGCGTGGCTGGAGGAGGGCGCGCTGCTGCGCGAGGCCGGACGGCTGGCGGGCATTCCGGGGGTGCTGGTCCACGGCCGGCTCGATCTGAGCAGCCCCCTGGAGACGGCGTGGGAGCTGGCCCGCGCCTGGCCGGACGCGGAGCTGACCGTCGTCGGCTCCGAGGGCCACCTCGGCGGCACCGCCACCCTCGCCCACGTCCTGGAGGCGCTGGACGGCTTCGCCCGGCGGTGACGGCGCGCGGCCCGTCGGCGCGCCGGTCCGTCGGCCCGTCGGCCCGTCGGCTCCGGGGCGGCAGCCCTCAACGTCCCGTCGACTCCGCCGGACGGGGCGGGTCCGACGCCGAGGCCCCGCCCCGGCGCCGCTCACCGCGCGCCGGACCGACGGGAGCCGGGGACGTCGTCCGGTGTCCCGCGCGCCCTTCCCGGCGCAGTCGCCACGCCGCGTACCCCAGCAGGGCCAGGCCCAGGAGCGGGTAGGGGGAGGCGAGGGGCTGCTGCCACCAGGGCAGGTGGAGGTCGAGGTCGCCGGAGTGCGGGACGAGCCAGTGGGTGCGGGCCGTGAAGAGCACGGCGACGGCGGCCGCGGCGTACGGCGGCCACCGCCGGCCGGACGGGGCGCCGCCCAGCACGGCGAGCAGCGGCACGCACCACACCCAGTGGTGGGACCAACTGATCGGGGAGACCAGCAGCGCCGTGCCGGCGACGGCCGACACCCCCCACGCCTCCCGTCCCCGCCGGTGCGCCGTGCGGGCCAGCCACAGGCCCGCGAGTCCGACGAACGCCGCGGGCACCGCCCACCACAGGCCGGGCTCGGGGGTGTGGAGGAGACGGGCGAGGAGCCCCTGGAGCGACTGGTTGTCGACGATCCACGCCTTGCCGACGCGCCCGGTCTCGAACATCCGCCGCGCCCAGAAGTCGACGCTCGCGCCGGGCAGGGCGACCGCTCCCAGCGCCACCGTCCCGGCGAAGCCGGCCAGCGCGGTCAGCCCGGACCGGACGCGGCCGGTCACCAGCAGGTGGACGGCGAAGATCGCGGGGGTGAGCTTGATGCCGGCCGCGACGCCGATGGCCAGTCCCTTGCCGCGCGCCCCCTCCGGACGCGTCAGGTCCCACAGCACCAGGCAGGCCAGCGCGAGGTTGATCTGGCCGAACAGCACGGTCTGGAAGACCGGTTCCAGCCACACGCCGAGCGCCGTGGCGGCCATCAGCGGCAGGGGGGCCGTCCGCCGCCCGGCCAGCCGCAGGGAGAAGTGGATCAGCAGGGCGAGCAGGACGACGTTGCCGACCGCGAAGAGCGCCTGGGCGACGGGCAGCGGCGACACGGCGACGGGGACGAACAGCAGCGCGGCGAAGGGCGGATAGGTGGCGGGCAGCTCCCACTCGGTGACGGTGAAGCCGTACAGGTCGGTGCCCTCGACGACGGCCCGGCCCTCGGCACGGTAGACGAGGAGGTCCACCAGGGGGTTGGGCTGTGCCGCGCAGAGCACCGCGAGGGCGGCGAGGGAGACGGCGAGCAGGGTGACGACCGCGTACGCGCGCCGGCTGCCGGTGGGTAGGGACACGGCTGCCACCCGGCCGCCTCCTGGTGTCGTGCGGAATCCCGTTCCCGCCCCGTCCGGAGGTCGCCGGGCGGGGCGGGAAGAGTCACCCTAGCGGGCTCGCGCCCCCCGGTCGTCGGCGGCCGGGGGGCGGACCGGTCCCACCGGACGGCCCACCGGCGCCAGCCGCGCGGCGACCGTCTCGGCCAGCTTCTCCGCCTGCTCGTCCAGGTAGAAGTGGTCGCCCGGGATCCGGACGACCTCCGCGTCCGCCACGGTGCTGAGCCGCCAGTTCTCCAGTTGCGCCTCGGTGAAGGCGTCCTTCGTCCCGCAGCACACCACGATGGGGTTCTCGACCACCGTGCGGCCGTACGTGCGCACGAAGGAGTCGCACACGGCGAAGTCCGCCCGCAGCAGCCGCGCGGTGCGTGCCCGCAGTTCCTCGTGGGCCAGTACCTGCGGGGCGATGCCGCCGAAGCGGCTCGCCGTCGCCAGGATCCGCTCGTCGTCGGCCTCCAGGGGGTCGCCCTCGAAGAGCGGCACCGCGTGGTACGGCCCGGCGTTGGCCGACGCGAACAGCAGCTCGCACCAGGCCTCGCCCGCGACCCTCTCCAGCCGCGCGGCCAGCGCCAACCCCAGGTAGGCACCCATGCTGTGTCCGAGGATCGCGAACCCGCCCCGCACACCGGACCGGGCCACCTGCCCGGCCAGGTCGTCCACCGCGTCCTGCGCCGTGGTCACCGGTTCCTCCCGCCAGCGCCTGCCGCGTCCGGGCAGTTCCAGCGGGAGGGGTTCGACGGACGAGGGGAGCGTGCGGACGACTTCGGAGAAGACCTGCGCGGAACCACCGGAGTGGTGCAGCAGGAACAGCGGATGGGACGACATGGTGCCACCTCCGTCAGCTACTGGGCCCGGCGGGAGCGTGCGTCCACCCAACGGCCGGTCACCGCCGACACCAGCACCAGTCCGCCGCCGAGGAGTTGGAGGGGACCCAGGTGTTCGTTGAGGAGGAGCACCGCGAACACCGCGGCGAAGAACGGTTCCGTGGACAGCACCAGCCCCACCCTGGTGGGACTGGACACCCGAGCGGCGTGCAGTTGCGCGAGGAAGGCGAAGGCCGTGCCCGCCACCCCCAGGTAGACGATGACCAACCACGCGTTGCCGGGGAGCTGGGTCATCTGTTGCCACGACCGCCCCGGCTGGACGAGGGAGAGCAGGAGCCCGCCGAGGGCCACCACCCACAGCTCGATCGCGGTCACCCGCAGGAGGGATACCGGTCTCCCCTTCGTGCGGGATCCGAAGAGCACGATCTGCCAGGCCCTGATCAGCGCCGCGGCCAGGATGATGAGGTCTCCGCTGCGGACGGACAGCCCCTCGTTGAGGGTGAGCAGGGCGCAGCCGGTCAGGGACAGCAGCGTCAGCGGATAGATGCTCCGGGCGACCGCCACCCGGAGGAACAGCCGCTCGAACAGGGGTACCAACATCACCGACAGGGCGATCAGGAACCCGGCGTTCGAGGCGAGGGTGTAGCGAACACCCAGTGTTTCGAGGAAGAGGATGGCGAACAGCAGGCCGCCGAACAGACAGCCGAGCATCAGCTCGTCCCGGCTGGTCTGTCGCCACAGGTGCAGCGACAGCACGGTGATGGCCAGGGCGCCGAGCGCGAAGCGGAGGAAGAGGAAGAGGGGGACGGAGAGGTACTGGCCCATCCACTGCATGGCCACGTACGTGGAGCCCCAGACGATCGCCACGCCCAACACGCCTAAGTCGGCGCCCCAGGTCCTCCGTGTCGGCCGCCCTCGCTCGGTCGACGTGCCGGTCGCGGCCTTGGCGTCCGGTGCGTCGACGGCGCCGTTCGCTCGGGCGTCAGGCGTGCTCAACCGTGTAACCCACCTTCAGGACACCGCCCTTGACCTTGACCGACCGCAGGGAGAAACCGGCGAGCTCCCCCAGCGAGGCGACGTGCGTGCCGCCGCAGGGGTCCTCGTGCATTCCGTCGACGGTGACGACGCGCAGGTCGCCGCGCGTCTCCGCGTACACCTTCCGGTCGGCCTCGATGGCCTGGCGGGTCTTCTCCTCCACCTCGGCCGCCAGCCGCTGCAGGTCGGGCTTCTCCTCGCCGGCGTCGAACTCGATCCGGGCCTGCCCGGGGAAGTGGTTGCTCACGCGGTGGCGGAAGCCCATGGCCCTGACGAACCCGTCCACGACGTGGCCGCAGGTGTGCAGGGCCGCGTGGCGCAGGCGCAGGTCGCCGTCGATGGCGCTGGTGACCTCGTCACCCACCGCGAACTCGCGTTCGCAGGACAGGCGCACGACGTGCTCGGTGGCCTCGGCGTCCCTGAACGGACGCGCGGGTGCCTGGTCGACGGTCCCCAGGTCGCTGGGCTGACCGCCGCCCTGGGGGTGGAAGATGTTGTCCTCGAGGGTGACCCAGGGCCCCAGGTCGCTGCGACCGGCTTCGACCACCCGCGTGGTGGCGGTGAAGCGGTAGGTGTCTTCCAGGTAGATGTGATGTTGCAACAACGGTGCCTCCGGGGCCTGAAAAACGGTTCTCGTCGTCCGGGGACGGGGCGTCACGGACCGCCCCGTCCCCGGAGGACAGCTTGTCAGAAACCGCGCGGTTCGAAGGTGAAACCCCGCCTGCTGGTCTTGGCGATGCGGTTGTGCCCGTACTCGTCCTTGCCGGAGACCAGGACGGCACCGTAGTTGTCCAGCGGGATGCCGCCGCCGTACTCGGCCACGGTGTCCGTGTCGGGGTAGATCCGGACCTGGGTGGGCACGTAGCGGGCGGCGAAGCCCATGCGGTAGTCCTTCTTGCTCCCGGTGTGGGGCAGCGAGGCGTGCATCAGCGTCGACCAGAAGATGACGCACTCACCGCGCTTCATCACCAGGGGGAAGGCCTGGGACTCGTCCGGCTGCCAGTTCGGGTCCTTCTGGAGCTGCCGGTAGTCGTAACCGAAGAAGCCGCGCTTGACCCCCTCCTTCTCACGGGCGTTGATGGCCTCGGGGTCGTACTCCATGGGCTTGGACTCGTCGTAGTTCATCTGCCGGTGGGTGCCGGGCATGAGCTGGAGGCAGCCGTTCTCCCTGGTGGAGTCGGTGAACGCCGTCCAGACGGTGATCGTGCCGCCGAAGGCCGGCTGCCCGTCCCGCGAGGGCCACAGGATCTGCGGCTTCTTGCTGGCGTTGGCGAAGGTCGCGGCCTGGTGCCAGTCCGTCCCCTCGTCACCGGGGTACTTGGGGAAGAACTCGGTGCGCCAGCACAGGACGTCGGGGCCGAGGATCGAGGCGACGCGGTCGACGATCTCCGCCTTCATGATGTGCTCGGAGAGCAGGTCGACGTCGAGGTGACGGTCGTAGTTGGAGATGTTGGTGACGGCGCCCAGGGCGTCGTCGGGGTAGATCGCCAGGGAGCGGTCGGGCAGTTGGCGGCGGATGGTGTTCCACCGCTCCTCCATCTCCTCGGGCTCGTAGATCTTGATGGGCCCGATGAAGCCGTCCCGCTCGAACTGCTCCAGTTCCTGCGCGCTGAGCCTGTGGTCGGTCCGTTCCGTGGTCGCCATGCGAGTGCGTCCTTCCAGATCGTTACCGTGGACTTGCCGTACAGGGCGTGCACGAACACATCGGTGGAGGTGGGGTGCGCGGGGGCGACGGCCGCCACCGACACGGCGGGGCCCCCGGAGCCGGATCGGCTCCTACGCGGCCCGGGCGGCCAGGTCGGCCGCGGCGTCCGCGAGGGTTCCCTCGAAGAGAACGCGCAGGTCGTAATCCTGGCCGAACCGCTCCTTGGCCAGGTTCCCCAGTTGGAGGGCGAGCATCGAGTGTCCGCCGAGGTCGAGGAAGTTGTCCTCGGCGCCGACCTCGGGGTCCTCCAGGAGTTCGGCGACCCACTCGACGGTCGCCCGCTGGACGCTCTCCTTCAGCGTGGATTCCTCCACTGCCTCCGGCATCGGCTCATCTCCCTTCTTCGAAGATCCGGGCCACGGCGGCCCGATCGATCTTTCCGTTGACGGTGCGGGGGAGCTCCGGGAGGCTCAGGTACCGCCCGGGCCGCATGTAGGACGGAAGGAGCCCCCCGACGTGCTCGCGCAGGGCCCGCGTGCCCGGTCCGTCGGCTCCGTCGGACGGGACGAGGGCGCACACCAGCCGGCTGTCCCCCGGCCCGAACTCGTGCACCCAGACCACCGCGTCGACGACCCCGGGGTGCGCCCGCACGGCGCCCTCGATGTCGCTGAGTTCGATGCGGTGCCCGCGGAGCTTGACCTGCAGGTCGGCTCGGCCCCGGTAGACCAGGTCACCGTCGGGGCGGCGGCTGACCAGGTCGCCCGAGCGGTAGTAGCGCAGGCGCGCCCCGCCGTCGGGGGCGGGTCCGAGGGGGAAGCGGTCGGCGTTGAGGTCCGGCCGTTCGAGGTACCCCTCGGTGACCTGCGGCCCCGACAGCCACAGCTCCCCCACCTCGCCCGGTTCCGCGTCCCGCCCGTCCTCGGTGACCACCCGGGCGACGAAGCCCGGCAGCGGCGGTCCGATCACCGACTCCTCGCCCGCCAGCTCCGCCCGGTCCCACTCCCGGAAGGTGGCGTGCACGGTCGTCTCGGTGATCCCGTACATGTTCACCAGGCGCGGCCGCTCGGTGCCGAAACGTTCCGCCCAAGGACGGACCGCGGCGGGGGTCAGCTTCTCCCCGCCGAAGACCACGTACCGCAGGCGCGGCAGGTCCTCCCCCCGGCGCAGCGCGGCGTCGGCGAAGGCGCCGAAGGCCGTGGGGGTCTGGTTGAGCACGGTGATCCCCGCCTCCCGCACCACGCGCAGGTACCCGTCCGGGCTGCGCGCCGTCCAGTGCGGCAGCACCACCAGCTCCGCGCCGCACGAGAGCGCGCCCCAGATCTCCCACACGGAGAAGTCGAACGCGACGGAGTGGAAGAGCAACCACCGGTCGTCCGGCCGGAAGGAGAACAGGCCCGAGGTGGACTCCAGCAGGGCCACCACACTGCCGTGGCGGACCGGGACGCCCTTGGGCCGCCCCGTCGTCCCGGAGGTGTAGATGACGTAGGCGATGTCGTCCGGGCCGGGAGCGTGGTCGTCCACCGCGGCGCCCCCGGACGCCTCCGCCAGGAGGAGTTTCGCCACGTCGTCCGTGCCGATCAGGGGCAGTCCGGACAGGCCGGACGGCGGCCCCTCCCCGGGATCGCCGACGAAGGCCG
The DNA here is from genome assembly GCF_009709575.1 of Streptomyces taklimakanensis. Classification (NCBI taxonomy): domain Bacteria; kingdom Bacillati; phylum Actinomycetota; class Actinomycetes; order Kitasatosporales; family Streptomycetaceae; genus Streptomyces; species Streptomyces taklimakanensis. The sequence goes on from NZ_WIXO01000001.1 coordinate 2,507,809, forward strand.
TGACCCGGCTGTCGGAGAGGATGAACTCGTTGCGCGCCGGTGGGTTGCGGACGTCCAGTGGTACGTAGGCCGCTCCGATCCTGAGGATTCCCAGCATCGCGGCGACGACCTCGGCCCCGGGGGCCATGCGCAACGCGACGCGGTCGCCCCGCCTCACGCCCGCCGCCCACAGCCGTTCCGCCACCGCCCGGGACCAGACGTCGAGAGCGGCGTAGGAGTATGTTTCGCCCTCGAAACTCAGTGCCTTCCCCAGCGGCCTCGCACGGGCCACCGAGACGAACAGATCGATCAGAGTTTCTCGTAAGTCCCCGTCCCCTTCCGCGGAAGGGGAGGACGAGGGATGTGACACAGCACCGAACACAACTGTCCCCAAACCCGTGGTTGTGGCGAAGTGGTGGATGATCGTGCTTGTCCCTTGGCGAATGCCGCCGTCATGCTTACACAGCGCATGCGGGTCGACGCAATAGGCCACCGAAATGTGACGGTGATCACACCCCTTACGGAAGCCCGCGTTCCGTGATTCACTCTCCTGCCGGGAGGGGATCGACGCTCCCGCTCCAGCCCTGCCGAACGACGCGAAAGGCGCGTCCGGGCGCTTCCGCCCGGCTTCTCCGCGCTCCCCGTCCGACTCCGACCGTCCGGGCCGTCCCCACCGAGGCCCGACGACAGCTCGGCGACAGAACGTGCGACATCCATCCACTTCCGCAGTCGATGGGATCTGACGACGTTGGCACGCTTATCCTCCGCACCCGCGAGGAGACACCTGCGGTTCTGGTCGGCGGCCACCCTGGCGCTGTTCCTCCCCGTGGTCTCCCTCGGCCTGATCGCGGCCCACACCACGGGGTCGCGGACCGCCGCGTCCGACGCGGCCCCTCCCCACGAGGGCATGGGCGCCGCGGGCCACTTCCTCCTCGCCGCGGCCGCCGTCCTGGCGGCCGCCCACCTCGGCGGCGTCCTGGTCCGGCGCCTCGGGCAGCCGCGGGTCGTCGGCGAGATCTGCGCGGGTCTGCTCCTGGGCCCGTCCCTCCTCGGGCGCGCCGCTCCCGACGCGGCCGGGTGGCTCTTTCCGGAGCGAGTCCTGCCCATGCTGGACGGTCTGGCCCAACTCGGTCTGGCCCTGTTCGTGTTCGGCGTGGGGCGGGAGCTGTCCGGCACGCGCCTGCGCGGTGCCGCCGGCCAGGCCCTGCTGATCAGCCAGGCGTCCCTGCTGATCCCCTTCGCCGCCGGCGCCGCCGTGGCGGTGGCGCTGGTGGACGACCACCTCGGCCCCGGCGGCCGCCCCCTGACCTTCGTCCTGTTCATCGGCTGCACGCTCAGCGTCACCGCGTTCCCCGTCCTGGCCCGCATCCTGGCCGACCTGGGCATCACCCGCACCCGCACCGGACAGCTCGGTCTCTACTCCGCGGCGGTGGGCGACGCGGGCAGTTGGCTGCTGCTCGCCGCGATCCTGGCCGCGTCCCACGGCTTCGGCGCCTCCCGGCTGCTGCTCGACATCGCCCTCCTCGTCGCCGTGGCCGTCCTCTTCCTCGGCCCGCTGCGGCTGCTGCTGGCGCGGTGGGCGGACCGCGCGGACGGGAGGCGGGGCGCGGAGGTCGGCACGGCGGTCCTCCTCACCGTGTGCGTCACCGCGTCGGCCGCCCTCACCGCGGCCCTGGGCGTCCACCAGCTCATCGGCGCCCTGCTGGCGGGCGTCGCCTGGCCCACCCGCGGCCGGTGGGCCGTGGCCGTCGCCGAGCGCCTCGCCGACACCGCCAAGACCGTGCTGCTGCCGTTCTTCTTCTTCGGCTTCGGCCTCACCACCGACCTGGGAGCCCTGGCCTGGGGCGGGGAGGCGGCGCTGACGTTCGGCTGCCTGCTGGCCGTCGCCGTCGCCTCCAAGGTCCTCGGCCCCGGCCTGTGCGCGCGGTTGACGGGCATGTCCTGGCCGTCGGCCCTCGCCCTGGGCGTCCTGCTCAACGCGCGCGGGCTGACGGAACTCGTCGTCATCCAGATCGGGTACCAGGCGCGGATCATCGACGCGGAGATGGCGAGCGTCCTGACCCTCGTCGCGCTGGTCACGACGGCCGTCACCAGCCCGTTGCTGCGGCTGCTCGGGCCCGGCGCCCTCGACGATCGCCCCCTTCCGCGAAGACCTCCCCCACCCGGCGCCGGGGAGGATCCGGGCGCCCCGGCAAAGCCGGCCGGCAGCCGGCACAGCGCCGACTCGGTGGGCACGGGCGCGTGACCCGCGGCGGGTCCCGGGCCGGTCTCAGGGCAGCCGGCCGGAGCCGGACCCACCGACGCCCGCGGCCGACCCGCCGCCTCCCTGGTGGGGTTCGTGCTCGTCGCGCGCCTGCTCGTGATCGCCCCGGACGGCGACATCGAAGACGGCACCGGCGAAGACGGAGATCGCCCGAACGGCGTCGCCCAGGAGGTGCCGATGGTGGCGGTGTCCGCCGTCGCCGCCCCGCGCGTCGAGTTCACCGAGCGCGGTGGCCCCCGACGCCGGACCGCCGGTTTTCTGGGAAGGGATGGATGCGCTGTTCATGGCTCCGCCGCTTGCCGATTCAGCCCGATTGGTCCGTTTCCATCCTATGCCTCGTCACAGCTTTCCTCCGGCCGCGACCCGTGGTGTCCGACCGTCTTTCCGGTGGCGGGCGTGTGGCGGATATACGGTCGCCCGCCCGGACGGTCAGGGCTACAATCACCTCTCTCCCGCCTCCCGCGCCGTGGTGACGCACGGCCCCGTCCGCGTCCGCACGGGCCCGTCCGCCGCGCCGCCGGGGAGGAGTCGGCCGGTCGGCACCGGCCGGCCCGGTCGCGCCCCCGACGGCGAAGCCCCCGCCGGCCCCGCGACCCTCCCGCCCAGTCCGCACCAGTCGCCCACCGCACCGGGGCGCGGCGTCCGCGCACCCCCATCGCGCCGGGCCGCCGCACGCCACCGTGCGCATCCACCGGAGGCTCCACCGTGCCCTCGCACGTCCACGACCAGCAGACCGACAGGCCGACCGATCCCCTGGAACGCGAACGCGCCCACCTGACCGCCTCCCGGACCGCGCTGCGCGCCATGCGCGAGGACGTCGAGGCCCTCGACATCAGGGACGTCACCGCCAACTGGGTGAACGCCGAGGCCCTCCAGCACCAGATCGACGCCCGCGTCGCGGCCCTGGCCGACCTCGCCGACACCCCGCTGTTCTTCGGCCGCCTGGATCTGGCCCCCGACCCGGAGCCGGCCCGGTACTACATCGGCCGCCGCCACGTCCACGACGCCGACGGCGACCCGATGGTCATCGACTGGCGCGCCCCCGTCTCCCAACCCTTCTACCGCGCCTCCGGGAGGGACCCGCAGGGCGTCGAGCTGCGCCGCCGCTTCGGCTACACCGGCGGCGAGCTGACCGCCTACGAGGACGAGCGCCTGACCGACCCGGAGGAGGCCGAGCGGGTCAGCGCGCTGCTGCGACGGGAGATCGAGCGTCCGCGCGTCGGCCCGATGCGCGACATCGTGGCGACGATCCAGCCCGAGCAGGACGAGATCGTCCGCACCGGCGTCGAGGGCACGGTGTGCGTCCAGGGGGCGCCCGGCACCGGCAAGACGGCCGTCGGCCTGCACCGCGTGGCGTACCTGCTGTACGCGCACCGCGAGCGGCTGGCCCGCAGCGGAACGCTGGTCATCGGCCCGAACCGGTCCTTCCTGCGCTACATCGAGCAGGTGCTGCCCGCCCTGGGCGAGCTGTCGGTCCGACAGACGACGGTGGAGGACCTGGTGACCGCCGACACCGGCGTGACGGTGCGCGGCGTCGACGACCCGGAGGCCGCCCGGATCAAGGGCGACGCCCGGATGGCCGAGGTGCTGCGCCGCGCGGTCCGCGCGGGCGTGACGATGCCGACCGAGCCGTGCGTCGTGGTGCGCGGCTCGCGCCGCTGGCGGATCCCGGCGTACGAGCTGGAGGAGATCGTCCGCGAGCTGCTGGACCGCGGCATCCGCCACGGCGCGGCCCGCGAGGCCCTGCCGCGGCGCATCGCGCACGCCGTGCTGACCCGGATGGAACGGGCCGGCGAGGCACCGGACGACCGGGTACAGGACGCGGTCGCCCGCAACGCGGCGGTGAAGGCCCAGGTCAAGGCGGTGTGGCCGGAGGTGGACCCGGCCAGGCTGGTGCTGCGCCTGCTCTCGGACGCCGACTTCCTGGCCGAGTGCTCCGAGGGGATCCTCACCGACGAGGAGCGCAAGGCGATCCTGTGGACGAAGCCGCCGCGCGGAGTGAGGTCGGCGGCGTGGTCGGTCGCCGACGCGGTGCTGGTCGACGAGGCCGGCGACCTGGTGCGGCGCACGCCCTCGCTCGGCCACGTCGTCCTCGACGAGGCGCAGGACCTCTCCCCCATGCAGTACCGGGCGGTGGGCCGCCGCTGTGCCACCGGCTCGGCGACGATCCTGGGCGACCTGGCCCAGGGCACCACCCCGTGGGCGACGGCGAGTTGGGCCGAGGCCCTGTCCCACCTGGGCAAGCCGGACGCGGCGGTGGAGGAACTGACCCAGGGCTTCCGCGTGCCGCGCGAGGTCATCGCCTACGCCTCCCGGCTGCTGCCGCACATCGCCCCGGGCCTGTCCGAGGCGACGTCGATCCGTGACGCGGCGGGCTCGTTGCGGGTGCGGTCGGCACGGGTGGAGGAGTTGACCGGCGCGGTGGTGGACGCCTGCCGCGAGGCACTGGAGCGGGAGGGGTCGATCGGTCTGATCGCCGCCGACGCCCGCGTCCCCGCCTTGGCCGCGGCGCTGAACGCCGCCGGGCTCCCCCACCTCGCCCCCGGCACCGAGACGGACGCCGACGCCCGTCTCACCCTCGTCCCGGCGACGCTGGCCAAGGGCCTGGAGTACGACCACGTGGTCCTGGACGAGCCGGCGGCCGTCGTCGACGGCGAGCCGGACGAGCGCACCGGCCTGCGCCGCCTGTACGTGGCCCTGACGCGTGCGGTCTCCGGCCTCACCGTCGTCCACGCGGCGCCGCTGCCCGAGCCGCTGGCCGGCGGGGCATGACCCGCGACCCCGCCGACGGCTCCGACGGCTCCTACGAACCGACGAACCGACGAACCGACGAACAGGGAAGACCGGATGACGGAGAAGACGATCACCGCCGCGTCCGCGGGCACCTGGCGGCTCGGCGACCTGACCGTCAACCGCATGGGCTTCGGCGCGATGCGTCTGACGGGCAGCGCCGCCTTCGACCTCGGCACGCCGAGCGACCGCGACCGGGCCGTCGCCGTGCTGCGCCGCGCCGTCGAACTCGGCGTGAACCACATCGACACCGCCGCGTTCTACTTCTCGGCGACACGCTCCGCCAACGAACTGATCAACCGCGCCCTGGCCCCCTACCCGGACGACCTGGTCATCGCCACCAAGGTCTGGCCGGGACGCGACCCGTCGGGCGGGTGGTGGTGGGCCAGGCCGGAGCAGCTGCGCGGCCAGGTCGAGGAGAACATCCGCCAACTCGGCCGCGACCACCTCGACGTGGTCGTCCTGCGCGTCCCGCCGAGCCGGCGGAACGGGTCGATCGCCGAACACTTCGGCGCGCTCGCGGAGTTGCGCGACGCCGGGCTCATCCGCCACCTGGGCCTCTCCAACGCCACGGCCGAGCACCTCGCGGAGGCACAGGCGACGGCTCCGGTGGTGTGCGTGCAGAACGCCTACGGCATCGGCGCACCGGCCGAGGAGCGCGAACTCCTGCGCCGGTGCGGGGAGCGGGGCATCGCCTTCGTACCGTTCTTCGCGATAGCCGGCCGGGGGCGCGAAGCGGGCGCGAGGGGAACCGACGACGAGGCGGTCCTCGCCGTCGCCCGCGCGCACGGCACGACACCCGCCCAGGTCCGACTGGCGTGGACGCTCCGGCAGGGGGAGCACGTCCTGGCCATCCCCGGCACCGGCAACCCGGACCACCTGGTCGAGAACGTCGCCGCCGGCGTACTGCGGCTCTCGGACGACGAGACGGCCCGCCTCGACGCCCTGGACGCCGGGGGGTGAGACGCGTCGGTCGAAGACCGCCCCCGGCCGGTCACCGGGCCGGTTCGGCGTCCAGCGTCGTGCGCCAGACACGGACCGCGTCCGGGGAGACCGGGGCCGTCCAGCTCCCGGCGCGGGCCGCGCCGCCGATGTGGAAGGCGGTGACGCCCGCCGCGCGCAGCGTGGGGACGTGGTCGAGGCGGAGCCCGCCGCCGGCCATCAGCAGCGGCCGGTAGCCGGGGTCGCCCGCCGCCATGCGGGCCGCCTCGGCGCACAGCACCTCCAGGCCGTCCGGCACGCCGTCCGCCGAGCCGGCGGTGAGGTAGGTGTCCAGGCCGGGCAGGCCGTCGAGCCGTTTGCGCAGCACGTCGCGGTCGGCGCAGCCGTCGATGGCGCGGTGGAAGGTCCAGCGACAGCCGGGGACGGCGTCCAGCAGGGCGCCGATCGCGGGGAGGTCGGGGGCTCCGGTGTCGTCGAGGAAACCGAGCACGAACTCCTCGGCGCCCTCGGCGCGCAGCGCTCGGGCCCGTCCGCACAGGTCGTCGAGCGCCTCGGGGGCGCCGGCCGCGAAGTCGTCGGTCGCCCGCAGCATCACGCGCACCGGCAGGTCGACGGCGTCGCGTACGGCGGCGAAGGTCTCACGGGCCGGGGTGAGCCCTCCGGCCGTCATGTCGGCGGCGAGTTCGAGACGGTCGGCGCCGCCGTCCCGCGCGGCGACCGCGTCCCGGGCGTCGAGCGCGATCACTTCCAGAATTGGTCTAGACATATAGCGGAGCCTGCCATATCGCCGGACACGGGGGGAAGGCGCGCCCCACAATTGCCCCCATGTCCTCCCCCGAAGGCCGCCACCCGGCCCACGACGAGCTCCGCGAGCGCTGGACCCGCACCCTCCTGGCCGTTCGCCGCCCGGACGCCTCCCCCCACGGCGCCCCGTCCCCGTACGCCTACGCCGACGACCTGCTCGCCCGCTGGGCCGAGCCCCACCGCCGCTACCACACCACCGACCACCTGATCGCCGTGCTGGACCGGATCGGGCTGCTCTCCGCGCACTGCGAGGACCCGGAGGCGGTGGCGGCCGTCACGCTGGCGGCCTGGTTCCACGACGCGGTCCACCTCCCGGACCGCTCCACCAACGAGGAACGCAGCGCCCGCCTGGCCGAACGCGCCCTCCCCGAGGCGGGCGTCCCCCCACGGCTCGCCGCCGAGGTCGCCCGGCTGGTCCGCCTGACCGTCACCCACGACCCGGCGCCCGGCGACACCGGCGGGGAGGTGCTGTGCGACGCCGACCTCGCCGTTCTGGCCGGGACGCCGCGGGAGTACGCGGCCTACGCCGCCGCCGTCCGCGAGGAGTACGCCTCCGTCCCCGACGACGCCTTCCGCGTCGGCCGCGCCGACGTGCTGCGCCGGCTCCTCGGTCTGCCGCGGCTGTTCCGCACCCCCTACGGCCACGACCACTGGGAACACGACGCCCGCCGCAACCTGACCACGGAGCTGGAGCTGCTCGTGGCGTGAGCCGCGCCTACGCTGGAGGGCATGGACCGACTGGACGCCCTGGACCGGGCCTACGAGGAGTTCGACCGACGGGTCCGCGCGGTGCGCGACGACCAGTGGGACGCCCCCACCCCGTGCGCCGAGTGGTCCGTGCGGGACCTGGTCGGCCACCTCGTCGGCGAACACCTGTGGGCGCCCTGGCTGCTGCGCGGCGCGACCCTGGAGGAGGTCGGCGACCGGTTCGACGGCGACGTCCTCGGTGACGACCCCGTGGCCGCGTGGCGGCGTGCCGCGGCGGAGTCGAAGGCCGCCTTCCACCGTCCCGGCGCGCTGGAGGGGCGGGTGCACACCAGCGACGGCCCGCGGCCGACCGTCGACTACGCCCGGGAGATGATCACCGACCTCACCGTGCACGCGTGGGACCTGGCCCGCGGCATCGGTGCCGACGACCGCCTGGACGAGGAGCTGGCCCGGTGGGTCCACGACGCGGTGCGTCCCGTGGCGGGCACTCTCCGGGCGACGGGCCTGTTCGGCGAGCCGGTCGAGGTCGCGCCGTCGGCGGGCCCCCAGGAGAGGCTGGTCGCCCTGCTCGGCCGCAGGCCCTGACGCCCGGCCGCGGGCCCCGGCCGGGGACGGGCCGGGAGCCGGCCGGCGGCCCGGCGGGGAATGCGCGCCCCGGTGGTGATGTTGGTCCCGGACATGCCGCAGCCTGACACCGCGCCCCCCGGCGCCCCACCCCGCGCCGGACGCACCCGCATGCCCCTGGCCGTCTACGTCCTCGGACTCTCGGTCTTCGCCCTGGGAACCTCGGAGTTCATGCTCTCCGGGCTCCTCCAGCCGCTCGCCCGCGACCTGGACGTGACCATCCCGCAGGCCGGACTGCTGGTCTCCGCCTTCGCCGTCGGGATGGTGGTCGGGGCGCCGGTGCTGGCCGCGGCGACGCTGCGCCTGCCCCGGCGCACCACGCTCATCGTCCTGCTGGCCGTCTTCGGACTCGGCCAGGTGGCCGGAGCACTGGCACCGACGTACGGGACGCTGTTCGCCTCTCGGGTGGTGAGCGCGCTGGCCTGCGCCGGGTTCTGGGCCGTGGGCGCCGCGGTGGCCGTGTCGCTGGTGCCGCCGGGCATGAAGGCGCGGGCGATGGCGACGATGATCGGCGGGCTGAGCGTCGCCAACGTCATCGGCGTGCCCGCCGGGGCCCTGCTCGGGCAGCACGCGGGCTGGCGCTCGGCGTTCTGGGCGGTGGCCGTCCTGTCGGCGATCGGGCTGGTCGGCGTGGTCACGCTCGTCCCGCGCACCGAACCGCCCACCGGGGACGACCGTCCGGTGCTCCGCCGCGAACTGCGGATCTACCGGAACGGCCAGGTGTGGCTGGCCCTGGTGATCACCGCGCTCAACGCCGCCGCCACCTTCTGCCTCTTCTCCTACCTCTCCCCGCTGCTCACCGAGACCGCCGGGCTGGACGAGGGCTGGGTGCCGACCGTGCTGGCGCTGTTCGGGGTCGGCGCGCTGATCGGGTCGGCGACCGGCGGCCGGGCCGGTGACCGGAACCTGTTCGGGACGATGGGCGGGGGCATGGCCGCCACCACCGTCGTCCTGGCGCTGCTGGCGCTCACCGCGCACCTGCCGGCGGCGGCCGTCGGGCTGGCGCTGCTGCTCGGGGTGACGGCCTTCTTCACCGCCCCGGCCGTCAACGCCCGGATGTTCGACGTGGCGGGCGCCGCCCCCACCCTCGCGGGGGCCACGACGACCTCGGCGTTCAACCTGGGCAACACCATCGGTCCGTGGATCGGCGGCTTGGTGATCACCGCGGGCTGGGGTTACCAGGGCGTCTCCTGGGTCAGCGCGCTGCTGGCCGCCGCGGCCGTCGGCGCGACGGTCGTCGCCGCCCGCCGGCACCGGCGCACCGCCGCCTCCCGCGTGGTGGTCGGGGCCGGTGGCACGGGCGTCCCCGCCCCGGGCTCCGGCGGCCCGGGAACGGTCCCGGAGGCGAGCGCCGAGGGCCTCGGACGGTAGCTCCGGCGGAACCCGGGAACCCGGAGGTCCGGGGCCGGGGCGCTACCCTCGGGAGCCAGCGGTCCGTGAGCCGACCGGCCCGGCCCCGCCCCGCGGCGGGGGGACCCTTCGGAAGGACGTGTCGAATGGACGTGCGCACCAGGAACAACATCACGGTCACCGGCCGGGAGGACGGGCCCGTGCTGCTCCTCGCGCACGGCTTCGGCTGTGACCAGAACCTGTGGCGTCTGGTGACGCCCACCCTGGCCGAGGAGTTCCGGGTGGTCCTCTTCGACCACGTGGGCTCCGGCCGCTCCGACCCGGCCGCCTGGGACGAGGAGCGCTACTCCTCGCTGGGCGGGTACGCGGAGGACGTCCTGGAGATCTGCCGCGAACTGGATCTGCGGGACGTGGTGTTCGTGGGCCACTCCGTCAGCTCCATGATCGGCGTGCTGGCGGCGGTGCGGGAGCCGGAGCGGTTCGCCAAGCTGGTCCTGCTCACCCCCTCCCCCTGCTACATCGACGACGACGACTACCGGGGCGGGTTCAGCCGGGAGGACATCGAGGAGCTGCTGGACTCCCTGGACAGCAACTACCTGGGCTGGTCGGCCGCGATGGCGCCGGTGATCATGGGCACCCCGGACCGGCCCGAGCTGGGCGAGGAGCTGACCAACAGCTTCTGCCGCACCGACCCGGACATGGCCCGTGTCTTCGCCCACACCACCTTCCTCTCCGACAACCGCGAGGACCTGGCCGGGGTCGCCGTGCCGACGCTGGTGATCGAGTGCCTCCAGGACGCGATCGCCCCGCGCGAGGTGGGCGCGTTCGTCCGGGACCGGATCAGCGGCAGCCGCCTGGTCACCCTGGACGCCACCGGGCACTGTCCGCAGCTGAGCGCTCCGGAGGCGACGGCGGAGGCCATCGTCTCCTTCGCGAGGGAGCGGTGAAGTGCGGCACGGGGTCCGGCACGGGCCCCGGAAGGAACGGCGGGAACGGCGGGAGTGGTGGGAACGGCGGGGACGGCCGGGGAGGCGGCGGCGGGGGTGACGACGCCGCGTTCTCCGCCCTGCTGGAGGACAGCGCCGAGGACCTCTACGAGAACGCCCCGTGCGGCTATCTGTCCACCCTCATGGACGGGAAGATAGCCAAGGTCAACACCACGCTGCTGACCTGGCTCGGACGCACCCGCGACGAGCTGGTCGGCCGCCGGTACTTCTCCGACCTCCTCACCGTGGGGGGCCGTCTCTACCACGAGACGCACTTCGCGCCGCTGCTGCGGATGCAGGGCCACATCGGCGGAATCGCGCTGGAGATGAAGGCCGCCGACGGCACGCGCCTGCCGGTGCTGGTCACCTCCACCGTCAAGACCACCTCCGACGGCCGGCCCCTGCTGATCCGCACCACCGTCTTCGACGCCCGCGACCGCCGCGCCTACGAGCGCGAACTGCTGCGCGCCCGCCGGGAGGCCGAGCGCGAGCGCGAACGCGTCCAACGCCTGGCCACCACCCTCCAGCGCAGCCTGCTGCCCCCGACCCTGCCCGACGTGCCGGGCATCGAGCTCGCCTCGCACTACCACACGGCCTCGACCGACGAGGTCGGCGGCGACTTCTACGACGTGTTCCCGCTCGCCGACGGCCGGTGGGGTCTCTTCCTCGGCGACGTCTCCGGCAAGGGCGCGGGCGCGGCGGCCGTCACCTCCCTGACCCGTTACACCCTGCGCGCCGCGAGCGTCTACGACCCCGACCCGGTCCGTGTGCTGACCAACCTCAACACCGTCCTGGAGCACGAGTTCCGCGGCACCGACCCGCGCCACTGCACCGTCGTCTTCGGCCTGCTCACCCCCGGCGAGACGGGCTGCTCCCTGACCCTCGCCTCCGGCGGCCACCCCCCGGCCCTGCTGCTGCGCTCCGACGGCACCGCCGAGGAGCTGACCACCCCCGGCGGCCAGCTCGTCGGCGCGCTGCCCGAGGCCCGCTTCGCCACCACCACCGCGCGGCTGGGTCCCGGCGACACCGTGGTGCTCTACACCGACGGGTTGATCGAGGCCCGCACCGACGACCGCGGCGGCCGCTACGGCGAGGAGGCGCTGTTGGCCTTCGCGCGGGACCTGGCGCCGGCGGGGGCGGACGCCACCGTCGCGGCGGTCGCCCGGCTGTTGGACGAGTTCGGCGAGGGGCTGGACGACGACACCGCCGTCCTGGCCCTGGGCATCCCCCACCGCGCCGAGGGCGACCGCGGCGCCGGTGCGGCGACCGCCGTGCCGCACGGCGGCGCGGCGGGGGCGGACGGGGCCGTCAGGACGGTGTGACCGCGGCCCCGGACGCGTCCGGCGCGGCCCCCCGCACGGTCCGGGGGGCTCGGAGGCGCGGGGGTTTCCGCCGCCGCAGACCGGCCTCCGTCAGCCTCCGCAGCAGCTCCTTGCTGCCCACCTCGACCGCGCCCAGCAGCACGGCCCGCTCGTGGTGTTCCTCGGGCACGTCGTAGTGGTCGCGGTCGAAGGCGCGGCGCGGGCAGCCGAGAGCGGCGGCGAACGCGTGCAGTTCCTCGTGGGAGACATCGCTGACCAGGTGTGACCACAGCCTGCCGTGACCGGGCCAGACCGGCGGGTCGATGTAGACGGTCACCGGGTGCTCCCCAGCTCCCCGACCGGGGCCACCGCCGTCGCCGTCGTACCGCACACCCAGTGCGGATCCGGGCCGAGTTCGGGCTCGACGTCCAGGGCGTGCGCCTCGGAGCCGTGGCACACCGGGCACTCCGGCCAGCGGCCGCGACGGTCCAGCAGCGCGTCCTGGACGTCCTGGGCGATCAGGCCCGCCACGAAGGACACGCCCTCGGGCCACTGCTCGACCCACCAGCGCCGGTGCGAGACGGCGTCCTCGACCAGCGAGACGACCTCGGCCCCGGCGATGCCGCAGGCGGTGAGGTCGGCCAGGACGAGGGCCCGGCCGGTGTGGAGGGCCCGCTCCAGGTCGCCGGGGGAGGCGGAGCCGTCGGGGGCGTCGTGATCATGTGGATGTTCGGTCATGACTCCCCCATTGGACCAGACGCGTCCCGCCGACCGCGATCGTCGAAGGCCACGGGCCCGCGCACCCTTGACGCCCCCTCCCGCTGAAAATATCTTCCCCCCGTGAACAACACAGTGAAGGAAAGTTTCTCCGACTCGGCGCGCGGGGCCGTGCCGGGCCGTGCCCCCGGCCCACCCGGCCCACCCGGCCCCGCCGCCCTCGCGGCCAAGGTGCGCACCATGGCTCCCTCGATGACCCGCTCCATGCAGCGCGTCGCCGAGGCCGTCGCCGGCGATCCGGCCGGCTGCGCACAGCTCACCGTCACCGGCCTCGCCGAGCGCACGGGCACCAGCGAGGCCACCGTCGTACGGACCTCACGGCTGCTGGGCTACCCGGGCTACCGGGATCTGCGGTTGGCGTTGGCCGGCCTCGCGGCGCAGCAGGCGTCCGGCGCGGCACCCTCGGTCACCGCCGACATCGCCGTGGACGACCCCATCGAGGACGTCATAGCCAAACTCGCCCACGACGAGCGGCAGACCCTCGCCGACACCGCCGCCGGACTCGACCCGGGACAGGTCGAGGCGGCCGTGCACGCGATGTCCTCCGCCCACCGGATCGACGTCTACGGAGCCGGCGCCTCCGCCCTGGTCGCCCAGGACCTGGTGCAGAAGCTGCTGCGCATCGGGTTGGTCGCGCACGCCCACCCCGACCCCCACCTGGCGGTCACCACCGCCGTGCAGTTGAGCTCCGGGGACGTCGCCATAGCGATAACCCACTCCGGTCGCACGGTGGACGTGATCGAGCCGTTGCGCGTGGCCTTCGACCACGGTGCCACCACCGTGGCGGTCACCGGTCGTCCGGACGGCGAGATCGCCCAGTACGCCGACCACGTCCTGACCACCTCCACGGCGCGCGAGAGCGAACTGCGCCCGGCGGCCATGTCCAGCCGAACCGGTCAGCTCCTGGTCGTGGACTGCCTGTTCATCGGCGTGGCGCAGCGCACCTACGAGACGGCCGCGCCGGCCCTGTCCGCCTCCTACGAGGCACTGGCCCACCGCCACTCGCCCCGGCAGCGCTGACCCGCCGGGTCGCCGGTCCCGCCGGGCCGGCGCCCCGAGCCCGAACCACGAGCGGCGAGCTCCGCGCGCCGAACGCCGACGCCGCCGCGTCCCCGAGCCCACCCCGTCCCACGGCACCACCGCACCGCCCGCCACCCCCCACACGTCCGGGCACCGGTACGGGAGGCCGTCCAGGCCCACGGTCGGCCGACGACCGATCCGAGACCGGCCCACGGAAGAACGGAAAGAGCCGCACTCCGATGACCTCCTCCCCGACCGCCGCCGACGACGGAACCCCCGGCGGCGCCCCGGAACGCCCCTACGGCCGGCTCCGCGACGAGCTGGAGACGCTCACCACCGAGGCGTTCCGCAGCGAACTGTCCGAGATCGACCGGCTGCCCACCCTGGAAATCGCCCGGATCATGAACGGCGAGGACGCCACCGTCCCGGCCGCCGTCTCCGCCCGGCTCCCCGACATCGCCGCCGCCATCGACGCCACCGCCGAACGGCTGGCGCGCGGCGGCCGACTGGTCTACGCGGGCGCGGGGACGGCGGGACGACTGGGCGTGCTGGACGCCAGCGAGTGCCCGCCGACGTTCAACACCTCGCCCTCCCAGGTCGTCGGGCTCGTCGCGGGAGGCCCCGCGGCCCTGGTCCGGGCCGCCGAGGGCGCCGAGGACCGCGGCGACCTGGCCGCCGCCGACCTGGACGGGCTGGGCGTGGGCCCGACCGACGTGGTGGTCGGCGTGTCCGCCTCCGGGCGCACCCCGTACGCCGTGGGCGCGGTGGAGCACGCGCGCCGGCTGGGCGCGCTGACGGTCGGGCTGTCCTGCAACGCGAACTCGCCGCTGGCCGCGGCGGCCGAGCACGGCATCGAGGTCGTGACCGGCCCGGAGCTGCTGACCGGATCGACCCGGTTGAAGGCGGGCACCGCCCAGAAGCTGGTGCTCAACATGATCTCGACGATCACCATGATCCGGCTGGGCAAGACCTACGGGAACCTGATGGTCGACGTGCGGGCCTCCAACGAGAAGCTCCGGGCCCGCTCGCGCCGGATCGTCTCGCTGGCCACGGGCGCCGGCGACGAACGGGTCGAGTCCGCGCTCGCCGACACCGACGGCGAGGTGAAGAACGCCATCCTCACCATCCTGGGCGAAGTGGACGGGCCCACCGCCGCCCGGTTGCTGAGGGAGTCGGGCGGGCATCTGCGCGCGGCGCTGGAGGCCGCCCGGGGCTGAGCCACCGCGCCGTCCCCCGCGGTCTCCGCGCCGCCCCGCGCCGCCCGTTCGGAACCCACGGGAGCGCACGGAAGAGGCCCCCCGGCCCACACCGGAAGGGGTGTGCGGGCCGGGGGGCCTCGGGGCGGGGCTTTGGGCCCCGCCCCCGATCGGTCCGTGTCAGCGTGCCTCCGCCGTCGGGGCCCCGCCCTCGTCGCCGCGTGCGGCGGAGGCGTCGGAGGGAACGGCCGTGCCGGAGGCGGGCACCGGGTCCCAGCACTCCACCCCGGTCAGGTCGGGCAGGCGGTCACGGGTGAAGACGGGGTCCAGACCACCGCGCCGCTGGGCGAGGTAGTCGTTCATCAGCCGGAAGGCGATCACCGACAGCGGCAGGATGGCCAGCAGGTTGACCAGGGCCATGGCCCCCATGGTGACGTCGGCGAGGTTCCACACCACGCTCACCGAGCCCAGCGCGCCCAGGAAGGTGGCGGCCAGGACCAGGCCGCGGTAGCCGACCATGATCGAGCGCCTGCCGGTGATGAACTCGATGTTGGACTCGCCGTAGTAGTAGTTGCCGATCATCGAGCTGAAGGCGAGCAGGAAGACCACCACCGTCAGCAGGTGACCGGCCCAGCCGCCCAGGGCGTCCTGGAGCGCGGACTGGGTGAGGTCGGCCCCCTGGCGGCCGGCGAGCTCGGGGTTGGTGGAGAGGATGACGAAGGCGGTCATCGAGCAGACCACCAGGGTGTCGAAGAAGACGCCCAGGGTCTGCACCAGGCCCTGCTTGACCGGGTGGGAGGTCTCGGCCGCCGCGGCCGCGTTGGGGGCCGAGCCCAGACCGGCCTCGTTGGAGAACATGCCGCGGCGCACACCCTGCTGGATCGCCGCGCCGACACCGCCGCCGACGACCTCGCGGAAGCCGAAGGCACCGCCGACGATGTCGGCGAGGACGCGCGGCACCTCGGAGACGTTGAGCACGACGACGGCGAAGCCGACGATCAGGTAGAGGACCGCCATCACGGGGACGAGCACCTGCGTGATCGAGGCGATCCGCCGCACCCCGCCGAAGACGGCGAGGCCCAGCAGCGCCGCCAGCGCCACACCCACGACCGGCGCGAACCAGCCGGGAGTGCCGTCGCCGAGCGATCCGGCGGTGACGGTGGAGATGGTGTTGGACTGCACGGCCGTGAAGACCAGGCCGAAGGTCAGAGTGATGATCACGGCGAAGACCACGCCGACCCAGCGCCGGCCCAGGCCGCGCTGCATGTAGTACGCGGGGCCGCCGCGGTAGGTGCCCTCCCGGCTCGGGTCCCGGTCGCGCACCTTGTACAACTGGGCGAGGGTGGACTCCACGAAGGCGGAGGCGCCACCGACGATCGCCATGACCCACATCCAGAAGACCGCCCCGGCACCACCGACGGTGATGGCGCTCGCGACGCCGGCGATGTTGCCGGTGCCGATCCGGGCGGCGGCGGAGATGGTGAAGGCACCGAACGCGGAGACGGACTTGGTGCCGTCGCCCCGGGGCGTGGGCCGCTCCTTCACGACCCGGAGCATCTCCGGGAGGAGTCGGAACTGGAGGGCTCCGGAGCGGAGGGTGAAGTACAGACCCGCCCCTGCCACCAGGGGGATCAGCAGATAGGTCCAGAAGTGGTCGTTGATCTCTACGATCAGCGTGTCGATCGTGTTCATCGAGTCGTCGTCCAGGGTCGGGGGGCTCGGCCGCGCGGGCCGGACCTCGGGGAACGGAAAGGGGCTTCCGCAGACGGCCTCCGGGAGGCTATATGCCGCTCCGGGCCCCGCAACAGTCGGACGACCGGTGCCGAATCTCACATCCCGGACAACGACGAGGGCGGGGGCGGCACCCCCGAAGGGGTGCCGCCCCCGCCCGTGCGCACGGGCCGCGCAGGGCGGCCGGACGGCCGATCCGCTCCGGAGCCCGGCAGGCCGGGCTCCGGAAAGGGGCGGATCAGAAGTCCATGCCACCGCCCATGCCGGCAGCGGCGGGGTCGGCGCCGGCGGCGGCCTTCTCCGGCTTGTCGGCGATGACGGCCTCGGTGGTGAGGAAGAGCGCCGCGATGGAGGCGGCGTTCTGCAGCGCGGAGCGGGTGACCTTCGCCGGGTCGATGATGCCCTCGGCGATCATGTCCACGTACTCACCGGTCGCGGCGTTCAGACCGTGGCCCGGGGTCAGGTTGCGCACCTTCTCCACGATGACGCCGCCCTCAAGGCCGGCGTTGACCGCGATCTGCTTCAGCGGGGCCTCCAGCGCGGCCTTGACCGCGGCGGCGCCGGTGGCCTCGTCGCCGTCCAGCTCCAGCTTCTCGAAGACGTTGGACGCCTGGAGCAGGGCCACGCCACCACCGGCGACGATGCCCTCCTCGACGGCGGCCTTCGCGTTGCGGACGGCGTCCTCGATGCGGTGCTTGCGCTCCTTCAGCTCCACCTCGGTGGCGGCACCGGCCTTGATGACGGCCACGCCGCCGGCCAGCTTCGCCAGACGCTCCTGGAGCTTCTCGCGGTCGTAGTCGGAGTCGGAGTTCTCGATCTCGGCGCGGATCTGGTTGACCCGACCGTTGACCTGCTCGCTGTCACCGGCACCGTCGACGATGGTGGTCTCGTCCTTGGTGATGACGACCTTGCGGGCGCGACCCAGCAGCTCCAGGCCGGCGTTCTCCAGCTTGAGGCCGACCTCCTCGGAGATGACCTGGCCGCCGGTGAGGATGGCGATGTCGCCCAGCATGGCCTTGCGGCGGTCGCCGAAGCCCGGGGCCTTGACGGCGACGGACTTGAAGGTGCCGCGGATCTTGTTGACCACCAGGGTGGAGAGGGCCTCGCCCTCGACGTCCTCGGCGATGATCAGCAGCGGCTTGCCGGCCTGCATGACCTTCTCCAGGAGCGGCAGCAGGTCCTTGACCGCGGAGATCTTCTGGTTGGCGATCAGGATGTAGGGGTCCTCCAGGACCGCCTCCATCCGCTCCATGTCGGTGGCGAAGTAGGCGGAGATGTAGCCCTTGTCGAAGCGCATGCCCTCGGTGAGCTCCAGCTCCAGCCCGAAGGTCTGCGACTCCTCGACGGTGATGACGCCTTCCTTGCCGACCTTGTCCATCGCCTCGGCGATCAGCTCGCCGATCTGGGTGTCGGCGGCGGAGATGGAGGCGGTCGAGGCGATCTGCTCCTTGGTCTCCACCTCCTTGGCCTGCTCCAGCAGGGCGGTGGAGACGGCCTCGGTGGCCTTCTCGATGCCGCGCTTGAGGGCCATCGGGTTGGCGCCGGCGGCGACGTTGCGCAGCCCCTCGCGGACGAGCGCCTGGGCGAGGACGGTCGCGGTGGTCGTACCGTCACCGGCGACGTCGTCCGTCTTCTTGGCGACCTCCTTGACCAGCTCGGCGCCGATCTTCTCGTACGCGTCCTCGAGCTCGATCTCCTTGGCGATGGAGACACCATCGTTGGTGATCGTGGGGGCGCCCCACTTCTTCTCAAGGACGACGTTGCGGCCCTTGGGGCCGAGCGTGACCTTGACGGCGTCGGCGAGCTGGTTCATCCCGCGCTCGAGGCCGCGCCGCGCCTCCTCGTCGAACGCGATGATCTTGGCCATGTGAAGTGGTCCTCCCTGGGGTTCCCCATGCCGAAGGCCAGGGGCGGGGTTGGATTTCTCCGGACCGCTCTGGCGCCCGCGACGGACGGCCCTCCAGCCCGGAGGCTCCTTGCTCCGCCGGGCTCTCGGACCTCACCGAACCGGTCCTGCTGCTGTCACTCTCACCTTCAGAGTGCTAACGCCAATGATTAGCACTCGACCCCCTTGAGTGCAAGCGCGTCAGGCGCTTGCGCGCCCCCGCGCGCCCGGCCGTCGGAACGCCCCCGGCCCGTCGGGGCCGCCCCGTGTGCCCCCGGCCGCGGGCACACGGACGGGAGGGCCCGCACCCCCTCGGGGGCACGGACCCTCCTGTGCCGTCTCGTTGCTTGTTCGTCTGTGGTGCGTTGCGTGCGCGGCCCGGCGCTTCAGGCCGTCACGCGGACCATGTCCGCCTGTGGGCCCTTCTGGCCCTGCGAGATCTCGAACTCGACCCGCTGCCCTTCCTCAAGGGTGCGGTATCCGTCCATCTGGATCGCGCTGTAGTGGACGAACACGTCCGCCCCACCGTCGACCGCGATGAAGCCGTAGCCCTTCTCCGCGTTGAACCACTTGACGGTGCCTTGAGCCATTCCTAACTCCCCTATTGCTGGCCCTTGCACGGATCCGCGCTCCGCGGACCCGGGTCAGAAATCACCCCCCGGCGAGAGGGGGTGTGCGCCGGAACGCGTCGACCGCGGCTGAATGTATCTGGGCAGACGCCCTCCGCAACAGGTCTTTCCGACGAGAATTCCGGTCATGCTGGATTGCCGATAACCAGATGAACACGAGGAAAGCAGGGCATCCCGGGCCGGGCATAGCGGACCAACCCGACAATTGCCGCAGCGATTTCGGGCACAAGTTGTCGCGTTCTCATGGGCGCCGGCGCGCACATTCGGGGGGAGTGGTGCTCACTCTACCGCTCTCCAGCGGGCGGAATTACCAATTCCGCTTATCGCCGGGAGGCGGGATGGTACAGGGGGCGCGCACGCCCACGGCCCCGCTCCCCCGGCGGATCACCGGGAGCGCGGGGCCGTGGGCGTGGGCGCGGGTGTGGGCGCGGGTGTGAAAGGCGGTGTGACGCACGGCGCCCCGAGGGGCGGGGACCGGCCGGGAGAGCCGGTCGCCGGCGGTCGGTCCTCGGCGGACCGCCGCGGTCCGCGACGGTCAGCAGCCGCCCGCGACGGCCGGGATGATCGAGACGCCCGCACCGTCCGGCGTCGGCGTCTGCAGGCCGTCGGTGAAGCGGACGTCGTCGTCGTTGACGTAGACGTTCACGAAGCGGCGCAGCTTGCCGGAGTCGTCCAGGATCCGGGCGGAGATGCCCTGGTGGTTCTTCTCCAGATCGGCGACGACCTCGGCGAGCGTGGCGCCCTCGGCCGACACCTCGGCCCGTCCGTCGGTGTAGGTGCGCAGGATGGTCGGGATACGGACGGTGACGCTCATGCCAGGCCAGCCTCTCGGAAGGAGTCCAGGTTCGGACGGATGATCGCGGACGGTCCGGTGGTCGGGGCCACCGCGTCCAGGGTCTTGAGACCGTCGCCGGTGTTGAGGACGACGGTGGTCAGGGAGGGGTCGAGGGCGCCCGTCTCGATCAGCTTCCGCGTCACGCCGACGGTCACACCACCGGCGGTCTCCGCGAAGATCCCCTCCGTCCGGGCCAGCAGCTTGATCGCGTCGACCACCTGCTCGTCGGTCACGTCCTCCACCGCACCGCCGGTGCGGCGGGCGATGTCCAGGACGTAGGGGCCGTCCGCCGGGTTGCCGATGGCCAACGACTTGGCGATGGTGTCCGGCTTCACCGGCCGCACCACGTCGTGCCCCTCCTTGAAGGCCCGGGAGACCGGCGAGCACCCCTCGGCCTGGGCACCGAAGATCCGGTACGGCCGGTCCTCGACCAGCCCGAGCCCGATCAGCTCCCGCAGCCCCTTGTCGATCTTGGTGAGCTGGGAGCCGGAGGCGATCGGGACGACGATCTGGTCCGGCAGCCGCCACCCGAGCTGCTCGCAGATCTCGTACGCCAGGGTCTTGGAGCCCTCCGCGTAGTACGGGCGGAGGTTGACGTTGACGAAGCCCCAGCCCTCGCCGGCCGGATCGCCGATCAGCTCGGAGCAGAAGCGGTTCACGTCGTCGTAGGTGCCCTCGATGCCGACCAGGTCGCCACCGTAGACCGCGGCCATCACGACCTTGCCCTGCTCCAGGTCGTGCGGGATGAAGACGCAGGAGCGCAGCCCCGCGCGGGCCGCCGCGGCGCCGACGGCGCCGGCCAGGTTGCCGGTGGAGGAGCACGACAGGGTGGTGAACCCGAAGGCGCGGGCGGCCTCCACGGCGATGGCCACCACCCGGTCCTTGAAGGAGTGGGTGGGGTTGCCGGAGTCGTCCTTGACGTACAGCCCGCCGGTGACGCCCAGCTCGCGGGCGAGGTTGTCGGCCCTCACCAGCTTGGTGAAGCCGGGGTTCAGGTTGGGCTTGTCCGCCACGTCGGCCGGCACCGGCAGCAGCGGGGCGTAGCGCCAGATGTTGTCCGGCCCGGCCTCGATGCGCGCGCGCAGCGCCTCGGGGTCGCCCCCGGGCAGGTCGTACGCGATCTCCAGCGGCCCGAAACAGGCCTCACAGGCGAAGACCGGTCCGAGCGGGAAGCGCTCCCCGCACTCTCGACAGGAGAGCGCGGCGGCGGGTCCGAGCGAGATGCCGGTGTTGCTTACAACAGTCTGCACAGCCATGGATGGCGAGGCCCTTTCTCCTCATCTTCCCCGTGACGCCTCTCGCCGCGGGCCGGAATTGGCACCTTCCCCACCGTGGCCTCGGACTGCTGCGAACGAGTGCCGGCGGGAGGGTTGCCGGGGCTTCAACGGGCCGTTCCCTCTGCCCCTCTGGATGAGCTCTATGGCACCCGGCCAATACCCTGACCGGGGCGTTTGTGCACGCCGGGCTCCGAGATGCGGAACCCCCGCGCGTCGCTCAAGACTGTAACCGACGGCTCCGTCGGCCACGGAGGCCGTCCGAACCGCGAGACGGGGGCGAACGACCGTCTCGGGGCGGAGAGGCCCGAAAGACGGCGCGTGCGCCCCCCGGGAGCGCTCGACCGGTCCCCCGAGGGACATCGGGCATGCCCCGGACCGGCCCGATGGCGCCGAAGGACGCCGGAGAGGACCCACGGAACGACCGGAAGGCGCGAGATCCTGTCCGCGACCGTGCATGAAGGACCGCCGGCGGGCAACCAGGACCCGACACCGGACGGTGCGGACCGCCCCGGACGGGCTCCGCGGACCGGGGCACCGGCGACACCGGTGCCCCCACGTCACCGATACGACCGACGCCGAGAACACTCCGGGAACATCCGGGAAACCCCGGTCCCGCAGAATGCCTGGGACCGGCGGAACCGACCAGGATGCCGAGGACAGGAGGCGCACGTGCTGGATGAGGTCGACCACTGGCTGGAGCGACGCTCATGGAGCGCTGCCGACCGCCCGCTGCCCCGGCTGCTGGCCGCGAAGCGGGCGGCGGGACCGGCGGGCAGCGTGAGCGTGGTGCTTCCGGCACTGAACGAGGAGGCGACGGTCGGCGACATCGTCGCCGCCATCCGCCGCGACCTGATGACCGAGGACGTGCCCCTGGTCGACGAACTGGTCGTGGTGGACTCCGGCTCCACCGACCGCACCTCGGAGGTCGCGGCGGCCGCGGGCGCCAAGGTGGTGCACCGCGACGAGCTGCTGCCCCGGGTGCCCACCGTGCCCGGCAAGGGCGAGGTCCTGTGGCGATCGCTGCTGGCCACCGGCGGCGAGATCGTCTGCTTCGTCGACGCGGACCTGCGCGACTTCGACTCCACGTTCGTCTCGGGGATCGTCGGCCCGCTGCTGACCGACCCCTCGCTGGCGATGGTCAAGGCGATGTACGACCGTGCCCTGGGGGACAGCAACGTCGGCGGCGGCCGGGTCACCGAGCTGGTCGCCCGGCCCCTGCTGAACCTGCACTGGCCCCAGTTGGCGGGCTTCGTCCAGCCGCTCGGCGGCGAGTACGCGGCCCGGCGCTCCCTGCTGGAGCGGCTCAGCTTCCCCGTCGGCTACGGCGTCGAGCTGGGCCTGCTGGTCGACGCGTTGCACGCCGTCGGACTGGACGCGCTCGCCCAGGTCGACGTCGGGGTGCGCCGGCACCGCAACCAGGACGGGCTGGCGCTGGGGCGGATGGCCGCCGCCATCCAGCGCACCGCCCACGTCCGGCAGGCGCGCGGCGGGCTGATACGTCCGGTGCTGACGCAGTTCGAGCGTTCGCCGGAGGGCGGCTTCGTGCCGCACTCGTACCCGGTGGACACCGAGGAGCGCCCACCGATGTGCACGGTCCCGGAGTACACCAGCCGCCGCGCCGCCTGACGGCCGGGCCGCCCGACGACCGCACCCTCGACGCCCCACCCGGCCCCGTGGCCGGCGCGCGACGCGCCGGCCACGGGGCCTTCCGCGCCTTCCGCGCCTTCCGCGCGTGCTTTGGCGCGCCCTCGGCCGCGTGTGACGGGAACCGCACGTTTGCGCGGTCCGGACAGCGGCTAGGTTCCGACCATGGTCACTCGGCACCAGGTACTCGTCGCGTCCAACCGCGGGCCCGTCTCCTACTCCGTCGGGGAGGACGGCTCGTTGACCGCCAAACGCGGCGGCGGAGGACTGGTCTCCGGGCTGTCGGCGGTCAAGGGCGACGCGGTGTGGGTGTGCGCGGCGCTGGGCGACGGAGACCGCGAGGCCGCCCGTCGCACGGGCGGCGCCCTGGACCCGGCCGACACCGGCGGCCAGGCGGTGCGGATGCTGGACATACCGCCGTCGGTCTTCGCGGACGCCTACAACGGCATCGCCAACTCCGTGCTGTGGTTCGTCCACCACATGCTCTACCAGACCCCGCTGGAACCCGCCTTCGACACCGCCTTCGAGCGGCAGTGGCGCTCCTACGAGACGTACAACGCCGCCTTCGCCGACGCCCTCGCCGAGGAGGCCGCCGAGGGAGCGGCCGTCCTCGTGCAGGACTACCACCTCACCCTCGCCCCCGGCATGCTCCGCGAGCGCCGGCCCGACCTGCGCATCG
This sequence comes from Streptomyces taklimakanensis, assembly GCF_009709575.1. Classification (NCBI taxonomy): domain Bacteria; kingdom Bacillati; phylum Actinomycetota; class Actinomycetes; order Kitasatosporales; family Streptomycetaceae; genus Streptomyces; species Streptomyces taklimakanensis. The sequence goes on from NZ_WIXO01000001.1 coordinate 2,531,229, forward strand.
GCCACTTCTCGCACACGCCCTGGGCCCCGGCGGACTACTTCCGGATGCTGCCGGACGATCCCGACGGCGGGGTGGCCGCCCAGGTGCTGCGCGGCGTCCTCGGCGCCGACCGCGCCGCCTTCCTCACCCAGCGGTGGGCCAACGCGTTCACCGAGTGCTGCGTGCGGCTGCTGGGGGCGGAGGTCACCGTGAGCGACGACGGCGAGATGGTCGTGACGCACGAGGGGCGCGAGACGCGGATAGGCGTCCACGGGTTGGGCGCCGACGGCGACTTCCTCCGCGAGCGCTCCCGACGGCCGGACGTGGACGAGCGGATGGCGTCCCTGCGCGAGCAGATCGGCCGCGCCCCGGACGGCACGCCGCGCAAGGCGGTCGTCCGGGTGGACCGCACCGAGCTGTCCAAGAACATCGTCCGCGGTCTGCACGCCTACCGGCGGCTGCTGGACGAGCGTCCCGAGTGGCGCGGCCGCGTCGTGCACGTCGCCTTCGCCTACCCCTCCCGGCAGGACCTGGCCGTCTACCGCGACTACACCGCCGAGGTCTCCCGGGTCGCCGACGGGATCAACGCGGAGTACGGCACGGCGGACTGGACGCCGGTCGTACTGCACGTCAAGGACGACTTCGCACGCTCCCTCGCCGCGTACCGGCTGGCCGACGTGGCCCTGGTCAACCCGATCAGGGACGGCATGAACCTGGTCGCCAAGGAGGTCCCGGTGGTCTCCGACGACGGCTGCGCGCTGGTGCTCTCCCGCGAGGCCGGGGCCTTCGCCGAGCTGGCCGAGGACGCGATCACCGTCAACCCCTACGACATCGGCGCCACCGCCGACGCCCTGCACCGGGCGCTGACGATGGACGCGGGCGAACGCGCCGAGCGCACCGAGCGGCTCGCCTCGGCGGCCACCGCGCTGCCGCCCACCACCTGGTTCACCGACCAGCTCGACGCCCTGCGCGGCTGACCGGGGCGGGCCGGGGGTGCGGCGAGCACGGTCCGCGCCCGCCGCACACCGCGTGTCGTCCGGTGGCTCAATCCGTCGGGGTGTCCGTCGGGGCGTCCGTCAGGGCGTCCGCCACCGCGCCCAGCAGGGAGACGACCCCGGCGGGACCGTCCACGACCAAATCCGCCCGCTCGGCCAGTGCGGTGACCTCCTCACTGCCGCTGCACACCAGCAGCCCCGGCAGGCCCTCGCCGCGCAGTCGGTCCACCGCGTCGTACGCGGCCAGGTCGCCCAGGTCGTCACCGCCGTAGAGCACCGAACCGGCGCCCGTCTCGCGGAGGAAGTCCGACAGGGCGACGCCCTTGTCCATGCCCGGGGGTCGCAGCTCCAGGACGAGCCGGCCGGGTTCGACGGCCAGACCGTGCCGCGCGGCCAGCTCCTCCAGGGGGGCGCGCAGCAGCTCGAAGGCGCCCTGTGGATCGGCGGCGCGCCGGGTGTGGACGGCGACGGCCCGGCCCTTGTCCTCGGTCCGGGTGCCCTCCGGTGCGCCCGCCTTCTCCAGCAGGCCCGGCAGTTCGGTGCGCACCGCCTCCACACCGGGGTGGGGCGGCGGGGTGCGCGTCTCGCCCGTGGCGGCGTCCCAGCGCTCCGCACCGTACGCGCCGAGCACCACCAGGTGCTCCAGGCCCGGCACCCCGGCGAAACCGCCGTAGCGCGCCGCCACCTCGGCCGGACGGCCGGTGACGATCACCACGGCCCGCAGCGCGGGCGCCAGCCGGGCCAGGACGGGAACGGCGTCGGGGTGGGCGCGGGCCCGGTCGGGATCGGGGACGATCGGCGCGATCGTGCCGTCGAAGTCGAGTGCGACCACGGCCCGCCCGGGGTCGGCCAGCAACGCGGCGAGGCCGTCGCGCCCGGCGGGGGTGGTCGGAGTGGGGAGATGCTCCGGACGGAGGTGTGAGGAGTGGCTGCCCATGCCGGGAAACCTACCCGGCCGGGGCCCGCGCATCGCCGTCTCCCCGCCCCTGTCGTCGCCCCCGTCGTCTCTCCGCCGTCTCCCCGTCCGTCGGCTCGCCCCTACCGGCGCCGGCCGCGCTGCTCGTCCCGGCGGCGGCGGAGCCGGTTGACGGTGACGGGGTCGCGGGCGAGGGCGCGCGGATCGTCCAGCAGGGCGTTGAGCACCTGGTAGTAGCGCGTCGGGGACATGCCCAGCCGCTCGCGTATCGCCCGCTCCTTGGCACCGGGGGTGGGCCAACCGCGCCGTTCGACGGCGAGCACGGCCTCGTCCTCCTCGGACAGGCCCTCGCCCTCGTGCGGCCGCTCGTTCCCGGTGCTCACTCCTCCAACCTACTGCCGTGCTCGGACACCGCATCCCGGGCCGCGACCACGGCGTCCGGTCCGCCCCACGGTCCGCGCCGCATCGCGTATCTCTTCGGCAACGTTCCTTCTCCCCGCAGGTCAGGACTGCTATCCACGTGCGTGTACCCCTCCGTTCGGGGTGCACTGCCGATCGCCCGCCGCCCCGCACCGAGGAGCCCGCATGGCCGCCGCCGAGCAGTCCCGCACCGCCACCGAGATCGCCACCCAGCCCGCCTGCTGGCGGCGGGCGGTCGAGGCCGCGGAGGGCGCCGTCGAGTCGCTGCCGCGGCCGGGCGAGCGGGTGGCGGTGACCGGCTGCGGCACCTCGTGGTTCATGGCCCAGTCCTACGCGGCGCTGCGCGAGGCGGCCGGGCAGGGCGAGACGGACGCCCACGCCGCCTCGGAGTTCCCCGTCGGACGCTCCTACGACCGGGTGGTGGCCATCACCCGCTCCGGAACCACCTCCGAGGTGCTCCACCTGCTGGGCGAGCTGGCGGGCCGCGTCCCCACCACCGCCCTGACCGCCGACCCGAACACCCCCGTCGTGGACGCGGCCGACCGGGTGGTCGTCCTGGAGTGGGCGGACGAGGAGTCGGTCGTCCAGACTCGCTTCGCCACCTCCGCCCTGGCGCTGCTGCGCGCCGGGCTGGAGCGGCACGGCGGACTTCCGGCCGGGGTCAAGACGGTGGCGCGGGCGGCCGTCGACGCGGAGCGGGCCGTCACCCAGCCGCTGCCGGAAGCGGTGCTGGCCGCCGAGCAGTGGACGTTCCTGGGACGCGGCTGGACGTACGGACTGGCCCTGGAGGCGGCCCTGAAGATGCGCGAGGCGGCCGGCGCGTGGACGGAGGCGTACCCCGCGATGGAGTACCGCCACGGCCCCATCGCCGTCACCGGCCCCGGCCGGGTGGCCTGGCTGCTGGGGTCCCTGCCGGACGGGCTGGCGGGCGACGTGGAGCGGGTGGGCGGCACCCTGCTGGCCGAATCCGACTGTCCGGCCACGGGCGAGGGCGCCCTGGACCCGATGGCCGACCTGATCCGCGCCCAGCGCCTGGCCGTCGCCCTCGCCGAGTCCCGCGGCGCCGACCCGGACCGTCCCCGCAACCTGACCCGCAGCGTGATCCTGGGCTGACGCCCCGAGCCCGGGCTCGGGGCGGAACGGCCTACCGGAGGGCTCCCTCCGCCCTGTTCGCCGCAGCTGTGTACGCCTGTCCGGCTTCCTGGAGCAGGAGGGCGCTCCTGCTGCCGGACTCACCGACCTCACCTTCCGGCACGCCGGTCTCCACGGCCCGGTCCTGAATCATGCTCCGGAGCCGTGGCAGGCCGTACTCCTCGTAGGTGTCGATCAGCTTTCCCTTGGTGGCCGCGTTCCCGCCCCCCGTTCGGCGACGGCCGTCCTGCGGATCTGCGTCAGCCGCGGGAAGCACCACACGGGGACCACCGCCCTCCACAACCGGGGACTCCCGCCCCCTCACCTCACGACGCGCACCCCAGCTTTTCCTTGACGGCATCGACGAAGCTTTCGTGCAGAACCCGCGCGGGCAGGAGATCGGCTTCGGCGTACTCGAGCGCCTTCCGCTCGTGCTCGTCGTGGTCCTGGGGTTCGCTTTCGGCATGCGACATCTGTACCAGGTATTCCGCACCGCCGCAGGTGATGAATTCGGTTTGGAAACCCTCCGATTCATTCGCCCGGGAATTCCGGTGGTGAGCTATCAGCTGATCGTTCCCGTTCACCGCGAAGGCTGCCAGAGCGTACTTCCTGTCCGATTCGCTCTCACGGGTCAGCACGCAGCTCCAACCGTCCTCGTAGTTCCCGACCACACTCTGACGAAGCTCTCCCCGACTCGCCTGGTCACGAGTCACGCCGAAGCCCGACAGGCCGCACTGGCCTTCAACGGGGACTTCTTCGTGGACTGGAGCCCCGGGAACCTCATCCGCGAGTTCGAAACCTTCCTCGTCACACCCTTTCTCCTGGGCCAAGTTCTTCGCATAGCTCATCAGCACCTCGGCCATGCGGCGGCGCTTGTCGTCCCGCCCCCACTGCCCATGTCGCGGGTTCTGAAGCTCCAACTGCACCTGAATCGGCTTGTTCCCCATTTTGAAATCATCGGAACATTTCTGCGGAAGCCAAACTTCGGCTCTCCGACCTTCCGTCCAGCCATTCAGACCGGAACCAAGCGGAGAGGCGTCCACGTACCATCCGGGAGTCACCGGTTCACTCCTAAAGGGACCAAAGTCCCAGGCAACGAACACCTCGAACTCGGCAATGCCCCCTTCGGACTGCCAAACAGGGCAGCGCGATATCATCCCACGCCGCCCGGGAGAATCGCTTCCACTCTCCCCCGGGCCGTCGACCAGCTCTTTCCGAGAGGATTCGTATTCTCCTTCGGGATCGATCGACAGAGGGGATATCGCTTCCTTCGTCAGGAGACCGTCGCAGATCGCCTGACCGCCCCCGGACTCCTCCCCTCCCGACTTCCAATGGAAGACCACGGCGGTAGACAGCAGAAGCGTCAGACTTGAAGCAATGGCAAATCGAACAGTTTTCCTCATTCCGCGCTTCTCCTCCGCGCCGCCCGTCACGACCTGTCCCCCATGGCTCCCTCGGCGTCCCCCAGAGCCATGGAGTACTCACTTCCGGCATCATTCATGATCGTCGACTGGAACGCCTTCTCGGGCGATGCCAGGTCCTCCTCCGAGATTCCCACCTGCTCCGCCCGAATGTGCAGCATTTCCTCCAGTCGGGGATACCCTTCCCTTCTGTAAGCAGAAATAAGGTCTTCCGTCGTCTTGTTGGAGACCTCGTTGTTGAGCTGTTCCGCATATTGCCCGGTCCCGACGTCGACAAGGCGCTGGAGAGCGTCTCCGAATACAGGCACAGCGGTGACCGGCGTACCTATCGTATGGTACGCGTATATTTTCCCCCAATTATTCTGGGAGATTTCGTCGTCTCGCTGCGAGCCCAGGACATCGGCGCGTATGTAATCCAGGGACCCCATGACTTGGCCGCTCACCTGCGCCACTGCCCGAGCTCTGTCGGTCCCCTCCATCAGGTCTTCCCTGCCCAGGTCGTGAATTTCACCGGCGACCATCTTCACCTGGGAGTCGTGAATGGTGCGGAAGGCTCCACCGTCTTCTGCGACGCCACGAACAAACTGCAACATGTGCTGTCGCTTGACATCGACATCGTTCGGTTCAGACGACAGGGAATCGCGGGTGAAGTCCCCGTTCTTGCCGAGGATGTCATGGACGTCGTTCGGATAGTAGGCGAGCGCGTTCGCCATGTTCCGGCGGATGTTCTCGGGTATGGCCGTCTTGTCGACGGCCGCAGCCTCCGCATACGACTTGACCACCGACTCCAGGACGCGAACCTCCGCCTCGGAGTGATGCGTGGGGTTCTTTCCCCGGGGCTCCTCACCGGGGACATGGCCGGTCATGGCCGCCTCCAGAGCCGCGCCGAAGCCCACGCGGCTGTCCGAGTCGGCCTTGTCGGGGCCGGTCACCTCGACCTTGCGCCACTCGGAGGTGTTGACGACGTCCCAGTCGCGGTCCCGCTGGAGGTACTTGAGCCGGTCCTCACCGGCCTCGGACGCGGGATCGAAGTAGGCGGTGGCGGTGGCCGGGTCCTTGCTCATGATGCCGAGGACGCCGTCGTAGGGATCGTTGGCGAACCAACTGTTCCGGTCCGGCGAGAAGGTCCCGTCCTCCTCCTTCGTGCCGGCGAACCCTCCGTCGAGGTCCCAGATGTCGGGGTCGCCTCCCTTGTCGGGGTCCTCGGCCGCGCGGATGTCGTCGGCGAGGTCGTGCAGGAACTCCCGGTCGTAGCCGTCGCCGTTCTGCATCAGGGTGACCAGGCTCTGGTACCCCCTCACCTGCCGGCCACTGTGCTCTCCCCCGACGACCTCGGCGTCGTACGTCTCGACACCGGCTTCCCGCAGCTGCTCGCGCCACGTGTCGTAGAACCTCTCGTCGGCGGCCTTGTCCTTGCCGTCGACGGTCGTGGCGGTGGCGACGACGTTGGCCAGGTGCCGGTCCAGGCCCAGGTAGTGCTTCTTCTGTCCCGTGTCCTCGTAGTACGCGCGGTCGGTCAGCTCGTTGTGCGTGCGGATGACGCCGTCGGGGCCGCCCAGGGCGGTGATGAAGGTGCGGCTGAACTCCTGGTCGGACTCGTTCTCCCGCATCAGGAGATCCAGTTCCTCCCGTTCCTCGCGGGAGAGTTTCTCGCCCCTTTCGACCTTGCTGTACAGCTCCTCGGCGCGTGCGGCGTTCGCCGCGCCCGCGTCGTCCTCGAGGGCACCGTTGAAGCCGTCCAGCAGTCCCCTGTTGCCGTCGTCGGGATCGGCCGCGAGAGCCAGGCGGAAGTTCTCGTCGGCGTCCTGGACGGCTTTGACCGCGTCGCGGATCTTCTTCGTCCAGCGTTCCTCGAGTTCCTCCCGGGCGGCCGGGTCCTCGCGGTAGGTCTCGGCCTTGGCCTCATCCAGCCTGTCGAGGTTCAGGGTGCAGCGTCCGGTGCCGGGGTTGACGTCCATGCCGGCCTCGACGGCCTGGTCCCGCGCTTCGAGCACTTTCCCGCGTCGGTCGGTGAGCGTGCTGTGCGCTTCTTCCAGCAGTGCGCCGACCGCCTGTGCCTCGTCCCGTGCCCCGGCGTACTCCTCCAGCGTGATCTGGGCCTGGCTCTTGAACGTGGTGGCCGATTCCCCTTGCCAGCCATCGGCTTCCACCGCGGCCTTGACGTGGTCGCGGTAGTTGTCGTGCAGATCGCCGAACCGTTTCCCCATCTTCTTCCAGTCGGACGCCGCCTTGTCGAGGCCCGACAGATCGGTGTTGACGATCGTCTCGTAGTCCACCGCCATGGTGATCCCCCGCCGTTCTTTCAGAAGTCCGAGATCGGGCTCTTCGCCGTCGGGCGGTCGGCGCCGGGGCTCGGCGTCGGTCCGGGACCGGGCACGTAGTCGAGCAGGGCGCTGCGGTAGAGGGGCGAGACGCCGTTGAACGACGCCTTGGTGTCGTCCTCGTTGGTTCGGAAGAGGGTGTCGGTCCGTCGGAGGCCCGCGAGTTCCGCGTCCAGCCGGCCCGTCAGCCGCTTGACGTTCCGCTGCCACTTGCCCAGGCGGTGGGAGAGTCCCTTCTGCACCTCCCAGCCGTTCAGCCTGCCCACGGTGCAGGCGGTGGCGCTCACCCCTCCCGTGAGGGCCTCGCTCTCGTCGTCGGCGATGACGCCCGCCTTCCTCGTCTCCGGGCCCAGGTGCTCCTCGATGTACTCGACGGCCTTCTTCTTCTGCGCCTCGGAGTGCGCCAGGTCGCCGCCGGGCCCTTGACCGCCGCCCGGAGGGGCCGATTCGTTCAGCCGCGTACGCGTGGACCGTTGGTCTTCAAAGGTCATGATCCCCCGTTCTCTCCGTCCGTCACCGTGTCGGTCCCGGCCGGTCCGCCGCCTCGTTCCCCACGCGGGTGCGGAAGGGCGGACAGGAACCCCGTGGTCGCCGTGAGCCGACCGTCGAATTGTAGTGACCAACCGTCACGGGCCCCGTGTCGAGTGGATGTCGTACGGGGGTCGGACGGGTGGCGTCGGTCCGGAAGTCGCCCTCGGGCAGCGTCCCGCCGGTCCTCTCTCCGGGAGGTGTGTCCATCGGGGCCGTCACACCGCCGCCGGGAGTCCCGTCCGCCTCGGTGTGGGGAGCGTCCTCCGGGTCGCGTGTCCCTCCCCGGCGGCCCGTCGCCGAGTACCGCGCGGAGTTCCCGCTCCGGGAGCGCCCCGCGCGCGCTGTGCTCGGCCTCGTCCGGTTCGCCCCCGGCCTCGTTCCGCGCACCTCCCGGATGGGGATGACGCCACCGAAACGGCCCGGTCGCCCCGTGGTTCCCACCGGCGGCCCCCGGTCCGACGACCGTGCGTGGACGCCGGGGCGGGAGGCCACCCGAAGAGTGGACTAGACCTTTCCCGGCAGTCACGGGAGACTGTCCCCGTGACTCCTCGGCTGAACGACACCCCGTACGTCGTCGCCCTCGACGTGGGCGGCACCGGTATGAAGGCCGCCCTCGTGGGCGCCGACCACGCGCCGCTCCACCGGGCGCGCCGCCCCACCGGACGGGACGAGGGGCCCGACGCGGTGGTGGACAACGTCCTCTCCTTCGTCACCGAGCTGCGCGAGACGGGCCTGCGGCGGTACGGCGCCGAGCCCGCGGCCGTGGGCATCGCCGTCCCCGGGATCGTCGACGACGCGACGGGCACGGCCGTCTACTCCGCCAACCTCGACTGGCGGGACGTGCCGCTGCGCGACCTGCTCGCCAAGCGGCTGGACGCCCCCGGCACCCCGATCGCCCTGGGCCACGACGTGCGCACCGGCGGACTCGCCGAGGGCCGGATCGGAGCCGGCGCGGGCACGGACCGCTTCCTGTTCGTGGCGCTGGGCACCGGCGTCGCCGGGGCCATCGGCATCGACGGCCGGGTGGAGCCCGGCGCCCACGGCGGCGCCGGCGAGATCGGGCACATCACCGTGCGCCCCGACGGCCCCGAGTGCGGCTGCGGGCGACGCGGCTGCCTGGAGGTGTTCGCCTCCGCCGCCGCCGTCGGCCGGGCCTGGGCCGCCGCGTGCGGCGATCCGGCGGCGACGGCCGCCGACGCCGCCGAGGCCGTCACCGCCGGCGACCCGCGGGCGCTCGCCGTCTGGCGCGACGCCCTCGACGCTCTCGCCGAGGGCCTGGTCACCGCCATCACCCTGGTGGACCCCCGGGTGCTGATCGTCGGCGGCGGTCTCGCCGAGGCGGGCGAGACGCTCCTCGCGCCGTTGCGCGAGGCCGTGCGCGCCCGGGTCACCTTCCAGCAGCTCCCCACCATCGTTCCGGCGGCCCTGGGGGACGCCGCCGGGTGCCTGGGCGCGGGCCTCCTCGCCTGGGACCTACTCTCCGCGGAGGTTTCGAGCCGATGACGCCGACCACGACACCGACCACGACACCGACCACACGGCCCACCCGGCGCGCAGTGCTGACCGGTGCCAGGGTGGTACTGCCGGACGGCGTGGCCGAGGACGGTCGGGTGACCGTCGAGGGCGGCCGGATCGCCGAGGACGTCCCCGGCGAGGCGGGCACCCTCGACCTGTCGGGCCACTGGGTCGTGCCCGGCTTCGTCGACATACACGTCCACGGCGGTGGCGGCGCGTCCTTCTCCGCGGGCAGCGCCGAGGAGGCGCTGGAGGTCGTGGCCACCCACCGGGCGCACGGCACCACCACGATGGTCGCCTCCACCGTGACCGGCGATCTGGACGACCTGGCCCGGCAGGCGGCCGTGCTGTCGGAGTTGGTGGAGCAGGGCGATCTGGCGGGCGTCCACTTCGAGGGGCCGTTCATCGCCCGCAGCCGCTGCGGCGCCCACGACCCGGCCCTGCTGCGCGATCCGGACCCGGCCGACGTGCGCAAGCTGGTGGAGGCGGCGCGCGGCACGGCCCGCATGGTGACGTTGGCGCCGGAGCTGCCCGGTGGTCTGGAGTCGGTGCGGATGCTCGCCGACAGCGGGGTGATCGCGGCCGTCGGCCACACCGACGCCGATTACGAGGCCACGGTCCGGGCCGTGGCGGCGGGCGCGACGGTCGCCACGCACCTGTTCAACGCGATGCCCACGCTGCTGCACCGCACGCCCGGCCCGGTGGCCGCGCTGCTGGAGGACGAGCGGGTCACCGTCGAGCTGATCAACGACGGCACCCATCTGCACCCGGCCGTCCTGGAGCTGGCCTTCGCCCGCGCGGGCGCGGACCGGGTCGCCTTCGTCACCGACGCCATGGGAGCGGCCGGGATGGGCGACGGCGTCTACCCGCTCGGCCCGCTCCAGGTGCGGGTCACCGACGGGGTCGCCCGGCTGGTGGAGGGCGGTTCGATCGCGGGCTCCACGCTCACCCTGGACACCGCGCTGCGGCGTGCGGTGACGGTGGACGGCCTGCCGGTGGCGGACGCGGTGCGGGCGCTGACGGCCACCCCGGCGCGGATGCTGGGGGTCGCCGACCGGGTGGGCGGCATCGAACCGGGCAAGGACGCGGACCTGGTGGTGCTGGACGGCGACTACCGGGTGGTGGGCGTGATGCGCAAGGGGGCGTGGGTGGTCGCTCCCCCGACCGCCGCAGCCACCGCAACCACCGCAGCCGCCGGAGCCGTCGGAAGGCCCGGGGTGTCCGAGTCGTCCGGGGCCGCCTGATCTCGTTCCGGTCTCGTTCGCACATCGAGCGGGGGCGGTGGGCCCGAACCCCTGGGCCGGCCGCCTCCGCTTTGGCATGATCGCTCGCGCGGCCGACCCGCCCGCGTCACCGTGGGCACCACAGGACGTTCACGTGCCGCCGTTGGGAGGTGGAAAGACCGGATGATCCTGACCGTCACGCTCAACGCGGCGTTGGACATCACCTACCGCGTGCCCCGTGTGGAGCCCCACGCCTCCCACCGGGTGCGGGAGGTCGTCGAGAAACCGGGCGGCAAGGGCCTGAACGTGTCCCGGGTACTGGCCGCGCTGGGCCACGAGACGTTGGTGACCGGCTTCGCCGGCGGACCGTCGGGCGAACGGCTGCGGGCGCTGCTGGCGGAGGTGACGGAGGAGGGACCGGTCGGGGACGCGCTCGTTCCCGTCGGCGGGAACACCCGCCGCACCGTCGGGGTCGTGGACGGGGGCGGCGGCGCCACCCTGTTCAACGAGCCGGGGCCGCTGATCGCCCCCGCCGAGTGGGACCGCTTCCTGAGCACCTACGACGACCTCCTGCGCGACGCCACCGCCGTCGCGCTCTGCGGCAGTCTGCCGCCCGGCGTGCCCGTGGGCGCGTACGGGACGCTGGTGCGCGCCGCGCGCGCCGCCGGAGTACCGGTGCTGCTGGACACCAGCGGGGAGCCGCTGCTGCGCGGGCTCGCCGCCCGGCCGGACGCCGTCAAGCCCAACGCCGAGGAACTGGCCGGGATAACGGGCACCACCGAGCCGCTGCGGGCGGCGGAACTGGTGCGGCGGCGCGGGGCGCACGCGGTGGTGGCCTCGCTGGGGGCCGACGGCCTGCTGGCGCTCACTCCGGACGGCTCCTGGCGCGTCGAGCCGCCCCGACGGCTGTCCGGGAACCCGACGGGCGCGGGCGACTCGGTGGTGGCCGCGCTGCTGGCCGGACTGGTCGAGGAGCTGCCCTGGCCGGAGCGGCTGGCCCGGGCCGCCGCCCTGTCGGCGGCGACGGTACGGGCGCCGGCCGCGGGCGAGTTCGACCGGGCGGCCTACGAGGAGTTGCTGCCCGAGGTGCGGGTCGCCGCACGGTTGGTGGCGGCCTGAGGCGGGCCACGGCCGCCGCCGCGGCGGCCCGGCGGGACGCGGCGGCCCACCGGCGACGGTACGGCCGCCGGACACATCCCCGAGGAGAGCGCGCCGGGCACCGGGGCGCCGGGGGAACGCGACGTCGAGGGAGCGATCGGCATGCCACTGGTGGGGACCGGGGAACTCGTCGCGCGGGCGCGCGCGGCCGGGCACGGCGTCGCGGCGTTCAACGTGATCACGTTGGAGCACGCCGAGGCGATCGCCGCCGGCGCGGAGGCCGCGGGCACCGGTGCGGTCCTCCAGATCTCCGAGAACGCCGTGCGGTTCCACGGCGGCCGGCTCGGCCCGCCGGCCGCCGCGGCGGCGGCCGTGGCCCGCGCCTCCGACGCGCCGCTGGCCCTGCACCTGGACCACGTGGAGAGCACCGAGCTGCTGCGGGCCGCTCCCGACGCGGGCTTCGGTTCGGTGATGTTCGACGCCTCGAAGCTGCCCTACGCCGGGAACGTCGAGGCCACCGCCGAGGCCGTCCGCTTCGGCCACCGGCACGGGATGTGGGTGGAGGCCGAGCTGGGGCGCGTCGGCGGCAAGCCCGGCGACCCGGCACCGGAGCGCGGCACGCTCGACGCGCACGCCCCCGGGGTCCGTACCGATCCGGACGAGGCACGGGCGTACGTCGCCGCCACGGGTGTGGACGCGCTCGCCGTCGCGGTGGGCAGCTCCCACGCGATGACCGAGCGGACCGCCGTCCTCGACCACGACCTCATCGGCGAGCTACGGCGGGCCGTCCCCGTGCCGCTGGTGCTGCACGGCTCGTCCGGGGTGCCGGACGGGGAGCTGCGGCGGGCGGTCGCCTCCGGCATGGTCAAGATCAATGTGGGGACGGCGCTGAACACCGCCTTCACCGGCGCCGTCCGCGCCCTCCTGGAGCGGGATCCCTCGGCCGTCGATCCCCGCCGGTACCTGACACCGGCGCGGGAGGCGATGGCGGAGACGGTGGCTTCCTTCCTGCGGGTGGTCTCCCGCTGAGGGCGGCCCGGCCCCGCGGCCGCCGGCCCGCGTCCCGCGCCGCGCCACCGTCCGTGCCGCGCCGCGTCAGCCGCTGCTGCTGACGTGCCCCTTCTCCAGCCACACCTGGTCGAGGACGAAGCCGCACTGGTTGCCCTGCTCGCAGGAGATCTTGACGCTGTTGGTGCCCTTCTCCAGGTCGACCCAGGCGTAGGTGCGGGTCCAGCCCTTCTCCCACTCGCCCTCGCCCGCCTTGGCGAAGTTCTTCATGTTCAGCGGATCCTGGCGGGGCTCGCCGTTGACCGTGAGCGTGGAGTTGGCGTCCTTGCCGGGCACGCCGTAGCCGACGAACAGCGTGTACTTGCCGGCCTCCGGCACCTCGAAGGACCAGCTCACCCCGGCTCCGGGGTTGTCCAGGCCCGTGACGTACGAACCGTTCCTGGCGCGGGACCCCTTGATCTCCGCGGTCGCGGGCACGGACGCGCCGCCCTCCAGGCGAAGGCTGACGGCCTCCTCCTCGGGCAGGGGCGCCGGGGCCTTGTCGCTGCTGTCGGACCCCTCGGTCTCGCCCTCGTCCTCCCCGGTGTCACCGCCGCTCTCCTCGGCGGTGGGGGACGGGGCGGTGCCCGCCTGGTTGCCTCCGGTGTCGTCGTCGCTGAAGACGACCGCGGCGCCCACCCCGAGGATCACGGCCACGACGACCGCGATGGCGCCGATGAGCAGACCGTTGTGGCTGCGACCACCGCGCCCCCGCCCACCGGGCCCGCCCGGTCCGGCGGCGGCCTCGCGCCGTGCGGCGGCCCGGCCGCCGGGGACGGTCTCGGGGGCCGCGTAGTACGCGTTCGGCTGCTGGTGGGCAGCCTGCGGGGGCGGTGGCTGCTGGGGCTGTCGGCCCTGCTGGACCCCGCCGTACCGACGCTGGCCCACCGCGCGGACCTGGTGGTACGAGGTGCGGGGAACGCCGGGTTGCTGTGTCGCCGCGTCACCAGCACCACCGTCCGTACCGTCCTCGGAACGGTAGAGGTAGGCGAACGGGTCGTCGTTCTCCGGCGTGCCCGAGCCGTTGTTACCGGCGGTCATTCCGTGCGCTCCTCCATCACAGGTGCCTGCCCGGCGCAGCCTACCCCTTTCGGGGTAAAGGTCGTGGCGCTCTTGACCCCCGAACCGCGTCGGGCGAGGAATCTCACCCGACGCGGCGGTGGGCCCTCGCACGCGATCGCTTCTCGACGTACATCCGCTGGTCGGCCGAGTGCAACACCTCTTCGGCCGTCATGCCGCACCCGGCCCAGCCGATGCCGAAGCTGGCGCCCACCCGGACCGCGCGGCCCCCCACCCGGATGGGGGGAATGATCGCGTTGCGCAGGCGTACGGCCAGGTCGGAGGCGTCTTCCCGGCCCAGTCCGTCGGCCAGTACGACGAACTCGTCACCACCGAGGCGCGCGACGGTGTCATTGTCGCGAACGCCACTCGCCAGCCGGCGCGCCACCTCGATCAGCACCGCGTCCCCGCAGTGGTGACCGAAGCGGTCGTTGATCGACTTGAAACCGTCCAGGTCGCAGAAGAGGACCGCCAATCCCTTCTCCGAGGGACTGTCGCCCGACGGCGGAACGATGTGCACGTGGTGGTCGCACCCGCCGACCGGCTCCGGGAAGGCGTCCCCGAAGCCCGGGTCGAAGCCGGGGTCGAAACCGGGGCCGGGGCCGGGGGCGGCCGCCACGCCGGGCCCCATCTGCGCCGCGTCGGACAGGGGCGCCGGCTTGTCGCACAACCGGGCACTGAGCCGGGCGCGCAGCTCGGCGCTGTTGGGCAGACCGGTGAGGGCGTCGTGGCTGGCGCGGTGGGCGAGCTGGAGCTCGTGCCGCTTGCGTTCCTCGATGTCCTCGACGTGGGTGAGCAGCAGACGAGGGCCGTCGGTGGCGTCGGCCACCACGGAGTTGCGCAGGGACACCCAGACGTAGGAGCCGTCGCGCCGCCCCAGCCGCAGCTCGGCCCGGCCGCCCTCGGCGGAGGTGCGCATCAGGGTGGCCAGGTCCTCGGGATGGACGAGGTCGGAGAAGCAGTAGCGCCGCAGGGCCGACGCCGGGCGGTCCAGCAGCCTGCACAGCGCGTCGTTGGTGCGCACCAGCCGGCCGTTCTGGTCACCGTCCAGTTCGGTGATCGCCATGCCGCTGGGCGCGTACTCGAACGCCTGTCGGAAGCTCTCCTCGCTCGCGCGCAGAGCCTGCTGCTCGCGCTCCAGCCGGACCAGCGCGCGTTGCATGTTCGCCCGCAAACGCGCGTTGCCGATCGCGATGCCGGCCTGGAAGGCGTACATCTGGAGCGCTTCGCGCCCCCACGCGCCGGGGCGCCGTCCGTTGCGCGGCTTGTCGACGGATATCACGCCCAACAGATCCCCGTCGGAGGAGTACATCGGCGCCAGGAGGATGTCCATCGGGTGCCACTCGTCGGGGTACCGCGGCGCCGGGCCGGCGGTGTGCCACTGCGGCACGTCGTCGTCGAGCAGGATCCACGCCTCGGTGTGCGGGATGAAGCGCAGCTCGCCCCAGCGCTCCCCCATGGCCAGCCTGCGCTCCCAGGCCGCACGGGAACCCGTACGGCCCGCCATCATGGCCTCCGCGCCCTCGCTGCCGGCGACCGCGGCCACCACGAGGTCCCCGTCGGGCTTGACGAGGTTGACCGCGGCCAGCTCGAAGTCCATGCCCTTGACGAGGCCGTCGGCCACCGTCTGCAGGGTGTCCGCCAGACTGCGGGCGGTGTTCAGCTCCGCCATGGACCGGTGGAGCTTGCGCAGGGTGGCGAGGCGCACATAGGGCTCCGACTCGGCTTCCATCCGCCCTCCCCCTGAGACTCGAACGAGCGACTCCAGATGATTCGGGTTTTGACTTTCTCCGCCTCTGCCAGCCACTGAATCACAGCGAGCTGCCCAGTCGGTACACAGGGTCAACAATTGGAGTCCTGTGTGACTCAAGTCACAACGGAGCGTGGGCGAACGATTGCGGTGCGTCGGGGCGCCCCACCCTGCTCCACACCCGTACCGAACGCAAATTCCGGCTCTGACCTGCGGAACGTTCAGCCAATGTACCTAGGCCCGGCCTGGTCCCGAGGGCCGATGCGACTGCGCCGGGACACCGTCTAGCGTGCGGTGTGTGCACCCGACACCCCAGCAACAGATGTCCCAGAACGCCCCCGTATCGCAGCAGGGCCCCGACGCCCCTCATCCTGGAGGGGTGAGCGAGGAGGAGTTCCGTGCCGCCATGGCTCGGTTGGCCGCGGGAGTGGTGCTCGTGACCGCGTACGACCCGGAGGACGGGCCGCGCGGCGAGGACGTCGGCATGACCGCCACCTCCTTCCTCTCCGTCTCGCTGGACCCGCCCCTGGTCCTGGTGAGCGTCCGCGCGGACTCCCGGATGGACGAACTGCTGGAACGACAGCCGCTGTGGGCGGTGTCCGTCCTCACCGAGGGCCAGCGGCACATCGCGGGGCGCTTCTCCATGCGCGGCCGCGTCAGCGACCGTCTCCTCTTCCAGGACATGGCCTGCACCCGCGGCGAAAGCTCCGGCGCCCCCCTGGTCGACGGCGCGCTGGCCACGGTGGAGTGCCGCACCGAACAGCGCGTGAGCGCCGGCGACCACACCCTGGTGATCGGCCGGGTCCTGGCCACCACGCTGCCGACGGGCGCGGAGAACGGGCCACTGGCGTACTTCCGGGGACGCTACCGGCGCCTGGCCTGAGGACGCGACGGACACAACGGACGCGACGGGCCGCTTCCACACCCCGTGCGCCCACCCCCTCCGAGGCCGCCCGAGCCGTGGCCGAACGCCCACCACCACCCCGTGAGTTGACACCGGTGGGGTCTACACTGCCGTACACGACCATGGCACAACGTGACGACTGAACCGGGGGGACGGGGGACACGGCGTGACAGGCGGACGTGACGTGGGCGGCGGCAAGGACCTCTCCTACGAGGCCGAATCGCTCGCCTCGTTCAAGAGGCGCATCGACGAGATCCTGGGCGAGCTGCCGAGCTCCCCCGCCTCCCACCAGCACATCAGCGACCAGGACATCACCCCGGACGCGTACGGAACGGGCTTCAGCGCCGCGGCGGACCTGTCGTCGCTCTACGACAGGGTCCACACCCGACTGCAGGACCTCTCCCGGCTCTTCGGCGAACAGCTGGAGGCGCTGGGCATCGCCACCCAGATCGTCGACAGGGGCTACCAGAACCTGGAGACCGACCAGGCGCAGCGCTTCCAGACCATCCAGGAACGGGTGGAGGAGTACAGCCAGAGCCGGCACGGCGACGGCAACAGTCAGGACATCGAGGCCGGGCAGACCGACAAGGCCAACGAGAACGTCTCGGACTACCGCTAAGGGGGGCAGGAAGGATCATGGGAGAGTTCGAGGACAAGTCCCTCGGCGCGCTCCGCGCGATGATCGCGAACGCCAACCCCGGTGTGCTCACCTCCAGGGGCGAGGCGCTCGCCAAGGCGAGCACCGACCTGGACGGCATCGGCAGCGAGTTGCGCACGTACGTCGACCGCGTGGAGTGGAAGGGCGAGGCCGCCGAGGCGTTCCGCGAGTGGGGGCAGCACTTCGCGCTGGAGACCATGCGGTTCGCCGTGTACGTCCGCACCCTGGGACAGCACATGGTGGACGCCGGGCAGGCCCTCACCGAGACCAAGGCCGCCATCCCGAACCCGGAGATGTGCTACGCCGACCCGGAGAAGGACAAGGCCCGCCGGGAGGCGGAGGAGAAGCAGCGCCAAGAGGCGATCAACCAGATGAACCGGTTGTCGTCGTACTACCGGGCGGCCGGGGAGAACCTGCGGGGCGCGGAGGAACCGACCTTCAAGCCGCTGCCGAACCCTGGCTATCGAAGTGAGCCCGGCGGAACTACCTCGAACTCGGCGGCAGGAGCCGGGACGGGAGGAATCTCACCTCACCCGGTCCAGGGAGCCAACATCCCAGCAACCAGTGGTGGGGCTTCCTCCCACGGCGTAACGGAGACGTCCCCTGGCCCTGCCGTTGACCGCCCTGCCCTCGCGAGCAACCGTCCCCCGGCCACAACGATCGACTCTGCTGCTCCACTTCCTACCACCGAGGCTCGGCCGCAAGTCACTACCCCGTCTGCCTCACAGCACTCCACTGGACCGTCGACCATGCCTGTGACACCAGTACCGAGTGCCAATCCAGCACAGCGAGTCGACCGAACACCCTCGTCCACCCGTACTCCCATCAGCGGCCGCCCACCCGTCGGCGGAGGAGGCGGCATCCCACCGCAGGGCACCGTAAACAAGAACATTACGGGTGGCACTCCTCGCCAGCCCTCTCCTCTCACGGCCGGCCCTGGCAGCACGAACCCGCGCGGAGGAACCGTCCCCGGCGGGGAACGCACCTCGATGGGGCGGCCTATAACTGCTTCGCCCGGGGGGATGGGCGGTAGCAACCCCGCCGACAGGGGCGTGTTCCCGGGACGCCCCATGGCTTCCCAACCAGGCATTACCGCAGGACCCCAACGTACCGGCAGCGGTCGCGTGCCCACGGCGTTCACTCCCGGTGGCACCGGCCTGGTCCGGGGAGGTGGCACCACCTCCGGCATGGCAGCACGGCCGGCCAACAGCAGCCCTCCCCCGAAGGACCGCCGAAGCGGCACCGACCGCCCCGACTACCTCGCCGAAGACGAGGAGACCTGGGCGACGGGGCAGCGGAACGTGGTACCGCCGGTCATCGACTGACTCCCGAGGAAGTGCACAGCTTCATGCGAACCCAAGCCCTCCCCCCACAGAGGCGCGCGCAGACCGTGGTGGCGCTACTGACGGCCATACTCGCGTCTCTGGGCCTGTTCTCACCTCCTGCCGCCGCAGAGATCAGGCCGGACCAACAGTGGTACCTCGACGCCATGGAAGCGCCGGAACTGTGGAAGGTCACCAAGGGGGAAGGCGTCACCGTCGCCGTCATCGACTCCGGAGTCAAACCAGTGCCCGGCCTGGAAGACCGCCTGCTCCCAGGGAAAAGCTTCAGCCCAGCAGCGTCCGACCCCCACGAAGACACAGACGGCCACGGGACAGAAATGGCTTCCCTGATCGCTGGATCAGGGACAGCGGGAAGCCTTCAGGGACTGGCACCCGAGGCAAAGATCCTCCCTCTCCGCACACACCAATCGTTCTCCTTCTCCGTCTCTTGGAGCAAGAGGATCGCCGAAGCCATCCGATACGCAGTCGACAACGGCGCAAAAGTAATCAATGTGTCACAGGGGAAAAGAAGCCTCAGCGAAGACGAGTTCACCAGAATTCAAAATGCAGTGAACTATGCCAATAGGCAAGGTGCTCTCATCTTCGCTGCGTCCGGAAACGACGGCCGCCGGGTAGAGAAGGACGACTACCCGGCAGTACTTCCCGGCGTCGTCGCCGTGGGTGCGGTGGACGAGACCGGTACCGTGGCCGACTTCTCCAACTACGGCCCCCACCTGGTTCTCTCCGCTCCCGGCGACCCCGGCGGGACGAGTGTGGCAACCGCCCTCACCTCCGCAACTGCCGCGCTCATCTGGTCCAAGCACCCCGACTGGACCAACCACCAGGTCCTGCGCGTGATGGTCGAGACAGCCGGCCGTTCCGAAAAAAGCAACGAGCCGAGCATGTACCTCGGTTACGGAACGCTCCGTCCCGGCCAAGTCATTATCGACGGCAAGGGCGACCCCGGCCCGGCCGACAAGAGCCCGGTCTTCTCCGAGTACTTCGCCTCCCTCGAAGCCTCCCAGTCCCCCTCCCCCGAATCCGGTTCCGCCGACGATAAGAACCAGACCGACCAGCGAAGCCAGGAAGAGCAGGAGCAGTCGCCTTCAGGCTCCGGCGAGGACCAGAACACCGCACAGGCCGACAACGACGGGCCCCCATGGACGGCCATCGGCATCGGCGCCGCCGTACTCGCCCTCGCCGCCACCGTCACCATCGTCGCCGTACGACGACGGAACCAGGCACGGCAACAACTCCGGTACTGAGCCCGAGCCGAGGGAACCGAGGGAGCCGAGGGAGCGGAGCGGAGAAGGGCTATCCCCAGTCGCGGCCGGAACGGCCGCGCTTGATGTCGGAGCGGTGCTTCTTGTTCCGCAGCCGCCGCTCGTTGATCCCGCGCGGAACCTTGCCCTTCCGACGCGGACGCGGCGGTGGGACTTCGGCAAACAAGGGAATGTTCCCAGGACGTCCCGTGGCCCACAACCAGGGGCCACGGCGGGGCCTTCACGCCCCGGCATGGCAGCACGGCCGGCCAACAGCAGCCCTCCCCCGAAGGGCCGCCGAAGCGGCACCGACCGCCCCGACTACCTCGCCGAGGACGAGGAGACCTGGGCGACGGGGCAGCGGAACGTGGTACCGCCGGTCATCGACTGACTCCCGAGGAAGTGCACAGCTTCATGCGAACCCAAGCCCTCCCCCCACAGAGGCGCGCGCTGACCGTGGTGGCGCTGCTGACAGCCACGCTCGCGTCTCTGGGCCTGTTCTCACCTCCTGCCGCCGCAGAGATCAGGCCGGACCAACAGTGGTACCTCGACGCCATGAACATGTCGGACATCTGGAAGGTCACCAAGGGAGAAGGCGTCACCGTCGCCGTCATCGACTCCGGGGTGAAACCGATCCCCGGCCTGGAAGGCCGCCTGCTCCCAGGAAAAAGCTTCATCTCGGAGAGTCGGAATCCTCACGAGGACACAAGCGGCCATGGCACTGACATGGCCGCTCTCATTGCCGGGACAGGAACAGCGAACAGTCTTCGAGGGCTCGCCCCCGAAGCGAAGATCCTCCCTCTACGAGCACACAAGGAAGATGGGTTTGTCACCAGCTGGGATAAATCCCTCGCCCAGGCAATTCGATATGCAGCCAAGAGCGACGCAAAGGTAATTAACATTTCAATAAGCGTCGGCGCCATGGACAATGAAACACTCACAGAGACGCAGAACGCCATCATTGAGGCCAATGAGCGAGGTAAGCTCATCTTCGCCGGCTCTGGAAACGACGGCCGCCGGGTAGAGAAGGACGATTACCCGTCGGTACTTCCCGGTGTCGTCGCCGTGGGTGCGGTGGACAAGACCGCCACCGTGGCCGACTTCTCCAACTACGGCCCCCACCTGGTTCTCTCCGCTCCCGGCGACCCCGGCGGGACGAGCGTGGCAACCGCCCTCGCCTCCGCAACTGCCGCACTCATCTGGTCCAAGCACCCCGACTGGACCAACCACCAGGTCCTGCGCGTGATGGTCGAAACAACGGGCATGTCGGAGAGGGGCGAGGAACCGAGCATGTACCTCGGCCACGGCATCATCCGTCCCTCCCATGTCATTGTCGACGGCAAGGGCGACCCCGGCCCGGCCGACAAGAGCCCGGTCTTCTCCGAGTACTTCGCCTCCCTCGAAGCCTCCCAGTCCCCCTCCCCCGAATCCGGTTCCGCCGACGACAAGAACCAGACCGACCAGCGAAGCCAGGAAGAGCAGGAGCAGTCGCCTTCAGGTTCCGGCGAGGACCAGAACACCGCGCAGGCCGACAACGACGGGCCCCCATGGACGGCCATCGGCATCGGCGTCGCCGTACTCGCCCTCGCCGCCACCGTCACCATCGTCGCCGTACGACGACGGAACCAGGCACAGCAACAATTCCGGTACTGAGCCGGAGCCGAGGGAGCGGAGCGGAGCGGAGAAGGCTATCCCCAGTCGCGGCCGGAACGACCGCGCTTGATGTCGGAGCGGTGCTTCTTGTTCCGCAGCCGCCGCTCGTTGATCCCGCGCGGAACCTTGCCCTTCCGGCGCGGACGCGGCGGCGGTGCGGTGGCCTCCGCCAGGAGCGAGGCCATCCGCACGGCCGCGGTCTCACGGTTGCGCCACTGGGAGCGGTGGTCGGCGGCCCGGACGACCAGCACCCCGTCCACCAGCCGGCCGGCCAGTCGCTCCAGGGCGCGTTCCTTCCACACTTCGGGCAGTGCCTCGGTGCGTGCCAGGTCGAAGCGCA
Organism: Streptomyces taklimakanensis; assembly: GCF_009709575.1. Taxonomy (NCBI): domain Bacteria; kingdom Bacillati; phylum Actinomycetota; class Actinomycetes; order Kitasatosporales; family Streptomycetaceae; genus Streptomyces; species Streptomyces taklimakanensis. The sequence continues at coordinate 2,552,774 of NZ_WIXO01000001.1, forward strand.
GCTCGACGCGGCTGTCGCTGGTGTTGACGTGTTGGCCGCCGGGTCCGGACGATCGGGAGAAACGCCAGTTCAGCTCGGCCTCCGGCAAGGAGACCGAGCCTCGGATGTAGTAGGGCCCGGACATGTCCCCCATGATCCCGCCCGCCGGGTGCCGCCGTCACGGCGTTTTCGGACCCCGGTCGGTCCCGGCCCGGGGCCCCGACCGCTCCCGACCGGTCCCGTCGGCTTCCGGTCGACGGTGATCGGCTTCGGCGCCGAGAGTGAAGAAGGCGAAGAACCTGGAACCCTGCCGCCCCCCGTCGGCGTTTGAGGGGGTAGGAAATGGACCAGTAACGGGTCAGCAAGAGAACCACCACAGAAGGGCACCCCGATGGCTGTAAGCCTGTCCAAGGGCGGCAATGTCTCCCTCACCAAGGAGGCCCCCGGCCTGACCGCCGTGACGGTCGGCCTCGGCTGGGACGTCCGGACGACCACCGGCACCGACTTCGACCTGGATGCCAGCGCCATCGCGGTCAAGGCCGACGGCAAGGTCTACTCGGACCAGCACTTCGTCTTCTTCAACAACAAGTCCACCCCGGACCAGTCGATCGTCCACACCGGCGACAACCGCACCGGCGAGGGCTCGGGCGACGACGAGCAGATCAACGTCAACCTCGCCGGGCTGCCCGCCGACATCGACAAGATCGTCTTCCCGGTGTCGATCTACGACGCCGAGAGCCGCAGCCAGAACTTCGGCCAGGTGCGCAACGCCTACATCCGCATCGTCAACCAGGCCGGCGGCACCGAGATCGCCCGCTACGACCTGAGCGAGGACGCCGCCACCGAGACGGCCATGGTCTTCGGCGAGCTGTACCGCCACGGCGCCGAGTGGAAGTTCCGCGCGGTCGGCCAGGGCTACGCCTCGGGCCTGGTGGGCATCGCCCAGGACTTCGGCGTCAACGTCTGATCGTCTTCCGGCGGCCCACCGGGGCGCCCGGCACCGCAGCGCGCGGTGCCGGGCGCCCTCCGGCGTTTTCCGACCCGGGTGGGACCCGCGTCCGCGCGTACGGTCCGGTGGCCCGGGGCGCATCCGGTCCGCGGCCTCGAAGAGGGGCTTCCGGCTGCCGTGCAGCGTCTCCCTCCCGCAGCTCGCCATCGTCGATCGAACACGGTGGGTGATCGACAACACGACTCTTCCCCACGGGGTTGGACGGATGTCGTTCGACGAGGAACGGCAGCGGGTGGGTGGCTGTCGCGTCCGCGCGCAAAGCCACCCGGACGCAGCTGAACCGGCTCGACGGAGGGGGCGGCTCCGGCAAGGGCACTTCCGTGGTCGAACGGTCACCGGGTTCCGGCGGCGCCTCGGAGTAGCCCGCCACCGCCACCGCATCGGCCCGGGCGTGTCACCATCGCTTCCGTGCTCGACATCGGCTACTCCCTCTCCCGCCGCTTCCCCGACCCGCCGCAGACCGACTACCGCACGGCGGACGCGCGGACGCTGCGACACGACCTGTTCTGCGGCGACGTCTACCTCGCGGACACCGACACCGACCGCGAGCTGTCCACGGCCCGCGGGACGGTGCCCGTGCTCGACTTCGCCTGGGCGCTGTGCGACATCGCCGAGCGGCTGGACCGTGATCCGCTCGGCAACCGCGCGTCCCGCCTGCAACGCGCCGAGCTGGACTTCGTGGAGTCGGCCGACAGCCTCCACTTCCTGCGCCGTTTCGGCTGGGTGGAGATCACCGCCGACTGGCTGCCCGAGGACGAGCCGCCGCTGACCGTCAACCACGGCGTGCTGCGCCGCGAGGTCCGCGACTTCCTGCACGACCTGGTCGCCGACCTCGTCGACATCCACGACGATCTGGGCGACAACCCCGTGATCTGGGACCTCCAGGCCCGCTTCCCCCGCGTCTGACGCCCCGCGCGGCCGCTCCCGTCGACTCGACCTCACGTCGTCCCGGGGTTGGAGGGTGGTCACCCCCACGGCACGACCACCCGGTCCCAGGGGGACGCCCCATGCGTGCCATCCGTCTGCACGCCCTCGGCCCCACCGGCAAACTCCGTCACGAGCGGGTCCCCGGCCCCGGACCCCGACCCCGCCCCTGGCCCCGGTCGGGTGCGGAGCGCCGTGCGGGCGGCCGGGGCGCACCTGGTGGACACCGCTCCGCGCCAGGGGGTGCGGCTCGGACCGGTTCCGCTGCCCGAGCTGCCGACGGTCCCGGGACGCGAGGTGGCCGGGACGGTCGGGTCCGCGGGAAGTTCGGTGACCGTCCCCTCGCCCACGTCTTCGAGGGGTCGGCGGCGCCCCGGGTCACAACACGGCTCCGGGGCCGGCCGCGGTGTCGCGGCCGACCCCGGAGCGGTCGAACCGATCGAACCGGTCGAACCGGTCAGCGCAGGTGGATGTCGGGTCGGGGCGGGAGGCTCATGCCCTGCCCGAGGAAGAAGCTCGGGTGCGGCGGTTGGTTGTAGGCGGTGTTCTGCCAGGCCAGCGCCACCCGGTACTGGGCGTCGTGGACCAGCGTGTGCAGCTTCAGGTCCGTCGGGACGGTGGTGGCGTATATGCGCAGCGCCGAGTTGTCGCTGTGCCGCCAGATCACCTCCTCCCGCCAGTCGCCGAACAGGTCGCCGGAGAGCACCGGGGTGGACTTGGTCCCGTTGCTGGAACTGACGCCGCTGCCCGTCAACAGCCGGGTCTCGCCGCCGGTGCCGTACTTGTCGACGCGGGTGCCGTCGAGGAGTTCACGCACCGGGTCGCCGTCCCACCAGACCAGGAAGTTGGCCGAGGACGGGTTGCGTCCGACGTGGCCGCCCGAGGCGTTGCGGAGCCGGTCCATGTTCGGACCCGAGCCCCAGAACTCGGCGCCGGGGTTGCCGGCGTGGATGTCGGCGGCCACCCCGCGTCCCGGTCCCTCGGAGCCGCTGGTGGGAGTGCGGTGGATCACCTGGCCGGTGCGGGCGTCGTGGAGGTCGGAGCCGGGCTGGTTGCCGGACTCGTGGATGGAGAAGACCTCCAGGCCCGGCCGGGTGGGCACGAAGTCGCCGACGTGCAGGGCGTCGCCGTGGCCGAAGCCGGTGGAGTACATCAGGGTGCCGTCGTCGTCGACCGTGGCCGAGCCGTAGACGATCTCCTGGCGACCGTCGGCGTCCACGTCCGCGACGGAGAGCTGGTGGTTGCCCTGGCCGTACGCGGCGCCGTTGCCGGAGGTGTTCGAGTCGAACAGCCAGCGCCGGGTGAGTTGTCCGTTCCGGAAGTCCCAGGCGGCGATGGTGGCGCGGGTGTAGTAGCCGCGCGCCATGATCAGCGACGGACGCTGTCCGTCCAGGTAGGCGGTGCCGGCCAGGAAGCGGTCGACGCGGTTGCCGTAGGAGTCGCCCCAGGAGGAGACGTTGCCCCGGCCGGGTGCGTAGTCGACGGTGTCCAGCGCGGCGCCGGTGAGCCCGTCGAAGACGGTCAGGTACTCGGGGCCGGTGAGGACGTAGCCGCTGGAGTTGCGGTGGTCGGCGTTCGCGTCGCCGATGACGGTCCCGCGGCCGTCGCGGGTGGCGTCGGCGGTCTTCATGGCCACCTCGGCCCGTCCGTCGCCGTCGTAGTCGTAGACCTGGAACTGGGTGTAGTGGGCGCCGGCGCGGATGTTGCGGCCCAGGTCGATGCGCCACAGCCGCTGCCCGTTCAGCCGGTAGGCGTCGATGTACACGGTGCCGGTGACCCCGGACTGGGAGTTGTCCTTGGCGTTGTCCGGGTCCCATTTGACGACCAGTTCGTACTGCCCGTCACCGTCGAGGTCGCCGGGGGACGCCTCCACGGGGGTGTGGGCGGAGCTCGGACGGGAGAGCGGCACGTCGAGGTGGTCGCCGCCGGTGAAGCGGAGCGAGGGCTCGGAGGGCGCCTGCTCGACGCCGCCGACCACGGCGCGCACGGTGTAGGAGGCGCCGGCGGGGGCGCCGGGGTCCAGGTGGTTGGTGGAACCGGTGATCGGCGAGGAGTTGACCCTCGTCCCGTCGCGGTAGAGGTTGAAGGCGACGTCGCGGCTCTCGGTGCCCAGCAGTCGCCACGACACCAGGTTGCCCGAGCCCGAACGCACCGACACCAGGCCCCTGTCGAGGTCCTCCATCTGCCGGGTGCCGCCGGGCGGCGGGTCGGTGGGGTCGGGTCCCGGGCCCTGGCCGTCGTCCACCCTCACCAGGCGCCACTGCTGGTTGGCGCCTCCGGTGTCGGTGTACTGGGAGATCCGCGCGCCGTCGGCGGTGGACCACTCCCACACGTCCAGCGCCTTGCCGCTGTGCCGGTTGATCAACCGGATGTGGCCGCCGTCGGAGTCGGCGACGCGGAACTGCTGGTTGGCGGAGTTCTTGTCGGTCCACTGGACGACGTTGGCGCCGTCGGCGGTGGAACGCGCCTCCACGTCCAGCACCTTGCCGCTGTGGCGGGCCATGATCCGGTACCAGCCGTCGCCGGAGGGGACGAACCGGAACTGCTGGTTGGTGCCCGTCCCCGGCGTCCACTGCACGATGGAGGCACCGTCGGCGGTGGAGCGTTCGAAGACGTCGACGGCCTTGCCGCTGTGGCGGGAGATCAGCTGGTAGTAGGCGGAGGTGTCGATCTCGGCGGCTTCGGCCTCCTGCGGCGGCAGGACGACGAGCGAGACGGCCGCCAGCAGCGCGGCGAGCACCCCGGCGTACAGGGCGCGGACGCGGTCGCGGGGGCGGGGGCCGGTGGATGGGGCAGCGGTTCTTCGCGTGCTGTGGTGGGCAGGCATTGCGGCTCCTTGTCGGGGTTGGTGATCGCTCCCGGTGGGGGGAAGAGCCTGCGTGAAACGATTCATCGACGCGCCGTGGTCACCCAGTGTGACACGGCGGTCAGAAGAGAGGTGGGAGCGCTCCCGCGAACATAGGGGGGTCCACCGCGAGGCGGCAAGAGCCGTGCACGAAAACGGTCCTCCGCCCGTCCCGGCACCCGGAGGTACGGGACGGGCGGCGGATCGGCGGAGCGCCGGCGGGCGTCCGGTGGCCACCGACGGACGGTCGACCGCGGATCAGCTCCCCGAGGGACCCGTCCAGCCCGCCGGCACGTGCCCGACCCGCACCCGCTGCGGATGGTCGCCGACGGGGACGGAGCGCACCTTCCGGCCGGTCGCGAAGTCGATCACACTGACCCGGTCGGCGCCGCTCTCGGAGACCACGCAGTGCCGCCCGTCACCGCTCACCGTCGCCCAGTACGGTTTGGAGACCGGCACCAGCGGCCCCTCCCGGAGGGTCTTCCGGTCCACGACGGTGGCGTAGTCGTCCATCGTCCCGGCGACGCACAGCTTGTCGCCCCGCGGGTCCATCGACATCCCGTGGTGGCGCGAGTCGTTGACCCAGGTGGTGCGGTCCTCGTCGGTCTCGGGATTCTTCGGCAGTTCCTTCGACCTCGTGATCCGGTCCGCCGCCACGTCGTACTCCAGGAAGCCGTTGAAGAACGACACCTGGAAGTAGAGCGTGGACTCGTCGGGCGTGAAGGCGACGGGGCGCACCGAGTCCGACAGGTCGTCGCGGCCGAAGGCGTCCAGCCGCTCGCGCATGTCGACGACCCTCACCGTCTCGAAGGTGTTCGCGTCGGCGATCGTGATGCGCCGGTCGCCCTTCGTCCAGTCCAGCCAGGGGGCGTCGAGGGCGTTGTTGACCTCGCCGATGGACATGTTCCAGATGTACCGGCCGCCGTCGGTGAAGACGTTCTCGTGCGGCTTGTCGCCGGTCCCGAACGAGCCCAACTCCTTCCCCGTGACGATGTCCAGGACGTGGACGGTGTTGGAGGTCGAGGCCGAGACGGCGACCTTCCTCCCGTCGGGCGAGATCGCCATGTGGTCGGAGCGGAAGCCCGACACCGGGAAGCGCCAGTTGATCCCACCCGTGGCGAGGTCGATGGAGACCACGTCGGCGAAGCTGGGCCGGGAGACGACGACGGCCGAACCGTCCGGGGTGGAGTACATGTCGTCGACGTACTGGTCGTGGCCCTCGCCCACGGTCTGGCGGATGCCGAGGTAGAAGGCGAGCCTGACCGGGTTGAGGTGGATCTCCCACAGCCGCTCGGCCTTGTCGGGGATCACGTTGACGCGGCCCACCCTGGCGTAGTCGCCGGTGGACTCGATGACGTCGGCGGTCCCCTCCCAGTTGTTGCCGACGAACATCACCTCGTTCAGGCCGGCGCCGGCCTGCCCCGCGGACGTGTCCGCGGGCGCGGCGGTGGCGGGCACGGCGGCGGTGGCGGCCAGCACGAGGGCGACGGCGCCTCCGGCGATCACGCGGGAACGGCGGCGCGGGGAGGGGCGGTGGGGGGATGACGGTGCGGTCGTCATGGCGCACTCCCGGGTCGGGGAACAGGGCGAGTTACCGGTGGTAACGTAGCGGCGTCCCGGCCGTCTGACCAGACGCGCGTCAGCCGTAACCCCGTTGCCCCGCCGTTCCGTTCTCCGCTTCCCTGTCCACATGACCGACCACGACGACCATGTGGAAGCCAACCGGCGCTACTGGGACGGCGAGGCCGCCGCCTCCCACGGCCCCCTCGCCCGCGCCCACTGGGCACGCACCGAACCCGCCTGGGGCCTGTGGGCCACCCCCGAGTCCGAACTCTCCCTCCTCCCCCGTGACATCGCCGGGAAGCGCGTGGTCGAACTGGGCTGCGGCACCGCCTACGTCTCCGCCTGGCTGGCCCGGGCCGGGGCCCACCCGGTCGCCGTCGACCTCTCCCACGAGCAGCTCGCCACCGCCCGCGCCATGCGGGAGGAGTTCGGCCTCGACTTTCCGCTCCTGCACGCCGACGCCGAGCGCGTTCCCTGCGCGGACGGCACGTTCGACCTGGTCGTCAGCGAGTACGGCGCCTCGTTGTGGTGCGACCCGCGCCGTTGGATCCCGGAAGCCGCCCGACTGCTGACCCCCGGCGGGCGACTGGTGTTCATGCGGTACTCGCCGCTGTTCGCCCTGTGCGCCGCGCCGGACGGACCCGCCGCGGCCGCCCTGCGCCGGCCGCAGTTCGGCCCCGGCGGCCTGGGAAGGCTGGAGCTGGGCGGACGCGTGGAGTTCGTCCTGCCGCACGGCGAGATGATCCGCGTGCTGCGCGACGCCGGCTTCACCGTCGAGGACCTGGTCGAGATCCGCGCACCCCACCCCGCCCACCGCGACTACCACGAGGTCTCCGCCGCCTGGGCCCGCGACTGGCCCTGCGAGGAGGTCTGGAAGGCCCGTCTGACCGGCTGAATCACCCGGTCCGGCCGGCCGCCTCGTGGGCGATGTCCACGATGAGCTTGTCCTCGCCCGCCGTCACCCGGAAGCCGGGACGGCCGTCGCCCCGGCGGGTGTCGACGCCGATGCCGAAGCGGGTGCTCCCCTCGAAGTAGCTGACGAGCTCCAGACCCCGGACGGTGGAGGTGGTCGTGGCGCGGGGGCCGGGGTCGAACTCCCGGTCCGGGTGCTCGGGCCGGGCCCGATCGAGGACGATCATGATCCGGTGTTCGCCCTCGACGGGAACCACCTGGCCCGAACCGTCCTGGTGCAGTGCCTCCACGTACTCGGCGGTGTACGCCGGCGCGCCCCCCTCGAAGTCGAGGACGACCCGATCGTAGGTGTCGTGGACGCCCACCCGCACCTCGGTCAACGCCGCCAGCTCGGTGACGTCGGCCCCCCGACCCTCCCCCGCCTTCCGGGAGGCGTCCCGGGGCGCGTCGGCCACCGCTCCGCCCCCACCGGCGGAGGGCGTGCCCGACTCCTCGGACGTGGGAGAGGCAGGCGGGGCGGGGGTGGACGCGCCGGAGCCCCCCGGGCTCCCCGCCCCTCCGGGGGAGCGGGACGCCGAGGACTCCGGGGACGGACTCGCGGACTCCTCCGCGGCCCCTCCCCCGCCTCCGCAGGCCGCCGCCAAGAGAGCCGTACCGAGGGCGAGCGCGGTCATGGTGGAACGGCGTGTCACTGCGTGCTCCTGATCCTGGACGTCGACTCCCGACCTCGTACCCGCGCGACGCGACCGGAAAGACGGCCACCGCGACATTCCCCCGCGATACCGATGAAATGGCGCGTTCTCGGCGGTTCCGCGGGTACCCTGCCCCCATGACCGACCGGCCCGTGGAGGGGACCGCCGAGGGACCGGGGCACCGAACCCGTGGGCCCGTCCCGCGTCGTCCCGGCCGTCTCCGCCGGTCACGGATGCCAAGCTGGGGCACGTGACGGAACTCGACGGCAAGCCGATCAGCCCCGACGCTCTCCGGTCCCTGGCCCTGACCAACTACGGCCACTTCACCTCGATGCGCGTCGAGCAGGGCCGGGTACGTGGCCTGTCCCTGCACCTGGACCGGCTGGTGCGCGACTGCCGGGCCGTGTTCGACACCGACCTCGACCCCGAGCGGGTTCTGGAGTTCGTCCGCCGGGCCGCTCCCGGGACCGGGGCCTGTGTCGTCAGGGTGACCGTCTTCGACCCGGCGCTGGACCTGGGCCGCATCGGGGCGGACGCGCACCCGCACGTGCTGGTGACCACCCGCCCCGCCGGCAACCTGCCGCTCCCGCCGCTGCGGGTCCGGTCGGCCGCGTACACCCGGGAGGTGCCCGAGGTGAAGAGCGTCGGACTGTTCGGCTCGCTGCGGCACCGGCGCGCGGCGCAGCGCGCCGGCTTCGACGACGCGCTGTTCGTGGACGACCGGTCCGCGATCTCCGAGGGCAGCACCTGGAACATCGGCTTCGTCCGGGGCGAGCAGGTGGTGTGGCCGGACGCGGAATGCCTGGTCGGCACCACCATGCGGCTGCTCCAGCAGGTCCACGCCTCGGTCTCGACCACCGTGAGGCTCGCCGACGTCACCGGATTCGACGCGGCCTTCGCCACCAACGCCGCCGTCGGCGTCCGGACCATCGGGCGTCTGGACGACCTCTCCCTCCCGGAAGCACACCCGCTGATCGAGGAGTTGCGCGGGGAGTACGCCGCCCTTCCCGGCGATCCCCTGTAGCGGCGTCACCGGGCAGCCGCCCGACCGGTCGTCTCGACCGGAACGGCCACCCCCGCTCGCGGGTGACCGCCCCGTGGACGTCGAAAGCCCCGAGCCGATCACGGCTCGGGGCTTCGCCCCTGTTCAGGGCCTGAGCCGCCTGTCGGGTTCGAACCGACGACCTTCGCTTTACAAGTTCGATCACCGGGCTGCGCGGCCTGCTCGACCCTGGAGATCCTGACAGCTCTTGGTCCTCCTGCGGCTGCCCCAGTCCACGGCCGTCCGGAGACGTTGATGTCACTCGGTGATGTCACTGCATCTCGTTGCTGCGGTGGGGAGAGGCTGGGTACAACCGCGTGTGGCCTGCGGCCTCGTGCGCTGGGCTCTTCCTTGCCACTGTGCTTGTCACTGACCGCTGTCGACTGGCGCACCAGTGGCTCCGACACTGCTGTGATGCCCCGCCCCACCTCCGCCATGATGAACCCTCTGTGGTCAGGCTGTCACAGAACCCTATACTTGCTCGATCAAGCTATGTATGCTGCATCACATGCCAGGGGAGGCTCTACATCAGCTCGGTGATGATGGCGCAAGGCGCGCTAAGCGTTGGCTTGAATCCACTACCAGAGTAAAAGCAGCGTGGCTAAATACTGACCCCTATTCTGCGGGGAGACTTGAGTTCCCTTGGTCGTACGGCGGTTGGAATTTCTCCTATGACATAGGCGGAATACTGCACGGCGGCGAGTTCTCAGGACAAATGTTCTTGGCCGAATGTAAAAAATATTCGGCAGCAGGAGATCAAGGGACACACTACCAGTCATACCTTGCTAAATGTTATGTGACATTGCTTCACCACGCCCGTCTTGCAGACCACTTCATGTGGATAACGTGGCATCCATTTCTCGTAGGTTCTTGGGGAAAACTCTGCTCGGTGGATAAAGTTCGCGAGGGTGTCCTGTCTGAGGCTTCCCGAGTATTCAATACGGAATCGGAAGACGAAGCTAAAGCGCTTATAGACGAGGATATAGCGCAGGAAGTCGCAAACCGTCTATGGCTCCTTGTCCTCTCGGACAAGCAGGAAAAGCTAGTGATCACTCCCGAGCATCGCGGAATACTAATAAAGCATGAAGTTGAGGCGGGCACATGGTGAGGCGTGTTTCATACGCGCAATCAGTGCGCAATGCCTTTGATCAGGCTAACCCGCTAGGTAGTGTTAACGCCGTAAAACAGACTGTCATCAATGAGATTAGAGAAACGGACTCACGCGTAGCGGTAAAGTCAACCGAGTACTTCAATCACACCTACGCTCCTGATCTCGTTTTAAAATGGCCTCAAGAGAGCACTACGCGCCACCTATTCCTGCGAACTGATCCCGATCCCTCATATCTCATGGAGGATTTGGAAATCGCAGGAGGATCTAAGTCAATTTTCTTCTCTCTCGTCACGCCCAGAAGGCAGACGAAGCCAGTAATTGACGAACGTCTTAACTCCGCAGCGCGTGACACAAACTCACTGATTACGGATGCGGATGGATTAGAAGAATTCATTAACTGTCGCCGGGAATATCCGGTCGTCAGTCTGGCCTCCAGTGCAATTTTGCAAGGGGGTCGCGGCGTGGTCCGTCAATCGGAAGCAAATGCCGTATCTAACGGAATATCGGACGGTTTCTCTGCCGCTCAAGAATTGGACGCCTCGCGCACGCAATCAGCAACAAGGGTCATCGGCGATGTGTTTGATGACTTGAGGTCCGCTCGCCTTACGCGTTTCTTGCATGCTGTTTGGGTTGGCTCGGGCGGGGACGCATCTGCATTTCCTGCCATCGGCGATGTTACCGGCCCTCTTGATGATGAAGCTCTTTCATTTCTGCTGAATCTAGAAGAAATTATCGATGACGTCTTTTGGCGCAGAATTGGGAGAAGTATTTCTCTTGAGCGTGTATCCGGTTTGTCCATCGATCAGCCATCCCCGAATCTCCAGAGACTGGTGGCGAATAACCTCGACGTCTTGTTCGCCAGGTTCTGCCGCATTGTATCGGCGCAACCGCAACTTTGGGATGCCCTTGAGGGTTCATTTCCTATTCAATGGGTGATCGATAGGGGAATGCTAGGCCTGCAAGGGGAACGCTTCACAGCCTTCTTGGCGAGTAAGCGAGAGGACTTGAATGTCCCGGCGGAAGATTTTGATGGTATCAGCATTGATGAGCTAGTCTCGCGCTCCATCAAACATCGGATTCCGATTTCGGAACTTGAGCTTTCTACGGATAGGCGAACACTTACGTATGGGTCGGAGCACGTAGAGGATGTATCCGGCGATGCTGAATTGATGAACTTCGCTGAGGTTCTTGGAGCCTCAGCCCGGGTCAATTCAGCAATTGCTTCTATTGCTGGAGCACGCAATTTGCGTTGCGACTTCAGGAGCCTCACAGCCCATGGAAGGACGGCCGCGAGATTTCCAATTTCCGAGATTTTGCGTGCGGCCCTTCTCCTTCTTTTTGATCTCCGTGAGGATGAAGCGAGGAAAATTTCCGTCCTTCTCTCTAAGCCATCTGCACCAACCAGTGCAGACTCCTTGTTTGATGTTGACCAAATCCCTTAGGAGTGAACAGTGGACACGGAAGATTGGAACGACGCCGACGCCTACCTCGCTTGGGCAACGCAGGAGCTTGTGCGAAACGGCCACAAAAAGCTGTGCATGGTCCGGGACGCTCCGACCGCCAAGGCGGTTGACGAGTTTGAAAGGGTGTTGGAAGAAGCAAAGACTGAAGACCCCTTGCAAGAATTTTTCGAAGAACACCCAGAAGTTCTGGCCCATCAGATAGGTGCTGGTTGCCGATGGATTATCCCCAAGCCAAAAGTAGGAGGGGTTTACGTCCCTGATTTTATGGCCGCCAGGCTTAACAGTGGCGGATTAAGGTGGGTCGCCATCGAGCTCGAGACCCCATGCATTGATTCTCTTTTTGTGGGTAAATATAAAACTCCTGCACGGGAACTCCGAAACGGACTCCAGCAGATCAAAGACTGGAGGCACTGGATTGAAAATAATTTGCAGACCGCTAGGAATAGTCCTCGGAATGGAGGATGCGGGTTTGTCGACATCTCCCCCAAGGTCCAGGGCATGGTAATCATCGGTCGCCGCCGGATCACTAATCAGGACGACCAGCGCAGGCGGCACGATATTTTCTGGAATGAGCATTGCGAGATTCAGACCTATGATTGGCTTCTTGAAGAGGCTCGCAAGATGATTCCCATGCGTCATCCAGTTACGGACGAGTGTGAAGAATGTGAACTCTACGGGCGCTAGCCCCCGGTAATCCATCGCGACCTAGCACCAGGTCGGCGGAGCGGGTTTGGGCGGTGTCCTGCCCGGACTGGGGTCGGGCATGGCCAGGGGGCCGTACGCTGGTTGGCAACTCGGGCAGGCTGTGGACCTGCCCGCAATGTGTCCGAGTGGCCCCCTGGGCGTGCTCGACGCGGGTCCCGGACCGGGTAGGTGCGTAAAGCCGTCGGAGCCGACCCCCAGCCACGACGGCGCCTGGTCAGCAACCCCGGTGTGTGCTGCTGGTGCGCGGCCGGCGGACGCCGGGGCGGAGCGGGGCGGAGACTGGAGCGCAGGCCCGGCCGGCGGCCGGGCCGCGCGCGGTGAGCGGAGCGAGCCGCCTTGAACTCGTAGAGAAGGTTGTTACTCAGTGGGCCGGTTGGGCTGGCGTTGGCGGTCGTGCTCGATGGTGTAGGCGACCGTTTCGGCGCAGTGGATGACCATCTGGAGGCGGTTGAGAACATCGCGGCGGGCGGCCTCGATCAGGTCTTGATGCGTGGGGGTCGGCTCGTTGCTGGTGTGGGGTGTCCAGAAGCCGCGGTGGCTGTGTTCGGTGACGATGTCCTGGCAGGCGCGGACGACGGCGTTCAGGGCGACGGTGATCTCATAGCGGTACAGCTGCTCGTTCTGGGCGGTGCGGTCGCAAGTCACGGGTAGGGCCTTGGGGTCGGTCGGGCGGTGAGCAGGTAGCGGACGGCGTCGTCGTAAACCGTGTGGGTGTAGGGCGTGCCGGAGGCGAGGACGGCTAACGCGTGTTCGTGGGCTTGGTCGTCGTGGAGCCAGGCCAGAACGGGGCGGGCGGCCGGTGGGTCGAGCTGGTCGCTGATGTGGCGGGCCCGTTGCTGGAGCCAGCGCAGGGCGAGCCGCGGTGAGCTGGTGGAGTGGGCGCCGAGCCAGAATGTGCGGCCGTCATCGAGGGTGTGGGCGATCGCTTCGCACCAGTAGGAGCGGGTCAGCATGGCTGGGTTTCCCGCGTGGTCGGCTGCGGTGCAGAGGCGGGGAGGTGAGCGGTCACCGTGTGGCCGTGGCCGTCGTGGTGGATGTCCAGCGCTGCGGCGAGGACGGTGACGATGGCCAGTCCTCGGCCGTGGGTGGCCTCCTCGTCGGGGTGGGTGATCCGCGGGTGCGTGGTGGTGGCGCCGGTGTCGGTGACGGTGAGCGTCACGGCCTCGGCGGCTCGGGTGATGGTGACGCGGAAGGCGGGCCCGGTGGTGTGGGTGACCGCGTTGGCGCCCAGCTCGGTGACGATCAACGCGGCGTCGTCGGCGCAAGGGCTGTCGTGGAGGATGTCGCGGGTCCAGCGGCGGGCGCGGCCGACCTCGGCCGGGAGTCTCGGGCAGGAGAGTTCCCAGACTCGCACCGTACTCGTATACTCGTCCATACAAGTTCCTTCGTGCTGGTAGGCGGCCATGGGCAGTGGGTTCGGGCTAGACGAGTTTCACGCCGTCGTGCGCCCGGACGGCCGGCGGGGCCGCCGCGTCCAGGGCGTCCAGGACGCGCACGGCGTATGCCTCGTCGGCGAGTTCGGTGACGTCCTCACGGGTGGCCCAGCGCAATGCACGGGTCTCGTCGCCGGTGGTGGGGGAACCGTCGATCGCCTCGCAGCGGAAGACGAGGGAGACGATCAGTCCGGTCATGTTCTTGTAGACGCCGGTCAGGGCCGCCGGAAGGACGATCTTGATGCCGGTCTCTTCGAGGACCTCGCGCTGGAGGGCCTCGGGGATGGTCTCGCCCGGTTCGAGGACGCCGCCGGGCGGCTCCCAGTGCCCGTTGTCCCTGCGCTTGATCAGCAGGGCCCGGCCGCGGTCGTCAACGATGACTCCGGCGACGCTCACGGAGTGGGGGCGTTCGGCAGTACTCACAGTCCTCGGCTTCCTGGGCTGGCTAGGCTCTCCACCGTAGCAACGACACTCAGCCTCTCGTCTAGATATCCAAAGGAGTAAAGATGGCGGCCTCCCCTTCCGGCGCTCTCGGAGCGCTGGACCCGACCAGTGACCGCGCGGTGTTCCGGCAGATCGCCGACCAGATCCGCGAAGCCATCGACAAGGGCCGGTTCAAGGAGGGCGACAAGCTGCCGTCCGAATCCGAACTGGTCGAGCACTACGGCGTCTCCCGGATGACCGTGCGCAACTCGCTGTCGATTCTCCAGACCGAGGGCCTGGTGGTCTCCGAGCACGGCAGGGGCGTCTATGTCCGGCCACGCCCGCCGGTGCGGCGCCTGGCCTCGGACCGCTTCGCCCGGCGCCACCGCGAGCAGGGCAAGTCGGCGTTCATCGTGGAGGCGGAGGCGGCCGGGAGCAAGTCGGAGGTGGACAGCCTGGAGGTCGGGGAGGAGCGGCCGAGTCAGGACATCGCCGCGCGCCTGGGCTCGCCGCGCCGGGTGCTGGCCCGTCGTCGCCGGTATCTGCTGGACGGGCGGCCGGTGGAGTTCGCCACCTCCTACCTCCCGCTCGACCTGGCGCGGAACACCCCGATCGCCCAGCCGAACCCCGGTCCGGGTGGCATCTATGCCCGGCTGGAGGAGCTGGGGCACCGCCTGGACCACTTCGACGAGGAGATCAAGGCCCGGATGCCCACCCCGCAGGAGGTGCGGACGCTGCGGCTGGCCTCCGGTGTGCCGGTCATCCACCTGATCCGCACCGCGTACGACACCGAGGGGCGCGCGGTGGAGGTCTGCGACACGGTGATGGCCGCCGACGCCTACGTCCTGTCGTACCGGTTGCCGGCCACCTGACGGCCGGGGGTGGCGAGGTGCGGTGCGGCCCGGTGCGCGGCTGGTTTCGACTCGTACACACCCAGGCGCATACTCGTATAGACGAGTGGGCAAGCTGTGTGGCACAGTGGTCCGCGTTCCGAACTGACTCGGGATCACGTCGCCGTATCTTGTCTAGACGAGTAGGCGTCAGTGGTTCCGGTGCGATCCAAGGAGAGACAAGACGTTGCGCACCATCCGTGTGGAGACCTCGACCGCCACGATCCTGCTGACCGAAGCCCCTGAGCCCAAGGTCCGCGACCGGCAGACCGGCGAGGTGGCCAAGGACGCCGTGAGCGGCGAGACGCTGATGACGATCGGCGTCGTCTACATCGACGAGGGCGAGTCCGCGCTGATCCGCGTCACCGTCCCCGAAAGCGGCGTCGCCGAGGGCCTGGCCCTGGGCGCTCCGGTGTCCCTGCCGGGCCTGGTGGCCAAGCCGTGGGAGAACGTCTTCAACGGCCAGCAGCGGCACGGCATCGCCTACCGGGCCGCCGCCGTCACCCCCGGTGCCGTCCCGGCCGCGGTGGGGGCCTGACCGTGTCGGACCTGATGACGTGGCTGGAGGTGGGCGGTCCCGTTGCCATAGCCGGTGGCGGGGCCGCCGCCTGGGCCAAGTCCCGGCACCCGGCGGCCTGGTGGCCGGTGGTGGGCCTGCCGGTGTCGGTGGCCCGGCTGGTCACCTCCTACGGGGCGGTCATGGACTCCTGCGGACTGACCGTGCCCCCGTCCCGGCTGCGGGCGCTGGCCACCTGGGCGACCAGCCGCCGGGAGGTGAGGCCGGTGCCGCCGCGCCGGGGCCTGATCCGCCCCACCTCGACCGGCCTGCGCCTGCGGCTGCGGCTGGCGCCGGGGCAGGAACCGGCCGACGTGGCGGCCTCGGCCGAACGGCTCCGCCACGCCTGGGGCGTGCACGCCGTCTATGTGGCGGAGGTCAAGCCGGGTGTGGTCGAGCTGCGTTTGGTCGGCTTCGATGTGCTGGACCGGGTGCGGATGCCGCGCGATGTCGAGGGCGAGTTCCTTCGGGTGCCGGTGGCGCTGCGGGAGGACGCAACCGCGTTCGTCCGCGACTACCGCGCCATCCCGCATCAGCTCACCCTTGGCGCGACGCTGTCGGGCAAGTCCATGTACCTGCGCAACCTCGTCGCCGGTCTGGCCCGGCAGCCGGTCGCGCTGGTCGGGATCGACTGCAAGCGCGGGGTGGAGCTGGCTCCGTTCGCCCCGCGCCTGTCCGCCCTGGCCACCGACCCGAGCGAGGCGGCCGAGCTGCTGCCGGTGCTCGTCAAGGAGATGGAGGACCGCTACGACCTGATCAAGGCCCGGCAGGGCATCGCCCCCAACACTCCGGATGAGGAGATCACCTCTGATGTCTGGGGCCTGCCGGAGGATGAGCGGCCGGTGCCGATCGTGCTGGTCGTGGACGAGGTGGCCGAGCTGTTCCTGGTCGCGACGAAGAAGGACGAGGAGCGGCGGGATGAGATGGTCACCCACCTCATCCGTCTCGCCCAACTCGGCCGGGCCGCCGGGATCTATCTGGAGGTGTGCGGGCAGCGCTTCGGCGCCGAGCTGGGCAAGGGCGCCACCATGCTCCGCGCCCAGCTCTCCGGCCGCGTCTGCCACCGGGTGAACGACGAGGCGTCCGCCAAGATGGCGCTCGGCGACATCGCCCCCGAAGCGGTGGAGGCGGCCTGCTCCATCGCCCCGGAACGGCCGGGCCTGGCCGTGGCCGGTGACACCTCCGGCGGCTGGTCCTGCATCCGCACCCCCTACCTCTCCCTCACCGACGCCGCCGCCGTCTGTCAGGACACCGCGCACCTCGCCCCCGACGTGCCCGCCCTCGACCCGTTCCGGCCGCACATTCCGCCGGCCCCGGTCGAACATCCGACTCCGCTGGTCACACCGCGACCCGTGACCGACTAAAGCCGCCCCGCACCACGGTCGGCGCGACCGCCCTCGCGCCACGTCCCTACCCCTGCCATGCCGAAAACCGAAAGGAGGTGCCACCCATGCGCCGCTACCTGGCCCGCGTCGACGCCGTGCTGGTCCAGGCCGTCATCGCCGGTGCCCTGTCCTTCGCGCACCTGCACGACCTGGCCGCAGCGGCCGGACAGCACGGCTGGAAAGCCTGGGCCTACCCGATCAGCGTCGACCTGCTGATGGTCGCGGCCTGGCGGCGCCTGCGCTCCGGCCACGCCACCACGGCCGGATGGTGCTGGTTCGTCATCGCCCTGGCCGCCTCGCTCGGCGCGAACGTCGCCACCGCCGGACTCCTCGACCTGGACGACGTGCCCGCCTGGCTGCGCATCCTCGTCGCCGGATGGCCCGCCGTCGCCTTCCTCGGCGGAACGCTCCTCGCTCACTCGCCGAGCACTGCGGCACCGGATGAGCCGGACGAGGACACCGCCGATCTGCCCGCGGCCGCCGAGCCTGCGCCGGAACCCACACCCGAACCGGCCCGGCCTGCCGCACCTGCCCCGGCGCTCCCGGCGGCACCCGCCATCCCGGCCGCCCTCGTCGAGCACGCCCGGAAGGTCGCCGACGCCCACCGCGCCCGGACCGGCACGCCCATCGACACCGACACCCTGCGCACCCGCCTCGGCGTCCCGCCCGCCCTGGCCGACCAGATCGCCGCCCACCTGAGCCGAAGCGGGCATCCCATACATCCGCCTCAAGAGGAGGTGACCAGCTCTACAACCTCTCTCGCCAAGGACGCTGCATGAAAAGGATCAGGCCCGTACTCAAAGCCCAACTGGCGCACATGGGGATCAGGTAAATCCAGTCCCAACCCAGCCACAAACGACCAACCGCCGTGAGGCCGGCAATGGCCAGTGCCTGACCGATGAGCATCAAGATCACTCGTGTTCGTCGGCTCACTCCGCCCCCTCACGCAGCGCTCATCCCCTCAAGGCACCGCGACGGCACCGACATCTACTGCTCCGGCACCGCAATCACAAGTCGGCAACCAAGTCACACCGCGGCCATACAGCCATCCGGACATGCCTCATGCCCTGGTCAGTCGGATCATCGCACGCCCTATCTGCCCTAACAGGAGGACTACTCATGCCCGCGCACCGCCGCTTCCGCCGCGTCGTCCGCATCGGCCCTGTCCAGGTCGGCACCGCCTACGACGGCCGGGGCCGCGAGAAGCACACCGCCGCCTGCACCGCGCCGCGCTGCGGCTTCTCCGCCGACTACGACAGCCGCTCCGCCGCCGAGCTGGCCGCCCGTACCCACCGCTGCCCCGTCCGCTGACCGGAGGTTCCCGTGACCGTCTCCCTGCCCCTGGTGGCCGTCCTGGGCGTCATCGCCTGGGCCGCGATCAAGTTCCTCGGCATCCGCCTGTGGGTCGTCGTCGTGATCGCCCTCTTCGGCTTCTACCTCTCCCAGACCTTCCTCGCCCCCGCCATCGACACCGGCACCCGCACCGGGGTCGAGGTCGTCAACGGCACCACCGACTGAAGGAGAACCCGCCATGTTCCTGCGTCCGCAGCTCCCGGCCACCACCGAGCACGGCCAGCCGCCGGCCTGCTCCTGCCACCCCGCCCCGGCCGTCCGGCGGCCCGCACTGCCTCCGGCCACGACCGGGGCGGTGGCCGCCGTACTCGTCGGCGGCGTGGTGCTGACCGCGCTCCTGGCCGCCGTCGCCGTCACGGCCATATCCGTGACCGTCGCCGCCCTCGTCCTGCGGTCCCTGCTCGCCTCCGGGCACCGCCGCTGAACGGCCGGTCGGGGCGGCCTCGATACCGCCAAGCATCCCGCCGCCCCGACCGGCCTCAACCCCTCGTCCGACCCGCAAGCCAGACAAGGAGAGAGCCCATCATCCCCCGCACCACCGCACCGCCGCCGAAAGAACTCGGCATGTTGGCCGCCTGGGGTAGCCTGCCCGGCCTGGTCCGGCAACTGACCGGCCTGGGCGGCTGCGCGCGCCCGATCCGGCTGTCCGGCTACCGCGCCGAACACGCCCTCAACACCGCCACCGGGGAGATCGGCCCCGAACTGCACCGCCTGGACTCGGCGCAGCTCCCGGCCGGTCATCTGCTGGTGCGCTGCAACAACCGCCGCACCACCCGGTGCGCCACCTGCGCCGAGACCTACCGCCGCGACACCTACCACCTGATCACCGCCGGACTGCGCGGCGGCAAGGGCACCCCGGAGCAGGTCGCCACGCACCCGCGCGTGTTCGCCACCTTCACCGCGCCCAGCTTCGGCCCGGTCCACAACCGCCCCGACTCCGGCCGCTGCCGCTGCGGCGCCCGCCACCCGGCCGACGATCCCGCCCTCGGCACCCCGCTCGACCCCGACACCTACGACTACGAAGCGGCCGTGCTGTGGAACGCGCACGCCGGGGCCATCTGGCGGCGCTTCTCGATCTACCTGCGCCGGGAGATCGCCAAGCGCGCCGGACTCACCCAACGCGCCTTCCGCCAGTACGCCCGGGTGTCCTTCGCCAAGGTCGCCGAGTACCAGAAGCGCGGCGCGGTCCACTTCCACGCCGTCATCCGCCTCGACGGCCCCACCGGCGGCGACACTCCGCCGCCCTCCTGGGCCAGTGCCGAGCTGCTGACCGACGCCATCCGCGCGGCCGCATCCGCCGCCCGGATCACCGGCCCGACCCTCGACGGCCGGACGCACACCTTCGCCTTCGGCCGCCAGCTCGACATCCGCCCGATCCGCTCAGCCGACCTCGACGGCGGCACCGAGCTGACCGACCGGGCCGTCGCGGCCTACATCGCCAAGTACGCCACCAAGGGCGCCGAAACGGCCACCGGCACCCTGGACCGGCCGTTGAAGTTCCTCGCCGAGCTGGCCGGGCTCGATCTCTCCGACCACGCCCGGCGGATGATCCGCACCGCCTGGACCCTCGGCGCGCGCAAGGACCTGGAACACCTGCGGCTGCGGGCCTGGGCCCACATGCTCGGCTTCCGCGGCCACTTCTCCACCAAGACCCGCCGCTACTCCACCACCCTCGGCGCCCTCCGCGACGCCCGCGCCGAGTGGCAGCGCCTCCAAGCCGCCATCTCACGCGGCGAGACACCCCACGACCCGGCCGCCGAGCCGGAGGAGACCACGCTCGTCCTCGCGCACTGGGCCTTCGCCGGCACCGGCCTCACCGCGGGCGAGCAATGGCTGACCAACGCCCTGACCGCCAACCCCAGCGCGGAAGGAGAGAACGCCCATGCCTGACGAGGAATTGCTGACCGTGCCGGAGGTGATGGCCCGGCTCCGGCTCGGTCGCTCCAAGGTCTACGACCTGATCCGCTCGCGCCGCCTGCCCTCGGTCACCATCGGCCGGTCCCGGCGCGTTCCCGCCTCGGCGCTGCGGGAGTTCATTTCCCACCGACTGGCGGAGGCCGCGTGATGGCCGGACAGCGCAAGCGCAACCCCAACGGCGCGGGCACCATCACCAAGCGGAAGGACGGCCGCTATCACGCGGCGGTCTACGTCCTCCAACCGGACGGCACCCGTGCCCGGAAGTTCGTATACGGCAAGACGTGGACGGAGTGCGACACCAAGCGCCGTGAGCTGCTGGCCAAGGTCGATTCCGGCATCCCCGTGCCGACCCGTTCGGCCAAGCTCGCCGAGTGGCTGCCGTACTGGCTGGAGAACGTCATCAGGCCGAACCGGAAGCGGACGACGTACAGCAAGTACGCGATGCACGTCCGGCTCTACCTCGTGCCGCTGCTCGGCTCCAAGCGGCTGGAGACGCTGAGCCCGCGCCATGTGCGGACCTTCGTCGCCGAGGTGTCCCGCAAGGCGTCTCCAGCCACCGCCAAGGAGGCTCACCGGGTGCTGCGGACGGCGCTCACCTCGGCCTGCCGCGAGGAGCTGGTGACGCGCAACGTGGCGAGCCTCGTCGAGCCGCCGAAGGTGGTCAGCCGCGAGTCGTCGCCGTGGACGCTGGACGAGACGCTGACGTTCCTGGAGGCGGCGCGGAGCGATCCGCTGTACGCGGCCTTCGTCCTGGCCGTGGCCATGGGCCTGCGGCGCGGGGAGATCCTGGGGCTGCGCTGGTCGGACGTGGACCTGGACAGCCGCATTCTGCGGGTCCGCAAGCAGGTTCAGCGCGTCGGCGGCGAGCTGTACGAAGACACCACCAAGACCGGCCGGGCCCGGCCCGTGCCCCTCCCCCTGATCTGCCTGGCCGCGCTGCGCTGGCACCGGATGCGGCAGCGTGAGGCGGCCCGGCGGAAGGGCGAGGATCTGTCACCGTCCTCATGGGTGTTCCGCACCCGCAACGGCCGTCCGATCGACCCGCAGAACATCAACCGGTCCTTCTTCCGGATCGCGGACTCGGCCGGCCTGCGGCGCATCCGGCTGCACGACGCCCGGCACGGCTGCGCGACGCTGCTCGCCGCGGCCGGGGTGGCTCCCCGCGTGGTGATGGAGATCCTGGGCCACAGCCAGATCAGCATCACCATGGACGTCTACACGCACGTGGCGCAGGACACCCAGCGGGAGGCGATCAGCCACATGGACCGGCTGCTCAGGCGCCGCCTCGATCGCGGGTGACCGCCCTCGTTGATGTCACCTGTGGATGTCAGAAGCCCCGGACCGATCATGGTCCGGGGCTTCGTCCCTGTTCGGGCGTGGAGCCGCCTGTCGGGTTCGAACCGACGACCTTCGCTTTACAAGAGCGGCGCTCTACCAGCTGAGCTAAGGCGGCGTGCGTGGCGACGCGTACGCAGTGTACCCACTCCTCGCGGCGGAGCCGCTCGGTTTCGCTCGGCGGGAAGTACTGACAAAGGGCACTCCCCCGGGTTAACGTCAGCGCACGTTCGCACGGGTTCACACACGTGCAACATGCCCTTTACTCGGATCGTCCGGCACGTTCCTGCCGGTGAAGGAGACAACCGACCATGGCCACGGTCACGTACGACAAGGCGACCCGCATCTACCCGGGTTCCGACAAGCCCGCCGTCGACAAGCTCGACATCCAGATCGAGGACGGCGAGTTCCTCGTCCTCGTCGGCCCTTCCGGCTGCGGAAAGTCCACCTCCCTGCGCATGCTCGCGGGTCTGGAGGACGTCAACGGCGGCGCCATCCGCATCGGTGACCGTGACGTCACCCACCTTCCGCCCAAGGACCGGGACATCGCCATGGTGTTCCAGAACTACGCGCTCTACCCGCACATGACCGTCGCCCAGAACATGGGCTTCGCGCTCAAGATCGCGGGCGTGCCGAAGGACCAGATCCGCGCGAAGGTCGAGGACGCCGCGAAGATCCTGGACCTGGAGCCCTACCTGGACCGCAAGCCCAAGGCGCTCTCCGGTGGTCAGCGGCAGCGTGTGGCGATGGGCCGCGCGATCGTCCGCGAGCCGCAGGTGTTCCTCATGGACGAGCCGCTGTCGAACCTCGACGCCAAGCTCCGCGTCCAGACCCGCACCCAGATCGCCGGCCTCCAGCGCCGGCTGGGCATCACCACGGTCTACGTCACCCACGACCAGACCGAGGCCATGACCATGGGCGACCGGGTGGCCGTGCTCAAGGACGGTCTGCTCCAGCAGATCGACGCCCCGCGCCGCATGTACGACAAGCCGGCGAACCTCTTCGTCGCGGGCTTCATCGGCTCCCCGGCCATGAACCTCGTCGAGGTGCCGATCATCGACGGCGGCGTGAAGTTCGGCAACAGCGTCGTCCCGGTCGAGCGCGAGGTGATCGCCGAGGCCACGAACAAGGGCGACAAGACCGTCACCGTGGGCATCCGTCCCGAGCACCTGGACGTCGTCAGCGGCGAGGGCGCGGGGATGTCCAAGGACGCGCCCGCGGGTCTGGCCGTCACCGTCAACGTCGTCGAGGAGCTCGGCGCCGACGGTTACGTCTACGGCACCGCCGAGGTCGGTGGCGAGCAGAAGGACCTCATCGTCCGCGTCGGGGCCCGTGAGATTCCGGAGAAGGGCTCGACGGTCCACGTGGTGCCGCAGGCCGGCGAGGCCCACGTGTTCTCCACCTCCACCGGTGAGCGCCTGAGCAACTGAGCGACCGAGGCACGGCGTCGGAGGCCGCGGGGCCGGGAGCACCGCTTCCGCGGCGGCTTCCGCCACACGGCCGACCCAGGGCCCGTACGTCCGCACCCACGGACGTACGGGCCCTCGCCGGTTCCCCGTCGACTCCCGTGTCCCGACGGCGGGTTCGCGCGTCAACACGGCTCCTCCGCCGCACCTGGGAATATGCCGGATCGTTCACCCGCAGGTGTGACCGAAAGTCGCCATGCGGCCACTCCTCGCTACCATCGCAACCACCCCTGAAGCGGGCTCCATCCGTCCTTCGCGAGGAAGACTCAGCAGTGAATCAGGTAGCGCGCCGCATCGGCCGAACTCTCGCCCTCGTCCTTCCGGTCGTCCTGGTCCTGTCCGGGACGCTCGCCGTCACCTACGTTCCCTGGTCGACTCCCTCGGGGACGCGGATGCTCACCACCTCCGCCGAGCGGGCGACTCCCGAGAACAGGCCCCTGGCCCCGCACGAGGTGCTGCGCGACCGTCTGGTCGCCGAGTTGCGACAGGAGGATCCGGGGGCCGCGCTGACGAGTCTGCAGAAGGAGCTCAACCGCAAGCCGTCGCTGGCCGAGCACTGCGTCTCCATCGCGAAGGCCCTGGGCCGTGCCGCCGTGGAGAAGTACGGCGCCGTCCGCGCCCACTCCTACTCGCGCCCGGTGTGCGACACCTCCTTCGCCGCCGGGGTCGCCGCCGCCCGCTGACACCACGGCCCCGGGAGGGTGCCGCACGGCGGGCGGGAGGCCCGCGCCGACGGCCCGCGCGGACGGGACGGACCGTCGGCGCGGGCCGTCGGTGTTCCCGGGGGCCTCGGGGCCCGGGTCGGCGCGGGAACGGCTGCGCATATCGTCACGGCATGACTCTCGACGCCCAGTTCGCCCACACGTATCCGACACAGGCCGTGGTCCTGGCCGGCGGCCAGGGGTCGCGGCTCCGTCCGTACACCGACGACCGCCCCAAGCCGATGGTCGAGATTCCCGGTACGGGAACGCCCATCATCGGCCACCAGCTCGCCTGGCTGGCCACCGAGGGCGTCACCGACGCCGTGGTCTCCTGCGGCCACCTCGCCGAGGTCCTCCAGGAGTGGCTGGAGGGCACGGACCTGCCGCTGCGGGTGACGACCGTGGTCGAGAAGGAGCCCCTCGGCCGTGGTGGCGGCCTGAAGCACGCCGCCGCCTCCCTCCCCCGGCCCGACGAGCCCTGGTACGCCACCAACGGCGACATCTGGACGCGCTTCTCGCTGCGCGAGATGGCCGCCTTCCACGCCGAGCGCGACGCCACCGCCACCCTCGCGCTGGCCCGCCCCCGCATCCCCTGGGGAGTGGTCGAGACCGACGAGTTCGGGCACGTCCTGGACTTCATCGAGGCCCCGCCCTCGCCGTACCTGGTCAACGCGGGCGTCTACGTCTTCTCCGCGTCCTTCACCTCGATGCTGCCCGACCGCGGCGACCACGAGCGGACGACCTTCCCCCGGCTGGCGCGCGAACGCGCCCTGGCGGGCTTTCCCATCCCGCAGGGCGCGTACTGGCGGGCCATCGACACCGCCAAGGACCTCGGCGAGGCCGCCCGGGAGCTCGCTTCCCAGAGCCGTTCCTGAAGTCTCCCGGCCCGGGGCCGCGGCCGGAACCGGCCGGTGAGGACGGGCGCGTCCGGGACCGGGGAGGGCCCCGGACGCGGGGTGGCCGTCGGGAGGCGGAACGGCCCGGCCTCGGCCCCGGTCATCCCAACAGGCCGCCCAGCGCCCCCTCCCGCTCGCCGCCTCCGCCGCCGTCGCCGCCGTCGTCACCGACGCCGGAGGTACCGCCGCTGGAGCCGACGTCGCCGCCGTCCTCCCCGCCGACCGTGTCGGCCTCTTCGGTGCCGCCCCCGAAGTCGCCGGAGTCGGTCGGGGCCTGCGGCTGGGGAGCGGCCGGGATCTCGGGTCGCGGCGGCGCCTGCACCGTCTGCTGCTGGCTCGGCGAGCCCGGGGTTCCGCTGCCGGTGCCGGCCGTGCCGGGGGTGGTGGCGCCGGTACCGGAGGAGGTGGCGGGGCTGGGTTCCGTGCGGCTCCCCGTGCTCGGGAGGCCACCCGCCGGGCCCGAGGTGGACGGGCTCGGGCCGTTGCCGGACTCCGTGGGCAGCGGCGAGCCCGGCTGGTTGTTGGTGAGCGGGTCGCCGGGCCGGGGAACGCTGTCGAGCCGCGCGGAGCGCACCGCGCTGCCCATCACCGAGCCGACCAGCAGGGCCAGTCCCAGGACGACCGTGGCGACGATCGTGCCCCGGCGCAGCACCCGCCTGCGCAGCTCCCACACCTCCGCGCGCGGGCCGAGCGTCCGCCAGGCCTCGCCCGCCAGTCGGGCGTCCAACGAGTAGTAGGGGGCGCCCGCGATGATCAGCGGGCTCCACGCGGCGAGGTAGATGATGTCCGGGGTCTCGTACGCCGGGACGGCGTGCCAGCTCACCGTGACGATCAGGGCCGCCGACAGCAGGGCGCCGGCACCGGCCGCGGCCCGCTGCCACAGGCCCAGGATCGTCAGCACGCCGACGACGATCTGGAGGAAGGCGACGCAGAGGCCGGCCCCGACGGGGTGGGCCAGCGCGACGTCCCGCATCGGCTCGGCCACGGCCCACGGTTGGAGGGAGCGGAGCCAGGCCACCAGCGAGCCGCGATCGCCGCCGTCGAAGTAGACCGGGTCGCAGAGTTTGCCCATTCCGGCGTAGATCGAGATGAGGCCGAGGAGGATCCGCAGCGGCAGCAGGACGACGCCGAGGTTGATGCGGCGGTCGGGGTAGTAGCCGTGGCGTTGGGCCTCGCGGCGCGCTCCCTCCTCCCGCGCCTCCTCGTCGTCGAAGCCGACGTGGCCGCCGAAGCCGCCGAAGCCGTCGCCGTACCGGCCGTGGACGTCGCGGCCGTCGTCCGCGTCCGTCCCGTACGGCTCGTGCTCCGGGGGGTCGTAGGCGCCCTCGGCGGGGCGCACGCCGTCGAGCAGGGGGCGTTCGGTCGTCCGGTGGACGCGGGTGAGCATCGTGTCCCCGTCGTCGTCGAAGACGGGGAGCACCGTGGTGTGCCGGGCGTCGACCTGCCTCGGGAGGGCGGGGGGCACCACGCGCGGCAGCGCCTGGGTGGTGTCGTCCGCCTCGCCCCCGCCGGTCCCGCCGCTCGCGCGGCGTACCGCCTGGAGCAGCCGGGTGGCTCCGTCGCCCGGCTGCGTGCGACCGCTCCACACCACGGGCGCCCGCCGCCCGGCGACCGGACGGTGCAGGAGGGTGGCGCCGCGCACCGCCGCCGGTACGGCGGTGCCCGCCCCGACGGCCCCGACACCGGCCGGTACGCGGACCGGCCCCAGGCTCGGGGAGGGAGGGGGCGGCGAGGCGAACTCCACCCGGAAGCTCGCGTGGCTGACGACGACCTCGGCCGGGTCGCTGGGCACCCTGACCGTGCTCAGCACCGGCTCGTCGTCGAAGAAACCGCGGGGTGTTCTGGTGTCCACACTCCTCTAACCGAGTGACGGACGCATAGGACACTGCCTTGACGAGCTCTTTCTGTCGGGTGCCCGTCAAGACGCACGGCGGTGGCGCGCGGCGCGGTCGCGGCGACCGTCCGTCAGCCGCGGCGCCGCCGGGCCGCCTCGTAGAGCGCCACGCTCGCGGCGACGCCCGCGTTGAGGGACTCCGCGCCGCCCGGCATCGGGATGCGCACCCGCAGGTCGCAGGTCTCGCCGACCAGTCGGGACAGGCCCTTGCCCTCACTGCCGACCACGATCACCAACGGGCCGTCGAGCGCCGCCACGTCCTGGATCTCGATCTCGCCGTCGGCGGCCAGACCGACCACGAACAGGCCCTCCTTCTGGTAGGCCTCCAGGGCTCGGGTGAGGTTCGTCGCCCGCGCGACCGGGGTGCGGGCGGCGGTGCCCGCGGAGGTCTTCCAGGCGCCCGCGGTCATGCCCGCCGCGCGCCGCTCGGGGACGACCACGCCGTGGCCTCCGAAGGCGGAGGCGGAACGGACCACCGCGCCCAGGTTGCGCGGGTCGGTGACGCCGTCGAGGGCGACGATCAGCGGGTCCTCGCCGGCGTCGTACGCGACGGCGGACAGGTCCTCGGGGTGGGCGTACTCGTAGGGCGGGATCTGCATGACCAGGCCCTGGTGGTTGAGCCCGTTCGTCATGCGGTCCAGCTCCGGCCGGGGGGCCTCCATCAGGTGGATGCCGCCGCGGTCGGAGGCCAACCGCAGCGCCTCCCGCACGCGCTCGTCGTTGTCGATGAACTGCTGTACGTACAGCGTGTTCGCCGGTACGCCCTCGCGCAGCGCCTCGACCACCGGGTTGCGGCCGACGACCAGCTCGGCCGTGCCCTTGCCCGCGCCGCGTCGGGGCGTGGAGCGGGCGGCCTGCCGGGCCTTGGCGTTGGCCATGCGGTTCTTGACGTGGCCCTTGCGCATCTCGGCGGGTGGCGTGGGGCCCTTGCCCTCCAGGCCGCGGCGCCGCTTGCCACCACTGCCGACCTGCGCGCCCTTCTTGTTGGACGTGCGGCGGTTGGGACGCTGGCTGTTCCCGGCCATCGGGATCACTCTTCTCTTCCTGCTGCCGCCGGGGTCGCCGTCCGGTCGCCGGCGGCAAACCCGCGTGCGGGTGCTGTCACGTGGTGCTGATGCGGTTGTGGGGTCAGTGCGGTGGGCTGGGCTCGGGCCCGGTCGGGCTACCGCGGACCCAGCTCCCAGCGCGGCCCGGACGGGGTGTCCTCGATCACCAGGCCCGCCTGCTGGAGTCGGTCGCGGATGGCGTCGGCGGCGGCGTAGTCCTTGCGGGCCCGTGCCGCCTGGCGCTGTTCCAGCAGGAGTCCGACCAGGGCGTCCACGGCCTCGTGCAGTCCCTCGCCGCGTCCGTCGCCGGCGCCGCCGGCCCAGTGCGCGTCGAGCGGGTCGAGACCGAGCACGCCCAGCATCGCCCGTACGTCGGCCAGCGTGGTGGTCACCGAGTCCTTGTCGCCCTCGCCCAGGGCCGCGTTGCCCTGTCGGACGGTGTTGTGGACGACGGCGAGGGCCTGCGGGACGCCGAAGTCGTCGTCCATCGCCGCCGCGAACTCCTCGGGCACCCGCGCGGCCGGCTCCACGGCCCCGACCTGTTCGACGGCCCGCTGGACGAAGCCCTCGATCCGGCCGTAGGCGGCCTCGGCCTCGCGCAGGGCCTCCTCGCTGTACTCGATGGTGGAGCGGTAGTGCGGGGTGCCCAGGTAGTAGCGGAGCACGACGGGACGCCACCGCCGGACCATCTCCGAGACCAGCACCGAGTTGCCGAGCGACTTGCTCATCTTCTCGCCGCTCATCGTCACCCAGGCGTTGTGGAGCCAGTAGCCGGCGAACTCGTCGCCGTAGGCCCGGGACTGGGCGATCTCGTTCTCGTGGTGCGGGAAGACGAGGTCGACGCCACCGCCGTGGATGTCGAAGGCGCGGCCCAGGTACTTGTGGGCCATCGCCGAGCACTCCAGGTGCCAGCCGGGGCGGCCGGGGCCCCACGGGGTCTCCCAGCCGGGCTCGCCGGGCTTGGCCGCCTTCCACAGGGCGAAGTCGCGGGGATCGCGCTTGCCGGTCTCGCCCTCGCCCGCCGGCTGGCGCAGGTCGTCCAGCTCCTGGTTGGACAGGGAGAGGTAGTCGGGGAAGGAGCGCACGTCGAAGTAGACGTTGCCGTCGGCCGCGTACGCGTGCCCGGAGTCGATCAGCGTGCGCATCATCTCGACCATCTCGGGGATGTGGCCGGTGGCGCGCGGTTCGTAGGTGGGCGGCAGGCAGCCGAGGGCGGTGTAGGCCTCGTCGAAGGCGCGCTCGTTGGCGTAGCCGATCGCCCACCAGGGGCGTCCCTGCTCGGCGGACTTGGCGATGATCTTGTCGTCGATGTCCGTGACGTTGCGGACGAAGGTGACCTCGTAGCCGCGGTGGGCGAACCAGCGGCGCATGATGTCGAAGTTCAGACCCGAGCGGATGTGGCCGATGTGGGGGGCCGCCTGCACGGTCGCGCCGCACAGGTAGATCGAGACACAGCCCGGCGTCAGCGGGGTGAAGTCACGGATCTGCCGGGCGCTGGTGTCGTACAGGCGAAGAGTCACGGGCCCAAGGGTAGTAGGAAAAGCGCGTGCCGAGGCGCCGGGAGGCGCGCCGGGTGGCACCTGTGTCCGGTGCCACCCGTGTTCTTCGGCGATGCCCCGCCCGGTCGCCCGGGCCCGTCCCCCTGCCGCTTCCTCCCCGGAGCGGCCCGCGGGCGGTTCAGACGGCTCGGGCGCGGTAGACGACCAGGGCGGTCGCGACGGCGGCCAGCCCCTCGGCGCGGCCGGTCAGGCCGAGCCCGTCGGTGGTGGTGCCGGAGACGGACACGGGCGCGCCGATCGCCGCGGACAGCGCCTTCCGCGCCTCCTCGCGCCGCTTGCCGATCTTGGGCCGTACGCCGATCACCTGGATCGCCACGTTGCCGATCTCGAAGCCCTCCGCCCGGACGATCCGGGCCGTCTCGGCGAGCAGCGAGACGCCCGAGGCTCCGGCCCACTCGGGGCGGGAGGTGCCGAAGTGGGCACCGAGGTCGCCCAGGGAGGCGGCGGAGAACAGGGCGTCGCAGGCGGCGTGGGCGGCGACGTCGCCGTCGGAGTGTCCGGCCAGGCCGTGCGTCTCGCCCTCCCACAGCAGGCCGGCGCACCACAGTTCGCGGCCCTCCTCGAAGGCGTGCACGTCGGTGCCGATCCCGACCAGGGGCATCGGGGGCGTCGGTTCAGAAGCCATCGGTGGCCCTCCTGCGGGCGAGCACGGCCTCGGCCAGGACCAGGTCCAGCGGGCGGGTGACCTTGAACGCCTCCTCGTGCCCGGGTACCAGGACGACCCGGACGCCCAGGGCTTCGACCAGCCCGGCGTCGTCGGTGGCGCCCTCGCCCTCGGTCGGGGCCTGCGCGTGGGCCTTGGCGAGCGTGGCCCGGTCGAAGCCCTGGGGTGTCTGCACGGCGCGCAGCAGGGCGCGTTCGGGGGTGGCCACCACCGGCTCGGGCGCCCCGGGCCCCGCGCCGTCGGCGGGCGGCCCGACCTGCTTGACGGTGTCGGTGACGGGCAGCGCGGGGACGACGGCGGGCGCCCCGTCCCGTACGGCGGCCACCACGGCCTCGACGGTCTCCACGGGGACCAGCGGACGGGCGGCGTCGTGGACGAGGACCACGTCGATGTCGTCGGTGAGCGCGTCCAGACCGCGGGCGACGGACTCCTGACGGGTCGTGCCGCCGGTGACGACCACCACGTCGGTGGCGCCGGCGGAGTCGGGGAGCGGGTGCTCGTCCAGCATCGTGCGGACGGCCGCGGCGCCGTCCGGCGGAGCCACGACGACCACCAGGGCGACCGTACGGGCGCGGGCCACCGCGCGTACGGCGTGGACGAGCATCGGGATGCCGCCCAGCGGCCGCAGCGCCTTGGGGGCGCCGCGGCCGAGCCGTACGCCACGGCCGGCGGCCGGGATCACCACGGCGGTGCGGGCGGTGTCGGCGGAGGCCGGTGACCTCGGTTCCGCCGCTTCGGCGGACGTCTGTTCTTCTGGCATTGGTCGCACGTTCAGGTTTGTGTCCTCGGCCGAGGTGGGTATGGCACACAGCGTGCCGGGCGTGACGCCCCGATCGGCCCCTTCCGTGACGAGCCGGTCGTACGGCCCTCCGGGCCCGGCATGGCATCACCGTCGGACATCGGACCGTCCCATCACGAGCGCCGCGAGGCGTGGGCGGAATGGGGACGACAACTCGAACGTGACGTTCCGCGGCATCCCGACATGCCGCCGCAGCGCCCGGTGGCGGAGACCGATGTTCTCACGGTCCGCCACTCGGGCGCCGCGGCAGTGTCCGAATGCGTTCACGTCGCGTGTTCACGGCCGCGCCGCCACCACCGATCGGTGGGCGACGGGCGGGGCCCGTTCACGTCACGCCGTTCGTCTCGTCGTCGTCCGTCGGATCGGAGTCAGGACGCCAGGACTTCGTCCAGCAGCGTCTCGGCCTTGTCCTCGTTGGTGTTCTCCGCGAGGGCCAGCTCGCTCACCAGGATCTGGCGCGCCTTGGCGAGCATCCGCTTCTCGCCCGCGGAGAGACCGCGCTCGCGCTCGCGTCGCCACAGGTCGCGGACGACCTCGGCCACCTTGATCACGTCGCCGGAAGCGAGCTTCTCCAGGTTCGCCTTGTACCGGCGGGACCAGTTGGTCGGCTCCTCGGCGTAGGGCGCGCGGAGCACCTCGAAGACCCGGTCGAGGCCGTCCTGGCCGACCACGTCACGCACGCCGACGAGCTCCGCGTTTTCCGCCGGTACGCGCACCTCCAGGTCGCCCTGCGCGACCTTCAGAACCAAGTAGGTCTTGTCCACGCCTTTGATCTGGCGAGTTTCGATGGCCTCGATCAGCGCGGCCCCGTGATGGGGATAGACCACGGTGTCGCCAACCTTGAACGTCATGTGACAGGTACCCCTTCCGTGGCTATCCAGGGTAACACGAGAACGCTCTCTTCTGAATGGCGTTTTCGCAGGTCAGGGCCTATCTCGGGGCTTGACAACAGTGCCCGGATCGTGCTTCGAGGCACCCGAATGAGCGGAAATCCGCAGGTGGGAGGGGGTGCCCGGGAAGCCGGAATCGCGCCCCCAACCTCTCGGGAGAGGTTGACCGAAACACCCGTACGTCCGTTTTGTCGGAATCATTGATCCGGGTGAACGAGCCCGCCGAATTGATCAACAGGAGGGGGTGGACGACGGTCCGCCGATTTCCGGTGAACCTTCGGCACGGCCTTCCTCCACCGCCTTCCGGTTGAATGCGCGTAATCGTTCGTACGGACGTGCAGTTGATATTCCACCGCCGTCCCCGCCACACGTCCTCCCACACTTCCCACACCCCGACACACCTCGCACACCTCTCGCGGGACGCTCCCGCGCGGCCCGTCCGGCGGGGCCGGAGTGCGGCACTCGGAGTCCCGTGGGGTCCCGTGGGGTCCCGTGGGGCGGGTCGGGTGCGGGCGCTCCCGGACGGCTCGGTACGCTGAGGCCGCCTATCAGACCATCCACCCGCTAGGAGTTGCCGCCGCCGTGAGCAGCAGCCTTCGACGCGGCGCCCTCGCCGCCAGCGCCATCGCGCTCTCGATCGCGTCCCTGACCGCCTGCGGGGCCGGGCCGAACGCCCAGAGCCTGAACATCAACCCCGACAACGCCTCGGCCCAGGTCGACGACCTCAAGGTCCAGAACGTCAACGTCATCACCTCCCAGGAGGACGGCGGGTCCGCGAGCGTCTCGGCCCGCGTCTTCAACGAAGGCTCCGAGGACGAGACCCTGGAGTCCATCACGGTGGACGGCCGGGAGGTGGAACTGAGCCCGGCGCAGGGCCGGGAGGAGCTGACCGTCCCGGCGGGCGGCTCCCTGGTGCTCGGCGGAGAGGGCAACGCCGCCGCGCTGATCGACGACCCCTCGGCCGCGGACATCAACAACGGCGAGGCACAGCCGCTGGTCTTCGAGTTCAGCTCGACCGGCCGCGTCGAACTGCGCGCCACCGTCGTCCCGGCGGAGGGCACCCTGGCGCAGTTCGGTCCCAGTGGCTCCCCCTCCCCCACGGACCAGCCGACCGAGGGCGCCGAGGCCACCCCGGACCCCTCCATCCCGGCCCGGTCCGAAGCGCCCGGCGAGCCGGGCGAGGAGGAGGACCAGCTCCCCGAGGACGAGGGCGCGAACGACTCCGGCGACGACGACACCCAGGGCGAGATCGGCGGCGAGGAGAACGACGGGCAGAACTGACCCGCCGCCGGCGGCGGCGCGGTCCGGCGACCGCGCCGCCCCACCCGTGCGTGAAACGGTGCCGACAACGGACCGGAGCCGCCCCCGCGGGGGCGGCTCCGGTCCGTTGTCGTTCCGTGGTGGGAACCCGCCGGCCGGGCCGGCGGGCGGGCCCGGTCAGGGCTCGAACTTGTACCCCAGCCCACGCACCGTCACCAGGTAGCGCGGCGCGCTCGGGTCCGGCTCGATCTTGGCGCGCAGCCGCTTGACGTGGACGTCCAGCGTCTTGGTGTCGCCCACGTAGTCGGCGCCCCAGACCCGGTCGATGAGCTGCATCCGGGTCAGCACCCGGCCGGCGTTGCGCAGCAGCATCTCCAGCAGGTCGAACTCCTTCAGCGGCAGGTCGACCTTGGTGCCGCCGACCGTCACGACGTGCCGGTCCACGTCCATCCGCACCGGCCCCGCCTCCAGCGCCGCCGGCGTCGTCTCCTCCGGTTCGCCGCGGCGCCGCAGCACGGCGCGGATGCGGGCCACCAGCTCGCGGGAGGAGAAGGGCTTGGTGACGTAGTCGTCGGCCCCTATCTCCAGGCCGACGACCTTGTCGATCTCGCTGTCCTTGGCCGTCACCATGATGACCGGGACGTTGGAGCGGCCTCTCAACTGGCGGCAGACCTCCGTGCCCGGCAGGCCGGGCAGCATCAGGTCGAGCAGCACCAGGTCCGCTCCGTTGCGCTCGAACTCCTCCAGCCCGTCCGGGCCCGTGGCCGCCACGGCCACCTCGAAACCTTCCTTGCGCAGCATGTACGACAGTGCGTCGCTGAACGATTCCTCGTCCTCGACGACAAGCACTCGGGTCACGGGAGGACCTCCGGGGCGGGATCAGAGTGGTGATCGTTGGTGTCGTGGGGGGTTGGGGGGTTACCGCGAGGGTTCTCGCGGAGCGGGTGGGAGTGGGGTCGGGTGGGGGAGTGGGGGTGAGAGGTCTCGGACGGCGGTGTTCCGGCCGTACCGCCATCGTCGGGGCGCTCGCCGGGCCCGTCGAGACGGCTCGCGCCGTCCGGAGCACGCGCACCGCCGTCGGTGCCCCTTCCGGGGGCCTCCACGCCCCCCCGCGCACCGTCGGTCCCGTCGGTCCCGTCGCCGCCGGTCTCCTCGGCGTCGTCGGCACCGTCGATCCCGTCGGCGTCGTCCTCGTACTCCGTCGGCTCGCGCAGGGCGCCGCTGAGCCGGTTCCTCTCGCGCCGACCGGCCTCGGCCCTCTCCCGCGCGCTGGCCGCCTCCGGCAGGCGCAGGGTGAAGGTGGAGCCCTGCCCCTCGGCGCTCCACACGGTGACCTCGCCACCGTGCGAGGCGGCCACGTGTTTGACGATGGCCAGGCCCAGACCGGTGCCGCCGGTGGCCCGGGAACGGGCCGGATCGACACGGTAGAAGCGCTCGAAGATCCGCTCCTTGTCCTTGTCGGAGATGCCGATGCCCTGGTCCGTCACCGCGATCTCGATCATGTCCCCGCCCGGTGCGGCGACCCGCCGTCCCGAGATGCCCACCCGGGTGCGGGCCGGGGAGTAGTTCACGGCGTTCTCGACGAGGTTGCCCAGGGCCGCCGCGAGCTGACCGCGGTTGCCCCACACGTGCAGGTCCGCGGTGCCGCCGGTGGCCATGGTGATCTGCTTGGTGCCCGCCGCCTGGCGACAGCGGTCGATGGCCTCGGCCACCAGCTCGTCCACCCGGACCGGCTCGGAGTCCTCCAGCGGGTTGTCGTTCTGCACCCGGGAGAGGTCGATCAGCTCCTGGACGAGGTTGGTCAGCCGGGTCGCCTCGTTCTGCATGCGGCCGGCGAAGCGCTCCACCGCCTCGGGATCGTCGGAGGCGTCCATCACCGCCTCCGACAGCAGCGACAGCGCGCCGACCGGGGTCTTCAGCTCGTGGCTGACGTTCGCCACGAAGTCGCGGCGGACCGCTTCGATGCGGCGGGCCTCGGTCAGGTCCTCCACCAGCAGCAGCACCAGCCGCGAGCCCAACGGCGCCACTCTCGCGGAGACGGCCAGCGCCTCGCCCCGTCCGGTGCCGCGGCGCGGCAGATCCAGCTCCACCTGGCGGATCTCACCGTCCCGGCGGGTGTCGCGGGCCATCTTGAGCATCGGCTCCACCGCCAGCTTCCCGCCGCGCACCAGCCCGAGGGCGTACGCGGCCGAGCTGGCCTTGACCACCGCGTCGGCCTCGTCGAGCACCACGGCGGACGACCGGAGCACGGACAGTACGGTGTCCACACCGGGTGGCAGCACGGCCTCGGTGTGCAGCGAACTACGCGTGGGACGGGTCTGCTCGCGCTCGCTCCAGCGGAACGCCAGCATGGCGATCACGCCGGTGCACACCCCGGCGATCGCTGCCGCTGCGGCGACCGCCGCGTTCACGTCCATGCGTCCAGGTTATGCGGGCTGTGGAAGGTGCCCACAGCCGTTCGAGGACCTGCTCGAACAGACGTCTCCGAGAGTTCACGTCGGTGTCGGTGGCGGTTCACTTGGGATGGCGGAACCGGACGTGTTTCGGACGGAGCGTGGGAGCGTAGGGGAGAACGGGGGCCCGCGCGTCGCGCGAAGGGCCCGCGGCCCCCGACGAACGTCATGCGAGGGGAAGGACTGTCATGCGGGACGCGTACCACGAGGAGCTGGACTCCATCGGCGACAGCCTGGTCGAGATGGCCCGGCTCGTCGGCTCCGCGATCGGCCGCGCCACCACGGCGATGCTGGACGCGGACCTCAATCTCGCCGAGAGCGTCATCGCCGCGGACGAGAAGGTGGACAACCTCCAGCGCGACCTGGAGACCCGGGCCATAAACCTGCTGGCCCGGCAGCAGCCGGTCGCCACCGACCTGCGGATCGTCGTCACCTCGCTGCGGATGAGCGCCGACCTGGAGCGCTCCGGCGACCTGGCGCAGCACGTCGCCAAGGTGGCCCGGCTGCGCTACCCCCAGTCGGCGGTGCCCCACGACCTCCACGCGACCATCCTGGAGATGGGCCAGCTCGCCCAGCGCCTGATGGCCAAGACGGGCGAGATCCTGATCACCAAGGACGTCGACCTGGCCCTCCAGCTGGAGCAGGACGACGACGCGATCGACCTCCTCCACCGCACCCTCTTCCAGCACCTGATGGACGACCGCTGGAAGCACGGCATCGAGACGGCCGTGGACGTCACCCTGCTGGGCCGCTACTACGAGCGCTTCGCCGACCACGCGGTCTCGGTGGCCCGCCGCGTCGTCTACCTCGTCACCGGCGACTACGCGGACGAGGTGGATCCGGCCACCGCCGCAGCCGCGGCGGCCGAGTCGGCCGCGGCCGACTCGGAGCAGGGTGCCACCACCGCCGAGGGCGCCTGACGCCGGGCGTCCCGGCTCCCCTCGTTCGCGGACGGGGGCGCGCGGCCGCCTCGGGAACACCCCGGCCCGGGTCGGCGTGCCCCCGAGCCCGCGGTCGCGCGGCACGTGCCACCGCGCGCCGTTGACGCGCTCGGCGGCGGAGGACGTCAATGGGTGGCGAGGCGAGCCGGCGGACGGCCGGCGAGACACGGAGGAGGACTCATGGCGGACTTCCCGACTCCCCCCGCGACGACCGGAATCCGAGGCGAGCGTCCCTCCCCGCCCCTGCCCGGGGCGTGCGGCTGCGGCTCGGGGTGCTCGTGCGGGTGCCAGTCCGGTGGTAGCTGCCGGTGCGGCGGCAGCTGCTGAACCGCCGGAGAACGCACGGGACGGCGTGGGGCCCGGCCGGTGTCGGCCGGGCCCCGCGCCGTGCCACCGTCACCGAGCGGCCGCGTCCTCCTTCTCGGCCGTGTCCTGGAGCGCGCCGAGCACGCTCTTCGGGTCGCCGTCGGTCAGCACGGCCTGTCCGATGCGCTCCTTGATCCTCTCGCCGACCGCGTTCCAGGAGACCTTGTGGCTCGGATGGAACTCGGCCGCCCCGAGCCGGTCCAGGAACGGCCGCATCCGCGCGTTCCCCTCGTCGCGCGCCATCCGCTCCGTCGCCGAGACGGTGACGGGCAGCGTGTTGTGACGGACGGCGAACCGGTGGTGGTTCTCCTCCGCGTAGACGTGGTCGAGGAACGCCCCCACCACGTCGCCGTTCCCCTCCTTGCGGAACGCGAGCATCCAGTGGGCCGATCCCATGGTCGTCCGTGACAGGTCCGTCCGCCCCGGCACCGGCGCCGTCCCGTACGCCAGGCCCGCGGCGTCGGCCTGCAGCATCAGCGACAGGTTGCCGTTGAGCATGCCGACCTTCCCCTTCGCGAACAGGTCCGACAGGGCCCGACGACTGGTGAGGGCGGGGCTGGTGGTGGTCAGGCCCCGACCGACCAGCTCCTTCCGGAGCCAGCTCATGGTCTGGACGTTCTCCGGCGCGTCGATGGCGTACATGCCGTTCTCCCCGGTGAAGCCGCCGCCGTTGCCGAGCATCCACGTCATGGCCTCGACATGCGCGTCCTCGGGGCCCATCGCGAGGCCGTAGGGGACGTCGACGCCCACGGCCCTGAGCGCGAGGGCACAGTCCTTCAGCTCCTCCCAGGTGCGCGGCGGTCGCTCCGGGTCCAGGCCGGCCGTGGCGAACAGGTCCCTGTTGTAGAAGAGGAGCTGGAGGTTGGCGACGAACGGCAGCGCGTACTGCACCCGGCGCAGCTCCCCCGCCGAGGCGAGTGCCGGCACGAAGTCGGCCTGCACCGGGATGGACAGCACCTCGTTGGTCACGTGGAGCCGGCCCGCGGCCGCGTGGCCGGCGAACGAGGTGATCTGCGCGATGTCCGGCGGCTCCCCCTTGTCGACCAGTTCCGCCACCTTCCGCTCGGCCACCCTGGCGGAGTGGGTGATCACCTTCACCTCGACGTCCGGGCGCTTCTTCCGGAAGGAGGCGACCACCTCGTCCCAGTACGCCTGGGTGGAGGTGCCCCTCTCGGTGCCTCCGTAGTCGGTCGCGATCATCGTCAGGGTGTGGCCGTCGGAACGGGCCGTCCCGCTGTCCCCGCATCCTGTCGCCGTCCATGCGATGGATCCGGCCATCCCTGTCGTCAGGGCCAGGAACCGTCTTCGTCGCATCGTGCCACCCCTCAGCTGAACCGGTACTGCTCCCACGTCGGCATCCTCGGGAGCGCTGAACCGGGAACCCGGCCGGAGACCGAGGCATAGCGCCCTCGGGGAGCCTTCACAGGCTGGCTGAAAGTTAACGATCACTGGACGCTCCGACCACCCCGATGGGCGGACCGATACACAAACGAGTCCAACGAGCCCAACGTCCGGATGCCGGACGAAAGGCCGGAAGATCGCGTGTACACGCCAATAGGGGCCTGTCGTCCGCGGCGTCCGTCTCCTCCCCCGTCCGCCGCCCGACCCGCGTCCGACGTGTCGGCCGACAGCGGTGTGGCGCGGCGGCCACAGGCCGTCGCGCCACAGGTGCGGTGTTTTTTCCAGCGGTCGAGGGTCGGTTCGCGCCACCGGGGTCCGGCGGGCGGGCCCCTCGTCCGCTCAGCTCACCGTGATGTTGGAGTTCCCGCTGCTCTGGTAGCCCTCGGTCGCCATGATCATGTAGTAGCTGAAGTTGCCCAGCCGCATGCCGTAGCGGGACCACGCGTCGAAGTGGTTGCCGGTGGTGATGGTTCCGCCCGTCCGCTTCGACTGCCGGACGCTCCAGTACTGGTTGAAGGTCCTGGTGCCCTCGACGGAAGGAGCGTTGTACCGCGTCGTCTGGTAGACGTCGTAGGTGCCGCCGTCGCTGGTGACCGTGCCCTTGTACGTCCCCGTGGGCCGGTAGGTGCCCCAACTGTCGACGATGTAGTACTCCACGAGCGGGTTCGACGTCCATCCGTAGAGGCACAGGTATCCGTTGCCGGACGGGTTGAAGCTGCCCGAGTAGCGCACGGTCCGGCGTCCGCCGTTGCTCCAGCCCTTGCCGATGACGAAGTTGCCGGTGTTGCGCCAGGAGGTGCTGTAGTTGCCGCCGGATCCCAAGGTCGCGGAGACCGTCCCGGGGGCGTCGGTCCAGAACGAGTAGAAGTAGCCGCTGTGGGTGCCGGTCTGGTTCGAGGTGATGGTCTGGGCGTGGGCGGTGCCGGGCAGTATCAGCCCGGACGCCGCGCCCAGCGCCAGGGCGCCGGCACCGCCGATGATGCTCCGGCGGCTGATCGGGCGGGCGGGGGCGTTGTCCTCGTGCATGCTTCCTCCTCGTGGGGGTTGGCGGGAAGCCAGGCGCGTGACACGGCCCGGTGGGCCTGTCGGTGGCCAGGGGACGCCGACCGCGCGTCGGCGTCGTGCGACGCGGTGGGACTTGGCCGGTCGCCATGCGATCGACGACCGAAAGCCCAGGTCACAGCGGGTGACCCGGATCGACAGTGGTTGGGGCCTGTCGATGCCGACAGGTTGGCCTGACCCCGTCAAGTTGTCAACGGTTTCCGCAAAAGTTACGGAAGCTTCGCCCTCGGCGGGGGTCCCGTCTTGGGGAGCAAAGCCACTGGTCAGCGAGTCAGCGAGGTGGATCGAACCTGGATCCATCCACGGGTGGCCGACCATCGGAGACAAACTTCCGAGTTCACATCACCGAAACTTCCGGAAGCGTTCCGGACGACACGCCCCAGCCCACACCCCATGGCGGACGACCACGGAACGGCCCCCGCCCGGCGGGGACGGACGGTGGCACACGACGGAAAGCTCCGGAACCCACCCGGAGACGGACACGACGGCCCGAACCGCCGGCGGTCGCGACGGCGACCAAGGGCGCCCATCAGGCCGGAAATGTGGTGGACATGGCAATCGCGTCATTCTAATGTGAGCGGGCGTCTTCACAGGGCACAAAACCAATTGCGCGCGCCTTTTGGGGCGTCGACGAAAAGGGGGAGAAATGAAGAAGTTCAAGGGGCTCCGGAGCTTGGGAATGGGCGCCGCTGTGGCCACTCTGGCCGCTTCGACGCTGTTCGCGGGGGCGGGAACGGCCCAGGCCGCCTCCGTGTGCCCTGGGTCTCGAATCGACCGAATATCCCTCGACACCGGCTGGGTCGACCTCTATTACAGCAACGGGGAAAACTGCGTCGTAACCACTTCTCGGACACCCGGTGTTCGGTTGCACATGAGTGCGTGGCTGGAAGTGCTCGGGGGAACCAAGGTGTCGGACACGGGGTACTACTCCTACTACGCCGGTCCCGTGAGCCTTTACGCCGCTGGGACGTGCGTGCGGTTCGGCGGCCACGTGGGGGTCACCGGCGATAATTCCGACTGGGGTCACTGCGGCTGATCACCGCCGGATCGGGGCCGGCCGGTCGGGAGCGGGTCAGCGAGGCCGCGGCCGCCGGTCTCCGGAGCGGGCTGTGCCGTGCGGAGAAATGCCAGGGCAGCGCCCGACACGGCTCGGGGCGGCTCCAGCGCGCAGCAGCACGGCGACGAGCCCCCTGCCGGCGGAAAAACCGCCGGCAGGGGGCTCGTTCGTGCCGTACGGCTACTTCTTGCCCTGGATCTTGCCGGGGGTCTTGGTGAGCTGGGTTTTTTCAGGTCAGGAGTGGTGGGTTGGTACGCCTGGTGGTCGTCGTTGGTCATCGTTGGCCACTGTCGAGCGGCCTTGGACAGCCCAGGGACGGCCCAGCTTCGCCCAGTGCGGAGCCTGGTTCGGCTGACGGCCGGCACCTTCGTCGCGGGCTGTCTCAGCCCCAGCCGACGAAAGCCCGCCACGGCGGCGCGTCAGTCGACCGACCAGGCGCGCGTATGCCTCGCTGCACCCCCACCGGCCTCAGCCACGCTATCGGTGCCGTCTATCGAAGCAAGCCGCGACGGTCGGCCCGTGAAGGCGACTCGGGGGCGTCCACCCTCAAAACCCTCAGCTTGGGAAGTTGCGATCAATTGCGGCTGGTTCGGTGGCCGAGCTGGGCGAACGGTAGTGATGCCGCCTCGCCGGGCTCGGTGCTTTCACCGTGGCTCCCTGTTGTTCCCCGCTCGTTCCGGTGCGCTTGTGGTACGCCCTTTCGAAGGCGCGTCGGCGGGGTGTCCGTGCCTCGTGCCATGATCCTCGGGTGCTGCAGATCCCAGGATACGAAGGCGGCCCTTTGATCGAGGGGAGCACCTATCTGGACGACCCCTTGTTCTGGCCGGTGCACCTCGGTACCTGCTTGCGTGGCGAAGACGCGCAACGGGCTGCGTTCGGTGCGGACTGGGACGCGGCCATGGAGCTGTACCGTGCACTGTCCGCCAACCATGAGTGGCCGGTGCTCAACGTGCCCCTGCGTTCGGGCCACACCATCTACGTCGTCTACCGCAACTTCGACGGAGACCGAGGGGTGGACTACCTGATACATCACCCGGCTTGGCCCACGGCGGAAACCCTCGCAGTGGACGATGGCCACTTCATGGGGCCCGGCACGGCCTGGCCGGAACTGCTGTCCGCTGCTCGACAGCCGGCGCCAAAGGGAGTTGGCGATACCGACGCTCGCCTCCTGCTGCTCTTTCCAACCCTCGGTGATGCGCGGCTCCCCGACGACGCGGCTGTTCCCCTCACTGCCGCGCTTGCCGCTCTCACCTTGATTGAAGAGCCTGCCGAAGTAGCGGGGATGCTCCTGGAGGACCAGGGCCAGTGGGGGCCTGCCCACTGGAGGTTGGCGGACGCCGTCTGGATCAACGACGGCGGGCACTCCTACCGAAACCCCTGCAACGCCTTCGCTCTGCCGGAGGGGCGCCTGAGGGAGATCAGTAACGCTTTGAACGGCGAGGAGCGAAAGCCGAACCGGGTATCCGGCTGAAGCTCTGAGCTTGGGAACCACCGCGCGATCAAAACTCTTATCACGCCTCTGACCTGTACAGAAGCTCTCACAGCTCTCGCCATGGTGGCGTCTGGGGTGACCGCTGCCGACCGTTCCTCCCCGCCCGTTCTGGCACGCGTCTGGCACGTAGCCTCTGCCTGGAAGCGGCCACCCGTGGAAGGGTCCGGGCATGTGGGGATCATGGCGAACCTGGAAGTGATGTTGGGCTCTCTTGCCCGGGAAGACGGTGTCCACGATCAAGGGGAAGCTTCAGGTGGCCTTCCAGGTGAAGGCCGAGATCCTCACGAAGCCTCACTCATGACCGAGCACGGCCCAGCGACGGCCCAGAGGTGGCGAAAAGCCCCCTACCGGCGGAGAATCCGCGGGCAGGGGGCTTGTTCGTGCGGTCCTACTACTTCTTGCCCTGGTTCTTCACGGCCTCGATGGCGGCCTTGGCCGCCTCCGGGTCGAGGTAGGTGCCGCCCGGGTTGACCGGGTGGAAGTCGGCATCCAGGTCGTAGGAGAGCGGGATGCCGGTCGGGATGTTCAGGCCCGCGATGGCGTCGTCCGAGATGTTGTCGAGGTGCTTGACCAGCGCGCGGAGGCTGTTGCCGTGCGCGGCGACCAGAACGGTGCGGCCGGTGAGCAGGTCCGGGACGATCGAGTCGTACCAGTACGGCATCATCCGGATCACCACGTCCTTGAGGCACTCGGTGCGCGGACGCAGCTCGCTGGGGATCATCGCGTAGCGCGGGTCGTCGCTCTGCGACCACTCGGCGCCGTCCTCCAGCACCGGCGGCGGCACGTCGTAGGAGCGGCGCCACTGCATGAACTGCTCTTCGCCGAACTCGTCGCGGATCTGGGCCTTGTTCTTGCCCTGGAGGGCGCCGTAGTGGCGCTCGTTGAGGCGCCAGGAGCGGCGGACGGGGATCCAGAGGCGGTCGGCGGCCTCCAGCGCGATCTGAGCGGTGCGGATCGCACGCTTCTGGACGGAGGTGTGGACGACGTCGGGGAGCAGGCCGGCGTCCTTCAGCAGCTCACCGCCGCGGGCCGCCTCCTTTTCGCCCTTCTCCGTCAGGTTGACGTCCACCCAGCCGGTGAACAGGTTCTTCGCGTTCCACTCGCTCTCGCCGTGGCGGAGGAGGATCAGCTTGTACGGTGCGTCGGCCATGGCCCCGAGCCTAATCGAACGGTCGGGGGCGAGTGCGGTGCGGCCGGCTGGCGAGACGCCCGCGTCGCGGCGGTGGGGCCCCGGGGGGGCGGCCGGGATGTCGGGGGTCGATTGACGGTGGGCGTCAATCCGGTGGCGTGCGCGACCGTGGATTAAGTAATTTGCGCATCACGGTCGCGGCTATTACACGCTGCGCTGTGGCCCTTTCCTTCGTCCCGTCCGTCCCGTCCGTCCCGGACGCACACCTGTGCACGGAGGCGCGTCATGTCCATCGTCAGAAGCCTGTCGGAAACGGTCTCCGGGCTCCCCCGGACGTTCTGGTGGCTGTGGACCAGCACCCTGGTCAATCGGCTCGGTGCCTTCGTGGCGACCTTCCTGGCGATGTACCTGACCGTCGAGCGCGGTTACTCGGCCACGTACGCCGGTCTCGTCGCCGCACTGCACGGACTGGGCGGAGTGGTCTCCTCCGTCGGCGCCGGAGTGCTCACCGACCGGTTGGGCCGCCGGCCCACGCTGCTGTTGGCGCAGCTCGGCACCTCGGTCTCCGTGGCCGCGCTGGGCTTCGTGGAACATCCGGCGGCCATCGCGGCCCTGGCCTTCGCCGTCGGCGCGGCGAGCAACGCGTCGCGTCCGGCGGTGCAGGCGGTGATCGCGGACGTCGTGCCGCCCGAGGACCGGGTGCGGGCGTTCTCGCTCAACTACTGGGCCATCAACCTGGGTTTCGCCGTCTCGGCCTCGGCCGCCGGGCTGATCGCCGAACACGGTTACCTGCTGCTCTTCCTGGGCGAGGCGGCGATGACGCTGGTGTGCGCGGTGCTGGTCTTCGTCCGGATCCCGGAGTCCCGGCCGGAGCGGCCCGGTTCGTCCGGACGGCAGGACGATCCGGATCGGGTGTCGATGGCGACGGTGCTGCGGGACGGGCCGTTCATGGCCGTGGTGGGCCTGAGCTTCCTGGTCTCCACCCTCTTCATGCAGGCGTACGTGGCCCTGCCCGTGGACATGGCCGGCAAGGGGTTGAGCAGCTCCGACTACGGGCTGGCCATCGCGGTCAACGGTGTGCTGATCGTCGCCCTCCAGCTCCCGGTCACCCGCTTCATCGAACACCGTGACCCGACCCGGCTGTTGGTGTTCTCCTCGTTGCTGACCGGGATCGGTTTCGGGCTGACCGCCTTCGCCGGTTCGGTGGGGGCGTACGCGCTGGTCATCTGCGTCTGGACGCTGGGCGAGATGGTCAACGCCCCCACCCAGACGGGACTGGTGACGCGGCTGGCGCCGGCCCACGGCCGGGGTCGGTACCAGGGGATGTACACGATGTCGTGGTCGGTG
The DNA here is from genome assembly GCF_009709575.1 of Streptomyces taklimakanensis. Lineage (NCBI taxonomy): Bacteria > Bacillati > Actinomycetota > Actinomycetes > Kitasatosporales > Streptomycetaceae > Streptomyces > Streptomyces taklimakanensis. The sequence continues at coordinate 2,596,734 of NZ_WIXO01000001.1, forward strand.
GCGGCGCTGGTGGCGCCGTTGGCGGGCGGCACGGTGATCGACCGGTGGGGCTCGGGCACGCTGTGGGCGTTGACGGCGGTGGTCGGCGCGGTGTCGGCGGTGGGGTACCTGGCGCTGACGCGGGCCACGGCCCGGCGGGACGCCCGGGAGGACGAATCCGCCGACGCGGTGGGCGCGAAGCCTCCCGCACCGGTGGAGGGGTGACCGCTTGGCCGGCCCGGGGGCGGGCTCACTCGTCGCGCAGCAGGTGGTCGAAGGCCTCCAGGTTGCGCGTGGACTCGCCGCGGGAGGTGCGCCAGGCGTGCTCCTTGCGGATCGCCGAGGCGAACCCCATCTCCAGCAGCGTGTTGAACGCTCCGTCGGCGTTCTCCAGGACGGACCCGAGCAGCCGGTCCACCTCCTCGGGGGTGACGGCGGCCAGCGGCAGTTTCCCCGTCAGGTAGACGTCGCCGAGCTGGTCGAGGGCGTATCCCACCCCGTACAGCCGGGTGTTGCGCTCCAGCAGCCGGCGGTGGACCTCGGCGTGGTTCTCGTCGGGGCGTCGGATGACGAACGCGTTGACGGACAGGGAGTGCCTGCCGACGATCAGCGAACAGGTGGTGGAGAGTTTGCGGGTGCCCGGCAGGGTGACGACGTAATGGCCGTCGGACGGGCTCTCCCACGTCAGTTCCGCGTCGCGCAGCGCCTGCTCGATCGCCGCCCTCGCGGCGGCGGTCGACGTGGCGCGGCCGGTGGGGGCTTCGGCACCGCTGTTGTCACTGTCACCGATGGGCATGCACCGATCGTAGTTGGCGGCGCCGGCGTTCGGTCGCCGCCTCGGCGCACACCTCCGCGTACAGCTCGGCCGTGGTGGCGGCGGACGCGTCCCAGCCGAAGCCGCCCGCGTGACGGGCGGCGGCCTCGCCCATCCGGGCGGCCAGGTCGGCGTCGTCGACCAGCCGTCGCAGGGCCCGCGCGTACTCGGCCGGGTCGTGCCCGTGGACCAGGAAGCCGCTCACCCCGTCGCGCACCGCCACCGGCAGCCCCCCGACGGCCGCCGCGACGACCGGGGTGCCACACGCCTGCGCCTCGATCGCCACCAGGCCGAAGGACTCGCTGTGGGACGGCATCACCAGCACGCTGGCCGCGCGGTACCAGTCGGCCAGGACGTCCTGCCCGACCGGTGGCCGGAAGCACACGATGTCGGCGATGCCGAGGCGGGCGGCGAGCTTCTGGAGTTCCTCGGGCTTGGCCAGCCCACTGCCGCTGGGCCCGCCGACGACGGGGACGACCAGGCGTTCGCGCAGGCCGGGGTCGTCGTCGAGGAGGTGGCGGACGGCGCGCAGCAGGACGTCGGGGGCCTTCAGGGGCTGTATCCGGCCGGCGAACAGGGGTATGAAGGCGTCCTTCGGCAGCCCGAGGCGGGCGCGGGCGGCGGCGCGGCCGTCGGCGGCGCGGAAGCGCGCGAGGTCGACGCCGGGGTGGACGACGGCCGTGCGGGCGGGGTCGGCGTCGTAGTGGTGGACGAGTTGGCCGGCCTCCTCGGCGGTGTTGGCCACCAGCCGGTCGGCGGCCCGCACGATCTGCGTCTCGCCGATGACGCGGGCGGCGGGTTCGGGGGTGTCGCCCTCGGCGAGCGCGGCGTTCTTGACCTTGGCCATGGTGTGCATGGCGTGTACCAGGGGGACGCCCCACCGTTCGGCGGCCAGCCAGCCGACGTGGCCGGAGAGCCAGTAGTGGGAGTGGACGAGGTCGTAGTGTCCGGGGCGGTTCCCGGCCCAGGCCTGCATCACGCCGTGGGTGAAGGCGCACAGTTGGGCGGGCAGTTCCTCCTTGGCGAGCCCCTCGTAGGGGCCGGCCTCCACGTGCCTCACCAGCACGCCGGGGGCGAGTTCGACGGTGGGCGGGAGGTCTCCGCTGGTGGCCCGGGTGAAGACCTCCACCTCGATGCCGTGGGCGGCGAGCTGTCTGGCCAGCTCGACGATGTAGACGTTCATGCCCCCGGCGTCGCCGGTGCCGGGCTGGTGCAGCGGCGAGGTGTGCACGCTGAGCATGGCCACGCGCCGGGGCCGGCGCGCGAACCGGTGCCGCCGCCGACCGAGCCTGCTGGGATACGGGCTCACCTGCGGTGCCTCCTCCGGGGGGTGGGACGCCAGCGCGGTCCGCGCTTCTCGGGAGTGCAACCACGGAGGGGGCGTTTCCATTTCCGTTTTGCCAAACCGTGACCCCGGCCCGTCGAGTGGGCGGAGCCGTTCGGCCGCGGCGCGGCGGTGTCCTGGCGGCGTCCCGGTGGCGACATATGCCCCCCGAGGTTGACAGGCGTCACCCGGGTCACAACGATGCCTGATACCACGGTGGCCACCGCGCCCCGTGCGTGTTCTTCCGACCACTGAGCCCGACCGGCCTCACCCCGCCCTCCCACGCCCCGCGCGGCCCAGACCACCGCGCCGACGGGCGGGACGGCGTACCGTACGCCGGTCGGCTTCCGAACCGACATCGCGTTGGGAACAACATGCCCATAGTGAATCGCTCCACCGCGCGGCTGCTGGGCGCGGGCGCCGTCGCCCTGCTGCTCTCCGCCGGTGGCGCCACCACCGCCGTCGCCCACTCCGGTGGCGACGGCTGGGGCGGGGGGAAGTCCTCCGACTTCCGGCCGGGGGAGGGCGCGGGCAGCAAGTCCGCTGCCGACAACTGCGAGTTCTCCCTCGACGGGGAGACCTGGCACTCCTCCGTCAAGCTGGACACCGTCCGCCTGAAGCCCGCCGCGGACGGCACGGTCCACCTCTCCGTCCGGACCGCCCGGGAGGCCGGTTCCTGCACCGCCTCCCTCGCCGCGTACCGCACCCACGGCCCCACCTGGGAGACCTCCGGTGCCCAGGTGTTCCACGACTTCGACACCGTCTCCCTGGGGAGGGGGGAGGTCGACACCCTGGACATCGCGGTGCCCGACGAGGGCTGCTACGCACAGCTCGACCTCTACCGCGGCAACACCAGGTTCGACGGCGGCACCGGCGAGGGGCACGGGCCGCTGCCCATCGGCCCGGACCGCCCGGTGATCAAGGACAAGCTGATCGCCGCCTGGAACGGCGGTACGCGCGAGTGCCTCGACGAGACGCCCGCCCCGACCCCGAGCGAGCCCTCGGAGCCCGCCGGGACCCCCTCCGAGACTCCTCCGGAGTCCGGTGAGCCCACTCCGCCCGCTTCGGAGGCTCCCACGGGGACTCCCACGGAGGCCTCCACGGAGTCGGCGCCCCCGAGCGGCCCGGAGGAGACCGCCCCCGGCGGTGAGTCCCCGCAGGCCCCGGAGGCCTCCGAGTCCGCGGTCCCGTCCGCCGGGTCCGAGACCGGGTCCTCGTCCGGAACCGGCGGGTTGGCCGAGACCGGCAGCGGCACCGTCGGTCCCGTCGCCGCCGGCGCCGCCGCGCTGCTGCTGGCCGGTGGTGGCGTGCTCTACAGCCTCCGGCGCCGCCGGGCCGTCGGGAACTGACGCCCGTCCGACCGCCGTACCGCGGCCCCCGCGCCCCGGGCACCACCCGGGGCGCGGGGGCCGCGCCGTGTCCGCGTACCCGTAGGGTGCTGTCCATGGGCAGGCGTGCGGTGGAGCGGCCGGTGGGGGCCGTCACGCGGGGGACGACTCATCCGAACCGGCTGCGGCGCATGGACCGTTGGATCGCCGCCGCGCACGGCTCGGCCCTGCGCCGCACCGCCGACCCCGCCGGCCCCGTCGCCGTGGACCTGGGGTACGGCGCGGCGCCCTGGACCGCCGTCGAACTGCTGGGACGCCTACGGGCCGAGTGTCCGGACGTGAGCGTGGTGGGGATCGAGATCGATCCGGCGCGCGTCGAGGCGGCGCTGCCGTACGCGCGCGAGGGGCTGTCCTTCGCGCGCGGCGGGTTCGAGGTGCCGCTGCCCGACGGACGGCGGCCCATGCTGATCCGTGCGGCGAACGTGCTGCGGCAGTACGACGAGCACGAGGTGGCCCCCGTGTGGGACCGGCTGCGCGCCCGGTTGGCCCCCGGCGGACTACTGGTCGAGGGAACGTGCGACGAGATCGGGCGGCGCCACGCGTGGGTGGCGATCGGCCCGGAGGGGCCGCGCACGGTGACGCTCGCGGCCCGGCTCGGCTCCCTGGGCCTCCCCTCCGACCTGGCCGAGCGGCTGCCCAAGGCGCTCATCCACCGCAACGTCCCCGGGGAGGCGGTGCACGCGTTCCTGCGGGACATGGACCGGGCCTGGGCGGCCGCCTCCCCCTACGCCGCGCTGGGCGCCCGACAGCGGTGGATGCGGACGGTGGCGGAGGTCGCGGCCCACTGGCCGGTCGTCGACGGTCCGCGCCGCTGGCGCCAGGGCGAGGTCACCGTGCGGTGGGACGCCCTGGCGCCGGGTGGGAGCGGGAGGGGGAAGTGAGGACCTCGGCCCCGTCCACCGGCCGGTTCCGCCGGCCGGTGGCTCGGCGACGGTTCAGCCGGTGATCTCCTTCTTCCGGTCGCCTCCGCTGATCTGGATCTTGCGCGGCTTGGCCTGTTCGGCCACCGGGATGCGCAGCGTCAGGACACCGGCCTCGTAGGAGGCGTCGATCCGCTCGGTGTCGAGGGTGTCACCCAGGAAGAGCTGGCGACTGAACCGACCGGTGGGGCGCTCGGCGGCGATCCGCTCGGCGTCCTCGGGGCCGGACCAGGCCCGCTCGGCGGTGACGGTCAGGACGTTGCGCTCGATGTCCAGGTCGACGCTCTCGGGATCCACGCCCGGGAGGTCGAAGTGGACGACGACCTCGTCACCGGAGCGGTAGGCGTCCATCGGCATCCCGACGGGGCGGGCGGCCGTGCCCAGAAGCTGCTCGGTGAGACGGTCGAGTTCACGGAACGGATCGGTGCGCATCAGCATCACGGACCATCTCCCTCCTTGGCACTCCTGCTGGTGATGCCTTCCGATTCCTGTATAACTCCGAGGAGAAAAATTGACAAGAAGCCACTCAAGTAAGTTGACCCAGTCCCCCCGGCGGGCAGGAAAGCGCAGGTGAGAAGGGTTGGAGGCGGTCGGGCACGGGAGGAGAAACCCGGGTGGCGACCGGGGCGTCAGGCCAGGGGCAGGACGGCCGCCAGCGCGTCCACCAACCGACGGTCGTGCTCCCGGGTGAGCCGGCGCCGGGCCCGGCCGGGGGAGAGCCACAGCAGCCGGTCCACCTCGTCGTTGGGCGTGAACGCGCCACCGGTCGCCTCGGCGGCCCAGTAGCGCACCTCCTTGGGCACGCCCTCGACCTCGTACCGCACGGTGGGGAGCACCGCGCCCGGACGGCAGGACATGCCGGTCTCCTCGCGCACCTCCCGCACCGCCGCCGCCAGGGCGCTCTCGCCCTTCCTGAGCTTGCCCTTGGGGTGGGACCAGTCGTCCCACTTCGGTCGGTGCACGAGGGCGATCTCGATGCCCTCCTCCACCGAGGCCGAGCGGCGCCACAGCACACAGCCCGCCGCCCGGACCGTCCGGGAATCCCCCATCGTCAGCCTCTCTCCGCCCCGGTCACCGCCGGGGCCGTCGGACGGGCCGCGCGGTCCGGGACCACCGGGTGCCACAGCCGTCCGAAACTGAACCGCGCGGCCTCCACCTCGTGCCGCTGGTCGGCGTGGAGCACGCCCAGCGCGTAGGCGGTGGCGGGCGCGATGCGGGGAGTGCGGGCGGCGGCAGCGGCGGCGGCGGCCGCCTCGGCCGCGTCGCGGTGCCGGTCCAGGGCCCGGCCCGCCGCCACCAGCGCCGGATCGTCACCGCCGAGGACCTCCGAGGCGTACCGACACAGCCGCACCAGCAGCCGCACCTGGTTCCAGGCGGCGTCCAGCTCGCCGTCGACGACGAGGGTGTGGGCGAACGCCTCGCCGTTGTACGACTGTCGGGCCCGGGTCAGCGGCAGCGCCTCCACCGCCTCGGTCGCCCGCCGGTGGGCCAGCTCGGCCAGCGGCGGCAGCACCAGCTCGGCCGGAGCGTCGACGTCCGTACCGGACAGCGGCGCCTCCGAGGCCAGCACGGCGACCGCGTCGGCGACGGCGTGGAACCGGGAGGAGCCCAGGGCCTGGAGCGCGGCGGAGTGGGCGCGGGTGCGGGCGAGGGTGAGCTGCCTGTCCAGCAGCGCGCCGGCGCGGGCGGCCCCTATCCCCAGCCCGCCGCCCGCCGAGGAGCCGCGCTGGACGGGAGGCGCGGACGCGGCGGGCGAGGAGGACGCCGGTGCCTCCGGCGGCGCGGACGACAGCCGGTGCAACGCCCCCAGCAGCCGCTCCAGCCGCGCCTCGTAGGTGCGCTCCCGCCCCAGCACCCCCGACAGCCAGACCAGCTCGCCGCAGAGCTGGTCCGCCCGGGCCGTGTCGACCAGGGGCCGGTAGACCTGGAGGACCGCGCCGATACGACGGGCCGAGGCCCGCAGCATCCGTACGGCCTCGGCCGCGGTGGCCGCGGACTCGGGACGGCCCGCGCTCTCCTCGTGCAGTCGCAGGCTGCGCAGGAAGTCGGTCGCCTGCCGGTGGAGGTGCTCGGCGAGCACCTGGCCCGCGGTGGCCCCCCGCGGCTCCGGAGGCTCCGGTCGCGGTTCCGTCCGCGGCATCGGTCCCGGCCCCGGTCCCGATCGTGGCCTCGGCCTCGGTTCCGACCGGGGCTCGGAACCCGACCGGAGCGGCGGATCGGAGCTCGGCCCCGATCCCGGCTCCGGGTGGTCGCGCACTCCCCCGTCGGCCGCCCCGGGGGACAGGTCATGTGGTTGGAACACGTCGGCGCCTCCGGGCGTCGATGAGCATTTCCTGGATGTTCCGCAGGGGTCGGCCCTCGGCGTCGTCGGCGTGACGCGTCCAGTCGCCGTCGGGGCCGAGGTGCCAGGAGGCGGTGGTGTCCGCCGTCCCGGTCTCCAGCAGCCGGCTGAGGGCGACCCGGTGGCCGGGGTCGGTGACCCGCACCAGGGCCTCGATCCGTCGGTCGAGGTTGCGGTGCATCATGTCGGCGCTGCCGATCCACACCTCCGGGTCGTCCCCGTTGCAGAAGACGAAGATCCGGGAGTGTTCCAGGAAGCGCCCGAGCACACTGCGGACCCGGATGTTCTCCGACAGCCCCGGCACCCCCGGCCGCACCGCGCAGATCCCGCGCACCCACAGGTCGACGGGGACCCCGGCACGGGAGGCCCGGTAGAGCGCGTCGATGACCGCCTCGTCGACGATCGAGTTGACCTTGAACCGCACGTGCGCGGGCCGTCCGGCCCGGTGGTGGACGATCTCCCGGTTGATCCGCTGGACCAGCCCGTCGCGCAGCGAACTGGGTGCCACCAGCAGCCGGCGGTAGGAGGTGCGCCGCGAGTAGCCCGACAGCCGGTTGAACAGGTCCGAGAGGTCGGCCCCGACCTCCGGATCGGCGGTGAGCAGGCCGAGGTCCTCGTAGAGGCGAGCGGTCTTGGGGTGGTAGTTGCCGGTGCCGACGTGGCTGTAGCGGCGCAGGGTGTCGCCCTCCTGCCGCACCACCAGCGACAGCTTGCAGTGCGTCTTCAGCCCCACCAGGCCGTAGACCACGTGGCAGCCGGCCTCCTCCAGCTTCCGCGCCCACTTGATGTTGGCCTGTTCGTCGAAGCGGGCCTTGATCTCGACGAGCACCAGCACCTGCTTGCCGGCCTCGGCCGCGTCTATCAGCGCGTCCACGATCGGGGAGTCGCCGGAGGTCCGGTACAGCGTCTGCTTGATCGCCAACACGTCCGGATCGGCGGCGGCCTGCTCCAGGAAGCGCTGCACGGAGGTGGAGAACGAGTCGTACGGGTGGTGCAGCAGCACGTCGCGCTCGCGCAGGGCCCCGAAGACGTCGGGCGCGGACGCGGACTCGACCTCGGCCAGGTCGCGGTGGGTGCCGGCGACGAACTTGCGGTACTTCAGCTCCGGCCGGTCCAGCGCGGCGATCGCGAACAGACCGGTGAGGTCCAGCGGACCGGGCAGCGGGTAGACCTCGGCCTCGGAGACCTTCAACTCCCGCACCAGCAGGTCCAGCACGTACGGGTCGATGCTCTCCTCGACCTCCAGCCGCACCGGCGGGCCGAAGCGGCGCCGCATCAGCTCCTTCTCCAGGGCCTGGAGGATGTTCTCGGTGTCGTCCTCCTCGACCTCCAGGTCCTCGTTCCGGGTGACGCGGAACATGTGGTGGGCGAGGACCTCCATCCCGGGGAACAGCTCCTCCAGGTGGGCGGCGATCACGTCCTCGACGGGCACGTAGCGCTGCGGGGAGGCCTCCAGGAAGCGGGAGAGCAGCGGCGGCACCTTCACACGGGCGAAGTGGTGGTGGCCGCTGACCGGGTTGCGCACCACCACGGCGAGGTTCAGGGAGAGACCGGAGATGTAGGGGAAGGGGTGGGCCGGGTCCACCGCCAGCGGGGTCAGCACGGGGTAGATCTGCTGCCGGAACAGGGTGAAGAGACGGCCCTGCTCCTTCTCGGTCAGATCCGGCCAGCGGACGAGGTGGACGCCCTCGCCGGCCAGGGCGGGCAGCACGTCCTGCTGGAAGCACGCGGCGTGCCGGGCCATGAGCTCCCGGGAGCGGGTCCAGATCAGGTCCAGCACCTCGCGGGGCTGGAGACCGGAGGCGGAGCGGGTGGCCACACCGGTGGCGATGCGACGCTTGAGCCCGGCGACGCGCACCATGAAGAACTCGTCCAGGTTGCCGGCGAAGATCGCCAGGAAGTTGGCCCGTTCCAACAGCGGTGTGGAGGGATCCTCCGCCAGTTCCAGGACCCGTTCGTTGAACGCCAGCCAGCTCCGCTCGCGGTCGAGGAAACGTCCCTGCGGCAGCTCGTCGTCGGCGGCCTCGGGGCCCTCGCCCTCCGGATAGGTGTCGACGTCGGAGTCGAGGCCCGGTTCCAGCTCGTGCTCGGGCGCGGCCGTGGCGTGGGGGCGGGAGGCGGCGATGGAACCGACGGGGGGCTGGGCAGGCTGGCTCATTCCTCCATTGTTCCGCGCCGCGAGGATCAACGGCGCCTCGGAAGTCGGCGCAGGTCCCGGCCCTGGGACCGGCGCGTTCGACGCGGCGGGCTGCATTCCGCGATGCTCGCAAGCAAGGTTGAATCAACGGTTAAGTCGACATGGCGGTCAGGCGATCCACACCCCTCGCTCCGGTGCCCGATACCGGAGCCATTCGCTCCGGTGAACCGCCGGGGCCGCGCCCGCCACCACCCCGCGAAGGGGAACGGAATTTCCGATTCGAGTGATTTCCTCCCATAGTCACCCAGAGTCACGAGTTCGCCACCAGATTGACCGAAGCGGCGTCCGGTCATCGACCGGCTGTGCAGCCGCACCCCGTTTCCGTACGACCTGTACGGGGTGACGAGCCGGGGACGGGCGCCGTTGGGCACGGGCACGACGAAGGGGGCTGACACACATGAGCACGGACCACACCACGGACGGCGCGGACGGAACCTCCTGTGAGGAGGACTGGGACGACGAGTACGGTCCGGCGATCCGGGCCACCGGCCGCCAGATCAAGGTGCTGCGCCGCCGGCTCGAACACCTGCTGGAAGTCGGCCGGTCGCGGAACGTCGAGATCCAGGTGATGCCGACGGACCGTGGGGAGCACGCAGGGATGGCCGGCGAACTTCGCGTGCTGAAGATCAAGGACGGTACGACGGTGGGCTACTCGGAAGCCCGGCTCACCAGTCGTCTGGTCTCCGATCCCAAGGAGGTCCAGATCCTTGAAATGCGGTACGGGATGATCCGAGCACAGGCTCTCGCGCCGAGAGAGTCACTGGCCTTCATCGAGAAACTGCTGGGAGAGATGACATGCCGCTCAAGCCCTCGGCCGGAGACGGTTCCGCGCTGGAGTGGATCAAGAGCAGCCACAGCAGCAACGACGGTCCCGACTGCGTCGAGGTCGCCACCGCCTCCGACGCCGTCCACGTCCGCGACTCCAAACACGCCCGGGGCCCCCGGCTCGCCTTCGTGCCGGACGCCTGGAGCCGCTTCCTCGCCCACACCGCCGGCCGCTGACGCGAAGTCCACCGCCGGGCAGGCCGGTTGTCAGTGGCCGCTCCTATGTTCGGGGCCATGACGACCACCACGGCGGTGCACACCTACACCTACCTCCGTCCCTCGGCCGTGCGGCGCGGCGCGGGCGGGCCCGAGGTGACGTTGGAGACCTCGGGTGGGGCGACGCCGGCGGGGGCGAGCGCCCATCCCGGGTTCTTCGCCGGGTTCGTGACCGCGCCGGAGGCCGCGGCGGCGGCGCTGCTGTCCGTGGCCGACGTCGCCTCCTCCCGCTACCACCGACGGTTCTCCCCCGCCTCCCCGGATCCGGTGGTGACGGGCAACGGCGATCGGCTGCGGTTCGAGTCGTTCTCCGGCTGCTGCGGGGTCTACGCCCGTCTCGACGTCCTGGAGGACGGCGTGGACGGCGGGGAGGTGGGCCACGGCACCACCAGCGTGGACGTCAACCACCCCCTGCGCGAGGCCCTCGTCCGGGTGGGGCCGTCCGATCCGCTCCATCTGCGGGTCGGGCCGGCCGAGTCGGAGGTGACGACGTTCGACGGTCCGGTGGTGGAGAGGAAGGTGCCGTTGCCGGATCGCTGGCTGCGCGGATTCGCCGAGACACAGGTGATCTCCGCCGGGTTCGACCTGCGCGCCGAGGTCACCGCCGTGGAGGCGGTCCGCTTCCTGCGCTCCCTGCCGCGGGCCCGTTCGGTTCCGGGTTCCGCCCTCTGGGTCGTCCCCGCCGGACGGGGGCTGCGGTTGACGAGCCGTCCGGTGCCCGGTGCCGTCTGTCTGTCCGGGCCGGACCGGCTCTCGGCGCTGTTGCGGGTGTTGCGCCACGCCAGTGGGCTGCGGCTGTACGGCCCGCCGGTGACGGCCACCGGCACGCCGGTGGCGTCCGCCTGGGAGGTGCTGCTCCCGGGGATGCGGCTCACGCTCACCCTCTCCCCCGACCCGGCCCGCGGCTTTCCCGGCGAGGGCGCGGTGCCGGAGGCGTCGGCCGGTGACGGGGCGGCCGACGACGCCGAGTCGCTCTCGGCGCTGCTGGCCTGGGAGCCGCGCGTGGACGTCGGAGGGCTGGCCCGCCGGGCCGGGCTGACGCCCGAGCGGGTGCGCGCCGCCCTGACCGTGTTGGGCGCCTCCGGCCGGATCGGCTACGACACCGCCGATGCCGCGTACTTCCACCGCGAGCTGCCGTTCGACGCCGGGCGCGCCGAGTGGCGAACCCCCGGCTGCGTGCCGCCCGCGCGTTGGTGAGCGTCGGCGCGGGCGCGGGGCGGGAGCGGCCGGCTGGTCAGGGAGGCCGGCGCGCTACTGGGGGCGTTGGAGCCGGCCGGGGCGCCTGGCGCGGCGGGCGGTCGGGGGTCGGGGTCGGGGTCGGGCCCGCCGGCGGTCAGCCTTCCGTGCGGTACATCAGGTCCACCTCGTGGACGCGGAAGCCCAGCCGTTCGTAGACCGTCACGGCGGCGGTGTTGTCGGCGTCCACGTAGAGCATCGCGGTGGGCAGTCCCCGGTCGCGGGCGAGGTAGCGCAGCCCCACCGTCGTCAGGGCCCGGCCCAGCCCGCCGCCCTGGGCTCCGGGGACGACGCCGACGACGTAGACCTCGCCGAGCTGGTCGGCGCTGTGGACCTTCGTCCAGTGGAAGCCGACGAGTCCCTCGTTCCCCTTCCCGTCGTCGCGCACGGCGAGGAAGAAGCCCTTGGGGTCGAACCACGGCTCGGCCATGCGGTCGTCCAGGTCGCGCCGGGTCATGCCGCCCTGCTCGGGGTGGTGGGCGAAGGCGGCGGCGTTGGCGGCCAGCCAGGCGGCGTCGTCCCGGCCGGGGACGAAGGTCCGCAGCCGCACCCCGTCGGGCAGGGCGGGTTCGGGCAGGTCGAGGCCGGTCAGCGGCATGCGCATCTGCCGCAGTTCGCGGAAGAGGGACAGTCCCAGCGTCCGGGCCAGGTGTCGGGCGGCCGGATGGCCGCCGTGCGCCCACACCCGCAGCCGCCTGCCGGAGCTCTCCAGCAGGGCGCGGCCGAGGGCGTGTCCGTACCCCTTGCCGCGGTGGTCCGGGTGGACGACGAACTCACCGGAGGGCGCCTCGACCGGGTCGGTGTCCTCCAGTTGACCGTATCCGACCAGTTCCCCGCGCTCCCTCACCAGCAGGTGCCGCACGCCCGCGCGGCGACCGCCGCGCAGCTGGAGCCTGCCCTGTTCGGAGACGGCGTGCTGTCCGTCCACCCGGGCCGACTCGTCGATCAGGCGCTGAGCGTCCCGTACGACTTCGGCCGACACCTCGTCCACAACCACCACGTCGCTCATGGGGACAGGTTACGCAGCATCGAAACCCCCCGGTTACCTCCGCAACCATGACGCGCTACGCGCGTTGACCTAGGCTGCCCCCGGTCACTCCGGCCAATCCTCGGTTCCGACAAGGGAACAGAAGGGGACAGAACATGTCCACTCCGCCCATGATGCGGTCTCCCCTCTCGCGCAGACTCACCGCCGCCGCGGCCGGTCTGCTGGCAGTCGGCGCGCTCGGCGCCGCCGCACCCGCCGCCACCGCCCACGGCGCCCTTGAGAAGGCTCCCGGCAAGCACGACGGGCACGGCGGGCACGACGAACACCACGGCCGCACCGTCGATCTCCAGGTGCTGGCCATCAACGACTTCCACGGCAACCTGGAGCCCCCCACGGGCTCCTCCGGACGGGTCACCCACGAGCACCCGGACGGCACCACCGAGCAGATCGACGCGGGCGGCGCCGAGTACCTGGCCACCGCCCTGCGCGAGGCCCGCCAGGGCCACCGCCGCTCGGTGACCGTCGCGCCCGGCGACATCGTCGGCGCCAGCCCGCTGCTGTCGGGCCTCTTCCACGACGAGCCCACCATCGAGGCGATGAACGCCCTGGACATGGACGTCGTGGGCGTCGGCAACCACGAGTTCGACGAGGGCGCGGCCGAGCTGAAGCGCCTCCAGAGGGGCGGCTGCCACCCCGAGGACGGCTGCTACGACGAGGGCCGCACCTTCGAGGGCGCCGACTTCCCGATCCTCGCCGCCAACGTCGTGGACGAGAAGACCGGCAAGCCGCTGCTGGCGCCCTACACCGTCAAACGGATGAAGGGCGTCAACGTCGGTTTCATCGGCGTCACGCTGGAGGGCACGCCGAACATCGTCTCGGCCGAGGGCGTCAAGGGCCTGAAGTTCCTCGACGAGGTCGAGACCATCGACAAGTACACCGAGGAGCTGCGGCGCAAGGGGGTCAACGCCGTCATCGCGCTGGTCCACGAGGGCGGCACCCCGTCCTCCACCGCCTACAACAACGACTGCGGCCCCGGCGGCGCGAACCTCTCCGGTCCGATCGAGGAGATCGCCCGCGACACCGACGCGGGCGTGGACGCGCTGATCACCGGCCACACCCACCAGCCCTACGTCTGCTCCGTCCCGGACCCGAGGGGCAACGACCGCCTGGTCACCTCCGCCGCCTCCTACGGGCGGCTGTTCACCGAGCTGACCATGGAGTACGACCGTCGCACCCGCGACATCGTGCGGGCCTCCGTCGCGGGCACCAACCACGTCGTCCACCGTGACCGGGAGCGGGCCTCCGACCTCACCGAGCTGATCGACTACTGGAAGGCGCTGGCCGAGCCCGTCGCCAACCGGCCCATCGGCTGGATCTCCGAGGACATCACCGCCGACCGCGCCGCCGTCGAGTCCCCGCTGGGCGACCTGGTCGCCGACGCCCAGCTCGCCCACGCCAGGGAGCTGGACCCCGAGGCGGACCTGGCCCTGATGAACCCCGGCGGCATCCGCGCCGACCTGACCTACGCGGCCTCCGGTGGCGAGGGGGACGGCGTGGTGACGTACGGGGAGGGCTTCACCGTCCAACCGTTCTCCAACACCGTCAACCTCACCACCCTCACCGGCGAGCAGGTCCTGACGGTGCTGCGCGAGCAGGTGAGCGGCGCCAACGCGGCGTCCCCGAAGTTCCTCCAGGTCTCCTCCGGCCTCACCTACACGGTGGATCTCACCCGGTCGGGCGCGGACCGGATCGTCGCCGACTCGGTCCGGCTGGACGGTGAGCCGATCGACCCGTCGGCCTCCTACCGCGTGGCGGTGAACTCCTTCCTCGCGGGCGGCGGCGACGGCTTCGGCACGCTCGCGAAGGGCACCGATCCGCTGGTGGGCGGTGACGACCTGGCGGCCCTCCAGGCGTACCTGACCGCCAACTCCTCCGCCGCCGACCCGCTGGACGCCCCGGCGGCGGACCGGATCACGGTCGTCCGGTGAGCGGCACCGTCATCGGGTGACCCTCCCCCCGCGGGCCGCCTCCCGGGCGGCCCGCGGGACTCGCCCCGCGGCGCCGGCGGCACGTCCACCACCGGGTACGACCCGGTCCCCTCCCACCGCGAGGGCCGCTGCCGAACCGGCCCCGGTGCGCCCCTTCCGGTCGCGCCGGTCCGACGCCGCCGTCCGACACGTGCGTTGACAGCACGCCCGACGAACCGGTTGGGTCGGTCGGCAACCGAAAGCCGTGCCGTCGAGGAGGACCGCGTGAAGCGACGTGTCGCGTTCGTACTGGCCGCCGTGTGCGCGGCGGGGCTGCTCCCCACCGCCGCCGCCGCCGAGAGCCCGCTCCGGGGGACGACGCCGGAGCCGTGGGAGCCGTACGTGGAGCACGGGTTCTCGGTGCCCGCCGGGTACGTCTGCTCGTTCCCCCTGGAGGCGACCCCGCTGGAGCAGGACATGGTCAAGCGGGTGCTGAGGCGCCACCCCGACGGCGCCGTCGAACTCGAGGAGTACAAGGGCCCGCTGGTGGTCGAGTACGAGAACACCGACACCGGCGCGACCGTCGTGCGCGACGTCGGCGGGCGCGGCTTCCCCGAGTACCGGAACGACGGGCGGCTCAAGCGGTACACCGCCGTCGGCCCGGTGGCCTTCGGGATGCGCGAGACGGACGACCACCCCAAGGGCTTCTGGATCGTCGACGGCCACCACGTGGTGGAGTTCGCCGAGGACGGCACCCGGAGCTTCTCGGTCGAGAACGGCACCAAGGAGAACGTCTGCGAGGCCCTGGGCGACTGATCGCGGGCCCTCCTGACGGGCCGGGGCCGGCCCGTCAGGGGGCGTCGGGGAGGTGGTCCGGCGGGGGCGTGGGGGCGCCGGGGAGGCGCACGACCGCCTCGGTGCCGCCCTTCCCGTCCCGCGCCGGGCGCAGGACGACCTCGCCGCCGCAACGGCGGACCGTGCGGGCCACGATGGACAGTCCCAGCCCGGAACCGGGCAGGCTGCGGGCGGACGGGGAGCGCCAGAAGCGGTCGAAGACGTACGGGAGTTCGTCCTCCGGGATGCCGGGCCCGTGGTCGCGCACGCGCAGCGTCCCGTCGGCGAGGACGACCTCGACCGTCCCGCCGGGCGGGGAGAACTTCACCGCGTTGTCCAGCAGGTTGACCACCGCCCGTTCCAGGGCGGCCGGCTCGGCGCGCACGTACCAGGGCGCCAGGTCACAGGTGACGGTGATGCCCGAGCCGCGCAGCCGGGCGCGTCCGACGGCCCGTTCGGTGGCTTCGTGCAGGCCGACGACCTCGACGTGCCCGCCGGGCGCGGTGTCGTGCCGGGAGAGTTCCTGGAGGTCGCCGATGAGCGAGGCGAGTTCGGTGATCTGCGCCCGCACCGACTCCAGTAGCGCCCGGCGGTCCTCCGGCGGCAGCGAGCGGCCGGTCTGCTCGCTGCGCACCAGCAGGTCGATGTTGGTGCGCAGCGAGGTGAGCGGGGTGCGCAGTTCGTGTCCGGCGTCGGCGATGAGCTGCTGCTGGAGGTCGCGCGAGGTGGCCAGGGCGGCGGTCATGGCGTTGAAGGAGCGCGACAGGCGGGCGATCTCGTCGTCGCCCTCGACGGGGATGCGGACGGCCAGGTCCTCGGTGCGGGCGACGTGTTCCACCGCGCCCGTCAACCGGTCCACCGGTCGCAGGCCGGTGCGCGCGAGCAGGACGCCCGTGCCCGCCGCGCCGAGCACGCCACCGGCGGCGACCAGGCCGAGGACGAGGGCGAGGGTGTCCAGGCTGTCGTCGACCTCGGCCATCGGGCGGGCCACGGTCACGGCGGCGTCCGTACCGCTCAGGGGGGTCGTCAGCACGCGGTACCGGGCGCCGCCCGCGGTGACGGTGTGCAGGGCCTCCTCGCGCTCGCCGCGGGCGACCGCCACGTCGGCGGCGGAGACCGGCAGGGGCTGTTCGCCGAAGGCCATGCAGCTGGTGCCGTTGCGGTCCACGAGCTGCACGGTGGAGTCGAACGGGTTGGCCACGTCCCGCCGCTGTTCCTCGGGCACCGCCCGGCACTGTCCGGTCTGCACGAGGTCGATGAGGAGGCGGTCCGGCACCCGGTTGTCGTGCAGGGCGTCGTCGAGGGAATCGACGAGCTGCGCCCGCACCAGGAGCCAGGCGGCCAGGGAGCACGCCGCCACCGCGACCGCCACGGTGGCGGCCACCAGCAGGGCCAGGCGCGAGCGCAGCGGCAGGGAGCCCGGACGGAACGTCACTGTCCCGGACCCGCGGGGTTCTCGCGCAGCACGTAACCGACCCCGCGCACGGTGTGCACCAGGCGCGGCTCGCCGCCGGCCTCGGTCTTGCGGCGCAGGTACATCACGTACACGTCCAGGGAGTTGGAGGAGGGCTCGAAGTCGAAGCCCCAGACGGTCTTGAGGATCTGTTCACGGGTGAGGACCTGACGCGGGTGGGCCATGAACATCTCCAGCAGGGTGAACTCCGTCCGCGTCAGCTCCACCGACCGGCCGCCGCGGGTCACCTCGCGGGTGGTGAGGTCCATCCGCAGGTCGGCGAAGGTCAGCACCTCGGTGTTCTCCGCGCCCGCCTGCTCACGCGCGTAGGAGCTGCGGCGCAGCAGGGCCCGGACGCGGGCCAGCAGCTCGTCCAGCTCGAACGGTTTGACCAGGTAGTCGTCCGCGCCGGCGTCCAGTCCGGTGACGCGGTCGCCGACGGTGTCGCGCGCGGTGAGCATCAGGACGGGAACGGTCTCCCCGTGCGCGCGCAGCCGTCGGGCGGCGGTCAGGCCGTCCGTGCGCGGCATCAGCACGTCCAGGATCACCAGGTCGGGCCGGTGCGCCTCGACCTTCCGCAGGGCCTCCGTGCCGTCGGCGGCCAGTTCCGTCGCGTATCCCTCGAAGGCCAGGCTGCGGCGCAGGGCCTCCCGGACGGCCGGCTCGTCGTCGACGATCAGGACGCGGGCGGGCGGGGCGGAGTGGGGCGTGGCGGTCGGGTCGGTGGTCATGGAGGGGAGTGTCGCACTCGCCTCAGTCACCGGCGCGCAGGTCGTCGAGGATCTCCTTCACGTCGTTGACGGGGACGGCGAAGCCCAGGCCGACGCTGCCCGCCTCGCCGCCCGTGGCGGAGGCGTTGTCGTGGATCGCGGAGTTGATGCCGATGACGCTCCCGTCCATGGCGACCAACGGTCCGCCGGAGTTGCCGGGGTTGAGGGAGGCGTCGGTCTGGATGGCCTCGTAGGTGGTGGTCTCCGGGCCGACGTCGCCGTTGTACCGGCCGCCGCCGAACTCGAACGGCCAGGCGTCGCCGCGCGGTCGGGCGTCGTCCCCCTGTTCCTTCTCCACGGTGACCTCGCGGTCCTTGGCGGAGACGATGCCGCTGGTGACGGTGCCCGACAGGCCCTCGGGCGAGCCGAACGCCACCACCCGGTCGCCGATGGCGACGGCGTCGGAGTCGCCGAGTTCGGCGGGGTGGAGGTCCTTCGCCCCGTCGACTTGGATCAGCGCCATGTCGAGGTCGGGGTCGGTGCCCACGATCTCGGCCTCGGCGGTGTCGCCGTCGGCGAAGGTGACCTCGATCGCGCTCGCGCCGGAGACGACGTGGTTGTTGGTGAGGATCTCGCCGTTCTCGGAGATCACCACGCCGGAGCCGGTCGCGGAGCCGGAGCCGGAGGCGGCGTCGATCTCCACGACGCTGGGGCCGACGGCCCTGGCCACATCGGCGACGGTGGCGTCGGAGTCGGAGGCGTTGGAGCCGAGGACGGAGGAGGTGGCGGCGGGCGCGGAACCGTCCCCGAGCGCCTCGCCGACCACCGTCGCCGTACCGCCGCCGATCGCGGCGGCCACGACCGCCACGGCCGCCAACAGCCCGACGGGGCGGCGCGCCCGCCGCCGGGCGGGCACGCCGGAGGCCGCGTCGGGAGCGGGCCGCGGGGCCGCGGGAGGGGGCTCGTGGACGGCGGGCTCGTACGACGGGAGGAGCGGGTACGCGCGGTGGGTCTCGTGGTCGCTCATGCCGACGAGTGTGCGTGCCCGGAATGAGAACTCCATGAGGGCGGACTGAGGCCCCGGAAAGAATCGCGCCGCGCGCCCGCGGGAGTGGCCGGGCCGCGCCCCGCCGGGCTCCGTCAGCCGTCGCAGCCGCAGGAGCGGCGCACCACCAGCCCCGACGGGAACTGCCGCACGCGCTCGCGCCGCGACCCCGTCAGCCGCAGCCCGTCGTCCAGCACCAGGTCCACCGCCGCGCGGGCCATCGCCTCGCGGTCCGAACCCACCGTGGTCAGCGGCGGGTCCGTCAAAGCCGCCTCCTTGACGTCGTCGAACCCGGCCACCGCCAGTTCGCCGGGGACGTCGAGGCCCAGCTCGCGGGCGGCGCGCAGCACGCCGATGGCCTGGTCGTCGGTGGCGCACACCAGCGCGGGCGGGCGGTCCGGCCCCGAGAGCAGGTCGAGGGCGACGCGGTAGGTGTCGTAGCGGTTGTAGGGGGCCTGGAAGAGGCGGCCCTCGATGGGGCGGCCCGCCTCCCGCATCGCCCGGCGCCAGCCCTCCACGTGGTCGGTGACCGGGTCGCCGTAGGCGGGGGTGGACTCCACGCCGCCCAGACAGGCCACGTACTCGTGCCCGTGCTCCAGCAGGTGCCGGGTGACCATCTGGGCGCCGCCGACGTCGTCGAGGACGACGGCCACGTCGTCGATCGCCTCGGGCCGCCGGTGCAGCAGCACCACGCGCGCGTCCCACGCCTCGATCTCGGTCGCGGCGCGCTCGCTGGGGCCCTGGCTGATCAGGATCAGCCCGGAGACCCGCATGCCGAGGAAGGCGCGCAGGTAGTGCACCTCGCGTTCGTCGAGGTAGTCGGAGTTGCCGACGAGCACCATCTTCCCGCGGTCGGCGGCGGCCTGTTCGACGGCGTGCGCCATCTCCGCGAAGAAGGGCTGGCGGGCGTCGGGGACGATCAGCCCTATCAGGTCGGTGCGGCGCGAGGCCATCGCCTGGGCGACCCGGTCCGGCCGGTACCCCAGCTCCTTGATCGCCGCGAGTACCCGCTCGCGGGTGGCCGGAGCGACCGGCCGTGGGCCGTTGTTGATCACATAGCTGACGACAGCGGTCGACGTACCCGCCAGTCTCGCCACATCGTCCCGCGTCACCTTGGCCACAGCGCGAAGTCTACGTGCGTCGCGTCAGTTCCCGCGCCGCTTGGGAGCGGTTCCGCTCCCGGGCCCCCGCGGCACGCCGTTCGCGGCGGCCCGCGCCACCTTCTCCGCGGCGTCGACGGTGGCCTTCGCCTCCTCGCGGGCCTTCTTCTCCCCCTCGTCGGGCTCCTTCTTCTCCGGCAGCACGAAGCGGTAACCGACGTTGCGGACGGTGCCGATCAGCGCCTCGTGCTCCGGGCCGAGCTTCGCCCGCAGCCGCCGCACGTGGACGTCGACGGTGCGCGTGCCGCCGAAGTAGTCGTATCCCCACACCTCCTGGAGGAGTTGGGCGCGGGTGAAGACCCGGCCGGGGTGCTGCGCCAGGTACTTCAGCAGCTCGAACTCCTTGAAGGTCAGGTCCAGGACCCGGCCCTTGAGCTTGGCGCTGTAGGTGGCCTCGTCCACCGACAGGTCGCCGGTGCGGATCTCCATCGGGCTGTCGTCGCCGGTGATCTGTTGGCGTCCCGTGGCCAGGCGCAGTCGGGCCTCCACCTCGGCCGGGCCGGCGGTGTCCAGCAGCACGTCGTCGACGCCCCACTCGGCGGTGACGGCGGCGAGACCGCCCTCGGTGACCACCAGGAGCAGCGGACAGCCGGGGCCGGTGGAGCGCAGGAGCTGGCAGAGGGAGCGGACCTGGGGCAGGTCGCGCCGGCCGTCGATCAGGATGACGTCGGCGCCGGGGGTGTCGACGAGGGCGGGCCCCTCGGCCGGGGCCACCCGGACGTTGTGCAACAGCAGGCCGAGGGCGGGCAGCACTTCACTCGATGGCTGGAGGGCGTTGGTCAGCAGGAGTAGTGAGCTCATGACGTCGAGTCCTTCCTCGGCCCCGCGAGGGACGTGTGGCGGCACTGCTTCGTACTGCGCTCCGAAAAGCGACCGCGCTCCGAAAAGCACGAAAGGACCCGGGGGCGGCGCTGCCCGGATCCTTCTCGTCGTCGAGAATATCCCACGTGAGTGCTGAGACGGAGGGACACGGAGAACCCTTCCGTGGCGGACCGGTCACCTCGCGTGGTGGTCGCACGGAAGTCCGGGAGGCGACGGGAGGGTTTCGACGGGCCCGGTTGCGCACCGTCGACGGGGTGGGCATCGAGGCCGAGTACCGGCCGCGTACCGGCGCGTTCGACGGCCGGGGGAGGGAAGCGGAGGAGGGCGCTCCGAAGGGGCCGGCGATCGTCGTCGCGCACGGTTTCACCGGTTCGCTGGAGCGGCCCGCGGTGCGACGAGCGTCACAGCTCTTCGCCCGCCATGCGGACGTGGTCACGTTCTCCTTCCGTGGTCACGGCCGCTCCGGAGGGCGTTCGACGGTCGGCGACCGCGAGGTGCTGGACCTGGCGGCCGCGGTGCGCTGGGCCCGCTCGCTGGGACACTCGGCGGTGGCGACGGTGGGCTTCTCGATGGGCGGCTCGGTGGTGCTGCGGCACGCGGCGCTCCACGCCCCCCACCGGGCGGACGACGGCGACCGCGGGGACGGGCCGGGCACGGCGTCCGGGACGCGCGGGGCACGGGAACCGCACCGGGTGCGGGAGCCGTCCGGGGGCCACGAGAGGCACGAGGGGCGCACGGACGCACAGGCCGGCACGCACACCGATGCCGTGGTCGCCGTGAGCGCCCCCGCGCGCTGGTACTACCGGGGCACCCCCGCGATGCGACGCGTCCACTGGGCGATCCAGCGGCCGGTCGGGCGGCTGGTCTCCCGCTACGGGCTGCGCACCCGCGTCCACCACCGGGACTGGGACCCGGTGCCCCTGTCACCGGTGGAGGCGGCGCCGCTGATCGCTCCGACGCCCCTGCTGGTGGTGCACGGCGACCGGGACGCCTACTTCCCGCTCGACCACCCGCTGTCGCTGGCCGAAGCCGCCGACCCCGCGACCACGGAGCTGTGGATCGAGCACGGCTTCGGACACGCGGAGAACGCCGCGCCCCCTCGCCTGCTGGAGCGGATCGCCTCCTGGGTCACGGCACGTGCCGAGCGGGCGGCACGCCATGATGGTGCCGGCACGACGGACGGCTGAGAGGGACACCACCATGCCGAACGGCATGATCCGCTACTGGGCCGCGGCGAAGGCCGCCGCCGGGATCACCGAGGAGAGATACGAGGCCCACACCCTCGCCGAGGCGCTGGAGCACGCGCGCGAGCGGCACGCCGACCGGCCGGACTTCGCCCGGGTGCTGCGGCGCTGTTCCTTCCTGGTGGACGGCGACCCCGTCGGTCGACGCGACCACCGGCTCGTCCGACTCACCGAGGGCGGCACCGTCGAGGTGCTCCCCCCCTTCGCGGGAGGCTCCCGATGAACGACCGGCAGTACCCGCAGTACCCGCCCCACCGACACCCGCGACAGCCCCACGACGGACGTCCCCACGAGGCGGGGCCGCCGTACGCCGGGGAACAGCCGTACGGCCACGGTGCGTACGGCTCCCACGGCCCCGACGGCCTCCCCGGCGCCCAGGACTCCCCGTACGACGCCGCCTACGACCCGGCGTACGGCGAGACGCATGGCGGGTCGTACGGCGGGACGTACGGCCCGCACGACCCGGCGTACGACGGGACGTACGGCAACGCCGACGGGTACGGCGCCCCGGGCGGCCCTCCCACCGCGCCCCTGCCGCCCCAACACTCGTACGCGGACCACCCGCACGGCCGGCAGAGCCACCAGGACCCTCGGTACCCCAGGGCCCCGTACCCTGCCAAAACCGCCGGCGGGTCGTGGGACGGGAACGACGCCGGCGGCACGGGCGACGCGAACGGCGCGCCCGGCACCGCCCACTCCCCCGACGCGCCGAACGCCACCACCGCCACCGCCACCGTGGGCGCCTCGTCCGCCCCGCCCGCCCCCACGCCTCGCACCGGTGACCCGATCATCCCGCCGGGACTGGCGCCCGCCGCCCTCACCGCCGTCCTGTGCGTCCTGCTCGCGGCCACCGCCCAGTTCTCCCGTCCGGTGACGGCCGTCGCCGTGGTGCTCCTCCAGGCGGTCACCGCCGCGGGGTGGTACCGGCTCAACGGGATGTGGCCCGCCCGGCAGGGCATCGCGCTGGCGTTCCTCGGCGGCGTCACCGCCGACGTCGCGCTGTTGGCGACCGGCGTCGGGAAGGCCCCGGCGGTCGTCCTCGGCACACTCGGCGTGTGGTGCCTGCTGGTGATCGTCCTCCAACTGCGCAACCACAGTTCGCCCGACGAGCGGCTGTACGCCCTGACCGCCGGGGTGACCTCCGCCGCGCTCACCGTGCTGGCCACCGGCCACCTGGCCGCCGAACCGGACGCGGTGACGGTCGGCGCCCTGGGGGTCGCCGCCGCGACGCTCGCCAGGGCGCTGCCGCTGCCGTCCGCGGTCTCCGTGGTCGCCGCGCTGCTCGCCGCCGCGGGGGCGGGCGTCGCCGCCGGACAGGTCACCTCGCCGGGCGCCTCGGGGGCCGTGTTGGGGCTGGCGGCCGGGGTGTGCGCGCTGATCGGGCTGCGGGTGGCGAGCTACGACTTCCCCTCCCGCTTCGTCCACATGACGGCGGGTGTGGCGCTGCCGCTGACCGCGGCCGTGCCGGCGGTCTACCTGCTCGGCCGGGCCCTGGCCTGACGCCCGCCGGACCGGGCCGCCGGACCGGGCCGCGTCGGCCGGCCCCCGTCGGCCCGGTCCGGATCGCTCCCGTTCGGGTCCCCCCGGACCCCACCCGTTAGGCTCGCCGGAACCCGATCGACTCCTGCCGGCGTCGATTCCCTTCGACCGCGAAACGGCCACCCTGGGGGACCACCACCATGCGCGCACTGCGACTCCTGCTGATATTCCTGGTCGTCCTCGGCGGCCTCTTCGTCGGCGCGGACCGACTGGCGGTCAACCTCGCCGAGGACGAGGCCGCCTCCAGGATCAGGAGCTCCAAGGGCCTGACCGAGGAACCCTCCGTGGAGATCCACGGCTTCCCCTTCCTCACCCAGGTGTTGGACAAGGAGTTGGAGTCGGTCGACGCCACGCTGAACGGGCTGACCGTCAAGGTCGGCGGGCGCGACGTCGACGTCACCGAGGTGGACGTGGCGTTGGAGAAGGTGCGGCTGGAGGACAACCTCTCCTCCGCCATCGCGTCGGAGGCCTCCGGCAGCGCGCGCATCGGCTACCGGGAGCTGACCGAGGCCGGCGGCACGGACCGCGCCGTCCTGGGCTTCGCGGGCGCGGAGCGGGCCGCGGAGAACCAGGTGAAACTGGACGTGAACCTGGCGATCGCGGAGTTCACCCTCTACAGCACGGTGCGGGTGGAGAACGGCGACACCATCGCCCTCCACGCCGAGAACCTCCCCGACCTGCCCGTGGCCGAGGAGATCGTCCGCGGCCAGATCGACCGGAAGCTCCACATCACCGGGCTCCCCGAGGGGTTGGAGCTGCGCGAGGTCGAGGTGCGCGAGGAGGGCGTCGTCCTCCAGCTGAGCGGCTCGGAGGTGGCCCTGATCGGGTAGCGGTGCCGAGCTCCGGCACCACCCGGACCGGCCCGGACCCGCCCGCGTCCGGCCCGCGCGCCGTCGGACCACGCCGCGGTCCACGTTCCGAGACGACCCCGTCCGCACCGCAGAAAGCCGCGCGACGACACTCGAACCCCCGTCCGACCGGGCCCGACACCCTCTTCCACGTCCCGTGATCCGGACAATCCGGTCTCATGATGCGGAACGACGGTGACATCGCCACCGTTCCGTCCTTACGATCGGACGCATGAAGCGACAGGCGCATCTCACGAAGCGACGGGCAGTCGACCTTTGCCGCGTCGCCGCCATGCTCTGTCGCGCCGTCGACTGACGGCCGGCTCTCGGTGCCCTTCGCGGCCCGGCCCGCAGCCGCACGTCCCCTCGCTGTCCCCCGCCCCGCGACGTACAGCGTCGTGCGCGCGCACCGGCGTCACATGCCCCGCGCCCGCACACCCACCGCATCCGCACCGCACACCGAAGCACCTGCCCTCCGGAGGAGAGACATGAGCCGCAGTGACGTCCTGGTGGACGCCGACTGGGTCGAGGCCCACATCGACGACCCCAAGGTGGTCATCGTCGAGGTCGACGAGGACACCTCGGCCTACGAGAAGAACCACATCAAGAACGCCATCCGGATCGACTGGAAGACCGAACTCCAGGACCCGGTGCGCCGTGACTTCGTCGACCGGGCCGGTTTCGAGAAGCTCCTCTCCGAGAAGGGCATCGCGGGCGACGACACCGTCGTCCTCTACGGCGGCAACAACAACTGGTTCGCCGCCTACGCCTACTGGTACTTCAAGCTCTACGGCCACCAGGACGTCAAGCTCCTCGACGGCGGTCGCAAGAAGTGGGAGCTGGACGCCCGCGAGCTGGTCTCCGAGGTGCCGTCCCGCCCGAAGACCGAGTACAAGGCCAAGGAGCAGGACACCTCCATCCGCGCCTTCCGCGACGACGTCGTCGAGGCGATCGGCAAGCTGAACCTGGTGGACGTCCGCTCCCCCGACGAGTTCAGCGGCAAGCTGCTCGCCCCGGCCCACCTGCCGCAGGAGCAGTCGCAGCGTCCGGGCCACGTCCCGACCGCCCGCAACATCCCGTGGTCGAAGTCCGCCAACGACGACGGCACCTTCAAGTCCGACGAGGAGCTGAAGGAGCTGTACGAGGCCGAGGGCGTGGACCTGGGCAAGGACACCATCGCCTACTGCCGCATCGGCGAGCGCTCCGCCCACACCTGGTTCGTGCTGCACGAGCTGCTCGGCCAGGAGAACGTCAAGAACTACGACGGCTCCTGGACGGAGTACGGCTCCCTGGTCGGCGTGCCGATCGAGCTCGGCACCGGCAAGGACGCCTGAGTTCGCCGAGTCCGGCGGTACCGACGCCCCTCAGAACCGTTTTCATCCGGAAGGCAGAGAACCCAGACATGTGCGGAGCACAGGCGGGCGGCCCCGACGCCGCCTCCATCAAGCCCGGTGAGACGACGATCCAGGGCCAGGTGACCCGCGGCGGCGAGCCCGTCACCGGGTACGTCCGCCTCCTGGACGGCACCGGCGAGTTCACGGCCGAGGTCCCGACCTCCGCCACCGGCCAGTTCCGCTTCTACGCGGCCGAAGGCACCTGGACGGTGCGCGCCCTGGTGCCCGGCGGCACCGCGGACCGCACCGTCGTCGCCCAGAAGGGCGGCCTGGTGGAGGTTCCCATCGCGGTGTGACCGTGCGGCGCCGCCGCACCGGACGCACGAAGGCCGTGCCCCCGAGGGTTGGACAGCCTGGACGGGGGGCGCGGCCTCCGTGCGTTCCGCGCGGGGCGTCCTCGACGCGACGCCCTCGGCGGGACGTCCTCAGTAGACGAGCGACCGCACGTCCTCGCCCATGATCTCGCTGACGAAGACCTGGGCTCCGGCGATGCGGACGCCCTCGATCACGTCCTTCTCCTCGATCCCGCGCCGTGCCGCGCACTGCGTGCACAGCGTGATCCGGCCGCCCGCCAGCACTCCGTCGATCAGCTCCGGCAGCGGCGCGGAGTGCGGCAGCTCGAACTCCGCCGCCCGTCCGGGCAGCGCGAACCACGCCGACTCGCCGGTGAGCCAGAGCGAGACCTCCACCCCACTGGCCACGGCCACCGCCGCCACCGTGAACGCCTGCGAACACCGCTCGGGCGCGTCCGCGCCGGCCGTCACCTTGATCACGAGCTTCTTCGTCCCGGCTGTCATGTGACCACCGTAGCGGCGTCGCAATCCGATCGTGATCGTCGGGTGCGCAACCTTCCCCACCTCGTCCTTGTCAGCGAACCGACAAGAGTTGCGAGGTGACCCCCATGTCCGCGATCCCGCCGCCCCCGGCGGAGCCCCCCAGGTCCGTGCCCGAGCCGCCGTCCGAGGCACCGCCCGAACCACCGACCGAACCGCCGTCCGAGGCGGCACCGGAGGCGCTGCCGCCGGCCGCCCTCCCGCCCCGGCGCCGCGGACGCACCGCCCTGCTGCTCGCCTGCGCCGCCCTCCTGGGCACCGTCGGCGGCATCGCCGGCGGCTACACCGTCCAGGCCGACCGCGCCCCCACGCCGCTGCCGCCCCTCTCCCAGGCGGAGCTGTCCTACCCCGACGAGCCGCTCGCCGAGGGGGCGGGCCGCGAGCCGCTCACCGCCGAGGAGGACCGGCGGATCAAGACCGACGGCGACCTGCGCGCGCTGCTCCTGAACAAGCCCGAGGGCGCGCGCAAGGCGGACCTCCCGGCCGGCCAGGACGGCTGGGCGCGGCTTCCCCTGTACGCCCTCGACTACGAGAGGCCGGACTACGCCTTCGAGAGCTTCCTCGGGAGGGACGTCCGCCGTGTCGCGATCACCGGATGGGAGGAGGGCGAGAACCGCGGGGTGGAGATCAGCCTCATGCAGTTCCGCAGCCTCCACGACCACTCGGCCCGCGACTACCTGGAGGAGCAGCAGGCCAGCATGGAGTTCGACGACCACGTGGGCGACGAGGGCACACCCCTGAACGGTTCGGGTGACCACCTCTACTACGTCTTCGACGAGCCCCTCCGGGAGCCGGGATACCTCCCGGTGTACCAGACCAGGGCCCTCGCCCGGCGCGGCGACATCGTGATGGACGTGTGGATCTACGACACCGAGCCGATCAGCCGACAGGACATCAGGTCCCTGGCCGAGCGGCAGCTGGAGCGGCTGTGAGCGAACCGAGACAGGAGAACCGACCGGTGGACCGGGACACGGGCGGCGAGGCGGCCGAGACCGCGCACCCGACAGGGACCGGAGCCGAAGGCGGAACGGACGCCCCGGCGGAGGCCGGGGCGGAGTCGGCGGAGCACGGAGCCGGGACCGGGACCGGGACCGAAAGCGAAACCGGAACCGGAACCGAAATCGGAACGGACGGTGAGCCGCGCCCGGCGGGCCGCGGACGCGACGTCCTCCTCACGGCCCTGGCCGTCGTCCTGGTCCTCGGCGCGGCGGGCGGCGGCCTCGCCTACACCAAGGCCACGGTGGACGCCGCCGACCGTTCCGCCCCCACCACGATCTGGAGGCAACCGGAGAAGAACCCCTCGGAGGACGACCCCGCCCCCGACCTCAGCCGCGGCCGCACCGACGGCGAACTGCGCAAGAAGCTGCTCCCGGTACCCGAGAACTTCCGACTCGGCCCGGACATCGCCGAGTTCGGCAACGACGTCGAGCTGAGCGGCGGACACGCTCAGGCCCTGATGGAGATGGACGGCGACGACCTGCCGAGCAGGGAGCGCCGCGCGTACCTGAAGCGCGTGGCGGAACTGCGGATCCAGGGCGTGGTGATGCGCACGTACACGTCGGCCGACAACGACCTCCTGGTCAGGATCCAGATCGCGCGGATGGAGAACGAGAAGGGCCTCCGCGACCTGAGCCGGTTCCGGTCCGGGATGGCCGACGCGCTGTCGGTCTTCCGGGACGGCCCGAGGATCAAGGGCCACGAGAACGCCAGGTGCTTCCTGACGCCCGAGGACGAGGAGAGCGACCTGGAGTCGATGTACTGCACGGCCTACCGGGAGAACCTGCTGGTCTCGTTCCACGCGGACGGCCTCAAGCCCTTCCGGAAGAACGACGCCGCGGAGCTGCTGAAGGACCAACTCGACCACCTGGAGTCCCCGGGGGAGTACATATGACCGAGCCCGTGACCGGCGACGGCCCGGAGCAGACCCCGGCCGGTACGGCCACCGACGCCCCGGCCGACGCCCCGCGTACGGCGGCGGACGCCGCCACATCCGCGCCGCCCCTCCCGGCGGCCCCGCCCGTGCCACCGCAGGCGAACCCGTGGGCCGCTCCCGCCCTGTCGACCGAACCACCGCGTCGCCGCCCCTCCCCCCGGGTGCGGCGGGCCGTGGGCCGCTGGACCGCCGCCGTCGCCGTCTTCGGGGTGTTCTGCGCCGGCACCGCGTACGGCATCACCCGTGCCGAACGGCACGACCTGCCGGGGCTGGCCACCGAGAGCGACGGACGCTGGGAGTACCCGGAGCTGGAACTGCCCGCCCTCCCCTCCGGTTCACCGCGCCCGTTCGCGCTCGGCAACGAGGGGCACATCCACCACGCCGACCTGCGCGACCTGCTGCTCCCGGTCCCCGAGGGCGCCGAGAAGGGTCTGCGGCTGCCCTCGCCGGACGGCGGCTGGGTCGGCATCGAGGACTTCGCCGGGCTCTACAACGTCTGGCAGCGGGAGGAGATGCGGCAGTTCCTGGTGGACACCTCCGTGCGGCACATCGCCGCCCGCGGCTGGGAGATGCCGGACGGCACCCGGACGAGCATCCACCTGCTGCGGTTCAACACCGACGAGATCGCATTGGACTTCTACCGGGATCTGATAATGGGCATCCCGACCCGGTCCTACGCGCCCGAGGCCGCCGGTCCCGACCTGGGGCTCGACATGGACTGGCGGTACAAGGAAGTGCCCGAGAACGTCGGGGTGACCGCCTACCGGGACAAGACGGCGACCGGTGTGCCGCTGCGCATGGCGTACCTGCGCGCCGGGGACATCGTGGGAGTGGTCCTCCAACAGCGGAGGGGCACGGTCCCCGAGATTCCGTTCCGGCAGACGATGATCCTCCAGGCCCAGCTCCTGGGCTGACCCGGACGTCCCCGCCGCCTCGCGTCCCTCCCCACGGCGGCGCGGCGCACCTCACAGCACCGCGCCGCCGCGGGCGGACTAGACTCGACCGCGGGCCGTCCACCGGCCCGTTCGTCCGTGCCGAGCCCCTGAAGGAGCGCTCCCCGTGCTTGAGGCATTCTTCACCGCCCTGCTCGTCCTGGTCTGTGTCGGCGTCCTGGCCTTCATGGGCCTGACCGTGAAGAAGCTCTACCAGGGCCAGCGCTGATCCCGGCGGCCGGCCACGGCCGTCCGGTCCCCGGCGCCGGCCGCGCGCGGCACGTCCGCGTTCCGCAGTCCACTCGTCCTCGACAGATCGTCTGAGCACCCCATGATCGAGATTCCGTCCGACCTCCACCCGGACCTCGTCCCCCTGGCCTTCCTCCTGGGCAACTGGGCGGGGGCGGGCGTCGCCGACTTCCCCGGCCGCGAGCAGTGCAACTTCGGCCAGGAGGTCTCCTTCTCGCACGACGGCCGGGACTTCCTGGAGTACGTCTCGCGCACCTGGGAGCTCGACGCCGAGGGCGAGAAGGTCCGCCCGCTGGAGTCCGAGACCGGCTACTGGCGGATCGACGCCGAGCGCAAGGTCGAGGTCGTCATGATCCGCGACCAGGGCGTCGCCGAGGTCTGGTACGGCGAGATGGCCGAGCAGAAGCCGCAGATCGACCTGGCCACCGACGCCGTCGCCCGGCTCTCCTCCGCCGGCGAGTACTCCGGCGGCAAGCGTCTGTACGGCTACGTCAAGGGCGACCTGATGTGGGTCGGCGAACTGGCCACGCCCACCACGCCGCTGCGCCCGTACATGTCGGCCCACCTGAAGAAGGTCGTCGACCCGAGCGAGTGGGCCAAGGACCTCAAGGACCTCCCGGACGACGGCATCGCGTTCTTCAAGTGAGCCGCTCCCCGGTGACGCCCGACGGCCCGTGCCGCCGGGCCGGGGAACGCCCGTGCCCCGGCGGTGGGGTGAGCGGGGGCGGACCGGGGGCGCTCACCACCCACCGGGTACGGACCGTTCCGCACCGTGCTCTCCGTACACTGGCCGTGTGGTGAGCACCGACTGGCAGAGCGACCTCCGCAGACGTGGCTACCGGCTGACGCCGCAGCGCCAGCTCGTACTGGAGGCCGTCGACAAGCTGGAACACTCCACCCCCGACGACATCCTCGCCGAGGTGCGGCGCACGGCGGGCGGTGTCAACATCTCCACCGTCTACCGCACGTTGGAGCTGTTGGAGGAGCTGGGGCTGGTCAGCCACGCCCACCTGGGCCACGGCGCTCCCACGTACCACCTGGCCGACCGGCACGACCACATGCACCTGGTCTGCCGGGACTGCGACAGGGTGATCGAGGCCGACACCCGGCTCGCCGACGACTTCGTCGAACGGCTGCGGCGGGAGTTCGGATTCGACACCGACATGAAGCACTTCGCGATCTTCGGCCGCTGCCGCGACTGCGCCGCCCGGCGTCCGGAGGCGGGCGCGGACGGGAACACGGGCGGCGCGGGGTCGTAGGCTGGCGGCATGTCGTACAAGAGCCCTCTGCTGTCGCTGCCCGGCGCCGTCCCCGCCGAGGCTCCGGACGAAGGCGTCGCCGCGCACTACGGCGACCTCTTCCGCGAGCAGCGCACGCTCGCCGACGGCGGCGGTCTGGTGGACCTCTCGCACCGCGGCGTGGTGACCGTCAGCGGCGAGGACCGGCTGAGCTGGCTGCACCTGCTGATCACCCAGCACGTCAGCGAGCTGGAGCCCCACCGTGCCACCGAGGCGCTGATCCTCTCCGCGCACGGCCACATCGAGCACGCGCTCTACCTGGTCGACGACGGCGCCACCACCTGGATCCACGTGGAACCGGGCACCCAGGGGGAGCTGATCGCGTACCTGGAGAGCATGAAGTTCTTCTACCGGGTCGAGGTCGCCGACGCGACGGACGAGTACGCCGTGGTCCACCTCCCGGCGGGCTCCATCGCCGACGCCCCCGAGGGCGTGGTCGTCCGTGAGACGCCGCACGGCCGGGACCTGTTCCTGCCGCGTGCCGAACTGGAGCCCTTCGCCGCCGCCCACGGCCCGGTGATCGGCGTCCTGGCCCTGGAGGCGCTGCGCGTCGAGGCGCACCGGCCTCGGGTGGGCCTGGAGACCGACCACCGCACCATCCCGCACGAGCTGGGGTGGATCGGCACCGCCGTCCACCTCCAGAAGGGCTGCTACCGGGGCCAGGAGACGGTGGCGCGCGTCCACAACCTGGGGAAGCCGCCGCGCCGGCTGGTCTTCCTGCACCTGGACGGCAGCGAGGTGCACCTGCCCGGCCACGGCACGCCGATCCGTCTGGCGGCGGACGGCGAGGAGGGGCGGCAGCTCGGCTTCGTCACCACCTCGGCCCGCCACCACGAGCTGGGCCCGATCGCCCTGGCACTGGTGAAGCGGAACGTGCCGGTGGACGCGGAGCTGCTGGCGGGCGACACGGCGGCGGCGCAGGAGGTCGTGGTCGAACCCTGAAGCCCACGGCGCGTCCCGGGCCCTCACGGCGCCGTTCGGGAAGCGACCCGTCCCCCAAGAGTCGCTTCAGGAAGGGCCGGGCGTCTTCGTCGGAGATCCCCACCAGCGGGACGACGGCGGCGAGCGCGTACTCCGCGTCCCGGTGTCCGACCGCGTTCGGGTGCTTCGGCCTCCGGGCCCACGCGCCGCCCGGGTGGCGCAGTTCGACGATCACCGGGAAGGGGGCGGCGTCCGGGCCCGCGTGGGACAAGGCCGTGCGCACCGCCTCCTCGTCCGGTCCGCGCAGCAGGGCGTTGTCGCCGGTCCAGGGCACGGGCACGGGCGGGTCGTCGTGGATGGCGGCGCAGTCCGCGTACGGCAACTCCCGCACGGTGTCCACCAGCGGTGTTCCGCACGGACGTCACCGGGCTGACCGCCGACGAGGCGCGGGCCCTGTTCGTCCTGGTGGCACGGGGCACCCACGCCGCCCTGGGCTTGGACGCCGCGCTCGGTTCCGCGTTGCGGAAGGTGATGGCCGTGCTGCCCGCGCCGCACCGCCCGGCGGCCGAGTCGACCAGCCGTCGCGTCCTGGTGGACCCCGAACGCCGGCCGGCGGGCCCGCGCGGAGCTGGTCCGCGCCACGACGGAGATCCGCGCCCTGTACGGCGGAGACTGACGCTCGGACACGGCGGTACCGGCACCGGGGGCGGTACACCGGGTCGCATACCGGTCCGGTGGGTGCATACTGGCTGTGATGACGAAATCGGCCGTAGCCCGGCGCCACTTGCCCACCAGCCCCTTCAAAGCTCCGGTCGTACCGCCCGCGAAGCTGTTCGCCGTGGGGGAGCGGGTCACACACGACACGTACGGCCTCGGCCGGGTCACCGCCGTCGAGGACGGGATCGCGGTACTGGTCGACTTCGGATCGCGACAGGAGCGGATCCCCAGCCCGTACACCAAGCTGAGCGGTCTCTGAGACCACCGCGCCCGGCCGGCGCGCGGCGACCGGCCGGCCTCCTCCCGTACGACGTCCCCGCCCCGAGAGGCAGCCTCCTCATCGACACCACCTCCCTGTTCTCCGCGCCCGAACCGGCGGCACCTCCGGCCACCGCGGCGGGCTCGCGGCCTTTGACACGGGACCTCTTCCAGGCCCCGGACTTCGGGGACGACCCGTTCGAGGACCTTCCCGAAGACCCGGACGAGGACCTCTCCGAAGCCGCCGCCCCCTCGACTCCGGACGAGGCCGGCGGCCGGGAGCGGCCGGGTGGCGGCTCGCCCCGTCGGCGCGGCTCCTCCGGCGGCCCGCGCCCGCGGGGGAACCGGGCGAGGACCGGTCGCCGACCCCGGCCGTAGCCCGCTTCGTCCCACCGGTTCCGTCGCGTCGGTTCCGTATCCGCCGGCGCGCCGGTGCCCCGGCCGCCCGCCCCCGTCGCGGACGGTCCGGCGGAGACGGCTCGGCGCGCCTTCGGGAGCCGGGGGCACGGTGCTGTTCCCCCTCTACGCCCCCTCTACGGTGAGTGAACCGAGGACCGGGTCCTCCGGGCCGGTCGCGCCGGCCCCCGTGGACGACGACGGGGGTGGGAGCACCGTGGAGCTCGAACCGGCGGACGCGGGGGCGGCGGTGCGCGACGAACTGCTCCGGGCCGCCGGCACGACCCGGAGGACGTCTCCGAGCACCTCGGGGCTGACCGGCCCCGGGCGGCGCGTCCTCCCGGGGCGTCGGTGACACGCGTGCCGGGGTGTTCGAGCGGACGCCGTCCTCACAGCGTCTCGCTGAGGGTGTCGGCGATGCGGCGGCGGGCGGCGCGGGCGGCGGGGAGGGCCGAGACGGCGGCCGAGGCCGCCACGGCCGAGGCGACCACCAGGGCCAGGGTGCCGGCGGAGGGCGGTTGGGCGATGCCGGCGCCGACACCGCCGGTGTGGGAGAGGACGTCGATCAGCCGCGTTCCGGCGACCGCGCCGACGGTCACGCCGGCCACGGCGGCGGCCAGGGCGGTGACGCCGGTGGAGACCACGATCACGCCCGCTATCTGACGCGGGGCGAGACCGACGGCCTTGAGGGCGAGCAGGTCGCGCCGGCGGTCGCGGACGCGGGCGCCGAGGATGGTGGAGAGTTCGGTGAGGCCGATCAGGGCGAGCACGGCGATCAGTCCGGCGACGACGCCGCGCATCGCGGAGAGCCCGTCGGCGGGGTTGGGCACCTCGCGGACCTCCAGGCGTCCGCCGGAGGAGTCGACCAGCTCGGTGCCGACCTCCTGCGCGTCGGCGCCGTCGCGCAGCACCAGATGGTGGAAGTCGGGCTCGGTGGTGCCGTCCTCGTCCAGGTCGAGACTGTCCAGGGAGGTGGAGACGATGCGTCCGCCGTCCTCGGTCTCGATGGCGCGTCCGGTGATGTGGAGGATCTGGGGGCGGCCCTGGACGGTCATCCGCACCCAGTCGCCGACGCGCGCGTCCAGCAGGTCCAGCAGTCCCTGTCCGGCCACCGCCTCGTCCGGGCCGTCGGGGAGGCTCCCCTCGGCGAGGGCGAACGGGTAGGGCTCGGCGTCGGTGCCCAGGCC
The DNA here is from genome assembly GCF_009709575.1 of Streptomyces taklimakanensis. Lineage (NCBI taxonomy): Bacteria > Bacillati > Actinomycetota > Actinomycetes > Kitasatosporales > Streptomycetaceae > Streptomyces > Streptomyces taklimakanensis. The sequence goes on from NZ_WIXO01000001.1 coordinate 2,630,702, forward strand.
GCGCAGGGTGATGGTGCCGGTCTGTCCGGGGACCAGCGCCTCGACCTCCGTGCCGGGGTGGACGGCGGTGACGTCGGGGTGTTCGGAGGCCAGTCGCTCGACGTCCACGCCCGCGCCGTCGGGGCCGACGGGCGAGGTCTCGCGCACGGTGAGGGCGGCGGGCAGTCCGATCTCCTCGGGGTGGGTCTGGAACCGGTCGAGGGTGGTCCAGGCGCCCAGCGCGACCGTGATCATCGCCAGTGGCACGGCCAGCCGTCCGACGGCGGCCAGGGAGCGGAGGCGGCCGGGGAAGGCGCCGCGCCAGCCGAGCACCAGGGCGGGCGGCACGTCCTTGCCCAGCGCCCGTCGCTCGACCCGGGTCAGGGTGCCCGGTCCGGGCGGCACGGTGGTGCGGGCCACCGGCACCGGCGGCACCCGGCCGGCGCGCCAGGCGGCCAGCCAGGTGGCGGTGGCGATGAACAGCACGGAGCAGGCGGTGGTGCCCAGCACCGTCCAGGTGTGGCCGGGCAGCCGTCGCCACAGGTCCGCGGCCTCGCCGATGCGGCCGGGGACGTGGGCGCCGAGCAGTTCGGTGACGGCGGCGCCGGTGGCGACGCCGAGGAGGGCGAAGGCCAGGTGCTGGACGAGGAAGACGCGGACGACCTGGCCGGGCGTGAAGCCGATGGCCTTGAGGACGGAGATGTCCCGCAGGTGGCCGTGGATCCGGGTGCTGATGGCCCCGGCCACGGCGAGGGCGGCGGCCAGCAGCGCCCCGAGCCCGAAGAGGCCCAGCAGGAGTCCGAGCAGCCGGTTCTCGCCCTCGGCCTCGGTGCGGGCCTGCTGCCAGCGGGTGACCTCCTGGACGCGGTCGGCGCCGAGGAGGGTGACGGCCCGCTGGACGGTGAAGTCGGTGTCGCCGGGGTCGCCCAGCCGCAGGCCGACGGTCCGGCCGGTCCGTTCGGGGGCGAGCGCCAGGGCGTCGAGGGCCGCGGGCGGCAGCCAGGCGACGCCGGGGTTCTCGCCGGGCGCGTAGCGGCGTTCGGCGGTGTCCGCGATGCCCACGACGCGCAGCCCGCGCTCGGTCCCGGAGCCGCCGCGGACGGTGAGGGTGTCGCCGGTCTCGGCCCACAGGGCGGTGGCCAGGGACCTCTCCAGGACGATCTCGTCGTCGGATCCGTGGGCGGCGGGGCGGCCGTCGGTGATCAGCGGGCGGGCCACGGTGGGGGGTTCGGGACCGGTGGCCCGCAGCTCCACGGCGGCGCGGGCGCCGCCGAGTTCGACGGTGGTGCGGGCGGTGGTGTAGGGCCCGGCGACTCCGGTGACGCCCTCCAGGTCGGCGAGCGTCTCCGGTTCGGCATCGGCGCGGGTGTGGATCCACACGTGCGCGCCCTCGGACTGGGTGAAGACCCGCTGCCAGGGGTCGGCGGCGTAGGAGAACAGCGCTCCGGCCAGCAGCAGGCAGGCGGTGATCCCGGCCGTGGCCAGGACGATGAACAGCGCCTCGCCGCGGTGCGCCCGCAGGTCGGCGTGGGCCCAGCGCAGGGTGGCGCGCACGTCGCTCAGTCCTTCAGTTCCAGGACGTCGGCCACGCCGCCCGGTCGCCGCCGCCGGGGGCGGCCGTCCCCGTCGTCGTCCAGGGTCGCGTCGTCGACGACGCGGCCGTCGAAGAAGCTGATCACCCGGTCCGCGGCGCTGGCCATCCGGGCGTCGTGGGTGACGAGGAGGATGGTCTGGCCGCGCTGGTGGAAGCGCGAGAGCAGCCGCAGCACCTCGCGGGTGCCCTTGCTGTCCAGGCTGCCCGCGGGTTCGTCGGCCAGCAGCAGGTCGGGGTGGTTGACCAGGGCGCGGGCCAGGGCGACGCGCTGCTGTTCGCCGCCGGACAGCTCGCCGGGCATGCTGCGTTCCTTGCCGGCCAGGCCGAGTTCCGCCAGGAGTTCGGCGCGGTCGGCGCGGGCCTGTTTCGGGCTGCGCCCGGCGAGCAGGGCGGGCAGCTCGACGTTGTCGGCGACGGTGAGGTTGGAGACGAGGTTGAAGAACTGGAAGACGATGCCGATGCGGCGGCGGCGCAGCGCGGCCCACTGGGACTCGCGGTAGGAGTCCAGGGGTTGCCCGTCGAACCGGATGCTGCCCGCGTCGGGTTTCTGGAGGCCGCCGAGCAGGTGCAGCAGGGTGGACTTGCCGGCGCCGGAGGGGCCGGTGACGGCGACGAACTCGCCGCGCGAGACGCACAGGTCCACTCCGCGTACGGCCCGTACGGGGGCGCCCTCGCCGTGGTGGGTCTTGGTCAGGCCCTCGGCGCGCACGATGGGGTGGGTCTCCCGCCGGTCGTCCGGCCGCTGCTCGTCCGACTGTTGCGCGTCCGGCCGCGCCGGCGTCCCGCGACGGATCACTCCAACTCCTCCTGACAGCGCTCCAACCAGTCCAGGTCGGCCTGGAGGTGCAGCATCGCGCCCTCGATCAGCAGCTGCGCCACCCGGTTGTCCCGGTCCTCGGTGGCGGCGAGCTTGGACAGGGCGCGCATGGTGTTGAGGTACTGGCGGCGCTGCTTGTTGATGAGGGCGATCTGGTCGGCCAGGCCGGTCCGGGGGGCGAGCGCGAGTTTCATGAAGAACTCGTCGCGCACCCTCGGCTCGTCGGTCGGCTCGTCGAACCAGGCCCGCACCGCCTCGCGTCCCGCGTCGGTGAGTCGGTAGATCCGCTTGTTGGGACGGGTCGACTGGGCGACGTCCTCGCCCTCGATCAGGCCCGACTTCTCCAGCCGGCCCAGAGTGACGTAGACCTGTCCGACGTTCGGCTGAGGGTACGCGGCGCCCAGCAGCTTCTCAAGGGCCTGCTTGAGCTCGTATCCGTGGGCGGGTCCCGACGCCAGGAGCGCCAGGAGCGGCAGACGCACGCGCGCACTCCTCCTCCCCGTCCCGCTTCCGGGCCCGGTCCCCGTGCCGGGGCTCCCGCCCGCCGGCCGGTCGTCGGTCTGTCGTCGGTCTCCACGTCGGTCCGCATGCCGTTCGGCGTCTAGTATCGCCCATGCCCAACGGGTATATATGGGCGTCCGGGACTCGACGGGGAGACCGGTGCACGGAGGACGGTGCACGACCGTGCGCGGGAGGAAGCCTATGCGGTGGACGCATGCCGCGGGCAGGGGACTCCTGGCCGCGGCCGTCGTGCTCGCCGGTTACGTCGGCCTGGGCACGCCGTCGGGCGAGTCGGTGGCGCACGCCGGGGGGCGCGGCCCGGTCACCCTGGTCACCGCCGGTGACCTGACCGACTACCTCGATCCCGTGCTGGCCGACTGGAATCGCTCCCACCCGGACGAGAAGGCCACGCTGGTGGAGCTGCCGGAGTCGGCGGACGAGACCCGCGCCCAGTTGGTCACCGGTCTGCGCTCGGGCAGTGACCGCTTCGACGTGCTGAACATCGACGTCACCTGGACCTCGGAGTTCGCGGCGGCGGGCTGGATCTCGCCCGTCGATCCCGATCGCTTCCCGCTGGACGACCTGCTGCCGCCGGTGCTGGACACCGCCACCTTCGGCGGGCGGCTGTACGCCGTCCCCTACGTCACCAACGCCGGGATGCTGTACTACCGCTCGGACGTGCTGGAGGCGGAGGGGGAGCGACCGCCGCGCACCTGGGCCGAGTTGGAACGGCTGGCGAAGGAGGTCGCGCCCGAGTACGGGCTGGGGGGGTACGCGGGCCAGTTCCTGCCGTACGAGGGGTTGACCGCCAACGCCACCGAGGTGGTGCGCTCGGCGGGCGGCTCCCTCCTCGTGGACGAGGGCGCGAAGGTGACGGCCGACTCCTCCGGCACCGAGGAGGGGCTGCGCTTCCTGGTCGACGGGGTGCGCGAGGGGTGGATCCCGAAGGAGTCGCTGTCCTGGAAGGAGGAGGAGTCGCGGGAGGCGTTCCAGGACGGCCGGCTGCTCTTCCTGCGCAACTGGCCGTACGTGTACGCGATGGCGGGCGGCGCGGACTCGAAGGTGGCCGGGAGGTTCGACGCGGTGCCGCTGCCGGGCCCGGACGGTCCGGGCGTCAGCGTGTTGGGCGGCTCCAACCTCGCGGTGAACTCCAACTCCCGGCATCCGGAGACGGCCGCCGATCTGATCGCGTACCTCACCGGCGAGTCGGTGCAGCGCCGGGTGCTGACCGAGGGGTCGCTGCCTCCGGTGCGGGCGAGCCTGTACTCCGACCCGGAGCTGGTGCGCGACTTCCCGTACCTGCCGACCCTGCGCGAGAGCGTGCTGGCGGCCGAGCCACGCCCCAAGAGCCCGCGGTACGACCAGGTGAGCCTGGTGGTGCAGGCGGTGGTGCACGACGCGATGGCGGGGCGGCAGAGCCCGCGGCGGGCGGTCGAACGGTTGGCGCGCGAGCTGGGCGCCATCGCCCGCGAGGACTGATCGGGGCTCGCTCCATCCCCCACCCCTTCTTGGTTACTTGTTAGGTAACCGATGGCTGCTTCATGCCTCCCCTCGCCGGACATACCCCCGCAATAACGACGGCTTTTCAACTACCCGTTGACACCCCGATGTAACCGCTACCTAACATGCATGCACATCAGCGGCCGCCGGGCCGTCAGCCCTACGCACAGAAACCGGTATCCGAGGGATGCTCACAGCCACGACCCACAACGGCATCTCCGCCCGCCCCTCCCGGATCGGCACCGTCCCCGCCGCGGCTCGGGACTGGTGGCGGGACGCGGTCATCTACCAGGTCTACGTCCGCAGCTTCCTGGACAGCACCGGGGACGGCATCGGCGACCTCGCCGGCGTCCGCGCCGGACTGCCGTACCTGCGGAGGCTGGGCGTGGACGGCATCTGGCTGAGCCCCTTCTACCCCTCCCCGCAGCACGACCACGGCTACGACGTCGCCGACTACCGCGACGTCGACCCGGTCTACGGCGACCTGGCGGAGTTCGACCGGCTCGTGGCCGCCGCCCACCGCCTCGGCCTGAAGGTCGTCCTCGACATCGTCCCCAACCACTGCTCCAGCGAGCACCCCTGGTTCCGCGCCGCGCTGGCGGAGGGGCCGGGCGGGCCGCACCGCGCCCTGTTCCACTTCGCCGACGGCCGCGGCGAGCGGGGGGAGCTGCCGCCCAACAACTGGCGGGCGATGTTCGGCGGCCCGGCCTGGTCCCGCGTCACCGAGCCGGACGGCAGGCCCGGCCAGTGGTACCTGCACCTGTTCACGCCCGAGCAGCCCGACCTCAACTGGCGCGAGCCCGCCGTCGCCGAGCACTTCGACGAGGTGCTGCGCTTCTGGCTGGACCGGGGCGTGGACGGCTTCCGCGTCGACGTCGCCGCCGGCCTGTTCAAGCACCCCGAACTGCCCGACTCCCCCGACCCCGGGGCCGACGAGCGCACCCGCGACTCGGTCAACCCCCTGGCCTGGAACCAGCCCGAGGTGCACGGGGTGTGGCGCCGCTGGCGGGCCCTGTGCGACGAGTACGCCGACCGCGACGGCCAGGACAGGCTGCTGGTCGGCGAGGTGTCCGTCCCCACCGCCCGCGAACACGCGAAGTACGTGCGCCCCGACGAGCTGCACCAGGCGTTCTTCTTCCACCTGCTGAGCGCCCCGTGGGACGTGGACGCCTTCCGGAAGGTCATCGACGAGGCGCTGACCGACATCGCGGGCACCGGTTCCACCGTCACCTGGGTGCTCAACAACCACGACCAGGTCAGGACCGTGACCCGGTACGCGACCTCCGGCGACCCCTTCGACGGATCCGAGGGGACGGCCGGAGTGGGCGGGACCGACCACGTGCTGGGGGCCGCCCGCGCCCGTGCCGCCGCCCTGCTGATGTTCGCCCTGCCCGGCGCGGCCTACGTCTACCAGGGCGAGGAGCTGGGCCTGCCCGAGGTCGTGGACCTGCCCGACGAGGTGCTCACCGACCCCATCTTCCGCCGCACCGGCAGCCGTCGGCGCGTCCGCGACGGCTGCCGCGTACCGCTGCCGTGGTCGGGACAGGCGTCGCCCTTCGGTTTCACCTCGGGGGCGGAGGAGGCCCGGCCGTGGCTGCCGCAACCCGAGTGGTTCGCCGAGCACGCCACCGACCGGGCGCTGGCCGACACCCGCTCGTTCTGGCACCTGTACCGCGACGGTCTCCAGCTCCGCCGCTCGCTGCCCCAGCTCGGCGAGGGGAAGCTGCGCTGGCTGGACGCCCCGCCGCAGGTGCTGGCCTTCGAGCGCGGCGACGGCCTGGTGTGCGCGGTCAACTTCGGCACCACCCCCGTCCCCGCCCCGGTCCCCGGCACCCCGCTGCTGGCCAGCGGCGAGTGCCCGGACGGGACGCTGCCCGGATCCACCGCCGCCTGGTGGGTCGACGACTGACCTCCCGCCCACTCCCGACCGCTCCCGACCGCCCCGTCCACCGTCCGCCCACGATCCCTCCCCCCGGCCTCCCCGGCCTCCCCGGCCTCCCCGCCGAAGCGTTCGGCGCCCGGCTCCCCCCGGGCGCCGTAGCCACTCGTTCCCGTTCCACCCGGCCGCCCGGCCGGCCCGAACCCGAAAGGGACAACCATGATCAGACGACGCACCACCCTCGCCGGCGCCGGCGCGCTCCTCCTCTCCCTGGCCGCCACCGCGTGCGGTGGCGAGGACCCCACCACCGCGGGTGGCGGCGGCCAGGAGCTGAAGGGCGAGAAGATCACGGTCGCCGGGGTCTGGACCGGGGTGGAGCAGAAGAACTTCAAGAAGGTCATGGACGCCTTCTCGGAGAAGACCGGTGCCGAGCTGGACTTCGTCTCCACCGGCGACAACGTCTCCACCGTCATCGGCAGCAAGATCCAGGGCGGCAACGCCCCGGACGTGGTGATGGTCCCGCAGGTCGGCGTGCTCCAGCAGTTCGCCGAGAAGGGCTGGTTGGAGCCGCTGTCGAAGGAGGCGGACAAGCGCGCCCGCAGCTACTTCGCCCCGGTGTGGAAGGAGTACGGCACCGTCGACGGGATCTTCTACGGCCTGTACTTCAAGGCGTCCCACAAGTCGACCGTCTGGTACAGCCCGGAGGCCTTCGAGCAGGCGGGCGTCACCCCGCCCAAGGACTACGACGAGATGCTGAAGGTGGGCCGGACCCTCTCCGACTCCGGCACGGCCGCCTTCTCCGTGGCGGGCGAGGCCGGCTGGCCGCTCACCGACTGGTTCGAGAACATCTACCTCTCCCAGGCGGGCCCGGAGATGTACGACAAGCTCGCCGCCCACGAGATCCCCTGGACCCACCCCACCGTCGTCGAGGCCCTCACCACCCTCGGCGAACTCTTCGGCGACGAGGACCTGGTGGAGGGCGGCGGCGCCGGTGCGCTGCGCACCGACTTCCCCGAGTCCGTCGAGAAGGTCTTCGGCAACGACCCCAAGGCGGGCATGGTCTACGAGGGCGACTTCGTCGCGGGTCTGATCTCCGGCCAGTTCGACAAGAAGGTCGGCGAGGACGCGAAGTTCTTCCCGTTCCCGGCCGTGGACGGCGGCAAGCCCCCGGTGGTCGGCGGCGGTGACGCCGCGGTGGTCCTCAAGGACGGCGAGAACGCGGACGCCGGCATGAAGTTCGTGGAGTACCTGGCCACCGCGGAGGCCGCGGAGGTGTGGGCCGGTGCCGGCGGCTTCCTCTCCCCCAACGAGACCCTGAGCCTGGACGCCTACCAGGACGACACCACCCGGGAGACCGCCCGGTCCCTCGTGGAGGCCGGTGACGATGTGCGGTTCGACATGTCCGACCAGGCGCCGGCCGCCTTCGGTGGCACCCAGGGCGCGGGCGAGTGGAAGCTCCTCCAGGACTTCCTGCGCGACCCGTCCGACCCCAAGGCCACCGCGGAGAAGCTGGAGGCCGCCGCGGCCAAGGCCTGGAAGAAGAGCTGAGGCGGGACGGTCCATGTCAGCCACAGCACCCGCGGTGCCGCCCGCCTCGGCGGGCGGCACCCCGCCCGGGTCGCGCCCGTCCGGCGGGTCGGCCGCCGGCGGGGACACCGACCCCCGGTTGCGCGCCCGGCGGCGTCGGCGCCTCGTCGCCGCCCTGTTCCTGCTGCCCGCGCTGCTGCTGCTCGGGGCGCTGGTCGCGTACCCGATCCTGTTCTCCGTCGGTCGCAGCCTCTTCGACGCCACCGGCACCCGTTTCGTCGGCGCGGACAACTACGTCGAGATGTTCCGCGACCCCACCACGCTGAAGGCGATCCGCAACAGCGCGATCTGGGTCGTGGTCGCCCCGGCGCTGCTGACCGGCCTCGGCCTGATCCTGGCCGTGCTCACCGAGAAGGTGCGCTGGGCCACGGCGTTCAAGCTGCTGATGTTCATGCCGATGGCGATCTCCTTCCTCGCCGCCGGGATCATCTTCCGCATCACCTACGAGCAGGACCCCGACCGCGGTGTCCTCAACGCCGTCGCCGTCGGCGTCCACGACGTCTTCGCCGACCGCCCCGCCTACCCCGGCGCCCGCGCCCGCGAGGAGGCGGGCGGCACCGAGGTCACCGAGGGGAAGGACGGCTCGTACGGCACGGCCGCCGACCTCTCCCCCGGCGGCACCCTCGCCCTGGGCGTCGTGGGCGTGCCCCCGGGGGAGGTGCCCGCCGAGGCGGAGCCCGCCGCCGCCCCGACGGCGGACGGCGGCTCGGGGGACGCGCTGACCGGCACCGTCTTCCTGGACTTCACCCCCGGCGGGGGCGGCGAGCCGGGCCGCATCGACGAAGGCGAGCGCGGACTGCCCGGCATGACCGTCCAGGCCGTGCGCGACGGGAAGGTGGTGGGCGAGACCACCACCGCCGCCGACGGTTCCTTCCGGCTGACCGGCCTGGCGGACGGCTCGTACGCCGTACGGCTGCCGGCCTCGAACTTCGCCGAACCCTACGGCGGCGTCTCCTGGCTGGGTCCGGCCCTGGTCACCCCGGCGATCATCGGCGCCTACCTGTGGATCTGGACGGGCTTCTCCATGGTCCTCATCGGCGCCGGGCTCTCCGCGATGCCCCGGGACGTGCTGGAGGCGGCGCGGATGGACGGCGCGGGCGAGTGGCAGATCTTCCGCAGGATCACCGTGCCGCTGTTGGCCCCCGTGCTGACGGTCGTCTTCGTCACCCTGGTGATCAACGTGATGAAGGTCTTCGACCTCGTCTACATCATCGCTCCCGGACCGGTCCTCCAGGACGCCAACGTGCTGGCCATGCAGATGTGGCTGGTCTCCTTCGGCGGCGGCAACGACCAGGGACTGGGCAGCGCCATCGGCGTGCTGCTGCTCCTCCTGGTGGTCCCGGCCATGATCTTCAACATCCGACGCTTCCAGAGGAGCCGGCGATGACCCCTCACGGCACCTTCGAGAAGGGGGCGGAGAAGGGAGCCGCGACGGCGGCGACAGCACAGACTCCGGCGTCCGTGGCCGCGGCGGAGGCCGCGGGCGCCGGGCCCTCCGCCCCCGATCGTCCCGCCACCGGACGGCCGTCCCCGGCGGCCCGCTCCCGCGGACCGGTCGTGACGCGGCTGACGGGCCTGCTGGGCAGGGGCGCGGTCCAGGCGTTCCTCGCCGTGATCGCCCTGGTGTGGCTCACGCCCGCCCTCGGACTGTTCCTGGCATCGCTGCGCTCGGAGGAGGCCAACTCCACCAGCGGCTGGTGGACGGCCCTGACCGAGCCGGGACAGTTGTCGATCGACAACTACGCGACCCTGCTGGAGAACTCCGGGATCACCCAGGCGCTGTGGAACACCGTGTTGATCTCGGTGCCCACCACCGTCGCGGTGGTGGTCGTGGCGGCGCTGGCCGGCTACGCGTTCGCCTGGCTGGAGTTCCCCGGCCGCGACTGGATCTTCCTGGTGGTGGTCGGCCTGCTGGTGGTCCCGGTCCAGGTGGGCCTGCTGCCGGTGGCCAAGATGTTCGGCGCCCTCGGGCTGTTCGGGACGATCCCCGGCGTGGTGCTGTTCCACGTCGCCTACGGGCTGCCGTTCGCGATCTTCCTGCTGCGCAACTACTTCGCGGAGATCCCGCGGGAGATGTTGGAGGCGGCGCGGATGGACGGCGGCGGCGAGTGGCGGATCTTCACGCAGCTCGTACTGCCGGTGGGCAAGCCCGCGGTCGCGAGCCTGGCCATCTTCCAGTTCCTGTGGGTGTGGAACGACATGCTGGTGGCGCTGATCTTCGCCGACAGCGACTCGCAGCCGCTGACCGTCGCCCTCCAGTCGGAGATGCGGCAGTTCGGCAGCAACATCGAGATCCTGGCGCCCGGCGCCTTCCTCTCCCTCACCATCCCGCTCGTGGTGTTCTTCGCCTTCCAGAAGCACTTCGTGCAGGGCGTCATGGCGGGTTCGGTGAAGTGAGCAGCCGGTCGGCCCCGGCCCCCCACGGGGGAGGGGGCGGGGGCCGACCGGCCCGGTTCAGACGTCCAACAGCACCGTGAACGGGCCGTCGTTCGTGAGGGAGACCTCCATCGCCGCACCGAACCGGCCCGTCTCCACCCGGGCTCCCAGCTCGCGCAGCCGCGCGCACACCTCGTCGACCAGGGGTTCGGCCACCGGGCCGGGCGCGGCGGCGTGCCAGGTGGGACGGCGCCCCTTGCGGGCGTCACCGTAGAGGGTGAACTGGCTGACCACCAGCAGCGGAGCCCCGGTGTCCGAGCACGACCGCTCGCCCTCCAGGATCCGCAGTCCCCACAGCTTGCGGGCGAGTTTCGCGGCCTTCTCGGGGGTGTCGTCGTGGGTCACCCCGACCAGTACGCACAGTCCCTCGCCCTTGATCTCGCCGACGGTCTCTCCCCCTCGCTCCGCCGAGGGGTCCCCCGCTCCGACGACGACGGAGGCACCGTTCACCCTCTGCACCACAGCTCGCATGACGACCATCATGCCGCGCCCGCCCCGCACTCCGCGGGTGACCGCCGGACGGGTGCCCCGCGCTGCACGGAGTGTGCCGACGGTGGCACGATGCGTGCAGCACGGTGCGCGCGGTGGCCGACGTGGCGTATCCGTGACGGACCGTGGCATTCCGTTGTGATCCACGGCGCGAGGGGATGAGGGGCTACACCACCATGAGCACTGCCGGAACCGGGCGCACGCCCGGAGCCGTACCGGCGGCCCACGCGGCCGCCCGCCCGAGCGGGAGCATCCGTCCGATCGGGGACACCGACCCGGCGCGGGGCACCCCGCGGCAGTCCTCGCCGCAGGAACCGCAGGAACCGCAGGAACCGCCACAGGACCCGCAGGCCGCCCCGGAGGCGCCCCCCGCCCGCCCCGGAGGCGACCGGTACGGCGAACTCCCGGCGGTCCTGCGCGACACCGAACCCCCGGAGCTGACCGGCCTGCGCCTGCCCCAGCTGCGCGAACTGCGCCGCCAGGCCCAGCAGGAGGAGGCGGACCTCAGTTACGTACGGCGGCTGCTCCAGGGACGGATCGACATCCTCCGCGCCGAACTGGCCCGCCGGGGCGGTGTGGACGTGCCGCTGATCGACCGGCTGGCGGAGATCCTCGCCGACGCCCCGCCGCCCGGTGGGAACCCCGCCCGTTCCGCCCGGCACGTGACACTTCGCACACCGCGCAGCGAGGAGTACCGACGGCTGGCCGAGGAGATGCTCGCCGAGGTCGAACTCTCCGACCCGACCGCCCGCACGGACACCGAACTCCACGCCGCCATGGACCGGCTGGGCCAGTACGAGCACCACATCTCCCGGCGCCGCCGGGTGCTCCAGGAGACGGCGAACGGCTGCAGCGCCGAAATCGCGCGCAGGTACCGTGAAGGGGAAGCACGCGTGGACGACCTGCTGCCCTGACCCCGGGCCCGGTCGTCCCCCCTACCCAGGGAAGGCCGTCCATGACCACCACCGCGCCCCTCACCGTCTCCGGCGCACGCTCCGACGCACCGCTCCCCGTCCTCGCCGAAGTCGTCCGCTCCGGCTTCACCGAGGGCCGGCACCGGGGCTCGGTGGTGGTGCTCGACCGTGACGGCGGCGTGGACTGGGCGCTGGGCGAGCCGGCCGCGCCCGTGTACCCGCGTTCGTCCAACAAGCCGATGCAGGCGGCGGCCGTGCTGCGGGCCGGCGTGGAGCTGTCCGGCGAGCGTCTGGCGCTGGCCGCCGCCAGCCACTCCGGCGAGGCGTTCCACCAGGAGCTGGTCCGCGCGATGCTCGTCGAGCACAAGCTGACCGAGGACGAACTGGGCTGCCCGCCGGACCTGCCGCTGGACCGCGAGGAGGCCGACCGGTTCCTGGCCTCGGGCGCGCGCCCCTCCCGCGTCGCCATGAACTGCTCGGGCAAGCACACCGCGATGCTCGCCGCCTGCCGGGTCAACGCCTGGTCGCGCGCCGACTACCTCGCCCCGGACCACCCCCTCCAGCAACTGGTCCGCGAGTGCGTGGAGTCCGCGACGGGCGAGGAGGTCGCCCACACCGGCATCGACGGCTGCGGCGCGCCGCTGATGGCCGTCTCCCTCACCGGTCTGGCCCGGGCCTTCCGCTCCTACGTGCTGGCCGAGCCGGGCACCCCCGAGCGGCGGGTCGCGGACGCCATGCGCGCCCACCCCGAGTACGTCGCCGGCACCCGACGCTCCGACACCCGGCTGATGCGCGCGGTGCCGGGCGCGCTGGCGAAGATGGGCGCCGAGGCGGTGCAGGCGGTGGCCCTGCCCGACGGTCGGGCGCTGGCGCTGAAGATCGAGGACGGCGGGATGCGGGCGCTGGCCCCCGTCACCGTCCGCGTCCTGGAGCGGATGGGGCTGGACTCCCCGGCCCTGGCCGAGTCGGCCGCCGCCCCGCTGCTGGGCGGCGGGCGGCCGGTGGGGGAAATACGCGCGACGTTCTGAGCGCGGCGGCCTACCGTGACGGCCATGGTTCCGAGCGCTCCCGACATCCGCACCGTCTCCGAGGAAGAGTTCCCGCAGTGGTTCCGGGCCCTGCGGGCCGGGTTCCTGCACTCCCGGGAGGTCTCCGAGGAGGAGATCCGCGTCCGGCGCGACGGGGTGATCCCGGAGCGCGTCCTGGGGGCGTTCGAGCCGGACGGTCGCTGCGCGGCCACCTTCCGCACCCTGCCCCAGCGGCTGACCGTCCCCGGCGGGGCGCGGGTGGCCTCCCTCGCCGTCACCAACGTGACCGTCCTGCCCACCCACCGCCGCCGCGGGCTGCTGACGCGGATGATGCGGAAGGCGCTGGTCGAGGGGAAGGAGCGGGGGGACGTCTGCTCCACCCTGGACGCCGCCGAGTACCCGATCTACGGGCGGTACGGCTACGGTCCCGCCACCTGGACGACCGAGTGGGCCGTGGACGCCGCCCACGCCGGCCTCGACCCACGCCGGTCGCGACCGGACGAGGAGGGCGCCCGGATCGACCTGGTCGACGCGGAGGAGTTCCGCGCCCGGGGCGCCGAGCTGCACGAGCGGGTGTGCGCCCTGCCCGACCGTCAGGGCATGACCGACCGCACCGAGCGCTGGTGGAAGCTGAGCACCGGTGAGATCGGTTGGCCCGGCAGGGATTCCACCCGTCCCTTCCGCGCCCTGTACCGGGACGCCGACGGGCGACCGCAGGGGCTGCTGACGTTCACCACGGACGAGAACTGGGAGCACAACGCGCCGCGCGTCAACGCCCGCGTCCGGGACCTGATCGCGGCGACGTCCGCCGCCGAGCGCGCCCTGTGGCACTTCCTGCTCTCCCTGGACTGGGTCGCCACCGTCCACTCCGGTCCCCGCGCCCCCGACTCCCTCCTCCCGCTGGTGCTGCCGGACCCGCGCGCCGCGCGGGTCACCACCCACACCGACTTCCTGTGGCTGCGTCCGCTGGACGTGCCCGCGCTGCTGGCGGCCCGCGCCTACCCGGTCTCCGGCTCCCTGGTGCTGGAGCTGGCGGACCCGATGGGCCTGTCCGGCGGCCGTTTCCTGCTGGAGGCGTCCCCCGACGGTGCCGACTGCGTCCCCACCACGCGCTCCGCCGACCTGTCGATGGGAGTGGGCGCGTTGGGCTCGCTGTACCTGGGGGACGAGTCGGCCTCGCGGCTGCGGGAGCTGGGGTCGCTGGTCGAGGAGCGGCCGGGGGCCGCGGCCCTGGCGGACGTGTTGTTGCGCACGGCCCGTCGTCCCTGGGCCCCGGACGAGTTCTGAGCCCGCCGGCGGGCTCGGGACACGGGTGGGAGGGGCGGTCCCCGACGCCGGCGGGAGCCTGTGCCTCCCGCGCCTCCCCCACGATGTGTGGAGACCGTGTGTAGCCGCTCACGGCGTCGGGCAGGTGGACGGTATGTTCACGGAAGCGCCGCCCGGACACGATGGTCGGCGTGTTCGGGGGTGTACCGGGGGCGCGTCGGTCACCCGAGCCGCCCCCGGCGCATTGAAACGGGACATGTCACATCTTCCCCTCCCCCATACTCCTGGAGGCGCACGGAGGGCCCGCCCCCCGGCCGGGCCACGGGGTAATGTTCAAGGTTGACGGTGGGCACATGCCACCATGCCGAGGTCCCGTTCTTCGGCCGACACCGCACAGGAGGGGAGGGGCCATGATCGAGGCGAGTCGCCACATCGACTACGCGGCCCTTTTCGACGCCGTCCCCACCCCGCTGGCCGTGTTGAACCCCGCCCTGGTCTTCGTGGAGGCCAACCAGGCGTACCTGAACGTGACCGGCCGCACCCGCGACGAGGTGGTCGGCCGCCCCCTGTTCGAGGTCTTCCCCCCGAACCCGGACGATCCGCGGAACGACGGGGCGAAGAACCTGCGCGCCTCGTTCCGGCGCGTCCTGGAGACGGGCAAGCCGGACACCATGGTGCTCCAGCGGTACGACCTCCCCGTGCCGGGTGGTGAGGGCGAGTACGAGGAGCGGTACTGGAGCCCGGTCAACACCCCCGTGCTCGGCGAGGACGGTTCGGTCGCCCTGATCATCAACCGTGTCGAGGACGCCACGGTCTACGTGCGCGACAACCTCGGCGGCCCCTCCGGCCCGGCCGGCGAGGGCGAGGACCTGTGGACGAACAGCGGGAGGATCGCCGAGGCCGAGCTCTACGCCCGCGCGCTCGAACTGTACGAACACAACGAGATGCTGCGGCAGGCCCACGCCCGCGAACACGAGGTGGCCCTCACCCTCCAGAAGGCCATGCTGCCCATCCACATGCCGCTGGAGCGGCGCAACGCGGCCGTGCGCTACCGGCCCGCGCAGGGCTCGCTCAACGTGTGCGGCGACTGGTACGACATGATCAACCTCAGCGACGACCGCTTCGCCGTCGCCGTGGGCGACGTCGTCGGCCGGGGGCTGGAAGCGGCCAGCGTGATGGGGCAGTTGCGCAGTGCGCTCAGCGCGGCCATGCGGGTCGCCGACGGCCCCGCGCAGGCACTGTACGGACTCGACCTGTACGCCCGCTCGTTGGACGGTGCCCTGGCCACCACCACCGTCAAGATCGACATCGACACCCACACGCACACCCTCACCTACAGCAGCGCCGGTCACCTGCCGCCGATGCTGTGCCACCCCGACCGGCACGTGGAGTACCTGGACCAGGCCACCGACGTGCCCCTGGCCGCCCGGAGCAGGCCCTCGCACCGGCCGCAGGCGATCACCACCTACGTGCCCGGCTCGGTCCTCGTCCTCTACACCGATGGGCTCGTCGAACGCCGCGACGAGCCCATCGACGTGGGGCTGAAGCGGCTGGCGGAGGCCCTGGCCCGGTACCGGGACCAGCACCAGGAGGAGATCGCCGACAGCCTCCTGGAGGACCTCGGCATGAACAGCGGCACCGCCGACGACGCCGCCCTGGTCGTCATCCGGCTCTGACGGGACGGTGGGTCGAGGCGCGGCGGCGCCGGCCGGGAAACGGGCATACGTAGGCTGAGGCCGATCAGCCCGAGACAGGTACGACGAGGAGGCATCCGATGTCCGACGCCCCCACCCCCGAAAGCGACGAGCCCGCCCACGATCCGGAGGTGCTCCAACTCGCGGCCAAGGTCTTCGACCTCGCCCGGGAGGGTGACACGGACACCCTCGCGGCCTACGTCGACGCGGGTGTCCCGGCCAACCTGACCAACGACAAGGGCGACTCGCTGCTGATGCTCGCCGCCTACTACGGCCGCACCCCCACCGTGCGGGCCCTGGTCGAGCGTGGCGCCGATCCCAACCGGATCAACGACCGGGGCCAGACCCCGCTGGGGGGCGCCGTCTTCAAGGACCAGGAGGAAATGGTCCGGCTGCTGCTGGACGCCGGGGCCGACCCGGCCGCCGGTAACCCGTCGGCCATCGACACGGCCCGGATGTTCGGACGGCACGAGCTGCTGAAGCTGCTCGGCGCCGAGTGAAGCCGGGCGAACCGGCGCCGCGCCGGACGGCGACGGGGCGGCGGAGGGACACGGTCGTGTCCTCCGCCGCCCGCGCCCCCGGCTTCCGTCGTCAGCCTCCGCCGTCCAGGCACTCGCGGCTGTCACCGCCGCTGAGACACGGGCGACCGCCCGGGTCGTCCCGGTACGGGGACGCCGGAGGAGGATCGGGGTGGGCGCGCTCGTGCTCTCCGTGCCAGGTGAGGACGGTGGCGGTCAGCGCGGCCGCGAACACCAGCAGTTGAACGGCCCCCACCCCCGGGCGTCCCGCGCGCAGGAACACCACCGCGAGCGCGAGGACGGCCAGCGCGAACCCGCCGCACCACAGGACCGGTACCCAGTCCATCGGCGGCGGCTCCCCGGGCCCCCCGCCCTCCCGATGCCCGCCCGCGTCGGTCCAGTTCCGCAGCCCCAGCCCCACCATGACCACGAGGGCCCCCGCCACTTCGGCGAGCAGCAGGACGAAGCCGACGAGCACGCCGGAGACCGCGTCGCCACGGGCACCGCCGGACGTTCCGGACGCGCCGGACGTCCCGGACGTCGAAAGAACCGGTGACATGCCCCCACCGTCGTACGGAATCCCGCGCTCCGTGGCATCGCCCAGCGAACCGACACCGACTCGTTGCACCCGGCGGCACCCCCGACCGCTCGTCGGAGGACCTACACGCTCCCGATGGTGAAACGCCCGACCTCCCGACATCGTGTGGCATGTTCGGCCAAACATCCTCCGTGGGAGGGCCCGTCGCCCTAGAGTGGGCTCGTTTCCGGCTGGGGGGCCGGACCCGAGCCGGGTGAGGCGAAGTGAGCGCTGGAAAGCGGGGGACGGCAGCACGGGCGGGGACGGCGGCAGCGCCGACCCGGTCCGCGGAGACGTCACGGCCACCGCGGTACCGGACGACGCCGGCGCACCGGCGCATCACCCGACTGAACACGATGCCCCCGTCGCTGTCGCGACTTCATCGCCCCTGGGGCGAACCACATCGGCGACTCCCCCGATGAGCCCGCCGTGGACCGTCGAGCGGTCCACGGACCGACGTTCCGGCGACCTCGCCGGCGTCACCCGGCGCGCCGTCCGTTCCGCGCCGCCGAATCCGCTGCGGTGAACGATTCACGCGAGAGGGATCCGTCTGTGACATCAACCCGGAACAGGTCGTCGATGGCCGGCATCACAGCCGGCCTCGTCATCCTGGCGAGTGCGCTCCTGTTGTGGTCGGGAGATGACGAAGGAGAGAAGAAGAAACCGGAAGGGCCTGTGAACGAGACGGTATCCGTTCCGTGCGGAACGGGCATCACCCTGGCCTCCTCACCCGAGAAATTCGAACTTCTGGAAAAACTGGCCGACGACTACAACAAGAAGAGCAAGTGCTCCGAGGGCAGGGTCACCGTCGTCTCCAGCGCATCGGGTGATGTCTTCGAGGGCCTCACCAAGGGATGGCGGGCCGAGGAACAGTCGAATCCCACCATCCCCCATGTCTGGAGTCCCGCATCCAGTTCGTGGGTGACGATGTTGCCCGACAAGAAGCACATGCCCGACGGTGTTCACGTCGTCAACGACACGGAAGAGCTTCCCTCGATCGCCAGGACCCCGGTGGTGCTGGCGATGCCGGCGACCGTCGCCGAGAAACTGGGAGGGCCGGAGGGGATCAGGTGGTCCACCCTGGAGAAGATGGCCGGCGACCCGGACGCCTGGCAGGAGGCCACCGACGGGGAGGCGGGAACCTTCAAGCTGGGAAAGACCAACCCCAACTACTCCACCACGGGCCTGGCCACCCTGCTCCACTCCTACGCGGCGGCCGCCGGAACGTCCCTCGATGAACTCACCGTGCGGCACATCCAGGATGCCTCGGTACGCCGCCGGGTGGCGGAGGTCGAGAAGGCCACGCTCCACTACGGCGAGACCACCCTGGTCTACCTGTGCAACCTGGCCCGAGCCGACGACAAGGACAAGGCCCTCGACTACGTCAGCGTGGTCCCGCTGGAGGAGAAGACCGTCTACGACTACAACCGGGGGGCCGCCACCACCGGCTGCCCGAGCGACAAAGACGACAGACTGGAGAACTTCAAGCCGAAGGAACCACTGGTGGCCGTCCACCCGGCCGACGGGACGATGGTGTCGGACGCGCCGTACGCCATCCTCTCCACCGCCGACGAGGACCAACGGAAAGTCGCCGAGAACTTCTTGAAATTCATCCAGAGCGATGATCGGCAGAAGACCGTCAAGGAGCACGGGTTCCGCGACAAGGACGGCCTCCTCGCCCCCGACGTCGCGGAGCGTATCGGCGTCGCCGAGAGTTCCAAACTCAAGGAGTGGGCACCACCCAAGACGGAAGTGATCGCGGAGGCACGCAAGTCCTGGGACGCCATCCGCAAACCGGCCAGAATCCTGCTGGTCGTCGACGTTTCCGACTCGATGAACGACTACCCTCATTCCCAAAAGGATGCTAAGGACGAGAAACACTCACGCCTGGGGCACGTCAAGAGAGCCCTCACGGAGGCACTCGACGAGTTCAACGCCTGGGACGAAGTCGGCCTGTGGGAGTTCTCGGGGGACATCCACAGCGACGAGTCGCCGTACCAGGAACTCGTCAGGCCGAGGCCGGTGCGCAAGAACAAGGATGCCCTGGCGGACGCGATCGATGAACTGAAAGCGAAAAGTGCCACCGCCCTGTACGTCACCATTCGCGACGCCCACCGGGAACTCTCCAGGTCGTCGTCCACCGACCGGATCACCGCCATCGTCGTCCTCAGCGACGGCAAGGAAGATTACAAGAACAACTACGGCATCGACAGGTTGATGAAGGACATCAGCGCGGAGGGGAAGGAGAACCCGGTCCGGGTCTTCACCATCGCCTACAGCTACGAAGCTCCCTTGGAAACACTCTCGAAAATGGCCAAGGCGAGCGGAGGGCACAGCTACGACTCCAAGAGCAACCCGGAGAACATCAGCACCGTGCTGCGCGAGGTCGTCGGCAACTTCTGACCGGCGCGGGTACTGGGCCGCCGGCGCCGCCGGCCCCACATGGCCGGTGGCGCCTCCGGCCCGGCGGACGATAACAGGATCACCACGAATTCCGGCTCGCCCCTCTTCTCCCACCGGGAGTTGGTGGTTGGATCATCCGCATGGTCGTCATCTCCGCGGAATCAGAGTCCGTCTTCGCCTCCTTATGGGCAGCCGCCGCGGTCTTCGCCACGCTCGGAGTCGGCATCGGCGCGATGTGGGCAACCCTCAGGGCGAGCAACCCCAAGCGGCGGATCACCTACTGGATGGGGGACACCCCGCTCCTGCAGAGCCACCACCGGTTGGAGGGGGGCCTCCAGGTCAGTCGGAACGGCAGGACGCTCGCCGATCCCCGCCTGGTGCGGATCCGGATGACGAACACCAGTCGGCGGGACGTCCCCAGCTCCGCCTTCGACCAGTCGAAGCCGATCAGGATCGGTGTCGGCCGTCCCATCCTCGAATCCCTCGGCACCGAGTCGGAGCCCGCGGACGCGGCCCCGCCCCAGGAGTCCGTGGTCGGCACCGAACTGCACATCGGCCCGGGGCGCATCGGCCGGAACCAGTCCGTCACCTATCTGGTCCTCATCGACGGCGAGCCCACGTACTCCTGTCACCACTCGCTGATCGACGTCACGGTCGAGGAGACGGGCAGCCCCCTGGAGAGGGGGTCCGACCGGTCGCTACAGGTGCTGCACACCGGCATCTCCATGGCGGGCACGGTGGCCGTGGGGCTGGCGGCCTGGTGGTTGTACAACAGCCTGGCCTCCTGAGGCGGGGCGTCCCGCCGCCCCTTCCGGTGCGGAGCGCCCCTCAGTGCGCGATGCCGTCGATCAGGTCGCGCGCGCCCTGGCGGAGCAGGGCGACGGCGACGGACGTGCCCAGGGTGGCCGGATCGAGGCGGCCGGCCCACTCGTGCGCGTTGAGCACCGTCTTGCCGTCGGGTGTGAACACACAGGCGCGCAGGGAGAGTTCTCCGTTCCGCTCCGTCCTGGCGTATCCGGCGATCGGGCTGTTGCAGTGTCCCTGGAGGACGTGGAGCAGCATCCGCTCGGCGGTGGCCTCGCGGTGGGTGGCCGGATCGCCCAGCTCGCCGACCGCCTCGATCAGCCCGGTGTCGTCCTCCCGGCACTGGAGGACGAGGATGCCGGCGCCGATCGGCGGCATCATCACCTCGGTCGGCAGGATCTCGCTGATCACGTCCGTACGGCCGATCCGCTCCAGGCCGGAGACCGCCAGCAGCAGGGCGTCCGCCTCCCCCGCCGCCATCTTCTCCATGCGTCGGTTGGCGTTCCCCCGGAACGGCACGCACTCCAGATGCGGATGGGAGCCCGCGAGCTGTGCGACGCGCCGCACGGAGGAGGTGCCGATCCGGGTGCCCGGCGGCAGCTCGTCCAGGGTCAGCCCGCCGGGGTGGATCAGGGCGTCGCGGACGTCGTCCCGCTTGAGGAAGGCCGCGAACGCCGTGCCCGCCGGGAGCGGCCGGTCGGCCGGGATGTCCTTGAGGCAGTGCACCGCCAGGTCCGCCTCGCCGGCCAGCAGCGCGGCGTCCACCTCCTTGGTGAACGCTCCCTTCCCCTCCACCTGTGACAGATCGCCCAGCCACTTGTCGCCGGTGGTCTTCACCGGGACGACCTCGGTGCGGATGTGCGGGTGGAGCGCGGCCAGCCCGGCGCGGACGCGTTCCACCTGCGCCAGTGCCATGGGGGAGTCGCGGGAGACGATGCGGATCAGCTCAGGGGCGGACATGCCGTTCACGATAGACCGTCAGGTCCGCGCCCCGACGGGCACTCCATGCGATCCGACACCGGCCGGTGCGACCCCACCGGGCGCGCATGACGGCCGGGCCGCCGACTCCCGCGGGGGAACGCGTCCGGCCGCCTCCTGCTGTGGACCGGCGACGGCGCGCGGTGCACACGCCGCTCCCCGCCGTCATGCGTCGTCTCCCTCGTGAGGCTCCCAAGGGGTCACAGTGAAAACCCTGTTGAGAGTAGCGTCGGAAAGCGACGATCGGGATACAGAAAGTAATAGTCGCTCGTTGGACGGCACTCACAGAGCACGGAGCAGAATGGAATCCCGAACTCGGCACTCCTCGACGACCTTCGCCGACAGCGAGGACTTCGCCCGCGCCGCGCGGGCCGTGGGCGCGGACACGACGGCTGAGGCACTGCTGGGCCTCGACGACAGGGGGTTCTGGTGGACGTTGACACCTGTGGACACGGCGCCCGCGCCGGACTTCGTACCGATCGCGCCGCTCGCCGAACTACCGGAGGAAGCCGTGACCTCCCTGCGGAGGTGGGTGGTGCGATGAGCGCGACGGACGGGCGGAAGGGACGCGGGGAGCGGGCCGAGCGGCGGGAACCCGCGCCCACGGTCGGCGCGGTGGCACGCGACCTGCGCGACGGGCGGGTGGGAGAGGTGATGGACGTCCTCCCGGGACGGATCTGGCTGCGCCCGCTGGGCGGCGGACGGGAGTGGGACGCGGAACCGCGCCAGGTCGAGTCGCTCACCCCGCGCGAGCAGCTCAGCGCCCGACTCGCGGCCGCCAACGCCCGCAGCCGCCATCCCCTGCCCTGATCCGTGGGGCGGCGGCCCGTGGAGCGGGGCGGATTCGGAAGCAGGAACCGCTCCCGGAGCCGTCGTCGCGGCGATCATGGCGGAGCGCCCCGGCCTGGGCCGTTCTCGGCCGGGGCGCCGTTCCCGGGAGGCCGCTCACTCCCGGAAATCCGCCGGGCGGTCCCGATTCCCCCGCCACCGGGACCGCGTTCCGGACCGGTGCCGGTTCCGGCGTCGCCCGACTCCACAGAGACTGGCCGACGGCGCTCGGGGCGGACAAGCAGTTCCACGTTCCTCGAAAAGCCCCGCGGAATCGGCGTCGCGCGTGCCCCTCCCCGAAGGTCCTCAAGGCGCCTCCGCATGGACGGGCGTCCTGGACGGGCGTCTCCCGGTTTGCCGGTGAAACGCCGTTTTCCGAGCCCGTGAGGACGGCGCGGGACCGACTGCTAGGAAACCCGCGACACCTTCGGAGTGCCTGGAACCGCGGGAACGGGCATCGGGACGACGGGACGAGACAGCGGGGAAGCCACCATGGCCTTTCGGATCCACTTCACGTTCGCAGACCTGGCCAAGACCCGGGTTTCGCACTCGACGTACCCGCTTCAGGAGTTGAGCATCGCCATGCGGGTCCTGAGGGACAGGACCCCGTCGACGCGCTTCGGCGCCTGGCGGCACGAGGTCCTCTCCCGGTTGCCGGCCACGGCGCGGATGGCGTTCGAGATGACGCCGTCCCACGGCTGGGTGCCGGACTTCCTGGCGCCGGCCGCGGCGGGGGATTCCCAGGAGCTCCTGGAGCGGGTGCGCGCGACGCCCCGGCGGCGGCTGCGGGAGGAGATGGAACGCGTCGCCGCCCGGCAGTCCGTGCCCCGCTGGTCGCGACAGCTCGGCGAGGACCCCTCGGTGCTGCAACGACTCGTGGACAGTCTGTCCACGGTCCACGACGTGCTGCTGGCGCCGTACCGACCCCGGGTGGAGGCCCGGCTGGAGGCCGACAGGAGTCTGCGAGCCAGGGCCCTCCTGCACGGTGGGATGGAACGGGTGCTGTCACAGCTGCACCCGCGGCGGATCCGCTGGGAGTCCCCGGTGCTGACGGTGGACATGGCGTCGGGCATGGACGCCGACCTGCGCCTGGAAGGGCAGGGGCTCCTCCTCGTGCCGTCCTTCTTCGGCTCCGACGCCCCGGGGATCGCTCCGGACACCGAACCGCAGCCGATGCTGTTCTATCCCGCGTCGTCCGACTCCCCGCACCCGGACGTCGTCCGGCCGGACGCGGGAGTCGCGGGTCCCTCCACGGCGCTGGCGCAGCTTCTGGGACGGACCCGGGCCGCCGTCCTGCTCGCCATCGCGGACAGGGTCGGCTGCACCACGACCGAGCTTTCCACGGCGGTGGGGATCTCGGTGTCCAACGCCAGCGAACACGCGACGGTCCTGAGGCGTGCCGGACTCATCACGACCACCCGCCACCACAAGGCGGTCCTCCACACCGTGACGCCCATCGGACGCACCCTGCTGAACACCGCGTGAGCCGGGTCCCGGCCGTCGGACCGGGCAGCGACCCGGCGGCGTCAGGCGGGTGGTGGGAGTGGTCTCCCCTCCTGGGCCGCGCGGACGTGTTCGGGCGTGAGGGCGGCGGAGCCGTGCTCCTCGGCGAAGGCTTCGAGGCGGCCCAGCGGCGACTCGGGAGCCGGGGGTTCGTCGCTGATCGTCGTGCCGGTGACGATTTCGGCGAAACGCAGCCCGACGGTGACCGGGTCCTGTTCGAAGGGATCGCTTTGACGCATGCTCATGTTCGGTCAGCCTAGGGCCGACCTGTGACAACCGGACGGCCCCGCACGGCGCCGTCCGGTTGGACACGGGGCGCGGAACGCTGGTGGTCGCAGGAGCGGCGATCCCGCGTGTCACCCTCCACCGGGCCCCGGGCACGCGCCGGCCGCCGCGTTCGGCACCGGTGGACTCCCCTGGTGGCCGGCGGCGCTCGACCTCATCGGCGACCTGCTCCCCGGCTGACGCCCTCCCACGCCCGGCCCGTCCCGCCCAACACGTCCATCAGTTCCTCGCCACGAGCGGTGCGACGGACCAGTACGTGCTGTCCACAGCGCAACCGCTCCACCAGCCCGGCCGCCTCCAGCCGGGTGCAGTGGTAGGTGACGGTGGCGGGCGCGTAGCGGAGACGCGCGGCGATCTCCCCCGAGGACAACGGTCCGGACAGGGCGTGCAGCACGGCGGCGCGGGTCTCGCCCAGCAACAGGCCGAGGGCGTCGGACGATCGGTCCCGCGGCGCGTCGCTCCCCCACAGGCCACCGAGCCCGGGTACCGGGTAGCCGATCCACACGGCGTCGGACCGGTCGAAGGAGAAGAGCGAGGCACCGCCTCCGGAGACGACCGGCACCAGGATGAGGCGCCGCCCGCCCAGCTCGAACGTCTCGCCCTGCTGGTCGGGCAGGCGCAGGACCGTTCCCCGCAGCCGGAAGCGGGGGCTGAGGTCGGCCAGGGCACAGTCCAGGGAACCACCGACCGTCGCGGCACCGACGCGTTCGGTCTCCCTCCCGATCAGCCGGCCGGCCGCGCGCCACATCGGAGCGACCTCGTTCCACACGCTCCGCATCAGCCGTGCGTAGGCGTTCTTCCACGCCTTCGGCCGGCGCACCACCGGCCGCCACTGAGCCGGCACGTCACCACCGAACTCGGTCTCGATCTCGCCGAGCAGGATGTCCGTCGACACCGCGTCGAGCTGCTCCAGGTGGTGGACGGATTCCTCCCGGGACATGGTGGCCGTCGGGGTGAGGCAGTCGGGGATGACGGAGAACCCCGGCGCGAAGAGGGGACGCAGCACATCGGCGGCCCCCTGCGGCACCGCGGCCCGGACCAGTCGCCGCACACGCGGGTGGACACCGTGGTCGCGGCCGCCCAGGGAGTCGGCGACCAGGGACAGGAGCGTCGCCCCCGGGTGGGGGACCACCCGGGGCACGAGCGTGTCGATCGAGCCCAAGCGCAGTTCGGACACCCCGGCCATCGATGTTCTCCCCTCGGTGCGGCTTCCCCGGGCGGCGTCCCCGTGCGGCGCGGTGCGGTGACAGATGACAGATGACAGATGACAGATGACATCATCATGCGACAACCGCACCGGCTCACGAAGTCCTTTCGGCCTCGGCCGAAGCCATCGGGAACGCGCCGACCGCCCTGGCCGGAAGTCGCCCTGTCGCGGTGCCGACCAAGGTCCATACGCTGCCGGGGACGAGGAGCGCGACCGCGTCGAAGGTACGCGCTCGCGGCGACGGGACGGAGGGTGGGGGCGTGACCGATCGGCCGCTGACATTCGTGGTGGGTACCGGACGGAGTGGTTCGACCGCGCTGTCACGGGTGGTGAACCGGCACCCGGACGTGCTGAGCCTCAACGAGCTGCTCTCCTCGGTCGGCTTCGGCGGAATGCCCGAGGGGACGCTCGCCGGTGAGGAGTTCTGGCGGCTCCTGGCCGACCCCAACCCGTCGTTCGACAGGATGATCCGCAGCGGCGCGGCCATCCCGGAGTTCGTCTACCCGCACCACCGGGGGCGTTTCTCGTCCCACACCACCGGCATACCCGCGCTGTGCCTGATGGTGCTGCCGCACCTCACCGACGACCCCGACGGGCTGCTGGACGAGTTGGCACCGGTGGTGTCCGCCTGGCCGCGCCGTCCGGTCGAGGACCAGTACCGGGAGTTCTTCGCCCTGTTGAGCGCCCGGTTCGGACGGCGTGCGGTGGTGGAGCGCTCGGGATTCTCGGTGGGGTGGGTGCCCCGGCTGCGGACGGGTTTCCCCGAGGCGAGGTTCGTCCACCTGTACCGGAACGGGCCGGACTGCGCGCTGTCGATGAGCCGGCACACCGGTTTCCGGATGCTCGCGCTGCTGGGCGAGATGTACGAGCGCCTGGGCCTGGCGTTCGGAACGGACCTGACGGAGGAGCACGTCCACGCGTTGCCGCCGGACCTGTCGGGACTGTTGGCGGGGGACACCTTCGACCCCCGGCTGATCTCCGACCGGGTGATGCCGGTGACGCTGTTCGGGGAGATGTGGTCGCGGCTGGTGGTCGAGTGCCTGGAGCATCTGGCGAAGGTGCCGCCGGAGCGTCAAACGAGCCTGTCGTACGAGGATCTGCTGGACGAACCGGAGGAGGAGTTGGCCCGGCTGGCCTCGTTCTTCGGCGTGGACGCCGACGCGGAGTGGACGACGGCGGGGCGGGCGATGCTCGACCCGGGCCGGCGCGGGGCCGCGCTGCGACTGCCGCCGAAGGAGTTGGCGGCGCTGCGGGAGGCCTGCGAGCCGGGGGAACGGGCGCTCGCGCTCGCCAAGGGGGCGTGAGCGGACGCGACCGGCCCCTCGGCCGGATGTCCCCCGGTCAAAAGGCCCGGCCGACGCCTCCCTAACGGGCACCGACCGCCTCGGGGGCGGCGTCCGCCACGGACGCGGCACCGCCCGTCGCCCGTTCCGGCCCGGCCGGTCGCCTGATGACCAACGAGACGAGCGCCGCCGCCGCGCAGAGCGCTCCGACGGCGATCCACACCACGTCGTACGTGCCGAAGACGTCCCGCGCCACACCGCCCAGGGCGGCCGCGAGGGCCGCGCCCACCTGGTGGGCGGTGTTGACCCAGCCGAAGACGATCGCGCCGTCCTCGCCGTGGAAGCTCCGGGCCAGCGCGATCACCGGCGGGACGGTGGCCAGGTCGAGCAGTCCGAAGAGGACGACGAACAGGATCATCGAGGGCCGCACCGTCGCGGCCATCGTCACCGGCAGGAACACCAGCAGGGCACCGCGCAGCGCGAAGGAGATCGCGAGCAGCCGTCGGGGGTCACAGCGGTCCGTGAGCCACCCGGAGGCGACGGTCCCGACCACGTTGAAGACGCCGATCGCCGCGAGCAGCGAGGCGGCGACGGTGGTCGGCATCCCGTGGTCGTGGGCGGCGGGGGCGAAGTGGGTCCACATGATGCCGTTCGTCGAGGCGCCACAGACCGCGAAGACGCCCGCCATCAGCCAGAACGGGCCGGTCCTGGCCGCGTCGAGCAGCACGCTCACGGCACGCCGAGCCGCTCCGGGTACCGGGGCGGGCCTCGGCGTGAACTCCCGGGCGCCGTACGCCTCCACGCCGACGTCCGCCGGGTGGTCGCGCAGCACCAGCAGGAGCAGGGGGACCACGGCCAGGGCCCCCAGTGCGAGCGTCGCGGTGGCCGTGCTCCACCGGTGGTGCTCGACGATCCAGGCGAGCAGGGGCAGGAAGACCATCTGGCCCAGGACGCTCGCCGAGGTCAACAGGCCGGTCGCCAGGCCGCGCCGCTCGACGAACCAGCGCCCCACCACGGTGGCGGCGAACGCCATCGCCATGGAGCCGGTCCCCAGGCCGACCAGCAGCCCCCAGTACAGCGTGAGCTGCCAGGCCGCGGACATGACCGTGGTCAGCGCGGCTCCGACGGCGACGAGCGTCAGGGCCCCGGCGACGACCCGACGGATGCCGAAGCGGTCCATCAGGGCCGCCGCGAAGGGGGCCGTGAGCCCGTAGAGCACCATGTTCACCGAGGCCGCGAAGCCGATGGAACCGCGCGACCAGCCGAAGTCCCGGTGCAGTGGGTCGACCAGCAGCCCCGGCACGGTGGAGAAGGCCCCGGCGACGACGATGGCCACAGCGGCGGCGGCCGCGACCCACCAGGCACGGTGCACCAGGGGGCCGCGAGAGGTGTGGGGAGTCTCGGCGCTGCGTGTCATACGGCAATCCTCCGGAGGGAGGGGCACGACAACGAGTGGCCCGATAGTCAACATGTGAAAGAATCGGGCCATGAGCGCTTTCGTCCACCCCGACCGGCACCGGGTCGCCGTCCTCGTCCGGGACGGCCTGCTGCCCATCGAGATGGGGATCGCCCACCGGCTGTTCGGCCAGGCGGCGTCAGCGGCCGGGGAGCCGTTGTACGAGGTCGCGACCTGCGCACTCGTCCCGGGTGAGGTACGGACCGACACCGACGTCACCCTCAACGTCGCCCACGGGCCGGAGATCCTGGCCGAGGCCGACACCGTGGTCGTCCCGGCCGCCCAGGAGGACTACACCCGGACGGAGAGCGGCCTCGACGCTCCGCTCGCCGACGCCTTCGCCCGCATCCGGCCCGGCACCCGCGTCGCCTCGATTTGCACGGGCGCCTTCGTACTGGCGGCGGCGGGCCTCCTGGACGGTCGCCGGGCGACGACCCACTGGAAGTCGTGCGACCAGTTCCGGGCGCTGTACCCGAACGTCGACCTGGACCCGGACGTGCTGTACACGGACGAGGGGGACGTCCTGACCTCTGCCGGGGTCGCCTCCGGCATCGACCTGTGCCTGCACATGATCCGCCGCGACCACGGAACGGCCGTGGCCAACGCCGTCGCCCGCAGCACCGTCGTCCCTCCGCACCGGGAGGGTGGCCAGGCCCAGTTCATCCGGCGCCCCGTCCCCGACTCCCGCTCCTCCTCCACCGGCGCGGCGCGCGCCTGGGCCCTGGAGCACCTGGACCGGCAGCTCACCCTGCGCGAGCTGGCCGAGCGCGAGTCGACGAGCGTGCGCACCTTCACGCGCCGTTTCCGCGAGGAGACGGGGCTGTCCCCCCTCCAGTGGCTCAACCGGCAGCGCGTCGAGCGGGCACGACAACTGCTGGAGGAGAGCAGCCTGTCCGTCGACAGGATCGCGGCGGACGTCGGCTTCGGCACGGCCGCCTCGCTGCGCCAGCACTTCCACGCCGCGCTCGGGGTGTCCCCCAGCGCCTACCGGGGGACGTTCCGCGCCCGCTCGTCGAAGCCGGTGGGGGCCTGAGCGACGCCGCGCGGCGCGCCGACGTCATCGAAGGCGCGTCGAGGGCGTCGAAGGCGTCGAGGGCGTCGAAGGCGGCATCGAGGGGGCGGGTGCCTCGGCCGTTTCGCGGACGGCGAGCCGCTCCCGGGCGGCGGGCACCCCGGCGGGCCGACCACGCCCCCGCGTTCCCGACGGGGAATTGTCAGTGGCGGAGGGCAACATGGCGGGCATGACGTCACCATCCGGCCCGGGTAAGGGCCCGTTCACCGCGCTCGGACGCCTGGTGGTCCTCGTGACCGACCCGGAGGCGGCCCTGGCGTTCTACCGCGACGTCCTCGGCTTCCGGGTGCTGTACGACCGCACCGAGGGCGGCTACCGCTACCTCCACCTCGGCGTTCCCGGCCAGGAGGGGGTCGGCCTGTGGCTGATGCCCGCCACCGGCGAGGAGGAGCGCCGACTGGTCGGGCGGCAGACCGGCGGCCAGCCGTTGCTCGTCCTCTACACGGACGATCTGGACGCGGTCTCGCGGCGGCTGCGCGAACACGGCACACGGACATGGGCCGAGCGCGAGGACGCGGACAGCCGCTCCCTGCACTTCGAGGACCTGTACGGCAACGTGATCGTCGCGGTGCAACTCCTCGCCTCCACCCCGCCCCCCGCCTGACGGCGCCCGCGCGCCGGCGACCGGGCGGGGCGGGCCGCGCCCCGCCCGGTCGCACCGCGGCGTCAGGCCGTCGGGCTCCGCTGACCGACCAGGGCCACCCACGCCGTGACCGACCCGTCGGCGTGCCGCTCCAGATCGGCGCCCGCCGCCGACAGCAGGCGGCGGGCGGCGGCGTTGGCCGAGCCGGTGCCGGCGAACAGGCGGGCGGCACCACCCCGGCGGGCCTCCTCCCGCAGCAGCGCCAACACCCGCGTGCCCACGCCGCGCCCCCGGTGGGAGCGCCCGAGCCACAGCCCGGCCTCGACCGCGTCCGGCTCCGGGCGCGGGGCCAGCCGGGCCGCTCCGGCGACCGTCTCCTCCGGCAGCCCGTCCTCACCCGGTTCGGTCACGACGACGGCGTAGGTGCGCTGGGGCGCCCCGGGCCCCAACGAGTGGAAGCGGTGGAAACGCGAGAACGCCTCCCGGAGCGCGTCCGTCCAGACCACCGGTCCCGCCGCGCCGTTCCCACCGGCGCCCCCGGCAGCGTCCTCGACCGGCGGCATCACCTCGCGAGGCTCGGCCTCGGCGACGGCCGTGGCCAGCAGCGCGCGCAGCAGTTCCTCGTCCAAGGGGCGCAGGGCGACGGGAACGGGGCTCGTAAGACTCATGGGGTAACAATGCCCACCACACGCGCCGTCACCCAACGACTTTTCACACCCGAAAGCCGTGCCCGTAAGGGGGAATTCGGCGCGTGTCCCCGTGCGCCGACGACCATCGGGGGCGGTGTGGTCGTAGTCAGGGTCCATGACCCTCCACACCGACCATCACACCGACCCCCGCCCCGATGGAGCCGGCCCCGCCCTGTCGCGCCGACGGTTCGCCGCGGGCGCCGGTACGGTCGCCGCCGTCGCCACCGCCGGACTCACCGCGGCCGCTCCCTCCGCACCGACCGCCCCCTCCGTCCCGTCACCCGCCGCCGCGGGCACCGCCCACCGGGAGAGGTGCCTGGCGGTGGCCCGCGCCATCCTCCTGCTCGACGACGAGAACAACGAACTCGCCCCGCGCTACGCCAGGATCCTGCACGGCGACGGGCTGCCCCGCGGCGGTGCCACGGGGGCCCCGAAGAGGGTCCTGGTCGTCGGGGCGGGGCCGGCCGGGCTCACCGCCGCGCTGCTGCTGCGGCGCGCCGGGCACCACGTCACCGTCATCGAGGCCAACGGCAACCGGGCCGGCGGCCGGATCAAGACCTTCCGCACCGGCGGACACGAGGGCGCGACCCAGCCGTTCGCCGACCCCCGGCAGTACGCGGAGGCCGGGGCCATGCGCATCCCCGGCAGCCACCCGCTGGTCATCGGACTGATCGACAAACTGGAGCTGCGGCGCCGCCGCTTCCACCTGGTGGACGTCGACGCCGAGGGCCGTCCCGCGTACCGCACGTGGATCAACGTCAACGGCGTCCGCGTCCGCCGCGCGGACTACGCCCGGGACCCGCGGGAGGTCAACCGCTCCTTCGGGGTGCCCGAGAAGTACCGGGACGTTCCGGCGGCGACGATCCTGGGCCGAGCCCTGGACCCGGTGCGCGACGAGTACAGCACCGTCGGACCGGACGGCAGGCGCGTCGACAAGCCGCTCCCGGAGCGCCTGGAGGGCTGGGCGCGGATCGTCGAGCGGTTCGGCGACTGGTCGATGTACCGCTTCCTGACGGAGTACGCGGGATTCGACGAGCGCACGATCGACCTGATCGGCACCCTGGAGAACCTCACCTCCCGGCTGCCGCTCTCCTTCCTCCACAGCTTCATCGGCTGGTCCCTGATCAGTCCCGACACCACCTTCTGGGAGCTGGAGGGCGGCACCGCCACCCTGGTCGACGCGCTGCTGGAGGAGGTCCGCGACACGGTGCGCTTCGACCGCCGCGCCACCCGCATCGAGTACCGCCCGGGGAACGGCGGGCGGGACGGACGGGACGGACGGGGCAGCCGCGAGGACACGCCGCACATCGGCTCGGACGGTCCGGCGGTGTGGATCGACACCGTCTCCGAGGGCCGCGACGGCATGGTGGTGCGCGAACAGTTCACCGGCGACTGCGCGATCGTCACCGTGCCCTTCTCCGGGTTGCGACAGGTGCAGATCGCTCCGCCGCCGTCGTACGACAAGCGGCGGGCGTTGGCCGAGTTGCACTACGACAGCGCCACCAAGGTGCTGCTGGAGTTCAGCCGCCGCTGGTGGGAGTTCGACGAGGACGACTGGCGGCGCGAGCTGGAGGCCGTCCGCCCGGGCCTGTACGACGAGTACCGCACCGGCAAGGCCCCCGACGACGGCAGCCTGCTGGGCGCCCACCCGTCCGTGCCGGCCGGCCACATCACCCCCGCCCAGCGCGTGCACTACACGGCGTGCCGGTGGATCTCGCGCGACCAGCCGGAGGCGGCGGACGTGGTCGGCGGGGGGTCGGTGTGCGACAACCCCAACCGGTTCATGTTCAACCCCTCGCACCGTGTCGAGGGCAGCGAGGGCGGGGTGCTGCTGGCGTCCTACAGCTGGGCCGACGACGCGCGGCGCTGGGACTCCCTCGACGGCGACGCCCGCTACCCGTACGCCCTGCGCGGCGTGCAGCAGGTGTACGGGCAGCGGGTGGAGGTCTTCTACACCGGCGCGGGCCGCACCCAGAGCTGGCAGCGGGACCCGTACGCGTACGGCGAGGCGGCGGTGCTGCTGCCGGGTCAGCACACCGAACTCTTCCCGCACCTGGGCACCCGTGAGGGCCCGTTGTTCTTCGCGGGCGACCACACCTCCATCAGGACGGCGTGGATCGAGGGCGCCCTGGAGTCGGCGGTGCGGACGGCGCTGGAGGTGCACCGGGCGTAACGTCACGGGCACGCGAGGGGGGAGGGCGGACCGTCACCCGCCCTCCCCTCTCCGTTCCTCCCCGGTGTGCCCGGGCCCGTCAGCCCTCTCCCCTGAGCCGCCCCGCGATGCGCACCACGCGCTGCGCCATGTGGTCCAGGGCGGTGTACTCGGTGTCGGTCAGCGGCGCGTCGTTGTTCGGGCCGGTGACGTGGGAGACGCCGTAGGGGTTGCCGTCGGCGAACTTCAGCGGATCGGTGTAGCCCGGGGCGACGACCAGGCCGCCGAAGTGGTGGATGGTGTTGTACAGGGCCAGCAGCGTCGACTCCTGACCGCCGTGGTCGGTCTGGGTGGCGGTGAAGCCGGCGTACACCTTGTCGGCGAGCAGCCCCTGCTGCCACTGCGGCCCCAGGGTGTCGAGGAACTGCTTGAGCTGGCTGGCGACGTTGCCGTAGCGCGTCGGGGAGCCGAACAGCACGGCGTCGGCCCACACGACGTCGTCGGCGGTGGCTTCCGGCTCGTCCTTGGTGCGGTCGAAGTGCTGGCTCCAGGCCGCGTTGGAGGCGATGGCCTCCTGGGGAGCCAGCTCGGCGACCTGCCGCAGCCGCACCTCCGCGCCCTCCCTCTCGCCGGCCTCGGCCAGGCGCTTGGCCATGCCGTGGACGGTGCCGGTCGCCGAGTAGTAGATGACGGCCAGCTTGACGTTGCTCATGTGATGACGACTCCTCGTTCGCGCCGGCGGTGACGGTGGCGCGCTCCGTCTCCCCGGTCGCGCTCCGAGGCCGTCACCCCGTGCCGATGTGCCAGTGCCGATGTGCCCGTGCCGCGCGCCAGGGAGCCGCGCGGTCTGGGGCACGGTTGACCGGAGTACCCACGAGGGCCGGTTCCGAACGACTCCACCCGGAGGAAGCCCCACCGCGCCGGCGCGGTCGTTCCTCCGGCACGCCGGCGACCGCACGGTTGACGTCGCCCGGCCGTCCCGCGCGCGGCGGCCGGGCCCCGGCGGGAGGCCCGAGGGAGGACCTGGTCGCACGGGCCGGCCGGACTCGGGGAGAATGCGTTTCTCGCCATCCTTGCCGGGGCGCCCCTCCCTGTTCCGGGCCGCCCCGACACATACCAGCACGAAGGAGCCCTGGTGGGGGAGACCCGACGACACCGAGTGGACACACCGTCCTCGACTTCCTGGTCGACGCGCGGCCTCAACGTGGTGCGCGGCGCGCTCATAGGCACAGCGGAGACCGTCCCGGGCGTCAGCGGAGGCACGGTGGCCCTCGTGGTCGGTGTGTACGACACGGCGATCGGTTCGGCGAGCAGGCTGGTCACCGGCGCCCGCCTGGCGCTCGCGGACCTCCCTCGGGGGCGGGGGTTCTCCCGGGCCGCCCGGGAGTTCCGCCAGGTCCCGTGGGGGCTCATCGTCCCGCTGCTGCTCGGCATGTTCGCGGCCCTGGTGTTGATGGCCGGCCTCGTCGAGGGCTGGGTCGAGGACCAGCCGGTGCAGAGCCGCGCCCTCTTCTTCGGTCTGGTGCTGGCGTCGCTGTGGGTGCCGTTCTCACTGGCCGCCCGGGCCCCGAGGGCCGACGGCGCCACCGGCCCCTGGCGGGCGGGCGAGGTCCTGTTGGCCCTGCTGGGTGCCGTGGCCGCCTTCGTGATCGTCAGCCTGCCCCCCGGCGAGGTGGAGGCCACCCCGCCGATCATCGTCGCCGCTGCGGCGATCGCGGTGTCGGCGCTGGTGCTGCCCGGCCTGTCGGGTTCTTTCCTGCTGCTGACCTTCGGGCTGTACGAGACGACGTTGTCCGCCGTCAACGACCGCGACTTCGGCTACCTGGGTCTCTTCGCGCTCGGCGCCCTCCTGGGGCTGGCCTCGTTCGTCAAGCTGATGCAGTGGCTGCTGGACCACCGGCAGCGCGTCACGCTGGTCGTGCTGACCGGTGTGGTGGCGGGCTGCCTGCGGGCCCTGTGGCCCTGGCAGGACGAGGACCGTGCCCTCCTCGCCCCGGACGAGCACCTGGGTGCGGCGATCGGCTTCGGGGTGTTGGGCTTCGTGGTGGTCGCGGCGTTCGCGGTGGCGGAGCACCGCGCCAAGAAGCGGCGCGAGGCGGCCGCCGTCCGCGCGGTCGAGGGCCACACCGGAGGAGGTCGGCACCGCGCCGGGGCCCCGACGCCCTGACACCGCGCCCGGTAGGGCACCCGGCGCGCGCCACGACGACACCGGACGGCACCGGGCGCACCGGATGACACCGGGCGAATCGCGGCACTCGTCGACGAGAGGACCGGCGGGGCCGGGACCGTTCGAACGGTTCCGGCCCCGTCGGCGTTTCCGCGTCCGACGCGTCCGGCGGGCCGGGAAGCGCGCCCGCGGCCCCGCCGAGGTCGTTCCGCTCGTCCGACCCACGGTCCGGCCGGCCCTCCGTCGCGAGACCGGCCGGTGCAACACTCCAGCAAGCACTTGCTTGCAAAAGTTAGCGGAACGAGGCACCGTGGGGACATGGCTTCACTTCATGTCGGCAACCTCGGCGAGTTCCTGCGGGAGCAGCGGCGCAGCGCGCGGCTGTCCCTGCGGCAGCTCGCCGACGCCGCCGGGGTGTCGAATCCGTACCTCAGCCAGATCGAACGGGGGCTGCGCAAGCCCAGCGCCGAGATCCTCCAGCAGCTCGCCAAAGCGCTGCGGATCTCCGCCGAGACGCTGTACGTCCAGGCCGGAATCCTCGACGAGAAGGAGCAGGCCGGGCTGGAGGTGCGCAGCGCGATCCTGGCCGACACGTCGATCAACGAGCAGCAGAAGCAGGTGTTGCTCCAGGTCTACGCGTCGTTCCGCAAGGAGAACGGACACACCGAGGACGCCTCCGCCACGGAGGTCGAGGACGCCCCCTCCACCGACACGAAGCCCCGAGAACCGTAACCAGGAGGGACCCTCATGACCGACAAGAACGCCGGTGCCGCCGGTACCGCCACCAAGACCACCAACAAGGCCGGTGACCTGCGCAAGGCCC
The DNA here is from genome assembly GCF_009709575.1 of Streptomyces taklimakanensis. Lineage (NCBI taxonomy): Bacteria > Bacillati > Actinomycetota > Actinomycetes > Kitasatosporales > Streptomycetaceae > Streptomyces > Streptomyces taklimakanensis. Next base: position 2,665,714 of record NZ_WIXO01000001.1, read on the forward strand.
TGGCCGATCCCACCCCGCTGTACTTCGCCGCCGGGGTGATCGACAAGATCCGTGAGGTGGCGCCCGAACGCCTCGCCGCCGTCAAGGAGAAGACCGCCGACCCCAAGGTCGTGCAGGAGCGCTTCGCCCAGCAGGCCAAGCAGACCCAGTCGCGGCTGACCTCGGCCCTGTCCGGGCTCGACACCGACCTGAAGAAGCTGCGCGAGCAGGCCCAGCACCTGGCGTTCCAGGGTCTGGGACTCGCCGCCGAGTACGCCGTGAAGGCCCGCGCGGGGTACGGCGGGCTGGCCGAGCGCGGCCGGGGCGCGGTGCGCGCCTGGCGCGGGGAGAGCGCCGAGGGCAGCACGGATGAGACGCCCGGCAGGGCTCCCGGGAAGGCCGCCGGTCGGGCTCCGCTGGCCTCGCGCCACCGCGGCGAGGCCGTCGTCGTCGAGGCGGGCGAGGAGGAGGAGAAGCCGCGGCCCAAGATGGGCGGCACCCGACAGGGCTCGGCCGGCAGGACCACGGCCCGCAGGAGCACCGCGGACACCGGCAAAACCTCCGGGAAGAGCGCCGCGAAGCCGACTCCGAAGACGGTCGCGAAGAAGACCACCGCGAAGAAGACCACCGCGAGGAAGACCACCACCGGGGAGTCCTCCTCGAAGTCCGCCGGGCGGTCGGGCGGCCGGTCGGGCTCGGAGAAGACCGAGTCGTGATCCTTTCCGGGGTCGGGCACACCCTTCGTGTCCGGCCCCGGTACCGGTAGCGTTGGGAGCCGACGACCGGCTCACGGACGGGATGGTGCCAGAGTGCTTCTGGAGGGTTTCTACGGGCTGATGTCCTGGGTGTTCCTGGGCCTGCTCGTGTTCAGCATCTTCTGCTTCGTCGACGCGGCCCTGCGCCGTGAGGACGCCTACCGGGCCGCGGACAAGAAGACCAAGGGCTTCTGGCTGATCATCCTCGGCATCACCGTGGCGGTGAACCTGTTCCTGGGCATGATCTTCCTGGTCGTCGCCGGTCTGATCGCCAACATCGTGTACATGGTGGACGTGCGGCCCGCGCTCATCCAGGTCGGCGGGGGCGGCCGGGGCGGCTTCCGGCGCGGCAGCAGCAGCGACGGCCCCTACGGTCCGTACAACGGCGGTCGCTGAGTCACCGGCCCCGGTGGGGCCGTCCCCGGTGGGGCGGTCCCCGCCCCACCGCTCCGGGCGCGGCCGTCAGCCCCGGTCGAGCAGCACGACCGCCACGTCGTCCGTCAACTCGTCGCCGTTCAGCTCCCGCACCTCGGCCAGCACCGCGTCCAGCAGTGCCTCGCCGCGCAGCCCGGTGACCATCCGCTGCCCGACGATCCCGAGCATGCCCTCCTGGCCGAGCCGCCGGCCCCCCTGGCCGATGTGGCCCTCGATCAGCCCGTCGGTGTACATCATCAGGCTCCACGCACCGCCCAGCTCCACCTGGGTGCGGGGCCAGCGGGCGCCCGGCAGCACGCCCAGCGCCGGCCCCCCGCCGTCGCCGTGCGGCAGCAGTCGCGGCCCCCGTCCACCGCCCGCGACCAGCGGTGCGGGGTGGCCCGCCAGACACAGCCCGGCCCGCCGCCCGTCCGGGGCGATGTCGACGGTGCAGAGGGTGGCGAAGATCTCGTCGCTGGAGCGCTCGTGTTCCAGCACCCGCTGGAGCGTTCCCAACAACTGGTCGCCGCAGAGGCCGGCGAAGGTCAGCGCCCGCCAGGCGATCCGCAGCTCGACCCCGAGCGCCGCCTCGTCCGGGCCGTGCCCGCACACGTCACCGATCATGGCGTGGACGGTCCCGTCGGCGGTGCGCACCGTGTCGTAGAAGTCGCCGCCGAGCAGGGCCCTGGAGCGGCCGGGCCGGTAACGGGCCGCGAACCGCAGCTCCGAGCCGTCCAGCAGCGGTGTGGGCAGCAGTCCACGTTCCAGTCGGGCGTTCTCCTGGGCCCGCATCCGGGATTCGGTGAGCTGCCGCTGGGCCAGGTCCGCCCGCTTGCGCTCGACGGCGTAGCGGATGGCCCGGCTCAGGACCCGGCCGTCCAGTTCGCCGCGGAAGAGGAAGTCCTGCGCGCCGACCCGTACGGCCTCGGCCGCGCGTTCGGCGTCGTCCTCGGCGGTGAGGGCCAGGACGGCGTGCCGGGGTGCCATCCTCAGCACCCGGCGCAGGATGTCCAACTCGTCCCTCTCCTCGTCCGCCACGTCCGCCTCCTCCGTGCCGCGGGCGGCGGCCTGGGCGCCCGCGGGCACCGGGGGACCGTCGGAGAGCGCGAGGTCGAGCAGGATGCAGTGGACGTCGTCGGTGAGCAGCCGCTCGGCCTCGGTGAGGTTGCGGGCGGTGCGGACCCGTACGCGGCCTCCCGAGGCGTCGAGCATCTCGGGCACGGCCAGCGAGCCCGCCGGGTCTTCCTCGACGACGAGCAGCGTCAGGCTGCCGGTGGGCGCGGCCTCGGGCTCCCTGGGCTCGCCCATCTGCCGCGGCAGCGCCGCGGATCCCACCTCGTTGCCCATCGATACGGGCATGCCTGTAGTCCTCTTCCCTCCCCCCGAGGGCACGTCCGGGCGCCGGGTGAAGGCGCCCCGGGTGACCTTAGCGGTCCGGGGGGCTGCACGGAATGCCTTGTGGCATATGCCAAACGGCCGACGATGGCCGCTCTCCTCGGCGGGGGAACGGCCCGCCACCCACGCGCCCTACAGGTCGGGACGCACCACCCCCAGGATCGGCAGGGAGCCCGCTCCGGCCGTGGTGATCTGCCGGCCCGTCCGCGGCGCGTGGACCATCACGCCGTCGCCCACGTACAGGCCGACGTGGCCGGCATCACCCTTGTAGACGATCAGGTCGCCGGGGCGCATGTCGGTGACCTCCACCCTCGGCAGCCGCCTCCACTGCTCCTGCGACGTGCGCGGGATCCGCAGCCCCGCCGCCTCCCAGGCGCGCATCGTCAGCCCCGAGCAGTCGTAGGTGAGCGGCCCCTCGGCACCCCACTCGTAGTCCTTGCCGAGCTGGGCCATGGCATAGGCGACGGCCTTCCTGCCGCGTTCGGAGGCCTTGTCGTCGATCTCCTCCAGCACACCCGTCCCAAGCCACTTCGCCTGTCGCTCCCGGGCCGTCTTCTCCTCCAGCCGCCGCAGCCGCTGCAGTTCCTCGGCCGCCAGCTCCGACTCCAGCTTCTCGGCCTTCGCCAGCTCCGTCTCGATGCTCTTCTTGGCGTCCGCCTTCCTCTTGCGGTCCGCCTTCAGCTCGGCCCAGCGTTCGGTGGCCTCCTCGGCGTGGTCGTCCAGGTCCTCCCGGGCCGTCTCCAGCCTCCCGATCAGCCCCTTGGCGGCCTGTTCCCCCTTGTGGAGCAGCCCGAGATCACGCAGGAAGTCCTCCGGATCGTCCTCCAGGGCCAGCCGTGCCCCGGGCGGCAGCCCGCTGCCCCGGTACTGGGCCCGGGCCATCGCCCCGGTCCTGTCCACCAGGTCGTCCAGTCGACCGCGGATCCGCACGATCTCGCCGGCCAGCCGTACGATCTCGCGCTGCTGCTTCCGGGCGCGCTCCTCGGCCGCGTTGTACTTCTCGGCGGCCGACTCCACACGGTCGTGCAGCTTCTCGATCCTCCGATGGAGCCTGTCCAGCTCCGCGGTGCTCACGGCCCTGCCGTCGGTGCCGTCGGTGCCGTCGGTGCCGGTGGTCCCCCCATCGGCGGCGCCGTCCTCGGGCGGCGCGGCGGACACCCGCGCGCCCCCCTTCCCCGGGCCGGGCCCGCCCGGCTCCGCGTGCGCGGCCCCCGCGGGGAGCGACAGCCCGAACTGCGCGCACACCAGCGCGCAGGCCACCACCAGCCCCCTGGACACGGTCCTCGCCGGCCCTCGCGAGCGAGCCCCACGGGCCCTGCCGGCGCAGCCCCCCTGCCGTCCCACGCGTCTGCCTCCCACACTTCGTCCACACGGATCGCCCGCCTCGCCTACCGGTGCGTAACGGACCGCCGTCGCGGATCGTGCCACGTCGGACCACCTCCACAACAGGGGTGTGGACAACCCGCCACCCGGAACGGAGGCCATCGACGCAACTACACCGTCCGCCGAGGTTCACCTCTCGTTCACTCTCGACCGTCGGGCACTTCACCTGTCCTGCCTAATTTCGGCCTTACGGGGTGCGCGCCCGGTCGCCGGCGGACGCGGACCGCCCCGGATGCCGAACGAGATTCCCGGTCACACCTCACCGCTTGCCGACCCCACCGGCGGGCCCCAGGAAGGAACTGAACGAAGTGAAGCTTCAGCCCACCAACCGGCTTCGAGCGATCGCCGTCGGCGCCGCCGTGGTGTCCGGCGCCCTGGTCCTGACCGCCTGCGGCTCGGACGACAACACCGGGGGCAGCAACGGGGAGAGCAGCCCCAAGGCCGCGAGCAACATCGCGTGCGACGGCGAGGGCAACCTCCTCGCCTCCGGCTCCAGCGCCCAGAAGAACGCGATGGACATCTGGGTCAAGAACTACCAGGCCGCCTGTGAGGGCGTCGAGATCAACTACAAGCCCACCGGCTCCGGCGCGGGCATCCAGGAGTTCCTCCAGGGCAAGACCGGCTTCGCCGGCTCCGACTCCGCCCTGAAGGAGGACGAGGTCGAGCAGTCCAAGCAGGTCTGCGAGGGCGGCCAGGGCATCAACCTGCCGATGGTCGGCGGCCCGGTGGCCGTCGGCTACAACCTCTCCGGCGTGGACGACCTCACCCTGGACGCCGAGACCATCGCCAAGATCTTCGACTCGAAGATCACCAAGTGGGACGACCCGGCGATCAAGAAGCTGAACCCGGACGCCGATCTGCCGTCCACCAAGATCCAGGCCTTCCACCGCTCGGACGAGTCCGGCACCACCGACAACTTCACCGAGTACCTGCACGCCGCCGCGCCCGACGCCTGGAAGTACGAGCCCGCCAAGGCCTGGGCCGGCGAGGGCGGCCAGTCGGCCGACGGCTCCTCCGGTGTGGCCACCAACGTCAAGAACAACGACGGCGCCATCGGTTACTTCGAGCTCTCCTACGCCACCGGCAACGGCATCCCGACGGTGAAGCTGGACACCGGCGCCCCCGAGCCCGTCGAGGCCACCGTCGAGAACGCCACCAAGGCCATCGCCGCGGGCAAGGTCGTCGGCGAGGGCAACGACCTGGCCATGGAGCTGGACTACGCCACCAAGGCCGAGGGCGCCTACCCGATCGTCCTGGTCACCTACGAGATCGTCTGCGACAAGGGCAACAACAAGGAGTCCCTGGGCCTGACCAAGTCCTTCCTGACCTACACGGCCAGCGAGGAAGGCCAGAGCGCTCTCGCCGACGCGGGCTACGCCCCGATCCCCGACGAGATCATCGCCAAGGTCCGCACCACCATCGACTCCCTCTCCTGACGCACCGGCGGCCGGCCCCCGCACCCGCGGTGGGGCCGGCCGCCCGGCCGCGTCCGCGCACAGCGCCGCACGCCGTCACGCCACCCCCCGCACAGTCCCCAACCGCACGCGAAACCCATCCGGTGCACCGCCGCCAGGGGATGACACCCCTCACCAGACCGGAGAGAACATGGACATAGCACCCACCGCATCAGCCACTCCGACGAAATCACCACCGGGGGGACCGGCGGAGAAGCCCGGGGGGTCGGCCAACCGACCGGGAGACCGGATCTTCCTCGGCCTCTCCAAGGGGTCGGGCATCACGCTGCTGGTGATCATGGCCGCCATCGCGGTCTTCCTCACCTGGCGCACCCTGGTCGCCCTCGCCGAGAACGAGGGCAACTTCCTCACCACCTTCGAGTGGAACGCCAACGCCGACCCGCCGGTCTTCGGCATCGCGGTCCTGGCCTACGGCACGATCGTCAGCTCGATCATCGCGATGGTCCTCGCGGTCCCCGTGGCCGTCGGCATCGCCCTGTTCATCTCCCACTACGCGCCGCGCAGACTCGCCGCCTCGCTGGGGTACGTCGTCGACCTGCTCGCCGCGGTCCCCAGCATCATCTACGGCCTGTGGGGCGCCCTCTTCCTGGTGCCGCACCTGACCGGCCTGTACGAGTGGCTCGACCAGTTCTTCGGTTGGACGGGGATCTTCTCCTACGACAGCGGCGCCCCGCGCTCGCTGTTCACCGTCGGCATCCTGCTGGCGATCATGATTCTGCCGATCGTCTCCAACGTCAGCCGCGAGGTCTTCAAGCAGTCCCCCAAGATGCAGGAGGAGGCCGCGCTCGCGCTCGGCGCCACCCGCTGGGAGGTCATCAAGATGGCCGTCCTGCCGTTCGGTCGATCCGGCGTGATCAGCGCCTCGATGCTCGGACTGGGTCGCGCGCTCGGCGAGACGATGGCGGTCGCCACCGTTCTCTCCCCGAACTTCCTGATCAACGCCAGCCTGCTCAATCACGGCGGCGGCACCTTCGCGCAGAACATCGCCGCGGGCTTCAAGGAGGCCGGCGACATCGGACGGGACGCCCTGATCGCCTCCGGTCTCGTCCTGTTCGTCATCACCCTGCTGGTCAATGGCGCGGCTCGACTGATCATCGCCCGCCGCAAGGAGTACTCGGGGGCGAACGCCTGATGAGCAACACAGTCATGGACAAGCCCCCGGTCACCGCACCGGCCTCCGGCAGCCCCCTCAAGCAGCCCCGTCTGCCGCGCTGGGCCCCGGCCGGCCTGGCCCTGCTCTCGATCGGCGTCGGCGTCGGCACCGGCCTGGTCGCCGGGCTGGCCAGCCGCATCCAGTGGGGGCTGATCGCCGCGATCGTCTACGTCCTGGCCACCCACGTCCTCACCACGGCCGTCGAGGGCCGGCGCCAGGCCAAGGACCGGCTGGCCACCAGCCTGGTCTGGGTCAGCTTCCTGATCGCCGTGGTCCCGCTCGCCTCCCTGATCTGGGAGACGATCGTCCGCGGTGTGAAGGTGTTGGACGGCTACTTCCTCACCCACTCCATGAGTGGTGTGATCACCCTCCAGCCCGGCGGCGGCATCTACCACGCCCTCGTCGGCACCGTCGAGCAGGTCGCCCTCGCCACGCTGATGGCCGCGCCCATCGGACTGCTGACCGCGATCTACCTCGTCGAGTACGGGCGCGGCAAGCTCGCCAAGGCCGTCACCTTCTTCGTCGACGTCATGACCGGCATCCCCTCCATCGTCGCCGGTCTGTTCGTCCTCTCCTTCTGGATCATCATCCTGGACTTCGGGTACTCCGGCTTCGCCGGCGCCATGGCACTGGCCATCCTGATGATGCCGATCGTCGTGCGCTCCACCGAGGAGATGCTCAAGCTCGTCCCCAACGAGCTGCGTGAGGCGTCCCTGGCCCTGGGCGTGCCGAAGTGGCGCACCATCCTCAAGGTCGTGCTGCCCACCGCGATCGGCGGCATCACCACGGGCGTGATGCTCGCCGTCGCCCGCATCGCCGGTGAGACCGCGCCGATCCTGCTGCTGGTGTTCGGCTCCCAGTCCATCAACAACAACCCCTTCGAAGGCGCCCAGTCCTCCCTGCCGTACTACGTCTACGAGCAGTGGGCCAACGGCAACGAGGCCTCCTTCGACCGTGCCTGGGCCGCGGCCCTCGTGCTGATCGCCTTCGTGATGATCCTGAACCTGGTGGCCCGCGGCATAGCCCGCTGGAAGGCCCCGAAGACCGGCCGCTGACCCGGCCTCGTAGCAGAAGAGAAGTGATTCCCATGGCCAAGCGCATCGACGTCAGCGGCCTCACCGCGTACTACGGCTCCCACAAGGCCATCGAGGACATCTCGATGTCCGTCGAGCCCTGCTCCGTGACCGCCTTCATCGGCCCGTCCGGCTGCGGCAAGTCCACCTTCCTGCGCACCCTCAACCGCATGCACGAGGTCACCCCCGGCGGGCGTGTCGAGGGCAAGGTGATGCTCGACCACGAGGACCTGTACGGCAGCGGGGTCGACCCGGTCTCCGTACGCCGCACCATCGGCATGGTCTTCCAGCGCCCCAACCCCTTCCCCACCATGTCGATCTACGACAACGTGGCGGCGGGCCTGCGGCTCAACGGCTCCTACAAGAAGTCCGAGTTGGACGACGTCGTCGAGCGGTCGCTGAAGGGCGCCAACCTCTGGAACGAGGTCAAGGACCGTCTGAACAAGCCCGGTTCCGGCCTCTCCGGCGGCCAGCAGCAGCGGCTGTGCATCGCCCGCGCCATCGCGGTCGAGCCGCAGGTGCTGCTGATGGACGAGCCGTGCTCCGCGCTCGACCCGATCTCCACCCTCGCCATCGAGGACCTGATCTGCGAGCTGAAGGAGCGCTTCACGATCGTCATCGTCACCCACAACATGCAGCAGGCCGCCCGCGTCTCGGACCGCACCGCGTTCTTCAACCTGGCCGCGGTCGGCGAGCCGGGCAAGCTGGTGGAGATCGACGACACCGAGCGCATCTTCTCCAACCCCTCGGTGCAGGCCACCGAGGACTACATCTCGGGCCGCTTCGGCTGATCCGGCCGGACGCCGCCCGCCGAGACCGTCTGCGGTGCTGCATGGCGGTGCCACCGCAAGACGAAAGCCCGCCCCCCGGCTCCCGGGGGGCGGGCACCCCTCGTGTCGTCCCCGACGCCCGCGCGGCCGGGCGCACCGCCGTCACGCGGCGATCATCTTCACCGCCCAGTAGCTCAGCGCCGCCACCACGGCGGCCGCCGGCATGGTGATGAACCAGCCGAGCACGATGTTCTTGGCCACGCCCCACCGCACCGCGCTCACCCGCTTGGTGGCGCCCACCCCCATGATCGCGGAGGTGATCACATGAGTGGTGGAGATCGGCGCCTGGAACATGAACGACGCGGTGTACATCACCGACGCCGCCGTCGTCTCGGCGGCGAAGCCCTGCGGCGGGTCCAACTCGATGATCCGACGGCCCAGCGTCCGCATGATGCGCCAACCACCGGCGTACGTGCCCAGCGACAGCATCATCGCGCAGGCGACCTTGACCCAGATCGGGATCTGACCGTGGTCCTGGACGTCGGCGATGACCAGGGCCATCACCACGATGCCCATCGTCTTCTGCGCGTCCTGGAGACCGTGGCCGAGCGCCATGCCGGCCGCCGAGACCGTCTGCGCGATGCGGAAGCCGCGCTTGGCCTTGTGCGGATTGGCCCGGCGGAACAGCCACATGATGGCCACCATCACCAGGTAGCCGAGCAGCAGACCGACCACCGGCGAGACGAACATCGGGATGACGATCTTCGAGAAGACCCCGGACCAGTACACCGCGATGCCACCGGCCAACGCCGCGCCCACCATGCCGCCGAACAGGGCGTGGGAGGACGAGGAGGGCAGGCCGAAGTACCAGGTGACCATGTTCCAGGTGATCGCCCCGATCAGCGCGGCGAACAGGATCGCCATGCCGCTCTGGCCGTCCGGCGTCTCGATCAGCCCTTCACTGACGGTCTTGGCGACACCGCTGCCGAGGAAGGCGCCGGCCAGGTTCATCACCGCGGCCATCAACAGTGCCGCGCGGGGAGTGAGCGCGCGGGTGGAGACGGAGGTGGCGATGGCGTTCGCCGAGTCGTGGAAGCCGTTGGTGTAGGTGAAGAAGAGCGCGACCCCGACGGTCAGTACGAGCGCGAAGGTGTCCACGTGCTTCAGGACTCCTTGACGGCGATGGTCTCCACCGTGTTCGCCACGTGCTCGAAGGCGTCGGCCGCCTCCTCCAGGACATCCACGATCTGCTTGAGCTTGAGCACCTCGATCGCGTCGTACTTGCCGTTGAACAGGTGGGCGAGCAGCTTGCGGTGGATCTGGTCCGCCTGGTTCTCCAGGCGGTTGACCTCGATCCAGTACTCGGTGAGGTTGTCCATCGTCCGCAGGTGCGGCATCGCCTCGGCCGTCAGTTCGGCCGCCCGCGCCAGAACCTCGATCTGCTGCTCCACCCCCTTGGGCAGCTCCTCGATCTGGTAGAGGACGACCAGGTCGACGGCCTCCTCCATGAAGTCCATGATGTCGTCGAGGGACGACGCGAGCCGGTAGATGTCCTCGCGGTCGAACGGGGTGATGAAGGAGGAGTTCAGCTGGTGGAAGATCGCGTGGGTCGCGTCGTCACCGGCGTGCTCGGCCGCACGCATGCGCTCCGAGATCTCGGCCCGTGCCGAGGGTTCCGCCCCGAGCAGTTCCATCAGGAGCTTGGAGCCCGTGACGATGTTGTCCGCGGAGGCGGCGAACATGTCGTAGAAGCTCGTCTCCCTGGGGGTCAGACGAAAGCGCACTGGGATTCCTCGAGGTGCGTCGTTGTCGGTCTCGATGATGCTAGGCGCATCATCCGGTCACAGTGAACCGGCGTCCTTCAGTGTCACCCATCGGACCACACGCTCCCTACCCGGGGATCCCCCATCTCATCGCCCCAGAACGGAACATTCTGTACTATATACCCCGTGGGGGTATCCGCCCCCACGGGGAACACGGGAGGACCGTATGACGACCGCCGACGCCCGTCCAGAGACCACCCACGGTCCGCACGGGTACGCCAAGGAGAAGGACGCCCACCTCAAACGGCTCCGACGGATCGAGGGACAGATCCGCGGTCTCCAGCGCATGGTGGAGGAGGACGTCTACTGCATCGACATACTCACCCAGGTCTCGGCCTCCACCAAGGCGCTGCAGTCCTTCGCCCTCCAACTGCTGGAGGAACACCTGCGCCACTGTGTGGCCCACGCGGCAGCCGAGGGCGGCCCGGAGAACGAGGCCGCGGTGGACGCCAAGGTGGAGGAGGCCACGGCCGCCATCGCCCGACTGCTGCGCACCTAGGGTCCGGGCGCGGACGCCTCGGAGCCCTCGGCCGCACGGGGGGCGCGGGGCATCAGATCGCGCCCTTCGCCCTTCGCGGGACCGGCCGCCCGCCCGGCCGGCCTCGGGGCACGCGCTCCGGGTCGCGCCCGACCCTGAGCACCTCGTCGATGCGGTCGGGACTGAGCCGCTCCTCGACCGCGGTCGACGCCGCGATCATCAACTCCCCGTAGAGCTCGATCTCGTCGAGGGCCACGTGGTCCTGGACCAGTCGGCCGACTCCCCTGCCGGTTCCGGACACACGCACCACCTCCTTCGGCTCCCCCGGCACCCGTCCCGGCCCCAGGGTAGGAAAGAACATTCCCCCGGTACATGACACGTCCGGGCCATTCGACGTCGTCCCACCGGCCCACACCCCGGCCCAGGCCCGGGCCCGGACTCGCGATGACGCCCGGAACGCGCCGCCGTGCCGCCCCTACGGCGTGGCGATCCTCCCCGTGTAGATGTCCTCCGCCTCGGGAAGTTCGACCTCCACCGGCACCCCGAAGCCGTACAGCACCGTCGTGGAGACCACCGAGACCTCCCCGCCCCGGCCGCCGTCCGAGCCCCCCGGAGCGTCGCCGGGGGTGCCGACCGACGGTGGGAAGACGAAGCGGTGCCGCACCTTCCGCAGTCGCCCCCGCTCGTCGACGTACGCGTCGAAGGACACGGCGCGGCCCGAGAAGCCCTCCGCCGCCGAGGCCAACTGCTCCCGCCACATCCGGTCCGCGGCCCGGGCCGCCGCGGCGAGGTCCACGGTGCCCCGGTAACGCCGCACCGTCTCGCCCCGGAGCCGCTCCTCCCCCAGGAACGACACCGACCGCGCGCCCCGCAGCAACTCGGCGGCGCTGACCGGGTCGGTGGCACCGCCCGTGACGAGGTTTCCGTCCGGCAGGGTGGTCGTGTCCACGCGCACCCACTTCCCGTCGGGTACGCCCGCGCCCCGGTTCCTCATGTACAGCGCCCCCGGAGTGACCAATTCCACGATCGGCCGGTGCTCGCCCTCGCCGGTCGCCTCGCTCGGCAGCACCACCCTCAACCGCCCCGTGCGCTTCCCGTAGTCGAAGACGCCGGTGCCCCTGATGGTGACGCGGGTGCCACCGCTGTTCGTCTCCACCGTCGTGCTCACCCGGGACGTCCCGGCCCTCACCAGCGCCTCGGCCGCCTCCCGCACCTCCGCCTCGCTCACGTCCGCGGCCGCCACGACCCCCGGCCCGGAACACCCCGCGACGGCGGCCAGGGTCGCCAGCACCAGTGCGGCACAGGCCGCGCCGACCGCGGCGCTCCCGCCCGTACGTCCGCGCTCCACCACCATCGTCTGCCGACCCCCAAGGACACGTCTCGGAACTCGATCCGATTAACGACGCCCCACGGCCCCCGTCACGGCCGGTACCGTGGTGGCGTGCAGCAGGAGAACCGCGCGGGAGTGCCGCCGCAACGATCGGCGCCACCGGAGGAACACCTGATCTCGATGGCGGAGAAGGGCCCGTTCTGCAGTGCCGCCTGCACCTGTGGGTGGCGCGGCCCCGCCCGCCGGGCCCGCTCCCTGGCCCGGCGCGACGCCGCGGCCCACCAGGAGGCCTAGGCCCGCCGGGAGGACACCCGCACCGACCCGTGCGCGCGTCGGAAGGACGAACGGCCGCCGGGGCGCTTCCCGACGGCCGCTGCCGTGTCCGTGTCCGTCTTCCGTTTCCGTCCTCGAACGTGCCGTGTGACGCCCCTCAGGCCGCCAGATCGCGGTCCCGGTAAGGCCGTTGCTCCGGCTCCGGTTCCCTCACGGCCCGCTCCGCCGCCTCCGGGGTCCGCACCAGCCAACCGGCCCGCGAAGAGGCCACCGCGCGCAGCAGCGGCGTCAGCAGCGCCAACGCGGCGGGAGCCAGCAGCAACGTCACGGCCGTGCCCAACGCCAGACCGCCGATCACGTCGGTGGGGTAGTGCACGCCCATGTAGATCCGGCAGAAGCCCGCGAACACCGCCACCAGGATGCCGACGAGCCCCAGCCGGCGGTTCACCATGAAGATCCCCACGGCGAGCGCCATCGCCAGCGTCGCGTGGTCGCTGACGAACGAGAAGTCCCGCTTCCCGTCCACCAGCACTTCCAGCTCCTTGTGCGTCAGGAAGGGTCTGGGTCTCTCCACGAACCCGCGGATCGGCACGTTCACCAACACCGCCACCCCGGCCGCCAGCGGCGCCCAGACCAGCCCGGCCACCGCCGTCACCGCGTCCGGACGGCGCCGTGCCGTCCACCAGGCCCACACGCCCATCAGGGCCAGCGCCGCCACGGTGCCGTACTCGCCGACGTACTCCATGAGATGGTCGGCCCAGGTGGGGGCGGCCTTGGCCAAGCCGTTGATGTCGTGGAGCAGCTCGACGTCGGGGTTGTCCCATTCAGCCATCGCGATGCTGCCCTTCACTCTTCGCTGCCGACCCCCGTGGTAGCGGAATGCCCGTTCCGGACAAGACAACGCCCCGACCGGACCGCGCGTTCCAACCTCCACCGAACGATCACGCGGACGTTATCGGAGGGTGACCCGCACTCGCGGATCGGATGCCGCACCGCACACCGTCCACCGGGACACCACCGCCCCGGGCGGGCGTCACGAAGCCGTCGGCCTCGTCGCTCCGAAGTAGTCGGGGGTGTCGATCGGATCGAAACGGATCTCCGCGCCCGTGTACGGCGCGTCGATCATATAGCCACCGCCGACGTAGATCCCCACGTGGTAGATGGACCGGGGATCGTTCAGGTCGTGCGCGAAGAAGACCAGGTCACCGGGGAGCAACTCGTCCCGTTTCGGGTGCGGACCGGCGTTCCACTGGTCGTTCGCCACGCGCGGCAGCTCGATCCCCACACTCGCGTACGCCGCCTTCGTCAGACCCGAGCAGTCGAACCGACCACCGTCCTCCGCGGTGCCGTCACCGCCCCACAGGTACGGCGTGCCCAGCTTCTTCTGCGCGAAGTCGATCGCCCCGGCCGCCTGCTTCGACGGCGACAGACGGGCGCGCGGCTCCGCGAAGGTCTTCTCCATCGCCCGGATGACCCTGACGTAGTTCTGCGTCTCCCGGTACGGGGGCACACCGCCGTACCGCACCACCGCGTACGGACCCGCGTTGTAGGCGGCCAACATGTTGTCCGTCGGATCCCCGGGCACGCCCTTGACATCCTCCGCCAGCGTGCAGTCGTACTTCGCCGCCGACGGAATGGCGTCCTCGGGATCCCACACGTCGCGATCCCCGTCCCCGTCGCCGTCGATGCCGTGCGCCGCCCACGTCGCCGGGATGAACTGCGCGATGCCCTGCGCCGCGGCCGTGCTCCGCGCCCTCGGGTTCCAGCCGCTCTCCTGGTGGAGTTGGGCCGCCAGCAGCGCCGGGTTGAGCGCCGGACAGAGGTTGCCCCACTTCTGCACCAGGTCCCGGTACGCCATCGGCACCGAACCCTTCGCCAGTGTGACCGCGCCACCACCGAAGAGGTTCGACGCGGCGGTGTACGTGCCGACCACGAGCAGCGCCATGAAACACACGACCAGCCCGAACCCGACTCCGACGGCCACCCACGCCTTCCGCACCCCTCAACCCTCCCGCACAGCGACGGAGTTCACTGCCGATTCGGCCGCAACCGTGTCAGAATCCAAGGGAAGAGCACCTTCTGACAACCCACCTGGGGTGGTGACACACCATGTTCCTGGCGGCCGACAAGGGCGACATCAACACCATCATCGGCGGAATCGCCCCGGACTGGGGCCCGTTCGGCTCCCTCGGCAACGAGGCCCGCGTGATGATCGAGGTCGTGATGGCCGTGGCCATCCTCCTCTGCCTCGGCATCGCCATCTGGGGAGCGGCCAAGCAACGCATCGGCGCCACGGCGCTGCGGGACACCTTCAGCGCCGAGCAGGGCAAGGGCCTGATCGTGGCGGGCCTGACGGGCGTCTTCATCATCGGATCGCTCGGCACCCTCTTCACGATCGTCTACGGCATGGCCGTGTAGCCCCGCTCCCCCCACACACGCCACCGCCTTCTCCCGGAACCACCCGACCCCCCACTACCCCGGCGAAGCGGCGGCCGACCGGCCGCCGTACAACCCAGACGTCCCACACCCGCCGGCGTCCGCCGCGGCAGACGCGGCGGCACAGGCGACCGTGGACCGCGGCCCGGCGCTCTGCCGCTCCGTCCCCCGGAGGGAGCGGCAGAGCGCCGACACGTGCCGTGCCCGGCCCCACCGCACCCACGGAGCGGCCGGCACGGCTCCACACACCAGGAAAAAGAACCCCCGATGCACCAGCCCACGCCCCTCCCCCCACCCCGACCCGGCCCCGGCGCGCGCACGGCCCTCGCGTACCACCGGTCACCGAGCGGAAGCGATCCCGCACACACCGGCCCCACAACCGCCGCGACGGCGTTAACGTCAAGGAGAGGGCACGACGGCAACCCGGCCAACCTGGCCGCGACGAGCGGGCGACGAGAGGGCGGCGCGCACCATGAGCATCGGCGGTGAAGGCGGTTACGGCGACGACCGGGACATCGCCGCAGCCGGAACGTACGGCCGCGGCCGCACCCGACGCCTCCCGGACGACGAAGCCGTCGTCGACGTCTACGACGAGCCCAGGCGCCAACCCCCGCGCGTGGGACGGAGCATGGTGACGGTGGTGGGCGTCGTCGTCCTGTTGATCGCCGCCATCGCCTTCGCCAACCGGGACGGCGGCGCCTCCTCGGGAACCGGCGGCGGAGGCGCGGGGAACTCGGAGAACGCGGCCCGACCCACCGCCCCCACCGGCGAACGCCCCGTCACCTCCCGCGCCAACGGCGTCCCCGCCGGCTTCGCCCACACCGAGCAGGGCGCCCAGAGCGCCGCCGCCAACTACGCGGTGGCCCTGGGCGGTACGGGCATGTTCGAGACCGAGCACCGGCACATGCTCGTCGACACCCTCTACACCCCCGAAGCCGCCGCACGCATCAAGGGGCCGCAGGACAGGGCGTACTCGGAGGAGTTCTTCACCCGGCTCGGTCTCACCCCCCAGGGCGAGGCGCCCGAGGGCACCACCCTCGTCTCGCGCACCGTTCCCGTGGGCACCAGGGTGACGGAGTACCAGGGGGACAGCGCCACCGTCGACGTCTGGTACACGGGCCTCATCGGCCTGGCCGGCGAGGAGTCCACCACCCCCGTCACCACCACCTGGAAGACCTGGACCTTCGAACTGCGGTGGACCGGCTCCGACTGGAAGATCGCCGACGACTCCCAGCAGGACGGCCCCGCCCCCGTACCGGGAGACCTCCGGGCCTCCACAGCCGAGGAGATCAGCAAGGCCGTCGAGGAGTTCGGAGGCATGACCTATGCACGCTGACCGCCGTCGCCGCCGGCACCGAGTCCTGTTCCTCACCGCGGCGGTCGCGGGCGTCCAGACCGCCGGACTGCTCCGGCCGGCCACTCGCGCGGCCGCCGACGACCCGACGCCGCCGCCCTCCGCAGAACCGGAGGAGACCGCCGACAGCGAGTGCGAGAACGTCCCCGGCGCCGCCCGAGACGTGTGCGAGCAGGGCGGGGACGGCGGGGGATCGGGCGAAGCCGATTCGTTCGCCACCACCCTCGACCCCCTGGCCTCCCTCGCCCGGGGCTGCGCCGACGCCGCCGCCTGGATCATCGACAAGCTCTCCGAGGCCGTCGCCTCCACCGCCACCGTCGACTTCACCAACCCCGCCTTCCTGCGCCAGTACGCCGTCGTCTTCGCGGCCTCGACGGTCCTCACCCTCGTCCTGTGGTTGCTGGCCGTAGCCAAGCGCGCCGTCCGCGGCATCCCCCTGACCGAGGCGCTCACCGAGGCCATCGGCTTCCTGTGGCTGACCGTCCTCGCCTCCGCCTTCACCCCCCTGATCCTCTACACCCTGGTCACCGCCACCGACGCCGTCACCGACGTCATCGCCGCGGGCACCGGCTCCGACACCGACAAGTTCTTCGGCTCCTTCTCCGAGGCGCTGAAGAAGGGCGACGACATCGGAGGCGGGCCGGTCATGCTGATCGTCGTCTCCCTCGTCTCCGTCCTCGCCGCCGGCGTCCTCTGGCTCGAACTCGTCATCCGCGCCGCCCTGCTGTACGTCGGCGCGCTGCTGGGGACGGTCGTCTACTCCGGCCTCGTCGACAAGAACCTCTGGGGCCACGTGCGCCGCTGGGCGGGCATCATGATCGCGGTGATCCTCGTCAAGCCGGTCATCGTCATCGTCCTCGGCCTCGCCGGGGCGCTCGCCTCGAACGAGGGCCCGAACGCCTTCTCCGCGATCGTCTCCGGCCTGGCCATCATCCTGCTCGCCATCTTCGCCAGCGCGATGATCTACCGCTTCGTGCCCGGCTTCGGCGACGAGATCGTCCGCCAGCGCAACGCCAGTGCCGACCCGGCCTCCCGCACGGCCGCCGCCGTCGTCTCCTCCCCCGCCGCCATGCTCCGACAGGGCATCACCACCCACAGCGCCCGTGGCGGCGCCGAGACGAGCGGCAGCGGCGGCGGCCCCTCCGGTGCCACCCCGCGCCCCGCCAACCCGCTCTCCGGCGGCGTGGCCGCCCACGCCTCGCGCGGCACCGGCTCCGCGACCTCCCAGCCCACCGCACCGCCCCCGCCCCGCACGGGCAACGGCGGCGGCAGCACCACCAGCCACCGCACCGGAGGTGATCGCGGGTGACGACCCCGTCCCACACCGTCGCACCGCGCCGCACGTACATGATCGGGCGCGCCCGTCCCAACGCCGTCATCGGCAGGAACCGGGAGACGGGCGAGATCGCCCTGATCATCGCGGGCGCCTTCCTCGGCATGATGAGCGGGCTCCTGATCCCCGTGCTGTCCCTGCGCATCGTCGCCCTGGTCGGCTTCCCGATGCTCTCCCTGGCCGCGGTGTACGTCCCCTACAAGGGGCGGACGTACTACAAGTGGTTCGAGATCAACCGCAGCTACCGCCGCCTGCTGCGCCACGGCACCACCTACCGCTCCGCCGCCGCCGAGGCCGGCACCCGGCTGGACGGCACCGAGGTGGACATCCCGCCCCCGCCCGGGGTGGGCCGCATCACCTGGCTCTCCGCGCCCTTCGGGCCCGACGAGATCGCCGTCCTCCTCCACGCCGACCGACGCACCGTCACCGCCGCCATAGAGATCGAGGGACCGGGCGTGGGCCTGCGCGACAGCGAGGACCAGGAGGCCCTCGTCGACCGCTTCGGCACCCTCCTCAAGCACGTGGCCAACGGCGACGGCTTCGTCACCCGCCTCCAGATGCTCGCCCGCACCCTCCCCGCCGACCCCGACGCCCATGCCAAGGACGTCGCCCAGCGCGGTGACGAACGGGCCGCTCCCTGGCTGCGGGAGTCCTACGAGCAGCTCCTGTCCATGGTCTCCACCTCCAGCGAGCAGCACCGCGCCTACCTGGTGGCCTGCATGCACCACACCCGCGACCTGGCCGCCGAGGCCACCGCGATCGCCAAGGCCGGCCGCGCCTCCACCGGGCGCCGCCTCACCCGCGACGAGGGCCTGGCCGTCGTCATGGCCCGCGAACTCACCGACATCTGCGCCCGGCTCGCCGAAGCCGACATCCGGGTGCGGCAGCCGCTGGGTCAGGCCCGCATGGCCTCCCTGATCCACTCCATGTACGACCCCGACCACCCCATCGACCACATCCAGGCCATGACCCGGCGCAACGCCTGGCCTGCCGAGCTGAACGCGGCCGAGCCGACCCACCTGACGGCCAAGACCCGCGAGTCGGCCACCCGCGAGCCCTGGTGCCACGCCACCGCCTGGGTCAAGGAGTGGCCGATGACACCGGTCGGCGTCAACTTCCTCGCCCCGCTGCTCGTCCACACCCCCGACGTGATCCGCACCGTCGCCGTCTGCATGGACCTGGAGCCCACCGAGGTCGCCATCGAGCGGATGCTGACGGAGAAGACCAACGACGCGGCCGAGGCCAGCCGCGCCGCCAAGATGAACCGCACCGTCGACCCGCGCGACGTGGCCGCCCACGGCCGCGTCGACCAGCGCGGCCAGGACCTGGCCTCCGGAGCCGCGGGCGTCAACCTCGTCGGCTACATCACCGTCTCCTCCCGCAACCCCGACGCCCTGGCACGTGACAAACGCACGATCCGAGCCTCGGCCGGAAAGAGCTACTTGAAGCTGGAGTGGTGCGACCGGGAGCATCACCGTGCGTTCGTGAACACCCTTCCGTTCGCGACCGGCATCCGCCGCTGAGGAGGCGACACACCATGGCCGCGTTCGATCCGCTGACCGCCGTCACCGACGCCTTCACCAGCTTCGTCTTCGGCAAGACGGAGACCACCCGCCTGCCCGTGCGCACCTCCACCGGCCAGGCCCAGGCCGTCTACCTGCCCACCGCCGCGCCCGGTCTGGGCGACTCCGGGGTGATCATCGGCCGCGAGGTCTACAGCGGCAAGGGCTACATCTACGACCCCTTCCAGCTCTACGGCCAGCAACTCCCGGCCCCCCACTGGCTGGTGCTGGGCGAGTCCGGCAACGGCAAGTCGGCCCTGGAGAAGACGTACGTCCTGCGCCAGCTGCGCTTCCGCGACCGCCAGGTCGTCGTCCTGGACGCCCAGGGCGAGGACGGCGTCGGCGAGTGGAACCTCATCGCCGAACAGATGGGGATCACCCCCATCCGCCTGGATCCGATGGCCGCCCTGGACCAGGGCATCCGCCTCAACCCGCTGGACCCGTCCATCACCAGCACCGGTCAGCTCGCCCTGCTGCGCACCATCATCGAGGTCGCCATGGGCCACGGCCTCGACGAGCGCGCCGGCTTCGCCCTGAAAGTCGCCCACTCCTACGTCAACGAGACCGTCACCGGCCGCCAGCCCGTCCTCACCGACATCGTCGAACAGCTCCGCCACCCGAAGCCGGAGTCGGCCGAGGCGATGAACGTCGCCCTGGAGGACGTGCGGGCCTGGGGGCTGGACGTCGCCCTCGTCCTGGACCGCCTGGTCGACGGCGACCTGCGCGGCATGTTCGACGGCCCGACGACGGTGGGCATCGACCTCGACGCGCCGCTGATCGTCTTCGACCTCTCCCACATCGACCGCAACTCCATCGCCATGCCCATCCTGATGGCCATCGTCGGCGTCTGGCTGGAGCACACCTGGATCCGCCCCGACCGCAAGAAACGCATCTTCCTGGTCGAGGAGGCGTGGCACATCATCAACAGCCCCTTCGTCGCCCAGCTCTTCCAGCGGCTGTTGAAGTTCGGCCGACGGCTGGGCCTGTCGTTCGTGGCGGTCGTCCACCACCTGTCCGACGTGGTGGACGGCGCGGCGGCCAAGGAGGCCGCCGCGATCCTCAAGATGGCCTCGACCCGCACGATCTACGCCCAGAAGGCCGACGAGGCCCGCGCCACCGGACAGGTGCTGGGACTGCCCCGCTGGGCCGTGGAGATCATCCCCACACTCTCCCCCGGCATCGCCGTCTGGGACGTCAACGGCAATGTGCAGGTCGTCAAGCACCTGGTCACCGAGGCGGAGCGCCCCCTGGTCTTCACCGACCGCGCCATGACCGAATCCTCCTCGGCGACCTCCTCTCCCGCGTCTCCCGCGACCCCCTTGGAGGACACCGTGGCCGACGAGTTCGAGGCCGAGACCGCGTCCCGCGCCGCCGCCATGGAGCGGCTCGCACGCGCCGACGAGACGGTGGCCTGACGGTGCCGGTGCCACACGACGGCCGCAGCGGCCCCGGGGCACCGGCGGGCAGGGGCGGCGGCGCCCCCGAGCGCGGCATTCCCGACGGCCTCCTCCTCGGCCTGCTGGGCTTCCTCCTCGGCATCACCACCCTGTGCTGGACGGCCGTCGGGCTGGCGGGGCTCCTCGCACACGGGGCGTGGCCGCGCGGCGTCGCCTTCACGCGCACCCCCATGGCGATGCGTTCCCTGGTCTCCGAACCGGCCGACCTGGCCGCCGCCTGGCCGGGCGCCGGGGCCGACACACTGCCGGGCCCCGGTCTGTTCTGGGGTGTCCTCATCGGCCAGTGCATGGTCCTGACGGTCCTGGGCGTGTTCGTCGCCGGTGTCGTGGCCCGCCGGCGCGCCCTGCGCGCCGTCCGACGCGAGAGGGAACGCTCGAGGGCCGAGGAGCTCGAGGGGCCCGAGAAGGCCGAGGAGGCCCCGTACCGGGCCTCGCCGGCCCCGCTGCCGGGCCGGCGTCCCGCCGTCCCCCGCCCCGTCACCGCCGAGCCCGCCACGGCGCTCCCCCCACGCCCGGACGTGCCGTCTCCTCGTGAGACACCCGCAGGCGTGCGGTCCGAGACGCCCGCACCGGCACACCTGCGGGCCCACCCCGTTCCCGAGGCGCTCTCCGGGCCGCCCACGGGCGTCGAGTACGGGCCCGACCACGGCAGCCGTGCCGCCGACGCCCTGCGCGTCGCCCCCGGCCCCGCCCTGGTCGTCACCTCCGACCCGGCCCTGTGGAAGGAGACCGAGGGGGCCCGGGCCAAGCTGGGGCCCGTCCACCTCTACGATCCGGGCCGGCTCACCGACGCTCCCGCCCTGCTGCGCTGGGCACCCCACCACGGCTGCGAGGACCGCCGCACCGCCGCCGCCAGGGCCGCAGCCCTGCTCGCCCCGGTACGGAGCCCCGCCCGCTCGGAAGAGGCCACCCACAGCGCCGCCGAGACTCTGCTGGGCTGCTGGCTGCACGCCGCGGCCGTCGCCGGAGAGCCGTTCCGTCAGGTCCACCGCTGGGCCGGCGCGAACTCCGGATCGACGGCCGAGGCCGTCCGTGTCCTGCGCACCGACCCGCGGGCCGCTTCCGGGGCCGCCGGCGAGCTCGAAGCCACCCTCGTCGCCCATCCCGAGCGCAGGGACGCCGCCGTCCGTCTCGTCCGCCAGGCCCTCTCGGCCCTCTCCCAACTCCACGTCCGTAACTCCTGCACGGCGAACCGCGCGGATTCGGCCGCGTTGGAATCCTTTGCCGCCGAAGGGGGAACGCTCTATGTTGTGGGCGAGGCCGTCGAGGACCCGCGTCGTGCTCCCGGCACGATGCCGCTTCTCACCGCCCTCACCTCAAGCGTGGTCGAGCACGGCCGCCGCGTGGCCGCAGGGTCATCCGCCGGCCGGCTCGACCCACCAATCACCCTCCTCCTCGACGACATCGCGGCGGTGGCCCCCATCCCCCAACTCCCCGAACTCCTGACGACGGGCGAGGCGACGGGCATGCCCACCCTGGCGCTGATGCGCTCCGAGGAGCAGGCACGCACCTGGTGGCCGCAGCTCGCGACAGCGGGCGGCGGATGGGCGGGATCACCCGGGACGGGGCGCTTCCGCCCTGTCCCGTGACCGGCCGGCCCTGAAGGGCTTCTGCTAGGGCTCGCCGCCCGGCACGCGGTGGCCCGTATGTGAAAGAGCACGATTGACCGTGCCCCGAGGCCACCCGATCGTTCTGGCCCGGAAAAGGGTGAAGGCCCCGCCGGGAAACCCGGCAGGGCCTTCAACTCAACATATCGTTCGGCGGCGTCCTACTCTCCCACACGGTCCCCCATGCAGTACCATCGGCGCTGAAAGGCTTAGCTTCCGGGTTCGGAATGTAACCGGGCGTTTCCCTCTCGCCATGACCACCGAAACACTATAAAACCCAACCAACCCGAACACGGACGGTCGTGGTCTCAGAACCCACACAGTGGACGCGAGCATCTACGGTCAAGCCCTCGGCCTATTAGTACCGGTCGACTCCACCCCTCACGAAGCTTCCATCTCCGGCCTATCAACCCGGTCGTCTCCCGGGAGCCTTACCCCCTGAAACGGGGTGGGAGTCCTCATCTCGAAGCAGGCTTCCCGCTTAGATGCTTTCAGCGGTTATCCCTCCCGAACGTAGCCAACCAGCCATGCCCTTGGCAGAACAACTGGCACACCAGAGGTTCGTCCGTCCCGGTCCTCTCGTACTAGGGACAGCCCTTCTCAAGACTCCTACGCGCACAGCGGATAGGGACCGAACTGTCTCACGACGTTCTAAACCCAGCTCGCGTACCGCTTTAATGGGCGAACAGCCCAACCCTTGGGACCGACTCCAGCCCCAGGATGCGACGAGCCGACATCGAGGTGCCAAACCATCCCGTCGATATGGACTCTTGGGGAAGATCAGCCTGTTATCCCCGGGGTACCTTTTATCCGTTGAGCGACGGCGCTTCCACAAGCCACCGCCGGATCACTAGTCCCTGCTTTCGCACCTGCTCGACCCGTCAGTCTCACAGTCAAGCTCCCTTGTGCACTTACACTCACCACCTGATGACCAACCAGGCTGAGGGAACCTTTGGGCGCCTCCGTTACCCTTTGGGAGGCAACCGCCCCAGTTAAACTACCCACCAGACACTGTCCCCGATCCGGATCACGGACCCGGGTTAGACATCCAGCACGACCAGAGTGGTATTTCAACAACGCCTCCACACACACTGGCGTGCATGCTTCACCGGCTCCCACCTATCCTACACAAGCCGAACCGAACACCAATATCAAGCTGTAGTAAAGGTCCCGGGGTCTTTCCGTCCTGCTGCGCGAAACGAGCATCTTTACTCGTAGTGCAATTTCACCGGGCCTATGGTTGAGACAGTCGAGAAGTCGTTACGCCATTCGTGCAGGTCGGAACTTACCCGACAAGGAATTTCGCTACCTTAGGATGGTTATAGTTACCACCGCCGTTTACTGGCGCTTAAGTTCTCAGCTTCGCGGTACCGAAGCACCACTAACCGGTCCCCTTAACGTTCCAGCACCGGGCAGGCGTCAGTCCGTATACCTCGCCTTACGGCTTCGCACGGACCTGTGTTTTTAGTAAACAGTCGCTTCTCGCTGGTCTCTGCGGCCACACCCGGCTCGGAGTGCAAGACTCGTCACCAGACATGGCCCCCCTTCTCCCGAAGTTACGGGGGCATTTTGCCGAGTTCATTAACCATAGTTCACCCGAACGCCTCGGTATTCTCTACCAGACCACCTGAGTCGGTTTGGGGTACGGGCCGCCGTGCAACTCGCTAGAGGCTTTTCTCGACAGCATAGGATCATCCACTTCGCCACCATCGGCTCGGCATCGGGTCTCACCCCTACACGAGGGACGGATTTACCTACCCCTCGGGCTACACCCTTACCCCGGGACAACCACCGCCCGGGCTGGACTACCTTCCTGCGTCACCCCATCACTCACCTACTACCGGATCGGACCGTCGGCTCCACCACACCCCGCACCCGAAGGCACGAGAGGGCTTCACGGACTTAGCATCACCGGGCTCGGCCCTTGCGCTCCACAGCGGGTACCGGAATATCAACCGGTTGTCCATCGACTACGCCTGTCGGCCTCGCCTTAGGTCCCGACTTACCCTGGGCAGATCAGCTTGACCCAGGAACCCTTGGTCAATCGGCGCAGGAGTTTCCCACTCCTGTATCGCTACTCATGCCTGCATTCTCACTCGTGTACCGTCCACAACTCGCTTCCACGGCTGCTTCACCCGGCACACGACGCTCCCCTACCCATCGACACCCTCGTTGGAGGTTACTGTGCCGATGACACGACGTCGGCGGTGTGCTTGAGCCCCGCTACATTGTCGGCGCGGAATCACTTGACCAGTGAGCTATTACGCACTCTTTCAAGGATGGCTGCTTCTAAGCCAACCTCCTGGTTGTCTCTGCGACTCCACATCCTTTCCCACTTAGCACACGCTTGGGGGCCTTAGTCGATGCTCTGGGCTGTTTCCCTCTCGACCATGGAGCTTATCCCCCACAGTCTCACTGCCGCGCTTACCACTTACCGGCATTCGGAGTTTGGCTAAGGTCAGTAACCCGGTAGGGCCCATCGCCTATCCAGTGCTCTACCTCCGGCAAGCAACACACGACGCTGCACCTAAATGCATTTCGGGGAGAACCAGCTATCACGGAGTTTGATTGGCCTTTCACCCCTAACCACAGGTCATCCCCCAGGTTTTCAACCCTGGTGGGTTCGGGCCTCCACGACCTCTTACAGCCGCTTCACCCTGCCCATGGCTAGATCACTCCGCTTCGGGTCTTGGGCACGCTACTCAATCGCCCTGTTCGGACTCGCTTTCGCTACGGCTCCCCCACACGGGTTAACCTCGCAACATACCGCAAACTCGCAGGCTCATTCTTCAAAAGGCACGCAGTCACGACCGCAAGCGCAAGCACTCACGGCGACGCTCCCACGGCTTGTAGGCACACGGTTTCAGGTACTATTTCACTCCGCTCCCGCGGTACTTTTCACCATTCCCTCACGGTACTATCCGCTATCGGTCACCAGGGAATATTTAGGCTTGACGGGTGGTCCCGCCGGATTCACACGGGATTTCTCGGGCCCCGTGCTACTTGGGTGGTCCTCAAACGAGCCGCACAGATTTCGACTACGGGGGTCTTACCCTCTACGCCGGGCCTTTCGCATGCCCTTCGCCTATCCATACGGTTTCTGACTCGTCCGGCCGCCGGCAGACGACCGAAGAGAACTCCCACAACCCCGCACACGCAACCCCTGCCGGGTCTCACACGTGAACGGTTTGGCCTCATCCGGTTTCGCTCGCCACTACTCCCGGAATCACGGTTGTCTTCTCTTCCTGCGGGTACTGAGATGTTTCACTTCCCCGCGTTCCCTCCACACTGCCTATGTGTTCAGCAGCGGGTGACAGCCCATGACGACTGCCGGGTTTCCCCATTCGGACACCCCCGGATCACAGCTCGGTTGACAGCTCCCCGGGGCCTATCGCGGCCTCCCACGTCCTTCATCGGTTCCTGGTGCCAAGGCATCCACCGTGCGCCCTTAAAAACTTGGCCACAGATGCTCGCGTCCACTGTGCAGTTCTCAAACAACGACCGGCCCACCGTCACCCCACCCCACGGGCGAGTACACCGGGTCCGGAACCCAAGGGAACCACGACCTCACGGCCGCACCCTCAGACACCCAACAGCGCGCCCGACACCCACGGCCGCCCACCTCTCCGTTCCACGCCCACCCCTCCGAAGAGAGACCGAGCAGTACTGGAAGAGACGAACCCACCACGAGCACCGACTAGTCAACGTTCCACCCACGAGCAACCACCGCAGAACACGCGTCTGCGCAGTGGCCTCTGGACCGGCGCCCGAAGACGACCAGCCGAGAATGCTCCTTAGAAAGGAGGTGATCCAGCCGCACCTTCCGGTACGGCTACCTTGTTACGACTTCGTCCCAATCGCCAGTCCCACCTTCGACGATTCCCTCCCACAAGGGGTTGGGCCACCGGCTTCGGGTGTTACCGACTTTCGTGACGTGACGGGCGGTGTGTACAAGGCCCGGGAACGTATTCACCGCAGCAATGCTGATCTGCGATTACTAGCGACTCCGACTTCATGGGGTCGAGTTGCAGACCCCAATCCGAACTGAGACCGGCTTTTTGAGATTCGCTCCACCTCACGGCATCGCAGCTCATTGTACCGGCCATTGTAGCACGTGTGCAGCCCAAGACATAAGGGGCATGATGACTTGACGTCGTCCCCACCTTCCTCCGAGTTGACCCCGGCAGTCTCCTGTGAGTCCCCATCACCCCGAAAGGCATGCTGGCAACACAGAACAAGGGTTGCGCTCGTTGCGGGACTTAACCCAACATCTCACGACACGAGCTGACGACAGCCATGCACCACCTGTACACCGACCACAAGGGGGGCTCTGTCTCCAGAGCTTTCCGATGTATGTCAAGCCTTGGTAAGGTTCTTCGCGTTGCGTCGAATTAAGCCACATGCTCCGCCGCTTGTGCGGGCCCCCGTCAATTCCTTTGAGTTTTAGCCTTGCGGCCGTACTCCCCAGGCGGGGCACTTAATGCGTTAGCTGCGGCACGGACGACGTGGAATGCCGCCCACACCTAGTGCCCAACGTTTACGGCGTGGACTACCAGGGTATCTAATCCTGTTCGCTCCCCACGCTTTCGCTCCTCAGCGTCAGTATCGGCCCAGAGATCCGCCTTCGCCACCGGTGTTCCTCCTGATATCTGCGCATTTCACCGCTACACCAGGAATTCCGATCTCCCCTACCGAACTCTAGCCTGCCCGTATCGAATGCAGACCCGGAGTTAAGCCCCGGGCTTTCACATCCGACGCGACAGGCCGCCTACGAGCTCTTTACGCCCAATAATTCCGGACAACGCTCGCACCCTACGTATTACCGCGGCTGCTGGCACGTAGTTAGCCGGTGCTTCTTCTGCAGGTACCGTCACTCGCGCTTCTTCCCTGCTGAAAGAGGTTTACAACCCGAAGGCCGTCATCCCTCACGCGGCGTCGCTGCATCAGGCTTGCGCCCATTGTGCAATATTCCCCACTGCTGCCTCCCGTAGGAGTCTGGGCCGTGTCTCAGTCCCAGTGTGGCCGGTCGCCCTCTCAGGCCGGCTACCCGTCGTCGCCTTGGTGGGCCGTCACCCCACCAACCAGCTGATAGGCCGCGGGCTCATCCTGCACCGCCGGAGCTTTCCACCACCACGGATGCCCGCGATGGTCGTATCCGGTATTAGCTCCGGTTTCCCGGAGTTATCCCAGAGTGCAGGGCAGATTGCCCACGTGTTACTCACCCGTTCGCCACTAATCCCCTCCCGAAGGAGGTTCATCGTTCGACTTGCATGTGTTAAGCACGCCGCCAGCGTTCGTCCTGAGCCAGGATCAAACTCTCCGTGAATGCTTCCCGGTACTCCGGGGGTCACATCCGCGGGGAGCGGCGCCACCGGGAGGAATGATCCCGGGGCGCACAGCGTCCTCGCTGTGTATTTCAAAGGAACCACATCACCGGAACCGACCGGTTCCGACGACGGGGTATCAACATATCTGGCGTTGACTTTTGGCACGCTGTTGAGTTCTCAAGGAACGGACGCTTCCATCGGCACCCCTTCCCGGGGCCCCTCCGGGCGCTTCCCTTCGGTGTCTCCGACTCTATCAGATCCCTTTTCGGTCTCCGAATCCCCGGCCGGCGGGGTCCTGCATTTCCTTCACGCCGTTTCCGGCGCTTCCATCACCGTAGCGGATTTCCCCGCCGGCTCCAAAACCGAGCCGCTCGGAACGGAAACACGGCAATACGGCACACCGAAATCCATCCCGGAAGGGATTCACACCAAGTGAGTGGTCGCCACCGGACGTGGCAGAAGGGCCACCAGGAGAACCGTTACGCCCCTGGCAACCCGGAGAACCTTACGGATCGCTCCCCGGACTGTCAAGCCCGGTATCGCACCCTCTTCGTCCCGGATCGCAGGGCCCGCCCGGCCGCGTCACCTGGGAGCGACTTCCCGCGCCCCTCGTCAGCCGGCTCCACGACGCCGCGGCCCCGGCTGTCCTCGTCCCGTCCCCGACCCCAGCCGACGTACAGGCCCGTTCGGGCCGGGTGAGGCGCTGTCGGGGGCGGGTCCGGCGCCGGTCCGGACGACGGGGCGGCCCGGAGCGGCACCGTCTCAACCGCGGTCGGTCCCGGGGAGGGCGAACTCGCACCAGACGGCCTTGCCGCCGCCCGGGGTGCGGCGTGAGCCCCAGGCCGAGGCGATCGTGGCGATGACGGACATGCCGCGCCCGTTCTCGTCGCCCGGCTCCGCACGGCGACGGCGCGGCAGGTGGTCGTCGCCGTCGGTCACCTCGACGATCAGCCGGCGGTCGGTGCGGCGCAGCCGCAGGCACATCGGAGGGGTGCCGTGCTGGAGCGAGTTGGCGACCAGCTCGCTGGCCGCCAGTACGCCCAGGTCGCGCAGGTCCGGGGGAAAGCGCCAGCTCGCCAGCACGCCGGAGGCGAAGGCGCGTGCGCGCGGCGCGGCCTCGGTGCCGCCCAGGAGTTCCAGCGCGGCGTTGTGGAACAGCTCGGCCTCGGCCCCCGTGCGGACGGGGTGCTGAAGGACGAGGAGGGCCACGTCGTCGTCGTGCTCGGCGGTGATGCCCAGGGCCCGCTGGAGACGGTCGCAGACGATCTGCGGGCTGCCGGTGGCCCCGGCGAAGGCGTCCTCCAGGGTCTCGATGCCCTGGTCGATGTCGGCGTCACGGCGCTCGACCAGGCCGTCGGTGTAGAGCACGGCCGACGAGCCGGGGCCGAAGGGGACCGAGGCGGAGGTGTGCAACCAGCCGCCGGTGCCCAGCGGGGGGCCGGTGGAGGCATCGGCGCGGTGGACGGTGCCGTCCGGATCGCGCACGAGGATCGGCAGGTGACCGGCGGAGGCGTACGCCAGCCGCCCCTCGTTGGGATCGTGGACGGCGTAGACACAGGTGGCGATCTGGTTCGGGTCGATCTCGGCGGCGAGGCCGTCCAGGAGCTGGAGCACCTCGTGGGGCGGCAGGTCCAGCCGGGCGTAGGCGCGGACGGCCGTGCGGAGCTGGCCCATGACCGCGGCCGCACGGACCCCGCGGCCCATCACGTCGCCGATGACCAGGGCCGTGCGCCCCGCTCCCAGGGTGATGACGTCGTACCAGTCGCCCCCGACCGCCGCGTCGATGCCGCCGGGGCGGTAGGTGGCGGCGACCCGCAGGTCGTCGGGCTGTTCCAGTTGCTGCGGGAGCAGGCTGCGCTGGAGGGTGACCGCGGCCTCGCGCTGGCGGCGTTCGCTGGCCCGCAGCCGCTCGGCCGCCTCCACCTGGTCGGTGACGTCGGCCGCGAAGACGAGGACACCGCGTCGCGGCCGGGGGCCGGACAGTTCGATGGGGGTGCAGGTGAAGGTGTAGTAGCCCGGGCGGGTGCGACCGGCCGCGGCCGTCCGGGGGTTCGGGGAGGCGCCGGGCGAACCTGCCGGGATGCCGTCCACGCGGCGGGACTTGACGGTGCGGGGCCTGCCGCTGCGCAGCACCTGGTCCATCAGCGGGAGCAGGCCCAGCTCGGCCAGCTCCGGCAGGGCCTCGCGCGCGGGGGCTCCGGGCGATCGGGGGCCGAAGGCGGCCGCGTAGGCGCCGTTGACGAACGCGACGCGGTGGTCGGGACCGTGGACGAGGGCCACCAGGGCCGGCAGGTGGCCGAGCAGTTCGTGCGCGGAGAGGGCGTCGAGGGCCGCGATGCCGTCCACCGCTCCCACCGCTCCCGCGTCCGGGCCGGTACGGCCTCCGGGCTTCTCGGGCTCCCGTTCCGCCTCCCCGGTGTCCGGGGTGGTGGACGCGCCCCCGTGTCGCTCGCCCCGGGCGGTCGGGACGGCCCCGACGGAGGCCCGTGCCTCGGGCGGACGCCGTGCCGCCCGGGCGGCGGCGCGCCGCTGTGTGCCGGGCAGCCGAGCGCTCCAGCGCGTGAAGTTCACTGCGTGCGGTCCGATCCGATTCCGTTGTTCTCGTGTGTTCTCGTGCTCTTGCGTCCCGGGCCGGGGTGTGCCCGCCGTGCCGCCCCTTCTCCGGGACCGCGCCGGTGGGTGGCCTCGGCGCCGGCCTCGCCGGGCCCCTCCGGTCCGGCGCGCCCGCGCCCGTCGGTGACTCTTCGCTGGCGTGAGCCCACCCATGGTCACATGACCAGTGTGGCGGAAGGTACCGACTTCCGTCAGGGGCCCTCGGGGTGGCGGCCGGTGCCCGCGGCGAGTTCGAACTCGGCCCGGGGGTGCTCCAGCGAGCCGAGCGAGACGATCTCGCGCTTGAACAGCCCGGCGAGCGTCCACTCCGCGAGGACGCGCGCCTTGCGGTTGACCGTGGGTACCCGGCTCAGGTGGTACGCGCGGTGCAGGAGCCAGGCCGGGTAGCCCTTGATCTTGCGTCCGTACACGTGTGCGACGCCCTTGTGCAGGCCGAGGGAGGCGACGGAGCCCGTATGGGAGTGTCGGTACTCCGTCTCCTCCTCGCCCCGCAGTGACGCCGCCAGGTTGTCGGCCAACCGCCGGGCCTGCCGTACGGCGTGCTGGGCGTTGGGGGCGCACTCGCGGCCGGGCTCCCCCCCGGAGCCGCCGGCCCGGGAGGCGCCCCGGGCCGTGAGGTCGGGGACGGCGGCCGCGTCACCGGCGGACCAGGCGTGCTCGACGCCCTCGACGCGCAGGGTGGTGGTGCAGCGCAGCCGGCCGCGGGCGTCGCGGGGCAGGTCGGTCGCGGCGAGGACGGGGTGGGGTTTGACACCGGCGGTCCACACCAGGGTGCGGCAGGGGTGGCGGGAGCCGTCGCTGAGCTGGGCGACCCGGTTCTCGCAGGACTCCAGGCGGGTCTCCAGGCGCACGTCGATGTTGCGTCCGCGCAGCTCGCGCACCGCGTAGCGGCCCATCGCCGCGCCGACCTCGGGGAGGATGCGGTCGGTGGCCTCGACGAGGATCCACTTCATGTCCCGGGGACGGATGTTGTGGTAGTAGCGGCAGGCGTAGCGGGCCATGTCCTCCAACTCGGCCAGTGCCTCGACGCCCGCGTAGCCGCCGCCGACGAAGAGGAAGGTCAAGGCCGCGGAGCGGACGTCGGGGTCACGGGTGGAGGAGGCGATGTCGAGCTGTTCGAGGACGTGGTTGCGCAGACCGATGGCCTCCTCGACGGTCTTGAAGCCGATCCCGTGGTCGGCCAGGCCGGGGATGGGGAGGGCGCGGGAGACGGAGCCGGGGGCGAGGACGAGTTCGTCGTAGGGCACCTCGACGGGGCCGGTGCCGGCGTGCCCGGTGGCGAGGGTCTCGACGGTGGCGACGCGCCGGGCGTGGTCGACCGCCCTGGCCTCACCGGTCACGATCCTGCAGTGGGGCAGGACGCGCCGCAGGGGGACGACGACGTGGCGGGGCGAGATGGAGCCCGCTGCGGCCTCGGGCAGGAAGGGCTGGTACGTCATGTACGGCTCGGGGCTGAGGACGACGACCTGGACACCGCCCCGCCCCTCCCGCGCCCGGTCCAGTTCCTTTCTCAGGCACCGCTGGAGGCGCAGGGCGGTGTACATGCCGACGTAGCCACCGCCGACCACGAGAATGCGCGCGGGTTCCTTCGTCACCCGTCCATGACGCACCCGCGGAAGGGCGTTTGTCCACAGGTCTCGGGAATCGTATGACCGCCGGACTTGATGGGTCCGATGCGGGATCCGGTCCGGGGGGCGGAGGTATTCGCAGCTCAGCGCGGTGGCGGCGAGGGGGCGCGGGGACGATCGGACAGGGCGCGGCGATGTACTCCGATCGGGGTCCGCAGGTGGCGGAACATGCACCTTTCTCTGGTGACCGCGCCTCAACTATGTTCATAGGCGCCGGAACGGAGCCACGGCCGTGTTCCGGCGACAAGAGCGAGGGTCTCCGGGGGGAGACCGCTCACCAACCGGGGGAACACAACATGCATGTTCAGGGGATTCAGGGTTCTCATTGGCCGACCGCCGTCACCGCGGACCCGTCCGGGAGCGACGGGGGGTCGCAGGCGGTCGGTGACGGGAGTGGGGGGGCGGCCGGTCGCACGGCTCCGCTGAGGGTCGATGCCCAGCGCAATCTGGAACACGTCCTGCGGGCCGCGCGCGAGGTCTTCGGCGAGCTGGGATACGGCGCCCCGATGGAGGACGTGGCACGGCGCGCACGGGTCGGGGTGGGCACGGTCTACCGGCGGTTCCCCAGCAAGGAAGTCCTGGTCAGGAGGATAGCCGAAGAGGAGACGGCACGGCTGACCGAGCAGGCGCGGGTGGTCCTCGGTCAGGAGCGGGACGCGTGGTCGGCGCTCTCCCGGTTCCTGCGCGCCTCGGTCGCCTCGGGAGCGGGACGTCTGCTGCCGCCGCGCATACTCAAGGTCGACTCGTCCGCCGACGAGGGGACCGGCAGGGCCGCGGGTGCCACGGGGACCGGGTACGGCTCCGGAGCGGAGGAGACACGGTCCCGGGAGGGTGGTGGGCACGGGCAGCCGGGCCTGCGCCTGGTGGACGGCCACCGGTCCGCCGTGGAGGCCGGTTCCGCGGCGGCGGGGCGGGAGGGCGGCGCCGGATTCCCCGCACGGATCGACGGCACCGGGGAGGACGCGAACACCGCCGCGTTGCTCGAGGTGGTCGGGCAGTTGGTGGCACGGGCGCGGTCAGCCGGTGAGCTGCGGTCCGACGTGACGGTGTCGGACGTACTGCTGGTGATGGCGACGGCGGCGCCCTCCCTGCCGAACGCGGCGCAGCAGGCGGCGGCTTCTGCGCGGTTGCTCGACATCCTGTTGGAGGGGCTGAGGCCGCGGTCCGCCAAGTCCGCGGAGTTCGGGGCGGGACACCACGACGCCTGAGCGGTCGGGGGTACCCGGGCCACCGAGGCCCGCTCACACTGTCCGGGATGTTCGATTCTGCCCGAGTCGGCACGGGCCGTCTCGGCCGTTGTCGGGGCCTCGGGGAGCTCCGAGGGGAGCTCTGAGGGCGTTTTTCGGTCAACTTGGCGGCTCTGGAGCGGCTCCGTCTTTGGCCTCCATTACCTTGCTTTCGCCTTCCGTGCGTACCACTTCGCGATTCATCACCTCGGATGAGTGATTGAAGTGCACGGCCGGGATTGAGCGGCCCCAGCCGTGCCACGCTGTGCAGGTGTTCGGTGGCAACGGTGTGTACGGGGGTGCTCGCTTTGGGTGTTGACGAGCGAGAGGGCCTGGACGATCGGGAAGAGTCCCCAGCGGGCTCCGGGAAGGCCGAAGGGAACGGGGCCCGGGTGTCGGGGGCGACGGAGGAGCCGCCGCCTTCCGCCGGACCGCAGGACGATCCTCCCAGCGACACCGAACTGGTGTCACGGGCCCGTGGCGGGGACACCGACGCGTACGAGGAGTTGTATCGACGGCACGCGGCCGCGGTGCGCCGCTACGCGCGCCACTGCTGCCGGGACGACGCCGCCGCCGCCGAGCTGACGGACGAGGCGTTCGCGAAGGCCCTGTCTTCAGCCCCCTCGTCGTCCTCGGCACCCTCGTCGTCCTCGGTGTCCTCCCGACCCTCGTCGTCTCCGCAACCCTCGCAGTCCCCGCGGCCCTCGGCGCTTTCGGCGGGCGACGTTCCGGTGCCGGACACCGCGGTGCGCCTCCCCCTGCTGGCGACCGTCCGACGGGTGGCGGCGTCCTGGATCGGTACGGACGGTTGGGAATTACTGACCGAGGAGTTCGCGGTCTTCGTGGTGGGGGCCGGAACGCAGGACGGCGGCGAGACCTTCGGCTCGGACGCCGGTGTGCGGGCCATGTGGCGGGCCGAGCGGTCGACCACCGTACGCGCCTTCCGCAGCCTGCCCGAGCGGTGGCAGACGGTGCTGTGGCACACCGTGGTCGAGGAGGAGTCGCCTCGGGACGTCGCTCCACTCCTGGGACTGACGACGAAGGCGACGGCGGAGCTGACACAGCGGGCACTGGAGGGACTGCAGCAGGCGTACCTCCAGACGCACCTCGCCCTCTCCCGGAGAGGCGACGGCGAGTGCGCCCACCACGTCGACCGGTTGGGGACGTACACGCGGGGCGGATCGCGGATGCGCCCCGGCCGGGCGCTGCACCGACATCTGAACCGGTGTCCCGACTGCCGTTCGGCGGCGCAGGGGGCCAGGGACGTTCGCGAGCGGCTCCGCGCGCTGCTCCCCGTGGCGGTCGTGGGCTGGGGCGCCGCGGTGTACTCGGCGGACGCGGCGGAGACGGCGAACCGTCTGGCCGCCGGCGCGGTGATCGAGAAATCGGCGGTCGCGCCGCGGACGGACCCGGCGAGTGACGTGCCCGGAGCCGGAAGCGGAACGCCCGTCTTCGAGGGGTTGGGCGCCACGGCCAAGGCCGGCGTCACGGCGGGGGTGATGGCCGCCGCCGTGGCCACCGCGCTGACGCTGGCCCTGGTCGGCGACGGTCAGCGGTCCCGGGGCCCCGAGCCGGACTCGGGCCCGGGTGCCCGCCCCTCCATGGCAAGCGTGCCCGGCGAGGTGGGAGCGGAGGCCAAGGGCTCGGGGATCGGTTCGGAGCCGCAGACGATGGAGTCGGTGGGTCCGGCCGATTCGGCGGGAGGTTCGCGGGGTCTCGCCCCGGTGCCGCCGTACGGCATCGCCCCGGCCACGACCGCGGGGCCCGGGACTCCGTACGGCCCAGAGGCCGGTGCGCCGTCCGCCCCGACGGGCGTCACGGGTGCCGAGCCGGCGCCCGGTTCCGGTCCGGTGGGCGGTTCCGGTCCGGTGGGCGGCCGGCCGGACGGACGGGAGTACGGTGACGCGCGCGACCGAGGAACCGGGAAGGGGACCACCCCGTCACCCCCCTCGCCCTCCTCGTCCCCGTCGTCACCCTCGTCCCCGTCGTCATCCCCGCCCGGGACGACCGTCCACCGGCTCGATCGGTTGTCCCGGGGCGGCCCGGCGGCCGACGGGCCGACCGTACGGAGCGGGAGCAGCCGACTGTGGCAGCGCTCGCGGGTGAGCATCGGCGGACGGAACAGGGGGCACGGAGTGACGGTCTCGGCCCGCTCCTCGGTGACGATCGACCTGAACGGGCCCTGTACCTCGTTCGACGCGCTCGTCGGGGTGGACGACCTGACGGTGCTGCGGGGCGCGGTCCGCTTCTCCGTGTACGCCGACGGGGACCGGCTGTGGCGGTCGGGCGTCGTCCGTCGGGGCGACGAGCCGGTGCCGGTCCACGTCCCCCTGACCGGCCGCCGAACGCTCCGCCTGGTGGTCGAGCCGTACTCCGTCCTGGACGTGGCGGTGTCGGCCTCCTGGGTCGGGGCGGGGATCGGCTGCGGCTGAGCGGCCCGGATCCGGCCTTCCCCGGTGCGCCCCGGGGCGGAGCGGTTCCGGACCGCCGGAGCCGGGGTCACAGACTCGGGCGCTGCGGTACTCCTCCCGCCACCGCGCGTTGGCGCGGTGCGGCCGTTCCCGTCCAGCAACTGCCGCGGCGGGCCAACAGCCGACGCAACCACACCTCGGTGGAGACCAACTCCGCCAGCCCGTCCAGGGGCAGCGGCTCGCCCTCGGCCGCCGCGCGCAGCGCCCTGCGCACCACCCGGGCCTCGACCAGCCCGGCGTCGGCGAGCAGGGGGGCGTCGAAGAGGTCGATGAGGTCACCGACCCGGGAACGCAGTCCGGCCCGCACGGCGGCGGCCCGGGTGGCGTGGGAGGGCGCGCCCCAGCCGGACGGCAGGTCGTGGACGCCCGCCCCCGCCAGAACGGCGCGCAGCACCGACGCCCGTGCTCCCGGCTGTACCCGCAGGGCCTCGGGCAGGGCCCGACAGGCACGGACGACCTGGTTGTCCAGGAACGGGGCGTGCAGCCGCTGGCCGCGGACCTCGGC
Organism: Streptomyces taklimakanensis; assembly: GCF_009709575.1. Taxonomy (NCBI): domain Bacteria; kingdom Bacillati; phylum Actinomycetota; class Actinomycetes; order Kitasatosporales; family Streptomycetaceae; genus Streptomyces; species Streptomyces taklimakanensis. The sequence continues at coordinate 2,701,534 of NZ_WIXO01000001.1, forward strand.
GGCCTGTTCGAGTATCCGGTGGTCGGCCGCCAACCGGGCGAGCGCGGCGCGCGCCCGCCACTCCCCGGGGCGGGTACCGGCCTCCCCGGGCGCCGGACGCAGGGCCGCCCGCTCCAGGCGAATCGATACTTCTGCCAGTGCCTCACCGGTCAGCCAGCGCGCGGCCGGTCCCGGACGGCACCAGGCGAGGGCGGCCAGCGAGGCGTCGAGCACCCCGGCCCCGTGGGGGTCGCGGCCCGCTCCCCCGGCCCCGCTCACGGCACCGGAGCCCGCGCCGTTCGACGTGCCCGTCGCCCCGTGGGGGCCTGCCGCGTCGCGCTCCCGCAACCGTCGCGCCGCCTCCAGCACCCCCTCCCGGTACGGCGTGCGGGCCAACCGCCGCGCCGCCCGGTAGACGGTGAGCGGCACCAGCACCGATCGGCCGGCCGTTCCCTCCGCCCTCGCCAACGCCGTGACCGGTCGCAGCAGATGGCGGCGGCGACGGTCCAGCAACAGGTCGGCCAGCCGCGCCGGGTGCGCGTCCAGCACCTCGCGGGCCCCGTGTCCGGTGAGGTGGTCCGCGCTGCCCGCGGCCAGCCGCTGCCGGTGCCGTTCGGCGACGACCAGTGAGGGGCCGGGTTCGTCGGTCAGCGGTCCGTCGACGAGCGGCCCGCCGTCCGGTCCGACGTACGGCAGGGCCTCCTCCCCGGCCGCGACGACGACGTGGTGCAGCCGGGGGTTCTCGGCGATGCCCCGGGCGCACTCCAACTCGGCCTCGCGTCCCGAACGCGGCCCCAGTGTGAGGTCGTTGAAGGTGACGGCCGACAACCGCTCGCCCGCCGACGTCCCCGGGGTGCCGAACACCGTGCCCGGCGCACCGGGCAGCCCGGCGGCCAACAGCGCGATCGTCGCCGAGGCGCTGCCGCCCGACAGGTCGGCGCCGATGCCCGGCGCCGGTCCCCTCCTCCGGTGGCCCGGGCGTTCCGCGCGCCGCTGGGCCGGTCCCATGCCGGGGACGGGCCCGGGGTCGAGGGTGTCGAGGTCGGGCACGGGAGCGTGGCGCGGAGCCGCCAGTCGCACCCGTACGGCTTCCACCAGGGCCTCGCGTACGCCCGCGACCGCGGCGTCCGCGTCCACCGGGGGCGCGGCGACGACGGTCGGGACGGCGGGCTCGTAGCCGACGGTCTCGCGGCTGCGGCCGTCGCGCACGATCAGCGCGTGTCCGGGCGGCACACGGCGCACCCCCTCGTACGGGGTGCCGTCGCCCAGCGCCTCGGGTGCCTCGGGGCAGGCGAGAAGGGCGGCGAGGTGGCCGACGTCGAGTTGGGCCTCGATCAGGTCGGCCAGGGGCAGCGCGGCGGTGGCGTAGGCGGTGCCGCCCGCCCACGGGGTGTGGAAGACCGGCCGGGCACCGGCGAGGTCGGTGGTGACGGTGACGCGGCGACCGACGCGCACGACGGTGGTGTAGCTGCCGGGCCAGGCGGTCAGATGGCGCAGGGCTCCGCCTCGGGCGGCGAACAGCGCGACGCGCAACTGTTCGTCGGACGCTCCGCAGCACCCCAGCACGGCGAGCCTGTCACCGCCGTCGGCCTCGACGAGGCGCACCTCGTCCGGCCGCCAGTCGCCGACCGCCCAGAGGGGGTCCGAGTCGTCCCACAGCGGTTGTGCGCCGACCGGCCTGATCGCCTGTCCGGGCCGGGGTGCGCCGCCCGTGCCGGAGGCGTGGTCTGCGGCCCATCCCACCAACCACCGCATGCGCGCCTCCGCTTGGCCCCTCGGGTCGTGGGTGGCCGCAGCCGGCCACCGCCGACCGCCGCCGGTTGTGCACCGTCGGGACTGTCAACTGCCGTCGTCGCGGACCATGCTGCCACGTGATGGGCGTGTGAGAGGTGTACCCGGACGCGGACGCGCGGAAGCGGGCGTCGGTCTCCGACGCCGTGCCGGTCGCCGAACGCTCCGCCGGGACCGGCGGCATTCGGCCAAATATTTGCCGTGAGATATGCCGAGTGAAACGTCATCGGCAGTCCGGGAGGCACCCTCGCCTCCCGGACCGGACCGCCGTCCGCGGGGAATGGAACGGCGGGTTCCCCCAGCCCACTGGTTCCAGCGCAGCGGGCCGACCCACGCAGCACCCATGGAAGCGCTTCCCATCCGGGCCGCACAGAGCGCATGAACAGGCGCATCGGCACACACCCGGTGCACACGCCAGGGGGGCATGCGCGGCGCGCTCCGGGACACGCGGCGCGCCGTTCGCGCGGCGCCGGCCGCCCACTCCTGCGCGGACCTGATTCCCGCCATCCCGGAAGACGCCCCTTAACGGTAGGGATGCGGCGAACTACGCTGGGTTGACGAGCGCCCCGCGGGTGCGGTGCGGGGCGGCCGTCGGCTGTGTCAGGGGTGCGCATGTCCAGGGAGCCACGCGGACCGAACGAGAAGCTCGGCGCCGTTCTCGCCCTCGCCGGAATCAGCAACGCCGGACTCGCCCGCCGGGTCAACGACCTCGGGGCGCAGAGAGGACTGACCCTCCGGTACGACAAGACCTCGGTGGCCCGGTGGGTCTCCAAGGGCATGGTGCCCCAGGGCATCGCCCCCCATCTGATCGCCGCCGCCATCGGCAGCAAGCTCGGACGCCCCGTCCCACTGCACGAGATCGGTCTGGCGGACGCCGACCCGGCTCCGGAGGTGGGCCTGTCCTTCCCGCGCGCCGTGGGCGACGCGGTGCGGTCCGCCACCGAGCTGTACCGGCTGGATCCGGCGGGGCGGCGGAGCAGTGGCGGCGTCTGGCAGTCGTTGGCGGGGTCGTTCTCGGTGAGCGCCTACGCCGTGCCCACCTCACGCTGGTTGATCACACCGGCCGACGCCTCGGTGGCGAGGGAGGTCCCGGGTCCGGCGGCATCGGCGTCCCCTCCGGCGTCCCCCTCGGCGTCGGCGTCACGGCCACCGTCGCCGGAGGGGACGCGGGACTCCGCCGATCCTGACACCGGCCCCGGCACCGGTCCTGACACCGGCCCCGGCTCCGGAGCCGGCACCGGAGCCGCGGCGGGGCCGACGGGAAGGCGGTCCCCGACGGGCCGGAAGGCCCCCGTCCCGTCCCTGACGCTCCCCCGTTCCCCGCTCGCCTCCCCGACGCCGCGCGTCGGTCACAGCGACGTCGCCAAGCTGCGGGACGCCGCGGAGGAGGCCAGGCGCTGGGACTCCAAGTACGGCGGCGGCGACTGGCGTTCGTCGATGGTTCCCGAGTGTCTGCGCGTGGACGCCACCCCGCTGCTGTTGGGCACCTACAGCGACGAGGTGGGGCGCGCCCTCTTCCGCGCCACCGCCGAACTGACGCGCCTGGCCGGATGGATGGCCTTCGACACCGGTCAGCAGGAGGCCGCGCAGCGCTACTACATCCAGGCGCTGCGCCTGGCGCGGGCGGCGGCGGACGTACCGCTGGGCGGGTACGTGCTGGCCTCGATGTCGCTCCAGGCGACCTACCGGGGCTTCGCCGAGGAGGGGGTGGACCTGGCGCAGGCGGCGCTGGAACGCAACCGGGGCCTGGCCACGGCCCGCACCCTGAGCTTCTTCCACCTGGTGGAGGCCCGCGCCCACGCCAAGGCGGGCGACTCGGCGGCCTGCGGTGCGGCGTTGGCGGCGGCCGAGGGCCGGTTGGAGCGTTCCCGCGACGGCGACCCGGACCCGTCCTGGCTGGACTTCTACTCCTACGACCGGCTGGCCGCCGACGCCGCCGAGTGCTACCGCGATCTGCGGGCGCCGCGTCAGGTGCGTCGCTTCACCGAGCAGGCGCTGTCGCGGCCACGCGAGGAGTTCGTGCGCTCGCACGGCCTGCGGCTGGTGGTCTCGGCGGTCGCGGAACTGGAATCGGGCAATCTGGACGCGGCGTGTGCGGCGGGCGCCCGAGCGGTGGAGGTCGCGGGGCGGATCTCCTCGGCGCGGACGACGGAGTACGTACGGGACCTGCTGCACCGCCTGGAGCCGTACGGGGACGAGCCGCGCGTGGCGGAGCTGCGGGAGCGGGCGCGTCCGCTGCTGGCGGCACCCGCGTGACGGCCGGACCCGGGGCGCGGACCGGGGTCCGCGCGCCGGTCGGACCGCGTCCGCCGGGTCCGCCGCGCCCGCCGTGCGGGCGGGGGTGCCGAACGGATCGCCGAACGGGTCACATCTCGGGCCTCGGGGGCTCCGTCCGTCGGTGGGTCGCGCCATGATGGAGGGCGTGTCCTCTGTCTCCCCGGCCTCTCCCAGCGACCCCGCGGACCTCACGGACTCCTCGGCCGCCCCTCCCCCGGCGGCTTCCCCCGCGGCTCCGCCGGTGGCCCCCGCGGTGGCCCCCGCGGGTGCGCGGCAGGCGGCGTACGACTGTGACGTGGTGGTGGTCGGTGGCGGGATCGTCGGTCTGGCGACGGCGTACGCGCTCGTCCGTTCCCGGCCCGGCACCCGCGTGGTGGTGCTGGAGAAGGAGACCGCTCCGGCCCGGCACCAGACCGGTCGCAACAGCGGGGTGATCCACAGCGGCGTCTACTACCGTCCCGGTTCGCTCAAGGCCCGCTTCGCGGTGCGGGGCGCGGCGGAGATGGTGAAGTTCTGCGCCGAGCACGACATCCCCCACCGGGTGACGGGGAAGTTGATCGTCGCCACCGAGCGGGACGAACTGCCCCGACTGCACGCCCTGGTGCAGCGCGGTCGGGAGAACGGCATTCCGGTGCGCGAGCTGGGACCGGCTCAGATCGCCGAGTACGAGCCGCACGTGGCCGGTCTGGCCGCCATCCACGTGGGCACGACCGGCGTCTGCGACTACGGTTCGGTCGCCGCCGAGCTGGCCCGGTCGGTGACGGCGGCGGGCGGGGAGGTGCGCTGTGGCGCCGAGGTCACCGTCGTGGACCGCCGGCCGGGCGTGGGCACGGCCGTCCGCACCGCGGCGGGCGAGGTGGTGCGAGCCCGTGCCATGGTCAACTGCGCGGGGCTGCACTGTGACCGCGTGGCACGGTTGGCCGGGGACGTGCCGCCGGTGCGGATCGTTCCGTTCCGGGGGGAGTACCACGAGCTGGTCCCGTCCCGTTCCGCGCTGGTGCGGGGGCTGGTCTACCCGGTGCCGGACCCGGCGTTCCCGTTCCTGGGCGTGCATCTGACGCGCGGGGTGGACGGCTCGGTCCACATCGGCCCCAACGCCGTCCCCGCGCTGGCCCGCGAGGGCTACCGGTGGGGCAGTGTCCGCCCCCGCGACCTGGCCGGGACGCTCGGCCACCCCGGCACCTGGCGACTCGCCCGCCGCCACTGGCGGTACGGGGCGGGCGAGGTGCGCCGCTCGCTGTCGAAGACGGCCTTCACCGAGGCCGTGCGCCGCCTGCTGCCCGAGGTGGACGAGGCGGACCTCGTTCCGGCCCCGGCGGGGGTGCGGGCCCAGGCGGTCGGGCCGGACGGGACGCTGGTGGACGACTTCCTGATCACCGAGGCCCCGCACACCGTCCACGTCCTCAACGCCCCCTCGCCGGCGGCGACGGCCTCCCTGCCGATCGGCCGCGAGGTGGCCGGGCGGGTACTGGCGGCGCTGGACGCCGCGCGCTGACCGGGCCCGGCGCCCCGGCGGCGGACGCGACGGACGGCGAACGGCGAACGGCGGACGGCCCGGTCGGTCCCCGGGCCGTCCGGCACCGTCTACGGCTTGCGCGCCAGCCCCCCGTACACGGCCACCTCCGGCCCCGGTTCGCCCTCCGGCCGCCACCGCGAGCACGAGACGACACCGGGGTCGAGCAGCTCCGACCCCTCGAAGAAGCCCGCGATCGACTCCGGATCGCGGGGCGTGTAGGGGGTGGCGGGGCCACGGGCGTTGTGGCGCTCGATGGCCTCGACGTACGCCGGGTCGGTGGTGGCGCCGTCGTTCAGACCGAGGTAGCTGCCCGACGGCAGGGCGTCCAGCAGCCGTCGCACGACCGAACGGGCCTCGTCGTAGTCGGGCACCAGGCCCAGGATCCCCATGAGCATCAGCCCGACGGGGCGGGAGAGGTCCAGCGTCCGCGCGGCCTCCGCCAGGATCCGGTCGGGGTCGCGGACGTCGGCGTCGATGTAGTCGCACGCGCCCTCGGGGGAACTGGTGAGCAGGGCACGGGCGTGCACCAGCACCAGCGGGTCGTTGTCGACGTAGACGATGCGCGACTCGGGGGCGACGCGCTGGGCGACCTCGTGGGTGTTGTCCCGCGTCGGCAGGCCGGTGCCGATGTCCAGGAACTGCCGGATGCCCACCTCCCCGGCCAGGTGCGTCACCACCCGGCCGATGAAGGCACGGGAGGCGCGAGTGACGTCGCGCATGCCGGGGAAGACCGCGAGGACCTTCTCCGCGGCGTCCGCGTCGACCTCGTAGTAGTCCTTGCCGCCCGCCAGGTAGTTCCAGATCCGTGCCGAGTGCGGACGGGAACTGTCGATCCCGCCCGCGCCCGGACGTGCGGCGCTGTCCGCCATGCGCGTTCGCCTCCTCGGTGCCGACCGCGGTCCGCCGCGCCCCCGGCGGGCGCGGCGGACCGCGGGGCAGTGCCCACGTGTGTGCGCCCAGTCTGTCAGCACCGCACCGGGTTCGCGGAACCCGTCGGCGGCATCGGGTCGAGCGGCCCTCCCCCTCACCGGATCGACCCGGGGCCGGTCTCAGAGTCGACCGGTGACCCTCTCCGGCGTGACGCGCACGATGATGCGCTCGCCGTCGTCCTTCGACGCCGGGTTGAAGGTGGCGTAGTCCTGCCCGGTGTACTTCAGCGACAGCTCGTTCACCAAATCCGCGCCGGGGTCGGGCGTGATGGTGGCGGTGCCGCGGACCTCCGCGTACACGTACGGGTCGTCGGGCGGGTTGACCAGCACGGTGACGCGCGCGTCACGGGCGATGTTCCTGCCCTGCAGCCGGTCCGCGGTGGTGGAGAACACCAGGTCGTCGCCGTCGCGCTTGATCCAGACGACCGTCAGGTGCGGCCGTCCGTCGGGCATGACCGTCGCCACGGTCGCGAAGACCCGTGACTCGTCCAGGTACTTCCTCAGCTTCTCCGAGAGTGCGGCCGTCATGGTCGGTCTCCTCCGTGCGGACGCGGCAGCGCGGTCGGCTCCGCGCTGCCTGCGGTCGTTTCCCTTCCCCCAACGCCCTTGCCCGTACCGGTGATTCCGGCAGGGGCCCGGTGGGGACCCCGTGGGGATGATGTCCGCTCCCCCCAGGGGGCGCCGGCCACGGCGGCCTCCGTCGGACGACCGTGCGAGCGCGCCGCCGTAGACTCGTACGCACTGTGTCCGAGAAAACCTCCGAAGCTCCCGATACCCCGGAAACCTCCACCGCCCCCGCCGAGCGGGCCGGGCGGTCCGGCGGGCGTGCCAAGGGCGCCATGTTCCCCGCCGGCACCGGCCCCTCCGCCAACCCCGCCGGGGAGCGCCACGAGCGCCGCATCCGCAGCTTCCAGCCGCGCCGCAGCCGGGTCACCGCCAACCAGCGCGACGCGCTGCTGCGGTTGTGGCCGAAGTGGGGGGTGGAGATCGACGGCGACCGCCGCATCGACCTCGACGAGCTCTTCGCCCCCCTCCCGCCCGGCTCGCCCGTCGTGCTGGAGATCGGCTTCGGGATGGGCGAGGCGACCGTGCGGATGGCCGCCGCCGACCCCGGCACCGGTGTCCTCGCCGCCGACGTCCACACTCCCGGTCAGGGCAATCTGCTGCTGTCGGCCGAGCGCGAGGGGCTGTCCAACGTCCGGGTGGCCAACGGTGACGCGATCATCCTGCTGCGCGAGATGCTCGATCCCGGCAGCCTCGCCGGGATCCGCGTCTTCTTCCCGGATCCCTGGCCCAAGAAGCGCCACCACAAGCGCCGCATCATCCAGCCGGAGTTCGTCGAGCTGGCCGCCTCCCGGCTGGCCCCCGGCGGGCTGCTGCACTGCGCGACCGACTGGGAGCCGTACGCCGAGCAGATGCTCCGGGTGCTCACCGACTGTCCGGCGCTGGAGAACACCCGGCCGGACGGCGGTTTCACCCCCCGGCCCGACTTCCGGCCGATGACCCGCTTCGAGCAGCAGGGCCTGGCCAAGGGGCACGTCGTCCGCGATCTGATCTTCCGCCGCGTGCCCTGACGCGCCCCGACCGTGCCCCTCCGGTGCATCCGGCGCGTTCCGGCGCGTGGGCGGGCGGCGCGCTCCCGAATGACCCTTGCGGGTGGTTTCGAATCCGGACGCCCGGCCGTCACCGTCCCCGCACCTACGGTGCCGCTCCATGGAGACCCTTGACGACCTGGTCCGCCAGGTGAACGGCGAGCTGTACGAGGAGTACCACGCACGGCTGCGCGTCCTGCTCGCCGAGCGGCCGAAGGAGTGGCTGGTGGAGCAGCTCCTCGCCCGCGTGCCGGCGCCGGGCGGCGCCGCCGGGCGGCCGGACGAGCCGGAGTCCGCGTCCCGGCCGGAGCCGGAACCGGAGGACGAGGAGGAGCGGGCGCTCCGGCTGGAGCGGATCCGCGCCTGGAAGCTGGACACGCCCCGGCTGGCCGACTTCGTGACCAGGTTGCGCTCCTGGGACCGCGAGCGCCTGGAGGCCGAGGGCCACCTGCTCGACCCGCCCGGCAAGGGCGGCGCCCTCGTCCCCGCCCGGTGCCGTTCGGCGGCGGGGGAGGAGCTGCTGCGCGAGGCGAAGGACCTGCTGTACGCGCTGCTGTTCGGCGACGCCGAGGCCGGTGTGCAGCTCCCCCGGGTGGAGCGGGAGCTGCTGACGCTGACCCTGCCGCGCGCCAAGGCGCACGCCGTGGCGTTCCTGATGCGCGCGGCGACGGAGATCGGCGCGGTGGGCACCTGGCGCGACCCGCGGCGGCGGGCCGACGACGAGCGCGCCCCGAACGTCCTGGTGCAGGTGGAGTACGGCGAGGTGGCCGAGGAGCTGGTCGGCAACGGGATCGCCGCGGCCCTGAGGTTGATCAACAACCTGGAGGTCAACGAGCAGGTGCTCTACGCCCGTATGGAGAACGTGGAGGAGAGCACCCTGGAATGAGCCGCTCCGGGCCCGGGGTCTCGGCCGCGCGTCCCCACCGCACGGCCCGCACGACCGCCCGTACCCTCGCCCGCACCGGTCGCAGCCGGTCGTCGGGGGCCGGCTCTGGTCATCCGCCCCCCGGTGCGTTAAAGGTCGTCGCGTGCACCATGAGTCTCCGGCGGCGTCGTCGGGCGGCGGGCGGCGGCGCGGCCGCACGCGCCGCGCCGTGGGCACGGCTGCCCTGACGGTGCTCCTGGGGCTGTGCGGGGCGGTGATCCTCGGGCTGGTCCACCAGCAGACCGGGCCCGACGGCTTCCTCGTCGGGCTGGGTCTGGCCGTGCTGCCGGTGCCCGTGCTGCTGGCCGTCTTCCGCTGGCTGGACCGGGCCGCGCCCACGCCCCGGCGGAATCTGCTGTTCGCCTTCGGTTGGGGAGCCTGCGCCGCCACCCTCGTCGCGATCACCGTCAACGGCTTCGCCACGGACTGGCTGGCCTCCTCCGTCATGCCGCGCGCCCCGGACCGTGCCGACGCGCTGGGCACCACCGTGATCGCGCCCCTCGTGGAGGAGACGGCGAAGGCGGGGGCCGTCCTCCTGCTGTACCTGCACCGGCCACGGGACTTCGGCGGAGTGGTGTCGGGCGTGGTCACCGCGGGCGTCACCGCCACGGGCTTCGCCTTCACCGAGAACATCCTCTATCTGGGCCGGGCCTTCGGCGAGGACCTGGCGTTCGGGCACTCGGGGCTGGAGTCGACGACGCTGGGCACGTTCCTCCAGCGCGTGGTGGTGGCCCCGCTCGCGCATCCGCTGTTCACGGCCCTGGTGGGGGTGGGTTTCGGCGCGGCCGCCCTGGCCGCCCGGCATCGGCGCGCGTCACGCGTCCTGCTGCCTCTGCTGGGGCTGGCGGCGGCCGTCACGCTGCACGGGGTGTGGAACGAGGCGGCGACCCAGCGGACGCGGGTCTTCTTCACCGTCTACGGCCTGTTCATGATGCCGGTGCTGGTCGTGGTGGGCGCCCTGGCGATCCGGGCCCGTCGGCAGGTGCTGCGCACGGTGCGCACCACGCTGTCCCGGTACGCGGCCGCCGGCTGGCTCGCGCCGTCGGAACCGTACACGCTCGGCTGCCTGCGCTCCCGCGCGCTGGCCCGCGACCTCGCGCGCCGGGGCGGAGGCCGCCGGGCGGCCCGCGCGGTCGCCGAGTACCACCGCGCGGCCGCCCGGCTGGCGCTGCTCCGCGCCCGTGCGGAGTACGGCGCCGCGATCCCGGACTTCCGCGCCCACGAGCGCGAGTTGCTCCACGCCCTCCACCGCCACCGTCCCCTGGCGTCCCCCGCCACGGCCGCGGCCGCCCCGGCCGCCGACCGGACGGACCGTCGTACCCGGCGACCCGACGGCCGGTGGCCGGGGCGGGACACGGGAGGGCCCCACCGGCCGTTCGGGCCCCACCGGCCGTGTGCCGGCTCACTCCGACCGCCGTCCCGCCCCCCGGAGCCGGTGGACTCTGTTAGACAGGGGGCATGAGCCTCCACGACATCCCCCTGCGCACCCTGACCGGCGCGCCCACCTCCCTCGCCGAGCACCGGGGCAAGGTGCTGCTGATCGTCAACGTCGCCTCCAGGTGCGGGCTGACCCCGCAGTACGAGGGCCTGGAGCGGCTGCAGAAGACGTACGGCGACCGCGGGTTCACGGTGCTCGGCGTGCCGTGCAACCAGTTCGGGGGCCAGGAGCCGGGCACCGCCGAGGAGATCGGGACGTTCTGCTCGGCCACCTACGGCGTCACCTTCCCGCTGTTGGAGAAGGCCGACGTCAACGGCGCGGACAGGCACCCGCTCTACGCCGAGCTGACGAAGCTCGCGGACGCCGACGGGCAGGCCGGCGACGTCCAGTGGAACTTCGAGAAGTTCCTCGTCGCGGCGGACGGCACCCCCGTCGCCCGTTTCCGCCCGCGCACCGAGCCGGAGGCGGCGGAGGTCGTCGCCGCCATCGAGGAGCGGCTGCCCGCCTAAGGTGGTGCCCGCGGGCGGGGAGGCGCACGACGCGTACGTGCGCGCCCACCGGTCGGAGCGCGACGACGGGGCAACACCGACGCCCGGGGAGCCGGCGAAACCCCCGCTCCGCCCGACCGGTTGACGTCCACGGCACCACCACCGGAACTCACCGGAAGGAACGTGACCCATGACCGGAAGCGACGGAACCGACGCCCAGGGGACCGGGACGGCACAGGACGCCCTCCTCCGGCTGCTCTCCGAGCGCGGACTCGGCGTGCTGGCCACCCTGAAGCGGGACGGACGGCCACAGCTGTCGAACGTCGTCCACCACTACGACCCCGACCGGCGACTGATCCGGATCTCGGTCACCGCCGACCGCGCCAAGACCCGCAACCTCGCCCGCGACCCCCGCGCGAGCTACCACGTCACCAGCGAGGACGGCTGGGCCTGGACGGTCGCCGAGGGCACCGCCGAGCTGACGCCCGTGGCCGTCGACCCGCACGACGGGACGGTGGAGGAGCTGGTCGACCTCTACCGGTCGATCCGAGGCGAGGAGCATCCCGACTGGGACGACTACCGGCGGACCATGGTCGCCGACCGGCGTCGGGTGCTGCGGATCGCGGTGGAACACGTGTACGGGCAGCCTCGCCGCTGAACCCGACGGCGCACGCCCCGGAGCGCCCGGAACGTCCCTTCCGACGTTCCGGGGCGCGGCCGGGGCCGCGCCCCGTCGGGTGCCCGCCGTTTCAGGCCGAGGCCCTCTCCAACACCTCCGTCTCCCGTTCGGTGAGGGCCTGTTCGGTCATCGCCAGCAGCGGCGGGAGCTGCTCCGGGGCGCGGGCACTGGCCAGGACGGAGGCGACCGTGGGGCGGCCGGCGAGCCAGGCCAGGGCGACGGTGGCGGGGTCGGTGCCGCGCGCGGCGGCGACCTCGTCCAGGGCCGCCAGGACCCGGCGTCCCCGTTCGGTCTCCAGGTGCTTCGCCGCGCTGCCCGCGCGGGCCCCGTCGGGCGCCGCGCCGGGGCGGTACTTGCCGGTGAGGAAACCGGCGGCCAGGGCGTAGTAGGGGACCGTGGCCAGGTCGTGGCGCGCGGCCACATCGCGCAGCGGCCCCTCGTAGGTGTCGCGCGAGACCAGGCTGTAGTGGGGTTGGAGGGCGACGTAGCGGGCGCGTCCCTCGCGGGCGGAGAAGGCCAGGGACGCCTCCAACCGCTCGGCGGAGATGTTGGAGGCGCCGATCTCGCGGACCTTGCCCGCGCGCACGAGATCGTCGAGGGCGGTGACGATCTCCTCCACCTCGACCGACTCGTCGTCGCGGTGGGTGTAGTAGAGGTCGATGTGGTCGGTGCCCAGGCGGCGCAGGGAGTCCTCGGCCGCGGCCTTGATGGTGGCGGCCGACAGTCCCCTGCGGTCGGGGTGGGAGCCGACCTTGGTGGCGATGACGACGTCGTCGCGGTTGCCGCGCGCGGCCAGCCAGCGGCCGATCACGGTCTCCGACTCGCCGCCGCTGTTGCCCTCGGCCCAGGCCGAGTAGGAGTCGGCGGTGTCGACGAAGGTGCCGCCGGCCTCGGTGTAGGCGTCCAGAACGGCGAAGGACTGCCGCTCGTCCGCCGTCCAGCCGAAGACGCTCCCGCCCAGAGCGAGGGGGGAGACGGTGAGGCCGCCGATCCTGCGCGGAGCACCGCTCGTGCCGGGCGGGCCCGGCGTGTCGGAGGCGCGGGGGGCGTGGGACGTGCGGGACGTGCGAGGTGTGTCGGTCATGGGAGACGGTTACCACGCGCGGCGCCGGGTCATGGGTCGGGGCGCGGCGGGAACCGGCGGCCCTGGCGTCGGGGGGTGGTCCACCAGGGCCGCCGGGGTTCGGGGCCGGACCGGGAGCGGTGCCGGGAACGGTGCCGGGAACGAGGGTCCGTCCGGCGGCCGGACGGACCCGGACGCCGCCTCGTCCCCTCCTGTGGTCGGCCGACGTGCGTCGACGGTGTGCGAGGCGGCGGCCGGGAACGGGGACCGGAGGATCGGAGGCTTCCGGTCCGGGCCGGGCCGGACGGCGGCGACGGCCCGTCCGGGGCTGGTCAGATGGACTGGCCCTTGTCGCGCAGCCAGGCCAGCGGGTCGATCGGGGCGCCGCCGCCGGGACGGACCTCCAGGTGGAGGTGCGCGCCGGTGGAGTTGCCGGTGGAGCCGACGCGGCCGATGACGTCGCCGGTGGTCACCTTGCCGCTGGTCACCGTCATCGAGGACAGGTGGCAGTACCAGATCTCGGTGCCGTCGTCGAGCCTGAGGACGACGCGGTAGCCGTAGGAGCCGGCCCAGCCCGCCTCGACGATCTCGCCGCTGTGCACCGCCTTGACGGGGGTGCCGGTCGGGGCGGCGAAGTCCAGGCCGGTGTGGTTGTTGGCCCACATCGAACCGGAGGCGCCGAAGTGGGAGGTGAGCTGATAGGAGGTGAGCGGAAGGGTGTAGCCGGCCGCGAGCTTGGCCAGGCGCTCGGCCTCGGCCTTGCGGGCCGCCTCCTCGGCGGCCTTGCGCTTGCGCTCGGCCTCCTCCTTCGCGGCCTTGTCCGCGGCCTCCTCGGCCGCCTTCTCCGCGGCCTGCTCGGCGGCGGCCTCGACCGCCGCCTGGGCGGCGTTCGACTGCTGCCGGTCGGCCTGCTGGAGGATCCGGGCCCGCAGCGCCTCGCCGGGGTCCGAGCTCAGGGTGGTGGTGGCACCGGCGTCACCGGTGTCCGGACCGGCCTGGGCGAGGGTGTCGCCGAAGTCGCCGAAGGGAGCGTCGGACTCGGTGCCGGGCTCGGCATCGGGGCCGGAGCCCTTGTCGGACTCCGTTATGAGCCCGCCGACACCGGGGATGTTCTCGGCCACCTCGCCCAGGTCGGGCAGGGAGATGGGGGCGGGGGCCTTCTCCTTGGCGGTGGCGATGCCGCCCGCGCCGACCGCCGCGATCATGCCGACGCCCAGGACGGCTCCGCTGCGCGCCATGCCGTTGCGCTGCTTGACCACGCGGTGTCGACCCCGGACCGGGCGGACGGATTCCTCGGTGGGATTCCACACCTGTCGGTCCTCGTCGCCGGCCGGACCGAACGGGGCGAAGGTGGCGGTGTGCGGATCGTACGAGACCTCGGGGGCCTCGGGGGCCGGACTGCTGGACGCCACGGAGGCGCTCTCCTTTCCTTCCTTCTCGCCTACCGGGTTAGCTGACGGGTTCGGAGCAGGAAGGTCTCCTACGGAGCCGCACGGGCACGCCCGGCGGTCCGATTCACCCCAAGAGGTGGTTCCCCGGTTCCCTGGACGCGGCCCCGCGATCGGCGGGGCAGCGCCTTCGGAATTCGGCGACGGCGCACGGTGTCGCCTCCTTCGGCGACAGTGACGACCGCGCTGCGTTATCGAACGTTAATAGAGGAGCGCGCCGGTTTCCAAGTCTCCCCTTCAAAGCGTGGGTAATTTCCGGGGGGACCTAACAGGCCATTTCCCCCTCAATTCGGGCGAGTTGGCCGCCACTTTCCCGAGGGAGAGAACAACGCTCTTATCTGACGGTGCCTCATTTGTTATGCGGAGGGAGGTGTCGCGGACACGGACGGTCATCACCCGGTGGGTGGCGGATCCGGATCGCGCATGACCGCCAACAGCGCCATGTCGTCGTCCTGCCCCCCGGCCGTGTGCGCGTGGACCTCCGCCAGGAGCCCGTCCAGGAGGGCGTCCGGGCCGGGGAAGCGGCGGCCGCGCAACCAGGGCACCGGATCGTAGAAGGCACCCGCCGCGTCACGTGCCTCGGTCAGCCCGTCGGTGTGGACCAGCAGCAGGGCTCCCGGTGGGAACGGCGCCACGGCGACGGAGCCGCCCGTACCGTCCCCCAGCCTCCCCAGTCCCAGCGGCAACCCGTACGCGTCCGGTTCCAGCGCCCGCACCGAGCCGCCGCCGGGAGGCAGCAGCAGGGGAGGCGGATGCCCCCGGTTGACGACCCGCACCTCCCTCGGACCGTCGCCCTCCGACACCTCGACCAGGACGGCGGTGACGAACCCCTCCCGGTTGCCCTCGTCGTCTCTCCACAGCCCCCGCTCCCGCTCCCGTTCCAGGGAGCGCTCCACCCGGTCCGCGACGTCCGACAGCTCCGGCTCGGTCCCGGCCGCCTCCCGGAAGGCGCCGAGCACGACGGTGACGACGGTGACCGCCCCCAGCCCGCTGCCCCTGACGTCGCCCACCAGCGCCCGGATCCCGTACGGCGTCCGCTGCACGCAGTACAGGTCCCCGCCGATCCGGGTGTCGAGATGCGCCGTCTCGTAGCGTGCCGCGATTCTCAGGTCCCCGATCCGGTCGGGCGGGGCGGGCAGCACGGCCAGTTGGACGGCCTCGGCGATGCCCCGGGCCGTGGCCGCGCGGGTGTCGCTGCGCTCCACGACGCGGTTGACGGCGACGGCCAGCAGACCGACGGTGACGGTCGTCGACAGCCGCAGCGTGGTCTCCATCGCCGGAACCCGGTCCGCCCACAACAGCAGGACGCAGGAGGTGAGCGCCGACGCCACCGCCGTGGCCACCGTGCCGCGGAACGTCCACAGGGCCGCCGCGATCAGGGGAGCGGCGGAGAACGTCGCCTCGATCAACACGTTGGGCGGGGTCAGCAGGTTGGTGAACAGACCGGTCAGGAGCAGCAGCAGGGGAAGCAGCCACGGCGGGCGCCCGAGCACGGGAACGGCGCGGAAGCGCTCCCTGCCGCCGCCCGTCTCCCGCTGTCCCTCGCCGCGCACCTCTCCAATCTGCCCCTCCCGCGACCGTCCGGCGAGTCGATCAACGCCGTACGGACGACCGCGGCCACGGTCCGCCCACCCGACCCGGCCCGACCCCGCCCGACCCGACCCGGCCCGACCCGGCTCCGGGCCTACCGGCGTCCGGCGAGTCCGCGCCGCACCCCGTACACGGCGGCACCGACGGCCAGCACCGCGCACCCGGCGACGACCGACGCGGCCGGCAGCGCGAGGGCCAGCACCGCGCACCCGACCAGCCCGACGACGGGGACGACCCGCGGCGGACGTCCCTCGGCGGAGGTGAGCGTCCGGGCGGAGGCGTTGGCGATCGCGTAGTAGGTCAGCACCCCGAAGGAGGAGAAGCCGATCGCGCCGCGCACGTCCGCGGTCGCCGCCACCACGGCCACCACCGCGCCGACGACCAGTTCGGCGCGGTGCGGCACCCCGGTGCGGGGGTGGACGGCGGACAGCGCGGGCGGCAGGTGACGGTCGCGGGCCATGGCCAGGGTGGTGCGCGACACCCCGAGGATCAGCGCCAGCAGCGAGCCCAGCGCGGCCACCGCCGCCCCGACCCGCACCACCGGCGCCAGTTCCGGCACCCCCGCCGCCCGCGCGGCGTCGGCCAGCGGCGCGTCCGCTCCGGCCAGTCCGCCGGGGCCGAGCGCGGCCAGCGCTGCCACGGCCACGGCGGCGTACACGACCAGGGTGATGCCCAGCGCCAGGGGGATCGCTCGGGGGATCGTGCGCTCCGGATCGCGTACCTCCTCCCCCAGCGTGGCGATCCGCGCGTACCCGGCGAAGGCGAAGAACAGCAGACCGGCGGCCTGGAGGACACCCGCGACGGTGACGTCCGAACCGATCTCCAGCCGGGCCGCGTCCGCCTCGCCGGAGGTCAGGCAGGCGACCACGACGGCGGCCAGCACCGCCAGGACGACCGCCACGATCGCGCGGGTCAGCCGGACCGCCTTCCGTACCCCGGCGTAGTTGACGGCGGTCAGCGCCACGACGGCGGCGACCGCGACGGCACGGGCGTGCTCCGGCCACGCGTACAGGCCCACCGTCAGGGCCATCGCCGCGCACGAGGCGGTCTTGCCGACCACGAAGCCCCAGCCCGCCAGGTAGCCCCAGAACTCGCCCAGTCGCTCGCGGCCGTAGACGTAGGTGCCGCCGGACTGCGGGTGGCGGGCGGCCAACCGGGCCGAGGAGGTCGCGTTGCAGTACGCCACGACCGCCGCCAGCGCCAGGCCCGGCAGCAGCCCGGAGCCCGCCGCGCGCGCGGCGGGCGCGAAGGCCGCGAAGACCCCGGCGCCGATCATCGACCCCAGACCGATCACCACCGCGTCGGTGGTCCCCAGACGTCGCCGCAGCCGCCCGTCCGCCTCCCCGGGTGTCCGGGCCCGTGACCCGCTCATCGCCGTTCCACCCTTCGCCTCCCCGCCCCGCGCCGTGTTCCCCGCCGCGACGCTTCCCCGTCCCGCCGGACAGTACACCGACCGCCCCGGCCGCCACGGACGCGACGAACGTCGGCCGAGCGGCTGTCGCGCCTGCCGTCTTCGGGGGATCACCAGCGGTCCGCACCGGCCGGCGGGGTGGGACGGGTCGGTGGCCGGGAGGCGCGCGCACCGATCGACGCGGGGCCGCCGGCCGCGACCGTGGCGCGGACCCGCCTCCGGGCTCGGTCCCCCCGACCGCCCGGTGTCGCGCCACTCGCCGGGAACGGCATCCGCGTGGGGCAGGTGCGCGACGCGTCCCCGGTGCTCCGCCCCTCCCGCCGGCGCGTCCTCGGGCCCCTCGTCCGAGCCCCGCCAACGGATCCCTCCACCGATGCGCGAGTACCGTGGAGTCAGCGGCGGAATCCCGCACCGACTTCGACGGTGCCGGGAGGAACCGTGGAAGCTCCGAGCCCTCCACAGGACGGGCGGACACGCCATGACCGACCACGACGCCCAACCGGCCGGGCTCCTGCCCGACACCGCCCACCGGGCCGTGAAACCCGGGACGGCCCTCCTGCGGCTTGAGACGGTCCACTCCCGCCAGGGAGTCCTCGACGGCGCGTGGTGGCCGCGTTCCCGCCGCGTCGGAGCCGAACTGCCCGGCCTGATCGCCGCGCTGAGCGAGCACATCGGCCCCGTCGTCCGCGTCGGCCTGGACGCCGACGCCTGGGAGGACCTCCCGACACGGCTGGTCGTCGAGGACCGGGTCGTCCACATCGACTCGTTCCCCGTCGGCGACGACACGATCCTCGTCACCCGCGGCAACCGTGATCACTTCTCCCTGCTGGTGGTCCCGCCGCGGACGGCTCCCGACGCCGCGCGCGCGGCGATGGCCCGAGCGGTCCGGGCCGACAACACCGACCGGGCCGCACAGATCCTCGTCGACACCGGTGCCGGTCCGGCGCACCCGGAGGCCGGGGAGGGCCCGCCTCCGGCTCCGGGCCCCGGCGGGCCGGGCTGACGGCTCGAACGGCCGTCCGGCCGTCCGGCCGTCCGGAACCCGCCCCGGCTCCGGGCGTCCCGCGTCCGACCGCCCACGGGAGACCGCTCGTCCCCCACCTGCCGTGGTGCGGAACGGGAACGACCGTCGGCGGAAGGCCTCCGACCGGCTCCCCGCTCCCGACAGCGGTCCGTACCGGTGAAGGACGGACACGCGTGGCCCCCCTTCGTCGGTCGTACACCGTCGAAGCCTGTTGGAAGGGTCTCACGAGGGGTAAACGGTGATGGTCCGCGCCGTCGAGGAGGAGCGGGACCGGTCGGATGTCCACGCCGCCGCCCGGAACCGAAGACCGGGCGGGCGAGGAAGAACCGTGCCCCCGGCCCCGCCCCCCCCCCAGCCGTGAGGAAGACCCATCACCATGACCACGCACACCACCTCCCCCTCTCCCTCCCCACGCACGCCCGGCAGCGACTTCGCCCGGCTGTCGAAGAAGATCGCCGACGCCGGCCTCATGGACCGCCGCCCCGGCTACTACGCGATTCGGATCACGGTGGTGGCCGCGCTCTACGCCGCCGGCTGGGTCGCCTTCGTGCTCGTCGGCCCCAGTTGGTGGACCCTGGCGGTAGCCGCCTTCCTCGCCCTGGCCTTCGGCCAGGTCGCCCTGGTCGCCCACGACGTGGCCCACCGCCAGGTGTTCCGTCTGCGCGGGCCCAGCGAGACGGCCGGGCGGATC
Source organism: Streptomyces taklimakanensis (assembly GCF_009709575.1). Lineage (NCBI taxonomy): Bacteria > Bacillati > Actinomycetota > Actinomycetes > Kitasatosporales > Streptomycetaceae > Streptomyces > Streptomyces taklimakanensis. The sequence goes on from NZ_WIXO01000001.1 coordinate 2,720,375, forward strand.
GCCGGGGCCTGCATCGGAATGGGCTACGGGTGGTGGCAGGACAAGCACACCCGCCACCACGCCAACCCCAACCACGAGGGGCTCGACCCCGACATCGCCCCCGATCTGCTGGTCTGGTCCCAGGACCAGGCCCGCGCCGCCAAGGGGCTGCCCCGCCTGATCGGCCGCCGGCAGGCTTTCCTGTTCTTCCCGCTGCTCACACTGGAGGGCTTCAACCTGCACGTGGCGAGCGCGCGGGCGCTGGCGAACCGCTCCCTGAAGAACCGCGTGCTGGAGGGCGCGCTGCTGTTCGGGCACTTCGCGGTCTACCTGACCGCGTTGTTCCTGGTGCTGCCCCTCGGCATGGCGATCGCCTTCCTCGCCGTCCACCAGGGGTTGTTCGGCGTCTACCTCGGCTCCATCTTCGCCCCCAACCACAAGGGCATGCCGATCCTGACCGGCGAGGACCGGCCGGACTTCCTGCGCCGTCAGGTGCTCACTTCACGCAACGTGCGCGGCGGCCGGTTCACCGACGTCATGCTGGGCGGACTGAACCACCAGATCGAGCACCACCTGTTCCCGAGCATGCCCAGCCCCAACCTGCGCAAGGCACAGCCCATCGTCCGCCGCCACTGCGAGGAGTTGGGAGTGCCCTACCTGGAGACCGGGCTGATCACCTCCTACCGGCAGGTACTCGCCGGCCTCCACCGTGCCGGGGCCCCGATCCGCAGCACCCGCGTCCCGGCCTAGCCACCGCCCGCGGCGCCGGCGGTGGAGCCGTGGACACGCCACACCCCGCCCCGGTACCGGAGCCTCAATGGGCCGTCACCGGGGCCCGGGCGGGCTCAACCGGGGACGCGCAGGGCGAGGATGGCGATGTCGTCGGTGCTGCCGGAGGACATGCGGGTGAGGACCTGGTCGCAGAACTCGTCCAGGGGACGGCGGGCGAGAACGGCCGCGTGGTGACGGAGACGGCCCAGACCGGTGTCCAGATCGGTGCCGGGGACCTCGACCAGGCCGTCGGTGTAGAGCAGGAGGGTGGAGCCGGGAGGCAGGGACGCGTCGGCCTCGGAGCGTCCGCCGCTGCCGAGGCCGGCGCCCAGGAGAAGGCCCTGCCCCCGCGTGAGGTACTCGGCGTGTCCGTCCGGGGTGGCCAGGAGGGGTGGCGGGTGGCCCGCGCTGGTCCACCGCAGTCGCCAGGGACCGGTCTCGGGCCCCTCGACACGGGCCAGTACGAGGGTGGCCATGGAAACGCTGGTGATGGCGGGCAGGGCGTCGTCGAGTCGGTCGACGATGGCGACGGTCGGTTCGGTGCGGTCCCAGGCCAGGACGCGCAGCATGCCGTGGAGCTGGGCCATGCCCGCCGCGGCGGGCAGATCGTGGCCGACGACGTCGCCGATGACCAGCGCGGTGGCGCCGTCGCGCAGGAGGAAGGCGTCGTACCAGTCGCCGCCCACCTGGGAGCCGGCGGGTGCGGGGCGGTAGCGGGCGGCCAGGCGCAGCGGGCCGGGCCGGGGCAGGGGGGCGAGCAGGTTGCGCTGCATGGCCTCGGCGACCTCGCGTTGCCGACCGAAGAGACGGGCGTTGTCGATGGCCAGCCCGACACGGCGGCCCACGTCGCCGACCAGTGCCAGGTCGGCGGCGTCGAACGGCCGGGCGGTGCCGGTGCGGACCAGGGTGAGGGCGCCGATGACCTGCCGGGCGGTCCTCAGGGGCACGGTGACGGCGGAGGTCGCGCCCAGCGACTGCAGGAATCCGGCCTGCACGGCGGCCAACGGGGAGTCGGACGGCGCGGCGATGTCCCCGGGCCCCCACAGGACGGGTTCGCCTCCGTGCAGGACCCGTACCAGGGGGGACCGGGAGTGCTCGGCGGTCGCCGGCAGGACGCCCTGCCACGCTTCCCGCTCGGAGTCGCGCCCTTCGGGGCCGGTCACCGCGACCCTGCGCACCTCGCCCTCGGCACGCAGGTCGATGGCGGACCAGTCCGCCAGTCGGGGCACCAGGAAGCGGCTCAGCCGGCTGAGGGCCTCGTCGGTGTCGAGGGTCTGGGCCAGGACCGCGGTGACCTCCGCCACCAGGGCCATCCTGCCGGTGAGGTCCTCCAGCGCGGTCACGTGGGTCGTCCGGTTCCCGGGCGACCCCGAGCCGACGGTGATGTGGGCGAACAGCACGGCCATGCCCGCCAACCGGCCGTTCCTGATCACGGGAGCGCCGGACCAGGCGACCGGGATCAGACGCCCGTCGCCGCGCAGGAAGCCGTCCCCCTCGCCGCGGGCCGAGGTGCCGAGGGCGAGGGCCGCGAGCAGCAGGCATTCCTCGCGCGGGACCGCCGTGCCGTCGGCGCGACGGTGCAGCAGGTCGTGGAAGTCCTCCCCGACCATCGCCGCCGCGGAACGGTCCAGCAACTCCTCGGCGGCGGGGTTGACCGCGACGATCAGGCCGGCGGAGTCCACCACGACCAGACCGGCCCCCAACTGGTCGAACACCTCCCGCCAGAACGTCGGCTCCGCCGCCCATCGCCTGTGCTCGCCACCGGCCTCGCCTTGGACCACACCGATCCCTCCGGTTGGTAGAGGATCCACCGACCGCTGCCGGACGGCGGCGGTCGACGGCTGTCGCCGTTGACGGTTCCCGTGGGCGAGGGTTCCGCACCAGGCGGAGCGACGATTCCCGCCGCCGGGCGGTGCCGCCCCGCGCCGGCGAAAGGAGCCGCGACGGCACGGGGCTTCCTCCGGCCGGAACGCGCCGGCCGAGCCGGGACCGGCAGGCCCGGCGGGCCGGTTCGTCCGCCGAAAGCCGCCGAGGCGCGGCCGGCGGGAGAAACGGGACGCCCCGGGCCGCCGGCCCGGGGCGTCGTCGAGGAGCAGGCAGGGAGGTCCCTCTCGGGGGGCGTCCCTGCGCCCGGTAGGCCGTGTGGGACTCGAACCCACAACCAATGGATTAAAAGTCCACTGCTCTGCCAATTGAGCTAACGGCCCGCCCCCGAAGCATAGCCCGGAGGCGGGCCGCGTCTCGAAGGCATTCGCACGAGAGCGTGTGAACGTCGTGCGTCGGGACGCCCCCACGGCGCCGGGGGCCGAGGTCCGGCACCTCCGCGGGAAGGCTCGGCGTCCGCACCCGGGACTCGGTGAGCCAGTCCGCGTGGGCGCGGAGTCCGTCCACGCCGCCGTGCGGGCGCTCGTCCGGCCCGGCGCACCGGCCACCGGCGGGCGGCGCGGTGGCGACGCGTCAGGGGTCCGGCCCGAACGGGGAGTTCGGGCCGGGCCCCTGCTCACGGAGGACACTCGCCGTCGGGCGCCGCCGGCGTGCGGCGCCGGGCGGGGTCAGCCGTTGCGCTTCCAGCGCGGCTTGTCGGCACGGCGGTCGAACGAGCGGCCGCCCCGGTGGTCGCCGCCCTGGTAGCCGCCGCGGTGGTCGTCACGGCGGCCGTGGGGACGGCGGTCGTCACGACGGTCCCGGTTGTACGGACGGTCGCCGCCGCCCCGGTGGCCGAACTCGCGACGGTCGTCCCGGCGGAAGCCACCCCGGTCGTCCCGACGGTCGTCCCGGCGGAAGCCGCCCCGGTCGTCCCGACGGTCGAACGAGCGGTCGTCGCGGCGGAAACCGCCCCGGTCGTCCCGGCGGTCGTCACGGCGGTCCCGGTTGAACGGGCGGCGGTCGTCACGGTCGCGCCGGTCGTCCCGGTCCCGGCCGTAGGGGCGCCGGTCGCGGCGCTCGTGGCCCCGCTCCTCCCGCGCCCTCCGCGCCTCGGCCTCGGCCCGCTCCTCGGCCGCCAGCACCTCGGCCACCGCCTCGGCGGCGGCCGCCTCGGTGGCCTCGGCGACCGCGGCGACCGCGGCCTCGGGGTCGTCGCCCCGCTCACGGGCGGCGCGCGCCGACAGCTTGTCCGCCTCCTCGCGCAGTTCGGTGGCGCGGCGCTGCGCGTGCTCCAGCTTCCGGGTGATCTCGGCCACCTCGCGCTCGGCCTGCTTGGCGGCGTTGAGCGCCGACTCGGCCTGGACCTCGGTCAACGACCGGGCGCCGGTGATCTCCACCACCTCGTCGTCGAAGGCGTCGCCACGGCCGATGAAGTGGCGCGAGGCGTCCACGCCCGCGTCCTCCATCAACCGGAAGATCTGCCGCCGCTGGTGCGGCAGCGCCAGCGAGACGACCGTGCCGGAGCGGCCCGCACGGGCGGTACGGCCGGAACGGTGCAGGTAGTCCTTGTGGTCACCGGCCGGGTCCACGTTCAGCACCAGGTCGATGCCGTCGACGTGGATGCCGCGCGCGGCGACGTCGGTGGCGACCAGCACGTTGACGCGGCCGTCCTTGAAGTCGGCCAGCGTCCGGGTGCGGGCGCCCTGCGTCATGCCGCCGTGCAGCGCGTCCGCTCGCACGCCCGCCTCGCGCAGTTGCTCGGCGACGCGGTCGGCGCCCATCTGGGTGCGGACGAAGACGATGGTGCGGCCCTTGCGCGCGGCGATGGCGGCGGTGACCGGAGCCTTGTCGCGCGGCTTCACGATCAGCACGTGGTGGCTCATCGTGGTGACCGCGCCCTGGGCGGCGTCCACCTCGTGGTGCACCGGGTCGACGAGGTAGCGGCGCACCAGGGTGTCGATCTCGTTCTCCAGGGTGGCGGAGAACAGCATCCGCTGGCCGCCCGCCGGGAGCAGGTCGAGCAGCTCGGTGACCTCGGGCAGGAAGCCCAGGTCGGCCATCTGGTCGGCCTCGTCGAGGATCGCGATCTCCACCTCGTCCAGCGAGCAGGAGCCGCGGTTGATCAGGTCGCGCAGCCGGCCCGGGGTGGCGACGAGGATGTCGACGCCGCGCTCCAGGGCGCTGATCTGGTTGGCCATGGAGGTGCCGCCGCAGACGACCTTCAGCTTCAGGCCGAGGACGTCGCCGTACGGCTGGAGCGCGTCGCTGACCTGCATGGCCAACTCGCGGGTGGGGGTGAGGATGACGCCGCGGGGACGCTTGCGCTCGGTGCGCCCGCCGGCCAGCCGGGCCAGCAGGGGCAGACCGAAGCTGAGGGTCTTGCCGGAGCCGGTGCGGCCGCGGCCGAGGACGTCCTTGCCCGCCAGCGCGTCCGGGATGGTCGCGGCCTGGATGGGGAACGGGACGGTGACGCCGTTGTGCGCCAGCTTGCGGACGATCTCGCTCGGCAGACCGAGGTCGGCGAACGTGGTCGTCGGCTCGTCCTCGGGGAGGATGACGTCGGGGGTGGTCACAGACATGCGAAAACAAACCTTCCGGAGTTCATGGCACGCGCCCGCAACTCCGTGATTTCGCATACGACCGCCTCGATGCGGTCAGCCACGGCTCAGGTGAGGAACGCGCCACACGGCGCGCTCTGGATGGGCGCCGGGCAAATGGGAGCAAACGATCTGCCACCATACGGCCCTCCACCCCAGGGAGGCAAGTCCCTTGTCGGCGTACGCCGGAGAGTGGGCGGGGGGACGCGGCAGCGGCGACCGTGGGGCCAGTCTACCGTCCTACGGCGTCGGGCCGGTCGCCGCGGGGGCGGTGGGACGGTGGAGGCGGTGGTCGAGGCGGTCGGGAGCAACGGATTCGGGTTCGTGTGAGGGGGGAACGCCGCGGGTGCCGCCGTTCATTCCCGCCTCCCCCGAGGAAGGTGCGGAGAGGGGTCCAGCGCCGCCCGACAGGGGCTCGACGCCGGCGGGGAACCGCTCGCGGAGACCGCCGACCGCTCCGTCGTCCGCCTCGCCGCCGGAGCCGTCCTCGGCACCGCTTCCCTCACCGCCCCCTTCGCCACCCCCTTCGCCGCCCCCACCGCCGGCGCCGCCCGCGGAACCGCCGGCGCCACCGGCGTCACCGGACCCGCCGGAACCCCCGGACCCGCCTTCCGAGCCGCCACCGTCGCCGCCCGTGGGGGACGGCTCGGCGGGCGGGGTGGTGCGGTCCGGGGGCGGGACGTCCGGGCGCGGGGGCGTGGCCGGCACCGAGGGGCGCCCGCCTCCGCCCGTGCCCGGGGACGCCGCCGGCGCGGACGAACGCGGCGGGCGCGAGGCGGACGCGGACGGCGCGGTGGACGCCGAGGACGCCGAGGAGGAGGCGGACGGCTTCCCCGACTTCCCGCGTTCCCTGTCGTCCCGGTCCTTCGCGCGGCGCTCCTCGCCGCCGTTCCGGCCTCCCGTGCCGCCCCGCGGCGCCACCGCGCCACCGGGCCGGGCGCCGTCCGCGCCCTGGGACGCCTGGTGCCCGGCGGGTTGTGGCCTGTCGCCGTCCCCGGGGTCGGAGGAACCGACCGTCATGCAGCCGCCGAGAGCGGCCAACAGCAGCGCGCCGGCGGCCGTGCGGACGCCGGCGCGGGTCGGACCACCGGCGTGGAGGGGAGGGACGGCGGGCACACGGGGAACGGATCGGGAGCGGCGCACGGGCGGGCACCTCCGGGGCGGGGGAACAGGGACGGACTCCCTGCCCAACTCCCGTCAGCCCGCCAGGTAACGCACGAGGACCAGACCCGACCAGACCGCCCCCAGGGCCACGACCGGGGTGACCACCGCGTTCGCCGCCGCCGCCCGCGCCCGGCCGAGTTCGGCCAGTCGCAGCGTCTCGTGGGAGAAGGTGGAGTACGTCGTCAGCGCGCCACACAGCCCCGTGCCGAGCAGCGCCGCCCCCGGTCCGGCCGCTCCCCAGGCGGAGCCGGTCAGCAGCCCCAGCAGCAGGCTGCCCACGGCGTTCACGGTGAGGGTGCCCCAGGGGAAGACGGACTCGTGCCGCGCCTGCACCGCGCGGTCCACCACGTACCGCAGGCACGCCCCGGCCGCCCCGCCGAGCGCCACCAGCGGCCAACCGGTCCACCCCGCCCCGCTCACCGCGGCGCCGCCGGCGCCGCCGTCAGGGCGCGGGTGACGGCGGTGGCCGCCCACACGGCGCCGAGCGCGGCGACGAACGTACCGCCCAGGTGGGCCAGGGCCGTCGCCACCTGCCCCCGTTCCACCATTCCCACGGTGTCCAGCGCGTACGTCGAGTACGTGGTGAAGCCGCCCAGCACTCCGGTGCCCAGGAAGGGCCGTGCCAGCCGGTGCCCACGGCCGCGTTCGGACACCAGCACCATCAGAGCGCCGATCAGCGCGCTGCCGACCGCGTTGACGACGAGGACGGCCCACGGGAAGCCGCCGGGCCCGGCGGGCCAGGCCAGGAGGACCGCGTGGCGGGCGCTCGCCCCGAGCGCCCCGCCCGACGCCACGGCGGCGAGGACGGCCGGCGCCCGGCCCCCGGCGGTCTCCGCGCGCTGGACGGGCACGCGCAGGTCGACGTCCGGGTCGACCGCCGCACCGGCCGGATCCCCCGGACGGTGCGGGAGGCCCGGGACGTCCCCACCGCTCACGCGTAGCCCAGCTCGTGCAGCCGCTCGTCGTCGATGCCGAAGTGGTGGGCGATCTCGTGCACGACCGTGATCTCCACCTCCTCGACCACCATCTCCCGGTCGCCGCCGTCACGCTCGCACATCCGCAGGGTGGGGCCGCGGTAGACGGTGATCCGGTCCGGCAGGACCCCGGCGTACCACTCACCGCGCTCGGTCAGCGGTGTGCCCTCGTACAACCCGAGCAGTTCGGGGTCGTCGGCGGGCGGCTCGTCCTCGACGAACACCGCCACGTTGTCCATCAGCCGCGTCAGCTCCGGCGGGATCCGGTCGAGGGCCTCGGCGACCAGTTCCTCGAACTCCTCGCGCGTCATCTCCAGCACGCGCCCATTGTCCGCCACCCCGCGCGGGTGGCGCACGCGACCGGGGCGGCGCCACCGGCCCCGCGCGCCGCCCCCGCCGCCGCGCAACCGCCGCGCAACCGCCGTACAGCCGGCGCACGACCGCCGCATAGCCGCCTCACAAGCAGGGCATATGGCACGTCATGAGCCGCGAACCCCTCCGGCCGTTCCGGGACCTCGCCCGTAGGGCCGCAGCCGTTCCCCGCTCTCTCCGGAACCGCTCCCGGGCACACCGCCCGACGCCGACGTCCTCGCTCGCCCCCGCCTCCCGGCCCTACGTCCGCGCGCTCGGGCTGATCGCCGTGACGCTGTTGGGCGCCTGGTTGGGTCTGTTGGTGGCGGGCGGCGTCAAGACACCGGTGGGCCCGGTGGACACCCGGATGTCGCTGCACCTCACGGTCTCCGGCGGCACGCAGATCGACGTGCCGCCGCTGGGCGCCCTCGAACTGGAGACCCACCAAGCCCCGCTCGGCCTCGACGTCGACGTCAACCGGCTCGACCCCGAACGCGCCCAGGCCCTGGTCGACCACCCCGAGCGGATCAGCGGGCTGGAGACGCAGATCACCGAGGACGTCCGGGACGGCGCCCTGGGGCTGGCCGTGAGGTCGTGCGCGGCGGTGGTCCTCGGCGCCACGGTGCTCGGACTGGTCGTCTACCGGCGGCCGCGGCGCGCGCTCGCCGCGGGCGGACTCGCCCTGGCGCTGCTCGCCTCCTCGGCGGTCGGCGCGTACGCCACCTGGAACCCGAAGTCGGTGCTGGAGCCGAAGTTCTCCGGACTGCTGGCCAGTGCGCCGAGCCTGGTGGGCAACGCGCGCAACATCGTCACCGAGTTCGACGTCTACCAGCAGGAGCTGGCCCGGCTGGTCACCAACGTCACCAAGCTGTACGACGCGGCCTCCAACCTGCCCACCTACCAACCGGACCCGAGCACGATCCGGGTGCTGCACGTCTCCGACATCCACCTCAACCCGGCCGCGTGGCACATCATCAGGTCGCTGGTGGAGCAGTACGACATCGACGTGATCATCGACTCCGGCGACACCATGGACCACGGCACCGCCGCCGAGAACGGCTTCCTCGACCCCGTCGAGGACCTCGGCGCCCCGTACGTGTGGGCGCGCGGCAACCACGACTCGCGCTCCACCCAGGAGTACGTCGAGGAGTTGGAGAACACCCACGTACTGGACGACGGCAGGCCCGTGACCGTGGGCGGACTGCGGATCGCGGGCATCGGCGACCCGCAGTTCACCCCGGACCGCTCGGTGGTTCCCGAGGGGGACCCGGCCGAACGCGCCGCGGGGCGGAGGCTGGCGGCGGCGCTGCGGGCCGCCGAGGCACGGGGCGAGCCGGTGGACATCGCCGTCACCCACAACCCGGTGGCGGCCCGGCAGACGGACGGCGACGTGCCGCTGGTGCTGGCCGGCCACACCCACCGCCGGGAGACGGAGGTGCTGGACGACGGCACCCGGCTGATGGTCGAGGGCTCCACGGGCGGCGGCGGCCTGCGGGCCGTGGAGGGCGACGAACCGCAGAAGATGATGGCCTCGGTGCTCTACCTGGACCAGGAGAGCAGGCGGCTCCAGGCGTGGGACTCGATCACCCTCGGCGGCCTGGGCCTGACGACGGCCGAGGTCAGCCGGCACCTGCCGGAGGACCTGGAGCCGGGCTCCTCGCCCTCGCCGTCCGACTCGCCCTCCGAACCGTCCCCCACCTCGCCCTCCGACTCCCCGCCGGGGTCGCCCGACCCGTCCCCGGCACCCGCCGGGTCCCCCTCCCGGCCGCCCTCCGACTAGCCCGGCCGGGGGGCCGTCGAAATCCGTTTTGGCGATCCGTCCCGACATCCCATATGCTTCTCACGTCCCCGACGCGCTGAGAAGCGCCCAGGTGGGCCATCAGCCCTCATCGTCTAGTGGCCCAGGACGCCGCCCTTTCAAGGCGGTAGCACGGGTTCGAATCCCGTTGGGGGCACGCACCACCCTGTGCGAGACTAGTGCTCGTACACTCCAGGTCCTGTGGAGCAGTTTGGAGTGCTCGCCACCCTGTCAAGGTGGAGGCCGCGGGTTCAAATCCCGTCAGGACCGCTGCGGCTGGGTAGCTCAGTTGGTACGAGCGTCCGCCTGAAAAGCGGAAGGTCGCCGGTTCGACCCCGGCCCCAGCCACCGCAGGTGAGAGGCCCGATCCGAGTTCCTCGGATCGGGCCTCTCACCGTCTCCGCGCCTTTCCGTACGCCATCGGGTCCGGGCGCGCCCTCCGTCTCGTGCCCGTGGTCTCGTGCCCGTGCCGGGCGCCTCACGCCCTCGCCGTCTCCCCCGCCGTGCGCCCGCCCGGGTGGCGGTGGCGCCAGATCCAGAAGACGGCGCAGGAGCCCACCGCCCAGGCCGCCAGCACCAGGTAGGGCTGGACGTGCTGGTGGCCGGGGAAGTAGACGGCCGTGTGCTGCGCGTTGACGGAGGCGCCCGGGGGGAGCCAGCGCCCCACCACCCCCAGGGGCGAGGGCAGCAGGGGCCAGGAGACGGCCCCGCCGGAGGAGGGGTTGCCGATGAGGACCATCAGGCCCCAGGTGGGGAGCATGGCCCAGCGGCCGATCAGGGTCTGGAACATCGTGAAGACCATGCCCGAGGCGAACATGGTCAGGGACAGGATCATCCAGGAGTGGACGAAGGGGAAGTCGACCGCGTCCAGCCCCCAGTCCACGATCGCGGTGATGAAGAAGCCGCCGAGCAGGGAGTACGCGGCCGTGAAGGCGATCCGCTCGGGTGGGTTCAGGGCGCGGGCGTTGACGCTGAGCTGGATGGCGCCGATGAAGCCGGTCACCACCGCCGCGAGGGTGACGTAGAACAGGGCCAGGCCGCGCGGATCGCCCGGGTCCAGGGGTTTGACGTCCCGCACCTCCACCGGCAGCCCGGTCCGCTCGCCCACCGTGCGGGCGGCCTGGGTCAGCAGTTCGGCGACGGAGGCTCCGGAGGCGCCGGAGACCTCCAGCACCGGCCGCTGCCGGTCCGGGTCTTCGGGGATGCGCAGCACGGCGAAGACCTCCTGGGCCTCCAGGGCCTCCTCGGCCGCCGCGTGGGTGGGGTACTCCCGCAGTTCCAGGGAGGAGCGCAGGTCCTCGCTCATGGCGTCGGCGAAGGCCTCCGCGCGTTCCTCCTGCCCGGCGACGTCGCCGACGACCGCGATCGGGACGCGGTGCGGGGTGGGGTCGGCCATGACGTACGTGTAGGAGCCCGCGAAGAGACCGGCCGAGACGGCGATGATCAACGACACCACGGCGGCGGGCAGGAACGGTGACCGCTTGAAGCGCGACCACCCCCCGGACGCGCCGGTGACGTCCTCCCCGTCACCCCGGGCATCATGAGAGCCGTGCGCGGCGCTCCGTCCGCTCGCGGAGGTGTGGCGCTGGTCGCTCATGGGCCCACCCTAAACAGTCATTCCACCCATAAGACGCATGTCGGCCGTGGGTTCCGTGCGAGTCCCGGCGAATTGATTCGCCCGGCGCTCGGCACGGGTGCGATCCTGGAGACCGTATGTCCACTCTGTCTTCCCCCACCCTCCCCGCCATCCTGGAGCGGCTGCCCGAGCTGACGCTGCGCGACCAGCAGCGCCTGGGCCGCCGCCTGGAGGGCACCCGCCGCATCCGCAAGCCCGAGGCCCGGCAGGCGGTGCTCGCCGAGATCGCCGCCGAGGTGGAGCGGGCCGAGCTGCGCGTGGCCGCCCGGCGGGACGCCGTGCCCGCGATCGACTACCCCGAGCAGCTCCCCGTCAGCCAGAAGAAGGACGAGATCCTGGCGGCGGTGCGGGACCACCAAGTGGTGATCGTCGCCGGCGAGACGGGTTCCGGGAAGACCACCCAGCTCCCCAAGATCTGCCTGGAGCTCGGACGCGGGGTGAAGGGCCTGATCGGCCACACCCAGCCGCGCCGGATCGCGGCCCGCACCGTGGCCGAGCGCGTCGCCGAGGAGCTGCGCACCCCGCTGGGCGAGGCGGTGGGCTGGAAGGTGCGCTTCACCGACCAGGTGGGCGACGACACCCTGGTCAAGCTGATGACGGACGGCATCCTGCTGGCGGAGATCCAGCACGACCGCGAGCTGCGCCAGTACGACACGATCATCATCGACGAGGCGCACGAGCGCAGCCTCAACATCGACTTCCTGCTCGGCTACCTCGCCCGGCTGCTGCCGCGCCGCCCGGACCTGAAGGTCGTGATCACCTCCGCGACCATCGACCCCGAGCGTTTCTCCCGTCACTTCGGCGACGCGCCGATCGTCGAGGTGTCCGGTCGCACCTATCCGGTGGAGGTCCGCTACCGGCCGCTGCTGGAGGAGGAGAGCGACAACCCCGACCGCGACCAGGTCACCGCGATCTGCGACGCCGTCGACGAGCTCCAGGCCGAGGGGCCGGGCGACATCCTGGTCTTCCTCTCCGGCGAACGGGAGATCCGGGACACCGCCGACGCGCTGAACAAGAAGAACCTCCGCTCCACGGAGGTGCTGCCGCTGTACGCGCGGTTGTCGCACGCCGAGCAGCACCGCGTCTTCCAACGGCACGCCGGGCGGCGGATCGTGTTGGCCACCAACGTGGCCGAGACGTCGCTGACCGTCCCCGGCATCAAGTACGTCATCGACACCGGCGCCGCCCGCATCTCCCGCTACAGCCACCGCACCAAGGTCCAGCGACTGCCCATCGAGCCGATCTCGCAGGCCAGCGCCAACCAGCGCAAGGGGCGTTGCGGCCGTACCTCGGACGGCATCTGCATCCGGCTGTACTCCGAGGAGGACTTCCTCTCCCGGCCGGAGTTCACCGACCCGGAGATCCTGCGGACGAACCTGGCGTCCGTGATCCTCCAGATGACCGCGGCCGGGCTGGGCGACATCGAGCGCTTCCCCTTCATCGACCCGCCGGACCACCGCAGCATCAAGGCCGGTGTGCAACTGCTGGAGGAGTTGGGCGCCCTCGACCCGCAGCAGAAGGACCCGCGCAAGCGGCTGACGGAGACGGGCCGGAAGCTGGCGCGGTTCCCGGTGGACCCGCGGCTGGCCCGGATGGTGTTGGAGGCCGACCGCAACGGCTGTGTCCGCGAGGTCATGGTGATCGCCGCGGCCCTGTCCATCCAGGACCCGCGCGAGCGCCCCGCCGACAAGCAGCAGCAGGCCGACCAGCAGCACGCCCGCTTCAGGGACGAGGGCAGCGACTTCCTCACCCTGCTCAACCTGTGGACGTACGTGCGGGAGCGGCAGAAGGAGCTGTCCTCCTCGGCCTTCCGCCGCGCGTGCAAGACGGAGTTCCTCAACTACCTGCGCATACGCGAGTGGCAGGACATCTACGTCCAGCTGCGGCAGGTGGCGAAGTCCATGGGCATCCACCTGAACGACCGGGAGGCGGACCCGGACCGCGTCCACCAGTCGTTGCTGGCCGGACTGCTGTCGCACATCGGGCTCAAGGACACCGGGGGGGAGAGCGGACGGAACACCGCGGGGGAGAGCGGGCGGAGCGCCGCGAAGGGCAACGAGTACCTGGGCGCGCGCAGCGCCAAGTTCGCCGTCTTCCCCGGCTCCGCCCTGTTCAAGAAGCCGCCGCGCTGGATCATGTCGGCCGAGCTGGTGGAGACCTCGCGGTTGTGGGCGCGGGTCAACGCGAAGATCGATCCCGACTGGATCGAGCCGCTCGCCCAGCACCTGGTCAAGCGCACCTACAGCGAGCCGCACTGGGAGCAGAAGCAGGCGGCGGTGATGGCGTACGAGAAGGTGACGCTCTACGGCATCCCGATCGTCGCGCAGCGCAAGGTGAACTACGGGCGCATCGACCCGGAGACCTGCCGCGAACTGTTCATCCGCAACGCGCTGGTGGAGGGCGACTGGCGCACCCACCACCAGTTCTTCCACGAGAACCGCAAACTGCTCGGCGAGGTCGAGGAGCTGGAGCACCGGGCCCGTCGGCGCGACATCCTCGTCGACGACGAGACGCTGTTCGACTTCTACGACCAACGCGTCCCGGACCACGTGGTCTCCGGGGCGCACTTCGACTCCTGGTGGAAGAAGAAGCGCCGCGAGGAGCCGGACCTCCTCAACTTCGAGAAGTCCATGCTCATCAACGAGCGGGCCGAGGAGGTCACCGAGGCCGACTACCCCGACACCTGGCACCAGGGGAAGCTGAAGTTCCGGGTGACGTACCAGTTCGAGCCGGGGGCCGACGCCGACGGCGTGACCGTCCACGTCCCCCTCCAGGTGCTCAACCAGGTCTCCGCCGAGGCGTTCGACTGGCAGATCCCGGGCCTGCGCGAGGACCTGGTCACCGAGCTGATCCGCTCCCTGCCCAAGGCGATCCGCCGCAGCTACGTGCCCGCGCCGAACTTCGCGCGGCGCTTCCTGGACACGGTCGGCGAGGGCGGCCGGGTGCCGGACGAGGTGCTGCGGCAGCCGCTGACGACCGTGCTGGCCCGTGAGCTGACGCGGATGGTGGGCGTGCGGGTGGCGCCGGAGGACTTCGATCCGGGCAAGGTGCCCGACCACCTGAAGATCACCTTCCGGGTGGTGGACGAGCGACGCCGCAAGGTGCCGGGGAAGTCCGAGAGCAAGGACCTGGAGGAGCTGCGCATCGCCCTGCGGTCCCGTACCCGGGCCGCCCTGTCCAAGGCGTTCGAGTCCGCCCGTGGCGGCGGTGACGGGGACGAGGCCGGCGGGGACGGGAACCTGCGGCAGCGCACGGGGCTGACGTCCTGGACGATCGGCACCCTGCCGCGCACCTTCGAGACACGGCGGGCCGGCCAGCCGGTCAAGGCGTACCCGGCGCTGGTGGACGACGGCGACTCGGTGTCCGTCAAGCTCTTCGACACCGAGGACGAGCAGCGGCAGGCGATGTGGCGCGGCACCCGTCGCCTCGTCCTGCTGAACCTGCCCTCCGATCCCGCCAAGTTCGCCCTGGGCACGTTGGGCAACCAGGCCAAGCTCGCCCTCTCCAGCTCTCCGCACGGCAGCGTGCGGGCGCTGTTCGACGACTGCGTGGCGGCCGCCGCCGACCGGCTGATCGCGGCGCACGGCGGCCCGGCGTGGGATGAGGAGGGCTTCCGCAAGCTCTTCGACGCGGTACGCGCCGACATCACGGACGCGACGCTGAACACCGTCGGACACGTCCGGGAGGTGCTCGCCGCCTGGCAGGCGTGCGAGCGACGGTTGAAGTCGCCCCAACTGGCGGGCAGTCCGACGCTCGCGCCGAGCCTGGCGGACGTGCGGGAGCAGTTGTCGGAGCTGATCCGTCCGGGGTTCGTGACCGCTCACGGCGCCCGGCGCCTGCCGGACCTGCTGCGCTACCTGACGGCCGTGGACCGCCGCCTCCAGCAGCTCCCCACCAACGTCGAGCGGGACCGGGCCCGGATGGCGAAGGTGAAGGAGATGCGGGACGAGTACGAGTGGCTGCTGGAGCAGTTCCCGCCGGGACGGCCGGTGCCGCGCGAGGCGAGGGAGATCCGTTGGATGATCGAGGAGTTGCGGGTCAGCTACTTCGCGCACGCCCTGGGCACCGCGTACCCGGTCTCGGACAAGCGGATCGTGAAGGCGGTGGACGCCGCGGTTCCGTGACGGCCCGGACACCGAGGGTGAGTTCGCCTTGCACCGGTGAGCTGCTGTAGAGTCCTTCTCGCGGCTCGGGAAGTCCCGAGAAGCGACTCCAGGTCCTGTGGAGCAGTTTGGAGTGCTCGCCACCCTGTCAAGGTGGAGGCCGCGGGTTCAAATCCCGTCAGGACCGCAGTACCGATGGCCCGGATCCCTCGTGGATCCGGGCCATCGGCCGTTCTCCGCCCCGCGCCCTCCCCTTCTCGCGCCGCCCCGCCGTCCGATTCGGCCGACGGGCCGTCTTGACGGCCCCTCACATCGCCGGTACCCCTGTGCCACAGGGAGGTGGGCGCCATGCCGACTACTCCGAAGGGGCCACGGCACGAGACGCGGGCTCTGCTGAGGGCCCATCTGTCCGCCGCCACGCGCTACGGCCACGTCACCCGTCACTGCCCGATCTGCCACCGGCTGCAGCGGCTGGCCATGGAGGCGGGGGACGAACTCCGCCCCGGCCCGCGTCCGGTCGTGTCCACGGGCGTCAACGAGCCTCCGGGGCCCGGGAGTCCGTCCGATTCCCCCGCCGCCCCCTCCACCGTCGCCCTCTCCGCCGCACCGTGTCCGGAGCCGCGAGCAGGGGCGTAGGGAGGGGCCCGGAAGCGGCCCGTGCCGCCGGGGAGCGGCCCGTGGGCTCGGACGCGTCCCTCCTTGGACGGGGAGCGCCCCGGAGGGGAGGACCGGTGGCGAGGGCCGGCGTGCGCCCTCCGTCCGTACCGAGCGCACCGTGGGGCCGGTGTGCACCCGTTCTCCCCATTACCGTACGGTACTTGAGACGGGCAAGGGTTGCGCCATGTGACGGGAGTCACCGAATCGGTTGACCGTGAGGGGGAATTCACCCCCTTCTCACATCGGGCAAATTTAATATGTGCAATTTTACAGGGCGGTTGGCGCCCGTGTCGCCCTTCCGACACCTCCGGGCCGGCCCCCCTGGCGGGCCCCGCCACCCCTCCCCGAAGCCCCGTGGGACCTGGAGGAACACCAAGGGCTCGTGGCTCGGAACCATTGATTCCGGGCCACGAGCCCTCGCTGCTCGCGGTGTTCACCGCGCCCTCGGCGCCCCCGAGAGAAACACACAGATCGCGCCGGGCCCGGCGGAGCCCAGCGCGATCAACGCTCAGGCCGCGTGGGGGACACCGGCCTGACACGTGGTGCCGATTCGGACACTGGAAGAGATGGGGGTCCCTCTATGTCCGATTCATGGGGGTTGTTCAACCCTCGCTGCGCTGCTGCGGGATACCCGCCAACAGAGCGCGCACCTCCGCCTCGCGATAGCGACGGTGCCCACCGAGCGTGCGGATGGACGTGAGCTTGCCGGCCTTGGCCCAGCGCGTGACCGTCTTCGGGTCCACGCGGAACATGGTGGCAACCTCAGCCGGGGTCAGCAGCGGCTCGGCATCAGGGGTGCGAGCGGTCATGAGCGGCCTCCTCGGGAGAACCGAACCATCACGGTTCTTTCCTCTAAATTCTGCACCTTGACCCACGTTGCCCGAAATGGCGGTCGCGGGTCGAGTCGGTTATAGGACGAACGGCTTGTCCTCGGCACTACAACTACACCATCTGTCCAGCCACGTCGGCCAAACCGACGGAATTGCCCTCTCAGGTGTCCAACCTCGACGGAAGCCGATGGACCGTGTCATAACGGACGGTCACACCATCGTGACGATCGGTTACAACGTGAGCAGAACGCTCCGCCCCCCGAAGAGAAGCGCAATACCGATGGATCCGGCCTTAGTTGGACGGATGAAGCCCCCTCCGGACTCCTTGTCCTATTTTGACACGAGAGATGCCCTTGGAGGCAAGACCCGGGTAAGTGCCTTCCATCACGCTTGGGTCGAAAGCCCGGAACGAGTGGATCGACAAGCCCCCCGTCGCACGCTCCCCGCGCACCGCGCCCGGCCCACTGCCCGACCGACGCCCCGCGCGGGCCTCGACCGGTTCAACTGGCCAGCCCCCGCTGCCGCACCGCCCGCCAGCGCTCGGTCAGCCGCTCGTACACGGCGCCGGCACGCTCACCGTCACCCTCCCGAAGGGCCGCCAGGCCCTCGGCCGTGTCTGCCGCGGAGTGGTCGCCTGCGAGCCGGTCCTCGGAAAGGGTATACACCAGTCCGCCGTAGTCCAGCTCCACCAGCGAACGGGGGTGGAACTCCTCCAGCCAGCGCCCCACGTCCACCAGGCCGTCGACCAGCGGACTGTCCTCCAGCTCCTCGCGCAGCACCCGCAGGCCGCGGGCCACCCGCCGCCGCGCCTGCACCATGGGAGTGCGGTAGCGCAGCACCGGCGACTCCCCCGCCCCACCGCCGGCGCCACCGCCCGAGCCCTTGCCGTACTCGCGCTCCTCGTCCGAGAAGAGCACGAACCAGCGGACCGGGACGTGCCAGGTGGCCGTGCGGATCCACGGCCGGGCGTCCGGGTTCCGCTCCCGCCAGCGGTCGTAATCCGCCATCGCCTCACGCCGCACCACCGGCGGTACCGCGGCGTCCAGGACCGACGCCGGCAGCTCGTCCCCGAGCGCTGCCAGGGCCTGCCAACCGCGCAGCCGGGTCCGCCACGGACAGACGCACAGCACCCCGTCCACCTCGGTCACGAAGGCGTCCGTGCTCTCGCGCACCGGCACCACCACCGGCGGCGTCGGCACCAGGTCGACCAGGGAGCGGCGCAGCTCGTCCTGGGCTCCGGGCAGGCGGTCGCGGCGGGCGTAGTCGGCCCAGTACGAGCGCTCCGGCTCGGGGAAGGCGGCCAGCGGCTCGTAGACCCGCAGGTAGGAGGCGTACGGGACGGCCGCGGGTGTGGTGGGGGCCAAGGGATCTTCCTCCCGGAGCGGCTCTGGCCAGGGGGCGGACAACGGCAGTTCAATACCCCGATCGTGGCACCGCAACTGCAGGACGGTACTCCCGGGGGCCGCCAAGCCGTACCCTCGTGCCAACCGGCCCACCCCACCCTTGTTCCGCCACAAGCGGGAGGATGGTGGGAGGGCATCCTTCCGCGACATACAGGAGTCACCACCGTGACTGACGTACGTCCCGCCGTCAGCGTCGACGGGCACAGCAGCAGCGCAGGCAGTCGTGACGGAAGCGGGATTCTGCACACCCTCTTCCACTCCGACCAGGGCGGTCACGAGCAGGTCGTCCTCTGCCAGGACCGCGCCAGCGGCCTGAGGGCCGTCATCGCCATTCACTCCACCGCCCTGGGCCCGGCCCTGGGCGGTACGCGGTTCCACGCGTACGCCTCCGAGGAGCACCC
This sequence comes from Streptomyces taklimakanensis, assembly GCF_009709575.1. Lineage (NCBI taxonomy): Bacteria > Bacillati > Actinomycetota > Actinomycetes > Kitasatosporales > Streptomycetaceae > Streptomyces > Streptomyces taklimakanensis. The sequence continues at coordinate 2,738,905 of NZ_WIXO01000001.1, forward strand.
GGAGGAGGCCGCCGTGCGGGACGCCCTCAACCTCGCCCGCGGCATGTCGTACAAGAACGCCCTCGCCGGGCTGGAGCACGGCGGCGGCAAAGCCGTGATCATCGGCGATCCCGAGCAGCTCAAGAGCGAGGCGCTGCTGGAGGCCTACGGCCGCTTCGTCGCCTCCCTCGGTGGTCGCTACGTGACCGCGTGCGACGTCGGCACCTACGTCCGCGACATGGACGTGGTCGCCCGCACCTGCCGCTGGGTGACCGGCCGCTCCCCCGAGAACGGTGGCGCCGGCGACTCGTCGGTGCTCACCGCCTTCGGCGTCTACCAGGGCATGCGCGCCAGCGCCGAACACCTGTGGGGCGACGCCTCGCTGCGCGGCCGCAAAGTGGGGGTCGCGGGTGTCGGCAAGGTGGGCCGGCACCTGGTGGAGCACCTCCTGGCGGAGGGTGCCGAGGTGGTGATCACGGACGTGCGGGCCGAGGCGGTGGAGCAGGTGCGCGCCGCGCACCCGGAGGTGACCGCGGTCGCCGACACCGACACGCTGATCCGCGTCGACGGGCTCGACGTGTACGCGCCCTGCGCGCTGGGCGGCGCGCTCGACGACGAGACGGTCCCGGTCCTCACCGCGAAGGTCGTCTGCGGCGCGGCCAACAACCAGCTGGCCCACCCCGGCGTCGAGAAGGACCTCGCCGACCGGGGCATCCTGTACGCGCCCGACTACGTGGTGAACTCCGGCGGCGTGATCCAGGTGGCGGACGAGCTCCACGGCTTCGACTTCGCACGGGCGAAGGCAAAGGCGGAGAAGATCCGTGACACCACCCTGTCGATCTTCGAACGCGCGGCGGCCGACGGCGTGCCGCCGGCGGTGGCCGCGGACCGCATCGCCGAGCAGCGGATGGCCGACGCGCGCCGGGCCGGGCGCCGGGACGACGCGCGGCCCGAGGGCGCCGGCGCGGCCGACCCGACGGCGCGCTGACCTTCCGTTCCCCTGGAGGTCACGCACAGTGACGGGTGGTGGGGGAGACATCCCTCACCACCCCTGGGCGGGTGACCGGACGGACAGAAGGTAAAATCGTCACTGACCAGCGGAGAAGTGGTCACCGAGGAGGGCGGGCACCGGCCGTGTCGTGCGGGCGGCGTACCGTAGGGCCACGGAAGCAGGTACCGTTGAAGCTCCACGGACGGTCTCTCGATCGAATCGAGGGTCCGCTCCGTATCGTGAACGCGTGTCAAGACTCTGGGGCCGTTGAGCCCCGTCGTTGAGGGGGTCGAGCCATGGGGCGCGGCCGGGCCAAGGCCAAGCAGACAAAGGTCGCCCGCCAGCTGAAGTACAACAGCGGTGGGACTGATCTTGCACGCCTGGCTGAGGAGCTGGGCGCATCGACGTCGAGTCAGCCGCCGAACGGCGAGCGGTTCGAGGACGATGAGCTGGACGACCCGTACGCACGGTACGCGGATCTGTACAACGACGACGACGAGGACACGGAGGGCGACGACCACTCGGTCGACTCCCGCGGGCCCTCCTCGCCGTCGAACCGACGCCGCGCCTGACGCCGTCGTCCGCTGAACACACAGGTTTCACACCGATAGCGAGCACCACCCGGTCCGGCCGGCAGCCGGACCGGGTTTTGGTGCGTCCCCGGTCGTCCACTCCGGTCACCGCTCAGTTCGGGTGGTCCCCGGTGAGGGCGGCCGCCTCCGCGTGGTCGCCGCGTTCGGTGATCTCGCCCGCCACCCAGGCGTCCACGCCCCGCCCGCCCAGCAGGGCCAGCGTCTCCTCGACCGACTCCGGCGGGACGACGGCGACCATGCCGACGCCCATGTTCAGCGTTCGCTCCAGCTCCGCCCGCTCGACCCTGCCGAGCTCGCCGACGGCGCGGAAGACCGCGCCCGGACTCCAGGTGGAGCGGTCCACGGTGGCGTGCAGCCCGTCGGGGACCACCCGGGCGAGGTTGTTCGCCAGTCCGCCGCCGGTGATGTGCGAGAAGGCGTGCACCTCGGTCGTCCGGGCCAGGGCGAGGCAGTCCAGCGAGTAGATCTTGGTGGGCTCCAGCAGCTCCTCGCCCAGCGTGCGGCCGAACTCCGCCACGTGCCGGTCCAGGGACCAGCCCGCCCGCTCCAGGAAGACGTGCCGCACCAGCGAGTAGCCGTTGGAGTGCAGTCCGGAGGAGCCCATCGCCACGACCGCGTCACCCGCGCGGATCCGGTCCGCGCCCAGGATCGCGTCGGCCTCGACGACCCCGGTGCCCGCGCCCGCCACGTCGTACTCGTCCGGACCCAGCAGCCCCGGGTGCTCGGCCGTCTCGCCGCCGACCAGCGCGCAGCCGGCCAGCACACACCCCTCGGCGATGCCCTTGACGATCGCCGAGACCCGCTCGGGAACGACCTTGCCCACACAGATGTAGTCGGTCATGAACAGCGGCTCGGCTCCGCAGACCACCAGGTCGTCCACGACCATCGCCACCAGGTCGTGGCCGATCGTGTCGTGGACGTCCATCTTCTGGGCGACGGCGACCTTGGTGCCCACGCCGTCGGTGGCCGAGGCCAGCAGCGGACGCTCGTAACGCTTGAGCGCGGAGGCGTCGAAGAGGCCGGCGAAGCCGCCCAGGGCGCCGATGCTCTCGGGGCGCCTGGCCTTCTTCACCCACTCCTTCATCAGCGTGACGGCGCGGTCGCCCGCCTCGATGTCCACTCCGGCCGCTGCGTAGCTGGCACCCGGGCCGGACGGGACGGGGTTGGTGGAGGTCATGGGTCTTCCTCTGGGACGGACGGCGGCTCACTGACTCACGTGGCCGGTCGGCTTGTCACGGGCCGCCGGCGCGTCGGTGGGCCGGCGGGGCGGTTCGCCGCGTCGCGCGGCGGTCCACGGCGGCGGGCGCGTGGCCGGCCCGCGTTCGTGGGGCGGCCGCGCGGGGCGGTGGGCGGCCCTCAGGGCCTGCCCAGGGCGTCGGCCGCGCCGGCACCGCCGATCAGGGTCCGCACGCCGTCGGGATCGGCGCTGGGGGCCTCGGTGATCTCGGTCTCCAACAGGTGCTTGCCCAGCAGCTCCGGGTCGGGCAGCTCCATCGGGTACTCCCCGTCGAAGCAGGCCCGGCACAGGTTCGGCTTGGCGATGGTGGTGGCCTCGACCATCCCCTCCAGGGAGATGTACGCCAGGGAGTCCGCGCCCAGCGAGGTGCCGATCTCCTCCACCGACAGCCCGTTGGCGATCAGCTCGGCGCGGGTGGCGAAGTCGATGCCGAAGAAGCACGGCCACTTGATGGGCGGGGAGCTGATCCGCACGTGGACCTCGGCCGCGCCCGCCTCGCGCAGCATCCGCACCAGGGCGCGCTGGGTGTTGCCCCGGACGATCGAGTCGTCCACGACCACCAGGCGCTTGCCGCGGATGACCTCCTTGAGCGGGTTGAGCTTGAGACGGATGCCGAGCTGGCGGATGGTCTGCGAGGGCTGGATGAACGTCCGGCCCACGTAGGAGTTCTTCACCAGTCCGCTGCCGTACGGGATGCCGCTGGCCTCGGCGTAGCCGACGGCGGCGGGGGTGCCGGACTCCGGGGTCGCTATGACCAGGTCCGCGTCCGCCGGGGACTCGGCGGCCAGCCGGCGGCCCATCTCCACGCGGGAGAGGTAGACGTTGCGGCCCGCGATGTCGGTGTCGGGGCGCGCGAGGTAGACGTACTCGAAGACGCACCCCTTCGGCTTCGCTTCCGCGAACCGCTGGGACCGGAGCCCGTCCTCGTCGACGGCGATCATCTCGCCGGGCTCGATCTCCCGGATGAAGGAGGCGCCGACGATGTCGAGGGCCGCGGTCTCGGAGGCCACCACCCAACCGCGCTCCAGCCGGCCCAGCACCAACGGGCGGATGCCCTGCGGATCGCGGGCGGCGTAGAGGGTGTGCTCGTCCATGAAGACCAGGCTGAACGCGCCCTTGGCCTTCGGCAGGATCTCGGCGGCCGCCCGCTCCACGGACAGCGGCCTGCCCTCGTCGTCCACCTGGCCCGCCAACAGGGCGGTGACCAGGTCGGTGTCGTTGGTGGCGGCCACCTGGGTGGCCCGGCCGCCCGTGCTGGGCAGGGCCGCGACCATCTCGGCCAGTTCCGCGGTGTTGACCAGGTTGCCGTTGTGGCCCAGCGCGATCGAACCCCGGGCGGTGGCCCGGAAGGTGGGTTGGGCGTTCTCCCACACCGAGGCGCCGGTCGTCGAGTAGCGCGCGTGACCGACCGCGATGTGGCCCCTGAGGGATCCCAGCGAGGTTTCGTCGAAGACCTGGGAGACCAGGCCCATGTCCTTGAAGACGAGGATCTGCGAGCCGTTGCTCACCGCGATGCCCGCGGACTCCTGTCCCCGGTGCTGCAACGCGTACAGCCCGAAATAGGTGAGCTTGGCGACCTCTTCGCCCGGAGCCCAGACACCGAAGACGCCGCAGGCGTCCTGGGGGCCCTTCTCACCGGGGAGCAGGTCGTGGTTGAGTCGTCCGTCACCACGTGGCACGCCTTCGAGTCTAGGACAGGTCCCTCGGTGTTCAGAACCCGGGACCGTGCCGGCCCGCCGCCGCTCCGCCGGCCCCACCTGCGACGACCCGCGTCGACCTGCGGCGTTCAGCCCAGTACGGGGAGGTGCTCGCGCAGATCCGCGCGTTCGCCGCTCGCTGTGAGATGTGCCGCATCCAACTCGTCGGTCCACGCGGTGCGTCCGGTGGCCAGCCGGATCCAGGTGAGCGGATCGGTCTCCACCACGCCGGGCGGGGTGCCGCGGGTGTGCCGGGGACCCGCCACGCACTGGACGACCGCGAAGGGCGGAATCCGTACCTCCACCGCGCCGCCGGGCGCCTTGGCCGCCAGGGCGTCGGCCAACAACCGCACGGTGGCCGCCAGCGCCTGGCGGGCCGGCGGGACGCGCGCGCCGGTGGCGCGGACGAGGTCGTCGCTGTGCACCACCAGCTCCACCAGGCGGGTCACGGTGAAGTCCAGGGCCCGCATGGCACCGAAGCCGTGCGGCAGCAGCACGTCGGGCCGGACGGCCTCCTCCAGCACCGGCTCCAACTGCTCGATGGCGTCGTCGACGGCCCGGGCGGCGCTGTCGTACGCCTGGGCGTGCTTCCGGGTCGCCTCGTCCAGCTCGTGGGCGACGCCGGCGGTGGAGGTCGCCCAGGTGTTCAGGTCCACCTCCGGGGCGCCGGCGCGGGGCGGGGGTTCGGCCAGCAGCCGGGGCAGCGCCTCGATCTGACCGGCGATGTGGACGACGAGGTGGTGTACGTCCCAGCCGGGCAGCCCGGAGGGCCGGGCCGTCTGGTCGGGGGTGAGCCCGTGCACGGCGTTGCGTACGGACTCCACCTGACCGATGAGCCCGGCCCGCACCAGGGCCGGGTCGTACGTCCTGGGCTTGCGCTTCACCGGAGGCATGGCGTCAGAGTAGAACGCCGTACCACCGGAGCAGACGGTTACCCACCGGTCGGGTGGTCGTGGGGATCAGTCCGCCCGCGCGTAGTCGTCCCGTGTGGGCAGGGCGATGTCCGTGCAGCCGCGCCGCTCGGCGACGTCCTCGACGTAGGCGCGGAAGACCGGACCCGGGTGGCGGCCCGCGGCGTGGACGTACGGGGGGCCGGCGGTGAGGACGTGGACGGCCGGTTCGCCGCCGCTCCCGATCCATCGCTCCGCTCCCCCGGTCCGGTGCGGCCCGGCACCCGTTCGGCGGCGAACCCACCGGCCTCGTACGACCCTCGTACGACGCCAGCGTGCCCCGGCGCCCGGGAGGGGCGCCGGGGCACGCTGGGACGCAGTGGGACGCAGCGGGACCGCGGCGGGAGGGCCGGACCTCAGCCGAACAGGGCCGGAAGGGCCGCCTCGTGGGCCTCGCGCAGCTCCGCCAGGGAGACGGAGAACTGCCCCTGGACGTCGATCGCGTCCCCGTCCACCACACCGACGCGGGTGGCGGGCAGGCCCCGGGCGCCGCACATGTCGGTGAAGCGCAGCTCCTCGCTGCGCGGCACCGAGACGATCGCGCGGCCGGCCGACTCGGAGAACAGGAACACGAACGGGTCCAGACCGTCGGGGACGATCAGCCGGGCGCCCCTGCCCCCCTTGAGGCAGGACTCGACCAGTGCCTGGACCAGTCCGCCGTCGCTCAGGTCGTGCGCCGCGTCGATCATGCCGTCGCGGGAGGCGGCGATCAGGATCTCGGCGAGCAGCCGCTCCCGCTCCAGGTCCACCGCCGGCGGCAGGCCGCCCAGGTGGTCGTGGATCACCTGGGACCAGGCCGAGCCGCCCAGTTCCTCGCGGGTGTCGCCGAGGAGGTAGACGAGCTGGCCCTCCTCGGAGAACGCCATGGGGGTGCGGCGGGCGACATCGTCGATCACGCCGAGCACGCCGACCACCGGGGTCGGGTGGATGGCCGTCTCGCCGGTCTGGTTGTAGAGCGAGACGTTGCCGCCGGTCACCGGGGTGCCCAGCGCCTGACAGGCGTCGGCGAGTCCGCGGCAGGCCTCGGCGAACTGCCACATCGCGCCCGGGTCCTCCGGCGAGCCGAAGTTCAGGCAGTCGGTGACGGCCAGCGGCCTGGCTCCGGTGGCGGCCACGTTGCGGTAGGACTCGGCCAGGGCGAGCTGGGCGCCGGTGTACGGGTCGAGCTTGGCGTAGCGGCCGTTGCCGTCGGTGGCGACGGCGACGCCCAGGCCCGTCTCCTCGTCGATGCGGATCATGCCGGAGTCCTCGGGCTGGGCCAGGACGGTGTTGCCCAGCACGTAGCGGTCGTACTGGTCGGTGATCCACTTCTTGGACGCCTGGTTCGGCGAGCCGACCAGTTTCAGGACCTGCTCGCGCAGCTCGTCCCCGCCGGACGGGCGGGGCAGCTTGTTCGCGTCGTCGGCCTGGAGGGCGTCCTGCCACGCGGGGCGGGCGTAGGGCCGGTGGTAGACCGGTCCCTCGTGGGCGACGGTGCGCGGGGGCACGTCCACGATCTGCTCGCCGTGCCAGTAGATCTCCAGCCGGTCGCCGTCGGTGACCTCGCCGATGACGGTGGCGATGACGTCCCACTTCTCGCAGATGGCGAGGAAACGGTCGACCTTGTCCGGCTCGACGATGGCGCACATGCGCTCCTGCGACTCGCTCATGAGGATCTCCTCGGGCGAGAGCGTGGAGTCGCGCAGCGGCACGGTGTCCAGCTCGACGCGCATGCCGCCGGAGCCGGCCGAGGCCAGCTCGGAGGTGGCGCAGGACAGGCCGGCGCCGCCGAGGTCCTGGATGCCGACGACCAGGTCCTCGGCGAAGACCTCCAGGGTGCACTCGATGAGGAGCTTCTCCTGGAAGGGGTCGCCGACCTGGACGGCCGGGCGCTTGGCCGGGCCCGTCTCGTCGAAGGTCTCGGAGGCGAGCACGGAGACGCCGCCGATGCCGTCGCCGCCGGTGCGGGCGCCGTAGAGGATGACCTTGTTGCCGGTGCCCGAGGCCTTGGCCAGATGGATGTCCTCGTGCCGCATCACACCCACGCACAGGGCGTTGACCAGCGGGTTGCCCTGGTAGCAGGGGTCGAAGACGACCTCGCCGCCGATGTTGGGCAGGCCCAGGCAGTTGCCGTAGCCGCCGATGCCGGCGACGACGCCGGGCAGCACGCGCCGGGTGTCGGGGTGGTCGGCGGCGCCGAAGCGCAGCGGGTCCATCACGGCGACCGGGCGGGCGCCCATGGCCAGGATGTCGCGGACGATGCCGCCGATGCCGGTGGCCGCGCCCTGGTAGGGCTCGATGTAGGAGGGGTGGTTGTGCGACTCCACCTTGAAGGTGACGGCGTAGCCCTGGCCGACGTCCACGACGCCGGCGTTCTCGCCGATGCCCACCAGCATGGCGTCGGAGGCGGGGGCCTTCTCGCCGAACTGCCTCAGGTGGACCTTGCTGGACTTGTAGGAGCAGTGCTCGGACCACATCACGGAGTACATGGCCAGCTCGGCGCCGGTCGGGCGGCGGCCGAGGATCTCCCGGATGCGGTCGTACTCGTCCCGCTTGAGGCCGAGTTCGGCCCAGGGCTGCTCGACGTCCGGGGTGTCGCTCGCGTGCTTGACGGTGTCGAGGGTCATGCCGCGCCCTTTCGATGGTCTTCTCCGCCCGCACGACGCAGAGGTGCGGGCGTCGGGGCCGTCTGCGGCCGAGTGGTCGTGCGTGCGTCGCTCATGCGGTGATCAGCTTCTTGAGGACCGAGGTGAAGAATCCCAGGCCGTCGGTGGTGGGCCCGGTCAGGGCCTCGACGGCGTGCTCGGGGTGCGGCATGAGGCCGACGACGTTGCCCGCCTCGTTGCAGACGCCGGCGATGTCGCGGCGGGAGCCGTTGGGGTTGACGTCCAGGTAGCGGAAGACGACCCGGCCGGTCGCCTCCAGCTCGTCCAGGGTGCGCTCGTCGGCGACGTAGCCGCCCTCGCCGTTCTTGAGCGGGACGGTGATCTCCTGTCCCTCGGCGTAGTCGGACGTCCAGGCGGTGCTCGCGTTCTCCACGCGCAGCCGCTGGTCGCGGCAGACGAAGTGCAGGTGGTCGTTGCGGGTGAGCGCGCCGGGCAGCAGGTGCGACTCGCACAGCACCTGGAAGCCGTTGCAGATGCCGAGCACCGGCAGGCCCGCGCGGGCCTGGTCGACGATCGTCTCCATCACCGGCGAGAAGCGGGCGATGGCGCCGCAGCGCAGGTAGTCGCCGTAGGAGAAGCCACCGGGCAGGACGACGGCGTCCACCTGCTTCAGGTCCTTGTCGCGGTGCCACAGGGCGACGGGTTCGCCGCCGGCGAGGCCGATCGCGCGCCGGGCGTCGACGTCGTCGAGGGAGCCGGGGAAGGTGACGACTCCGATTCGGGTCGTCATGCGCCGGTCACCTCTTCGACGCCCTCGGTCGCCTCGACGCGGACGGTGAAGTCCTCGATCACGGTGTTGGCGAGGAACGTCTCGGCGAGTTCGTGAACGCGGGCGAGGGCGGCGTCGTCGACGGGCCCCTCCACCTCGAGTTCGAAGCGCTTGCCCTGGCGGACGTCGGAGATGCCCTCGTAGCCCAGCCGGGGCAGCGCACGCTGAACCGCTTGGCCCTGGGGGTCGAGGATCTCCGGCTTGAGCATGACGTCGACTACGACGCGAGCCACAGGTACTCCCGGTGGGTGTTGGTGCTGGAGGCTGCCGCTTCAGCCTACCGGGCGGAAAATTCTACTCGCGTAGATAAGGGCGGGTTCGGTCACGGTCGGGTATCGGCACCCGAAAAAACCCGGGGAAGTGGTGCGGGAATCGCCGGGGAAAAAGTAAAGTCCGTTACGCGGCATGACACACGGGTGAGAATTCCGCATCTCACCGGCCAATGCCTGCCGCTGCACAAAGGAAAAAGGCATTGTTCCCGATCGTCGAGAACACCGGCACAACAGCATGTCGGGCAGCGGTTCCACCGCGTTCTCAACTGCGATCCTCCCGAAAGGACCGATATCCGTGGCACAGCGCGTGGTAGTCACACTCTCCGACGACATCGACGGCGGGGAAGCATCGGAAACGGTCACCTTCGGCCTCGACGGCAAGACGTACGAGATCGATCTCAACCGCGAGAACGCGAAGAAACTGCGCATGGGTCTCGCCCCCTACGTGCGGGCCGGCCGCAAGCGGGCACGCTCGGGCGGGACGTTCCGGCACACCTCCGTCGCGCCGGACCCCTCGGCGGTGCGGGCGTGGGCCAGGTCACACGGCTTCGAGGTGCCGCCGCGCGGACGCATCCCCAAGAAGGTCTACGAGGCCTTCGAGGAGGCCCGGTGAGCTCGCCGTCGGGCCCGCCGTCGGGCCCGCCGTCGGGCCCGACTTGCCGGCGCCCCCGGGTGATCGGCTAGAGTCTGAGTCACACCGCCGGGGGCGGCCGGAAACGGCCGAAGCCAAGGTGGTCGCGCGGGTGTAGCTCAGTAGTAGAGCGCCCTCTTTCCAAGAGGGAGGCGCAGTGTGCGATTCCTGTCACCCGCTCCACTCGCTCACCGATCCCTGGGGATCGGGTAGAGTGAGGGCGCGCCGCTCGGTGAGAGCCGAGAGGTGGCACGCGGACGTAGCTCAGTTGGTAGAGCGCAACCTTGCCAAGGTTGAGGTCGCGAGTTCGAGCCTCGTCGTCCGCTCGGAAAAGGCCCCGGTCCTTCTGGACCGGGGCCTTCGTCGTGCGTGCCCCGCCGCCCCGCGGTGGCGCACGACGCGGGCGGGCCTCTGACATTTGTCACACACGGTCGTGACAGGCCGCACTCCCCCGCCGCCCCGCCCTGTACGACCCTGGTGCCATGAACATCGGAGAACAGGTCATCGAGGTGAGCGGGCTGCGGCGGCGCTACGGCCCGGCCAAGGGGGAAGACGGCTTCGAGGCCGTGCGGGGCGTCTCGTTCTCCGTGGCACGCGGCGAGATCTTCGCGCTGTTGGGAACGAACGGGGCGGGCAAGACCTCCACCGTCGAACTGCTGGAGGGGCTGGCCACGCCCAGTGGCGGCCGGGTGCGCGTCTTCGGGCACGATCCGTACCGCGAGCGCGCCCGGGTGCGGCCGCGGATCGGCGTGATGCTCCAGGAGGGCGGCTTCCCCTCCGAGCTGACCGTCGCCGAGACCGCCCGGATGTGGGCCGGCTGCACCAGCGGGGCCCGGCCGTACGGGGAGGTGCTGGAGGCGGTGGGGCTGGCCCGACGCGCGGACGTGCGCGTCAAACAGCTCTCCGGGGGCGAACGGCGGCGGCTGGACCTGGCCATGGCACTGCTCGGTCGCCCCGAGGTCCTCTTCCTGGACGAGCCGACCACCGGGCTGGACGCCGAGGGCCGGCGGGAGACCTGGCGGTTGGTGCGCGAACTGCGCGAGGGCGGCACGACGGTGCTGCTGACCACGCACTACCTGGAGGAGGCCGAGGAACTGGCCGACCGGCTCGCGATCATGCGCGCGGGACGGATCGTCGTCTCCGGCACTCCGGCCGAGGTCACCGCCACCCGCCCGTCCCGCATCCGCTTCGTGCTGCCCGAGGGGGTGCCCGCGGCCCGGCTCCCGCTGTCGGTGCCGGCCGCCGTCCACGGGCGACGGGTGGAGGTGCGCACCGATCGACTGCAGGAGGCGCTGACCGAGCTGCTGCTGTGGGCCCGCCGGGAGGACGTGGAGCTGGAGGAGCTGGACGCCCGCTCGGCGTCCCTGGAGGAGGCGTTCTTGGAGATCGCCCACGAGGGCGGCGCCGACGACCTCCCCGACACCGGGGACGGCGGGAGCGACACGGACGGCACGGCACGACTGACGGGGACGGGGACGGGAGCACGATGAGCACGACCCACACGGCGAGCGACACGACGCACGACACGGCGCCCGGCGGCGGTGCCACGGACGGCGCCGCGGCCGTCTGGCGGCGGGTGCGGGCACTGGCCCGGGCCGAGCTGACGTTGCTGGTGCGCAACCGCACCGCGCTGTTCACCGCCCTGCTGATGCCGTTCTTCATGGTCTTCCTCATGCGGTCCTCGGTCGGCGAGATGAACCTGGAGGACACCGGGCTGAGCGTGGCGGGCCTGGTGATGACCAGCGGCATCGCCATGGTGCTGATCTTCGTCGTCTACACGAACCTCATCCCCACCTACGTCGCCCGCCGAGAGGAACTGGTGCTCAAGCGGCTGCGGACCGGTGAGGTGCGCGACTGGGAGATCCTGGCCGGCACCGCGCTGCCCGTGGTCGTCCTGGCCGTGGCCCAGTGCGCCCTGCTGGTCGCGGCGGGCGCCGCGCTGCTGGACATGGCGCCGCCCGAGCGGCTCGACCTGCTGCTGGCCGGTGTGCTGGCGGGCGTCGTCCTGATGGTGCTGACGGCCGCCGTGACGGCCGTGGTCACCCGCACCGCCGAGAGCGCCCAGATCACCGCGCTGCCGCTGATGCTGGCCTCGTTCGTCGGCTCGGGGCTGTTCGTGCCCCTGGAGGTCATGCCGGACCGGTTGGCCGACGTGCTGCGGCTCCTGCCGATGACCCCGGTCGTCGACCTGGTGCGGTACGGCTGGTTCGGTGGCGGCGGGTACGACGACGTGCTGCGCGCGCTGCTGACCGCGGTGGTCTGGGTGGCGGCGTCGGTGTTCGCCGTACGACGGTGGTTCCGCTGGGAACCGCGTCGCTGAGGATCGGACGAGGGCGTCGGGGGGTCGAGGAGGGCGCCCCGCCACCACGGGGAGGAGGAGGCGTGGCCGTGGCCGTCGGGAGCGGAAGGCCGGGCTGGCTGGAGCGGATGCGGAGGTCCAGCGGCCCGGTCCGGTTCCACCAGTACACCCGGGGCACGCTCTACTGCTTCGCCGTCTCCGAGGCCGTCCTGCTGGGGTTCTGGTGCGTGGCCGGGAGCGGGGGCGACGACATCCGGCTCGTCCTCCCCCTGATCGCGTTGTTCGTCGCCGTCTGCGTCTGCCACCTGCTGCTGATCCGGGACGGTCTGCGGTACTACCTGGGCGCCGCCGAGCGGCCGACCGGACTGGCGGTGGCGTACGTCGTCCTCGTGGTGGGCGGGATCGCCGTCCTGCACACCGGGGTCGGCACCGGGCTGCTGAACCCGGGAGCGGTGGTCGCCTCCACCTGGTTGTTGATGTTCTTCCCCGGGCCCCTGCTCCTCGTGCTCCCCGTCCGGCGCTGCGTCGCCCTGGGGGCGGGGGTGCTCGCCTGCTCGACGCTGTCCGTGGTGGCGGCGGGGGTCCGCGGCGAACAGCTGGGGTACCACATGAGTGCCGCCGTCTTCGGCATGGCCGTCTTCGGGTTCTCCTACCGCTGCTCCGGCTGGACGATGCGGGTGGTCAACGAACTGGAGGAGGCCCGGGAGACGCAGGCCCGGCTGGCGGTGGCCGAGGAGCGGCTGCGGTTCGGCCGGGACATGCACGACGTCCTGGGCCGCAACCTGTCGGTGATCGCCCTCAAGAGCGAGTTGGCCGTACAGCTCGCCCAGCGCGGTTCGCCCTTGGCGGTGGAGCAGATGACGGAGGTCCAGCGGATCGCGCGGGAGTCCCAGCGGGAGATGCGGGAGGTGGTGCGCGGCTACCGGGAGACGGACCTGCACACCGAGCTGGTCGGCGCGCGCGGCGTGCTCCGCGCGGCCGGGATCGACTGCCGGATCGAGGACGACGGCAGCGACGAACTGACCGGGCCGCTGCACGCGGCCCTGGGCTGGGTGGTCCGCGAGGGGACCACCAACGTGCTGCGGCACGCCGACGCCCGGCTGTGCACGGTACGGCTGTGGGTGACCGGTCCGGGGGACGGCGGGGCCGGGGGCGCCGGCCCGGTCGCCGAACTGGTCATGGAGAACGACGGCGCCCCCCGCTCCGGAACCGCCGCGGGGGGCGGCTCCGGACTGGCCGGGCTCCGCGAGCGCCTGGCCGTGCTGGGCGGCACGTTGACCGGAGAGCGCGGCTCGGACGGTACCTTCCGCCTGGCGGCCCGGGTGCCCCTGCGGCCGGCGGACGACGGCGGGACCGGCAGGACCGGCAGGACCGGCAGGACCGGTGGAGACGCCGGCGGACACGAGGAAGGAACGACGGAGCGGTGACCGACCCCCACGGGAGCGCCCCGGGCGGCGGACGTCCCGTACGGGTGCTGTTGGCCGACGACGAACACCTGATCCGGGGCGCGCTGGCGGCGCTGCTGGCCCTGGAGGACGACCTCCTGGTGGTCGCCGAGGCCGCGTCCGGCCCGGAGGCGCTGGCGATGGCCGTGGCCCACCGGCCCGACGTCGCGGTGCTGGACCTCCAGATGCCCGGCAAGGACGGTGTGACGGTCGCCACGGAGCTGCGGACCACGCTCCCCGACTGCCGCGTCCTGATCGTCACCGGGCACGGCCGCCCGGGGCACCTGAAGCGGGCCCTGTCGGCGGGGGTGCGCGGTTTCGTCCCCAAGACCGTCTCGGCGCAGCGGCTGGCCGAGATCATCCGCACGGTGCACGGCGGGAACCGCTACGTGGATCCGGAGTTGGCGGCCGACGCGATCAGCGCCGGCGACTCGCCGCTGACCGCCCGCGAGGCCGAGCTGCTGGAGCTGGCGGCGGACGGGGCTCCGATCGCCGAGGTCGCGGAGCGGGCCGCGCTGGCCCCGGGAACGGTCCGCAACTACCTCTCGTCGGCCACCGCGAAGCTGGCCGCCGAGAACCGTCACGCGGCCGTGCGCATCGCACGCGAGCGAGGTTGGCTATAGTGGTCACCGCACCGAACGGAGCACATCCCTCGACGGGGTGGGCGACGTTCCGCGCGCGGACGTAGCTCAGTTGGTAGAGCGCAACCTTGCCAAGGTTGAGGTCGCGAGTTCGAGCCTCGTCGTCCGCTCGGAAAAGGCCCCGGTCCTCGTGGACCGGGGCCTTCGTCGTGCGTGCCCCGCCGCCCGGGGCTCCGGAGCGCCGGCCCGCCCCGGCGGGGAGGCGGGCCGGACGGGCCGTCAGCTCCAGCGGGTGCCGGTCAGCAGCTCGTACGCCTCGATGTAGCGGGCGCGGGTGCGCTCGACGACCTCGGCGGGCAGCTCCGGCGGCGGCTGCTCGCCGCCGCGGTCCCAGCCGGCGGCCGGCGAGGTCAGCCAGTCGCGGACGATCTGCTTGTCGAAGGAGGGCTGCGCACGGCCCGGCTCCCACCGGTCGGCGGGCCAGAAGCGGGAGGAGTCGGGGGTGAGGACCTCGTCGGCGAGCACCAGCCGCTCCGCGCCGTCCTCCTCCGTCTCCCACCCGAACTCGAACTTGGTGTCGGCCAGGATGATGCCGCGCTCCCGGGCGATGTCCCGGCCCCGGGAGTAGACGGCGAGGGTGAGCTGGCGCAGCCCGGCGGCGGTGTCGGCACCGACCCGGCGGGCGACCTCCTCGTAGGGGACGTTCTCGTCGTGCTCGCCGACCTCCGCCTTGGTGGCCGGGGTGAAGATCGGGGCGGGCAGCTCGGAGCCGTCCACCAGGCCCTCGGGCAGGGCGAGTCCGCACACCGTGCGGGACGCCTCGTACTCGGCCAGGCCCGAGCCGGTGAGGTAGCCGCGGGCCACGCACTCGACCGGGACCATGCGCAGGGAGCGGCAGACGACCGTGCGCCCCGCCCAGTCGGGCGGTGCGCCGGGCGGGAGGTCGGTGGAGAGCACGTGGTTCGGCACCAGGTCGGCGAGCTGGTCGAACCACCACAGGGAGAGCTGGGTCAGGACACGGCCCTTGTCGGGGATCTCGGTCGGCAGCACCCAGTCGTAGGCGGAGACGCGGTCGCTGGCGACCATCACCAGATCGCCCCCCTCGGTCCGGTACAGATCCCGCACCTTGCCCGTGTGCACGTGTACCAGGCCCGGTACCTGCACGGGTTCGGGCTTCTCCACAAAACCGGTCACGGCTCCTCCTGCGGCTTGGTCCGGGGCTTCCGATTCTCCCGTACGGTCGCGCTCCCCACAGGCCGGGGTCGGGCGGTCGGGTGGGGCGGACCCACGGAGGTGGCCGGGTCGGCGCCGAACGCCGGAACGGGACGTCGGGGTGGGCGTCGGAGGGGGTGCCGGAGCGGGTGCCAAAGCGGAAGGCCGGCCCGGGGCGCGGGGGCCCTCAGGAGTGCTTGCAGATGCGGTCCAGGAGGTTGGCCGTGGCCCGTTGGATGCGGGGATCGGTGTGGCCGGGCCGGTCCAGGGCCGGGGACCAGGCGAAGGTGCCGGAGGCGAAGACCAGGGCCCCGCTGGGCGCCCGGTACAGGGAGGTCTCCTGGTGACGGTGCCCCCCGGAGGCGTCCTCGTAGGGCGAGTGGGCGAGCAGCACCCGCTCGGTGTGCGGCGGCAGCGGGGCGCGCGGGAAGTAGCGGTCGGCCTCGCCGGCGACCATGCCGGGCAGTTCGTCGCCCTCGGCCGCCCCGGTGGACTCCCACAGCCAGTGGTGGGCGTTCCGCACGACCAGCGGGTACGGCCGGGGCACCTGCCCGGCGTACTGGACGCCCAGCACCTGCTGCTCGGGCTCGCCCTGGTCGCGCCAGCGCAGCGAGCGCCCGGGGCCGCGCCGCTTGCGGCAGTGCAGCAGTCGGTCGGGGGCGCCGGAGGGCGAGGGGCCCAGCTCCACCTGCCAGTACATGGTGTTGGCGGAGAGGAAGACCAGCGAGGTGCCGCTGTCGCGGGCCTTCTCCACCGCCCGGCGCATCGGCACCGACCAGTACTCGTCGTGCCCGGCGAAGACCAGCCCCCGGTAGCGGGAGGGGTCGACACGGCCCGCGTGCAGGTCACGGGTGTCGGCGTAGGCCAGGTCGTAGCCGTAGCGCTCGGCCCACCGGATGAAGTCGTAGGCGTGGCCCACGTGCAGGGGCAGCCCGGCGCCCGCGTAGGGGCGTTCGAAGGAGACGGTGACGGCCGCCTCCTCCTCGCCCAGCAGCCGGCCCCGCTCGTCCCAGGCGTGGTAGAGGCTGGCGCCGGTGCGGCCGTCCTCGGGAAAGAGGTTGTACGCCTGCCAGGTGACGTCCGGCAGGACCATCAGCAGGTCGCCGGGGCGTTCGTCGCGGACGGTGAAGGGGATGTGGGAGCGGTGGCCGTCGGCGGTGGTCAGTACGGCCACATGGGCGCCGGTGCTCCAGTAGTCCGGGATCTGGAGACGCCAGGAGAGCCACCAGTGGTGGCAGGAGACGGTGCGGTCGGCGGTGAGCGGCGCGGGCTGGACGATGCCGGAGAGCCGGGGACTGGTGGTGATCTTGGTCGCGCCCTCGCCGCCGTAGTGACCGATGCGGTAGACGTCCACGCCGAAGGGCTGGGGCGGGTTGACGGTGATCCGGAAGTCGATGGACCGGCCCGGACTGACGGCGCCCTCGGAGGTGAAGCCCTTGATCTGGCAGCTCACGTCGTCGACCCCACGGGGGCCGCCGCCGGTGCGGGACGGACTCCGGTCGCCGTCGAGGGTGCCGTGGTCGAGGTACCAGGGCACGACGTGTCCGGTGTCGTCGAAGTAGTGCTCGTCGCACCGCAGCCAGGGCAGGGGGCCCTGACCGAACGGATCGGTGACCGCGTGTGCGAGGGCTCCCGACTCCCAGCGCCGGCTCTGCTCCGTGCCCACTGCGTCTTCCCTCCCTGTTCGCGCTCCCCCCGGTCGTGACAGGCACCAGCACATCACATAACGCGAACGTCCGGTCACCCCTTGTCGCGAAACGCCCGGGTTCGGGAACGTGTTCGCCCGGGACCGGGGTGGTCAGACCAGCCGTATGGGCTTGTCGGACCGCACGCCCACGGCCGCCAACCAGTCGCGCAGGGGCCGGGCGTCGGCCTCCTCGGCGAGGGCGAGGACCGGGCGGGCCAGGTCCGCCCGGCGCTCGCCGGCCACGAACAGGGAAGGACCGTCCAGCCAGTCCAGTCCGGGGGAGGCGCCCGCGGTGTCCACGGCCGCGCAGCACACGGCGGCCGTGATGTGCTCGGCCAGCAGTTCGCGACCGCCGCGCGGCGGTTGCAGCGGGAACCCGCCGCCGGGCGGCAGGAACGCGCCGTCCCCGCCGGACAGGGGCGTGGGTGTCCCCGGGAGCGGACCGCCGCTCCCCCGGGCGGCGGCCTCTCGTTCGGCCTCCTCGCGGGCGAGCCGGGCCGCGAGCGCCTCGGTGCCGCCCGTCGCGCCCTCCAGCCGGTCGATCAGCTCGGCGAGCGTGGGGGTCTCGGTGGCGCGCAGCGCCGTGAAGAGGCGGGCGGCCTCGGTCCGCCAGATGCGGTCCACGACCTCCTCCGGGTACTGCGACCAGTCCACCGGGGCCCACTCGGGGCCCGGTTCGGCCGGGCCGCCGTGGAAGAGGCGGGCCGCCAACAGGGAGACCTGGCGGTCCACCTCGCCGGGCTCCTCCAGCAGGTCGCAGGCGGGACGCTCGCCGAGCCGGGTGGCGAAGCCCTCGGCCAGCCGGTCGCGCCGGGACAGCTCGGTGAGGGCGGAGACCACGCCCGCGTCCAGCCGGGCGGGCCAGCGCCCCGTGCGCCAGGCGGGGAGGGCGACCCGGGTCAGCAGCCGGTCCCAGCCGGCGTACGCCAGCCCCACCTGCTCCTGGGCCACCACCCGCAGCCCGTAGTCCACCGTCTGGGCGCGGGTCGCGGCGGCGGCCGCGACCATGCGCTCCATCTCGGCGGCGTGCGCGGCCCCGGCGCGCAGCAGCAACCTGGCCACCCAGCCGACGAAGTCGTAGGCCAGCCGCCGGGGGGCCGGGCCCCCGGCGGTGGCGGCGACCGCGGCGGCGGCGTCCAGTCCGCGCACGAAGCGCCGCGCGGCGGCGATGTCGGGGTGCGCGGAGGGCCCGGTGCCCGCGACGACCGGGGCGAGCAGTGCCCGCAGCTCGGCCACGCGCATCCACCACAGGAAGGGCGAGCCGATGACCAGTACCGGGGCGTCGCCGCCGGCCGTACCACCGCCGGGGCGGGCGGGGGCGCGGCGGGCTCCGCGGGGCCGCTCGGATCGCTCGGGCCGCTCGGACCGCTCGGGCCAGGGGAGCCGGAGGAGACCGGCGAGCCCCGCGAGCCGTCCCGTCCTCCCGCCACGGGCCCGCGCGGCGTGCGTCCGGTCCTCCAGCCAACTGTCGCAGTCGGGCGTCAGGGCCACGGCCGAGGGGGCGGGCACGTCCAGCCGGTCGGCGAGGTCGCGTATCAGCCGGTACAGATCGGGGGCGGCCGCCTCATCGATCTGCACCGTGGGACTGACCGCCGGACGGGCCCGGGCGATCACGGCCGCCACCCCACCCGCCACGGCGAGCACCACCAGGGCGACGAGGAGGAGCACCCAGCGCGGCGCGGCCCAGCCGTCACCGAGCCGGCCGGTGGCCTCGCCGGCGACCAGGACCGCCGCCGCGGCGGCGGGGAGCAGGGCGGCGCCCAGCGCGGTGCCGCGTACCCGGAGGACCGCCAGCGCGTGGTCACGCGCCGAACGTGCCCCCGTATCCGTCACTGCCACGGGTTCGCTCACCCCCTTGCCGGTCCCCCGCGTACGTCACTCCCTCACTGTGGCACCGCCGAACGACATCGCAATGTGCGGTGGGCCACTTGCCGGAGCCATCCGCGGGAACCCTAGTAGGCGCCCCCCGGGACGTCAGCCGGATGAGGAAGCGGTCACTCGATGGAATGGCTTTGGGTAAAGCTGGGTGCGCTCCCACCCGCGCCGGGGGTGTCCGGTCACACGCCCTCGGCCGCCTCGGCCGCGATGTCGCTCCGGTGGTGCGAACCGGCCAGCCGGACGCGGGAGACCGCCCGGTAGGCGTGCTCGCGGGCCTCGGCCAGGTCGGCTCCGGTGGCCGTGACGGACAGGACGCGGCCGCCCGCGCTGACCACCCGTCCCCCCTCGTCCAGCCGGGTGCCGGCGTGGAGGACGTACGCGGTGGGGGCGTCCTTCTCCTCGATCTCCTCCAGGCCCTCGATCGGGTCACCCGTACGGGGCGAGGCCGGGTAGCCCTCGGAGGCGACGACGACGGTGACGGCCGCGTCGTCGCTCCAGCGCAGCGGCGGGAAGTCGGCCAGCTCCCCGGTGGCCGCGGCGTGCAGCAGCCCCGCCAGCGGGGTCCTCAGACGGGCCAGGACGACCTGGGTCTCCGGGTCGCCGAAGCGGGCGTTGAACTCCACCACGCGCACACCGCGCGAGGTGATGGCGAGTCCCGCGTACAGGAGGCCGGAGAAGGGGGTGCCGCGGCGGCGCATCTCGTCCACGGTCGGCTGGAGGACGGTCGCCAGCACCTCGTCGACCAGCTTGGGGTCGGCCCAGGGCAGCGGCGAGTAGGCGCCCATGCCCCCGGTGTTGGGGCCCTCGTCGCCGTCGTGGGCCCGTTTGAAGTCCTGGGCGGGCCGCAGGGGGACGACGGTCTCGCCGTCGGTGACGGCGAAGAGGGAGACCTCGGGCCCGTCCAGGTACTCCTCGACCACCACCCGGTCGCAGCCGCGGGCGTGGGCGCGGGCGGCCTCCGGGTCGGAGGTGACGACGACGCCCTTGCCCGCCGCCAGGCCGTCGTCCTTGACGACGTACGGGGGGCCGAAGGCGTCCAGCGCGCTGTCGACCTCCTCGGCGGTGGTGCACACGTAGGAGCGGGCCGTGGGGACTCCGGCCGCGGCCATGACCTCCTTGGCGAACGCCTTGGAGCCCTCCAGCCGGGCGGCCTCGGCCGACGGGCCGAAGACGGCGACGCCGCGCTCGCGCACGGCGTCGGCCACCCCGGCGACCAGCGGGGCCTCCGGCCCCACCACGACGAGGTCGGCCGACACCTCCTCGGCCAGCGCGGCGACGGCCGCGCCGTCCAGGGCGTCGACGGCGTGCACGGTGGCCACCCGGGCGATGCCGGCGTTGCCGGGCGCGCAGTGCAGCGAGGTGACGTCGGGATCGAGGGACAAGGAGCGGCACAGGGCGTGTTCGCGGGCGCCGCCGCCGATGACGAGGACCTTCACGCCCTGCACCTTATCCACCCGCCGGCCGCCCCCGGCGGGTCCGCCCGGAAGGCGGACGGTGGCCTCGGCCAAGGGGACGTCGTGCGGGGCCGTGGGCGTACGGCAACCGGGACACACCGCTCACCCGTTCGAGTGAGGGAAGCGAGGCCTGTATACCCAGAAAGGAGCCACGTATGGGCGGAAATACCGTGAAGGCGGAGAGGTCTCCCACTTCCGGGGGTAGGAAGGGGCCGCAAGCGGTCCGCGAGGTCCGTCCGAGAGTGGTCCGAACGAGGACTTTGTTGGGAGTGGCGGGTGAGTCAGCCGGATATGCGCCCCGATTCGGGCGGCGGCACTGGGCGGGACGAGCGCGGGGACCTGCTCGGACGGCCGTTCCCGCTGGGAGACTGGGGCGAGCCCGCCGAGCGGCTGGACGAGCTGTATCGGTGGGTGGAGGAAGGGGCCCTGCGGGTCGTCGAGTGGTACCTGGCGGACCGGGCCCGCAAGCGTCGGGGCGCCCGGGCGCTGCGCGCCGGGACGGTCGCCGGCGTGGTGGCCGGGGCGGCGCTGCCGTTGCTGGAGCTGACCGGAGCGGTGCCGGGCGCGGCCGCGTGGTCGTTCCTCGCCCTGCTGGGGGCCGCCGTGTGCGCGGGGTGCGACCGGTACTTCGGGGTGACCTCGGGCTGGATGCGGGACGTGGCCACCGCGCAGGCGGTGCAGCGCCGGCTGGAGATGCTCCAGTACGACTGGACGTCGGAGTGCGTGCGCGAGGTGTTGGGCCCCACGGAGGGCACGGCGAGCGAGGCCGCCGAGCGGTGCCTGGGGGTGCTGCGGCGGTTCTCGGAGGACGTGACCGAGCTGGTGCGCGGTGAGACGGCCGTCTGGATGGCGGAGTTCCGCTCCGGTCCGGCGCCGCTGCACACCCAGTCGTTGACGGCCTCCTCCTGGCGGTCGCGGGCCGAGGGCTCCACCGTGCCCGACCGGATGTCCCGGTTCGCGATGCCCCCGGGCGTGCGCCCGACCATGCCGCGGCAGCGGCCCCCGGAGGGGCCGCGCTGACGGGACGACGGGCGCTCCGGATCAGCTGAAGAGGATCATGGAACTCTGCGCCAGACTCCGGGTGGCCGCCGCGTGCAGCCCCAGCCACACGTGCCGCTCCCGGGCGAAGGGCCCGTCGTCGTACCCGATCGGTGCGGCCGGCTCGTCCAGTTCCGTGGGGTGGGCGGGCGGCGTCGGCGGGGGCGGCGGGTTGGTCGGGTCGATGCCCAGGTGGGGGGCGACCGCCTCCAGTTCGCGCAGCAGTCCGTGACTGGAGCCCAACGGGCCGCCGCCGGCGAGGAGTTCCTCGTCGGAGAGGGGATGGGCGAAGTCGATCGGCAGGTACGCGCCCGCGTGGTCGTAGTGCCAGACCAGGTGGGACTGCTGGGCCGTGGGGGCGAACATCTCCAGCAGTTGCTCGTAGTCGCCGCCGAGCGCGTCGACCGGGGTGACCTCCAACCCGCACAGGTGGAGGAGGTGGGCGCGGCGCAGGAAGTGGAGCGCCTCGTAGTCGAACCCGGCGACGGGCGCCACGTCCCCCGACAGACCGGGCACGTACCCGTGGATGGGCACCGGGGGCAGTCCGGCGGCGATCAACGCCCTGTCGTACACCGCGAGTTCCTCGGCGAAGGGATTGTCGGGACTGTGGCACAGCACGTCGACGAGCGGCACCAGCCAGAGGTCACAGGCCAACGGGTGCTCCTAAGCGGGGCGGTACGGCGGATGGACGGGCGACGGGCGGAAGAGCGGGCCGGCCCGGCGCCGACGGCGATCGGACGATCACCGGCCGGAACAGCGTAGTGCCGTTCGGCCCAGCTTTTCGACGAGTGCGGCGGAGTGCTCGTTGGAGGAGGCGACGATGCGTCCGGCCGCCTCGGTGTCGCCGCGTTCGAAGGCGTCGACCAGTTCGCGGTAGTCCGCCCACAGCGAGCCCCGCAGTCCGGGGTGCTCGCGCAGGTACGGCACCGCGAAGACCCAGCACTGCACACGCAGCCGATCGAGGAACTCGGCTATGTAGGGGTTGCCGACCAGGTCGCCCAGTTCGCGCCAGAAGCGCAGGTCGTAGCCGATGAGCACGTCCAGGTCCCCGGCGAGGGCGGCCCGCTCGGCGGCCTCGGCGCGGCGGCGGACGGAGGCCAGCCGCTCGCCGCCCGGGACGGGGGACGAGAGGGTGGAGGGGCGGCCGAAGACGCTCTCGGTGACGAGGGAGCGCGCCTCCACCATGGCCCGGTAGTCCTCGGGGGTGAAGACGTGGACCCGGAAGCCGCGGTGTTGTTCCACGTCCAGCAGGCCCTGTGCGGACAGGTCGACGAGCGCCTCGCGCACCGGCGTGGCGGAGACCCCGTACTGTTCGGCGATCTCCTTGACGGTGAAGCCCCGGCCCGCCGGGAGTCGCCCGGCGAGCACCTCGTCGCGCAGCGCGTCCGCGATCTGCGCGCGCAGTGTGCTGCGCTGGATCACGGGTCCCTCCTCGCGGCCCGGACCGTCCGGGTGCCGGCTCCGCCGCTCATCCGTGCTCCACCTCCCGGTCCGCGTCTCCCGTGACCCGTCGCCGCCGACCCGTTCCGGCCCGACCGTCGGACCGGTTTCCGGAGGTAGCCTATCCCCTGTTCACTGACAGTATCCTGTCCGTATGACAGTTTGCTGTCATGGGCGTCGAGGCGTCCGGCCCGAGGAGGAGCCATGGAACGCAGGACACTTCACGTCGCCGTCTACGACACCTTCGCCGACTGGGAGATCGGCTACGCGACCACGGTGCTGAGCGGCTCCGGCCACCGCGCGGTGTACGTCGGCGAGAGCGGCGAGACGGTGATCAGCATGGGCGGCATGCGGGTGGAGCCCCATCTGTCGATCGCCGACCTACGCCCCGAGGACAGCGCGATGCTGATCCTGCCGGGTGCCGACGCCTGGGAGACGGTCCTGCCGCCCTTCGCCGCCGCGGCCCGCCGCTTCCTGACCGCCGGTGTGCCGGTCGCGGCGATCTGCGGGGGCGTGACGGGGCTGGCCCGGGAGGGGCTGCTCGACGACCGGGCGCACACCGGTGCGGCGGCCGAGGTGCTGGCCGCCACCGGTTACCGGGGCGGTGCCCACTACCGCGAGGCCGACGCGGTGACCGACGGCGACCTGATCACCGCCGGCCCCACCGAGCCGGTGGCGTTCGCCCGCGAGATCGCGACCCGGTTGGGGGTGTACCCGCCCGAGGTGGTGGACGCCTGGTTCCGGCTGTTCCGACACTCGGACGCGTCCGCGTACGAGGTGGTGGCGGGATACGACGCCGGAGGCGGGGACACCGGAGCCGGAGGCGGGGACACCGGAGCCGGAGGCGGGGACACCGGAGCCGGACGAGAGGGCGGTGGCGAGCGCGCGGGCGGCGGGTCGGCGTGAGCGCCCCCGAACTGCTGTCGGACACGGCGCTCGCCGTCTTCCGGCTGAACGGCCGGTTCCTCTCCGTCGCCGAGGAACTGGCCCGGCCCGCCGGGCTGACCGCCGCCTGGTGGCAGGTCCTGGGCGCGGTGCTGCGCGAGCCGCTGCCGGTCTCCGGGGTGGCGCGGGCCATGGGCATCACCCGGCAGAGCGTGCAGCGGGTGGCGGACCTCCTGGTCGAGAGGGAACTCGCGGTCTACGAGCCCAACCCCGCGCACCGGCGCGCCAAACTGCTCGCGCCCACGGCCCGGGGGCGGGCGGCGATCGACCGGATCACCCCCGGCCACGCGGCGTTCGCCTCCCGGCTGAGCGAGGCGCTGGGCGGCGAGGAGGAGTTCGCCGGGGTGCTCGACGCGCTGGAGCGACTGTCGAGGGCCCTGGACGTCCCGGAGCCGCCCGGCGGCACGCCGGAGGCGTGAGCCGGGGGAGCGTCCCACGACGCGTGGGGGCGTGCCGCGCACTGCGGCACGCCCCCACGGCAGGTCCGGTCGCGGCCCGACCGGGCGGTGGGTCGGGTCACAGGAACGAGTTGATCTGGATCGTCTCGTCCCGGCCCGGGCCGACGCCGATCGCGGAGATCGGAGCCCCGGACATCTCCTCCAGCGCCTTCACGTAGGCCTGCGCGTTCTTCGGCAGGTCCTCGAAGGACTTGGCCCGGGAGATGTCCTCCGTCCAGCCCGGCAGCATCTCGTAGACCGGCTTGGCGTGGTGGAAGTCCGTCTGGCTGTACGGCAGCTCCTCCACCCTCCGGCCGTCGATCTCGTACGCCACGCACACCGGGATCCGCTCCCAACCGGTGAGCACGTCGAGCTTGGTGAGGAAGAAGTCGGTGAGCCCGTTGACGCGGGTGGCGTACCGGGCGATCACCGCGTCGAACCAGCCGCAGCGCCGGTCGCGGCCGGTGGTGACGCCGCGTTCGCCGCCGATGGTGCGCAGCTTCTCGCCGTCCTCGTCGAACAGCTCGGTCGGGAACGGCCCGGCGCCCACCCGCGTGGTGTACGCCTTGAGGATGCCGATGACCCGGTTGATCCTCGTCGGCCCGACGCCCGAGCCGGTGCAGGCGCCTCCCGCGGTCGGGTTGGAGGAGGTCACGAACGGGTACGTGCCGTGGTCCACGTCCAGCAGCGTGCCCTGGCCGCCCTCGAAGAGGACGACCTTGTCCTGGTCGAGTGCCTCGTTGAGCAGCAGCGTGGTGTCGCAGACGTAGTCCCGCAGCTCGTCCGCGTAGCCCAGCAGCTCCTCGACGACCTGGTCGGCGAGGATGGCGCGGCGGTTGTAGAGCTTGGCGAGGATCTGGTTCTTCTGGTCGAGGGCCGCCTCGACCTTCTGCCGCAGGATCGACTCGTCGAAGAGGTCCTGGACGCGGATGCCCACCCGGTTGATCTTGTCGGCGTACGCCGGACCGATGCCGCGGCCGGTGGTACCGATCTTCCGCTTCCCCAGGAAGCGCTCGGTCACCTTGTCCACCGTCGTGTGGTACGGCGTGATCAGGTGCGCGTTGCCGCTGATCAGCAGCTTGGACGTGTCGACGCCGCGTTCGGTGAGTCCGCCCAGCTCGGAGAGCAGGACGGCCGGGTCCACCACGACGCCGTTCCCGATCACGGGAACGCACTCCGGGGAGAGGATGCCGGAGGGGAGGAGGTGCAGCGCGTACTTCTGGTCGCCGACGACGACCGTGTGGCCGGCGTTGTTGCCGCCCTGGTAGCGCACCACGTAGTCCACCGAGCCACCGAGCAGGTCGGTGGCCTTCCCCTTGCCTTCATCACCCCACTGAGCCCCGAGCAGCACGAGTGCGGGCACAGGCGTACACCCCTTCCGGTCGGGGCATGTCCAACGTGCGTGGTGACCACGCGCCGGCCACGCCGGCTGTGCTGTCCAAGAACCGTCGGACCGGTGCCCCGAATCGACGAAGCCCCTGGCGCAACAGCGACAGGGGCTCTTGCACCGAGAGATTACCGGACTCATCCGACGGAGGGCGAACGCGGCGGCCCCGGTCGTTCTCCTGTCGAAACCCCGCCGAAGTCCGTCCGAAACCCCGCCGCCCCCGCCCGACCCGCTCGTTCCCGTCCGCGTCCCACCACCATCCGCCCGCCGCCGGTGTCCGGTAGGGTCCGGCCGGCCCCCGCCGGACACCGGCGCGACAGCCCGTAGGAAGGACCGCGAGGTGCCGGTTCCGCATCCGCTGCTCGTACTCGTCGACCCCCAGGCCCGCCGAGCGGACGGCGAGTCCGTACGGATCGCCAGGGACGTCCTCTCCGCGGGTGCCCCGGGGGTGAAGGTGTACCTGCCCGAGGGGCCCGGGGAGACCGCGCGGGCCCTGGCCCACCGAGGTCGCCGCCGCCCGGTGGTGATAGGCGACGACCGCGCGCTGTTGCGGGCGGTGCGGCTGCTGCACCTGGAGCGCGGGCTTCCGGAGTGCGCGTTGGCGGTGGTGCCGGTGGGACGGCCGGGATCGGTCGCCCTGGCCGGTCGGCTGGGGCTGCCGCTGGACGCGGTGCGGGCCGCCCGGACCGTGCTGGAGGGGCGGGAGCGCCGCTTCGACCTGCTGATAGACGACAGCGGCGGCGTGGTGCTGGGCGGCCTGCGCATCCCACCGGTGCGGGACGGGGAGCGCGACGCGCGGGAGGGGGCGGGGGACCACGACGGCGGGACCCGCGGCCCGCTGGACCGCTGCCGGTCCCTCGTCCGCACCCTGGCGCGGCCCCCGGCTCCGGGCCGGGAGCCGGCGCGGTTGCGCGTGGAGGCCGACGGCGTGGTGCTGGCCGATCTGGACCACCCGGTGGAACGGGTCTCGCTCAGCCCCGGTGACGGTGGTCTGGCGGAGGTGGTGGTGCGGCGGCGGTCGGTGGACGGTCCGGTGCGGGCGCGGGCGCGGACGGTCACCGTGTCCGGACCGCACTTCCGCTACCGCGCCGACGCGGTGGTCTCCGGCCCGGTCCACACCCGCACCTGGACGGCACATCCCTCGGCGCTGCGCCTGACCGTCCCGACCGACCCGTCCGCCCCGCCCGTCCTGCCGCAGCGCCAGGCCCCGCCGAACTCCTGACGCCCCGGGCCGTGTCGCCCCGGGCCGTGTCGCCCCGGGCCGTCCGCGACGGGTGTCAGGAGGAGGTCGCGGAGCCCTCGCGGTCCCCGTGTCCGGCGGTGCGCGGAACACCACGGTGGGCGTACCAGCGCTCCACCATCCGGGACAGCTCCTCCCGCATGAAGGCGAAGAACTCCGCCGTCTCGGCCAGCCTGCGGCCCGCCTGGCTGTCCGGGCCGACGGCCTCGATGCCCTGCTCGAACGTGGTGGCCCAGCGTCCCAACAGCGCGTCGCGGTCGGCGATCGCCTCGTACCAGGTGTTCGCGTGGACGCGGTAGCGCTCGCGGCGCGATCCGGGTTCGCGCTCGCGGGTCACCAGGTGCACCTGGGAGAGGTACCGGACGGCGCCGGAGACGGCCGCGGGGCTGATCCGCAGGCGCTCCGACAGCTCGGCGGAGCCGAGCGCGCCGGACTCCTCCGCCAGCAGGCAGGCGAAGACCCGCGAGGCCATGCGCTGCATCCCCGCGCCGGTCAGTTCCGCGGCGAAGCGCTCGACGAACTCGGCGACCTCGGGGGGATAGGCCCCCTCGCCCGTACCGTCCTTCTCGGTCCGATGTTCCGACTGTCCGTTCACCACCACAGGACCATCCTCCCAGGCTCGGGGAGCCGGGCCGTCCGGCGCGTTCCGCAACTTCACAAGTTTATGAAAAAAGTGTACTTTCGTAAGCATGACCAAGGCAACGACCGCCATCTCGGTCTCCGGCCTCGTGAAGACCTTCGGCCGGACCCGCGCGCTCGACGGCCTCGACCTGGAGGTCGAGACCGGAGAGGTCCACGGCTTCCTCGGCCCCAACGGCGCGGGGAAGTCCACCACCATCCGCGTCCTGCTGGGGTTGCTGCGCGCCGACGGCGGCTCCGCCCGCCTGCTGGGCGGCGACCCGTGGCACGACGCCGTCGAGCTCCACCGGCGCCTGGCGTACGTGCCCGGCGACGTCACCCTGTGGCGCAACCTCTCCGGCGGCGAGGTCATCGACCTCTACGGGCGGCTGCGCGGCGGGCTCGACCGCCGGCGCCGCGACGAACTGCTGGAACGCTTCGAGCTGGACCCGACCAAGAAGGGCCGCACCTACTCCAAGGGCAACCGGCAGAAGGTGGCCCTGGTCGCCGCCCTCGCCTCCGACGTGGAACTGCTCGTCCTGGACGAGCCGACCTCCGGACTCGATCCGCTGATGGAGGGCGTCTTCCGGGAGTGCGTCGCCGAGGAGCGCGACCGCGGGCGCACCGTGCTGCTGTCCAGCCACATCCTCAGCGAGGTCGAGGCGCTGTGCGACCGGGTGAGCATCATCCGCCGGGGCGTCACCGTCGAGAGCGGGTCGCTGGCCGACCTGCGGCACCTGACCCGCACCTCCATCACCGCCGAACTGGTCGCGGAGCCCGACGGACTCTCGGAGCTGCCGGGCGTGCACGACCTGTCGGTGCGGGGCCGGCGCGTCCGACTCCAGGTGGACACCGACAAGCTGGACGCCGTGCTGCGTCGGCTCACCGAGTCGGGCGTGCGCAACCTGACCAGCACCCCGCCCACCCTGGAGGAGCTGTTCCTGCGGCACTACCAGGACGGTGAGGCCACCGCCGACGGCGGCCCCTCGTCCGCCGAACCCGCCGGCACGGACGGAAAGGTCGTGGCACCGTGACCGCCGTGGCCCACCGGACGGCCCCCCGGAACACCCCGTACCGCCGCGGCACGGGCCTCGGCCTGGCCGGTACGGGCACGCTGCTGCGGCTGGCGCTGCGCCGCGACCGCGTACTGATCCCGGTGTGGCTGCTGGCGCTGACGATGATCTCCGTGCAGAACGCCGTCGCCGTCGAGCAGTTCTACCCCACCGCGACGGAGCGGGCCGAGCTGGTGGCGTCGATGAACGCCAACGACTCGATGCGCGCCCTGTACGGGCCGGCCTTCGGCAGCTCCGTCGGTGCCCTGGCCGTCTGGGAGATGCTCACCCTCGGCAGCGTGCTCGCCGCCCTCATGAGCATGGTCATCGTGGTGCGGCACACCCGGGAGGAGGAGGAGACCGGACGACAGGAGATGCTCTCCTCCGCGATGGTCGGTCGTCACGCGCCGCTGACCGCCGCGCTGGCGGCCGCCGCCTGCGCCAACGCGGCGGTCGCCGTCCTCGTCACCCTCGGGCTGATCGGCGTCGGACTGCCCGCCACCGGCTCGCTGGCCACCGGGCTCGCCCTGGGCGGCACCGGGCTGGTCTTCGCCGCCGTCGCCGCGGTGGCCGCCCAGCTCACCGAGAGCGCCCGACTCGCCAAGGGCCTGACCGGCGCGGTGCTCGGCGCGGCGTTCGTCCTGCGCGCCGCCGGGGACACCGCCCGGGCCGACGGCTCCTCGCCACTGGCCTGGGTCTCCCCGCTGGCCTGGGCGCGCAACCTGCGGCCGTACGTCGACGACCGCTTCCTCGTCCTGCTGCCGATGGCGCTCCTGGTGGTGGCGGCCTCGCTCGCCGCGTACGGGCTGGCCGGGCGGCGCGACGTCGGTGCCGGGCTGCTGGCCGTCCGCCCCGGACCGGCCGTCGGCGGGATCGGCGGTCCCCACGGACTGGCCTGGCGCCTCCAACGCGGCTCCCTGCTGGGCTGGGGCGTCGGGTTGGCGCTGGCCGGAGCGATCTTCGGCGGGATGGCCGAGGGCGCGGGCGACCTGCTCGGCGACAACGAGCAGAGCCGCGAGATCATCGAGCAGATGGGAGGCGCCCAGGGCATCACCGACGCCTTCCTGGCCGCCATGGCCGGGCTGTTCGGCATGGTCACGGCCATCCAGGCGGCGGGCGCGGTGCTGCGGATGCGCGGCGAGGAGACCTCCGAACGCGCCGAGCCGATCCTCGCCGGCGCGGTGCCCCGGCTGCGTTGGGCCACGGGACACCTGCTCGTCGCCTTCGCCGGCTCGGCCGCCCTGCTCACCGTCTGCGGCCTCGCCATGGGCCTGGGGTACGGCCTGGCCGCGGGCGAGCCGGGCGCCGTGTGGCGGGTGACCGGCGGGGTGCTCTCCCAGGCGCCCGCGGTGTGGGTGCTCGCGGGCACGACGGTGCTGCTCTTCGGGCTCCTGCCGCGGGCGACCGGAGTGGTGTGGGGCCTGGTGGGCGGCGCGCTCGTCCTGGGCTGGCTCGGCCCGGCACTCGACCTGCCGCGGTCGGTCATGAACCTCACGCCGTTCACCCACCTGCCCAAGCTGCCGGGCGGGGACCCGACCGCCGCCCCGTACCTGTGGCTGCTGCTGATCGCCGCCGGCACCACGGCCGTCGGATTGACCGCGTTCCGCCGGCGCGACATCGGCTGACGGCGTCCGGCCGGGCGACGGAACGGGTCCGGGCAGGGGGGCACGGCCGCCCTGCCCGGGGCGCGGTTCGGTTCCGCCGTCCGGCGCAGCCGCGTCACCCCGCCCGCCCTCCGGGGATGCGGGACGGCGGGGACACTGCTCGCATGGGGGCGGCGTACAGACGTGCACCCGAACGTCAGGAGGTCGCCCCCCATGCCGTCCCCGCTCCCCCGACGACCCGCGCCGCCCCCACTGTCCCGACGACCCGCGCCGCCCCCACCGGACGCCCGGTCGCGGCGCGACCGGACCCGGGCCCTGGCGGTGGGCACGGCCGCCGCGGCCCTGGTGCTGGCCGCCGCCTCCGGCGCGGCCGCGGAGGGCGGTCCCGGAGCGGACCCCACCGACGGCCGGGGCATCGCGCTCAGTCCGAGGTACGGCGGCGAGGGCACCGCCGTCGCCGTCCGCGCCGTGTGCGCGGCGGGCGGGCGGGGCGGCATCGTCTCCTCGCCCGCCTTCGAACGGACCGTCGGGCTGGCGGCGGCCGGGGACGGGGCGCACCGGGAGAGGCACGCCGTCGCGACCGTACGGCCGGGTCTGGACGTCGGCCGCAGCTATCCGGTGATCGCCGTCTGCGGCACCGGGGAGCCGCTGTCCACGTCCTTCGTCCACACCGGCGTCACGGAGACGGTCCGGGCCGAGGCCGTGGAGCCGCCCTCGGTCCGGGCCGTCGGCGGCGGGGTCGCGCTGGCGGGCCTGGCGGGCGGGCTGCTGGTGCTGCGCCGCGTGGGACGCCGCAGGAAGCGGGAGCGGCTGGCCGCCTGGGTGCGCCGGGTCCGCGACGCCGAGGCCGAACAGGACGCCGCGCGGCGGAGCACCCGGCTGTGACCGGGCCGTTCGGGATCCGTCAGCGTCCGGCCCTGATCCGGTCCTCCTGGAGCGAGGTCAGGCGCAGCACCACCAGGATCGCCAGGACGGAGGCCGGAACGGTCAGCAGGTCCGTGAAGAGGGCCAGGGCCACGGTGCCCTCGGCATCGCCCACGGTGCCGTCCTCGTACCACGGCTCGCCGGTGATCCACCACCCCACGAGCGCCGTCAGCCACAGCGTCCACCAGCCGTTGAGCAGGCCGCGGTTGCCGCTCCTGCGAGGGCCGTACCAGGAGGCGGAGGAGGAGGTGGGATCACTGCGGTCGCAGACGTCGTTCACGATCTGTTTGGGCATGAAGAAGCAGACGATCGGCACGAACCAGGAGCCGACCGCCCACGCCGGGTGGTACCGCACCTGCCCCGGCGCGAACACCTCGGCGTTCGCCCGCACCCGCCAGAACCACACCAGCCACAGCACGACCGTCGGCAGGAAGAACAGCACGCTGAGGGCCAGCATCACGTCGGACGCGGTGGTCATCGCGTCGATGTCGAGGCCACTGGCCGCCAGGGAGGTCGACTCCCCCGAGAACCCGGAGGAGGACACCTCGTCCAGTTCGCTGGAGATCTCCAGGTCGACGAAGAACTTCACGCCCACGCACAGCAGCAGCGCGCTCAACGCGGCGCACAGCGCGAGCGACAGGCCGCGCGCCGAACGGGCGGCACGCGCTCCGAACCCGTTCGGGGCCGGGTAGGGGGCGGTGACCGGAGGCGGAGGCGTGGAGTGCCAGGACGGGCCGTGCCCGGCGTACGGCGCCGGCCCCGGGTACGGGCCGGTGGGGGGCGTCGGCCCCGTGGGGCCCGGGTGCCCCGAGTGGTACGCCGGCTGCGGTGGGACGGTCGGCCGCACGGGCGACGCGTACCCCGACGGACCGTGGCCGGGCGGCGGGGTGCCCGACACCACGGGCGGCGGCACGGACGGTACCGCGGGCGCGGACGGCCCCGCACCACCACCGACCGCACCGCCGACCGCACCGCCGACCGCGCGGGGGGCGAGGTCCCCGGACACGGCGTCCGGGTCCTCGCTGTCCAGGAGGCGGACGGCGTGCCGGCCGAGCTGGGCCAGCACCTCGCCCGGCAGCCAGGTCCCCCCGCCCGCCGGAGCGTGCTCCCGCACGCGGACGGCCAGGTCGTCCGGCGAGGGCCGGGCGGCGGGGTCCTTGGCCAGGCAGGCGCCCACCAGGTCCCGCAGCGGCCCCGCCAGGCCGGTCAGATCGGGCTCCTCCTGGGCGATGCTGAACAGCAACGCGTGGAAACCGCTGTCGGCCGTGCCGAACGGTATCCGCCCGGTGGCGGCGTAGGCGAGCACCGAGCCGAGACAGAAGACGTCACCGGCCGGGGTGACCCGCTCGCCGCGCACCTGCTCGGGCGACATGAAGCCCGGCGAACCGATGACCGCGCCGGTCTGCGTCAGCCCGCCGGAGGTGACCGAGTCCAGGGCACGGGCGATACCGAAGTCGATCACCTTCGGGCCGTCGATCGTCACCAGCACGTTGGACGGCTTGAGGTCCCGGTGGACCAGCCCGGCCCCGTGGATCACCCGCAGCGCCTCCACCAGCCCGGCGGCCAGCGCGTACACCGAGTGCTCGGGCAGCGGGCCGTAGTCGGTGTCCACCACCGCCTGGAGGGAGGGGCCGGCGATGTAGCCGGTGGCCACCCACGGCGTGGCCGCCTCGGTGTCGGCGTCCAGCACCGGCGCCGTCCACGCGCCGCCCACCCGCCGCGCGGCGGTGACCTCCTTGGCGAAGCGCTCCCGGAAGGCCGGTTGGCGGGCCAACTCCTCCTGGACGACCTTCACCGCGACCGTGCGCCCGCGGTCGGAGCGGGCCAGGTAGACCCGGCCCATTCCGCCGGCGCCCAGTCTGCCCAGCAGTCGGTACGCGCCCACCCAGCGCGGATCCCCGTCCCCCAGTGGTTCCATCGCGCGCGGCTCCTCCCCGTTCACCTCGTGCGTCGAGGATAGAGGGGCGGACGCACCCCGGTGGCGGCGGCGACCGATCCGTGACCGGCCCCACCGGCGCCCGGGGCGGCCCGGGGCGGCCGGCTAGCCGCCGCCCGGGGTGACCAGCCCCGACTCGTAGGCGAAGACGGCGGCCTGGGTGCGGTCGCGCAGCCCCAGTTTGACCAGCACCCGACTGACGTGGGTCTTCACGGTGGACTCGGCGACGACCAGCCGCCCGGCGATCTCCCCGTTCGACAGTCCCCGGGCCACCAGGGCCAGCACCTGCGTCTCCCGCTCGGTCAGGTCCCCGACCCGTTCCATGAGCGGGGCGCGCGGCCCGACGGTCGAGGCGAGCCGGGAGAACTCCGCGATCAGCCGTCGGGTGACGGTCGGCGCGAGCAGCGCATCGCCGCCCGCCACCGTCCGAACCCCCTCGGCGAGCTGCCCGGCGGAGGCGTCCTTGAGCAGGAATCCGCTCGCCCCGGCGCGCAGCGCCTGGTAGACGTACTCGTCCAGGTCGTAGGTGGTCAGGACCAGCACCCGGGCGGGCGCCCCGGAGGCGCAGATCTCACGGGTGGCGTCCAAGCCGTTGAGCTGCGGCATCCGGATGTCCATCAGCACCACGTCCGGGGCCAGTTCGGCGACCTTCTCCACGGCCTCGCGCCCGTTGACCGCCTCGCCCACCACCTCGATGCCCGGCTGGGCGTTCAGCAGGACCGAGAAGCCCTCGCGGACCATCATCTGATCGTCGGCGATCACCACCCGCACCGGCCGTCCGGGCCTCTCCGGCGAAGGGTTCAGCACGCCCCGCCCCCACCCGTCACGGTCCCCGCCTCCGCCGCCGCCTCGACGGACTCCGACCGCTCGCCCGGCAGGAACGCCTCGACCACGAACCCGCCGTCGTCCGTCGCCTCCGCCGTCAACTCGCCGCCGAGCATCGCCGCGCGCTCCCGCATCCCCAGCAACCCGTGCCCGGCGCCCGCGACGCCCTCGCCCCCCGACGACGCCTTCGCGAGCCCGTCCGGCGGTCCGTTGACGATCCGCAGGCCGAGCCCCATCGGCACGTACCCCAGCTCGATGCGGGCGGCCGCTCCGGGCGCGTGGCGCAGGGCGTTGCTGAGCGCCTCCTGCACGATGCGGTACGCCGACAGCTCCACGCCCTGCGGCAGGGTCCGCACGCGCCCGGTGGTGACCGATTCGACCTCCAGCCCGGCGCGGCGCACGTTGGCCAGCAGGTCGTCCAGTTCGGCGAGGGTGGGCTGCGGGGCCTCCGGGCCCCACTCGTCCAGGTCCGCGGGGAGGTCGGCCCGGACGACCCCCAGGACGCGACGGAGTTCGGTCAGCGCGGTGACGGCGTTCTCCCGGATGCCGGCCAGGGCCGCCACCAGTTCCTCGGGCGGGTCCTGCACCCGGTAGGGGGCCGCCTCCGCCTGGATGGCGACGACCGACATGTGGTGGGCGACCACGTCGTGCAGCTCACGGGCGATGGTGGTGCGCTCCTCCAGCAGCGTGCGCCGCGAGCGCTCCTCCTCGGCCACCGCGACCTGCTCGACGACCTGTCGCCGCGAGTCGCGCCAGCCGCGCAGGCAGAGCAGGAAGACGAGGGCCAGTCCGGAGACCACCGCCATGGCGAAGGAGTTCGTTCCGTACCCCTGCGCCCCCATCTCGGTGGCGGCCCAGCCGGCCAGGGCGGTCACCCACCACAGGTGGGCCGCCACCCGCGTCCGGGAGCGGGCCGCGACGATCAGCATCAGCACCAGGTGCGCGACGAAGGCCGCGACCGTCCACGGCCACGTGCTCCAGGAACTGCCGATGAACAGCACCACGACGAACAGGCCGGCGATCGACAGCCAGAAGGCTCCGACCGGCCGGAAGAGCACCAGGACCAGCGGCACGCCGAGGAGCAGGGCCCGGAGGAAGGCGTTTCCCTCGTCGTGGTAGCCGTCGGCCACCTCGACGAACATCAGCAGCAGCGCCAGGGCGACGACCGCCAGGTGCGGCAATCGACGGACGGGGCCGCGCACGGCGTCCGGCAGCCGGCGCAGCAGGGGGCGGTCCCCCGACAGCGCCGGCAGGGGGCGGAACGCGAAGGCCCCGGTCAGCAGGTCCTCGCGTAGACAGCGCAGGGCGTCACGGGCCATCCGCAGCTCGGTGGGCTGCCGGGAGCCGCCGGTCACGGTGGTCTTCGTCGTGTCGGTCACGGGAACGACCCTAGGGACCGCCGCCGCCCGAGTCGTCCGCCCGCGGTCGCATCCCGACGGGTCCGTCTCAGGTACCACACGCGCCCGCCAGCTCCGCCGCCAGTCGCCCGAAGGCGGCCGTGCCGGGGGTGACGGGGGCGTAGTGGCCGATGCCCGGCAGCTCGACCAGCTCCGCGGACCGGCGGACGGCCGCGTAGCGGCGGGACAGCTCCACGGGCACGTCCGCGTCCTCGGTGCCGTGCAGCAGCACCACGCGGACGGCCTCCCCCGGCGGCGGCAGCCGTACCGGGTCGGCCTCCGGCAGCCGGGCGGCGACGTGCTCCGCCCCGCCCAGCAGTTCGGCGACCGCGCCGCCGCTCAGGCCCAGTTCGTGGGCGCGCCCCAGATCGGCGACCGGGGCGACGGCGACCACCGCGCCCCGCACCAGACCGCGGGCCGCCGCCCACAGCGCCAGGTGCCCGCCCGCCGAGTGCCCGACCAGCGCCCGCGCCCCACCGAGCCCGGCCAGGTGTTCCAGGGCGGCGGCGACGTCGGTGAAGGTGCCCGGCCGGCCGCCGCCCCCGCCCACCCGCCGGTACTCCACCAGCGCCACCCGGGCCCCGTGGCCGTCCGCCAGCGCGGCGGCGAGCGGCGAGAGGTGGGTCCGGTCGTACGCCTCGCGCCAGAAGCCGCCGTGCAGGACGGCCACCAGGGGGGCGTCGGCCGGTCCGTACAGGTCGATCACCTGCGAGGGGTGGGGGCCGTACCGCTCGGTGACGGGCGGCGCCACCGGGGCCAGGCCCAGCAGCGCCGCCTCCTCCGCCTCGTTGACGGTTCGGTCCCCGTCCCGTTCCCCGCGGCCCACGGTCAGACGGCGCGGTCCGCCAACACCTCGCCCAGGACGCGGGCGGCCAGTTCGGCGTCGGCGAACGAGGTGTACAGCGGGGTGAAGCCGAAGCGCAGCACGTCCGGACGGCGGAAGTCGCCCACCACGCCGCGCGCGACCAGCTCGGCCATCACCTCGCCCGCGTCCGGACAGCGCAACGCGATCTGGCTGCCGCGCCGGGCGTGCTCGGTCGGGGTGACGCACTCCACCCGCCCGGCCGGGGCGTACGCCTCGACGCAGCGCAGGAAGAAGTCGGTCAGGGCCAGGCTCTTGGCGCGCACGGCCGTGATGTCCACGCCGTCCCAGACCGTCAGCGCCTCCTCCAGAGCCAGCATGGAGAGGATGTCCGGCGTGCCGACCCGGCCGCGCACCGCGCCCTCGGCGGGCTCGTACGCGGGGCTCATGCCGAACGGGTCGGCGTGCGAGTTCCACCCGGGCAGCGGCGAGTCGAAGCGCTGCTGGAGGTCGCCGCGGACGTACAGGTACGCGGGGGCGCCGGGGCCGCCGTTGAGGTACTTGTACGTGCAGCCCACCGCCAGGTCCACGCCGTGCTCGTCCAGGCCGACCGGGAGGGCGCCGGCGCTGTGGCACAGGTCCCACACGGCGTACGCCCCGGCCTCGTGGACGGCGGCGGTGATGCCGGGCAGGTCGTGCAGCTCACCGGTGCGGTAGTCGACGTGGTTGACCAGGACGGCGGCGGTGCGCGGCCCGACCGAGCCGGGAAGGCCCTCGGCCGGCAGCGCGCGGACGGCGGCGCCGGTCAGTCGGGCGGCGGAGGCGGCGATGTAGCCGTCGGTGGGGAAGGTGGTCTCGTCGACCAGCAGGTCGGTGCGGGCCGGGTTGTCCTCCTGCGCCATCCGGACGGCGGCGACGACGGCCTTGAGGACGTTGACGCTGGTGGAGTCGCCCACCACGATCCGCCCCGGCGCGGCCCCGACCAGCGGGGCGATCCGGTCGCCGATCCGCTCGGGCGCGGTCCACCAGCCGGACTCCGTCCAGGAACGGATGCGCAACCGCCCCCACTCCCGCTCCACCACCTCGGCGACGCGGGCGGGCACGGTGCGGGGCAGCGCGCCCAGGGAGTTGCCGTCGAGGTAGACGACGGGCTCTCCCCGCTCGTCCTCCAGGACGAAGCCGGCGCGGCGGTCGGCCAGTTCGTCGACGGCGTCGAGCTTCGCCGCCTCCTCGCGCAGGGCGGTGGCCTTCGAGGTCTCAGACATGGCTACGGGCCGTCCACAGTTCGGGAAAGACGTTCTTGCGGGCCCGCTTCTCCAGCCAGGCCACCCCGGCGGAGCCACCGGTTCCCTGCTTGGAGCCCATCGCGCGGCGGGTGGCGACCAGGTGGTCGTTGCGCCATCGCCAGACCTGCTCGGCCACCTCGGTCAGCGCCTCGCCCAGGCGCAGCAGTTCGCCCTCGGGGTCGCCGGAGTAGATCCGGGCCCAGACCGCCTCGACCCGCTCGTCGGGCTCGTACCGCCGGGAGACGTCCCGGTTCAGGACCTCCTCGGGGACGTCCTCGCCCCGGCGGGCGAGGTAGCGCAGCACCTCGTCGTACAGGCTCGGCTCGTGCAGCGCCTTCTCCAGCTCGTCGTGGACGCGCGGGGCACCGCGGTGCGGGACGAGCATCGACGCGGACTTCTCGCCGAGCATGAACTCCAGGCGCCGGTACATCGCGGACTGGAAGCCGGACCCCTCACCGAGGGCGCCGCGGTAGGCGTTGAACTGCGCCGGGGTGAGGTGGGCCAGCGGCTCCCAGGAGGCGTTGAGGGAGCGCATCTCGTAGACGGACCGCCGCAGGGCCGCCAGCGCGGTGCGCGGGTCGTCCTCGCGCAGCGCCCGGCAGGCGATCGTCCACTCGTGGACGATGACGGTGAACCACAGCTCCATGACCTGCGTGGTCACCAGGAAGGACATCTCCCCGGGATCGTCGGAGAGGGGGTGCTGGAGGTGGGTGAGGACGTCCGCCTTGACGTAGTCCTCGTACGGCGTGGTGCCCGCGAAGTCGAGGTTCGGTTCCTCCTCCGGGGCGGGATGGGCCCCGGGGCCCGTCCCCGGCGGCTGGGGTGTCTGTGCTGCGGACATGCGTGGATCTCCTTGCGCGCTCGCCCGGGGTCGCCGGGCCTTCTCCGCAGATCATCGGTTCGAGGCCCGGCGACGGCAAGAGGAGGACGGAAAGCCGTCAGGACAGCGTGGCCGCGGCGGTGGGCGAACTCTCCTTC
The DNA here is from genome assembly GCF_009709575.1 of Streptomyces taklimakanensis. Taxonomy (NCBI): domain Bacteria; kingdom Bacillati; phylum Actinomycetota; class Actinomycetes; order Kitasatosporales; family Streptomycetaceae; genus Streptomyces; species Streptomyces taklimakanensis. Next base: position 2,777,134 of record NZ_WIXO01000001.1, read on the forward strand.
AGGAAGGTGGTGCAGCGCTCGTACTCCTCCTGCTCCCCGATGGCCTTGGCCGCACGGGCCAGGGCGTGGAGGGCGCGCAGGAAGCCCCGGTTCGGCTCGTGCTCGAACGGGATCGGCCCGTGCCCCTTCCAGCCGCTGCGGCGCAGGGCGTCCAGCCCCCGGTGGTAGCCGGTGCGGGCGTACGCGTACGACTCCACGTGGCGCCCCGCGGCGAAGGCGTCGTCCGCGAGTTGGGCCCAGGCCAGGGAGGAGGCCGGGTACTTCGCGGCGACCTCGACGGGCGCGGTGCCCGCGGCGAGCAGCTCGCGGGGCTCGGGGTCGTCGGGAAGGCGGGTCGGGGGCGGTCCCCCGAGCAGGTTCTCGTGAATGGCCATGGCCCCAGTCTGCCTGGTCCCCGTCGGCACGCGGCGATCCCCGTCGGTGTAAGGCGGTGGAGGACGGTGGTGAGGGACGGTGAGGGACGGTGAGGGACGGTGAGGGACGGTACGCGGCGGGCCCGGCACCAAGGGTGCCGGGCCCGTCACGCGGTGGTGCCCCGGCGCCGCGCGCCGTGACACCACCGTCGTTCGCTCGTCAGCCGCTCCGGCGGCTCACTTCAGGCGGGTGCCGGTGGAGCGCAGGTCGGCGCAGGCCTTGGCCACCCGCTCGGCCATGCCCTTCTCGGCCAGCTTGCCCCAGCTACGCGGGTCGTAGGTCTTCTTGTTGCCGACCTCGCCGTCCACCTTCAGCACACCGTCGTAGTTGCGGAACATGTGGTCCGCGACCGGACGGGTGAAGGCGTACTGGGTGTCGGTGTCGAGGTTCATCTTCACCACGCCGTTGTCCAGCGCGGTGGCGATCTCCTGCTCGGTGGAGCCGGAGCCGCCGTGGAAGACGAAGTCGAAGGGGCTCTGCTTGCCGAACTTGGCGGCCACGCCCTCCTGGAGGTCCTTCAGCAGCTCGGGGCGGAGCACGACGTTGCCCGGCTTGTAGACGCCGTGGACGTTGCCGAAGGAGGCGGCCAGCAGGTAGCGGCCCTTCTCGCCCAGGCCCAGCGCCTCGGCGGTGCGGATGGCGTCCTCGACGGTGGTGTACAGCTCGTCGTTGATCTCGTGGCTGACGCCGTCCTCCTCGCCGCCGGTCGGGGTGATCTCGACCTCAAGGATGATCTTGGCGGCCTTGGCCGCGGCCAGCAGCTCCTGGGCGATCTCCAGGTTGTCGGCCAGGGTCTCGGCCGAACCGTCCCACATGTGGGACTGGAACAGCGGGTTCATGCCCGCCTCGACGCGCTTGCGGGAGAGCTCCAGGAGCGGACGGACGTAACCGTCCAGCTTCTCCTTGGGGCAGTGGTCGGTGTGCAGGGCGACGTTGACCGGGTACTTCTCCGCGACGATGTGCGCGAACTCGGCCAGCGCCACCGCGCCGGTCACCATGTCCTTGTTGTACTGACCGCCCAGGAACTCGGCGCCGCCCGTGGAGATCTGGATGATGCCGTCGCTCTCCGCCTCGGCGAAACCGCGCAGCGCGGCGTGGAGCGTCTGCGTCGAGGTCACGTTGATGGCGGGGTAGGCGAACCTGCCTGCCTTCGCCCTGTCGAGCATCTCGCTGTAGACCTCGGGGGTTGCGATGGGCATCTGTCCGCTCCTTGGTGTGCGAAAGCTGTTCGGCTCTGGTGTGGGTCAACGGAACGACGTCATCGTCGCCCCCATACTCCCAGACGGACGCGCGTGCCCGACCTCCGCGTCCACTCCGGAGTGGAAGTGGGGTGAAAACCCCGGACGGAGCCCCGGGGAAGAGGGGCAGGGAGGCGGGCGGCGGATGGCGCCCCCCGCCCCGCCGGCCGGGTCACGGCGAGACGCCCCACACCGCCGGCCGGGTCACGGTGCGTCACCGTTTCACGTGAAACAGTGCGCCACACGGCCCTCCCCCGGTTGCCCACCCGGTCTGTGACGGACGGGCTTCCGGGGGAGGCTCAGACTCACTTCAGGCCCAGGTCCCGGAGCCCGTAGGCCTGGTAGTACGGCAGCCCGGCCTCCTCGATCGCCGGGGCGGCACCACGTTCGACGATCACGGCCACGCCCACCACCTCGGCGCCGGCCTCCCGCAGCGCCTCGACCGCCGTGAGGACCGAACCTCCCGTGGTGGAGGTGTCCTCGACGGCCAACACCCGGCGGCCCGCCACGTCCGGCCCCTCGATCCGGCGCTGGAGGCCGTGGGCCTTGCCCGCCTTGCGGACGACGAAGGCGTCCAGCTTCCGTCCGCGCGCGGCCGCCGCGTGCAGCATCGCCGTGGCCACCGGGTCGGCGCCGAGGGTCAGACCGCCCACCGCGTCGTACTCGACGTCCGCGGTCAGGTCGAGCAGCACCTGCCCGACCAGCGGGGCCGCCTCGGCGTCCAGGGTGATCCGGCGGAGATCGACGTAGTAGTCGGCCTCCTTGCCGGAGGAGAGGGTCACCCTGCCGTGGACCACGGCCTTGTCCTGGATCTGCCGCAGCAGCTTCTCGCGCGCGTCGCTCATGCCGACGAGCCTAAGCCAGGCTCCCTTCCGGCCCCGCGTCCGGGCGGCGCCACGACCAGGTGGTGGACACCTCCAACGGGTCGATGGGCGTGACCAGACGGGGATGGGTGTTGAGACCGTTGGGCGGACCCGTCTGCGGTTCGACGCAGACGGCCTCGGGCTGCTCGTCGTAGACCACCGCCCATTCGGCGCGGCTGGTGACCCTCAACTCCAGCTCACCGGGCCAGGTCAACGTCACGTCCACCCCGTCCGGCATCCCGAAGCAGTCGTCCCAGGGGCCGGGGCGGGGCTCCACACGGCGGCCGGTGGGAAGGTGGTCCGCGCCGCGCTCCTCCTGCCAGGCGGGGGAGAAGTCCAGCTCGACGTCCCCTCCGCCGCGCCCCAGGTTGCGCAGGAACCAGGGGTGCCAGCCGGCCTGGGCCGGGAAGGAGTCCTCGACGGTCTCCACCCCCAGGGTGAGGGTGAGGCCGCTGCCGTCCTCGGCCAGCTCCACCACCTGGGTCACCCGACCGGACCAGGGCCACGGGTCGGTGAGGTCACGGTAGAAGGCCGCGGTCCGCTCGTCCCCGCGGACCATCCGCCAGGGGACATCGCGGACGGTGCCGTGGATGGCGTGCTCCCCGGCGGTCACGGGGAGCTGATAGCGCTCGCCGCCGTTGAGGAAGCGCCCCTGACGGGTCCTGCCGCACCAGGGAACCATCACGAACGAGCCGTACCGCTCGCCCTGTCGCAGCACCTCCGTACCGCCGATGCGCAGCGAGGAGAGCCGGCAGCCGTTGCGGGGATCGATGGTCACCTCGGCGTCGCCGGCCCGCAGCCGCACTTCGCTCTCTGTGTCATGGGCCTCTTGGACAGTCACGTCCACGACCTTAACCGCGTCGGGCGCGGTGGACCCGGTGATCGACGGCCGTGTGGGCGGCGGAGCCGTCGGCAGGGGGCGTCGGCGGAGGTCTCGACAGGGGCGGCGGGCGGAAGCCGTCAGCGGCGGCGGGCGGAAGCCGTCAGCGGCGGCGGCGCAGCACGCGGCCCACGACGACGGCCGATGCCAGCACCAGCGCGGCGGCCGGAGCGGCCCAGCGCAGTACGGCCGCGGCGGAGTCGTCGCCGGCGGGCGGAGGCACGGGGGCGTAGCGGCCGCGCGGTGGGGCGTGGTCCACCTCCTCGGCGCTGCGCCCGATCATCGTCCGGCGGGCGTGGGCCGCCTCGGCCTCGACGGGCTCCACCGGCTCCTCGCCCAGCACGCCGTCCAGATCACCGTCCAGATCGCCGCCCAGATCATCGTCCAGATCGCCGCCCAGATCACCGTCCAGGCCGCCGGCCGGATCACCGCCCAGCCCGTCGAACCCGGCGGTGAACTCCCCGCGCCCGAAGGTCGCCTCGCCCTCCTCGCCGGTGTCGCCCCGGGCGCCCCCGAGGTCCCCGCCGGGCGCCTCGTCGCTCTCCGGCTCCAGGGACGAGGGCGGCACCTCCACGTCCGAGACGTCCCGCGCCCGCTCCTGCGGCACCCCGGACTCCTCGGCCTCCCCTTCGGCGGCCCTGTTGTCCCTGGCCTCCGCCGAGGCGGGGGTCTCGGGCGCGGGGATGCCGGGGATGACGGGCTCGTTGTCGTCGGGTTCGCCGATCCCGCCGGGCGCGGCGATCGTGCCGCCCGAGTCCGCCGGGCCGACCGGATCGGCCGCCATGCTCGCCGCCAACTCGCCCCCGAACCGGTCCAACAGGCGGCGGCCCGCGGTGAGCCGCTGTTTCTCCTCGAACTCGGTGATCCGTCCGCCGCCGCGCAGCTCGGCGGTGCACACGAGGGTGGTGCCCGCACCGTCGTCCGCCGGACGGGGCACCACCGTCATGGTCAGCTCCACCGAACCGTCGCCCCGTGACTCGGCACCCTCGCCGCGGACGACGTACTCCTCCTCCGGGCCGTCGTCGGCCGCGCCGTCGCCCGCGCCGCGCGCCCGCGGGGACAGGTGGAGAGCACCCCAGTAGGTGATGCTGGAGCCGCCGATCCGTACCCGCAGCCGCCCCCGGAGCGCCACGACGCTCCCGGACGGTGTCGCCTTCCCCTCGGGCTCCTCGGGCTCCGGCCGCTCCTCGGGCTGGAGCCCCGGCACACAGCGCGCGACGCGCTCCGGATCTGCGAGCGCCGCCCGTACGGCTCTGGCGGCGAACGGGACGTACACCTCATGCTCCATGGGGCGGAGCCTACCCAGTACCTCCTCCGCGCGTACCCGGCCGCGCGGACATCGGCACGTCGCGGTCCGGCACCCGTGGTCCACCGGCTCCCGTCGTCTCAATTCCGGTAGCGGGGGTGCAACAGGGTGGAGACGGGCAGGCCGGTGATCCGGTCCCGGCGCGCCCGTGCCGCCGAACGCCGCAGCTCCTCGGGGGCGAAGGCGTGGCGGGCGGGGCCGTTCGGATCCAGACCGAGGCGGGGCGCGGTGCCGTGGGCGGCCAGGACGAACCCCCAGTCGTCCGGCCGCTCCGGGGCGTCGGACAGCCGTCCCCGCACCGTGTAGGGCGCGGTGCGCAGCCCCGCCGCCCGCACGGTGGTCTCCACCGTCCAGTACGTGCGCGGCCGTTCCCCGGCCGGACCCGCGTGCACCACCAGCCGTCCCCGCTCGGCGAGCGCACGCGCGGCCATGCCGAAGAACTCCCGTGAGTACAGCCGGCTGTTGGCCGAGTCGCCGGAGTCCGGCAGGTCGGAGACGATCACGTCGTAGGGCGGCCGGTCCGAGCCCGGCCAGGAGCGCAACCAGTCGAAGGCGTCACCGGTCTCGACCCGCACCCGTGGATCGTCCAGCGCGCGCTCGGTGGCGCGGCTGAGCACCGGATCGGTGCGGGCCAGTTCGACCAGGCCCGGATCGGGCTCCACCACGGTGACCGATCCGACCTCCGGGTGGCGCAGCACCTCGCGCAGCGCGAAGCCGTCGCCGCCGCCCAGGACCAGCACCCTGCCGCGCGGTCCTTCCGCCATCGCGGGGTGGACCAGCGCCTCGTGGTAGAGGCGCTCGTTCCTGCCGCACACCCGCAACCGGCCGTCCAGGAACAGTCCGAAGTCGCCTCCCCCGCCGGCGCCGCCGGTGTGGGAGCCGCCCTCGGCGAGCGCGATCTCGTGGACGGCGGTCGTCACCACCGCCCGCACCTCACCGTCGTACACCGCCTGGCGCGCGGCCCGCTCGAAGGAGTCGACGACGACGGCACAGGTGAGCAGCAGGGCCATCACCACCGCGTTGACGAGCACCAGCAGACGGCGTGAGCGCCGGGAGAGGTCCCCTCCGAACAGCCACAGCACCAGCGCGCCGCCCGCTGCGGCGTTCACCGTGCCGACCGCCAGGGCGCCCGAGAGCTGCCCCAGCAGCGGCAGGAGCAGGAAGGGGAAGGCGAGGCCGCCGACGAGGGCTCCGACGTAGTCGGCGGCGAACAGGTCCGCCACCGCGCCGCCCGCGTCCTGTGCCCTGACGCGCTGGATGAGGACCATCAGCAGCGGCATCTCGGCACCGATGAGCACCCCGATGACCAGGGAGAAGCCGATCAGCACCACCTGGGAGCCGCCGACCCAGGCGAAGTACGCGTACAGGACCATCGCCGAGCAGCCGCCGAAGAGGGCCAGCAGCGCCTCGACGATCCCGAACCCGACCGCCGCGCGGGTGCGCAGTCGTTTGGCGAGCAGCGATCCCAGCCCCATGGCGAAGACCATCACCGACAGCACCACGGAGGTGCGGGTGACGGAGTCGCCGGCCAGGTACGAGCCGAGCGCCACGAGTTCGAGCTCGTAGACCAGGCCGCAGGCGGCGCAGAGGAAGACCGCGACCAGGACGAGGAACCGGCCGACCCCGGCCGGCACGGGCAGCCGAGCCTGTTCCTGCCGCGGCACCGGTGCCGGTGCCCGTGCCTGCTCCGAAGCGTGTTCCGGCACCGCCTCGTGCCCCGGCGCCGGGCCGGGTGGCCCCGCCGGTACGGAAGCGGGCGTTTCGATCATGCCGGGAACGGTACGTGACCCCAAACGCCGGACTTGTCACCCACATGGGTGCAATGCCTCGCACACACGGGCGGGCGACGCGCGAGGTCCGCACCGCGCGGGGCGCACACACACGTCCGCCGCCCCGCACGCGACGTTCGCGTCCGGGGCGGAGTACGCGTCCCGCGCGGTGCGGGGCCGGTCTCACACCCCCGCGAGCTCCGGCTCCCGAACCCGCGCGTCGACTCTCGTGTGCGTCACGACGATCCGTCTCTCCTGCGGGTACGCGTGCCAGCTCCGCCAGTGCACCTGGCCGCCGAGGCGCTGGACCAGCAGGGCGGTGAAGGCGTACGGGCTGCCCGGGAAGGTTCCGGCCAGTCCGTGCGGGTGGTCCGCGACGAGCGCGAGCAACTCCTGGGCGCGCCCCGCGAACGAACCGCCGGAGAGCTTCTCGACGCGTGCCGCGAACGCGTACTCCCAGTCGTCGATCCGCTTGGAGACCCCCAGCGGCAGGGGCGTCCTGCTGCCGGGAATGCACGCCACGGTCTCGGAACAGGAAGGCCCGCCCTCCTCGTCGAGCAGCACCTGGTGCGAGGCGCCGAGCAGCCGCAACTGGATCCGGATGCCCGGCAGTGCGAGGTCCAGCTTCGCCAGGGCGGGCATGGGCTCGAGTCCGAGCGCCCAGGCGAGGTCACCGGCGCGGGTATCGGTGTACGAGGTGTTCAGAGTGGTGAGCATGGATCGGCTCCGCAACGCAGTGAGGGCGGCCGGCACACCCCCGGACCGAGGCACCCCGTCTGGGAGCGGAGGGGGTGTCTGTCGCCGGCTCGTGCCCACGTGGATCCGGGTACATCAGTCACCGAACCACGGAACACGCGGGGCCTACAGGCTTTTCACCCACCTTCGTCGTTTTTCCATACCAGAGGGGACCTGTCAGCTCATATGTTCCCCTCACGATGACGCAACCGCCGTACGGGTGAACGACTTCAGGAACCACCGCCGCATCCGCCGCCCCCGCCACCCCCGCCGCACGAGAAACCGCCGCCGGACGAACCACCGTCCGAGGAGCCACCGTCGAAGAAGGCGAACCCCCCGCCGCCACCCGACGCGCCCGAGGCCCCGCCACCACGGCGCCGGCCCTTCGCGGACCGGCCCCCCGCGGACCGGACCACCGCCATGAGCACGGCCACCGGAATCAGAACCGACCAGAAGACGATGAAACCCGCCATGATGCCCCTCCCTCGTCCGTGTTCCCCGTCTGGGGCCTGACGGCACGATCCCCCTTCGCGACCGGCGCCAAAGCCGAGTTGAGGAACTCCAGAGGTTGGGCACCGGGACCGGTCGAACAGCGGGGCCGGCCCGGAAGGCCGGCCGGATCCCGGCCGCGGACGAACCTCAGTCGCCGCCTCCGCCCCCGCACGAACCGCCGTCCGAGGAACCGCCGTCCGAGGAACCGCCATCGCCCCACCAGCCGCCGCTGCCGCCACTGCCGCCGTCGGACGAGCCGCCCGAACCGCCGGCGCGGCGGCCCGAGCCCCGGCTCCCCCGCACCACGACGACCACCACGAGCACCAACAGCCCCACCAGACAGACGACGAGGAACTCCACGTCGCTCCCCCCTCTCCGCGCCCAGCGCCCTCGCGCTCACCGGCCCGCCCGCTTCCTCCGCCCGGGCGGGCACCCTCCATGGTCCACGACCGTCCGCGGCGAGGTTGAGGAACCCCCCGCTCCCGGCGGAGGATGGCCGCCATGACCGCCACCGGACGCCCCCTGCTCAACCGCCGCCTCGCCGAGTTCGGCACCACCGTCTTCGCCGAGATGTCGGCGCTGGCGGTGGCGACCGGCTCGATCAACCTCGGCCAGGGCTTCCCCGACACCGACGGCCCCGAGTCCGTGCGGGAGGCCGCCGTACGGGCGCTGCGCGACGGCCGCGGCAACCAGTACCCGCCCGGCCCCGGCATCCGGGAGCTGCGCGCCGCCGTCGCCGGGCACCAGCGCCGCTTCCACGGCCTGGAGTACGACCCGGAGACCGAGGTCCTGGTCACCGCCGGCGCCACCGAGGCCATCGCCGCCGCCCTGCTGGCCCTGGTGGAGCCCGGCGACGAGGTGATCGCCCTGGAGCCGTACTACGACTCCTACGCCGCCTGCGTCGCCCTGGCCGGCGGCGTCCGCGTCCCCGTCACCCTGCGCCCCACCACCGACCCCGCGCCCGCCTACCGCCTGGACCCGGACGAGCTGCGCGCCGCCGTCACGCCCCGCACCCGGCTGCTCCTGCTCAACACCCCGCACAACCCCACCGGCACCGTCCTCGGCCGCGAGGAGCTGACCGCGATCGCCGAGCTGGCCGTCGAGCGCGATCTGCTGGTCGTCACCGACGAGGTCTACGAGCACCTGGTCTTCGACGGCGAGCACGTCCCCATCGCCTCCCTGCCCGGGATGCGCGAGCGGACGGTGACGATCTCCTCCGCCGGCAAGACGTTCTCGTTCACCGGCTGGAAGGTCGGCTGGGTGACGGGCACGCCGGAGCTGGTGGCGGCGGTGCGGTCGGCCAAGCAGTACCTGACGTACGTCTCGGCGGGCCCCTTCCAGTACGCGGTCGCCGAGGCCCTCGCCCTGCCGGACGACTACTACACGACGCTGCGCGAGGACCTGCGCGCCAAGCGGGACCTGCTGGTCGACGGCCTGCGGGCGGTGGGCCTCACCGTCTACCGCCCGGCCGGCACCTACTTCGTCACCACCGACATCCGCCCGCTGGGCGAGAAGGACGGCGTCGCCTTCTGCCGCGCGCTCCCCGAGCGCTGCGGCGTCGTCGCCGTCCCCAACGCGGTCTTCTACGACCGCGCGGAGGAGGGCGCGCACTTCGTCCGCTTCGCGTTCTGCAAGCGCGAGGAGGTCCTGCGGGAGGCCGTGGAGCGCCTGCGGCGGCTGTGAGACCGGGCTTGGGGGCCGGGCTTTGGGGCCGGCGGGCCGGTGCGCCGCTCGGGCCACCGACCGCCGGGCGGCTCCCTCCCCCGGGGCGGCGCCGGACCGCGCCGCCCCGGACGCACCGCGGCCCCGGACACGGGCCGGAGGAACCGGTCCCGTGCCCGGGGCCGCGCGGGGCCTCGGACGGGCGGAGCGGGAGGAGTCAGCCCTCGCCGTCACCGTCGCCGTCGACGTCCTTGGCGAGGCCGAGCTGCTCGACGAGCCAGCGGTCGAACTCGACCGAGGCGCGCACCCAGCTCACCGTGCTGGAGACGAAGTGCTCCAGGGAGACGCCGACGCCGATCAGCATCTGGGCCTCGCCGATGAGACGGACGGTGCCGTCGTCGTGCGTGTGGCTGTAGACCTTCGGCCACAGCGTGCGGCGGTTCCAGTCGTCGATCAGTTCCAGCAGGCGGGTCTTGTCCTCGATCGCGTGCGGGCGGTCGTAGAACGTCCGGACGGAGAAGACCTGCTGCTCCTTCTCGCCCCGGAACATGAAGTAGGTGCGGAACTCCTCCCACGGCGCCGCGAGGTCACCCTCGTCGTCGACGACGTACTTCAGCTCCATCTGGTCGAGCAGCTGCTTGACGAGGTCCTGGTCGGGGACGATGGGCCCGGCGGGCCCCGTCGGCTGCTGCTTCTCGGGCTCCTGGCCCCCGAAGCTCGGGATCGAGGACGGGTCGATGCTCACCGTGGACTTCCCTTCATACGATTCCTGCCATCCTCCCTCACCCCGGCCCGGTGATGGCAAGCCCGGGCCTTCCGCATCGGCCGTCGGACTGACGCGGCCGGCGTGTGGGGGAGGCGCGGAGGCCCGGAGGCGGGGTCGGCCGGCGGCCGCCGGCCGACCGCCGTCAGTCGCGCACCGGCTCGACGGCCAGCCCCTCCTTCTCCGGCTTCTCCGGATCGACGTCCACCCGGACGGTGTCGCCGTCGCGGACCTCTCCCGCCAGGATCTTCCGGGCGAGCAGGTCGCCGATCGCCGTCTGCACCAGGCGGCGCAGCGGCCGGGCGCCGTAGGCCGGGTCGTTGCCCTCCACCGCCAGCCAGTCCAGGGCGGCGTCGGTGACGTCGAGGGTGAGGCGGCGCTCGGCCAGGCGCCGGGCGAGGGCGTCGATCTGGAGCCGTGCGATGCGGCGCAGCTCCTCGCCGCTGAGCGCGGAGAAGACCACCAGGTCGTCCAGTCGGTTGAGGAACTCGGGCCGGAAGGAGGCACGGACGGTGGCCATGACCTTCTCCCGCTTCTCCTCCTCGTCGACCGTGGGCTCCATCAGGTACTGGCTGCCGAGGTTGGAGGTCAGGATGAGGATGGCGTTGCGGAAGTCCACCGTCCGCCCCTGCCCGTCGGTCAGCCGGCCGTCGTCGAGCACCTGGAGCAGGACGTCGAAGACCTCGTGGTGGGCCTTCTCCACCTCGTCCAGCAGCACCACGCTGTACGGGCGCCGCCGCACCGCCTCGGTGAGCTGACCGCCCTCCTCGTAGCCGACGTAGCCGGGGGGCGCGCCGACGAGCCGGGCCACCGAGTGCTTCTCGCCGTACTCGCTCATGTCGATGCGGACCATGGCCCGCTCGTCGTCGAAGAGGAAGTCGGCGAGCGCCTTGGCCAGCTCGGTCTTCCCGACGCCCGTCGGGCCGAGGAACATGAACGAGCCGGTGGGCCGGTCGGGGTCGGCGATCCCGGCGCGGGAGCGGCGCACGGCGTCGGAGACGGCGCGCACCGCCTCGGTCTGCCCGATCAGCCGCCTGCCCAGCTCCTCCTCCATGCGCAGCAGCTTCTTCGTCTCGCCCTCCAGCAGCCGGCCGGCGGGGATGCCCGTCCAGGAGGCGACGACATCGGCGATGTCGTCCGAGCCGACCTCCTCCTTGACCATGGTGTCGCGGTCGTCGCGGTCGGCCTCCTGCTCGGCCGCGGAGGCCTCCTCCAGTTCGCGCTCCAGGGTGGGAATCTCGCCGTACAGCAGCTTGGAGGCGGTCTCGAAGTCGCCGTCGCGCTGGGCGCGCTCGGCCCGGCCGCGCAGTTCGTCCAGCTTCTCCTTCAGCTCGCCGACGCGGTTGAGGCCCTGCTTCTCCTTCTCCCAGCGGGCGGTCAGGCCGCGCAGCTCCTCCTCCCGGTCGGCCAGCTCCCGGCGGAGCCGCTCCAGCCGCTCGCGGGAGGCCGCGTCGCTCTCGCCGGCCAGCGCCAGCTCCTCCATCTTCAGCCGGTCCACGGCGCGCTGGAGCTCGTCGATCTCGACGGGCGAGGAGTCGATCTCCATGCGCAGCCGGGAGGCGGCCTCGTCCACGAGGTCGATGGCCTTGTCCGGCAGGAAGCGGGAGGTGATGTAGCGGTCGGAGAGGGCGGCGGCGGCCACCAGCGCCCCGTCGGCGATCTGCACCTTGTGGTGGGCCTCGTAGCGGCCCTTGAGGCCGCGCAGGATGGCGATGGTGTCCTCGACGGTGGGCTCGGCGACCAGCACCTGTTGGAAGCGGCGCTCCAGGGCCGGGTCCTTCTCGATCCGCTCGCGGTACTCGTCCAGCGTGGTCGCGCCGACCATGCGCAGCTCACCGCGGGCCAGCATCGGCTTGAGCATGTTGCCCGCGTCCATCGCCGAGTCGCCGCCGGCTCCCGCGCCCACCACGGTGTGGAGCTCGTCGATGAAGGTGACGATCCGGCCGTCGCTGTCCTTGATCTCCGCCAGGACGGACTTGAGCCGCTCCTCGAACTCGCCCCGGTACTTGGCGCCGGCGACCATCGCGCCCAGGTCCAGGGCCACCAGGCGCTTGTTCCTCAGCGACTCGGGGACGTCGCCCTTGACCATGCGCTGTGCCAGGCCCTCCACGACGGCGGTCTTGCCGACGCCGGGCTCGCCGATGAGCACCGGGTTGTTCTTGGTGCGCCGCGAGAGGACCTGCACCACGCGGCGGATCTCCTGGTCACGGCCGATGACCGGGTCGAGCCGGCCCTCGCGCGCGGCGGCGGTCAGGTCGGTTCCGAACTTCTCCAGCGCCTTGTAGGTGCCCTCCGGGTCGGCGGTGGTGACGCGCCGGCCGCCGCGGCTCTTCTCGAAGGCGTCCAGCAGCGCCGCGGCGGTGGCGCCCTGCCGTTCGAGCAGCGTGCCCGTCCGGCCGCCCTTGGCGGCGAGCCCGATGAGCAGGTGCTCGGTGGAGACGTAGACGTCGCCCAGCTCCCCGGCCCGTCGAGAGGCGTCGGCCAGGACGGCCATCAGGTCGCGGTCGGGCTGCGGCCGGGCGACGGTGGAGCCCTGCACGCTGGGCAGCTCACCCAGCAGCCGCTCGACGCCGGAGCGCAGGGCCGCCTGGTCGGCCTCGACGGCCGCGAGCAGATCCTGGATGTTCTCGTTCTCCCGGCCCTCCAGCAGGGCCAGCAGCAGGTGTGCCGGGGTGATGTTCGGGTGCCCGCCGGTGAGGGCGCGGTTGTCGGCCGCGCTGATCGCGTCCCGGCTCCTGTTCGTCAGCTCGGCGTCCACGGGTGCCTGCTCCTCCTCTGTCGCCAACTCTGCATATGACAGCATGCAGTAAGTTGAGTCTATTCCACTCAAGGGTGGAACGGGAGGCACCTCGGGATAGTTTCCGGGTCATGGCACGGCACACCGGGCGGGACGCGCCCCACACCCCCCAGGACGGAACGCCGGACGAATCACCGGACGGCGCGCCACGGCGCGGTCGGCGGGACCCCCGTCGCCCGGAGGACGCCTACCTCGCCTTCTGGCGCGAACGTCACCTGTGCACCCTCACCACGCTCCGCCCGGACGGGACGCCGCACGTGGTGCCCGTCGGGGTGACGTACGACCCGGAGGCCGGGGTGGCGCGGATCATCACCCGCCGCTCCAGCACCAAGGTCGCCAACGTGTCGGCCGCCGCGGACCGGCCCGGCGGCGCCCGGGCCGCCGTCTGCCAGGTGGACCGCGGGCGGTGGGCCACCCTGGAGGGCACCGCGACCGTGCGCACCGACCCGGAGGCGGTCGCGGACGCCGAGGCCCGGTACGCCGAGCGCTACCACCGCGTCCCGTCGCCCAACCCGGAGCGGGTGGTGATCGAGATCGCCGTGGACCGGGCGATGGGCGGCGTCTGACCGGCCGCAGCGCCCCGACCGTGCGGCCGGGGGCGGAACGGCGCGGCGCCGCCCCGCCCGGTCGCACAAGCGGGCGGAGCGGCGGTCCGGGGGAGACGGGTCCGGGGCCGGCCGGTCAGCGGCGTCCCGCCGCCTCCAGCAGCTTCCGCGCCGTCTCCGGGAAGGGGCGGCCCAGCACCCGGCCCCGGTCGTCGCCGACGGAGACCACGGCCACCACCGTGCCGGACTGGCTCTTTACGTCGTAGTCCTGGAGCCACGGGCCGCCGCTGGATCCCTGCGTCAGGTCGCAGGACTCCAACAGCAGACCGCCCACGTTCGGCTGCTGGGTGTCGCGCTCGGTCAGCAGCGAGGGGACGCCGGAGCAGTGGCCGAGGGTCTCGCCGTCGTACGGCTCGCCGGCCGGGTAGCCCATGGCCACGGTCGGCCGGGAGGCGTCGACGGGTTCGAAGGCGACGCGGTTGGCGCCGACGACCTCCTGGAGCGTCCGCCCGTCCCGGCGCTCGACGGTCAGGAAGGCGTAGTCGTGCGGCAGGGCCTGGGGCAGCCGACCGCGCCGCCAGGCGGGCTCCAGGTGCGCCGACGTCACGCGCCAGCCGTCCCGGGCGGCGTTCGTGGTGCCGTTGCGGTCGTAGGCGGGCACGAACCAGGCCTGTTCCCATCGGGGTTCTCCGGGGTTGTGGACGCAGTGCGCGGCGGTGACGACGACGCTCCCGTTGGGAGCGTCCACGACGGCGCCGGAACAGGCGAGCAACTGACCGTCCGGGTAGCTGCCGACGAGCTTCCCGACGGTCCGCACCGTGCCGCCCGGCCACGGCGCGCGCACCCGCGTGGGGACGGTGCCGCCCTGGCCCACGAGGGAGGCGGTCCGGGCCGCGGGGCCGTGCGCCGGCCCGGCCGCGGAGGCGTTCGGCGGAGCGACGCCCAGGAGGGCGGCAGAGGTCGCGACGGTGACGAGTCCGGCTATGACAGCACGTATCTTGGCCATGTCCACACGCTGCGCGCCGACGGCGCCCGAACGCCATCCGCACACCGCCACGCGGGTGGCGGCGGAGCTCCGTCCGGGTGGAAGCGGGCGGCCCCGCACATACCGGAGCGCGCGTTCGGGCGCGCTCCGCACCGTCCGCCGGTGGGTGCCGGCGGGCGCCTGGCGGGCATCCGACGCACACGGTCACCCCCGGACGCGCCGGGGCCCGGACGGCGTGCCGTCCGGGCCCCGGGAACGAGCGCGCGCCGGCACCGAGGGCACCGGGCCACCGCCGTCCGCGTCAGTCCCCGCCGCGCTGCGGCCGCCAGACCACCAACGCGCTGGACTGCTGCACGTCCTGGTAGGGCACCAGGTCACGGCGGTAGGAGGCGTGCACCTGCGCCTCGCGCTGGCGCATGGCCACCGCCGCGCCCTCGACCGCCTGCTGGAGTTCGGCGACCTTGGCCTGGAGGGCCGCGACCTGGTTCTCCAACTCGATGATGCGCTTGATGCCCGCGAGGTTGATGCCCTCGTCCTGCGACAGCCGCTGCACCTGCCGCAGCATCTGGATGTCACGGGCCGAGTAGCGCCGGCCGCGCCCGGCGGTGCGATCGGGGGAGACGAGACCGAGCCGGTCGTACTGCCGCAGCGTCTGTGGGTGGAGCCCGGAGAGCTGCGCCGCCACGGAGATGACGTAGACGGGTGAGTCGTCCGTCAGCTCGTAGGGGTTGACGCGCCCCCGTCCCTGGCCCTGTCGTCCGCGGCCGTAGCCGTCCATATCGGTCATTCTCCCTTCGCGGCCTCGAACAGCGCCGCCCGCGGGTCCTCTCCCGCGGTCGCTTCACGGTAGGACTCCAGCAGGTCCCGTGCCTTGTCGCCCAGCTTCTTCGGGACCGTCACCTCTATGGTGACCAACAGGTCGCCCCGAGTGCCATCCTTGCGCACCGTTCCCTTGCCCCGGGCGCGCATCGTCCGACCGCTCGGAGTACCGGCCGGCAGCCTGAGAGTGACCGGCGGACCGCCCAGCGTGGGCACCCTGATCTCGCCGCCGAGCGCCGCCTCCGGGAAGGTGACGGGCACGGTGACGGTCAGGTTGTCGCCCTTGCGGCCGAAGACCGGGTGCGGTTCGACATGGACCACCACGTACAGGTCTCCGTTCGGTCCGCCGCGCTCGCCCGGCGCGCCCTTGCCGCGCAGCCGGATCCGCTGCCCGTCCGAGACGCCCGCGGGGATGCGGACCTGCATCGTGCGGGAGCTCGTCGCCCGACCGCTGCCCTTGCAGACGTCGCACGGGTTCTCGGCGATCAGGCCCCGGCCCTTGCAGTCCACGCACGGGTCGGTGAGCGAGAAGCCGCCCCCGCCGCCGCGGCTGACCTGGCCGGTGCCCACGCAGGTCGGGCAGACCCGCGGGGTGCCGTTCTTGTCGCCGGTGCCCGAGCAGGCCTTGCACGCCGCCGAGCTGGACATCCGCAGCGGGACCGTGGCCCCGTCCACCGCCTCGGTGAAGCTGAGCGTCACCTCGGACTCGATGTCCTGGCCCCGGCGCGGCTGGGTGCGCGCGCCCGGGCCCCGGCCGCCGAACAGGCCGCCGAAGACGTCGCCGAGGCCGCCGCCGAAGCCGCCCGCGCCTCCTCCGCCGCCGCCTCCGCCCTGGGCGCCTCCGAAGAGGTCGCCCAGGTCGAAGTTGAAGCCGCCGGGGCCGCCCGACGGACCGGCGCGGAAACCGCCGGCGCCGAACAGGGCGCGCGCCTCGTCGTACTCCTTGCGGCGTTTGGGGTCCCCGAGGACGTCGGCGGCCTCGGAGATCTCCTTGAAGCGCTCCTCGGCCTTGGTGTCGCCCTTGTTGGCGTCCGGGTGGTACTCGCGGGCGAGCTTCCGGTACGCCTTCTTGATCTCCGCCTCGGTGGCGTCCTTCGGGACGCCGAGGATCTTGTAGTAGTCCTTCTCCACGAAGTCCTTCGTACTCATCCCCGGCGTCCCTCCTCTCGGTCTTCCCTCGCGTCAGCCCTGCTCGGGGCCACCGCTCTCCTCATCGGCTGCCGTCTCCGCCTGCTGTTCCCCGTCGCCCTTGGCGGGCTGGGCACCGGGCTGCGGTTCGGCGACCCCGACCCGCGCGGGGCGGATCGTGCGCTCGCCGATGCGATACCCGGGCTGGAGGATCTGCACGCACGTCGTCTCGGTGACATCGGGCGAGTAGGAGTGCATCAGCGCCTCGTGCACCGTCGGATCGAAGGGCTCGCCCTCCTTCCCGAACTGCTGCAGACCCATCTTCGCCACGACCGTCTCCAGCGACTCGGCCACCGACTTGAAGCCGCCGACCAGCTCGCCGTGGTCCCGCGCGCGGCCGATGTCGTCGAGCACCGGAAGCAGCTCGGTCAGCACGTTGGCGATCGCGACCTCCTTGACCGCCGCCCGGTCCCGCTCGACCCGACGGCGGTAGTTGGAGAACTCCGCCTGGAGCCGCTGGAGGTCCTGGGTGCGTTCGTTCAGCGCGCTGCGCGCCTGGTCGAGCTGCGCGGTCAGCGCGGCCCGCTCGGCGTCCCCGGCCGGGGCCTCCGGGCCCGCCTCCTCGGCGGGTCCGGAGGTCTGCGCGGCATCACCGGACTGCTGCTGTTCGGCCTGCTGTCCGCCGTGCTCCGCGGAGTCGGTGGGGACGTCGGGCTCCTGCTCGAAACCCGGGGTCTCCTCCGTCACGCTGCATCACCCTTGTTCGACTTGTCGTCGTCGACGATCTCGGCGTCCACCACGTCGTCCTCGCCGTCGGCCTTGGCCCCGGAGGCACCGGCGGCCCCGCCCGCGGCCTGCTGCCCCTGGGCGTCGGCGTAGAGCGCCTGGCCCAGCTTCTGGCTGGTGGAGGCGACCTTCTCCGACGCCTCGCGGATCGCGGCGGTGTCCTCGCCCTTGAGCTTCTCCTTCAGGTCGGCCACCGCGGACTCGACCTCGCTCTTCACGTCACCGGGAACCTTCTCCTCGTTGTCCTTGAGGAACTTCTCGGTGGTGTAGACGAGCTGCTCGGCCTGGTTGCGCGTCTCGGCGGCCTCGCGGCGGCGGTGGTCCTCCTCCGCGTACTGCTCGGCCTCGCGCATCATGCGCTCGATGTCGTCCTTCGGCAGCGCGGAGCCGCCGGTGACGGTCATGCGCTGCTCCTTGCCGGTACCGAGGTCCTTGGCGGAGACGTGCATGATGCCGTTGGCGTCGATGTCGAAGGTGACCTCGATCTGCGGGACGCCGCGCGGCGCCGGGGGCAGACCGGTCAGCTCGAACATGCCGAGCTTCTTGTTGTACGCGGCGATCTCGCGCTCGCCCTGGTAGACCTGGATCTGCACGCTGGGCTGGTTGTCCTCGGCCGTGGTGAAGATCTCCGAGCGCTTGGTCGGGATCGTGGTGTTGCGCTCGATCAGCTTGGTCATGATGCCGCCCTTGGTCTCGATGCCGAGGGACAGCGGGGTGACGTCCAGCAGCAGGACGTCCTTGACCTCGCCCTTGAGCACACCGGCCTGGAGGGACGCGCCGATGGCGACGACCTCGTCCGGGTTGACGCCCTTGTTGGCCTCCTTGCCGCCGGTCAGCTCCTTGACGAGCTCGGCGACGGCGGGCATGCGGGTGGAGCCGCCGACGAGGACCACGTGGTCGATCTCGGAGAGCTGGATGCCGGCGTCCTTGATCACGTTGTGGAACGGGATCTTGCAGCGCTCCAGCAGGTCCTGGGTCAGCTGCTGGAACTGGGCCCGGGTGAGCTTCTCGTCCATGTGCAGCGGGCCCTCGGCCGAGGCCGTGATGTAGGGCAGGTTGATGGTGGTCTCGGTCGAGCTGGAGAGCTCGATCTTCGCCTTCTCCGCCGCCTCGCGCAGGCGCTGGAGGGCCATCTTGTCCTTGGCGAGGTCCACGCCGTGGGCGCTCTGGAACTGCTTGACCAGGTAGTCGACGATCCGCTGGTCCCAGTCGTCGCCGCCGAGGTGGTTGTCGCCGTTGGTGGCCTTCACCTCCACGACGCCGTCGCCGATCTCCAGCAGCGAGACGTCGAACGTACCGCCACCGAGGTCGAAGACCAGGATCGTCTGGTCCTCCTTCTCCAGGCCGTAGGCCAGGGCGGCGGCGGTGGGCTCGTTCACGATGCGCAGGACGTTCAGGCCCGCGATCTCGCCGGCCTCCTTGGTGGCCTGGCGCTCATGGTCGTTGAAGTACGCCGGGACGGTGATCACGGCGTCGGTGACCTTCTCGCCCAGGTACGCCTCGGCGTCCCGCTTCAGCTTCTGCAGCACGAAGGCGCTGATCTGCTGGGGGTTGAAGTCCTTGCCGTCCAGGTTGATCTTCCAGTCGGTGCCCATGTGGCGCTTGACCGACCGGATCGTCCTGTCGACGTTGGTGACGGCCTGGCGCTTGGCGACCTCGCCGACCAGCACCTCGCCGTTCTTCGCGAAGGCCACAACGGACGGCGTGGTCCTGGCGCCCTCGGCGTTGGTGATGACGGTGGGCTCACCGCCTTCGAGAACACTGACGACGGAGTTCGTCGTACCCAGGTCGATGCCGACCGCACGTGCCATTTCGGGTTCCTCCAGCCATGCCTTGAGTAGATATGGCTCAAGGGTGCAGCAGGAGGGGAGTCAGCGTCAAGAGAGCTGAGTCGTGTTGACTCAACTCTCCTCTCGCAAGCCGGCTCACGCCGGACGACCACCCGTCACTCCGTCCACCCAACTCCCCCTGGACGCCCGGCCGTCGAGCCGCCCCTCGACCCGCCCCTCGACCCGCCCCGCGGAACGGGGGCGGCTCGCGCGCCCCCCGCGCACGGGAAATCGCACGGAACCCTCGCCGCGCCCCGGCCGCACCCCGACCCACCCCAGCGCCGGACTCATCCCTTTCTACAGGATTTAAGGGCAATTCAGCGGGTGCGAGGTCTATAGGATGGGCGTCCTCCCCGCGGTCGCTCCGGACGCCTCCGGCCTCCGCCCCGACCCCCCGGGGAGCCCCCGGGACACCCCCACCCGACAAGGGTCGCCTCAGCGACGCAGATCACCGTACGAGTGGCTACAGACGGCCGCCGGCAATGGGTAGTCTCGAACAGATCGGATAAGTTACCGCTTAGTAAGCTTGCAGCAGCAGGCATCGCCCCCGCAGGTTCGAGGAGCCGTCATGCAACTCGCCGCGATCGTCGTCTCGCTGGTACTCACCGCGGTCGGCGTTGCGCTCTTGGCCCGCGCCGTCGCGCAGATCTACCGGTTCGTGAAGCTCGGCCGGCCGGTACCGGCCGGCAGCCGCACCGACCATCCGAAGCAGCGCACGACCACCCTGGTCAAGGAGTTCCTCGGCCACACCCGGATGAACCGGTGGGGGATCGTCGGCGTCGCCCACTGGTTCGTCGCGATCGGCTTCCTGACCCTCCCGCCGACGCTCGCCCAGGCGTACGGACAGCTCTTCCGGGCCGACTGGACCCTTCCCGTCCTCGGCGGCTTCCTGCCGTTCGAGATGTACATCGAGTTCATCGGCCTGGCGACGGTCCTGGGCATCGCCGTCCTGATCGCGATCCGGCTGCTCAACCTGCCCACCCGCCCCGGCCGCAAGTCCCGCTTCGCCGGTTCGACGGCCTGGCAGGCGTACTTCGTCGAGTACGTCATCCTCACCATCGGTCTGGCGATCCTCGTGCTGCGCGGCCTGGAGGGCGCGATCCACCACGTCGAGGGCTACGAGGCGGCGTACTTCGTCTCCTACCCCCTGGTCGAGGCCTTCGACGGGCTGGAGACCGGCACGCTGCAGAACCTGATCTACTTCACCGCCATGGTCAAGATCGGCGTCTCGATGATCTGGATGATCACGGTGTCGCTCAACACCGCCATGGGCGTCGCCTGGCACCGCTTCCTGGCCTTCCCCAACATCTGGTTCAAGCGCGAGTCGAACGGCGAGGTGGCGCTCGGTCCGCTGCAGCCGATGACCTCGGGCGGCAAGCCGATCGACTTCGAGACCGTGTTCGACGACGAGGAGGAGGGCGAGGAGACCACCTTCGGCGTCTCCCAGGTCGAGCAGTTCTCCTGGAAGGGCATCCTCGACTTCTCCACCTGCACCGAGTGCGGTCGCTGCCAGTCGCAGTGCCCCGCCTGGAACACCGGCAAGCCGCTCTCCCCGAAGCTGCTGATCATGTCGCTGCGCGACCACGCGCACGCCAAGGCCCCCTACCTGCTGGCCGGCGGCGGCAAGACCGCGGAGGGCGAGGAGAAGGCGAGCGAGGAGCAGCTCGCGAACGTTCCGGCCGCCGCCCTGGCGGAGGCCGAGCGTCCGCTGGTCGGCACGCTGGAGGAGAACGGCGTCATCGACCCGGACGTGCTGTGGTCCTGCACCACCTGCGGCGCCTGCGTCGAGCAGTGCCCCGTCGACATCGAGCACGTCGACCACATCGTCGACATGCGCCGCTACCAGGTGATGATCGAGAGCTCCTTCCCGAGCGAGGCCGGGACGATGCTCAAGAACCTGGAGAAGAAGGGCAACCCCTGGGGCCTGGCCAAGAAGCAGCGGCTGGAGTGGACGAAGGAGTTCCAGCGGGAGACGGGCTTCGAGGTCCCGGTCGTCGGCAAGGACATCGAGGACCTGTCCGAGGTCGACTACCTGTACTGGGTCGGTTGCGCCGGCGCCCTGGAGGACCGGGCCAAGAAGACCACCAAGGCCTTCGCCGAACTGCTGCACATCGCGGGCGTGAAGTTCGCGATCATGGGCGGCGACGAGAAGTGCACCGGTGACTCCGCCCGCCGACTGGGCAACGAGTTCCTCTTCCAGCAGCTCGGCCAGGAGAACGTCGGGATGCTGAACATGGCCTTCGGCGAGTCCGAACCGGACGAGGACGGCACCGGGGGCGTCACCGTCGAGCGGTCCAAGAAGAAGATCGTCGCGACCTGCCCGCACTGCTTCAACACGATCGCCAACGAGTACCCGCAGCTCGGCGGGCACTACGAGGTCATCCACCACACGCAACTGCTCCAGCACCTCGTGGACGAGGGGAAGCTGGTGCCGGTCACCCCGGTCGAGGGTCTGATCACCTACCACGACCCGTGCTACCTGGGCCGCCACAACAAGGTCTACACGCCGCCGCGCGAGATCATCGGCAAGGTGCCCGGCCTGCGCAACGAGGAGATGCACCGCCACAAGGAGCGGGGCTTCTGCTGCGGCGCCGGCGGCGCGCGGATGTGGATGGAGGAGCGCATCGGCAAGCGCATCAACACCGAGCGCGTGGACGAGGCGCTCTCCCTCGACCCGGACATCGTCTCCACCGCCTGCCCGTTCTGCCTGGTGATGCTGACCGACTCGGTCAACGGCAAGAAGAACGAGGGCAAGGCCAAGGAGAGCGTCCAGGTCGTGGACGTGGCCCAGCTCCTGCTGGAGTCGGTGAAGACCCCCGCCGGGCCCGAGGGCACCAGCGGCGCGGAGTCCGCTCCCGAGCCCGAGCCCGCCACGTAGGCCACCGGACGACCCGTTCACCGGCGCGCACGGCCGGCCCCGCCTCCCGCGGGGCCGGCCGTCGCCGTGTGCGGGACCGGACGTCCGGGGCGCCCCGGGCACCCGGTCCCGCGCCGCGCCGGCGCCGCCCTGGTGCCACCCCCACCCGGCGCCGGGGGACGGCCACAGGGGGTTCCCCCAGGGGATGTCACATCTCGGCGGCAAAGCCCCTCCCACACCCCGCCCCACGGCCTCGCGCTCCGCCGGACGCGGTACGTTCGAGGGCGTGGCTGGATTCAGGATGGGACGCGGCCGGGACCCCCGGAACGCACAGCAGCATGGGCAGCACCCCCCGCAGCACCCCCCGCGGCAGGCGCCCGGAGCGCACGGGCAGCCGCCGTACGGTCCTCCCGGGCGACCCGGACCCGGCGGCCCCGGCCCCGGCGGGCCGGGGCAGCCCCTGTGGCGCCAGGGGGGCGACGGGCACGGCGAGCCGG
Organism: Streptomyces taklimakanensis; assembly: GCF_009709575.1. Classification (NCBI taxonomy): domain Bacteria; kingdom Bacillati; phylum Actinomycetota; class Actinomycetes; order Kitasatosporales; family Streptomycetaceae; genus Streptomyces; species Streptomyces taklimakanensis. The sequence goes on from NZ_WIXO01000001.1 coordinate 2,799,499, forward strand.
AGTACTTCGGCGACCCCGGTCACGGCGGCCACGCGGGCCACGGCGGCCACGGCGGTCACGGCCACCCGGGGCACGGGCGGCCCGCCGGGCACGACCCGTACGCCGACACCCCCGGTCACACCCAGGTGTTCAGCCTCGGCGAGGCGCCCGACCACGGGGGCCCGGCCCCCCACCAGGGCGGCGACGGCTACACCGCCGGCAGCACCTACGGCGCCGGGCAGCCGACGGCACCCACCGGACCGCGGCCGCACTGGAAGCAGCTGCTGAGCGGGATCGTGCTGCGCCCCGACGCCACCTTCTGGCGGATGCGCGACCACTCGGTGTGGGGCCCCGCGCTGATCGTCACCTTCCTCTACGGCCTGCTCGCCGTCTTCGGCTTCGGCGAGGCCCGCGAGGACGCGATCAACTCCACCCTCTCCAACGCCGTCCCGTACGTGCTGATCACCGGCGTGGCCGTGGTGGTCTCCGCCCTGCTGATGGGCGTGGTCACCCACACCCTGGCCCGTCAGCTCGGCGGCAACGGCCTGTGGGCGCCGACGGTCGGCCTGTCGATGCTGATCATGTCGCTCACGGACGCCCCCCGGCTGCTGCTGGCGATGTTCCTGGGCGGCGACGCCTCGGTGGTCCAGGTCGTGGGCTGGATCACCTGGCTCGCGGCGGGGGCGCTGCTGACCCTGATGGTCCGCCGCTCCCACGAGTTGCCCTGGCCGAAGGCGCTGGGCGCCTCCGCCATCCAACTGGTGGCGCTCCTGGCCCTGTTCAAGCTCGGCACACTGTAGGAGCGCTGCGGGAGCGCCGTAGGGGCGCCGAACTCCACGGTGCGCCACGGCACCGGTCGACGTGGCGGGGCCCGCGCGGCGCGCGGGCCCCGGCCCTTCTCCCCCGGGGTCCCGTCCCCCGGGATCCCGGCCCTGTGTTCTTCCTCCAGGGTCTGCGTGCGGCCCGACCGGCCCGACCGGTTCAGCCCTCCCGGACGAACCGTTGCCGGTCGGATCCGTCACACGGCCGAAGCCGCACGGTCTCGCGCGGCCCCGGCGCCGTCAGGCACAGCTCCCGGGCCGCCTCCGGCCGGAGGGTGTCGCCGTCCCGGACGAAGCGCCGGCCGGCGCCGCCGTGGCAGTCGTACAACCGGACGGCCACCCCCGCCTCGTGACGACCGCCCGGCACGTCCACGCACCGGTCGTGGGTGAGCTCGACGTGGAGGGCACGCTGCTCGGCGTCGTACCACCAGCCCTGGTGCCGGCCGCCGTCGCAGTCGCCCAGGCGCACCGGCGTCCCGTTCCGGCCGGTGGTCCCGTCGACGCCCAGGCAGGTGGACCAGGCGACGTTCCGCAGGGGCGCGAAGTGGTCGTCCCACGCCCCCGCGTACAGCGCGGGCGACCCCGTGCCGGCGGCGTCGGCGCACGACGCCTCACGCGCCTCCGTCCCGTGCAGCCGCGTCAGACAGGCGGCGAAGGCGCCGTGCCCGCGGTGGTTGGGGTGGAAGGACTGGCGCACGGAGTTGAAGTCCGGCGGGAAGGGATTGGTCGGATCCACCCACAGCCCGCGCGCCCGGGGGGCCTCCATGCACACCTCGTGACCGTGGAAGAGCCGCGAGGCGTCCAGGAACGTGACGCCGGCGCGCCGGGCGGCCTCGCGCATCCCGGTGGCGAACAGCGGCACGGCGTGGTCACGCGCCCAGCGGGCGTCCTCGTCGTGGACGGTGCAGCCGCCGGGGAGCTTCCCCCGGTAGTGGGGGTTGTCGCGGACGTCGGGGCCGATGGGGCCGGGATAGCCGAGCAGTACGAGCCGGTAGTCGTCGTCGGCGTAGCCCGCCTCCCGCATCACGGTCCGCAGGTCGCGCGCGGTCCGCTCGACCTTGGGCACCAGGCCGTCGATCCGGGCCTGCCAGCCGTCGGCGTAGGTGGGGGCGCACGGGCCCCGGAGCAGGAACCAGCGCGCCACGCAGTCGGTCATCACCGGGCCGAACCGCAGGTCGTCGTTGGCGCCCACGACCAGCAGCACCATCGACAGCCGCGTGGTGCGGGCGGCGATCGCCAGGCTGTCGCTCTGCACCAACTCGTCGGCGTACTGCTTCCGTCCGCCGATGCGGACGTTGTCGGTGGACGCTCCGGAACACGCCACGTTGTACGTGACGTCCACGGGGATGCCGGTGCGGTGGACGGCGGCGTCGGGCGAGCGGTGGCACCAGTTGTCGGGGCCGTCCGTGCCCGGCTCGTACGTGCCAACGCCCTCGCCGGAGATCTCGCTGTCGCCCAGGGAGATCAGCGCGGTCTTCCGCTCCTCCACGGGACGCGGCGCGGGGTCGCCGTACAGCGCTCGGGCCCACTCGGCGCGGATCTCCTCCAGCTCGGGCGGCAGCGGGACGGCCCGCCGGGCCGCCGGCCGGTCGGTCGCCGCGGCGGGCGCCGCCGCCAGGAGCCCGGTCAGGGTGGTCAGCGCCGCGACGGCGGCCAGGGCGCCGCGCACCGCGCGCGTCCGGCGGCCGCGTGCCTCCCCGCCTCCACCCGTCGTCCCTCGCCGTCCTACGAGCCGTCTCGCACGTTCCATGGGGGCTCCCTCTCCGGGGGCAACACCAGTTACCCACGGTATTTACCTGCTGTCGGACCGTTCCGAAACCCCCCGCGTACGCGTCAGTCGGCCAGGTCGCGGCAGCGCATCGCGAACAGCGCCGTGGCCGCGTCCACCGGGCGCGTGGGATCGAGGCCGGTCAACTCGGTGAACCGACGCAACCGGTTGAGGACGGTGTTGCGGTGGCAGTACAGCGCGCCGGAGGTCTCGGCGACCGACCCGGAACCGCAGTACACGACCACCGTCTCCAGCAGCCGCTCCCGCTCGTGCGGCGGCAGCGGGTCCAGCGCGGAGAGCACCGAGTCGCCCAGCATCCCCGCCACCGGCCCCAGCCCGGCCGCGGCCACCGGCATCCAGGCATCGGTCAGCGTCACCGGCCCGGCGACGTCCGGGTCCATCACCACGGCCACCGCCTCCGCCGCCCGGACGACCTCCGGCACCCTGGCCAGCCCGTGCGCCGGCGGACCGACCGCGCACGGCACATCCTCCAGCCAGGACGGCGGTGGGGCCTCGACGCCGCGCGGCAGTCGGGCGACGAGCACCAGCATCCCCTGGTGTTGCTGCAGATGGGTGGTGTGGCCCGTCATCCGGCCGGCCACCGCGCGCCGCATCGCGTCCTGGGAGGCGGGAGGCGCGATCGCCACCGCGAACACGTCCTGGGCGCTCACCCTCAGCAGGGTCGCCACCTGGGCGACGAGTTGCTGGTCCCGGCCGTCGGACGACAGCAGCCGCCCCATCAGGGCCGTCCGCTGCCGCTCCTGCTCCCGGGCGAGCACGGCCACCTCGTCCAGGTAGGCGGCGTGCACGTGCACCGTGTGGAACTCCACCGCCTCCCACACCCGCACCGCGCCGCGCGTCAGTTCCGGCAGCTCCTCGGGCGCCACCCGCTCCAGGAAGACCGTCCAGATCACCCGGAAGTCCATCCGCACCGCCTGCAGCAGCTTCTCCAGCGGCACCCCCTGGTGGGCCCGGCGACGCCCCAGCCGCTCGGGCACCGCCCGCAGCTCCTCGCGCAGCGGCAACCCGCCGATCAGCCGCAGCAGCAGCTCGAAGGAGTCGCGGGCGGTGTCACGGAGGTCCTCGGGGGCGACGGTGGAGCGGTAGTCCTCGAAGTCGGAGACCTCGGCGACGTACCGGCCCACCAGGTCGTCCAGGTGGTCCAGGCAGTCGCGGGCCAGCCGGCGCAGCCGGGCGTGGACGGCCTCGTCCGACCCGCCGGCCGAGGACGGCGAATTGTGCATGTGCCCATTATCGGAGCCGCAGCTCGAAGCGTCCCGTCATTGTTCGTCCCCTCGCCCGAGGGGCACGCTGCTGGGCATACCGGAAAAGCCCGAGGCCCGGCGGAGCCGCCGACGGCCGCACCCGACTCCGAGGGAACACTCCCATGCACCTGACACCGCGCGAGCAGGAGAGGCTCACCCTGTTCACCGCCGCCGAGCTGGCCCGCAGGCGGCTGGCGCGCGGCGCGCGGCTGGGCGCCACCGAGGCCGTCGCCCTGGTCTGCGACGAGATCCTGGAGATGGCCTGGGACGGCACGCCCCTGGAGGAGGTCGTCGAGCGCGCGGCGCGCGTCGTCCCCCGCGACCGGCTGCTGCCCGGCGTGCCCGAGGCGGTGCCGAGCGTCCAGGTCGAGGCCCTCTTCCCGCACGGCACCAGCCTCGTCCACGTCCCCGAGCCGTTCGGCCCGGCCGACCCGCACGGTCCCGGCGGCGTCCTGGTCGCCGGGGGCGCCGAGCAGGACGCCGAGCTGGCGCCCGGCCGGCCCCGCCGCACCCTGACCGTCACCAACCGCGGCCCCCGGCCGGTCTGGGTCTCCTCGCACTTCCCCCTGGAGGAGGCCAACACCGCCCTGGAGTTCGACCGCGAGGCCGCCCGCGGCCACCGGCTGGACGTCCCGGCCGGCACCTCGGTCGAGTTCACGCCCGGCCGCACCCGCTCCGTCACCGTCGTCGCACGAGGAGGTGACCGGCGATGAGCCGGATGCCCCGGGAGGCCTACGCCTCCCTCTACGGCCCCACCACCGGCGACCTGGTCCGCCTGGCCGACACCGACCTGTGGGTGCGCGTCGAGGCCGACGACACCGAACCCGGCGAGGAGCTGCTCGGCGGCTGCGGCAAGACCGCCCGCGACGGGCTGCTGGTCACCGGCCGCGCCCCGCGCGAGAGCGCCCTGGACATGGTGGTCCTCGGCGTCGTCGTCATGGACCCGCTGCTGGGCGTCCGCAAGACCAACATCGGCATCAAGGACGGCCGGATCGTCGGCGTGGGACGGGCCGGCAACCCCGACACCACCGACGGCGTCGAGCTGGTCGTCGACTCCCACACCGCGATGATCACCGGTGAGGGCCTGATCGCCACCCCCGGCACCGTCGACTCCCACGTCCACCTCTCCAGCCCCGAGGTGGTGCCCGCCGCGCTGTCCGCCGGGGTCACCTCCCTGGTCGGCATGGGCATCGGCGGCGTGTGGGACGTGGGCGCCAACCCCGCGTACAACCTGCACAGCCTCATCGAGGGCTGGCGCGACGCCCCGATCAACGTGGCGTTCCTGGCCCGCGGCTCGTCCTCCTCGCGGGAGTTGCTGGAGCGCGCCGTCCTCGCCGGAGCCGGCGGCTTCAAGATCCACGAGGACTGGGGCGCCACCCCCCGGATCGTCGACACCTGCCTGGGCGTCGCCGAGGAGACCGACCTGCCGGTCGCGCTGCACACCGACACCCTCAACGAGTCCGGCTACCTCTGCGACACCCTCGACGCCACCCGCGGCCGGACGGTGCACGCCTACCACGTCGAGGGCGGCGGCGGACACCCGGACCTGCTGGAGATCGTCTCCCGGCCGCACGTGTTGACCTCCTCCACCACCCCCACCCTGCCGCTCACCCCGGCCACCGTCGCCGAGCTGCTGCCGATGACGCTCACCGTGCACCGCGGCCACCACGGTCTGGACAGCGACCTGTCCATCGCCGCCGGTCGGGTGCGCGAACACGCCATCGCCGCCGAGAACGCCCTGCACGACCTGGGCGCCATCAGCATCGTCAACTCCGACTCCATGGGCATGGGGCGCATCGCCGAGACCGCCCGCCGCACCTGGCAGCTCGCCCACGTCCAGGCCCACCTGGCGGGCGAGACCGGGCCGGAGCACGTCAACAACGAGCGGGTGTTGCGCTACCTCGCCAAGATCACCCTCAACCCCGCCATCGCCCACGGAATGGCCCACGAGGTGGGCTCCCTGCGCCCCGGCCGCCTGGCCGACGTCGTCCTGTGGCGCCCGGCGACCTTCGGCGCCCAGCCCGAACTGGTGCTGAAGTCCGGATTCGTCGCCTGGGGCCTGTCCGGCTCGGGCTCCGGCTCCACCCGCCTGACCCAGCCGCGGGTGATGAAGCCCTACTTCGGCGGACTGGGCGGGGCACCGCGCCGGCTGTCCACCGTCTTCGTCTCCGAGACCTGCCTGGCCGACCGCGCCGCCGCCGACGCCCTGCCCCGCGGAGTGCGCTACACCGCCCTGCGCGACAGCCGCGGCCTGGAGAGGGCCGACATGGTGGCCAACACCGCCGTACCGGACGTACGGGTGCCCACCACACCCGACGCCGTCCTCGTCGACGGCCGCCCCGTCGATGTCCACCACGCCGCCGAACTGCCGCTCACCCGGCTCCAGAACCTCGCCTGACCCGGCCGAACCGGCCCCGCGGCCGACCCGGAGGAACCGGAAGAACCCGGAGAACCACCCCGCCATGCTCGACCTGAAGCTCACCGGTGCCCGCGTCCGCACCGTCGACGACGCCCACCCCCGGGCCCACACCCTCGGCGTGCTGCACGGCCGGATCGTCGGCCTGGACGACACGGTCGCCGACCTGCCCGCCCGCACCACCGTCGACTGCCACGGCGCGACCGTCGTCCCCGGCTTCGGCGACGCCCACAACCACATGGCCTGGTTCGGCCAGTCCCTCGCCGAACTCGACCTGAGCGACGCCGACACCCCGGACGCCGTCCACGACGCCGTCGCCCGCCGCGCCGCCACCCTCCCCGCCGACGCCTGGATCGTCGGATCCGGCTACGACGACACCGTCCTGGGCGGCCACCCGCACCGCACGGCCCTCGACCGCGCCGGCGGCGGGCGGCCCGTCTGGCTCAAGCACCGCTCGGGCCACATGTGCGCCGTCAGCAGCGAGGTGCTGCGGCTGGCCGGCGTCCTGGCCGGCACCGCCGCCGAACCCGAAGGCGGCGTCGTCGTCCGCGACGCCTCCGGCGCCCCCACCGGGCTCCTCCAGGAGCGCGCCCAGTCCCTGGTGACCGGCCTCGTCCAGCCCTACCCGGTGGAGGAACTGGCCGACGCGATCGGCCGGGCGAGCGCCGTCTACGCCTCCGAGGGCCTCACCCACGTCACCGAGGCCGGCATCGGCCGCGGACTGATCGGCCGCAGCCCCGTCGAGGCCGCCGCCTACCAGCTCGCCCGCGAGCGGGGCACCCTGGCCACCCGCGTCGAGCTGATGGTCGCCGCCGACAACCTCCACCCCCTTCACGCGCACCCCGACGACGACATCACCGCCGGCATCGACCTCGGCCTGCGCACCGGATTCGGCGACGACCGACTCCGCCTGGGCCCCATGAAGATCTGGCTGGACGGCTCCCTCATCGGCCGCACCGCCGCCGTCACCGAACCGCTCTGCGGCCACGACCACACCGCCGGCGTCTACCAGGACGACCCCGAAGCGATGCGCGCCCTCGTCGTCGCCGCCCACCGCGCCGGCTGGCGGATCGCCGCCCACGCCATCGGGGACGCCGCCGTCGACCTCGCCCTCGACGCCCTCGACGAGGCCCACCGCGCCGCCCCCCGGCCCGGCGCCCGCCACCGCATCGAGCACTCCGGCGTCGTCCGACCCGACCAACTGCGCCGCTACGTCGACCTGGGGGTGACGCCCGTACCGCAGGCCCGCTTCCTGCACGCGGTCGGCGACACCATGGCCGAGGCGCTCGGCCCCGACCGCACCGGCTGGCTGTACCGCCACCGCTCCTTCCTCGACCACGGGCTGCGCGTCCCCGGCAGCTCCGACCGTCCGGTCGCCCCCGGCGCGCCGCTGCTGGGCATGCAGTCCATGGTCGAGCGGCTCAGCCGGGACGGCGCGGTCCTCGGCCCCGACGAGAGGGTCACCGCCGAGGTGGCCCTGCGCGCTTACACCCTCGACGCCGCCTGGGTCTCCCTCGACGAGGACCGGCGCGGCAGCCTCACCCCCGGCAAGCTCGCCGACCTCGTCCTGCTCTCCGACGACCCGGTCGAGACCGACGGCGGTCGCATCGGCGCCATCGACGTCCTGGCCACCTTCGTCTCCGGCGCGTGCGCGCACGGCGCCGAGGCGCTGGAGAAGACCGCCACCGTGACCGGCCCCCTCCCCACCACGGCCACCCCCCGACGACCGCACCCAAGGAGTCACCCATGAACGAACCGGCCAACGCCCTGACCTCCCCACCGGGCGGCCCGGACTCCCCGGGCGGCGACCGGTCGGTGGTGGTGTCCGAGAAGGACGCCGGACGCGTCGCCTTCGCGTCCTTCGTCGGCACGGCCCTGGAGTGGTACGACTACTTCCTCTTCGGCACCGCCGCCGCCATCGTCTTCAACCGGCTGTACTTCACCTCCCTCAACCCCACGGCCGCCACCCTCGCCGCCTTCGCCACCTTCGGCGTCGGCTTCGCGGCCCGCCCCGTGGGCGCCGTGGTCTTCGGCTGGTTGGGCGACCGCATCGGCCGCCGTCCCGCCCTGCTGATCACCGTGGTGATGATCGGCGCCGCCACCGGCCTCATCGGCCTGCTGCCCGGCTACGCCGCGATCGGTCTGGCCGCGCCGCTGCTGCTGGTCCTGCTGCGGCTGCTCCAGGGCATCGCGGTCGGCGGCGAGTGGGGCGGCGCCGTCACCCTGGCCGTGGAGCACGCGCCACCGGAGAAGCGCGGACGCTACGCCGCCCTGCCGCAGGTCGGCTCCCCCATCGGCACCCTGCTCTCCTCCGGCGCCTTCTCCCTGGTGCTGCTGCTCCCGGACGACTCCTTCGACGCCTGGGGCTGGCGCCTGCCGTTCCTGGCGGCCTTCCCCATGCTGCTCGTCGCCGTCTACATCCGCCGCAAGGTGGAGGAGTCGCCGCTCTTCGAGGAGCTGCTCAAGCAGGACGACCGCGCCAAGGTCCCGGCGCTGGACGTCTTCCGCACCGCCTGGCGCCGGCTGCTGGTCGCCATCACCTCGGCGCTGCTGGGCGTCGGCGGCTTCTACATCCTGACCACCTTCGTGATCAGCTACGGCGCCGACACCCTCGGAATGTCGCGGAGCCTGATGGTCAACGCCACCCTCGTCGCGGCCGTGGTCGAGATCGTGGTGATCCTGGTCATGGGCCGGGTGGCGGAGCGGCTCGGACCGGGACGCGTCACCGTCTGGGGCGGCGTGGGCAGCGCGCTGATCGCCTTCCCCGTCTTCTGGCTGATCGACACCGAGAACCCGGTGCTGGTCGTCCTCGCCGTCGCGTCCGGCATCGCCCTGCTCTCCGTGGCGTACGCCGTCTCCGGGGCCCTGCTCACCGAGCTGTTCCCGGCCAACCTCCGCTACAGCGGCGTGGCCCTGGCGTACAACCTCGCGGGCGCCCTCACCGGCTTCCTGCCCTTCGCCGCCACCGCCCTGCTGGACGTCAGCGGCGGCACCTCGTGGCCGGTGGCCCTGCTGCTGGCGGGCCTGTCCCTGCTCACCGCGTTCGGCGGCCTGCTGGGCGAGCGGATGCGGGTGCGGGACAACGTCACCACCACCTGACGCGCGTGCCCCGCGTGAGCGGGCCCCGCGGCCCGGTTCGGTCCGGGCCGCGGGGCCCGCTCACGCGCTCACCGCGCGCGTGACGTTCGGCCGACGTTCGGCGGCCCGCCCGTCAGGCGTCCAGGACCTGCCCGTCCCGACGCACCACCGGCGGTTCCACGGACCACGGGAAGTTGATCCAGCGATCCGTGTGCTTCCACACGTACTCGCACTTCACCAGCGACTGCGGCTTCTCGTAGACCACCGCGGAGCGGACCTCGGCCACGTGCTCGGAGCAGAACTCGTGCACCAGCTTCAGCGTCTTGCCGGTGTCGGCGACGTCGTCGGCGACCAGGACCTTCTTCTCGCTCAGGTCCACGACGTTGGGCACCGGCGGGAGCATCACCGGCATGTCGAGCGTCTCGCCCACGCCGGTGTAGAACTCCACGTTCATCACGTGCAGGTTCTTCACGTCGAGGGCGTAGCCGAGCCCGCCCGCGACGAACAGGCCGCCGCGCGCGATGGACAGGATCATGTCCGGCTCGTAACCGTCGTCCGCGACGGCCTGCGCCAGCTCCCGGATCGCCCGCCCGAACAGCTCGTAGCTCAGGTTCTCCCGCTCTTCGCCCGTGGCACCCATGCGCGTTCCTCTCCTCGCTCAGACCTGCGTGCGGTGGAAGTTCAGATAGGAGCGCGAGGGCGTCGGCCCGCGCTGCCCCTGGTACCGGGAGCCGTACCGGGCGGAGCCGTACGGGTGCTCGGCGGGCGAGGTCAGCCGGAACATGCACAGCTGGCCGATCTTCATCCCGGGCCAGAGCTTGATGGGCAGCGTCGCCACGTTCGACAGCTCCAGCGTCACGTGCCCGGAGAAGCCGGGGTCGATGAACCCGGCCGTGGAGTGCGTCAACAGGCCCAGCCGCCCCAGCGAGCTCTTGCCCTCCAGCCGGGAGGCGATGTCGTCGGGCAGGGTGACGACCTCGTACGTCGAGGCCAGCACGAACTCGCCCGGGTGCAGGATGAACGGCTCGTCCCCCTCGGGCTCGACCAGTCGCGTCAGGTCGGGCTGCTCGGTGGCGGGGTCGATGTGGGGGTAGCGGTGGTTCTCGAAGACCCGGAAGAAGCGGTCCAGACGCACGTCGATGCTGGACGGCTGCACCATCGCCGGGTCGTACGGCTCGATCCTCACTCGCCCGGCGTCGACCTCGGCGCGGATGTCCTTGTCTGAGAGAAGCACGCACCGAGGGTACAGACCGCGGGCCCGGCGCCTGCGCACCGGGCCCGCACGGCCTCCTCCGTCCCGCCTGCCGCGCCACCCGGCGCGACCTGCGTCTCCGTACCGCTCAGCCTCTCGCGACTCCCGCGCCCGCGCCCCTCCGGGCCACCGGGACGGCGTGCCGCAGCCGCGCGCACCGCGGGCACCGCAGCAGCCGGCCGGGGCCGATCCGGGTGGTGCCGAGGTTCTGCATCGGGAACGTCGACGTGCTGAACACGTGCCCCTCGGCACATTGAACGACGGTGGACTCCATCGCCTGCCTCTCCCCAGTACGTGAACGACAAAAGCCACGTTAGGGGATGATCCGGCGGGGTCGGGCGGCGGCACTCCGCTTCCACCGTACGCCCCAACTCCCTTCCCCCGCTTCCCCGTGACGCGCCCGCCATGCGAGTTCGGCCGGCCGAACGGACACCCGCACGGGAACGACGAAAAGACCCCGCGGCTGTGCGCCGGGGGTCCGGGATGGGGTACAGTGTGCGTCGATGAGCGACGTGATCGTTCGCTCCTCGCGGGCGTAGTTTAATGGTAGAACATGAGCTTCCCAAGCTCAGAGCGCGGGTTCGATTCCCGTCGCCCGCTCCAGCGGAAAGCCCCGGGTCGTCGGCCCGGGGCTTCCTCGTTCTCCGGTCCCGGCCCCGTGGCGACGGGGCCGGGACCGAGGCCGGGACCGGCGGTGGTCAGCGCAGGGCGCCGAGTTCGCGCCAGTCCTCGAAGTCGAGGTTCCAGTCGCCGTAGCCGTTGCCGACGGCCACCGTTCCCCGCGTCGATCCGGTGACCTCGATGATGTCCCCGGGCACGGACCGGTCGTAGAACCACTTGCCGTCCGTGGTGGACATCCCCACGCAGCCGTGGCTGGTGTTGACCCGCCCGAAGTAGCCCTTGCCCTCGTTCCACGGAGCGGCGTGGGTGTAGGTGCCGGAGGTCGTCATGTGGACCGCCCACGGCACCTGTAGGTCGTAGTGGTCGTCGATGCCGACCGACGCGGAGGTCATGCGGACCATGGCCTGCTTGCGCAGGACGACCATCGTGCCGTTCCAGGTCGGGTACTCGGGGGAGCCGCCGGATATGGGGATGGTGCGGACCACCTCGCCGTCCTCGGAGACCGTCATCGTGTGCCGCTCCAGGTCCACCGTGGAGATCCGGGCGACTCCCGTGGTGAAGGTGGTGGTGACGTCCCGGCGCAGGTGGCGTCCGCCGCCGGTGTCCACGCCGCTGAGTTCGGCGCGCAGTGTCACCTCGGTGCCCTTCGGCCAGTACTCCTTCGGTCGCCAGTCCACCCGCTCGACGCCCGTCAGCGGGTCGCGGGTCCAGCCCCAGGCGCCCTCCACCTTCGGGGTGGTGGTGACCGACAGGCGCTTCTCGACGGCCGCCTTGTCCTCGACGGGTTCGTCGAAGGCGATCGACACCGGCTGCCCGGCGCCGACGACCGCGCCGTCGACGGGCGTGACGTTGACGCCGTTGACGCGTTCGGCGTCCCTGGTGCGGAAGGTGCTCTCGGTCCGGGTCGTGGCCCCGGCCGCGTTGGTGGCGGTGGCCTCGACGACGTAGCGGGTGCCGGGCGTCATCGTGCGGTCGGACCGCCAGGTGCGCCCGCCGTCGCCCAGCACCCCGGTGACCTCGACGCCCTCGCCCTCGTCGGGCCTGACCCGGACGGACCCCAACTTCCCGTGGACGACCGTGACCTCCACGGTGCGCCCGGGGTCCACGGGGTCCTTCTCCTCGTCGGCGGGCGAGACGGTGATGTCGGCGCGGACGGCCACGGTGGCGTCCGGTCTCCCGTCTCCCCCGTTCCCCGCCTCTCCCGTTCCGACGGACTGGCAGCCGGCCAGCAGCACGGTGCTCACGAGCGAAGCCGCCAGGGCACGCGCACCGCGCCTGGAGCACATGGTGGTCAATGGGTTCCTTCCACGGGAGAGGAGGGCGACGAGGACGACGCGGGCGCGGGCGGTCGCGGGGGCGCCGACGGCACCCGGGCGGGGTCCCGCCCTCCCTTGAGGAGTGTTCCGGGCGCGGGGTGGTTCGTCCGGGCCGGCACGTTCCGGTGGAGGATCGTGCCGGCCCGGGGCGGGTCAGCGGTGGAGCTTGGCCACCGCGGTGCGGGTGGTGTTCTCGAAGTCGCCCAACGGGGCGTCCGCCAGGTCGCCCATCTGCCCCCACTGGACGTAGGTGACGGTGCGTCCGTCGCGGCCCACGGAGAACAGGGCGATGTCGGTGATGCCCACCTCGTGGTCCTCGGTGTCCAGGCTGTAGACGTGGGCGCCCTCCTCCACCGCCAGCCTGCCGTGGTAGACGCCGCTCGCCTCCGTCGTGGGGTACTGCCGTTCGACGCGGTCGGCGCAGGTGGCGAGGGACCGGCGCAGGCGGGTGACGAGTTCGGCGGCCCGGGTGGTGGAGGCGGCGACCGTGGTGATCTGCAGGCCGCCGGTGTCCAGTTCGGTGCGGAAGGCGCGGTGGCCGGTGCGCCGGTCCGGGAAGACGCCCTCAGCGCAGGGCGCGTCCGTCTCCGGCAGTCCCTTCACGACCGGTCCGGCCGTCCACGGGGTGGCGGACGGCGGCATCTGCGCGGCGTCGAGGTAGGCCGGTTCGGCCGTGGCGGCGGCCGGGGTCGCGGCGACCGACCCTACCCCGATGGCGGTGAGGGCTGCGGTGAGCGTGGCGGTGAGCGCGGTGGTGAGCGTGGTGCGGAACGTACGCATGCGCGGTTCCCCCTTGTGGTGGTCGGTGAGGACGTCGAACAGCTTGGGCGGACGGCGGGGACCGGGACAACGCGAACGCGCCCCTGTGGGACGGTGGAACCATTCCACCCCCTCTGACGTGGGACTGTGTGGAAGGGGTGGAACACGGACCCGGGACAGGACGGGGCGGACGGATGGCGCCGAAGGAAGCCGAGGTCGAGCGCTTCGCGGAGCAGGTGCGTGCGCTCAAGGAGCGTTCCGGGCGCAGCTACGGGGCTCTGGCACGGCGGTTGGGCGTGAGTGCCTCGACGCTGCACCGGTACGGCTCGGGCGAGGCGGTGCCGTCGGGGTTCGCTCCGGTCGAGCGGCTGGCACGGCTGTGCGGGGCCTCGCCGCAGGAGGTGCTCCGGTTGCACCGGCTGTGGATCCTGGCGGACGCGGCCCGGCGTCCGCGGACCGCCGCGCCGGCCGCCCCACCGCCCCGGGAACCGGCGGAGCGGGAGCGGACGCCCGATCCGGTGCCCGCCGCGGAGCCCGAGCCCGAACCCGAGTCCGTGCCCGAGCCGGCGCCCGCCGTCGGGCCCGAGCCCACGGGCGCGGACGCCGTTCCCGGGCGTCGCGCGTCCCGTCCGCGCCGGGCGGTCCTCCTCGCGGCCGTCGTCACCATCGTCGCCGTCGCCGTCACCGCCGTCGTCACCGTCGCCGTCACCGGGTCGTCCGCGCCGGGTTCCCCCGGTTCCGGTACCGGAGGCTCCGCCGCGTCCCCGTCCGGCGACACGGCGGAGGCACCGCTGGTCTGGACCGTCGACTCCGACGTCTGGCAGAGCGGGTGCGACCACGACTACCTGATCGACCGTGAGCCGGAGCAGGTCCCTCCACCGCCGGTGGAGCAGGACGCCGGGCCGTGGGCGCGTTCCCTGGGGGCGCTGGACGGCGGGAACACCACCGTGCGCGTCTCCCTCCAGGGCACGTCCGGGAGACCCGTGGTGGTGGAGGCGCTGCACGTGCGGGTCACCGAACGCGCGGCGCCCGTCGGGTGGAACGCCTACCGGATGAGCCAGGGGTGCGGCGGCGCGCTCAGTCCGCGCCACTTCGACGTGGACCTCGACGCGCCCCGCCCCGTCGCCCGTTCCGTCGCGGGCTTCGACGGCATGGCCGGGGAGCGGATTCCCGCCGTCTCCTTCCCCTACACCGTGACGGCCACGGACCCCGAGGTGCTGCTGGTCTCCGCCCGGACGACCGACTGCGACTGTCGCTGGTACCTGGAGCTGGAGTGGAGCGGTGGGGGGCGGTCGGGCACGGTCGAGATCACCGACGACGGGCGCCCGTTCCGCACCAGCGGCATCGGGGGAGCGCCGGTCCACCAGTACGCGGACGCCGAGGGCCGCTGGACCGTCGGACAGGGGTGAGGCGGGCGCCCTTCGGGGCACCGTCGGATGCCGGCGGGTGCCGGCGGGCCGAGTTCGATCATGGCCGAATCCGTCGTTGTCCGGCGGTGGGGAAGGCGGGAATCGTGTCTCCCGTGTCAACTCTTCCGGACCCGACCGTCGTCCACCCCCTGCCCGACCACCACCGGGTGGTCCTGCTCAAGCCCCTGGTGACCGATCCGCGCATCGTGGTCGGCGAGTTCACGTACTACGACGACCCGGACGACGCCGAGGAGTTCGAGCGGCGCAACGTCCTGTACGCCTACGGCCCCGAGCGGCTGGTCATCGGAAAGTACTGCGCCATCGCCACCGGGACCCGTTTCATCATGGCGGGCGCCGAGCACCCCAAGCTCGGGGTGTCCACCTTCCCGTTCACCATCTTCGGCGGCGCCTGGGCCGAGCGGACGCTCGACATCATGACGTCCCTGCCCAGCCGGGGCGACACGGTCGTGGGCAACGACGTGTGGTTCGGCCACGGCGCCACGGTCATGCCGGGCGTGACCATCGGCGACGGCGCGATCGTCGCCACCGGCGCCGTCGTCACCTCGGACGTGCCGCCGTACACGGTCGTCGGCGGGAATCCGGCCCGCCCGGTCAAGCGGCGGTACGACGAGGCGGACGTGGCACGGCTGTTGCGCGCCGCCTGGTGGGACTGGCCGGTCGAGACGGTCGCCGAGCACGTCCGCACGATCATGACCGGGACGCCGGCGGAGATCGAGGCCATCGCCGACGGGCTGCCGGGCCGGGCCGGTTGACGGCGGTCGCGGCGAAGGACGAGAGAGGAACCACCTCGTGACGGAGACTCCCGCGCCGCCCTTCGATCCGGGGGCGGAGTTCGACCGGCAGGTCCGCGACCTGATCGGTCTCGGCCATCCGAAGGCGGCCGGCCTCGACGACGAGCGCTTCGCGGACCGGCCGGCGAGCGGCGGACGGCTGATCGGAACGGCTTCGTCCGGGCTCCTGACGGCCGGTGTCGGTGGTGCCGGGTAGGTTGTGGGAAACCGCACGGTTGTCGACCGGGAGGCAGGGCATGGCGCTGTTCGGGAACGCACACACGGTCGATCCGGCCGCGGCGCAGCAGGAGTACGCGCGGCTGCTGGGCCAGGGGGAGCAGGTGCGCGCCGCGTACCTGCTGATACGCGACACCATCCTCTTCACCGACCGCCGGCTGATCCTCGTCGACAAACAGGGGATCACGGGCAAGAAGGTGGAGTACCACTCCGTCCCGTACCGGAGCATCACGCACTTCTCGGTGGAGACGGCCGGGACTTTCGACCTCGACGCGGAGTTGAAGATCTGGATCTCCGGCAGCCCGACACCGATCCAGAAGACCTTCACCAAGGGCGTGGACATCTACGAGGTGCAGGCCATCCTGACGCGGTTCGTCACCGGGTAGGCGGAACCGACGGGCCGGCGGACCGGTGGGGCCGGCGGGTCAGCGGGGCAGCAGTGCCACCATCAGGACCAGGGAGCACAGCAGCGCGGCGGCGAGAGCGACCGTCGTGACCTGCCGGATCCGTCGCCGGGAGGCGACCGGGACGACCCTGAGCCGCGTGGGGTCGGGGAAGACGTAGAAGACCTGGTCGGGGTGGGTGACGACATCGACCCGCACCAGGGGCAGGTGATCGAGTTCCACGCGTCTGGCCACCTCCCCCGGCCGGTCCTCCAACAGGGGCTCGACGGCCGCGCGGTGCTCGGGCGCGAGGTCGTCGGGCAGCGGGTCGTCGGCCGCGAGGACGGCGTGCCGCCAGTCGCCCCGCCTCCTGGCCCGGCGGCGGACGCGGAGCGGCAGGCGTTCCTCGGGCAGTCGGATCTCCTCGTGGTGGGGCGAGTCCTCGACGACGCCCCGCGTCCAGGTGGTCCGCACGCCCTTCCCACCGCAGGTCTCGTGGTCGGTCTTCCCCGAGCCGTCGCAGTCCGGGCAGGGCTGGGAGCCCTTGCCCCGGCAGTCCGCGCAGACCGTGCGGCCGTGGCCCCGGCCCCGGCAGTCGGGGCAGGCGGAGGCGGGCGCGTCGCACAGGGCGCAGTCGGCGCGGGGCACGCCCGTGGCGTCCGCGCTCCTCGGGAGCCGCGCCGCGGTCCTGGTCCTGCCGTCGCGTCGCAGACCGCTGCCCCCGCACTCGGCGCAGCTCTCCCGCCCGCGGCAGGCGGCGCACCGCATCCACGGCTCGCAGGAGATTCGTCCACGCCCCGCGCACACCGAGCAGGGGACCTTGCCGTTGCCGCAGAAGCAGCCGTGCCGGCGCACCGAGCCGTCGAGGAGCAGCTCCCGCACCCGGTGGACACGGGGGTCGCTCGGCGGGGGCACAAGGTGGCCGTCCAGGTCCTCGTAGACGGGCAGGTGGGAGAGGTCGGGCTGCCCGTTCTCCTCGACGGCCGCCTCCCGGCGCCTCCGGAGGGAGCGGGTGACGCGGCAGTCGAGGACGGGGCACCGGGTGATCCTCACGGCGCCCAGCGCGCGCAGGTCCGCCACACCGCCGCGCGCCTCGATCAGCCGCCCGACGGCCGCCAGGACGTCCCCGTCGGTCGGCTCTCCGGTCGGTTGCTCCCAGGTGCGTTGCCCGGCCATGTCCAACACCCCCTGCCGCAGGCGCCCGCGACCGGTGCTCCGGCTCCGGTGCGCGGTTGGTTGCCGCACTGTAGTGGGACCTTCCGCCCTTCGGGGCCGGAACGGCACGAACCGGTTCCGATGAAACGTTTCTCCGCTCCGCCGTCCCACGGATGGACGGCATCCGGTGGACGGTCACCTCGCGCTCCGGTCACCGGGGGACGCCTGGCGCCGCAGCGCGGACTTGACCGTGTCGACCACCAGCCGGACCGCGACGCCCAGGAGCAGCAGCCCACCCGTCATCTGCACCATCACGATCACGCGCGCGGGCTGGGACCGGGCGGTGATGTCGCCGTACCCGACGGTGCTGAAGGTGGTGAGCGCGAAGTACAGCGCGTCGGTGCGGGTGAGGGGCTCGTTGAAGCTGCCCGGTTCGGCGCGTTCCAGGAGGTGGTAGGCGGTGGCGAAGAGCAGCAGGAACAGCAGCAGGACGCTCACCAGCGCCTCGGCGGCCCGCAGCATCGGGCGCGGGGAGCGCTCGATCTCGTGGATCTCCCAGAGGAAGAGGACGAGGATTCCGGCCGTCCCCAGGACGAGGATGACCGCCGTGCCCCCGGTGAACTCCCGGTCCGACGGCAGCAGGTAGTACGCGGTGAGGAACACCGTCGCGGTCAGGAGCGGGCGCAGCAGCGCGAGGGCGGACGGGAGCCCCCGGACGGTGCGGAGCCGCGAGGCGGGATCCGTGGGCGGTGCCGGGTCGGAGTCGGGGCCGGGGCCGGGGCTGGGGCCGGAGTCGGGGCCGGGCGGCGACGGTGGCGGTGGCGGTGGCGGCACGCGTCCTCCTCCCTCCCGCCGTCCGGTCGGTCGGCCCGCCGGGACCGGCCGGTGGACGGATGCCGGGGCGGGCGCGGCAGGACGGCTTCCCCGGGACGGGGCCGGACCGGCCGGCCGGCGGGGCGAACCACCCGAACGGCCGGCCCGTGCGCCCCGGTCGGGGGAGAGGGCCACGGGGGAGGCATCACCCTCGTGCCCGAGCGTTCCCCGCCCGTGGTGCCGTCCGGGCCACTGGGCGCCCACAAGTCCGTGGCGGAGCCGGTGGCCGGGCCGGCTCACGGCCGGACGACGACGGTCCAGCCGGGGTTGTAGGTGTCCGGCACGGTGTGCGCGGGCCAGTCGCGCGCCCACTCGGGGGGCTTCGCGTCGCGCGTCACCACGGCGTCGGCCCGCCTGCGGTTCCCGGGGCCGGCCGAGGAGCAGCCCGCCGTGTGGGCGACGGGGATCGTCGCGCTGTTGCCCGTGATCAGGCACGGTGCGCGTACTCCCGCCTCGTGCAGGACCGTCGCGATCCGCCGCCAGTCCTCCCGCGCCCGCTCCTGGATGCCGGCGTGGGCGTGCGCCAGGGTGAGCTGGACGGCCAGGTGACCCGCCAGTGCCACGACGAGGACGACGGCGACCGTGCGCGAGCGACGGGCCCGGTCCGCGGCGGCGAGCAGTCCGAGCCCGGCGGGGACGGCGAGCAGCGCGTAGGCGGGCAGCAGGAAGCGCGGCGCCGCGTAGGGAACGAGGAAGAGGTACTGCGCCGCGGCGGCGAACGCCACGGCCACCGCCGTCCACAGGGGCACGCGGGAGGTGCCCGCGCGGCGCGCGGACCACAGGCCGAGCGCGACGAGCAACGACAACAGCAGCCACAGCTCCACCGCAGGCGGTCGCACACCGTCACCGTCGCACGGCCGGCACAGCAGCGGACCGTCCAGGGCGGTGAACTGGTGGACGAAGCCGAGGACGGGCCGCATGCCGCCCTGGGTGTCGCTCGCCTCCACCAGCCGTTCCCGCACCCCGCCGAACCGGAGGTACGCCTCGACGACCCACGGCAGCGCGCCCGCCGCCAGGCCGCCCGCCACGGCCGCGATCCGCACCCCGGCCCGGCCGCGCAGGGCGGGCACCGCGACGGTGGCCACCAGCAGCGCGACGGCGACGGCGGCGCCGTCGTTGGGTCGCATCAGCGTCACCACGGCCAGGCCCGCGATCACCCCGCCCCACCAGGGGCGGCGCCGCAGCAGACATCCCGTGGCGGCCAGCGTGCCCATCGCCGTGTAGTGGTTGGGCATGGCGGAGTTCGCGTAGAACAGGGCCGTCCACACGGTGCCGTACAGCCCCGCCGCCACCCGGACCGCCGACGGCCGCGCCGACACCTCCAGCCAGGGTCGGAACCCCAGGTAGAGCGTGGCGCCGAAGAGCAGCAGCAGCCAGCTGCGCAGCAGCGGCACCGAGTCGCTCCAGGAGGCGACGGGAGAGAGCAGCAGGGGGACGCCCCGGGTCCGCGGGGCGCTGAAGGGCGTGGCCGGTCCGTACGGGCCGAAGCGGGCGGCGTAGACGCGTTCGTCCCAGCCCAGGGGCAGGGTGAGCGGCACCAGGACGGCGGCCAGGACGGTCAGGGCCGCGCACCCGGCCGCCAGCCGGCGGGCGTCCCTCCGTGCGCTCCGCGTGCCGTGGGGGGCACCGCCGTCCGGGGGCGCGGGGGGAGGGGCACCGGACTTCGCGCCCGCCCGGTCGGGTATCGCCGAATCACCTGTCACGGCTTCCACCCGGCCTCCAGTCCGTCCGTCCGCCCTCGAACCCGTTCCCCTCGTTCCGTTCTAACAGCGGACCGTCCCCCGTGAGCCGGCATACACCGGCACGTCGGGCCGATCGTATGAATTACTCCCTCCGCGCTCGGTGCGGCCGTCGGTCGGGGCCGTCGAGGCGCCGGAACGCTCCCGCCGGCTCGGGCGGGTGGATATCGTGGCGCGGTCCGGAGAACACCGGTCCGCGGTCCGCCGTGGAGTCGGCCGCTCCGCCCAAGTCCCCGATTCTCGCGACGGAGCCCCGGAGCGTCCGATACGTACGATTTGAAGTACGCTACGGCAGCGTTGCCCTCCGAGTCGCCAGACCGGTTGCCAGGACACCCGCCGACGCTCTCGACCGGGTTCACGCAAGGAACGGAGTATGACGGTGGTGCGGATCGAGTTGGGCGCCGCGGTGGCTGTGGCACGGGAGATCTCCGAGGAGGTCCTGGCCCCGCTGGCGGCCGAGGTGGACGCCGAGCGGCGGTGGCCCGAGGAGGGGATCACCGCGCTCCGTTCCCGCCTGGGCGGTCTGGTGGTGCCCGAGCACTCCGGCGGCATGGGACACGGGCTGTCGGCGGTGGCGCAGGTCGGCGAGGTGACGGGCCGGGCGTGCGCGTCGACGTCGATCTGTTTCGGCATGCACCTGGTCGCCTCCGCCGTGATCGCCGCGAAGGCCGGTGAGCGGCAGCGCAAGCACTACCTGGAGCCCATCGCGGCCGGGGAGCACCTGACGACCCTGGCGCTGTCGGAGCCGGGGACCGGCGAGTTCTGGCTGCCGCGGACCCGCATGGAGCGCGCCGGCGAGGGCCGGCTGCGGCTGACCGGGACCAAGAGCTTCGTCACCAACGGCGGCCACGCCGACTCCTATGTGGTCTCCACCGTCGCCACCGATCCCGGAACGCCTCCCGGCCAGTTCTCCTGCACGGTCGTCGACGGCGCCACGCCCGGCCTGGAGTGGGGTCCGGGCTGGAACGGGTTCGGCATGCGCGGCAACTCCTCGCGCGGTGTGGAGCTGCCCGGGGTGGAGATCCCCGACTGGTGCCTGCTGGGCGAGGAGGGCGACGAGATCTGGTACGTGTTCAACGTCGTCGCCCCCTACTTCCTGCTCGCCATGGCCGGCACCTACCTGGGGATCGCCGCCGCGGCCCTGGAGGATGCCCGCGCCCACCTGCTGCGCCGCCGCGCGCGCGGCGGCGGCCGCTCCCTGAGCACCCAGCCCGTCGTCCAGCACCGGTTGGGCACGATGTGGGCCCGCGTGGAGCGCACCCGCCGGCTGATCCACCACGCCGCCGCGGCGGCGGAGAGCGGCTCGCCGGACGCGCTGCCCGCCCTGGCCTCGGCCAAGGCGGAGGTCGCCGAGGCCGCCGAGGCCACGGTCAACGACGCCCTGACCCTGGTCGGCGGTGTCGGCTACGGCGAGGAGTCCTCCCTGCACCGGATGCTGCGCGACGCCCGCGCCGCCCACGTGATGTCCCCGGTCACCGACCTGTTGCGGGTGTGGACGGGACGGGCCCTGCTGGACGAACCGCTGCTGGAGGGATGACGTGTCCGACGCCGCCCGCTCCCCCGAGGGGATCCGGATCCTGCTGGTCGATGTCCTGCCCGAGACCGCCGAGGACTTCGCGGCCGTCTTCGGCGCCGGCTTCGAACTGGTGTCCGTCACCGCCTCGGAGGTCGCCGACCACACCGCGGGCACGCCCGGCGAGCGACGGCCGACGATCATGGTGGTCGGCCGTCGGGTGGCGGCGCCCGCCGGTTTGATCCGCTCCGCGCGGCCCCACCTGTCGGACCTGGCCGTCGCCGTGGTCTCCACCTCCGCCAGCGCCGCCAAGCTGGCCGACCTGCCGCTGTTCTTCCCCTCCGACCTCGTCCGCCGGGTGCCGGACACCGAGGCGGACCGGCTGGCGTACGTGGCCCGCGAACTGGTGGACGGGCTGGTCCGACGGCTTGCCGAAACCGCCGTGCGGACGGTGGCCCAGCGGCAGCTCACCTCCGGCGCCACGGGCGGGCGTCCGCACGGGGAGCGGCGGCAGCGCGGGGAGCGCCTGTTGGGCGCGCTCCTCTCCCAGGCCCCGATCGGAGCGCTGATGCTGGACCGCGACGGCACGCTGATCGCCTGGAACCGCAGGGCGGCCGATGTGCTGGAGCTGACCGACGCCCATGCGCCGCGGCGCCCGTTGACCGACCTGTTCCCCACCGACGCCCGCCCGGCGCTGCTCCAGCACCTGGCCTCCGCAGAGCGACACTCCGCCCACGACGCCCCCGGTCCCCCCGGCCCCGACGTGGTCTTCGAGCGCTCCAGGTCCGACGGCACCGGACAGGCCCTGCGCGTCGCGCCCCAGCCGGTGCTCGACGACGAGGGACACGAGCACAGCCTCGTCCTCGTCGAGGACGTCACCGACCGGCTGCACGCCCAGCGCAAGCTCGCCGAGCGCACCGGCCACGCCCTGCTCAGCGCCGAGGTGGCAGCCGCCATGACGGCCCCGGGCCCGCTGGCCGACCGGCTGCACCGCTGCGCGCGGGCCACCGCCGACCGGTTGGGCGCCGACCGCGCCTGCATATGGACCCTGACCCACACCGGGGAGCCGGAGCCCGCCGCCTGCGCCGACCTCGAACGGACGGACGACACCTTCCGCACCCACGCCTCGCACGTCGAGCGGGCCCTCGTCGACCGGATCGTCGCCGAGCGCCGCCCCCACCTGGACCTCACGCCCCCGGCGTCCGTCCGGTCCGCCCGGCCCGGAGGCGTCGGAGGGGGCGGCAGGGACGGCAGGGACGGCAGGGGCGGGGCGGGAGCCGGGGGCGGCCTCCTGCGGGGATCGTTCGCCGGGTACCCGTTGGTCTCCGGTGGAGAGCTGATCGGTGTGCTGTCGCTCTCCACCCGCCTGGCGCTGCCCGCCTCCACCCTCTCCATCCTGGAGAACATCGCCGACCAGGTGGCCGTCGGCATCCGGCAGGACCGGCTGCTGCGCCGCCTCCGGGACACCACCAAGGCCCTGGAGCGCCCGTTGCTCCCGCCGCGCCTGCCCGAACTGCCCGGCTTCGACCTGGCCGCCCGCTACCACCCCTTCGGCAGTGGTCTGCACATCGGCGGGGACTTCTACGACGCCTTCACCGCGCCCGACGGACGGCACGTCCTGGCCCTGGGCGACGTCTGCGGCAAGGGGCCGGTCGCCGCCTCCATCACCGGGCTGGTCCGTCACACCCTGTGGGCGGCGGCCCAGCACACCACCGACCCCGACCACGTCCTGAACCTGGTCAACAACGCCCTGCGCCGCCAGAACACCCCGTTCTGCACCCTGGTCTACGCCGTCCTCGACCCGGTGGCGGACGGACCGGTCCGGGTCCGGCTGGCCTCCGCCGGCCACCCGGCGCCGCTGTTGCGTCGCGCCGACGGCGACACCGCGCCGCTGGAGGTGCGCGGCCCGCTGCTGGGCGTCCTGGACGAGCTCCACCACCCGGTCGCCGAGCTGGAGTTGGAGCCGGGCGAGGCCCTCGTCCTCTACACCGACGGTTTCACCGAGGGGGCGGGAGCGGAGGACCGGCGGGAGCCGGAGGACCTGGCCGCCCTGGTCGCCCGGCACCCCCTGTCGCCGGACGCGGAGCGTCCTTCCGACGAGCTGGTGGCGGCCCTGTTGGAGGACGCCCACGCCTGGTGGGGCGAACGGATCCGCGACGACCTGGCCGTCCTCGCCGTCACCGCCCTCCCCCGCGCCTGACGGCCGGCGCCCCGGCGGGTGGCCGGCGGGGACTCAGGGGCGCGGGCGCAGTCCCGTGCCGTTGAGGCAGAGGGCGATGTTGCGGACCGCGGCGGTGAGTTCCTCGATCACCCGGGCCGCCTGCTCCGCGTCGTGGAAGGCGGGGCGGTCGGTCGCCAGGGAGGTGTTGAGGTCCTCGGTGAGGCGGCGGACCGCGTCCAGCCCCTCGGCGGTCGCGGGGGCGGCCGGTGGAGCGGTGGGTGTCGGGGAGTGCGGCGCGGGTACGGCCGGGGGCGCGGTGGACGCGGTGGACGCGGTGGACGCGGTGGACGCGGTGGACTCCGGTGTCGGAGCCGGAGCCGGAGCGGGTGTCGGGTTCGGCGCGGGCGCCGGTTCGGCGGTCTCGGCCGGTGTCGGGGCCGCCGGGGTCTGGGCCTGGGCCTGGGACGGGAGTTCGGGGGGTTCGGCGGGAGCCGAATCCTCGGTCCGCGGCTCGACCGTCCCCGCGCGGGAGGCGGCCTCCGTCGTCCCCGTTCCCCGGTCCGCGCTCCCGGAAGTGCCCGCGCCCGTGCCCGGTCCCTTGTCCGCGCCGCCGCTCCCGACCGGTGCGCTCCAGCCCTTGACGGGCTTGGCGACGTCCGGCGAGAGCCTGGTCTGCGGCAGCAGGACGCTCTCGGTGGTACCCGGCGACCACAGCGGGGTGGACGACTGCTGTGCGGTGGGCACGTGTTCGGCCTTCCACTGGAGCCGGTAGCACTCGACCTGGTCGGCGCAGGCGGCGCGGGCGTGGAAGATCGCGCTGCCCTCACCGAGGTCCGGGTACCAGAGGTTGGGGCCGGGAAAGCGGACCGTCCGCATTCGGGGCTTGATGGGTTCGGCGCACCCGATGCAGCACCCGGCGGGCACGCACAGGCCGGCGCCCTCCTTCTGCGCCGCCGCGCGGGGGCCGATCTCCCCGCGGTACTCCCCGTTGCTGCACGGCGGCAGTTCGCCGCAGGTGCGGCAGACCGCGTAGTGCTCCGGCAGGACCTGCCAACTGTGACCGATGGGAGCGCACCAGTACTTGGGCGCGGAGCGGGGGAAGTTCTCGTTGCGCAGGACGAGGACGACGGGCCGCTTGTAGAAGTCGGAGCGCTCGGGGGGCGGAACGTTCAGCCGCCCGTTCATCCGGCGCAGGTCCTCCGAGTGCCGCCACAGTTCGACGTGTTCGCGCCACGCCTGTTCGTAGGAGAGGGGCCACGGGTGGTCCCGGTACTCGTCGATCTCCAGGATCCGCCAGGGCTGTCGGTCGAAGACGACGACATGACCGCTCCGCAGGCGCAGGTACGTACCGTCGTCGCCTTCCCTCGGCCAGTCGATGCGGCCGACGCGGGTGGGCTGGTCGGGGAGCCCTTCGCGAACTTGCATGACACGCTCCTCGGCAACGGGACAACCATGGTCATCATGGAGCAGTTTCTACCATTCTGAGGCATTTCGGACTCCCAATCGTTCAGACACGCGCACCGGAGCACACCCCACCCCGCCGACCGGTACGACGACCCGTCAAGTCCTACCGCTCCCGCCCCTGTTGGACGCCCCCGGTCGGACGCCCCGCGCCGCCATCCGCTCCGCCCCCGCCCCGCACGGGCCGTACGCCTCCGCCGACCATCAACCTAAGAGCATTAATGGTTTGCCTAATACCCTTAGGAAAAGTTAGCGTCCCCCCATGCGACCACTGAACGAGAAGGACATCCGGGCGTCCTTCGTCAACTGCACCAAGGGGGAGGCCGGACGGCTGGCGGTACCGCGCGACCTGGCGGAACGCCCCTGGGCCGACCTGGACTTCCTCGGCTGGCGCGACCCGGCCGCCCCCGACCGCGGCTACCTCGTCACCGAACGCGAGGGACGCCCCGTCGGCGTGACACTGCGCTCCTCCCCCCGGCGCCCCGGCCGCCCACCCCACGGGGGCGGCATGTGCTCCCTGTGCCTGACCACCCACCGGGGCGACGGCGTCTGCCTGATGGCCGCCCGCAAGGCGCGCCGGGCCGGACGGGACGGCGACTCGGTCGGGCTGTACATGTGCGCCGACCTCGCCTGCTCCCTCTACGTACGGGGGCTCAGGGTCCCCGAGGACGGCGGACGCTTCCAGGAGACCCTGACCGTCGAGGAACAGGCGGAGCGCACCAGGGAGAACCTGTTCGCCTTCCTCGACAGGCTCCACGCGTGAACGGGGAGCGGCGGCCGCGGCGGCGGACACCGCGACGCTCGGCATCACGGCGCTCGGCCCGGCCACCGCGCCCCTGACCGCTCGGTCGACGGGCGGCGCGGGCCGCGCCCGGGAGCCGGCCTCACGGCGCCCCGGGCGGGGGGACCGGGGTCACTCCCCGGAGGCCTCGGCCGACTGCCGACGGGACGGACGGCGCTCCAGGTGCGTGACCACGCCGGCGTGGAAGCGGTGCACGGCGTCGTCGACGCTGCGGATGAACCCCGTCTCGGCACTGCCACGGCTGACGCCCATGCCCTTGAACAGGGAGAGCCGGAAACCGGTGATCCGGGAGCCGTCCCGGGGGAGGAGGTCGCCCGGTTCCGGGCGCAGCCGCTCCAGCGTCCCGCGCGGACCGCTGCCCTGCCCCTCGACCAGGGTCTCCACGTGCAGGTCGGCCGGGGCCTCGGCGAGTTGCCGGATCAGGCGCTTGACCCAGGCGAGCGGATAGCCCTGCTCGGGCGCGGGGGTCTCGACGGACGTGCGCAGCTTGCCGGTGCGCAGGTCGGCGGTGACGGCCAGGATGCCCGGCGCCCCCTCGACGCGCAGCTCCGCGTGGAGTCGGCCGTCCTCGCAGAACCGGTCGGCGAGGGCGACGCGGCGGGCCTGCGGGTCGGTGCCGCGTCGGATCCGCTGGACGGGCAGGACCTTCTGGCCGAGTTCGCCCCCGAGCCGCAGGCACACCTGGCGGACGAGCCGCTCCCAGCTCTCGACGACCTCCAGGGCCCGCTGGTCGCCCGGATGTACGCAGACGCACCCTGGCCCCCGAGGGAGGCGCCGTGCAGGTGAACCGGGCAGGCGATACGGCGACGGCCCGGGGCGGGGCTCGTGCCCCGACCCGGGCCGCCCGGCCCGACGGGTGTCCGTCCCGTCCCTCCGCGGTCCCTCAGATGAGGCCCTGCGCCACCATGGCCTCCTCCACCAGCTCGAAGCCGGCGATGTTGGCGCCCGCCACGTAGTCGCCGGGACGGTCGTAGCGTTCGGCCGTCTCGTGGCAGAGGCGGTGGATGTGCCGCATGATCTCCGTCAGCCGGGCCTCGGTGTGCTCGAAGGTCCACGAGTCGCGCGAGGCGTTCTGCTGCATCTCCAGCGCGCTGGTGGCCACGCCGCCCGCGTTGGCGGCCTTGCCCGGTCCGAACAGCACCCCGGCCTCGCGCAGCACCCGCACGCCGCCCGGTGTGGTGGGCATGTTGGCGCCCTCGCCGACCGCCTGCACGCCGTTGCGCGCCAGCGTCGCCGCGTCCTTGTCGTCGAGTTCGTTCTGGGTGGCCGACGGCAGGGCCACCTCGCAGGGCACGTCCCAGACCCGGCCGCCGGAGACGAAGTTCGCCCCGCTCCGCTCGGCGTACTCCGACAGTCGGCCGCGCTCGACCAGCTTGACCTGCTTCAGCAGCTCCAGGTCGATGCCCTTGTCGTCCACCACGTAGCCGCCGGAGTCGGAGCAGGCGATCGGCACGGCACCGAGCTGCCGGGCCTTCTCCATGGCGTGGATGGCCACGTTGCCGGAGCCGGAGACGACCACGCGCTTGCCGTCCAGGTCCTCGCCGCGCGTCTTCAGCATCTCGGCGGTGAAGACGACCAGGCCGTAGCCGGTGGCCTCGGCGCGTGCCTGTGAACCGCCCCACAGGACGCCCTTGCCGGTCAGCACGCCCGCCTCCCAGCGGTTGGTGATCCGGCGGTACTGGCCGAAGAGGTAGCCGATCTCGCGTCCGCCCACCCCGATGTCACCGGCCGGGACGTCGGTGTACTCGCCCAGGTGGCGGTAGAGCTCGGTCATGAAGGACTGGCAGAAGCGCATGACCTCGGCGTCCGACTTCCCCTTGGGGTCGAAGTCGCTGCCGCCCTTGCCGCCGCCGATCGGCATGCCGGTCAGGGCGTTCTTGAACGTCTGCTCGAAGCCGAGGAACTTGATGATCCCGAGGTTGACGGACGGGTGGAAGCGCAGGCCGCCCTTGTACGGGCCCAGGGCGCTGTTGAACTCCACCCGGAAGCCGCGGTTGATGTGCGTCCGCCCGGAGTCGTCCGACCACGGGACACGGAAGATGATCTGCCGCTCCGGCTCGCACAGCCGCTCGACGAGCGACTCGTCCAGCAGTTCGGGGCGCCGGTGGAAGACCGGCTCGAGCGACTCCAGGACCTCCCAGACGGCCTGGTGGAACTCCTTCTCACCGGGGTTGCGGTGCAGTATCCGGTCGTAGAGCTTCTCGATCACGCGTTCTCCTCGAAGAAGGTGCGGCTTCCTGTGGTCCGCCTGTCCCGTCGTCCCGTACGGAACCCGCGCAAACGCATGACGCCGAGCACCCCCATGGACAGGTGCTCGGCGTCTGCGTCGACGTGGCGGACCACCAGCGTGACATGCCGTGGCCACGGTTTCCCCTTCGGGGACGCCGGTTTCGGGACTCGCGCCGGCCCCGGCGGCCCGGCCCCCCGGTCCCGGTGGCCGCACGGCGGCGATGCGTTTCCGGCTCACCCGGGTGGACGCTGTCGCCGCCCGGCACGAGCCGTACGGAGCCGTGGCGTACGTCACACCGTCGGATCTCGCCCCTCCTCCGCGGGCGCTCCGGTGAATCACCGCGCGTGAGGGCCCCTCGGGGCGCACGGCGCGATCCTGTCCCCTCGG
The DNA here is from genome assembly GCF_009709575.1 of Streptomyces taklimakanensis. NCBI lineage: Bacteria > Bacillati > Actinomycetota > Actinomycetes > Kitasatosporales > Streptomycetaceae > Streptomyces > Streptomyces taklimakanensis. The sequence continues at coordinate 2,827,915 of NZ_WIXO01000001.1, forward strand.
GAAACGGAAAGCTACCGTGCCCATGGTAGACATTCGGATGCGTCGAAGTTAGGATTTCCGCCGTAGCCGAGAAGGGTCCGAGACGCGCGGCAGAGTGGACGCGAACCGCCGCGAGAAGCACCCGGAGGGAATCTCCGGAGAGGAGCGGACGCCATCGGGCCCGCCCGGACGTCCGGGCGGGCGGCAGGAAGCCGGCGTACGGCGCCGGCGGATGGTGTCGAACCTCTCGGGGCCCCGGTGCCGCACGGCACCGGGGCCCCTCGGCACGCCCGACGACGATGAGGTGCAGGTGCCCCAGAAGAACCGACCGAACACCACCGACAGGCTCGACGACGACGACTTCCCCGCCTACACCATGGGCCGCGCCGCGGAGATGATCGGCACCACCCCCGCCTTCCTGCGGGCCATCGGCGAGGCCGGGCTCATCACCCCCCTGCGGTCCGAGGGCGGGCACCGCCGCTACTCCCGCTACCAGTTGCGCATCGCCGCACGGGCCCGCGAACTCGTCGACCAGGGCAACCCGATCGAGGCCGCCTGCCGCATCGTGATCCTCGAGGACCAGCTGGAGGAGGCCCTGCGGATCAACGAGGAGCTGCGCCGGTCGAGGCCGGCCCCCGACCGGCCCGCCGACTCCTGACCGGGAAGTCCGGGCTGTCCCGCCCGGACCGGGTGGAGGGCCGTCCTTCCCGCGCAGGAGTGTTCCGGCGCGCAGGCGCGAATATCTGTTGTCGCGGGAAGAGGAAAAATCCATCGCTCCGCGAGGTCTCCACGGCGCCGCGCGGGAGGCCGAAAATCCCTCCGCCCACCGTCGCTCTCCCCGTGCTACTGTCGATCTCAGTTGCAGTTGTGGTTCCCAAAGACTTACAAGTGCTCCCACCGGCATCCTGTGTCGTGGGCGCGCTTTCTTGTTTCCGGTGCTTTTTCCGGACGGGGCAATCATCGCGGCGACTCGGGGATCGCACAGTGCGGTCCCGGAAACTGCCCCGTGAAGGAGACAGACATGGCTACTGGCACCGTGAAGTGGTTCAACAGCGAAAAGGGCTTCGGCTTCATCGAGCAGGACGGCGGCGGCGCCGACGTCTTCGCCCACTACTCGAACATCGCCGCCCAGGGCTTCCGTGAGCTCCTGGAGGGCCAGAAGGTGAGCTTCGACGTCACGCAGGGCCAGAAGGGCCCGCAGGCGGAGAACATCGTTCCCGCCTGACGCCTGGCACACGTCGAGAGCCGGGGTCCGCACCTTGGGTGCGGACCCCGGCTCTCCGCCTTTCCCGGCCTCTCCCGGCCCGGCGCGCCGCCCCGCGGCCCCGGGCTTCATTCCGTTTTCCACCGGCACGTTCCGGCGTTTTCCCGCTCGCTTACTTCGGCCAGGGAGATCCTCGATGCGCGCCGTTTCGAGGAGGTTCCGCATGAACCGCGTCACCCGTACGAGCGATCACCGTTCCTTCGCCGGAAAAAGCACCTCAGCCGGTTCGGGCAGGGGCGGTGGATTCCGCTCGCGGACCTCCGGCCGTTCGAACGGCCCCGGGCGCCGGCCCGCCGCGCGGCAGGGGGAGTTCGCGCCGCCGGTCACCGTCACCCCCGCCCTGCCCGCGGTCGCCTCGTTCGCCGAACTGGACATGCCGGCCGCGCTGTCGAGGACGCTCGCCAAGCTGGGCATGAACGAGCCGTTCCCGATCCAGGCGGCCACGCTGCCGAACTCGCTGGCCGGCCGGGACGTCCTGGGCCGGGGGCGCACCGGATCGGGCAAGACCCTCGCCTTCGGGCTGGCCCTGCTCGCCCGCACCGCCGGCCGGCGCGCCGAACCGCGCCGCCCGCTGGCCCTGGTGCTGGTGCCCACCCGGGAGCTGGCCCAGCAGGTCACCGACGCGCTCACCCCGTACGCCCGGTCGCTGTCCCTGCGGACGGTCACCGTGGTCGGCGGCATGTCCATCGGCCGGCAGGCCGGGGCCCTGCGCTCCGGGGCCGAGGTCGTGGTCGCGACCCCCGGACGGCTCAGGGACCTGGTCGAGCGGGGCGACTGCCGGCTGGACGAGGTGCGGACCACCGTGCTGGACGAGGCCGACCAGATGACCGACATGGGCTTCATGCCCCAGGTCACCGCCCTGCTCGACCGGGTGAGCCCCGGAGGGCAGCGGATGCTGTTCTCGGCCACCCTGGACCGCAACGTCGATCTTCTGGTCCGCCGCTACCTGAACGACCCGGTGGTCCACTCGGTCGACCCCTCGGCGGGCGCGGTCACCACGATGGAGCACCACACCCTGCACGTCCACGGCGCCGACAAGCACGCCGTCACCACCGAGATCGCGGCCCGCGACGGCAGGGTGATCATGTTCCTCGACACCAAGCACGCCGTGGACCGGCTCACTCGGCACCTGCTGAACAGCGGGGTGCGCGCCGCCGCTCTGCACGGCGGCAAGTCCCAGCCCCAGCGCACCCGCACCCTCGCCCAGTTCAGGACGGGCGACGTCACCGCGCTGGTGGCCACCAACGTCGCGGCCCGCGGCATCCACGTCGACAACCTCGACCTGGTGGTCAACGTGGATCCGCCCAGCGACCACAAGGACTATCTGCACCGCGGCGGCCGCACCGCCCGCGCGGGCGAGTCCGGCAGCGTCGTCACCCTGGTCACCCCCGGTCAGTCCCGTGGCATGGACCGCCTGATGGCCTGTGCCGGCATCGTCCCGCACACCGCCCGCGTCCGCTCCGGAGAGGCCGAACTGAGCCGCATCACCGGCGCCCAGGCGCCCTCCGGCGTCCCCGTGACCATCGCCGCACCGGCGCCGGAGCGTGTCGGGCGCGGCGGCGCCCCGTCGCGTCGCCGCCGGAACCGTGGGCGCTGAGCGTCCTTCGACCGTCACCGGTTCTCCGGTCGCCGCCCGTGGCGCCCTCCCGCTGTCCGGGAGGTGTGGGCAGGCACCGGGTGCGGACCGGACGGACACACCGACCCTCGACGGGGCGGGCCCTGGGCCCGCCCCGTCGAGGGCGTTCGGTGCCCCTCCGGCACCCGGCGCCGCGCGGTTCTGTGCCCCCACCGGGCGGGGGCATCGGCGCACGCGGTCTGTTCAGGGCCCGCGGTGGCGCGGATGCTTGTCCCTGCCGCTCCCGCCCGCGCGCTCCGGCGGAGCGCGGGGGGCGCACACACGTCGCCGTGATGCCCGGATGCGCTCGGCCGAACGGGGAACGCACTTGGAAAGGAGCTGGGGAAACTCTAAGTTAGGTTCCCCTAAGTTGACGGGCTCCCGACAGGGCGGTCCGTACGGCGCGCACCCGGAAGGAGGGCCGTGAGCGCTTCCGCCGACGGGTGACGTCCGCACCGGACGACCGACCGCACCGCTCTTCTCCCCGCCCGCCCGCTTCCCGAGGTTCCCCGAGGTAGAGCCCGTGTCCATCGTTCTCCCGCCCTCCGCCGCCCCGCGCTCCGCCTACCCGCCCGACCTCCTCCCCGCGAGGGTCCGCCGCCGCCTGCTGGAGCTGGCGGAGGGGCCGGAGCCCGTCTCCGCGTACCTGTACGACGGGGAGGTCGCCGCCGGGCGCGCCCGCGCGCTGCGCGAGGCACTGCCGCGGTGGGCGTCCGTCCACTACGCGGTGAAGGCCAACTCCTTCCCCGGTGTCGTCAGGGCGCTCACGCCGTACGTGGACGGTTTCGAGGTCGCCTCGCGGGCCGAGCTGGAGTTGGCGCTGGCCGCCCTCCGGGAGAAGGCGCCCGAGGAGGACCCGCCCGGTGGCGCACCCGGTGGCGCGCCCGTTCCCGTCGTCGCCGCCGGGCCGGCCAAGTCCGTGCCCGTGCTGACCGCCCTGGTGCGCGCCGGGGTGGAGGCGATCAACGCCGAGAGCGCGTTGGAGCTGCACCGCATCAGCCGGATCGCCGTCGCCGAGGGCACCACCGCCCGTGTGGCGCTGCGCGTCAACCCCGCCGACATCCCCGTCACCGGCTCGCTCCGCATGGGCGGCGAGCCCTCGCAGTTCGGCGTCCCCGAACCGGATGTGCCGGCCGTGCTGGCCGAGGCGCTGCGGCTGCCGGGGCTGGATGTGACGGGCTTCCACATCCACGCCGCCTCCAACAACCTCGACGCCGACTCGCAGGCCGCCTACCTGCGCTGGTGCGTGGAGTGGAGCGTGCGGACGGCCCGCGAGACGGGGATCGAGCTGCGTCACGTGGACGTCGGCGGCGGCATCGGCGTGGCGTTCGAGGAGTTGTCGGGCGAGGAGCCGTTCGACGTCGCCCGCTTCGGGGAGCTGGCCGGACGGGTGGAGCCGCCGCCGGGGGTGAGGGTGGTCCTGGAGCCGGGCCGTTTCCTGGTGGCCGACTGCGGCTGGTACGCGGCCGAGGTGACCGACGTCAAGCACAGCTACGGTTCCGCCTTCGCCGTGCTGCGCGGCGGCATCAACCACTTCCAGCTGCCCACCTCCTGGGAACTGGTGCACAACGTCGCCGTCCTGCCCGTCGAACGCTGGCCCGAGGGCCTGCCGCGTCCCGAGGCGGTCGACGCGCGCGTGACGGTCGTCGGCGAACTGTGCACCCCGGAGGACACGTTGCTGCGCGATGTCCGGGTGGACCGCGTCCGTGCGGGGGATCTGGTCGTTTTCCCCTACGCGGGTTCCTACGGCTGGGAGTTCGCGATGCACAGCTTCCTCGGCCACCCCGTCGCGGAACGCCACCTGCTCTGACCGTCCCGGCGCGGCCCCCCGGGGCCGTACCACACCCTCCTCCGACGGAGCGTCACCACATGACCGTGTCCACCACGCCCACCCCACCGACCGCCCTCGCCGCCGGCGGGGCCGTCCCGCGACACCGGAGAGCGCGGGAGGTGCCGGCCCGCGCCCGCGCCCACGCCCGCCCGTCACCGGCCGTCCGGTCGGCCGTGGAGCGGCACGCGTGACGGGCCGGGTCCGGGCGGCGGACGCCGCGGGGACCGGCGACGGGACGACCGGCGTCCCGGGGGCCCGCGGCGGGGCGCGTACCGAGGCGCTGCGCGCCGCCGTCGACACGGTGGTGGAGAAGCTCGCCGGCGGCCTGCTGTCGACGAACGCCGCCCCGGACGCCCCGTCCGGGGCGGACGCCGCCCTGTCCGCCCCGTCCGCCCCGAACACCGCCCTGTCCGGTTCCACGGCCGGCCCCGAGGCGTTGGAGCCGCTGGTGCGCGCCGTGCTCGCCGCCCTCGCCGACGGGGCTGCGCGGCGCGGCGGCCCCGTTCCCGCGGGTCCGCCCGACGCGCTGGCCGAGCATGTCGCCGGCGAGTACGCGGCGGCCCGCGGCGAGGGCGCGCTGTCCCGGCTGACGTCCCTGCTGGCGTACGGCAGCGCCGACCCGGCCGACCCGTTGTGCGCCGCGCACCTGCACTGCCCGCCGCTGGCCGTGGCCGTCGCCGCCGACCTGGCCGTCTCCGCCCTCAACCCCTCCCAGGACTCCTGGGACCAGGCCCCGGCCGCCACCACCCTGGAGACGCTGCTGCTGGGCGAGATGGCCGAGCTGGTGGGCTACGACGAACGGGCCGCCGGGGTGCTGACCTCCGGAGGCACCGAGTCCAACCTGATGGGGCTGATGCTGGCACGCGACCGGGTGGTGGGGCGCGCCTCGGGGCGCCAGGTCGAGTTGGCGGGCGTGCCTCGCCGTGGCCCGCGCCTCCGCGTGTTCACCTCCGCCGCCGCGCACTTCTCCGTCCAACGCGCCGCCGCCCTGCTGGGGCTGGGCGAGGACGCGGTGGTACCCGTCGCCGTCGACCGCGACCTGCGCATGGACCCGGACGCCCTGGCCGAGGCCCTCGACCGGTGCGCGGACGACGGCGGGCTGCCGGTCGCCGTCGTCGCCACCGCCGGGACCACCGACACCGGTGTGATCGATCCCCTGCGCGCCTGCGCCGAACTGGCCGCCGAGCACGGCGCCTGGCTCCACGTGGACGCGGCCTACGGCGGCGGCGCGCTGCTGTCGGACCGGCTCGCCCCCCTGCTGGACGGCCTCGCCCTCGCCGACTCCGTCTCCCTGGACTGGCACAAGCTGGGTTGGCAGCCGGTGGCCGCGGGCGTGTTCCTCGTCCGGCGCGCGGAGACGTACGCCTCCCTGGCCCGACGCGCGGTCTACCTCAATCCGCCCGACGACGAGGAGGCCGGCTACCCCAGCCTCCTCGGCCTGTCGCTGCGCACCACCCGGCGCGCGGACGCCTTCTCCATCGCCGTCACGCTGCGCACGCTGGGCCGCGAGGGCCTGGGCCGCCTGGTGGACGCCTGCCACGACCTGGCACGGGCCGGCGCGGAGGCCGTGCGCTCCCACCCCCGGCTGGAGCTGTGCTCCGAGCCGGAGCTGACGGCCTTCCTCTTCCGCTACCTGCCCGCGCGCGGCCCGTACGACCCGGTACGGACGGACCGGATCAACGCCGCCCTGCGGCGCGGGTTGTTGCGCGAGGGGCGGGCGGTCGTGGGCCGCACCGAGCTGCCGGGCACGGGCCCGGGTCGGGTGCGGTTGAAGCTCACCCTGCTCAACCCGCACGCGACGCCCGCCGACGTCGAACGCCTGCTGCACGCCGTCGCCGAGGCGGGCCGCGCCGAGGAAGCCGCCGAGGAAGCCGCCGGGAGGCACACCGGCGAGACCGGGGAGGAGACACCGTGACCCAGGGGCCCTGGAGCGGGGACCCGCCACCGCACGTCGGCGACCCGCTCGACCACCCCGACGTCCACCGCGCCGCCGACGCCGCCGCGACGGAACGGTCGGTGCGCGCCTACGTCCGCGACACCGGCACCGAGGTCCCGGCCGCCGGACGCTCGCTGCACCTGGTCCTGCCCGTCAGCCGGACGACGCTGCGGGTGCCGGTGCGGTACCGCTCGGCGGCCGGGTGGCACCGCTTCGGCGAGGCCCGCGTGGTCACCTCGGAGCGGGGCGGGAGCCTCCCCGCCGACGCGGCGCTGGTGGCGTCGGTGCTGGTGCGGGAGGCCACGTTGGGTCGGGGCCGGCCGCCCCACACGGGCGTCGACGCGGTGGGCCGGGTGCTGGACTCCGCCCGCCGCACCGCCGTCCACCTCGCCCGGCGCCGGGAGGAACCGCCCGGCACGACGGGCCCGACGCCGTTCCTGGACGCCGAGCAGGCGCTGCTGCTGGGCCATCCCTTCCACCCCGCCCCCAAGAGCCGCGAGGGTGCCTCCGACGCCGAACTGGATGACTATTCGCCGGAGTTGCGGGGTTCGTTTCCGCTGCACTGGTTCGCCGCGCGTCCGGACCTCGTGGTCGGCGAGAGCGCCGACGGCCGTCCCGTGGCCGAACTGCTGCGCTCCCTCGCCGCGGAGCCCGGGGGCCCGGACGTACCCGACGGGATGGTTCCGGTGCCCGTCCACCCCTGGCAGGCCCGCGAGGTCACCGGACGGCCGGAGGTCGCCGCGCTGCCGGCGGGGCTGCTGCGCCCGCTGGGGCCGGCCGGTCCCCCCTGGTGGCCGACGTCCTCGGTGCGGACGGTGCACCGGCCGGACGCGGCGGCGATGCTCAAGCTGTCGCTGGGGATGCGCATCACCAACTCACGCCGCAACAACCTGCGCGGGGAGCTGCGGCTGGGGGTGCGGGCCGCCCGGCTGCTGGCGGCCGGGCCGGACGGGCCGGGCGCGTGGCTGCGCGCCGAGCACCCGGAGTTCGGCGTCCTGCGGGACTTCGCCTGGGCGTCGGTGGACCCCGACGGTTCGCCGGACGGCCCGGAGACGGGCCTGGAGGTCGCGATCCGCGACAACCCCTTCCGGGGCGGTGCGGACGACGCCCGGTGCGTGGCCGGGTTGTTGGCCGAGCGCGCCGGGCCGGGCGACGGTCGTCCTCCCGCGCACCGGGCGGCGTTGTGCGAGGCGGTGGAGCGCGCCGCCCTCGCCCACGGAACGACGGTCGCCGAGGCGTCCGCGCGCTGGCTGGCCCGCTACCTGGAGGTGCTGGCCGTCCCCCTGGTCCGGCTCCAGGCCCGCCATGGCGTCGCTCTGGAGGCGCACCACCAGAACACCCTGGTCACCCTGGCCCGCGACGGGCTGCCGGCCGCCGGTTGGTACCGCGACAGCCAGGGCTACTACCTGGCGGCCTCCCGCGCCGGCGAGGCGGAACGGCTGCTGCCGGGGGTGACCGAGGGGGTGGAACTGGTCTTCGACGACGCGTTCGTCGACGAGCGGGTCGCCTACTACCTGGGCGTGGGCAACCTCCTGGGCCTGGTCGGCGCCTTCGGGGCGTACGGGCTGGCCGACGAGGAGGAGTTGCTGCGGGTGCTGCGCGGCGCGCTGGAGCGGCTGCGCGCCACCGAGCCCGGCGCCAAGGACCTGCTCGACCTGCTGCTGGACGCGCCGGTGCTGCGCTGCAAGGGCAACTTCCTGACCTGCGTGGACGGGCTCGACGAGCTGGTCGGCGACGTCCACACCCAGTCCGTCTACGTCGATCTTCCCAATCCCCTCGCGGAGGTGCAGCGGTGAGCGACCATCCCTCTCCCGTCCCCGACCGGACGTCCGGCGGTGCTTCCGGCGGTGCTTCGGACGGTGCTTCCGGCGGCGTGTACGACCTCGTCGGCGTCGGCATCGGCCCGTTCAACCTGTCGCTGGCCGCGCTCTGCGACGGCGTACCGGGGCTGCGCGCGCTGTTCCTGGAGCGCGGTCCCGCCTTCTCCTGGCACCCGGGTCTGCTGCTGGAGGGGACGGTCCTCCAGGTGCCGTTCATGGCGGACCTGGTCACGATGGCCGATCCGACCAGCCGCTGGTCGTTCCTGAACTACCTGCGCGAGCACGAGCGGCTGTTCCCGTTCTTCTTCTCCGAACGCTTCCACATCCCGCGCCGCGAGTACGACCACTACTGCCGCTGGGTCGCCGAGCACCTGCCGTCGTGCCGCTTCGACGCCGAGGTGACGGCCGTGGAGTGGGACGCGGCCGAGGGGGCGTTCGCCGTCTCGCACCGCTCGGCGGCCGGGCGGGGCGAAGGGCGCGTCCTGGCCCGGCAGGTCGTCCTGGGCGTCGGCACGGTCCCGTCGGTGCCCGAGCCGCTGCGCCTCCTGCCGACGGGCGCCCCCGCCGACCGGCGGGTCAACCGCGTGCTGCACAGCGCCGACTACCGCGCCCACCGCGCCGCCCTGGCCGCGCTCGACGACGTGACGGTGGTCGGGGCGGGGCAGTCCGGCGCCGAGGTGGTGCTGGACCTGCTGCGGCACCAGGACGGCGAGGGGCGCGGCGGCCCGTACGTGCGCTGGCTGGCGCGCACCCCGGCGTTCGCGCCCATGGAGTACTCCAAGATCGGCCTGGAGCACTTCACGCCCGACTACGTCGACTACTTCCGCTCCCTGCCCGAGGCCACCCGCGACCGGCTGGTGCGCGCGCAGTGGCAGCTCTACAAGGGCGTCAGCGAGGAGACGCTCGCCGACATCCACGACGAGCTGTACGAGCGGACGATCGGCGGCGGGCGACCGCGCGCGGAACTCCGCCCCGGTGTGGAGGTGATCGCCGCGCGCCCCGACGACGGGCCGGACGGTGCCCCCGGCTACGTGTTGACCTGCCGGCACGCCGAACAGGGCGCCGACTTCGAGGTGCGCACCTCGGCGGTGGTGGCCGCCACCGGGTACGCGACCGAGCGTCCGTCCTTCCTGGAGCCGCTGGAGAAGCTGATCGACTGGGACGGGCGGGGCCGCTACCGCGTCGACGGCTCCTACCGCGTCTGTCTCGACCCGTCCGTCACCGGCACGCTGTACGTGCAGAACGCCGAGGCGCACACGCACGGCGTGGGCGCCCCCGACCTCACCCTGGGCGCCTGGCGCGCCGCGACGATCCTCAACGCCGCCGCGGGCCGCACCGTCCTGCCCGTTCCCCGGCGGACGGCCTGGACGACCTTCGGCGTGCCCGAACAGCGCGCCGCGAGGGCCGGACGGGCCGAACGGGTCGAACGGGTCGAACAGGTCGAACAGGTCGAACAGAGCGAGGAGGCCCCGCGATGACCGCGTCCATACCCCGCGAGGCATGGGCGGAGGCGGGGCGCAGACTGCTGGTCAAGGCCGTCGAGGAGTTCGCGTACGAGGAACTGCTCGTCCCCGAACCCGCCGCCGAACCCGCCGCCGAGCCCGCCGCCGACGCCGAATCCGACCCCGACCCCGGCACCGCCCCCTACCGGCTGGAGCTGGGCGGCGGCGTGCTGTGGACGTTCCGTGCCGCCCGCGGCGCCTTCGGCACCTGGCGCCTGCGCCCCGGCACCCTCCGCCGCCGGCCGGCTCCCGCCCCCGGCGAGGAGGCCGGGCCCGAGCGGCTGCTGCTCGACGCCCGCCGGACGCTCGGTTGGGACGGCCCCACCACCGCCGAGGCGCTGCGCGAACTGATCGCCACCCGTCTCGCCCAGGCCGAGACCATCGCCCGCGATCTGCCCGCCGCCGCCCTCGCCGACCTGGACCACCTGGAGCTGGAGGCCCACCAGGACGGCCACCCCTGCATGGTGCTCAACAAGGGCCGGCTGGGCTTCTCCGCCTCCGACGCCGCCGCCTACGCCCCCGAGGCCGCCGGGGAGGTCCGGCTGCGCTGGGCCGCCGTCCACACCGGCCTGGCCTCGTACTCGGGCGTCCCCGGCCTGGACGCCGAGGCCCTCCTCGCACAGGAGCTGGACGACGCCACGCGCCGGCGCTTCGCCGCCGTCCTGGGCGACGCCTGCGCCCACGGCCCCCACGCGCCGGACGAGTACGTCTGGCTGCCGGTCCACCCCTTCCACTGGGACGAGGCCGTCGTCCCCCTCTTCGCCCCCTACCTCGCCGACGGACGAATCGTTTCCCTGGGCGAGGGCCCGGACCGCTACCGTCCCCTGCAGTCCGTGCGCACCCTGGCCAACCTCGACCGCCCCGACCGCCGCAACGTCAAGGTTCCCCTCCTCATCCGCAACACCCTGGTGTGGCGCGGGCTGTCCCCCGCGCCGACGGAGGCCGCGCCCGACGTCAGCGCCTGGCTCCACGCGCTCCGCGACGCCGACCCGTACCTGCGGGACGAGCTGCGCTTCCACCCGCTGGGCGAGGTGGCGTCCGTGGCCGTCCACCACCCCCTGTACGAGTCGGTGGACGACGCCCCGTACCGCTACCACGAGCTGTTGGGCGCGGTGTGGCGCGAGCCGGTGACGGGGGTGCTGCGCGAGGGGGAGCGGGCCCGCACCATGGCCGCCCTGTTGAAGACGGGTTCGGACGGGCGGGCCCTGGTGGCCGAACTGGTGGCGCGCTCCGGCCTGGCGCCGCGCGCCTGGCTGGCCCGCTTCCTGGCGGCCCTGCTGCCGGGCCTGTTGCACCAGCTCTACCGGTACGGCGTCGCGTACTGCCCGCACGGCGAGAACACCGTCGTCCTCCACGGCGCCGACGAGGTGCCCGTGGGCGTGGCGCTGAAGGACTTCGCCGAGGACGTCAACCTGCTGCCCGGACGGCGCCCCGAGTACGCCGGGCTGTCGGAGCGCGCGGACGCCGTCCTGCTGCGCTGGCCGGCGCACGAGTTGGCGCACTCGCTGCTGAGCGCCGTGTTCGCCGGTCACTTCCGCTTCCTCGCCCCCCTGGTGGAGGAGCAGCTGGGCGTGCCCGAGCGGGAGTTCTGGGCGCTGGTGCGCGCCGAGGTGGACCGGTACCACGCCCGCTTCCCCGAACTGGCCGACAGGTTCGAGGAGTTCGGACTGCTCGCGCCCGTCTTCGACCGGGTGGCCCTCAACCGCGAACACCTGTTGGGCGGGGCGTTCCACGACCGCTCCGAACGCGACGAGGGGTTCGACGTCGTCCACGGCACCGTGCCCAACCCCCTGGCGACCGCGGCGACCGAGACCACCGCGGCCCCCGCCGCCCGTCCCACCACGGAGGAGCCCGCATGACGGCCACCGACCCGTACGCCCCGCTGCGCACCGAGGCCGAGGCGGGGCGCGTGGAGGAGGTGGTCGTCGCCGTCCCCGACCTCCAGGGACGCCTGATGGGCAGCCGCCTGTCCGTCCCCCACTTCCTGGACGAGGCCGCGCGGCGGGGCTTCGGCGCCTGCGTCTACCTGCTGGCCACCGACGTGGAGATGGACACCGGGTCCGGCTACGCCATCGACGCCTGGGGCGGCGGGTTCGGCGACTTCGTGCTGCGCCCCGACCCCGCCACCCTGCGCACCCGCCTGCCCTGGGACGACGGCACCGCCCTCGTCCTCGCCGACGCCGTCTGGCCCGGCGGCGAACCGGTCGCGGTCGCCCCGCGGCACGTGCTGCGCACCCAGCTCGACCGCCTGGCCGACCGCGGGCTGACCGCGTACGCCGGCACCGAGCTGGAGTTCATCGTCTTCACCTCCTCCTACCGGGAGGCGTGGGAGCGCCGCTACGTCGGCCTGCGTCCCGCCGCCCGCTACAACACCGACTACTCCCTCCAGGGCCTGGAGGAGGTGGAGCCCGTGGTGCGTCGCGTCCGCCGCGAGATGACGCGCGCCGGACTGGAGATGGAGACGGCCCGCGGGGAGTGCCACCCGGGCCAGTACGAGATCGTCTTCCGCTACGCGGAGGCGATGGCCACCTGCGACAACCACGTCCTGTTCAAGGACGGCGCCAAGCGGATCGCCGCCGCCGAGGGCGCCGCGCTCACCTTCATGCCGAAGTTCGACGAGGGCGAGGGCAACTCCTGCCACGTGCACCTCTCCCTGCGCGGCCGGGACGGCACGCCCGTCCTGGCCGACCCGGACGCCGACGACGGCATGTCGGAGACGATGCGGCACTTCACGGCCGGGCAGCTCGCCTGCCTGCCCGATCTGACCCTGCTGATGGCGCCCAACGTCAACTCCTACAAGCGCCTCCGGCCCGGCGCGTTCGCCCCGACGGGCATCGCCTGGGGGCGCGACAACCGCACCTGTCCGATACGGGTGGTGGGCTCGGGACCGTCGCTGCGCATCGAACACCGCGTCCCGGGCGGCGACGCCAACCCGTACCTGGCCGTGGCCGCCGTCGTCGCCGCCGGGCTGTACGGCATCGACAACCGCCTCCCCCTTCCCGCGCCGTACACCGGCAACGCCCTGGCCGACGACTCCGTGCCGCGCCTGCCCGCCACCCTCGCCGAGGCGCTGAGCCGTTGGGAGGGCAGCGGGATCGCGGCGAAGATCTTCGGCGAGGAGGTCGTCACCCACTACGCCCGCGCCGCCCGCGCGGAGTTGGCGGCCTTCGAGAGCGCGGTCACGGACTGGGAGCGGATGCGCGGCTTCGAGCGGCTCTGACGCCCGCCCCGGCGTCCCCGCGCTACGAGGAGCGCGGCGGACTCGGCGGAGTCGGCGGTGAAGCCGGCGGAGTCGGCGGTGGCGGCGGGACGTTCGGAGGCACCGGAGCCTTCGACGGCGACGTCCCGCCGCGCCACAGCGGTACGGCCGTGGCCAGGGCGAGCACCGCGGCGAAGGCGGCCTGGACGAGGATGTACCCGGGGGCCGGGTACCGGGAGACCAGGGCGTTGCCCACGTAGACGTACTCCCCGGCGAACAGGGAGCCCAGGAGGAAGTACAGCTCGGGGCCGTAGTAGGCGGCGACGGCCGCGACGACGAAGACGCGCGGGAGCGCGTCGCGGAGCTCGGCCGACGCCGCGGCGACGCAGAGCAGACCCATCGGGAGGACGGCGCAGAGGGCCGCGGGCAGCCCGATCGCGTCCACCGTCGTCACGCCCGTCTCCGGCAGCGCCACGAACAGCATGAGGAACCGGCCCGCCAACGCCGCCGAGACGATGTACACCAGCCGGTTCCCGACGAGTTCCGTCGGTCTCAACCGGCCCAGGGCCGCGCGGTGCGGCCACAGCCGCAGCGCCAGTCCGGCCAGGAGCAGCACGGTGGCCGACAGGCCCAGCAGCGCGTACACGTCGGAGTGGGCGGCCAGCAGGGACAGTCCGTCGGCGAGGTGGTAGACGGTGCTCGCGGCGACCAGGCCCCGGCCCACCGCCCCCTTCGTCCCGGGCCGGTCCAGCAGGAGGACCCCGACCAGGAGCAGCGCCGAGCGCAGCAGGAAGAAGCCCGCGCCGACGAGGTTCGCCCCGGTCAGGGTGGACACCTCGGAGAACGGCCAGGTCCCGACGGTCACGGCGGCGAGGCCCAGGAGCACCCTCCGGTCCAGGAGCCAGCCGGGCCGGGGGAGGGTGACACCGGCCGCCCGGGGCCACAGCGGTCCGCGCGCCGGCGCGGTGACGGGTATCTCGAACTCGCCCAGCCGGTTGACGATGCCGACCGAACCGCGCAGCGGACCGGAGTGCTCCGGCAGCGCCCCGGAGTCGACGCCGATCCTGACCCACCCGCCCGACGGGTCGAAGGGCTCGCTGTGCTCCACGGTGATCCAACTCGACGTGGTGCCGGCCTGGAAGACGCGCGCCAGGGGCGAGCCCACCAGCCGTACCGTGCGCGTGGCCGGCGGCCCGGCGGCCGACGCCCCGCCGGCTCCGTCGTCCGGCGCCGTTCCCAGTTCGACCCGGTCGGGGACGGCCTTGAGCTGTGCCTCCTCCAGGGCGGCGGTCGCGGCCGCGGACACCTCCTTGCTGTCGTCCTCGGTCAGCCGGTGCAGCAGGTCCATGGCGCCGACCGCCCGTTCGACGTCGTCGTCGAGCAGGATCCGCCGCAGCTCCCGCACCCCCGCCAGCCGGTCGGCGGGCGCCTGCCCGCCCGTCCGGGCGACCAGGTCGTCGGGGAGGGGGGTGCCCTTCAGCCGTGCGGACAGCGGCACCCAGCCGACGACCAGCTTGCCGGAGGCGTCCACCCACTTCTGCGGGGTCTGGTGCCTGGTGGTGGCGCGCACCCGCGCGTAGACGTAGTCGTACAGCTCGTCCAGGTCGACCAGACCGTCCCCGCCGGTGTCCGCCTCGCCGGTGCGCAGTCCGTGGACGAGCGCGCCGGTGAAGACCGACGGCCCCTGCCGGTCCGTTCGGGCCAGCCTGTCGTCCTCGAAGGCGTACTCCGTGGCGCCGGAGGCCGTGATGACCATCCGGCCCCGGCCGTCACCGGCGCCGTCGGCCCCGGAGGCCGCCGCGGGGAAGGCGCTCTCCCCGTCGATCGCGTCCGCCGAGCGGGCCCGTACGCCGCGCGAGAAGGCCCCGCCGTAGCAGCAGTCGAGGAAGAGGGCGATCCGCCGGGCGCGGCTCTCGGTCATCTCCTGGTCGACGAAGCGGGCGGAGACCGCCGTCGCGGACAGCCGGGTCGGCACGGTGTCGGAACCGGCGAAGTACAGCGCGCCGGACGCGCCCTTCAGACCGTGGCAGGAGAAGTGGAGCAGCAGGAAGTCGTCGGGCTTGCGGTCGGCGAAGAAGTTCGCGATCTCCCGTCGGACGACGTGGGCGGGCCGGTTGTGGACCACCGTGACCCGGAACCGGCCGATCTGCGGGTCGGCCAGCACGGACTGAAGGGCACGGGCGTCGTGGGCCGGGGCCGCCAGGCGGCTGAGCCCCTCGTGTTCGTAGACGTCGTTGGCCACGATCAGGGCATGGCGTCCCGCCACCGCGATCAGCCCCTCCCCGGCTCGGAGGGGGTGGGGGCGTGGGCCCGGAGCCACGCGTCGACGATCCGGTCCTGGGTCTCGGCCGAGACGCCGGTGACCTTCAGGGTGTCGCCGTCGATCGTCAGCTCGGCGGTACGGTCGCCGGCGCCAAAGTCCGTGCTCCTGGCCAGCCAGTGCCGGACCGCCGTCACCAGTTCGTGCAGGGCCACGGGCGCCTGGGCGACGGTCACCAGCAGGCCGCCGATCTCCGCCACGTCCAGCGCCCGGCTCCCGTCCGGAGCCGGGCCCGCGCTCACCGCGTCGACCCGTTCGACGTCGAGTTCCAGCAGTTCCTCGCGTAACGCCGAGGTCGCCAGCTCCAGGCGCTCCGCGTCGTCGTCCGCTCCGCGCAGCCGGAGCAGCACTCGAGTTTCCATTCCGATCCCCCCTCCGGGCACGGCCCGGCGCACGCGGACGCGTGGACGTCCCGCCGTCGGCCGTGTTCCGCCGACAGTAGACTTCCCCGGCTCGCCACCGGCGCGAAACCGCCGTTTCGGAACCGGAACCGGAACCGGCGGCGCCCGGCGGACACGCGGGCGGCGGTCGGGGGTCGCCGGGTGTCCGGCGCCTCATTCCCGCCGGGCGGTGGGTGTGGGCGTCCGTTCGACGCGGCGCAGGGCGAGCGGTCCGCCGACGCCGGGCACCAGGGCGTACCACCGCGCGCTGGTGTCGGCGGCGGTCGTGGCCTGCCGGGCGGCCACGACGGTGGCGAGGTAGGCGGTGCCGTGCAGTGGACCGACGAGCGAGGTGACCGCCTCGGCGTGCATGGTGAGGAGGTTGGCCGTCAGGAGGGCCAGGGAGACCGCCTCGGCGCCGGCGGCGATCCGCAGGGCGCGCACGCCGGTCACGCTCCCGTGGTGGATCCGGGGCGGACGATCATCAGCACGACGACGACCGCCCACAGCAGGTTGAAGACGCCGGTGAGCATGGCCAGTCGGGCCGCCGCCGACCGCGTCCCCCCGCTTCCGTCCGGGCCGCCCGCCGTTTCGAGCATCCGCCGCTGGCCGGGCACGATCGCCAGGACCAGCAGGGCCGCGGCGACCGCCGTCAGGACCATCGACGCGACCAGCCAGGCGTCGGTGAGGACGCCGAGCCGCGCGCCCGTGGCGACACCGAAGACCGGAACGGCGACGCCGACGACGGCGTAGCCGCGGCAGATCCGGTGCAGGACGGCGACGGCCCCAGCGTCCCGCCCCTGCGGTCCCCCGCCCCCGGAGGCCGCCTGTCGGGCGTAGCGCGGGAAGAGCGAGGCGGCCACGGCGATCGGGCCGACCACCAGGATCGCGGCGAGGACGTGCACGGACAACAGCAGCTTGGCCATCTCGGGCCCTCCGTACCGATGACGAATACATTGGCTGCCAATAGATAGCACGCCTACTTAGTTCTGGGTAGGCTGCCCACCCATGAAGAAGGCGGACGCGGTGCGGGGACATCTGGACGGACTGCTGCTGGCCGTGCTCGAACCGGGGCCGTTGCACGGCTACGCGATCATCACGGCCGTGCAGCGGCGCAGCGCCGGCGCGCTGGAGCTGCGCACGGGCACGGTCTATCCCGCGCTCAACCGGTTGGAGCGGCTCGGGCTGCTCCGCAGCGACTGGGACTCCGTCGGCGAGCGGCGGCGGCGCCGCTACGAACTCACCGACGCCGGACGCCGGACCCTGGCCGACGAGCGGGCGGCCTGGCGGGAGTTCACCGCGGCCATCGGCGCCGTCCTGGAGCCCCCCGCGCGTCCGGGGCACGCCGTATGAGCGCCGCCGACCGACCGACGGGGCGCGTCGAGGCCGCCGAACACGAGGCCGCCGAACAGTACGGCTCGGTCGAGGAGTACGCCCGGGCCCTGGCCTCCGCCCTGCACGGACCGGCCCGCGCCAGGGAGCGGCTGGTGGCGGAGATCCGCGCCGGCCTCGCGGACACGGTGGAGGCGCACGTCGACGGGGGCGTGCCCCGCGACCGGGCCCTGGCGTCGGCCGTGCGCGAGTTCGGCACCGTGGCGGAGCTGGCGCCGGCCTGTCGGCGGGAGTTGACCGTCGCCCAGGCCCGGCACACCGCTCGGACCGTGCTCCTGACCGCGCCGCTTCCGGCCGTCTGCTGGTACCTGGTGGCCCTCGCCCACGGATCCGGCCACCATCCGCCACGCGCCGTCCAGGTGCCGGTCGTGTCCTTCGCGGGCGTCGCGATCGTCACCGCGCTGTTCGCCCTGGCGGTACTGGCGGCCACCGGGCCCCTCGCCCGCCGGCTGCCCACGCCGCGTCGGTTGCCCCTGGCCGCCGCGTGGACCGGCACCGCCGCCGGCGCGTCCCTGGCGCTCGCCACGCTCGCCCTCGCCGTGAGCTCTCCCCTGGCCACGCACTGGCCACCGGTCGCGCTCGCCGGCGTGCTCACCGCCGTGTCCCACGCGGCGGTGGCGGTCTCGTCCCGCGCCTGCCGGGCGTGCGCCCGCGCCTGACGGTCCGGCGGCGGCCGGCGCGACACACCGCACCGGCCGTCGCTCCGGCGCTCCCCTGTCAGTGCCGCCCGCTAGCTTTCCTCCGTGCGGAGCCGGGCCGGCCGGGTCCCGGCCGCCGCGCCACCGCGGGCGTCCGCCGGGCGCCCGGTACCGCCTCCATCCCGAAGGGACGCGATCCGTGCGGAAGTTCAAGCTCCAGGTCCAGGTCGGCATCGACGGATACATGGCCGGTCCGAACGGCGAGATGGACTGGATGACGGTCCCGTGGAGCGACGACCTCAACGCCCACGTCGACGCGCTCACCCGGTCGGTGGACTGCATCGTGCTGGGGCGCAGGCTCGCCGAGGGGTTCATCCCGGCCTGGGCGGCCGGGCCCGAGGGCGAGGACCAGGCGTCCATCGACTTCATGAACAACACGCCCAAGGTCGTCGTCTCCGACTCCCTGGCCGAGTCGCCCTGGGAGAACGCCACCGTAGCCGGCGGCGACCTCGCCGAGACCGTGCGCAAGCTCAAGGCCCAGCCGGGCGGGGACATCATCACCTACGGCGGCAGCACGCTCGTCTCGAACCTGATCGCCGGGAAGCTGCTGGACGAGCTCCATCTGTTCGTCAATCCGACCGCGCTCGGCTCCGGGCTGCCCGTGTTCCCCGACACCGGCGCCCACCACGGGTTCCGCCTGGTCGACGCCCGGCCGTTCGACTGCGGGATCGTCGCCCTGCACTACGAGCCGCGGCGCTCCTGAGCCGGGTGCCCGACGGCGCTCGGGCGCGCGCCCGAGCGCGGGAGCCGGCACGCGCGCGGATCGCGGGCGCGTGCGCCGACCGACCCTCACATCCGTTCGTAACTTTTCCGCTCACCGGCAGATATGCACGGCGGACGGCGATCGCCCGTCCACGACCGGCGAGGAGGGAAGCACGATGAACACGAGGGGACGGGCCCTGGTGCGGACGGGCGCGGTGGCGGTGGCCGTGGCGGGCGCGGTCCTGGCGGGCGGCGGGGCGGCATGGGCCGACGAGACCCACCACGGCTCGCACAACGGGCCGAACATCGCGCTGATCTCCACCGGTCAGATCGACGACCCCCTGGAGGACGTGTTGGAGCACGCGGCGCTCTTCCAGCGCGACCACCACACCGGCTGAGGCGGCGCGCCGGACACCGGCTCCGGCGCGAGGGAGCCGGTCCCGCCCGACGGGTTCGGACGGAGTCGGTCGGGACCGTCGCGCCGGAGGCGGCGGAGCCGGGGCAGGCACCGCCCCGGCTCCCCGGCCGTTCCGGGACGGGGCGGGTCCGTCCCGGAACGGCCCGAGGCCCGGCGGGGAGGCGGCTTCTCCAGCCGCTTCTCCCCGCCGGGCCGTCGCCGTCCGGGCGGAGGGGACCGCCCGGACGGCGAAAGATCGCTGGGAACCGCCGCGTCGGCGGTCGGAGACCTCTACGACACGCCCACGGCGTCCCTCAGGCGCGGACCTTGGCGCGCTCCAGGGCCGCGATGCCCACCGCGGCCAGCACGACCTGGATCAGGATCTGTATCCAGTCGATGCCGTTCGTACTGGCGACGCCGAGCCCCGCCGCGACGAACGTACCGATCAGGGCCGCGGCGATACCGACCACGATCGTCCACAGGAAGCCGATGCGCTGACGGCCGGGAAGCACCAGGCGCCCCAGGACGCCGATGACGATACCCACGACGATCGCGGTGAGAATGCCGGTAATCTCCATGACTTCACCTTTTCGGGTCGTTTCCTTGCGGTTCCTCCTTCCCTCTTCGCGGAGAGGCACACGGAGAACATGTCAAGAGGGCACCGACCGACGCGCGTTACGGCACCCGGCGTCCGACGGCCGGCCGGTGGAAACGCGGGTGCGCCGCCCCACCGGGGCGGCGCACCGTGTCGAACGGGAAGGTCGGACGGGAGGGTCGAACGGGGAGGTCGGGCGGGAAGGGGACGCGGATCAGACGCCGATGTTCCGGCCGTTCTTCCGCCAGACGGCCACGACCGACGGGCGGACGACCTTGCCCGGCCCGTCGGGCCAGGACGAGGCCGGCTTCTCGTAGGTGGCGCCGTCCTTCTCGCCCGGGTGCTGGACGGCGACGAGGACGCGGCGGTCCTGCACGATCGGGCCGCAGGTCTCCGCACCGGCGGGCACCGTCAGGAACTGCCGCACCTCACCGCGCCGTTCACCCGCCGTGGCGACGCCGAAGAGGCCGTCGTGCGAGCCCAGCGCGTTGCCGTCGGTGGAGATCCACAGGTTGCCGTAGTCGTCGAAGGTGAGGTTGTCCGGGCAGGAGATCGGGCTGACCTGGTCCTTGGGGAAGCCGCCGAAGTAGGTGGCGGGGTCCTCCGGGTCGCCGCAGACCAGGAACAGCCGCCAGGCGAAGCCGTCGGCCGCCGGGTCGTCCCAGTGCTCGGCCAGTTCCAGCACGTGGCCGTGCTTGTTGGCGTTGCGCGGGTTGGCCTCGTCCGCGCCGGGCTTGCCGGCCGTGCCGCGCTGGGAGTTGTTGGTCAGCGCGACGTAGACGCGGCCGGTGCGCGGGCTGGGCTCGACGTCCTCGGGCCGGTCCATCTTGGTGGCGCCCACCTTGTCGGCGGCGATCCGGGTGTGGACGTAGACCTCCTCGGCCGTCATGCCGGGGACGTGCGAGGTGTTGCCGGTGGCCAGCGGGATCCACACGCCGGAGCCGTCGAACTCGCCGTCGTTCGGGAGCTTTCCGCTGCCGTCGATCCGGTCGGCCGGGCTGTCGCCGGTCAGCTTGGCGACGTAGAGGGTGCCCTCGTCCAGCAGCGTGAGGTTGTGCTCGCGGGCGCGCCGGCTGTCGCCCTTCATCATCGACTTGGCCGAGACGAACTTGTACAGGTAGTCGAAGCGCTCGTCGTCGCCCATGTAGACGACCGGGCGGCCGTCGGCGGTCAGCCGCGGCTGGGCGGCCTCGTGCTTGAAGCGGCCGAGCGCGGTGCGCTTGCGCGGGGTGGAGTCGGGGTCGTACGGGTCGACCTCGACGATCCAGCCGAAGCGGTTGGCCTCGTTGGGCTCCTTGGCGAGGTCGAAGCGGTCGTCGAACCGCTCCCACTTGCGCTCGGTGGCGCCGCCGGTCATGCCGTAGCGGGCCAGCTTCGCCTTGGTGTCGGCGTCGGTGACGGAGGCGGCGTTGGCGAAGTACTGGTTGAAGTTCTCCTCGGCGGACAGGGCCGTGCCCCAGGGGGTGGAGCCGCCCGCGCAGTTGTTGAGGGTGCCCAGCACCTTCGTGCCGGTGGGGTCGGCGGAGGTCTTCAGCAGGTCGCTGCCCGCGGCCGGGCCGGTGAGGCGGAACTCGGTGGTCGCGGTGAAGCGGCGGTTGAGGTGGTGGCGGGGAACGGCCCCGAGCCGTCCCGTGCGGCGGTCCTCCTCGACCACGACGACGGAGAGCCCGTGCGCGGCCCAGGCGATCTCGACCTGCTCGCGGGTGGGGTTGTCCGGGTCGTACCCGGGGAACATCAGGTTCTCGTCGGTGTACTCGTGGTTGGCGAAGAGGACCTGGCGGCCCCGCTCGCCCTTCAGCGGCATCAGGACGAGGAAGTCGTTGTTGTAGCCGAACTGCCCGGCCTGCGCCTTGGCGCTCTGCTTCTCCGGGTCGAAGGCGGGGGCGCCGCGCAGGATCGGGTCGCCCCAGCGGATGACGATGTTCTGGTCGTAGCCGGCGGGCACGGTGACCTTGTCGGCGGTGTTCGGGGCGACGGGCGCGAACCGCAGGCCGCGGGCGCCGTCGAGGGGCTTGCTCTTCTCCCAGCCCTTCCCCGCCGCGGCGGCGGGGGCGGCACCGGCTCCGGGCGCCTGGCCGAGCCCGGCCGCGGCGGCCGCGGCGGCGGCGCCGACGACGGCGCCGGCGCGCAGCATCGAACGCCGGGAGAGGGCACCGGCTATGAGGTCGCCGACGTACTCGTTGCCGCTGGTGTTGGGCACCTCGTGGAAGCAGGCGTCGCCGCAGCGGTAGCGGCAGGTCAGGGCGGATCTCCCGCCAGGGTGCGAACCGATCAACGGCAGCAGCTTGCGCATGGTCCCCTCCGGATGTTCCGTGTTCGTGCAGGTGAGGACGGTATGCGTGCGGATGCGACGGCGGGCGACCACACGGTGAACACCGGTTTAACCCGACCCGTGAGAATGGTTGAAGCCCTCAACCATTCTCACGGGTCGGGTCCGGCCGGACGCGCTCGGTCAGGGCCGGCGGGCGGGCCCGGACCGTTAGGATTTCCCCATGGCGGCCACTGGAAAAGAGCAGCAGGGGTCCAAGGCGTTCTACGTCACGACCCCCATCTACTACGTCAACGACGCTCCGCACCTGGGCCACGCCTACACGACCGTCGCAGGCGACGTGCTCACGCGCTGGCACCGCCAGCGCGGCGAGAAGGTGTGGTACCTCACCGGCACGGACGAGCACGGTCAGAAGATCATGCGCACCGCCGACGCCAACGGGGTCTCCCCGCAGGAGTGGTGCGACAGGCTCGTGGAGGAGGCCTGGAAGCCCCTCTGGGAACACCTGGAGATCGCCAACGACGACTTCATCCGCACCACGCAGGAGCGGCACACCGCCCGCGTCCGGGAGTTCGTCCAGGACTTGTACGACAAGGGCGAGATCTACAAGGGCGAGTACGAGGGCCCGTACTGCGTGGGCTGCGAGGAGTACAAGTCCCCCGGCGACCTGCTGGAGGGGGAGGGTGACTTCGCGGGCGAGAAGCTGTGCCCGATCCACAAGAAGCCCGTGGAGATGCTCAAGGAGGAGAACTACTTCTTCAAGCTCTCCGAGTACGGGCCGAAGCTGCTGGAGCACTACGAGAGGCACCCCGAGTTCATCCAGCCCGAGTCGGCGCGCAACGAGGTCGTGAACATCGTCCGCCAGGGCCTGGAGGACCTGTCGATCTCCCGCTCCACCTTCGACTGGGGCGTGAAGATCCCCTGGGACGACAAGCACGTCATCTACGTGTGGATCGACGCCCTGCTGAACTACGCCACCGCCGTCGGCTACGGCGCCGACCAGGAGAAGTTCGAGCGGACCTTCCCGGCCGACGTCCACCTCGTCGGCAAGGACATCCTGCGCTTCCACGCGGTGATCTGGCCCGCGATGCTGATGGCGCAGGGCCTGCCGCTGCCCGGGAAGGTCGCCGCCAACGGCTGGCTGATGGTCGGCGGCGAGAAGATGAGCAAGTCCAACCTGACGGGCATCTCGCCGCAGCAGCTCACCGAGCACTTCGGCGTGGACGCGTACCGCTGGTACTTCCTGCGCGCCATCGCCTTCGGCCAGGACGGCTCGTTCTCCTGGGAGGACTTCTCCGCCCGCTACACCAGCGAGCTGGCCAACGACTACGGCAACCTCGCCTCGCGCGTGGCGGCCATGGTGAACAAGTACTTCGACGGGCTGCTGCCGGAGTCGAAGGCGGAGGGCGAGGCCGAGCAGCCGATCAAGGAGGGTCTGGCCGAGGCCGTCGCCGAGGCCGACCGGCGGATCGGCGACGAGCTGGACTTCGCCGGCGGCATCGCGGCGATCTTCGACTTCGTCAAGCTGGTCAACGGCTACCTCACCGAGCAGGAGCCGTGGAAGGTCGCCAAGGACACCTCCCCCGAGGCCCAGGAGCGCCTGGCGACGATCCTCTACACCGCCGCCGAGTCGCTGCGCGCCTGCGCGGTGCTGCTCAACCCGGTGATGCCGCGCACCTCCGGCCTGCTGTGGGACTCCCTGGGCGCGGAAGCCCCGCTGGGCGCCCTGGCCGACCAGCGCGTCCAGGACGCCGGCGCCTGGGGTCTGCTCCCGGCCGGCACCCGGGTGACCAAGGGCGCGGTGCTCTTCCCGCGCCTGGAGGAGCCGAAAACCGCCTGAGACCCGCGCTCTCCACCGGCCCCCGGCCACGTCCTCGCTTTGACGGGACGGCCGGGGGCCGGTCGCCGTTGTGAGCCCGCCGATCCCGCACCCGGGTGAAGCCGCCCGCTGCCCGGTGGACGGACGTGGCGTGTGCGGCACGCGCCGCCGCCGTAGCCGGAATGCTCTTTTCTGTTCGTTTCCCGGCCTCGGCGTCGGTCTTCCGACCGCCTCCCGGGCCGCCCGCGCCGTGAGAGGACCACAGGACATGCGCTCCACCGCGAAGTGCCGCCGGCCCCGCAGGGTCGCCGCCCTGCCGTTCGCCCTCGTGCTCGGCGCCGTGTGCCTGGCGGGCTGCGGCGACGACGAGGAGCCCGCCCCCGAGGCGTCCGTGCACGTCGAGGAGACGCGTGCGGGCGGCGAGGACTACGACTTCGTGTACGGGGATCTGGCGGAGGGCGAGTTCTGGAACGACGTCGACACCTGGGTGGGCAAGCGGATCACCCTCCGGGCCGATGTCGGCGAGGTCGTCGACGAACACGCCTTCACCGTCGCCGACGCGGGCGAGGACGACGGCGACAACCTCGGCGACCGCCGGAACCTGCTGGTCGTCTCCGCCGATCCGCACCAGGCGCGGGAGGGGAGCACCGTGCGGGTGACCGGCACGGTGCGGGAGGGGTTCGCGGCCCGGGAGGTGGCGGACGACCTCGGCGTGGAGTGGGAGGCCGACCTCCTCGCCGACTGGGAGGAGGAGCTGTACCTCGTGGCCACCGCCGTCGACACCTCCGTGGGCCGGCGGTGAGGGGCCGGGCTCGCGTGGCGGCACGGCCCCGCACCGTCGACAATGGCGATCACCGATGTTTTTCCGTATTCGGGCGGTTGTGTCCGAAAACCGTCTCGCCGGGACCCCGGCCGGGAGAGGAGAGGCCCATGTGGGGTGTTCGGAGCCGTTCGCGGCGGCGTCCGGCGGTGGTGCCGCCCGCCCTGGCGCGCCTCGCCCTCGGGGTCCTCGGGGTTCTCGGGGTTCTCGTCCTGTCGGGGTGCGGAGGTCGGGGGTCCGAGGGCATCACCGAGATCCGGGAGGCGTTCGAGGACGGCGACGGGGGGTCCGTCGTCGGTGAGGAGCGGACGATCGAGGGCCGGGTCGCCGACGTCGTCTCCCCCTGGGCCTTCACCGTCGGCGGCGACGAGCCGGGAGGCGTCGAGCCGATGCTGGTCGTGGAGGGGGACATGCCGCCCGTCGACCAGGACGACGTGGTCCGCGTCACCGGCACCGTGCGCGAGTTCGATCTCCAGGAGGTCCAGGAGGAGCTGGGTGTGAACCTCTCGGACGGCCTGTACCGCGACTACCAGGGCGAGCCCTACATCAGGGCCAGGAGCATCACCGAGGACGTGGGGACCGGGTGACCGGTCCCGGCCCGCCAGCCCGTCGGGGCCGCTCGCCGATCTCGTCGACGATCCCCCGCTCCAGGACCGCGTGGCGTCCGATGACCTGCCCCTCCCTCAGTCCGTCGGGGGAGTCCTCGGTCGCCACGACGCGCTCGCCGAGGTAGACCTTCGTCCTCCGGTCGAAGATCAGCTCCACGCGTTCCCCGCGGTTCTCCCGCGCGACGGCGACCCCGTGGCGGCCCGCCGCGTCGACGGAGTCCTCGACGAGGACGACCCCCGGGATCCGGGCGACGGCCCGGAACAGCGCGGCGGCGACGTCCGGCGGCAGCAGCGACTCGCGCACCAGGGTGCTCACGAGTTCGAAGGCGTCCTGGTCGTCGCCCTCCGCACCGCCCTCGCTCGTCGCGTACAACCAGTCGAGCATCTCGCCGGGGTCGGTCGGCAGGGTCTGGAGGCGCCGGTAGTTGGTGTTGGCGGGGATGCCCGGGGTCTCGGGCTCCAGGTCGAACGTGAGGGGGCCGTACTCGCTGTCCGCGTGCGCCCGTCCCCAGCGGGTGCCGTCCACGGAGCGCCAGGCCTCGCGCCGGTGGACGGGCTCCACCACGGCCTTCCTCCCCTCCTCGTGCCGGCTGTGGGCGGCCAGGCTCTCGACGTAGACGAACTGGTCGTCCCGGATGCCGTCCGGCACCTTCCGGTGCTCGGCGGCGTACGCCACCTCCTCCAGCAGCACCACCGCCTCCCTGGACGCGGGCGGCGCCCCCCGGTCGGGGAGGTCGGAGGGCAGGGCCACGGTGAGCGTGGCGACGACGGCCGCCGCCACGGTCCCGGTGACGAGCGAGGGGCGCAGCCGGCGTGGCCGCGGGGCCGGTGGCGCGTCGGTCCGTCCGTCCCGGGCCACCTCGGTCATCAGGTGTTCCCTGAGGAGCCGGCGGCGGCCGGGCGGGAGGTCCCGCTCGCCGGGTCGGGGGAGTTCGGGGTGTTCGGGGTGTTCGGTGGGCGTGGTCATCGGTTTCCCTCCCGGGCGAGCCTGTTCACGGAAGCGCGCCTGTCGTCCGTCCGTCCGCCGTCACGGGCCCCGTCGCGGGACCGTTCCTCCAGCGCGGCGGTCAACTTCCTCCGTCCCCGGGACAGCCGGGAGCGGACGGTGCCGACGGGTACGCCCAGGGCCTCGGCGGCGGCCGTGTAGTCCAGCCCCTCCCAGGCGCACAGGGCGAGCACCTCGCGCTCGGGGCGGCGCAGGGCCGCGAGCGCGGTGCGTACGACGTCGAGTCGGGCCGCGTCGTCCATCCGGCCCGCGACGTCGTCGGCGAAGTCGCGTTCCTCCGCCGGTGGCGGCAGCCGGGCGACGGCGGCGGCGTGTCGGCGGGCGGCGCGGCGCCTGTTGCGGACCGTGTTGGTGGCCAGGCCCAGCAGCCAGGGCCGCAGCGAGCCGCCTTCGGCCCCGATCCGTCCGCGCAGGCGCCACGCCTCCAGGAACGTCAGCGACACCACGTCCTCGGCCGTCGACCAGTCCCCCGTCAGCCGGAAGGCGTGGTTGTAGACCGACTTCGCGTACCGGTCGAAGAGCGTTCCGAAGGCGTCGGCGTCACCGGACCGTATCCGGGCCCTCAGTTCCTCCTGGTTGGTCTCCACGCCCCTGTCACTGTCCGCTCGCCGAGGACCGGTTCCCGGGGCCGTCGGGCCGTCACAGTTCCCAGGTGTGCGTCCGGCCGCCGGGTTCGGCGTACGCGAGGGTCTGGGCCCGTGGCGTGACGCGGACGGTGAACCACTCGCGGCGGGGCCGGTTCAGCGTCCGCCACCGCGCGTGGGCGCGCTCGACCCGTTCCCACAGGTCCCGGGGCCCGGCGGCGACGACCGCCGCGCCGGACCGCCGGCCGTGGTCGGTCACCCGCGTGCGGGAGCCGTCCTCGGGGTCGTGCAGTGTGGTGACGTGCCGGCCGTCGTCGGTGCGGTGGTGGTCGCGTTCGACGGTCGGTCCCAGGTGGAGCTGGGCGAAGAAGGAGAACGTCCAGTCGTCCAGCACGCTGCCGGACAGCGGCGAGCCTCGGTGGTGTCCGTCCGCCGGTTCCGGGGGCGCCGCCGCCGGTCGGGGGCCGGACAGCAGCGGCATGAAGGCCGCCGGGGTGTGCAGCAGGTGTCCGGCGGCGGTCCCGTCCGGGAGCTTCGTCAGTCGGGCCAGCATTCCGCCGGCCAGGGTTCCCTTGAGCGGGACGACCAACAGGCCGCCCGTCATGCACTGGTCAAGCCAGGAGTCGGGGACGCGCCGCACCGAGCAGGTGGCGATGAGGCGGTCGAACGGCGCGTGTCCGGGCGCGCCCGCCGCCCCGTCGGCCGCCCGCACCACCGGCGACAGCCCCAGCGCGCCCAACCGTTCCTCGGCCGCGGCGGTCAGGCGCGCGGAGACGTCCACGGTCACCACGTTCTCCGCCCCGGCGAGCCGGCACAGCAGCGCCGCGTTGTACCCCGTCCCGGTACCGATCTCCAGCACCCGCGCGCCCGGCTCGACGTCCAGGGCGTCGAGCATGTCGGCCATCAGGCTCGGCGCGGTCGAGGACGAGGTGGGGACGCCCGTGACGGCCTCCGTCCCGGCGTCCTCCGCGTGCACCCCGTCCACCTCGGTGATCAGGGAGTCGTCCGCGTACACCCGGGCCGCCCACTCCCGGGCGTCCCCGTCCGACCTGCGCCAGGGGACGAAGCGCTCCCCGTCCCTGCGGTAGAACACCGGGACGAACGGATGGCGCGGCACGTTCAGGAAGGTCTCGGCGAGCCGGGAGGAGAGGACCACACCTCCCTCGTCCATCCGCCGCACCAGTTCGACTCTCGCCTCGATGAGGTCTCCGTCGTCCTCGCCCCCGTCCGAGTTCACGTCCCTTTCCCTTCCAGCCAGTCGGCGACGGCGGCCGTGATCGGCAGACCGGTCGCCTGCTCCACGAACCCGAACTGCCCGCCCGGGTTCACCTCCAGGAAGCACCATTCCCCGTCGGGCGTGACGACGAAGTCGAACGCGCCGTAGGGGAGCCCGAGGGTGTCCATCGTCCGGCGTACTCCGGCGGCGACGGCCGCCGGCGGCTCGCACACCCGGTAACTGTGGCCGGCGTAGTCGCTGCGCCAGTCCACGTGTCCGGCCGCCGAGTCCACGTGGATCTCGGTGGCGAAGAGCCGTCCGCCGACGGCCGTCAGCCGCACCTCGTACGCCTTGGGCACCCACTCCTGGAACAGGTGCGCCGTGGTGGCCACGTCCGGGTGCGACAGGTCCTCGACGCCGACGACGCTGGTGTACGTCGCCACCGACTCCCCGCCGGCCGTCCCGCGCACGGGCGTGAACGGCTTGAACACCAGCGGGCCGCCGAGCGCGTCGCCGAACTCCCGTGCCGCATCCGGGTCGTTGGTGATCAGCGTGCGCGGCACGGTCAGTCCGGACTCGGCCGCGACGCGCAGTTGCAGCGGCTTGTACTCGGCGTCGGCGGCCCGGCCCGGCGGCGGCAGCCACCGGACCGGCAGCGCCGTCAGCAGTCCGCCGAAACCGCGTCGCGCCTCCCGTTCCGCCACCGCGCGCGCGTCGGGCGACATGGCGTCGGGGAACCGGGGCCGGGCCGGCCTGCGGTAGTAGACGCTCCGCACGGACCGCAGTTCCAGCGTCCGGCGCTCCGTGCGGAGCGTGCCGCCCCACTCCGTCCCCTCGAACCTCGCGGCGAGCGCCAGTCGCTGCGGGAAGTCCGCCAGGTCGGTGCGGAAGACGGGCACGGAGCGCCGGTTCAGCTCCTCGACCACCAGGTCGGCGGTGGGGTCGAAGCGGCCCGCCAGGACGAGGACCGTTCCGGCCGTGGTCATCGGTCGTCCGTCATCGGTCGTCCCTCATCGGTCGTCCGTCACGGTCCGCCGGCCGTCAGTCGTCGCTCGGGCCCGGGTCGTCCGGCGCGTCCAACTCGCCGGTGGGCTGCGTCGGTCCGTAGGTCTTCGGCGGGTTCCGCGTCATGAAGACCCCCGGTGGAAGCCCCTGGTAGACGCCGGTCTGCGTCTCCTCGTCGTAGGCGATGTCCTCCGGCAGCACACCGCCCGAGCCGGAGACGGCGGTGAGGAACCGGAAGGCGAGCGGTGCCGGGCCCCGGTGGTCGGTCAGGTCCGGCAGGTCCGGAGCCGCGCCCCGGTCCAGCGGGAATCTGTCCTCCGGTCTGTCCAGGACCAGGCCGGTCCCGGTGCGCTCGTCCAGGATTGTCGTGCTCATGACTCCCCCTTCTGCTTGGAGGGGACGGCGCTCCTCGCGCCCGCCCGGCCACCGGCCCCCGCTCGGCGGAACGTCCCCGTGGTGAGTTTCTCCGTCCCACGGCGGCCGTAAGCCGGTTTTCCGGCCATGCTGCGACCCCCCGCCCCGCCCAGCGACCGGACGGAGATCCGGTAGCGCAGGCCGTCGCCGTCCGGGACGGTGAGGACGTAGAGGCCGCCGTCCTCCAGGGCCCGCAGGGCGTCACGGTGCGCGACCCCGTCCGACGGCCAACGGCGCAGGAGCGCGGCGGCGTCCGGGCCGGCCCCGTCGTACGGGCGGAGCAGACCGGAGGACGCCCAACGGGCGTGGGGCGACGGGTCGATGCGATCGGCCAGGCGCGGGGCCTGGGCACGTATCCAGCGCAGGGCACGACGAGGACTGCGGGCCCGGTGACCGCCCAGCAGCCACTCCCGGCGGGTGCCCTCCTCCACGACGGTGGCCTCGCACCACACGCCGCCGGACGCGTACGGGGCGCGGGCGGAGGCGAGGGTGAAGCCGATCAGGGCCGCGCTGACGGCCGTGATCAGTCCGCCCAGGCACACGGCGATGAAGTCCACGGCGCTCACGTCCCCTCGCGCGCGGCGCGCAGTTCGAACCAGACCCGTTTGCCGGCCGGCTCCGCCCCGCCCGTCCAGCTCACGCCCCAGGCGTGGCTGAGGGTCTCGACCAGGTACAACCCGCGTCCGGTGGTGTCGTCCGCGTCCGCGCGGCGCGAGCGCGGGACGCCGCGCTGGTCGCCGTCCCAGACGGAGACGGTCACGCCCAGGCGCGTGACGGCGGCCTCCACCGACAGGTGCGGTACACGGGTGTGCACGACCACGTTGGTCACCACGTCGCTGACCAGCGTGCGGGCGGTGTCCAACAGTCCGTGGTGCCCGGCGGCCCACAGCCAGGCCGCGACCGCCTCACGGGCCACTCTGGGGGTGGTCGGTATGGCGGGGGCGGTCAGCCGGTAGTGGGTGGTGGGGCTGTTCGACGTGGTCACGGTCATCCGTGCCTCCTGCGCGGTTCGTCTACGAGGTACCGGCACGCGCGTCCACCACCGTGGCTCGGTCGCTCCACCCGCGCCGCTTCGGCACATGGGCAGGGAAGGGCAACTGCACTGCGGGTTCACTGGTGTTCACGCTGCGCATCGAACCGTAAGGCACATACATGTGCCGTCACAACCATGTGACAGGATCTTCACTCACGAGTGGACCGCCGGAGCGGACGCACGGCACACTTGGACCGCCTATCGGGAGAGGATCAATGCCACCCAGAAGCAGCCCCACAGCACGTCAGGCCCGCTTGGGCGCAGAGCTGCGGAAGTTGCGCGAGGCATCCGGTCTCACTGCTCGCGAGGCAGGAGAACTGCTCGGCGGCAACCAGGCTCAGATCAGCCACATCGAGTCGGGGCGCTGGGGTGTGAGTGCGGAACGCGTACGGCGACTCGCCGCCTTCTACTCCGCCGGCGACCAACAACTGATCGACGCGCTGTGCGAGATCGCCGAAGACCGCACCAAGGGGTGGTGGGAAGAATATCGAGGCATCCTGCCGCCGTCATTCCTCAACGTAGCGGAGCTTGAGTACCACGCCGCCTATCTGCGCTCGCTCCAGACGCTCACGGTGCCCGGCATCTTCCAGACGGAGGACTACTCGAGAAAGCTTTTCGAGGAAGTTATCCCACCGCTTCCCCGAAGCGAGGTCGATGCCAGAGTCGAGCACCGCGCGAGACGACGTGTGATCTTCGAACGCGACCAGCCGACACCATTCGAGGCGATCATCCACGAGGCCGCGCTACGCATGCACTACGGCGGTCGGAAGGTGGCTCGCTCCCAGCTCGACTACCTGCTGGAAGTAACCGAGTGGCCGAGCGTCACCGTGCGAGTCGTCCCCTTCACCTCCGAAAGGTTCATCGGCTCGTCCCAATCCGTGCTGTACGCAGGTGGTCCCGTTCCTCAACTGGACACGGTCCTGCTGGACAGCGCATACGGTTCCGCGTTTCTGGATGCGCACGCCCAGTTGGACAAGTACAGGGCGGTGTACAGCGCATTGGAGGAAGTTCCCCTCAGTACCGACAAGACGCGCACCATGATCAGGAAAATCATCAAGGACTTGTGAGGTGTCCGGCATGCCCGACTCCACTACCTGGACGAAATCCTCTTTCTCCGAGGGAGAAGGAGCCAACTGCGTCGAGGTCACGCGGGACGGCGATCGCGTCCTCATACGCGAGAGCGACAGACCCGACGAGATCGTCGTCACCACGCCCGCGAAGCTCGACGCCTTCCTCAAGGGCGTCAAGGCGGGCGAGTTCGACCACTTCGTCGATCGCTGAAGTCATCCTTCGTGGTGTGCCGGTGGGGCGGAGCACCCGCACGGCGGCGTCCGGCCGGGCAGTCCGGTGACATCCGCAGGACGAGCGAAGAAACACGACACAAGGTGTCGGGTTTCGGGTCGAGCATGGTCCCACCGGCCGGCGCCAACGGTGGACGCGGGCCGGGTTCCCACGAACGGACAAGGACCTCCATGCGTGAAACGCCGGAAGAACTCGCAGCACTCCAAGAACTCCTCGACGCCTCGCTCTCCCGCTCCACCTCGCACCTCCGCTCGATCATCACCACCGGGAGCACGCTGACCGCGGAGCAACTCACCCGGGTCCTCACCGGGATGTGCACCCTCGCCCTGTCCACCGTGACGGCGAAGGGCGAACCGCGGATCAGCGGCGCGGACGGGCACTTCCTGCACGGGAAGTGGCACTTCGGCACGGCACGCGACGCCGCCAAGGCCCGCCACCTCGCCGCGCGGCCCGCCGTCAGCGCCGCGCACCTGCGCGGCGAGGACCTGGGTGTGTTCACGCACGGCACGGTGGAGGTCCTCAACCCCCAAGGCGGCGAACCGGCCGCGGACTGGCCGGACCTGCTCGCGTACTTCAAGGACTTCTACGGCGGGGACGCCTTCGACTGGGACGACGACGTGGTCTACTACCGGCTGCATCCGCACTGGATGACCGTCTACGCTCCCGACTTCGCGAAGCTCACCGCGTCCGACCGGTCCTGATCCGCGGCACGCCGCCCGGCGCCGTCCCGGCAACGGCACAGCGGCCCAAGCGCGGCTCGTCGCGTCGGGAGTTCCCCGACCGCGGGCTTCAAGCCCGCTCCACCTCGGTGAGCGCCAGGAGTTCCGCGCGCGCTTGGGCAAGCTGTTCCGGGGTCAGATACGGCGTGTTCATCGCGGCGATCAGCCCTTCCGCGGCGTAGCGGATGGTCAGGGCCCGTCCCGGTGGCAGGCCGTCGGCTTCGAACGCCTCGTTCCAGGCGCGGGCGTCGGCCTGCTGGAGCGCTTCGGCGCACTCCGCGACCTCCAGGACGCCCAGTGCGGCGAGCAGACCGCTGGGGCTGAAGACGCGGGTCAGGTACTCGCTCCCCCCGGTGAAGGCGCGGACATATCCGCGGGTGAACTTGCCGGGGCGGTTCTCGGAGAGATCGACGTGGGCCCGGACCTCCTCCCAGCAGCGGCCGATGGTGTGCTCGATCACCTGGCCGATCAGCTCCTCCCGGCTCCGGAAGTGGTGCATCAGCCCGCTCTTGGTGACTCCGGCGAGCGCCGCGATCTCCGCGAGGCTGGCCTTGGCCCCCCGCTGCTCGAACGCCTGCTCCGCCGCTTCCAGGATCGCGCGGCGCGTGCGCTCACGGTCGCGCAGCGGTTCTCGTTCAGGCAACGTCATGGTGCACCTTCGTCACGGGGCTCGACGGGATCACTCGCCAGGCGATCACGGCCGCCACCAGCAGCAGGACGGCCGCGACGAACGACGTCGTCCGCATCGCCGAGGCGAACGCGTCCCGCGCGGCGGCGACGACCGCGCCATCATCGATCGTGGCCAGCGTCGATGCCAATGACTCGTTGACGGTGGCGTGTTCCCCCGCGCCCAGGTTCCCCGGCAGCTCCAGCCGTGCGCGGTACACCGCCGTCTGCAACGATCCCAGGACCGCGATACCGAGGGCGCCGCCGAGTTCGTAACCGGTCTCCGCGATGGCGGCCGCGGCACCCGACCGTTCCTTCGGCACCACACCGACCACCGAGTCGGTCGACAGCGTCATCGCGATCCCGATCCCGAGGCCCAGGACGGCCAGTGAGGCTCCCAGTCCCCAGTAGGAGGTCCAGGGCGCGGTCGCGCCGATCCCGGCGAGTCCGAGGGCTCCCAGACCGAGGCCGAAGCCGATGGAGCGCCCCGTGCCCAGCCGGGCGACCAGGAAGCCGATCACGGCGATCACCACGATGGCGGCACCGGTTCCGGGCAGCTCGGCGAGCCCGGCGTGCAGCGGCCCGTAGCCCCGCACCATCTGCAGGTACTGGGAGAAGAAGAAGAGCAGGCCGAGGAAGGCGAAGATGGCCAGCGCGTTCGCGCCGACGGCGCCGGCGAAAGCGGGGAGCCGGAACAGCGAGACGTCCAGCAGCGGAACGTCCAGGCGTGTCTGTCGGCGCAGGAAGGCCCACCCGCCCAGCGCTCCCACGGCGGCGGCGAGGAGCACGATCGTGTCGGGTCCGCTGCCGATCCAGCGCTTGACGGCATACACCAGGGGCACGATCGCCAGGATCGAGAGCACCGAGGAGGTCAGGTCGATCCGTCGGCCGGCGGTGCCGCGGGACTCCGGCAGGAGGAACCACCCGCCGACCAGCGCCAGCACCATGATCGGCACGTTGATCAGGAACACCGACCCCCACCAGAAGTGCTCCAGGAGCACACCGCCCACCAGCGGCCCCAGAGCGGCTCCCGCGGTGGCACCGACGGACCAGAGCGCGATCGCGCGGGTCCGTTGCGCGGGGTCGAGGAACACGGCGCGCACGATCGACAAGGTCGAGGGCATCAGCGTGGCCCCGGCCACGCCGAGCAGGGCACGGGCCGCGATCAGGGTCTCCGCGTCGGGCGCGAAGGCGGCGAGCACGGAAGCCGTGCCGAACGCCGCGCTCCCCGTCAGCAGGAGGCGCTTGCGACCGATCCGATCGGCGACATTGCCCATCGTGATCAGCAGTCCCGCCAGCACGAACGCGTAGATGTCACCGATCCACAGCACCTGGGTGGCCGTCGGGGACAAGTCCTCGGTCAGCGACGGAACGGCGAGGTACAGCACCGTGCCGTCGATGGCGAGCAGCATCACGACGAGCACGAGCACGGCGAGCGCGGCCCACTCGCGGGGGCCGGCGAGCCGCGGCGTCGGATTCACATCGATCACATCATCGACCCTAACAAACCATTTGGTCGGTTAAGCGGTCCAAATGGTTTGTCAAGGAGTGAGCCGCCTCACCGCACGGGCCGCGGCCCTCGGCTTGATAGGCAAGCAGATACTTGCCTATTCTGTGGCCGTGGCCGACGACCTCTTCAAAGCCCTGGCCGACCCCACCCGCCGCACCATCCTCGACGAGCTCACGGAGAAGTCCGGACAGACCC
Organism: Streptomyces taklimakanensis; assembly: GCF_009709575.1. Lineage (NCBI taxonomy): Bacteria > Bacillati > Actinomycetota > Actinomycetes > Kitasatosporales > Streptomycetaceae > Streptomyces > Streptomyces taklimakanensis. Next base: position 2,862,711 of record NZ_WIXO01000001.1, read on the forward strand.
TGTTCGAGATCTGCTCGCGGTTGAGCATGAAGCACCGGCTCGGCATCTCGCGCCAGGCGGTCTCCCAGCACCTCGCCCTGCTGGAGGCCGCCGGGCTCGTCGAAACCAGACGGGAGGGCCGCTACAAGTTCCACGACCTGAACACGGCGCCGCTGCGGCGGATAACCGAGCGGTGGCCCACGCCCGCCCCCTCCGAACCAGAGAAGAGCACTCCGTGAAGATCCATCTGACCAGCGTCTTCGTCGACGACCAGGACAAGGCCGAGCACTTCTACACCGAGATCCTCGGCTTCGTGAAGAAGCACGACGTCCCCCTGGGCGAGGAGGCCCGGTGGCTGACCGTCATCGCGCCCGACGAGCCCGACGGCACCGAACTCCTCCTGGAACCCGCCGGCCACCCGGCCGTCAAGCCCTACCGCGACGCGCTCGTCAAGGACGGCATCCCGCTCGCCCAGTTCGCCGTCGCCGACGTGGAGGCGGAGTACGAGCGCCTGCGCGCCCTCGGCGTCCGCTTCACCCAGGAGCCCCTGGCGATGGGCCCCGTCACCACCGCCGTCTTCGACGACACCTGCGGCAATCTGATCCAGCTCGCGACACGGCCGCGGTGAGCCCGCTCCGGGACGGCCCGGGGGCGGCCCGGGTCCGGGCCGGGGCCGTCCGGGATCGTCACCGCGCTCGGCGCGCCCCCGCCGCCCGCCGCGCGCGCGGCTCCTCCACCGCGCGCCGCGCCTGCTCGCGGGCGTGGCCGAAGGGGTCGGGGAGGACACGCAGGCCGTGGGCGACGAGAGCGCCCTCGTGCAACAGCATGAGCGTCCGTCCCAGCTCCTCCGCCTCCGAATCCCCTTCGAGCCCCCCGGAGGCGGTGGCCTCGCCGGCAGCGGCCCCGCCGGCGGTGATCTCGCGGGCGAGGTCCGTGAAGAGCCCGAGCATCCAACGCTTCTGACCCGTGATGACGGCGTGGGCCGGGTGGGAGGGATCGCTGATCTCGGCATGGGCGTTGACCATGCCGCACCCCTTGGAGCCGTTCTCCTCGGCCCACGCGCGGGACGCCTCGAAGACGGCCAGGCAGCGTGCCACCGGTTCGCCCGGTGCCGCGTCGAGGAAGTCGGCCAGGAAGGCCCTCCACCGTTCGTCGCGGGCCGCCAGGTACTCCACGACGATCTGCTCCTTGGAGCCGAACCGGTCGTAGATGGTCTTCTTCGCCACGCCCGCCTCGACGGCGATCAGGTCCACCCCGACGGCGTGGATGCCCCGGCCGTAGAAGAGTCTCTCCGCCGCCTCCAGGACCCGTCTCGCGGCGGGTGTCACCGTGACGCGCCTCGGCTCCGTTCCGTTCTCCACACCCCCATAGTAGACCGATCTGTATACTCCACAGAGTAGACAGATCGGTCTACCCCGGCTCGTCGCGCCGTCCGGCCGGACGGCCCTACGGAGGGAACGGCGATGAACGCCCTGCTCTCGGGCGCGCTCGTGCTGAGCTGGAGCTCCGGTTTCATCGGGGCCAAGCTGGGGGCGGAGAGCGCGCCCGCGGTCACGCTCCTGATGTGGCGTTTCCTGCCGCTGACCGCCGTACTGGCCCTCGTCGTCGCCCTCCGCGCCAGGGACGCCTGGCGCGGACTGTCGGCAGGCGTCCTGGGCAGGCAGGCCGCCATCGGCCTGCTGTCGCAGAGCGCCTACCTGTTCACCGTCTACTACGCGATCCAGCTCGGCGTCTCCAGCGGAACCACCGCCCTGATCGACGGCATCCAACCCCTCGTCGCCGGAGCGCTCGCCGGTCCCCTGCTGCGCCAGTACGTCTCGCGCCGGCAGTGGATCGGCCTGTGGCTCGGCGTGGGCGGCGCCGCCGTGGTCGCCACCGCCGACGCCTCCTCCGCCGCCGGGGCGGCCTGGTGGGCCTACCTCGTTCCGTTCCTCGGCATGCTCGCGCTGGTGGCGGCGACCTTCCTGGAGGAACGGTCCCGCACCCGCGTCGCCCCCACCGTCTCGATGACCGTGCACTGCGCCACCAGCACCGTTCTCTTCACCGCCCTGGCGGTCGGAACCGGTACCGCGACACCACCGGCGGACCCCTCGTTCTGGTTCGCGGTGGGCTGGCTCGCCCTCGTGGCCACCTTCGTCGCCTACGGCCTGTACTGGCTCGTCCTCGAACGCTCGGGGGTGACGAAGGTCAACACCCTCATGTTCCTCATGGCCCCGGTCACCGCCGTGTGGGGCGCCCTCGCCTTCGACGAGCCCTTCGGACCCCGGACCGTCGTCGGGCTGGGCCTCGGCCTCGCCGCGGCCGTCATCGTCCACCGCGGGGGCACGCGGTCCGCCCGGATCCGGACACGCCGCGCACGACCGGTGCGGACCGGCGAGCCGGCCGAGGACGGGGACCGCCTCCCGGGCCGGTGCGGCACCGGACGGGCCTGAGAACCCGCGCCCCCTCGTCCACCCGGAGCCTCCACGCCGGGACCCTCACCCGGCGGCGCCCGGGAGGTCGGCGTCCAGGAACGGGACGACCGCTCCGCCCAGCAGGGGGGAGGACAGCAGGTCGTGGTGCGTGGCTCCGGGCAGGACGGCCAGCCGGGAGACCGGGCGCCCCGAGTGGTCCCGGCGGCCGTCCCGCAGACCGCCGCCGAGCAGGGCGAAGAACTCCGCGACGTGCGCGGGCCGCACCGCGTCGGCGTCGGCGAAGACCAACAGCGTCGGCGCGGTGATCCCCGAGACCTCGGACGTCCAGTCGTACTCCCGCCCCAGCATCTCGGCCGTCTTGGCCACCAGCACCGGCCAGTCCTCCACCCGGGGCGCCAGCCGTTCGTACCGCTCGTGGAGCGGTGACCGCCGCATGGCCTCCGCCATCCCCGCGTCCATCCGGTCCATCTCGGCGGTCACCTCCGGGAACCAGCCGCTCCGGCGCGCGGGGAAGGAGACCGCCACCAGACGGCGCACCACGGCCGGGTACTGGATCACGGTGCGCAGGGCCACGCCCGCGCCCATGGAGTAGCCCAGTACGTCCGCCCTCCCCAGGCCGAGGCGCCCGATCAGGGCGGCGACGTCGTCGGCCATCGTCTCCGGCCGCAACGGGCGGTCGGCGTCCGGCGAGCGGCCGTGGCCCTGGAGATCGACCAGGAAGACCCGGCGTCCCTCGGCCAGCTCGGGCAGGACGGGCGCGAACGACTCGCCCGCGCCGTACCCACCGTGCAGCAGCACCAGCGGCTCACCCGGTCCCGCACCGCGCTCCTCGACGTACAGGGGCGTTCCGTTCGCGTCCACGAGTCCCACGTGCCGTTCCTCCCAGGGGCGTTCGGTCGTCAGGGGGTGGACCGGAGCGGACCGCCGAACTCATCGGTCGGGGCGCCCCCGCCGACACCGCCGGCGCCGGACGCCTGTGACGTCGGCAACGCCCGGGAAACCGGGGGACATTGTTCGGCGGTTCCGGAGCAGGAGGCGGTATATGGCACCGTCCTTCTCGACGCCCGCGGACTTCGAAGCGATATTCCACACCACGGTCTCGCCCCTCCTCGTCCTCGACACCGCGCTGGTGATCCGGGACGTCAACCGTTCCTACGCGGCGGTGACGTTCCGCGAGCGGGAGGAGCTGGTCGGACGGCACATGTTCGACGCCTTCCCCGCCAACCCGCACGACCCGGACGCGGACGGGGTGCGCAACCTGGACGCCTCGTTCCGGCGCGTGCTGGCCCGAAGGACCGAGGACGCGATGGGGGTCCAGAAGTACGACATCCCCTTCCCCGACTCCCCCACCGGCTTCCGCGAGAAGTACTGGCTCCCCCTCAACAGCCCCGTCCTCGCCCCGGACGGGGAGGTCACCGCGCTGCTGCACCACGTCGAGGACGTCACCGGCTTCCACGAGGAGCTGGCCCGCATCGAACACGCCTACCGGCGCACCGACACCCCCACCCCCCGCACCCACACCGCGGTCGCCCAACGCGGCTACGCGCGCCACCTGGCCCAGGCGGCGGACGAGGTCCGGCGCCTGGAGGAACTCCGGGAGGAGGTCGAGCAGCTCCGGCAGGCGCTGCACTCCCGGGCCGTGATCGACCAGGCCATCGGCATCGTCCAGGCCGAGCGGCGCTGCAACCCCGAGGACGCCTTCCAGATCCTGGTGACCGTCTCCCAACGCACCAACGTCAAGCTCCGCGACATCGCCACGGCCCTCGTCCGGCGGGCCGAGGACACCCCACCGGGGCTCCTCCTGCCGGAGTTCCCGTCGGGTACCGCCCCCTCCGGCCGCCGGTCCGTCGCGCGGAGGGAGCGGCGGAGCGGTGCGGGAGGGCGCCCGGAGGCGGGAGCGGACGGCGGAACCCGCCCCCGGGCTCCGCTCGCCCCGCCGGGTCCGGCGGGTCCGGCGTCCTGACTTCCCGGCGCTCCCACCGCCCCCACCGGCCCCGCGCCGGGATCGGGCGGGGACCGGACCGTTTCGGTCCGTTTGTTCTCCGACGGGGGCCGTGCCTACACTCCCATGTGTACGAAACCGTTTCGTTCACGATGGAGCGTCCAGGATGACCGACCGGTCGACCGCCGCCGCCATCCCCTCCGGCCGGCGCACCCGACTGACCCCGGAGCGGGAGCGGGAACTCTTCGAGGCCGTGGTCGACCTGGTCCGCGAGCACGGCTACGAGGCACTGACGATGGACGCGGTGGCCGCCCGCACCCGGTCCAGCAAGGCGACCCTGTACCGGCAGTGGGAGAGCAAGCCGAAGCTGGTCGCCACCGCGCTGCGGCACCTGGCCAGGTTCTCCCCCTCCTGCATCGACACCGGCTCCCTCGCCGAGGACCTGCGGCAGATCACCCGGGAGGCCGCCAAGCACGCGGTCGAGGACAACGCCCTGCTGAGCGGCCTCGCCCACGCCGTCACCAAGGACCCCGAACTCCAACAGGCCCTGCACGACCTGTACATCCGGCCCGAGTTGGAGACGCTCGACGCCATCATGCGCAGGGCCGTCGAGCGCGGCGAGCTGGACGCCGACAACCCCGCCACCGAGTTCGTCGTACACCTGCTGGTGGGGGCGCTGGGCACCCGCCGGCTGGTGGAGAACAAGGACCCGGACGCCGAATACCTGGAGCGCTACCTGCGGGCGATCGTCTTCCCGGCGCTCGGCGTCTCCTGACCGGCCCGGTTCCGCTACGGGCCACCGCATCTGGAAAATCCCGTCCACTCCGACTCAGGAGCCCTTACACATCATGGCCACGCTTCTGTACCGGCTCGGCCGCTTCGCCTTCCGGCGGCGCGGGCTGGTCGCACTGCTCTGGGTGGTGGTGCTGGCGGTCGCGGGCGGCGCCGCCGCCGCCTCCACCTCGACAGCGTCCTCCTCCATATCCATCCCCGGCACCGAGGCGCAGAAGGCCTTCGAGCTGCTGGAAGAACGTTTCCCCGGCAGCAGCCCCGACGGCGCCACCGCCCAGGTGGTCTTCCAGGCCCCGGACGGCGAGAAGATCACCGACCCGGAGAACAGGGCCGCCGTCGGCGAGGTCGTCGCCGAGATCTCCGAGGGGTCCCAGGTCCAGCAGGCCGTCGATCCCTTCCAGGCGCGGGCCGTCAGCCCGGACGGCACCATCGCCTACTCGCAGGTCTCCTACGAGACGAACGCCTTCGAGCTGACCGACGACTCCCGCGAGGCCCTGAAGGCCGCCGCCGAGGACGGCCGTCAGGCCGGGCTGACCGTGGAGATCGGCGGTGACGCGCTGGCGACGATCCCGGAGACCGGCAGCGCCGAGGTGATCGGCGTGATCATCGCCGCCGTCGTGCTGCTGGTCACCTTCGGCGCGCTGGTCGCCGCCGGCCTGCCGCTGATCACCGCGCTGATCGGGGTCGGCATCAGCGTCTCGGTGATCACCGCGCTCACCGGGGTCCTGGACCTCGACAACACCACGCCGATCCTGGCCACCATGATCGGCCTGGCCGTCGGCATCGACTACGCCCTGTTCATCGTCTCCCGCTACCGCGCCGAACTCGCCGAGGGCCGCAAGCCGCTGGACGCCGTCGGCCGCGCGGTCGGAACAGCCGGTTCCGCCGTGGTCTTCGCCGGGCTCACCGTCGTCATCGCGCTGGTCTGCCTGGCGGTCGTGGACATCCCGATCCTGACCAAGATGGGGCTGGCCGCCGCCGGCGCCGTCGTCCTGGCCGTCCTGGTCGCCCTGACCCTGATCCCGGCGCTGCTGGGCCTGGCCGGAAAGCGGGTCCTGCCCCGCAAGCAGCGCTCCCTCGGCGACGGCGAGGCCGCCGCGCCGAAGGACAAGCCCGGCGCGGGCATCCGCTGGGCGCGGCTCGTGCTGCGCCGCCCGGTCGCGGTGCTGCTGGCCGGCGTGGTGGGCCTCGGCCTGATCGCCCTGCCCGCCTCCGACCTGGAGCTGGCCCTGCCCGACAACGGCTCCCAGCCCACCAGCACCACCCAGCGCAGGGCCTACGACCTGATCGCGCAGGGCTTCGGTCCGGGCACCAACGGCCCCCTGGTCGTGACCGTCGACGCCCGGGGCAGCGACGACCCCCAGGCCGCCGCCGAGCGGACCGCGGGCGCCGTCCGGGAGTTGGAGGGCGTCGCCGCCGTGACCCCCGCCACGTTCAACGAGGCCGGCGACACCGCGATGATCAACGTCATCCCGACGTCCGCGCCGAGCAGCACCGCGACCGAGGACCTGGTCCACGACATCCGCTCCGAGGCCGGCGACATCGCCGCCGCCACGGGCGCGGAGGTGCTGGTCACCGGGCAGACGGCGATGGCCATCGACGTCTCCCAGAAGCTCGACGACGCCCTGGCGCCCTACCTGGCGCTCGTGGTCGGCCTGGCCTTCCTGCTGCTGATGGTGGTCTTCCGCTCGATCCTGGTCCCGCTCAAGGCCGCGCTCGGCTTCCTGCTGTCGGTGATCGCCGCGCTCGGCGCCGTCGTGGCGGTCTTCCAGTGGGGCTGGCTGGCCGACGTCTTCGGCGTGGAGCAGACCGGTCCGGTGATGAGCCTGATGCCGATCTTCCTGATCGGGCTCGTCTTCGGCCTGGCCATGGACTACGAGGTCTTCCTGGTCACGCGGATGCGGGAGGCCCACGTCCACGGCGAGAGCCCGCACGAGTCGGTCGTCACCGGCTTCGAGCACGGCGCCCGCGTGGTGACCGCCGCCGCACTGATCATGATCAGCGTCTTCGCCGGGTTCATCGGCTCCTCCGAGTCGATGATCAAGATGATCGGCTTCGGTCTGGCGATCGCCGTCCTCTTCGACGCGTTCGTCGTCCGCATGGCGATCGTCCCGGCCGTCCTGGCCCTGCTGGGCAAGTCCGCCTGGTGGCTGCCGCGGTGGCTGGACAAGGCCCTGCCCAACGTGGACGTCGAGGGCGAGAAGCTCCAGCGCGAACTGGCCGACTCCGACACGCCGGCCGAACCCGAGCCGGCCGCCAACCGCTCCTGACACCGGGAGCACCACGGCACGGGGCCGCCGCGCGAACGGAAGCGGAGACGCGACGGCCCCGGCCACGCCGAGCCCGTGGGGACGGGGAACGGCGTGGCGCCGACGGGCCCGGCCCGCGGCTCCCCCGGAAGGGGGACCGCGGCCGGGCCCGCGCGCGTCAGCGGACGCGGGCGGCGGGGAGGGCGGCCAGGATCGCGTCCACCGTCTCCCCCGGCGTCCGGTCGGAGGTGTCCAGCCACAGGCCCAGGCGCGGGGTCTCCTCGCGCAACGAGCGGTCCGGCTCCCGGACCGTCCACGCGCCGTACCCCTTCTTCGCGCGCCCCGCCTCGCGGGCCGCGACCGCGTCGGGGCCCGGGGCGAGCACCACCACGTACAGCGGGCGCGTATGGACCAAGGTGGTGTAGCGGGCCGGCTCCTCGCCGAGCAGGACGTCCTGGACGACGGCGGTCCGGCCGGCTTCGGCGTAGGCGTCGGCCGTCGAGGCCGACAGGCGGTACCGCAGGCGGAGTTGGGCGACGGTCGACTTGCCGGAGGCCATCACCCCGGTGACGACCACCACGGAGGGCCCGGGGTCGGACGCGCTCGTGCCGGACGCTCTCGTGCCGGACGCTCTCGTCCCCTCCCGCACGGCGGTTCCACGGGCGCCGTGCGGGAGGAGACCCTACCCGCGCGGGCGGTGGGACGCTCCGGATCTCCCGCCGGGCCCACCGCCCGGCCCCGTCACCGCTGGGCGCTCCGTTTGACCAGGTAGGCGGCGGTCAGGCAGGCGACCATGATGGCGAGGAAGACCAGGGCTATGGCCAGGCCGCCGGGGAAGCCCCCCTCCTCCTCGGCCAGGTTCACGAGCGCGCCGCCCTGCGCGGCGTGGGCGTACCAACTCATGGCGGTTCCCCTTCCTCCCGGGCCCTCGCGGGACTCGTACCGTGGAACCGTCGCGGTCGCCACGGATGGCGCCGGCGCGGTCCGTGCCGTTCCCCTTCCCCCTTCGACAACAGCGCACGCAGGGGCGCACGGCACGTCCCGGGCGCGGGCCCGTCTCCGGGCGGACCGGGACGGCCGGGGGTCCGGGGCGGCGGAATGTCCCATACCCGCCCTGAAACACATCGGACGGGGCATACGCCTCGGGAGAATTTTCGATTTCCGACGGGATCCGGCACGGATCCCGTGGGAAGAGGGACCGATGGACGACACAGACGAGCTGACACGGGACCGGACGCGCGCGGAGCCGCACGTGCCGGCCGGGGAGACGGCCGTGGGCACCGCCGCGGCCGGGGAGACGGCCGAGGAGCGCAAGCGGCGGCTGAGACGCCGGCTGGAGCGGCTGATCGGCATCGCCGCCACCGAGGGCAACTCCCTGGTCCGGCTCCGCAACGGCGACGAGATCTTCCCGGCGATGCTGGAGAGCATCCGGACCGCCGAGCACACCGTCGACATGATGACGTTCGTGTACTGGCGCGGCGAGATCGCCCGTGAGTTCGCTCACACGATGGCGGAGCGGGCCCGCGCGGGCGTCCGGGTGCGGCTGCTGCTGGACGGCTTCGGCAGCCGGCTGATCGAGAAGGACCTGCTGGAGCTGATGGACGACGCCGGGGTGCGGGTCGCCTGGTTCCGCAGACCGCTGTGGATCTCCCCGATGAAGCAGAACCACCGCTGCCACCGCAAGGTGCTGGTGGTGGACGAGGAGGTCGCCTACACCGGAGGCGTGGGGATCGCCGAGGAGTGGTGCGGCGACGCCCGGAACGAGGGCGAGTGGCGCGACACCCACGTCCGGGTGCGCGGTCCGGCCGTGGACGGGATCGCGGCCGCGTTCGCGCAGAACTGGGCCGAGTGCTCCGACGTGCTCTTCGACGAGCGGGACCGCTTCGTCGAGCACGAACCGCAGGGCGACGCGGTGGTGCAGGTGGTGCGCGGCTCGGCCGGCTTCGGCTGGCAGGACATGCAGACGCTGCTGCGGGTGGTGCTGGAGACGGCCCGGGAGCGGGTGCGGCTGGCCACGGCGTACTTCGCCCCGGACCCGTACTTCGTGGAGCTGCTCTGCGCCACCGCCCGGCGCGGGGTGGAGGTGGAGATCCTGCTGCCCGGTCCGCACACCGACCAGCGGGTGTGCCAACTGGCCGGACAGAACTTCTACGAGGACCTGCTGGCGTGCGGGGTGAGGATCCTGCACTACCAGCCGACGATGATGCACGCCAAGATCGTCACCGTGGACGGGGTGGCCTCCCTGGTGGGCTCCACCAACCTCAACCGGCGCTCCCTGGACCACGACGAGGAGGTGATGCTCGTCGTGCTGGACGAGGACTTCACCGCGCGGCTCGACCGCGACTTCGACGACGACGTGCGCCACAGCGTCCGCATCAGGGGCGTGCGCTGGCGACGGCGTCCGCTCGCGCAGCGGCTGAAGGAGGCGGCCGTCCTGCCCGTCCGGCGCTTCCTGTGAGCGGCGCGACCGGACGGCGGGACGGACGGGAGACGGGTGGGGCCCCGGCACCGTCCCCACGGACGGCACCGGGGCCCCACCCGACGGGTGCCACCGCCTCGGGCGGCACCGCGGACTACTTGGCCTGCGGAGGCTTGCGCACCGAGAGGTGCAGCTCCTTCAGACGGGCCTCGTCGACCTCGCTCGGGGCGCCCATCAGCAGATCCTGGGCGTTGCCGTTGAGCGGGAAGGCGATCGTCTCGCGGATGTTGGGCTCGTCGGCCAGCAGCATCACGATGCGGTCCACGCCCGGGGCGATGCCACCGTGCGGCGGGGCGCCGAAGTGGAAGGCGCGGAGCATGCCGCCGAACTCGTGCTCGACCTCCTCGCGGCCGTAGCCGGCGATCTCGAAGGCCTTGTACATGATCTCCGGCTCGTGGTTCCGGATCGCGCCCGAGGAGAGCTCGACACCGTTGCAGACGATGTCGTACTGCCAGGCCAGAATGTCCAGCGGGTCCTTGGTCTCCAGCGCCTCCAGACCGCCCTGCGGCATGGAGAACGGGTTGTGGGAGAACTCGATCTGCCCGGTGTCCTCGTTCTTCTCGAACATCGGGAAGTCGACGATCCAGCAGAAGCGGAAGACGTTCTCCTCGAACTGGCCGGTGCGGCGGCCGGCCTCGACCCGGACCGCGCCCATGATCTTGGAGACCTCGTCGAACTCGCCCGCGCCGAAGAAGACCGCCGTGCCCGGCTTGGCGTCCAGCCGGGACAGCAGCGCGGAGACGTTCTCCTCGGTGAGGAACTTGGCGATCGGGCCGGTGAGCTTGCCCTCGTCGCCGACGCGCACCCAGGCCAGGCCCTTGGCGCCCTGCTCCACGGCGAACTCGCCCATCTGGTCGAAGAACTTGCGCGGCTGGTCGGCGGTGTCGGGCACGGCCAGGGCGCGGACGTGCCGGTCGGCGAACGCCTTGAAACCGGAACCGGCGAAGACGTCGGAGACGTCGACCAGTTCCAGCGGAACGCGCAGGTCCGGCTTGTCGCTGCCGTACTTGAGCATCGCCTCGCGGAACGGGATGCGCGGGAAGGGGGAGGTGACGTGCCGGCCGCCGCCGAACTCCTCGAACAGCTCGGTCATCACCTTCTCGATGACGCCGAAGACGTCCTCCTGCTCGACGAAGCTCATCTCGACGTCGAGCTGGTAGAACTCGCCCGGCGAACGGTCGGCGCGGGCGTCCTCGTCGCGGAAGCAGGGCGCGATCTGGAAGTAGCGGTCGAAGCCGGCGATCATCAGCAGCTGCTTGAACTGCTGCGGGGCCTGCGGCAGGGCGTAGAACTTCCCCGCGTGCAGCCGGGAGGGCACCAGGAAGTCGCGGGCGCCCTCGGGGGAGGTGGCCGACAGGATCGGGGTGGCCATCTCGTTGAAGCCGAGCGCGGTCATCTTCTGCCGGATGGCCGCGATGACGGCCGAGCGCAGCATGATGTTGCGGTGCATGCGCTCCTTGCGCAGGTCGAGGAAGCGGTACTCCAGGCGCCGCTCCTCGTTGACGCCGTCCTCGGTGTTGATGGTGAACGGCAGCGGGTCGGCGCCGCCCAGCACCTCGACCTCGGCGACCTCGACCTCGACCTCGCCGGTGGGCAGCTCGGGGTTGACGTTCTCCTCGCCGCGCGCGACGACCCGGCCGTCGACGCGGACGACGGACTCCTTGGTGATCGAGCTCAGCGCCTCGTAGGGGGCGGTGTCCGGGCGGACGACGAGCTGGACGATCCCGTAGTGGTCCCGCAGATCGATGAAGAGGATGCCGCCCAGGTTCCGCCGATTGTGCAGCCAGCCGGAGAGGCGGACATCCGTGTCGATGTCCGCGGCACGGAGCTCGCCGCAGGTGTGGGACCGGTACCGATGCATCATTCGTCCAAGTCGTCAGGTTGTCGGGTCTCGTCGGGCCGCCTGTCGGCGCTCCGGCAGCACGTCCGTCGGCACATCCGTCCGGGCGCCGGTCCGGGCTTGCGTCGGAGCCGCGCCGGAAACCGCACCGGGCCGTCCGGGGCCGCTCTCGGGGCGGGCACGCACGCCTCACAGACTACCGCCCGAGCCTCTTCCGCTGGTTGCCCTCCGAACACGCGCACATAGAGTGTAAAAGTGCGTATCGAGGACATTTTGTCGATCAACGGAGTCGGGCTCTGGCGGTGGGACAGCACCGCCGGCCTCATCACGCTGGACGCCACCGCGGCCCGGCTCCTCGGCCTCCCCCCGGAGGAGACCGCCCTCACCGAGGCCGAACTGCGCCGCCACTACCACTCGCTCGACTACGCCGAACTGGCCAACATCGCCGCCCTCGCCCTCACCGAGGGCACCATCGCCGAGGCACTGCTGCGGGTGGTCTCGGAGGACGGCACCGTGCTGCGGATCGTGCGCAACCGCATGGCCCTGGTCGGACAGGGCCCCGTCGACCCGACCGGCACCGACCCGACCCCGACGAACTTCGTGCTCCACGGGCTGATCGTCGAGACGTCCCGGCCCGCCGCCTCCGGCCGGGCGCCCCAGGAGGTCCCCGCCGGGGCCCTGCTGGAGGAGCACGAGCCGGCGGACCCGGCGGGCCCGGCGGGCTCCGCCCCCGAGCCGTCGGGCGGCACCCCCGCCGTGCGCTCCCCGACCTGGCAGGCACCCGTCACCGACGAGTGGCGACGTTCCCGCGAGGCGTTCCTGACGGACCTCGGGCGTTCGCTGGCCGAGTCCCACACCACCCGGGACGTGCTGCGGGTGGCGGCCGAGCTGTCGCTGCCCGACCTCTCCCCCGCCGCCATGGTCGTCTACGGGGTGCGGGGCGACCGGCTGGCGCCGATCGGCGTCTACGGGCCGCGCGAACTCGACCGGCGGCCGTTCGCCGAGATGACGCTGGACAGCGACTACCCCGGCAGCACCGTGGTCCACACCGGCCGGGCCGTCTACCTGTCCTCGCCCGACGAGTACCGTCGCCGCTTCCCCGCCGCCTGGTCGCTGGTCAGGCACTACGAGCACCGCTCCTGGGCGTACCTGCCGCTGATCGTGGGCGGACGGACGATCGGCTCCTGGCTGATCGCCTTCCGGGAGCCGACGACCTTCTCCCCGGACCACCGGTACCTGCTGGTCACGGTGGCCCGGATGCTCGCCCAGGCGCTGTCGCGGGTGTACGTCCAGGAGTCCCGGCGGGAGCTGTCCGACAGCCTCCAGCGCGTCATGCGCCCCGCCCGCCGGACCCGGGTGCCGGGCATGACGATCGCCGGCCGCTACCTGCCGGCCGGCAGCGGGCTCCAGGTCGGCGGCGACTGGTACGACGTGATCCGGCTGCCGTCCGGCCGCACCGCGCTGGTCATCGGCGACGTGCAGGGGCACGACGTGCGGGCCGCGGGGATCATGGCGCAGCTGCGGATCGCGCTGCGCGCCTACGCCGCGGAGGGGCACCGACCCGACGCCGTGCTCTCCCGGGCCAACCGCTTCCTGGCCGGGCTGGACTCCGACGAGCTGCCCGAGTCCGACACCGGCGGGAGCGACGCGCCCCCGCTGGACGACCACCGCTTCGCCACCTGCCTGTACGTGGAGACCGACCCGGCCACGGGCACCCTCGACATCGCCCGCGCCGGGCACCCCGACCCGGTCGTCCGCCTGGCCGACGGCACCGTGCTGACCCTGGCCACCCCGGCCGGACCGCCGCTGGGAGTGGAGTCGGAGTCGGACTACCCGATCACCCGAACGGTGCTGAACCGGGGCGAGACGCTCCTGATGTGCACCGACGGATTGGTGGAGACGAGCGGCCTGAGCTACGACACCGGGTGGGCGCGGCTCCGGAAGGCCCTGGCCGAGCACCCCTGCACCTCGCTGGAGGACCTCGCCGACGGGCTCATCGACACCATGAACGGCCCTCCCACGCGCCACGTCACCGGCACCGGCGCCGGGGACGAACCGCACACGGGAGGCCGCGAGGACGACATCGCGCTGCTGCTCCTGAGCCGGGGCACCGAGGGCCCGTCGCCCCGGCGGCCGACGGTCCGCCGCCTGGTCCTGTCCGTCGCCCAGACGGAGCCGGCCCGGATCGCCACGGCCCGCCACCAACTGCGCGAGCTGCTGTACGACTGGGCGTCCGACGACCAGGCGGAGGGCGCCGTGCTGCTGCTGTCGGAGGTGCTGACCAACGTCCTGGTGCACACCGAGGGGGACGCCTCGCTGGTCGCCGAGCTGTCCGGGGAGCGCGGCTCGCGCCGGCTGCGGGTGGAGGTCGCCGACCCCAGCGACGAGCTGCCCCACCGGCGCGAGCCCGGCGAGCTGGCCTCACGCGGTCGGGGACTGCTGCTGCTGGAGATGCTGGCGGACTCCTGGGGGGTGGCGCCCAGGGGGGTGGGGAAGAGCATCTGGTTCGAGCTCCGCGAGAGCGCCGGGTCGGGCCGGACGACCGGACCGGAACGGCCCGCGGGCGGCGACTGAGGCCGAGAGCGGGCGGTTCCGGCCGGTCTCCGGCCGGTCGGGGCGGACCTCACAGACGGTCGGCCGGGACGCGCCCCAACCGCCCCGCCTTGAAGTCCTCGAACGCCTGCACCAGCTCGGCGTGGCTGTTCATCACGAACGGACCGTAGTGGGCCACCGGCTCGCGGATGGGACGCCCGCCCAACAGGACGACCTCCAGGTCCGGGGTGTGGGAGTCCTGCCTCGCGTCCGCGCGGACGGTCAGCGAGGAGCCGGGGCCGTAGACCGCCGCCTGGCCCAGCTCGATCGGCCGGCGGTCGGTGCCCACCGTCCCCCGACCCGCGAGCACGTAGGCGAGGGCGTTGAAGTCCTCGCGCCAGGGGAGGGTGAGCTCGGCCCCGGGGCCGACCGTCGCGTGGATCATGGTGATCGGGGTGTGGGTGACGCCCGGACCCCGGTGGCCCGCCAGGTCGCCGGCGATCAGCCGCAGCAGCGCGCCGCCGTCGGCGGAGGCGAGCAGCTTCACCTGCCCACCGCCGATGTCCTGGTAGCGCGGGGGGCTCATCTTGTCCTTGGCCGGGAGGTTCACCCACAGCTGGAGCCCGTGGAAGAGGCCGCCGCTGACGACCAGCTCCTCCGGGGGCGCCTCGATGTGCAGCAGGCCGCTCCCGGCGGTCATCCACTGGGTGTCGCCGTCGTTGATGACGCCGCCGCCCCCCGCGGAGTCCCGGTGGACGAATGAGCCGTCGATCAGGTAGGTGACGGTCTCGAAGCCGCGGTGCGGGTGCCAGGGCGTCCCCTTCGGCTCGCCGGGCGCGTACTCCACCTCACCCATCTGGTCCATCATGATGAACGGGTCGAGGTGGCGGTGGTCGATGCCCGCGAAGGCGCGGCGGACGGGGAAGCCCTCGCCCTCGAAGCCCTTGGGGGCGGTGGTCACCGTCAGGACGGGCCGGGCCGCGGCCCGCTCGGCGGGGACGTCGACGCGGGGGAGCGCGAGTGGGTTCTCGGCGGTGATGGCGGGCAAGGAGGGCCTCCTCGGGACAGCGTGGAGAACCCAGAGTATTTCAACGTTCAACATAAATCCAGGGCGAGCCGACCGGACGGCGGCCCGTCCCGCGCCCGCGCCGCCCCGGCCGCCTCAGCCGTACATCCGGCGCATCGCGAAGTCGACCATCTCCTCCACCGCCTTGGCGTCGAAGACGATCCGGTGGTCGCCCTCCATGTCCAGCACGAAGCCGTAGCCCGACGGCAGCAGGTCGAGCACCTCGGCACCGGTGATCACGAAGTACTTGGACTCCTTGCCCGCGTACGCGCGCAGCTCCTTGAGCGTGGTGAACATCGGGATCACCGGCTGCTGGGTGTTGTGCAGCGCCAGGAACCCCGGGGTGTCACCGCGCGGGCAGTACACCTTCGAGGTGGCGAAGATCGCCTGGAAGTCCTCGGGGGTCATCACCCCGGTGGTGAAGGCGCGCACGGCCTCGGCCAGGGACGGCGGCGACGGCTCCGGGTAGTGCTGCTGGTGCTGCTGCTGCCGGCCGTAACCGGGCGGCGGCTGGGAGGCGTAGTGCTGCTGTCCCGCGTGCCCGCCGTGGGCCCCGTGTCCGGGGTGCCCCGCATGACCGCCGTGACCGGCGTGCTGCCCCGCGTTCCCGGTCTGGTCGTAGCCGTACATGGGGGCAAGCCTACCGAGTTGGGGGCGGGCCGCGTCCCGCGAACGGGCCCGCGGGGGCCCTCCGGAGCGGACGCGCCCCGAAGGACCTGGGGGCTCCGTCACAGTCGGGCGGATCGGGGTTGATTCTTATTACCGACGGGTAGCATGATGAGAGCTACTTTCCGGTACGCGTATGCGAGGACTCTCCTCCCTATCCACTACGGAGCCGTCGCCATGGGGCACTACAAGTCGAATCTCCGCGACATCGAGTTCAACCTCTTCGAGGTGCTCGGCCGCGACACGGTGTACGGCACCGGCCCGTTCGCGGAGATGGACGTCGAGACCGCCAAGAGCGTCCTGTCCGAGGTCGCCCGCCTGTCCGAGAACGAGCTGGCCGCCTCCTTCGAGGACGCCGACCGCAACCCGCCGGTGTTCGACCCGGAGACCAACACCGCGCCGGTCCCGGAGTCCTTCAAGCGGAGCTACCAGGCCTACATGGACGCCGAGTGGTGGCGCCTGGGCATCCCGGAGGCCATCGGCGGCACCAACGCCCCGCGCTCCCTGCTG
This sequence comes from Streptomyces taklimakanensis, assembly GCF_009709575.1. Classification (NCBI taxonomy): domain Bacteria; kingdom Bacillati; phylum Actinomycetota; class Actinomycetes; order Kitasatosporales; family Streptomycetaceae; genus Streptomyces; species Streptomyces taklimakanensis. The sequence goes on from NZ_WIXO01000001.1 coordinate 2,879,180, forward strand.
TGGGCCTTCGCCGAGACCATCCTGGGCTCCAACCCGGCCGTGTGGATGTACGCCTCCGGCCCGGCCTTCGCGGGCGTCCTGCACGAGGAGGGCACCGAGGAGCAGCACAAGATCGCCCAGCTGATGGTGGACCGGCAGTGGGGCTCCACCATGGTGCTGACCGAGCCGGACGCGGGCTCCGACGTGGGCGCCGGCCGCACCAAGGCGATCCGGCAGGAGGACGGCTCCTGGCACATCGAGGGCGTCAAGCGCTTCATCACCTCGGGCGAGCACGACATGTCCGAGAACATCGTCCACTTCGTCCTCGCCCGCCCCGAGGGCCACGGCCCGGGCACCAAGGGCCTGTCCCTGTTCATCGTCCCCAAGTACGACTTCGACTGGTCCACCGGTGAGCTCGGCGAGCGCAACGGCGTCTACGCCACCAACGTCGAGCACAAGATGGGCCTGCGCGTCTCCAACACCTGCGAGATGACCTTCGGCGCCAACCGCCCCGCCAAGGGCTGGCTGCTGGGCGAGAAGCACGACGGCATCCGCCAGATGTTCAAGATCATCGAGTTCGCGCGGATGATGGTCGGCACGAAGGCCATCGCCACCCTGTCCACCGGCTACCTCAACGCCCTGGAGTACGCCAAGGAGCGCGTCCAGGGCGCCGACCTGGCCCGGTTCACGGACAAGACCGCCCCGCGCGTCACCATCACCCACCACCCCGACGTGCGCCGCTCGCTGATGACGCAGAAGGCGTACGCCGAGGGCATGCGCTCCCTGGTGCTCTACACCGCCGCCGTCCAGGACGAGGTACAGGTCAAGGAGGCCAACGGCGAGGACGCCTCCGCCGCCAAGCGCCTGAACGACCTGCTGCTGCCGATCGTCAAGGGCTACGGCTCGGAGAAGTCCTACGAGCAGCTCGCCCAGTCGCTGCAGACCTTCGGCGGCTCCGGCTACCTCCAGGAGTACCCGGTCGAGCAGTACATCCGGGACGCCAAGATCGACACCCTCTACGAGGGCACCACGGCGATCCAGGGCCAGGACTACTTCTTCCGCAAGATCGTCCGCGACCAGGGCCAGGCGATGACCGCCCTGTCCGAGGAGATCAAGAAGTTCCTGGCCGAGGCCGCCGGAGGCGAGGAACTGGCCGAGGCCCGCGAGCAGCTCGCCAAGGCCGCGGGCGACCTGGAGGCCATCGTCGGCACCATGCTGACCGACCTGGCCGCCACCGAGAAGGACGTCAAGTCCATCTACAAGGTCGGCCTGAACACCACCCGCCTGCTGATGGCCTCCGGTGACGTCGTCGTCGGCTACCTGCTGCTGAAGGGCGCGGCCGTGGCCGCCGACAAGCTGCCGGGCGCCGCCGCCAAGGACAAGTCCTTCTACGAGGGCAAGATCGCCGCCGCGAAGTTCTTCGCGGCGAACATCCTGCCGGACGTCGGGACGCAGCGCCGGATCGCCGAGGCCACCGACCTCTCCGTGATGGAGCTGGACGAGGCCGCGTTCTGACGGACGCCTCCGGCGGACGCGTCCGAGCCGCCGGGGGCGGGACGCGCGCACCACGGGTCAGGGGCCCCGTTCCCAGGTCAGGGGGGAGCGGGGCCCCCTCGCGTTCGTATGCTGGACACATGAGCAACCCCAGCCGCTTCGACCGTGGCCACACCGACGACCTGGCGTCCTTCCTCCGCTCGTCCCCGACCCCCTACCACGCGGTCGCGAACGCCGCGGAACGGCTGGAGAAGGCGGGCTTCCGCCGGCTGTCGGAAACAGACGTCTGGGAGGGCGGCAGCGGCGGTCGGTACGTGCTGCGCGGTGGCGCGATCATCGCCTGGTACGTGCCGGAGAGCGCCGGTGCGGCCACCCCCTTCCGGATCGTCGGCGCCCACACCGACTCCCCCAACCTGCGCGTCAAGCCCCTCCCCGACACCGGCGCGTCCGGCTGGCGGCAGGTCGCCGTGGAGATCTACGGCGGCACCCTGCTCAACACCTGGCTCGACCGCGACCTGGGACTGGCCGGACGGCTGGCACTGCGCGACGGCTCCACCCGTCTGGTCAACGTCGACCGGCCGCTGCTGCGCGTCCCGCAGCTCGCCATCCACCTGGACCGGCAGGCCAACGACGGCCTCAAGCTGGACCGTCAGCGCCACATGACGCCGATCTGGGGCCTGGGCGAACCGCGCGAGGGCGACCTCGTCGACTTCCTCGCGGGCGAGGCCGGACTGACCGCCTCCGACGTCATCGGCTGGGACCTGATGGTCCACAGCGTCGAGCCGCCCGCCTACCTCGGCCGCGACCGCGAACTGCTGGCCGGACCACGCATGGACAACCTGCTCTCCGTCCACGCGGGCGTGGCCGCGCTCGTCGCCGCGGCCGAACACGACCGGGAGCGGGGCGGCGAACTGCCCCACGTGCCGGTGCTGGCCGCCTTCGACCACGAGGAGAACGGCAGCCAGTCCGACACCGGCGCCGACGGCCCGCTGCTGGGCAACGTGCTGGAGCGCTCCGTCCTCGCGCGCGGCGGCGGCCACGAGGACCGCGCCCGCGCGTACGCCGGGACGGTCTGCCTGTCGTCGGACACCGGCCACGCCGTCCACCCCAACTACTCCGAGCGGCACGAGCCGGGCCACCACCCGCTGCCCAACGGCGGACCGATCCTCAAGGTCAACGTCAACCAGCGGTACGCCACCGACGGCACCGGCCGCGCGGTCTTCGCGACGGCCTGCGAGCGGGCCGGGGTGCCGTGGCAGACGTTCGTCTCCAACAACGCGGTGCCCTGCGGAACGACGATCGGCCCCATCACCGCGGCGCGGCACGGCATCGCCACGGTGGACATCGGCGTGGCGATCCTGTCGATGCACTCCGCCCGCGAACTGTGCGGCGCCGACGACCCGTTCCTGCTGGCGAACGCCCTGACGGCCTTTCTGGAGGGGTGAGACGCCCGGGTTTCCGCCCCGACGGCCCGTCAAGGACGCCGCCCGGCGAGCCCGTCGGCCGGCCCGTCCGCCCCTCCACCCGGCCCCCCGCGCGGCCCGTGCCCGCGACCCCCGCGGTCACGAGCCGCATGTGCGGGGGAGCCGGGGGTAGGCGGTTGGTTGAACGAGCCCTCAACCAGCCGGACGGAGGCGGTTATTCATGGGCATGGCACTGACCATCGTACTGATCGCGGTGGGCGCGATCCTGACCTTCGGGGTCAGTTGGGACATCTCCGGGGTCAACCTCGATGTGATCGGCCTGATCCTGATGGCGGTCGGCTTCATCGGGCTGGCGTCGTACGTGAGCATCTTCAAGCGCCGCCGTGTGCAGCCCCCGAGCCCGGCCGCACCGGTCGTCGAGGAGAACCACCGCCACCAGTGGCGTGCCTGACGGCGCGCGGCGGCGTCGGCGGGGAGGCCGGGAGGTCGGGAGGCCGACGGGGACATCGGCGGGAACGTCGGCGGAAGAGCGTCCGCGCGGCCCGGTCCGGGAACGCCGGACCGGGCCGCGCCGCGTCTTCGGCCGGACGGCTCAGCCGGCGGACCGGGCCGTGAGCGCGGCGAGTTCACCGAGGAGCCGGGCCGCCGGCACCGGATCGACCAGCCACTTCAGGTGGCTGCCCGCCAGGGTGCGGACGTCGTACGGGTTGTCCGGCGTCAGCGCGTCGCCCTCGCGGATCAACCGGTCCTGCAGGGCGAGCGGCATGCTCGCGTCGTCGGCCAGCCGCACGAAGGTCCTCGGGACACGACCCCAGGTCGCGGCCTGCGCCCGATCGGCACAGGTACCGGCGTCCAGACCCTCGTCGGGCTGGAAGGTGCCCAGGAACGCCAGGAACTCGTCGTCGGTGCCGTCGGCGAGGAAGGCCGCCTTCAGCGCGGCGAGGGCGTCCGGGTCCGCGGTGCGGAAGTTCACGCGCAGCAGGCCGAGTTCGGCGGGGTTCCCGACCATCGCCGGGCCCAGGGAGGCGGTGTCCACCTCGGCCATCTCCGGCTCGGCGTAGTAGTCGCCCACGTCGAGGGCGACCGGGCACCAGGCCGCGACGTAGACGAGGCGGTCGATCAGGTCCGGCCGCGCGTTGGCCGCGGCCGTGGCCGTGACGCCGCCGCGGCTGTGGGCGACGAGGATCACCGGCCCGTTCTCCCCGGCCCGTTCCAGGACCCCGATCAGGTGCGCGACGTTGTCGGCGAGCGTGACGCCCCTGATCGAGCCGGGCGCGGCGGCGAGCCCGTCGAGGTCCTGCGGTGCCTGGTAGGCGCGCGGGTAGGTGGCCCCGAATCCGTGGCCCGGGAGGTCGACGGCGGCCGACCGGTGCCCGAGGAGGGCGAGTTCGGCCTGGAGCGGCGCGAAGGAGAAGGAGTTCGCGAAGGCTCCGTGCACCAGTACGAACGTCGGTCGCATGGGTCTGCTCGCTTTCCGGTCCGTGTGGCGTCGGCGGTACGCGCGTCCGGAGAGCGGGCCGTCGTCCCGCGCACCATCCACCGCGGGAAAGCGATCGTGCGCGGTGGGCACCACGTGCCCGAGCGCGGAGTTCCGATCGACGGGTGACGCGGTGGGGCGCCCGGTCTCCGACCGGGCACCCTACTGGCCGGAAGACCGCCGTCACCAGGTGTTTTCCGGCGGGCGGGAAGCCCGCCCCCGGTCCGGCGGAGGAGATCACCGCCGGACCGGACAGGCGCCGCCCCGCACCGCGGGCGCTACGCCCGGTCGTCCATCCCCGCCAGCACCAGCGGCAGCCGGGAGGCCCCGTCCCGGGTGACGCGCACCGGAACGCCCCAGTCCTGCTGGTGGACGTGGCAGGCCGGGTACTCCGTGGCCGGGTCGTCGTCACAGGAGGCAGCCATCGCCGAGACGTGCAGCACGCCCTCGGTGACGCCGTCGGCGAGGGTCACCTCCCGCGTCAGGTCCGTGCCCTGGCCGGCGCCGTCCGCCAGCAGCTCCGGCGGGGTGGCGTCGACCAGCAGCCGGGTGGAGGGTCCGTAGCGCTCGTCCAGCTTCTGTCCGGGCGGGGCCTGGAAGACCACGTCCAGCCGGAGCCTGCCCGGCGCCACCTCGGTGGCCTCGCGCCGCGTGCGGTGGGCGACCGCCTCGACGCGCACGGCCTCCTCCGGCAGCCGCAGCCGGGTCAGCCGGTGGCGGGCGGACTCCACCACCACGATGTCGTCGGAGCCGTCCCCGGGGAGCACGGCGTCGGACGGCTCGCGCAGGTCCGTGGCGAGGGTGGTGACCTCGTTCGTGGCCGGGTCGTAGCGGCGCAGGGCGTGGTTGTAGGTGTCGCACACCGCCACCGAGCCGTCGGGCAGGGCGGTGACGCCCAGCGGGTGCTGGAGCAGTGCCCGGTCGGCGGTGCCGTCGCGGTGGCCGAAGTCGAACAGACCGGTGCCGACGGCCGTGCGGACGACGAACCCGGTGCCGTCCCCGGAGCCGTCGCCGGCGCGCTCGACCCACCGCAGGGCGGACGTCTCGGAGTCGGCCACCCACAGCCGCTCCCCGGCCGCCGCGAGCCCGGAGGGCTGCGCGAACCACGCCCGCTCCGCCGGACCGTCGACCAGCCCCTCGTTGGTGGTGCCCGCCGCGACGGCCACCGTGCCCGTCCGGGGGTCGTACGCCCACAGCTGGTGGACCCCGGCCATCGCGACCCAGAGCCGCCCCTCCCACCAGGCCACGTCCCACGGCGAGGAGAGGTCCACCTCGCGCGCCGGGCCCGCGGAGGGCGAGCCCTGCCACCACTGGCGGCCGGTCCCGGCGAGCGTGGTGACCTCACCGGTGGCCGGGTCCCAGGCCCGCAGCGCGTGGTTGACGGTGTCGGCCACCGCCACCGTTCCGTCGGGCAGCGTCGCCAGGCCCTGCGGCTCGCCGAACCGCGCCCGCTCCGCCGGACCGTCGACCAGCCCGCGCTCCCCGTCGCCGACGCGCCGCACGACGGTCTCCCCGTCCGGTTCCAGCTCCACCAACTGGTGCCGGGTGGTGTCGCTGACCAGGAGGTTGCCCGAGGGCAGGACGATCGCCTTGCCGGGGAAGCGCAGGTCGGTCGGCTCCGGCTCCGGCGGCACGTAGGGACCGTCACCGCGCCGCAGGGTGCCCTTGGCGGCGTGCTCGGCCTCCAGCTCCGCCACCAGCTTCTCGATGGCGTGGACGTGCCCCTCGCCCGCGTGCTGGGCGACGACGTAGCCCTCCGGGTCGATGACGACGAGCGTGGGCCAGGCGCGCACCGCGTACTGCTTCCAGGTCGCCAGCTCGGGGTCGTCCAGGACGGGGTGGTGCACCCCGTAGCGCTCGACGGCGTCGACGACGGCCCGGTGCTCGGCCTCGTGGACGAACTTCGGCGAGTGGACGCCGATCACCACCACGGTGTCGCGGTGCTTCTCCTCCAGCTCGCGCAGCTCGTCCAGGACGTGCAGGCAGTTGATGCAGCAGAAGGTCCAGAAGTCCAGGATCACGATGCTGCCCCGGAGGTCCGCGAGGGTCGGCTCCCGGTCGCCGGTGTTGAGCCAGCCGCCCTTGCCGATCAGCTCGGGGGCGCGGACGCGGGCCCGTCGGGGGGCCGGGGCGGCAGAGGCGGAGGCGGGGGGCGGAACGTTCATGTCCTCCAGTGTGTCAAGACCGCGGACGATCTCCCGCCCGGCCCTCCCCGCGCCCCGCGCGGAGGGCCTCCAGCGACCAGCGCCCCGGCCCGACGGCGGCGATCAGCAGGAACGACCAGCAGAACACCGCCGCCGCCTCGCCCCCGTTCTCGATGGGGAGCAGCCCCCTGGGCTGGTGGACGACGAAGTACGCGTAGGCCATCGATCCCGAGCAGAGGACGGCGGCGGTCCGGGCGCCGTACCCGACCGCCACCAGCGTCCCGCCGACGAGCTGGACGACGGCCGCCCACCAGCTCGGCCACTGGCCGACGTCCGGGGCGTCCCCGCCGCGCGGGTCGCCGGGCACGCCGAACAGGGTGTCGACGCCGTGACAGGCGAAGAGCAGGCCGATGACGACGCGGAAGAGCGCCGTGACGTACTCCCGGACCTCCGCCGGCAGGCGGGCGGGGAGCACGGGGGGCACGAGCGGCGCGGGCGAGGTGGGGGACGTGTCGGTGTTCTTCCGCATGGGTGCTCCTGGGGTGGGGGCCGACGAGCCTTACGGACGGGCGTGCGACGCGCGACACAGGGCGCCTTGGTCTAGACCTAACGCACCGTAGCGACGCGCCGATTACATGTCTAGACCATTCGCGAGCGGGTTCCCGCACCCCGCCCCGGAGGCCGGACCGCCTACCCCGAGGCGCCCCGGTCCGCCCCGGACGGGAACGTGACGCGGGCCGCGACCGGGAGGTGGTCGCTCCCGGTCGCCGGCAGGGTCCACAGCCGGGTGACGGCACCCGCACGAGCCAGGACGTGGTCGATGCGGGCGAGGGGGAAGGACACCGGCCAGCTGAAGGCGAAGCCGTCCGTCACGCCCTCCCCCGCGGAGTCCACCCGGTTCAGGACGGGCGCCAGCCCGCGGTCGTCCAGGGTGCCGTTGAGATCGCCCAGCAGGATCACGCGGGGCGACTCCTCCGCTCGGAGCTCCGCGCCCAACAGGACCGCGCTCTCGTCCCGGCGGGCGGTGTCGAAGCCGCTCGGCCGGACGCGGACCGAGGGCAGGTGGACGACGTACACGGCGACGTCCCCGTACGGGGTGCGCGCGGTGGTGCGCAGTCCCCGGTTCCAGTCGGTCCCGAAACCCGCGGGCCGGATGTCCAGCGGCCGGCTGTCCACCAGGGGGTACTTCGACCACAGACCGACGGACCCCACCACCACGTGGTGGGGGTGGCCCGGGGCCAGGACCGCGTCGTAGGCGGGCAGCGCGGCGGGGAGCAGCTCCTGCAGCGCGACCAGGTCGGGTCCGGCCGCGGCCACCGCCCGTGCGGTGCCGGTGGGGTCACGGTTCTCGTCGCCGGCGTTGTGCTGGACGACCGTGATCGCCGCGGCGCCGGTCCCCTCCTCCACCGGACCCCGGTCCCACGGCACCACCGCCCGGTGGAAGAGGCCCAGCCAGACCACCGCGGGCAGCAGCAGCGCCACCAGGGCGAGGGTCGAGCGGCGCAGCAGCGCCACGACCGACAGCGCCGGGACGGCCAGGCCCGTCCACGGCAGGAAGGTCTCCCACAGGCTGCCGAGCCCCAGGACGCCGGGGACGTGGGAGTGCAGGGCCATCAGGGCGGCGACCGCCACGGCGAACGCGGCGGTGACCCGGCCCCGCGTCCAGGGGGTGCGGCCCCTCTCGTCCGCTCCCCACCGCCGCCGCACCACCCGCCGTGCCCTCGACACCCGTCCCACGCGTACCCCCTCCGTCCCCGCCCCCCGCGGACGGTGCCGGTGAGTATGACGCGGCGACGAGAGTCAGAGGTTCTTGGGGTCGAACGGGTCGTGCTCGGTGATCAGCTTGTCGATCCTGGCCTTGTCCACCCGGGTGGTCACCTCCTGGAGCTCCTGCCGGTCCCGCACGCACTTGGCCAGCGTGAAGGTGGAGGAGACCAGGAAGAGCACGCCCAGCGCCAGAAAGCCCCGCTCCCACGGCCCCAACGGCAGGTAGGCGACGCCGAGGGCCACGGCCAGCAGGGAGAGGCCGAAGGAGAGGACGGCCTGCACGAAGAACGCGGCCGTCATGGGCCGCTGCACCGGTGGTGTGGTCATGGCCACAGCGTGGCGCGGGGCCGTGGCCACCACATGAGTACGGCTACTCAGGGCAGAGCACCGGTCGGCGTGCGGATCAGCGCAGCACGCGGTCCCGCAGGACGGGGAAGTCCGCGCGGACCGTGTCCACGTACGCCGGGTCCAGCTCGGCGGTGACCACCCGCTCCCCGGCGTCCTCCGCCTCGGCCAGCGTCTCGCCCCACGGATCGACGATCACACTGCGCCCCGCCTGGGGCACGCCGGCGTGGGTGCCGGCGGTGCCGCAGGCCAGGACGTACGCCTGGTTCTCCACGGCGCGGGCGCGGGCCAGCAGGCTCCAGTGGGCGGCGCGGCGGGCGGGCCAGCCCGCGCAGACGACCAGCGTCTTGGCGCCGGCGTCGGTCAGGGCCCGGAACAACTCCGGGAAGCGCAGGTCGTAGCAGGTGGCCAGGCCCAGGGTGGTGGTGGGCAGCGGGACGGTGGCCGGTTCGGCGCCCGCGGACATCAGGGCGGCCTCGCCGCGGTCGAAGCCGAAGCGGTGGATCTTGCGGTACGCGTGGACCAACTCGCCGTCGGGGGAGAAGAACAGGGCCGTGTTGTAGAGGTCGCGGCGGTCGTCGGGGGTGCCGTCCCCACCCGCTCCCGGGGCACGCTCGACCACGGACCCGGCGTGCAGCCACACGCGCGCGTCGCGCGCCGCCTCGGACATGATCCGTGCCGTGGGCCCGTCGAGCGGCTCGGCCTCCGCGGCGAAGGAGTCGTAGGAGAAGGCCCCGACCGTCCACAGCTCCGGGAGGACGACCAGGTCGGAACCGGACTGCTCCCGCACCAGCCCGGCCGCCCGCACCCGCCGGGCTTCGACCGGTTCGTCCGGATCGACGTCGAGCTGGATGAGGGAGGCGCGCACCGTACCACCGTCCGTGAGGTCGCGGGGGTCAAAACCCGTGGGCAAGCAGCCTACGATCGTCACTCGAAAGTTCTGTCAGGCTGCCCGCCCGCAGCGTAACTTGAGAGCACCCAGTCCGCGAACCCACACTTTCTCCGCACGTACCGAGGGGTCCCGTTGACCGACCACCCAAGCCTTCAGCCCTATGCCGACGCCTGGACCCACTCCATCGAGGCGATATCCGAGCTGGTCACCCCGCTCGTCGAGGGCGAGTGGAACCACGCGACCGAGTGCCCGGGCTGGTCCGTCCGCGATGTCGTTTCCCACATCATCGGCTCGGAGTGCGAGATGCTGGGCGACCCCCGGCCGATCCACTCCCTGCCGCGCGACCTGTTCCACCTCAAGGACGACCTCAGCCGCCGCATCGAGGTGCAGGTGGACGTGCGCCGCTGTCACACCGCGCCGGAGATGACCAGCGAGCTGGAGTACACGATCATCCGCCGGTCGCGCCAGTTGCGGAACGAGAAGCGCGACCCGTCGACGAAGGTCACGACCCCGCTGGGCGTGGAGATGACGCTGGAGCGGGCACTGCGGACGCGGGCGTTCGACGTGTGGGTGCACGAGCAGGACCTGCGGCGCGCGCTGGGCAAGCCCGGCAACCTGGACTCCCCCGGCGCGTACGTCGCCCGGGACGTGCTGCTGGAGGGGCTGCCGAAGGTCGTCGCCAAGGACGCGGGCGCGCCCCCGAACACGGCGGTCGTCTTCGACGTGAGCGGGCCGGTGGAGTTCATGCGGACGGTGCGCGTGGACGGCGAGGGCCGGGGCACGGTGGACGGCAGCGTCTCCCTGGGTCCGGCGGTCACCGTGGCGACGGACTGGGAGACGTACCTGCGGCTCGCGTGCGGACGGGTGCGGCCCTCGGCGGTGCGCGACGACGTCAAGATCGAGGGCGACCGGGAGCTCGCGGACGCGATCCTCGCCCACTTCTCCGTCACGCCCTGACCCGGCGCCGCCGGACGGACCGAGCGGGGGCGCGCCGCATGGGACGGGGCGCCCCGGGCCCGGACGGCGCACGCGCCCGCGCGCGCCCACACGTCCGGCCGACCGCCCGCCGGCGGTCTCAGGCCGGGACGTGGACCGTCTCGACGCGGCTGGCCACCACCCGTTCGTGCTCGCGGCGCTGCGCCCGGCCGCGCAGCCGGAGGATCTGGGAGACGCCCAGGGCCTGGAGGACGAAGACCGACGCGAACGCGATCCGGTAGTCGTCGCCGGTCGCGTCCAGCAGGACGCCCACCGCCAGCAGCGTGGTCATGGAGGCGGTGAAGCCGCCGATGTTGACGATGCCCGAGGCCGTGCCCTGCCGCTCGGGCGGGTTGGCGGGGCGGGCGAAGTCGAAACCGATCATCGAGCCCGGCCCGCAGGCTCCGAGCACCAGGCTCAGCACCACCAGCACCCACGTCGGCGCCTGTCCCGGCCACAGCAGCACCATGGCCCAGGCGACCGCGGTGGTCAGCACCGTGCCCAGCGCCAACGGCGCACGCGCGCCCCGGTGCCGGGCGATGACCTGGCCGTAGACCAGCCCGATCGCCATGTTGGAGAGCACCACCAGGGTCAGCAGGTTGCCCGCCTCGGCGCGGCTGCGGCCCTGCGCCTCGACCAGGAACGGCAGCCCCCACAGCAGCAGGAAGACCATCCCGGGGAACTGGGTGGTGAAGTGCACCCACATGCCCAGCCGGGTGCCCGGCTCCCGCCAGGCGGCGGCGAGCTGGCGACGCACGTAGCCGTGTTCGTGGACCGGCTCCGGCTCCACCGCGTGCGCCGGCGCGGGCGCGGCGCCCTCGGGCTGGTCCTTCAGGAAGAGCAGGACGAGCCCCAGCACCACCACGCCCAGCACGGCGCTGCCCGCGAAGGTCGGCGTCCAGCCCGCCTCGGCCAGCACCCGGGCCAGCACCAGCGTGGTCAGCAGGTTGCCCGCCATCCCGAACAGCGCCGCCACCTGGGCGATCAGCGGCCCGCGGCGGGGCGGGAACCAGCGCGAGCCCAACCGCAGCACGCTGATGAACGTCATCGCGTCACCGCAGCCCAGCAGCGCGCGGGCGGCCAGCGCCATGGCGTACGAGCCGGAGAGCGCGAACGCGAACTGGCCGGTGGTGAAGAGCACGATGCCCAGGACGAGGACCTTGCGCGTGCCCCAGCGGTCCACCAGCAGGCCGACGGGTATCTGCATCCCGGCGTAGACCAGCAGCTGGAGGATGGAGAAGGTCGACAGCGCGGAGGCGTTGATGTCGAAGCGCTCGGCCGCGTCGATGCCCGCCACGCCCAGGCTGGTGCGGTAGGTGATGGCGGTGAAGTAGACGGCGACGCCGATGCCCCAGACGAAGGCGGCCCGCGGTCCGCCCAGCCGTGCCCCACCGGGCAGGGAACCGCCGCTCACCGGACCTCACCGCGCAGCAGGTGCCGCACCGAACCGACGTGGCCGCGGATCGCCTCGGCCGCCGCCTCGACGTCGCCGGCGCGCAGGGTCCGCAGGATCTCGGTGTGCTCGGTGATGTTCTTGGCCACCCGTCCGGGGTGGGAGTGCATCACGGCGACGCCCATGCGGAGCTGGCGGTCGCGGAGCTGGTCGTAGAGCCGCTCGACGATTTGGTTGCCGGCCGCCCTCACGATGGTGGCGTGGAAGCAGCGGTCGGTGGCGGCCATCGCCGCCAGGTCGCCGGTCTCGGCCTGCCGGCGCTGCTGTTCCAGGAGTTCGGAGAGCCGGTCCAGCAGGGGCGCCGACGCGGGCATCACCTTGCGGACGGCGTGCTCCTCGACCAGCAGCCTCGTCTCCACCACGTCGCCGATCTCCTGCACGGAGACGGGCAGGACGAGGGCGCCCTTCTTCGGGTACAGCCGGAGCAGTCCCTCGGCCTCCAGCCGCAGCAGGGCCTCGCGCACGGGGGTGCGCGAGACGCCGACGGCCTCGGCGAGATCGCCCTCGGTGAGCAGCGTCCCGCCCTCGTAGTGGCGCTCCAGCACACCCTGCTTGACGTGGGTGTAGACGCGCTCGGCGGCCGGCGGCGGCTTGACGGGCGGGGTCGGGGGCGCGGCGACGGCCGCGGAGGACGACGCGGACGACGCGGACGACAGAGACGGCGTGGCAGGCATGAACACACCATAGATACAACAGGTATGCGTCCTCACCTCGCGTCCGCGATGCGGGACACGCCCCGGACACGGTCAGCGCGATCGAGGTGCCCGGCGCCCTGACACCGGTGCGGTGCCTCCCCGAGCACGACCACGCGGTGTACGTCGAGCCGAACGTCCGGGTCCGGCACTCACCGGCGTGAGAACCGGACGGCGGGGGCCCGGCACGCGGTGCGCGTGCCGGGCCCCCGCCGGACCGTACCGGGCGTCAGGCCCAGGTGATCAGCCGCCGGGGGTGCTCCAGGACGGCCGCGGTGTCGGCCAGCACCTTGGAGCCCAGCTCGCCGTCGACCAGGCGGTGGTCGAAGGAGAGGGCCAGGGTGGTGACCTGACGCGGCTTGACCTTGCCCTTGTGGACCCAGGGCTGGAGCTTGACCTGGCCGAAGGCGAGGATCGCCGACTCCCCGGGGTTGAGGATCGGGGTGCCGGTGTCGACGCCGAAGACGCCCACGTTGGTGATGGTGACCGTGCCGCCGGCCATGTCCGCCGGGGAGGTCTTCCCCTCGCGGGCGGTGGCGACCAGCTCGCCCAGCGCCCGGGCCAGCTCCGGCAGGGTCTTGGCGTGCGCGTCCTTGATGTTCGGCACGATCAGACCGCGCGGGGTGGCCGCGGCGATGCCCAGGTTCACGTACTCCTTGTGGACGATCTCCTGGTTGGCCTCGTCCCAGGCCGCGTTGACCTCCGGGTTGCGGCGGATCGCCACCAGGAACGCCTTGGCCACCAGCAGCAGCGGGTTGACCCGCAGGCCCGCCATGTCCGGGTCCTGCTTGAGCTCCTGCACCAGCTTCATGGTGCGGGTGACGTCCACGGTGACGAACTCGGTGACGTGCGGCGCGGTGAAGGCGCTGGAGACCATCGCCTGGGCCGTCGCCTTGCGCACGCCCTTGATCGGCACCCGGCGCTCGCGCTCCCCGGTCGACCGGACGGCCGGCGCCGGCGCCTGCGCCTGCGCCTGCGCCGGGGCGGCCGGCGCGGGCTCCCGCTGCGCGGCGGGCTCGGCGGCCGGCCCGCGGTCGGCGGCGGCGCGGGCGGACGCGGCGGCGTGGACGTCCTCGCGGGTGATGATCCCGCCCTCGCCGCTGGGGACGACCGCGGCCAGATCCACGCCCAGGTCCTTGGCGAGCTTGCGCACCGGCGGCTTGGCCAGCGGACGGGACGGGGAGGGCTCGTCCGCCACCGGCACCGCGGGCGCCTCGACGGCGGGCGTGGCGGTGCCGTTCAGCTCCGCCTGGACCGCCGACTGAGCGGCCTGCGCCTGCCCGCCGGCGGGCTGCTTGCGCGGGCGGCGCTTGGTGGACGAGGTGCCCACGCCGTAGCCCACCAGCACCGGTTGACGCTTGCCGCCCTCGCCCTCCGGCTCCGCGTCGGCCTCCGGCTCGGCCGGAGCGGCGGCGGGCGCGGACGCGGCGGCCGGCTCCGGCGGCCCGGCCGACGGGTCGGTGTCCACCGTGATGATCGGGGTGCCGACGTCCACGGTGGTGCCCTCGTCGAAGCGCAGCTCGTGCACCACGCCGGTGTACGGGATCGGCAGCTCGACGGCCGCCTTGGCCGTCTCCACCTCGCACACCACCTGACCGTCGGTGACCTCGTCGCCGGGCTTGACGTGCCAGGCGAGGATCTCGGCCTCGGTCAGCCCCTCGCCCACGTCCGGCATCCTGAACTCGCGGATGCGCTGGGCACCTGCCCCCGCGGCAGTCGTATCAGTCATCGTCACGACTCTCCTCAGCCCCAACTCTCAGTACGCGAGCGCGCGGTCGACGGCTTCGAGCACCCGGTCCAGGTTGGGCAGGTACTCGTCCTCCAGGCGGGCCGGCGGGTACGGCGCGTGGAAGCCGCCGACCCGCAGCACCGGTGCCTCCAGGTGGTAGAAGCACCGCTCGGTGATCCGGGCGGCGATCTCCGATCCGGAGCCGAGGAAGACCGGCGCCTCGTGCACCACCACCAGCCGGCGGGTCTTCTCCACCGACGCCTGGACGGTGTCGAAGTCGATCGGGGAGATCGAGCGCAGGTCGACGACCTCCAGCGACTTCCCCTCCTCCGCGGCGGCCGCCGCGGCCTCCAGACAGGTCTTGACCATCGGGCCGTAGGCGACCAGCGTCAGGTCGGTGCCCTCGCGGGCGACGACGGCCTTGTGCAGCGGGCCGGGGATGGCGTCGGTGTCGACCTCGCCCTTGTCCCAGTATCGGCGCTTGGGCTCGAAGAAGATCACCGGGTCGTCGGAGGCGATGGCCTGCTGGAGCATCCAGTACGCGTCCGAGGAGTTGGACGGCGAGACGCACTTCAGGCCCGCCACGTGCGCGAACAGCGCCTCGGGGGACTCGCTGTGGTGTTCCACCGCGCCGATGCCGCCACCGTAGGGGATGCGGATGACGACCGGCAGCTTGACCTTGCCCAGCGCCCGGGCGTGCATCTTGGCCAGCTGGGTGACGATCTGGTCGTAGGCGGGGAAGACGAAGCCGTCGAACTGGATCTCCGCCACCGGCCGGTAGCCGCGCAGGGCCAGGCCGATCGCGGTGCCGATGATGCCGGACTCGGCCAGCGGGGTGTCGATGACCCGGCTCTCGCCGAAGTCCTTCTGCAGTCCGTCGGTGATGCGGAAGACGCCGCCGAGCTTGCCGACGTCCTCGCCCATGATCAGGACCTTGGGGTCGCTCTCCAGGGCCGTGCGCAGCGACTCGTTGAGCGCCTTGGCCATGGGCATGGTGTTCTTGGCGGTCTTGGCGGCCATCTCAGCGGCCCTCCTCGTCGGCGAAGGACGCCAGGTACTCGGCGAACTGGGCGCGCTCCTCGTCCACCAGCGCGTGCCCGTCGGCGTAGACGTTCTCGAAGATGGCCATGGTGTCCGGGTTCGGCATGGTCCGGATGGCCTCGCGGACCCGCTGGGCCAGCGCGTCGCTCTCGGCGTCGAGTCCGGAGAGCCAGTCGGCGTCGACCAGGCCCTCCTTCTCCAGGTGGGTGCGCAGCCGCAGGATCGGGTCCTTGGCCTCCCACTCCTCGCGCTCGGCGTCCTTGCGGTAGCGGGTGGGGTCGTCGGAGGTGGTGTGGGCGCCCATGCGGTAGGTGAACGCCTCGACCAGCATCGGGCCCTGACCGGAGCGGGCGTGCTCCAGGGCGGCCCGGGTCACGGCGAGGACGGCCAGCACGTCGTTGCCGTCCACCCGGACACCGGGGAAGCCGAAGCCGGCCGCCCGCTGGTAGATCGGCACCCGCGACTGGCGCTCGGTGGGCTCGGAGATCGCCCACTGGTTGTTCTGGCAGAAGAACACGACCGGCGCGTTGTAGACCGCGGAGAAGGTGAACGCCTCGGCCACGTCGCCCTGGCTGGACGCGCCGTCGCCGAAGTAGGCGATCACCGCGCTGTCCGCACCGTCCTTGGCGACGCCCATCGCGTAGCCCGTGGCGTGCAGCGCCTGGGAACCGATCACGATGGTGTAGAGGTGGAAGTTGTTGCCGTAGGGGTCCCAGCCGCCGTTGTTCACGCCGCGGAACATGCCCAGCAGGTTGGTCGGGTCCACCCCGCGGCACCAGGCCACACCGTGCTCGCGGTAGGTCGGGAAGACGTAGTCGTCGTCCCGCAGGGCCCGGCCGGAGCCGATCTGGGCGGCCTCCTGGCCCAGCAGCGAGGCCCACAGGCCCAGCTCGCCCTGGCGCTGGAGCGCGGTGGCCTCGGCGTCGAAGCGGCGGGTGAGGACCATGTCCCGGTACAGCCCGCGCAGCTCGTCGGCGCTCAGGTCCAGCGAGTAGTCCGGGTGCTCGACCCGTTCGCCCTCGGGCGTCAGCAACTGCACGAGTTCGGGACGCTCGGCCGGCCGCGTGCGTTTCCTGCTCCCGCCCGCCTTGGCGGCGCCCGTCGTGGTGCGCTTTCCGCTGCTGCGGCGCGGCTTGCTGCCCGCGGCAGTGCTCTCCACGGTCACGTGTGCTCCTCCGTCTGTCCGGCCCCCGGGGTCGCCGGGGAGCCTGGGGTGTCCCCACCGGTGGTGGGGAGAAGGCTCGCCCGATTCCGTACGGCCCACGGGGTTGGGTGCGGCGCGGACGGAACCGAGCGGTGACAGGTGTCCCGTTCGACGGCCCGCTGTCAGCACGTTACCCAGTATCTCCGCCTCTGCGCGAAGGGTCCCTGACCTGCAATTTTGCTTGGATTTCCAAGTAAACCGCAGAAATGTGGAACGTCACTGGTCACAGCCTCGCAAGCGCCTGGGACAAGCGCACGTTATCCCGGTACCGGGGTGACGGGAAGAGCCGTGGGGGCGCGGGGCGGAATGGTGAACGGATCGGTATGTGAGACGGACACGGAGGGTGAGGGAGTGACACGGGTGGGTGTTCCGGGGCAGAAGGAACCTTCCGCCCCACCCTCCCTTTCCGTCTCCGGCGCGTCCCCCACACCGTGTGCGTCACGCGCGCCGCACGCGTCACGCGCAGCAGGCGTCACGCGCAGAAGGCGTCGCGCACCTCGTCGTAGCGGCCGGTCCACCACACCACCAGCGCCGCGGCCGCCGGAAACTGCGGATCGGTGCGGCGGTCGCACAACTGGTAGCGCCAACGCAGCATCCAGAAGTCGTTGAGCCGCTCCCACCAGACCCGGTGCACGGCCGCCGCCATCTCGTCCGCGCCGGCCCCCGCGGTCGCCCGGTAGGCACGGGCGTAGGCACGGATCTTGGCCAGGTCCAGGGTGCCGCCGGGGCGCAGGAAGAAGATCGCGGCGGCCCGTACGGCCTCCTCCGCCCTCGGTTGGACGGCGAGTCGGTCCCAGTCCACGATCGCGACGGGCTCCCAGGGCTCCCGGTCCCGGTAGAGGAGGTTCAGGGGGTGGAAGTCGCCGTGCACCCACCCGGCGACCGGCTCGGCCCCGGCGGGCGGCCGGCGGTGGGCGTGCCGGCGCAGCAGGGCGCGGCGCTCCACCAGCCGGTGCTCGGCCAGCTCGTCGAAGCTGTCCCGCCGGCTCCGGGCACGGATCCGGGTGAGCAGCTCGTCGATGAGGGCGAACGTCGCCTCGGGGTCGGCGCTGGTGTGCCGCCCGGCGCACTCGGCCTCGGGAACCGGTACGGCCTCCTCCAGCCGTATGTGCACCAGACCCAGCAGGGCACCCAGCCGGCGGGACTGGGCCGGGGAGAGTTCCCCGCCGTCGCGGTGCCGACCGTTCACCCACGGGTGCAGGGCGTAGCAGCGGCCCTCCACGACGGCGACGGTGCGGCCCGCCGCATCCTGGACGGGCGGGACGACCGGAACGCCGAGGTCACCGAGGCGGACGGTGACGCGGTGCTGGTGTTCGATGCGGTCCGGGGCGGCGGGGTCGCCGTCGAGGTGGTGCTTGAGGAAGAACCGACCGCGGGTGGTGGAGAGCCGGTAGCCCCGGTTCAACAGGCCCTGCGTCACCGGCTCGCACGAGACGGGTTCCCCGGCGCCGAAGCGGCGCGCCAGCGCGGTGAGGGTTCTGCCGGGCAGCGTTCTGCCGATGAGCTGGGAGGACTGCACGCCGGGAATCGTAGGTTACCGTCGGCGACACACCGCTCGCGTTCGGCAACGGGCACCCGGAGATGATATTGGGGCCGTGTCCCCGTCGCTCGTCGTCCGGCGCCCGGCTCGGCCCCGGCGGACGGCGACGGGCCCCGGAGCGCGGTGGACGCTCCGGGGCCCGTGGGGTTCTCGACCGGCCGGATCAACCGGTGGCGGCGCCGGTCCCCGCGTCGGCGCCGGCAGTGGTGGTGCCGCCGGTGGTGGTGCCGGTCTGGCCCTCGGTGGTGGTACCGGTCTGCCCCTCGGTGGTGGTGCCGGGGCCGGTGTCACCGTTGCCCCCGTCCGCGGTGCCGCCGTCCTGACCCTGGTCGGTGCCCCCGTCCGTGGTGCCGCCGTCCTGGCCCTGGTCGGTGCCCTCGTCGGTACCGCCGTCCTGACCCTGGTCGGTGCCCTCGTCGGTACCGCCGTCCTGGCCACCGGTGGTGGGCTCGCCGGTCGGCGACGACGATCCCTCGGTCTGCGGGTCGCTGGGCTGCTCCCAGCCGCCGCCACCACCGCCGTTCTGCCAGCCGCCGGTGCCACCGGGGTCGGTGGTCTCCTCCTCGGTGGGCTCCTCGGTGGGCTCCTCCTCGGTCGGCTCCGGGGACGTCTCCCGCTCCGTCGGCGTGCTGCTGGTCTCGCTCGGGGGCTTCGTCTCGCCGTCGTCCCCGGTCCCGTTGAGGGCGAAGATGACGCCCGCGGCGACGGCGAGCACCGCGAAGAAGGCGATCAGCGCGTACTTCACGCCACCGCCCCGGCCCTCGCCGCCGTAGCCGCCCGAGTCGTGGGCCCCGCCGCCGTACGAACCCCCGCCGGGGGAGCCCATCAGCAGCGGCGGACCGACCCGGGTGCCGTCGTCGGGGACGCCCGCCATGGCCGTGGTGGCCCCGGCAGGCGTGTCGCCGCCCGGCGGGTACACGCCGGGCGTGCCCATGGCCGGGGTGGCGCCGGTGGAGATCACCGCGCCGGTGTTCCACAGCCCGCCGGTGTGGCCGCCCTGCTCCTGGAGCATCCGCAGCGCGTACTGCACCAGGCCGCGCATCTCCTCGGCGGTCTGGAAGCGGTCGTCCGGGTCCTTGGCGAGCGAGCGCATCACCAGGCCGTCCAGCTCCGGCGGCACCGCGTCGGAGACCTCCGACGGCGGCACCGGGTCGTCCTGGACGTGCTGGTAGACCACCGACAGCGGGGTCTCGCCGGTGAACGGCGGGCGCAGCGCCAGGAGCTCGTAGAGCATGCAGCCCGTGGCGTACAGGTCGGAGCGGGCGTCCACCGTCTTGCCCAGCGCCTGCTCCGGGGAGAGGTACTGCGGGGTGCCCATGACCATGCCCGTCTGGGTCATGGTGGTGGACGCGCCGTGCAGCGCGCGGGCGATGCCGAAGTCCATCACCTTCACGGCGCCGTTGGTCGTGATGATGACGTTGGCGGGCTTGATGTCCCGGTGGACGATGCCGTGCTGGTGGCTGTAGGCGAGGGCCTCCAGCACCCCGGAGATGATGATCAGCGCCTGGTCGGGCGGCGGTGCGTCGGCGTTGAGGAGCAGGTCGCGGATGGTGCGCCCCTCGACCAGTTCCATGACGATGTACGGCACGGTGTTGCCGCCGACCACGTCCTCGCCGGAGTCGTAGACGGCCACCACCGCGTGGTGGTTGAGCCCGGCGACGGACTGGGCCTCGCGGGTGAAGCGCGCCTTGGAGACCGGGTCCTCGGCGAGGTCCGCGCGCAGCAGCTTGACGGCGACGGTGCGGCCCAGACGCACGTCCTCGGCGGCGAACACCTCCGCCATGCCGCCCCGTCCGAGTCGGCGCGTGAGGCGGTAACGCCCGTCGCCCACCACACCGCCACCGGGCCAAGACTCGGGCGAATCGGACACCCCACCAGCTGTCTCGTCGGGCTCCGAAGGCCCTCCGGCGGCTTGTGTCTGTGCCATCAGTCCTCGCCGTAGTTCAGGTCCGCAGGACACGCGGGATATGTACGCACTGCTCCGTGGTGCACGCTAACAGGATCCGGGGGCCGTGCCCCGCGGTGATGACGAAGCGAACGGCGCGGAGTGCGGTACCGGGAGCGTCGGGGCAGCGACAGACCATCCAACCCGCTCGGGCCTGGAACTGGCAAGTTACGATGTCGGACGCCCCCGCGAGGGTGTGTGTCACCCGTGCGCGCATCCGGTCACGGAACGGGCAAGCTCCTTGACGTGTCCGGACGCTGGGGCAGACTTGGCCGGGAACCGGACACACCGCCCACCCGGCGGCCCGGTCCACGGAGACACCGGTCCGCGGAAGCACCAGGAAGAACAGAAGAAGCGGCAGCAGAGCAAACCGTACACGCGCGGGTCCGAGCCGGCGGTCCTGCCGCGCCGAGGGGGAAGCAGTTCAGATGAGCGACGACGGCGCGCAGACCGATCGGCATCGGGGCCGTGCGGTCGGCGGTGGGCGCTACCAACTGCGTGAGCTGCTCGGCCAGGGCGGCATGGCCTCGGTGCACCTCGCCTACGACACCGTGCTCGACCGCCGGGTGGCGGTCAAGACCCTCCACACCGAGCTGGGGCGCGAGGCGTCCTTCCGCGAGCGCTTCCGCCGCGAGGCCCAGTCGGTCGCGAAGTTGACGCACACCAACATCGTCTCGGTCTTCGACTCCGGCGAGGACGAACTGGACGGCGCGCCGGTGCCGTACATCGTCATGGAGTACGTCGAGGGCCGGCCGTTGCGTTCGGCGCTCGACGAGGACGTGGCACGGCTCGGCGCGATGCCCAGCGACAAGGCGCTGAAGATCACCGCCGATGTGCTCGCCGCCCTCGACGTCAGCCACGAGATGGGCCTGGTGCACCGCGACATCAAGCCGGGCAACGTGATGCTGAACCGGCGCGGCGTGGTGAAGGTGATGGACTTCGGCATCGCCCGCGCCATGCAGTCCGGCGTCACCTCCATGACCCAGACGGGCATGGTCGTCGGCACCCCGCAGTACCTCTCCCCCGAGCAGGCGCTGGGGCGCGGCGTGGACGCCCGCTCCGACCTGTACTCGGTGGGCGTCATGCTCTTCGAACTGCTCACCGGACGGCTCCCGTTCGACGCCGACTCCCCGCTGGCCATCGCCTACGCGCACGTCCAGGAGGAGCCGCCCACGCCGTCGTCGATCAACCGGTCGTTGCCGCCGGCGGTGGACGCGCTGGTGGCGCGGGCGCTGAGGAAGAACCCCAACGAGCGGTTCCCGACCGCCGAGGCGATGCGCGACGAGTGCGAGCGCGTCCGGAACGCGGTGATCTCCGCCAACACCACCCCGTTGATCGTCGGCGGTGGCCCGGCCGGACAGAGCGGCGCGGCCGTCGCCCAGTCGGTCTTCCCACCCGTGGACTCCACCGGCACCCCGCCACCGACCGCCGGCATGCAGCAGCCGTACCAGACGCCCTACGGCCCGCCCCACGCGGCGCAGGGCGGGTTCGGCGCCTCCCCGCCGCCCGCCCCGGCCTACCCGTCCCCCCCGCCGGGCCCGTACGGACACCAGGGCGCCCCGACCCCGCCGCCGTACGCCATGTCCCCCGCCCCGTCCGGCACGGGCGGGGGGCGGAGGAACACGTCGGTCGTCGTCGGCTCGGTGGTGGCCGCGATCATCGTGGTCTCCGCCGTGATCGTCGCGGTGGCCCTCAACGGCGGCACCGAGGACGACCCCCAGGCGGGCGGCGACCCGTCCCCCAGCCGGTCGGCACAGCAGCAGCCCGCGGCGACCGGGGGCGACACCGGGGACGCGGACGGCCGGCAGACCGACGACGACAACGGCGGCGACAGCGGCTTCAAGGACGAGGACCCGTCCAAGACCATCGACCCGACCAAGTGCACGGACGCCTCGGCGAGCATCTTCGACAAGGGCAAGACGACCATGCCCGACCTGACGTTCAAGCACCTGGACTCGGTCAAGGAGTGCGTCCGCAAGGCGGGCTGGATCCTGGAGGACGTCGAGTACGAGGACGAGAACCTCTACGGCAAGAACACCGTCCTCGAACAGTCCCCCTCGGCGTACGAGGGCTTCGACCCCAAGAAAGACAAGATCACCCTCACCGTCTCCACCGGCAACCCGTCGGACTGACCCGCCCGGCCGCCCGGCCGCCGGGGCGCCGGAGGGCGGACGGAGGAAGACGGACGGAGGAAAGCCACAGGCCCCGGGTTCCGGGGCGCGGACCGGTCCGCGCCCCGGAACCCGGGGCCTGTGGCGTCGGTGGGTACGGATCGGGAGTGCCCCGCCCGTCGAAGTCCTTCAAAGGCCGCCGGAAGACGGGCCCGTCAGAGGTAGGGGCCGGAACGGGCGTGGCCGCGGCCCTCGCCCTCCTCGTCGGGCACCACGCCCGCCGGGAGCGCGCGGCGCATCTGCTCCAACTGGGCACGGGCCGCCATCTGCTGGGCGAACAGCGCCGTCTGGATGCCGTGGAACAGACCTTCCAACCACCCCACGAGCTGGGCCTGCGCGACACGCAGCTCCGCCTCGGAGGGGACGGCGTCGTCGGTGAACGGCAGCGAGATCCGCTCCAGTTCCTCGATCAGCTCCGGCGCCAGGCCGTCCTCCAGTTCCTTGACCGAACTGGCGTGGATCTCCTTGAGCCGGGCCCGGCTGGCCTCGTCCAGGGGAGCGGACTTGACCTCCTCCAGGAGCTGCTTGATCATGCTGCCGATCCGCATGACCTTCGCGGGCTGCTCGACCATCTCCGTCACGGGGACCTCGCGCGACTCCTCGTCGGAGTCGCCCTCCCCGCCCTTGGCGGCGGCGCTGCCGAGGGCCATTCCGTCCGGTCCGACGACCAGGACCTGCCGGCTCTCCTGCGAGCGTTCGTTCGTCGGCTGTGTCATACCCCCATTCTGCCTCCACGGCCCGCCCCGCCGGCGGGTGATCCCCGGGACGGGCCGGACGCCGGCGGTGCGGGGTTCAGCGGCGCAGCCGCAGGGCCAGCGCGGCGAGGCCGAGGCCGAGGAACGTCAGCCCGGCGCCCAGCGGCAGCACGGGCAGCAACTGGCCGGTGGGGGGCGTCGCGCGGTTCCGGGTGTACCCCTCGACACCTTCCCCGTCGTCCTGGTTCTCGCCGTCCTCGTACTCGTAGTCGTCGATCCGGACGCTGCCGTGGGGACGGTGGTCGCTGATCTGCTCGGTCCATCCATGCGGGGTCTGCCGCGACACGTCGCGCCGGGTGGCGGAGGGCTTCCCCTCCGGCCGCTCCCTCCCCCGCCGGTCGTCCCCGTCGGCGTCGCCGTTGCGTCCGGGGTCCGTCTCGGACGGCTCACCGGAGGGTTCGCCCGCGCTGGGCCGCGCGGTGGTGGGCGAGGGCGTCGGCGTGGGCTCGGTGTCGTCCGGTGACCACGGCGGCAGGGTGTGCCAGGACGGGCGGGACGGTCTGTCGTCGGGGCGGCCCGGCTCGTCCGGTTCCTCGGAGTGCCCGGGATCCTCCGAGGGGGAGGGCGAGGACGAGGGTCCGTCCTGTACGGACTCCGTGCCGCCCTGGCCGGTGTCGGGTACGGCCGCCCGGGGGGCCGTCTGATGGGAGGCCAGCGCCAGGGGTGCCGGTATGAGCACCATCAGGCAGGCCAGCAGGGTGATCACGGTCTCTCTCACCGCTTCGCCCCCTCCCGTGCCAGGTGTCCAGTGGTGTAACAAGCGTCACACGGACGCGTGGGCCCGGCATCCTCGGGCATCGTCCTCGAACCGCATCCTCACACGGTCTTCCCGGACGGTTTCCGTGGACGACGCTTCCGCGAACGGCGAGCGGACACGGCCCGGAGAGGGCTCGACCGGTGCTCGGTCGCTCCCGTCCCCGAGGCCGCGCCGGGTTGCTCCGGAAGAGTGATCCGGGAGGCGGCGCCCTCACACCGTGAGGACGACCTTCCCCACGTGGCCGCTCTGCTCGAGTACCCCGTGTGCCCCCGCCGCATTACTCATGGGCATCGTGCGGTCCACGACGGGCCGGACCCGCCCGGCCTCGATCAGCGGCCACACGTGCTCCCGCACGGCCGCGACGATCTCCGCCTTCTCGTCGAGCGGACGGCCGCGCAACGAGGTCGCCGAGAGCGTCCCGCACTTGGCCAGCAACGCCCCCAGGTGCAGCTCCCCCTTCACCCCGCCCTGGAGGCCGATGACCACGATGCGGCCGCCCCTGGCGAGCACCCGCACGTTCCGCTCCAGGTACTTGGCGCCGATGATGTCCAGCACGACGTCCGCGCCGCGCCCGCCGGTCGCCTCCCGCACCCGGGCCACGAAGTCCTGCTCGCGGTAGTCCACCAGGACGTCCGCGCCCAGCTCGGCGCAGCGCTCCAGCTTCTCCCGGCCGCCCGCGGTGACCGCCACCCGGGCGCCGATCGCCTTGGCGAGCTGGATCGCCATGGTGCCGATGCCACTGGCCCCGCCGTGGACCAGCAGCGTCTCACCGGGCCGCAGCTTCGCCAGCATGAAGACGTTCGACCAGACGGTGCAGACGACCTCGGGCAACGCGGCGGCCGAGACGAGGTCCAGCGGCCCGTCCGGACCGGACGGCACCGGCAACAACTGACCGTGCGGCACGACCACCTTCTCCGCGTAACCACCGCCGGCCAGCAGCGCGCACACCTCGTCGCCGACCCGCCAACCGCCCACGCCCGAACCGACGGCGGCGATCCGGCCCGCGCACTCCAGCCCGGGGTGGGGCGAGGCGCCGGGCGGCGGGTCGTAGAAACCCTGCCGCTGGAGGACGTCGGCGCGGTTGACGGCCGCGGCCGCCACCTCGACCAGCACCTCGCCCTCACCGGGCTCGGGGTCGTCCACCTCGCTCCAGGTCAGGACCTCGGGGCCGCCGGGTTCGGTGATGGTGATCGCGTGCATGGGTGGGTGCTACCTCCGTTGTTCCGGTGGGATGACGGTGGTGGACGGCGAGGCCCTGCGGATGACGACGAGACGGTCGGTGAGCTCCAGGGACTCCGCCTCCGGATCGTCGTACCCCAACACCCGGTGGCCCCGCACCACGGAGACCACCAGGTCCTTGCACTCGCGCGGGGAACGCCCGGCCTCGGCCCGGGTGACCGGGCGCTCGGTGAGGTTCAGACCGGTGCCCTGGTGGATCAGGTCCTCCATCACCGCGCCCGCGCTCGGGCTGAGCATCGACATGCCCAGCAACCGGCCGGCGGCGCTGGCGCTGGTGATCACCGAGTCGGCGCCGGACTGCCGCAGCAACGGCGCGTTCTCCTCCTCGCGGACCGCGGCGACGATCCGCAGATTGCGGTTGAGCTGGCGCGCGGTGAGCGTCACCAGCACCGCGGTGTCGTCGCGCTGGGTGGCGATGACGACCTGCCCCGCGCGCTGCACCTCCGCCTTCAACAGCACGTCGCTGCGGGTGGCGTCGCCTATGACGCCCGTGTAGCCGTCGGCGTTGGCGGCTTCGATGACCTTCCGGCTGGGATCGATGATCACTATCCGGTCCTGGGGGATTCCGGTCGAGATCAGCGTCTCGGCGGCGGAGCGCCCCTTGGTGCCGAAACCGATGATGACCGTGTGATCACGCAAGGAGGACCTCCAACGGGCCAGGCGCCACTGTTCACGGGTGCGTTCGGCCAGCACCTCCAGGGTGGTGCCGATGAGGATGATCAGGAACATCACGCGCAGCGGTGTGACCACCAGGACGTTCACCAGGCGCGCACCGTCCGTGACCGGGGTGATGTCGCCGTAGCCGGTGGTCGAGAGCGTGACGGTGGTGTAGTACACGCAGTCCAGCAGCGAGACCTCGCCGTCGGCGTTGTCGGTGTAGTCGGCTCGCTCGAAGTAGACCAGCAGGACCGTGAGGGCCAGGACGGCGAGCGCCGCCAGCAGTCGACGCCCCACCTGACGCAGCGGGCCGGCGACGGGCTCGGGGAGCAGCACCCGATGCTGCAGGTCCTCGGGCGAGGTGTTCCTCATGACGTCACACCCACGGAAGTCTCAGGAGGGGTACGGCGGACCCGGTGGCACCGCCGCCGGGCGGCACGACCGCGAGGGCGCCGGCCGTCGCGACGCCCCGCAGCATCGCGGGACCGGAGAAACGCAGCGGCCGTACACCTCGGCCATCGTGCACGACCGGGACCAGCCGGGTGTCACGGGGGTGTCCCTGGACCTCGTCGAGGAGGCGGGCGGTGGGGAGGGGGACCGGAGCGCCGTGGCGGGGATCGCGGGGAACACCACCGGATACACCGCCTGACACCCCGTCGGGGAGGTCGTGGGAGACGTCGTCGGGCGGCGTGGTGCCGGGCGTGGCCCGGGGGACGGCTCCGGGAGAGGTGCGGGACGGGACACGGGGCGAGGAGCGCAGCAGGGGCTCGGCGAGGGTGAGGAGTCCGGAGATCGCGGCCAGGGGATTGCCGGGCAGCCCCACCAGATGGGCCCCGCCCGGCAGCCGGGCCAGCAGCATCGGGTGACCGGGACGTACCGCCACACCGTCCACCAGCAGTTCGGCACCCAGCCGGTGGAGGGCGGGATGGACGTGGTCGACCGGCCCGGCGGCCGTGCCCCCGGTGGTGACGACGAGGTCGGCGGTGGTGCCGGCCAGCGCGGCGAGGAGCGCGTCGGCGTCGTCGCCCAGCCGGCGGGTGGCGACGACCTCGGCACCCACCGCCTCCAGCCAGGGACCGACCATGGGACCGAGCGCGTCGCGGACCCGGCCCCCCTCCGGCAGGCCGGACGACAGCAGCTCGTCGCCCAGCACCAACACCTCGGCGCGGGGGCGGTGAAGGACGGGCAGCTCGTCCAGGCCCGCGGCGGCGGCGAGGCCGAGCACGGCCGGGGTGACGGCCGTACCGGCGGGCAGCAGGTGGTCGTCCCGACGGCACTCCTGGGCGCGGGGACGGATGTCGGCACCGTGGTGGGGAGCGCGGGGGGCGCGCAGCCACCGGTCGCGCACCTCCCCGTACTCGGAGCGCAACACGGCGGTGGTGCCCGGCGGTACGCGGGCACCGGTGGCGATGCGGACGGCGTGCCCGTCGAGGAGGGGAGCGGGGGCGTCGTGGCCGGCCAGCACACCGGAGGGGCCGGGGGAGCCGTCGTGCCGACCGTCCTCGGGCCCGTCGAGTTCCCAGGGGCCGGGGCCGGAGACGGCCCAGCCGTCCATGGCCGAGGTGTCGAACGCCGGCAGGTCGGTGAGCGCCGTCAGGGGCGCGGCGAGGCGGTGGCCGAGCGCTTCGGCCAGGGGGACGGTCGCGGATTCGGGACGCCGTTCCGCCCCGGCGCGGGCGGCGACGGCGCGGGCGGTGGGCCAGTCGTGGTGCCGGGCGCGGTGCGTGGAGTGGCTCCGGCCGTCATGGGCCGTCCCGCGGGAACCGTCCGGGCCGGATGGTTCCGCGCCGGCCGCGCCGGCGGTGCGGTCGGCGGTGCGGTGGTCGTCACGGTGGTCGCCGCGGTGGTCGTTGACCAGGGCGAGGGCGTCGGCCAGTTCGTCACCGCTCATCCGGCGTCCGGCCCCTTCGCGTCTCCGTCCCCGCCGCCCGGCGCCGCCGCCTCCTCGGCCCAGCGACGGGCCAGTTCGCCGGCCTTCCGGGCGGCCTCGGCGACGTCCCCGGCCCCACCGCCCGCGCGCGCCGCCGCGTACCCGACGAGGAAGGTCGTCAGGGGAGCGGCGGGACGGGCCACGCCGTGGGCGGCGTCCCGGGCGAGGTCGAGGAGGAGCGCGGTGTCGACGTCGAGATCGATCCCGAGTTCGGACTTCGCGGTGGTCATCCATTCGTTCAGCACACGCCCATGCTCCCTGATCCGGGAGCGGGCCGACGCGATGTCCTCCCAGGTGTCGCAGTCACGGGCCTCGGCGGGATCGGCCGGGGCCACCCGGCGCAGCACCAACTCGTCGGTGAGCAACCGCAGGGGGAGGCCCGCCAGCCGCCCGTGTTCGGTGGCGACGAGGGCCAGTTCACGGCGGAGCGACTCGGCTCGGTAGACGCCCAGGAGGGGCTGGGCGCGACCGTCGTCGACGATCGCGCCGTCGACCGGGGAGCCCGTCCCACCCCCGCCCGAAGTCCCGCCCACCCGGTCCAGCAGCCTCCGCACGGTGGCGGACGTCAGGAACGGCAGATCGGCGGAGAGCACCAGCACCGTCCCGCGCTCCGTTCGGCGCAGCCCGGCGTCGAGCGCGGCCAGCGGCCCGCCGCCGGGCGGCTCTTCGCGCGCCCATTCCACCGGCCGCGCGGTCGGCCGCCGGGGCCCGACGACGACCGTCCGCGCCGCGTCCGCGCAGGCGTGGAGCACCCGGTCCAGCAGTGCTCGGCCCCCCACCGTGAGGGCCGGCTTGTCCGCACCGCCGAGCCGGCGGGCCGCGCCACCGGCGATGACGACGGCGTCGTACGCGTGGGTCATGCCACGAGTATGTCCCTCACAGGGTGCGCAACAGCACGGCCGGGTGCTCGACGCAGTCGGCCACGTACCGCAGGAAGCCGCCCGCCGTTCCGCCGTCGCACACCCGGTGGTCGAAGGTGAACGACAGTTGCACGACCTGGCGCACGGCCAGCTCGCCCTCGTGCACCCACGGCTTGGGGGTGATGCGTCCGACGCCGAGCATCGCCGCCTCGGGATGGTTGATGATCGGTGTCGAGCCGTCCACCCCGAAGACGCCGTAGTTGTTGAGGGTGAAGGTGCCACCGGTCAGTTCGGCGGGCTTCAGGGTGCCCGCGCGGGCGGCCTCGGTCAGTCGGGCGATCTCCCCGGTGAGGTCGACGGCGTTGCGCCGATGGGCGTCCCGTACGACGGGCACCACCAGACCGCGCTCGGTCTGCGCGGCGAACCCCAGGTGGACGGCGGGCAGCCGGACGATCTCGCGGGAGGCGGTGTCCACCGTCGCGTTCAGCTCGGGGAAACGCGCGAGGGCGGCCGTGCAGATCCGGGCGAGGAGGGCCAGCAGCGAGACCTTCGGTCCCGCCGCGTTCATCGCCCGGCGGGCGGCGAGCAGTTCGGTGGCGTCGGCGTCCACCCAACAGGTGGCGTCGGGGATCTCGCGACGCGAGGTGGTCAGTTTCTCGGCCACGGCGCCGCGCAGTCCGCGCAGCGGAACGCGCTCGGCGACCTCGCCCGCCCCGCCGTGCCCGCCGTGCGCCGCCGCGTCGGTTCCGCCGACCGTCGCCGGGACGGGGGTCGGCGTGGCCGCGGGAGTCGCCATCGCGCGCTCGACGTCCGCGCGCAGGATCAACCCCTGTGGACCGGTGCCGGACACCTGCCGCAGGTCGATCCCGTTCTCCCGGGCGAGCCTCCGCACCAGCGGCGAGATCACGGGGACGGGGCCGTCCACGGGAGCGGCCGGTGCCGAAGTGGGCTCGGGCCCCGGGGCGCCGCGGAGTGGACGGATCCGCCGACGCCGGGCCGTGGAGGCGCCGGTGCCGTACCCCACCAGTACGTTCCCCGACGCCTCGGACGTCTCGTCGGCCGCGCGCTCGGCGCCGTTCGCCTCCGGCGCCTTCCGAGGGGCGGCGCTCTCCCCGGCGCTTCCCCCGGCGCTCTCCCCGGTACCCTCCCGGGCGGCCGCGCCGACGGCCACCGTGACCAGCGGAGCCCCGACGGGGATCTCGGAGCCCTCCTCGCCGAACCGGGCGGTGACCACACCGCCGTACGGGCACGGCACCTCGACCATCGCCTTGGCCGTCTCGACCTCCACCACCGGCTGGTCGACGGCGACGACGTCACCGACGTCCACCAGCCAGCGGACGATCTCGGCCTCCGTCAACCCCTCGCCCAGATCGGGCAGGGTGAACTCGCGGACCTCGGCCATCAGCGGGTGCCTCCCTCGAACGCCTCGGGGCGCTCGGTCCACTCCGACTCCCACTGGAGCCTGGCGACCGCGTCCAACACCCGGTCCACGCCGGGCAGGTGTCGGCGCTCCAGCATGGGCGGCGGATAGGGGATGTCGAATCCGGCCACCCGCAGCACCGGCGCCTGAAGGTAGTGGAAGCAGCGTTCGGTGATCCGGGCGGCGATCTCGCCACCGGGCCCCCCGAACGCGCTGGCCTCGTGGACGACCACGGCGCGCCCGGTGCGCCGCACCGAGGCACAGACCGTCTCGTCGTCGAAGGGGACGAGGGACCGCAGGTCGACGACCTCCACATCCCAGCCCTCCTCGCGGGCGGCCTCGGCCGCCTCCAGGCAGACGGGCACCGACGGGCCGTAGGTGATCAGCGTCGCGGACGTGCCCCGGCGGCGGACCTCGGCCCGGCCGATGGGCGCGACGGCCTGCGGTTCCTCGGGAGACCAGTCGGCCTTCGACCAGTACAGCCGCTTGGGCTCCAGGAAGACCACCGGGTCGTCGGAGGCGATGGCGGCCCGCAGCAGCCCGTAGGCGTCGGCGACGGTCGCCGGGGTCACCACGTGGAGGCCGGGGGTGGCCATGTAGTAGGCCTCGGAGGAGTCGCTGTGGTGCTCCACCCCGCCGATCCCACCGCCGTAGGGCACCCGAATGGTGATGGGCAGCGGCATCTTC
Organism: Streptomyces taklimakanensis; assembly: GCF_009709575.1. NCBI lineage: Bacteria > Bacillati > Actinomycetota > Actinomycetes > Kitasatosporales > Streptomycetaceae > Streptomyces > Streptomyces taklimakanensis. Next base: position 2,909,757 of record NZ_WIXO01000001.1, read on the forward strand.
CCCCGGGTCCGGTTGCGCATCTTGGCGACGTGGCTGAGGAGCTGTTCGAACGCCGGGTAGGCGAAGGCGTCGAACTGCATCTCCACCACCGGCCGCAGGCCGTACATCGCCATGCCGACGGCCGTGCCGAGGATGCCGGCCTCGGCCAGCGGGGTGTCGGTGCAGCGGTCCTCGCCGAACTCCTTCGTCAGGCCGTCGGTGATGCGGAAGACGCCGCCGAGCACGCCGACGTCCTCACCGAGCACGTGCACGGTCGGATCCTGGGCCATGGCATCGCGCATCGCCCGGGTGAGGGCCTGGGCCATGGTGGCCGGCTTGCGGGTGGTCGCGGTGGCGCCGCTCCTGTCGGTGGTCGCGGTCGTCATCGTCCGTCCCCCTTCGCCTGTCCGTCGTGGTCGCCGTGGTCGCCGTGGTCGCCGTTCTCGGCTTCCAGCTCCGCGCGCAGCTGCGCGGCCTGCTCCCTCAACTGCGCCGTCTTCTCCGCGTAGACGTGGTCGAAGAGACCCATCGGGTCGAGCACCGGGTCCTCGTTCATGCGGTCCCGCAGCCGTGCGGCCATCTCCTCGGCCTCGTCCCGCGCCCCGTCGCGCATGGCGTCGTCGAGCAGCCCGCGGTCGGCCAGCTCGCGCTCCAGTAGCGTCACGGGGTCGTGTTCGAGCCATGCCGCCACCTCGTCGTCACCGCGGTAGCGGGTGGCGTCGTCGGCGTTGGTGTGGGCGTCGATCCGGTAGGTGACGGCCTCCACCAGGGTCGGTCCGCCACCGGCGCGGGCGCGGTCGACGGCCTCGGACAGCACCCGGTGGACGGCGGCGGCGTCGTTGCCGTCCACCAGCCGGCCGGGCACGCCGTAGCCGACGGCCTTGTGGGCCAGCGAGGGAGCGGCGGTCTGCTTGGCCAGCGGGACGGAGATCGCGAAGCCGTTGTTCTGGACGAGGAAGACCGTCGGGGTCTTCCAGACGGCGGCGAAGTTGAGGGCCTCGTGGAAGTCGCCCTCGCTCGTGCCGCCGTCGCCGACCATGGCCAGCGCCACCACGTCGTCACCCTTGAGGCGGGCCGCGTGGGCGAGGCCGACGGCGTGGGGCAGATGGGTGGCCAGCGGGGTGGAGAGCGGGGCGACCCGGTGTTCGTACGGGTCGTAGCCGGTGTGCCAGTCACCACGGAGGAGGCCGAGGGCCTCGGCCGGATCCATGCCGCGGGCGACGGCGGCCAGGGTGTCGCGGTAGCTGGGGAAGAGCCAGTCCCGCTCCCGAAGGACCATGGCGGCGGCCACCTCGCACGCCTCCTGGCCGGTCGAGGAGGGATAGACGGCCAGCCTGCCCTGCCGGGTGAGCGCGGTGGCCTGGCGGTTGTAACGCCGACCCTTGACCACCTGCCGGTACAGCGCCCCGAGCAGTTCCGGATCCAGCTCCGCCCCGGTGCCCAGCAGCCGGTACGGCTCGGCGTCCGGCAGCAGCGGGGCCGGATCGGTGCGCGGCCGCCAGGCGGGCGGTGGCGAGGGGCGGTGGGAGCCTGGCTGCTCCAGGACCGTCATGGCGAGCACCTCCTGGTAGGGGGCATCGGCGGACAGGGGCAGACGCCGGTCCGGCGACTTCCCCTACCGATTGTTCGGTCGCCGGCGCATTTTGGCTACGGGTGGGCACCGCCCTGTGGACAAACGGTTCTGCGGAGCGTGGGATGTCGGCAGTACGTCCACCGAGGGGAGGCGGCAGGCCATGCCGGAGGAACAGATGGCTCCCGGGGCGCCGGAAGAGACCCGGCCGCCGGCCAGGCCGCTCGACCCGGTCGACCGGGCCATCCTGCGGATGCTCCAGTTGGACGGCCGTGCCTCGGTGCGGTCGATCGCCGAGCGGGTGCACGTGTCGCGGGCGAACGCGTACGCCCGGATCAACCGACTCGTCGAGGACGGCGTGATCCGCGGCTTCGCGGCCCGGGTGGACCACGAACGCGCGGGTCAGGGCGCCTCCGCCTACATCACGCTGAAGATCGTGCAGAACTCCTGGCGCACGGTGCGCGAGAAACTCAAGGCGCTGCCGGGAGCCGCGCACATCGCGCTGGTCAGCGGCGACTTCGACGTGCTGTTGTTGGTCCACACGGCCGACAACCGGGCCCTGCGGGAGCTGGTGCTCACCCGCATACAGGCGATACCCGAGGTGCTGAGCACCCGAACGCTGCTGGTCTTCGAGGAGACCGACCTGGAACCGGAGCCGTGAGCCGGGGCCGCGGCCGGGGAGGCGCGGTTCAGGGACGCGTCGGACCGCCGTGGTCGCGCAGCCCCTCGAAGGCGATCCGCACCACCGCGTCGGCGACCGGCCCGCGGTCGGAGGAGTCGTCGGGCAGCGGTCGGTACCACTCCACGATGGAATTGATCATTCCGAAGAGCAGTCGGGTCGCCAGCCGGGCGTCGAGGTCGGCGCGGAGGTCGCCCTCGGCGGCGGCGGCCCTGAGCAGTTCGGCGACCCGGTGGTCGAACTCCCGCCGCCGCTCCATCGCCCAGCGTTCGGTGCGGGTGTTGCCGCGCACCCGCAACAACAGGGTGACGTAGGGCAACTCGGCCATCAGCACCTCGGCGGTGCGCCGGACGACGTGTTCCAGCCGTTCGATCGCCCGGCCGCGGCGGGCCTCCGGCTCGTCCAGGATCGCGAAGAGGCCGTCGAGCGCACGGGATATCGCCCGGCGCAGCAGCTCCTCCTTGCCCTTGACGTGGTGGTAGATGGAGGACTTGGAGATCCCCGCCGCCTTGGACAGGTGCTCCATCGAGGTGCCGTCGTAACCGCGCCGGTTGAAGACCTCCACGGCCACCGCGAGGAGCGATTCGGGCGTGTAGGTGTCGCGCCTGGGCGCCCTGTCCGATGGCTTGACTGGCATGGTCCCGATGTTATCCACAGGCGGCCTGCCCCTCTTGCCCCGACCGATCGTTCGGTAGCAGTATCTACCTGTCCTTCCGTTCGCGCACGGCCTTCCGCGCCGTCCGCCCGCGCACCGGCAGTCCGGTCGCGGCCGGCCTCGGTACACCGTTCCGTGCGCGCACCGCCACCCACCCGCTCGACCCGCTCGACCCCACTCGATGAGGAGTTGGTCCCCGATGGCCGCCGCACCCACCCAGGCTCCGCCGCAGACCACGGCACGGCTCGTGGAGAAGCACCGTCCCGTGCTGGATCGGGCGCTGGAAGCGATTCGCTCCCGGGAGTACTGGTCCCCGTATCCGGAGCATCCCAAGGCGTACGGCGAGGAACACGGTTCCCTGAGCGCCGCCGAGGGGAAGGCCGCTTTCGACGCGCTGCTGGGCACCCGCTTCGACCTCGACCAGCCCGGCACGGACGGCTGGGTGGCCGGCGAGGTGTCGCCGTACGGCCCGAAGCTGGGCACCGAGTACCCGCACGCCGACGCGGGGGTGCTGCTGCCCGCGATGCGCGCCGCGATGCCCGCCTGGCGGGACGCCGGGCCCGAGGTCCGGGCGGCGGTGTGCCTGGAGGTCCTGGCCCGGATCAACGCCCGCTCCCACGAGTTCGCCCACGCGGTGATGCACACCAGCGGGCAGGCGTACCTGATGGCGATGCAGGCGGGCGGCCCGCACGCCCAGGACAGGGGCCTGGAGGCGGTGGCGTACGCCTTCGCCGAGCAGAGCCGCACGCCGGAGGCGGCGGAGTGGAACAAGCCGCAGGGCAAGCGCGACCCGCTCCGGCTGCGCAAGGAGTTCACGCCGGTGCCGCGCGGCGTCTCGCTGCTCATCGGCTGCAACACCTTCCCGACCTGGAACGGCTACCCGGGTCTGTTCGCCTCTCTGGCCACGGGCAACCCGGTGCTGGTCAAGCCGCATCCCCGGGCCGTCCTCCCGCTCGCCATGACGGTGCGGGTCGCCCGCGAGGTGCTCGCCGAGGCCGGCTTCGACCCGAACCTGGTGGCGCTGGCCGCCGAGCGGGACGGCGAGGGAATCGCCAAGGAGCTCGCCCTCCGGCCCGAGGTCCGGATCATCGACTACACCGGCTCGACCTCCTTCGGCGACTGGCTGGAGGCCAACGCCCGTCAGGCCCAGGTCTTCACGGAGAAGGCCGGGGTCAACACGATCGTCGTCGACTCCACCGACGACTACCGCGGCATGCTGGGCAACCTGGCGTTCTCGCTCTCCCTCTACAGCGGCCAGATGTGCACCACCCCGCAGAACCTGCTGATCCCGCGCGACGGCATCGACACCGACGCGGGCCACAAGTCCTACGACGAGGTCGTCTCCGACCTGGCGACCGCGGTGGACAAACTGCTGGGCGACGACCAGCGGGCCGTCGCGTTGCTGGGGGCGATCGTCAATCCGGGAGTGCGGGAACGCCTGGAGGGCGCGGCGGAACTGGGCGAGGTCGCCCTGGCCTCCCGCGCGGTGGAGCACCCGGAGTTCCCCGAGGCCACGGTCCGTACCCCGGTGATCGTCAAGCTGGACGGCGGCGCGCCGGAGTCGGAGTCGGTCTGTATGTCGGAGTGCTTCGGTCCGGTTTCCTTCGCCGTCGCGGTGGAGTCCACCGAGGCGGCGGTGGAGCTGCTGCGCCGCACCATCCGACACCGAGGCGCGATGACGGTCGGCGCGTACACCACCTCGCCGGACGCCGAGCGGCTGGTGGAGGAGGCCTGCCTGGAGGAGTGCGCCCAGCTCTCGTTGAACCTCACCGGCGGGGTGTACGTGAACCAGACGGCGGCGTTCTCCGACTTCCACGGCTCCGGCGGCAACCCGGCGGCCAACGCCGCCCTGTGCGACGGCGCGTTCGTGGCGAGCCGCTTCCGTGTGGTGGAGGTGCGCAGGCCGGCCTGACACCGCCCGGCGCGGTCCCGCGCCCGCCGGTGATCCGGGTCGGGCGGCCTCGGGCCGATGACGGCGGGGCGGGGAGCGTCCGGTGGGCCGCTCCTCGTCCCCGTGGTCGTCACGGCCGTTTCACAACGGTCACGGCCGTTCGACGGCGCGGCGCTCCCGGGAGGTCGGAGCGTCCTGACCGACTCCCGCGTGCGCGCGGACCCAGGCGTGCATGGCGATGGCCGCGGCCGCTCCCGCGTTGATGGAGCGGGTGGAACCAAACTGGGCGATGGAGCAGACCTTCTCGGCGTGCTTCCACGCCTCCTCCGTCAACCCCGGTCCCTCCTGTCCGAAGAGCAGAACACAGCGGCGCGGCAACTCGGTGGTCTCCAACGGGACGGCACCGGGAAGGTTGTCGATTCCGATGATCGGCAGTTCCTCGCCCCGGGCCCACTCGGCGAGGGCCGCGACATCGGGGTGGTGGACGATGTGCTGATAGCGGTCGGTGACCATCGCGCCGCGCCGGTTCCAGCGGCGCCTGCCGACGATGTGGACCTTTCCGGCCAGGAAGGCGTTGGCGGTGCGCACGACGCTGCCGATGTTGAAGTCGTGGCTCCAGTTCTCCACCGCGACGTGGAAGTCGTGCCGCCGGGTGTCGAGGTCGGCGACGATCGCCTCGCGCTTCCAGTAACGGTAGCGGTCGACGACGTTGCGCCGGTCGCCGTGCGCCAACAGTTCCGGGTCGTACCGCTCGTCCGTCGGCCACGGCTCGGGATGGGGGCCGACTCCCACCTCGGGCCCGTGGCCCTCGTCGTACTGGACCGGTTCCTCCCGGCCCTCCGTCTCGCTGCCGTTCACCCCACGAGAGTACGTGTGGGGTCACCGGTGTCCGACCGCTCCGCCCCTTCTCCGCCGTCGGACTCCTGGTGAGTCCCCCGTCTCCCCATCAGTCCGCGGATCCGTCCGGCCGCGCCGGAGGCCCGGGCGCCGGCCCACACCAGGAAGACCGTCGGCAGGAAGACGGCATCGGCGGCGATCATCGCCAGCGAGAAGAACGGCAGGCCGAGGATGACGGCGATACCGGCGTGCTCGACCATCATCATCACGAGCAGCACGTTCTTCACCCGACGGTTGAAGAGGGTGAAGGGGAAGGCGACCTGGACGATCACCGTGCCGTAACTCAACACCATGATCATCAGGCCACTGCTGCCCAGCAGCTCGGAGAGGGCCGGCCAGGGGGCGAAGTAGTCCAGGTGCATGGGGTAGTAGACGGCGGTGCCGTCCTGCCAGCGCGAGCCCTGGATCTTGTACCAACCGGCCGTCGCGTAGATCAGGCAGACCTCTGCCATGATCACCAGCAGGGTGGCGTTGTGCACGATGTTGCCGAGGATGTCCATCAGTCCGCGGACCGCGGCGCGCCGACCCCCGGCCGGTCGCCCCGCGGCACCGGGGTCCGCACCGGCGTCCGTATCGGCGTCCGCACCGGCGCCGGGCCGGGAGACGTACCACCACAGGCCGTACACCAGCCACAGCCCCCACAGGACGGTGGCCCAGCCGACGTGGAGCACCGGTCCGTCGTCACCGAACCAGCTCAGCTCACCGCGCACGGTGACCAACAGCAGGACGGCGCCCAGCACCGACCACAGCACCACACCGGTCGGGTCCGCTCCCGAGCCTCCGGCCGCGGCGGGGGACCGTCGGGCCCGGCGCGCGTCGAGGGACCAGACCAGACCGCAGCGGGTGAACACCAGGTACAGCGCCATCAGATGGATGACGTTGTCGCCTCCGTCGCCCATGAAGACGCTGTGGTTCTGCAGCGACAGCACACCGATCATGAACAGGACCGAGGTGGCCCGGGTGTGCCAGCCCACCAGCAGAGCCGCGGCGGAGAGCAGCGCGAGGGCGTAGACGACCTCGAACCAGACGGTCCCGTCGAACCACAGCAACGCCGTGAAGGCGTGATTGGTGTCGATCAGCCGCTCGGCCAGCTCCCGGCTCCACGGGCCGTTGGGCCCGTACAGTTCGCGCCGGTTCGGCCATTCGAAGAGCAGGAACACCAGCCAGGTGAAGGCGAAGCCGATGCGCACGACCGCGGCCTGGTGGGGACCGAGCGCGTGATCGCCGACCCGGACGATGCCGCGGACGATCGCGTCGTCGACACCGGCGGCGAACCGCCGCGCCCACCCCCGGAGGGAGACGGGAGCCGCCTCGGCTCCTTCGGCCCCGCCGTCCCCGCCCGTGGCGGGCCGCCGCCGCGGCACGTGCTCCCCGGGTCCCTCGGCCGTACGGTCCCCGGCGTCACGCTCCTCGGGCGACCGCGCCGCGGGGACGGACGGGACGGAGGAGCCGTCTTCGGACCGCATCACTTGCCCTCCGGTACATCCGTGCTGTCGACCGCCCACCAGGGAAGCACCCGGTAGGTGGTCTCCGTGCCGACGTTCTCGTCACTCCACGGCGGTGTCCCGACCGGCGTGGTCGCCGACCGGACCTGGATCTTCCTGACCTCTCCGCCGTTCAGTTCGCTCCCGAAGCGGAGCATCACGATCCGCTTGAGGTACTCCTCCGAGAGTTCGCCGCGCAGGCCGGTCGGACGGTTCTCCTCGTCGTGCGAACCGGTGAAGAAGTCCCAGGCCCGACGGAGCTCGTTCTGGTCGGTGTGGCTGGGGAAGGGATTGCCCCGGATGTTCTCCACGTCCATGCCCGACAGGTCCACCCAGCCGGTCCGCTCGGTGGTGCCGTCCGGCCGGAGCACCTCGGCGCGGGCGTGGACGGCGACGTTCTGCTGGAGCGGATTGGGCGCGAACAGCTTCCAGTTCTGCTCGAACTCCGGGTTGATGTGCTCCGACACCAGTTCGCCGTACCGCTTGCTGAGGGTGTTCGACGGGGCGATGTGCAGGAAGACCATCGCCAGGTGGGCGGCGACGAGCACGGTGACGACCCCCAGCGCCGCCGCGACGGCGATCCGCGCGCCCGGCGGGAGTGCCATCACCCCCGTCCTCCCACCGGGCGCCGGCGCGTCCCGGCGCGTCTGTGCTTGTGGCTCCATGCCCTCCCCGATCCGATCTCCGGCGCGGTGGCGCACCGCCCGCCACGCCGTGCGTGCCGCGCCGGGCACTCCCGCGGTGCGCGCTCCGTACCCGCGTCGCCGGTCCCGTGCCCCGCGACCGCCGCCCTCCGCGACCGCCCCGGGCCCTACGAGGTTATCCACAGCCTTGACACCGTGGGGGGCCGATGACCACCATTGAACCGAACGATCGGTCGGTTGGTTCAGGTTTTCGGTGTCCCGAAGCCCGGGTGTCCGGATCCACGGGCGCCCCGGAAGTCCGGGCCCCTCGGAACAAAGGGAGCTGTGCATGACGACGCTGCTGCCGGAGACGGGACAGGACGACGGCCCGGAGGCCGACGCCGAGGCCCGGCAGGCCGTGTTCGACGCGGCCGTCACCGCGGACGAGCGGATCGAGCCGCGCGACTGGATGCCGGACGCCTACCGCGCGACGCTGGTGCGCCAGATCGCCCAGCACGCCCACTCCGAGATCATCGGCATGCAGCCGGAGGCCAACTGGATCACCCGGGCGCCCTCACTGCGCCGCAAGGCGATCCTGATGGCCAAGGTGCAGGACGAGGCCGGGCACGGCCTGTACCTCTACAGCGCCGCCGAGACGCTGGGCGTCAGCCGCGACGAGCTGTTGGACAAGCTGCACACCGGGCGCCAGAAGTACTCCTCGATCTTCAACTACCCCACCCTCACCTGGGCCGACGTCGGCGCGATCGGCTGGCTGGTGGACGGCGCGGCGATCACCAACCAGGTTCCGCTGTGCCGCTGCTCCTACGGGCCCTACGCGCGGGCCATGGTCCGCGTCTGCAAGGAGGAGTCCTTCCACCAGCGCCAGGGGTACGAACTGCTGCTGGCCCTCAGCCGCGGCACGCCGGCCCAGCACGCGATGGCGCAGGACGCCGTGGACCGCTGGTGGTGGCCCTCGCTGATGATGTTCGGTCCGCCCGACGACGCGTCGAAGCACTCGGCACAGTCCATGGCCTGGAAGATCAAGCGACACTCCAACGACGAGTTGCGCCAGCGCTTCGTGGACATCTGCGTTCCCCAGGCCGAGTCCCTCGGGTTGACCCTCCCCGATCCGGAGCTGAGGTGGAACGAGGAGCGCGGCCACTACGACTTCGGTCCGATCGACTGGTCCGAGTTCCACGAGGTGTTGCGCGGCAACGGCCCCTGCAACGAACAGCGGCTGGAGCAGCGGCGCCGCGCCCATGAGGAGGGCACCTGGGTGCGCGAGGCCGCGGCGGCGTACGCCCGCAAACACGGTGGTGGTCACGGTGACGACCGCCGTCATGACCACGGCGGCAGCGGCACGACCAACGGCACGACCAACGGCGACGGGCACGGAAGGGCGACGGCATGACCACCAGCGAATGGCCCCTGTGGGAGGTCTTCGTCCGCAGCAGGCGCGGCCTGTCCCACACCCACGCGGGCAGCCTGCACGCACCCGACGCCGAGATGGCCCTGCGCAACGCGCGAGACCTGTACACACGTCGCTCGGAGGGAGTCTCGATCTGGGTGGTGCCCTCGGCCGAGATCACCGCCTCCTCGCCGGACGAGAAGGACCCGTTCTTCGAGCCCGCCGCCGACAAGCCCTACCGCCACCCCACCTTCTACGAGGTCCCCGAAGGGGTGAAGCACCTGTGAGCGCCCCCCGCACGGCACTCCTGGCCCTCGGCGACGACGCCCTGGTGCTCTCCCACCGGTTGGGCGAGTGGGCCGGCCACGCCCCCGTCCTGGAGGAGGAGGTCGCCCTCGCCAACATCGCGCTGGACTTGCTGGGCCAGGCCCGCACCCTGCTGTCGATGGCGGGCGACGAGGACGAGCTGACGTACCTCCGCGAGGAGCGGGATTTCACCAACGTCCAACTGGTGGAGCGGCCGAACGGCGACTTCGCCCACACCATCGCCCGTCAGTTGTACTTCTCCACCCATCAGGAACTGCTCTACGAGCGGTTGGCCGACGGTGGCACCGATGACGGCGAGTTGGCCGCGCTGGCCGCGAAGGCGGTCAAGGAGGTCGCCTACCACCGCGACCACGCCGAGCACTGGACGCTGCGCCTGGGCGACGGCACCGATGTCAGCCACGAGCGCATGCGGGCCGCGCTGGACGGACTGTGGCGCTACACCGGCGAGTTGTCCCAACCGATCGAGGGCCTGGACGTCGACTGGGACGGCCTGCGCGAGGAGTGGACACGGCGTGTCACGGCCGTGCTGGAACGCGCCTCCCTGTCCCTTCCCCAGGGCCCGCGGAACGCTTCCTGGGCCGCCGGCGCCGGACGACAGGGCGTCCACACCGAGCCGTTCGGCCGGATGCTCGCCGAGATGCAGCATCTGCACCGCAGTCACCCGGGGGCGTCGTGGTGACGCGCGGGGCGGGCTTCCCCGCCGGGACACCGGAGGAGCCGACCGCCCTGGAGAAGGAGCTGCTCGGCGTCGCGGGTTCCGTCCCCGACCCGGAGCTGCCGGTGCTCACCCTGGCCGAGTTGGGCGTGCTGCGCGGGCTCCACGTCCTCGGGCCGGGCCGGGTGGAGGTCGAACTGACCCCGACCTACACCGGTTGCCCGGCGGTCGAGACCATGTCCGCCGACGTCGTACAGGCTCTGCGTGAACACGGCATGACGGACGTGAGCGTCCGCACCGTCCTCTCCCCGCCCTGGACGACGGACGCGATCACCGCCGAGGGCCGCCGCAAGCTGGCCGAGTTCGGCATCGCGCCGCCCCGCCCCACCGGTGGCGCCCCGGGGGGCGGGCCGGTCGCGGTGGACCTGGCCGTCCGCTGTCCCCGCTGCGGCTCGACCGACACCACCCTGCTCAGCCGCTTCTCGTCCACCGCCTGCAAGGCGTTGCGCCGCTGCGCCTCCTGCCGGGAGCCGTTCGACCACTTCAAGGAGCTGACATGAGGTTCCACCCGCTCCGGGTCCGCGAGGTCGAACGGCTCACGGACGACGCGGTGGCCGTGACGTTCGACATCCCGCCCGAGGCGCACGACATCTTCCGGCACGTTCCCGGCCAGCACGTCACGCTGCGGCACGAGGTGGACGGTACGGAGGTGCGCCGCACCTACTCCGTCTGCGCACCGGCCGCGAAGGCACCCGCCACCCCACTGCTGAAGGTCGGCATCCGGTTGGTGGAGGGCGGCGCGTTCTCCACCCATGCCCTCAAGGAGCTGTCCGTCGGCGACACGATCGAGGTGACGCCCCCGACGGGCCGCTTCACCCTACGGCCCCGTCCGGGCCGCTTCGCGGCGATCGTGGGCGGCAGCGGCATCACCCCGGTGCTCTCCATCGCCGCCACGCTCCTCTCCGAAGAACCGGAAGCCAAGTTCCACCTGATACGCAGCGACCGCACCGCCGCGTCGGCGATGTTCCTGGAGGAGGTCGCCGAGCTGAAGGACCGCCACCCCGACCGCTTCCACCTGGTGCACACGCTCTCCCGAGAGGAGCGGCAGGCGGGCCCATCCACCGGGCGGCTCGACACCGAGCGCCTCACCACGCTGCTGCCCGCCCTGCTGCCGGTGGACGATGTCGACGACTGGTTCCTGTGCGGACCGCACGGACTGGTCTCCGGCGCCGCGCGGGCGCTGGGCGCGCTCGGAGTGCCCGCCACCTCGATCCACCAGGAGATCTTCCATGTGGACGACGCTTCCGCCGGTCCGCGGAAGCGGGCCGCGGACCGGTCCGCGCCGAGCGGCGCGAAGCTCACTGCGACGCTCGGCGGCCGGATGGGCGTCTGGCCCGTCGGGGGCGGCGAAACGCTGCTGGAGACGGTGCTGCGCAACCGCTCCGACGCTCCCTACGCCTGCAAGGGCGGGGTGTGCGGCACCTGCCGCGTGAAGCTGGTCTCCGGCGAGGTGAGCATGGACCGCAACTTCGCGCTGGAGCCGGACGAGGTCTCGGCCGGGTACGTGCTGGCCTGCCAGTCACGTCCGGTCACCGAGGCCGTCGAGGTCGATTTCGACGCCTGACGGGTCCCACTCGCGAAAGCTCGGCGCCTGCCGGCGCACAGGGCCCCGGTGCCGTCCCCTCCCACACGACAGGGGGACGGCACCGGGGCCCGTGTCCTCGGATCCCACGGTTCTCAGGCCACGTGAGCCGGCCCCTGCCCGTCGTTCACCAGCGGACGTCCGGTGGCTTCCCAGGCCAACATGCCGCCGTCCACGTTCACCGCGTCGACGCCCTGCGCCAACAGGTACCGGGTGACCTGTGCCGAACGGCCGCCGACCCGACAGACCACGTACACCGTCCGATCGGCGGCGCGCTCCGTCACCTCGCCCAGTCGCTCCACGAACCGGCTCATCGGAACGTGTACCGCTCCCTCGACGTGCCCGGCCGCCCATTCGTCGTCCTCCCGGACGTCCAGCAGGAGACCGTCGGACGGCACCGCCGCGACATCCACCGACGGAAGTCGGCCGTACTGCATCGGGCCACGCCCCTCTCTCCGGCACCGGCCGCACCGGCACCGTCGGAACACTCGCACTTCTCGGCCGCCGGCGCACGGCGGCCCACCCCGAACCTAACCCGCCCGGCCGGCGCCGGTCGTCCCGGCACCCGACGCGCCCGTGCCCGGCGCCCCCGCCCCACCGGCGCCCGCGCCACCGTCGGGCGTCGCCACGGCGGCCGACAGCTCGACCAGACGCGCCTCCTTCTCCGCGATCTGTGTCCGAAGTCGTTCGCCGATCTCCTCCAGCAACCCGTCCGGGTCGTCCGGCGCCAGCTTCAGCATCGACCCGATCGCGCTCTCCTCCAGCCCGGAGACCACCCGGGCCAGCAGTTCCCTGCGGTAGGTCAACCACTCCAGACGCGCGTACAGCTCCTCGGCACGCGCCTCCTCCCGCGCCGCGGGATCGGGCGGCCCGGCGGCCCACTCCTCGGTCAGCTCCGCCAGCAGTTCCTCGTCCCCGTCGGCGTACGCCTTGTTCACGCGGACGAGGAACTCCTCGCGCCGCTCCCGTTCCGCCTCCTCCTGGGCCAGGTCCGGGTGGGCCAGGCGCACCAGCTCCCGGTACAACCGCCTGGCCCGCTCGCCGGGCCGCACCCGCTCCGGCGGCCGCACCCGCTGATCGGTGAGCATCGCGGTGGCCTCCGGGGGCAGCCCGTCGGAGTCCATCCACCCCTGGAGCAACTCCTCGACCCGCGGCATCGGCAGCACCGAGGCCCTCGCCTCCCGCGCCTTGCGCAGGTCCTCGGGGTCGCCGGTGCGTGCCGCCACCGCCTCCGCGATCAACGCGTCCAGTTCGTCGAGCCTGACGTACAGCGGCCCGAGCCGCTGTTGGTGCAGCCGGGAGAAGTTCTCCACCTCGATGCGGAAGGTCTCCACGGCGATCTCGTACTCGATCAGCGCGGTCTCGGCCGCACGGACGGCACGGTCGAGGCGCTCGACGGCTTCCCGCTCGGCCTGGGGACCGGTCTGCCGGGCTTCGGCTTCCTGCTGGGCTTCCGGTTTCACGGGCATCCTCGTCGCGACGGCGGTTGTCTGCCTCCCCGGCCGGGATCCACCGGCCCGGGGCTCTCGCGCCACGGTCCCATCCCCGGGTCGCCGCCCGGGAGGACCGCGGCGTCACCCAGCCAGCCTACGGCCCCGGAACGCTCCGTCCCCATGCCGTCGCGCGGCTCACGCCCCACCGGGCACCGGCCCGGATCCCGGCCTTCCGTCCTCTCCTCCGCCCCAGGCCCCCGGATCCGTGCCCGCCCCCTCACACCCCCGTCTCGGCCGGCAGCCTCCCGGCCCGCACGGCGGCCACCAGGTCCGCGTGGTCCTTCTCCGTGCGGTCCGCATAGGCCACGGCGAACGCGGCCACCGCCGCGTCCAGCTCGTCCGACTTGCCGCAGTAGGCCGCCAGGACGTTCGGGTCGGCGCTGTGGGAGTGCGCACGGGCCAGCAGGGCGCCCGTCATCCTCCCGTAGTCGTCGATCTCCTCCGCCACCAGCGCCGCCGGGTCCACGCTGCCCTTGCGGTTGCGGAACTGTCGCACCTGGTACGGCCGCCCCTCCACGGTCGTCCACCCCAGCAGCGTGTCCGACACCACCTGCATCCGCTGCTGTCCCAGCACCACCCGGCGCCCCTCGTGCTCCGGCTCCGGCTCGGCGAGGCCCACCCGGGCCGTGTACGGGCGCAACACCGAGGGGCGGGCCTCCTTCACCTGGAGCACCAACGGCTTGCCCCGGTGGTCCAGGAGCAGCACCACGTACGAGCGGGTGCCCACGCTGCCGGTGCCGACGACCCGGAACGCCACGTCGTGCACCGCGTACCGGGCCAGCAGGGGCAGCCGGTCCTCCGGCAGCGTCCGCAGGTACTCCTCCAGCGAGGACACCACGGCGGCCGCCTCCGCGTCGCCGATCCTGCGCAGCACGGGTGGGGCGGCCACGAAGACCCGGCCGCCGTCCTCCGTCTCGCGGGTCGACTTGGCGGCGAAGCGGGCACTGGTGTTGCGCCGTGCCTTGGCGGAGACCCGCTCCAGGGTGCCCAGCAGTTCGTGGGCGTCGGCGTGGGAGACCAGTTCCTCGTCGGCGACGGCGTTCCAGGCGTCCGCCGCGGACATCCTCGCCAGGAGCCGCAGGGTGTGCCGGTACGCCCCGGCCGCGTCGTACGCCGCCCGCCGACAGACGTCCTCGCCCACGCCCGCCTCGCGCCCGGCCAGCACCAGGGAGGCGGCCAGCCGTTTGAGGTCCCACTCCCAGGGACCGCGCACGGTCTCGTCGAAGTCGTTGAGGTCGATGGTCAGGCCGCCCCGGGCGTCGCCGTAGATGCCGAAGTTGGCGGCGTGCGCGTCCCCGCAGAGCTGCGCGGCCGGTCCGGTGGTGGGCGTGCCGTACGCCAGGTCGTGGGCCATCAGCCCGGCCGAGCCGCGCAGGAACGCGAAGGGCGAGGCGATCATGCGTCCGACCCGGATCGGAACCAGTTCCTCGATCCTGCCGCGGTTGGACTCCTCGACGGCGGTCGGCGCGTCCGGCCGGTTCGGTACCTCGGTGAACGCGGCGTGCGCCCTCCGGGGCACCGCCTCGCGCAGCGCCTTGCCCACCCGCTTCGGCGACTCCCGGTTCCCCCGGTCCGCGAACCCCGGCACGTACGGCAGCCGCTCGGTCACGGCCCCACCCCCTGTGCGACTTGCCGCCGACCGGGCCGACGGGCGCCGGTGGCCGGCGCCCGAAGTCGGCGGACCGGCCGGCCGATGACGATCAGTGGGGAAGAAGGTACTTGTCCGTCCCCCCGGTTGTGCAGCCCCGGGCGCGTGTCCGGAGCCCGCTCCCGGGTGCGGGGACCTCCGTCCGGCCGGTCGGCGCGCCTCCCCGAGGCGGAGAGTGCGACAGATCACACCCCGGTCGTCGCGTCCGCGCCGCCGCGAAGGAACTTCAAAGGAGGGTGCGGCCCGAGGGGGCCCCGCCGGGCTCCGGCGCCCTCCGGCGCGCCCTCGGTCGAGAGCCGGAACCGAACGCGGAGCCGCCCCCGGACACGACGCGGAGCGGGCCCCGACCGTGACTCTTGTCACGATCGGAGCCCGCTCCGCGTTCTCTGTGCGCGAGGGGGGAGTTGAACCCCCACGCCCTTTCGGGCACTGGAACCTGAATCCAGCGCGTCTGCCTATTCCGCCACCCGCGCATGGGTGCTGTCGCTTCGGATTCTCCCACACTTCCCGGAGCGTTTCGCTCCGTTCCGTCGGGATCGCCTGGCGACACCCAGAACATTAGCACGCCTCGCGGGGTGGTCTCACACCCGTATCGACCCCGCCGGTTTGGGACACTGGTCGCGTGCCGGCTCTACGATCCGTGTGAGGGTTGACACCCGCGCGCCAGGCCCGGAAGGGAACCAGCCGTTTTCCTCGCGCGTGGATACGATCAGTAAGCAGTATCGGAGGCGACGCGTCGTGTGCGACCGGCGCACTAGAGCCGAGGGCATCGGGGAAGGAGGTGCACCGTGGGAGTTCTGAAGCGCTTCGAGCAGCGACTCGAGGGTCTCGTCAACGGCACCTTCGCCAAGGTGTTCAAGTCGGAGGTACAGCCCGTCGAGATCGCGGGCGCCCTCCAGCGCGAGTGCGACAACAACGCCACCATCTGGAACCGCGAGCGTACGGTCGTGCCCAACGACTTCATCGTCGAGCTCAGCGCCCCGGACCACGAACGCCTCAGCCCGTACTCCGGGCAGCTCGGCGACGAACTGGCCGGGATGGTGCGCGAGTACGCCAAGCAGCAGCGCTACACCTTCATGGGATCGGTCAAGGTCCACCTGGAGCGCGCCGACGACCTCGACACCGGCCTGTACCGGGTCCGCAGCCGCACTCTCGCCTCCAGCACCTCCCAGCCCCGCCCCCAGTCCCCGCCGCCTCCGCACGGCGCCCCCGGCGGCGGTTACGGATACCCGCCGCAGCGGCCCGCGGGGCCCCCGCCCATGCCCGCCGGCCCGCCGCCCGGGGCCCCCGGCGGAGGCGGGGCGCTGCCCTCCGCCCAGACTCGCCGCTGGATCGAGATCAACGGCACCCGCCACCAGATCTCCCGCCCCACCATGGTGCTGGGCCGCTCCACCGAGACCGACGTGCGGATCGACGACCCCGGCGTCTCCCGGCGGCACTGCGAGATCCGGGCCGGAAACCCCACCACGATCCAGGACCTGGGCTCCACCAACGGCATCGTGGTGGACGGACAGCACACCACGCGCGCTACGCTCCGCGACGGCTCACGCATCGTCGTGGGCAGCACGACGATCATTTACCGGCAAGCCGAAGGGTGAAGCGGGGGCAATGTCAGAGCTGACCCTGACGGTCATGCGGTTGGGTTTTCTCGCCGTACTGTGGCTGTTCGTCATCGTGACCGTGCAGGTCATCAGGAGCGACCTCTTCGGCACCCGCGTGACCCAACGCACCGCCCGCCGCGAGGCGCAACGTCCGCCTCAGCCGCGCCAGGCCCAGCAGCCGACCGGCCGCGGCGGCGGACGGCGGCGCGGCGCCCCGACCAAGCTCGTGGTGACCGAGGGGTCGCTCACCGGCACCACCGTGGCCCTCCAGGGACAGACCATCACGCTCGGCCGGGCCCACGACTCGACGATCGTGCTGGACGACGACTACGCCTCCAGCCGCCACGCCCGGATCTACCCGGACCGCGACGGCCAGTGGATCGTCGAGGACCTGGGCTCCACCAACGGCACGTACCTCGACCGGACCCGGCTCACCACGCCGACACCGATTCCGCCCGGTGCGCCGATCCGCATCGGCAAGACGGTCATCGAGCTGCGGAAGTAGTGGACGCGACCATGACGACCGGAGGGTGGGCACCGTGCGGATGTACCCGGAGCCGACGGGCGAGGTGCGCATGAGCCTGTCACTGCGCTTCGCCGCCGGATCGCACAAAGGCATGATCCGCGAGGGCAACGAGGACTCCGGCTACGCCGGTCCCCGGCTGCTCGCGATCGCCGACGGCATGGGGGGCCAGGCCGCCGGCGAGGTCGCCAGCTCCGAGGTGATCTCCATCCTCGTCCAGTTGGACGACGACGTTCCCGGGTCCGACCTCCTCACCTCGCTCGGCTCCGCCGTGCAGCGCGCCAACGAGCAGCTCCGCGTCATGGTCGAGGAGGACCCGCAGCTGGAGGGCATGGGCACCACGCTCACCGCCCTGCTGTGGACGGGCCGCCGGCTCGGCCTGGTCCATGTGGGCGACTCCCGCGCGTACCTGCTGCGCGACGGCCGGCTCACCCAGATCACCCAGGACCACACCTGGGTCCAGCGGCTGGTGGACGAGGGCCGGATCACCGAGGAGGAGGCCACCACCCACCCGCAGCGCTCCCTGCTGATGCGCGCGCTGGGCAGCGGCGACCGGGTCGAGCCCGACCTGTCCATCCGCGAGGTGCGGCCCGGGGACCGCTATCTGCTCTGCTCCGACGGCCTCTCCGGTGTCGTCAGCCACCAGACGATGGAGGAGACCCTCGCCGGCTACCAGGGTCCGCACGAGACCGTGCAGGAGCTGATCCAGCTCGCCCTGCGCGGCGGCGGCCCGGACAACATCACCTGCATCGTCGCCGACGTCCTCGACGTCGACGACGGCGACACCCTCGCCGGGCAGCTCAACGACACCCCGGTGATCGTGGGCGCCGTCGCCGAGAACCAGCACCAGCTCGGCGACCCGGGCACCCTCCAGACCCCCGCCGCGCGCGCGGCCGAACTCGGCCGCGGCGGCGTGCCCCAGCAGCAGACGTCGGACGGTTCCTCGGGCGGTTTCGGCCCGCCCGGCGGCGGGGCCGGGGCGGCACCGCCGAACGGCGCCTTCGGGGCGTACGCCGAAGGCGCCTTCGACAAGCCACGCAGAGGCCTCACCTGGCTCAAGCGCTCCCTCCTCGTGGCGCTCGTGCTCGGTGTCGTCGGCGGTGGCCTGTACGCGGGCCACCGCTGGACGCAGACGCAGTACTACGTCGGCGTCGAGGGCGACCACGTGGCGATCTACCGCGGCATCACCCAGAAGCTGGGCTGGATCGAACTCAGCGAGATCGAGCGGCGTTCCGCGGTCGAACTCAAGTACCTCCCGGCCTACCAGCGCAACGAGGTCGAGGAGGGCATCTCCATGGGCAGCCTCGCGCAGGCCGAGGACCGGCTGAGGAAGCTGGAGGAGCAGGCCGAGGTCTGCAGGATCGTGGCCGAGCAGCGCCAGGAACGGCAGCGTGCCGAGGCCGAGGCCGAGGCGGAGTCCGACGACAAGGTCGGCGACACGACGGGAGGCGCGGAAGGCGGCACGGAAGGCGGCGGGGCCGGCACGGGCGAGGAGACCGGGAACGGCGCGCCTCCGTCCGGCGACCCCTCCGCCGCGTCTCTCGCCGCCCTCTTCACCCACACCACCGCCACGTCCGTCCGCACCGCAAGCGACAGCACCCAGAGCTCCACCGCCGCTCCCACCCCGGGCCCCACCCTTCCGGAGGAACAGCAGAAGCTCGCCAAGCAGTGCACCACGCCATAGGGGGCCGCACTCCATGAGCACCAGTCACACCACGGGCAGCAACACCACGATCTCCTCCGGGGACCTGCCCAGCCGCCGCAACACCGAGCTGGCGATGCTCGCCTTCGCGGTGCTGATCCCGGTGTTCGCCTACGCCAACGTGGGCCTGGCCGTCAACGGCGAGGTCCCGGCGGGCATGCTCGGCTACGGCCTCGGTCTCGGCCTGCTCGCCGGCATCGCGCACCTGGTGGTGCGGAAGTTCGCGCCGTACGCCGATCCGTTGATGCTGCCCATCGCCACGCTCCTCAACGGGATGGGGCTGGTGCTGATCTGGCGGCTCGACCAGTCCGAACGGGTCCCTCTGGTCAGGGAGGGCGCCGCCGCCCCCAACCAGCTGATGTGGTCCGCGCTGGGCATAGCGCTCTTCCTCGCCGTGCTGATCTTCCTCAAGGACCACCGGATCCTCCAGCGCTACACCTACATCTCGATGGCCGTGGCGCTGGTCCTGCTGATCCTGCCGATGTTCTTCCCGGCGGTCTACGGCGCCAAGATCTGGATCACCATCGGCGGGATGTCCATCCAGCCCGGCGAGTTCGCGAAGATCATCATCGCGGTCTTCTTCGCCGGCTACCTGATGGTGAAGAGAGACGCCCTGGCGCTGGCCAGCCGCCGTTTCATGGGCCTGTACCTGCCGCGCGGCCGCGACCTCGGTCCGATCCTGGTGATCTGGGCGCTCAGCGTCCTCATCCTGGTCTTCGAGACCGACCTGGGCACCTCGCTGCTCTTCTTCGGCCTCTTCGTCGTGATGCTGTACGTGGCCACCGAGCGCACCAGTTGGATCCTCTTCGGCCTCACCCTGGCCGTGGCCGGCGCGGTGGCCGTGGCCAGCTTCGAGCCCCACGTACAGGGCCGTGTCGAGGACTGGCTGGACCCCTTCCACGTCGTCCGGGAGACCGGCAACGCCAACCAGCCCGCGCAGGCCATGTGGGCCTTCGGTGCCGGCGGCATCATCGGCGCCGGGCTCGGTCAGGGCCACTCCGACCTGATCGGCTTCGCCGCCAGGAGCGACTACATCTTCGCCACCGTCGGCGAGGAGCTGGGTCTGACCGGCGTCATGGCGTTCGTCCTGCTGTACGGCCTCCTCGTGGAGCGCGGGGTCCGCACCGCCCTGGCCGCCCGCGACCCGTTCGGCAAGCTGCTCGCCGTGGGCCTGTCCGCGGCCTTCGCCATCCAGGTCTTCGTGGTGGCCGGCGGTGTGATGGCCCTCATCCCGCTGACCGGCATGACCATGCCCTTCCTGGCGCAGGGTGGCTCGTCCGTCATCGCCAACTGGGCGCTCGTCGCGATCCTGTTGAAGATCAGCGACACCGCCCGACGGCCCGCCCCCGCCCCCGCGCCCTCACCCGACGTCGAGATGACCCAGGTGGTCCGATCGTGAACAAGCCCCTGCGCCGCATCGCCATCTTCTGCGGTCTGCTCATGGTCGCCCTGATGGTCCGCGCCAACTGGATCCAGTTCGTCCAGGCCGACGAGTTGCAGAGCGACCCGAAGAACCGCCGCGTCGCCATCGAGCGCTACGGCCAGCCGCGCGGCAACATCATCCTCTCCAACGGGGAGGCGATCACCGGTTCGACCGAGGTCGAGGGGACCGACTTCCGGTACAAGCGGACGTACAAGAACGGCGAGATGTGGGCCCCGGTCACGGGCTACGCCTCGCAGGCGTACGGCGCCACCCAGTTGGAGGCCATCTACGACGGCATCCTCACCGGGGACGACGACCGGCTGTTCTTCAACCGCACCATCGACATGATCACCGGCAAGGACCAGAAGGGCGGCAACGTCGTCACGACGCTGGACCAGTCCGTCCAGCAGGCCGGCTTCGAGGCGATGGGCGACAAGAGGGGCGCGGCCGTCGCGATCAATCCCGAGACCGGTGCCATCCTCGGCCTGATCAGCACTCCCTCGTACGACCCCTCCGTCTTCGCGGGCAACTCCGCCAAGGACGCCGAGGCCTGGAAGAAGCTCCAGAAGGAGAACGACCCCAGCGACCCGATGCTCAACCGGGCGCTGCGCCAGACCTACCCGCCCGGTTCGACGTTCAAGATCGTCACCGCCGCCGCCGCGATCGAGAGCGGTCTGTACGAGGACATCGACGAGAAGACCGACTCCCCGGACCCGTACCTCCTCCCGGGCACCAGGACGAACCTGCCCAACGACGGCAACCACTCCTGTGAGAACGCCTCGCTCCGGGTGGCGATGCAGTGGTCCTGCAACACGGTCTTCGCCAAGATCGCCCACGAGGTCGGCAACGAGGAGATGATCGAGTACGCCGAGAAGTTCGGCTTCGGTCAGGAGCACTTCGTCCCGGTCCGCACCGCGGTCTCCGTCTACCCCGAGGACAACCAGCCGCAGAACGCCCAGGCCGGCATCGGCCAGGCGTCCAACCGCGCCACCCCGATCCAGATGGCCATGGTCACCGCGGCGGTCGCCAACGACGGCAAGATGATGGAGCCGTACATGGTGGACCGGCTCGTCGCGCCGAACCTCAGCACCGTCGAGGAGCACAAGCCCAAGGAGATGGGACAGCCCATCTCGGGTGAGACCGCGCAGAAGCTCCAGCAGGCGATGGAGACGGTCGTCGAGAAGGGCACCGGAACCATCGCCCAGATCGACGGCGTCACAGTCGGTGGCAAGACCGGAACCGCCCAGCACGGCGAGAACAACGAGGAGAACCCGTACGCCTGGTTCGTCTCCTACGCGAAGACCGCCGACGGGTCCACGCCGATCGCCGTCGCGGTCATCATCGAGAGCGCCGACGTTCTCCGCGACGACATCGCGGGCAGCAAGCTGGCCGCACCGGTGGCCAAGGCCATGATGAAGGCCGCGCTCGAAGGCAAGGGGTGACCGAGAGGCACCTCACGTCGGTGACAGCGGCGTCCCGGCCTCTCATCCGGTCCGGGTACGGTATGGCGAGCAACAGCACCGCCGGACCGCGCAGGGAGACGGTCAGGACGAACGGAGAGGGCTGGAGACTATGGAAGAGCCGCGTCGCCTCGGCGGCCGGTACGAGCTGGGCTCGGTGCTCGGCCGAGGCGGTATGGCCGAGGTCCACCTCGCCCACGACACCCGCCTGGGACGCACCGTCGCGGTGAAGACGCTCCGGGTGGACCTCGCCCGGGACCCCACGTTCCAGGCCCGCTTCCGCCGTGAGGCCCAGTCGGCGGCCTCGCTCAACCACCCGGCGATCGTCGCCGTCTACGACACCGGCGAGGACTACGTCGACGGTGTCTCCATTCCGTACATCGTCATGGAGTACGTCGACGGCTCGACCCTGCGCGAGCTGCTGCACTCGGGGCGCAAACTGCTGCCCGAGCGCTCCCTGGAGATGTGCGTCGGCATCCTCCAGGCCCTGGAGTACTCCCACCGCAACGGCATCGTCCACCGGGACATCAAGCCCGCGAACGTCATGCTGACGCGCACGGGCCAGGTCAAGGTGATGGACTTCGGCATCGCCCGTGCCATGGGCGACTCCGGCATGACCATGACCCAGACCGCGGCCGTCATCGGCACCGCCCAGTACCTCTCCCCGGAGCAGGCCAAGGGCGAGACGGTGGACGCCCGTTCCGACCTGTACTCCACCGGCTGCCTGCTGTACGAGCTGCTGACGGTGCGGCCGCCGTTCGTCGGGGACTCCCCCGTCGCGGTCGCCTACCAGCACGTGCGGGAGGAACCACAGCCACCGAGTTCCTTCGACCCCGAGATCACGCCGGAGATGGACGCCATCGTCCTCAAGGCGCTGGTCAAGGACCCCGACTACCGCTACCAGTCCGCCGACGAGATGCGTGCCGACATCGAGGCCGCCCTCGACGGCCAGCCCGTCGGCGCCGCGGCGGCGATGGGCGCGGCGTCCTACGGTCCCGGCGGCGGTTACCACCCCGACGACCAGCCGACCACCGCGCTGCGCGCGGCGTCCCCGGCGTCCGCCCAGACGTCCATGCTGCCGCCGATGCGCGAGGACGACGGCGGCTACGGCTACGACGACCGGCCCGACAGACGCCGCGGCGGCGGTGGCCGCAACCCGCTCTCCACGATCCTGCTGGTGCTGGGCGGCATCCTCGTCCTGGTCGGAGCGGCCTTCATCGGCAAGGTGCTCCTCAGCCCCAACGACAGCAACCCGTCCGTACCCGGTCTCGCCGGCTACACCTTCGAGGAGGCCCAGCAACGGGCCGCCAACTCCAGACTCGAGGTCGTCAAGGGAGAGAGCGAGTTCTGCGAGGAGAAGAAGGACACCGTCTGCCGGACCGAGCCGGGCGAGGGCCAGGAGGTCGAGGAGGGTGAGACGATCACCCTGATCATGTCCAAGGGCCCCAGCGAGATCGACGTCCCGGACGTCAAGGGCGACAACGCCGACGAAGCCGAGCGGGAGCTGCGGGAGGCCGGGTTCGAGGTCGAGCGCGAGACCGAGGTCTCGGACCAGCCGGCCGGCACGGTCATCGAGCAGGACCCGGCGGGCGGCAGCACGGCCAAGCCCGAGTCCACGGTCACCATCACCGTGGCCCGGGAGGACCCGCGGCCGACCGTGCCGCCCGTGGTCGGGCAGGACTTCGAGACGGCCAAGCAGCACCTGCAGGGCGTGGGCTTCACCAACATCGAGCGGGCCGAGCAGGAGAGCGACCAGCCCCCGAACACGGTCCTGAAGCAGGACCCGCCCGGGGGGCAGAAGGCCGAGGCGGACGCCCCCATCACCCTGATCGTGGCCAAGGCGCCCCCGGAGGAACAGGTCGCCGTTCCGCCCATCCAGCCGGGCCAGCCGCTCAAGGACGCCCGCAAGACGCTGGAGGACGCCGGCTTCAACGTCGCCGTGGGCGAGGGGCCCGACGACCCCAACGCCATCGTCCTCAGCACCGACCCGCCGGCCGGCACCCAGCTCAAGAAGGGCGACACGGTCACCGTGAAGACCTTCGGCGGCGGCAACGGGAACAACGGGAACGGCGGCGGCCCCGGCGGCTTCTTCGACGGGCTCGGCCGGGAACGGGACGACTGACCGGAGCGGAACGACCGACCCGCCCCCGGAGGGGCGACGGGGAGGACCGGGAGAGCCACGAGGCCCCGGCCGGTGGGAAACCGGCCGGGGCCCCGTGGCGTGCGCCTCGGTTCGCGGGGCGCGCCTCGCGCTCGCGCCACGGCCGGGCCGCGCGGGGCGCGGCCGTGGCGTACCGTCAGCGGATCTCCCGCGGCGGGGTGCGCCGCTCGTCCACCTTCTCGGTGCGCACCAGCTCGCCCCAGACGATGTAGCGGTAGTCGGAGGTGAAGACCGGGGTGCAGGTGGTCAGGGTGATGTACTTCCCCTTCTCCTTCTTCCCCGACTCCTTCGGGACGTCCGCCAGCACCGCCACGTTGTACTTGGACGTCTTCGGCAGGGTCGCGTAGACCTTGTACACGTACCAGGTGTCCTCGGTCTCCACGACGATCGGGTCGCCCTCCTCGACCTTGTGGATGTCGTGGAACTTGGCGCCGTGCCCGTCGCGGTGCGCGGCCAGCGAGAAGTTGCCGTCGCCCTCCCAGGGGGGAGTGGCCTCCATCGGTTCGGTGTAGTAACCGGCGACGCCCTTGTTCAGCTCCTCGGTTTCGGTGCCCTTCTTTATCAGCACCTCGTCGCCCATCGACGGGACGTGCAGGAAGCCCACACCGTCCCCGGCGCCGTACTCCTTGGGCTCCCCCGCGTCCTTCGGGTCGTCCCGGGCCCAGTTCTCGCGCACCTCGGCGCTGTCCCGCTCGGCCTCGCGGTTGGCGACCACGTTCGTCCACCACAGCGAGTAGGCGACGAAGAGTCCCAACAGCACACCGGCGGTGATCAGCAGTTCGCCGACCACCCCGACGACGGCGGCCACCCGGCCGCGTCCCCGACGCCCTCGGCGTCCCCGGCGTCCGCTCCCGTTTCCGCGTTCGCGGCCGGGGGCACGGTGCGGATCCGCCCCCGCGTCGTTTTCCTCGTCGTTCACTGACACCCGGCGCACCGTCCGCTTCCCTCCGCAGTTCCCTCCCGCGCAGGCTATCGGACCAGCGCGTCCGGCTTCCCCTCGTTCCGCGGGTGCTCCTCGGCCAGTTCTCCCCACACGATCAGCCGGTACTCGGAGGTGAACTCGGGGGTGCAGGTGGTCAGCGTGATGTACCGGCCGGGCTCGGTGAAACCGGAGCCCGGGGGCACCGGTCCGATGACGTCGACGTTGGAGGGCGGGGTGGAGTCGAGACGGCTCGTCACCTCGTAGACGTAGTAGGTGTCCCGCGTCTCCACCACGATCGGGTCGCCGGGGTCGAGCTTGTTGATGTACCGGAACGGCTCGCCGTGGGTGTTGCGGTGTCCGGCCACCGCGAAGTTGCCCTTCTCGTCCCAGGGCATCGCCGTCTTCAGCGGCTCCTCGCCGTAGTGGCCGACCATGCCGCGGTCGAGGACGCCGTCCTCGTCGACGCCCTCCGCGACGGGCACCTTCACGTCCAGGCGGGGGATGTGCATGATCGCGAATCCCTCGCCGGGCGAGAAGACACCGGGGTCGCGGTCGCGGTCACGCTCCTCCTCGTCCCCCCACTGCTGTTCGAGCTTCTTGGTCTCGTTGCCCACGTGGCGGTCGGCCAGGACGTTCGTCCACCACAGCTGGTACGACACGAACAGCAGCATCACCACACCGAGGGTGATGAACACCTCACCGGCGACGCGGCTGGCTATCACCGCCGGGCTCTCCCGGGCGGCGCGCTGGGCCCGGCGCCGGGCGGCTCGGCCGCCGATCGGGGGCGACGGGTTCCGCTCCTCGGGCTCGTGGGGCTCGTAGGGCTCCTCGGGCTCGTCCCGTGTCCGCCGTACCCGCCGCAGCGCCATCGTCTCGTCGGCCCGCCCGGCACGGTCCGCCGGCTCCCCTCCCACCTGCCACAGCGTCACCGTTCCGTCGTCGACGGGGACAGGGGCCGGAGTCGGGGCAGGGACAGGAGTCGGGGCAGGGACAGGGGCCGGGGAGGTGACGGCCGGGCCCGGCGCCGCGTACGCCGTCCCGTCGGGCACGGCCCCGTACTGCGGCGGGACGGGCCCGTACGGCGGCGTGTACGCCTCCGGGTACGGTTCCGGCCCAGGCGCCCGGAGTCCCGCGTCAGGGCCCGGCAGCGGGTCGTTCAACGGGTCGGCGAGCCGTCCGACCGCGGCCTCGAAGGCCTGCTGCTCGGCGTACTCGGTCGGGTCGGCGTACACATCGTACGACGCGCCGTGACCGTCGTACTCGGCGTACGGGGCGGCGGGTGGCGGGCCGGCGCGGTGGCGCCCGGCGGACGGACCGCCCCAGGTGCCCTCCGGCCGCAGGGCCGTCACGCCCCTACCACGGGGGCCAGCCCCCGCGAACGCTCCACGGCTCCGGTGTCACCGCAGCGCACCAGCCAGTTGGCGAGCATCAGGTGACCCCACTCGGTGAGCACCGACTCGGGGTGGAACTGCACGCCCTCCACCGGCAGCTCGCGGTGGCGCAGGCCCATCACGACGCCGCTCTCCGTCCACGCCGTGACCTCCAGTTCGGCGGGCACGGTGGCGGGCTCGACGGCGAGCGAGTGGTAACGGGTGGCGGTGAAGGGGGAGGGCAGCCCGGCGAAGACGCCGCCGTTCTCGTGGGTGACCGACGAGGTCTTGCCGTGCAGCAGTTCCGGCGCCCGGTCCACCACACCGCCGTACGCCACCGCCATGGACTGCATCCCCAGGCAGACGCCGAAGACGGGCAGGCCGGTCGCGGCGCAGTGCCGGACCATGTCGACGCAGACCCCGGCCTCCTCGGGCGTGCCCGGTCCGGGGGAGAGGAGCACCCCGTCGAAGCGTTCCCCGTCGGCGTGCTCGAGACCGACCTCGTCGTTGCGGAGCACCTCGCACTCGGCGCCGAGCTGGTGGAGGTACTGGACGAGGTTGAAGACGAAGCTGTCGTAGTTGTCGACGACCAGGACGCGCGCGCTCATCCGTTCCGCTCCGTTCCGCCCTCGTCGAGCGTCCCGTCCCCGAACGGCAGCAGCGGCTCAGCCCAGGGGAAGACGTACTGGAAGAGCACGAAGACAACCACCATGGCCAGCACGAGCGACAGCAGTGCCCGTACGAGCGTGTTGCCCGGCAGATGCCGCCAGATCCAGCCGTACATGCCGTGTAGCCGTCCCTTCTGTTCTCTCGCGCACCCCAGACTACGGGTAGGCGGGTGTGTCGGGGGACGCAAGCGGAGCAATCGCGGAGCGATGCGCGGAGTTCCGCGCGGAGCCCCCCGCGGGGCGGGGGACGTCCCTCAGTCCTCGGCGGGCTCCGCGTGGTGCAGGTCGACCGTCCCCGAGTAGCCGGGGAGCGTCACCTCGTCGTGCTCCTCCACCGACCAGCCCAGGCCGTAGGCGTCGACGTACTCGCGGTAGTTCCGCACGGCCGGGGCCTCCTCCAGCGCCTCGTGCAACGCGTCGGTGTCGCCGACGGCGGTGATGGTGTACGGCGGGGAGTACAGCCGGCCCTGGAGGATCAGGGTGTTGCCGACGCAGCGCACCGCGCTGGTCGAGATCAGCCGCTGGTCCATGACCTTGATGCCCCGGGCGCCACCGGCCCACAGGGCGTTGACCACGGCCTGGAGGTCCTGCTGGTGGACGACGAGGTCGTCGGGCTGGGGCTCGGGGATGCCGGGCATCCGGGCGGTGGCGTCGGGCGGGGCGTCGTCGAGGGTGACGCTGAGGCCGGCCCCGGACAGCTCGCGGGTTCCCGCGGTCCTCTCCACTTCCTCGTGGGCACGCCGCTCGGCCTCGGTGCTCCCGCTGTCGCGTCGGGCGAGGTCGTCGACCTCCCGGCGCAGTCCGGCCACGGAGGATTCCAGCGCCTGGTTGGACCGGTTGCGCTCCTGGACCAGATCGGACAGGCGCAGCATGGAGTCGTCGCTGCGCAGGTCGGTACCCTGGGCGGTGTTGAAGCTGGCCCAGAAGAGGAAGCCGGCCAGGGCGAAGATGCCGGCGGTCGCGAGCCGGAGGGGTCGGAGGTGCCGGAGGTGCCGGAGGTGCCGAAGGCGGGAATTGGTCACCTTACCCTTGTCTCCTTCCAGCACGCGGAGGTACTACGCTAACGGAACCAAGCAGCGTCTCCTCCTCGGCACCCCCTCCGGATCGAAGTCCGGACGTCGCCGGGGCCGGATCGTCAGGAACAGCAGCCAGCGCGGTCACGCAGCGCATCGACAGGAGAGTCCCTCGTGCCGAAGTCACGGATCCGCAAGAAGGACGATTTCACGCCGCCGCCGGCGAAGCAGAGCACGAACATCAGCCTCACCTCCGGGCGTAGCTGGGTCGCGCCGTTGATGTTGGCGCTGTTCCTGATCGGCCTCGCCTGGATCGTCGTCTTCTACGTGACGACGGGCGACCTGCCGCTCAAGTCGATCGGCAACTGGAACATCGTGGTGGGCTTCGGCTTCATCGCGGCGGGGTTCGTCGTCTCCACCCAGTGGAAGTAGCCGCGGCCCACTCGCCGAAGACGCGGTGTGACGCGTTATCCACAGGTCTTCCACAGCCCTGGGAAAACTTACGAAGATCTGTGGATAACTTTTCCGGCTTGGCTTTCGTTATGACTGGTGCCCCGCACCAGACCCACCGGCAAACCCCCGTCTTCCTGGGGAAACGCACGAGTGTGCGACGTGGGACGTGCGTCACGGCTCTGCCCACACCATGCACAAGATCCGTCACCTGCTGTGGATAACCTCTGGTCACGGCTTCTGTTCGCTGCTCCACGCCGGCCCTGCGGCCGGCCCGACGGACCGCCGTCCCGGCGCCTCGCCCGAGCCCGCTGCTCCCGCCCTCGACGGGGCGGCGGGCGAGGCGGAGGCCGTCAGCCGACCAACTGCGCGGTGCGCACCACGCACACCACGACGACCACCAGCAGCACCGCCGCCACGGTGCCGTACTGGACCAGCGCCCGCCTCCGGCGCGGTGCGTGCACCATCGCGTAGGCCACGACCGCTCCGACCACCAGGCCGCCGACGTGCGCCTGCCAGGAGATGCCGCCCATGGCGAACGTGAAGATCAGGTTGATCACCAGCAGCGCCAGGATCGGACGCATGTCCTGGTTCATGCGCCGCATCAGCACGGCCGTCGCGCCGAAGAGGCCGAAGATCGCTCCGGAGGCCCCCAGCGACCCCTGGGCGGGCGACTCGACCAGGTACACCAGCGCGCTGCCGCCCAGCGCGGACAGCAGGTACAGCGCCAGGTAGCGCAGCCTTCCCAGGGCCGCCTCCAGCGGCGGGCCGAGCCACCACAGGGCCAACATGTTGAACCCGATGTGCCAGATCTCCCAGTGGAGGAAGGCCGAGGTCAGCACGCGGTACCACTCGCCGTCCGCGACCCCGACCACCTCGCCGGCGACCGGGTCGTAGGCGTAGCCCAGCATCGTCAGCTCGTTGACCAGCGAGCGGTCGCCGTAGGCGTGCACCAGCACGAAGAGCGCCAGGTTGATTCCCAGCAGCACCTTGGTGACCAGCCGCGGATCGGACGTGACCGTGCCGCCCGCCAGGGTGCGCGGGCGGGAGGCGCCCGGCGCGTGCCCCGTGCCGGAGCCTTCGCGCACGCACTGGGGGCACTGGTAGCCGACGGACGCCGGGATCATGCACTCGGGGCAGATCGGCCGCTCGCACCGGGTGCAGGAGATGCCCGTCTCCCTCTCCGGGTGCCGGTAGCAGTACCTCGCCGCCGGGCCCGGCCCGTCCTGCCGGTCCTGTCGGTCCTCCATCGCCACCCCTCGGCCCCCTCGTACACGAAACAACGGGCACGTCCGCCCCTGCGGCTCGTACCCCGCCGGGAACGTCGTCCCACCTCCTCCTACG
This sequence comes from Streptomyces taklimakanensis, assembly GCF_009709575.1. Taxonomy (NCBI): domain Bacteria; kingdom Bacillati; phylum Actinomycetota; class Actinomycetes; order Kitasatosporales; family Streptomycetaceae; genus Streptomyces; species Streptomyces taklimakanensis. Next base: position 2,939,345 of record NZ_WIXO01000001.1, read on the forward strand.
GGCAGGGCGGACGACGGGTTCCCGAAGCGGGCACCGTCGGCGCCCGCCCCGGACCGCGTCGTGCGCCGAGGACGTCCGGAACGCCCTCGGCGCGCCACGCGCTCGCGCGGCTCAGCGGCGCTCGACGACGACCGACTCGATCACGACGTCCTGGACCGGCCGGTCCGTGCGCGGGCTGGTCCGCGTGGTGGCGATGGAGTCCACCACCTTCCGGCTCTCCTGGTCGGCGACCTCGCCGAAGATGGTGTGCTTGCCCGTCAGCCAGGCGGTCGGGGCGACGGTGATGAAGAACTGGGAACCGTTGGTGCCCGGACCGGCGTTGGCCATCGCCAGCAGGTACGGCTTGTCGAAGGCCAGGTCGGGGTGGAACTCGTCCCCGAACTCGTAGCCCGGACCGCCGGTGCCGTTGCCCAGCGGGTCACCGCCCTGGATCATGAAGCCTTCGATCACGCGGTGGAAGACCGTGCCGTCGTACAGCCTGTCGGTCGACTTCTTCCCGGTGGCCGGGTGGACCCACTCGCGCTTGCCCTCGGCGAGCTCGACGAAGTTCTTGACCGTCTTCGGCGCGTGGTCCGGGAAGAGCCGGATGGCGATGTCGCCGCGGGTGGTCTTCAAGGTGGCGTACAGCTGCTCGGCCACGATCTACCTTCCATCTGCCTGTTCGGAACCCTCCGATCCTCGCACAGCCCGACACGCCCCGTCGGCGACGCCGCTTCCACGCCCTTGCTCCCTCCGGTTCCGCTATAGCCCGGATGCCCGTTGGGGCATGCCTCGCCGCTGTTGTGAAGGCATGATCTTCGGCATGGGTGGAAGGCGGAAGACACACGCCACCGATGAAGAGGAGATCCCGTGACCCGCATGGACAGCGTGCGCAGCGCGACCGACAATGCGAGGGACACCGTGCGGCACGCCGCGGAAGCGGTGGCGCCGAAAGTGGCCCTCGCGGCCGGACAGGCCAAGTCCACCGTGTACGGACAGTACGCCGCTCATGTCGGGCCCCGGCTGGCACAGGCCCGCGAGACCCTGCCTCCGGCCGTCGACCTGGCCGCCGCCCGCGCGGCCCAGCGCACCCGTGAGGCCGCCCGGATGGCCGGCGAGTACACCGCGCCCCGCGTCGAGGCCGCCCGTGCCGCCGCCGGACCGGTCCGGGAGGCGGCCATGGCGCGTTCCACCGCCGCCGTCGCCGCGCTGCGCGGCGAGCTGACCGCCGCGGACATCCGCAGGCTCGCTCGGCGCAAGGCCCGCCGGGCCCGCACGGGCCGGGCGTTCCGGAAGCTGGCGGTGGTCGGTGTGGTCGCCGGTGGCGCGGCGGCCGTCTGGAAGTGGTGGGAGAGGCAGTCCAGCCCCGACTGGCTGGTCGAGCCCCCGGCCGCCACCGAGGTCGGCGGCGGCGAGGCCCTCATGGAGGGCGGAGGCGACGAGGGCGGAGGCGCCCTGGAGCCGGAGGCCGAGGCCGGTGCCACCCGGAAGGCCGGTGCCGGAGCGACCGACTCCGACGCGGTCTCCGACGCCGAGGCCGCCGAGGCCGCCACCGCTCCGGCCGACGAGGAGCGCTGACGGCCGCCCCCTCCCGCGCCCGACGGGACGGCGGGGGAGGACGGAACCACCGCGGCAACGCCACAGGCCCGGTGCAAAGGACGTGGAGTCCTCGGCACCGGGCCTGCGCGCGGTGTGGAGCTTAGGGGAGTCGAACCCCTGACATCTGCCATGCAAAGACAGCGCTCTACCAACTGAGCTAAAGCCCCATCGGTACCAGAGTACCCAATCACCGAGGTTGCTTCCGACCGGGTATCGCTACGCGTCCGCCCGCTCCGTAGGATGCTCCGCGAGTTCGCTTGAGCGAAGCGGACACGGGGACACAGGGGAGATTGCGATGGACGCAGCGCAGCAGGAGGCCACCGCGAAGGCACGGGAACTGCAGAGCCAGTGGTACGGGGAACCCCTGGGCACCCTCTTCCGGAGGCTCATCGACGACCTCGGCCTCAACCAGGCCAGGCTCGCGACCGTCCTGGGGCTCTCCGCGCCCATGCTCTCCCAGTTGATGAGCGGTCAGCGGGCGAAGATAGGCAATCCCGCCGTCGTGCAACGGGTCCAGGCGCTCCAGGAGTTGGCCGGCGAGGTGAGCAAGGGCGTGGTCACCGCCGCCGAGGCCACCCAGCGCATGGACGAGATCCGCCGTACCGCGGGAGGCAACGTGCTGAGCACCTCCTCCTCCCAGCTCACCCCCTCCGGCGGGCAGGCCACGGCCGTCAAGCGCGTGGTGCGCGAGATCCAGGCGCTGTTGCGCTCGGTGTCCGACGCGGCCGACATCATCGACGCCGCGGGCATCCTCGCCCCCAGCCACCCCGAACTGGCAGAGTTCCTCCGGGTGTACGGCGCGGGAAAGACGGCGGACGCGGTCCGGCACTACGAGGCGCACCAGGCCTGAGCACCGGCCGGGCGGCGCGGCGGCACGGAGCCGTCCGGGCCTTTCCGGACCCGTCTCGCCGGCCCCGGGGCCGGCGAGACGTGACGGGCACGCGGACACAGGGACAGGGACGGGCGCGGCACGATGGGTGAGATCTTCGCTGGTCGGTACGAGCTGGTCGATCCGATCGGACGCGGTGGGGTGGGCGCCGTCTGGCGCACCTGGGACCATCGGCGCAGGCGCTACGTGGCCGCCAAGGTCCTCCAACAGAGCGACGCGCACACCCTGCTGCGGTTCGTCCGCGAGCAGGCGCTGCGCATCGACCACCCCCACGTGCTGGCCCCCATGAGCTGGGCCGCCGACGACGACAAGGTCCTGTTCACCATGGACCTCGTCCGCGGCGGCTCGCTCGCCCACCTCATCGGCGACTACGGTCCGCTGCCCCCGGCGTACGTGTGCGTCCTGCTCGACCAGTTGCTGTCGGGACTGGCGGCGGTGCACGCCGAGGACGTGGTGCACCGTGACATCAAGCCCGCCAACGTGCTGTTGGACGCCACCGGGACCGGCCGCCCCCACCTGCGGCTGTCCGACTTCGGCATCGCGATGCGCAAGGGCGAACCCCGACTGACCGAGGCCGACTACGTGGTCGGTACGCCCGGCTACTTCGCGCCCGAGCAACTCCTGGGCGCCGAACCGGACTTCCCCGCCGACCTCTACGCGGTCGGGCTGGTCGCGGTGTACCTGCTCACCGGCCGGAAGCCGGACTCCCAGGCTCTGGTGGAGGCGTACACCCGCGGGACACCGCCGGCGCCCCGGGACGTCCCCGAGCCGCTGTGGCAGGTGTTGGGCACCCTGCTGCACCCCGACCCGGACCACCGTTTCCGTACGGCGACGGGCGTGCGGAAGGCGCTGGCGTCCGCCGTGGAACTGCTGCCGGAGGACACCGCGGCGGAACAGGAGGCCGTGGAGGTCTTCGACCAGGTGGGGCCACTGCCGCCGGGATTCGGGCCGGACGGGCCGGACGGGCCGGGACGTCCCCGGAGGACGACGGACAGCGCCGCGTCCCGGACCCCGGAAGGGGCTGGATCCACCGGACGCTCGTCCGCCGTCCCCCCGTCTCCCCCACCCCCCGCGCCCGCGCACACGCCCCCTTCGCCGTCCGACACCGGAAGCTTCCCCCTTCCCCCACCCGTTCGCGAGGTCTCCCGACCCCCGAGGCGGCCTCCGGCTCCACCGGTGCCCCCCTCCGGCCCCGAACGGCCGTGGTCACAGCCGCAGCCACAGCCGCAGTCGTACGCGGAACCACACCGGGGGACGTACGGGTCACCGCCCCCCACCGGCACGCCACCGACCCGCCCCCACACCACCGACCGGCGCCCCGCTCCCGGATACGCGCCGGCCCCCCACGCCCCCACACCGGCGCCCGCCGCTCCCCCGGCTCCGGCGCCCCCACCACCGGGGCGGGGGACGCCCGGACGCGTCTCGCACCGCGCGAGGCCCTCCCGGAAACCGGGCCCGCCCCCCGCCGTGGCGCTCCCCGTCCTGCTGCTCGCCCTGCTCTGTCTCGCCGTGGGCGTGTGGGCCCTCAGCCGGTCCTGACCCCGCCCGCGGCCCCAGCGCCGACCGCGCACCGACCGCGCCGCCACGCTCAACGGGCTTGCGCGGCACCCCTCCTGGCCAGGAAGGTCCACAGGCCGAGCCCGGCCAACAGCGCCGTCCCCGTCCCGATGCCGACCCAGCCGACCATCCGCAGGGCGCCACCGCCCTCCTCGGCCTCCCCGTCCCGCGGCGCCGCCGCCGAGTCCCGGCCCGAGGCGGCGGCCTCGCGGTCCTCCTCGGTCACTCCGAAGCCCGCCCGGACGGCGTCCCCGTCGTACTCGGGGCCGGGCTGCGGCTCGCCCTCGACGGTGGTGCGCAGCACCAGCGGCACCGTGTCGTCGACGCCTCCGGCCAGATCCTCGTGGGCGTGCACCGCGATGTAGTACCACCCGGCGAAGCGCGTGTCGCCGAGTTCCGTGCCGAGCGCGTACCGGTTGGCATAGGCCACGCGTTCGCTCTCCACGGAGAGCCTGGCGGGCCTGCCGGCCTGGTAGCCCTGGGACCTGGTGCCGATCCGGCCGCGTGCGGTGTTGTAGAAGTCCACGCGGAGGCCGTTGCCGACGTAGGGGGCGTCGCCGGCGCCGGCCGCGCCGAACTCCACCTCGGTGAAGAGCCGTTGGCCCCAGTCGAGCGGCACCTTGTAGAAGCGGGTCTCGCCGGGCCGCAGTGCGTCGCTCCAGTTGCCCTCGCCCATCTCGGCGGCGTCGTTGAATCCGGTGCCGCCCCGCAGCGCCCTGGTCCTCCCGGACGGCGGCCCCGGCGGTACGTGCGTCTCCGCGGGCGGCGGAGAGGTGTCCACGGGCGTCCGCAGGCCCGGTTCCCGCATGAAGCGGATCTCCAGGGGCCAGCGGGCGGTACCGGAGGAGCCGGAGGCCCGCGCGCCTCGGCGTTCCACGGCGAAGACGTACTCGCCGGCCTCCTGGCAGTAGCCGTCCTTCCTGATCATCCGCCAGGCGTGGTCGGCGATCGGTCGGGCGGACTCCCCGCTGCCGAAGTCCACCGAGGACTCGCCGCAGTTGTCACCGTCCGCGGAGCGCAGTTCGACCTCGATGCCCTCGGTACCGCCGACCGCGCTCCCCGGTTCGGGCAGCGCGACGACGGATATCCAGACGTCGGAGGTGTCGTCCAAGGCCACCCTGTAGTGCTTCCGCTCGCCCGGCCCGATGTCGTCGGTGTAGAAGCCGGGTTCGACGACCGGACCGGCGCCGTCCGGGGCCCCGCTGACGTGCCGGGCCCCGGCGGCCGTGCGGTAGGCGGGCAGGTCCTCCGGAGCGGATCCGGATGCCGCGGCCCGGGCCGGGCCCGGTACCGCGGCGACCGAGACGAGGGCGCACAGCGCCACCGCGGCGGCCAGTCCGCTCCTCCTCGTACGCGCCGCGCCTCCCGTGTGCGCCACACGTCCCGCGCGCCCCTCCACCCCAGGCCCCCTCGTCGACTCGACCGCGCCCTCGTTCCGTTCTCCCCGCGGGCCTCCCGGCCCCGTGGACCATCCTGCACCGTCGGCACCGGAGCTGTCGCGGGTGCGCGTCGCCGCTCCCGGCCGCCCCGTCACCCCGCCGGGACGGCTCCGGAGCCGCCGGAGCCCACGACACACGACGAGGCCCCGGCCGACACGGCCGGGGCCTCGTTCGGAAGACCGGATGCTCTCAGACGCCCGAACCTGCGGGCACGGAGTCGGTCGCCTCCGTCCACAGATCCTGCTCGGCGCGGTCCGCCTGGATCTGGCGGTACACGAGGAGCCCGCCCACGGCGGCCAGTGCGATCAGGAGAAGCTTCTTCACCGCGCTACCTCGTCCTTCATAGACGTTGGGACCTACTCGCGCCCGATGATACCCAAGCGTACAGCGCCCCAGAGCGACCGACTCGGGCCGGGCGACCCGGCCGACGCCCCGCGGAATCGGGGACGCGGGGCCCGCGGACGCCCCGTGGCCGGCCGCATCCCTCCGTGTGACGTACGGCACTCGCCGTCCCGGACGGGACACGGGCGGGAGCGGGGAGGGGCACGGATACGCCGGAAGCCCGGAACCTCTCGGAGGTTCCGGGCTTCCGGTCTTCGCTGTGGGGCTAACAGGACTTGAACCTGTGGCCTCTTCCTTATCAGGGAAGCGCTCTAACCGTCTGAGCTATAGCCCCGCGCTGCACCGAAAGATTAGCGCACTTCAGCCGCGTCCCAAAATCGTGTGGTCCGCGGCCGGGGCGGGTGCGGCGCCATCGACCCGGAAACGGGTCACTCGTCCTCCGCGAGCGTCACCTCGACGCCGCCCACGAAACCGGCCGACAGGTTGTAGATGAACGCCCCCAGCGTGGCCAGCGCCGTGACCAGCACCACGTCGATCACCGCGACGACGGAGGTGAACGTCAGCACCCTGGACAGGGAGAGGAAGTTCTGCAGGTCGAAGCCGCCGCCGTCGTCCGTGGCGGTCGCCTCGCTGACCATTCCGCCGACGGCCGAGAACACGCCCATGGCGTCCATCACCATCCACAGCACGGCCACCGCGATGATCGTGCAGATGCCCAGCGCTATCGACAGCAGGAAGCCGACCTTCATCACCGACCACGGGTCGACCTTCGCCACCCGCAGCCGCGCCTTGCGCGTCCGGGGAACGGTGCGGGCGCCGGTGCGGGACCGCCGCATGATGTCCTGCTGAAGATCGCCCTGGCCGCCGTGTGCGTCGTGGACGTTCTGGTAGTCATGGCCGGCCGGCTGGACGCCGCCTCCCTGGCCCCGGTTCCGGGCCTGGGATTGGGCGCCCCGCGGCTGTGCGGCGTTGCCCGGCGGGGCCGGGTACGCCTGCGGCGGATGGTGCGGCTGCGGCGCGCTCGCGTGCGGCTGGGCCTGCGGCTGCGGTTGCGGGTGGGCACTGGTCACGTTTGTTCCCCCACGGTGGGATTCGCCCTCGTAGCGAGCGTCGTCAGCGGCAGACCCACGGGCGCGGACGGCGCTTCGCCGTCGCCTCTGTCCGCGCCCGTGGGTCCACTCACGATCTGCCTACTCCTGGTTGTCGTCCGGCACGGCCGGTGCGGCCGTCTCCGGGGAGGACGTCTCCGCGGCCTCCGCGGTGCCGTCCTCGGCCTCGACTTCCTCGGCCTCACGGCCGGCCTCGGCGTTGCGCGCGATGCCGACCACGGCGTCGCGCTTGCCGAGGTTGATCAGTTGGACGCCCATCGTGTCACGGCCCGTCTCCCTGACCTCGTCGACCCGGGTCCTGATCACACCGCCGCCGAGGGTGATGGCGAGGATCTCGTCCGTCTCCTCGACCACCAGGGCACCCACCAGCGAGCCGCGATCCTCGACGATCTTGGCCGCCTTGATGCCGAGACCGCCACGGCCCTGGACCCGGTACTCGTCCACGGCCGTGCGCTTCGCGTACCCGCCGTCGGTGGCGGTGAAAACGAAAGTACCGGCTCGCACGACGTTCATCGAGAGCAGTTCGTCGCCCTCGCGGAAACTCATGCCCTTCACGCCCGAGGTGGCGCGCCCCATCGGACGCAGTGCCTCGTCGGTGGCGGTGAACCGGATCGACTGTGCCTTCTTGCTGATCAGCAGCAGATCGTCGGCGGACGAGACCAACTCGGCGCCGATCAGCTCGTCCTCGGTGCCGTCCTCCATCTCGCGGAGGTTGATGGCGATGACGCCCCCGGAGCGCGGGGAGTCGTAGTCCTTCAACGGAGTCTTCTTCACCAGCCCGGACTTGGTGGCCAGCACCAGGTAGGGCGCGGCCTCGTAGTCCCGGATCGCCAGGATCCGGGCGATCGTCTCGTCCGGCTGGAAGGCCAGCAGGTTGGCGACGTGCTGGCCGCGCGCGTCGCGCCCGGCGTCCGGCAGTTCGTACGCCTTCGCCCGGTAGACCCGGCCCTTGTTGGTGAAGAACAGCAGCCAGTTGTGGGTCGTGGTGACGAAGAAGTGGTCGACGATGTCGTCCTCGCGCAGTTTGGTGCCGCGCACGCCCTTGCCACCGCGCTTCTGCGAGCGGTAGTCGTCGGTCTTCGTCCGCTTGACGTAACCGCCGCGCGTGATGGTGACGACGATGTCCTCCTCGGCGATCAGGTCCTCGATGGACATGTCGCCCTCGAAGGGCACCAGCTTGCTGCGCCGGTCGTCGCCGTACTTCTCGACGATCGCGGCCAGCTCCTCGCCGATGATCCGCCGCTGCCGCTCGGGGGAGGCCAGGATGGCGTTGTACTCGTCGATCTTCGCCTGGAGTTCGTCGTGCTCGGCGGTGATCTTCTGCCGTTCCAGGGCCGCCAGGCGCCGCAGCTGCATCTCCAGGATGGCGTTCGCCTGGATCTCGTCGATGGAGAGCAGGCCCATCAGGCCCTCACGCGCCACCTCGACGGTGTTGCTGCGCCGGATCAGGGCGATGACCTCGTCGATCGCGTCCAACGCCTTGAGCAGGCCGCGCAGGATGTGGGCGCGCTCCTCGGCCTTGCGCAGCCGGTAGCGGGTGCGTCGGACGATGACGTCGACCTGGTGCGAGACCCAGTTGCGGATGAAGGCGTCCAGCGACAGGGTGCGCGGCACCCCGTCGACCAGGGCCAGCATGTTGGCGCCGAAGTTGGTCTGCAGGTCGGTGTGCTTGTAGAGGTTGTTCAGCACGACCTTGGCGACCGCGTCCCGCTTGAGGACGATCACCAGGCGCTGGCCGGTGCGGGAGGACGTCTCGTCGCGGACGTCCGCGATGCCGGCGATCCTCCCGTCCTTGACCAGCTCGGCGATCTTCAGCGCCAGGTTGTCCGGGTTGACCTGGTAGGGCAGCTCGGTGACGACCAGGCACTGGCGGCCCTGGATCTCCTCGACCTCGACCACCGCGCGCATCGTGATCGAGCCGCGGCCGGTGCGGTAGGCCTCCTCGATGCCCTTGCGGCCCACCACCAGCGCGCCGGTGGGGAAGTCGGGGCCCTTGATGCGCTCCAGCAGCGCCTCCAGCAACTCCTCGCCGGAGGCCTCGGGGTGCTCCAGGTACCACTGGGCACCGGCGGCCACCTCGCGCAGGTTGTGCGGCGGGATGTTGGTGGCCATGCCGACCGCGATGCCCGCCGACCCGTTGACCAGCAGGTTGGGGATGCGCGACGGCAGGACCGTGGGCTCCTGGTTGCGGCCGTCGTAGTTGTCCTGGAAGTCGACGGTCTCCTCGTCGATGTCCCGGAGCATCTCCGTGGCCAGCGGCGCCATCTTGCACTCGGTGTAGCGCATGGCCGCCGCCGGGTCGTTGCCCGGCGAGCCGAAGTTGCCGTTGGAGTCCACCAGCGGCATCCGCATCGACCACGTCTGGGCGAGGCGCACCAGGGCGTCGTAGATGGAGGTGTCGCCGTGCGGGTGGTAGGTGCCCATCACGTCACCGACGACGCGGGCGCACTTGTAGAAGCCCTTCTCGGGCCGGTATCCGCCGTCGTACATCGCGTACAGCACGCGGCGGTGCACCGGCTTGAGGCCGTCGCGGACGTCGGGCAGCGCGCGCGAGACGATGACGCTCATCGCGTAGTCGAGGTACGAGCGCTGCATCTCGGTCTCGAGGCTGACCGGCTCCACGCGGAACCCGGCGTTCTCGTCGACCACGGGCGTACCCGCGGGGACGGGGGCGTCCCCTTCGGGGGAAGTCTGGGAAGTCTCGTCGGCCATGGCTGGCTATCGGTCCTTTTCGTTCTGCGGCGTACGGCCGACTCAGATGTCGAGGAAGCGGACGTCCTTGGCGTTGCGCTGGATGAACGAGCGCCTGGCTTCCACGTCCTCGCCCATCAGGATCGAGAACAGGTCGTCGGCGGCGGCCGCGTCGTCCAGCGTCACCTGGCGCAGCACCCGGTGGGCCGGGTCCATGGTGGTGATGCGCAGTTCCTCGGCGTTCATCTCGCCCAGACCCTTGAAGCGCTGCACCGAGTCGTCCCTGATGCGCTTGCCCCGCTCGCGGCCGAGCCGGATCAGGCTGTCGCGCTCGCGGTCCGAGTAGGCGTACTCGAACTCGTCGCGCGACCACTTGATCTTGTACAGCGGCGGCTGCGAGAGGAAGACGTGGCCGGCCTCGACCAGCGGGCGCATGAAACGGAACAGCAGCGTCAGCAGCAGGGTGTTGATGTGCTGACCGTCGACGTCGGCGTCCGCCATCAAGATGATCTTGTGGTAGCGGAGCTTGTCGATGTCGAAGTCCTCGTGGATCCCGGTACCGAAGGCCGAGATCAGCGCCTGGACCTCCTGGTTCTGCAGAACCTTGTCGATCCGCGCCTTCTCCACGTTCAGGATCTTGCCGCGGATCGGGAGGATGGCCTGGTACTGCGGATTGCGGCCGGACTTGGCCGAGCCGCCCGCGGAGTCGCCCTCGACGATGAAGATCTCGCACTTGGCCGGGTCGTTGGACTGGCAGTCGCTCAGCTTGCCCGGCAGCGACGCCGTCTCCAGCAGGCCCTTGCGCCGCGTCAGGTCACGCGCCTTGCGGGCCGCCACACGGGCGGTGGCCGCCTGGATGCCCTTGCGGACGATGTCGGCGGCCTCGTTCGGATTGCGGTCCAGCCAGTCGCCGAAGCGCTCGTGGACGATCTTCTGGACGAAGGTCTTGGCCTCGGTGTTGCCCAGCTTCGTCTTCGTCTGGCCCTCGAACTGCGGCTCGCCCAGCTTCACCGAGATGATCGCCGTCAGGCCCTCGCGGATGTCCTCGCCGGTGAGGTTGTCGTCCTTCTCCCGCAGCAGCTTCCTGTCGCGGGCGTAACGATTGACCAGACCCGTCAGTGCCGCCCGGAAGCCCTCCTCGTGGGTGCCGCCCTCGTGGGTGTGGATGGTGTTGGCGAAGCTGTAGACACCCTCGGTGTACTGGGTGTTCCACTGCATCGCGATCTCCACCGAGAGCATCCGCTCCTTGTCCTCGGCCTCGATGTCGATCACCGAGGGGTGGACGGGCTCCCCCTTGCGGGAGTTGAGGTGGCGGACGAAGTCGGAGATGCCGCCCTCGTAGTGGTAGCGGACGGAGCGCGGCTTGTCGTCCTCGGAGGTGTCCGTGGTGTCCGCGCCGGCCGTCTGCTTGGCGGCCTCCCGCTCGTCGGTCAGCGAGATCGTCAGGCCGCGGTTGAGGAACGCCATCTCCTGGAAGCGCCGCGAGAGCGTCTCGAAGGAGTAGTCGGTCGTCTCGAAGATGTCGCCGTCGGCCCAGAAGGTGACCGACGTGCCGGTCTCCTCGGTGGCCTCGTGCCGCTGGAGGGGGGCGGTCGGCACGCCCATCTTGTACTCCTGCGTCCAGCGGTAGCCGTCGGTCTTCACCTCGACCGCCACCTTGGTGGACAGCGCGTTGACCACCGAGACGCCCACGCCGTGCAGACCGCCGGAGACCGCGTAGCCGCCGCCACCGAACTTGCCGCCCGCGTGCAGCACCGTCAGCACGACCTCGACGGCCGGCTTGCCCTCCGAGGGGACGATGCCCACCGGGATGCCCCGGCCGTTGTCCACGACCCGGACGCCGCCGTCGGCGAGCAGGGTCACCTCGATGGTGTCCGCGTGCCCCGCCATCGCCTCGTCGACCGAGTTGTCGACCACCTCTTGCACCAGGTGATGCAGACCACGCTCACCGGTGGAGCCGATGTACATCCCGGGCCGCTTGCGGACCGCGTCCAGGCCCTCCAGGACCGTGATCGCACTGGCGTCGTACGACGACTCACCGCCTCCGGCGCCGGGGGCGGGCGGGGTCGCGGGCGGTACGGGGGTCTCCCCACCGGAAGCGGGGTAGGTTTCGTTGGAGTTGCCGGAATCGGCCACGAAGCGCCCTTTCTGGCACAGCACAAGCCTTCCCCTGCGACCGGAGTCGAGACCCCTCGGGGCCCTCTCCGCACGAGCAGGAGCGGCTGCGTCGTTCGACATGTTCCGCAGCGAGGCGGATGTTTCTCCAGTCTACCGGTACCACTGACAACGATGGGGGTTTGCCGGTACCTGAGCCCGCATGTGCCGCCCTGAACCGGGCTCTTCCGAATCCCCATATGCGGACCGGCCCCTCAGGACGTTCACAGCGGCACTCAGCGCTTCACGTCGTCAGCGCTCCATCACTGTCGGCGCAGCCTCGGAGCCAGTCGTTCCGCAGCCGGCTCCGACCCCTCGCCCCGGGGTGGGAGCAGAGCGCGGGAAAGAGGGAGAAGAGGTGAAGAAAGAGGGGGCAAAAAGGGCGATGAGGGGCGGACCGGAAGGGTTCCGAGCGGCCCGGGCGGTCGCCGAACCGACCGACCACCGAGCGGAACCCGTCAGCCGTAGGTGTCCCCCGGCCCCCGACTGCCCGGCGCACGCAGCGGACCGTGCCGGGTGTCCGGCGCCTCCGGCCCCCGCACCCTGATCAGCTTCACCGACCCCTGTCCCAGATCGGCGTTGAGCCGCGCCACGAGCTGCGGAGCCAACAACCGCACCTGCGTGGCCCACGCCGTCGAGTCGCAGCGCACCGACAACACCCGCGCCTGCTCGTCGTACGACTGCGGCACGCAGTGCCGGGCCAGCTCCGGCCCCACCAGCTCCGGCCAGCGGCCCATCACACCGCCGACCGCCATCGGCATCTCCCAGCCGCGCTCGGTCTTCAACCGCTCGATCGCCGCACCCAGCGGCAGCGGATCGCGGCCGTCCCGCCGCGCGCCCGACCGCAGCCCGCCGCCGGTGCGGGCCTGCCGCTTCTGCCGTGCCGCCGCGCCGCGCGCCCTCGCCTGTTCCCGGGCCGCCCGCAGCGCCACCCTCGCCAGGTCCACGCCCGAGGGCTCGACCACCGGAGCCGGGGAGAACCCCTCCCCGCCGCCCACCGGGCCTCCACCACCCGTTCCGCCCACGGCGCCCCCGCCGTCGCTCACAGGCGGGCCACCTCCCCCTCCGCGACCGCGTACCGCGCCCCGGCCAACACCCCGGGCACGTCCTCCTCCACCGCCGCCGTCACCAACACCTGCTCCCCGTGCGCCACCAGCTCCGCCAACCGTTCACGACGGCGTACGTCCAACTCCGCGAAGACGTCGTCGAGCACCAGCACCGGCTCGTTGCCCTCGCCGCGCAGCAGGTCGTACGAGGCCAGGCGCAACGCCAGCGCGTACGACCACGACTCGCCGTGGCTCGCGTACCCCTTCGCGGGCAACTCACCCAGCCGCAGCAGCAGGTCGTCACGGTGCGGACCCACCAACGTCACACCCCGCTCGATCTCCTGGCGGCGGGCGTCGGCCAACGCCGCCAACATGCCCTCGTAGAACTCCTCCCGGCTGCCGCCCTCCACCGGGGAGCGGTACTCCAACACCACCGGGCCGCCCCCGGGCGCCAACCGCTCGTACGCCTTGTCCGTCAGCGGCCCCAGCGCGGCCACCAGCGCCGTACGGTGGGCCAGCAGCTCCGCGCCGGCCCGCGCCAGGTGCTGGTCCCACACGTCCAGCGTGGACAGCGCACCGCCGCCGGAGCCCCCGCCGTGCCGGCGCGCCATCGCCGCCGTCTTCAACAGGGTGTTGCGCTGCTTGAGCACCCGCTCGTAGTCCGACCGCACCCCCGCCATCCGCGGCGAGCGCGCCGTCACCAGCTCGTCCAGGAACCTCCGCCGCTCGCCGGGATCGCCCTTCACCAGCGCCAGATCCTCCGGCGCGAACAGCACCGTGCGCACGATGCCCAGCACATCCCTCGGCCTGACCTGCGAGGACCGGTTGATCCGGGCACGGTTGGCCCGCCCGGGATTGAGCTCCAGCTCCACCAGTTGCTGCCGCTCCCCCTGCCGCACCACCGCCCGCACGACCGCGCGCTCCGCTCCCCGCCGCACCAACGGCGCGTCGGAGGACACCCGGTGGCTGCCCAGCGTGGCGAGGTAGCCGACCGCCTCGACGAGGTTGGTCTTCCCCTGACCGTTCGGACCGACGAAAGCGGTGACGCCCGGATCGAGCGGAACCTCGACCCGGGCGTACGACCGGAAGTCGGCCAACGACAGATGCGTGACGTGCATCGGATCCTTGGACCGTTCAGCCGCCGACCGGCGGGTCGACGTCCGCGCCGGGGGAGTCGGCGCCCTTCTCACCACCGGCGGCGGAGGTGACCGCGTGGCCACCGAACTGGTTGCGCAGCGCGGCGATCATCTTCATCTGCGGGGAGTCGTCCTGCCGGGACGAGAAGCGGGCGAAGAGCGAGGCCGTGATCGCGGGCAGCGGTACGGCGTGGTCGATGGCCGCCTCCACCGTCCAGCGTCCCTCACCGGAGTCGGCCGCGTAGCCGCGCAGCGCCCCCAGGTGCTCGTCGTCGTCCAGCGCACGGACGGCCAGGTCCAGCAGCCAGGAGCGGATGACCGTGCCCTCCCGCCAGGAGCGGAAGATCTCGCGGACGTCGGTGACGGCCTCCGCGGCCTCCAGCAGCTCCCAGCCCTCGGCGAAGGCCTGCATCATCGCGTACTCGATGCCGTTGTGGACCATCTTGGCGAAGTGGCCCGCGCCCACCTTCCCGGCGTGCACGGAACCGAACTCGCCCTCCGGCTTGAGCGCGTCGAAGACCGGCTGGACCTTGGCGACGTTCTCGGGGTCGCCGCCGTACATCAGCGCGTAGCCGTTCTCCAGGCCCCACACGCCTCCGGAGACGCCGCAGTCCACGAAGCCGACGCCCTTGGCGGCCAGCTCCTCCGCGTGCCGCTCGTCGTCGGTCCAACGGGAGTTTCCACCGTCCACGACGACGTCGCCGGGAGAGAGCAACTCGCCCAGCTCGTCGATCGTCGACTGGGTCGCGGCACCGGCCGGGACCATGACCCACACCACGCGCGGGGCCTTCAGGGAATCCACGAGCTCCCGGAGGCTGTGGACGTCGGCGAGGTCCGGGTTGCGGTCGTATCCGACGACGGTGTGGCCTGCGCGGCGGATGCGTTCGCGCATGTTGCCGCCCATCTTGCCGAGACCGACGAGACCGAGCTCCATCAGGGGGCCTTTCTTCGGTGTCCTGGTGTTGCGTACCCGGGTACGAGCCTACGCCCGGGGGTACCACGCACAGCTGCGGGCACACCCCGCTCGTCTGCGCGCGAACGGCGCTTCCGACGCCCCCGCGCCCCGGCGGACGGCCGCACCGAACCCGCCGAGCACATCCCTCGGGGAACGCTCCCGGCCGGACCGGCCGGGAAGACCGCCCTCCGCGTCAGCCCGACAGCCGCACCGGCATGATCAGGTACTTGTACGTCTCGTCCGCCTCGGCGTCCACGGCGGGCCTGCCGCTGAGCAGGGCCGGCTTGGTGGAGGTGGTGAAGGACAGCTGGGCGACCGGGGCGTCGATCGCGCTCAGGCCCTCCAGCAGGAAGCCGGGATTGAAGGCGATCGAGATGTCCTCGCCCTCCAGCCGCGCGTCCACGCGCTCCACGGCCTGGGCGTCGTCGCTGGAACCCGCCTCCAGGATCAGCACGCCCTGCTCGAAGCTCAGCCGCACCGGGGTGTTCCGCTCGGCCACCAGCGACACACGCTTGACCGCTTCGACGAAGGGGGCCGTCTCGATCACGGCGACCGAGTTGAACTCCGTCGGGAAGAGCGTGCGGTACTTGGGGAGGTCCCCCTCCAGCAGGCGCGTCGTCGTCCGCCGGCCGTTGCCCTCGAAGCCGATCAGGCCTTCGCCCGTGCCCGAGCCGGACAGCGCCAGCGTCACGTTGTCCCCACCGCTGAGCGACTTCGCCGTGTCCAGCAGCGTCTTGGCCGGTACCAGGGCGACCGCGGAGGCGTCCGGCGTCTCCGGCTTCCACAGGAACTCGCGGACCGCGAAGCGGTAGCGGTCGGTGGAGGCCAGGGTGACGGTGTCGCCTTCGATCTCGATCCGCACACCGGTGAGCACCGGCAGGGTGTCGTCGCGCCCGGCGGCGATGGCGACCTGGGCGGCGGCCGCGGCGAAGACCTCGCCGGGGACGGTGCCAGTCGCGCTCGGCATCTGGGGAAGCGACGGGTACTCCTCCACAGGCAGTGTGTGGAGTGTGAACCGCGAGGAGCCGCAGACGACGCTCACCCGTACACCGTCTGTGGAAATCTCCACGGGACGGTTGGGGAGGGCTCGGGAGATGTCGGCGAGGAGACGTCCGGAGACCAGGACCGTCCCCTCCTCCTCCACATCGGCCTCCACCGAGACCCGCGCCGAGACCTCGTAGTCGAACCCGGACAGGCTCAGCGAACCTTCCTCGGCCTTCAGCAGGAGCCCCGCGAGGACCGGCACCGGAGGCCGGGCCGGGAGGCTGCGGGCCGCCCAGGCCACCGCCTCCGCGAGGACGTCGCGCTCCACCCGGATCTTCACTTAAGCCGCCTCCCGCTGTTGCTGGCTGCTCGCCTTGCTGATCTTCGTCGTCGGCTTGTCGCCGGAGACCAGTCTGACGCACACCGCTGACAGGAGGAGCGGGTCGGGGTCAAGTCGGGAGGAGGTGCGCGAAGGGCGGTCGGGCCGAGTTGTGCACAGGGCCCGTTTCCGGTCGAAGTTCGCGCTTTATATCCGTGGTCGTAGTAGTAGGGCCTGTGGAAACCGGGGATAACTCGATCCATGCAGGTCAGCGCGGAGATTTTGTCCACCGGCCCTGTGTGCGCGGCGGTGGACGACGCGGGGGTGCCTGTGGACGCCGGAGAGTTCTGCACACCCGATTCACAGCGTCCCGGGACTTCTCCCCAGGCGCGCCCACAGTTTTACCCAGGTTCTCAACAGGCCAACCGAGCCTCTTGGTGTGACGCCTTTCACACTTACCGGTGACGTTGCGCGTCATGTTGTCGAACAGTGGACAGCCCTGTGGAGGGCGGGGGAAAAGCTGTGCACAACGTGGCTCCTGCTGTGGGCAGGCGGTGGACAACTCGACCCGCCTTCGGTGGACGGGATCGTGTTCCACAGCCTGTGGAAAACTTCTGACCACAGATCCACAGGCGGCTGACCTGGTCCATTTGATCATTCGGCAGGCCGCCTGTGGACGCTTTCGGGACAACCGGACGGTCCCCAACGTGTGGACGGGAGAAAGTCGGAGAATCTGTGGATCGAGGCGTCCCGGAGCTGAGGATTCGAACAGCGGCCGGCGCTTCCCGTCCCCCGGGGACGGGTCGAGGCGGAGGCGCCGGAGCGGACGGCCCGGGCGGACGGGCCACCGAAAGCCCGCGGGCGCGTCGGAAACACCCGGTGGAGTTCGGGAGCGCCGGCCGTGGCGGCCGCGGGCGCCGGAAGACACCGCGAGAACACCGAGGCCCTCCGGTGGCCGAGGACTCCGGAGGGCGGGGGCTGTGGCAGCGGCGGGGGCCGCGGAGCCGGGGAAGCCGCGGGAAGCCGCGGGAAGGAGGAACGGGCGGGCGGAGGGGCGGTGGACGCGCTCCCGCCCGGCGACGGCCGTCCGTCAGGCGTTCTTGATGCGGTTGGTCAGCTCGGTGACCTGGTTGTAGATGGAGCGTCGCTCGGCCATCAGGGCGCGGATCTTGCGGTCGGCGTGCATGACGGTGGTGTGGTCCCGACCGCCGAACTGGGCGCCGATCTTCGGCAGCGACAGGTCGGTCAGTTCGCGGCACAGATACATCGCGATCTGGCGCGCGGTGACCAGGACACGGCTGCGCGAGGAGCCGCACAGGTCCTCCACCGTCAGCCCGAAGTAGTCGGCGGTGGCGGCCATGATGTTGGTGGCGGTGATCTCCGGGGCGGTGTCCTCGCCGCCGGGGATCAGGTCCTTCAGGACGATCTCGGTCAGGCCGAGGTCGACGGGCTGCCGGTTGAGGCTGGCGAAGGCCGTCACCCGGATCAGCGCGCCCTCCAGTTCGCGGATGTTGCGCGAGATGCGGGAGGCGATGAACTCCAGCACCTCCGGCGGCGCGTTCAACTGCTCCTGGACGGCCTTCTTCCGCAGGATCGCGATGCGCGTCTCCAACTCGGGCGGCTGGACGTCGGTGATCAGCCCCCACTCGAAGCGGTTGCGCAGCCGGTCCTCCAGGGTGACCAGTTGCTTGGGCGGCCGGTCGGAGGAGAGCACGATCTGCTTGTTGGCGTTGTGGAGGGTGTTGAAGGTGTGGAAGAACTCCTCCTGCGTCGACTCCTTGCTCGCGAGGAACTGGATGTCGTCCACGAGCAGGATGTCCATGTCGCGGTAGCGCTTGCGGAACGCGTCCGCCTTGCCGTCGCGGATGGAGTTGATGAACTCGTTGGTGAACTCCTCCGAGCTCACGTACCGCACCCGGGTGCCCGGATACAGGCTGCGGGCGTAGTGCCCGATGGCGTGCAGCAGGTGCGTCTTGCCCAGCCCGGACTCGCCGTAGATGAACAGCGGGTTGTAGGCCTTCGCCGGAGCCTCCGCGACGGCCACCGCGGCGGCGTGCGCGAAGCGGTTGGACGCGCCGATGACGAAGGTGTCGAAGAGGTACTTGGGATTCAGGCGGGCGGTCGGCTCGCCCGGTCCGGGAGCGGGCGCCGGTTGTGCGGCGAGCGGGCCGGGGGCACCGCTGGGCGCGGGGAGTTGGGGTGTGGTCGCGCGGCCCGTGGCCCCGGACCCGTCGTAGCGCGGCACCGGCGGCTGGTCGTAGGGAGAACCGTGGTGGCGACCGTCGTAGGAGGGCTGTTCGTACGGTGGAGCCGGTGACGGGTACGGCTCACGGGACGGCTGCCAGGGTTCGTTGTCCTGCGGGCGCGGCCAGGCGCCCGGCTGGTGCTGCCGGGGGGAGCGCGGGTAGTCCGGGTAGGCGGGGCGCGCGTTGGGCAGCTCGAGTTCTTCGTGCTCCTCGTGCTGGGGGCCGCGCCGCCCGCCGTGCCGTGGACCTCCGTGTCGGGGTTCGCCGTGTTGGGGGCCGCCGTGGGGGTCGTAGGGCGGCTCGTCGTAGTGGAGGGCCTGCTGGTGCGGCGCGGGCTGCTGGTGCTGCGGGTGCTGGGATGCCTCGTGGGACGTCGGAGGCGTGGGCGCCGGCGGTTCGGGAGCCGGTCCGGTCACGGTGATGGCGAGCCGGATGGGCTGCCGGCACTCGCGGCTGAGGGCATCGGTGATCAGGGGGGAGAGACGACCTTCCAGGACACCCTTGGCGTACTCGTTGGGCACGCCGAGCAGCGCGGTGCCGGACACCAGCACCAGGGGCTGGCAGTCTTTGAGCCACCGCTGGTCCTTGGCCTCGACTCCCTGGCCGTCGGCGAGGAGCTGTTCCAGCACGCGTGGCCACACTGCGGCAAGATCGGCAGGTACGTCAGCCACAGGGCACGCTCTCTCACTCGCTGGGTGGGTTGGATGGTCTTCGACAGTCCCACCCGTGTGTGGTGCTTGGGACGGTCCGGAAGGAAACGAGGTCCAGCCAAGGTAGTCAGCGCGGCGTGCACGGTTCAAGTCGTTGTCCACAGGCTGTGTACAGAACCGCTCGGGTGGCTCTGGTTTGACCGGACGCCTCGGGCCCGCGTACCGTAACCAGGTCGAGTTGTCGATGGCTGCTGCCGCCTGCCTCCGATGGGCAAGATCCTGGTGATCATAGAAGCGGTGCACTCGGGCGTATGCGAGCTACTCGTGGGCGCACGGTGACAGCCATTCGGCGCCCCACACGTCTCGCTTGAGACACAAGACATTTCTGGAGCCCCCGAGTGAGCAAGCGCACCTTCCAGCCGAACAACCGCCGTCGCGCGAAGACCCATGGCTTCCGGCTGCGCATGCGGACGCGTGCCGGTCGCGCGATCATCGCGTCCCGCCGTGGCAAGGGCCGCGCCCGCCTGTCGGCCTGACCGGCCCGAAAGACCAGACCGCGGGTTTGTGACGTGCTGCCCACCGAGAACCGGCTGAGGCGGCGCGAGGACTTCGCGATCGCGGTACGGCGAGGACGCCGGGCCGGCCGCCCGCTTCTCGTCGTCCATCTGCGCAGGGGGTCCCCCCGGAGCGATTCCGGGGGGCGTACGGACCCGCACGCAGCCGAGGGAGTCGTCCCTCCGCCGCGTGCGGGTTTCGTCGTGAGCAAGGCCGTGGGCAACGCGGTGGTCCGCAACCGTGTGAAGCGGCGGTTGCGTCATCTCGTCCGGGATCGGCTCGCACTCCTGCCGCCCGGTAGCCTGATGGTCATACGGGCGCTGCCCGGTGCGGGCGAGGCGGACCACGACAAGCTGGCCCGTGATCTGGACTCCGCACTGCAGCGGCTGCTTGGAGGGCCGTCGTGAAGTACCCGCTGCTGTGGTTGATCAAGCTGTACCAGTGGACCATCAGCCCGATGCTCGGTCCGGTGTGCAGGTACTACCCGTCGTGTTCGCGCTACGGCTACGAGGCCATCCGTCGGCACGGCGCGGTGAAGGGGACGGCGCTGACCGCTTGGCGCATCCTGCGCTGCAACCCGTGGTCGCCCGGAGGGGTCGACCACGTTCCCGCCCGGAAGCACCCGGTCTGGCATCAGCGACTGCGCAGCCGCTGGGAGCACCGGACCCAGTCCAATGCCCAAGGAGCCTGACTCGTGGACACGATCGACACGATCCTCGGTCCTCTCTATGCCGTTGTTTCCTGGACCATCGTCCAGTTCCACAAGCTGTACAGCCTCGTCTTCGACGAGGACAGCGGCTGGGCCTGGGGTCTGTCCATCGTCTCGCTGGTGATCGTGATCCGTATCGCCCTGATCCCGCTCTTCGTGAAGCAGATCAAGGCGACACGGAACATGCAGGCGCTCCAGCCGAAGATGAAGGCGATCCAGGAGCGCTACAAGAACGACCGGCAGCGCCAGTCGGAAGAGATGATGAAGCTGTACAAGGAGACGGGCACCAACCCGCTCTCCAGCTGCCTTCCGATTCTGCTCCAGTCGCCCTTCTTCCTGGCGCTCTACCAGGTACTGAACAAGATCGCCAACGACCAGCAGGTCGGCGCCATGGACGCCGAGCTGGTCGACAGCGCCCGTAACGCGCACATCGTCGGGGCCCCGATCGCGGCCCGGTTCATGGACAGCGCCGACAAGGTCGAAGCGCTGCACGCCACGCTGACCGACGTCCGCGTCGTCACGGTCATCATGATCCTGCTGATGTCGGCGTCGCAGTTCTACACGCAGCGCCAGCTGATGACCAAGAACGTCGACCTGACGGTGAAGACGCCGTTCATGCAGCAGCAGAAGATGCTGATGTACGTCTTCCCGATCATCTTCGCCGTCTTCGGCATCAACTTCCCCGTCGGTGTCCTCGTCTACTGGCTGACCACCAACGTGTGGACCCTCGGGCAGCAGATGTACATCATCAAGCGCAACCCGACCCCGGGCTCGCTGGCCTACAAGCAGCGCCAGGAGAAGCTCCGTGCCAAGGGCAAGCTCAAGGAGGACCCGGCCGAGGTCCAGACGAAGAAGGCCGTGGAGGCCGCCCGCGCCAACCGTAGGCAGCCCAAGCGTATGACCAAGGCCCAGCGTCAGGCGGCCATCGCGCAGGCCGAGGCGAAGAAGGCGGCCGAGGCGGAGGCCGAGGCCGAGGAGCAGAAGCCCTCGATGACCAAGGGCAGCTCCGGGGGCTCCCAGGCGGCGCGTCCCGGTCAGAAGGCGAAGAAGAAGTCCGGGCAGCGCAAGGGCCCGCAGCGTCCCAAGCACCCCTCCAAGAAGTAAGGAGTCCACCCGTGACGGACACGACCGCAGAGGGCGCCGACACCCTGACCCGCCTTGAGCAGGAGGGTGAGATCGCGGCCGACTACCTTGAGGGGCTCCTCGACATCGCGGACCTCGACGGCGACATCGACATGGACGTCGAGGCCGACCGTGCCGCCGTGTCGATCATCAGCGATGGCGAGAGCCGGGATCTGCAGAAGCTCGTCGGCAGGGACGGTGAGGTCCTGGAGGCACTCCAGGAGCTGACACGCCTCGCGGTGCTCCGGGAGACCGGGGACCGCAGCCGGCTGATGCTGGACATCGCGGGTCACCGAGCGCGCAAGCGCGAGGAACTGACGGAGCTGGGCGACCGGGCGGTCAGGGAGGTCAAGCGCACCGGCGAACCGGTGAAGCTGAAGCCGATGACGCCCTTCGAGCGCAAGGTCGTACACGATGCGGTGGCCGCGGCCGGACTGCACAGCGAGTCCGAGGGCGAGGAGCCACAGCGCTGCGTGGTCGTGCTGCCGTGACGGAGCCCACGTCGTCGGACCTTCCTCCCGCGCCCGAGGTGGCGCGGGAGGTTTTCGGTGAGCGCCTCGCCGATGCGTCCCGCTACGCGGAGCTGCTGGCTGAGGTGGGGGTCAAGCGTGGACTGATCGGGCCGCGCGAGGTGCCGCGGCTCTGGGAGCGCCATCTGCTGAACTGCGCGGTGCTCTCGGAGGTGGTGCCCGAGGGCGTCACGGTCTGTGATGTCGGATCGGGCGCCGGTCTGCCGGGCATTCCGCTCGCACTGGTGCGGCCGGATCTGAGGATCACGCTGCTGGAGCCGTTGCTGCGGCGGACGACCTTCCTCCAGGAGGCCGTGGAACTGTTGGGCCTGGATCATGTCTCCGTGGTGCGGGGCCGGGCCGAGGAGGTCCTCGGTTCGCTTCCGCCGGTGCACGTGGTGACGGCTCGGGCGGTTGCGCCGTTGGATCGGCTCGCGGGGTGGGGTGTACCACTGTTGCGGCCTTACGGCGAGATGCTGGCACTGAAGGGCGACACCGCGGAGGAGGAGCTGAAGGCGGCGCGGGCCGCGCTCCAGAAACTCGGCGTGGTGGAGTCATCGGTGCTCCGAGTCGGCAAGGGACTGGTGGAGCAGCCGGCCACCGTGGTGCGGGCCGAGGTCGGGGAGAGCCCCGGTGGAGTCCGTTTCGCCGCCAAGCGGGCCAAGGCCGCCAGAACCGGTCGCTCCCGAGGGGTGCGCCGTCGGCGGTGACGGATCCGGACGAGTCCGATTACTCCGTAGAGCCCCCATAGAGATTCCGCTTCGGAGTGTCTCCGCGTGGGAAGCACGGTGCGGATGCATCGTGCTTCCCGTGAAACGTCGCTTTTTGCTGCATGGATTCATTCGCCGAGGGCGTGCGGCGGACACTCCGAGCCCATCAGAGCCCCGCTCCACGGTGGATTCGTCCACAGGTGAGCGGGGCTCGCTGGTTCCCGGCCCGGAGGGCATGGCAGGCTCTTCCCATAGCGAGCCTGATGTCGAGGAGAGTGAACCGTTGCGGTCCGACGGCCATATCGCGGGACCGATGACCGATCCGGTCCCGGGTCCCCGTTCCGAAACGGCGGATGTTTCACGTGAAACGCCGAGTGAGACACCGCCCCCGATGGACGTTTCCTCCGGCTACGAAGCGGATGCCTCCGCCCCGGTCGGACGTGCTGCCCAGCAGGCGGTCGAGGCGATGAACCGTGCCGGTGAGACCCTCCCCAGGCCCGAGGAGACACGGGTGATGGTGGTGGCCAACCAGAAGGGCGGGGTCGGCAAGACCACGACCACGGTGAACCTCGCGGCTTCGCTGGCCCTGCACGGGGCCCGGGTGCTGGTGATCGACCTCGATCCACAGGGAAACGCCTCCACGGCGCTGGGGATAGACCACCATGCCGAGGTGCCGTCGATCTACGACGTCCTGGTGGACGGCAAGCCCCTCTCCGATGTCGTCCAGCCGGTGCGGGAGGTGGAAGGCCTCTTCTGTGCCCCCGCCACGATCGATCTCGCCGGTGCGGAGATCGAACTGGTGTCGCTGGTGGCGCGTGAGAGCCGTCTACAGAAGGCGATCGCGGTCTATGAGCAGCCCCTGGACTACATCTTCATCGACTGTCCGCCCTCGCTCGGCCTGTTGACCGTCAACGCCTTGGTCGCCGGTGCCGAGGTGGTCATTCCGATCCAGTGTGAGTACTACGCGCTGGAGGGGCTTGGACAGCTGTTGCGGAATGTCGAGCTGGTGAAGGGCCACCTCAACCCCAAGCTCCATGTCTCGACGATCCTGCTCACGATGTACGACGGTCGGACGCGGCTGGCCTCCCAGGTGGCGGAGGAGGTACGTGGGCACTTCGGCAAGGAGGTGCTGCGGACCAACATTCCCCGTTCGGTCCGCATCTCGGAAGCGCCCAGTTATGGGCAGACGGTTCTCACCTACGACCCGGGCTCCAGCGGATCGCTCTCCTATCTGGAAGCGGCCCGGGAAATCGCGCTGCGGGGCGTCCGCACGCAGCAGGAACAGCACATGGTGGAGGGGACTCAGTGACAGAACGGCGTAGAGGGCTGGGTCGAGGGCTCGGTGCACTGATCCCCGCGGCGCCCACGGGAACGGACGACACCATCACCCCGGTGGTGGACGAGAACGGTACGCTCTCTCCCACCGCGGTTCCGGTGTTGACGCCGGGACGCGGGGTGGCGGCGGCCAAGGTGGCGGCTCTGACCGACGACGGATCCGCATCCGGTGTTTCACGTGAAACCGAGACGGTGGACAGAACGGTGACCGGTGAGTCGGCCGGGGCGCACTTCGCCGAGGTGCCGATCGACTCGATCACACCGAACCCCAGGCAGCCCCGGGAAGTCTTCGACGAGGACGCTCTGGCGGAGCTGGTCACCTCCATCCGAGAGGTGGGCCTCCTTCAGCCCGTCGTCGTACGGCAGCTGGGGGCGGAGCGCTATGAGCTCATCATGGGAGAGCGGCGCTGGCGGGCCTGTCGCGAAGCCGGCCTGGAGAAGATCCCGGCGATCATCCGTGCCACGGAGGACGAGAAGCTCCTTCTGGACGCCCTGCTGGAGAACCTGCACCGGGCGCAGTTGAATCCGTTGGAGGAAGCGGCGGCATACGACCAACTGCTGAAGGACTTCAACTGCACTCACGATCAGTTGGCCGACCGTATCGGTCGCTCCCGTCCTCAGGTCTCCAACACACTACGGTTGCTGCGGCTCTCGCCGTCGGTGCAACGGCGAGTGGCTGCCGGAGTGCTGTCGGCAGGGCACGCCCGTGCCCTGCTCTCGGTGGAGGACTCCGAGGAGCAGGACAAGCTCGCTCACCGCATCGTGGCCGAGGGACTCTCGGTGCGGGCGGTCGAGGAGATCGTGACCCTGATGGGGGCAAAGCCGAAGAGCAGGGCACGCAAGGGGCCACGAGCCGGTAAGCGGGTCTCCCCCGCCCTGGACCACCTGGCGACCCGTCTCTCGGACCGCTTCGAGACCCGGGTGAAGGTGGATCTGGGACAGAAGAAGGGGAAGATCGTCGTCGAGTTCGCCTCGATGGAGGATCTGGAGAGAATCCTGAGTCAGCTCGCTCCCGGCGAGAACCAACTGCTGGAGGAGCAGCTCTCCAAGGGAGACGACGACAGCGGCGAGTGAGCCGGATGAACCGGAAAGACGGCGCCCCATGGATACCATGTGTCCATGGGGCGTCGGCTCGTTCCTCTCACCTTGGACAACCTGCCGGACCTTCCGAAACGCTGCCGCAGGTGTGTCTTCTGGGAGCTGGATCCCGTCAGCGGTGAGGCCGCGGTGAAGGCGGGTCGGCCGGAGCTGGAGAAAGAGGCCTGGATATCGGCGGTCCTGCTGGAGTGGGGGTCCTGCGGGCGGATCGTCTACATCGATGATGTGCCGGTGGGGTATGTGTTGTACGCGCCGCCCGCCTATGTGCCGCGGTCGACCGCGTTTCCCACCAGCCCCGTTTCGCGGGATGCCGTGCAGCTGATGACGGCCTGGCTGGTGCCCGGGTACCAGGGGCAAGGGCTGGGACGGGTGATGGTGCAGACGGTGGCGAAGGACGTACTGCGGCGGGGCTTCAAAGCGATCGAGGCGTTCGGGGATGCGCGCTGGAAGGAGCCCGCCTGCCTGCTTCCCGCAGAGCACCTCCTCGCGGTCGGTTTCAAGACCGTCCGGCCGCACCCCTCCTATCCCCGGTTGAGGCTGGAGCTACGGACCACTCTCTCCTGGCGGCAGGATGTCGAGCAGGCCATCGATCGGTTGCTGGGAGCAGTGCAGAAGGAACCCGCCCTCCGCCCTCTGTGAGGCCCCGAGGCGGACGGCTCCTCGGGAGAGGAGATGCGCTCGGGAGAGGACACGCGTCTTTCAACGGAACAGGCCCGCCCCCGATCGGGAGCGGGCCTGTTCCACGTGAAACATCAGCCGATGAAGTCGGCCAGGTCGCGCTCGATGGCGGCCTTGGGCTTGGCGCCGACGATCGTCTTGACGACCTCGCCGCCCTGGTAGACGTTCATCGTCGGGATGGACATGATCCCGTACTTGGCGGCGGTGGCCGGGTTCTCGTCGATGTTGAGCTTGACGACGGTGATCTTGTCCGCCTGCTCCTCCGAGATCGCCTCCAGCGACGGGGCGATCTGACGGCACGGACCACACCAGGCCGCCCAGAAGTCGACCAGGACGGGCTTGTCGCTCTTGAGGACGACGTCCTCGAAGTCGGCGTCGGTGGCGGTCACGGTGGCCATGGCAATCTCCTTGTTTCTCGGGGTAGGGAATGTGGGCTTCGAGGTGAAGCTGTTCTCGGGCGTGTCAGAGGACGGCGGCCGCGGCCTCGTCGGTCTTCTCCGGCTCGGCGACGTGCTTCTCGGGGGCGTCGACCAGAGCGGCCAGGTAGCGCTCGGCGTCCAGGGCAGCGGAGCAGCCGGTGCCGGCGGCGGTGATGGCCTGGCGGTAGGTGTGGTCGACCACGTCGCCGGCGGCGAAGACGCCGGGGATGTTGGTCCGGGTGGAGGGCGCGGCGACCTTCAGATAGCCTTCGCCGTCCAGCTCCAGGGTGCCCTTGAACAGCTCGGTGCGCGGGTCGTGACCGATGGCGACGAACAGGCCGGTCGCCGGCAGCTCGGAGGTGGCACCGGTGACGGTGTCGCGCAGGGTCAGCCCGGACAGCTTGCCTCCGGCCTCGTGGAGCTCGGCGACCTCGCTGTTCCAGGCGAACTCGATCTTCTCGTCGGCGAAGGCCCGCTCCTGCATGGCCTTGGAGGCACGCAGGGTGTCGCGGCGGTGGACGATGGTCACCTTCTCGGCGAACCGCGAGAGGAAGGTGGCCTCTTCCATCGCGGTGTCGCCACCGCCCACCACGGCGATGTGCTGGCCCTTGAAGAAGAAACCGTCGCAGGTGGCGCAGTAGGACACGCCGCGCCCGGACAGCTCGGCCTCCTTCGGCAGACCGAGCGTGCGGTGCTGGGATCCGGTGGCGATGATGATGGCCCGGGCACGGTGGACGGTGCCGGCGGAGTCGGTCACCGACTTGACCTCGCTCTCCAGGTCCACGGCGGTGACGTCGTCGGCGACCAGCTCGGCGCCGAAGCGCTCGGCCTGGGCGCGCATGTTCTCCATCAGGTCCGGGCCCATGATGCCGTCGCGGAAGCCGGGAAAGTTCTCCACCTCGGTGGTGTTCATCAGCGCGCCACCGGCGGTCACCGAGCCCTCGAAGACCAGAGGCTTCAGCGAAGCGCGAGCAGTGTAGAGCGCTGCGGTATAGCCGGCCGGCCCGGAGCCGATGATGATCACGTTGCGGACGTCGCTCACGGGAGTCTTCCTTGTCTGCCGATGGGTCTGCCGGTGGATGCCGTGGGGATGGGCCTCCGCTGGAGACCCATCCCACCCAACGAATCCTATGAGGCGGGCATTCCCGTCCGTGACGGCGCGCGCGGAGAGACTCAGCGCTCGTAGGTGCCGGTGCCGATGACCTCGCCCGGAGCGGGAGGATTCTTCTCGACGCAGGCGGCGTCGACCGCGTAGGCGTCCACATGTGTTCCACCGCTGTGATGCGGCAGGACCACGATGTACGCCTGCTGTCCGCGGTAGGGCTCCAGACCGACGGCCAAGGGGGTCTCGTCCCGGCCGATGCCCTCGCGGACGCACGGCGGTACGGCGGGGGCTTCGGGGCTGGCCTTGGTGCTGAAGTCGGACTCCTCGGACTCCAGCAGCCCGGGGTTCGCGTTCTTCTTCTGCTTCGGTTTCTCGGCCGCGCCGTCGGAGAGGAGGGACCGGACCTGTTCCTCCAACGCCAGATCGGATCGGTCTTCCGTGGAACTCTCCGCAGTCCCCGAGGCGGCTTGATCGGCTCCACCGCCCGTTTCCGGGCCCGGCAGGAGGAGAACGCCCAAGGCGAGCGCGGCCGCGGTCCCCACGGCACCGATGAGGGCACCGCGCAGTCGCCGGGTGCGATCACGGGACGAGCGGCCCGGTCCGGTTGCTCCCCGGGCGTGCCCCGCAGGGCGATCGGCGCGCGTTGTTTCACGTGAAACGGTGTCTCGCCCAGGGTGAGGGGGGCGGGACATGTCGTGCTCCCGCTGGGAGGTGGGAGCGTCCACGGAAGGGGCGGAGCCGGCACCCGACGCGTCCAAGAGGGCCTCGGCGGCCAAGGCGGCGTCGATGCGGCCCGCGATGTCGGAGGGCATGCGCGCCGGTCCCGGAAGGGTCCCCAAGGTGCTGCGAATCTCCTCCAGGGATGTCCGCACGTCCATGCACAGCCCGCAGTCGGACAGATGGGCGCGTACCCGGGCCGATCGATCAGGAGGGAGCAGCCCCTCGGTGAGGTCGGAGATCTCGGTGACCTCGGGGTGCTCTTCCCTTCCGTACGGCGCGGAGGACGTGGATGTCATGCGTGTTCACCTCCGCCCTTCACGGCCCTGGCACCCGGCTTCTCTCGTGCCGGTGGGACGGACGTCCCCTGCGTCCGGTTCCTTCCCCCTGTTTCCCGCAGGCTATCCCCTGCGGGTCCCTGAGGGCGCAGATGGCTGACGAGCGGCAACAGTCGGGCGCGCCCCCGAGCGCAGCGGCTCTTGACGGTTCCGACGGCGACATCGAGGATCCGGGCGGCCTCGGCCACCGGATACCCCTGCATGTCGACGAGGACGAGCGCGGCCCGTTGTTCGGGCGGCAGCTCGGAGAGCGCGGCGACGAGCTGCCGTCGGAGGTCCTGGCGCTCGGCCGGTACGGCGGCGGACTCGTGAGGCTCCAGCAAACGCTCCAGGCGCTCGGGCTCGGCCACGGGCGAGGTGCGGCGGCCGGCGGCCTTGCGGGCACGGTCCAGACACGCGTTCACGGTGATCCGGTGCAGCCAGGTGGTGACGGCCGATCGGCCGCGGAAGGTGTGGGCGGCGCGGTAGGCGGACACGAAGGCGTCCTGGACGGCATCGGCGGCCTCCTCACGGTCTCCCAGCACGCGCAGGGCGACCGCCCACAGCCGGTCGCGGTGGCGACGCACGATCTCACCGAAGGCGCTCGTGTCGCCGGCGACGTGGCGGGCGAGGAGTTCCCGGTCGTCGAGATCGCGGACGTCACCGGGATCTCGCGAGCCCTCCGTGCCGTCGTCGGAACCGTCCCTCACCTCGTCGCCCACCGACCGCTTCCCTCCTCGAACCGTTGTGTCCGCGGTAGCCGAGCGGGTCGGTGCCGGCCGGTGAGCCGGTCAGCTACGGACCTCGACCTCCGCGATGCGGCCACGGTAGTTGCCTTCCGGGCTCATGGGGAGTTCGGTGAGCCATACCAGGACGTACTGCGTCGTGATGGGCTTCTTGGCCCGCAGCTCGACCTTCTCCCCGGTGCCGCTGCTGACCTTGCTGAAGTCGCCCACGGAGGTGGGCAGAGCGGTGGTGTCCTTGGCGGCGGCGAGGAAGTCCACCGAGGTTCTGCCCCTGAAGGTGACCTCGATGCTGCTGACCTGTTGGGGCTTGCCGAGATCGAGGATCAGCCCGACCCCGTCCTTGAGGTTGCCGAGTCGGGGATTCCCGAAGTAGGGGACCGTCGGCCAGGAGGTGCCCGTGTCCCCGTCGATGGCCGCGTCGGCGTCGTCGCCGTTCTCCGCGCCATCGCCGAGCGGGTCGAAGGCATGGGCGGCGGAGACCTTCACCGGCTTGCCGGTGGGATCGGCCCCCGGCTGTTTCTGCTGCTCGACCTGGCCCTGGTCGTCTGAGGACGACGCGCCGGAGTCCCCGTTGATCAACGCGTCGGCCAGTTGCCAGCTCCCCAGGCCCAGCGCCGCGATGAGGAGAGCGGAGACACTCCACTTCAGGAACCTGCCGGTGCGGCCGGGCAAGGTCGGAGGCGCGGGCGGGGCGAGGGCAGCGGGGGAGGGGGCGGGAGCCGCCGGGCCGGCGGCGACACGGTTCGCGGGAGCGCCGTAGGACCCCTGCCGGTAGGTGGTGGGGTGGAAGGGCGGTGCGACGAACTCGGGCTCCGGCGGGCGGATGCGCGGCAGCGCGGCGATCGCCTTGGCCAACTCCTCGGGAGTGGTGCACGGCTGTTCCTGGCGGGAGGCGGTGGCGCCGTCGTTGACGAGTGCGCGCATGGCCAGTTCGGAGAGGCCGCGGTGCACCCCGGCCCGGACCTGGTCCGGTGGCACCAGGGAGTCGCCGGTCAGCTCGGCCATGCCGCTGAGCCCGTAGGCGTCCTCGCGGTACGGCCAACGCTGGGTGAGGGAGGCGTAGAGCAGGGCGCCGATCGCCTCGGTATCGGTGCGCTGGGGATGGTCGGAGGTGATGCCGCGCAGGGCCGCGTTCACCGCGAGGCCGCGGATGCGGTACTGACCGGCGCCGGTGCGCAGTACGCAACCCGGGGTCAACCGCAGGTGGGAGAGTCCCTCGCGGTGGGCGGCGGCCATCGCCTGGGTGACCTGGCTGACGAGTTGGTAGGCCTCATGGGTCGGCAGCGGGCCGGAAGAGAGGAGGGTGGCGAGGGACGTGGCGTCGGGAAGCCACTCGTGGACGACGTAGACGATGTCGTCGTCCTCGACCGCGTCCAGGACCTGCACGAAGCGGGGGTCGCCGAGGAGGGCCGCGGAACGGGCCGCGGCGAGGACGGGTCGGGCACGCGGGTGATCGGCTGCGAGGAGGTGGACACCGACGGCACGGCGCAACTTCTCGTCGACGGCGCGCCAACTGCTGAAACCGTCGAGGCGGGTGACGCACTCCTCCAGACGGTAGCGGCGGGCGAGTTTGTGGCCGCTGTGCAACTCGGGGGGCTGGGGAGGCTGGGAGGCCGAGCTCACCGGCTTGGAGGAACGTGGTGCGGAGGTGTCGGTATCCGCTGTGGTGCCCTTGGCGCGGGTGCTGTCCGCCGTGGCGTTGTCATCACTGTCGTGCTCCGTCGCGCCGTCGGTCGTGGCCTGCTCCGTTTCGGTGGTCGAGGGCTTCTCCTTGCCACTCGCCCCACCGCTCACATCGGCCACGTCGACGGCAGCCGTGCTCCGTTCCGCCACCGTCGGTCCCGCCTCCCCAGTCGTTGCAGCCTGTTCCCAACACAGCCAGAGACAATTGTGCCCGCAGTCCGCCGGTGTGCACGACACACGAGTGCGGCCCATGGTTGTACGGCGGCGGTCGGCGAGCGGCCGTCAGCGGCCGAGCTTGGCCCGGACCATGCCCATCATGGCGGTCAGCTCCTCGATCCGCATACGCCGGGCGGCCAGGACGAAGACCACGCCCAACACCAACCCGCCCGCGACCAGTGAGGCCGCGCCACCGAGGAAACCGGGCTCGAGGGCGCCCAGGACGGCGTAGGCGACACCCCCGCCGGCGAGCGCGGCGGGAACACCGGCACCACAGAGCCTGATGTAGGTACGCACCACGCGGGAGCCGTCCAGGTCGCCACCGAGCCTCCGGCTCAGCCGCTTCCAGGCGACGCCGACGCCCACGGCGTAGGCGACGCCGTAGACGGCGGCCATGCCGACGACCGCCCAACGGCTGGGCAGTACCAGGAAGCACAGCACGGAGCCGACGGCGTTGCAGGCGGCCACGATGACGGTGTTGTAGAAGGGGGTGCGGGTGTCCTCGTAGGCGTAGAAACCGCGCAGGACGACGTACTGGACGGAGTAGGGGATCAGGCCGAGACCGAAGGCCATCAGGGTGTACCCCATCGACATGGCCGCGTCGACGGTCGCGGAGGAGTACATCAGCAGGCACATCGGCACGCCGAGGGCGACGAAGGCGAAGCCGACGGGCACGATGGCGACGGCCGAGGTGCGCAGCCCGTGGGAGATGTCGTCGCGGACGGCACCCGGGTCGCCGTCGTGGGCCGCGCGGGAGATCCGCGGCAGCAGCGCGGCCATCACCGAGACGGTGATGATGGCCTGCGGCATCTGCCAGATCAGCTGGGCGTTGCTGTAGGCCAGGATGCCGGCGCCGGAGTGACCATCGGCTTCGGCCGCCTTACCGGCCCAGGTGGCGAGTTGGGTGACGACCAGCACGCCCGCCTGGTTGGCGAGGACGAACAGGAAGGTCCACTTGGCGAGTCGAGCGGCCTTGCCCAGCCCGTGGCCGCGCCAGTCGAAACGCAGCCGGACGCGGAACCCGGCGGCGCGCAGGTAGGGGATCATCGCCAGCGACTGGACGGCCAGACCCAGCAGGGTGCCGACGCCGAGCAGCCGGACGCCCTCCGGCGGGATCGTCTCCACGCTCATCCCGGAGGTGCGGGCCGTGCCGTACACCCAGATGAACAGGCCGAAGGTGGTGATGATGACGACGTTGTTCAGGACGGGGGTCCACATCATCGCGCCGAAACGGCCGCGGGCGTTGAGGATCTGGCCCATGACGACGTGGACGCCCATGAAGAAGATGGTGGGCAGGCAGTAGCGGGCGAAGGTGACCGCCACGTTGTTGGCCTCGGGGTTGCCGGCGATGGACACCGACATCAGCCGCACCAGCAGCGGGGCCCCGAGCACGGTGAGCGCCACCAGGCCGCCGAGGAGGACCACGACCAGGGTGAGCAGACGGTTGGCGTACGCCTCGCCGCCGTCCTCGTCGTTCTTCATGGCCCGGACGAGCTGGGGCACGAAGACGGAGTTCAGGCCGCCGCCGATGGAGAGGATGTAGATCATCGTCGGCAGCGTGTAGGCGACGGTGTAGGCATCGCCGAGCACTGCGGCACCGAGCGCGGCGGTGATCACCAGGGTGCGGAGGAAGCCGGTGAGCCGGGAGACCATGGTGCCCGCGGCCATGATGGCGCTGGACTTCAGAATGCCCCCGCCCCCGCCCCCGCCCCCGCCCCCGCCGCGGCGGGTCGGCTTGGCGGCGGTCTCGGCCGGTGGCTCCGCGGCGTCCTCCGGATCGGGTGAGGTCTGGGGGCCGGGGGCGAACGACGGTGACGACGGGGAGGAGGGGTACGAGGCACCGGGCGCCGGAGGGTGCTGTCCCTCGAAGCCCTGGGAAGGCCCAGGGGGGCCGGAGAGATCTTGGGAGGGCATGGGCTCCCCCTGGTGGCCGTACGGGCCCGGAGCACCCGCCTGGGGCTGCTGTGGCTGCTGGTACGGCGGTGGCGGCGGGCCCTGGTGCCAGTGCGGCGGGTGCGCATGGGGGTGCGGTTGCTGCGGTGCGGGAGCCCGCTGGTCGCGGTAGAGGTGCTCGAAAGCACCGTCGCGCGCCCGTCCGTCCTCCTCGCCGGGGGCTCCGCTCAACAGGTCGTCCACCCCGGTGAAGCGCACGGTCGCCGGGTCGTCCCCGTAGGGAAGCCGCCGGGACGGGCCCTCCGGCTCCGGCGCGGGAGTGGGCGCCCAGCGCCGCGGGTCGGGGGCGTGCCGGGACGGCGGTGGCTGTCGGTACATGTCCCGGACGTCGGGGCGTGGGGTGCTCCGGCCGTACGGGTCCTGCCCGTACTCCTGCTCCCGCCCGTACGGGCCGTCTCCGTACGGCTCCCGGCCGCTTCCGGCGGTGTCCCGGTCCCCGGGCCTGCCGCCGCGGTCACGGTCGTACGGTGCGTTCATCGCTGCAACCCCACCTCATCGTCCGCGGCCGCTGTGCTCGGCCCCGACAGCTTGCTCGACGGTCCACCTTCTCACCCGTGACGGAGGGGGCGCTTCCTCTGGTGGCCCGGGGAGCCTGTGTCCTCGGACCGGTCACCCGCCTGCTCCCCGTCACGCCCCCCGCCGGAGCCCTCGCCGGCCGTTCCGCCTCCCGAGCCGTCCCGCGGGTCGTCCACGGAATCCTCTCCGACGTCGGTGGCCGGGGACGCCAGGGGGGCGTCCGGGTCGGGGAAGGGCTCTGTCCTGCGCTTGCGCTGGGTGTACATCCGCACCCCGGCCAGGACCACCAACAGCACACCGCCGGAGATCACCAGCATCACCGCGGAGGTGATCTCGGTGACCTCCACCTGGAACCTGATCGGATCGCCCCAGCGTTCGCCGTCCTCGGTGTAGAGCTGCGCCTGCACCCAGGTGCGCCCGTTGGCCTTGGCGGTGGTGGGGACCTTCACGGACTGGCTGTGGCCACCCGCCACCCTCACCGGCTGCGCCTCGTCGACCTTCAGGCCGATCCGGCGTCCGGACGTCAGCCGCAGTTCCAGGTTCTCCACGTCCTGGAGGAGCCTGTTCTGCACCGTCACCGGGATGGTGGCGCTGTGGCCGGAGAGCTTCATCTCCGACTTCCGAACCAGTCGGACCCCGTCGGTCAGCTCCTCCAGGTCCTCCCCCACCGCCGCCCGGTACTCGGCGGCCTCCTCCCGCTCACCCCGCCAGGAGGCGGACATCGCGCGGTGGAGGGCGTTGCTGAAGGGAGTCTCCACCCGGTCGGGCTGGGAGAGGATGCTCTTGAAGTCCTCCAGGGAGTCACTGACGGCGCGGATCTCCTCGAAGGCCTCGGTGCGCAGTTCCCGCTTGCGCAGCGCCGAGGGGTAGGAGCCCTGTCCCGGCACCGTGCGGTTGGCCCGGGGGTCGGGCTTGGCCTTCGACGCCTCCGTCAGGCTCACGAACTCCACCCAGCGGCCGTCGAGCTGAAGTGCGTCGACGGCCTCGGCCATCGCCTGGGCCTGACTGGCGGTGGGCCTGCGTTGCGGGGCGACGACGATGCTGCGCTGCTTGCCGGGCTGTTGCGCGGTGATGGCCTGGGTCTGGGCGAGGAAGCGCTGTACGGCCTCCACCGAGTTCGCGGCGCGCGTCATGTCGCCCTGGAACAGTTTCGACAGCCGGGCGTCCGCGACGATCGCCGTGGTGCCGCCGCCGATCGGCCGGGCGGCGGTGGGGGTGTGGTTCAGCCCGCCGTTCTCGCGCAGGCTGTCGCTGCGGGCGATGACGTTGTGGGCACCGGCGGAGGTGGCCACGGAGACGACCGACGGGTCGACGGCGCCCTCCACCGGCCAGGCGAAGTCGGTGCTGGGATCGACGTGCAACTCGGTCTCCACCGTCTTCCTGCCCAGCTCGGTGGCCGGACCGAGGAGACCGAGGGCTCCGGGGACGTTTCTGCCGCTGTGTGCGAGGGAGGCCAGGTCGGGGTCACCGAAGGGGAGCGCGACCACCTCGTCGTCCTCCACCGCCTGCTGGAGGTCGAACAGCCAGGTGCGGGCATCCGCCTGGGCCTTGCCCTCGACCGTGGTGCCGTCCTCGGTACGCACCTCGTACCGCTCGGTCATC
Organism: Streptomyces taklimakanensis; assembly: GCF_009709575.1. Classification (NCBI taxonomy): domain Bacteria; kingdom Bacillati; phylum Actinomycetota; class Actinomycetes; order Kitasatosporales; family Streptomycetaceae; genus Streptomyces; species Streptomyces taklimakanensis. Next base: position 2,974,430 of record NZ_WIXO01000001.1, read on the forward strand.
GCCGCGACCGAGGCCACCAGATCCGGGTCGACCACCCAGGTGACCGGCAGGTCCTTGCCGAGGGAGACCAGCTGCTGGAGGCGCCCACCAGGAGCGATCTCCCTGGCGAGTCCGTCGTCCTCGAACACCGGCGTCTGCTCCAGGTCCTCGGGCTTGGTGTAGGCGCCGATGTGGGTGGAGGAGATCAGCGGCCACAGGACGGTCAGCTGGGTCGGCTCGTCGGGGGCGGTGGGCTGCCAGGGCAGGAAGGTCCGTCCGATGCCCAGGACGCGTTCGTAGGCGTCACCGCGTTGCTTGCCCGACAGGGAGACACCGAGCTGGTACACCCCGGGCTCGTCCAGCGACAGCTTCTCCACCGGCACGCCCAGGGTGAAGGAGCGACTGCCGCCCGCCGGGAGGTCGCCGATCCGGGCGGTGCCCTTGCCACCGACCTCCACACCGTCGGCACCGGGGGCGAAGCCCGTACGCGACGCGGCTTCCGCCATGGCGCTGCGCGTGGTCAGCCGGGGACCGTCGAGGAGCGCGACACGGGCGTCTTCGATGGTGGAACCGCTCGTGTTCGTGACCCGGCCGGAGACGGTGACCGTGTCGTCCTCACTCGGGACGGACGGAGTGAGTCCGGTGACGGAGACGGTGGCCGTCGAGTCGTCGGCGGACGGAGCCGTGGGGGCGGTCGGTGCGGCGGCCGCGGCTGTGGTGAGGGCCACGGAGGTACCGCGGTCCGCGGCGGTGGCCTCCGACAGGGCGGGAGGGACACCGACGAGCAGCAGGGCGGCGGTCAGCGCGGCCGGAAGGCACACCATCCGGCGGCGTCGGGCGGGAGCGATGGGGGTCGTCCCTGGGGTCTCTGCCGCCTCGGCCACGTGCTCGTCCATCCTGTTCGCCGGTCGGTCCTCCGGTGCCGGTGTGTGCGGCCGGTGTGCCTGGCGCACGCACGCACCCAGATGCTAACGACTCCCGTCGCCCGTGAGTGCCGTGGAGCGGGCCGGACCGGGAAGGGAGCCACGGTCCGTCCCCACCCGGTCCACGATCCGTGTCGAGGCGTGGCCGGCCGTGGCCTCGCGGAGGGGCGCGACCCGGAGGCGGTGGAACGGGGAGGAACGGCCGGGGGGCGGGCCACGTACCCTGTTCTGCTGTGCCGAACGCCAACACTGACAGCCACGCCCAGCAGCCGGCCCGCGGGCTCTCCCGGGAAGCTTCCCCAGCGGTGCTCGGGGAGGCTCAGCGCAGAGCCGTGAGCGAACTGCTGCGGGTGTCCCCTGTCGCCGACGACCTCGCCCGCCGCTTCAAGGATGCCGGCTTCACCCTGGCCCTGGTCGGCGGCTCCGTACGCGACGCCCTGCTGGGACGGCTCGGCAACGACCTGGACTTCACCACCGACGCCCGTCCGCAGGACATCCTGGCGCTGGTGCGGCCCTGGGCGGACGCGGTGTGGGAGGTGGGCATCGCCTTCGGCACGGTGGGGTGTCGCAAGGACGACTACCAGATCGAGGTGACGACGTACCGCTCGGAGGCGTACGACCGTACCTCCCGCAAGCCCGAGGTCTCCTACGGCGACTCCATCGAGGAGGACCTCGTTCGCCGTGACTTCAGCGTCAACGCCATGGCGGTGACGCTGCCGGAGAAGACCTTCGTCGACCCGCACCACGGCCTGGACGACCTGGCCCGTCGAGTGCTGCGCACCCCCGGGACCCCCGAGGAGTCCTTCTCCGACGATCCGCTGCGGATGATGCGCGCCGCCCGCTTCGCGGCCCAGCTCGGCTTCGAGGTGGCGGACGACGTGGTCGCGGCGATGAAGGCCATGGCCGGACGGATCGAGATCGTCTCGGCGGAGCGCATCCGTGACGAGCTGAACAAGCTGGTCCTCGCCGATCGGCCCCGCCAGGGCCTGGAGCTGTTGGTGGAGACCGGGCTCGCGGAGCGGGTGCTGCCCGAGCTGCCCGCGCTGCGCCTGGAGCGCGATGAGCACCACCGTCACAAGGACGTCTACCAGCACACCCTCACCGTGTTGGAGCAGGCCATCGACCTTGAGGACGACGGCCCCGACCTCACCCTGCGGTTGGCCGCACTGCTGCACGACATCGGCAAGCCGAGGACACGTCGGTTCGAGAAGGACGGGCGGGTCTCCTTTCACCACCACGAGGTGGTCGGCGCCAAGATGACCAAGTCCCGGATGACCAAGCTCAAGTACCCGGGCGAGATGGTGAAGGACGTATCGCGCCTGGTCGAGCTGCATCTGCGGTTCCACGGCTACGGCACCGGGGAGTGGACGGACTCGGCGGTGCGGCGGTACGTCCGTGACGCCGGCCCGCTGCTGGAGCGGCTGCACAAACTGACGCGTTCGGACTGCACCACACGGAACAAGCGCAAGGCCAACGCCCTGGCGCGAGCGTACGACAGCCTGGAAGAGCGCATCGCACGGCTGAAGGAGCAGGAGGAACTGGACTCCATCCGCCCCGACCTCAACGGAAACGAGATCATGGAGATCCTCGGGCTGAGGCCAGGACCCGAGGTGGGCGAGGCCTACCGGCACCTGCTGGAGCTGAGGTTGGAGAACGGCCCGATGGGGCGAGAAGCGGCGACCGAGGCCCTCAGGCAGTGGTGGGCCGACCGGGGCTGATCGCGCCGTCTTGTCCGCCATGGTGGCCGTCTGCGTGTTTCACGTGAAACATGGCGACGGCCACCCCTGCGTACAGGACTGTCACCATCAGCGTCAGGGTGGCCGATCGCCCGTCGGACGGGAGCATCAGGGCCGCTACGCCCGCAGCGCCCACGAAGGCGACGTTGAAGAGCATGTCGTACAGGGAGAAGACCCGTCCTCGGTAGTCGTCGTCCACCGACGACTGGACGATCGTGTCCGTGGAAATCTTGGCGCCCTGGGTGGCCAGGCCCACTGCGAAGGCCGCACACAGCACCGGGACGGGAGAGAAGGGCAACACCAACGCGGGAACCAGCAGGGCGGCGCCGGCCGAGCACACCGCGATCCAGCCGAACCGGCCGGTGCGCCGCACGGCCCAGGGAGTCAGCACCGCCGCCACGAAGAACCCCACTCCGGAGATGAGCACCGCCAGCCCGAGCAGTGTCATGCCGCCGAGTGCGACACCGGCGATCTCCGTGCGGGAGGCGACCGTGTCCCCGGTGCCGTCGTCCCAGGCGTACCGGCACAACATCAACACCATCACCGTCAGGGCGCCGTAGCAGAAGCGCATCACCCCCATCGAGGCGAGCGACCGTGCGGCTCCGCGCCGCTCGCCCAGATGACGTACTCCGGCGACCAGCCCGCGCGTGACCTCGACGACGGCCGTGCCCAGCCGGGGTGGTCGTACGGTGGCGTCAGGGCCGAGCGTCGCACGGCCGATCCGGAGGGCTGCCAACGCACCCAGGAGATAGAGACCGGCCCCCAAGAGCACGACCGCCGCGTCCGACCCCGTGCCCCGGGGCGCGGGGATCCGCACCAGGAAGGCGAGCCCACCACCGGCGGTGGCGGCCAGGGTGCCGGCGGTGGGAGACAGGGAGTTCGCCATGACCAACCGCTCGCCGTCCACCACATGGGGGAGCGCCGCGGAGAGGCCGGCCAGGACGAAGCGGTTGACGGCCGTGACCGAGAGCGCCGCGAGGTAGAACAGCCACAGCGGCACCGATGCCAGCACCAGGAGGGCCGTCACGGTGGCGAGTACGGCCCGCAGCAGGTTGCCGTACAGCAGCACCTGTCGTCGCTTCCAGCGATCGAGCAGTACCCCGGCGAAGGGGCCGAGCAGCGAGTACGGCAGCAGCAGGATCGCCATCGCGGAGGCGATGGCGACGGGAGAGGTCTGCTGCTCGGGTGAGAAGACCACATAGGCGGCGAGCGCGACCTGGAAGACTCCGTCGGCCGACTGGGAGAGCAGCCTCACGGTCAGCAGTCGGCGGAAGCCGGAGAAGCGTAGGAGCACGCGCAGATCACGCACAACAGCCATGCGGTCAGCCTCACACACTCGCCGGCGTCGGGTGCGGGGGGCTCCCGCCCACGGCGAGCAGGTCGATGTTTCACGTGAAACGCTCCGCGCTCCCGAAGGGAGAGCTCGAGCTCCGGGCTCAGCTCCCGTTGGTTGTGTGGCCTCGCTGCTCCGCCCCGTCCGGAACGTCCCACTGACGCACTGCCTCGAAGGAATCGTTCGGAAGCGTCGGGCGGATCCGGTGCGGGCGAGCGAAGGAGACGACGTCCGGAGCGCCGTCCAGGACACCTCCCGACGGGTCGTCGGAGCCGTCCAGTCGTACGACGTCGCGCTCCGGCGTGAGGATGTCCCGCACCACCACGGCGCACAGGTACAGCGTGCCCAGGAGGTGGATCACGATGGCCAACTGGTACCCCTCCGTCGGCAGTCCGTGGCGGTCGTCACCGCTGCCGGTGTAGGCGAGGTAGTACCAGATGCCGAGGTAGTACATCACCTCACAGGCCTGCCAGATCAGAAAGTCACGCCAACGGGGCCGGGCCAGGACGGCCAGGGGGATGAGCCACAACACATACTGCGGTGAGTAGACCTTGTTGGTCACCACGAACAGGGCGACGACCAGGAAGGCGAGCTGTGCGAAGCGTGGCCGCCTCGGAGCCCGCAGTGTCAGAACGCAGAGCGCCGCGCACCCCAGGGCCACCAGCACCATGGCATAGGTGTTGGCGTTCTCCACCGGATCACCGGTGCGTTGCGAGACGATCAGCCAGAAGGATCCGAAGTCGACGCCTCGCTCCTGGCTGAAGGCGTAGAACTTGCCCCAGCCCTCCGTCGCCAGTGTCATCACCGGCAGATTCACCGCCAGCCAGGAGAGTACGGCGCCCCCCAGCGCGACTCCGAACTCCTTCCAACGGCCGGCGCGTACGCAGAGCACCAGCAGGGGCCCCAGCAACAGAAACGGATAGAACTTGGCAGCGGTGGCCAGACCGAGCAGCACCCCGAAGGCGAGCGGTCGCTCCCGTGACCACATCACCATCGCCGCCGCGGTCAGGGACACGGCCAGCAGGTCCCAGTTGATGGTCGCGGTCAGAGCCAGGGAGGGAGCCAGGGCCACCAGCAGGGCGTCCCAGGGACGCCGCCGGTGGGTGCGGGCGACACACACCACCAGGACGGCCGCGCAGATCATCAGCATTCCGGCGTTGACCATCCAGTAGATCTGCTGTCGCTGCATCATCTCGCCGCCGTTCGGGGTGAACCAGGAGGCGACCTCCATGAACACCCCGGTCAACACCGGATACTCCAGGTACTCCATCCCTCCGGAGACCTCCGGAGGGATGCGGTCGAAGTACGGCGTGAGGTCCTCGGCGAAACCGCGCCCGGTGTAGAGGTGCGGGATGTCGGAGTAGCAGGCGTGCACGTACTGGCTGGTCGCACCGCGGAACCAGCCGCTCTCGTAGCAGGGCAGCTTCTGCACCATCCCAAGCGCGAACATGCCCATCGCCACCAACAGCACGATCCGCACGGGAGACCACCAGTGCCGCCCGGTCGACGCGCGACGGCCCACCGGTCCACCGATCAGCTCGCTACCGCGGGCCGCGATCTCGTCCTGTTCGGTGGGCCGTACCGGGTCCTGTGGATCCGGGGCTTGGGGGTCCGGTGCCTGGGGGGCCTGGCGCACGCTCGTCATGGGCCACATACTGCCGCACCGCCCCGCCGGGTGACGTGTCCGGAGCCGCACAGCCGACGGGGGCGGCACCGGGACCGGAGTCCGGTGCCGCCCCCTGGGCGATGGGCGACGGAGCGGCGTGTCGGGTCAGCCGCCGTTGGGACCCCAGATGGAGTTGCCGCCGTTGTCGTTGTTGCCGGGACGTCCCGTGTCGTTGCCCTCGGTGGTCGTGCCGCCGTTGTCGTTGCCTTCGGTCTCCGTGCCGCCGTTGTCGTTGCCTTCGGTCTCCGTGCCGCCGTTGTCGTTGCCTTCGGTCTCCGTGCCCCCGTTGTCGTTGCCGCCGTTGTCGTTGCCACCCGTGTCCTCGCAGAGGAAGTCCATGGGACGGCAGGATTCCGAGCCGGACGGCGACGGGGGCGTCGGGGTGGGGGTGCTCGGGTCCGGGCTGGGCTCGGCCGTCTCGGTCTCGGACGGAGACGGCTCGGGCTCCTCGCTCGCGGACGGGGACGGCGACGGCGCACCGACCTGGTCGATCTTCTTGCCGACCGAACCGGGCTCGGGGAAGTCCTTGGCGGGCTGACCCTGGAGGGCCGGCTTCATGTAGGCCGTCCACACCTGGGTGGGCAGCTCACCACCGTGGATCGACTCGAAGCCACCGGTGCCGTTCATCGACAGCAGCTTGCCCTCGTCGGGATCCGTGCGGAACATCGTGACCGCGGTGGACAACTGCGGGGTGTACCCCACCCACCAGGCGGACTTGTTCTCGTCGGTGGTACCGGTCTTGCCCGCTGCGGGACGGCCCAGCTCACGGGCCCAGGCGTACCCGGTGCCGTGCGGCTTCTCGATCACGCCGCGCAGGACGTCGGTGATGGTGTCGGCGATGTCGGAGTCCATCACCGTCTCCTTCTGCGGCTTTTCGAAGCCTTCCTTCTCCTCGCCGTTGTGCAGCACCTTGGTGACCGAGTAGGCGTCGACGTGGGTTCCGGAGGCGGCGAAGGTCCCGTAGGAGTTGGCCATCTCGATGGCGCCCGGAGTGGAGGTGCCCAGCGCGAAGGACGGGTTGAGGTTGGGGTCGAAGCTGTCGTCCTCGATGCCCGTGCTCGCCGCCACGTCGCGCACCTTCTTCATGCCCACGTCCATGCCGAGCTGGACGAAGGGGGTGTTGGCGGAGATCTCCATGGCCTTGCGCAGCGTGATGTAGCCGTGGCTCCGGTCACCGTCGTTGACCTGGTAGAAGGGGTCGCCGTTCTTGTCCAGGTAGTCGGTGCCGTCCTGCTTCTTGACCTTCAGCTCGTTGTCGCCGTTGTACTTGCTCGCCGGCGAGATGCCCACGCCGTCGCTCTTGTACGTGCCGTACTCCATGGCCGCGGCCATCACATACGGCTTCCAGGTCGAACCGACCGGGATGCCCGCGGTGTCCGCGTTGTTGATGAAGTGGCCCTTGTCGAAGCCGGGGCCGCCGTAGAGGGCGACGATCTTCCCCGTGCCCGGCTCGACCGAGGCGGCACCGAACTGGACGAACTTGTCCTTCTCGGGACGCTCCTCGGGCTTGATGTGCTTCTTGCTGATCTGCTCGACGGCCTTGGCCATCGCGGCGACCTTCTTCTTGTCGAAGGTCGTGTAGATCTGGTAGCCGCCCTGGTCGAACTGCTTCTTGCTGAGGCCGAGCTTCTTCTTGACCTCTTCCTCGGCGATGGAGGCCAGATAGCCGTTCTGGCCGCTCAGGCCCGCCTGGGGCTTGCGGGGAGCGATCTCGGGGAACGTGTACTTGTCCCGCTCGCTCTGGCTCATCATCCCCAGCTCGACCTGGCGGTCCATGACCCAGTTCCAGCGTTTCTTGGCGCGCTTGAGGTTCTTCTGGGGAGTGGAGTCCGGCCCCACGCCGCCGGCCGGGTCGTACAGATCGGCGCCCTTGAGGACCGCGGTCAGCAGGGCGCTCTCGGCCGGGTCGAGGTCCTTGGCGTCCTTCCCGAAGTAGGCCTGGGCGGCGGCCTGTATGCCGTGCGCACCGCGTCCGTAGTAGCTGGTGTTGAGGTACCCCTGGAGGATGGCATCCTTGTCCATCTTGGTGTTCACCTTGATGGAGATGAACAGCTCCTTCACCTTGCGGGTGATGGTCTGCTCCTGGGTCAGGTAGTTGTTCTTGACGAACTGCTGGGTGATGGTCGAGCCGCCCTGGGTGTCACCACCGGTGGCCATGTTGACGACCGCCCGGCCGATGCCGACCGGGTCGACGCCCTTGTCCTTCCAGAAGGTGGCGTTCTCCGCGGCGACGACCGCGTTCTGCATCGAGGCGGGGATCTCGTCGATGCTGACGTTCTGCCGGTTGGTCTCGCCGACCCGGGCCATCACGGTGTTGTCGGACCAGTAGAAGACGTTGTTCTGCTGGGTCGCCGCGGCATTGGCCTCGGACGGCACCTCCACCCAGGCCAGCGCCAGGCCCACCATGCCGATCAGCAGGGCGAAGCCCGTCGCGCACAAGCCGGTGATCAGTTTCCAGGACGGCATCCAGCGCCGCCAGCCGTACTTGTCCGACCGCGGATAGTCGATGAGGCGCTTCCGCCCCGGTGCGGCGGAACGCGCTCGGCCGCTCGCCGCGGTGGCCCCGGCGGCGCGGCGCCGGCCGCCTCCCGCCGCGGCGCGCCGGGCCTCGGCACGGCCGCCGTGGGGGCGGTCCATGGGCATGCCGTGGGGGTCGGGGGCGGCGCCGCGCGGCTGTGCGGCACGACGGCCACCGGACGGCGGCGGTGCGGCGCGCCGACCACGGGACTGCGGCGGCTTACGACGGTGCTCGCTCATTGGAACAGCTACTCCTAGGGCAGGCGCTCGCGCCTGAAGGCGGCAGTGTACTTCCAGTCCCCCGAAGTGCGGTCCGCCCACGTTCCCAGAACTGACCGCACTGCACCCAGGACGAGGACGCGTTCGTGGCCTCGTCGGTTCCCGGGGACTTTCTGCACAGCGGACAGACTACGCAGCGCCAAAGGCCGCCAACTGCCGCGTACAAGGAGAAAAGGGATGAGCGGGCCTCGGTGAATTCAGGATGTGAACCCGCTCACTCCGCTTGTGGGCGTCATCCCCTTGTTCCCTCCGGAGTCACGTTCTATTGTCTGCGCTATCGTTACGATGTATCGACTCGATACATCGCCACGAGACATCGATCGATGCATCGCCGTGAGACACCGCCGTGAGACACCGCCGTGGGACATGGCCGCGGGGCGAACCGTGGGCGGGGCGGCGAAGCCACGGGAGATGACGACGGGAAGACGACGGGAAGGGGTGACGGCGATGGGCAGGCGTTCGGGCATCCTGGAGTTCGCCGTCCTCGGACTGCTCCGTGAGTCGCCCATGCACGGCTATGAGCTGCGCAAACGACTCAACACATCGCTGGGCGTCTTCCGGGCGTTCAGCTACGGCTCCCTCTACCCCTGCCTCAAGACGCTGGTGCAGCGGGGATGGTTGATCGAGGAGTCCGGGGGCGAACCGGACGACTCCCTCACGGCCCCGCTCACCGGCCGACGGGCCAGGATCGTCTACCGGCTCACGGCCGAGGGCAAGGAGCGCTTCGAGGAGCTCCTCTCCCAGACCGGCCCGGACACCTGGGAGGACGAGCACTTCGGCGTTCGCTTCGCCTTCTTCGGTCAGACCTCACGCGATGTGCGGATGCGTGTGCTGGAGGGCCGGCGCAGCCGGCTGGAGGAGCGCCTGGCCAGGATGCGGGCCTCCCTGGCTCGTACGCGCGAGCGTCTGGACGACTACACCCTCGAACTGCAGCGACACGGCATGGAGTCCGTGGAGCGCGAGGTCCGCTGGCTCAACGAGCTGATCGAGAGCGAGCGGGCGGGGCGTGATCAGCAACGGGGGGAGACCCCGCCCGATCCGTCCGATGACACCGCCACGTGAGGGTCCGCGCCGCGGGTCCTCGCCGGAAAACACCGTCGGAAACGACCACAGAACACAGGGAGCAACCGCCAATGGGTTCGGTTCGCGTAGCCATCGTCGGCGTGGGCAACTGCGCCGCCTCGCTGGTGCAGGGCGTCGAGTACTACAAGGACGCCGACCCGAAGAGCCGCGTGCCGGGTCTGATGCACGTGCAGTTCGGCGACTACCACATCTCGGACATCGAGTTCGTGGCCGCGTTCGACGTGGACGCCAAGAAGGTGGGCCTGGACCTGGCGGACGCCATCGGCGCCAGCGAGAACAACACCATCAAGATCTGCGACGTGCCCCGCACCGGTGTGGCCGTCCAGCGCGGTCACACCCTGGACGGCCTGGGCCGCTACTACCGCGAGACCATCGAGGAGTCCGCCGAGGAGCCGGTCGACATCGTCCGGGTCCTCAAGGAGCGCCAGGTGGACGTCCTGGTCTGCTACCTCCCGGTGGGTTCCGAGGAGGCCGCCAAGTACTACGCGCAGTGCGCCATCGACGCCAAGGTCGCCTTCGTCAACGCCCTGCCGGTCTTCATCGCCGGCACCAAGGAGTGGGCGGACAAGTTCGCCGAGGCCGGTGTGCCGATCGTCGGCGACGACATCAAGTCCCAGGTGGGCGCCACCATCACGCACCGCGTGCTGGCCAAGCTCTTCGAGGACCGCGGCGTCGTCCTCGACCGCACGATGCAGCTCAACGTCGGCGGCAACATGGACTTCAAGAACATGCTGGAGCGCGACCGCCTGGAGTCCAAGAAGATCTCCAAGACCCAGGCCGTCACCTCCCAGATCCCCGACCGGGACCTGGGCGAGGGCAACGTCCACATCGGTCCGTCCGACTACGTGGCCTGGCTGGACGACCGCAAGTGGGCCTACGTCCGCCTGGAGGGGCGCGCCTTCGGTGACGTCCCGCTGAACCTGGAGTACAAGCTGGAGGTCTGGGACTCCCCGAACTCCGCCGGTGTGATCATCGACGCCCTGCGCGCCGCGAAGATCGCCAAGGACCGCGGCGTCGGCGGTCCGGTGCTCTCGGCCTCCTCGTACTTCATGAAGTCCCCGCCGGTCCAGCACTTCGACGACCAGGCCCGCGAGAACGTCGAGGCGTTCATCCGCGGCGAGCTCGAGCGCTGACGACGCCGGGCCGACCTCGACGTACCGGCGGCGACGAGCCGACGGCAGGCGGGCGGCGCGCTGACGGGGCCGGTGGGCGGCTCCGTCGGGCCGTGGGCGCCGCACCCCGCCCGGCCGGCGGCACACGGTGAGGGCCCGGACATCGTGTCCGGGCCCTCACCGTTGCCGTCCCGCCGCCCGCCGCCCACCGGCCCCGCCGCCGGGGGACGACGGCCGGTCGGGCGGCGGGGCCGGACCTCTCAGTGCTCGATCAACCGGTCGAACTGCGTCGTCGTGTGCCGCAGGATCGCCACCAGCTCGTCGCCGACCTTGGGCTCCGCCGCCTCCGCCGGCACGAACAGGATCGACACCTGCATGTGCGGCGGTTCGGCGAACCACCGCTGCTTGCCGTCCCACAGGTACGGGGAGAGGTTGCGGTTGACCGTCGCCAACCCGGCCCGCGCCACCCCCTTGGCCCGCGGTGTCACGCCGTGCATCGTCTTGGGTGCCTCCAGGCCCACCCCGTGCGAGGTGCCGCCGGCCACCACCACCAGCCAGCCGTCCCCCAGCGCCTTCTGCTGGCGGTAGCCGAACCGGTCGCCCCTGGTCACCCGCGTCACGTCCAGCACCGAGCCCCGGTACTGGGTCGCCTTGTGGTCCCCCAGCCACAGCCGCGTCCCGATCCGCGCCCGGAAACGGGTCTGGGGGAACTGCTGCCGGAGCAGGGCGAACTCCTCCGGCTTCAGATGGCTGACGAACATCGTCTCCAGCGGCAGTCGGGCCGCCCGGAGCCGGTCCATCCAGGCGATGACCTCCTCCACCGCGTCCGAGCCGTCGGTGCGGTCCAGCGGCAGGTGGATCGCGAAGCCCTCCAGCCGCACGTCGTCGATGGCGGCGCGCAGCTTGCCCAGGTCCTCCTCCCGCACTCCGTGCCGCTTCATCGAGCTCATCACCTCGATGACGACCCGGGCGCCCACCAGCGCGTTCACCCCGTCCACCGACGAGACCGTGCGGATCGCCCGGTCCGGCAGCGGCACCGGTTCCTCACCGCGGCGGAAGGGGGTGAGCACCAGCAGGTCCCCGCTGAACCAGTCCTTCATGCGGGCGGCCTCGAACGTCGTGCCCACGGCGATGACGTCCGAGCCGAAGCGTGCCACCTCCTCGGCCAGTCGCTCGTGACCGAATCCGTACCCGTTGCCCTTGCAGACCGGGACCAGGCCCGGGAACTGCTCGAGCACCGTCCGCTGGTGCGCCCGCCAGCGTTCGGTGTCGACGTAGAGGGAGAGCGCCATGGCCGTGCGGAACCTTTCTCATCGTCCGGGCGGACCGTACACGGCCCGCCGGCGTGCTGCGTGGGGGTCGGGGGGCAGGCGTCAGCGGCGCGACATGTAGATGTCGAGCGCCTTGTGCAGCAGCTTGTTGAGCGGGAAGTCCCACTCCCCGAGGTACTCGGCTGCCTGCCCGCCCGTGCCCACCTTGAACTGGATGAGCCCGAAGAGGTGGTCGCCGTCGTCCAGGGAGTCGCTGATGCCCCGCAGGTCGTACACGCTCGCCCCCAGCGCGTAGGCGTCCTGGAGCATCCGCCACTGCATCGCGTTGGACGGGCGTACCTCCCGCTTGTGGTTGGCCGAGGCGCCGTAGGAATACCACACGTGCCCGCCCACGATCAGCATCGTGGCCGCGGCCACCGCCTCGCCCTCGTGCTTGGCGAAGTACAGCCGCATGCGGTTGGGGTCCTCGTTGTTCAGCGCCTTCCACATCCGCTGGAAGTAGCCCAGGGGACGCGGCCGGAAGCGGTCGCGCTCGGCGGTGACCTCGTACAGCTCCTGCCAGGCGGGCAGGTCCTCGTAGCCGCCCTGCACGACCTCGACGCCGGCCTTCTCGGCCTTCTTGATGTTGCGGCGCCACAGCTGGTTGAAGCCCTTGTGGACCTCGTCCAGGGTGCGGCCCTCCAGCGGCACCTGGAAGACGTAGCGCGGCTGGACGTCGCCGAAGCCGGCGCCGCCGTCCTCGCCCTGCTGCCAGCCCATCCGGCGCAGCCGGTCGGCCACCTCGAAGGCGCGCGGCTCGATGTGCGTGGCCTCCACGTCCCGCAGCCGCTTGACGTCCGGGTCCTGGATGCCCGCCTTGATCGCGGGGGCGTCCCAGCGGCGGATCACCACCGGCGGTCCCATCTTCACCGAGAAGGCGCCCTTGGACTTCAGGTGCGCCAGCATCGGACGCAGCCACTCCTCCAGGTTGGGCGCGTACCAGTTGATCACCGGCCCCTCGGGCAGGTAGGCGAGGTAGCGTTTGACCTTCGGCAGCTGTCGGTAGAGCACCAGGCCCACGCCGACCAGCTCGCCGCTCGCGTCGAACCAGCCCAGGTTCTCCGAACCCCACTCGGCCTTCACGTCCGCCCATGCCGGGACCTGCATGTGGCTGGCCGATGGGAGGTTACGGATATACGCCAGGTGCTGCTCGCGACTGATCGTCCTCAGGGTCAGGCTCATTACGGGGCGCTCCTCCGGCGTACTTCGCAGGGTCTGGCCGGAAGCCTACTGTGGTCGGAAGCGCCCCGTACGTGCCAGTGGGGGGACGGCGGCGAGCCGGACGGGGGGACGGCGCGGGGTCGTCGGTCAGGTGCCGAACAGCCCCCCGTTCCACATCCCGAAGAAGAGGCCGAGTGCCGCCGCGCCCATCCCGACGACCAGCACGAAGCGCTCCTCCGTGGTCGCCGAGATCATCTGGCCCCAGCCGCCGGCCACCACGCCCAGCAGCCCCGCCCAGGACGTGATCAGGCTCAGCCCCGGGAAGAAGGCCGTGACGACCGCGATCAGTGCCAGCACCGCCGTCGCCGCCACCAGGCCGTTCACCAGCGGGTGCGCCCGTCCGTCGCTGTTGAGGACGGCCGTGATGCCGTTCCTCTTCCTGCCCCTGTGCACCGCCTGTGCCATCGGGTGCCTCCCGTTGCTCGTGCGGTCGCCGAAAGGACGCCGGGTGACGCCACTCACATCCGTTGTGTCCAGATTGCGGTGATGAGCGACCGGATTTCAACCCGAGTGGCGGTGCCGGGTACTCTGTACCGTCTGCGCGGTGTCGGCCCTTGTCGCGCCTGCTCCGAGGCACGGACCCGAGTCCGTGCCGGGGAGACCCGGGACCGTCCGGGATTGTCAGTGCCGGCCGATACCGTTGCTCACGCATCACGACCCTCCTGCCACGGAACGACCGTGGCCGCCGAGTCCAGAGGAGGTGGGTTCCGACATGCGTCACTACGAGGTGATGGTCATCCTCGACCCCGATCTCGAGGAGCGCGCCGTCTCCCCGCTGATCGAGAGCTTCCTTTCCGTCGTCCGTGAGGGCAACGGAAAGGTCGAGAAGGTCGACACCTGGGGCCGTCGTCGTCTCTCGTACGAGATCAAGAAGAAGCCCGAGGGCATCTACTCGGTCATCGACCTGCGGGCCGAGCCCGCGGTCGTCAAGGAGCTCGACCGTCAGATGAACCTGAACGAGTCGGTTCTGCGGACCAAGGTCCTCCGCCCCGAGACGCACTGAGCCGCCGGCTCGGTACGGATCGAGCACCGGTGGCACCCCGGTCCTTCCGGAGACCACCACCAGCACCACAGCAGCACTAGCAGCCAGCAGCACCCGCCGAGAGGTTCACCCATGGCAGGCGAGACCGTCATCACGGTCGTCGGCAATCTGGTCGACGACCCCGAGCTGCGCTTCACCCCCTCCGGTGCGGCGGTCGCGAAGTTCCGCGTCGCGTCCACTCCGCGCATCTTCGACCGTCAGACCAACGAGTGGAAGGACGGCGAGAGCCTGTTCCTGACCTGCTCGGTGTGGCGGCAGGCCGCGGAGAACGTCGCCGAGTCCCTCACCAGGGGCACCCGCGTCATCGTGCAGGGCCGGCTCAAGCAGCGGTCGTACGAGGACCGCGAGGGCGTCAAGCGCACGGTCTACGAGCTGGACGTCGACGAGGTCGGCGCCAGCCTGCGCAACGCCACGGCCAAGGTCACCAAGACCACCGGCCGCGGTGGCCAGGGCGGCGGTGGCGGCTGGGGCGGTGGCCCCGGCGGCGGCCAGCAGGGCGGCGGCGCACCCGCGGGAGACCCGTGGGCGACCGGCGCGCCGGCCGGTGGCCAGGGCGGCGGTGGCGGCTGGGGCGGTGGCTCCGGCGGTTCCGGCGGTGGCTACTCGGACGAGCCTCCCTTCTGAGGGCCCGCGAGGGTTCCGGGAGGGCTGCGCTCACAGCACAGACTTCTTGAACCATACGGAGAGAGACAATGGCGAAGCCGCCTGCTCGCAAGCCGAAGAAGAAGGTTTGCGTGTTCTGCAAGGAAAAGATCAAGTACGTCGACTACAAGGACACGAACCTGCTGCGGAAGTTCATCTCCGACCGCGGCAAGATCCGTGCCCGCCGGGTCACCGGCAACTGCACCCAGCACCAGCGCGACGTCGCCACGGCCGTGAAGAACAGCCGTGAGATGGCGCTGCTGCCCTACACCTCGACCGCTCGATAAGGAAAGGATGACCGACGCATGAAGATCATCCTGACCAATGAGGTCTCCGGTCTCGGCAACGCCGGCGACATCGTCGAGGTGAAGGACGGGTACGCCCGCAACTACCTGCTCCCCCGCGGATTCGCCATCCGCTGGACCAAGGGCGGGGAGAAGGACGTCGAGCAGATCCGCCGCGCCCGCAAGATCCGCGAGATCGCCACGATCGAGCAGGCCAACGAGATCAAGGGCAAGCTGGAGGGCGTCACCGTGCGCCTGAAGGTCCGCGCCGGTGACCAGGGTCGCCTGTTCGGCTCCGTCACCCAGGCCGACATCGCCTCCGCGGTGAAGGCCGCGGGGGGCCCGGACGTCGACAAGCGCCGCATCGAGCTGGGTTCGCCGATCAAGACCCTGGGCTCGCACCAGGTCACGGTGCGCCTGCACCCCGAGGTCGTCGCCAAGGTCGGCGTCGAGGTCGGCGCCGCCTGAGCCAGGGCACGAGCCCACGGCGGACAAGGGCGTACAGGGCCGCGGTTCCCGCACACGGGGGCCGCGGCCCGCGCCGTTCCCGGGGCCCGGCGCCGCCCGGCGTCCGGCCCCGGATCAGGCGCGCACCGCTCCGGTGACGATCCACCGCCCCGAACGGGCCCGCAGCCACAGGGTGATCAACCGGACCACCATCATCAGGCCCGCCACCGCCCACCACAGAGCGGTCAGCCCTCCCCCCACCACGGGGACGGCCAGCGCCGCCGGGGCGAACACCACCAGCGTCGCCAGCGACGCCCAGGCCAGGTACGGCCCGTCCCCGGCCCCCATCAACACCCCGTCCAGCACGAACACCACCCCCGCGACCGGTGCGGCCACCGCCACCACCAGCAGCACGGGCGTCAACCGGTCGTGCACGGTCGCGTCCGAGGTGAACAGCGGCAGCAGGAGCGGACGCGCCGCGACCACCAGCACGCCCAACACCACGCCGGACGCCGCTCCCCACTGCACCATCCGCCGACAGGCCGCCCGCGCCCCGGCCGCGTCCTCCGCCCCCAGATAGCGGCCGATGATCGCCTGTCCGGCGATGGCGATCGCGTCCAGGGCGAAGGCCAGCAGCGACCAGATCGTCAGGGTGATCTGGTGGGCGGCCACCTCCGCGTCCCCCAGCCGCGCCGCGACGGCGGTGGCCAGCACCAGCACGGCTCGGAGCGACAGCGTGCGGACCAACAGCGGCACCCCGGCCCGGCCGCTCGCCCGGATCCCGGCGGCGTCCGGCCGCAGCGAGGCCCCGTGCCGCCGGGCGCCCCGGACCACCACGGCCAGGTAGACGGCCGCCATGCCGCACTGGGCGATCACCGTGCCCCAGGCCGAACCGGCGATGCCGAGCCCGGCACCGTAGACCAGGACCAGGTTGAGCACGGCGTTGACGGAGAATCCCGCGACGGCGACGTACAGCGGCGTCCGGGTGTCCTGGAGGCCGCGCAGCACTCCGGTGGCCGCCAGGACGACGAGCATCGCCGGAATGCCCAGCGCGCTGATCCGCAGGTAGGTCACGGCGTACGGTGCCGCGGTGGCGGAGGTGCCGAACAGGTCGACCAGGGTGGGCGCGGTGGGCAGGACGACGGCCACCACCGCCGCGCCGAGGAGCAGTGCCAGCCAGATGCCGTCCATGCCCTGGCGGATCGCCGCGGGCAGGTCCCCGGCGCCGACGCGGCGGGCGACGGCGGCGGTGGTGGCGTAGGCGAGGAAGACGAACACGTTCACCCCCGTCGTCAGCAGGGTGGCCGCGACGCCGAGCCCGGCGAGCTGCGGGGTGCCCAGATGTCCGACGATCGCGCTGTCGGCCATGACGAACAGGGGCTCCGCGACGAGCGCGCCGAAGGCGGGAAGCGCCAGTGCGACGATCTCGCGGTCGTGGCGGCGCACCGCGGTGCGTCCGGCGGGCTGGGGAGCGTGTGTCATGATCCGATCCAAACATCCACAGGTAATGGTCGCAATAGCTATGTGGTTATTACCACTCCTCACGCGGGGTGAGATCCGCTGCGCCGTTTGTCGCGATCTCGGCACACGATGCGAAGTTTTTCTCCTGCACAGCCGGTGGACGGCGAAATAGCAGGTCAGAGCCGGTCTCGAAAGGGAGGCGACAAGTTCTCCACAGGCCCGTCCCCCGCCCCGTGCACAGGTTTCGCCGAGTTCTCCACAGGATGGGGCCGGTCGTCCACATGCCCTGTGGATAACAGGATTGGCTGTGGCTCTCCGCAGCCCTACCGTTGACCGGCGCCCGCCCGTCGTTCTCCTCCTCTTCACCGCGGCCCCGCCCCGCCGCGGCCGGTGAATCGACGGGCCTTCGCTGTCAGAGCCGTGCCGTAGGAAAGAGGGGCCCGGCCGTGAACCACGGGAGGAGGTGACGGGGTGGCGCAGTCCGAACACGTCGACAGCCCGGCGCCCGGTCACATCGCGGGAGCCCTCGGTTCGGTGGGAGCCGGCCCGAGCGACCACCTCCCCGTGTCCCGTCAGCGCCGCGGTCCGGAACCGGACGGCGAACGCCACGACCGCGGCCCCGAGCCCTGGGCGGGCGAGCCCGGGGGCCACGGCGGACACGGCGGCTCCGGCTCCGGGGGAGCCTTCGACCGCGTCCCCCCGCAGGACCTCGAGGCCGAGCAGTCGGTCCTCGGCGGCATGCTGCTGTCCAAGGACGCCATCGCCGACGTGGTGGAGACCATCCAGGGCCAGGACTTCTACCGTCCGGCCCACGAGACGATCTACCAGGCCATCCTCGACCTCTACGCCAAGGGCGAGCCCGCCGACCCCATCACGGTCGCCGCCGAACTCACCCGGCGCGGCGAGATCGCCAAGGTCGGCGGCCCCGGCTACCTCCACTCCCTGGTCCAGACGGTCCCCACCGCGGCCAACGCCCAGTACTACGCGGAGATCGTCCACGAACGCGCCGTCCTGCGCCGCCTGGTCGAGGCGGGCACCCGCATCACACAGATGGGTTATGCCGCCGACGGCGACGTCGACGAGATCGTCAACTCCGCCCAGGCCGAGATCTACGCCGTCACCGAGCAGCGCACCTCCGAGGACTACCTCCCCCTCGCCGAGATCATGGAGGGCGCGCTCGACGAGATCGAGGCGATCGGTTCGCGCAGCGGCCAGATGTCGGGCGTCCCGACGGGCTTCTCCGACCTGGACTCCCTCACCAACGGCCTCCACCCGGGCCAGATGATCGTCATCGCGGCGAGGCCGGCCATGGGCAAGTCCACCCTGGCCCTGGACTTCGCCCGCGCCTGCTCGATCAGGCACAACCTGCCCAGCGTGATCTTCTCGCTGGAGATGGGGCGCAACGAGATCGCCATGCGTCTGCTGTCGGCCGAGGCGCGGGTGGCGCTGCACCACATGCGGTCGGGCAGCATGACGGACGAGGACTGGAACCGGCTGGCGCGCCAGATGCCGGAGGTCACGGAGGCGCCGCTGTACATCGACGACTCGCCGAACCTGACGATGATGGAGATCCGCGCCAAGTGCCGCCGGTTGAAGCAGCGGAACGACCTGCGGCTGGTCGTCATCGACTACCTCCAACTGATGCAGTCGGGCGGTTCCCGCCGCCCCGAGAGCCGTCAGCAGGAGGTCTCGGAGATGTCCCGGAACCTGAAGCTGCTGGCCAAGGAGCTGGAGGTGCCGGTGATCGCGCTCTCCCAGCTCAACCGCGGTCCCGAGCAGCGCACGGACAAGAAGCCGATGGTCTCGGACCTCCGTGAGTCGGGTTCGATCGAGCAGGACGCCGACATGGTCATCCTGCTGCACCGTGAGGACGCCTACGAGAAGGAGTCGCCGCGCGCGGGCGAGGCGGACCTGATCGTGGCCAAGCACCGCAACGGTCCGACGGCGACCATCACCGTGGCCTTCCAGGGCCACTACTCGCGATTCGTGGACATGGCCCAGACGTGACGGGGCGCGTGTAGGTTCCCAGATCTCGTGTCCTTCTCCCACCGGCGATGTCCACCGCGTGGCCAATCGGACAGGGGAATGGGATTCATGCCGTGTGAGGGAGTAGTTCCCCCCCTTGTGCACAGGACCGCCCTGGTCGTCGTCTGAGTGCGGGTTGGGGGCGGGACCTCGGCGTTCGGCGGCCAGTGGGGCTGTCTCGGGAAACGCGGAGTCGGTGGCCCGATGGGTACAGCGGTGTCCGCGCCGGTACGGCTGGGCGTCCGGCGCGGGGACGAGGCCGTGGTGGAGGACCTGGAGTGGCCGTCGGTGTCGCTCGGGCCGCTGCGGGAGGCCCGGCCGTGGCGGGCGTTCCGTTGGCACAAGGAACAGCAGCACCACTGGGGCGCGTACTGGTCGGTGACCATGGGCGACCACGTGATCTGTGAGTCGCGGCTGGAACTGGGGCGGCTGCTGTTCGCCGACTTCGCTCCAGAGGTGCGGCACATCGTCGCCCAACCGTTCCTACCCGAGGTCGATATCGACGGCAAGGTCCGCAAGCACATCCCGGACTACCTGCTGCTGACCGATGAGGGCCCGCTGGTGGTGGACGTCAAGCCGCAGCACCGGCTTCACAAGCCGGAGGTCGCCCTCACGTTCGCATGGACGCGGGAGGCGGTCACTTCGCGCGGGTGGCAGTACGAGGTGTGGAGCGAGCCGATACCGATCGTTCCAGCGGATCGCTGACCTCCCCGACTTCTCCCGCCAGATCCCGATCCGCCTTGCTCAGATCTACGGCATCCCCTCACGAGACGGCCCTCAGGACTACAACCGCTACGGGATCATCGACCGTGACCGGCTGTTCGAGCAGTGCGTCAATCTTCGCCGGACCCTTCCCGAGATCTCGCCCGCGAGAAGGACATGAGCGTCGCCAACACGACCGGATGGGCTCACCGTCACGGCGTTCCCCTTCGTTCTCGTGGTGGGGGCAGCCACCACAGTGCGCTCCACGTAGCCGACTCGGCGGCCTGCCATCCCGAGATCTCGCGCAGAGCCTTCACCGGTCCACATGCCGAGCAGCGGCTGCGGCGTTTCGCTCGATGTCCGGCCCATCCAACCCGCACCGAAGCCGCTCACAACCTGGGCATCCACCCGTCTGTTCTCATCAACCAGATCCGGATCTTGGAGCAGAATCTCGGACCACCTCTTCTGAAACGAGCCGAGCGCGGCCGCGCCAGGCAGGCCACCGAATTCGGACAACAGGTGGCCGATGCGGTCGAGGAAATGCCAGGGGATTGGTGGACTGGGCGGCAAGGGCCTGAGGACCGTCGCAGCTCCTGAGGCCGTCGAATAATCCCGTGCCGTGTCACCGGTTGACGTGCAGACTCGCCCCATGGCGGACATGAGGGCGTTCCAGGATGCGGTCACCGGCTGGGCGACGGGCGGTCCCGACGGGCCGGCGCGCGATCTGGCGGAAAGCCTGGGGGCACGGACCGCTGTGCTCCTGGAAGGGCTGAGCGATCTCGCGGCCGTCGAGGCGCTGGCCGCCCGGCGGGGCCGGGACCTGGCCGCCGAGGGAGTGTGTGTCGTGCCGATGGGCGGGGCGATGAGCGTCGGCCGCTATGCCGGGCTCCTCGGGCCGCCCGGCCTCGGTCTGCGCCTGACAGGACTGTGCGATGAGGGCGAAAAGGGCTTCTACGAGCGCGGCCTGACACGGGCGCAGGCACCGCTCCAGGACATCCACGTATGTACCGCAGACCTGGAGGACGAACTCATCCGCGCGCTCGGCACGGCAGAAGTCGAGGAGATCCTCCACGCTGAAGGCGACTTTCGTGCCTGGCGGTCCTTCCAGCGTCAGCCCGCACAGCAGGGCCGGCCCCGGCATCAGCAGGTGCGGCGCTTCCTCGGCACGAAGAAGGGCCGCAAGATCCGATACGGCCGTCTCCTTGTCGAGGCCCTCACACCGGCCCGGACACCGCCCCCGCTCGACGGACTGCTCGCGAGCCTGTGAGGCGGTGGACGGACTGCCGTTTCGAGCGTGCTCGACAGCGCACGAGCGCGGGGCGTCGATCAGTTGACCGGGTGGCAACGGCTGGGCAGGCTCCAGCACGACCCGCCTGCCCCTACCGGGAGACCCACGGATGACTTCTCACCTGTACGCGCTCTGCTTCGATGCGCACGACCCGCTCCGTCTCGCGCGCTTCTGGGCGGACTTTCTCTGCTGGGAGACAGCCGAGGACTCCTCCGACGGCACCACACTGCTTCCCCGCGATGACACCGGGTTCCGGCTCCGCTTCCTCCCGACCTAGGAGCGGAAGACAGGCCAGAACCACATGCACTTCGATCTGACGAGCACGTCCCTCGGCGACCAGAAGCAGGTGGTGGAGAGGGCGCTCCGACTCGGTGCCCGGCACATCGACATCGGTCAACGCCCGGAGGAGGGGCATGTGGTGCTCGTCGATCCCGACGGTCACGAGTTCTGTGTGATGACCCCCGATAGGCCTCGGAGTGGGGTGGGTGCATGAAGACAGGACCTCCGACACAGCGCGAGGGTCGTTGACACCACTTGGCGGGACGCCATCAGGAAATGGACACAACGACGGGACGAGACCCTGTGGACACCTGAGGGGACGGAGGCGGGAGCCGATGGTCAGAGCGACGTCAGTGGACAAGCCGACGCGGAACCTACAGCGACGCGGTGGAGCGGCCCGCGGGACGGGCGCGCCGCCGCTGGGAGGAGTACCTGGTGCTGCGCGGCCGCGTCGAGGAGCACCTCGGTCCGCTGCCGTCGGCACCGGGCCCGTGAGGAACCCGCCCGGCGGGGCGCGGACGGTGGGAGGCTGAAGAGGTGTACGAGGAGTGGCGCTCCCGACGGGTGACCGGCGCGGTGGTGTGGCGCCGGGAGGCGCTCCCGGACGCCCGTCGGGCCGGGGGACCGGTCCGGGTGCTGCCGGACGGCTGCATGGACGTGATCTGGACGGACGGCGGGCTGCTGGTGGCCGGCCCCGACACTCGGGCGCACCTCGTCGAGGACCGTGCCCCGGGGCCCGTTGGGTCCGGGAGGCGCTCCCGCGGCGCCGAGCACGTGGGCCTGCGCTTCGCCCCGGGCACCGGACCGCGCGTCCTGGGCCTGCCGGCCTGCGAGCTGCGGGACGCGCGGGTGCCGCTGGCCGCCCTCTGGCCGGAGCGGAGGGTGCGGGAGCTGACCGAGCGGGTGGCGCAGGCGTCGGACAAGGCGGCGGTGCTGGAGGAGATGGCCGTCGGGCGGCTGCGCGAGGCGCCGGACGACCCGCTGGTGCGGGCGGTGGCGATCGGGCTGCGGGACGGCGGGAGCGTCGCCGGGGTGGCGCGCGGGGTGGGGCTGAGCGAGCGGCAGCTCCACCGCCGCTCGCTGGCGGCCTTCGGGTACGGGCCGAAGACGTTGGCGCGGGTGCTCCGGCTGGTGCGGGCGCTGAGCTTGGCCCGCGGAGGCGCGCCGCCGGCGTCGGTGGCGGTGGCGGCCGGGTACGCGGACCAGGCCCATCTGTCGCGCGAGGTGAGGGCGTTGGCCGGGATTCAGCTCTCGGTGCTGCTGTCGGGAGCCTGATCCCCGCCCGGCAGGGGGGCGAAGAGGGAGATCCCGTTGCCGTCCGGATCGAGGACGATGGCGTACCGCTGTCCCCAGAAGGCGTCCCAGGGTTCCTTGTGTCCGGTGTACCCGGCCCGCGTCAGCTCCCCGTACTGCCGGTCGACGTCGGCCGGGTCGTCGCAGCGGAAGGCCAGGCCCATGCGGTCGCCGCCCCGTGGCGGGGTCCAGTCGGGGTCGAAGGAGCGGACGGTCTCGATGGTGTCCCAGGCGATGCGCAGCCCGCCCGGCAGCGCCGCCTCCACGTGGGGCAGTCCGTCGGCGTCGGCGGGGATGTCGAGCCCGAGGCGGCGGTAGAACGCGAGCGAGGCGGCCATGTCGGTCACGGTCAGGCCGATGAGGTCGAAGCGAGGTGCCATGTGGGCACGCTATGCGGCGGGTGGCCCGGTGGTCTTGAAGGAATCGGACGTCCTCGGGTCCGTTCTGGGGCGTGGTGTCCGACGGCGGGCTCGGAATCCGCCTCACCACCGCCGCACGGCACCGGGCCGGCCTAGGCTGCGATCATGAGCGATCTCGACATACGGCCCGCGGCGGCCGGCGATCTGGGCGCCATCGTGGACATGCTCGCCGACGACCCGCTGGGCGCGCGGCGCGAGTCGCCCGGTGACCTCGCCCCCTACCGCGCGGCCTTCGAGGAGATCGCCGCCGACCCCCGGCAGCACCTGGTGGTCGCCGTCCGCGGCGGCCGGGTCGTCGGCACGCTCCAGCTCACCGTCGTTCCCGGGCTGTCGCGGCGCGGTGCGAGCCGTTCGCTCGTCGAGGCCGTGCGCGTCCACTCCGACGAACGCGGCGGCGGTCTGGGCACCCGGTTGATCGAGTGGGCGATCGAGGAGTCGCGCCGGCAGGGCTGTGCCCTGGTCCAGCTCACCTCCGACGCCACCCGCGCGGACGCCCACCGGTTCTACGAGCGGCTGGGCTTCGTCGCCTCGCACGTGGGTTTCAAGCTGGTGTTCTGAGGACCGGCGCCACGGGCCGGCCGCCTCTCGCGGAGGTCCGCCTGGCCCGTTCGGGGTCCTCGACGGACTCCGAACGGCTCGCGGTGTTGCTCGCCGAAGGCCCGGACGAGGTGGTTCACCATGGGGACGACCGTCCGGCCGGTGGCGCGGCCCGCGCTCCCCGCCCCGAGTGGGCGATGCGTTCGCCGGGGCCGTCGGGTCGATGGCCGCGCGGGCGCGGGCCGGGTTGTCCACAGGGTGTGGACGAGTGTTTTGTTCGCGGCCCGACAGGCAGGTGCGCGCCCGAGGTGCGACGGCGTGGACGACCGTCCACCACCGCCGTCTCCTCCTCCGCCGCCGACCGGGCGGCACCCGATGGCCCCTCACCGGGGGGAGCAACGCAGAAGATGCAGGGAAAAAGGGTGAATGGCGTGAAACCGCACGAAAATCTCCCCTGTGGAAAACGGTGGCGACTGTCGGTGGGGGTGTGGAGAGTGGTCGCATGATCACTTCCAACGGAGAATCCGACTCGCGCGAGGACGCCGGGTTGCTGCCCGAGACCCGGCGCGCGCTCGGCCACGGGCTGGCCGTCGCACAGGCCGAGGGACGGGTGCCGTCGGCCGTCGCGGCCGTGGTGCGCGACGGACGGACGGTGTGGACGGGGAAGCGCGGCGGCGCGGTCGCGGCCGGCGGTGAGGAGCCGGAGGGAGGGGAGCCGACCCCCCACACCCAGTACCGGATCGGTTCGCTCACCAAGACGTTCGTCGCCGTGCAGGTGATGCGGCTGCGCGACGCGGGGCTGCTCGATCTGGCCGACCCGCTCGGCAGGTATCTGGAGGTGCCCGCCGAGGCCGGGGAGGAGCCGGCCTCGGCGACGATCGCCCAACTGCTGTCCCACTCCGGCGGGCTGGCCGCCGAACCGCGCGGCCCCTGGTGGGAGCGGACGCCCGGTGAACTGCGTTCCGAGCCGGCGGACCTGTTCGGCGAGCGTCCCGTGCGGCACCCCGCCGGGCGGCGGCACCACTACTCCAACCTCGGCTACGCGCTGCTGGGCGCCCTCGTGGAGCGACTGCGCGGCGCACCCTGGAGCGACGTACTGCGCGAGGAGGTGCTCCGACCGCTGGGCATGGACCGCACGACGCCGCTGCCCGAGGAACCGTACGCCCGTGGCTGGGCGGTGCACCCGTGGGCGGACGCGGTGCTGCCCGAACCGCTCTGCGACACCGGACGGATGGCACCCGCCGGACAGCTGTGGTCCACGGCCGCGGACCTGTGCCGCTTCGCGGCGTTCCTGACCGCCGGTGACGACCGGGTGCTCGGCGCGGAGAGCCTCGCGGAGATGCGCACTCCGGCGGTGGCCCCGGAGGCCTCCGGTTGGGACCAGTCGTACGGGCTGGGCATGCAACTGGTGCGTTCCGGCGGGAGGTTGCTGGCCGGGCACACCGGCTCCATGCCGGGGTTCCTCGCCGCCGTGTGGACCGCGCCGGAGGAGCGCCTGGCGAGCGTGGTCCTGGCCAACGCCACCGCGGGGCTGCCGGTGGGAGGTCTGGCCGCCGAACTGTTGGACACCGTGGCCGAGCGCGAGCCGTCCCTCCCACCGCCCTGGCGTCCCCGCTCGGCGGCCGATCCGGAGCTGTTGGCGCTGACCGGGCCCTGGTACTGGGGGCCGTCCGGGTTCGCGCTGCGGCTGCGCGAGGGGCGGGCGCTGGAGCTGGTGCCGCTCGGCGGCAGGGGACGGGCCTCCCGCTTCCGCCCGGAGGCGGACGGCACCTGGACGGGGCTGGACGGCTACTACGCGGGGGAGACGCTGCGCGTGGCGCGCGACGCGGACGGCGGGGTGAGCCATCTGGACCTGGGGACGTTCGTCTTCACCCGGCACCCGTACGATCCGCAGGCGCCGGTGCCGGGCGGGGTGGACCCCGAGGGGTGGCGCGCGGACTGACACCCGGAGGCGGGGGTCCGCGAGAGCGGCTGCCGGGCCGCCGGGACGTGTCGAGGGCGCGGGTGCGGAGCCGGCCCGACGCGTCCGGAGTGGGGCCCTCCGCCGTTTCGGCGGTCGCGTTCGGTCGAATACCGGCGGCCGGGAAAGGGGCGGGGTCCGTCATGGAAAAGTACGGACACATCGCTCTCGCCGGTCTTCCGCCGACCGCCCGGAGGGAGTGAAGATCCCGTACGGGAGGTGTGCCCGACCCGCGACGGGGCATCCGGTGGGACGGGTCGCCGGAGGACGGGGCCGCACCGCCCCGCGCCTCCACCGGGCGGTGAATCCCCAGCTCCGAGCGGGGGGTTCCCGGCCCGGTCGCGGAGCCGTGCGCGGGCGGTCCGGGGTGGGCGGAGGAGGAGCGGGTCGCCCCGGAACCCCGGCGCGGCGCGGGCGGTCGAATTACCGGAACCGCTATGGGTGCTTGTGTATCGGCGGGTCGCCGGTATGGTCGAGTCCACATCACCGCACATGCCTGCTCAAGCAAATCCGCGGCCGATGACACGGGGAGATCCGAACGGGTGGTTTCCGCCTTCGGGGCGCCTTTGGAAGTTGCCGGACCTATCGGAAGATGTTCGAGGCGAGACTGACCATGGCCACTACGTCCGCAGACAACGGGCTTCCACGGGAGACGGCCGGCGGCCCGCCCTCGGCGGGCCGCGACGGTGGTGACGGAGGCGGGGAGTGGAGCTGGTTCGCCCCGGGTGAGGGAGAGAGGAGCGCGGCGCGGTCGTCCCGTCCCGACCCCGACCCCGGATCCGGTCCGACCCCCGCTCCCGCCCCCGTGACGGGCCGCCGCCCGGAGTCCGGGTCCGAGCCGGACTTCCCCGCCAACCCCGGTTACGGCAAGCTCGACCCGTCCCACGACGTGGCGCTGATCCGCCGCACCCTGGACGAGATCGAGCCGATATCCCAGGCCGTCACCTCGTACTTCTACGCCCTGCTCTTCGTGCGGCACCCGGAGCTGCGCGCCCTGTTCCCCGCCGCCATGGACGCCCAGCGCGACCGGCTCTTCCGGGCACTGCTCACCGCTGCCCGGCTCATCGACGACAGCCGCGTGCTGGTGGAGTACCTCTCCCACCTCGGTCGCGGGCACCGCAAGTACGGCACCCGGCCCGAGCACTACCCCGCCGTCGGCGAGTGCCTGATCGACGCGCTCACCCGCTACGCCGTGAACAGTTGGGACGAGCAGACCGAGGCCGCCTGGGTGCGGGCCTACACGGCCATCTCCCAGGTCATGATCGACGCCGCTGCCGAGGACGAGCGGCACGCGCCCGCCTGGTGGCACGCCGAGGTGGTCTCGCACGAGATGCGGACCTCCGACATCGCCGTCATCACCGTCCGGCCCGACCATCCCTATCCCTTCCGGGCCGGGCAGTACGCCAGTGTCGAGACGCCCTGGTGGCCGAAGGTGTGGCGGAACTACTCCCTGGCGTGCGCCCCGCGCCCCGACGGCCTGTTGGTCTTCCACGTCAAGGCCGTGCCCGCGGGCTGGGTCTCCACCGCGCTCGTCCACCGCGCCCGTCCCGGCGACGTCCTGCGGCTCGGCTCCCCGGCCGGGACGATGACGGTGAACCACTCCTCCGACAACGGGCTGCTCTGTCTGGGCGGCAGCACCGGCATCGCGCCGATCAAGGCACTGGTCGAGGACGTCGTCGGGCACGGCCGGGCCCGACCGGTCGAGGTGTTCTACGGCGCCCGCAGCGACCAGGACCTGTACGACCTGGAGTCCCTGCGCGAGCTGGAACTGCGGCACCGCTGGCTGACGGTGCGCCCGGTGGTCGAGGGACCTGCGGACGGCCTCGTCGGCCGGCTCCCGGACGCCGTGCGGCAGTGCGGCCCGTGGCACTCCTACGACGGCTATCTGTCCGGGCCGCCCGGGATGATCCGCAGCGGTGTGGAAGCGCTGGTGGGCTCCGGCATCCCCGCCCACCGCATACGGCACGACTCCCTCGACGGCCAGGCCGCCGCGAGGGGCTGAGGTGGCACACGAGTGAGACGGAACGTGAACCACGGCGTGAACCACGACGTGGACGCCAGGGAAAACGCCAGGGAAGACGTCAGGGAAGCGACCGACGCGACCATGATGCTCGGAACGGTCCGCGGGGAAGGCGAGGGACGACGTCCCGCGCGGTCGGCGGCAGCGGACGACGGGCGGAGCGGGACGTCGGCGGAGGACGCCGTCGGGACGGGCGACACCTCCACGCACCGGCGGCCCGGCAGCGACGGCGAACACGAGGTGCAGCGGAGGCTGGGCACCACCGCGCGCGCCGACCGCTTCTACGACGACCAGATGCTCGACCACCTCAACGAGCGGATGCGGGAGTTCGTCGGGCAACAGGAGATGTTCTTCCTGGCCACCTCCGACCGGCACGGCGAGTGCGACAACTCCTTCCGGGCCGGCCCGCCGGGCTTCCTGCACGTGGTGGACGAGCGGACCCTGGTCTACCCCGAGTACCGGGGCAACGGCGTGCACGCCAGCCTGGGCAACATCGAGGAGAACCCGCATCTGGGCATCCTGCTGATCGACTTCTTCCGTTCCCGGGTCGGTCTGCACATCAACGGCCGTGCGGAGGTCGTGGAGGACGCCGAGATACGCCGGGCCGTGCCCGACCTGCCCGTGGACTCCGTGCCCGGTCGCCGGGCGCTGGTGTGGGTGCGGGTGACGGTGGAGGAGGCGTACATCCACTGCGCCAAGCACATCCCACACCTCCAGAAGGCGCCCAAGGGAACGCCGCGCGACTGGGGCACGGACGACCACCGGCGCAAGGGCGGCGACTTCTTCGGGGTGGCGGAGGGCGCCCGTGGGCGCGCCGCCGACCACCGGCCGAACCATGAGCCCACGGCACCGGACGACCGGCCGGCGCCGGTGCCCGCCGCGGGGCCGCCCACCCCGCAGCCGCCCGCCCCGCAGCAGTCCACCCAGCAGCCGCCCGCCCCGCGGACGCCGGATCCGGAACCCGCCTCCTCGGAACCGGTGCCCCCCGCCCCGGGCGGGGAGCTCGTTCCGGCCGGAGCCGGCCTGCCCGACGCCGACGACCCGACGGCCTGGCAGGCGCTCGCCGAGCGCATCCTGGCCAGGGCCCTCAGCCGTGGCGAGGAGACCGAACAGGCCCGGTACACCGACTGGTTCGGCTGAGCGGGCCGGTTCCCCGGCACCCCCGACGCCCGGCCCCCCCCGACGCCCGGCCCCCCGACGCCCGGCGGCCCTGACGGTCGCCGGGCCGACGCCGTCGGGGCACCACCGTCGGGGCACCACCGGCGGGTTACCCCAGATCCGGTGCCAGCAGGGCCAGCACGCCCTCGATGTTGGTGGTCAGGAAGTCCCGCAGCCTGGGCGGCACCACGTTCACGGAGGCGATGCCCGCCCGCGTGAAGGGGACGCGGACGACCTCGTACTCGCCGCGCGGTTCGTCCACCTCGGGGCCGTGGCGGCGCGAGAGGTCCATCGAGACCAGCCGGCAGACGAAGAAGTGCTGCACCTTCACGCCCGGTCCGAAGCCCGGATCGGCGGCCTCCGGATCCTCTGCGGGATCGTGGCCGACGGTGTCGACGAAGGCCGGGACCACATCGGTGACCTTCGCCCCCAACTCCTCGTCCACCTCCCGGTGGAGGGCGTCGACGACGGTCGCGTCCTCCGGCTCGACACCACCGCCCGGAGTGATCCAGTACGGATCGCGGCCGGGCTTGGTGCGCTTGATCAGGACCAGTTCGTCGTCGTCGAGCAGGATGGCCCGGGCGGTGCGTTTGACCACGGGGCGCGCGTCGGCGGTCATGGGGAAGATCTGGCCCGGCGCCGGGTCGGCGAAACCTCCACCGCGGCGCGGGACCGCGGAGCACCGACGCTCCCCGTCACCAGTCGGCGGCCGCCCGCAACAGCCACTCGTGCGCCCGCGCGATGTGCGGCTGCGCCAGCGAACCGGGGCGTACCGCGAGGAAGTAGGTGCGCAACGGGGGCACGAGCGGGTCGAACAGGGCGACGACCCGGCCACGGTCCAGCGCCTCCCGGCACACGTAGCGCGGCAGCACCGCCATCCCCGCCCCCGCCGCGACGCACTCCAGCACCGCCCTCAGGTCGGGCACGACGATCACGCCGGAGCGACGCGGGGGCGGTTCCTCGAAGACCGTGGACCAGTAGCGGGTCAGCAGCGGAAGACCCTCGTGGACGCAGACCACCGGCACGCCCTCCAACGCGGCCGGCCCCCTGGCCCGTACCGCGTCCGGTCCGCCGGTCCGGTCGGCCCAGTGTTCCGCGGCGACCAGCACCTTCTCCTCGTCGCACAGGGGAGTGGCGGTCAGCAGCGGGCCGCGCGGCCGGGAGGGGAGGATCGCCAGGTCGTGCCGGCCGTCCGCCAACCCCTGCAGGCTCTCCTCCGAGGAGCAGAACGCGGCGCGGATCGCGAGTCCCTGGCGAACCAGCGGTACGAGGGCCGGCATGGCCCGTAAGGAGGTGAACTCCGGCGGGCCGGTGAGGTGGAGGGCGCGGGTGGGGGCGGCGGGGTCCAGGTCGCCGCGGGCGATCTCCTGGAGGGCGTCCAGGTGCGGGGCCACCTTGTGGGCCAGTTCGTCACCGACGCCGGTGGGGGTGACGCCGCGGGCGCCGCGCAGGAACAGCGGACGCCCCACCTGCCGCTCCAGCGAGCGGATCTGGCCGGTGACGGCGGGTTGGGAGAGCCCGAGCAGCGCGGCGGCACGGGTGAACGAACCGGCCCGGTGCACGGCGAGGAAGGTGCGCAGCAGGGCCAGATCCATGTCTCGGCTCCCTCCCGTCGGCGTCGACCGCCCCTTCCGCAGTGCTTCCCGCGGATACGGGACGTGATGAACGATAAGCGGGGTGATGGGTGGGTGTCGATATGGTGATTGGACAATGACACTCGGTCAACTAGCCTTGACCTTGCGCATTCCACGCGCGTCGCACGGGCGGCTTGAGACACGAGGGGGGAGTCTCAAGCCGCCCGCGTTTCCCGCTCGACGAGGGGCGGTACGGGCCGGCGAGGCGCCACACGGACGGCGCGGACGGACGGTGTTCAGCCGTTCCGCGCCCCGGGTCGGTCGCGCCCGCCGGTGGCGTCCAAGGCGGCGTCCAAGGCGGTGTCCAGAGCGGCGTGCAGGTCGGCCACGAGATCGGCCGCGTCCTCCACGCCCACCGACAACCGCACGAAGCCCTCCGGCACGTCGTCCCCGCCCCAGCGGCCCCGCCGCTCGGCGGTCGAGCGCACCCCGCCGAAGCTGGTCGCGTCGCCCACCAGACGCAGCGCGGCCAGGAACCGCTCGGCGAACTCCTTGTCGGGCAGGGTGAAGGACACCACGCAGCCGAAGCGCCGCATCTGCCGCGCCGCCGTCCCGTGCGCCGGGTCGTCCGGCAGCCCCGGGTGTCGGACGTCGCTCACCTCGCCGCGTCCGCGCAGCGCCTCGGCGACGGCGATGGCGTTGGCGGCCTGTCGGGCGGTGCGCAACTCCAACGTGGCCAACGACCGGTGGGCGAGCCAGGACTCCAGCGGTCCGGGAATCGCCCCGACGGTCTTGCGCCACGACCGCACCGGCGCCGCCAGTTCCTCGCTCCGGCACGTCACGTACCCCAACAGCACGTCGCCGTGGCCGGTCAGCGCCTTGGTGCCGCTGGCCACCGAGTAGTCCGCCCCCAGCTCCAGGGGGCGCTGCCCCAGCGGAGTGGCCAGGGTGTTGTCCACGGCGACCAGCGCACCGCGCTCGTGGGCCGCGTCGGCCAGACGCCGGATGTCGCACACGTCCAGTCCGGGGTTGGAGGGCGTCTCCAGCCACAGCAGCGACGCGCCGTCCAGCGCGTCCAACTGCGCGTCCCCGCCGGTGGGAGCCGTGCGGACCTCCACTCCCCAGCCCTCCAGACGCTCGCGCGTCGGGACCAGCAGGTTGTAGCCGTCCGACGGCAGGACGACCACGTCACCGGGCTTCGCCCGGGACAGCAACACCGCGGAGATCGCCGCCATGCCGGAGGCGAAGACGGTGGTGCGCGCCGTCTCGTCGCCGGGTGCCTCCAACTCGCTGATGGCGCGCTCCAGAGCCGTCCAGGTGGGGTTGTTGTCGCGGCCGTAGGTGTAGGGGGCGTGCGCCGGATCGCCGGGCAGGTGGTAGTGCGCGGCCAGGACGGGGCCGGGCATCGGCGGCGCGTACGGCTCCTCCGCCGGCAGTCCGGCCCGCACCACCCGGGTGCCGTCGCCGTCCCGCGCGCCCCGCGCGACCTCCGTGCGCTGTGTGCTCCGCGCGTCCTGCGCGTTCCTCGCGTCCGTCATGCGCCGCTCTCCTCCCGGCTCCCCCCGTCGTCGTACGGCCCCGAGCGTACGTGGTGCTCCACCGGCTCAGCCCAGCGCGGCCCGCGCCGCCGTACCGCAGCGGGTCCCGTAGCCGGGCCCGAAGAGCACGGCGTGCACCAGCAGGTGCTGGAGCTGGTGGAGCGGAAGCCGGGAGCGGCGACCGGGCACCGGACGAACCTCCTCGTAGGCGGAGAGCAGCCGCTCCAGGTGCGGGCAGCCGAACAGCTCCAACACCGCCAGGTCCGTCTCGGGGTGGCCGCCCTGGGCCGACGGGTCGATCAGACGGGCCCGGCCGTCGGCCGCCCAGAGCACGTTGCCCGACCACAGGTCGCCGTGGACGACGGCGGGCGGTTGCGGTGGCCCGGACAGGCCCGTGCCGTCCGCCGGGTCCGCGGACAGCTCCTCGCACAACCGCTCCACGTCGCGGGCGTCCCGACCGCCGATCCCACCGGCGTCCACGGCCCGCCGCAGCAGGGGCAGCAGGCGGTGGCGGGCGTGGAAGGCGGGCCAGCCCTCCTCCCGCGAAGGCGCCCGCCGATCCGGTGGGGCTTTGGGCGAGGACGGGGCGGGCGGCGAGGGCAGGGGCACCGAGCCCAGGAAGACGGGAGGGCCGGAAGGACGGCCGGGAAAACGACCGGGAAAACGGTCGGGAAAACGGTTGGAAAGGGCACCTCCCCAGGCCGGGGCCCGCACCGTGTGCATGGCGGCCAGCTCCCGGCCGAGCCGTTCGGCCTGCGCGGCGCTCGGCGGGCCCGGCTCGACCCACTCCAGCACCAACACGTCCTCCTCGGCGGCGAGCACGGTGGGCACGGCCGGCGCCCCGGTGGCGGCCAACAGCTCCAGACCGGCGGCTTCGGCGGCGAAGAAGCCCTCGGGGGCGTCGGGGAGGGCCTTGGCGAAGACGGCCCGGCCACCGGGCAGGACGATCCGGTACGCGTCGCAGATGTCACCGCCGCTCACCGGACGCACGTCGACGGGTCGGGCGCCGGGCCCGTTCCCGTGTCCCATCAGGGCCGCGACCCGGGCGGCCACCCGGTCCGCCGCGCCGGACGCCCCGGCGGCACCCCGTACGGATCCGCCGTCCGTCACCGCGACACCGTCCCGTCCAGTGCCGCCCGTACCTCCTCCAACAGTCCCGACACGGCCTCCTCGACCAGGCCCAGGCACTCCTCGAAGCCCTCCGGGCCGCCGTAGTACGGGTCGGGGACGTCCAGGTCGCAGCCCTCGCCGCCCGCGTCGGGGGCGTACGACCGCAGCAGACGCACCTTCGCCGCGTGCTCCGGCCCGGGGGCCATCGCCCGCAGCCTCCGCAGGTGCCCCCCGTCCAGGGCGACCACCAGGTCCAGCCGCTCGAACCACTCGCGCCGGAACTGCCGGGCGACGTGCTCCTGCGCGTACCCGGCCGCCGCCAGCACCGCGACGGTGCGGGGATCGGCGCCGTCCCCCGCGTGCCAGCCGTCGGTTCCCGCGCTGTCGACCTCCACCGCGTCCGCCAGCCCGGCCTCCTCGACCCGGGCGCGGAAGACGACCTCCGCCATGGGGGAGCGACAGATGTTGCCGGTGCAGACGAAGCAGACGCGGTACGGCGGGCGGGTGCCCGGGGCACCGGGGGCGTCGGGGGACTCCGGGGTGTCGGACGTGGAAGTGCGCATGTCCCCATCATCACGGAGCCGCCCCGGGGCTCGGAACGGACCGTCCCGAGCCCCGGACCCGCGCCACCGTTTCGCTCGCGTTCGCCGGTCAGTCGCCGTCGGGCAGCAGCATGTTCACCGCCCACGACACGATGGAGATGACCAGGCCGCCGAGCACCGCCGTCCAGAAGCCGTCCACGTGGAAGGCCAGGTCGGCCAGTCCGGCCAACCAGGAGGTGAGCAGCAGCATCAGCGCGTTCACCACGAGGGCGAACAGGCCGAGCGTGAGGATCATCACCGGGAAGGAGAGCAGTTTCGCGATCGGCTTGACCACGAGGTTGACGAGACCGAAGATCAGCGCGACGAGAACCAGCGTGAGGGTCTTCTCGCCGGTGTCACCGCCGGCGAGCGTGATGTCGTCCAACAGCCACACGGCCACGGCCAGGGCCACCGCGTTGGCGATCGTCTTGACGAGGAAGTTCACCATGCCCGGGATCGTTTCAGAAACGGGTCCGACCGCATACCGTCGAGGGGTCCGGAAACCATGAAGGTGTCGCGATGAAGGCGTTCCGACTGGAGGAGCTGGAGGCCGAGAGGCTCGCCAACGACGGCGCGTACCTGCAGTTCCTGCGCGAACGCAACATGTCCGTCGGCCTGTACGCCCTCGACAGCGGGCAGCTCGACCCGCAGCAGCCGCACGGCCAGGACGAGGTGTACTTCGTCGCCAGCGGGCGGGCGCTGATCACCGTGGGCGACGAGACCACGCAGGTGGCGCGCGGCAGTGTCGTCTACGTCCCGGCCGGGGTGCCGCACAGGTTCCACCACATCACCGAGGACCTTCGGGTGCTGGTGGTCTTCTCTCCCCCGGAAGGGTGACGACGGCCTCGGGGGTTCCGTAGGGGGCGGTTCAGGGAAGGACCGGGGCCGGGGCACCTCCCGGCACGGCGTCTCCCCGCCTAGCATCGGATGCGCAAGGATCGTGGAACGCCCCGACGAGGGCTCGCCACACCGGTACGAGGAAGCGGGTACGGGCATGGATCTCAAGAGGACCTTCGCGGCGCTGCCGTGGTGGGTGAAGTGGGTCGCGATCCCGCTCGTCGCGCTCTTCGTCTTCGGCGGCCTGATCGCCAACATCGTCGGCTTCATCGTGGGCCTGCTGTTCAAGGTGCTGCTGTTCGTCGCGCTGGTCGGCGGCCTGGTGTACGTGGTGCGGAAGTTCATCTCGTCGGGCACCTGACGCACGGAAGCCACGGACCGGCCCGACCCACGAGGACGCCCGCCGCACCCCGCGCCGTACGCGCGGACGTACGGCGGGCACCGCACGTCGGCACCGCATCACCGTCACGTCACCGCCGGGCCCGCCGCCGACCCCGCGAGCCCGAACCGGAGCGGCCCCGACGGACCCGACCGCCGGCCCCCTCGCCGCCACCGGCCGAACCGGCGCCACGGTCGGACGCGCCACCGCCGGACGCGCCGCGGTCGGCGATCGCCACCAGCGCCGCCAGCGCCGTCGTCACCGGCACCGAGGCCACCAGACCGATCGAACCGACCAGCGTCCGCACGATCTCCTCGGCCACCAGCTCGCTGCCGGCCACCTGCGCCATCCCGTCCTCGGCCACCGAGAACAGCAGCAACAGCGGCAGCGCGGCTCCCGCGTACGCCAGCACCAGCGTGTTGACCACCGACGCGATGTGGTCGCGCCCGATGCGCATCGCCGCGCCGTACAGCTTCCGCCAGCTCGCCCCCGGATCGGCCTGCCGCAGCTCCCACACCGCCGAGGTCTGCGTCACCGTCACGTCGTCCAGCACGCCCAGCGAGCCGATCAGCACCCCGGCCAGCAGCAGACCCTGGATCTCGATGTCCGGGTAGAGGGTGTGCACCAGACCGGTCTGGTCGTCGGTGTTGCCCGTCAGCGCCGCCCAGGCGATGAACACCGAGCCCAGCAGCCCGATCAGCAACAGCGACACCAGTGTGCCCAGGACCGCCACCGAGGTGCGGGCGTTGACGCCGTGGCACAGGTACAGCGTCGCCAGCATGATCGTGCTGCCCCCGACCACCGCGACCAGCAGCGGATCGGAGCCCTGCAGGATCGCGGGCAGGATGAACAGCGTCAGCACCCCGAAGCTCACCACCAGCCCCACCAGTGCCAGCACCCCGCGCAGCCGTCCGACGACCACCACAGCCAGCGCGAACAGGGCACCCAGCGCCACCATCGGCACGCCGCGCCGCACGTCCACCACGCTGTACTGCAGCTCGCGCGGGGCCTGCGGCGCGTACGCCACCACCACCCCCTGACCCGCCGACAGGCGCCGGGTGGCGTCCGGAGTGACGATCTCGGGGAAGGTGTGGCCCGCGTCCTCGCCCTCGGTGACCTCGACGGTCGCCCGCAGACAGCTGCCACCGCCCTCCTCTCCCCCGGCGCCGTCCGTGCCACCCGCACCGGCGGCGCCCGACGCGCCCTCCGAACCGCCCGACTCCGAGCCGAGCGACGGCCCGCCGGCGGCACCCACCTCCGCGCAGTCCACCTCCTCGACGGCGGTGACCCGCGCGTCGAACGTCCGGCGGTCGAAGCCGACGCCGCTGTTCCCCTCGCCGTCCGGCGTCCCACCCGGCCACAGCGCCACCAGGCCGGTCAGCACCACCACGGCGAACGGCACCAGGACCGCCGCTATGACCCGGCGCAGCCGTGCCGACACGGGGGCGGGAGGGCCGTGGTGGTGCCCGTGACCGTGCCCCGAGCCGTGTCCCGAGCCGTGCCCCGGGCCATGGCCGTGTTCGGAGCCGTGTTCACGCGGCGGCCGGGGCACCGAGCCGTGGACGGACGGCGCCGGCGGCGTCGAGGGAGCCCGGGAAGGAGTCCGGGAAGGCGGCTGAAGAGGGGGCTGGGGAGGGGGCTGGGGAGGGGAGGAGTCCACGGCCCGATCATCGCAGGGGCCGGCGAGGGGCACCCTGGCGCATGGCCGGTGTCAGCCGTTAGCGTAGGGGCGCTTCGCACACCGCGGGAGCTCCGAGCACGGGGCTGAGAGGGCGCTGACCTCCGTGGACATTCCACGGAAACGGCTGCGTCGACCGCCGAACCTGTTACCGGGTAATGCCGGCGTAGGGAGTTGGGTCTCATGACCACGCAGGATGCACGCACGCCCGAAAACACCTCCGACGACGCGCGGCCGCGCGAGATCGGCTGGCACAAGGGCTATCTGAGCGGCTCGCGCCCCGACATCCGGGTGCCCGTCCGCCGAGTGCACCTCACCAACGGCCGGGACGTGACGTTGTACGACACCTCCGGCCCGTACACCGATCCGAACATCGACACCGACGTCCGCCGCGGGCTGGCACCGCTGCGGGAGAACTGGATCATCGCCAGGGGCGACACCGAGGAGTACGCGGGCCGCGAGGTGCGGCCCGAGGACGACGGCATCAAACACACCTCGCCGCGCGGCGGCCTGCGCAACCTCGACGCCGTCTTCCCCGGCCGCCCCCGCCTGCCGCGCCGGGGACGCGGCGGCACCACCGCCGTCACGCAACTCGCGTACGCCAAGCGGGGCGAGATCACCCCCGAGATGGAGTTCGTCGCGGTGCGCGAGGGCTGTACGCCCGAGCACGTCCGCGACGAGATCGCCGCGGGCCGCGCCGTCCTCCCGGCGAACGTCAACCACCCGGAGTCCGAGCCGATGATCATCGGCAAGAACTTCCTGGTGAAGGTGAACGCCAACATCGGCAACTCCGCCGTCACCTCCTCCATCGAGGAGGAGGTGGAGAAGATGACGTGGGCCACCCGCTGGGGCGCCGACACCGTCATGGACCTCTCCACCGGCCGCAACATCCACACCACCCGCGAGTGGGTGCTGCGCAACTCCCCCGTCCCCATCGGCACCGTCCCCCTCTACCAGGCGTTGGAGAAGGTCGACGGCAAGGCCGAGGAACTGACCTGGGAGATCTACAAGGACACCGTCATCGAGCAGTGCGAGCAGGGCGTGGACTACATGACCGTCCACGCCGGCGTCCTGCTGCGCTACGTCCCGCTGACCGCCCGCCGCAAGACGGGCATCGTCTCGCGCGGCGGCTCGATCATGGCGGCCTGGTGCCTGGCCCACCACAAGGAGAGCTTCCTCTACACCCACTTCGAGGAGCTCTGCGAGATCCTGCGCGCCTACGACGTCACCTTCTCCCTCGGCGACGGGCTGCGGCCGGGCTCCATCGCGGACGCCAACGACGAGGCCCAGTTCGCCGAGTTGCGCACGCTGGGCGAGCTGAACCGGCTCGCCAAGTCGCACGACGTGCAGACGATGATCGAGGGACCGGGCCACGTCCCGATGCACAAGATCAAGGAGAACGTCGACCTCCAGCAGGAGATCTGCGACGAGGCCCCCTTCTACACCCTCGGCCCGCTCACCACCGACATCGCCCCGGCGTACGACCACATCACCTCCGGCATCGGCGCGGCGATGATCGCCTGGTGGGGCACGGCGATGCTCTGCTACGTCACGCCCAAGGAGCACCTGGGCCTGCCGGACCGCGACGACGTCAAGACCGGCGTGATCACCTACAAGATCGCCGCCCACGCCGCGGACCTGGCCAAGGGCCACCCCGGCGCCCAGGAGTGGGACGACGCCCTCTCCGACGCCCGTTTCGAGTTCCGGTGGGAGGACCAGTTCAACCTGGCCCTCGATCCGGACACGGCCCGCGCCTACCACGACGAGACGCTCCCGGCCGAACCGGCGAAGACGGCGCACTTCTGCTCGATGTGCGGACCGAAATTCTGTTCGATGAAGATTAGTAAAAGCATCATGGAGGACTATGGGGATTCCATGGAGCTGACCAGCGACGAAGAGCGTGAAGCCGTCGCCGGCATGGCCGAGAAGTCCAAGGAGTTCGCGGAGGCGGGCAACCGCGTCTACCTCCCGATCGCCGACTGATCCCTTCCTGTCCGCGACTGTGAGCGGCCTCGGTGCCCCGGGGCCGCTCACCCATGTGACGACGCGCGGGGAACGGCCGTCACCGCTTGGTCTCGTCGTGGTTCCTTCTCCCTGGGTACGGTCGGGCTGATGTCCGCTGCGTGCCGTCGTCTGCCTCGGCGGCGCGCGGCTGAGGGTCACGACCTTGGGGAGTTGGTTCGGCATGCCGTCCGACGCTGCGCGGGAGACGGAAGAGGGGTTCACCTCGGAGGGGGCCGCCCGGGTGATGGCTGCGGCCTGCCGGTCGGCCGGGCTCGACAGCGGCGGCGCGCGGTTGATCCGCCTCGGTGAGAACGCCCTCTTCCGGCTGGCGGCGCACCCGGTGATCGTGCGCATCGCCCGGTCGACCGACTACCTGCCCTCGGTGCGCAGAGAGGTGGCGGTCTCGCGCTGGCTGGCCGAGGAGGGCTTCCCGGCCGCGCGGACCGTGGACGACCTCGAACAGCCGGTGGTCGTCGCCGGCCGCCCGGTGACCTTCTGGCACCTGGTCGAGGAGGGCGACCGGAAACCCACCTACGGGGAGCTGGGCGGCCTGCTGCGGGACCTGCACGCGATGCGGCTCCCCGCGGGCCTGGAGCTGCCTGCCTACGACGCCTTCGGCCGTACCGACCTGCGGGTCGAGAAGGCGACGGGGATACCGGAGGACGACCGGGAGTTCCTGCGCAAGCGGGGCCGCGAGCTCCGCGACCGGCTGGCGGAGCTGCACTTCGACTCCCCCCGGGGACCGGTCCACGGTGATGCTCACGTGCAGAACCTCATGGTGGACTCCGGCGGCCGGGCGCTCCTGATCGACTTCGAGGGGTTCAGCCACGACCATCCGGAGTGGGACCTGATGGTCACCGCCACCGAGCACCACAGCCTGGGGTGGCAGACGGCGGAGCAGTACGCGGCGTTCGTCGGTGCGTACGGCCGGGACCTGCGGGACTGGGAGGGCTTCCCGGTCCTGCGCGGCATCCAGGAGTTCCACATGACGACCTGGCTCATGCAGAACATCGCCGAGGGGCCCGCGGTGGCCGAGGAGTACGCGCGGCGCATCGCGTCCCTGCGGGACGACGACGCGCCCCGGAACTGGCAGCCGGGCTGACCGGCCGCCCGCCCTTGGTCGGCCTACTCCTCGTCCAGCTCGGCCAGGGCGTCGCGCACCTGCTCGTTGAAGCGCTGGACGGCGGGGTTCTGGGCGTGTGCGGACACCTCGCGCTGGAAGTCGGTGACGTACCGCACGAAGCGGGCCGACTGGAGCGCGTCCCCGTTCTCGACGGCCAGCGTCGCCGTGCCGAGTGCTGCTTCCAGTTCGCCGTTGAGCAGCTGGCTCTGCGCGAGCACCATCCGGCAGAACCCGAGTGTGCGGGCGTATCTGGGGTCGGTGATGGCGACGGCGCGTTCGGCGAAGCGCACGGCCTCGGCGCCCTGGCCCAGGTCGCGGAAGCAGTGGCAGAACTCCCCGTACAGCTCGGCCTCGTCCATGTAGGACAGCCAGTCGGGGTCGTCGGCGGTGTCGGCGCGCTCGAAGTACCGTTCGGCCTCGTTCATGGCGCGGGCCGCCGCCGTGCGGTCCTGCGCGGTGGACAGGGCGCGGGCCTCGTGGGCGGCGAACAGGGCCATGGCGCGCGGTGTGGCCCGTCCCCGGCCGCCTTCGAGCGATGCGCGGGCGAGCTGGACGGCGCGGGGTGCCTGGCCGAGGTAGTTGGCCTGGTGGCTCATGTTGGTGAGGATGCGGGCGCCCATCATCCGGTCGTCGATGACCTGGGTGAGCCGCAGGGTGGCGATCATGTAGCGGTTGGCCAGGGTGTGGTTGCCGGTGTCGTACGCGGTCCACGCGAGAAGCTGCGCGATCTCGGTCGCGGCCTCGAAGAGGGCCTTGCCCACACGCTCGCTGTAGCTGGCTTTGAGCAGCGGCAGGACGTCCTCGCGGAAGTAGTGGCGCAACGCCTTGTGGCCGTGCCCGCCCCCGAACTTGAAGTCGAGGTGCATGAACATCTCCGCGGCCGTCCGCATGGCGGCCACGTCCCGCATGCCGACACGGCGGACGCCGGGGGTGTCGGTGGCGAGTC
Organism: Streptomyces taklimakanensis; assembly: GCF_009709575.1. NCBI lineage: Bacteria > Bacillati > Actinomycetota > Actinomycetes > Kitasatosporales > Streptomycetaceae > Streptomyces > Streptomyces taklimakanensis. The sequence goes on from NZ_WIXO01000001.1 coordinate 3,014,916, forward strand.
CGTCCGAGCGGGAGACCAGCCACGACAGGACGGCCGAGTTGACGTCGCCCTCGGGTAACAGGTCCGCGCCACTCCGGCCGTCCTCGGGGCGGAGCCGGGTGAGGGTGTCCAGGTGGCCGAGGGCTTCGGGCAGCGAGCGTGCGTAGGCGGCGCCGCCGGCGGACACGGCCGGTGCCGTCCCGGGGAATCCGAGATCCGACGGCGTGATCCTCCGCCCCAGCTTCTGACTCAGCGCTTCCGCCAGGAACACGGCCGTCTGCGGCTGGATGCCGCCCCCGTCCAGCCAGCGCTGAACGGAAACGTGAGTGGTCCCGAGGTGCACGCCCCGCCGCGCGGCGATGTCCTTCACGCGCCTGGCGAGTCCCTTGTTCGAGGCTCCGGCCTCGGCCATGACGGCGGCCAGCCGGTGATTCGGTTCCCTGTGCATGCTCCCTGCCCTCCCGAGAAGGCGTCAGACGCTCATCGTTGCACGGGAAATCCCCCGCTGGTCAGGGGGTTCACTGATGAACCCCCCGCCCCTGCGTGAACCCCCGGGTGTGCACACGGACCCTTCGGCGATCACTCCCACCTGCGTGAAAACCGTCTTTGACTGTTCTCTCACGACGGCGGGGCGCCGCTTCCGCCGATGGCTCGAAGGGGCACGCCATGGAGACGCGCACAGCAGTACATGAGCCGTTCCTGCGGACTGCGGGCCGCACCCCCCTGGAGCCCGCGTCGCTCTCGGCGGCCGAACGCTTCCGCGCGGTCGTGCTCGACGCGAACTCTCCGGACACCGCGCGCATCGCCCGCCGTACGGCGGCGGAAGTGCTCCGGGACTGGGGGCTGTGCCACCTGGTGGACAACGTGACGCTGTGCGTCTCGGAACTGGTGGGCAACGCCGTGCACCACGCGATCCCGGACGGCTGGCAGGACGGGCTCGGTGGGGAAAGGCATCTCTCCGTCGCCTTCCGGGCCTGGCCGAAGTGGCTGTTCGTGGAGGTGTGCGACCAGGACTCCACACCGCCGATGCTGCCGGTCGGGGACCTCCTCACCCCGCTGTCCTCCGCCGCCTCACCCGAGATGACGCTGCCGGACAACGGGCGCGGACTGCTCATCGTCCAGAACCTCTCCGACGCGACCTGGTGGGCGCCTCGGGACACCGGCGGCAAGAGCGTCTTCTGCCGCTTCGACCTGAACGGCGGGGCCGGCTGATGACCCGCTCCCACAGACTCCGCAGGCGCCGCAGGCAGCCGGGCCCCGATGCGTGCTCACGGGTCCGGGCGGCGTCCTCGGGGACCGCGCCGGAGACCGACCGGCCTTGCTCCGGGGCGGTGGGCGGCTTCCCGCCGGACGGGTTCCCCACTCGTCCCCGGGGAGCCGCCCGACACGGCACACAACAACACGGATCAGAAGGGATACGGATGCTGGCAGCGCTAGTACGCCGGGGCGACCTGGTCAAGACACGACAAGGGCGGTGGCAGGAGGTCAAGGCCGTACGCAGGCAGCCGCACGGCTCCGGCGGCCCGACCGTGACCCTCATCTTCACGAGCGGTCCGGCCCTGCGGCTCCGCGCGGGCGAGAACGTGCCGGCGTGGCGGGCTTGTCAGGGGACGCACCGATGAGCGTCCGGTCACGGATGCAGTTCGTGCACTGGTCGCTGAGCATCGACCCGGACGACGGCACCCCGGCCTACGAAGCGGCGTGCACGACGTGCGACGCCACCTCGGGACCGTCCGCCGACAAGAGGACCCCTGAGCTGTGGTGCCTGCGCCACGCGGGCCGCACCGGCCACACCGGCTTCCGGGCCACCATCACCACCCTCTTCCGCGCCGCACCGCTGGAGGGCCCCCGGCCCCCCTGAGCCGGAGCGGAACCGCACCACCACAGACGACAACCGGGCCACCCCCTCAACCCTGGCAGGCCAGGGGTGGCCCGGCGGAGATCCCGGAGGACCCCGGTGCCGATGGTACCGGGGCACTTCGGCGTGCCCTTCACCAACTCGGTCTCAGAGCAGCGCAGTTCAGGCGACTACTTGGGAGAGGAGCACGAGCCGATGCACGACCCGGGGGAGACGGGCTTCACGAGCGACGGGCTCGACCTTGACGCGACGCTGTGGGTCCGCGGCGTCGACTACCTGTCGGGCTGGCGGGAAGCGACGGACGCCGCGCGGGCCCTGGCTGATGCACTCGAAACTGCGGGCGTGAAAGCGGCAGACATACAGCTCCGAGCGGACACCGACCCGGACGGCTCCGGAGTCGTCACCCTGAAGTGTTCTCCCGAGGTAGCCCGGAGGGTAGCCGGGCTGGTGGGGTAGCGGGGCACGCTGCTGGCTATGAGCTTGGGAATCACCGCGCGATCAACCCTGCATCGCGTCCCTGACCTGCGCGGGAACTCCCACGAACCCCACCGCGCGGCACGCCGAAGTAACCGTTGCTGACCGCCTCTCTCCGTCCGTTCTGGCACGCATCTGGCACGGCTGCCCTTCGTCCCGAACTACTGGCTGAGGGGGCATTGAAGGTCAGTGGGCTGGTCGGAAGGTTGCTGATGGCCGTTGGTGGTCGGCTGAGGTCAGGGAGGTTGCTGTACTTCGCTGCTGTACCGCTCGTGGCAGCACCGGACCGGCATTCAGCCGATACGATGCGCAGGCTAGGCATCGTTCATGCGATGTGGGAGGGGCAGTGAGGATCAAAGATCCGAAGTACCCGGCAGCGGTCGAAGCGGCCGTAGAGATCCTGCGGAAGCGGGCCCGGCAGGGACAGACCATCACGTATGGAGATCTTAGCGCCGAGCTGGCAGCACAGGGCTTCGACTCCATCCCGCCTCACCGTGGGATCATGACCTACCTGCTCAGGGATGTCTGCCTCTACAGCAACGAGGACGGACGAGCACCGATGCTCTCGGCAATCGTGGTGAACAAGGCCAGCCGGGAGCCATCCGACCAGTTCTCCAGCCTTGCCCGAAGCCTTCCCTTCTCTCGGTCGGTCAACTGGAGCTGGCGAGACGAGCAGCAGAAGGTGTTCGCTCAGTACCGCGAAGAGTGACACGCCGCCCCGCGACACCCGCTTTAGGAGAGCGGTAGGGCCACGCCCGGCGTGACCTGCGGTCTCACGTCCTGGCCCTGTTCCCACCACTAACCGCTGTTGACCGTGGCTTACCTCTGCATCTGGCACGGCTGTGGCACGTCTGCACTTCGTGCCGAACAACCTCGGTCACTGAGGTCTCCTCGCCCGATCAGCTAGCCACCTAGAGCCGCTGACGGCCGGCCGCGGTCGCGCTGGTCGCTGTGCTCCGCTGCTGTACAACACTCTGCAAGCACCAGGAAATAGCCCTGGTCGCCGGACGGCGGTTTCGGCTAACACATGACACTTCAGACAACCGCAACGGCAGGATGGGAGCACGTCCTGTGGCCATCATCTGCGTCAGCATGGTTACCAATGAGGGTGAGCTGTACATGTCCTACCTTCGGTGGAACCAGCCCGATAAGTCCAGGCTCAGAGCACGCTCAACTCACTGGCAGTTGTCAGCATGAGCGACCTCCTCGTCGGACGGTGGTCGACGGATACTGTGTACGCAACTGCGGGAAGGGGAGGCAAAATGGAAAATTTGTTCGGGATGGTCGAGCCACGCGACGACGTGTTGGCTGGTGAGCTCACGGAGTCGCGCTTTGCTGCGTCCCTGGAGGAGGTCATCGCTGGCACGGCTCCGGAGGCGTATAGCGACACCGAACACTTCTTCGCCGCAACCTATCCCTCGGCTGGTCTGAAGTCGCTCCTCAATGAGGCGCTTGGGCGCATCGGCGGCGGCAAGCCAGACGGCGCCAGTGTGATCCGACTGGAGACAAACCTTGGCGGCGGCAAGACCCACAATCTCATCGCCCTCTTTCACGCTGCCCGCGGGCAACTCGATGCAGCGCGTGCGGCAGAGTTCATGGATGCCTCGTTGCTGCCAAGCGAGCCCGTCGAGCAGGTCGGCGCATTCGTTGGCACCAGCACCGGAGCACAGAGCTTCCCCGAGATCGCGGGCATCACGCCCCGCACCGCCTGGGGGTACCTGGCCCTCCAGGTCGGCGGAACGGCTGGGTACGAGTTTGTGCGGGCGGACGACGAGGCCCTAACGGCGCCTGGCTCGGATGCGATCAAGCGGCTGCTCGGCGATCGCCCGTCGCTTCTCCTCATCGATGAGATCGCCCGCTACTACCAGGTTGCCAAGGGCGTTCGCGTCGGCGAGAGCACACTCGCTCAGCAGACGACGGCGTTTCTGATGGCCTTGATGGAAGCCGTTGACGGCCTCCCTCGCGCAGTCCTCGTGATCACCACCACCGGCGTGACTGACGCATTCGGCGAGGCGACCAGTGACATCCTGGAGGCCGTAAACGAGGCTCGCTCCCTCATGGCTCGCAAGGAGCTCGTGCTGCGGCCGAGCGAGGAAGCCGACCTCCCCAAAATCCTCACGCGTCGTCTTTTCAAGCAGCGCGACAATGGCAGTGCTGCGGCGGAGGTTGCTCAGGCGTACGCAGAAGCGGCGGATACCGCCTACGCGAGCGGACTCGATCTGCCCGAGGGCATGGTCGGCACAGGCTGGGCGACGGAGATCGCTCGCACGTACCCCTTCCACCCGACGCTCATCAGGATTCTGGACAAGCGCCTGTCCACGATCCCGAACTTCCAGCGCACCCGAGGTGCGCTGCGGCTGCTCGCTCGTGTTGTCCGCCGACTGTGGGCACAGCAGCCTGAGCGCACCTACCTGATCCACCCCCACCACATTGATCTCAGCGAGCGGGTAATCGCCGAGGACCTCTCCAGCCGTCTTGAGCGCCCGCAATTCGAGCCGGTGATCCGCGCGGACATCGCCTCGCAGGCAAGGGCGGAGCCCTCGCATGCAGAGCGTGTCGATGAACGGATGGGATCCTTCTACGCTCGCCGTTTGGCAACGTCGGTCTATCTGTACTCGCTCACCCGTGACGTCCCCGGCGTGCAACCGGCTGAGCTCTTCGGTGCTGCCCTGGTTCCGGGCGACGACCCGAACCTCTTGCAGAAGGCCCTCGACGGCCTTGAGGCAGCTTGCTGGTACCTGCACGCCGATGTACGCGGCTACCGGTTCTCGACCGAAGCATCCCTGGTGAAACTGATTCAGGAGGCCGAGAGCGAAATAAGCGTGACCAACGCGCGGAAGAAGGCCACCAAAATCCTCACCACCCAGTTCCGCGACAGCACCCTCAAGGTGCGCCGACACTGGGAGGACGCTAAGGTTCCGGACAATGCTGCAGACGCCTGGCTCGTCGTCATGCACTGGGACGACTTCGGCGACCCCCGCGGGGTGGATCCGCATGGCCCCACCCCGGCGAAGATTCAGGAACTGTGGGAACGGACCCCGGCTGGTGGTCTCCGCCAATACAAGAACCGCCTCGTCTTCCTCGCGCCTTCGCTGGGGACTCATGAGGCGATGGTCCGGGCCGTGAAGAAACACCTGGCGCTCGAAGAACTTTCCACGAGCTCAGACACCCTCAACGCCCTTACGCCCGAGAAGCGCTCCGAGCTCAAGGACAGGGCCAAAGAGTCAGCACTCCTGGCTAGAGTCGCTGTCTGTAACCACGTCAACGTGTTGTATGTACCCACCGCGCATGGGCTGGAAGCTGTCCAACTCGATCAGGTCACCAGCTCTTCGGTGTTTCCGAACCAGGCCGACGCGATCTTGGGGCGTCTCGCCGCTATGGAGAAAACACTCCGTGCTGGCGACAGGCCGCTGGATCCGGCTTATGTGAAGAACAAGCTGGGCGACCTGCTGAATCGGCCGCAGCCGACTGAGGAGCTGGAGCAGGCGTTTGCCCGGCGCTCCGATCTCAAGATGGTCTTCGACCGGATGCAGTTGGTCGCCCTGGTCAGTGCTGGCGTCCGCAACGGTGTGTGGGAGTACCAGGACCCGGATCGCGGAGACGACGGCTGGGCAACCAAGGATCGGCCGGGTGCAAGCTTCCGGATTGCAGCCGATGTATTCCTGCATCCGCCTGGTTCCGCCCCCGCCCCGGCTGAGCAGGTTTGCCCGCTCTGCGACACGGTTCACCCTGGGCGCGGGTGTCCGGATATTTTCGAAAAGGAAGACGGCGCTCAATCGCCTCTTCCTTCGGCTAAACCCACAACATTCACAGGTAGCGGTGCGGCTGGCAGCGCATTTGCCCAAGCGCGGAGCGCAGCGGCTGATAAGCAGCGTGAGAGTCTGTGTGAGCTGACGATCGGTATTGATCATCTCGGTGCAGGGGGCAGTACGGAACTGCTGCGCCTCCACTCGGTCGTGCCAGCAACAACGCTGGGCGCTGAATTGGTCTATGACGTGAAAGTTGTCGTCACCCTCGGGACTAATCACTCGCACGCAGCCAAGATCGAGTTCGTGGGTACCCCAGCTGACTACGCACCACTACGCGAGGCCATCAAGCAGTTGCTCGGGCCCCATGAGTCTGTAGTCAAGGCGTCGGTGACTGCTGCCTTCGCAGACCCGTTGCCGCTGTCCGGCGATGTTGTGGAACGGTTCGCTCAGGCGGCGCGAGACACCGGCCCAACGAAATGCACCATCACAATGCGTACCGAGGGCGACGGATGAGCCGAGCCGAGCAGTACACCGTTCTGATCACCCGTGATGAGGATGGGCGGATCGTCGCCGTCGACGTCGCTGCGGACGACCTCGACGGCGGCCACCGCAAGATCCATGTCAATGGTGGGCGCGCCGCACACATCGCTGCCCCTCTGCAGGACGTCCTGCGCTCCGCCGGCCTACGCGGCCGAGACTGGGCCTCGTGTAAACCGATTGCGCTTGACCCCATGCTTGGGGCGCATGCAGAGCTCCTGCTACGTGCCGTGAAGCCGCTCCGTCGCACAGACCGGATCATCGACATCGCCGAGGGCGTGGCAGGGATGAGCCGAGAAGAGGCCGCTTACTGGCACGCCCAAGTACAGCATCGCCATGGGCTCAAGGCGCTGCGCATCCTCCTTGACGGCGGCAAGCGTCGGTGATCTCGCTCCCGCAACAGAGGATTGACGGCAGGGTGCTCGACGCATCGTTGCTGGCTGTTGCCGTTATGGGCGGGGCGGTAGATGCGCACAGGCGGGATGCCCAGCCAGTGTCACTGCGAGGTAGCATCCTGGCTCTTCGAACGTCTCAGGCAGGCCTCTGCTGGAAGAGGTCCATGACACATCTGGAAGACACGATACCCAGCAGCCGGGGGTTGCTGGGTGGTGCAGGAGGAGGCCGGCAGTGAGCCGCAGTTTGATCGAGCAGTGGTTGCCTGCCGCGACAATTGGCGCTGAGAGCCTACGGGAGCGGGGAAGCGCCAAGGCATACCCGCCGATTAACTTTCTTCACGTTTGGTGGGCGAGGCGGCCTCTTATCGCCAGCCGTGCCGCTGTGCTAGGGTCTGCGCTTCCTGCCTGGCCGTCTCCAAATGAGGCCGAGCGTGACGTGGACGCAGCACGGATCCTGGATGGCCTGCGCAAGGAATTCCCAGAAGGCGAAGATGAATACCATGCGTGGTTCGTAAAGATTCTAGGAATTCTCGGAGACCCTGTTGCTGGCCGGAAGGCCATCAAGGAAGCACTGGCAAGGGGTGTCAGGACAGATGGAAATGCGTACGGCTACGATCGTGCGTTCACTGTTAACCCTGACCAGGAAACCATTGATCGCATCCATCGACTCGCCTCCCTCCGCGCTGGCGAAGAATCCACTGAGAGCCGGTCTGCAGTACTCGATCTGTTCTCTGGGGGCGGCTCGATTCCTTTTGAGGCGGCCCGCTATGGATTTAATTCAGTAGCAAATGAACTGAATCCAGTAGCCTCTGCAATTCTCCAAGGGACTGTGGTCCTTCCAGGTAATCTAGGGCCTTCCTTTTCTCAGATTATTGCCGAGTGGGGAGAGAAGTGGTCTGAGCGCATTCGGAAGCGCCTGGAAAAATTCTTCCCCACCAAGAACCCTGATGAGCGTCTGGCTTACATCTGGGCACACACGGTGCTGTGCCCAACCACGGGGCGGTCGACACCGTTGGCACCCGACTTCTGGCTAGTGAGATCAACTCCCGGAAAAAGTGTTGCAGTTGCCCTTGAAGTCGAGCCTGGATCCGACACCTATCAGCTCCGCATCGTTGAGGGGCCCGAGGCCAAACTGTGGGGTACCCGATCTACCTATAAGGGTGGTACCGCAACCAGCATCTGGACTGGCGAAACCATCTCTGGTGATTATATTCGCCAGGCATCCCAATCTGGCAAAATGGGCCAGATGCTTCTCGCCGTAGCCGTAACTCGAGCTGGAAAAAACGGTCGAAAGTTTCGCACGCCTAACACCAGTGACCTAGCCGCAGTTTCCGCTGCAGAGAAGGAACTTGCTGCACGGATGCCAGGCTGGGAAATTTCCGACCTTATTCCCGCAGAGGCGATCGACAGCGTATCCAATTACGATCGCGGGCATCGAATGTACGGAATTAATAAATGGTCTGATTTCTTCTCGACTCGCCAACTTCTCGCTAATGTGACAGCGCTTGAGGAGTTGCGGACCATTGTAAGCGAGGCCCGCGAGAAGATCGGCAGTGAGAAGGCAAAGGCTCTTGCTCTATATCTCGCCTTTGCCCTTGACAAAATGGTCGACTACAACAGTAGGCAATGTAGTTGGGATTCCTCTCGGTCCAAAATTAGGAGCACTTTCGACAAGCATAACTTCAACTTCAAGTGGTCGTTCGCGGAATTTGACGGCGCGCATGCTCTGGCGCCATGGGCAGTCAACAATGCGGTCGTGAATCACAAGAAGATCTCCGCGCTCATGTCTCAACGGGAATCCCTCTTCTCGGATGCCCGGAAATCGACGGCGCGAGTAATCCGGGGATCGGCCACCGATCTCCCGCTTGAGGATTCATCGATGGACGCTATCGTCACAGATCCTCCATATTATGACAATGTCATGTATGCGGAAATCTCTGACTTCTTCTATGTTTGGCTCAAGCGGGCCCTGCGTGATACCTGGCCTCAATTTGTCGACCTGGTGTTGACCGATAAGGCTTCGGAAGCCGTTGCGAATCCCGCAATCTTCAAGGATGTCGCTACTGCGACACGGAAGAAGGGGCGTAGTGCTAAAACAGGGAAGACCGCTGTAGAGCTAGCCGATGGTCGATACGAAGAGTTGCTGCGTCAATCGTTCAAGGAATCGCACCGTGTGCTAAAGGAACGGGGAGCCTTGACGGTAATGTTCACGCACAAGCGGATTGATGCTTGGGACACTCTGGGAGCAGCTCTACTCGATGCAGGATTTTCCATCAATGCATCCTGGCCGGTGCACACCGAAAGCGAGCACTCCACGCATCAAGCAAAGAAGAATGCGGCACAGTCAACAATCTTCCTGGCCTGCCGTAAGCGAATGAATAGCGAACCGGCATATTGGGCAGATATTCGACATGAGGTCGAGCGTGCTGCAGAAGAGGCGGCGACTCGATTCGCTGCCGAAGGAATGACTGGCGTGGACCTCACAATTGCCACTTATGGGCCTGTGCTGTCTGTGCTATCAGAGCGCTGGCCTGTCTACACCGGAAAACTGGATGACGAGGGAAACCCTGAAGTGCTGCGACCTGATGCGGCGCTTGATCTGGCGCGAGAGAAGGTCGCCTCGCTGAAGAAGCGACAGTTGCTCGGCGGTCGGGACATCGACTTCGACCGAGTCACTGATTGGTACCTGCTTGCATGGAACGACTTCGCTGCCGCAGAATTCCCGTACGACGAAGCTCGTAAGTTGTCGATCGCGACGCACCTAGACCTCGATGATCTCGCCAAGCGGCGCAAGGTAGTCAGACAATCGAGCGGCAGTGTCACCCTGCTGACGCCGACGCAGCGAGCTACGGCGGGTGGCCTTGACCCGGACGCTGGGGAGTATGACAGCTGGATCGATCGGCTGCACGCTCTGATGCTGATCTACGACTCGGAGGGGCTCGGGGCAGCCAAAGCCTGGCTGAACCGCACTCGCCTGGCTGACGACCCCACGTTCACTGCAGTTTTCCGTGCAGCGTTGCATGCGATTCCCCGAGTGAAGGATAAGGGTGATTTTGCACGGCCTGAAGCACGAATTCTCGACAGCTTGCGCACCGCTCTTTTCGATCACGTAGAGGCGCCAGCTGATGAGAGCGACCTCGCTGCCCTGGACGACCAGCAGGATGTGCTCTTCGATGTCTGAGGCGAACTCGGCGGCGCGGCCTGGGCTGAAGGGCTTGGACCTGAAGCTTGGCTACGACTCGAGCGACCGTATCCTGGAGACGTTCTACGTGCCCGCCCTGTCCCGGGCAGTGCGGTATGACCGGTCGGTTGGTTATTTTCGGTCATCGTCGCTGAGCGTTGCAGCGCGGGGACTGTCGCGGTTCGTCAACGGTGGCGGGCGTGTGCGGCTGCTCTGCGGTGCGGAAGTAAGTCCTGGGGACCGAGAGGCTCTCCTTGGCGAGACTGCCATCGGGCCAGCGTTCGCCAAAAAGCTCGCAGACGCGCTGGTCACCGAGTCGGAAGTAGACCGCCGACGTCTGGAGGTACTGGCCTGGCTGGCTAGGGAAGGGCGCCTCGAAGTACGGATTGCCATCCCGATCGATCGCGACGGAATGCCGAGGATCGGCAGCGACATGGACCCCTATTTTCACGAGAAGATCGGAGTTCTGTGGGATAGCATCGGGGACGGGGTCGCCTTCCAGGGGTCCGTCAACGAGTCCGCGCAGGCGTGGACCCGCAACTTCGAGTCGTTCTCGGTCTATCCGTCCTGGACGGAGGCTGCCACGTACTTCAGCCATTGGAAGCTGAAGTTCGAAGAACGCTGGGCTGGCCGGATGGTCGGTTTCAAGGTGTACCCGCTGCCCGATGCGGCGGCGGAACGCCTGCTCAGCATGGCGCCGGACGTCCTTCCGGGAGAACGAGACCCGGAGGAACCGGAGCCAATGGGCGACGATGCCGTTGTCGCCCGATACCTGCAAGTGGCTCCCGCCCTCGTAGGTGCTGAGGCGCTGCCGGTCGCCACCACAGGCATCACGCTCTTCCCTCACCAGCAGCAGGTGGTCGAACGGCTCGCTGGACTCTACCCGCGGTCGTGGCTTCTGGCGGACGAGGTCGGGCTCGGTAAGACGATTTCCGCTGGCATGTCGTTGCGTCGCCTCTTGCTGTCGAAGCGTGTCCGTCGTGCTCTGATCCTCGCGCCTGCCAACGTCTGCCGTCAGTGGCAAGATGAGCTTTTTGAGAAGTTCGGCCTATGGGTTCCTCGGCTCGACGGGGGAAAAATCTACGGTGTTCATCCAAAAGACGTACGAGTAATCCCCTCAGGCCAAAGCCCTTGGGAGTCCGCCGATGTCTTGATCGCCTCCAGCCATCTGGCGCGCCGGCCAACCGAACAGAAGCGACTCCTTGCGAACGGGCCGTATGATTTGGTGATTGTTGACGAGGCGCACCACGCACGTCGCACTCACATCGATGAGAATGAATACCGCCCGGGACGGTTGCTGGAACTGCTCGACCGCATCACTCAGCAGGGCGCGGCGAAGGCGTTGTGGCTGCTGACCGCTACACCGATGCAGGTTGCTCCTATCGAGCTACGCGATCTGCTCGTGCACGTGGGATTGCAAGGTCCCCTGGCCGACCCCCGAGCATTTGAAAAGTACTTCCGCGAAGTTGGCAAAGGGGACGGTCCAAAGGATCCTAAGACGGCCTGGTCCTGGTTGGACCAGACACTGCGGGACACACCCCGCCTGCCGCGAACTGCTGCCGAAGATGCATTCTTGCGGCAGACCAGGGAACGGCTGGGACCAGTTGTTGCTGCGCGGATTGAGAAGTTCGGCACCGGCGACCTGAGCGGTGAGGAGATCGTCAGGGAGCTGGCACCGGAAGGGCGCGCAGCTCTGCGAGGGTGGCTCTCCCTGCTCAGTCCTGTCGGACAGTTTGTCACCAGGCACAGCCGCGAAACGCTGAAGATGTATCGGGATCGCGGCCTGCTCACAGAGAATCTCGCGGACCGGGATACCAAGCCGATCGTCATTCCATTCAGGGATGAGGAGCAGGAGCTCTACGATGAGCTTGACGACCTCATTGACCGCCTCATGGCAGCGCACGGCAGCAGGCGCGGCGCTGGCTTCGTGCTGACGGTCTACCGTCGGCGTCTCACCTCCTCGTGGGCTGCGATCCAGTCCACTCTCACGAAGAGGCTTAACCGCGAGAAACTCGCGCTGGATGACGACCAGGCTGTGGAGGACCTGGAAGAAGCATGGAACGATGCGGGCCTGGAGACTGGCGATGGGCACCGGGTCAACGACGTTCAGGCGCTGCCGCTGACGCCTGCGGAAATAGACGATATCCGTGGCTACATTGACCGAATGCAGCACGTTCCGGACTCGAAGTTCGATCGGCTGCGTTCCGACCTCAACGCGGCGCGAGGGCGTGGTCATTCGACCATCGTCTTCACCCAGTACACCGACACACTTACGTACCTCCGCAACAAACTCGTTGGCGCCTATCGCTCCCAGCTTGCGACCTTCACCGGTGAGGGTGGTCAGGTCTTCCGGGAGGCCGAAGGATGGGTCGACATCTCCAAGCGCGACCTCGTTGACGCCGTACGGTCTGGGAGGGTGACGGTGCTCCTGGCCAACGACGCGGCCAGTGAAGGTCTCAACTTGCAGGCGTGCAGCTACCTCATCAACTACGACATGCCCTGGAACCCCATGCGTGTCGAGCAGCGCATCGGGCGAGTGGACCGCTTGGGCCAGGCTCGTAATGTCGTGCACATCCGGAGTTACTTCATACCGAACACGGTCGAGCAGGATGTTTACGCCGCACTTGCCGGGCGAATCGACGACTTCAGGCAGTTGCTAGGGAAGCTCCAGCCGATCCTAGGTGCGACAGAGCATGCCTTTCAAACCATCTTTAGGGCACCCAAAAGCGAGCGGGCAACAGTGCAGCAAGAGGCGATCAATGCGCTGGTCAACCAGATCGACCAATTGCGTCAAGAGGGTGTCGATTTCGGCGCGGAAGATCCGATGCCTTTGCCCATTCATGCGCCTTCGCCGGTCACGCTGGAAGATCTTAGAGAGGTTCTCGTCGAGCGGTTCGCTGCGGTGCTCGATAAGGAAGGACGTCCTGTGACATTCGATCCTTCCCGCGCATCGCGCGACGGTGAGAGCTGGACTGCGTTGGCAACCTATGGCCACCCGGCTCTAGCCGAAGCTCTTGCCCGCCGAGCTGGCCCGAATGTCCCTGATGATAGCGCCCTTGTCATCACTGGTGATGGGGCATGGCCCACTGTTGCGGTACGAGCTGACCGTACTCCCCCCGTGCCTGTCCAAGGGCTAAGGGACGTGGACTCGCTTGGTGCGGCAGCCGCCCGTGGCCAGGCCGAGGAGGAAGCCAACAACATCAGGATTCATGCGGCGCGTAAGCAGCGTAACTATGAGGACGCGCTTGCTACCACCAGGAGACAGCAGGTTCTGTCCGGTATCCATATGAAGTTCGTTGAGCTCGTTCACGAGGCTCTCGCTAGCGGATGCGCAGCTGCCCGTTACGACGGTGGCGTCAAGGTTGATCCGATCACCGTATGGCACAAACTCAATGGAGAGACGACTATCTGGGGATATGCGGACGCGACTCGTAAGAAACTAGGTATTCCGTTGGCTCAGCTCATCCCGGCTCGACTTAGTACTCAAGTAGAGCCGATTAGTCCAGACGAATGGGATGAACGCCGACGTGCTCTAGGGCTTCAGCTGCGGGAGTTGATGGTTTCACTGCGGGCAGCTATGTTTAAGGGATAATCTTACTTAAGGGTCGTAAAACGAGCACGGTGCTAGAGAGCCAGCTGATCGGAGTTTTCTGGCGTCGGCCGACACGTAGATGGTTGAGCGGGCGGCGGAGCGGGTTTGGGCGGTGTCCTGCCCGGGCTGGGGTCGAGCGTGGCCAGGGGGCCGTACGCTGGTTGGCAACTCGGGCAGGCTGTGGACCTGCCCGCAATGTGTCCGAGTGGCCCCCTGGGCTTGCTCGACGCGGGTCCCGGACCGGGCAGGTGCGTAAAGCCGTCGGAGCCGACCCCCAGCCACGAGGGCGCCTAGTCAGCAACCATCGGCTTGCTGCTGGCGCGCGACCGGCGGACGCCGGGGCGGAGCGGGGCGGAGACAGGAGCGCAGGCCCGGCGGGGAGCCGGGCCGCGCGCGGCGAGCGGCAGCGAGCCGCACTTGAGTAAGTGAAGACGGGTTTCGACAGGTGGCGGGTCAGCCGGTGGGCTGGGCCTGGTGGGGGCTGTCGGCGGTGATGCGGTAGGCGAGTTGGGCGCGGTCGCCGCTGGTGGTGAGCTCTTCGAGGATCAGCGGGCGGTCGTCGCGGCCCAGGGTGGTGCGGGTGGTGTGGATGACCGGGGTGGCGTCGGGGAGCTGGAGCGTGGTGCGCTCGTCGGGCAGCGGCATGCGGGCGCGGGTGGTCTCGGTCCAGGACAGGGTGTGTCCGGCCTCGGTGAGCAGGGCGTAGATTCGCGCGGGCTCGGTGTCGGGGTGCTCGGCCAGTGCGGTGCCCTCGGCGGTGGCGAACGGGATCAGGGTCCGGTGCAGGGCGCGGGTGCCGGTGGCCGGGTCGGTCAGGAGTCGGTCGACGCCGAAGAGGGCTTCGCCTTCGTCCAAGGCGAGGAGCGGGCCGGTGGTGGCCGTGGTCTTGGTGCGGTAGACGCTGGGCTCCTCGGCGGTCTTCCATGCGTCGTGGCCGGTGGTGAAGTGGCCTGCGGTGTCTCGGGTGACGGTGCGGTCGATGGTGAGGACCGGGGTGGGGGCGCCGCGGACGAAGCTGCCCTTGCCGTGGATGACGTCGATGAGTCCTTCGCTGCGCAGGGCGGCGATCGCATTGCGCACCGTGGGACGGGAGACCTGGTAGCGGGCGATGAGCTGGGCCTCTGAGGGCAGCGGTGCGCCCGGCGCGAACTCCCCGGATGCGATGGCGTCGCGGATGGCGGCGGCCACCTGCTTGTAGAGCGCTCCGGGGCGCTGGATCTCTCCCATAGGTGCCTCGCTGTCAGGTGAGGAGCGGCGCCGCTCGCTCGGCGCGATGTCACTCGTCAGCATAAGTGGTTGCGCTTGGCCGTCAAGGCATGCATAGTCGTCACTCGTCAGCACGAGTGACGTCAGTGTAGTACTGGTGTCCGATCGGCCAAGGAGGCCACCACTGATGCAGTCCATTCCCGTGGACACATCCCGGCTCGGCGTACTGCGGTGCGCCGTCGCGCCGGAACCGAAGATCGCGGACTTTGAGAAGCAGGAGGTCAAGAAGGACCGAGAGGGCAACACGATCTACACCGTGGGCGTCATGGTCCGCCAGGAAGGGCGGCGGGTGTCGGTGATCGAGGTCGCAGTCACCGGAGAACCCAGGGGCGTCACCGAGGGGGCCGAGGTCCGCATCACCGGCCTGGAGGCGTTCGCCTGGTCCATGGGCGACCGACACGGCATCAGCTTCCGCGCGGCTGCCGTCACCCCGGTCACCCCGCCGTCCGGCAAGGGCGGTGGCGTCTGATGGCAGACCTGATCCCGGTCGTCTTAGCGCTGGTGGCGGTGGTCTGGCTGCTGGGTGGCGGCGAGTGGCTTCGCCGGCGGCGGCCGGATTGGCACTGGTACCTGACCGGCTACCCGCGCACCGCCGCGCGGGTGGTACTGACCTGGCGGAAGGTCGCACAGCTCAACGACCTGTCCGTCTCCTACCGGCCGCCTCGGCGCGTGCTCGGCGCAGTGGTGGTCAAGGGCACGGCACTGCGCTCGACGCCTCCGCGGATCTCCTTCCCGTGCGCTCTGCCGAACGGCCTGTCGCTGCTGGTGCGGCTCCGCCCTGGGCAGACTCCGGCCCCGTTCGTGGAAGCGGCCGAAGCGCTGGCGCATGCCTGGGGCGTGCACAGTGCGCGGGTCACCTCCCCTCGGCGGGGCGTCGTGCTCATCACGGCGACGGCACACGATCCGCTCGATGATCCGCGCATGCCGGACGACACCGATCCGTCGTCGCTGCTGTCGGCGGTGGTCGGTGTGCTGGAGACCGGCCATGCGTGGGTGATGGACTTCCGGCGCGTACCGCACTGGCTGATCGTCGGGGCCACGCAGTCGGGCAAGTCCACGCTCCTGGCCCGGCTCGTCGCACAACTCGCGCCGCAGCCGGTCGCCCTGGTCGGTATCGACTGCAAGGGCGGCATGGAGCTGGGGTTGTTCGGGGACCGACTGTCGGTGCTGACCACCTGTCGCCGTGAGGCGGTGGCCGTGCTGAGCGCGCTCGTCACCGACATGCAGGAGCGTATGCACCTGTGCCGCCGGGCCGGTGCCCGGTCCATCTGGGACCTGCCGGAGAAGTCGCGGCCGGTGCCCGTGGTGGTGATCGTCGACGAACTGGCGGAGCTGTATCTGACCAGCGGGTCGAAGGAGGACCGGGCGGAGGCCGAACAGTGTTCCAGTTACCTGCTGCGGCTGGCCCAGCTCGGCGCGGCCCTGGGGGTGCACCTGGTGGTCGCCGGACAGCGGGTCGGCTCCGACCTGGGGCCGGGCGTGACCGCGCTGCGGGCCCAGCTCACCGGACGCATCTGCCATCGGGTCAACGATCCCGGCACGGCGGAGATGACCCTGGGCGATCTCCACAAAGACGCCGTGATCGTCGCGCAGACCATCGGCACTGGACAGAAGGGTGTCGCGGTCACCACCGATGACACCGACGGCTGGGTGAGGGGCCGCTCGCACCTGACCACTCCGGACGAGGCGCGGCGCATCGCCGCGGAGCACGCGGGCATCGCTCCGCGCCTGCCCATCCTGACCGCCGCTCTGGACGGGTGCGAGCAGGGATGACCGGCTCCCCCATCCCGCTGGTGGTGGTCCTCGGACTCGTCACCGTGCTCTTGGTCCGCTCCCGCGACATGCGGGCCTGGGAAGCGGCCGTAGTCGGCCTGTTCGGCTTCTACCTGGCCCTCACCCCAGTCCGGGACACCGTCCTGGCCGTCGTGGACTGGCTGTCCGGCGGCTTCCTCCACACCTGAGACGACAAGGAAGAGAGAGCCGCTGATGCCGATGCGCCGCGTGCGCTGCCCCATCTGCAAGGGCGAAGGCTCCCGGAAGACCTGGACCGGCCGCCGCCACCGCTGCCGCGTCTGCCGGGGCGCCGGAACCATCCGCTGACCCGCCCACCATCACACCGATCCGTCAAGGAGTGATCGCCATGGACGCAAGCCACCCAGCCTCATCCATCCGAGCCGCTGCGGCGGCCCACCCCGGGAGGTCCCCACCATCACCGCCGAGTCCATGACCTCGGCTGACAGGCGCGCCGTGCTCGACCGCGCGGCGCGCCTGCGCCATCTCTCCGGCGCCGAACGCGACATCATCCGCCTCGCCTCCGACCCGCTGTTCCCGCGCTGGCTGGAGCAGATCACCGCCACCGGCGGCTGCACACACCCCGTACACCTGGCGGGCTCCACCACCACCTACGACGCGCTCACCGGTGAAGTCCTGCACCACTACGACACCACGAACGAGCCGGGCGAGCGGCTGTCGGTCCGCTGCCGCAACCGCCGCTCCACCGTCTGCGCCCCCTGCTCCCGCCTCCACGCCGGGGACACCTTCCACCTGGTGCGCGCCGGACTGGTCGGCGGCAAGAACGTCCCCGACGACGTACGGGACCGGCCGCGGCTGTTCCTGACCCTGACCGCCCCCGGCTTCGGCCCGGTCCACCGCGCGACCGACGGCTCACCGTGCCGCCCCCGGCGGGCTGCCGACGAGTGTGAGCACGGGCGCCCGGCCGGCTGCCCGGCCGTGCACGACGCGTCCGATCCGCTCGTTGGCCAACCGATCTGCCCCGGCTGCTACGACTACTGCGGCCACGTGCTGTGGCACGCCTACACCGGGCGGCTGTGGAAGGCGTTCACCGACAACCTCTACAACCACCTGGCCGCCCGTACCGGGCGCACCCGGACCGGGCTGCGCCGGGCGGTGCGCCTGTCCTACGCCAAGGTGGCCGAGTACCAGAAGCGCGCGGCCGTCCACGTCCATGCCGTGCTGCGCCTCGACGGCGCGGGCGGCCCGGCCATCGCGCCTCCGGCCTGGCTCGACGCCGACACCCTCACCCGTGCCGTGCACACCGCTGCGGCGGCCATCCGCCTGCCCACGGTCCACAGTGCCGCGCTCGGTGAGTACGTCCTGCGCTGGGGCACTCAGCTCGACGTCCGGCCGCTACGCGCCTTCGACGGCCCCGAAGGGCTGACCGACGACGCGGTCGCCGCATATGTGGCCAAGTACGTCACCAAGGGCGCCGCCGACACCGCCGCCGGCCTCGACCACCGACTGACCGGCCCCGACGACCTGCACACCGCCCCGGTCTCCGCGCACATACGCACCCTCATGGCGACCTGCTGGCGCCTGGGCGGCCTGCCCGAACTGGAACCGCTGCGGCTGCGGGCCTGGGCCCACACCCTCGGCTACCGGGGCCACATCCTCACCAAATCCCGCGCCTACTCCACCACCTACGCGGCCCTGCGCGCCGAACGCGCCGAGTACGAACGGACCGCACAGGGCTCGGAGCTGTCCCCCGGCCCGGACACGGTCACCGATGCCCACTGGTGCTACGTCGGCTCCGGTCACTCCCCCGGGGCCGCCCTCATCGCCGCGGGCATCGCAGAAGACCTGGCCCGGAACCGCGAGATCGCCCGTGCCGAGTTGGCAGCGGGCGACCTGGACGGTGGTGCGGGATGAGTCGTGGTTCCGACCGGAGAGCTGGCGAGGATTGGAGCGGGGGAGAGCGGGAGCCGACCGAGGAGGAGAAGGCGCGTGCGTGGATAGAACACCACGTCCGCGAATCGCCCCCGTTCTCCGACGCTCAGTTGAAGCGCATGGGGGAGATCCTGGGTGTCATCCTCACTCGGAAGACCTCCACACCGGCCTGAGCAAGGTCACGTCGAAAGCCTTCTGCCCCTTGCCGCCGGGGACGGCGATGACGGCGTGAAGCGCGCTCTTGATCAGCTCGCGCTTCTGGGAGAGCGTCCGCGTCTCCCAGGATGCGGCGATGTCCTCCTCGGCGGACTCGGCTGCGGCCTTCTTCGCCAGGTACTCGGCCTGCTCGGCGCGCAGCCGCTTGATGCGCTCCTCGATGGCCGGGAGGTTGCGGAAGAAGGTCTCGTCATCGATTGCCTCATCCCCTTCCCCCTCCTGCCATCGGCGCTCCAGCTCCTTGCGGCTCCGGATGGCGCGCTCAAGCTGGTCTTCCTTGCCCCATTCAGGGAGGTCCCTGGCCTTGCTGGCGGCCTGCTGCTCCAACTTCGCGATGACCAGGGCCTCGACGTACTTGTCGGTCTTGTCACCGCGCTTGTACGTCCTGTTGCAACCGCCGTCCACGGTCTTCTTGCACATGTAGGCGTGCCGGTACTTCAACCAGTCGTTGGCCTTGATGCCGATCATCTTGTTGTTGCAGACCGTGCCGTCCTCCAGGACGTTGCCGCACCGCAGAATCCCGGTGAACAGGTACTTGTGAACGAGTCCGCCGCGCGGCAGCCCGGTGCCCTGCCCGCGCTCCCTGATAGTCGCCGTGACGGCGAACCACTCCTTGGGAGTGATGATCGGCTCCCACTCGCCGATGACGGGCTGATCGTCACCGTCCCTGACCAACTCGCCCTTGATCTGGCGGTAGCCGCACAGCCGGGGGTTCAGGAGCACCTGCTTGACGGTCTGGTACTGGAAGGGGTTGCCGCGACTGGTGATGAAACCGGCTTCCTTCCACCGCCTGGTGATCTCCGAGATGGAGGCTCCGGCGACCACGTCCTTCACGGCCTGGCGGATCGCCTCGGCCTCGTCGAGGCGGAGCGAGACCTTGTCGTCGTCCCAGCCGAACGGGCGCCATGCGGCGACGGACTGGCCGCGGATCGCCCGGTTGCGGTGGCTGTTGCGCGCACGGCGCTGCTTCTTCCTGGTCTCCGCGAGCGACATCGCGACGCCGACCAGCCCCTTGATCTCGAACCCCTCGGCGTAGAGGTCCTGGAGACCGTTGGAGTCGTGATAGACGCGTCCCTCGTGGGCGGTGAACGCCTTGAGGTAGCGCTCCCAGTCGCCGGGGCGCCGGTACAGGCGGTCGTCGTTGACGGCCATCACGCCGTGGATGGGGTAGCCCTCGGGCGTCTGCCCGGCGGCGAGATCCTTGACCAACTGCTCGAAGTCGTCGCGGACGATCCGCTCGTCGCTGGCGCTCTTGTCGTTGTCCGTGTAACGGCGGACGACCAGCCAACCGAACTGCCGCGCGTTGTCGGTCATCTCGCGGTGCTGGTCCTCGATGCCGTGCGCGTCCTTCATCCGGCCGTCGAACGAGATGCGCGCGTAGCAGACCACGCACTTGAGGTCCGGGTTCGCCGCGAGCATGGCGCGGACCTCGTCGACGGACGGCAGGCCCTCGGGGGCCCCTCGTAACTTGCTGATGATCTCTTCGCGTGACGACACGCGTGCCCCCTTGTCTGCGGTGACCTGCGGTGATGCATCCACCGTAGACCGTGTGGGGGCTCTGCTCATGTTCTTTTCGATGAAGATCTCCCAGGACATCCGTCGGGAGCACGGCGGCGACCTCGCCGCCGACGGGCTCGACCCGGAGGAGGGCATGCGGCGGAAGTCCGAGGAGTTCGCCGCGGCGGGCAACCGCGTCTACCTGCCCATCGCGGACTGAACGCCCGCCCGCTCCGATCGACGCTCGCGGTGCCCGCGATCGGTACTCCGTCGCGGGCACCGCCGTCCGGGAGGAGGGGCCCGTCCGGCGCCGCTCGCGCTCCCGCGCCGTGCCGGGTGCCCTACTACGCCCGCCCGGCCTCCCCGACCTCGTCGGTGAGGCCGCGGGCGTAGGCGGTCAGGGAGCGGCCGTAGCGGGGCAGGTGGGGCGCGAGGGCGGCGAGGGAGAGGGCGACGGCCTCCCGCTCCCGCCCGGCGTCGACCAGGGCCAGGGCCAGGAACGCGGCGACGGCGTCGTCCAATTCGTCCGATCCGGCGCTCCGTTCGGCGGTGAGCAGGGCGACGCTCTCCTGGACCCGGCCGAGATTGCGCAGGGTGCTGGCGAGTTGGATCGTCGCCTGGCGTCGCCGCCCCTCGGGCAGCCCGGCGTCCAGTGCCCGGCGGTAGAGCGGCGCGGCCTCCTCCTCGTGCCCCAGGGAGTCGTGGGCGGACGCCATCTCGTACAGGGCCACGGGGTCGTCCGGCGGCAGTTCGGCGACCAACTCGTCCATGCGGGCGAGGAAGTCGGCGGGCTCGTGGTCGTCGAAGGCGGACCACAGCTCGTCGATCCGCCGCTCCCACTCCGCTTCCGTGGATGTCGTCATCTCCCCAGCATTCCAGCGTCCCGGCGCCGCCCGGTCCCGGTCGGTGAGTCGTGGGAGGGGTGCCGGCATGATGCACGGCATGGTCCGCGACATGCCCGTCACCCGTGTCGTCTCCGTGGACGACGTCGAAGCGTTGACCGATCGTGTGCGGGAGAACCGCGCGTTCCTCGCGCCGTGGGAACCGGTGCGCGACGAGGCCTACTTCACCGTGGAGGGGCAGCGCGCCGTGCTGGAGGCACAACTCGACGCGTACGCGCGCGGGAGCATGGTGCCGCTGGTGATCGTCGACGAGGACGACCGTCCCATCGGCCGGGTCAACCTCAACAACGTCGTCCGCGGTGCGTTCCAGTCGGCTGACCTCGGTTACTGGGTGAGCGAGTCGCACACCGGCCGCGGTATCGCCTCGGCGGCGGTGGCGGAGGCCGTCGAGGTGGCCTTCGGGAGACTCGGTCTGCACCGGCTCCAGGCGGGGACGCTCCTGCACAACACCGCCTCACAGCGGGTGCTCGCCCGCAACGGGTTCAGACCGTTCGCGGTGGCCCCCTCCTACCTCAGGATCGCGGGACAGTGGCAGGACCACGTCCTCTACCACCTGCTCGCACCGAGCTGACCGCGGGAGCGGGTCCGGCATCGCCGAGCGAGGGCGCCGACGTGCCCGTCCGTACGGACGCGGGCGGCCACAGGGCCGGAAGGGGCCGGGAGAGACCGGGGAGGGGACCGGTCCTCCCGGCATCGGTGCGGGCGGGTCAGCCGTCCGAGGAGGCCCGGGCGCCGTCGTTCCGCCCGCTCTGGCCGGCGAGCTTGTCGGTGACGTCGGCGGTCTTGTCGGCGGGCGGCGCGGAGACGTCCACCTCGGTGCCGAAGTCGCCGAACTCCATCACGGTACGGACCGTGGCGTCCTGCGGCTGCTCCTGGGCCTTGCCGGAGTCCTGCGGGCTCCGCGAGGACTGCGATCCGGTGGAGGCGTTGTCGAGGGAGATCTCGAACTGCTGTCGGCGGATGCGGTTCTGCTCGTCGAGCCAGAGGTCCATCGGCAGGGACTCCCCGAGCTGCTGCCGGAGCCGCTCGCCCCGGGCGTCGTCCTCGCCGGCCAGTTCCTCGACGTCGACGGTCACGCGGTAGTGGGTGGTGTTGACGCCGTCGATCTTCTCCGTGCCCAGGCGCTTGGCGTCGTCGTCGGAGAGGGCCTTGGTGTAGTCGACGGCCCGGGCCGGGTTCTCGAGCCGGACACCGCCCACGGTGCCGTTCCGGGCGGCGACCTCACGCAGGTCCACCTTGATCCACGGCTTGTCGGCGGAGAGCTTCTCGCGCAGGGCGGCGGGCAGCTTCTGATAGAGGGTCTGGTCGACGATGCGCTGCTCGACGCGCTCTCCGCCCATCTCGATCGTCATGTCGCTGGTGCCGTCGGACAGGTCGATGGTGCCGTTGCCGGTGGCGGTCTGCTGCCGGCCGCCGACGGTGGCGTCCACCTTCATCGTCATCGCGGCGGTCTCGGCGGCGACGGTCTTCTCGTGGGCCGTCCGTACCACCTCGGCGGCGTCGTTCCGCTCCTCGGCGCCGGTTCCGGCGGCCTTCTCGCCGGTCCCGTCCTCCTCGCTCCCGCATCCGGCCAGTGCCGTGCCGGCCAGCAGTCCGGCGGCCAGTACCGCACCCGTCCTGGTCCGACGTGAAACGCGCGCCATGCGTGGTTCTCCCTCGGTGTCGCGAAGTCGTACTCGTCCGTCGCTCCACGCGTTTCCGGTCGCATCCTGGTCAACCGATGAAAAATGGACAGTTCCGTCAAGGGGGGCACGGCCGGGGTCGGTCGGGGCGGGGGAGGTTCAGGCGGTGAACTCCTCGCCGTTCGCCGGGACTCCGACGCCGCGCCAGGTGAAGGGGACACCGCGTGCCGTGTACGGGTCGGCGGCGTCCATCAGTTGGAAGTGCAGGTGCGGTTCGGTGGAGTTGCCGCTGTTGCCGACCCGGGCGATCACCTGGCCGGTGCGCACCCGCTCGCCTTCGCGGACCTCCGCCGAGCCGCGCCCGAGGTGGGCGTAGAGGGCGTAGGTGCCGTTGCCGAGGTCGAGGACCAGGTGGTTGCCGACGATGGCGCCGACTCCGGCCGTGTCGCGGAGGGAGGCTTCGAGGAAGAAGAACGGCAGGGCGGGGAAGGAGTTGCGGCTGAGGTGGTCGCGGCGGCCGTCCCGCACCCGTACGACCGTGGCGTCGGCGACGGCGAGCACCGGCTCCCCGAAGGCGGGGAAGGCACCGTTGCGGCGGGCGGGCGGCCACCAGCCGAAGGCCGGACGGACCCGCTCCCCCTCCCCCGACTCCCGGAGGACGTCGATGGCGTACGCCTGTCCGTAGGCCCGGACACCGTGGCTGGGCACCTTGTCCGCCGGGCTGTTGAGGGCGCTCCAGCGGCCGGTGACCGGGGGCGCGACCTCCACGGGGCCGGGCTCGGTCCCGCCGCCGTTCCGGGTGACGAGCCACCGCAGCGGCTCCGTGGACAGCGCGACCGCGGCGGCGACGAGCAGCACCGGGCCGGGGACGCCGGGGCCCAGGTCGAGGACGTCGGAGACGACATCGGTCAGGACGAGCACCACGGTCAGCCCGTACAGCCAGGGCCGCAGCCACCGGACGGCGGCGACCGCGACGACGCGGGCCGTACCGGTGGTGCCGGGCCTGCGGGACTCGGGCATCGGGCGTTCTCCTTCCCCGGGAGGAGTCGTTCGGGTCTCTCCCCCGGTGGCGTGGCCGAGGCGTTCGGCGCGGGTGCGTCGGTGAGGGCGGCGCGGCGGTGTCCGGCGGGCGGTCACCCCTCGTGGGGACGGCCCCCCACCGTGTCGGGCGCGTCGGGCGCGTCGGGCGTGTCGGGCGTGGCCGTCCTCGCGGCCCCGGCGACCAGCGCCTCCAACCGGTCCCCGTGGGCTCCGCGCCAGTAGACGTGCCCGCAGTCGCGGCAGCGGGCGAAGTCGTCGTACGTGCGACGGGTGCCGGGACGGAGCAGGTGCTCCACCTCCTCCTTGGCCACGGGGTCGAGCAGCCCGTTGCACGCCGTGCACCTCGTCCACGGCGTCAGGGGCGGTGCGAAGCGCTCCAGCACGTCGGCGAGTTGGTCGTCCGGCCGTGAGCCCCGCACGTAGGCGCCCATCCACAGCCGGCGCCGCATCAGCAGCCCGCGGTCCTGGGTGAGCAGGACGCGCCGCTCGGCGTTGGCCTGTTCCACCAGGGAGGGGTCGTCCATGTCGTTGTGGTACGCGGTGTCCACGCCCGCCACCAGGCGCAGCCGCCGGGCCAGGGTGCCCAGGTGGACGTCGAGCAGGAAGCGGGGTGGGCCGCCCGGGACCGGCTGCGGCCTGGACACCGGCTCGACGCGCACCGTCCCGCCGGCCCGCGGCCGGTGCTCCGGCTCCACCCGCCCCCCGGTGCCGCCCGCCGCGCCGTCCACCTCCGGGACCAGCGCGCCCACCTCGGTCAGCGGGATGCCCGCGGACTGCACGACGTGGCCGAGGGAGGACGTGCCGTCGTACGGCACGGGGAGGAGTTCGGTGTCGCGGTGGCGCGAGGGGAGGAAGATCCGCAGCTCGGGGGAGACGCGCAGGAGCAGCTCGCGCGGTGTCGGGGAGCCGCTCGGGGCCTGGTGGTGTGGTCGGTCCGTCACCCTCCCCAGGGTGCCGGCCGGGCCTCGCCGTTCCCACCGGTTTTGGCCGGTCGGCGGTCTCCCTCGGGCCGTGCGCCCTCGGTGTTCCACGGGTCCGGGAAGGGCGCGGACGACGGAGCTGGGACCCCCGCCGGGGCCCGACCGTCCTCAGGAGAGCGGGAGGGGGGCGACCAGCAGCTTCCCGGCCATGGTCACTCCGCCGTCCATCGCCACCGCGAGCGAGTCGGCGTAGACGTGCGGCCCGTGGACAGCCGGCGCGCCGTCCCCGCCGTCCTCGGAGCCGACCTCGCCCAACAAGTACGGGATCGGGCTGTGGCCGTGGACGATCCGCCGCCCGCCGTAGGTGTCCAGCAGTTCGCGCGCGGCCATCGCCCCGCCCTCGTCGCGGAAGGCGAAGCGCTTGGTGAACTTGCGGAACAGGTCCCAGGTCTCGTCGGCGTCGTGGTGGGTGAGGGCCTCGGTGACGGCGTCGTTGACGTCGGGGATGCTGCTGCCGTACTCCAGGTACGCGGTGGTGTCGGAGTGCACCAGCAGGTGGTCGTCGGCCAGGGCCATGGCGTCCAGCCGGGACATCCACTGGACGTGGTGGTCCTGGAGCCGTTCCATGTCGGAGTGTTGGCCGCCGTTGAGCAGCCAGGCCGCCTGGAAGGACGCGGTGCCCGCGCCGGAGTTGACGGGGGTGTCGCCGAACCGCTTGGCGCCGATCAACAGCAGTTCGTGGTTGCCCATCAGGGCCTTGCAGTAGCCGCCGGCGGCCGCGGCCTCGGCGGAGAGCTGCATCACCAGGTCGATGACGCCGATGCCGTCGGGGCCGCGGTCGGTGAAGTCGCCCAGGAACCACAGCCGGGTGTTGCCCCCGGTCCAGTGGTCCTCGGCGTCGATGAGGCCCTGGTCCGACAGGGCGGCCCGCAGCTCGTCGAGGTAGCCGTGGACGTCGCCGACGACGTACAGCGGGCCCTGCTCCTCGGGTGGTCCGGGCACCGGGGAGGGGGAGTCGACCAGGGTGGGAGTGGGGGATGCCCCGGCCCCGATGACGGGCAGGTCACGCTGGGTGGGGGTGTAGCCGTCCGGGTGCGGCTCGACGCCCGGGTGCCCGGGGGCGCCCGGTACGGCGGCCGCGCCGCCGTGCGGTGCGGGACCGGGGGGCATGGGGGGAGGGGGAGGGGGAGGGCCGGGGTGGGCGTGCGCCGCACCGGCCGGGCCCGCGCCGACGGGGCCGGTGATCGTCGGACCCGTGCCCGTGGTGCCCGCACCGACGGCGCCCGCGCCGTGCCACACGTCGGATTCCCGACCGGCCCCCTGAGTCATCGACCCCTCCAGCATCGCGCGCGCCTCACCTGCCGAACCCTCTCTCCGTCTCCCTCGGGGCGTCCCGTGGCGAGAGCCGGTCCCGGTGTCGTGCGCCCATCATAGGAACGCAGGTCGCGCCTTGTGACGCACCCGGGGGAGGACGATTCGGGCGGCTGTCGGACGGGAGTCGGACCGGGAGTGTCTCCCGCTCGGGTTTCCTCCGAGTTGCTCCCGAAATTACCGGGTCGTAACCTCAGTCGCGCCGCTCGGGCGAGCGCGGAGCGCTCACCGTCGTCCGCGGGCGGCGGCGCTGTGACGAGGTGCGGACGATCAGGTCGGTGGGCATGATCCGGTGCACCGGGCGGCTGCTTCCGGTGCCCTCGATGGCGTCGATCAGCAGTTGCACGACGGTGGTGCCGATGCGTCCGGGCTTGAGGGACAGGGTGGTGATGGGCGGCTCGGTGGTGGCGTAGACGGCGGACTCGCTGCAGCACACCAGCAGCAGGTCGTCGGGGACGCGCAGACCGTAGCGGCGGGCGGCGGCGAGCAGGTCGGTGCCGTTGGGGTCGAACAGTCCGTAGACGGCGTCGGGCCGATCGGGACGGGCCAGCAGTCTGTCGGCGGCGACGGCGCCCGCGCAGGGGTCGTGGGCGGGGTAGGCCTCGTAGACCGGGTCCTGGCCGGCACGCTCGCACCACTGGAGGTAGGCGCTGGTGGACAGCCGGGTGTAGGTGTCGGTGCTGGTGCCGGTGAGCAGGCCGATGCGGCGGGCACCGGCGGCGGCCAGGTGGTCGAGCAGGCCGGTGACGGCGGCCTCGTGGTCGTTGTCGACCCAGGCGGTGACGGGGAGTTCTCCGCAGGGACGGCCGTCGGAGACGACGGGAATGCCCTGTCGGACGAGTTCGGTGACGACGGGATCGCGGTCGGAGGGGTCGATGACGACGGTGCCGTCGAGGGCGACGTTGGACCAGACGTCGTAGGGACTCTGCCGGGTGCTGCCGGGGAGGATCACCAGGGCGTAGCCGCGGGCCAGGGCGGCGGAGGAGGCGGCGCGGGCCATCTCGGCGAAGTAGGCGAACTCGGTGAAGGTGAAGGGCTCCTCGCCGTAGGTGGTGACGGTGAGCCCGATCAGCCCGGATTTGCCGGTGCGGAGTGTCCTGGCGGCCGCTGAGGGACGGTAGCCGAGCCGGTCGGCGACCTCGCGGACGTGGCGGCGGGTGGCGTCGGGCAGACGGCCCTTGCCGTTGAGCGCGTCGGAGACGGTCGTGATGGACACTCCCGCCGCGGCGGCCACGTCGCGGATGCCCGCACGTCCCAGTCGGCGACCGCGAGCCCGGCCCACCTGGTGCTTCCCTGCTGCTGTCATGGCGTGCCGATACTAGGGCCGTGTCGCACTGTTTGCGGGGGCGTACGGGGCAAGGGGTGAAGAGACGATTCTGCAAGCCAATTTCCCCATAACGACCATGGAAGAAGGGGCAGTTGGCAGGATGCTCCATTGTTTCTGTGAACGTTTGGCCGATTGCTCCAGCAGAACGGTCCATGTCTCAAAGCTGTCTCAACTCACCCCCAGGGGTGATGCGCGCCATGGTTCGCGCCACCCGCGCACGCCGGCTCCGGTACGCCCCTCACGCCGACCCCTACGACACGTCCGCGAATCCTTCTAGGGTGTGCAGCATTAGCGGTACGAGCGGTCCGTGCGCCGGCACGGCCGCTCCACGACAGGCCCGGAGGGTCGAGGAGGACCTGCCATGACGGAGATGGCCCCGAAGCTGCGCGCGGCACTGGACGGGATCCCCACCTACAAGCCCGGCCGTCCCCCGGCGGCCGACGGCCCGAGGGCCTACAAGCTGTCCTCCAACGAGAACCCGTACCCACCCCTGCCCGGTGTGCTGGAGGCCGCCGCCGCGGCGGCCGGCTCCTTCAACCGCTACCCGGACATGGCCTGCTCCGCCCTCATGGCGGAGTTGGCGTCCCGCTTCGACGTGCCCGTGACCCACCTGGCCACCGGCACCGGCTCCGTCGGCGTCGCCCAACAGCTCCTCCAGTCCACCGCCGGGCCCGGTGACGAGGTGGTCTACGCCTGGCGGTCCTTCGAGGCGTACCCGATCATCACCCAGATCTCCGGGGCCACCTCCGTGCGGGTGCCGCTGACCGGGGACGAGACGCACGACCTGGACGCGATGGCCGACGCCGTCACCGACCGCACCCGCCTGGTCTTCGTCTGCAACCCCAACAACCCCACCGGCACCGCCGTGCGCCGGGCCGAGCTGGAGCGCTTCTTGGACCGCGTCCCCGCCGACGTCCTGGTGGTGCTGGACGAGGCGTACCGGGAGTTCGTCCGCGACGAGGAGATCCCGGACGGCGTCGAGCTGTACCGCGACCGTCCGAACGTGTGCGTGCTGCGGACCTTCTCCAAGGCGTACGGCCTGGCCGGACTGCGGGTCGGCTTCGCGATCGCCCACGAGCCGGTGGCGGCGGCGCTGCGCAAGACGGCGGTGCCGTTCGGCGTGAGCCAGATCGCGCAGGACGCGGCGATCGCCTCGCTGCGCAGCGAGGCCGCGCTGCTGGAGCGCGTGGACTCCCTCGTCGGCGAGCGCGAGCGGGTGGTGGGCGAGCTGACCGCGCAGGGCTGGACGGTGCCCGAGACCCAGGCCAACTTCGTCTGGCTGCGTCTGGGCGACCGCACCGCCGACTTCGCCGCGGCCTGCGAGGCGGCGGGTGTGATGGTGCGGCCGTTCGCGGGGGAGGGGGCCCGCGTCACGATCGGCGAGGCCGCGGCCAACGACCTCTTCCTCCAGACCGCGCAGACCTTCCGCAAGGGTCTGTAGCCCCCGCCGGTCCGCCGGCCGTGACTTTCCACACCCTCCCGCCCCCCGGCGGGAGGGTGTGGTCATCGGTGGGTCATACTGGCTTGTGAATGTGAACGCATTCACGAGCGCGTGTGTCACATCACACCATGTCCACCTTTGGGAGAGTGCCGTGGAACTGGCTCTGGCACCGGAGACGCTGGCCCGTTGGCAGTTCGGCATCACCACCGTCTACCACTTCCTCTTCGTGCCGTTGACGATCTCCCTCGCCGCCCTCACCGCCGGCCTCCAGACGGCCTGGGTGCGGACGGGACGGGAGGTCTACCTCAGGGCCACGAAGTTCTGGGGCAAGCTCTTCCTGATCAACATCGCGATGGGCGTCGTCACCGGCATCGTGCAGGAGTTCCAGTTCGGCATGAACTGGTCCGACTACTCGCGCTTCGTCGGGGACGTCTTCGGCGCGCCCCTCGCCTTCGAGGCACTGATCGCGTTCTTCTTCGAGTCCACCTTCATCGGCCTGTGGATCTTCGGCTGGGACAAGCTCCCCCAGAAGATCCACCTGGCCACCATCTGGATGGTCTCGATCGGCACGATCCTGTCCGCGTACTTCATCCTGGCCGCCAACTCCTGGATGCAGCACCCGGTCGGCTACCGCATCGACCCCGAGAGCGGACGCGCCGAACTCACCGACTTCCTCGCGGTGCTCACCCAGAACACCGCCGTGGCGCAGTTCTTCCACACCATGACCGCCGCCTTCCTCACCGGGGGCGCCTTCATGGTCGGCATCGCCGCCTACCACCTGCTGCGCCGCCGCCACGTCCCCGTGATGCGGACCTCCCTGCGTCTGGGCCTGGTCACCCTGGTCACCGCCGGCGCCCTGACCGCCGTCAGCGGCGACCACCTCGGCAAGATCATGTACGAGCAGCAGCCGATGAAGATGGCCGCCGCCGAGGCCCTGTGGGAGACCGAGGGGCCCGCCCCCTTCTCCGTCTTCGCCTACGGCGACGTCGACGAGGGACACAACGAGGTCGCCGTCGAGATCCCCGGCCTGCTCTCCTTCCTCGCCCACAGCGACCTGGACACCCCCGTCCCCGGCATCAACGACATCGAAGAGGACCTCCGGGAGAAGTACGGCGAGGGCGACTACAAGCCCAACATCCCCGTCGCCTACTGGGGCTTCCGCTGGATGATCGGCTTCGGCATGGCCTCCACGGCCCTCGGCGTGGTCGGCCTGTGGCTCACCCGCCGCCGGTTCTGGCTCGCCGAACGCCACCGCACCGCCGAGGACGAGGTGCCCCGGCTCGCCCTCACCCGCGACCGCCTCCTCGGCCCCGCCCTCAGCCGCCGCTACTGGCAGCTCGCCTTCCTCACCCTCGGCTTCCCGCTCGTGGCCAACGCCTGGGGGTGGATCTTCACCGAGATGGGCCGCCAGCCCTGGGTGGTCTACGGCGTGCTGCGCACCTCCGACGCCGTCTCCCCCGGCGTCTCGCAGGCCGAGGTGCTGACCTCCATGACGGTCTTCACCCTCCTGTACGCCACCCTCGCCGTCGTCGAGGTGAAGCTGCTGGCCAAGTACGTCAAGGCCGGACCGCCCGAGCTCACCGCGGCCGACCTCGACCCGCCCACCCGGATCGGCGGCC
Source organism: Streptomyces taklimakanensis (assembly GCF_009709575.1). Classification (NCBI taxonomy): domain Bacteria; kingdom Bacillati; phylum Actinomycetota; class Actinomycetes; order Kitasatosporales; family Streptomycetaceae; genus Streptomyces; species Streptomyces taklimakanensis. Next base: position 3,045,587 of record NZ_WIXO01000001.1, read on the forward strand.
ACGACCACGACGACGCCGACCGGCCCATGGCCTTCTCCTACTAGGTCCCCCGAGGTTTCCCGCGATGGAACTCCACGACGTCTGGTTCGTCCTCATCGCCGTCCTGTGGACCGGCTACTTCTTCCTGGAGGGCTTCGACTTCGGGGTCGGCGTCCTCACCCGGCTGCTGGCCCGCGACCGCCGCGAGCGCCGCGTCCTGATCAACACCATCGGACCCGTCTGGGACGGCAACGAGGTCTGGTTGCTGACGGCCGGCGGCGCCACCTTCGCCGCCTTCCCCGACTGGTACGCCACCCTCTTCTCCGGCTTCTACCTCCCCCTCCTCCTCATCCTCGGGTGCCTGATCGTGAGGGGCGTCGCCTTCGAGTACCGGGCCAAGCGGCCCGAGGAGGCGTGGCAGACCAACTGGGAGCGCGCCATCTTCTGGTGCTCCCTGCTGCCGGCCTTCCTGTGGGGCGTGGCCTTCGCCAACATCGTCCGCGGCGTGGCCATCGACGCCGACAAGGAGTACGTCGGCGGCCTCGTCGACCTCCTGGGCTCCCACGCCCTCCTCGGCGGGGCGACGACCCTGGCCCTGTTCACCTTCCACGGCGCGGTCTTCGCCGCCCTGAAGACCGTCGGCGACATCCGCGTCCGCGCCCGCGCGCTCGCCGTCCGCCTGGGCCTGGTCACCGCCGTCCTCGCCGTCGCCTTCCTCGGCTGGACCCAGCTCGACCGGGGCGGTCCCGTCGGCCTGCTCACCCTGGCCGTGACCGCGGGCGCCCTCCTGGCCGCCGTCCGCGCGATCGCCGCCGGGCGTGAGGGCTGGTCCTTCGCGCTCTCCGGCACCACCGTCGTCGCCGCCGTCGCGACGCTCTTCCTCGCCCTCTATCCGAACGTCATGCCCTCCACGCTCGACCCCGACTGGAGCCTGACCGTCACCAACGCCGCGTCCGGCGACTACACCTTGACGATCATGACCTGGCTGGCCGCCCTGGCCACCCCGCTCGTCCTCCTCTACCAGGGGTGGACGTACTGGGTGTTCCGCAAGCGGATCGGCACCCAGCACATCGCCGACGACGCCCCCGGGGGCGCCCCCGGTGACGGACCCGGCGGCGCCTCCCACCAGGAACCGGAGCCCACCCGCTCGTGAAGCCCGTCGACCCCCGCCTGCTCCGGTACGCCCGCACCACCCGCGTCTTCCTGGTCGCGGCCGTGGTGCTCGGCCTGGCCGGGGCGGGCCTGATCATCGCCCAGGCCGTCCTCGTCGCCGAGGTCGTCGTACGGGTCTTCCGGCAGGGCGCCGCGCCGACCGACCTCACCACTCCGCTCGTCCTCCTCGCGGCCGTGGCGGTCGGCCGCGGGCTGGTCTCCTGGCTCACCGAGCTGGCCGCCCACCGCTCGTCCGCCGCCGTCAAGTCCGAACTCCGGCTCCGCCTCCTCGACCACGCCACCGCCCTCGGCCCCGACCGGCTCGGGGCCTGGCACACCGGTGGGCTGGCCACCCTCGCCACCCGCGGCATCGACGCGCTCGACGACTACTTCGCCCGCTACCTCCCCCAACTCGCCCTCGCCGTCGTCGTCCCCGCCGCCCTGCTCGCCCGCATCGTCACCGACGACTGGATCTCCGCGGCGATCATCGTCGCCACCCTGCCGCTCATCCCGGTCTTCATGGCGCTGGTCGGCTGGGCGACCCAGGCCCGCATGGACCGCCAGTGGCGGTCGTTGACCCGTCTCTCCGGCCACTTCCTCGACGTCGTCGCGGGGCTGCCCACCCTCAAGGTGTTCGGCCGGGCCAAGGCCCAGGCCGAGAAGATCCGCGCCATCACCGCCGACTACCGCCGCGCCACCCTGCGCACCCTGCGGATCGCCTTCCTCTCCTCCTTCGTCCTCGAACTCCTGTCGACGATCTCCGTCGCGCTCGTCGCGGTCGGCATCGGCATGCGCCTGGTCCACGGCGACCTGGATCTGCGCACCGGCCTGGTCGTGCTGATCCTCGCGCCCGAGGCGTACCTCCCCCTGCGCCAGGTCGGCGCCCACTACCACGCCGCCGCCGAGGGACTGTCCGCCGCCGGGGAGGTCTTCGACGTCCTGGAGACCGAGCCCGTTCCGAACGGCACCGTCCCCGCCCCGGACGCCCGCACCGCCACCATCGCCTTCGACGGCCTCACCGTCCGCCACGCGGGCCGCGCCACCGACTCGCTGCCCGCCACCACCCTCACCGTCGCCCCGGGGGAGACCGTCGCCGTCACCGGCCCCTCCGGCTCCGGCAAGACGACGCTCCTGGGGGTCCTCCTCGGCTTCACGCCCCCCACCTCCGGCCGTGTCCGGATCAACGGCCTCGATCTGGCCGACCTCGACCTGTCCACCTGGCGCTCCCAGATCGCCTGGGTCCCCCAGCACCCCCACCTGTTCGCCGGGACGGTCGCCGAGAACGTCCGCCTCGCCCGTCCCGACGCGACCGACGCCGAGGTCCGCGCCGCCCTCCGCGACGCCGGCGCCCCCGACCTCTCGCCCGCCACCCTCCTCGGCGAGCTGGGCGCCGGGCTCTCCGCGGGGCAGCGCCAACGCGTCGCCCTGGCCCGTGCCTTCCTCTCCGACCGGCCGCTGCTCCTGCTCGACGAGCCCACCGCCGCCCTCGACGGCGCCACCGAGGCCGCCGTCGTCGAAGCGGTCGCCCGTCTCGCCCGCGACCGCACGGTCCTCCTGATCGTCCACCGCCCCGCGCTGCTCACCGTCGCGGACCGTGTCGTCCGTCTCGCCCCCACGACCGCACCGGCCGAGGGGACAGCGGGCAAGGGGACAGCGGGCAAGGGGACACCGGGCACCGCGCCGACCTCCCCGGCCATCACCGGCACATCGGTCGGAGCCCCCACCCACACCCCGCTCCGCGCCCCGTCCCCCGCCCCCGCGGCCTCTCCCGCGGTCTCTCCCGCCTCCGAGCCGAGCACCCTCACCCGCGTCCGCCACATCGCGCGCCCCCAGCGGGCCCGCCTCGCCCTCGCCCTGCTCCTCGGAGCGCTCGCGCTGCTCGGCGCCGTCGGCCTGATGGCCACCTCGGGCTGGCTGATCTCGCGCGCCTCCCAGCAGCCCCCCGTGCTCCACCTGATGGTCGCCGTCACCGCGACGCGCGCCTTCGGCATCGGACGCGCCGTCTTCCGCTACGCCGAGCGCCTCGTCTCCCACGACGCCGTGCTGCGCCTCCTGGCCGACCTGCGCGTCGCCGTCCACCGCCGCCTGGAGCGCCTCGCCCCCGCCGGGCTGCGCCACGCCCGGCGCGGCGACCTGCTCACCCGGCTCGTCGCCGACGTCGACGCCCTCCAGGACCACTTCCTGCGGTGGTTGCTCCCGGCGGCCGTCGCCGTCGTCGTCTCCCTGACCGCCGTCGGCTTCACCGCGTGGCTGCTTCCCGAGGCCGCCGCGGCCCTCGCCCTCGGCCTCCTCGTCGTGGGAGCCGCCGTTCCGGCGCTCGTCGCCGCCGCGGCCCGGCGCACCGAGCGGCAGCTCGCGCCCGCCCGTGCCGAGCTGACCACCCGCACCGTCGACCTGCTCACCGGCATCGCCGAGTCGACCGTGGCCGGTGCGCTGCCCCGCCGTGTCGGTGCCGTGCGCACCGCCGACACCGCGCTCACCCGTCTCGCCGCCCGCAGCTCCGCCGTCACCGCGCTCGGCAGCGGACTCTCCGCGTCGGTCGCCGGGCTCACCGTCGCCGCCGCGGCCTGGCTCGGTGCCGCCGCCGTCCACGACGGACGGCTGGCCGGCCTCCTCATGGCGGTGGTGGTCCTGACGCCGCTCGCCTCCTTCGAGGCGGTCGCCGGACTGGCGCAGGCGGCCCAGTACCGACAGCGCACCCGTCGCTCGGCCGAACGACTCCACGAGGTGCTCGACGCTCCCGCGCCCGTCCGTGAGCCGGAGCATCCACTTCCGGCGCCCGCGTCCCCGTTCCCCGTCGTCCTCGCCGGTCTCACGGCCCGCCACCCGGGCCAGGACCGTCCCGCTCTCACGGGGGTGGACCTGTGCCTGACCCGGGGGCGGCGCGTGGCGGTCGTCGGACCGTCCGGCTCGGGCAAGACCACCCTCGCCCACGTCCTGCTGCGCTTCCTCGATCCCGAGGACGGCGGTTACACCCTCGGTCCGGACGCCGTCGACGCCACCGCCCTGGACGGCGACGCCGTGCGCCGCCTGGTCGGTCTGTGCGCGCAGGACGCGCACGTCTTCGACAGCTCCCTGCGCGAGAACCTCCGTCTCGCCCGGCCGTCCGCGACCGACGACGACCTCCGCGCCGCCCTGGCCGCGGCCCGCCTCGGCGCCTGGGTCGACGGACTGCCCGATGGCCTGGACACCCTCGTCGGCGAGTTCGGCGCCCGCCTCTCCGGCGGTCAGCGGCAACGCCTGGCCCTGGCCCGCGCGCTGCTGGCCGACTTCCCCGTGCTGGTGCTGGACGAACCGGCCGAGCACCTGGACCTGGCCACCGCCGACGCCCTGACCACCGACCTGTTGGCCGCGACCGAGGGCCGCACCACCGTGCTGATCACCCACCGCCTGGCCGGTCTGGAGGCGGTGGACGAGGTGGTCGTCCTCGACGGTGGGCGCGCGGTCCAGCGCGGGCCGTACCGGGCGCTGGCCGAGGCGGACGGTCCTTTCCGGCGGATGCTGGAGCGGGAGCGGACCACCGAGGAGCCGGTGGGCGCGGGCCGGCGATGACGGTCGGTCGTCGGTCCGTCGTGCTCCGGCCCCGGTCGGCGGGCCCGCGCCCCGCGCCGGGACGGTCCCGTGCCGAAACGTTCCGGTACCGTCGGGGCCGTCAGTCGGCGGGCGGCAGCTCCAGCAGCCGCTCGATGACGGCGGCCACTCCGTCGTCCTCGTTGGTGGCCGTGCGGTGCGTCGTCGCGGCCAGTACCGCGGGGTGGGCGTTGGCCATGGCGTAGGAGGTCCCGGCCCAGGAGAGCATCTCCAGGTCGTTGGGCATGTCACCGAAGGCGACGACCTCCTCGGGCACGACGCCGCGCCGTTCGCAGCACAGGGCCAGGGTGCTGGCCTTGCTGACGCCGGGCCCGCTGATTTCCAGCAGCGCGCTCGGGCTGGAGCGGGTGAACTCCGCGTGCCGGCCCGCCGCCCCGCGGGCCAGGCGCAGGAACTCGTCCGGTGCCAGGTCGGTGTGGTGGGCCAGCAGCTTCAGCACCGGCTGGTCGGCGAATTCGGAGCCCTCCGCCAGCAGTTTCTCGACCGGTGCGTGCACCGCGCCGGGATCGAGGTGGAACTGCGGGTACCGCGGCTCGTAGTGGATGCCGCCGGTCCGCTCGACGGCGAAGCTCACGTCCGGTGCGACGTTCCGCAGCTCCCCCACCACGGCCAGGGCGGTGTCGGTGGGCAGGTCGCGCACCCGCACGATCCGCCGGCCGCGGTGCAGGTCCACGACGGCCGCTCCGTTGGCGCAGATCGCCAGCCCGTGGCCGTGGACGTGGTCGCTGACCACGTCCATCCAGCGGGCCGGTCGTCCGGTGACGAAGAAGACCTCGATCCCCGCCGCCTCGGCGGCGGCCAGTGCCTCGACCGTGCGCCGGGAGACGGACTTGTCGTCGCGCAGCAGCGTGCCGTCCAGATCGGTCGCGATCAGGCGCGGACGCGTCATCGGGGGCGCAGAAACGTGAGTCACGTTCCCATGGTCGCGCATATGCCCGCACACACGTGCGCGAAGGCGCCCGAACGAGCCAGGGGGTGAACGCCCGCGAACAGGACGGATGCGGGCAACCGGGGCAGGACGTTCGGCCCCGGAAGTCCTCGACGATCCCGGCGCGCACCGCGCCGGCCGTGCCGCCACCGCGGGCCCGAGGGCCGGGGATCCGGCGCCCCCTTCCCGCGCATACGCTCGGGGCATGCGACTGAGCACCGTGATCCTTTCCGTGCTGCGCTGGTCCGAGGGTGGGCGCGAGCGATGGCGGCGGGCCGAGGAACTGGGGTTCCACACCGCCTACACCTACGACCACCTCTCCTGGCGCGAGCCCTTCCGCGACGGCCCCTGGTTCGGTGCGCTGCCCACCCTCGCCGCCGCCGCGGGCGCCACGGAGCGGATGCGCCTGGGGACCCTCGTCACCTCGCCGAACTTCCGGCACCCGGTCACCCTCGCCAAGGAACTGATCACCCTCGACGACCTCTCCGGCGGGCGGATCACGCTGGGTGTCGGCGCGGGCGGTTCGGGGTACGACGCCACGGCGCTGAGGGCACCCGGCGAGCGACCGTGGACGCCGCGCGAGCGGGCCGACCACTTCGACGCGTTCCTGCCCCTCCTGGACCGACTGCTGACCGAGGACACCGTCACCCACGCGGGCACCCACTACTCCGCGCACGACGTGCGGAACATCCCCGGCTGCGTCCAGCGTCCCCGGCTCCCCTTCGCGGTGGCCGCCACCGGGCCGCGCGGCATGCGGCTGGCCGCGCGGTACGGGCAGGCCTGGGTGACCACCGGCGACCCCCGGGCCGCCGAGGGCACCCCGGTGGAGTCGCGCGACGCGCTCCGTGCGCAGGTCGAACGCCTGGAGCGGATCTGCGAGGAGGAGGGCCGGGACCCGGCCGGGCTCCCCAGGACCCTGCTCACCGGCTTCACCCCGGACCGCCCGCTCGCCTCGCGCGAGGCGTTCGTCGACTTCGCCGGTTCCTGCGGGGAGCTGGGCTTCGACGAGCTCGTGGTGCACTGGCCGATCCGGGGCACGATGTTCGAGGCCGACGAGGGGGTCTTCGAGGAGATCGCCGGAACCGTCCTCTGACGCCCCCGGCTCGGCGGGCCCCGGGGGACCTCAGCCCGCCCGGACGTTGATCCGCGCGAACGCCCGCAGCAGTCCCGGCGAGAGCCGGGACAGGACGATCCCGCCCCACGCCTCCAGGTTGACCGGCACCACCGCCCGGTTCCGCACCACCGAGCGCAGCACCGCGTCGGCGACCCGCTCGGGCGCGAACCTGCGGATCCGGTAGACCTGCCGGGCCCGTTCGCGACGGCGTTCGGTGTCCCGCGCGTCCAGGCCGCGGAACCGGGTGTCCTCCAGGATCGAGGTGCTGACGATGCCGGGGCAGATCGCCGACACCCCGATGCGCTCCCCGGCCAACTCGGCGCGGAGCACCTGGCTGAGCATCAGGGCGGCGGCCTTGGAGGTGCAGTACGCGGGCAGGGCGCGGGTGGGTTCGTAGGCGGCGCAGGAGACGACGTTGACGATGTGCCCGCCCTGGCCGCGCTCGACCATCGGGCGCCCGAAGAGCCGGCAACCGTGGATGACGCCCCACAGGTTGGCGCCCAGGACGGCCTCCCAGTCCTCCGGGGTGTGTTCCAGGAAGGGCCCGGCCGCCGCGATCCCGGCGTTGTTGACCAGCACGTCCACCACGCCGTGCTCGCGCGTCACCCGGTCGGCGAGTTCCTCCATCGCCCGTCGGTCGGAGACGTCGGCCGTCTCCGGCCAGGCCCCCGCGGCGCCGGCCTGTCGCGCCGACTCCGCGGTGCGCGCGACGTCGGCGGCATCGGTGTCCACGGCGACTACCCGCGCTCCCGCCCGGGCGAAGGCCAGCGCCGTCGCCCGGCCGATGCCCCGGGCCGCGCCGGTGACCAGCACCAGTTGCTCGCCGAAGTGCTCGGTGTACTCCTGTTGCCTGCGGGTTCGCCGGTCGCGCCGACCGTGCCAGGTGTGCCGGCCGTGCCAGGCGTGCCGGTCCGGCGAGGAGCGCGTGGCAACCGGCGCACGCCCCCCGTCATCCTCCCGCCGCTCCTCGCACGCCCCGACGAACGAGCCGATCCACAGGGCGAGCCGGTCGGGATGGGTGAGCGGTGCCCAGTGGCCCGCGCGCAGCAGGCGACGCGTCAGCCGGGGAGTCCACCGTTCCACCTCGTCCAGGACCGCACGGGACAGGAACGGGTCTCCGGTCGGCACGACGAGTTGCACGGGCACGTGGACGCGGGCCTCCTCGCGCGGGGCGCGCAGCCGGGACCGCACGTTGTCCCGGTACAGCCAGGCGCCGTGCGCGGCGTCGCGGGGCAGGGACGCGGTCGGGTAGTCCTCGCTCCGGAACCAGCCGCCGCGCCGGCCGTACTGGGAACCGCTTCCCGCCGCGCGGGCCGCGCGGCGGAGGACGGCGGGCAGGACCCCGCCGAACAGCGCCTCCGGGACGCGGGGCAGGTGCATCAGGTACACGTGCGACGCCCTGACGCCCTGCCCCAGCGCCTGGGCGGCGTGGCGTGGGGTGGGTTCGGCGAGCCGCTCGCGGAACCAGTGCCCGAGGTGGTCCAGGGACGGCCCGGAGAGCGAGGTGAAGGAGGCGATCCGGTCCCTCGCCCGGGGGGAGGTGACGAACTCCCACCCCTGGACCGAGCCCCAGTCGTGTCCGACCAGGTGCACCGGCGCGTCCGGGCTCACGGTGTCGACGACGGCCAGGAAGTCGGCGGTCAACCGGTCCAGCGTGAAGCCGCCGCGCAGCGGTGCGGGAGCCGTGGAGTCCCCACAGCCGCGCACGTCGTAGAGCACCGTGTGGAAGCGGTCCGCCAACCGTTCCGCCACCGGCCGCCAGACCTCCTTGGAGTCGGGGTAGCCGTGCACCAGGACGACCGTCGGACGGCGGCGGCCATCGCCGTCCGTGCGTTCCCCCAGCTCGGCGACGCGCAGCTCGACACCGTCCCCGGCGACCGTCCGCTCCCGCGCCCCCGCACCCCCCGTGTCCGACTCCGCCCGCGCACCGTCCATGCCTGCCTCTCCTCCTCGCTCGGCTCGCCCGGCGCCGTACGGCACTGCCCGGCGCCGTACGGCTCCGGAACCGCGAGTAGCCGTTTCCCGCGCCGTGACACCGGTTCGTCCCGTCGACCGCGCTCGTCCGCACGGACCGGCCCCCTAAGGGCATGTCCACCTCCAGCACGAGGGAGATCCACGCCCCCCGGGGGAGGTGGTGGGCGGCCGGCGCCACTACCGTCGACGCGTGACTGTCATCGCGACCGAAAACCTCACCAAGAGGTATCCGAGGGTCACCGCGCTCGACCGGCTCACCATGGAGATCGCCCCTGGGGTGACCGGCCTGGTGGGGGCCAACGGCGCGGGCAAGTCGACCCTGATCAAGATCCTGTTGGGACTCTCCCCGGCCAGTGAGGGGACCGCCTCCGTGCTCGGCATGGACGTCTCCACCGACGGCGGGGCGATCCGTGAACGCGTCGGCTACATGCCCGAGCACGACTGCCTCCCACCGGATGTCTCGGCGACCGAGTTCGTCGTCCACATGGCGCGGATGTCCGGGCTGCCCGCCACCGCCGCCCGCGAGCGCACCGCCGACACCCTGCGGCACGTCGGCCTGTACGAGGAGCGCTACCGGCCCATCGGCGGCTACTCGACGGGCATGAAGCAGCGGGTCAAGCTGGCCCAGGCCCTCGTCCACGACCCGCGCCTGGTCCTGTTGGACGAGCCGACCAACGGTCTGGACCCGGTCGGCCGGGACGACATGCTCGGCCTGATCCGCCGCGTCCACACCGACTTCGGCATTTCGGTGCTGGTCACCTCGCACCTGTTGGGCGAGCTGGAGCGCACCTGTGACCACGTCGTCGTCATCGACGGCGGGAAGCTGCTGCGCTCCTCCGCCACCGCCGACTTCACCCAGCGGACCGCCACCCTGGCGGTCGAGGTCACCGACACCGACGCCCACCCCGACGGCACCGGCGCCCTGCGCACCGCCCTGGCCGGGGCCGGGCTCACCGTGGCGCCCGCCACAGCGGGCGGCGAGGGACTGCCCGGGGCCGGGCACGTGGTGTTGGTCGAGGCGTCCGACGACACCGTGTACGACACCGTTCGGGACGCGGTCGCCGAGCTGGGGCTGGGGCTGGTGCGCATGGAACAGCGCAGGCACCGCATCGCCGAGGTCTTCCAGACGTCCGGCACCACCGCGGACGCCGCGAGCACCGCGGCAGCCGCCACCACCGGCACCGCCGCCACCACCGCCACCACCACCGGCACCACCCAGAAGGGAGGCGGCACCGATGCGGCCTGACCAGGGCGCTCCGGCCGGCACCGCCGGCCCCGCGGTCCCCGCCGCGCGCGGCGGCGAGGACGCCAGCATCCACAACATCGGCTACCGCCACTACGACGGCCCTCGCCTGGGCAGGTCCTACGCCCGCCGTTCCCTGTTCTCGCAGTCCCTGCGCGGCGCCTACGGCCTCGGCCGCTCGGCGAAGTCCAAGGTGCTGCCGTTCGTCCTGCTGGCCGTGATGGTGCTGCCCGCCGGGATCATCGTCGCCGTCACCGTCTTCACCAAGGCCGACGAGATGCCGGTGAAGTACACCGACTACGCGCTGATGCTCCAACCGGTCATCGGCCTCTACCTCGCCTCCCAGGCGCCGCAGTCGGTCTCCCTGGACCTGCGCTTCCGCACCGTGCCGCTGTACTTCTCGCGACCGATCGAGCGCATGGACTACGTGGCCGCCAAGTACGCGGCGATGTCGACGGCGATGTTCCTGTTCACCTCCCTGCCGCTGGTGGTGATGTACGCGGGCGGACTCCTGGCCGAGCTGGGCTTCGCCGACCAGACAACCGGTTTCCTCCAGGGCCTGGTCTCGGTCGCGGTGCTGTCCGTCCTCCACTCGGGCATCGGCCTGGTCGTCGCCGCACTCACCCCGCGTCGGGGATTCGGCGTCGCCGCGGTCATCGCGGTGTTGACGATCCCGTACTTCGCCGTCACCACCGTCCAGGCCATCGCGCACACCCAGGACGCCGGCGGAGCGGTGGCCTGGTTGGGCCTGGCCTCCCCGGGTTCGCTGGTCGACGGTGTCCAGGCGGCGCTCCTGGGCGGCACCTCCGGCTTCCCGGGCGGCCACGAACCGGGCGCGGCCGCCGCGGCCGTGTACGTCCTGGTGGTCCTCGGCCTGATCGCGGCCTGCTGGGCCGCGCTGATGAGCCGCTACCGCAAGGCGGGCCTGTGAGCGGCACGCGCGCGGCCTGTGCGCCGCGGACGACGACGGGCCCGCGTCCCCGCGCCGCGCGGGCGAGGGAGCGCGGGGCCGTGAACAGTCAGACGACGAACGAGAAGGCGGCCTGAGCCATGACCACCATCCGCATCGACCACGTGTCCCGCTGGTTCGGCAACGTGGTGGCCGTCAACGACGTGACGATGGACATCGGCCCCGGCGTCACCGGCCTCCTCGGACCCAACGGCGCGGGCAAGTCCACGCTGATCAACATGATGGGCGGCTTCCTCGCCCCCTCCACCGGTGCCGTCACCCTCGACGGCGCGCCGATCTGGCGCAACGAGCAGGTCTACCGGGAGATCGGCGTCGTCCCCGAGCGCGAGGCGATGTACGACTTCCTCACCGGACACGAGTTCGTGCTGGCCAACGCCGAGCTGCACGGCCTGCCCGACCCGGGCGAGGCCGCGCGGAGGGCGCTGGCCACCGTGGAGATGGAGTACGCCCAGGACCGGAAGATCTCCACGTACAGCAAGGGCATGCGGCAGCGCGTGAAGATGGCCTCCGCGCTCGTCCACGACCCCTCCGTGCTGCTGCTGGACGAGCCGTTCAACGGCATGGACCCGCGCCAGCGCATGCAGTTGATGGAGCTGCTGCGGCGGATGGGCGCGGACGGGCGCACGGTCCTGTTCTCCTCCCACATCCTGGAGGAGGTCGAGCAACTCGCCTCCCACATCGAGGTGATCGTGGCCGGCCGGCACGCGGCGTCCGGCGACTTCCGCCGCATCCGCCGGCTGATGACCGACCGGCCCCACCGCTACCTCGTCCGCTCCAGCGACGACCGCGCACTGGCGTCCGCGCTGATCGCCGACCCCAGCACGGCGGGCATCGAACTGGACTGGTCCGAGCGCGCCCTGCGGATCCAGGCGATCGACTTCACGCGCTTCACCGAGCAGCTCCCGCGCATCGCGCGCGAGCACGGCATCCGGCTCCTCACGGTCTCGCCCTCGGACGAGTCCCTGGAGAGCGTCTTCTCCTACCTCGTCACGGCCTGAGGGCCGGAAGACCCACGGACCGGCAACCGTCCCAAGGAGCCCCACCGCCATGTACGACCCCACGGTCGCCCGGCTCACGTACCGGGCCCTGCTCGGCCGCCGCCGGGCGCTGATCCTCTTCGTCCTGCCCGCCCTGCTGATCGTGATCTCCGTCGCGATCCGCCTGCTGACCGGCGCCGACGACTCCGTCGCCATCGAGGTGCTCGGCGGCTTCGCGCTGGCCACGATGGTCCCGCTGATCGGCGTGGTCGCCGGGACCGGCGCGATCGGCCCGGAGATCGACGACGGCTCGATCGTCTACCTGCTGGCCAAGCCGCTGAAGCGGCCCACGATCATCCTCACCAAGCTGACCGTCGCCGTGGCCGTCACCATGGTGTTCTCGGCGGTCCCGATGCTGATCGCCGGGTTCGTCCTGAACGGCAACAGCGGGCAGATCGCCGTCGCCTACACCGTCGCCGCGGTCGCCGCGTCCATCGCCTACAGCGCCGTCTTCCTGCTGCTGGGCACCGTCAGCCGGCACGCCGTCGTCTTCGGCCTGGTCTACGCCCTCATCTGGGAGGCGCTGGTCGGCAACCTCGTGCCCGGCGCCCGCACCCTCAGCGTCCAGCAGTGGGCCCTGGCGCTGGCCGAGAAGACGGCGCCGAGCGCGGAGATCACCTCCGAGGTCGGGCTGCCCGCCGCCGTGGTGCTGATGGCGGCGGTGACGGCCGCCGGCACCTGGTACGCCGGGCGGAAGCTGCGCACCCTCACCATCGCCGGCGAGGAGTGAGCCGGCGCCGTCGGACGCGTCCGGGCCCCACCGCTCCCTCCCTCCCCCGAGCGGTGGGCGGCCCGGTCCGTCCGGCCCGGCGCAGAACCCACGGAGCGGGGCGACCGTCGGCGGGACCGGGCAGAGCGCCGCGATCCGGGTCCGTACACGTCCCCGTACGCTGGGACATATGGGTACGACACGGTGGCTGGACGACGAAGAGCAGCGGACCTGGCGTGCGTTCCTGGGGGCGACCCAACGGGTGCGGGAGGAGTTGGACCGGCAGTTGCAGCACGACGCCGGGATGCCACTGGCGTACTACCAGATCCTGGCCATGCTCTCCGAGGCGCCCGATCGCACCCTCACCATGAGCCGTCTGGCGCGGACCACCCGATCCTCGGCCAGTCGGCTCTCGCACGCCGTCGCCAAGCTGGAGGCCAAGGGGTGGGTCAGCCGGTGCCAGCACCCCGCCGACCACCGCACCACTCTGGCCACGCTGACCGACGAGGGGTTCGCGGAGTTGGAGTCCGTCGCTCCCGGGCACGTGGCGCAGGTCCGCCGTTCGCTGTTCGACCACCTCACCCCCGAGCAGACCGCCCAGCTCCACGCCATCTGCCGGGCGGTCCTGGGGGACGGGAGCGGGGAGGCCCCGCCGTCCCCGCCGCCCCCGTCGTCTCCTTCGGAGTGAGGCCGGGAGCGGCCCGGCGACGAGCGGACCTCAGCGGACGCCGTCGAGCAGGCGCTCCAGGACGACCGCGATGCCGTCCTCGTCGTTGGACGCCGTCACCTCGTCGGCGACCGCCAGCACCTCGGGGTGGGCGCCGCCCATGGCGACGCCGTGTGCCGCCCAGGCGAACATGGGGATGTCGTTGGGCATGTCGCCGAAGGCGATCGTGGCGGTGGCCGAGGCGCCCAGTCGGCGCGCGGCCATCGACAGGCCCCTGGCCTTGCTCAGGCCCAGCGGCAGCATCTCGACGATGCCCTCGCCGGAGACCACCACGCTCACCAGGTCGCCCGCGGTCCGTCGGGCCGCCTCGGCCAGGGCGTCGTCGCCCATCCCCCCGGGGTGCTGGAGGTAGAGCTTGTTCACGGGCAGTTCCCACAGCTCGTCCTCGCCGGAGACCAGGGTCGACGGGAGGGTGGTCTCCCCCTGGAGCCGGTAGCCGGGGCCGAACATCACGTCGCCGTCCACGCCGTCCCGCGAGACGGCCACGGCCAGCCGGCCGACCTCGGCCTCGATCTTGGACAGCGCGAGCCGCGCCTGCCGGCGGTCGAGGGTGACCGAGGTCAGCACCCGGTGCTCGCCCGCGTGGTAGAGCTGCGAGCCCTGCCCGCAGACGGCCAACCCGTCGTAGCCCAGGTCGTCCAGGATGTGCTTGGTCCAGCGCACGGAGCGGCCGGTGACGACGATGTGCGCGGCGCCCGCCGCCGTGGCGGCGGCGAGCGCGTCGCGCGTACGGGTCGAGACGGTGTGGTCGCTGCGCAGCAGCGTGCCGTCGAGGTCGGTGGCGACCAGCCGGAAGGGGAACCCGGGGGCTGCTTCGGCACTCACCCGGCGACCGGTTCCAGGAGCTCGCGCCCACCCAGGTAGGGGCGGAGTGCCTCGGGCACCCGGACCGAGCCGTCGGCCCGCTGGTGGTTCTCCAGCAGGGCGACGATGGTGCGGGGCACCGCGCACAGCGTGCCGTTGAGCGTCGCCAGCGGACGGACCTTCTTCTCCTGGCGCATCCGGATGGACAGCCGGCGGGCCTGGAACTCGTTGCAGTTGGAGGCGGAGGTCAGCTCGCGGTACTTGCCCTGGGTCGGGATCCACGCCTCGCAGTCGAACTTCCGGGAGGCGGAGGAACCCAGGTCGCCGGTGGCCACGTCGATCACCCGGAACGGCAGCTCCAGGGAGTTCAGCCACTGCTTCTCCCACTCCAGCAGCCGCCGGTGCTCGGCCTCGGAGTCCTCGGGGGCGACGTAGGAGAACATCTCCACCTTGTCGAACTGGTGGACGCGGAAGATGCCGCGGGTGTCCTTGCCGTACGAGCCCGCCTCGCGGCGGAAGCAGGGGGAGAAGCCGGCGTACCGCAGCGGCAGCTTCTCGGCGTCGACGATCTCGTCCATGTGGTAGCCGGCGAGCGGGACCTCGGAGGTGCCGACGAGGTAGTAGTCGTCCTTCTCCAGGTGGTAGACGTTCTCGGCGGCCTGACCGAGGAAGCCGGTGCCCTCCATGGCGCGCGGCTTGACCAGCGCCGGGGTCAGCATGGGGGTGAAGCCCGCCTCGGTGGCCTGCGCGATCGCCGCGTTGACCAGGGCCAACTCCAGCAGGGCGCCGACACCGGTCAGGTAGTAGAAGCGCGAGCCGGAGACCTTGGCGCCGCGCTCGACGTCGATGGCCCCGAGCGCCTGGCCGAGCTCCAGGTGGTCCTTGGGTTCGAAGCCCTCGGCGGCGAAGTCGCGGGGGGTGCCGTACGTCTCGCGGACGGTGAAGTCGTCCTCGCCGCCCACGGGGACGTCGGGGTGGACGAGGTTGCCCAGCTTCAGGAGCAGCCGCTGTGCCTCGGCCTCGGCCTCGTCCCGTTCGGCGTCGGCGGCCTTGACGGCGGCGGACAACTCGCCCGCACGCTCCAGCAGTTCGGCCTTCTCGTCGCCGGTGGCCTTGGGGATCAGCTTGCCGAGCTGCTTCTGCTCGGCGCGCAGTTCGTCGAAGCGGACGCCGGACGACCTGCGCCGCTCGTCGGCGGAGAGCAGGGCGTCGACGAGGTCGACGTCCTCTCCACGGGCGCGCTGGGAGGCGCGCACACGGTCGGGGTCCTCACGGAGCAGGCGAAGGTCAATCACGCGGCCAGGGTACCGGGGGGAGGGTGTCTCGCTCGACTCGATACGGGGCTGTGTGGGGATATGCGGCTTTTGCCCTTTACTGGAGAAAAGGAGGGGAGCGCGTCAAGGGAATTCCCGACATCACCGTACCGGGGGAAACGGGGCGCGGGAGTGGACGGAATGCGACGTCGGCGGGAGGGTGGGGAGTGCGGGGGTGTCGGAGCGCCGGGGGCGCGCGGCCGGGGCGAAGAGGGCGCGCGGTGGGGTCCACCGAGCAAGTTATCCACAGACTTGGGAAGTTGAGTCAAGTTTTCCACAGGAGAACTCGCGAGGCTGTGGAAGACGGAGACGCCAGTGACCTGCCGGAATTCGCGCTCGGCCATCGATTCCCCTTTTTCGCCTCTCCTACACGCCCTTTCGGACGGAAATGCCAACCGCTCGGATGTTGATCACCTGAATCAAGGAGGGCTCAAGTGATCTGACCGGGTGTGGCAGGAGAAGAGGCTAATGGTGCATATGTCGAATATGTCCGTTTCGTGATTTCGCGTTGTGCACAGGCCGTTCGCCGCGCCTGTGGATAACTCTGTGGAGATCCCGGAACGGGCAGGACCTCCCGCCTCCCCGGGCGCTCCCCGTTCGGCGCTCCCGTTCGGTGTCCCCGCCCCGGGCCTCAGCCGCGCCCGTCGATGCAGCGCGTCAGCCAGTCCGCGGCCTCCGCGAACTCCTCGTCCGTCGTCCCCCGCCGCAACGGCGTCACCTGGGACGGGTCCACCCCCGCCCGCGGATAGGACCCCAGGAAGCGCACCCCGGGGCAGATCCGTCGCAACCCCATCAACGCCTCGCCGACGCGCCGGTCGGTGATGTGTCCCTCCGCGTCGACCGAGAAGCAGTACCGACCGATGCCCTCCCCCGTCGGCCGCGACTCGATCCGCACCAGGTTGACGCCCCGCACCGCGAACTCCTGGAGCAGCTCCAGCAGCGCGCCCGGATGGTCGTCGCCCAGCCACAGCACCAACGACGTCTTGTCCGCGCCCGTGCTCGCCGCCGGTCGGCCGGGACGGCCCACCAGCACGAACCGCGTCTCCGCGTTGTCCGCGTCGTGGATGCCGGTGACCAACGGCACCAACCCGTACGTGGCCGCCGCGAACTCACCGGCGAACGCGGCGTCGTACCGCCCCTCCTGCACCAACCGGGCACCGTCCGCGTTGGAGGCCGCCGACTCCCACCGCGCGTCGGGCAGGTGCTCGGCCAGCCAGCGGCGCACCTGCGGCTGGGCCACCGGGTGCCCGGTCACCGTCTTCACCGACGCCAGGTCGGTGCCCGGCCGCGCCAGCAGCGCGAAGGCGATCGGCAGCAGTACCTCGCGGTAGATCATCAAGGGCCGACCGGTGGCCAACTCGTCCACGGTCGCGGTGACCCCGCCCTCCACCGAGTTCTCGATCGGCACCAGCGCGGCACCGGCCTCCCCGTTCCGCACGGCGTCCAGGGTGGCGGGCACCGACACCATCGGCACCAGCTCACGGGTGGCCGCCTCCGGGAGAGTACGGAGCGCGGCCTCGGTGAAAGTGCCCTCGGGACCCAGGTACGTGTAGCGGCTCACGGGTGACATGCCGCCACAGTAGTCCCGCCGCGGAGGCGGCAACCGCCGGTCTCAGCCTTCGAGCAGCCGCTGACCGACGTACTCGCCCTCCCGCGCGCCCCCCGGCACCGCGAACAACGCGCTCGCCTCGTGCCGGATGAAACGGGACAGGGCGTCCCCCCGGTCCAGCTTCCGCTGCACCGGCACGAAACCCCGCAGCGGATCGGCCTGCCAGGCGACGAACAACAGGCCGGCGTCCGGAGCGCCGTCGTCGCGGAAGCCGTCGTGGTACGAGAAGGAGCGCCGCAGCATCGCCGCGCCCCCGTTCGTCTCCGGAGCCGTCACCCGTACGTGGGCGTCGGCGGCCACGGCCGGCTCTCCGTCCGCGTTCCGCTTGTCCAGGTCGACGGGCGTGGTCTCGGTGCCGCCCGACAGCGGGGCGCCGTCGGACCTGCGGCGGCCGATCACCTTCTCCTGCTCGGCGAGCGGCACCTCCTCCCACGCGTCCAGCAACATCCGGATGCGTCGCACCACCGCGTACGACCCACCCGCCATCCACTCCGGGTCGCCGCCGGCGGGCACGAAGACCCGCCGCTCGAAGTCCTCGTCGGTCGGTCTGGGGTTGTTGGTGCCGTCGACCTGGCCCATCAGGTTGCGCGCGGTGCGGGGCGAGGCGGTGGCGCCGGGGGAGCGGTTGAAGCCGGTCATCTGCCACCGCACCCGCGCCGTGCCGGCCGCCTCGCGCTGGAGGGCGCGCAACGCGTGGAAGGCCACCGGGGAGTCGTCGGCACCGACCTGGATCCACAGGTCGCCGTTCGAACGCTTCGGGTCCAGCTCGTCCGAGGAGAACGGCGGCAGCGGTTCGAGCGCGGCCGGGCGGCGCGCCGTCAGGCCCGTGCGGTCGAAGAAGGTGCGGCCGAAGCCGAAGGTGACGGTGAGGGAGGACGGCCCGGCGTCCAGGGCGATGCCGGTGTCGTGCAGCCGGCCGGGCGGCGCCTCGCCCGCCATCAGCGCCCTCGCCGCCCGCGACCAGCGGCGCAGCAGCGCGGCGGCCTCCGTGCGGCCGGTGTCCGCGGCCAGGTCGAAGGCGATCAGGTGGCCGTGGGCCTGGGCGGGGTCGGCGATGCCCGGCTGGTGGACGCCGTGGAAGGGCCGGCGGGCGGCGCCGACACTGGACAGGGCGGTGGGCCGCTCGGTCGCCGCGGCCGTTCCCAGGGCGCCGCCGGCCGCGCCGAACGCCAACCCGGCGGCGCCGGCCGCCCCGGCGGTGCCCAGCAGCCGACGGCGGGAGGGGCCGGTGGGCTCCCCGGCGGGGCGGGTGGCGTGGTGGTCCTTCATCGTGCTCTCTGTCTCGGTGCTCGGGCCGTCGGGACGGCGTGCGGCTCGGGGGACGGCAGGGGGGACGGCGGGGCGGCTCACGGGAGGAGGAAGGTCATGCGCTCGGTCACCTGGTCGATGTCCGAGGTCCGCACGGTCACGGAGGCCTCCCAGGTGCCGGGCAGGGGAAGCTGGAAGTCGGGGGACGACGACCAGTGGCCCGCGACGGCCTTGTTCAGGGGGACGGTCAGCGGACCGACGTCCCGCGCCTCCAGTGTGAAGGAGACCCTCACCTCCGGTGCGTCCAGGGGTTCGCCCGCGGGATCGGTGAGGCGCAGGTGGACGGTGTTGTCGCCGCTGCGGCCGGGATCGACGTCGAGCCGGGCCGATCCCCTGCCGTCGGGCCCGCCGGTGTCGAAGGGGATCTCCAACGAGACGGGCCCGTCGCCGACGTCCGGCTGTCCGGCCGGCGCGCCGGCGCGCCCGGCGGCCTCGGCGGTGCGGGCGGGCTCGGTGGCGGTGAGCAGGGTCGTCACCAGGAGGACGGCGACGGCGACGGCCGTCTCGGCGAGCACCGAGCGCCGCAGTCCGGAGCGCGTCGGATCGGCGTCGCGCTCCCGTCTGCGCCGTTCGGCGTCGACGGCGGCCCGCTGGCGGGCGAGCTGCGCGGCGCGTTCGGGGGTGGGGGTCGGTTCGGGGGCCCGGTCGTCCGTCGGGCCGGACGCGGCGTGGGGGGCCGTGCCGACGCGGGCTGGAGCCGCTCCGCGCTCCCCGGCGTCCTCGGCGTCCCCGGTGTGCTCCTCCGCCGCGCCCGTCGGACGGCCGGCCAGGCGCGCGGTCCAGCGCCGGGAGAGACGGGCGGCCGACAGCATCAGCACCACCAACGCGGTCTTGACCAACAGCAGTCGTCCGTACGAGGTGGAGGTGAGGGCCGACCAGTCGCCCACCTGCCGCCAGGACTGGTAGAGGCCGGTCAGGGCGAGCACGGCCACGCTCCCCAGGGCGAGCCGGGAGAAGCGGCGCACCGTCCCGGCGGGGACGGTGGGTCCCCGCCACAGGATGACGAGCAGGGCCGCCAGCCCGCCCAGCCAGACGGCGACGGCGAGCAGGTGCGCGATGTGGGACGGGATCGCCACGCCGGTCTGGATGCCGGTCGAGGCGTGCTCGGCCATGGCCCAGGTCGCGGCGATCCCCACGGCGATCACCGCGCCGCCGGCACAGAGGCCGAGGGTCAGGTCGCGCCGGGTCCGCTCGTCCTCGTCACCGGTGCCGCCGGCGGCCCCGTCCGCGTACCGTCGCGCGTAGGGCCCGAAGAGCACCGACACGAACAGCGCCGCCCCCGCGAGCAGCAGCAGCCTGGACACCAGCGCCGTGCCCTGCCGGGTCTGGAGGACCGACCGGAGCACGTCCGCGTCGAGGGCGTCGCCGAGTCCGCCGGAGCCGGTGTAGGGGCCCCGCAGCAGCAGTGCCGCGATGGTGGCGGCGGTCAGCGCCGTCCAGCCCGCCGTCACCAGGCGCCGGACCGGGGCGATCCGCGCGGCGCCGGGCCGGCAGGCGAGGACGAACACCACCCCGCCGACGAGGAGCAGGTACCCGGCGTAGGCGGCGTAGCGGGCGATGTCGTACAGGACGCCGACCGGGCCGCCGCCCGGCTGCTCCCCCGACACGGTGACGGAGGTCTCCGACGGAGCGCCGACGGAGAAGGTGAAGCCTCCGGCGATGGGGTGGCTGTCGGCCGAGACGGCCCGCCAGGCGACGGTGTACGTACCGTCCGCCAGGCCGTCGCGGAGGGTGACGCCGTAGTGGAACCCCCCGCCGTCCGAGGACCTGGGCGACGGATCACCGGTGTCCACGCGCTCGCCGTCCGGATCCAGGACGCGGAGGGAGTCCTCCGAGAGCGAGACGCTCTCCGTGAAGGTGAGCGTCACCTCGCGGGGTGCCGTCTCGACCACCGTCCCCTGCTCCGGACTGCTCCCGGAGAGCGAGGCGTGCGCGCCGGCCGGGGCGGCGCCGCCGAGCAGACCGAGCGCGGTCAGCGCGGCGAGCAGGAGGACCGTCAGGACGGCGCGGACGGACGGCGCGGACCGCGCCGCGGCTCCGGGTGGCCGGGACGCCGTGTGGGGGGTGGCGGTGGTCATGGCGGGGTGACCTCACTCTTCGGGACCGCCGGGGCGGTCAGGGGACGTGGTTGGTCGCTTCGACCGGGACCTCGACCCTGATGGGGTCGGACTTCTCGAAGCGCAGCTCCACCGGGACCGTCTCGCCCTCGGTGGGCTGGTGGTCGAGCTCCATGAACATCAGGTGGTCGCCACCGCGGCCGAGCTCCAGGGAACCGCCCGCGGGAACGGGCAGGGAGGGGGCCTGGCGCATCCGCCCGCCGGCGGTGGTGTGGATCTGCACGTCGTCGGAGACGTCGCTGCTCGCCGAGGTGAGGGCGTCGTCCGTACCGCCGTCGTTGTGGATGACCAGGAAACCGCCGGCGGTGTCGGCGGTCACCGGCTCGGGCATGTAGGCGCCCTCGACGGTCAGTCGTGGGGCGTCTGCGCTCCCCCCGTCGCCGGAGCCGCAGGCGGTGGCGCCCGTGGCGAGCAGCGCGCCGGCGAGCGCGAGCCCGAGCGCGCGGCGGGCGCGCGGCCGTCGGTTCACGGCAGCTCCCCCTTCACCAGCTTGGGCAGGTCCTGCTGGTACACCTCGACGGGAACGTCGGAGGTGTACAGCACGTGCGCCTTGTCGTCCTTCGGCAGGAAGGCGAGCACCTGGGTGCCGTGGGAGGAGACGACGTCGCCGTCCTCCTCCACCACCGGGGGCTCCAGACCGATGCCCAGGTCGCGGGCGCCGGCCTGGATGGTGTCGAAGTCGCCGGTGAGCCCGATGAAGTCCGGGTCCTGGGCGCGCAGCCACGTGCCGAGCGACTCGGGGGTGTCGCGCTCGGGGTCGGAGGTGACGAAGACGACGCGCAGCTTCTCCTGCTCCGCCTCGGGCAGCTCGGACTTGGCGACGGCGATGTTGCTCATCGTCAGCGGGCAGACGTCGGGGCAGTGGGTGTAGCCGAAGTAGATCAGCGTCGGGTGCCCGGCGGTCTCCTCGACCAGGTCGTAGCTCTCGCCCTCGGTGTCGGTGAGGACGAGGTCGGGCTTGTCGAAGGGGTTGGACAGGACGGTGCCGCGCTTGACGGAGTCGGTGGCCTCCGCGGCGGTCCGGGCCCGGTCGGACCCGTCCTCCCCGCCGGAGCCGCAGGCGGTGGCGCCCGTGGCGAGCAGCGCGCCGGCGAGCGCGAGCCCGAGCGCGCGGCGGGCGGGAAGGGCGGTGGGCCGGGTGCGCCGGGGGTGGCGGCGCGTGGTGCGGTGCATGGTGGTTCGTTTCTTCCTCGGGATGGTGGTGGTGTCGCGCGCGGGCCCGGCGGCCCGGACCGCCCGCCCCGCCCGGGAGCGGGTGGGGGGACGGGCCGGGCCGCCGGACGGCGCGGGCGGCGTCAGGCGGTGGTGCGGCGTCGTCCGGCCAGGACACCGAAGGCGACGCCGCCGGCGCCGACGACGATGCCGATGACGGCGAGGACGCGGGCGGTGGTGTCGGTGGCGCCGGAGGACCCGTCGGACGCGGTGTTCTCCGCGGCGCCGGCGTTCTCCGCGGCGCCGTCGGAGTCGGCGGCATCGCCTTCGGTGTCGGAGGCCTCGTCGGCCGGGGCGCCGTGGCCTCCGTCACCGTCGGCGGGCGGGACCAGCTTCAGCACGGGGGCCGGACTCTCCGGCTCCTCCCCGCCCTCGACCGGCTCCTCGATCCAGCGCACGACCTCCTCGTTGCTGTACGTCTGGACGGCCTTGAGCACGAGGTGGTCCACGTCCTCGGGCAGTTGTCCGACGGAGACGGGGAACTGCTGGAAGGTGCCCGGCTCGATGCCGCCCCCGGTCTCCGTCCAAGTGATCTTGGAGGGGGCCTCGTCGACCTTCCGGCCGTGGACCTCCAGCGGCTCGTCCAGCTTGGTCCTGGTGACCTCCACCTCCCAGCCGGGGACCGGCTGCGGCATCACCGAGGAGAGCGGGTGGTCGGCGGGGAAGGTGACCTCCAGCTTCACGGTGGAGGCGTTGTCGCGCTCGTTGGGGACCTTGAAGTTGATGGTGGCGTAGCCGCCCTGCTCGGCCGTCTCGGGGTTGACGGAGACGTGGGCGGCCGCGGGTCCGGCGAGCGCGACGGCGCAGGCCGCGACGGTGGCGCCGACCGCGGCCAACCGGCGGGCGGAGGGCAGGGACGGCAGCGCGAACCGGGTGGGGAACTGCATGCTGGTGACACTCCTCGTACGTCGGGAGGGAACGCTCCTCCGGCGGCCGGGCGCACGGGCGCACGGGCACCGTCGTGCGCCGCCGCGCCTGGTGTTCGCGCGGTGGTGCCGACCGTGTGCAGTGCGCGGGGCGTGCGCCCCGGGTCGGATCGAGCCTGGGCGTGGTGCGCGCGGCGTGGCGCGCGCACCACGTCCTCCGGAGACGGAAGTGGGGGCGTGCGCGTCAGGCCGCGAGGGCGAGGTCGTGCCGGGAGACGGGCGGCCCGCGCCGGACCACCGAGTGCGCCAGCAGCGGTGGGGCAGGCGGCACGGCGTCCTCGGCCCCGCCGCCGCGCGGGACGCGGGGTGGCACGGCCCCGTCGGGCGACATCCCCCGACACAGGACCCGCGCCCAGCGCAGCGCCGCGCGCAGAGCCCGTACGAGCAGCACGTCGGCGAGCTCGTCGGTGAGGTGGCCCGACAACCGCACCAACCGCCACAGGGCGGCGTCGCCCCGGCGCAGCATCCACCCCACGGCGAACGCGGCGAGCAGGTGACCGAGCACCATGGGGCCGGAGAGCAACGACAGGGCGGTGCGCACCGCCGCCTGGAGGCACTCGGCGGCCGTGCCGGCCGCCTCGGGACCGGGGGCGGGCGCGGTCAGACCGTGACCACCGTGGAACGCCGTGCTCCGGGCCGCGGCCTCGGTGGCGGACCCGGGAGCCGTGCCGGAGAGCCCGGCCTCGGCGACGACGCGCCGGGCCTCGGCCTCCGTCAGACCGGTGGCGGACCCGCCGCCGCACAGCAGCCGCGCGGCCAGGGCGATCACCCCGTCGCGGTCGCCGCCGCCCGAGGCGGAGCCCCCGGTCGGCGGCGAGGTCTGCGCGGTGGAGAAGAGCAGATGCAGCCCGGTCTGCCCGAGCGTCAACAGGGCCGTGATGCCCGGCAGGCCGCGCTCGCGTCCGGCCGACGGCACGGCGACGGCGAGGACGGCCGCGAAGCCCGCGGCCAACGCCCAGGCGGGAAGCCCCTGCCCGGCCGCGAGGACGTGCCCGGTCGCGGACAGCGTGACGCAGACCGCGGCGAACACCACGGCTCGCAGCAGTCGCAGGTCGGCGCCGGCTCGCGCGACGGGGGCTCTCATGACCGGGCCATCTTCTCACCACCGCCCCGAGAGGAACACGGGGCGTCCGTCCCGAGCACCCCGCTGACACTCCGTGGCCGGTGAGGAGCGGAGCGTTGGGGATAATTCATCTCTTTTACGTATCTTGCGGTACTCGTTTCATCCGCCGAACGAGCGGTGGCGTCCCGCCCCCGGGCTTACCGCCGCCGACCCGGGCAATACGTGAGGGTATGTCGAGCCGCGGCCAGGAGGCTGAGCATGAGCATCTGGTGGTCCCTCCACTTGCGGCGTGAGGCCGCGAGCGTCCCGCTCGCCCGGCGCCTCCTGCTCGGCGCGATGGAGACGGCGGGCGTCGATCCCGACGTCTCCTACGACCTGTCGATCGCGCTCTCCGAGGCGTGCGCGAACGCGGTCGAGCACGGCGGGCCGGGGGATCCCGGGCGGTCGGGCGCCGGGGAGTACCACGTGACGGCGTTCATCGATGACGACATGTGTCGCATCGAGGTCACCGATCACGGGCCGGGTTTCGGGGAGGTACCGGGTGGCGCACCGCACGTCACCGACACCACGAACGCCACGGACACCACGAACGCCGCCCCCCGGAGCACCGTCAACAGCGCGGACGAGGTGGGCGGCGCCAGTGGCCGCACGGCGCCGAACCCGCTCGGCCCGCTGCTCGCCGGGAGCGTCGGCTTCTCCCACGACGGGACCGGCCGCGGAGCACCCGCCGGCGGGCACGACGGCCCGCACGACGGTGGTCATGCTCCGGAGCACGGCCGGGGCCTGTTCCTGATCAAGGCCCTCGCCGACCACGTCGACTTCCGCAACCGACCGGGCGACGGCGCGGTGGTCTGCTTCGACAAACTCCTCAAGTGGAAGAAGGACGCGCTGCTCAAGGCGTCCTGACCCGCGCATCACCGGAGAGGGGAAGCCGCACACCAAACGGGAGGGGGCGCGGGGATCCCCGCGCCCCCTCCCGTCGCCGGACCGAACCGGCCCGGGACTCCACCCAGGCCTCCACCCAGGACACCCCGAGGCGGATCAACCGCGCAGCCGGGCCATCCAGGCCTCGACCTCGTCCGCACGGCGCGGCAGCGCCGCCGAGAGGTTCCGGTTGCCGTCCTCGGTGACGAGGATGTCGTCCTCGATGCGCACGCCGATGCCCCGGTACTCCTCGGGCACCGTCAGGTCGTCGGCCTGGAAGTACAGCCCCGGCTCGACGGTCAGGCACATGCCCGGCTCCAGCGTTCCCTCGGCGTACGCCTCACGGCGCGCGACGGCGCAGTCGTGGACGTCCATGCCGAGCATGTGCCCGGTGCCGTGCAGCGTCCAGCGCCGCTGGAGCCCCAGCTCCAGGACCCGCTCGACCGGCCCCTCCACCAGGCCCCACTCCACCAGCCGCTCCGTCAGCACGCGCTGCGCGGCACGGTGGAAGTCCTGGTACTTCGCGCCCGGCTTCACCGCCGCGATGCCCGCCTCCTGCGCGTCGTACACCGCGTCGTAGATCTTCCGCTGGAGGTCGGTGAAACGGCCGTTGATCGGCAGGGTGCGGGTGACGTCGGCGGTGTAGAGGGTGTGGGTCTCCACGCCCGCGTCCAGCAGCAGCAGGTCACCGGGGCGGACCGGACCGTCGTTGCGCACCCAGTGCAGGGTGGTGGCGTGCGGGCCGGCGGCGCAGATGGAGCCGTAGCCGACGTCGTTGCCCTCCACGCGGGCGCGCAGGAAGAAGGTGCCCTCGATGTAGCGCTCGGAGGTGGCCTGGGCCTTGTCCAGGACGCGCACGACGTCCTCGAAGCCGCGCACGGTGGAGTCGACGGCCTTCTGCAGCTCGCCGACCTCGAAGTCGTCCTTCACCAGACGCATCTCGGAGAGGAAGACCCTCAACTCCTCGTCGCGCTCGGCGGTCACCTTGTCGGCCAGGGCGGCCTCGACCCCGGCGTCGTGGCCGCGCACCACGCGGACGTCGCCCCTGGCCTCCCGCAGCACGTCGGCGACGGTGCGCACGTCCTCGCACGGCAGGCCGTGGAGCCGCTCGGCCTCGGCCAGGCTGTGCCGACGGCCCACCCACAGCTCGCCCTGGCCGTCGAGCCAGAACTCGCCGTTCTCCCGGTCGGAGCGGGGCAGCAGGTAGAGGACCGCGTCGTGGCCGCCGTCGTTCCGGGGCTCCATGACCAGGACGCCGTTCTCCGTCTGGTTGCCGGTGAGGTAGGCGTACTCGACGGAGGCCCGGAAGGGGTAGTCGGTGTCGTTCGAGCGGGTCTTGAGGGTGCCCGCGGGAATCACCAGGCGCTCGCCGGGGAAGCGGGCGGAGAGCTTCGCGCGCCGCTCGGCGGTGCGGTCGGCCTGGGGGATCGGCTCCAGGTCGCGCAGCTCGGTGTCCGCCCAGCCGGTCCGCATGTTCTCGGCGAGTTCGTCGGAGACGCCCGGGTACAGGCCGTTCTTGCGCTGCTTGATCGGCTCCTCCGCCGTGGGCTCGGTGGGTTCGCCCTGCTCCTCCGGGGTCTCCGGGGTCTGCTGGTCAGCCACGTCGCTGCCTCCTCGTACTGGTGGTGTGGGCCGGGTGCGGGCCGTCTCCCATCGTAGGTCGGGCCCGTCGCGGGCGTCCCGGAACGGTCGTGACGGGGACCGGGGCGGGCCCCGAGGGAGGAGGTTCGGAGCCGCGTTCCAGCGGAGGGGCCGCGGTTCAGAAGCGCGCGGCCAGCAGGACGACGTCCTCGGGGCTGTCGGGGTCGTCGGCCCGTCCGTCGGGCAGCACGGTGCTCAGGAGGTGGTCCAGCAGCGCCTCGGGGTCCTCCCGGACGGCCGGCGCCGCGGCGACGGCGGCGGCCCGGAGCCGGGAGAAGGCCCGGTCCATCGGCTCGCCGGTGCGGTGCAGCAGGCCGTCGCTGTAGAGCAGGAGCGTTTCCCCGGGGGCCAGGCGCACCTCGACGCTGGGCGCCTCCCAGCAGGCGAGCATGCCCAGCGGAGCGGAGAGCGTGGTCTCCACGACCTCGGTGCGCCGCGGCCCGACGATCAGTGGCGGGCAGTGTCCGGCCCCGGCCAGCACGACCCTGGCGCCGGCCCCGGAACCCGTCGGCCCGCCCACCGTCCCGGTCCGCTCGGCGTACCCGAACAGCGCGGTCGCCGACCGTGCCGGTTCCGTCAGCCGCAGCAGCAGTTCCAGGTCGGACAGGACCGCCACCGGGTCCTCCCCCTCCATCACCGCGTACGCGCGCAGCGACGCCCGCAGCCGCCCCATGGCGGCCAGCGCGTCCGGTCCGGAGCCGGTGACCCCGCCCACGGACAGCCCGAGCGCGCCCTCGGGCAGTGGCAGCGCGTCGTACCAGTCGCCGCCGCCGCGCGGCCCGGTGCGGTGCCGCACCGCCAACCGCACGCCGGGCACGCGGGGCAGCCGGGACGGGAGCAGCCCTTCGCGCACGGTGTCCGCGGTGGAACGGGCACGGGTGAGGTCGAGTTGGCGGGCGATGTGCTCGGCGGCGTGCCGCACGTACAGGCCGAGCAGGTGGCGTTGGCGCTCGGAGGGCTGGGCGGGCTCGTCGTAGAGCCAGACGGCGACGCCGATGCGCCCGGCGGCCTCGGTCTCCAGCGGGACGGCGTAACTGGCGGCGAAACCGAGCCGGGCGGCGACCTCGCGGTGGCGTGGGTCGAGGTCGGCGTCCTCGGCGATGTGGGGGTTGGCGATCTCCCGGGGGGCGCCCGCGCCGTCCTGGCCGTCCTTGGCGCCGGCCCCGGGCAGTCCGTCGAGGAGACGGGCGAAGGAGGAGGACTCGCGCGGGATGGTCTCGATGTGACCGAGGTCCGCCGCGCCCAGGCCCAACCCGACGGTGGTGTCGGGGCCGAGCCCGTGGTGGTCGCCGTCACCGTCGCCGTGGGCGGTGGAGGGCGTCAGGGTGATCAGCCCGCGCCGGGCGCCCACGAGGGAGGCCCCGGCACCGAGCGCCTCGCGCACCGCGCCGTCCAGGGTGTCGGTCCGCACCAGGCGTTCGGTGAGGTCGTGGAGGGTGGTGAGGTCGGAGATCCAGCCGGCGAGCCGGTCCTGTACGGCGGCGAGCTGGTCCACGGGACGCGTCAGGGCCGGATCGTCGATCGGCGGCGTCCGGCGCGGCTCGGGGGAGGCGGGCGGAACGGCGGATCGGGCGGTCTGTGAGGCGGAGGGGTGCGGGGCAGTGTGCTGGGGAGGAGGGGCAGGTGAATCGATTCCGGCCAGTTTCGGCGGCTGCTGGGCACTCATGGGCAGCGACCCTCACCGCGGATCAGCATCCTCAACAGCATCGCAAACCCCCATGTCGTGCTGCTCCGCCATCGATGTATTCAGGTGTACACGCCCTGATGACGCAATGTCCAGCACTGCACCGGCGGGCCGGCCGATGTCCCTGGGACCCGGTTGTCACACGGGGATGCGCGAAGGACGGGACACGGTTCCCCACGGGGTCGTAAGCTTGGCCGAAAATGCATCATGGATCGACCGGTGCACGGTCGACTGACGTCTGCACGACAACGCGTCATCACGGTCGTTGTGGGTACGTGGGTTACGTACGGCAAGAGGAAGCGGGGCGGTCGGCGGCGTTCGGACCGCGGCGGAACCCGGCGGCGAACCGGGGCGTCCCACGAGAGAGTGCGGGGCGCGCTCCGTACGGGCGAAGAGATCAGGGCACGGTCGGCGGAGCGGTCGCCGGGTGGCACGGACGTACGACGGCGAAGTCCTCCGCTCGCCACCGACGGCCCACCGCGTACGGACGTCCCGCCGGACGCGCCGAGCCGGGCGCACGCACCGTTCCGTCGCGCACCACGCCCGACCCGCGGGCACGGGACGTCCGGCCGGTCACCGGAAACGACACGGTGACGCGCTGCTCCGGCCGCGCGCGTGCGGTCACCGAGATCCACAGATGCAACAGGTGTGAGGGACGGGGCGGCCGTCACGGACCCCCGTTTCTGTCAGGTCCTTGTCGATTTTTGGCGTTACGGAAAGGAACGAGCGCTGATGCGCGAGATCCTCGGAAGGCGACGCATGACCCGCTGGGCGCTGCGGAACGCGGCACTCGTCTACGCCACACGGTGGGGGTGGCCCGTGGTGCCCGGTGTGCCCCCGCGGAATTCCACCCGGCGCACGACCGTACGCCGGTCCGGGCAGCCGACGGGGCGTTGTTCCTGCCCGCGGCCCGACTGCGTCGTGCCGGGCGCCCACCCCTTCGATCCCGAACTGTTGGCCGCGACCACCGATGAGCGCATGGTGCGCTGGTGGTGGACGAACCGGTCCGACGCGCCGGTCCTCCTGGCCACCGGCGGCCGCGCCCCCTGTGCGGTGAGCCTCCCGGCCGCCGCCGGGGCCCGCGCGTTGGAGGAGTTCGACCGTCTCGGGCTGCGCACCGGCCCGGTGGTGGCCACTCCGACCCGCTTCGCGCTGCTGGTGGCGCCGTACGACCTGCAGGAGTTGGGCGAGTTGCTCTACGCCCAGGACTGGGTGCCCAGTTCGCTGCGCTTCCACGGCGAGGGCGGCTACGTCCCGCTGCCGCCGTCGCGCATCGGGGCCGGAGAGGTCCGGTGGGAGAGGCCGCCGTCGGCGGGGAACGGCGGAGCCCCGTGGCTGCCGCGGATGGAGCCGTTGGCGGACGTACTGGTGCGGGCCAGCGCGCAGGTGCCGGACACCGGCAGCCGACTGGCGTACTGACCGGCGCCGTTCCGTCCCATCGGCCTTCTCTCCCGCACTCCCGTCCCGTTCCTCCGTTCCCTCCCTCGGCACCACCACAGGCGCACGACTCACGGGCCACCGGCGGCCGGCTCCCGGCCGCCACGGCCCGCCCTCGTCTTCCCACCCCTCCGCCCGTCCCCTCCGCCCGCGCCCGGCGGGGCCGGTCGTCCGCCCTCGCGTTCACTCGTACGGGTAGCAGCGCGTCCGAGATGGAGGGAAACAGGCACTCTGTCCCCGTGAGTGCCGTCTTTCTCCCGATATGTTCGGGTCCGCCGAGGAGCGTGAAAAGCTCTCCCCCTCCAGCGAGTTGACAGGTGGACGCCCATGGACGAGCCACAGCAGTGCGCCTCCAACCTCCGCGCGATCGCGCTCGCCAGTGGGGTGGCGCTCGCGGCGATCCTGCCGCTCGCCGTGGCGACCGCCGGACAGGACGGTCCGGCGTCGGCGGAGGGAGCCGGTGGCCGTTCGCGTCCGGCCGCCGCCGTCACCACCCCGGCCCCGTCCGCACCCTCCGGGCCCGTCCCCGGCGCCGGTCCGTCGGAGGTCACCGCCGTCTGCGGTCGGCCCTCCACGGCCCCCCGGGGCGTTGGGGCGCAGACCTGTGTGCTGTCCCGGAACGGGGTGACCTGGGGCCGGATGTACTACCGGAACACCACCGGCGAACCGTTGTACGGCGCTCTCAGTCTCCTCGGCCCCGGCGGCCATTCGGTGACCGTTTCCTGCGAAATGCCCGCGGCGGGTGGATCGGGGGTATGCGACACCCCGCGCCGTGGAACGGAAAGAACACGAGAAGACGATCGGGAGAAGGAGCCCGAGGCCGATCCGTACACGGCGATCGCGGAGGTCGCGGCACCGGACGGTGAGGGGCTGCTGCTGCGTTCCGGTAGCGAATTCGCTCCGTGACACGGGAGTCGGCGCGACGCCCGATGTGCCCGGGGGGAGCCGACACGCGGGCGGACATGGAAAGACCCGGTCGCTGGCGACGGGGGATGCACCAGCGACCGGGCTGCTAGAACGGTAACAAGTTATGGGCCGTTCGCAAATTCCACCGCTCTCTTCAAGCCGTCGATTTACCTGCGGATACACCCCGTTGTGACGGGAATCACTCTATGAATTCCCGGGTCGTTCCATTTTGAATCGTCTCTCAGTTGAGAGTGATCTGGCGGTTGGTGAACCCGTTGCGCGCCCGGCGTTCGTCCGCCGACAGCGGGCCATCGGTCGCCAGCGCCTCCCCGAGCCGCTCGGCGAACGCCGCGGCGGGTTTCTCGCAGTCCTCCGCGCGCATCGAAACGGGCAGGTCCCACACCGGAACCAGGAGCCCGTGCGCCCGGAAGGAGCCCACCAGCCGAGTGCCCTCGCCAAGCGACGAGGCGCCCGCGGCGTGCAGCCGGGCCAGCGCGTCCAGCAACTCGTCCTCCGGGTGCGGCATGACCCAGCGCAGGTGGTTCTTCTCCGGGGTCTCGCACCAGTAGGCGGCCTCCACAACCCCCAGACGAGCAGTCGGCAGGGCGGCCGAATTGGCGCGTTCCAGTGAGGCGGCCACCTCCGGACTCTGGTTCGCCGCGTCCTCCACCCAGAACTCGAAGCCGTCGTGCACCTCGGGCACGAAGGGCGCCTCCACATCCAGCAGGTCCTGGAGCCGCGGCGCGTCGGCACCCGTGCGCTCGGCGGCCACCGGGGTGCCCGGCCGCGCCGTCAGGGCACGCCGGAGCACGTCGGCCAGGTCACGGCTGACGTCACCGGAGGGGGTGTCGTTCTGCAACCCGAGCAGCACGGCGCCGTCGTCGCGGCGCAGCGCGGGCCAGGCCATGGGCAGGACGGTCGCCAGCGTCACGGAGGGGACGTCCTCGGGCAGTCCGTCCCTCAACTTCAGCGGCACGGTCGCGGCGGGCACCAGCTCGCGCAGCGCGACCCAGTCGCACTCCCCGGGCAGTCCTTCGAACGGCCGGCGCACCAGCTCGGTCACCGCCTGGGCGGCGGCACGCCCGTGGCAGGCCTTGTAGCGACGGCCGGACCCACAGGGGCAGGGCTCGCGGGCACCGACGACGGGGACCTCGCCGTCGACGAGCTGCGGCTTGGCGGCCTTGGTCTGGGGGCGGCGCTTCTTGGCCATGGCGTGCGGTTCTCCCGGTCGTACGGACGCTTGTCGGCGCGAGCCTAGCCCCTGTGGGCCGGGCCGTCCGAGCACGCGACGGGAGCCACCCGAAACGCCTACGCCGTCACGCGATGTCCTCCAGACCCGCCAGGTCGAACTCCATGTCCGGACCGAAGCCACCGCCCTCGGACGGCGCCACGACCGCCCAGACCGTCACACCGCCGGACACGCCGTCCCGCACGCCCCAGTCGCGGGCGAGGGAAGTGATGATCGACAACCCCCTGCCGCCCCGCGCCGTCACCGACGGGTTGGACGGGCGTGGGCGCGTCGGGCCCCCGCCGTCCGTGACGGAGACCCTCACCCCGCCGTCGGCCGTACGGCCCCATGCCGCGCGCACGCAGTCGCCCGTGCCCAGTGGGCGGGCGTGCCGGTACGCGTTGCTGAGGAGTTCGGAAAGGATCAGAACCGCGTCGTCCACGACCGCTTCGGGCGTCCCGGAGCCGAGGAGTTCCTCGCGCATCCGGCGCCTCGCCGCTCCCACGCCCGCGGGGCCGTGGGGCACGGCCATCGTCGACGACGTCGGCGCCTCCTGTGCAACCACCAACGCCACCCCCGAGACCTCCTTCTTCGCCCCACGCCACGTGATGAATGCCCCTTTGTCCATGGCCGGAAACCGGACGGACCGGTCCCGTGACGCACCCCTCACCGAAGCTCCACCACCGCCGGCGATCCGCCGTGCGCCGGGGTACGCCCCCGGGGAGCAACCGGAGGCGCCGGGACACGCCGGAGCGCGCCCCCCGTACCGCACACCGCCGCTCCTTCCGGAACGGGCCCCCTACGCCTCCTCCCGCGCGGCCAGTTGCTCCAGCACGCGCCGGGGCCGGTTGGTGATGATCGCGTCCACCCCGAGCACCGCGCACAGCTCCACGTCGGCCGGATCGTCCACCGTCCACACGTGCACCTGGTGGCCCAGGCTGTGCGCGAGCGCCACGTACTCGGGATGGCCGCGCAGGATCCGGATGCTCGGGCCGGCGATCCCCACCCCCGGAGGCAGCCGCCCGTCGCGGTGGCGCGGCAGCAGGAACTGCATCAGGTAGACGGTCGGAAGCCACGGCGCCGCCTCCCGCACCCGGTGCAGCGAGCGGGCCGAGAAGCTCATCACGCGCACGGGGAAGGTCGGACCGTGGCGGGCGAGCACCCGCAGCAACTCCTCCTCGACCTGCCCCGCCCACCGGGTGGGGTGCTTGGTCTCCACGGCCAGTTCCACGCGTCGTCCGGCGGCGGCCTGCTCCTCCACCAGGCGCAGCAGTCGCTCCAGGGTCAGCACGGAGGTGTGGTCGCGGCTCTCGCGCTCCGGCGACTCGTGCGAATCGGCTCGGCCCTTCCAGGAACCGAAGTCCAGCGCGGCCAGGTCGGCCAGCTCCAACGCGGAGACGGCGCCGCGCCCGTTGGAGGTACGGTTGACGCGACGATCGTGCACACAGACCAGGTGCCCGTCGGCGGTGAGCCGCACGTCGCACTCCAGGGCGTCGGCCCCGTCCTCGATGGCCCTGCGGTACGCGGCCAGGGTGTGCTCCGGCGCGTCCTCGGAGGCGCCGCGGTGGGCGATGACGGAGATGGGGCGGCGGGAGCCGGACGATCCCCGGAGGTTTCCGTAGCTCACCGCGTTATGGTGCCACTCCGTTCCCTGCGCCGTGGATCGCCCGCGCCCGGGTACGCGTCCGGACGGGCGGTCGCGTTTACGCCGGCCTGACGGAGCCTGGGAGAAGCTGGCACCACATCCGAATACGCCGCACGCCGCCCACGAGACGTGCGCTGTCGTGTACCTGAGGAGAGAGCTGTGAGCACCGAGAACGAGGGCGCGGCCGAGAACCCGGCGGCCGGCGCCCCCGTGCCGCACCCGCCGGCCGACGGGTCCGGCGCGAACGACGCCGCCGCGCCCAGGACACCCGACACCCCGTCGGAGGACTACGACCTCCAGGCGCCCGCCCCCGCCTCCGCGCCCGCCCCCGCCTCCGCGCCCGCGCCCGCCCCGGAGCCGGCGCCGCCGGCGCCCTCCCCCGAGCCCCCCGCCCCCCCGACGTCCGACGGCGACGCGGCGACGACCCACCTGCGGAAGATCGACCCCGAGGCGGAGCCCCCGCAGGACCGCCCCCACCCTTCGGCGCAGCCATCCCCGCAGCACGAGCCGTCGACGGCACAGCAGACCACCCCCCCGCCCGCGGCGTCCCCCGCCCCGCCGCCCCAGGCCCACACCGCCCCGCACGAGGCACAGCAGCACCAACCGCACCAACAGCCCCAGCAGGCCGGGCAGTGGGGCTTCCCGGGCGGTCACGACGGCTACGGCGCCCCCCACTCCGCCTGGGGCGCCCCCTTCACGCCCCCGCCGCCCCCGGAGCGCAAGCGCCGGCTGGGCGGCGGCCTGATCGCCGCCATCCTGGTCGCCGCCCTCCTCGCGGGCGGCGTCGGCACGGGCATCGGCTTCTGGGCCGCCGACCGCGCCGAGAACACCTCGACGACCATCTCCTCCGGCGGCAACCTCGAACAGGTCAACCGCGCCCCCGACTCCGTCGCCGGGATCGCGGCCAAGGCCCTGCCCAGCGTCGTGACGATCGAGGCCGAGGGCGGCGGGGAGAGCGGCACCGGCACCGGCTTCGTCTACGACAAGCAGGGCCACATCATGACCAACAACCACGTGGTGGCCAGCGCCGCCGACGGGGGCGAACTGACCGCCACCTTCTCCGACGGCCGCAAGTACGAGGCCGAGGTCGTCGGCCGCGCCCAGGGCTACGACGTCGCCGTCATCAAACTCAGGAACGCCGGGGACGCCGAACTCACCCCGCTGCCGTTGGGCGACTCCGACAAGGTCCAGGTCGGCGACGCGACGATCGCGATCGGCGCCCCGTACGGCCTGTCCGGCACCGTCACCACCGGCATCATCAGCGCCAAGAACCGCCCCGTGGCCTCCAGCGACGGCCAGGGCTCCCAGGCGTCCTACATGAGCGCCCTCCAGACGGACGCCTCCATCAACCCCGGCAACTCCGGCGGCCCCCTGCTCAACGCCGAGGGCGCGGTGATCGGCATCAACTCCGCGATCCAGTCGGCCGGCGGTGGCCTCGGCCAGGGCACGCCGGGCAGCATCGGCCTCGGCTTCGCCATCCCGATCAACCAGGCCCAGCGCGTGGGCAAGACCCTGATCGAGACCGGCGAACCGGTCTACCCGGTCATCGGCGTCCAGGTCGACCTGCGCGTCCAGGGCGACGGCGCCCGCATCATCGAGAACACCGGCGACGGCAGTGAGCCGATCACGCCGGGCGGTCCGGCCGACCGGGCCGGCCTGCGGCCGGGCGACGTGATCACGCGCCTGGACGGCGTCTCGATCGACAGCGGTCCGACCCTGATCAGCGAGATCTGGGCCCACGAACCGGGCGAGGAGATCTCCCTCACCTACGAGCGCGACGGCAAGGAGACCAAGACCGAGCTGACGCTGGGTTCCCGCAAGGGAGACTGACGGACCGGTTAGGCTGTCCCCACGCCGCACCGCACGGCGCGGCGTGGGGAGGCTTGCCCGAGCGGCCTAAGGGAACGGTCTTGAAAACCGTCGTGGTGGCGACACCACCGTGGGTTCAAATCCCACAGCCTCCGCCGAGGTGAACGAACCAGCAGCTCAGAAGGGGCGCCCCTCACCGGGAGGCGCCCCTTCGGCGTTCGCCCTGTCTGACCCCGGGCCGCCGGTATCCCGCCGTTGACCAGCGCGTGTGGGCCATCCATGGGCCAGGATCCCGGTCACGCGCCGCCGCTCAGCCCCTTCTCGATGAGCTGGTTGGCGAGCGACTGCTGACCGCGCAGGATCTTGGCGTAGAAGCGGAACAGGACGGTGAGACTGTGGCCCGCCCGTCGGGCCACCTCCACCGGGTCCACACCGGAGTTGATCCACAGTGAGACTCCGGCGTGCCGGAGGGAGTAGGGGACGTCCGCGAGCGGGGTCGCGGCCTCGGCCTTCGACAGCGCCTTCTCGCGGGCGGCGTCCCAGAGTTCGCAGTACTCGGTGGACCGGACGCGGCCGCCCTTGGCCGCGCGGAAGAGCCGGCCGTCCTCCGTCGTGCCGTACGCCTCGATGTGCTCGCGCAGCATCGCCGTGAGGACGGGCGGGATCGGCACGGGCCGGGTGGACCGGCGCGCCCGGCGCTTGAGCCCGCGCTGTTCGTAGGACTCGCCGTCGTCGGTCCACCCCGAGCCGACCTCCGGCCGGCTGCCCGCGAGGATCAGCTCTCCCCAGCCTTCCTCGGGCAGCCGACAGTCCGCGGCCCGCAGTGCGGCGATCTCGGACGGTCGCATGGCCGCGTAGTACAGGCAGCCGAAGAACGGGGCGAGGTGGGCGCCCCGCTCGCCCTGCTCCCGTACCGCGTCGATGGGCGCCGCCGCCTGCCGGGGGTTGGGCACGTAGCGGAAGTCGACTTCGTCGTCACGGGCCGGGGGAGTCCAGTCGACCCGGGTGAGCGGGTTGGTGGAGAGAACGCCCCTCTCCACCGCGTAGCGCAGGGCGTTGCTGAGCACCATGCGCTTGTTGTCGGCGGCCGGTGTCCCGTCCAGCTTCCGCGAGAGGGCGTCCAGGGCCGCCCGCATCCGCTCCGGCCGGGCCGCCTCGGTCACCTTGAGCGAGTGCTTCTCGACCCACACGAGGGCGGCCCGCACGTCCGCCGGGAGTTCCGTCGTGTCCGCGAGGGAGGCGAGAGTGCCGTCGCTCCCCGGCGCCGCGCGGAACGCCCAGGCGTAGAGCGACCTGCGGAGCACATCCGGTTTCGGCGCCCCTCGCGTCGTCGATGTAGTGGGGGCGCACGGTGATGAACCCGCCCGCCGTTGAGGGTGTAGAGGCCGTGCCGGGCCGTTGCGCGGACGGGGCCACCTTCGTGCGCTCGTGCGTGGCGGCCCTCTTCACCGCGCGGCCGGAGCGGACCCACAGCGGTATGGGCCGGGCCGGCGGCGCGTCCGGCGCGACCGTGAGGGTGGTCACGGTGGCCGTGTCGGCGGCCGGTTCGGTGTTCTTGTGCAGGTGAACGATGTTGTCACCCATGAGGGGATGCTCCTGTCGCAGCAGGAAGGAAGCAGTTGAGGAGAGGGCGCCAGGGATGGCCGGGGTCGGCGCACATGAGACGGTGCCGTGGCCGGCGGGCAGACATGAGGACCACGTGCATCCCGCGTACTGCCTGGTCACCCTGGTGATGCACACTGCTGGGGCAGCTCGGCGAGTAGAGAACGGAGAACCGTGTGGGAGTTCGCAGGTGGTGGCGCAGTCGCAAAGCGAGCGCCCAGATCGAGCGAATCGTCGATGCGGTGAACTCCGGGCACGCTCTGGTCGCCGATGCCACCGCTTACGAGGCATCCGGAGTCCGCCAGGGGGTTGCGGGTGTATTGGAGGTCTACGACGACCACGTGCACTTCACAGCGAACTCGGAACTCACGGCCGCGGACGGCGGCTGGCGAACCTCTCGATCCCAGATCGCCGGAGTGCGCGACGGTGACGAGCCGGGCGAGCTGGTGATCGCCTTCCGCACCCCGGGACCTTTCCAGACCATCGTGGTGACACCTTTCATGCACTCAGACAAGTGGCGCACATTGGCCGCTGGTTGAGAGGGCAAAGCCGCGGAACGCTCTACCGGTCGTCGCCCGTACCAGCCGGTTTTGCCTAGCGGCCGGGCGCGGCGCAGAGCGATCCGA
The DNA here is from genome assembly GCF_009709575.1 of Streptomyces taklimakanensis. Classification (NCBI taxonomy): domain Bacteria; kingdom Bacillati; phylum Actinomycetota; class Actinomycetes; order Kitasatosporales; family Streptomycetaceae; genus Streptomyces; species Streptomyces taklimakanensis. The sequence goes on from NZ_WIXO01000001.1 coordinate 3,082,865, forward strand.
TGGTCGTCACCAGCCGGAAAACTTTTTGACCGCCTTGGCGCGGGCGGCCTCGGTGATGAGCCGCTACCGCTCGCCGTGCAGCGCGGTCAGCTCCGAGTTCAGCCGCATTCCGGCCGAGCTGCTGTCCATGCGCTCCTCGGCGCGGTCGGCGCTGCGGCCCCGGGCGACCTTGTAGGCGCCACCGGCCAGGGCGCGGGCCATCGCCCGGCGCTCGTGGCCGTTCAGCGGCCACCACTCACCCCGGCGGCCCGCTTCCAGCTTCTTCGTGGTCGCCTGAATCACGCGGTCCAGACGACGGATGTCGGCGTTGCCCATGATCAGGCACTCCTCGGGGAGTCGGCGGGGTCGGGGTAGGCGCAGGGCACGCGCATGCCGAGCGAGGGCGGGATGACGTAGCCCGCATCGGTTCGGCACTGCGGGCAGGTGCGGTGGGCGGCGTTCGCCGCTGCGAGCCCGCCCACCGGCCCGGGGTCATCGGCCGCACCGGCTTGGCCAGGTCGACGCGGTAGAGGTGGGCGACCAGCGGCCCCCGGCGGCGGCGCGGCCGTTCGAGCTGCGCGGCCACGCCCTGACCGCCGGGCCGCAGACCGCGCGCCCGCAGTTGGCGGCGGGTGGCGTAACCGTCGGGGGCCAGGCGCCACCGGAACACCGGTAGTGCGCCCATCAGGCGACGCGCTTCCAGGCGACCCGCAGGCGGACCTCGGAGGCGGAGTGGCCGGCCGCGCGGAAGCGGGTGGCCATCTCCCGGTAGGACAGGGGCGGGGTCTGGCTGTGCCGGATCTGGTGGACCAGCGCGTCCAGCGCCTCGTCCGTGAGCGCCGGAGCGGCCGTCTCCAGTGCCGGAACCGGTTCGGTCGGTCCCCACATGGGAAGCTCCCAGCGGGCCGTGTCGCCGGGTGTGACGCGGCCCGTCACGCTGGTCAGCGCCCGGCCGGTCTCCTCACCCTGCCGGGCCGTCTCCAGCATCGACCATGCCCCGGCAAGGGTCTGCGCCGTCTTCGCCTGGACGCGGGCACCGGCCGCCGTCACGGCCGTCAACCGCACCTCGACGTGAGGAGGAGTCGGCCGCTGTGACGAACAACACACACCATAGTCCGGTTTGTGCGTACAACCGTTGAAACACCTCCTGAGTCACACAAGTGTTCACACGGCCGCGCCGCACTGCTCTTCCGAGGGCGTCCGGCCGCTACCTGTTGGTGCCGTCCGTGGCACTTGGACCCAGAAGAGGTCTTCATGAAGCTTCGCCATGCTGTGGCGACCGCTGTCGTATCGGCCGTCGTCGCGCCCGCCGCGCTGCTTGTCGCGCCCGTGGCCCACGCGACCCAGGGGACGCCGGAGCCGAGCGTCTCCACGAACGTTCCGGCCGAAACCCCCGTCGAGACTCCGGACGCGGAGGTCGTCACCGAGACTCCGGCCGAAGGGATCGAGGAGGGGACGGAGGAGCCGGTCGAGGAGACGGGGGAGCCGACGGAGGAGTCCGCCGAGGATGAGGGGGAGCAGGACGGGAGTACCCCGTCGCCGATGCCCTCCACCCCGGCCGCCTCGCCCTCCCCCTCCGACGAGCCGTCCCCGGGCGAGGGACCGGTGGAGTGCAGCGACGAGGGCGAGGAACTCCTCGTCGACGAGGACCTGCGCACCAGCCTGTCCGGACTGCCCTCCAAGGTCGTCGCGGGCAGCGGCTTCCACACCTTCAAGCTGAACGTCGCCAACAACTCGGACACCGACTACCGGCGCGTCGACTTCGGGGTCTTCACCGCGCAGATCGACGAGGCGAGCTGGGAGGTGACCACCGGTCACCTGACGTTGCAGTACCGGGACCCGGCCACCGGCGCCTGGCGGAACATCTCCCTCGACGAGAACGACGAGGGTGCCGGTTACGTCGGCTACAGCGACGTCAAGGCCCACACCTCCTACAGCGTCGACCTGCGCCTGAGCGTGGACGCCTCCGCCCCGGTCGGACTGGGCTTCGCCGTCAGCGTCGGCCTGTACGCCAACGACGCGGGCGAGTGCGTCTACGCCGGCGACGACAGCTACTACGAGTTCGAGGTCCTCAAGGCCGGAGCCGAGCCCGGCGAGGTCCCCGGCGCCAAGCCGCAGGGCGGGGCCAAGAAGCCGGTCCCCTCCGTCAAGCCCGTGGGCGACACCGAGATCGATCTCCAGGGCTCCCTGGCCGAGACCGGTTCGTCCTCCGCGCTGCCGACGATCGCCCTGATCGGCGGTGTGACCATGGCGGTCGGCGCCGGAGCGATCTTCCTCGTCCGTCGCCGCAGGACGGACGGTGCCCAGGCCGCCGTCTGACGGCGCCGGCCGTGACGCGTCAGGGGCCGCACCCGCGCCGGGTTGCGGCCCCTTCCTCCTTCCCGCCGTCAGTCCTCGTCGGGGAGGTGGACCTCGGCCGTGTCGGGGCGGTGGTCGGGCAGGGAGGAGTGGGCTCCGGCCTCCCGGTGCAGGCGCAGGAACTCCAGGTGCCGCTCGTACTGGTCGAGGATGTCGGCGATGAGCTGGTCGCGGTGGTAGCCCATCACGTCGTAGCCCTGGCTGCCCTCCGACAGGTGCACCTCGAAGCGGATGTAGCTGTCCTGCCGGGTGACCGAGCGGGTGGCGAAGGCCGGGGTGGGCGCCTCGATCGGCCACACCCGGTACAGGAACTCCTCCCCCTGCCCGATCGGCACCCGCAGCTCCAGGTGGGGGATGCCGATCTCCTCGTCCATCTCCTCGGTGACGGCCGCCTCCACGTTCTGGGCCCGCAGTTCCTCGGCGACCTCCCGGAACGCCGGGCGGCACACCTCGTCGACGAACCGGATGCCGGCCCGCCTGCCCGGGAAGCTCATGGCGCGGGCGAGTCGTTGGCGCCAGTTGGGTTCGGGGAGGTGGCCGCGGTGGGCGGTCCGGCCGGACAGGGAGGACGGCAGGGTGGTGGCCAGCGCGTCCTCGCGGAAGCGTTCGACCCGTAGGGCCCGGTACAGGCCGCCCATCACCAGGAACATCACGAACGAGAACGGCAGGCCCATGATGATGGTGGCGTTGGTCAGCGCGTCCACACCGCCGACGATGAGCATGGCCAGGGTGAGCAGGCCGGTCGTCAGCGCCCAGAAGATGCGCAGCCACGGGGCCGAGTCGACGGTCGGGGTGGGCAGGTGGGAGCTGAGGTTGCCGATCACCAGAGCGCCGGAGTCGGCGGAGGTGACGTAGAGCAGCAGCCCGACGAAGGTGGCCAGTACGGCGCTGAAGACGACGCCGGGGTACTGGTCGAGCAGCCCGTAGAAGCCCTGCTCGGGGGCGCTCACGGCGGTCTGGCCGAAATCGTCGTCACCCTGGCGGATCTTGCCCAACGCGCTGTTGCCGAAGACGGAGAGGAAGGTCAGCGTGAACAGGAACGGGATGACGAGGACCGCCGAGACGAACTGTCGGATGGTGCGGCCGCGTGAGATCCGGGCGAGGAACAGTCCGACGAAGGGCGCCCACGCGATCCACCAGGCCCAGAAGAACAGCGTCCAGGAGTTGAGCCACTCGGTGGGACGGGGCCGGTCGTAGGCGAAGGTGTTCAGCGTCATCGAGGGGAAGCGGCTGATGTAGTCGCCGACGTTGAGCACCAGGGCGTTGAGGAGCCGGATCGGGTCGTCGGCGATCAGCACGTACAGCATCAGGACGATGGCGAGCAGGACGTTGAGCTGCGACAGTCGCCGGATGCCGCGGTCCACGCCCGCCACGGCGGAGACCGTGGCCATGATCACCGAGACGATGACCAGGCCGGTCTGGGCGGCGACGCCCTCGGGCACGCCGAAGAGGAAGTTCAGGCCGTAGTTGAGCTGGACGACGCCGATGCCGAGCGAGACGGAGATCCCGAAGACCGTCCCGATGACGGCCGCGAGGTCGACGGTGTCGCCGATCCTGCCGTGGATGCGCCGACCGATGAGGGGGTAGAGCGCGGAGCGGATGGCCAGGGGGAGGCTGTAGCGGAAGGAGAAGTAGCCGAGCACCATGCCCATCAGGGCGTACATGGCCCAACCGGTGATGCCGTAGTGGAACAGTGTCCACACCACGGCCTGGCGGGCGGCCTCCAGGGTCTCCGGATCGCCTTCGGGGGGCGTCAGGTAGTGACTGACCGGGCCGGCGACGGAGAAGAACATCAGGTCGACGCCGATGCCCGCGGCGAAGAGCATCGCGCCCCAGGCGAAGATCCCGTAGTCGGGGGTGGAGTGCCGGGGGCCGAGCTTGACGGTGCCGTACCGGGACGCCGCCACGTACACCACGAACACCAGGTAGAGGGTGGCGGCGAGGAAGTAGTACCAGCCGAAGCCGGTGGAGACCCAGTTCACCGCCGTGCCGATGGCGTTCTCGGCGCCGGTGGGGGTGATGATCGCCCAGATCGAGATCGCGAGGATCAGGACGGAGGAGCCGAAGAAGACGACGGGTTTGAGACGGCCCCCTCCGTCTCCTCCGTTCGCTTCCGGCTCCTGTGTCGAGGTTCTGGCGGTGCCGTCGGCCTCACCGGCACGGCTCCGGCCGTGTTCTCCGTCCGTCGCCACGTTCTCATCCTTCCTGCGCGCGGTGCCGGCGGTGCCGGTGGAATTCGACGGTGGCCGGTGGCAGGGGCGTTTCGCCCAGGATGAGGTCGGACGCCTTTTCGGCGAGCACCATCACCGGCGCGTGGATGTTGCCGTTGGTGAGGTAGGGCACCGCGGAGGCGTCCACCACCCGCAGTCCGTCGACACCGTGGACGCGCATGGACGTCGGGTCGGTGACGGACATCCCGCCGATGATGTGGTCGTAGCCCGCTTGGCCCATGCCGCTCCTCGGGTCCGCTTTGCGCCTCGCTCTTATGTGTGACTAATCTGACATTGATGCTATTTGCGGGCAATGGTTGATATTCATTTGGGTTATGGCGGAGGAGGCTGTCACGTCCAGTTTGTTCATCGGTGGCGCATGGACCTCCGCGTCCGACGGTGCCACGCGCGAGATCATCAACCCCTACGACCAGTCCGTGGTGCGCACCGTGGCCGAGGGCGGGCGTACGGACGCACAGGCCGCCGTCAGCGCGGCCAGGGAGGCGTTCGACGGCGGTGAGTGGCCCTCCTGGCGGGCGCGGCAACGCTCCGAACTGCTGCACCGGGTGGCCGAGTTCCTCCAACGGGACCGGGCGGAGATCGCCCGCCTGGAGACCCTGGACACCGGCAAGACCCTCACCGAGAGCGGCATCGACGTCGATGACGTGACCGAGGTGTTCCGCTACTACGCCAATCTGGCCGAGGCCGATTCCGGTCGGCTGGTGGACGCGGGGGACCCACGCGTGCGCAGCCGCGTCGTCTACGAGCCCGTCGGCGTGTGCGCGATGATCGCGCCCTGGAACTATCCCCTCCTCCAGGTGTCGTGGAAGGTGGCCCCGGCGCTGGCCGCCGGGAACACCATGGTGATCAAACCCAGCGAGATCACTCCGCTGACGACGATCAAGATGGTGGAGCTGCTCCAGGAGGCAGGGGCGCCGGCGGGCGTGGTCAACCTGGTGCTCGGGTCGGGCGGAACGGTCGGCGCGGCCCTGGTGGAGAGCCCCCAGGTGGATCTGGTCTCCTTCACCGGCGGACTGGAGACGGGCCGTACGATCATGCGCTCGGCGGCCGACACGGTGAAGAGGATCGCCCTGGAGCTGGGCGGCAAGAACCCCAACATCGTCTTCGCCGACGCCGAGTTCGAGGCCGCGATCGACTACGCCCTGACCGCCGTCTTCTTCCACGCCGGCCAGGTGTGCTCCGCCGGCACCCGCCTCGTCGTCGAGGACTCCCTGCACGACCGGTTCGTCGACGCGCTGGTGGAGCGCGCCGAGCGGATCCGGCTCGGCAACGGGATGGACGAGCACACCGAGAGCGGCCCGCTGGTCTCCGCGGAGCACCGCGACAAGGTCGAGTCCTACGTGGAACTCGGTCTCCGGGAGGGCGCGAGGCTGGTCGCGGGCGGCAAGCGGCCGGACGACCCCGAACTGGGCGACGGCTTCTTCTACCGGCCGACGGTCTTCGTCGACTGCACGCGGGACATGCGGATCGTCCAGGAGGAGACGTTCGGTCCCATCCTGACGGTGGAGCGCTTCACCGAGGAGGAGGAGGCGATCGAGCTGGGCAACCACACCGACTACGGGCTCGCCGGGGCGGTGTGGACGCGGGACGCCGGGCGGGCCGAGCGGGTGGCGCGCCGGCTGCGGCACGGCACGGTGTGGATCAACGACTTCGGACCGTACCTGCCGCAGGCCGAGTGGGGCGGCTTCAAGCGCTCCGGCATCGGTCGGGAACTCGGGTACGACGGCCTCGCGGAGTACCGGCAGGCCAAGCACATCTACGAGAACACCGCCCCGGAGCCGCAGCGCTGGTTCGCGCGCTGAGCTGGCACCGAGCGGGCACCGAGCGGACACGGCGGCGCGGAACCCGACCTCCGGCCCGGGTGCGGGGGAGCGCGTGGCGCGTCGTGTGCGCCCTCGACGGCGCGCCGGGGCCTTTGGGACCGGCGCGTGTGCCGTGCGTCCGGGGCGCGGCCGGGGAGCGCGGGGTGCGGATTCCGGCCCCCGCCCTGCTGCGGACGGGTGGGAGGGGGGTATGTGGTTGCGTGAGGGGTTTATCGACACATCGTCATGCGTGCGAGCGAATGAGGACCCGGGAGGGATTCGCCGGGTTTCCGGCGGGCAGCCTTGCTGCGCGACGTCGTTGGACCGGAAGCACACACGCTCCACAGGAGGACAGAACATGGCAGCTACCCGCACCGTTCGCCCCGGCGCGACGGTGCGTCCGCTTCACGGGCTCCGGTGAGCCGACGGGCGCCGCCGGGCGGGGAACCGGCGGACGCCCGATGGGAGAAGGGATGGGACGGCGCGGCCGCACTCGGGGCGGCCGCGCCGTCGTGTGCGGGGGACACCGGGCGGAGGTGCCCGGGGACGTGCTTCCCCGGGAGAACCCCCATTCCGGATTGGGGGTGGCCGGGGGTCCTCCTCCGTCTGGGGGAGGTGCGGAAGTCGCCGCCCGTCCGACCTGAGGGGGATCCGGCTCGGCACCTGGGGCCGATTACCCGGGAGCCCGCGGCTCCTAGCGTTGAGCCATGACCACGGATGGGACCACCGAGGGAGCCGGCGCGACCGTGACGCCGCCGACGTTCACCTCGTACGTGCAGGCGCGCGGGCCCGTGCTGCTGCGTGCGGCGCGCTCGCTGACCGCCAATCCGAGCGACGCCGAGGACCTGCTCCAGACCGCCCTGACCAAGACCTACCTGGCCTGGGACCGGATCGAGGACCGGCGGGCGCTCGACGGCTACGTGCGCCGCGCCCTGGTCAACACGCGCACCTCGCAGTGGCGCAAGCGTCGGGTGGACGAGTACTCCTGCGACGAACTGCCCGAACCCGAACCCCTGCCCGGCCCCGACCCCGCCGAACTGCAGGCGGTGCGCGACGCGGTGTGGCGGGCGGTCCTCGCGCTCCCGGAGCGGCAGCGCGCGATGGTCGTCCTGCGGTACTACGAGGATCTGAGCGAGGTCCAGACGGCCGCGGTCCTCGGCGTCTCGGTCGGCACCGTCAAGAGCGCGGTGTCACGTGCGCTGGCCAAGCTCCGGGAGGATCCGCGGCTCGCCGCGGACGTGCTGGGCGAGAGGGCCGGGAGGGACCGGACGGAGGGGGCGACCGAGGCCGACCGGCGGGACGTGGCCGTGGGGCCGCCCGGTCGCACCGGCCGCACCGGCCGCACCGGTCGTACCGGGCGGGCCGTGGGCGCGGTCGGCCCGCGGCGCGCGCCGGGGGGCGTCGGACTGGACGCGGTGGCCGCCTGACGGTTCGGCCCGCGTCCCACCCACCGCGCCCACCGCGCCCACGCCCCATACCCACACCCGCGCCCGAGCCCGCCCCGCCGTGCCGCCGCTCCTCGCGGACGCTCCCGAGCGAGCTCGCGACGGATGGGGAAAGACGGCCACATACCGGTGTCCGAGCTAGTGACATACCGACCGGTCGGTGGCAGGCTGCCGAGGAACGACCACGCGTTGCCCACGCGTAGCGCCGCATACCTCGGGAGGCCCCGGTGCTGAGCACGATGCAGGACGTACCGCTGACCGTCTCGCGCATTCTGCGACACGGAAGCACGGTGCACGGAAGGTCGCGGGTCACGACCTGGACGGGCGAGGGCGAACCGCACCGGCGCACGTTCGCGGAGATCGGCGACCGCTCGGCGCAGCTCGCCCACGCCCTGCGCGACGAACTCGGGGTGGCCCCGGGCGACCGGGTGGCGACCCTGATGTGGAACAACGCCGAACACGTCGAGGCCTACTTCGCCATCCCGGCCATGGGCTCGGTCCTGCACACCCTCAACCTTCGGCTCCCCGCCGAGCAACTGGTGTGGATCGTGGGCCACGCGGCCGACCGTGTCGTCCTGGTCAACGGCTCGCTGCTGCCGCTGCTCGCCCCGCTGCTGCCGAAGCTGGAGCCCGTCGAGCACGTCGTGGTCGTCGGCCCCGGCGACACCTCCCTGCTGGAGGGCTGCCGCCCGACCGTCCACGAGTACGAGGCCCTGATCGAGGGCCGGCCGACCTCCTACGACTGGCCGGAGCTGGACGAGCGCGAGGCCGCCGCCATGTGCTACACCTCCGGCACCACCGGCGACCCCAAGGGCGTCGTCTACTCCCACCGCTCCATCTACCTGCACTCGATGCAGGTCAACATGGGCGAGTCGATGGGGCTGACCGACGCCGACACCACCCTCCCCGTGGTGCCGATGTTCCACGTCAACGCCTGGGGCCTGCCGCACGCCGTCTTCATGACCGGCGTCAACCTGCTGATGCCGGACCGCTTCCTCCAGCCCGCCCCGCTCGCCGAGATGATCGAGGCCGAGCGTCCCACGCACTCCGCCGCCGTCCCCACCATCTGGCAGGGGCTGCTGGCCGAACTGGCGGCCAAGCCGCGCGACATCTCCTGCCTGAAGAACGTCACCATCGGCGGCTCGGCCTGCCCGCCCTCCCTGATGGAGACGTTCGGCGAGAAGTACGGCGTGACCGTCACCCACGCCTGGGGCATGACCGAGACCTCCCCGTTGGGCACCGTCGCCCACCCGCCGGGCGGACTCACCGAGGAGGAGGCATGGCCGTACCGCGTCAGCCAGGGCCGCTTCCCCGCCTCCGTCGAGGCCCGGCTGATCGGCCCGGACGGGACGGAGATGCCCTGGGACGGTGAGTCGGCGGGGGAGCTGGAGGTCCGCGGCCCCTGGATCGCGGGGGCGTACTACGGGGGCGCGGACGCCGATCCCCTGCGCCCCGAGGACAAGTTCAGCCCGGACGGCTGGCTGCGCACCGGCGACGTCGGCGTGATCACCCCCGACGGCTACCTGACGCTGACCGACCGCGCCAAGGACGTCATCAAGTCCGGCGGCGAGTGGATCTCGTCGGTGGAACTGGAGAACCACCTCATGGGGCACCCGGCGGTCGCCGAGGCCGCGGTCGTGGCCGTCCCGGACGAGAAGTGGGGCGAACGGCCGCTGGCGACGGTCGTGCTCAAGGAGGACGCCGGCGAGGTCGGGTACGAGGAACTGCGGGACTTCCTGGCGGAGAAGGTCGCCCGCTGGCAGCTTCCCGAGCGCTGGGCGCTGATCCCGGCCGTGCCGAAGACGAGCGTCGGCAAGTTCGACAAGAAGGTGATCCGGGCGCGGTACGCCCAGGGCGAGCTGGACGTCACCCGGCTCTGATCCCCGGGGACCTGACCCCGGCTCCGATCCCGACTCCGACTCCGGGGCACGCGCCCGGGAGCCGACAGGGGGCTCCGGCACCGGAGTTCGGGCCCGGCCCCGGTGGCAGCGGGCACGGGCGAGGTCCCCGCCGTGGTTCAACGCTGTCCATGACCAGAACCGCGGCGGGGACCTTCGCGTCCCACCGTATGTCCCGGCCGTCGGACGGCACCGACCGGGGTGCCCCGGCCTCCGGTCAGGTGGCCCCGATCTTCGCCAGCAGGTCCACGATCCGCGACTGCACCTCCGTGCTGGTGGACCGCTCCGCGAGGAAGAGAACCAGCTCGCCGGCGGCCAGTCGCGGCAACTCGGCCGGATCGATGTCGGCCGAGGTGTAGACGACGAACGGCGTGCGGTTGAGCATGCCGTTCACTCGCAGCCAGTCGATGATTCCGGCGCGCCGGCGACGGACCTGCATCAGGTCCATCACCACCAGGTTCGGCCTCACCTCCGAAGCGACCTGCACCGCCTCCGCGTCCGAGGGCGCGTGCGCGGCCTGCATCCCTCGGCGCTCCAACGTCGCCGCCATGGCCTCGGCGACGGCGGTCTGTTCCTCCACCAGCAGCACCCGCGGCGGGTGCTGCTCGCTGTCGCGCGGGGCCAGGGCCTTGAGGAGGACGGCCGGGTCGGCACCGTACGCGGCCTCCCGCGTCGCGATCCCCAACCCGGCCGTCACCAGGACCGGGACCTCGGCGGCGACGGCCGCCTGACGCAGCGACTGGAGGGCGGTGCGAGTGATGGGGCCGGTCAGCGGATCCACGAAGAGGGCCGCCGGGTACGCCGCGATCTGGGCGTCCACCTCCTCGCGGGAGTGGACGATGACGGGACGGTAACCGCGGTCGGTCAGGGCCTGTTGGGTGGCGACGTCCGGTTCGGGCCACACCAACAGCCGCCGGGGGTTGTCCAGCGGCTCGGGCGGCAACTCGTCGTCGGGCACCGGGACGGACCGGCCGTGACCGGAGCCGGTGACCTCGACGGCGCCACCGGGGCCGTCCAGCGGTTCCGGCCCCTCGGCTCCCGCCGCGGGCGCGCCGATGGCGAACTCCCGCCCGCCGGACGTCGCGGTCGAGCCGCCCGGCGGCGTCGGCGCGGGTGGGAACGACTGGTGCCGGGACGGCTGTTGGTGCTGCTGGGGCCGGGACGGTTGCGGCTGGACGTGCGGAGGCGCCTCGCCGGCCGCCGCGGCGGTGGCGCGGTCGCCCCCCTCGGGCGGGGCGGCGAGTTTGCGGCGACGGCCGTGGCCGGGGCTCGGCGCGGGTCCGTGTGACGGCGCGGGGGGCGGCGCTGGGGGCGGTGTGGGGGACACCGGAGACGCGGGGGGCGACTGGGCGGCGGCCTGTTGGGGCGCGGCCTGTTGGGGCGCGTGCCGGCCCGGGTGCTGTTCGCCCGACTGACGGGCGAAGGGAACGCCCTGCCCCAGGGTGCGCACGCTGACGCCGGAGGTCTGCTCGGCGGAGTCCTCGCCACCGGGCATCGGCAGGGCACGCGGACGGGGCGGAGCCGCCGGGGGCACCGACCCGCCCAGGATGGGGCTGGCGGCCACCACGGTCAGGTCGGCCTGCGAAGGGTGCTCGGTGGCGTCGACCCGGCCGTGCTCGGCGGACCGGGCGCTCGCCTCGGCTCCGGTGGTGTTCTCCGTAGTGTTCGCCGCGGTGTTCTCCGCTGGATTCCCCGCCGGGGTCGCTGCCGGGTTCTCCGGGACGTTCCCGGCGGTGGTCAGGGTGCCGTTCGGAGCGATGGGGGTCGGAGCGGGAGCCTCCAGTTCCGGCGTGGTGGCGGACCGCCGGCGGGAGGGCTCCCGGGTGGCCCGGGGCGCCTGGTCGTCCTGCACCGGTGCCTCCTCGGCCGGGGGCACGCGGCGGCGCCGGCCGGTCGGCCGGTCGTCCTGCGGGACTCCGGCGGGAACCGGTGGCCGAGGCGCCGGGAACGGGACGCCGTTCCGCCCGGGAGGCGCCGCGCCGCCCTGCTCCGGGAGCGCGGCGTGGGACGGCTGCTCCGGTGCCGGTGCCGGTGCCGGTGCCGGTGCCGGCGCGGGCGCGGGCGTCCGGGGCGGGGTCGGGCCGGGTGGCAGCGCGAACGCCACCCGCTCCTGCTCCGGAGCGGCCCCGGCGGTCGGGTTCGTCGGGGGTGTCGGGGGTGTCGGGGTTCCGGCACCGGGGGTCTCCGGGGAGGCGGCCCGCCGGGCACGTCGTCCGGTGCCCTGCCGGGGCAGGTGCGGCACAGCGTGCTCACCGCTGTCCGCGCGCTCCTCGACCGGGGCCAGCGCACGACGGGCGCGGCGGCGTCCGGTGCCGGACGGCACGGAGGTCTCCCCCGTGCCGTCCTCCGATGCCGTGGCGGGCGGCCCGGCCGGGGTGCCCGCGGAGGAACCGGCGGGCAGGGCGATCGCACCGCCGGGGTGCGCACCGGCCTCCGCCGGGTCCGCGTCGGCCGCTGCGGGCGCCTCCCCACCGTCCGTGGGGGTGCCGTCCGCGGGGGTGCCCCCGTCGGTCCCGGCGGCCGGGGTGCCCTGTGCCGGGGTGTCGGCGTCCCGGGAGGAGGATCGGGCCGCGACCTTCGGGTCCGGCGATCCCACCGGAACCTCCAGGACGTAGGCGCTGCCGCCTCCCGCCCCCGGCATCCGGTGGGTCTGCAGCACGCCGCCGTGCCGCTCCACGATCCCGCGCACCAACGGCTCGTGCACCGGGCTGCCGCCGCCGTACGGTCCGCGCACCTCGATGCGCACGACCTCCCCGCGCTGGGCCGCCGCGACCACGATCGTCGAGTCGCCGGAGGCCGGGCCCTGCGCGCTGCCGGTGGCGTCCACCCCGGCGACGTCCGCCACCAGGTGCGCCAGCGCCTGTGCCAGCCGCGCCGGATCGACCTCCACCGCGATCGGTGGGGCGTGCACCGCGAACTGCGCGCGGCCCGGCCCGATCAGCTCCACCGCGCCCTCGACACCGGTCGAGATCACCGCGTCCAGCGAGACCGACTCGCGCGCGAGCCTCTGGTTGCCCGCGTCCAGGCGCTGGTAGTCCAGGACGTTGTCGACGAGCGTGGTCATCCGCGTGTAACCCGCGGCCAGGTGGTGCAGGATCTGGTTCGCCTCCGGCCACAGTTGTCCGGCCGGATCCGAGGCCAACCCGGCCAGTTCGCCGCGCAACTGCTCCAGCGGCCCGCGCAGTCCGTTCTCCAGGAGGGACGACAACTGGCGGTGGCGGGCGGCGAGCGCGTCGTACGCGGTGCGGTCGGTGAAGGCGAGCACCGCGCCGACGAGCTGGTCGCCGTCGCGCACCGGAGCGGTCGTCATGTCGACCGGCACCGCGCGCCCGCTCTTGGTCCACAGCACCTGACCGCGCACCCGGTGCTTGCGCCCGGAGCGCAGGGTGTCGGCGAGCGGCGTCTCCTCGTACGGCAGCGGGCTGCCGTCGGGGCGGGAGTGGTGGACCAGCGGGTGCAGCGCCTGCCCGCCCAGTTCGCCGGCCCGGTAGCCGAGGATCTGCGCGGCGGACGGGTTGACCAGGACGACCCGACCCTCGGTGTCCACGCCCACCACGCCCTCGGCGGCGGCGCGCAGGATCATCTCGGTCTGACGCTGCTGCCGGACCAGTTCGGCCTCGGTGTCCACGGTGCCGGTGAGATCGCGGACGACGAGCATGAGCAACTCGTCGCCGGTGTAGTTGTTCCCGTGGTCGGCGAAGGCGGCCTCGAAGGACGACTCGTAGGGTGTGCGGCCGTCCTCCAGGTTGGCGCTGGTCACCTCGACGACGAACGGGGTGCCGTCGGTGCGCCGCGCCACCATCCGCTTCGGCTTGGTGCGGGGCTGCGGGACGTCGTCGGGCCGGCGCATCGAGCCGGGGATGAGCTTGGAGTCGAAGTCCGGGAGGAGGTCGAGCAGTCCACGCCCGACCAGTGCCGTGCCCGGTGCCTCGAAGACCTCCAACGCGATGCTGTTGGCGTTGACGACCGTGCCGTTGCAGTTCACCAGAAGCAACGCGTCCGGCAGGGCGTCGAGTATCGCTGCGAGGCGAGCAGCGCCTCGGGATGGCCTGCTGCTCACGACGACGCATCCTCCCTGCCGACCAGCTGGTGCCCCGCGACAGCACCGGGAACGCGATCGGTGTGCCGTTCTCGTGTGCGTGTCACCGGAAGCGAGTCTACGGGCAGTGGTAGCGGATGCGACGGCGGATGCGTGGGGAGGGTGGGGAGAACGTGAACCTTCCGCCGTCACGGGGTATGAGGTGCGTCACGTCCGGGTGTCGCGCCCCCCTGTACCGTCCCCGTGCCGAGCCTCCCTCACGCCGGGGTCCCGGCCTCCCCGGTCTCGGTGGCCGCCCCGTCGGCGCGCCCGGACGTTTCCCCGGGGCGGGGGAGGGCGGGGACGAGGGCGTCCCAGCGGGCGATCTCGCACCCGTCCGTCCGCTCGAACCGGGCGTCCACCCGTGTGCCGCGCCACACCCCGGTGACACGAGCGGTGGCCGGGCCGCCGTGGATCTGGGCGCACACCGACCCTTCGGGGACGGGCCGCCAGGGATCGAGTCGGCCCTGGTCGGCCCGGTCGATGGCGGCGCAGGAGGCGAGGGGATCGGGATGGCTTCCCCCGGCGGGCCGACAGTCGAGGGTGTACGTGCGGTGGGCCGGCGAGGTGTCGCCCACGGTGGCGCCGTTGCCGTTGCCGTTGCCGTTGCCGCTGCCGTCGCCGGAGATGGTGATGGTGAGCCGGTCCTGTTGGGCGGGCGGCACGATCGGGTACGGCCAGGGGCGGGCGGTGGCCGGTGCGGTGAGCGCGGTGAGCGCGACGGCTCCGGCGAGGAGGGCGACGGTGTGGCGGGACGTGCGGGACGTGCGGGACGTACGGGACATGGTGCGGCTCTTTCGGAAGGTGTTCGTGGTGGGTCGGTTCCGCGTGCCCGCGGTCCGTTTCCCCTCTCCCCTCTCCAACGCGCCGCGTCGCGCGCCGTCGCGCACCTCCACCCGCCCGCCCCACGCCATGCCGCCACCAGCGGTAAAGCCCTTTGCCCGGGGGCCCGCCGGCCGGGTAACGTAGGTGGCGATTGGAGACAGCCCCCCGGCTGTGCCATCATCAGCACACACGCGTCGCGCTGAAGCGTTGTGTGGGGAGGCTTCGCCTAGTCTGGTCTATGGCGCCGCACTGCTAATGCGGTTTGGGCCTTAAAGCCCATCGAGGGTTCAAATCCCTCAGCCTCCGCTCGATCTCCGAGATCGTGGAAGCCCCGGCCCGAGTGGTCGGGGCTTCAGTCGTTCCGGGCGGCGGTGGCCGGGGTCGGCCGAGGAGTCGCCGGCGGGTCCGGCGCGGTGCCGATCAGGGGATCGCCGCAGGTCACCGGGGGTGGAGCAAGCGGATTTCACCTCTGGGCGCCGGTCATGTAATGTTGTTCCCGCAACGCCGACCGGCCGGAAAAAGCCGGGAAGCCAAGCGCTCGTAGCTTAACGGATAGAGCATCTGACTACGGATCAGAAGGTTGCAGGTTCGAATCCTGCCGAGCGCGCAGCAGATGAGAGCCCCTGTCGAGAGATCGACAGGGGCTCTTTCGTGTGCGGTGACGGCAGTGGTTGACGGCAACCGCCGGGCGGGAGTCGGCGCACAGGACGCGGTGATCACGTTCGCCGGACGTCCTGAGGTCGAAGCGCCGGGAGTCCGTACGGGGACGAGGATCGTCCACCGCTACGAGTACTGGCGGCACCGCGCCCTGCGCCAGACGATCGCCGTCGCATCGATCACGCCCGCGTACCTGGTCGCCTGATGCCGGAGCCGAAGCCCGAGGAGCCCGCCTCGCGCACCAGCAGCGAGGACCGGGGGTGGTGTCAGGGCTGGTCGGTGGCTGGAGCGAAGGATCGAGCAGACGTGCGGTTTCCCCGGGTCGCAACCGGGCTTTCCTGCCGGATGGCGGGTTGACCGCCGGGCGGCAGCGGTTCCGCGGGGAGCTACGGCTCAAATCAGCCGGGAGGTTCGCTCGGGGTGAGGCGAGCTCGCCGATCGCCGAAGGGCGGAAGACCTGTGGCGGCCCACACGTCCGCCACACTCCCAAGGACGTGGCCCCGACGCGTTTCTGATCAGTGGCACATCTGTGCGGCTGTGTTTTCACCGGTGCACCACATCGCGAATCATGCGGCGAAATGCGGAAGCATAATATCACTAATTTTCACTCCCTATGAATGCCGATATTTTTCGTTGTACAACGGTGATGGCTCAGCCGCCCAAAAGGGCGGCTTTCAAGGAGGTCACCGTGAAGACATCCAGGCGAGCATTCACCACCGGCCTGTCCGCCCTCGCGCTGAGCGCGACGATGCTGGCCGTCGGATCGGCCGCACCCGCGAGCGCCGCCCCGCTCAACGCCAAGCTGGAGGCGCACCACAGCGGCAAGTGTCTGGACGTCGCCGAAGCGAGCCAGGCCGACGGCGCGTTCGTCCAGCAGTGGCACTGCTACACCACCGCCAACCAGAACTGGACCCTCACCTCTTTGGACAACGGCTACTACAAGGTGAGCGCCGACCACAGCGGCAAGTGTCTGGACGTCGCGGAAGCGAGCCAGGCCGACGGCGCGTTCGTCCAGCAGTGGCACTGCTACGACACTCCCAACCAGGAGTGGAAGCTCGTCCAGCGCCCCAACGGCTACTTCACGCTGGTCGCCCGGCACAGCGGCAAGTGCCTGGAGGTCACGGGAGGCAACATCTACGACGGCGCCGGCGTCGTCCAGCAGACGTGCGAGGCCGACCGGCCGTACCAGGAGTGGCGCCTGCTGTGAGCCGCCGACCGTGACCACGAGCCGCGCGATGCCCACGCCATCCCCGCCACGGTCCCGCGTGGGCATCGCGCGGCATCGACGGCCACCACCGGCTAGGCCGGACACGGAACATCCCTTTCCGCGGAACCACGGCCCGGACGACGCCGTGACGCCGGCCCCGGTGTTGCCCGCCGGTCCTCCGTCGACGGTGCCGGCTTGCACGAAGACGGTGGAGCCACCGAAATTCTTCGTCGTCCAGTGATTCGTGAATTTCTCCCGTCCTCGCGGTGGGAACTTCCACCGCCGCACGGCCTCAGGAGGCGTGCTCCCGCGTGTTTTCGACAGCTTCTGCGGGGGCCAATCGGGCAATGAGTTCGGGGGTCAGGGTGCTCCGTTCGTGAAGGTGGCGGACAACTTCGCAGGTTCGTGATCGGCAATGGGAAAAGGAGCCACCCCTATCGGTCGACTCCTCGCCCGGTCCGTACGGGGTCGCGGGCTCCGCGATCCGGAAATCGGGTGCGTGCGAATCTCCGGGCGTGTCAGGCTCCGCCGATGGACCGTGAACAGATCTCCAGGCGTGCTCATGCGGATCATCCGATCGCAGCCCCGCTCGACGACGACTCGGTGCGTCGACTGCTGGAAAGTGGTCTGTCACGCGGTGACGAGCGCGTACTCGACCTCGGCTGCGGTGGCGGGGAGTGGCTCCTGCGAGCCCTGACCATGCGTCCGCAACTGCGGGCCGAGGGCGTCGACATCTCCGGGAGCTCGCTGGCGCACGCGCGTCGGGCCGCGCGGCGGCTCGGCGTGGAGGACCGCCTGGTCCTCCATCAGCGGGACGCTGCGCGTTTTGCCGCCTCCCACGCCTTCGACCTGGTGCTCTGTGTGGGAGCCACGCACGCTTTCGGTGGCCTGCTCCCCGCTCTCGCGGCGGCGCGCAAGCACCTGGCGCCCGGGGGGCGTGTTCTGGTCGGTGACGGATTTTGGGACCGCGCCCCCTCCCCCGAGGCTGTCGAGCTGCTCGGGGAGCTCACCGACCTGCCGACCACGCTGGACCGGGTCGTCGCGGACGGGTGGACGCCCGTCCAGGGGCATATCAGCACCCGTCGGGAACTCGACTCCTACGAGTGGGCCTGGACGGGGTCGCTGGCCTCCTGGGCCCTGGACCATCCCACCGATCCGGACAGCGCCCAGGCGCTCAAGGTGGCCACCACCCACCGCGACCAATGGCTGCGCGTCTACCGGGCCGTATTGGGCTTCGCCTGCTTCGTCCTGCGCCCGACGCGGGACTGACCTCGACGAGCCTTCCTCCGGAAGAGACGGCCGTCGTGGTCACTGCTGCCTTCGGTGTGGGCCGGCCGGTCGGGTTGTCGATCCTGTCGGCAGCTGGAAGACGCAACGTGTGTCACCGCGTCTTCCGGCTGCCGCGTTGTTCGGCCCCGGTGGCCCGGGAGCGGTAGGAGTCGGTGCCGGTCCGGATCAGCGCACGGCGGAAGGTGAGCCGGTCGACGACGGCCGCGCGGACCCGCCGCCCGGCCACGGGGCTGAGGGACGACCTGGTGGCCGGGGGAACGGACGGTTTCGGTGGGACGGCGGGATCGGAGAGGTGACAGGAGGCGGGTCTCTTGTACGGTGTATAGGAAGTGACCTTATACACCGTACAAGGAGGCTTCATGGCAGCCGCCACCGAGCACGCCGACACGTACCCGGGCGGCGGAGGCCACCCCCGACGGTGGGCGATCCTCGGAGTGATCTGCCTGACGCAACTGACCGTCCTGCTGGACAACACGATCCTCAATGTCGCGATCCCCTCCCTCACTCGGGGGTTGGACGCCTCCACGGCCGATGTGCAGTGGATGGTCAACGCCTACGCCCTGGTGCAGTCGGGACTGCTGTTGACGGCGGGGAACGCCGCCGACCGCTACGGGCGTCGGAGGATGCTCCTGCTCGGGATCGTCCTTTTCGGTCTGGGGTCGCTCGCCGCCGGACTCTCCGGCTCCTCCGGTGAACTGATCGCCGCCCGTGCGGGCATGGGGGTCGGGGGAGCGCTGTTGATGACGACCACCCTCGCCGTCGTCGTACAGGTCTTCGACGAGGCCGAGCGGCCGAAGGCCATCGGGATCTGGGGTGCGGTCAGTTCCCTGGGATTCGCCGGCGGACCGCTGGTCGGCGGGGTGCTGCTGGAGCACTTCTGGTGGGGTGCGATCTTCTTGGTGAACCTGCCGGTCGTGGCGCTCGCACTGGCCGCCGTCGTCCGACTGGTGCCGGAGTCCGGTGGTCGGGGCGGTGAACGGCTCGACGTGGTGGGCGCCCTGCTGTCCATCACGGGCATGACGGCCGTCGTCCATGCGATCATCTCCGGCCCGGAACACGGCTGGACGTCGGTACGGGTGTCGGTCGGTGGGGCTCTCGGGGTGTCGGTGGTGATCGTCTTCGTGTTGTGGGAGCGCCGCGTTCCCCACCCGATGCTGGACATGGGCTTCTTCCGCGACCGGCGGTTCGTCGGTGCCGTCCTGGGCGGCGTCCTGGTCGCCTTCGGGATGGCCGGCTCGTTGTTCCTGTTGACGCAGCACCTGCAGTTCGTGCTCGGATACGAGCCGCTGGAGGCGGGGTTGCGCACCGCGCCGACGGCGCTGACCGTCGTGGCGCTCAACCTCTCCGGGGTGGGCGCGCGACTGCTGGTCCGGTACGGCACACCGGTCACCATCGTGTGCGGCATGGCGCTGTTGTCGGCCGGCCTGGTGACCGTCGCCCTGCTCGGCGCGGATTCCTACGGGGGGATGCTGCCGGGCCTGGTGGTGATGGGGGCCGGGATCGCCCTGGCGATGCCCGCCATGGCCAACGCCATCATGTCCGCGATTCCGCCGGAGAGAGCGGGGGTGGGCGCCGGCGTCAACGGCACGCTCGCGGAGTTCGGCAACGGACTGGGCGTCGCCGTCCTGGGCGCGGTCCTCAACGCGCGGTTCACCGCGCTGCTGCCGGCCGTCGTGGCAGGGGCCGGATCGCTGCCGGAGGCGCTGGCCGGCGTCCGCACCGGAGCCGAGCGGGCCGCCGCCCGGGAGGCGTTCGCGGACGGGATCGCCGCCGGTCAGCTCGTCGGCGCGGTGGCCGTGTTCGTCGGTGGTGTGCTCACGGCCGCGCTGCTCCGACGGGCGGAGCGGGCGGGAAGCGCGGGCGAGGTCGTGGGCGGGCAGACCCCGGGGAGCGGGGAGCCCACCGGGCGGAAGGACGGGCATACGGGCGCCGCATAGCATCGGGGGTGACGGGCGTGATCCTCGACGGGAGCCGTTCGCCCGTCCCCCCGAACCACCGAAGGAGAGCCCGCCATGGCATCCGGCAGCCGCACCGGTCGTCCCCCTCGGACCAGCGTGTGGCTGGACGACCGGCTCGCGCCCAAGCGGAGGTCGAACGCCGAGCAACCCTCCGGGCTGGACCGGGAGAGGATCACCGCGGCCGCCGTGCGGCTGCTGGACGCCGAGGGGCTGGAGAAGTTCTCCATGCGACGCCTCGCGGCCGAACTGGGCGTCACCGCGATGTCCGTCTACTGGTATGTGGACACCAAGGACGATCTGCTGGAGCTGGCCCTGGATTCCGTGTTCGGGGAGATCGACCTCCCCGTCGACTCCCCGGACGCCGACTGGCGCGACCAGGTGCGGCGCCTGGCCGACGAGTACCGGGGGCTGATGGTGGGCCACCCCTGGGTGTCCTCGGTGCTCGGCCGGTACCTCAACATCGGCCCTCGGGCCATGGAGTTCGCGGACGCGGCCCGGCGCGTCGTCGAGCGTGCCGGACTGCCGGCGCCGCGGATCACGGGGGCGCTCTCGGCGCTGTTCCAGTTCGTGTACGGCTTCGGCACCATCGAGGCCAACTGGAACAGTCGTTGCCGTGAGGCCGGGCTGGGGTCCGACGAGTTCTTCCACCGGGTGTTCGGCAAGGTGCGGGGGCGCGCCGAGTACGCCACCTCGTTGGAGCTGATGGAACAGCGGGGCGGCGACACGGTGGACGAGATGCGGCAGCGGGACTTCGACATCGCGCTGGAGTGCCTCATCGCCGGTATCGAGACGATGAGGGAGCGGGGGACGGGCGAGGCGGACGCCGCGCCGGACGATCCGTCGGACGGTGCTTCCTGAGCCGACGGTGGTGCTCCGCTGGGCGGAAACCGTTCCTCCGGAGCGGCGTTCTGTCGTACCGCGATGTTTCCCGTGAAACATTCGCCCTCTCGGGGTGGTCCGAGGTAGTGGTGTGCGAACGACGGAGACGGCCCCGGCGGAGGAGTCCACCGGGGCCGTCGTGCGACGCGGTCGCAGGCCGGGGAGCCGCAGGGCGGGGAGCCGCAGGGCGGGGAGGAGTCAGGACGAGGTCGTCCGTGGGACGTCCGCGTTCTCCGACGAGGCGTCCAGCGCCGTGCGCAGCGGCACCTCCCGGACGAACAGCACCAACAGCAGCGCCACCACCGCGACCGGAGCGGCGTAGAGGTAGATGTCGGCGACACCGTGACCGTACGCGCTCTCCACGACCGTGCGGATCGGGCCGGGGAGCGCCTCCAGATCGGGGATGGCACTGCCGTTGCCGCCGGTCGCGCCCTCGGAGGGGACGCCCAGCCTCGTCATGCCGTCCGAGACGTAGTCGGTGATGCGCTGGGCGAGCACCGCGCCGAGGACCGAGACGCCGACCGCACCGCCGAGCGAGCGGAAGAAGGTGAGCACGGAGCTGGCCGCGCCCAACTCGGAGAGGGCCACCTGGTTCTGGGAGGCCAGGACGAGGTTCTGCATCATCATGCCGATGCCCGTGCCCAACAGCGCCATGAAGACGGCGACGTGCCAGTACGGGGTGTCGTGGCGCATGGTCCCCAGCAGCCCGAGACCGGCGGAGAGCAGGACGCCGCCCGAGACCAGCCACACCTTCCAGCGGCCGGTGCGGGTGATGACCAGACCGGAGACGGTGGAGGAGACGAAGAGTCCGCCGATCATCGGGATCGTCAACACGCCGGACATGGTCGGCGACTCGCCGCGGGCGAGCTGGAAGTACTGGCTGAGGAAGACGGTCGCGCCGAACATCGCGATGCCGACGAAGAGCGAGGCGAACGAGGTGAGCGTGATGGTGCGGTTGCGGAAGAGGCCGAGCGGGATGATCGGCTCGGCGGCGCGCGACTCGACGAGGACGAAGATCAGGGCGAGGACGATCGAAGTGCCGACCATCGTGTACGTCTGCCAGGAGAGCCAGTCGTAGCTGTCCCCGGCCAGCGTGACCCATATCAGCAACAGGGAGACGGAGGCGGTGATCAGGAAGGCGCCCGGCCAGTCGACCTTCACGCCCTCGCGCTTCACCACCGGCAGGTGCAGCGTCTTCTGGAGCACGACCAGGGCGAGGACGGCGAACGGTACGCCCACGTAGAAGCACCAGCGCCAGCCGAGCCAGGAGGTGTCGGTGATCACACCGCCGAGCAGCGGACCACCCACCGTGGCGACGGCGAAGGTGGCGCCCAGGTAGCCGCTGTACCGGCCGCGCTCGCGCGGGGGGATCATCGCGGCGATGATGATCTGGGAGAGGGCGGCCAGACCGCCCGCGCCCAGGCCCTGTACGGCTCGGAAGGCGATCAGCGTGCCGGTGTCCTGCGCCAGTCCGGCTCCGGCGGAGGCCAGAACGAAGGTCACCAGCGCCAACTGCACCAGCAGCTTCTTGCTGAACAGATCGGCGAGCTTGCCCCACAGCGGGGTGGAGGCGGTCATGGTCAGCAGCGCCGCCGTCACCACCCAGGTGTAGGCGCTCTGGCCGCCGCCCAGGTCCGAGATGATCTGGGGCAGGGCGTTGGAGACGACGGTCGAGGACAGGATCGAGACGAACATGCCGAGCAGCAGCCCGGACAGCGCCTCCATGATCTGCCGGTGCGACATGATCGCCGATTCGGCACCCTGCTCGGCACGGGGGGCGTCGTCCCGCCGTGCCTTCGGTTGTATGGACGTGGCCATGCGCTCCTTGCCTTCTGTCTCTTTCCGGGTCGTCGAGTCGTGCCGGTGACCGGGCCCGGCCGTGCTGTGCCGGCCGCGCCCGACGGATCGGCGCGGCGGATCGGGCCGTACCGGTCGATCACGGGCGGGCCGTGTGCTCCGTGGTGCTCCGCGCGGCGGGCCGCGCGACGGGCGCGTGCCGGTGCCGGCGGTGTTCCGCCCGCTCAGCCGTCGGTGGTGGCGGGGCGGGGGGCCGCGGGGTGCGGGGGAACGCCCCGGGCGCCTCTGGTGGTGCGGCGGCAGTCGCAGTCCTCGAAGCCCGTCCGCAGCCGGGACAGCAGTTCGGCCAGGCGGCCGACGTCCTCGGCGGACCAGTCCGCGAGGTGGTGGGCGAGCGTCCGGCTGACGCACGCGTGCATCTCGGTCAGCACTCCCTCGCCGCTTCCGGTCAGCCGCAGCAGGCGGACCCGGCCGTCGAGGGGGTCGGGGCGCCGGTCGATCCAGCCGTGCTCGACGGCGTGCGCGACATGGCGACTGGCGACGGACACGTCGATGCCCATCAGGTCGGCGAGCCGGGTCATCCGCATCTCACCGTGGCGCCGCAGGAGGGCCAGCACGGACGCCGACGGGGGCGGGCAGTCGTGCGGCAGGTTGCGGGCCAGTTCACGACGGACGGTGCCGACGAGACCGATCTCCCGGGCCAGCTCCCCGTGGGAGGCGGCCGCGGACGGCGCCGAAGCGCCGGTGGGTGTGGTGGGCGGGGACGCGGACGTCGTCATCGGTGCCTCCTCCCCGTACGGCCGCAGAGATTGTTGCTTAGGGCAACCATATGTTTTGTTGGTGGTCCCAAGCAAATGAAATCGGACGTGACGGGGCAAACAGTTCGTCAAGGTTGGGTGTACCGCTCACCAAGTACGGGTGGCTCCCGCACGGGGCGGTTGGACGACCCGGGCGAGGTGACCGGCTACCGCCGAGTTCGCTAGGGTCCTGAGGCATGGCTCACAACCCCCATGCACCCCAGGGCCCGGCGGGCAACCACGACCCGGCCGGAAGCACCCAGATGTTCCGCGCGTTCGTCGACGAGGAGGGGCCGCGCCCGCCCGCGGCCACTCCCTCCTCCGGGCCGCGGGTCGGTCTGATCGTCGGGATCGTCGTCGCCGTCGCGGCCATCGCCGCGGTCGTCTGGTTCGCCCTCTCCTGAGCGGACCGCCGACCCGTCGGCGTCCGTCGCCCCATCCGTCACCGTCCCCGGCCGGGCTTCTCGGAAGGGGACGGAACGGCCCGGGAACGGGGACAGCCGCCGGACGACGTCCTGTCCGTCCTGCGGCTGTCCACCCGTATGAGCGCGGCCGTGCGCGTACGGCTCGCGCATGTGCGCGACGGCGGTTCTCCTCCTTCCGCCGTGCCCCGTCACTCCTCGGCGATCAGACCCTCCCGGAGCTGCGCGAGCGTACGCGTCAGCAGCCGTGAGACGTGCATCTGCGAGATGCCGACGCGCTCGCCGATCTGCGACTGCGTCATGTTCGCGAAGAAGCGCAGCATGATGATCTGCCGTTCGCGCGGCGGCAGTTTGGCCAGCAGCGGCTTGAGCGACTCGCGGTACTCCACGCCCTCCAGCGCGCTGTCCTCGTACCCCAGGCGGTCCGCGAGGGACCCCTCGCCGCCCTCCTCCTCGGGAGCCGGGGAGTCCAGGGAGCTGGCCGTGTAGGCGTTGCCCACGGCGAGCCCGTCCACCACGTCCTCCTCGGACACCCCGAGCGCGCCGGCCAGCTCGGCCACCGTCGGGGAGCGGTCGAGCTTCTGTGAGAGTTCGTCGCCGGCCTTGGTGAGCGCCAGGCGCAGCTCCTGGAGGCGGCGGGGGACGCGCACGGACCAGGAGGTGTCGCGGAAGAAGCGCTTGATCTCGCCGACGACCGTCGGCATCGCGAACGTCGGGAACTCCACGCCGCGTTCGCAGTCGAAGCGGTCGATGGCCTTGATCAGGCCGATGGTGCCGACCTGGACGATGTCCTCCATCGGCTCGTTGCGGCTGCGGAAGCGGGCCGCCGCGTACCGCACGAGCGGGAGGTTGAGTTCGATGAGGGTGTCGCGTACGTAGGCGCGTTCGGGGCTGTCCGCGTCGAGCGCGGCCAGCCGCTGGAAGAGGGAGCGGGAGAGGGTGCGGGTGTCGATGGTGTCGCAGTCGGCGGGAACGTACGGTGCTTCGTCGATCTTCTGCTCGGTCTCGACGAGCACCTTCGAGCTGCCCAGTTCTACGGACATGCCACCCCCTTGAGGTCGCGGACGGGTCGCGGCGGCACCCTCGGACGCGAGGGAGGCACCTCTCGGTGGATACCGGCGGCGCCGTCGCGGCAAACGCAGTTCTTGCAGAATGTCACAAGAGGGCAACACGACGTAGCCCCTTGTCGACAAAACTGCACTGCTGGGGACGGGGATGCGTCCGAACGTGTGTCACCCCCGAGGATTACGCGTCGAGGGGATTTGCGGCACGCAGACGGGCGAAGCTCCGCGACAGCAGTCGGGACACGTGCATCTGCGAGACGCCCAACTCGGCGCTGATCTGCGACTGCGTCAGGTTCCGGTAGTACCGCAGCAACAGGATGCGCTGCTCGCGCTCGGGGAGCTGGACGAGCAGGTGCCGCACGAGGTCGCGGTGCTCCACGCCGTCCAGCGCCGGATCCTCGTAGCCGAGCCGGTCGATGAGTCCGGGCAGACCGTCCTCGCGCTCCTGGGCAGCCTCCAGGGAGGTGGCCCGGTAGGCGCGGCCGGCCTCCAGGCAGGCGAGGACGTCCTCCTCGCTGATCCGCAGCCGCTCGGCGATCTCGGCGGTGCTGGGGGAGCGGCCGTGCAGCACCGTCAGGTCCTCCGTCGCACCGCTGACCTGCACCCACAGCTCGTGCAACCGTCTGGGCACGTGCACGGTGCGGACGTTGTCGCGGAAGTAGCGCCGGATCTCGCCGATGATCGTGGGCATGGCGAACGTCGGGAACTGGACGCCGCGGGTGGGGTCGAAGCGGTCGATGGCGTTGATCAGGCCGATGGTGCCGACCTGGACGATGTCCTCCATCGGCTCGTTGCGGCTGCGGAAGCGGGCGGCGACGTAGCGGACCAGGGGGATGTTGGCCTCGATGAGGGCACCGCGGACCCGCTCGTGCTCGGGGCTGCCGGACTCCAGGCCGGAGAGCCTCTCGAAGAGGACCTGCGTCAGGGCGCGGGTCTCGGCGCTCCGACGGCTGGGGGCCGACCCGGTCGAAGTCCGGGGAAGGGTCTGCGTGGCCGCCACCGTTCGTCCAACCCCTTCAGTTGACTCATCCGGCAAAAGCGGTCATAGCATCACAAGTCATATGCACTGTGTGCAAGCACCGTGCAACTCCGTGTTTTTGTGGTTGCGCGCACGGCCGACCCCCGTCCGGGGCAGTCGGGCGGCGACCGGTCGCACGGGCCGACGGAGCGCGGCACGGCCTTTCGAGGGTGAGGGGGCTCAGTTGACCAGTTCGGTCATGAAGGTGCCGACGCCCTTCGCGGCGTTCGATATGCCCTCGAAGCCCACGCCGACCAGTTCGGCGGAGCGGTCCGGGGAGGTGATGATCGTGTACAGGAGGAACACGAGGAGTGCGTAGAGCCCTACCTTCTTCGCGTCCACAGTCGTCCTGCCTCTCCCGAACATCCCCGAGTGTCCCCGAACACAAGACCCGCTCAGGCGGTCGCGAGAGTCTAAACCGGCGCCGCCCCGCAGTCCCAGTGGTCCGGCGGCGCGGGCCGCGGCGGAGGGGGACGACCCCCTCCCGGGGCCCGGACACGACATGTCCACCGCGACACGACGAAGGGCCCCCTCGGAAGCGAGGAGGCCCTTCGACCACAGCGGTAGCGGTGGGATTTGAACCCACGGTGGAGTTGCCCCCACACTCGCTTTCGAGGCGAGCTCCTTCGGCCGCTCGGACACGCTACCGAGGGAGAGCTTAGCCCACGGGTGGGCGTGGTCCGAAATCGGTGTCCGCACGGGTGTCCCGACGGCCGCCGGAGCCCCGGCCCGAACCGCGGAAGAACTCGGTCAGCAGCGCGGCGCACTCCCGTTCGAGCACCCCGGAGACCACCTCCGGACGGTGGTTGAGCCTGCGGTCCCGCACGACGTCCCACAGCGAGCCGACCGCGCCGGCCTTCTCGTCGGCCGCTCCGTAGACCACCCGGTCCACCCGGGACAGCACGATCGCGCCGGCGCACATCGTGCACGGCTCCAACGTCACCACCAGGGTGCAGCCGGAGAGTCGCCACGCGCCGAGCGCGCGGGCGGCCTCGCGGAGCGCCAGGACCTCGGCGTGCGCCGTGGGGTCGCCGGTGGCCTCGCGCTCGTTCCGGCCGCGGCCGAGCACCTCGCCGCGCGGGCCCAGGACGACCGCGCCGACGGGGACGTCGCCGGTCTCGGGGGCCCGCGCGGCCTCCTCCAGGGCACGGCGCACGGCGGGCCGCCACGGGTCGCGCAGGGGGTCGGCCGGGGCGGCCGTCGGATCGGACGGTGGCGGGACGTTCATGGCACCAGTGTCCCGCCCGCGCCACCGACCGCCGCGAGGGCTCCCCGCCCTCGTGGCGGTCGCGTCACGGTCCGGCCGTTCGACCGGGCGCCGAACGGCCCGTGCTCCCCGGACGGCCCCCACGGGCCCACGGCCCCTACCGGACGGCCTCCAGCATGTCCGTGCAGCCGAGCGCGTCGGCGATCTCGCCCAGCGCGTCCTGCGGGGTCAGCGAGAGGAGCACCCTCCCCTCCACGCCGAAGTCGGCCAGCAGGTCGGTGTCGCCCACCGGCCCCGCCGGGACCGAGCCGACACCGCCCTCGTCGTCCTCCTCGTTCCGCGGAGGCTCGCCGTCCTCGGTGCCGTCGAGGTCGACGAGCAGGTCGAGGTCGTCCCGCTCGTCCGGCTCACGGCCGAGGAGTTCGTCGGTGAGCAGGATCTCCCCGTACGAGCTGCGCGCGGCCGCGGCCGCGTCCGACACGAAGATGCGAGGGTCGTCCTCGCCCTCGACCCGGACGACGCCGAACCACGCGCCCTCCTGTTCGATGCAGACCAGGACCGGCTCGTCGTCCTCAGTGGCCTCCCGGGCCAGGTCGGCGAGATCGGCCAGCGTCTCGACCTCGTCGAGTTCCGTGTCGCTCGCTTCCCACCCGTCTTCGGTGCGCGCGAGCAGTGCGGCGAAGTACACCGTGACTCTCCCACTGGTTTCAGGTGCCCGAGTGCTGACGGGACCGCGCCCCGCCCAATCGGAATCGTGGCAGAAACCGGCGCCTCACGAGAGGTCTTCGGGCTGTGCGTCGCGCGGGTGTTGCGCGGTCTACCAGCGAAATGTCCGCATGCGCATCGCCTGCCGCATGCGTGCGGCGCGGGCGCGGCGCGGTTGGACCCTCTCGCGCAGGGCCTTCGCCTCGTTCAGCTCGCGCAGGAAGACCGCCCGGCGACGGCGCCGCTCCACGTCGCTCTCGGTCTCACCGGGCGCCGGCGGGCCCACGGGCTGTTCCTGTCGCTCCCGTCGCTCCCGACGGTCCGGCCGGCCCCGGCCGTCCTCGGGACCCGGGCCGGTCCGCTCGTCCCGGCCCTCCCGCTCGGTCCCGTCGGGCCGTTGTGCCCGCCCGTCCGGCAGGGGAGGCCGCCGGTCCCGGCGGCCCTGCTCGCCCCTCCGCGCCGGCCGGGCCTCGCGTATGCGCGCCCGGCCGGTCTCGGGCGCGTCGTCCTGCTGTTCCCTCGGTTCGGGCATACGGCCACACCTCCGGTCGTACCAGTTCACTGTCCCCCGAAAAGGCGCCTGTACGCCAGTGCGACCGCGAACAGTGCCTCGGGTTACTGTCGGGGCATGCGGATTCACGTCGTCGACCACCCGCTGGTGGCGCACAAACTCACCACGCTGCGCGACGAGCGCACCGACTCTCCCACCTTCCGGCGGCTCGCCGACGAGCTGGTGACCCTGCTCGCCTACGAGGCGACCCGGGACGTGCGGACCGAGTCGGTGGACATCACCACCCCGGTGACGCGGACGACGGGTGTCCGGCTCTCCCACCCCCGCCCGCTGGTGGTGCCGATCCTCCGGGCCGGCCTGGGAATGCTGGACGGAATGGTGCGGCTGCTGCCCACCGCCGAGGTCGGTTTCCTCGGCATGATCCGCGACGAGCGGACGCTCCAGGCGTCCACGTACGCGACCCGGATGCCGGACGACCTCTCCGGGCGCCAGGTGTACGTGCTGGACCCGATGCTGGCGACCGGCGGCACGCTGGTGGCGGCGATCCGCGAGCTGATCAGGCGTGGGGCCGACGATGTCACGGCGCTGTGCCTGCTGGCCGCGCCCGAGGGCGTGGAGCTGATGGAGCGCGAGCTGGAGGGCACTCCGGTGACGGTGGTCACCGCGTCCGTCGACGAGCGGCTCAACGAGGACGGCTACATCGTGCCGGGCCTCGGCGACGCGGGCGACCGCATGTACGGGACGGCCGGCTAGCCGTTCCCGGGAGCCGGGGGCCGGGGTGGCCCGAACCCCTCGTCGCCCGGCCCCGGCGCGCCCCTCAACAGATCGAGGGGGACGGCGAGGGGGACGGGGTGGCGAGGGCGGCCATGGCCTTGCGCGCGGCCTTCTCCGCCGCCAGTCCGTCGAAGCCGTTGCCGATCACCAGGTCGACCACGGTGCCCTCGGCGGGCTTGTCGGCCCCCGGCGAGGCGGAGGGCCGTGAGGGGGCGTTCCGTTCGACGGGCCTGATGTCGGCCTCGGGGAAGTGGGTCCGCAGAACGTCGAAGGCCCCGGTGCGGTACGTGCTCGGCGGGCCCATCAGCAGCCCGGCCTCCTTGACCTTCTTGTCCAGCGACGCCGGGGCGTTGGCCACCTCGCCGATCCGGAAGCCGCGCTTCTCCAGTGTCTCCGCGGTCTTCTTCGCCAGACCGGCTCGGGTGGTGGCGTTGTAGACGTTCACCGTGACGGCCGAGGGCTTCGGCAGGGCGCCGGGCGTGCGGGAGGCTGTCCTCCGGGAGTCCTCGGCGGGGCGCGCGGAGGCTCCGCCGCCGTCCTTCCCGCCCGTCCCGGGCTCGCAGTTCCGGCCGTCGGCGGCGATCCGCGCCGAGGCGTCGTCACCGACGAAGGTGTCGTAGAGCTGCACCGTCCCCCAGGAGAGCACTCCGAGGGCGGCGGTCGCCGCGACCGTGGCGGCGACGATCCTGCGGCGCCTGCGCGGTCGTCGCATGCGCGGGTAGCTGTTACCCGTGATGCGGTACTTGCCGCCCATGCCGGGAGGAGTGAGCATGCTCATGGGCGCAGCGTAGTGCGGAGAGGCCGTAATGCCTACTAAACGATCAACGCACGCACCGCACTCCGCCCCGAAAGGGCCAACGCGGACCCCCGTGACGGGGTACGGAGGCGCCGGGGACGTCGGGCGCGCGGGGCGCCGCGCCGGTCGGGACGACCGTCCGCCCTTCCGGCGCCTCAGTCGAGTTCGAGGACGCGCGCGTGCAGCACCTGACGCTGCTGGAGGGCCGCCCGTACGGCACGGTGCAGACCGTCCTCCAGGTAGAGATCCCCGTTCCACTTCACGACGTGGGCGAAGAGGTCGCCGTAGAAGGTGGAGTCCTCGGCGAGCAGGGTCTCCAGGTCGAGCTGCCCCTTGGTGGTGACGAGCTGGTCAAGGCGCACCGGCCGCGGGGCGACATCCGCCCACTGGCGGGTGCTGTCCCGGCCATGGTCCGGGTACGGGCGCCCGTTTCCGATTCGCTTGAAGATCACACGGAAAGCCTACCGGTCCGGTGCCGCGGGGCGCAGCCTTCCGCACGCGGGTCGGGAGCGCCCGCGCCGGTCGGTCCGTCTCCGCCGGTCGGACCGACCGGCGGAGACGGACCGGGGTCAGGCGGTGAGGTCGTGCTCGTGGTCGTGCAGACCGCCGCCGCTGCCCGCGGTGCCCTCGGTGGACTCGAAGGGCACCTCCTCGGAGAGCGAGCCGGTGTCCCAGGCGTAGGTGCCGACGGCGTTGGCGATCACGTCGACGTTGATGCCCAGCGCCTTCCGGTCGATGTTGCCCAGGTCGTCGCACTCCTGGTGGTAGCACGCGTCGTACGCGACCCCGGCCTCGCCGCCCCACAGGGCGGCCTGCTCCGGTGTCTTGACGCCCTCGGCGCCGGTGAAGGTGCCGCCGGAGGGGATGCCCGCCGCGATGAACGGGCCGTAGTCGGAGCGTCCGGTGAAGTCGGTGCCGCGCGGCTCGTGTCCCTGCGAGCGCATGAAGGTGTTGATCGCGTGCTCCAACTGTGCCGAGCCCTCCGGACCCGGACCGGCGCCGACGCCGTCGGAGTCGTCGCCGTCGTAGACGAACAGGCCGTAGTTGGGTGAGGCGATCATGTCGAAGTTGAGGTAGAGGGCGATCTTCTCGCGCTCGGCCGCGGGGAGGTTGGTCACGTAGTGCTCGGCGCCCTGGAGACCGACCTCCTCGGCCGTCCACAGCGCGAAGCGCACCTTGTTGGCGTGCTCGCCCTTCCGGTCGGCCTTGGCGAGCCGGAGCGCGGCCTCCAGGATGCCCGCCGAGCCGGAGGCGTTGTCGTTGATGCCGGGACCCTCGGGGACGGAGTCCAGGTGGGCTCCGAACATCACCACGTTGTCCGGGTCGCCGCCGCGGGTCTCGGCGATGACGTTGGGCGTGCTGCGCGTCTCGTGGAACTCGCGGATCTCCAGGTTGACGGTGACCGTCCCCGCGGCGACGTCGGCGGCCAGCGCCTCGCCGGCCTCCCGCGTGATGCCGCCGGTGGGGATGCGCCCCGCCGAGGCGTCGCCGAGGGTGCCGTTGAGCTCCCCGTCGGTGTTGTTGTAGATGACCGCGCCGACCGCGCCGGCGTCGGCGGCCGCGGCCTGTTTCTCGGCGAAGGAACAGCCGCCGCGCCGGATCAGGGCGATCCGCCCGGTGTAGTCGCCGGACGCGAAGTCCTCGGCGGTGCAGCCGGTGGTGTCGTCCGCGTCCACGGGCACGGCCGCGACAGGTGCTTCGATGCCGCCCTCGGGGGTGCTCGTGGTGTACGTCATCAGCGTGATCGGAACGTCGCGCTCGGCGGGGGAGAGGACCGAGAGCCTCTCCGCGAGGGTCTCGCGGTAGATGAAGTCGAAGTTCTGGTAGGTGACCTCGTAGCCGGCGGCCTTGAGCAGCGTGCCCGCGTACTTCGCGGACCACTCGTGGCCGGGGGTGCCGGCGGCGCGGTTCCCGTCGTTGAGGGTGGCGATCGCCTGGAACGCCCGCAGGTGTCGCAGGGCGCCCTCGGCGCTCGCCTGCCGGACCAGCTTCCTCGCCAGCCGCTCCCCCTTCTCCGCGGGGTCGGGGGCCGCCGTGGCGGACGTGGCGCCGGCGGCGAGCATCAGCGGTGCGGCGAGCGAGGCGGCCGCGGCGGCCGCGAGGAGTCTGTGCTTCCTGCCTCTGTGGATGGGTGCTTGCACGGGAGGTTCCTTCCGGTGCGACAGCTGGGACAGGGCTGTTCGACGTGAGGGGCCGCGTGTCCGGGTTGCGGACGCGGTGGAAGGGAAGGTAGCGACTGGTCGGCCCGGTGGGAACAACCCGGGCTCGACCGACCCGGTTCGGGGGAGCCGAGCCGCCCGGGTGCGAGGCCAAACCCGGCCGTTTCGGGAAGCGTCGACGCCGCGCCGGCCGCGGAAGACCGGCGCGGGGGACGGGGTGGGTGGCGGGCCGGTCAGACGTCGCGCGGGGCGGGCGTCCCCTCCGCGTCCTCCTTCGGGGCGAACCAGTGCTCGACCAGCGCGTTGCGGAACGTGCCCGTCGGGTCGTGGCGGCGCATCAGGTCGCGGAAGTCGTCCCAGCGCTCGTAGGAGGCGCCCAGCGTCCGGGGGGCGACGGAGGAGAGCTTCCCCCAGTGGGGGCGCGCGTCGAAGGGGGCGAGCGCCTCCTCGACGCGGAGCAGCACGGGCGCGACGGCGCGGGCGTCGGACGTCCAGGTGAAGTGGAAGGCGACGCTGTCACGGCCGTGGGCGGGACTGAGCCAGTGCGGGTCGGCCGCCACGGTGCGTATCTCGGAGACCCGGAGGACGGGGGCCAGCAGCGGGCCGAGCTCGCGCAGGGCGCCCACCGCCTCGCCGGCGGCGGCGCGGGGCACGAAGTACTCCGACTGCAGTTCGTCCCCGACGCTGGGCATGAAACCGGCGCGGAAGTGGGGGAGTCGCTCGTCCCACGGGCCGGGGACGCCCAACTGCTCGGTGGCGTTGGCGGTGGGCATCCCCTCGATCGGGTGATGGGGACGGGCGGCGGGCCGGGCGCCGGTCGGGGTCAGGTCGGACAGCGGGTCGCCGACCCGGTGTTTGACCCACACCCGCGCCGGACCGATCCAGTCGGTGAAGACGCTGACGCTGTAGGCGGCGCCGAGGACCTCCTCCGGGCACTCCGTCAGCACCTTCCAGGGCAGCCCCTCGTGGACGTGCTGTTCGACCTCGAACGCCGGGCACGTCCCCACGGTGAGGGCGGTGACGACGCCGAGGGCGCCGAGGGAGACGACCGAGCCCTCGAAGTCGTCGTCGCCCCGGGTCAGGACGACTTCCCGGCCGTCCGCCGTGAGCAGTTCCACCGAGCGCACGGCGGCGGCCAGGGTGCCGCCGGTGTCGCCCGAGCCGTGGGTCCCGGTGGCGTACGCGCCGGCGATGGTGAAGTGCGGGGTGGACGGCAGGTTCGGCAGGGCCAGTTCGTGCCGCCGCAGCACCGGGCACAGCTCGGCGAACCGGGTGGCGGCGCCGACCCGGACCGTCCCGGCCGTGGAGTCGACCTCGATGGTGCGGGGCAGGTCGTCGAGGCTGACCAGGTCGCCGGTGGTGTCGGCGATCCGGTTGAAGGAGTGGCCCGAGCCCAGCACCCGGACGCGGTCGCCGCCGGTGACGATCTCCCGGAGGCGCTCCGTCGTCGTCGGCCGGTGCAGGGCGCGGGCGGCGAACCGCACGTTCCCCGCCCAGTTGGTCTGCTGCGCGGCCATGGTCTCTCCTGCCTGTGGTCTCCGGTCTCGGGCATCCGGCACCCGGCGCCCGGGGCGCGCCGGGTGTTCCGGCCGTGCGAGCGTACGCCAGGGCGGGAAGGAAGTCACAGAAAAGCGTGGAGTGCTCCCCGTTTTTGCCCTACAGTCGTACGGAAAACGGGGAGCACTCCACGGTCTGTTGGCGCGGATCGGTTCGGAAGGGCGGGAGAAACGTGGTGGAACGGGCGCTCGTACTGGGCGGCGGCGGGCACACCGGAGGGGCCTGGGAGATCGGCGTCCTGGCCGGACTGGCCGACGCCGGGGTGGACCTCACCGACGCCGACCTGCTGGTGGGCACCTCGGCGGGCGCCGTCATGGGCGCGTGGATCGCGTCCGGGACGCCGGTGGAGGAGATCCACGAACGGCAGTCGGCCCCGTACGGGGACGGACCGACCGTCGAGGTCCCGTTCACCGTGGTCGCGCGGTTCCTGTGGGCGATGCTCGCCTTCCGCACCCCGAAGGCGACGGCGCGCCACCTGGGCCGGATGGCACTGGCCGCCCGCACCGTCCCCGAGGAGGAGGCGCTGCGGACCATGGGCGCGATGCTGCCGGTGCGCGACTGGCCCGACCGCCCGCTGCGCGTGGCCGCCGCCGACGCGCACACCGGCGAGGTGACGGCCTTCCACTCCGGCAGCGGGGTCGACCTGCTCCGGGCCGTCACCGCGAGCGGCACACTACCGGGGGTGTGGCCGCCGTTGGAGATCGGCGGACGACGGTGGATCGACGGCGGTGTGCGCTCCACGACCAACGCCGACCTGGCGCGCGGCTGCCGAAGGATCGTGATCCTGGCCCCCGTCGCCAAGGGCCCCGGCGTGGCCGCGGCCCGGCACGCCGCCGAACTGAGGGCGGACGGCTCGAAGGTCGCCCTGCTCACCCCGGACGCCGCCGCGCGCCGCGCCTTCGGCCGCGACGCCCTCGACCCGGCGCGCAGGGGACCCGCCGCGCGGGCGGGCCGCGCCCAGGCCGCCGGGTACGCCGAGGCCGTGGCCGAAGTGTGGCGCGGCTGACCGCGTCGGGTCGGGGGCGTCCGGGCGGGAGCGTCCGGGCGGGGCCTACGCGGCGGCCTTGTCCCCCGTCCGGTGACCGTCGCTCATCCCCGGCTTGAGCAGGACCTTCGTCCAGCCCTCCTCCCGGCGGTCGAAGCGCCGGTAGGCGTCGGGGGCGTCGTCCAGCGGAAGCCGGTGGGAGACCACGAAGCTCGGAGTGGCCCGACCCGCGATGATCAGGTCACGCAGGTGCCGGTTGTACGCCTTGACGTTCGCCTGCCCGGTCCCCATCCGCAGGCCCTTCTCGAAGAACCTGCCGATCTTGAAGAGCAGCTCGCCCTTCCTCGCGCTCTCGCTCGGCCCGCCGGGGTCCGACGGCACGTACAGTCCGACGACACCCAGCATCCCGGTGGGGCGCACGGCCTCGACCAGGGTGTTGAGCACCATCGCGGGCTGCTCCTCGCCCTCGCGGACGGTGGCCTGGTAGCCGACGGCGTCGATGCCCTTGTCCGTGCCCTCGCCGGCGGTGTGCTCCTTGATCTGCTCGGCGGCGTCGCCCTCGGTGTAGTCGATCGGGGTCGCGCCGATCCGTCCGGCGAGACGGAGCCGGTCCGGCTGCCGGTCGACGACGAAGACGCGAGAGGCTCCGCGCAGCACCGAGGAGTAGGCGGCCATCAACCCGACCGGGCCGGCACCGAACACGCACACCGTCTCCCCGGGGGAGACCTGTGCCAGTTCGGTCGCGTGGTAGCCGGTGGGGAAGATGTCGGCGAGCAGGGCGAAGTCGTCCTCGTGCTCGTCCCCCTTGGGGAGTTGGAGACAGTTGAAGTCGGCGAACGGCACGCGCAGGTACTGGGCCTGTCCACCCGTGTAGGGGCCCATCGAGACGTAGCCGTAGGCACCGCCCGCGAAGCCCTCGTTGACCGTCAGGCAGAAGCCCGTCTTCCCGGCCAGGCAGTTCTTGCAGAAGCCGCACGCGACGTTGAACGGCAGGACGACCCGGTCCCCCTCGCGCACCGAGGCGACACCGGGGCCGACCTCCCGGACGGTCCCCATGTTCTCGTGGCCGAACACGATGCCCGGCTCGGCGCCGGTGCGCCCCTCGTACATGTGCAGGTCGGAACCGCAGATGGCCGACGTCGTGACTTCGATGACCACGTCCGTGGGGTCCTGGACGCGGGGGTCGTCCACCTCCTCCACGGCCACGTTGAACGGTTCCTTGTAGACGACGGCTTTCATGGGATGCCTCTCTTCCGTTCGTCTCGTCGATGTCGACGTGGTGTGGGTGTGCCGCGAAGGCGTCGTCCGAGGCATGGCCTTCGCCCTCGGTGAGAGTGGGCGGGTGTCCGTGGGGGTGGGGGCGAAACCTCGTCGGGCGGGAGGCGTCGGCACGGGTTCCGAAAGGACAAAAGGCACTAATCTTGAGCAAAGGCCGTCAAACAGGGGCGGTACCCGTGTCGTCGCTTCCGCCGCGGCGTCTGCCGGTGGCCACGGGCCGCCCGGGAGGGTGGCGGAAGCCGACGCCCTCGCCCCGGTGACCGACCCGCGGAACGAGCCAGGCCATGGAACCGCACGACTTCCCCCTCGTCGCCGCCGTCCTCGCGTTGTCCGCCGCCATGGGCCTGCTCGCCACCCTGCTGCGGCAACCACTGATCGTCGCCTTCATCGGCGTCGGCATCCTGGTCGGCCCCACGGGCCTGGACTGGGTGGAGGCGGAGGGCACCGTCGGGCTGCTCGCCCGGCTGGGCATCGCCGTCCTGCTGTTCCTGGTGGGCCTCCGGCTCGATCTCCACCTGGTCCGCACCACCGGGCCGGTCGCGCTGGCCACCGGACTCGGCCAGGTGGTGTTCACCTCGGTGGTCGGCTACCTGATCGCACGGCTGCTGGGCATGGACACGGTGACGGCCCTGTACGTGGCGGTGGCGCTCACCTTCTCCTCCACGATCATCATCGTGAAGCTGCTCTCCGACAAGCGGGAGCTGGAGCAGCTCCACGGCCGCATCGCGGTGGGCTTCCTGATCGTCCAGGACATCGTCGTGGTGCTGGTGATGATCGCGTTGACCGCGTTCGGGCAGCGCTCGGGGGACGACGTCCCGCTGGACATCGCGCTGGTGTTCGCCAAGGGCCTGGGGCTGCTGACGGGGGTCGCCCTGCTGATGCGGTACGTCCTGCCCCGCCTGTTGCACCACGTCGCCCGCTCACAGGAACTGCTGGTCCTCTTCGGGGTGGCCTACGCCGTCTCGGTCGCCGCGTTGAGCGAGTTGCTGGGCTTCGGCTCGGAGGTGGGGGCGTTCCTGGCCGGCGTCTCGCTGGCCCCCACCACCTACCGTGACGCCCTGGGCGCCCGGCTGGTCAGTCTGCGCGACTTCCTGCTGTTGTTCTTCTTCCTCCAGCTCGGCGCTCGACTGGAGTTCGCGGACGCCACCGAGCAGATCACGGCGGCGGTGGTCTTCTCCCTGTTCGTGCTCGTCGGCAACCCGCTGATCGTCATCGTGATCATGATGGTGATGCGCTACCCGGCGCGGGTGGGGTTCCTGGCCGGGCTCACCGTCGCCCAGATCTCGGAGTTCTCCCTGATCCTGGCCAACCTCGGGCACGGCCTCGGACACATCGACAGGGCCACCGTCAGCCTGATCACCATCGTGGGACTGGTCACCATCGGCGGCTCCACCTACCTGATCCTCTACTCCCACCGGATCTACCGGCGTCTGGGGCGCCTGCTGAGCAGGTTCGACAGGACGCACGGGCACCGGGAACCGGCCGGGGCCCACCGGGACGTCGACGTGATCCTCTACGGGCTGGGACGCTTCGGCAGCCTGTTGGCCGACCGGCTCACCGCCTCCGGACACCGGGTCCTGGCGGTGGACTTCGACCCGCACCGCGTCAGGCGCAACGACCGGGACGGGGTGACGGCCGTCTTCGGCAGCGCCGAGGACGTGCACTTCCTGGAGACGCTGCCACTGGCTCGGGCGCGTTGCGTGATCAGCACCATCCCCCTGCTGGAGACCAACAAGGTCCTGCTGCACGGTCTGCGGCACCACCGCTACCGGGGCGGGACGGTCTTCACCGCCCACAGCAGGCGGGCCGCCGAACAGTTGCGCGCCGCCCGGGTCGACCTCGTCATCGAGCCCTTCGACGTCGCCGCGTCGGCGACGAACGAGGCGCTGGACGAACTGCTGCGCGGGTGACCGGGCGGCGGTCGGTCGACAGACCCCTTGTCGGACCTGTGTGGCATCATCACCTGGATTTACATCATGTCCATCACAATCCGATCCGAGGGGGGCGTCCGCCCCGCCTCGCGGTCCGGGGGAGTTCGATGCGCCCACGACCACGTACGCGCGCGAGACGCGCGGCGTGCACCACACCGCTGCTCGCTCTGGCGGTGCTCCTGACCACACTGCTCCCGGCAGGCGTCGCGCAGGCGACCGACGAGCCCGCGCCCGGCACGAAGGCCGGTACAGAGGCCCGGGTCGAGTCCACCGCCGAGTCCACCGCCGAGCCCGAGCCCAGCGCCGAGCCCGAGCCCAGCGCCGAGCCCGACCCCCGGCCCGAGGAGGAGCCCGGCACGGCGCCCGCCGCCGAGGACTGCGTCCCCCTGCCGCTCGCCCCCTTCGGAGACCCGGGGGACGCGGTGGGCAGGGCGACGGTTCCCGCCGGGGAAGCCTCCTGCCACACCTTCACCGCCGAACGGGCCGGCGCGCACCGCGTCCTGTCGGACGACCGGCACAACGAGACCCACCTCCAGGTCTTCGACGGCGAGAACCAGATCGACTGCCACGACTACACCTACGGCTCCGGCTGGTGCGACCTGCCCCGCGCGGGCTCCTACACCCTGAAGGTCGTCAACGACGGGTGGCAGTCGGACGAGATCGCCGTCACCGTCATCTCCCTCGCCGACACCGACGGGTGCGAACCGGAGACCGGCACCTCCTGGGATCTCGACCCCGTCACCGGCTCCTCGGTCTCCCCGGTCGCCCTCCTGTGCCACCCGTTCACCGGGAAGCCCGGCGAACGGATCCTCCAGGAGGTCCGCACCACCCGGTCCGGCGGCGCCCTGTCCTGGATCACCGACAAGACCGGCACCCGGATCTGTCCGCGCTTCAACGAGGACGACAACAAGGGGTGCGTACTGCCCGGTGAAGGCCCCTACCGGGTCATCGTCCGGGTGACCGCGGCGGAGGGCGGCTTCCCCGCCGAGTACACCCTCAGGACGCGTCGACTGTCCGACCCCGAGGGCTGCGCCCGGGTGCCCGTGAACGCCTACGGCTCCGCGCCCACCACACCGGAGGAGGCCACCGGCTGCAGGATCTTCACCGCCCCGGCCGCCGGCCCGTACGAGGCGCACGAGGTCTTCCCGGGCGGCTCCACCTCCCCGCTCGCCGTGTACGACCGCGCCGGCAAGACCGTCTGCGAGACGTGGAACTCCCCCTGTTCCCTGCCCGCCGCCGGTGACTACACCCTGCTCGCCGACGCCGCGACCCTCGTTCTCGACCGCTCCTCCACCGCCGGCTGCGAGACCGTCGCACTCGGCCGCCACCAGGGCTCCTTCACGGTGGCCGGCGAGGTCGACTGCCTGACGCTGCCCCTGCCCGAGGGCGCCCGGACGGCGATCCTGAGGCCGCTGGGCGGAGCCTCACCGAGCACCAGCCCGATCGTCGTCGACGCGGACGGCGCCCTGCGGTGCGAGGGGAGCGCGCTCTCCAACGGCACCTGCGAACTCACCGGCACCGCACCGTTCCGCGTCCTGGTCTTCGCCGACGACGACAACGCGCCGACCGGCCCGTACACCCTCGCCCTGCACCGCACCGACACCGCGGCCGACTGCCCGGCCGTCCCCGCGGGCGACTTCACCGACACGAGCCCCTCGGCCCGGGTCGCCACCGGCGACGGCGTCTTCTCGCACTGTCTGACCGTCCCGGCCGACGACCACAGCGCGATGGAGAACTTCCAGCTCCAGGCGGTCTCGGGAACGGCCACCGCCGAGTTCTCGGTGCTGGACCCGGACGGGAAGCTGCTCTGCGAGGTGTGGCCCTCCCGGTCCACCTGGACCACCTGCGCCCTCACCCCGGGCGCCGCGCACACGGTGCTGATCACCGGCCGCGACACCGCCGCCGAGTACACCCTGACCCGCCGCGACGTCACCGCGACGGCCGAGGGCTGCACCACCGGCCCGGCCACCCCGGTGGGCGGCCCGTCCACGGGCGGCACCCTCCGAGCACCGGGCATGCTGGTCTGCCGCCAGGTGACCACCGGCGACGCCGGGGACGTCCTCCACCTCGACGTCCGCGACCCGCTCGGCACCGCGAACCTCCTGGCCCACGGCGCGGACGGCGAGACCGTCTGCCGGTACCGGAACGAGGCCTGCGCGGTCACCGGTTCCACCACCTACCAGGTCCTGCTCGGCGTGCCGACGAGCCTGCGGGCCGCCGACTCCTACCGCTTCGACGCCCTGCGCGTCGCCACCGCGGCGGGACCGGCCGACGAGTGCGCGAAGGTGCCGAACGTCAGCTACGGGTACGGCCCGGTCACCGGCACCCTGGACGAGCGGCACACCGCCTTCTGCGCGTCGCTGCCCACCGCCTACGCCGACCGCTTCGACCTGGAGATCAGCGACACCTCGGGAGGCACCGAGACGGCTGTGCCCAGCCTGTACGACGCCGGTCTGGACAACAACTGCACCCTGTTCGTGCCCAGTGGCTACCGGTGCGCCGTGAGCGAGCCGTACACCAGGGAGGTCAGTCCGAGCCTCCTGGTCGTCGGGCTGCCCGAGAAGGCGTCGCGGACGGACTACAGCGTGGAGCTCGTCTGCTCGTCGTCCCCCTGCGGCGTGGAGAAGAGGACCGTCGGCAAGGTGTCCCCGACCAGCGGCACCAGCGGCACCGAGGTCACGATGACGGTGGAGGGCACCGCCCTGCACGAGGACGACGAGGTGGCGATCCACCGGTCCGGCCGGACGGTGACGGCCACCACCACCTCGGTCTCGGCCGACCGCAGGACGCTCACGGCCGTCCTGGACCTGACCGGGGCCGCGGTGGGCGACTGGAGCCTCAGCGTCCACACCCACTACGGGTGGCAGTACGGCAAGGGCACCTTCACCGTCGCCCCGCCCCCGGTGGAGAACACCGCGAAGCCCAAGATCACCGGCACCGCGCGGGTCGGCGCCCTGCTCACCGCCGTCCCCGGCACCTGGACACCGACTCCGGACTCGTACACCTACCAGTGGCGGGCCGACGGCCGGGCGATCTCCGGGGCGACCTCCGCCACCTACCGGGTCCCCTCCTCCCTCCTGGGCGAGAAGCTGACGGTGGCCGTCACCGCCCACAGGAGCGACCGGCCGGACGGCACGGCCGTCTCCGCCGCCCGCACCGTCGCGGCGGCCCCGCGGGACCACGCCGGGACGGGCGGGCGTCCGGACGGTGTGGCGGACATGATCACGGTCAGTACCGGTGGTTGGTTGACGTTCCAGCAGGGGGACGGTGCGGGCGGTTTC
The DNA here is from genome assembly GCF_009709575.1 of Streptomyces taklimakanensis. NCBI lineage: Bacteria > Bacillati > Actinomycetota > Actinomycetes > Kitasatosporales > Streptomycetaceae > Streptomyces > Streptomyces taklimakanensis. Next base: position 3,123,754 of record NZ_WIXO01000001.1, read on the forward strand.
TCGGGCAAGACCTCGGCGTTGGGGTGGTCGAACTCGGTGTTGGTGGTCTCGTTCGGGGATCTGGACGGGGATCGCTGCAACGACGTGCTGGTGCGGACGGACGGCGGCGAGTTGCGGGGGTACCGGCCCGAGTGCGGTGATCCGGTGGGGCCGGAGACGCCGTACACGAGCCTGGGCACCGGGTGGAACGCCTATGACGTGTTGACCTCGCCGGGTGACATCACCGGGGACGGGCGCGCCGATCTGTTGGGGCGGCGGTCCGCCACCGGCGACATTCAGCTGTTCGCCGGTCGGAGCGACGGCACGCTGGCGGCGGGTCGGAAGATCCGGTCGGCGTGGACGTCGTACACCAAGATCGTCGGGGTCGGTGATCTGGACGGTGACGGTCACGGTGAGGTGCTCGCCCACCGTGGGGACGGCGCGTTGTTCCGCTACGACGGCACCGGTACCGGTCTGTTGGAGGACCGGGTGCTGTTGGTGGCGAACTGGGGGTTGTCCTACGACACGTTGGTGGGGGTGGGCGACATCACCGGGGACGGGCACGCCGACATCGTGGTGCGTGACCGTGCCGGGGTGTTGTACCGCAACAACGGCAAGGGGAACGGCACCTTCACCGGCCGGTACGAGATCTCCGCCGGCTGGGGAGGCTACAAGGGCCTGTTCTGAGCCGCCGGAGCCGCGAGGCCGGAAGGGCGGGACACGGCGAGGGGCCGGGGAGACGGAAGGACGTCTCCCCGGCCCCTCGCCGTTCGGGCGCGCCACCACGCGCCCGTGGGGAGCCCAACGGGACGAACGGGCCGGTGCCGCGCTCCTCGTACCCTGTCCCCGTGCGATCCCCCCGCCTGCGTCGCGTCGCCGTCCTGGTGCTCGAGGGCGCCAAGCCGCTCGACGTCGGCATTCCCGCGCAGGTGTTCACGACCCGCGCGAGCATGCCGTACGAGGTGCGGGTGTGCGGGGCGGCACCCGGTCTCGTGGCCGGTGGCGACGGCCTGTCGTACCACGTCACCCACGGCCTCGACGCGCTCGCGTGGGCCGACATCGTCTTCGTCCCCGGCTACCGGTTCCCGGATCGCGACGACCCGCCGCAGGCCGTCGTCGACGCGCTGATCGCCGCCCACGCTCGGGGCGCGCGGCTCGCCGCCATCTCGACGGGCGCCTTCGCGCTCGCCGCCACGGGCCTGCTCGACGGCAGGCGCGCCACGACGCACTGGCACTACACGCGGGCGCTCGCGGCGAGACACCCGCTCGTCCGGGTCGACGAGAACGTCCTGTTCGTCGACGAGGGCAGCGTGCTGACGTCGGCCGGGGCCGCCTCGGGCATCGACCTGTGCCTGCACGTTCTCCGCGGCGACCTCGGGGTGGCCGCGTCGAACCACGCGGCACGACGCCTGGTCGCGGCCCCCTACCGCAGCGGCGGTCAGGCACAGTACGTGCCGCGCAGCGTGCCCGAGCCGCTCGGCGAGCGGTTCGCCGCCACCCGCGAGTGGGCGCTGCGCCGGCTCGGCGAGGACCTCACCCTCGAACTGCTCGCCCGGCACGCGGGGGTCTCGCCCCGCACGTTCTCGCGGCGCTTCGCCGAGGACACGGGGTACACGCCGATGCAGTGGGTCATGCGCGCCCGCATCGACGTGGCCCGTGAGCTGCTGGAGCGCTCGCGGCGGAGCGTCGAGCAGATCGCCGCCGACGTCGGTCTGGGCACCGGTGCCAACCTGCGGCTGCACTTCCGGCGCGTCCTCGGCACCACGCCGAGCGAGTACCGACGCACCTTCGCCCGGGGCGAGTAGTCCGCCGGTCCGCGGCGCGATCCTTGCGGACCCTGGCGATCACGCCGCTGTCACGGGCGGACGCCGCGCGTGACGCTGGTGGCGAACCGAAGGGAGACCACCTGTGACCCGCATCGCCATCAACGGATTCGGCCGCATCGGACGCAACGTGCTGCGCGCACTGCTGGAGCGCGACAGCAGCCTCGAAGTCGTCGCCGTCAACGACCTCACCGAGCCCGCCACCCTCGCCCGGCTGCTCGCCTACGACACCACGGCCGGTCGGCTCGGACGCCCGGTGACCGTCGACGGGGACGCCCTCGTCGTCGACGGCCGCCGCGTCACGGTGCTCGCCGAGCGCGAACCGGTGCGGCTGCCCTGGGCCGAACTCGGCGTCGACATCGTGTTCGAGGCGACCGGCCGCTTCACCTCGGCCGAGGCCGCCCGCGCCCACCTCGACGCGGGCGCGGGGAAGGTGCTCGTCGGCGCGCCGTCGGACGGGGCCGACGTCACGCTCGCGTTCGGGGTCAACACCGGCGCGTACGACCCGGCCGCGCACACGATCGTCTCGAACGCCTCGTGCACGACCAACGCGCTCGCGCCGCTGGCCGCGGTGCTCGACGAGGTCGCCGGTATCGAACACGGCTTCATGACGACGGTGCACGCCTACACGCAGGAGCAGAACCTGCAGGACGGTCCGCACCGCGACGCCCGCCGCGCCCGCGCCGCCGCCGTCAACATCGTGCCGACCACGACGGGCGCCGCCAAGGCGATCGGCCTGGTGCTGCCGAACCTCGACGGCAAGCTGTCGGGCGACTCGATCCGCGTACCGGTCCCGGTGGGCTCGATCGTCGAACTGAACACGACCGTCGCCCGCGACGTGACGCGCGACGACGTGCTGGCGGCGTACCGCGCCGCGGCGGAGGGGCCGCTCGCCGGCATCCTCGAGTACTCGGAGGACCCGCTCGTGTCGTCCGACATCACGGGCAATCCGGCTTCGTCGATCTTCGACTCGGCCCTCACCCGCGTCGACGGCCGCCACGTCAAAGTGGTCGCCTGGTACGACAACGAGTGGGGCTTCTCGAACCGGGTGATCGACACGCTCGAACTCCTCGCCACCCGCTGACGGACGCCGGGGCGGGGGCGTTCCGGCTCGCTGCCGAACGGGCCGTCGGGCGCACGGTCCGTTCGGCCCGTCCGAGGAGTATGCTTGAAAGTACCGAGGATACTTCGCGCACCGGCCTCCACGCCCGTGTCGTTTTCGGCGATCGAATACACCGGGTCGGTTGCGACCGGCCCGGGGCAGGGCCCGCGTCATGACTGCGACCGTCCACCACCCGCCGACACTCGAAGACCGTTCCTCTCCTCCCCCACGCCTGTCACTGGTTCCCGTCGGCTCCGCGTCGGGGCCGCTGGACGGAGCCTGGTGGCCGCGCTCCCGCGATCTGGGGGCGGAGCTCCCGGCACTGACGGACGTGCTCGATCCGCTGTGGGGGCGGATCACCCGGGCCACGGTGAACCCCACCCACTGGCCGGTCGTCCCGCGCAAGGTGCCCGTCGCCGGACACGTGGTGAAGGTGGGCTGGTTCCTGGCCGAGCAGGACCCGCACGGGCTGCTACTCCTCTCGTACCACGCGGACTACTGGAACCTGCTGGTGGTTCCGCCGCAGACGACCCCCGTCTCGGCCGCCTGGCTGATGGCCGCCGCGAGCGACCCACTGGGTACGTCGACCGCGAGCCGGTTGATGGAGCAGGCGGCGCACCTGCGGACGGTGGCCGAGACCGACCGGGCCGTGGAAGCGGTCTGGGACTCGGAAGGGGGCACGAGGCCAACGGTTCCGGCCGCACGTCCACGGACCCCGGCAGTCACCGCCACGATGCCGGAACGGCCGAAGGCGACATGAGGCCCGCAGGGACCCTCCGCGTCCGCGGCCGTGGTCCCGGCGACGACCGCTCGGGGCGCGTTCCCCGTCCACCTGCTCGACTCGTGGCGCGGTGAACGCATCGCCGTCTCCCACGCCGGCTGCCCCGGGCCCGGCGCATCCCCGTACGGCCGGGCCGGCCACCGTGTCCGGCGGACTCCGGCCGCCGGACCGGCCGTTCACCCCGTCACCGCGCACACCCCGTACCGGCGTATGCCACGAGGGCCGATCCGGTCCTGCCTCACGGCGTTCCACGACGGGCCGTCCGAACCGAGGAGCCCATGGCCCTTCCCCAGTTGAACGTCTACCGGCACGACCGCGGCACCCGTGCACTGATCACCTTCGCGGGAGAGATCGACCTGGTCACGGCCCCGCTGGTGCGCGCCGCGCTGGCCGAATGCTTACGTGACGGCATCCGCGTCGTCGACGTCGACCTCACGGCGGTCTCCTTCTGCGACGGCAGCGGACTCAACGCGTTCCTCGCGGCGTCCCGGCTCGCCGCCGATGCCGGAACGACCCTGCAACTGCACTACCCGCCGCCGACCATGGCCCGGATCACCGAGATCACCGATTCCGGCTTCCTGATCCACCCGGTCCACATCGCTCAAGCACCGTCGCGCCGGACCCCCGCTCCCGCGGGCGGTGCGCCGTGACGCCGCGGGCCCCGGTCCTCTCCCTCGGACCGCGCGCGGCCGTCCGCCCGGACCGACTCGCTCATGGGAGCCACGCCCAGCGGGCCGGCCGGTGGTCTGCGGATGGCCGCCCCGGAGCACGCCGCCGGTGGCCGAGCGGGCGCCCGGCTCCGGGCTTGCTCCGCGCACCCACGGGTCCGGCGGCACCTCGGGAGAGCCGCGGAGCACCCCGGAGACGCCTCTGGAAGCCGCTCGAAGCCGGCTGGGGGCCGACCGGGACGGAATGACGACGAGGCCTCGCCCCGACCGATCGGGGCCTCGCGTCTGCCCTGCTGGGCGGGTGCGGAGGATTACGAGATTCGAACTCGCAAGGGGGTGCCCCCAACACGCTTTCCAAGCCTGTGGGTGGTCCGCTGGCAGTCGTCCAGGGCCGTTCACCTGCATCTACGCCCGTCCGGCGGCGCTTCCCGGACGCCACCGCCGCACCGAGCTGAACGGGTGCGGACATTGGCGAATGAGACGGAAACTGAGACGGTCGACGCTGCGCTGACCTGGGGCGGAGGCCCATGAGCTACAGACCGCGAAGAGCCTCGTAGAGGCTGTCGTAGGCACTCCAACAGTCGATACTGCCATCCTCGTTCAGGCTGCCCATGTATCAGTCCTCTCGTCGACCGGCTTCACCAGGCACAGTTCATGGAACCGCAAGATGATCTGGGGGCAGAGCCGTTCCTCCTTCCCCGGCTGGCCCAACCACGTCACCGCGCGGTCGGTGCTGAGCACCACGGCCTCGCGATCGCCGGAGACGTCGCGGATCTGTTCCAGAGTCCACCCTGTCGGTAGCTGCGCGCCTGCCATCACGTGATGATGACAGCCACTGAGCTGCGACTCTTTCCTCAGAGCACCGCTTTAGGAGTTCGATGCTGCGGCCTTAACGTTCGGTTGGTACGGCATCTGATCTGATGCCTTAGTTCGGCTGGATTCGCTGGTGTCCGGCCTCGTTGATGTCTGCTGTGGATGTCAGCAGCGGCCCGGCGACTCAGGACGCCTGATCCGTTACACCACGCGGATCCGCAGTCCGGTTCCGTCACTTCCGACCGAGACGGCCTGGTGCGGGCCGCTCGTAGCTGCTCCTGTGGCGACCGATGCCCATGCATCGCGAAGCCGGTGAGCCCTTCGCATGTAGGCGCTGATTCTTCCCTCGCGAAGATTTTCGTACATTCCCTTTTCGACCCCTCTAAAGATTTCAAGAGAGGCGCCGTTAGGAAGTGGCATGGAATATTTGACGCCAACAAACCGGTGTGAATCAATATTGGACTCGGAGCTTACGGTGAAAGTCTGCCAGTCCGGGGCTAGGTCGTCTAAAGGTAGGTGCTGATAATCTGCGATTCTTGGTGAGGTAAATTGCGACGCAGAAGTATTGTCGCCCGCGAATCGCAGGACGGAGTGAGCTGCATTTCTCGCAAGAATGCGAAATAGCCACTTTTTCCCATCCTCGGGCACCTGGAAAATGATGGGAAGTTCCCCCAGGCTTGCCTCATACTCAGCACGTGCGGCCGTCAATTCAGCATCATTGGGCTCGAATTCCACAGATCCGAGATGTTCTTGCTGCCGTGCATAAAACTGTTCGAAGGTAGGCTTGCCTGACGTCCACTGCTGAGGACCGGGATCGTCGGACAGTAAGGCATCGAGTTCTTCAGGTTCGCCCTCCCATAGGTCGTCATTTCCAGGGGGATCGAGTACGTCAATGGAGACGCCAGCCGTGGACAGGCGAGATGCAACGATCAAGCTCGGCAAGGTTCGAGACCCTACCTCAATGGAACCTACTTGAAGAGAAGCTGTGGCCAACTGCTTACGAGAATGGTAGGCGTTACCGTGGGTTCCTTTGCACTCCAGGACATAGACCTTGCACCCTGAATTTCGGCTTCCGACACGACGGCCGACCAAGAAATAATCGGGGCGCATTGTTGCCCTGTTCTTCTGTCGAACTAGGCCCACCCCTTCGATGAATCCAGCTGCGAGTGCGACGTCCACGTCAACGCTCGAAAACAGCCAACCAGGGTATTTCCGCTCAAGGATCCTCTTTGCCACTACAAGGGCCAAGCCAACGCCGAGTTGCTCTGACTGTGCAACCTTATGATGGTGCACTATATCGGAGCCCGCCCGGGATAGGGCCAAGATCTGCTTTTGATTGCTCCTGAGAGTGGCACAGTAGCGTACATGTGCCCAGTGGCGTGCTATGTCGGCGAAAGGTGAAGCGGTAACGAATGTAGTAGCCAAGCCTAATTCGCGCAGTACTTCTGCCGGGCTTGATTCGATCCCGGTGAATAAGTCGGACGGAATTGCGTAGACTGGCTTTCGGTAGAGTCCGGAAGCCCCGCGTTTCGGTCCGACGCGCTCTCGGGCTTCCTTTTCGACCTCTTCTGCTAGTTCCGGTGTCGAGCTAACAATGAGCTTGGAAGGCGTTCCCAGCTCGCGTACTAAAGCACTGAAGTCGAGATGCATGCTTCCCCCAAGTGCGTAGCACTACTTGAGCAGATCGACCGTAGATGCCGAGACGGGCCAGCACAAGACCGCCTGCCGCGATGCCAGCGGGCCTTGGGCGCTGAGATACGGCCGGGCGAACGAACGCGAGGACTGGATCGGCTGCTAGAGAAGAGTGATGGGCACCGCGCGGTCATTGATCACCGGCGGCCGTGACCTGTGGTCGCCTTACTGATCAACATCATGACCTGCTGCTGAACTGTCAGCAGTTGTCTATGTTGGTCATCGTTGAGCACCCCCCCCCCACGGCCCGAGGACAACCCGGGGGCGCTCTGGCTATCAGGGGTGGCGACCACTCAGCACCTCCTCTTTTGCGCATATGCGGGTCTGAAAACCGATCGATATCCTATGATTGAGGTGTTTGCGGATAGAGCACTGCTGGGCTAGCTGGGGGTGGCACTTGACTGGTGATGAACAGTTGGACGGGGCCGATGAGCGATTCGCTTGGCTAACCCCGGGGCAGCCCATCCGGCACCAATACGTCCAAGATCAGCCGCGCCAAGATGTGGTTCTGCATGCGGGGCGCTTGAACGTCGAGCACGAGGGGCGAAAATTCGAAGCAACCGGGAATCTTACGTGGCGCTGGAATCCACGTCCCCAAGTTTTCTATACGGCCTCCTCCATGCAGTACGGGCGCTACGAAATCAAGCACAATCTTGGGAATGTAAGCGATGTCGTCGTGCGTCCAGCGCAAGATGGCATAGTGCCGCAGTCGCCTTTCGAAGAGATGCTGGAAGAGGAGTGGGTGTGGAAGGCGGACGGCCGCATTTCCGATATGGTTATCGGAGGGGAGCGGGATATTGAACGTGTGACATTCTCGCTCCCTAATTTTCCTGACATTCATGGCCTGCCCCTGTCCTCGGGCGGGGCTCACTGGATGGGCCGTCTGCTGCTCCCTATGAGAGAGTGGGACCTTGTACTAGACTCAGTTGCGCCGCCGAGTCGGGTGTATAAAGACCTGCGGCGTGAGGGCGGATATGCAGTCACTCACGTTGGCGAAATCCGGAAGCGGGATGGCAGTGTTTTCTCCACTTCCCGGGCCGAAGAGGTAATTGAGTACCTGCGATACGTGCTTAGCTTTGCGTGTGGGCGTTGGACGGCGCCCGTGCTGAGCGTCGGCTATCAGAGGGACGGAACACCTGTCTGGGCTGACTGGAGGGCCTACAGGGTCACTCCATGGTCAGGAGGGCACACGCTCGTCGACCCTGTTAACGCTGAGATACTTGGCGGGCTCATCGCTTGCACGGACTCGGCGTGGCCTGACTCGTATCGCAAAGACGTATTCCAGTACGCCGTCAATTACTACATTGATGGATGTGCAGGAGATCCCATCGAGTTGGCGACCTCGACCTTTCAGGCTGGCTTGGAATTGCTTTCTTGGGCTGTGCTCGTTGAGGAATTGCAGCTCGTTTCACGCAGGGATTATCGGCCGTCGGCAAATCCTGCGCACAAAGTTATTGGGCGCATGCTGAGTCATTGGAATGTCGACATCAATGTGCCAAGTCACATGCCATCTCTAGCTGAAGCGGCCGTGTCGGATACTGCGAATCCCTGCAAGAGCGGTCCGGAGATCATAACTCGGATGCGCAACGGTGTAATCCATCCGAAGCGGCGTATCGGTGCCCGACGTTACGATGTGGAGGCGTGGATTGACGCTTGGCAACTTTCGCAGTACTACTTGCTACTCGCGACTCTGGCTTACGTCGGGTATGAAGGACCATTTCGCAGTCCGATAGCGGAGAATAAATACGCTGGAGTTGTGGATACGGTTCCTTGGGGGCTGTAAGAAACACGGTGAGTTTGCGGCTTCCTGAGGTCGGCGGAGCGGCTTTGGGCGGGAGCTGCCTTGGGGCGAGAGATCGGGGCCCGTACGCTGGCCCGCGAAATCGGGCTGGCTCCTGGCCTGCCCGCAAGTGCCCGATGTGGGCCCCGATCTTCGAGGCTCGCCCCAAGGTGGCTGCCTAAAGCCGTGGAGCCGACCGCCCCAGCCACCGACCAGCCCTGGCAGCAACCCGGGCCGCGCGCGGCGAGCGGCAGCGAGCCGCCTTGAACCCGTAGAGAAAGTTGTTACTCAGGCTTCGGTGGTGATGCGCCAGAGTGGGGCGTCGTATTGCTCAGGGCGGCTGGTGAGCAGGAGGTCTCTGAGGTACTGACGCTGGGTGCCGTTGATGCCGAGGGCTTCGGTGATGCGGCGGAACGTCGTGTGGGTGATGCCGCGGGCGCGAGCGTCGGCCTCGAACTGGTCGAGTTGACTCAGGGCGGCGTCGGGATTGAGCTGGGCTGGTGTGTGGCCGTTGAGCCATGCGGCCTTGTTGCGCTCGTAGTCGATCTCCGAGAAGCCGCAGATGTCGCGGCTGTGCTGCTCGGCCTCGTCGAGGTCGGCTTCGTGGACGGTCGGTCCCTCGTCGGTGAGGGGAACGGGGAGTCCGGCGTCTCGTACCTCGCACAGTCCGCGTACGCCGCGGGCGGTGGCGGCGAGCATGGCGGTCGCCTCGGAGGGGTGCCAGTCCAGGACGCTGCCGAGTGCTGCGGTGTGCTCGGCGGTGAAGGTGCACACCAGGGCGCCGAGTCGGTCGCGCAGATCGTCGGCGGAGATCTCGCCGTCGAGTCCGGGGCCTGCGATCAGCAGGCGGACGGGTGCGTTGATCTGGCAGCAGGCGGCCAGGGTGAGGGCGTCGCCGAGCGGGCTTTTGAGGGTGGGCTCGTCGCCCTGGCGCTCGGCCTCCGGCAGGGTGAGGCGTTGGGCCTCCAGTGGGAGGACGTGGACCTGGACGCGGGCTATCTGCGCATCCGCCGGAGCCGTCTCCGGCCGAAGTACCGGCACGGGTGTGGCGACACCTGCGGCAGGATGGCCGGCTACTGCCCTCAGCGCGAGCAGGTGCGGCGCGAGCACAAGACCACGAAGTCCCGTGCCGGTCGCCGCACGGTCGGCCTGCCCGATCCGCTCATCAAGATCCTGCGCCGGCATCGCGACACGCAGGAGGCGGAACGGCTTGCGGCGGGCTCGGCCTGGGAGGGCAAGGGCTACGTCTTCGCGTCTCCGACCGGTGGGCCGCTGAGCCCGAACACCGACTACCACGTCTGGAAGAAGCTCCTTCGGGACGCGGGCGTGCGGGACGGCCGGCTGCATGACGGTCGCCACACCGCGGCGACCGTCCTCCTGGTCCTCGGCGTCCCCGATGTCGTCGTGGACGCGATCATGGGGTGGGAGCCCGGCGGAGCGGTTCGGATGCGAGCCCGCTACATGCACATCACGGGGCCGATGCTGCGGAAGGTGGCGCAGCAGGTCGGCGACGCCCTCTGGGAGGTCCCGGAGGGAGATTGAGACGGAGCACAACGAAGGCCCCGACCGTGACCGGTCGGGGCCTTCCGTCTGCCTTGGTGGGCAGGTGAAACGCCTACGAGGTCGAGAAGCGTGCCGTTACAACTGTCAGCGGGCGACGGCGACGAGCACAGCCAGCAGCGCCACCATCGTCGTAATGCCGCCCATCGCGGCCTGGACCGGCCCGTTCAGCGTGGGGCGAGAACACACCAGCGCGCCGAGCGCAAAGGCCACAAGCAGCGTCAGAACGACGACCACCATGGCGAGCACAAGATTGTTCAGAGTCATCAAACGTCCCTCTCAGTAGTCGTGCGGTCGCACGTACTGGGGTGTGCGTGAAGTTCACCCCTTCCGTGGGCTGCGGAGGTCTCCGGCAGCACGGCGAGAATGGGGGACGTGAGGGTTAGCGCCGCAACCCTCATATGACCTGCGGTTTTGGTAGCGGATCCAATGATCTGTGAGGGCCCTACACCCTTGAACGGTTAGGCGCGCAACTCCCTGCCTGGTGTGCTTGCTCACGTCGGCGACGGCCTGTCCGCACTGGCCGGCTGTACTCCGATCGTTGTTGGTGGCAAGGGGCCGTGTAGATCCTGTCGAGCACGGAGAGGACTGCTCGATGTGCAGCAGGCGTCGTGATCATGATCAGGGCCCCAGAAACGTCCTGGCGCGAGTTCGGTACCCGCTGCAGGACCGACTGAGACGGGCGAACGCCAGAGGGCCGGACCGCTGACGCGGTCCGGCCCTCTGAGCTGGCGGAGGATACGAGATTCGAACTCGTGAGGGGTTGCCCCCAACACGCTTTCCAAGCGTGCGCCCTAGGCCTCTAGGCGAATCCTCCGCCGGAAACATTACATGACGCGGGGGAGTGGTCGCGAACCCGATGCCCGGCCGGCTTCCGTGGCCTGCCTCACGGTCCGCGACGGCCTCCCCGTGGTCCCGAGCACCGCCCGGTATCCGGTAGGCTGGGCGCAGCCCCTCACGTGGCGCCATCTCGCTGAACTCCCCCAGGGCCGGAAGGCAGCAAGGGTAGGTGAGCTCTGGTGGGTGCGTGGGGGGCGCTGACGTTCCCGGGCCCGGTTGTCGGTGCGGGCCGATATCGTCGGAGGCGTGTCGTCCCTCGCGCTGTACCGCCGCTACCGCCCGGAGACCTTCGCCGAGGTCATCGGGCAGGAGCATGTCACCGACCCCCTCCGGCAGGCCCTCCGCAACAACCGGGTCAACCACGCGTACCTCTTCAGCGGGCCGCGCGGCTGTGGCAAGACGACCAGCGCCCGCATCCTGGCCCGCTGTCTGAACTGCGAGCAGGGGCCGACGCCCGATCCGTGCGGGGAGTGCGGGTCCTGTCGGGACCTGGCGCGCAACGGGCCCGGGTCCATCGACGTCATCGAGATCGACGCCGCGTCCCACGGTGGTGTGGACGACGCCCGTGAGCTGCGCGAGAAGGCGTTCTTCGGCCCCGCCTCCAGCCGCTACAAGATCTACATCATCGACGAGGCGCACATGGTCACCTCGGCGGGCTTCAACGCCCTGCTGAAGGTGGTCGAGGAGCCGCCGGAGCACCTGAAGTTCGTCTTCGCGACCACCGAGCCGGAGAAGGTCATCGGCACGATCCGGTCGCGCACCCACCACTATCCGTTCCGGTTGGTGCCGCCGGGCACCCTGCGCGACTACCTGGCCGAGGTGTGCGAGCGCGAGGCGATCCCCGTGGAGGACGGGGTGCTGCCCCTGGTCGTGCGTGCCGGTGCCGGGTCCGTGCGTGACTCGATGTCGGTGATGGACCAGCTCCTGGCCGGCGCCGGCGCGGACGGTGTGACGTACGCCATGGCCACGTCGCTGCTGGGCTACACGGACGGCGCGTTGCTGGACGACGTGGTGGACGCCTTCGCGGCCGGGGACGGCGCCGCGGCCTTCGAGGTGGTCGACCGGGTGGTCGAGGGCGGGCACGACCCGCGGCGGTTCGTCGCCGACCTGCTGGAGAGGCTGCGCGACCTGGTGGTTCTGGCGGCCGTGCCGGACGCGGCGGAGAAGGGGCTGATCGACGTCCCGGCCGACGTGGCGGAGAAGATGGCGGCCCAGGCGTCCGTCTTCGGGCCGGCCGAGCTGAGCCGGGCGGCGGACATCGTCAACGAGGGCCTGACGGCCATGCGCGGTGCCACCTCGCCACGCCTCCAGTTGGAGCTGATCTGCGCCCGGGTGCTGCTGCCCGCCGCCTACGGGGACGAGCGTTCGCTCCAGGCCCGGCTGGACAGGCTGGAGCGGGGCGTGAGCCTGTCGGGCGGCCTCGGCGGTGGGGCACCCACGGCCCCTCCCGCCGCTCCCGCCGCGTCCGGGGCTCCCACCGGTCCGGTGCCCCCGGCGGCACCGGCCCCGGGACCGGCCGCACCCCCACCGGGGGCCGCTCCGGAACCCTCCCGACCCGCTCCCGCCCCCGCGCGGCCCGCTCCCCAGGGATCGCCGCCCGCCCAGGAGGGCGACCGGCGCCCCGGTGCCTGGCCGGCGGCCGCGGCGCCCGGTGCGTCGGGGCAGCGGGAGGACGGGCGGCGGCCCGGCGCGTGGCCCACGGCGGCCTCGGCCGGTGGCACGGGCCCGTCCGGAGCGTCCGCGCCCCACGAGCCCGCGCCCCAGGGCCCGCCCGGCCCCGCCCCGGAGCGGGGCCGGGGAGGACAGGGCGCGGCCCCGGCGGCCCCGGCGGGCGGTGGCCAGGGGGCCGCGCAGGTGCGTCAGATGTGGCCCGACGTGCTGGAGGCGGTCAAGGGCCGCCGCCGGTTCACCTGGGTCCTGCTCAGTCAGAACGCCCACGTCATGGCGTTCGACGGTGGCACGCTCCACCTCGGCTTCTCCAACCAGGGCGCTCGCGACCGCTTCCTCAACAGCGGCAGCGAGGAAGTGCTGCACGCCGCGCTGGCGGACGCCTTCAACGTCCAGTGGCGGATCGAGGCCGTCGTCGATCCGTCCGGCGGCGCGGGATCCGGCGCGGCGCCGCAGGCCGGCCCGCCCGCCTCGGGCGGCTTCCGGCCGGCCGCGGCCGCGGCGGCTCCCGCCGCGGCGCCGTCCCCGACTCCTCCGCAGTCGTCCGGCGCCGCGCCGCACACGCAGGCGTCCGCCCGGCCGGCCCAGCCGTCCACGCCGCCCCGGCAGGCGTCCTCGGCGCCTCCGACACCCCCGGCCTCCGAGGCGCGGAGCGGGGCCGGAGCGCCGTCCCCCGTCCCCGTGGCGCCGGAGGACGACATGCCGGCCGAGGACGACCCGGACTTGGACGAGACGGCGCTGTCCGGACACGAACTGATCGTGCGCGAGCTGGGCGCGACGGTGCTGGAGGAGCTGTACCACGAGTGACCGGGAGCGGCCGGGAGCGACCGGGGGCGCCCGGCTCCCATGGCCGACCGCGGAAGCCGGAACGACCGGAGCGACCTGGACGACGGGGGGCCGGGAAGCCGGGGAAACGCGTACGCTCAGGGGTACGGAGTACGAGGTAGGTACACGTACGCACACGTCGTCGACGAGCCAGGAGCGAAGCCGTGATTCCCGGTGGTGGCCAGCCCAACATGCAGCAGTTGCTTCAGCAGGCCCAGAAGATGCAGCAGGACCTCGCCGCGGCCCAGCAGGAGCTGGCCGACTCGGAGGTCGAGGGTTCCGCGGGCGGCGGCCTGGTGAAGGCGACGGTGAACGGGGCCGGTGAGCTCAGGGGCCTCGTCATCGACCCCAAGGCGGTGGACCCGGAGGACACCGAGACCCTCGCCGACCTGGTCCTGGCGGCGGTCCGCGACGCGAACGCCGCCGCACAGCAGCTCCAGCAGCAGAAGCTCGGCCCCCTCGCCCAGGGGCTGGGCGGCATGCCGGGCCTGCCGTTCTGAGACGACAGGGGGTTTCGGACGGGGGCCTTCGGACGGGGGTCCCCGGGAGATCTCCGAGGGTTCGCGGGAGGCCCGTGGACCGGAGCATGTCGAGCGGAAAACCGGATACGAGCGTACGGTCAGGGCGGGGACCGCACGAGCCACAAGGGCGAACAGCGGGAAGAGTGGAGTAGACGGCCGTGTACGAAGGCGTTGTTCAGGACCTCATCGACGAGTTGGGCAGGCTGCCCGGCGTCGGTCCGAAGAGCGCGCAGCGGATCGCCTTCCACATCCTCCAGGCCGAGCCGACGGACGTGCGTCGGCTCGCCCACGCGCTGACCGAGGTGAAGGAGAAAGTCCGGTTCTGTGAGGTCTGCGGCAACGTCGCGGAGGCCGAGCGCTGCCGGGTCTGCCAGGACCCGCGCCGCGACCCGTCGGTCATCTGCGTCGTGGAGGAGCCGAAGGACGTCGTCGCGATCGAGCGGACGCGTGAGTTCCGGGGGCGCTACCACGTGCTCGGCGGCGCGATCAGCCCGATCGAGGGAGTCGGACCGGACGATCTGCGGATACGGGAACTACTGGCCAGGCTCGCCGACGGCACCGTGACCGAGCTGATCCTGGCCACGGATCCCAACCTCGAAGGGGAGGCGACGGCCACCTACCTCGCGCGCATGGTGTCCTCCATGGGCCTGCGCGTGACGCGGCTGGCGAGCGGCCTTCCCGTCGGAGGAGATCTGGAGTACGCCGACGAGGTCACGCTGGGACGTGCCTTCGAGGGGAGAAGACTGCTCGATGTCTGAATCCATGCCGGAGAACAGGAACCCGAACCAGAGCCCGGACGACTTCGCGGTGCAGATCGCGGACCAGATCGAGAGCTTCATCGTGGCGGTCACCGAGGTGGCCAAGGGCGACGAGCCGGACAGTGCCGTCCCGTACCTGCTGCTGGAGGTCTCCCAGCTGATCCTGGCGGGCGGCCGGCTGGGCGCGCACGAGGACATCGTCCCGGACGAACGGTACGAACCCGACACCGGGCCGGAGCCCGACGTCGACGAGCTGCGCATGCGGCTGGCCCGGCTGCTGGATCCGGTGGACGTCTACTCGGAGGTCTTCGACCCGTACGCGCGCAGCGCCCCGGTCGCCTGCCGCATCTCCGACGACCTCGCCGACGTGATCACGGACCTGCGCCACGGCATGGCCCACTACCGCGCCGGGCGGGTCAGCGAGGCGCTGTGGTGGTGGCAGTTCTCCTACCTGTCCAACTGGGGCCCCACCGCCTCGGCCGCCCTGCGCGCCCTCCAGTCGCTGGTGGCCCACGTGCGTCTCGACACCCCGCTCGACGAGCTGGACGGCCTGGACACGGACACCGACGCCGAGGACCTCCGGCTGGAGGAGGAGGCCGGCGCGGTGATGGCGGCGGAGATCGCCGCACCGTTGGGCATCAAGCCCGCCCGCGACTGACGGCGCACCGCTCCTTCGACCGCGCCGGCTCCGCCCCCCGAGCACCGCTTGCCGGGGGCGGAGCCGGCGCGTTTCCCGGTCGGCGTCACCGCGGCCACGCGCGCCCGGACGCCACCGCGGGGCGGCGGTCCGCTCCCCGACCGGATCGGGGGGGGGCCGGGCGCTCCGCCCGGCCTCGTGCATCGGGCGGTCCGGGGCGGCCGTCCGGGGCGGTCGGCTCCGGGCCACGACCGGGTCGGAAAAAATTCCCGAGAAAAAATCCGGCGAGCTGTCGATCCGGCCGTCTCCCGTTCGACGCATGGGTGAGAGGCGGGAAGAGAGCCCGCCCCCACGATCGAAACCGAACCGAGGAGCCACCATGCCCCGCTTCATGTCGCTGATCCGCATCGACGAGCAGAACATCTCCTCCCAGGCCCCCGACCCCGACTTCGAGAAGCGCATGGGCGCGCTGTTCGAGGAGATCACCAAGGCCGGGGTCATGCTGGACACGGCCGGACTCACCCCGACCTCCCAGGGCACCAGGCTCACCTGGTCGGGCGGGAAGATCAGCCACACCGACGGCCCCTTCACCGAGACCAAGGAGGTCGTCGGCGGCTACGCGCTCCTCCAGGTCAAGGACAAGGCCGAGGCCCTGGAGTGGACCAGGCGGTTCCTGGAGGCCCACCCGGAGCACTGGGACGTCACCGCCGAGGTCCGCCAGGTCGAGGGGGGCCCGTCCGACCCGTCCTGACTTCCTTGCCCCCGACGCGGCGCGGCTGCTCTGATGGGTGGCCGTGACGGAAACGGACGCGGTCGATACGACCGGTACGACGGCCGAGACGGTCGAGACGGTGTTCAGGATCGAGTCCGCGCGGATCATCGCCGCCGTGGCCCGCGTCGTGCGGGACGTCGGGCTGGCCGAGGAGATCGCGCAGGACGCCCTGGTGGCGGCGTTGGAGCAGTGGCCGAAGTCAGGCGTGCCGGAGCGGCCGGGCGCCTGGCTCACGGCCATCGCCAAGCGCCGTGCGATCGATCTGGTGCGCCGCAGGGAGACGTACGCGCGCAGGCTGGCCGAGGTCGGGCGGGCGCTGGAGGACACCCCGCCTCCGCCCGAGCCCGCCGACCCGGACGACATCGACGACGACCTGCTGCGGCTGGTCTTCACCGCCTGCCACCCCGTCCTCTCCGCCGAGGCCCGGACCGCCCTCACGCTGCGCTTGCTGGGCGGGTTGACGACGCAGGAGATCGCCCGCGCGTTCCTGACCTCCGAGGCGACCGTCGCCCAGCGGATCGTCCGCGCCAAGCGGAAGCTGGCGGCGGCCGGAGTGCCCTTCGAGGCGCCGTACGGCGAAGAGCGGGCCGGCCGGCTGCCGTCCGTGCTGGAGGTCGTCTACCTGATCTTCAACGAGGGCTACTCGGCGACGGCCGGCGACGACCTGTGCCGCCCGGCGCTGTGTGAGGACGCGCTGCGCCTGGCCCGCGTGCTGGAGGGACTGCTGCCGGACGAGCCCGAGGTGCACGGGCTGGCGGCGCTGCTGGAGCTCCAGGCGTCCCGCATCCCGGCGCGCACGGGCCCCGGTGGCGAGCCGGTGCTGCTCGCCGACCAGAACCGTGCCAAGTGGAACCGCATGCTGATCCTGCGGGGCCTGGAGGCCCTGCGGCGCGCGGGGTCCGGCCCGTACGGCCCGTACTGCCTCCAGGCCGCGATCGCCGCCTGCCACGCGCGGGCGGTCCGGTACGAGGAGACGGACTGGGCGACGATCGCCGCGCTGTACGGGCGGCTGGCGGCGCTGACGCCTTCGCCGGTGGTGGAGCTGAACCGGGCGGTGGCCGTCTCGATGGCGAAGGGGCCCGAGGCCGGTCTGAGGCTGGTGGACGCCCTCACCGGCGAACCCGCCCTGCGCGACTACCACCTGCTGCCGAGCGTCCGCGGCGACCTGTTGGAACGTCTGGGGCGGCAGGAGGAGGCGCGCGCGGAGTTCGAACGCGCCGTGTCCCTGGCCCGCAACGAACGCGAGCGGGACCTGCTGCTGGGACGCGCCCGGCGCTTGTGAACCGGGTTCCGGGTCCCGCGGGACGCCCGGCGGGCCACGGGCGTCCCACGGGCCCCGGGTCACGGGTGGAAGACCGCCCGTACGCAGCCGTCCTTCTTGTGCTTGAACATGTCGTAGCCCTTGGGCGCCCGGTCCAGGGACATGGTGTGCGTGGCCAGGTGGGCGGTGCCGATCTCGCCCGCCGCGATCCGCTCCAGCAGCATCGGGATGTACCGCTGGCCGTGCATCTGCGCGCCGCGCAGCGTCAGCCCCTTGTTGACGACCATGCCCAGCGGGAACTTGTCCACCATCCCGGCGAAGACGCCCAGCACGAAGACCGTGCCGCCCTTGCGGCAGGCGTGGATCGCCTGCCGCACGGCGGTGGGGCGGTCCGTCTGGAGCCGGAGCTGGTGCTTGACCTGGTCGTACAGGTGGGCCGGACCGGCGCTGTGCGCCTCCATCCCCACGGCCTCGATGCACACGTCCGGTCCCCGGCCGCCGGTGCGCTCGCGCAGTTCGGCGGCGACGTCGGTGGCGGTGTAGTCGAGGGTCTCGGCGCCGATGTGCTCCTCGGTCATCGCCAGCCGCTCGGGGAACCGGTCGATGGCGATGACCCGCTCGGCCCCCTTGAGGATCGCCGCCCGCGCAGCCATCTGCCCGACCGCGCCGCAGCCCCACACCGCGACCACGTCGCCGGGCTTCACCCCGCCCAGGTCGGCGCCCATCCACCCGGTGGGGACGGAGTCGGACGCGAACAGCGCGCTGACGTCGTCCACGCCCTCGGGGACGGTGAAGGCGCCGTAGTCGGCGAAGGGCACGCGCACGTACTCGGCGTGGCTGCCGCGGATGCCGCCCATGGCGTGCGAGTAGCCGAAGATCCCGGCGGTGTCGTAACCGAACAGGGCCTGGCCGATCCCGGGGTTGGTGTTGGTGTTGTCGCACAGCGACCACAGGTCGTTGCGGCAGTACCAGCAGCGGCCGCAGCCGATGAAGGAGCACACCACCACCCGGTCCCCGACCTTGTGGCGACGCACCGCGGAGCCGACCTCGACGACCTCGCCCACGAACTCGTGCCCGATCACGTCACCGGCCTTCATGGCGGGGATGTAGCCGCCGATCAGATGCAGGTCGGAGCCGCAGGTGGTGCTCAGCAGCAGCCGTACGATCACATCCTGGTCGTTGCGGATCTCCGGATCGGGGACCTGCTCGACCGTGAGCTTGTTGACGCCTTCCCAGCACAGTGCCCTCACAGCACTCCCTCCCCACCGGCACGGCGCGTCGCCAGCCCGACGACCTTGCCGCCCACCCCGTCCTCGCGCGCGGTCGGCGGGGCGTCGGGCAGCATCACCTCGCCCGCCTCCAACAGGGACTTCGCCTCCCGCAGCGCCCGGCGCACCTCCTGGCGCGGATCGCGGCCGGCGAGCCGGGACGGCAGCGAGGAGGAGCCGGACGCCCGGTCGCGCAGGCGCGCCGCCAACTCGGTGCCGCGGTCGCCGGGGGCGGGCCGCACGGTGACCTCCAAGTCGTCCCCGAAGTCGTCCAACGGCTCCGGCGGCCTGCCGTCGGCCAGTACGTCGGTCGGCGCGCGGTCGATGGTCACCACCAGCCAGCGGTCGTCGCGCCGCGTGTCCTTCCGCGCGGACGCGACCTTGTGCAGAACCGCCGCGCCCGCCCCGGCGCCCGCCAGGACCAGCGCCGTACGCGCCAGGTGTTTCATGGCTTTCCGCCTCCCGTGCCTCGTGTGCCGTGTGCCGTGTGCCGTGCGACGGGCCGCGCGTGGACCGCCGGGCCGTTCGGGGTACCCCGGTCGGGGAGTGCCATGCGGGGCACGCGCGGCAGCGGGGACATCGGGAACGGGCTCGTTCGCACGCTCCGGAGGCCGGTGACGGGGAAGCCCCCGGACGGGCCGTGACCTCGGCGCAGGCCGGCGCAGGCCGGCGACGCGCCGGCCTGCGCCGGCGGTGGGAACGGACGCGAGCGGCCGGTGCCGGCCGTCGTCCGCGAGGTGGGCCCCCGGGCTCCGGCCCGGAACGTGTGGGCGATCGCGTCGACCACCCGCCGGGGGCCTCCCACCGGCCGCCTCGTCTCGGCGTCCGGTCCGGGAGTGACGGTTCGATCCGCGCCCACTGCGCGTCACTCGACCGCACACCCGGACCAGCGACCGACTGATCCAAACGAAACCGCCTGGGTCACATGCCGGTGTTCCGTGTCCGGTGGTCGGGATTGTCCTTCTTCTTCCGAGGGATGAGGCCGAGGAGACCGAGGAGGCCCAACAGGCCCCATAGGCCGGCGTCGCCGCCGCCCTCGTCTTCCTCTCCGTTCTGTGCCAGAGTCACCGAGGCAACCGGCACGGGGCCATTCGCCGACTCGGCGGGTGATTGGGCGACCGCCGACGAGGCGGGGCCCAGAGCCAGGACGAGAGCGGCCGTCACCGCTGCACCGATCTTGCGCATAAGTTGTCCCTGTGCCTTTCTGTGGATTTCGGTGAACGGCGGTCGGGGTTTCCGAGGCCGTGCAACGGCCCGTACTCCGACTCCGTCGACACCGGAGCGACTCTTGAACCTCTCTTCCAAGGAGGCGCGGGTTCGCGCGGACGTCCACCGGAGAGGGCGCGCATGCATCCGTTCGGGTGATGAAAGAAAGGGATATGGTCGAAAACGGGGGGTGGACGTCGACCGGCGACGGCCGCGGCCGACCGCACGCGGTGTGTGACCTGCGTAACGTTTCCGTGTGAAAGCGCGCCGAGCGGGCAGGGGTGCCCGCTGAGCCGGTGCGAAGGGGCGCCGCGCCGTGCTGCCGCGTGGGCGGGACATCTCACGATGTGGCGGAGGCGGGGCCGAGAACAAGGCCTGCTCGGTAAACTGAGCCGACCGTCGGGCTCCTGTACGGGGGCCCCGGAAGACAGATTACGAGGAGCGCACGTGGGCCTTGTCGTGCAGAAGTACGGCGGCTCCTCCGTTGCCGATGCCGAGGGCATCAAGCGCGTCGCCAAGCGAGTCGTCGAAGCCAAGAAGAACGGCCACCAAGTGGTCGTCGTGGTGTCGGCGATGGGTGACACGACGGACGAGCTGATCGACCTCGCGGGAGAGGTGTCCCCGGTCACCTCGGGGCGCGAGTTCGACATGCTGCTGACCGCCGGGGAGCGGATCTCCATGGCGCTGCTGGCGATGGCGATCAAATCCCTGGGACACGAGGCGCAGTCGTTCACCGGCAGCCAGGCCGGTGTCATCACCGACTCCGTCCACAACAAGGCCCGCATCATCGATGTCACGCCGGGCCGCATCCAGACCGCGCTGGACGAGGGCAACATCGCCATCGTCGCCGGTTTCCAGGGCGTCTCCCAGGACAAGAAGGACATCACCACCCTGGGGCGGGGTGGCTCGGACACCACCGCGGTGGCGCTGGCCGCCGCGCTGAACGCCGAGGTCTGCGAGATCTACACCGATGTCGACGGTGTGTTCACCGCCGACCCGCGGGTCGTGAAGAAGGCCCGCAAGATCGACTGGATCTCGTTCGAGGACATGCTGGAGCTGGCCAGCTCCGGCTCCAAGGTGCTGTTGCACCGCTGTGTCGAGTACGCCCGCCGTTACAACATTCCGATCCACGTCCGTTCGTCCTTCTCCGGACTGCGGGGCACATGGGTCAGCAACCAGCCGCAAGGGGACCAGCCGATGGAGCAGGCACTCATCTCCGGTGTCGCGCACGACACCTCCGAGGCGAAGATCACGGTCGTCGGAGTACCGGACAAGCCGGGTGAGGCCGCGAAGATCTTCCGGGCCATCGCGGACACCGAGTTGAACATCGACATGGTGGTGCAGAACGTCTCCGCCGCGTCCACCGGCCTGACCGACATCTCCTTCACCCTCCCCAAGACCGACGGACGCAGGGCCATCGAGGCCCTGGAGAAGGCGAAGGCCGGCATCGGCTTCGACTCCCTGCGCTACGACGACCAGATCGCCAAGATCTCCCTGGTCGGCGCGGGCATGAAGACCAACCCGGGCGTCACCGCCACCTTCTTCGAGGCGCTGTCGGGCGCCGGCGTCAACATCGAGCTGATCTCCACCTCCGAGATCCGCATCTCGGTCGTGACGCGCAAGGACGACGTCAACGAGGCCGTCCGGGCCGTGCACACCGCCTTCGGCCTGGACAGCGAGAGCGACGAGGCCGTCGTCTACGGGGGCACCGGGCGATGAACCCCGCCGGGGGACTCCCCCGCGGCGGCACCGGTCGCGCCGGACGGCCCACCCTGGCCGTCGTCGGCGCGACCGGTGTCGTGGGCACCGTGCTGCTGGGCCTGCTGTCGGAGCGCGCGGACGTCTGGGGGGAGATCCGCCTGGTCGCCTCGGAGCGCTCGGCGGGCCGCAAGCTCACCGTGCGCGGTGAGCAGATCGAGGTCCTCGCTCTTTCGGAGGAGGTCTTCGACGGGGTCGACGTCGCGATGTTCGACGTGCCCGACGAGGTCGCCGCCCACTGGGTGCCCCTGGCGGTCTCCCGGGGCGCGGTGGTCGTGGACGGTTCCGCCGTGTTCCGCATGGCCCCGGACGTCCCTCTGGTGATTCCCGAGGTCAACGCCCACGCCGTCCGCGCCCGGCCGCGCGGCATCGTCGCCGGCCCCGGCTGCACCACCCTGTCGATGCTCGTCGCCCTGGGCGCCCTGCACGCCGAGTGGTGCCTGGACGAGCTGGTCGTCGCCTCCTACCAGGCCGTCTCCGGTTCCGGCAGGCGCGGCGTGGACACCCTGCGCGAACAGCTCACCGCCGTCGCCGGCACGGAGGTGGGCACCCAACCCGGCGACCTGCGCCGGACGGTCGGCGACACCGGCCCCTACCCGGCGCCGATCGCCCTCAACGTCGTCCCCCTGGCCGGATCCCCCGCGGCGGACGGCTGGACCACCGAGGAACTGGAGATCCGGGGCGAGTCGCGGAAGGTCCTCGGGCTGCCGCGGCTGCGCGTCTCGGCCACCTGCGTCCACGTTCCCGTCGTCACCACCCACTCGCTGGCCGTCCACGCGCGCTTCGAGAACGAGGTGACGGTGGAGAAGGCGCACGAGATCCTGGCGGGCGCGCCGGGCGTGGTGGTGTGTGACGACCCGACGACCGGGGAGTTCCCCACCCCCGCCGACGCGGTGGGCACCGACCCGGCCTGGGTGGGGCGCGTCAGGCGCTCGCTGGACGACCCGCGGGGCCTGGAGTTCTTCGTGTGCGGAGACAACCTCCGCAAGGGCGCCGCCCTCAACACCGTGCAGGTCGGAGAGCTGATCGCGTCCGAACTGTCGGAGAACGCCTCCCGTCGACCGTAACGGGCGGACCGGGGCGTCGGACGCCACTGGTCCACCATTGGTACGACCTGTGGTGATATCCGGTGGGGGCCTGAACGCGCCGGAAGCCGTTCGTGAAGAATTCGTGATGGGACCACGCCCGGTAACGGCTTGATCCGCGTCAACTTTCTACGTGAGGATTCTGGTTCCGCGTGCCCGGAACCACAGGCCGGGCGCAGGCGTCCCCTGTCCCACTGCCGGAGCTCGAGGACGCCGACACGGCGGCAGAGAGGAAGAGGTGGTGCGCATGTGGTCCTTCGGATCGTCCACGGAAACGTTGGCCCGCGCGTACAACCCTGACGGGGGGCAGCGTGTCCAACTTGCGTGGCAGAGGCACTCGGAATCGCAATGGCGCCCGTGCGGGCACCCGGTCGCGGCGACGCGCCGGGCAGGGGTATGCCCGTGATCGCTCCTTGGCCGGCGTCCCGGCCGACGACGCAGCTCCCCTCGCAGTCGAGGGACGCTGACGGCGCGATGGCAGCGGGCACCACAGTCGACCACCTCACCGAGACGTACCGCGCCCACTACCGTTCCCTGCTCGGCCTCGCCGCCCTGCTGTTGGACGACACCGCCTCCTGCGAGGACGTCGTCCAGGAGGCGTTCATCCGGGTGCACTCGGCGCGCAACAGAGTGCGGGAGCCGGAGAAGACGCTGGCCTACCTGCGGCAGACCGTCGTCAACCTCTCCCGCTCCACCCTGCGCCGCCGCATACTCGGCCTCAAGCTGCTCTCCAAGCCGATGCCCGACATGGCGAGCGCGGAGGAGGGCGCGTACGCGCGCATCGAGCAGGACGAACTGAAGAAGGCGCTGCGCAAGCTGCAACGTCGCCAGAGGGAGGTCCTCGTCCTGCGGTACTTCGCGGACATGACGGAAGCCCAGGTCGCCGAAGTGCTCGGTATCTCGCTGGGCTCGGTCAAGGCCTACGGCTCGCGGGGCATCGCCGCCCTGCGGGTCGCCATGGAGGCGCCCGCATGAGCGGCGACAGGCTGCCCGGCGACGGGCCGTTCGACGGGGAACGCCCCGGGAACGGGCCGGGCGAGGCGAGCCGGTCGGGAGGCAGTCGGCACGAGGAGCGGCGCGACCCGTTCGGCGAGGACGCGGAACGGGCGACGGCCCCGGAACCCGACCGGGCCGAGCGGGACCGAATCGACGGGCCCGATCTGCTGGAGCTGGACGAGTACGCGTTGCGGACGCTCCTGCACGATGCCGTCCGCGAGGTCGAGCCGTCCCCCGACTCCCTCGAACGTCTCCACCTCGCCGTGCCGGCCCGCCGTGCCCGCCGCCGACAGATGACGGTCGGCGCGGTCGCCGCGGCGCTCGTCGTCGGCGTCGCCACCCCCGCGCTGATGCAGAGCGGTGTCGTCTCCAGGGTCCTGGACGGCACCACCACCCACGCCGCCGGCAGCCACGACCGTGGCAACGGCAGCGAGGCCGGCGTCCAGGGCGGCAGCAGCGCGAGGCAGGAGGACGACCGGGAGCCGGGCGGCACCGACGGCCCCGCGGAGTCGGCCGGTCCCGCGGGAGGGGGCGGCACCGCCTCCCCCGACGTCAACGACACCCTCGGCCCCACCTCGCCGAGCTGTCTGCGCTCCCAACTCGGCGACGGGGGCGCCACGCTGGGGACTCCCGAACCCGGCGGCCGGACGTACGGCTCGTTCCGGATCACCAACGTCTCGGACTCCTCCTGCACGGTGCAGGGGCCCGACACGGTCAGCGCCGACGTCACGGGTCCCGCCGACCCCTCCGGCGTCAGCGTCGTCAACCACACGCCCGGCGACCGGGCGGGCGGGCTGCCCGACCCCGGGAACGAACCCCGTTCGATCATCCTGGAGCCCGGCCAGTCGTACCTGGTGCGCTTCGCCTGGGTGCCGGACGAGACCGGCTGCCCGACCTCCCCGGAGCCGGATCCGGCCCCCGGCGACGGAAGCGGCGGCACCGGTACCGGTGGCACCGAGACGGGCGGCACGGGCAACGGCGGCGGCACGGGAGGTACGGGCGGCACCGGCGGCACCGGCGGCACCGGCGGTACGGGCGGCGAAACCGGCGACTCCGGGGAGCCCGACCGGACCACCGGCGCCACCACGACCGGCGGTGGCGGCACCCCCGGACCCGGCGCCGGCGAAAACGTCGAGGGCGGTGACACCGTCGAGGAACCCTCCGGCGGGCCCAGCCCCCAGCTCGGGTACGACGGCGGCAACGGAGGCGGCTCCTCGGCCACCTCGGTGATCCTGCGCTACGTGCCGGCGGCCGGGGAGCCCCGCATCGGCAAGGTCGAGATCGCGGGTGCCTGCGCGGGTACGGTCTACCGCACCGGTCCGCTCATGGCCGGGTGACGGCACGCGGGCGCGGGGGCGAATGAGGCGCTCCCGCGGCGCCCCCGTACCGTTGGGGGCGTGTACCGGTTCCTGCTGACACCACACTGGTGGGCGATCAACGCCTTCGTGTTGCTGTCGATCCCCGTGTGCCTCGTCATGGGCAGTTGGCAGCTCGCGCGCTTCGAGGACCGCGTCGAGTCCCACCAGGTGCGGCAGGAACGCTCCGCCGACGAGGCCGCGTCGCGGACCGAGCCGCTGGCCGACCTGCTGCCCCTCACCGGGGACACCGTCGGGCGGTACGCCCGTGTCACCGGACGCTACGACACCGAGCACCGGTTCCTGGTCCCCGGCCGTCGCCTCGACGGCCGGGACGGTTTCCACGCACTGGCCCTGCTGCGCACCGACGACGGCCGGGCCCTGCCCGTCGTGCGCGGCTGGCTGCCCGGCGAGGCCGACCCGGGGCGGGTCCCCCCGCTACCCGAGGGCGAGGTCACCGTGGTCGGCCCGGTCCAGGCGCCCGAGAGCGAGAGCTCCCCGGGGGCGCACACCGGCGCGCTGCCGGCGGGCCAGGTGGGCATCATCAGCGCGGCCACACTCGTCAACCTGGTGCCGTACGACGTGTACGACGCGTGGATCACCGTCCAGCGGCCGCAGGAACCCATGAAGGCGGTGCCGGCGGTCGCGCCGGAGGGCACCGGGCTGGACCTGAAGGCGTTCCAGAACCTGGGCTACACCGCGCAGTGGTTCGTCTTCGCGGGCTTCGTGCTGTTCATGTGGTACCGGCTGTTCCGCCGCGAGGCGGAAGCCGCGCGGGACCGCGCGCTGGGCATCGACCCGGAGCCCGGACCGCTCACGACGCCCGGCCCCGCCCCCGAGGACGTCCCCGAACCCACCGCGGCCTCCGGCACCTTGGACGCCCCGGCCCCGGAGTCCCCCCGGAACACCGCCGGCGGGACCGCCCGGTGATTTCCCCCGGCGACCGGACATAGATTCCGCCCCTGCCTCCCGTCTGAGTCGTGACAGCGAAGGGCCACCGGACACCACCGGACCGGCCCACCGAGGCGTACGTCCGCGTGCGCCACGACGTGGAGGAAACATGCTGAAGCAGCGGCTCGTCGCGGCCGGAATCGCCGCCGTAGCGCTGATGGGGTCCGTGGGCACCGCCGCGGCCGCGCAGGGGCAGGACCAGGGCTCAAAGTCCACGGTCGTCACCGTCGGGCAGGGCGGAAACGGCGGCGCGGCGTCCGAGGAGTCCGCCTCGTCGGGCGTGCGGGTGGTGCGCCCGTACGAGCCGGTGGAGATCGGACAGGGCGCGCTGATGGGGCTGCTGCCGGAGGGACGGCAGAACTACGTCGTCGCCTGGAGCCCGGAGAGCTTCGCGGCGTCCGTCGAGGCGTCCAAGCAGTACGTCGGGGACGACATCCGACCCAACAGCCTCAGCGGCGGCATCAGCCACTCGCCGGAGCGCGGCACGCTGATCACCGGGGCCTGGCGCACGGACGTCGATCCCGCCCGGATCACCGTCCACACCGTCGACGGAACCTACGACGCCGGGATGCTGCGGCTGCCCGGCGACCCGGGCTGGGGCACCTACCACCTGGACACGGGCCACTCGAACGCCATGGACGGGCCCGTCACCGTCATCGCCCACGCGCCCGACGGCACCGTCATCGACGATCTGGTGATGGACTTCCACACCTGGTAGTCCGCCGACCGACGCATCCAGGACCACGGACGCGCGCCGCCGCACCGGACACCCCGGTGCGGCGGCCGACCCCACGGCGAACCGAGGCACCGTTTGAAGACGAGCGCGGAGGCGGACTTCCGCGAGTACGTGGCCGACCGATGGCCGCGCATGCTCCGGACCGCGTACCTCCTCACCGGCAACCACCACGACGCCGAGGACCTGGTACAGGCGTCCTTGGCCAAGGCCTACACCAGGTGGGAGCGCGTGCAGCGCGCCGACGACCCGGACGCCTACGTCTGGCGCATCATGATCAACACCAATGTGGACCGACTCCGCGGACTGCGCGTCCGCGAGTGGTTGACCACCCGCTTCCCCGAATCCCAGACGGCCGACGGGACCGACCGGATCGTCGACCGCAACCTGTTGCTGAAGGCCCTCGGACGCCTCCCCGCCCGCCAACGCGCGGTGCTGGTGCTGCGTTTCCTGGAGGACCGCAGCGAGACCGAGGTCGCCAAGGTGCTCGGCACCCGGGTGGGCACGGTCAGGAGCCACACCGCCCGTGCCCTGGCGAGACTCCGCCGCGACGGCACCGTCCTGGGCCTGGGGAACGGCAGGACGCCGGCCGCCGCCGGAGGCCGGCGGTGAACGGACACGAGGAGACGGTGCCGATGAACCACGAGGCCGCCCACCTGGCAAAGACCATGCGCCGCGAGGCCGACGCCCTGTGCCCCGGCCCACCACCGGTGGACGCCGTGGTGCGCGCGGGGCGACGCAGGAGGCGGCACCGCCGCCGGGCCGTGGCGGGAGTGACGGCCGCCACCGTCCTGGGCTGCCTCGTCGGCGCCCTGGTCCCGCTCTCCCTCCCACCGTCCCCCCCGCCCTCCGAACGCCCCGTCGGCACACCACCGGCCACCGCCACCGCCTCGCCCACGCCGTCCGGGGAGCCCACCTCCTCGGGCGTGCGGGTGGTGCGCCCGTACGAGCCGGTGGAGATCGGACAGGGCGCGCTGCTGGGGCTGCTGCCGGAGGGACGGCAGAACCACATCGTCACCTGGGGCGGCCGGCAGGCCTTCGACGAGGAGATCGAGTGGGCCAAGGGACTCCCCGGCGACGGCATCCGTCCCAACAGCCTCAGCGGCGGCTACCACTACTCGCCGGAGAGCGGCGTGCTCTACAGGGGAACCTGGCGCACCGACACCGAACCGGCACGGATCACCGTGACGGCGGCCGGCCGCACCTGGGAGGCGAACCTGGTGCGGCTGCCCGGCGACCCGGGCTGGGGCGTGTACCACCTCGACGCGGGCCACCTCGACCGTGACGACGTACCGGCCACGGTCACCGCCCACGGCCCCGACGGCACGGTCCTCGCCCGCCTCGACGGGATGACGGCCCCGATGCGGTGAGGCCCCCCGCCCCGGGCCGCGCACGGGGGTGGCCCGGGGCAGGGGGCGGGACGGGCGTCGCGCCGCTCGAACCGCTCCTCGTCACGGGGCCGATGGAGTCAGTGCCAGGGCCACGCCCAGGCCGACGAGCACGGTGCCGATCACCTTGTTGAGCACGGCCTGGCGGCGCAGCAACCGGACGCGCAGGTTCTGGTGGGAGAAGAAGAGCGCGACCAGGGTGAACCACGCCAGGTGCGCCACCGACATGAACAGGCCGTACCCGAGCTGCTGGACGACCGGGGTGTCGGCACTGACCACCTGCGTGTAGGTGCTGAGTACGAAGAGCATCGTCTTGGGGTTGAGCGCGTTCGTCAGGAATCCGGTGCGCAGCGCACCGAGCCTCGACATCCCGGCGTCGGCCGACAGGTCGATCCGCACCCGGTCCCTCGTGACGAACGTCCGGTATCCGATGAACACCAGGTAGGCCGCCCCGACCAGCTTCATCACCGTGAAGAGCAGCGGAGTGCGCGTCACGAGCAACCCCACGCCGACCATCGTGTAGGTGACGTGGACGAGCACGCCCAGCGAGATTCCCACCGCCGCGAGCGTTCCCGCGCTCCGGCCGTAGAGATAGCTGTTGCGGATGGTCATCGCGAAGTCCGCGCCGGGACTGACGACGGCCAGCACGGTGATGACCGCTACGGCGATGATCTGACCCATGTTCCCGCTTCCTCGCTGGACCGGTGATCGGCGCGAGGGGGCGGGGACGCCGCACCGGTGCCCCCCGCACCGGGTGTCAGGGCCGTAACGATAGGTGATGGCCGGGACGTCACGGGCCGTCACTCGGGCCCGACCCCCTTCTCGGTCAGCGGAATGGCGGGATCCGTGCTGTTCGGCCCTCGTCGGTGGGGATCAGCGCGCCGGCTGTCAGGAAGCCATGGGGCGCGCGGCCCGCGGAGGGTGGGAGACGGGCCTTCGCATGGTGCGCGACCTCGCCGGTGCGCTCGGCCCGGATGACGCACGGGCGGGCCCTTCACGAGGGGACCGGTGGCAGCGCCGGTTCCGGCACGTGCGGGTTCGGTGGAGATCGACGCCCCCGGGCGTTCCGGGCGGGCGCGGGGATCCGCCTGTGTCAGGACGGGCCGGCCGAACTGCCCCGACCCGCCCGGCGGGTGGTCAGCCGGCCGCGAGGAGCTTGTTGATTCCGTCGATGTCGAGGTGGTCGGGGTCGAAGGGGTCGCCGAGCCATTCGGTGAGCAGGTGGTGCTGTTCGTGTTCGGGATCCGCGATGGCGGCCAGGAACTCCCCGTAGCCCCAGGGCCCGCCGCAATCCTCGGGAGGGCAGGCGCGGCGGCCGGTGACGCAGCGGGGACAGGCGGTTCCCGGGACGTTGGTGAGGACCTTCTCACCTGGACGCGGTGAAGCCAGTTGTCGCCGAAGTCGTAGGTGTAGCCGATCCTGGCACCGACGGCCGGGGCCACCGATCGGAGGGAGACCGCACGCTCGTCCTGGTGGCCGAGTTCGGTGTCGGGATGCCCGAAGGTTCCCATGGGCGTCTCGAAGACGTGCAGGTGGTGGTCCTCCCAGCCCATCGCGGCCTGGATCACCCGGTGCAGACGGTCCAGAGGGCTGTCGGCGGGCACCCGCAGACGGCGCCAGATCGGCGGGCGGATGTCGGCCAGGGTGACCTTGATCTGGAGGACGGTGTCGGAGGGCATGGAGAGAACGTCCCTTCACGAAGTGGACGAGTGCGCTCGTGATCCGAGGGAGATCGCCGTCGTGCCACCGGCAGGGCATCACACAGCCGTGCTCGGGGGAAGGTGGCAAGGGCCTGTGACGCGGCGGCACCGGGAGCCGGAAATCGAGGCCGGCCCCCGAGCGGCCCCCGAAAACGGGTCAGAGGCCCGACCCGCTGAGCGGATCAGGCCTCTGACCTGGTGTTCCTCTGTCGGGGTGGCGGGATTTGAACCCACGACCTCTTCGTCCCGAACGAGGTCCGGTTGTTGATCTTACCGGCAGCGATGACGTTTCAGCAGGTCAGAGAGGGAGGCACGGTTGCTCTCGGGTGGTCTGGGAGGGGTCTGGGGAGTAGGTCGGCTCCCAGGCGGCTCCCAGCGTGGAGACCTCGGCATCATGTCGGAAGGATGATCTTCGGGTGATGGACACCCTTGAAATGCCTGGCAGTACACCGCCTGTGGAAGGGCCGCCTCCGGCAGCTCGCCGAGGTGGACGCGAAACTGTTCGTGACCGGGGCGGCCCAGGCAGCACATGGTCGCTCAGGAGCCATGGATGCTGTCGGCGCACGCGGCCACTGCCTCGTGCAGGCCGCCGAACGAGGTTTTCAGCGGGCTGAGAAACCCCAGGCTGGAGAGCCGGATGGTTCTCTGGCCGGGGCACCGCTCGTCGAGTACGCGGGTGGGCAGGACGTGGAAAGTCCACTGGTCGAGGTTCAGCGGGTTGAGGGTCTGCTTGTCCTGGTGGTGCAGGAGGCAGAAGACGTACACGTCTGAACGGCGCAGCACATCGGCCGAGGCGGTACCGGTCCGGGCGTCCCAGCCGGATGCCGGTGCGATGGAGAACGAGATGTCCGACAGCCGGGACTGTGTCCACGACTGGAGGTAGGCCGCTGACTTCACCTCGACGCGCCAGCCCTCAGGCGTGCGGATGTCGACGGTGTCCCATTCGGTGCGGGTGCCTGTGGCGGCGCCCAAGGCCGTGGCCACGAGGTACTCGGCCAGGACGCCGCGCATGGTGTTGTTGGCCAGATCTGAGCACGCCCAACTCCAGAACTCGCCGAGTGTGCCTACGGACGCGTCCCCGACCGTTATCGGCTCGTTTCCACTGCGGCGTGTGATGACCAGTGCACCAAGATCGGAGATGTCCATGCCCCTCGTCGTCCGTTCATCGCAGTAGCGTGGCTTCAGGACTACCACGGCTGCCTGTCTTCGGTCCCGGTTTCGTTGCCAGTCTGTCTGGTGGGTGGTTGGCTGAGTTTGTTCTGGCTTGACGGGTGCCAGCGGTGTGGTGGTCAGGCTCTCCCGCTTGCTCGAGCCGACTTCGGTCTCCTTGGTCCGACCGCGCACCGTGGTCTCGGCCAGGTCGAGGCTCTTGGCAACTTGGCCGACCGAGAGGTCCCTGTGTCGGCACAGCTCGGCAACCTCGGCTTTGAGGTCCGGAGTGAACGAGCGACGACGGCGCGACTCCTTCTTCCCCGCGCTCCCTGCGGTGAGCATGCTTCCGAAGGGCTCAAGTCCTGCTCTCGGATGTCCATCGGAGCAGGCCAAGCTTCTCCCAGCTTGCCCGTCCGAGGGACCAGCTGGTACGTCAGCTGGCTGAGCTGGGAAAACCTGGCAACTGTGTCTCTGCTGAAGTCCCTCGTTGAACCGATGAGGATCATCATCTCTCAGTCGTTTACGATTGGTCGTCTCAGAGTCCACAGAGCACCAACTCGGACCTGAGGTGCGGGGGGTTCCGAGGATCCGCGGTAACTGGGACGCGCGGTGAGTGAGCAGCAGGTTTCCACAGGTTCACTTCGTTGGAATCCTTGCTTCCACCAGCGCTTCTGTGATCTCCTGGTCCCGGTTCATGTCATGCGTACGAAGGGTTGTGCTGTGAAGCAGGGGCACTACGGCGTACCTCTCGAACGCAGCGACTACCTCAAGCTGGACCCCAACGACCACAGCTGCACCCCGGACAGCTTCCAGGACTGGCTGAAGGGCTTCGGCAAGGGTAAGAGGCTGGCTGTCGATCTCTTCTCCGGCGCCGGTGGACTGAGCGCCGGCCTTGAGCGCGCGGGATGGACTACAGCAGCAGCTGTCGACTTCGACGAGCGAGCGCTGGAAACCCACAGGGCGAACTTCCCGGGGCTCAGTCTGAAGATGGATCTTGGTGACCCTGCTGAACGCGACCGGCTTGAAACAATCCTCAAGCCAGCCGCGATCGACCTTGTGGCTGGAGGGCCTCCCTGCCAGCCCTTCAGCAGGGCCGGACGCAACAAGATCCGTGATCTGGTCAAGAACCATGGCCGCGATCCCGAAGATCGCCGCAAGGAGCTCTGGAGCGCCTACCTGGACATGGTGAAGCGGATCAGTCCGCGGGCGGTTCTCATGGAGAACGTCCCCGACATGGGGCTTCACGACGACTTCTTCGTCATCCGGACGATTGAGGACGAGCTGGAGGAGCTAGGCTACGCGACACAGGTGCGGCTTGTTGACGCGTGGAACTACGGTGTCCCGCAACACCGGAAGCGTCTCATCCTCCTGGCGAGGAAGGACGTCGACGACTTCACCTGGCGGAAGCCCGACTCCCGGCGCACCACCTTGCGCGACGCCATCGGTGACCTGCCCGAGCTGGAGGTCGTCCCCACGGAGCGGGTGGGAGAGCGGGTACTGAAGTACCGGAAGCCTCGCAAACTGTCGCCTTTCGCCATGAAGATGCGCGAAAAGGCGCCGCGTGGTGTGGTCTGGGATCACATGACCCGGAGGGTCCGGAAGGACGACCACCGGATCTTCGAGGTCATGGAATCCGACACGAAGTACTCCCAGCTTCAGGAGAAGCTGACCGAGGACGAGAAGGGGTACCAGCGGTACAGCGCCGAAAAGTACACGGACAAGTACAAGAAGCTGGCGTGGGACGAGCTGAGCCGTACGATCACCGCTCACATCGCCAAGGACGGCTACTGGTACATCCACCCGGAGCAACTACGAACCCTCACCGTGCGGGAGGCCGCACGCGTGCAGACGTTCCCGGATCACTTCCGGTTTGCCGGCACCCGGAGCGACGCCTTCCGGCAGATCGGAAACGCTGTACCCCCGCTTCTGGGAGAGGCTGCTGCCGAGGTACTCCAGCCGGTTGATGACGTGGCGGAGTCCGTCGGTCTCAAGCCCCACTGGCGCGAGGTCAGGAACGACCTCACCGACTGGGCGAAGCGCAGGCGCGAAGGCGGTGACTGGTATCAGCTGCCTGGTGAAGAGCCGGTACCGCTCCACGCTGCCGTGGTAGCCATACTCTCCGGCGCGAAGATCAAGCCAGTCGTGATGGCGGAGTTGATGACCACCGTCAAGAGGTCGAAGACACTCACCGCGGCACTGTTCAAGAAGCTGATCGACGTAGCGCCCACGACGACTGTCCGGTCCCGCCTCGACCGCTTGGCACCGCTGGTGGACAAGCCTTACGACTGGCAGTGGAAAAAGCGCTTCGACGTACCCGCCAAGGTGGCCATGAAGCCAGCCGAGGCATCCCTCTACCGACTGCTGATCGGGGAGGACCTCATGCTGGTCGGCCAGAGCACGCTGCGGGTTGCAGCTCGCGTGAACGGTGTCGAAACGTACCACGCGAACCGCCTCAGCGAGGGCCGCGTGAATCTGGTGAAGCTCGTGGGCGCAGGCAAGGACGCTCCACTGCGCATGGGTGCGATTCGACTCATCGGTAGGGATCTGTGCAGGGACGAGCAGCCCAGGTGCTCGGATTGTCCGCTCGTCGCTCACTGTGCTCGTCGGCCAGAGCTGCCCTATGACCAGCTGACCCTGGCCATCCCTCAGGACTGACCGGTCGGCGGCGTCACTCCGAGCCGTTCGAGCCAGCAGTCTCGGCCACCCGCTGTGCGGCACCCTCCACGTCGCGGCGGATCTCGCACTTCCAGATCCGAACCACAGTCCACCCGGCTGCCGTGGCCTGCGCCGTGTTACGGCGGTCGCGTTCTCTGTTGGCTTCGATCTTCCTCTGCCAGAGTGCGGCATTGGGCCCTCTGAACTCATTCGGAGTGTGCTCGGGGCAACCGTGCCAGAAGCAGCCATCTACGAAAACGGCAATGTGACGCCCGGGGAGCACGAAGTCAGCCGTGCATCGTGGCGCCACCTTCCGCTGGAGACGGAACCTGAGACCCAGCCGGTGCACTGCCCTCCTGAGAGCGACCTCGGGTTTGGTGTCCCTCACCCGTCGACCACGAAGGTGCTCCCCTTCAGCAGTGGCGACCCACTGCTGCCCCGGCGTTCTGCCGCCTTCGGTCATGATCATCTTTTCAGCCTTTCCGCACCCTCCGAGACGGAGAGTGCCACACTCTCCTCATGCTCCGAGAACCAGCCGAACTCCGTGTCGATGACCAGGGCCGTGTCGAGCTGCCAATCGGCCTGCTGGCCAAAGCCGGTATTGCACCAGGCGCCGCACTTGTCGCGTTCAGCGACGGAGACGGACGCATCGCACTGAGGCGTGCAGAAGACGCGATCAACGACCTGCTGGGCGAGGGAACCCTGTAACGGCAGCCCCAGCTCTTCCGGGACTGCCGCGCTCATGCAGTCTCTTGGTCGAGGCTGACGGGTACGGGGTGGAATCCCTGCCGCAGGGCCTCTTCGTAGACCTCCATCGCCTGCCTTGCCTGGGCCCCGACGACCCGTCGCCCCTGGGACAGACGCTGCGCGACACGGTCGGCGAGCTGTCTGTCGACAGAGCGCAGGACCCGGCCTTCGCGGGCCCAGTCCGCGAGAGCCCGCCACTCCTCGCTGGGGATGTCCTCAACGGCGGCTTCGGCCTCGTCGGACTCTGTGCTCTCGAGAGAGGCGATCTCGAAGGGCTCGGCTGTGAGCTCGGCGGCCAGTGCGGCGGGGAGAGTCCACGGGATGCGGGACACCTCGTCCCAGCAGTCGGGCTTCTTCGCCCACTCCGACACGTGTCGGTCGCTGGAGATCACCGTTTCCATGACCAAGGGACAGAGTTCGTCGAGGGCGCCCCTCAGTGCGTCCGTGGTGCCCTGCTCGTTCCAGATCCGGTCGAGGTCGATCCGCTTCTCGGCGGCGAGAGAGAGCCGGGCGACCGTGTAGGTCGTGATCAGCCGTTTGTGGCTGCCGGCCGAGTGCGCACGGGCGATCCGGTCGGCAGCCTGGAACAGGAGGGCGGTGGCTATGGCGCGCTTGCAGTACTGCACGTCCACGACCGGATCGGACTTCTCGATCCGCTCCATGAAGTGCGCGAAGTTCTTCTGGGCGCCGCGACTCACCCAGTACGGGAGCTGCTCCCAGGAGTGTATGAAGGTGGCCAGGTCGGACTTACTGAACCTCTGCCGGCTCGGCGTGATCAGCTTGAACTTGCGCTGGGCGGCACGGGTCTCGTACTCGGCGGACTTGTCGGTGTACTGGCCCCGTGCCCGTTCGTAGAACCATCGCGTCTCCTGACCGCTGCCGTCGGTCGCAGGGGCCCACAGGCTGCGGGAGACGCGCTCGAAGGCGACGTGAAACTCGTGGTTCGAGCTGAAGTCGACCAACGTCACCTTGTTCTGGGTGTTGGAGTACTGGGAGATCCTCGGAACGATCTCGGACAGGTGCGCGGGATCGACGATCGTGAGTTTCATCTGCACATGAACCCCGTCCAAGTCCCGCTTGTCACGGGTCAGGACGTGGTGCAGCGAGGCGGTGGTCTGACCGCCGTTGACGATCTGGAGGCCGGTCATGCTCCTGATGGCGACGGGACTGCCGAACTCGTCGGTCTCGAAGTCCACGTCCGAGGCGGTGGCGGTCACGCCGTTGTTGTAGGCGAGGAAGCGGCCCGGAGCGTTCAGCAGGGTGTCGCGGATGCCCTTGTTCACGGCGCCGCGGGTCTGAAGGAAGGATCGGACGTTGAGTTCGAGCAGCCGAGTCCGGTGCTCCTTGTACAGCTCGGCAAGCTGTCGGCCGGGGATGACGGCTAGGACGACCGAGTAGTTCGGCTCGTCGCTGTGTGCTGCCAGGCAGGGAAGGGGCTGGTCGAAGGTCACCTTGATGGGCTCGCCGATGCTCCCGGAGGTCTCGTGCCTGTGGAGCCGCGCAAGGTCCCAGAGTTCGTGCGTGACAGGGATCCCCTCGAACTCCCTGGGCTCCGGGGCGCTCGTCGTGCTGACCCGGTTACTGAGAAGGAAGAGGCGGATCTTCGGAACGCTGGACAGCGCCTTCTCCACACCCATGCACATGTCGTGAACATCGGTGTTGTCCTCCTGGTTGGAGCGGATGGCCTCGTGCTTGCCCAGGAACGCGAACAGCCTGCGGAACAGCCTGTCGGACTCGGACTTGGTCAGTTTGCTGCTCAACGGGGTCAGGTTGAAGTCCGTGGTGTAGAGGTCGAGGCTGGAACCGTCCTCGGGCAGACCGTAGCCGTAGATCTCCAGTCCCCGGGAGGAGTGGTACGCGAGTGCGGCGTCGGTGACGACACCGGCTTCCTCGAGGATCTCGAGTACGTGCTGAGTGAACGTGTTCGGGATCGAGCCGCCCTCGGCATCCGCCAGCGCCTGGATGTCGGTGACCAGGGCGCGTGAGTACTCGTGGAGGTCGTGCTCAGCCATTGGTTCCTCGGATCAGATCGACCAGTGCTTCGGCGGTCACGCTGTGGGCGACCAGGGCCGACACGTCGATGGTGTAGGTGCAGTTGCTTACCCCGGGCGGCAGTTCGGCCTCGACGATTCTGGGGAAACCCTCCCCGACCGTCCAGAACTCGCTGCGACGCAGGGTGTAGCGATCGTGGTCGTAGAGGTCCCGCTGGTTCGGCAGGTAACCGGCTTGGACCAGCAGGCTCTCGAAGCGCTGGGAGGCGGACGGCGAGGTCAGACGGGCCCGTATCTCGTCCACCAAGGTGTTCAGGCTCCTGCCGAGCCCTCGCTGCCGGTCGTCGAGGACGACGTGAGCCAGCGCGAGGGGCGTCGAGTCGGCCGTGTCCAGCTGCCGCTCGCTCGCGATCTGGACCGTCCGGGGTGAGCGGGCTGTGGTCGTCTTCACCTCGACCGCGGCGCCGG
This sequence comes from Streptomyces taklimakanensis, assembly GCF_009709575.1. Taxonomy (NCBI): domain Bacteria; kingdom Bacillati; phylum Actinomycetota; class Actinomycetes; order Kitasatosporales; family Streptomycetaceae; genus Streptomyces; species Streptomyces taklimakanensis. The sequence continues at coordinate 3,160,687 of NZ_WIXO01000001.1, forward strand.
GCAACTGGAAGTCCTGGTTCGTCTGCCGGGGGCCGGTCCAGGAACTGACGGCCGTGTGCTGGTCCACAGCCGGAAGCACGTACTCGAGGAGGAAGTGGAGTTCACCGAACAGGCCGCACCGGGCCTGCCGGGAAAGACCCTCGCGCGACACGGAGCGCAGCAGCTGCTGCCATCGGACGTAGCGGCGAATCGCGGCCTCCGCCGCCGTCTCGGTGGTCGGTGCGTCTCGCACCACGTCTGCGATGTCCGTGACGAGGGGAGTGAACACCTCCGTGAGCTCGTCGTCGGTGAGCACGACCTGGAGCTCGTAGTGGTTGCCGGACACCGACGACAGGTTCAGCTGCAGGCCACGGGTGGCTGGCAGCTCGTGAATCTCCTGCCGTACGGTGTCGGCGGTCCTGGCGTCGGTGCCGAGTAGCAGCATCCGTCGCAGAGCGGGGTGCGTCACCGACACCTGGATGTCGTGCGGGGAGTCGGGATGGAGCCGCTTGGTGGACCTGCCCGGGGTTTGCTGGCGAGTCTCCAGCTCCTGCCACACACTCTCGTCGATCACTCTTCGTCCTCGAAGTCGTCGAACTCCATGTCCTGCTTGAACCAGATGTCGTTGACCACGTACTCGGTCTTCAGCTGGTGCTGGGAGAACGGGAAGCTGATGGCGAACCCGACCAGAGGAGCGACAGGCCTGGAGTTCTCCGGCGACTTGGCCACCTCGCCAGGGCCGAGGGGATACAGCAGTAGCAATGGCTGGTCAGGGTGACGCTGGTGGCGCAGAGGCCGACCACGGGGAGTGTCGGGGTCGAGTGGTTCGCCCCTCCTGTTGAATTTCCCTCTCGCGGCCTCCTTCGTGGCCTTCAGCGCACGGTCGCGCTGCTCCTTGGTCAGGTCGCAGAGCTCATCGGCGGGGCTGAGTACACGCTTGATCGTGTAACGGCCGGGAACGACCTCCGAGGACTTGGAGTGGCTGCGTGTGATGAGACCGATGGAATGGCCCGCGATCTCGACCGCTTCTCCCTCGGACAGTCGGCTGGCGAGGCGGACCGTCCAGTTTCCCAGCTCGCCCTGCCTGGCACACTGGCGTACGTACTCCGCGATGAAGGCCGGACGAACCCGCTGGGCGTGTCGGTCGGTGAGGTAGGAGTCGAGGAAACCCTCGGTGACATCCGAGGCCGCGATGCCACTCCAGGTGATGCTCCCGCTCCGCTTGTCCACCTTCCCGGAGGAGAGAGCATCGAGGCGTGCGATGAACGACCCGAGAAGCTCGTGGTTGTGGCGAACCACCTTCTCGGACAGGTCGAAGATGGTCGTCTCGGGAAGCTCACCGGAGTAGCTGAGGCGGACACGCGTGCCTTGCCTCATCTTGTTGGAGGCCGTGATGCCCAGGCCGAGCGATGAGGTCCTGACCTTGAGGCCGTACTCGCGTGGGGTGAGTCCCACCGCGGACATCTCCTCGATGTCGCGCCGGAGTTCGTCGGTGGCTGCGGTGATCTCTGCGTACTGGCGCTGCAGCGTACGTGTCGTGTACAGCCGGCACAGGTCCTCGTAACGGGGGCGGTAGCCGAACCAGCGGCCCATCTGCAGCAGGGTGTCGTACGTCTTGGAGGCACGCAGGTAGTAGCTGACCGACAGCCCTTCGAGGGTCAGACCGCGGGAGAGCTTCTCGCCGCCGACGGCGATGACCGACAGGCCGGTCTCCCGGCGCTCGTAGTACTGGAGGGCATCCTTCGCTGCACCGTTGACGGCCATGACGGTGATCTTCGCGAGAGCGGCGTGGAGATGGGATTCCACGTCCTCCCAGTCGAGCCTGTTCCCGGTCATGCTCTCAGTGCAGGGGACGAAGTCCTCCTCCCACAGCAGCTGCAGCTCTTCCTCGAGTTCTTCACGGGCACTGCTGAACCTGTCCTGGAGAACGTCGAAGAGCAGACGTACGTGGGCATCGATCTGGTCGCGAACCTGCTGTTGTACGGCGGTGAAGCGAGTCACGTGCACCAGCATGGAGTTGTGCACGGCGACCTGCCCGCGCGCTCGACGTGCCGCGCAGGTAAGGACGAAGGACCGGATGGCCCGCTGCAGCGACTTGGGCAGGAAGTCGGGTACTTGGTGGTGGGACTTGTGCTTGTCCGGCACCCAGAGGTCCGTGTCCTTGATATGCCTTATGAGCGGCAGCGGTTCGACGTCCTCCTCGTCGCCGTCGGTCTGCAGACCGAAGAGACGCTCCGGACCGAGGTAGTTGGACGGCGCACGCAGGGTGCGGATGAAGCTCTCCGGGAAGAGGTCGGGGCCCAGCTCGTCATGGTCGGTGTCGGGGCTGATGTAGATGTTCGCGAAGGGAGTCGCGGTGTAGCCGACGTAGGACGCCTTCGTGAAACTATTGACCAACCGCCTGATGGCCTTGTTGATCGCCGACGGGTTGGTGTCGGGGTCCTTGGAGGTGTTCACCCCGGCGTTGTCGGCTTCGTCGTCGATCACGAACAAGGGGAGGTCGGGAACGACCATCCGGCCGGTCTCCGGCTCCTCCACGCCGTGGTTGTCGATCACCCAGTCGCGCAGGTTGTCGATGATCCGGCGGTTCTTCTTGACCACGAGGACGACCGGGACGCTACCCACCGGGACATTCGCGGAGACCGCTGTCTTCCGGGCGAAGTCCCCCTTCTCGTGGCTGGTGGTGAGCGACGCGGCCTTCAGGCGCTTGCCGTGCGACATCGCGCCGACACCGATATGACGGTGCGCGTCGTCATCCGAGCGGAACTGGTACTGGGTGTCGAACCCGAGGAGCCCTTCGTCGATACGGAGCTGGGTCTGACTGCGCAGATCGTTGTGGATCCCGGCGAACACCACGATGAGCCGGTAGCCGGCGTCGGCCGCCTTCGCGGCGAGCCCGATGAACTGCCCTGTCTTGCCGGACTGGACCTGTCCGATCACGAGCCCGGTCCGGCGCCAGGTGCCCTCCCGCTGAGGGTCTTCCAGCTCGCCGAGGACGTCGTCGGTGCTCTGGTCGAGTCGGCGCACGACCTGCGTCGGAAGCTTGGAGACGCTCAGGAGGTAGCGCCGGTAGCGGTCCCAGAAGTCCCACTTCCGGTCGGCCTTCGCGTCGGCGAGCCAGGGGACGTGGCCCTCGTCGTTCTTCATCGCGGAAGAATCGGCCTGGAACACGGAAGCCCGGGCCTCGAGTACCTTCCGCACCTGGTCCCGCTCCACTGTGATCCCCTGAGCAGCGAGGATGCTGACCGCGGTGTTCACGGCGAAGTCCACCTCGGCCGGCGTTGCCTGGCGGTCGCCCGGCAGGAGCAGTACCGCGGTCTGCTCGGCCTTTTCGAGACTGTCTTCGGGGGCGGTGCTCACAGCGACCTCCAGTGGCCGGTCGGTTGGGAGTAGGCGGTTACCAGGTTGGTCAGGAGTTCCAGAAACCCTGTTGCTCGTCGAAGGGAGGCATGGAACTGAGCACTTCCCGGGCGTCCTCAGGGGAGCGACCCTGCCCCAGGAGTGCCTCGTACACCTGGCGGGCGATGCTGACGGTCTCCAGAGTGGCCGGCCCCGGACCGCCGAAGGGCTCGGGGTCGTCGACCGTGTCGGTCTCGTGGAGCATGCGAAGCGCCGTTACCGGGACCGTTTCCTCAAGGAGGCGGATCATTGAGCGGACGACGTCCGGACTGCCGCCCTGGCCATGCAGTGCTGCCTTCACCAAGGGGTGTTTTCTGTTGATGCGCAGGAGGATCCGGCCGTCTTGACGCTTCACGTTCCAGGCGAACTTCAGCGGGTCACCGTGTGCCCGTGACACCACCTGACCACGCTGTCGTGCGGAACGGGCGGCCATCTCGCGGGTGTGCTTGGCGATCCTCTCCAGGTGACGACGCAAGGAGACGGGGGGAACCACGCTCGCCTTGCGCACGTCCACGCCCCAGTCAGCGTCGGCCTCTGCCGGGATGTCCACGGCGATCCGCGCGAGGTTGTACTTCTCCTCGCGCCGCAGGCCGCGGATCCCCAGCCAGTCGCCAGCCAGGATCAGGCGGTCACGGCGGTAGACGTAGAACCCCTGCTGCCCCAGCCATCCCCTGGGCCCGGCAGCCGACTCGTACTCGGCCTCCGAGAGACGCTGTGCCGTCGGGAGGACGAAGGGCTCCACACGCACCGACTCCGATCCCAGTGGCAGAGGCTCCCAGGGAATCCGCTGCACCGACGGGTGCGTGGACAGGAACGGGTCCCACGGGGAGAGGTCGGAGCCGCGAACCCGGATCCGGCGCCGGGCCGGGGGCTGCAGGAAACGGGCGAAAACCATTGAGAGGTGGGCTTCGGTACGTTCCGCCTCGGCATAGAACTGGGCCTGTGTCTTTTCGTCGTCACTGGCAACGGCGGTGTTGTGGTAGCCGGAGAGCTGCTCCCACAGGACGACGGTCCCGTGCTGCATGCTTCCCGTAACACGACGCAGTAGGGCCGTGGTCGTGCCGCCGGGGTCACGGAGAAGCCGCCACTCCTTGTAGTGCTCGACGACACCGAGGTCCCACGTTCGGATGTGCCAGATCCCGTCCCTGACTGTGGCGACGGTGAGCTTGCGGCACTGGGAGAAGGAGGCGGACTTCAGCCCCACCCCGAAACGACCGAGATCCGTGGCGCTCCGCTCGGCGGACGGACCGCGAGCAGCCACCGTCATGGCAGTCACCAGTTCGGGTTCCGTCATCCCCTTACCGTCGTCCGTCACCGCGATCCAGGAGCTCTGTCCGTCCCACGTGAAGTCGATGTCGATGTTCTTGGCCTCTGCCGAGACGCTGTTGTCCACGAGATCTGCGATGGCGGCAGGAAGCGAGTAGCCGAGCGAGCTGAGCGACGCCACCATGCCGGCAGGGTCGGGAGCGGCGACGTCGAAGTCCATCTTCACGCTCCGTACCCGGTGCACCCGGTCAGTCCTGTGCAGTCGATTCTTCTGTGTGCTCCGGGGGAGCCGCATGTGGTAGGACTTCTCGGGCTTCACGTGTTGAGTGCGCTACTAATCGCCCCACACCAGCCGGACCCCCCGGTTCGGAGCATGCTACCGAAAGGGGCTTGTCGGGCGTAGGTGATCTCTGTGAAGAGCTGCCAATCAGCTTCACGAGACATGACACATACGCCGCTGAGTCACGGGGGTGTGCAGCGTGGCGTGGCCAGGAACCCTTCAGGGCAGGAAGTGCGACATGGGCGATCTGACTGTGGCGTGGTCGACGCAGGTAGCGCAAGCCGAACTCAGCACTGCGCTTCCACGACGGTGGGCACATACGCGAGGAGTGGCCGAACGCGCGGTCGAAGTAAGCCAGGTACTCGGCAAGGGGGCATCCCTGCTCGTTGCTGCTGCCACGCTGCACGATGTCGGATACGCGCCACGGCTGACGAAAACGGGCTTCCATCCGCTGGACGGAGCCCGGTTTCTGCGCGATGAGCATGGCGCGGACGAGCGGCTGGTGCGGTTGGTGGCGAACCACTCGTTCGCGCTGCTGGAGGCCGAGGAGCGCGGGCTGCGGGAGGTACTGGAGGCGGAGTTCCCGTTGCTGGAGGACCAGTTGTTGGTGGACGCGCTGGTCTACTGCGACATGACGACGACGCCCGACGGGGAGCGAACCACCGCCGAGGAGCGGGTGGCCGAGATCCGGGGCCGCTACGGGGACGACAGCGTGGTGGGGCGGTTCATCCGCCGGGCGGCGCCGGAGATCTTCGCCGCGGTGGAACGGGTGGAGGAGGCGCTGGCAGCTCAGTCCAGGCGGGGGTAGGTGCCGGCGAGGTAGTCGCCGATCTGCTGGCGCATGCTGGGGTGGATGTCGTACCGGTCGAGGTCGGCCGGGGGAACGAAGCGGACGCCGTCGGCCTCGTCGTTGACCGTGGGCTCGCCGCCGACGGGGCGGCCGATGTAGGTGGTCTCGTACTGCTGGCGGATCTCGCCGTCGGTGTAGGCGACGATGTGGTGGGGATTGGTGTAGACGCCGAGGAAGCCGGTGATCTCGGCGACGATGCCGGTCTCCTCCAGGCACTCGCGCACCGCGCACTGTGCGGCCGTCTCGCCGATGTCCTGGGCGCCGCCGGGCAGGGCCCACTGGCCGGTGTCGCGGCGGCGCTGGAGCAGGATGGCGCCGTCCTCATTGACGACGAGCAGGTTGCTGGCGGGGATGAGGGTGTTCGCCTTGGGGGCGTCGGCGTCGTGGTAGTACTCAGTCCTGCCCATGGGCGGCCATCCCCTCCTGGTCGGGCGTCCAGGGCCGGGCACCGGCCCAGACGGCGTCGAAACTCTGAGCGTAGTTGTCGAACCACCCGGAGGCGTCGACTCTCCTGAGGTGGAGAAGAGGGTTGGCGCTGGCCGGCTGGCCCCAGATGTGCGGGTTGACCAGCAGGTTGTCGTCGTAGCGGAACATCGACGTGTAGAGCGTGGTGTCGTGCAGCCGCACCTCGCATCCCTCCTCGGAGAGCAGGGAGCGGTAGTAGGTCAGGGAGGCGCGGATCTTGGCGGCGAGGGTGTCGCCGATGCCTTCCTCCCGGCCCCGGACGGCGACCGCCCGGCCCGCCGGGTCGCCGAAGCACAGGCGGACCCGTACCCCGTCGGCCGCGCGCTCGGCGAGCATCTTGGCGACGTGCGGGTTGGACTGGGCGAAGAAGGTGCCGGAGAAGACGAGTACGCCGATCTCCCTCCGGGCCTCCTGCAGCAGTGAGAGCCACATCTCGCGGGGGACGCTGGCGCGGTTGGCGTAGGTGCCGACGAGTTCGGCGCCTGATCCTGCGGCGGGGCGGCCGGTCCGGGGTTGCGGGGCGGGCCAGAGGAACGTCTCCTCCACCCGCAGGTGCTGCGCGACACGGAAGCGGTGCCGCGGATGGGGTACGCGCCCACCCAGCCAGCGGCTGACGGTCTTGGGGTCCACCCCGCAGGCTTCGGCAAGCGACTCGGGTGGGACGCCGCGCTGGGCGAGTACGGAGTGAAGTCGCTCGTTCACAGAACCCATGGAAGCCGAGGCGGGCGTGATCGGGCAAGGACGTTATGGGACGTTCCTGCGAAGCTGGTGCCGCGCCCGGGTGCTTACCCTGGCGGAATGCAGCTCATCGTCCTGTGGGACATCGACCACACGCTCATCGACAACGCAGGGGTGAGCAAGGAGATCTACGCGGCCGCGTTCTCGGCACTGGCAGGCCGCCCGCCGACCGGACCGGCACGGACCGAGGGCCGCACAGACCGCATGATCATGCGGGAGATGTTCCTGCGCGAGGGCCTGCCCGAGCCGGACTGGACCGCCGTCGAGGCCGCCCTCACCCTCGCCGGCCAGGAGCGGCTTGAGGAGCTGCGCAGGCGTGGGACGGCTCTGCCGGGCGTACGGGACGCGCTCAAGGCCGTCTCGGTACAGGACGGTTGGGTGTCATCGATCCTGACCGGGAACATCGCGGCCAACGCCCGGGTGAAGCTGTCGGCTTTCGACCTCGACCCTCTGCTCGACCTGTCGGTCGGAGCCTACGGTGCCGACGCGCTCCAGCGCCCCGACCTCGTGGCCGTCGCCCGGGAGCGCGCCCGCCTTCTTCGCGATGTGCGCCCTGACGTGCCCGTGGTGCTGGTGGGTGACACGCCACGGGACGTGGAGTCCGCGCTCACCACGGGTTCCGGGATCGTCGCGGTCGCCTCGGGCATCCACAGCGCCGAGGAGCTGGCCGCCGCCGGCGCGTCCGTCGTACTGCCCGACCTGTCGGACACCGCGGACCTCCTGAGGATCCTGGAGTCCTTCGCGGCGCGCTGAAAACGTCCCGAGACGTCCTCGGAGCGTCCGGATACGCGGTGACGCGGTCCCCGTACGCTCCGCCACCATCGGGTCTCCCACCAGGCGACTGGCCGGAGGAGGCCCACGTGATCGCGGAAGTCACCGGTATCCGCAGGATCCGGATGCTGTACCTGCAGCTGCTGTACCGCTGCAACTTCGAGTGCCTGCACTGCTTCCACGGCACCCGGCTCCAGCACGCCGACGCCTTCACCGCCGAGCAGGCCGCCAACCTCCTCACTCTCATGCGGGACCGGTACGGCACCGAGGCCGTCACCTTCCTCGGCGGTGAGCCGTTCGTCTACAAGGACCTCGCCCGGGTGGTCCGGCACGCCCGGCGGGAGCTGGGCCTGCGGGTCGAGATCTGCACCAACGGCTACCGGATCGAGCGCCGGCTGGCCGAGATCGCCCCGCACCTGGACCTGCTGCGGGTCTCGTTGGAGGGTGTCGGCTCGACCAACGACCACATCCGCAGGTCCGGGAGCTACCAGAGCGCGCTGAACGCGCTCGGCCTCGCCCGGGAACTCGGCGTCCCCACGGGCGCGACCATGACGGTCACCTCCCGCAACATCGACGAGGTACTGCCGCTGGCCCGCGTCCTGGAACACTTCGAGGTACGGCAGTTGAAGCTGCACTGTCTGCGTCCGGTCGGCAACGCCGCCGCCCACCCGGAGCTCCTGGTCACCGAACCCGCCGCGTACGCCCGCCTGCGCGAGCGGCTCCGGGAGGCCCAGCCGGCCATCGAGGTGGTCGTCGACGAGGACCTGTCCGAGCACGGTGCCCCGGAGGTCTGCGCACCCGCCGGCGGCCCGGCCGAGATCGAGCGGATCGAGGCCGACCCGCGCGGTGCGCTCACCATGTCCTGCAAGGCCGTCGGCAGGGACGCGCACGCCTTCTGGTACGACAAGCGCGCCAACCGCATCGTCCACCGGCCCACCGCCACCGACGAACTGGCCCTCGCGGTGCCGGACGTGGTGTGCGGCCGTGTCTGACCGCCCGCTGTTCGAGAGCCTCGAAGGACTCCGCGGCACCGGCAAGTCGACCATCGCGCCGATGCTGGCGGCGGCTCGCGGCGCGGTGCTGGTCCCGACCGTACCGCCCGCCTACCAGCGCCTGCGGCGCGACGTGGACGCGCGGGGGAACGTCGAGGCACGGATGTGCTTCCACCTCTCCGCGCTGTTCGCCGCGGCCGACGAGATACGGCGCCATCTCGCCCTCGGCATCCCGGTCGTCGTGGAGAGCTACTTCGCCCGCTGCCTGGCCACCCACCACGCTTTCGGCACCCGCCTCGGGATCACGCTGCCGCCCGACCTGCCGCAGCCCGTCACCTACCACCTGGCCTGCGACGAGGACGAGCGCCGGTGGCGCCTGGCCGGGCGGGACAAGCCGGTGACCCACTGGGACGCCCTCGCCGAGGCCACCGTCGACCGGCTCACCGCCGCCTACGCCCGGTTCCCGATGCACCGCGTGGACACCACCGGCCTCGACCCCGACGAGGTCCTCCGGGCGATCCTCACCATCGACACGCAAGGAGCCCACCACCGTGCGGACACAGAGCCTGTGGGAGCACACCCTCACCTTCTTCCCCCAGTTCCTCGCCGCGCTGAGGGAGCACACCGCCGCTGATGCCACCGTCGCGGTCGTCGGCGCGAGCGACGGCAAGTTCGTCCTGCCGCTGGCAGCCGCCGGTTACCGCGTCATCGCCATCGAACGCGACCCGCTGGCCCTGCACGGCGGCGAGGTCCGCCTTCCGGGTGAGGAGCACACCCACGCGATGGGCCTGATCGACCGGCTCAAACTTGAAGAGCTCCACGACCGCGTGCAGGTCGTCGAGGGCGACTTCCTCCAGAACGAACCGCCGGGTACGCCCTGCGACGCGGTCTGGACGAGCTGTTCCTGGCATTACAGTGCCAACCACCACCGCCCGCTCGCCGAGTTCGTCCACCACATGCAGCGCCTGGTCGGTCCGGGCGGCCTCATCGGCGCGGAGTTCATGATGCCCGTCGAGCACCGCCACCACCTGGTCGAGCACTACACGTCCTCGGAAAGGCTCCGGCGCCACTTCATCGGCGACTGGAACGTGCTGCTCACGCTGCGCACGAACGAGTTCACCGAACGGGCCCACGTCGGCCGGCTCCAGGACCACACCCATCGCATGGGTCTGATCCTCGCGGCCCGTACGCCCGGCCCCTCCCACCGTTACGGGAAGAAGGACTCATGAAGCACGAGTACGAAGCGAAGTTCCTCGCCGTCGACGTCACCGACCTGCAGACCAGGCTGACCCGGCTCGGTGCCGTCCAGGTGCTCCCGCGCACCCTCCTCACCCGCAAGATCTTCGAGAACGACGCCCTCGACGTCGGCGCCTGGATCCGCCTGCGGAACGAGGGCACCCGGTCCACGCTCACGCTCAAGCAGGTCACCGACGCCACCACCATCGACGGCACCACCGAGGTCGAGACCGAGGTGGCCGACCTGCACGCCATGGCCGAGATCCTTCGCCGCATCGGGCTGCGCGAGGTCCGCTACCAGGAGAACTACCGGGAGGAGTGGCGCCTGGGCGAGGTCGTCTTCGACTTCGACACCTGGCCGGATCTCCCCACCTTCGTCGAGATCGAGGGCCCGGACGAGGCATCGGTCCGCCAGGCCGCCGCCCTCCTCGAACTCGACTACTCCGAGGCCCGGTTCGGCAGCGTCGACGAGATCTACAAGAGCGAGGCGGGCCGCGACATCCTCTCCGAGCCCACCCTCCTCTTCGCCGACTCCGAGAAGGACGAGTCCCGCCCCGTGCCCACCCAGGGCACCTGACCCCCGGGGGGAGCACCGTGCTTCCGGAACCGGCCGGGCCACACAGGGCGGCACCGGGCATCCCCGACTTCGCCCGGGGCGGGCTTCCCGCCCCGGCGGCCACCGACGACGGAAACCGGTGGGTCGACGGCTCCTGCTGGCTCTACTGCGGCCGGCGGTGGACCCGCGTCCTGTGGGTCGGTCCCGTGAACGTGGCCGGTGTCCAGGCACCGATGTACGCCTGCGGCCCCTGCATCCGGAAGCTACAGGAGCAGGTATGGCAAGCCGTCCTCCTCAACGACGCACCGACGCGCTCCGCACAACCCGGCGCTCCCGCCGGAGCCGAACCGCCCGGCAGGCGGCGTGGAGGAAGGCACCGAGCACGAGGCGGCTTCCCGCGTCGCGGCTGAACACCGCCCGGGCCGGCGAACCGCCCCCTCCTACCCCGTCCCCGTGGACGACTCCCCTACGGCCACGGAGACGGCCCCGGCAACACCAGCACCTCCGCACACCACAGCTTCCCGCCGAACCCGGCGGGAGAACCGGTAGAGGAAGGAGCACCAAGTGGGAGACACCACCCCCTCCGTGGAGGAGGGTCTTCTGGTCGCCGTGGAAGTCCTCGCGAGCGTCCACGACCGGCACGACAGCAGCGCCTCCGACCCGGGGCAGGGCAGCTCCGGTGACGGCCCCTGGCCCGGTGGCGACGGCCTGAACCACGCGGCGTAACCGCCGGCTCTCCGGTGGAGGGGCCGCGCACGCGGCCCCTCCACCTTCCACCTCCCATCTGACGCAAGGAAGGGAACAGCCCATGGAGCACCGTCTGGTCCGCGCCGTCGAAGAGGCACTGGGGTGGGACGGCCCGGCCCCGCTCGGAAAGGACTTCGCCCGGGGAAGCATCGGCGACCCCCAGCTCGTCACCCGACTGCTCACGCCCGCGCGCCTGCTCGACATGGTCATGCGCCGGAGCCTGGCCAACCCCCAGTTCCGCTTCTTCAAGGGCGGCGAGGAGCTGCACCCCGACGCGTACCTGGACCGGCAGGTCACACCCCGGGGCCAGGCGATACCGATGGCCGGCATGCGCCGCGTGGGCAGCCTGCTGCGCGAGGGCGCGACGCTGGTCCTGGACCAGTCGAACGTCTTCGACCCCACGATGGAAGTGACGTGCCGAGCCCTGCAGTGGTGGTCCCGGGAGCACGTCCAGGCGAACGTGTACCTGACCACCAACGACGCCTCCGGCTTCGACCTGCACTGGGACGACCACGACGTCCTCATCGTCCAGCTCGCCGGAGAGAAGCAGTGGGAGGTACGCGGCACATCACGGCCCGTGCCCATGTTCCGGGACGCCGAGCGGAACAACACCCCCAGCGAGGAGATCGTGTGGACCGGCACCATGAAGGCCGGCGACGTCATGCACATCCCCCGCGGCTACTGGCACGCCGCCACCCGGGCGGGCCGGGGCGGCGGCCACAGCACCCACGTGACCTTCGGGTTCGCCAAGCGCACCGCCGTGAGCTGGCTGACCTGGCTCGCCGACTGGTCCCGCCAGGAGGAGGTGTTCCGCCATGACCTCGACCGCTGGGGCAGCCCGGAGGAGCAGCAGGTCCAGGAACGGCGGCTGACCGACGCGGCCTCCCGGCTCCTCGACGCACGCGGCCCGGCGGAGTTCCTCCGGCTCCGCGAGCGCGAGGCTCCCTCCGGTCGGCACGTTCCCTTCCTGGAGATCTTCGGGCCGCTTGAGGCCGTGGTGTGTGTCAGCGAGTTCCCGCCGCTGATCCAGGAGGAGCAGGAGACAGTCACCGTGGTGGCCGCAGGCAAGAAACTCACCTTCGCCTCCAAGGCCCTGCCCGGACTCCGCCTGCTCCTGAGCGGCCACCCGGTGCAGCTGGACGAGGCCGCCCAGGTCGTGGGCGCCGAGGTGGGAGCCCTGGCGAAGATCCTGGTGGAGGAGGAACTGTGCGCGAGCCTGACCCCCGAGTTGTCCTCGGGCTACACCGATCTCGTCATGAGCGCCTGATCCTCACCAGCGCGCTGGAACTCGGTGTCGAGGCGATCGACACCAGTTTCAACTACCACGGCTTCTCGGCCCACACCGCCCTGGCGGAGGTGGGGGGCGACCTCCTGCCCCGCTTCACGGTCTCCACCAAGGTCGGATTCTTCCCGGCCGCCGACGGGGTCGAGCACTCACTCGACCCCGGCAGGCTCCGGGCAGCGGTGGAACAGACCAACCGTGATCTCGGACGCGTCCCCGACCTGGTGTTCCTGCACAATCCGGAACGCTCCCTGCCCGAACGCTCCTCCGTTGGTCAGGAAGCGCTGGGTACGGCGTGCGCTGCCCTGGAGAGAGCCGCGGCGAACGGGCTGTGCGGGGCCTGGGGCGTCTCCTCATGGGACCCCCTCCCACTGCCCGGCCTCGTGGACGACACCATGCCCAGGCCCGACGTGCTCATGATTCGGGCGGGGCTCCTGGTTCCGATCGACGTCCTGGAGGCGTCGGAGGCCCTGGCAGCCCGATGGGACCTCGACGCCGAACGGCTCTGGGGCATGAGCCCCTTCGGCGGCGGGGCCGGAAATCCGCTGTGGGAGACGTTCGACCCACGGGTCTTCATCCAGAACCCTGACGACGACCTTTCCGCCGTACAGGCCGCGTTCCGCATCGCCTGCCGGCTGCCGCAGGTGGGGAAGGTCGCCGTCGGCACGGACGACCCGTCCCACCTGGCGGAGCTGGTCGCCGCCCTGCGGTACGAGGCGGATGTCGGCAGCCTGCGCACGTACCGGCGGCTTCTCCGCGAGCGGGCGGGCCGTCAGCCGGTCTGAAGTTCCTCCGCGATCCGTGCCGTTGTCCGGCGTGCCGGCTCCAGGCGGGGGTCCTCGGGGTGGGCGTCCGGGGCCAGGACCTTCGCGCAGACGAACAGGGTCATCAGCTTGCCGTCCCGGCTCTCCAGGTCGCGACGCCGCTCCTGGCGGACGCGTTCGGCCAGGGCCGGGACGGCGAGGGAGTTGCCCCACAGCGATGCGGCATCCAGCCCTCGGGGTGCCATGCCCCAGTCCTCCCAGTCGAACAGGCAGAACTTGGGGCCGGTCATGTTCGCCCAGTTCAGGTCCGCGTGCGCGGGCCGCCACTGGCTCACCGTCGTATCCATGCCATCGGGCAGGAAGCGGCGGGCCGCCTCGGTGACACCGCCCTGGGTGATCGTGACGGTGTCCGGGGTGGCGACGCGGCTCGTGCGGTGGGCGGCCAGCGCGTCCAGCGAGGCGTTCAACGCCTGCCACCACGCATCCGGCAGTCCGGGATCGGTGGCCAGGACGCTGGTGCCGATCGGCGCTCCGGGCAGCAGATCGGTCTCATCCGCCCGCCACATCGCGGCACCGTCCGGCTGACGCCACACCACCGCCCGGTGCCACCGGGGCTGCGCGACTCCTTCCAGGACGGCCGCGCACTCGGTGCCGTTCCAGCCCTGGCTCCCGATCTTCTCCATCCGGCGCCGCTCGATGCGCACCCATGTGCCCCGGTCCGTCCGCGCACCCAGCGAGCGCCGCTTGCGCACCAGCGTGTCCCGGTCCAGCCGGGTCTGGAGGGACCGCTCGACATCGTCGAGCACAGCGTCGACCGGCTCGATTCTCAGGTCGGCCGGTGCGGCGGCAGGCGCGGAAGATGGCATGGAACCTCCTTGGCGGCCGTCCGACGCTAGCAAGGAACCGGCCTCCCATGTCTCTGGAAGGGAAGACGCGGCACAGCGGTCCGCTCGGTGTGGTCAGCGGTGCCGCGTCCGGGACGGCTGCGGGTCTGGAGCGGCGGGGTGCTGCGCGGTGGTGCGTGCTCTGGCTGCCTGGGCTTGTGGGCTGGGGGCGTGGCGTTGGCCGAGGCGGTGGATGCGCCAGGTCAGGGTGCGGGCAGGGTGGCGGGCGTCGTTCAGGGTGCGCTGGCCCAGGGCCTGGTCGAGGAGGGTGACGGCGTTGTGGCCTGTGGTCTCGGCGTCGGCGAGCACGGCGGCGAGGGCGTCCCAGGCGGGGTCTTTCAGGATGCGCTCGGCGTGCTCGGGGGCCGCCCGTTGGAGATGGAGGGTGAGGCGTTGCTTGGTCTGGAGGCTGGGGGTGCGGTGGGCGAAGTGGTCCAGGACCGGCCCGGCGATTCGTGTGTAGGCGGTCTGGAGGTGGAGAAGGGTCTGCTCGGCAGCTGCTTCCTGCTGAGCGTGCCGGTGGGCGCGGTGCCAGTGCCTGGCGTAGGCCACGGCGAGGAGCGCGGCGTCCAGCAGCATGGCCAGCCCGGCGCCGTCCGCCGGGGCGGGGTCGCGCACGATCGCCTGAACGCTGCGGCGCAGGACACGCGCGCTGTCGAGGTCCGCGGTGATGCGGGAGCGGGTGGCGCGTTCGAAGGCGACGGCGGCCTGCCCCAGCTCGTTCCGCAGGCCGGCCGGTGCGGCAACCGGCAGGAGGTCCAAGGCTCCGCCGAGGGCGACCAGCTGCCCCTGCGCCACCCTGTCGTCGCTGCCGGTGAGGTGTACAGGGATGCGCTCGGTGGCCGCGGTGGCCTGGTGCCAGGGATCGGCCGGGCGGGCGGGTGCCGGCCGGCGGGTGGGGGCGCCGAGGCGTTGGCGGATCTTGGGCAGGGAGAGGTCGTCGGCCAGGGTGGAGCCGGAGTACCACACGGGCTCGCCTTGGCCGTTGGTGTCGCCGGGCAGGGCGACGCTGTAGCCCAGCAGGTCGCCGGACGGCCCGGCCTTCGGGCGCACCTCCACACCGGAGGCGGCCAGCAGCGCGAAGAACCCGGCCTCGTCGTCGGCGGCGGCCACCGCGCGGCGGACCCGCAGGCGCAGGATCTCCCGCGCGGTGGCGTCCCGGCCCTGCCGTTTGGCCTTGAAGTGCTCCTTGCTGGTGGGTCGCTTGGCCGCGGTGCCGTCGCCGAGCTTCAAGCGCCGAAGCCCGTAGTCGGCCTCGATCCTCCGTGCCTCCTTCTGGACGGCGCGATAGTCGTGGCCCCGGTCGGGGCGGCGGCCGTCCTGGCGGACGAGGGTGGCGGCGATGTGGATGTGGTCCTCGGCATGCCGTACCGCCACCCAGCGGCACGCCTGGCCGTCCCCGTCGGAGGCGAGACCGGCGGCGGCCACCATCCGGCGGGCGATGTCCGCCCACTGGGCGTCGGTGAGGACCGGGTCCTCCGGTGCGGCACGGACCGGGCAGTGCCAGATGGTGTTCTTCGGCGCCCGGTCGCCCAGCAGGGTCACCGGCTGGTCGAGCTGGGCCGCGAGCTGCCTTTCCACTGTCTTCGGGTCGCGGTGCGGGATGCGACCGGGGTCGGGGGCGAAGCCGTTCCAGGAGGCCACCAGGTGCGGATCGGTGTGCTCGTTGGCCCGGCCCGTGCCGAACAGGTAGGCGACCAGACGGCGGGTGCTGCCTCTGCCGAGGATGATCTTCGGTATCACCGGCTCACCGCCCCGCCGTCACCTGGGCGATGGCGGTGTCCAGCTCGGCGATCGACGCCTCGACGCGGTCCAGGAGGCGGCGGACCGCCTCCCGCTCGGGCAGGGCGCCGTCCTGGTTGAGGTGCCGGGCGAGCTGGTTGAGGTTGCTGCCGACCTTGCCCAGCTGCCCGTTGGCGGCCATCAGCACTCTGACCGCGGCGCGGTAGTCGGCGACCGCCGCCGCGGGGTCGTCGGCGCGGGCGGCGGCCAGCGACGCCTCGGCGACGTAGCCGCCCACCTGCATACCACTGGCCCCGGCCGCCTTTGCAAGGTCGGCGAACTCGCCGTCGCTGTAGCGAGGATGCACGCGGCGCTTACGCAGTCGGCGCTCGCGCAGACGACGACGCGGCGTGGGCGGCTGCGGCGCGCTCGGCGACGGCTCGGCGGCTCCTCCCACGGTCGGCTCCCCCGGGCCGGCCGACCCCGGCGCCCCCGCAGCGCCGGATGCCTCCGCCACCCCTGGGGCGGAGACCGGGTAAGGACTCCTAACCCGACAACTTGCTGCCCCGATGACGGCCGTGGGTGCCTCCTGCTGCGATCTTTGGGCGCGGTTGGCGTGTGGGTGGTGCATGCGCGGTGTCTCCGTGGTGGCTGTGGGTGGCGGGCGCCGGACGAAGGCGATCAGAGGTTCAGGGCGTGGCGGGCTCGTGATGCCGTTGCCGTCCTGCTCGCGGACGGTCCTTGTCCGGCGTATTCACTGAGAGCCGTGCAGCGGCTTGGTGGGACCGCGTCTGGGTCCCGTCTTCGCTGGCTTTGTCCTGTGGTCCTCGGTCCCCGGGGCGGTTCGCGGTTTTCGGTCCCCGGGATGGTCCCGGTCCCGGCTCGGTCCCCGCCGCCTGTGTCTGCGGGCGGGGACGGTCCCGAACGCGGTCTGCTGTCGGTTTGCGGGGACCGTCCCGTGGTCGGCAGGCAGGCGGTGGTCCCGGGGAACGGAGTTGCGCAGAGGGGCCATGGGCGGCGGACCTGCGGTGATGCTGGTCCGTGGTCCCGGTGGGTGTGCGCGGTCCCCGATCTTCGGGGCGGTCCCCAGTCCCACAGTCCCCGAGGGGGCTGCGGTCCCCGACATGGCTTGGTCCCCAGTCCCCGGTTCCCAGCGCGGTCCGCGTTCCGGTCCCCGGCTACTGGTCTCTGAGGGGACCGGGGACCGCGGGGACCGTGGTCCCGGGTGGTCCGGTCCCCGGCTCTGTTCGGCGGGGACCGCGAGGGTCTGGTCGTCTTCTTCAGCAGCGGGCCGGTCCGCCGCCGTTCCGTTCGGGTGTGGGGTTGTTCAGCGGGTGCGTCCTGGGACCGGAGTCGGCGGAGGGGCGGCCACAGCGGTCGGCACCGGGGCGTGCGCGGGTGTCCGGCGTCGATCGGAGCCGGTGAGGATGACGCGGTCGGTCATCTCGGCGAGGCGGGAGGCGACGCGGTCGCCGAGCGCGGTGCGCAGCTCGGTGGTGGGGAGGTTGGTGGTGATCAGGGTGGGGCGCAGGTGCTCGTACCGGTGGTTGATCAGCCGGTAGGTGAGTTCCTCGGTCCAGTCGCTGGCCTTGGCGGCGCCGAGGTCGTCCAGGAGCAGCAGTGGGCAGCGGGCCAGGGCATGCAGGTCGCGTTCGCCGTCGTGGCCGGAGCGGGGGCGCAGGCGGGCGTAGAGGTCGGCGGCGGTGATGGCCTCCCAGCGCAGGCGGACCCCGGCGGTCAGGAGAGTGCGGATGGCGCCGTACGCCTGGTGGGTCTTGCCGGTGCCGGTGGGTCCGGCGATCAGCAGGGACGGGCCCTCGGCGATGCCCGGGGCGCCGCCCGGCCCGGGGCGGCCGGTGCGGGTGATGGTGTCGGCCCAGGCGGTGATCCGCGGGTGGTCGGCCAGGGCGCGGCGGTAGCGGGCGGGTATGCGGGCGTCGGCCAGCTCCAACGCGGTGACCGGCTCGTCGGCCGGTTCTTCCAGGGGAGCGGCGGGGTCGATGCCGCGGGCGGTGAGGATCGCGTTGAGCCGGTCGGCCAGCGGGCCGACGCGCTGTGGCGCGCGGGTGTGGGTGGTGGTCACAGCTCGCCCCCGTAGGCTGCCTCGACGTCGGCCGGGTTCATCCACGGGCGGTGGGCGGCGGGTGCGGTCCGGGCGGCGTTCATCGCCTCGTGGACGAGGCTGGGCAGGGTGCTGGGGTGCAGGCCCTTGGCGCGGTGGCGTTCCAGCCCGGACCGGATGTGGGCGGGATCGATGCCCTCGGCCAGCAGCTTGCCGACCTCCCGGCCGAGGTGTCCCAGGACGTCCTTCGGGGGGCGGTGGGCGCAGGCGGTGACGTACTCGCCGATGAGCTGCCGGGCCGAGACGGTGTCGGGTGCGGGGGCGCTCGCGCCCCCCGACGGAGTAGTTCCTAGATCCATGATCCTAGGTCCTAGATCCGGACGGTGAGGTGTCACTGCCGCTGCCGGGAGGTCTCCGTGCTTCTTCACGGAGGGTTTCGTGAAACCGTCCTCACCTGCGGTTTCGTCAGCAGGTTCGGGATTCGGTGAGGGCTCGCGCGTCTCACGGGAGTCTTCATGGAGGGTTCCGTGAGGCGTTGGTGCGGGCTCCGTGACACCGGTCCGTGCGGCAGGCGCGGTGGTGCTCCCCGCGGTGCCGGACGGAGCGTCGTGGTGCGGGCAGCCGGGGAGGCGGCTCTTGCTGGGCCGGTTGATCTTCTGGTGCTGGTGCCAGGTGACGATGTGCAGGTAGCGCTTGTCGTCCGGGCTCTTGTAGCGGCAGATCAGGCCGGCGTCCGCGAGCTGGGCGAGGTCCTTCTCGACCTCGGCGGGCGTGTGCTCCGGGCGTAGGACCCACAGCTGTCCGGCGATGATCGCGGCGTGGTCGCGGTGGCGGCCCTGGTCGTCGGCCTGGGTGAGCAGGCCGAAGAAGGTCCGCTCGGCGGTCAGGGGGACGGCGGCCAGGGACTCGGAGACGAATGCTTCGGGCTTGATGGTGCGGATGCGTGCCAAGAGGAGCGGTCCTCACTCGGCGGGCGGTGGGCGGGCGTCCACGGCTCACCGTCGGTTGCGGAGGTTCGGGCGTGAAGGGCAGGGGGGAGTGGTCGGCCACTGGCACGGGGTGCGCTGATGGCCGGTCGCGTTTTCCGGGGGTGTCGTCAACATAGCCACACCCAGGACATGCAAGTCCAGCCCGATACAACCGAATCTCTGACGGCAGAAAATCCACCGTAAAGCAGGGCCGTGAAGGGCGGTGCGAAAACAGTAGGGCACGATCGGTGGCTGACTAAATAGTTGCCCCCGGACGCCGAGCCGGAAGGATCACATCGACAAGCCGTTGACGTCCTGCGGGCGACGAAGCTACAACACAACACCCCACGTCAGAGCCTCTTCCGAGTGCCGCTCAGTATCGCGGCCCCGGGTCTCCCGGCTGCGGAGAACCCTCCGCGTGTGTGCCGAGTGAGGCGCAACATAGACCACGATCGCCGGTTAACCAAACCGGCGAATGCAGGCTAGTAATGGAGATATGGCAGCGCGATCACTGGAAATCGGCCCCGTAGGAATACGGGCAGCCCGGACCATCGAAATCCTCCGCACCGAGCGTGGCCTCGCACAGCGTCAGCTGGCCGGCCGGGTGACCGCCCTCGGCCGCCCGATGTCCAACACGATGCTGTCCCGCATCGAACGCGCCCAGCGCCGCTGCGACGTCGACGACCTCGCCGCGATCGCCGAAGCCCTCCTCGTCTCACCCCTCGTGCTGCTGCAGGGCCCGACCGCCCCGCGACGAGACCCGTCCGGTACCGCTGACCGAGCACGCCCACCACCGAGTCAGGACCCGCCGCCCTTGCACCGACCTTCGCCCACGCCCGCGACCGCACACCTCCCGCACAACCCGGGCGACGCCCCTCTGCCGCGCCTCTACCGACCCGAGGAGATCGCCGAAGCACTCGGCTGCTCTGCCTGGTGGGTCAAGGACCGGGCCCGGCGGAGCCTCATCCCGCACACCCGCGTCGGCCGCGCCTACCGCTTCACCGCCGGCCACCTCGCCGAGATCGTCCGCCTCCACGAGGAGACACCGGCACGGCCCGCCCAGCCGGCCGGGAACGTGTCCGCTCCGTCCTCCCCGGCTGCCACCCTGGACGGATCCCCACAGCCGCGCCGCCACCCCACCACTTCGGTGAACCACCTGCGGGCCCGGCCACCGCGCCGGGCCCAGTACGACGCCACCGCGTAAACGCATCCCGACACGCAGCAGACAGAAGCGAAGGAGCCACCGAAAGTTGGGTTTCGCGGAGAAGCGCGGAAACTACTGGCGCGGCCGGTACAAGACCGCGCCCGGCAAGCACCTCACGGTCGTCGACGAGCGGGGCAAGGCGGTCAGGTTCGCCACCAAGGGCGAGGCCCAGCGTGCCGCGAGCGAGGCCGAGAACAGGTACCGGCGCGGCGACTGGCGCGACCCGGCGCTCGGCCAGGAGACCTTCGGCGAGTACGCGAACCGCTGGTACGCCGCCCAGGACCTGGCAGCCTCGACCATGCAGAACTACAAGCGCCACATCGAGGAGCACCTGCTCCCCGCGTTCGAGGACAAGGCGCTCGCCGGCATCCTCCGCTCGGACGTCGATCTGTGGGAGAAGAAGGAGAAGGCCCTCTACGCGGCCTCCAGCGTCAAGACCTGGCGCTCCACGCTCCACCTGATCCTCGAGGACGCGATCGACGAGGGCCTGATCACCTCCAACCCGGCGGCCAGACGACGCGGGCGCGGCAAGCGCGCCGGCCGCTCCCGCGACCGCGGCCCCGAGAAGACCATCACCGATCCTCTCGGCGCCCTGCTGATCGCCGAGAGAGCCGCGCTGCTCTCCGGCCGCGACGACGAGTTCGTCGCCGTGGTCCTCATGGCGTACACCGGAATGCGGTGGGGCGAGACCGTCGGCTTGGAGACCGAGTTCACCCGCCCCGGCGCCGTCCGCGTCGAGCACCAGCTGTACGAGCTGGACTCCGGGACGCTGATCCGCTGCCCGCCCAAGGACGACAGCTACCGCACCATCGACGCCCCCGACTTCCTGTCCACCCTGATCGCCGACCACATCGCCCGCACCAAACCGACCCCGTGCCCCTGCCACGGCAAGCGGTACGTCTTCCGCGGCCAGGGCACGGCGCGCACCGGCGGACACCAGGGCGCCAAGCTGGCGGACGTCGCCCGCCGCGCCGGCGTCTCCACCGGCACGGTGTCCAACGTCCTCAACCACCCCGAGCGCGTCCGCGAGGACACCCGCGCCAGCGTGGAGACGGCCATCACCGAACTCGGCTTCATACGTGGCGGTGTGCCGACGGAGAACGCGGCCCACTGGCGCCGCAACGGCTTCGCCACCTGGCTGTTCACCCCGGCCGCCTCGGGTTGGTACCCGAAGAAGGCACCCCAGGAGGCCCGGCCCGTCCCCCTGCTCGGCGAGCCCTGGCCCGGCATCCCGGCACGGGGGCGCGGCGCCGGCGGACGGGCCGACTCCTGCTGGCTGCCGATCACCAAGGGCCTCACCCCTCACGGCCTGCGCCACACCCACAGGACCGTGATGGAGGACCTCGGCACCGAGAAGGTCCTCATGGACGAACGCATGGGCCACATCGACGGCTCCGTCTCCGCCCGCTACGCCCACGTCACCCCCGGCATGCGCAAGCGCCTCATGGCCGGTCTGACCGAGCAGTGGGAGGCAGCCCTCGACGCTCGTCTGACAATGAGCCCTCACTCTCCGGTGAGAGTCCTTGACGTGCTCCTACGGGCGCGTGCGGTACTTGGCTAGGAGTTACGGTCTCACGCCGGACCTCGCGTCGGGGTGGTGCAGGGCATGGCACCGACGAGGAGCCTCCGACGGTGAGGCCAGTTGCGTGAGGCATGAGGAGCGATCGGGGCCGCTGCGCTCAGATGTGGACAAAGGAGGACCACAGCGTCGTAGCCCCGTGGCTTCTGACGGTGCCAGTCGGCCCGCAGTGCTCATCCCACGGTCGGACTGGCCCCATGCCGCTTGTAGAGCCGTTTCACTTGCTTGATCCAGAAGTCGAACTTCTCGTCCGCGGACGCGCTCATGGGCAAAAGCTGGAGCTCCTTGGCCAACTGATAGAAACCGGGGCCAGCGTCGTTGGCACCCAGGTAATTCACCAGAGCCGAGAGCATGACAGGGGGGTTGGAGGGAGCGATCTCCCGGTCACGGCCCACGATCAGTCCCAGCAGATGCCCCATGGCGGCCCGCTCGTCAGCACGCTCGAAGTCGAAGGCACGACAGCCAGTTCGCCTGGCCAACGTCACGTTGAGCTCTGTGTACGAGGTGAGCTTGCCAAGCTTCGCGCGTTCGACAAGGAACTCCCGACCGGCCTCTACTAGCACGTCCCACTCGCTGTCTGCGCGGCCGTACCCAGGCATCCCGCCCCCTTCGAGTCAAACCGATCCGTACGGGGAAACGTACAATGACGGCACAGCGCTCACAATCGCTCCTACGGCGGTAGGTAACGACCGCAGTCGCACGCGGTAGGGCTGCTGCAGGCTGGAGGGGCCGGTGAGGGCAAGCATTGGTTGTGGTCAGCATCCGCGCAGGGCACCCCTGCTCCATTCCATGGTGAGGGTAGCCACGACTGAGCGTTCCCCTCTGTTGCCTTATGAACGCTGTGCGGCGCTGACTCGGAATGCGGGTGTTGCCGCCTCTTCCCGGTCCTGGAGCCTCAGACGCTGCGCAGCTCGATGGTCGACGGCTCCTGGTCGGAGGTGAGGTCGTACTCGGAGAACTCCCAGGCCATGACCTTAGCGTCCTTCGGGACTCGGTAGACAAACAGCATCTCTTCCTTGAAGCCAGGTTGAAGTTGGTCGTTGCACTCGGGATTGCCCGCCACTTCGTATAGGTCGTCGATGGAGTCGTAGCGGCGGTCTTCTTCATCGAGCAGGTTGTTCACGATGGGCAGGCCGCACGTGAGGTCCATGCTGGCCTTGGTGTCGTTGAACACCACGGTCTCCAGGATCACGTATTTGGCGCCAGCGCCCGCCTTCTTCGCAACGCCAGCCATGGTGATCGACTCGGTCTCCCAGACTTTGTTGATCGTGACGACAGCACCACCGTTGCGGGCTTCCTCGCCGATCTTGAACCCGGCCGGTCGGCTCGGGGTGGGGGAAGTGGGCTCGACCGGTTCGGGGTCAGCGCGGGGGCGACTATCTTGCCAGATCGAGGGTGACGGATCAGCAGAGGCGTTGGGAGAACTGTTCTGGTCGTCCGTGATGGTGTAAACGAGCGCTGCGGAGGTCACAAGGAGCGCGCCGGCCAGGCAGAACGTCGCCATCTTCCACGGGTTCCTGGCGGTCTTGGGACCGCTGGGAGACTGTTCAGGGATTGGTGGGATCTGACCGCTCACAGAAGTCCTCTCGTGGATGGAAGGGGATCGTCAGGAACCTGCTGACCTGCATGACCGCAGAGGCAACGTGGATGCCCGCAGGCTGACCCCGAACCACTCGGGTGCACCAACGGCGCCGACGATAGCAATGGCGTCGGCGGAGAAGGTGCCGTTTGCGCAGGACCGCACTGGTCGGCAGACCCAGCCCCGTCTTCTGGGACTGGCCGGAAGCCCTGCTCTTCCGGCCCATCGGTGAAATGAATGTGAAACCAGGGCAGTGCGCTCACCCATCTGGCCTTTACCGTAGGACGAGTTGCCAGGCAGTGCGGGAGGACATGTGAGCAGCACGCCGACACACGCCGAGTCCCTCACCGAGGCCATCCAGGCCCTCGGTGGCACCTGGGACGCCGAGCGCGCTCTGACAGCCCTGTTCGGAGCGGGATATCGCCCCGCTGACGTGGCGGCCGGGGAAAAGCGGGCGCGCCAGGTGCTCCGAGACCTCGCTGACGCCGGGGTTGTCGTGAAGATCAGTGAGAGGCCCGTGGAGTACCGTCACGCGGTCAGCTGAACTGCTGCTGACAAGGGCAGCCGCGTCGCGTCCTGCTGGGGCACCACAGGATCGGGCGCGCGTGCCGCAGCAGGATTCGCCGCAAGGCAACCATGCCGGATGAGCGCACAGCCTCGTGGGACAGCGGCATGCCTCCGACAGGACGTCAGCTGTCCAGAAAGCGCTGGATTTCACCCAGCGGCAAGCGTGCTTCTTAAGCGGCGGCCTTGGCCTCGACCCGGGCCGGAGTGAGGGTGAACTCCTCCACCTCCGGTGTCGGATAGACGTTGGTTAAGTCGGTGATGAGGTGTCCTTTGACCCTCCACAGGATCATCTAGACGAGATCGATGTCGAGGTTCATCTCCGACAGCCACACCACGGTGTGGGTTGCCTGCTTGGGGAAGTCGGCGGCGATGATCACTTGCCGGGGCCGCTGGGGAGCAGCTCCGGACTCCACTTCCCGTCGACATGGTCGAGGAGGCGCTGCCTGCACGCGTCGAGGTCGAGAGCCTTCTCTCTGCGCGCCAGAAAGTCGCGGTGTGCCTGGGCCAGGGTGTCGAGACCGAAGCGGGACACCAGAGCGGCGTACGTAATCGACTGGAGGTGAACGTCTCGGTCGGCCATCCCCCGTTTCAGCTCGACCACTACGAGGCGGCCCGTGGCGTCCAGCCCCAGGATGTCCAGCCGGTCCCGCGCCGGAACCCCTTCCGTGTCGGCCCACCGGTCGAACTCTGCGGTGATCATCTGCACCGACTCGCCGACGATCTACGAGTTGTCGATCACCCACTTCTGAAGGTGCTGCCGTTTGAGTGGTCCTTCCGCAGCCAGCCCAGTGGGTGAGACCGGGGTTGTCGAACGATCCGCAACCGTGAAGAGATAATCCACTTCGCCCCTCGTCCGCCCGGCGGTGTCAGGCTGGGCGCTCCGAGCCTATGGCGCGGACGGCTCCCGGGGCAGCTCCATCGCACTTCGCTCCTGGAATCCCGCGCACACCTCAGGGACTGACTGGGAGCCGTCTCCCGCGCTCGGCTCCCAAATGGCTCCCAAGAGGACTCCGGAAACAGCTCAGGGACCCGATCCGCTGTGCGGATCAGGCCCCTGAGCTGGTGTTTCTCTGTCGGGGTGGCGGGATTTGAACCCACGACCTCTTCGTCCCGAACGAAGCGCGCTGCCAAGCTGCGCCACACCCCGTGGCAACGAGGAATACTCTAGCCCACGCTCGCGCTCAGGAGAAATCCGGTTTCCCGGGGCGGGGTGTGGCGGGTCAGGGACGCTCGATCAGGGTGAGGAGCGTGGCCTCCGGAGGGCAGGCGAAGCGGAACGGGGTGTATCGGTTGGCGCCGCAGCCCGCCGAGACGTGGAGGTAGGAGCGGTGGCCGTCCACTTCGTGGTGGGACAGGCCCCGGGCGCGGTCGGTGTCCAGGTCGCAGTTGGTGACCAGGGCGCCGCGGAAGGGGACGCGGAGTTGGCCACCGTGGGTGTGCCCGGCCAGGATCAGCGGATAGCGGTCGGCGGTGAAGGCGTCCAGAGCGCGCAGGTAGGGGGCGTGGACCACGGCGAGGGGGAGGTCGGCGTCGGTCTCGGGGCCGCCGGCCACCTCGTCGTAGCGGTCGCGCTTGATGTGCGGGTCGTCCAGCCCGGTGAGGGCGATCTCCTCGCCGCTGCTCAGCTTGATGCGCCCCCGGGCGTTGGACAGCCCCACCCAGCCGGCCGCGTCGAAGGCGTCGCGCATGCCCTCCCACGGGTTGTGGACGGCGCCGACGGCCGGTGGATTGCCGTTGAGACCGTGGCGTCCGGTGGCCTTCTCCACCAGGTAGCGGGCGGGGTTGCGCAGCTTCGGACCGTAGTAGTCGTTGGAGCCGAAGACGTACGCGCCGGGGAACTCCATCAGCGGGCCGAGGGCGTCCAGCAGCTCGGGGACGGCCTCCGGGTCGGAGAGGTTGTCCCCGGTGTTGACCACGAAGTCCGGGCGCAGCCCGGCCAGGGACTGGAGCCAGTGCCGCTTCCTGTTCTGGCCGCTGACCATGTGGATGTCGGACACCTGGAGCACGCGCAGCGACCGCGTTCCGCGCGGCAGTACGGGGACGGTGACGCGGCGGAGGCGGAACGAGCGGGGCTCGATCGCTCCCGCGTAGACGAGGCAGGCCGCGCCGACCGCCGTGACGCCGAGGGGGACCGTGAGGGAGAGCGGGTATCGCGCACGCATGGGGACATGGTCGCAGATGCGCGAAGTGGGCGCGGAAGGGCGAACGGGCGGGCGTCGGCGGTGGAATGAGGTGGGCGCCGGGGGGCACGTCCTGGCACACTTCCGGCATGACCACGCTCAAGACCCGGCTCCAGGACGACCTCACCGCGGCCATCAGGGCGCGCGACGAGCTGCGCTCCTCCACCCTCCGTCTCACGCTCACCGCGATCCAGAAGGAGGAGGTGGCGGGCGAGAGCGCCCGCGAGCTGTCCGACGGGGAGGTCGAGAAGATCATCGCCCGTGAGGCCAAGAAGCGGCGCGAGGCGGCGGACGCCTTCGCCAAGGGCGGACGGACCGAGCAGGCCGAGCGGGAGCGGGCCGAGGGTGAGGTGCTCGCCGAGTACCTGCCCAAGCAGCTCACCGACGAGGAGTTGGACGCGCTGGTGGCCGAGGCCGTGGCGGAGGCGAGGGCCGCCGGGGCCGAGGGGCCGAGGGCCATGGGCGCCGTGATGAAGCTCGTGAACCCGAAGGTCGCCGGACGGGCGGAGGGGGGCCGGGTGGCCGCCGCCGTCAAGAAGCGCCTGGCGGGCTGACGCTTCCCCGGGAGGTTCCGGGGAGACGAGGACAGGGAGAAACGGAGAAGGGGTGCCCGGCCGGTCCGTCGGTCGGGCACCCCTTCGGTGCTCGCTGTGCGGTGATGTCGATGCCCGGGGGTCCTCCGGGCTCGACGGTGGTTACCTGGGGCCCCAGCCGCCGTCCTGGCCCTGTGCCGTCCAGCCACTGTTGCCGTTGCCGTTGCCGCCGGGTCGGCCACCGTCGGTGGTTCCGGTCGTGCCGCCCGTGGTGCCCACGATCGTCCCGCCGAGAGTGCCACCGAGGGTGGTGCCGCCGCTGTCGCCGCCCATGGTGGTGGCTCCGTCGTCACCGCCGTCGTTCCCGCCGATGACACCGGGCGGGAGGGTGATGTCGGGGAGGGAGTCGCCCGGGCGCCGGTCGCCGGGCTTGCCGTCGTCCTCGCTGCCTTCCCGGTCCCCGTCGCGCTCCTTCTCGCCGTCGGTGTCGCCGCGCGGCACGTGGACGTCGTTGAAGGACTCGACGGGCTCGCCCTGCAGGGCGCCGGTCATCGCGGTCTTCCAGATGGGGCCGGGGAGGCAACCACCACAGACCTTCGCGTAGAAGGTGCCACCGATGGTGATGTCGTACATGCCGTCTCGCTCACCAACGTCGTCACCGACCCAGACGGCGGTGGAGAGGTTCGGTGTGTAGCCGACGAACCAGGCGTCCTTGCGGTCGTTGGTGGTACCGGTCTTGCCCGCGTTGTCGCGGTCCGACAGACCGGCCCGCTCGCCGGTGCCGTCCTCGACCACGCCCTTGAGCATCTCGTTGATGGAGTCCGCGGTGTGCGGGGACATGGCCCGCTTGCATGTGGTCCTGGGCACCGGGAGTTTGTCGCCGTTGGCGTCGGTGACCTTCTCGATCGCGACCGGGGAGCAGTAGACGCCGCGGTTGGCGAAGGTGGTGTAGGCGGCGGCCATGCTGAGGGGACTGATCTCCTCGCCGCCCAGGGTCACCGAGGCATTCGCTCCCAGGGGCTTGTTGTCACCGCGTTCGATGCCCATCTTCTCGGCCATGGTCAGGGTCTCGCACAGACCGGCCTTGCGCTCCAGCTCGGCGAAGTAGGTGTTGATGGACATCCCGAGCGCGCTGGTCATGTCCCAGGTGCCCTTCTCGGACTTCAACTCGTTCTGGACCGGCCAGTCGTCGTAACCGGAAGGCTTGCCCTCGCAGGTCTTGTAGTCCTCCTTGTCGAAGATCGCCTTCCAGTCGCTCTTGTAAGTGAAGGAGGGGCTGATGCCCTTCTCCAGCGCGGCGGCGGCGGTGATCGGTTTGAAGGTGGAACCGACCTGGAAGCCGTGGCTGCTGCCGCCCATGGCGTTGTCGACCGCGAGGTTGAGCAGGGTCTGGTTCTGGTTCTGGTCCAGGCCGTACGGACGGCTCTGGGCCATGGAGAGGATCTTCCCGGTGCCGGGCTCCACCTGGACGACGGAGGCGGCGACCGGGTCGTCCTCGTGGACCAGGCTGGTGGCGGCCTCGGCGGCGGCCTTCTGCGCCTTGGGGGAGAGGGTGGTGCGGATGGTCAGGCCGCCCCGCTTCCAGCGTTCCTTGCGTTCGTCCTCGGTCTTGCCGAAGACGGGGTCGGACAGGATGATCCTGCGGACGTAGTCGCAGAAGAAGCCGGCCTTGTCGACGGCGGTGATGCAGCCGCTCCGGGGCTTGCTGACCTTGAGGCCCAGCTCCTTCTCCTTGGCCGCCGCGACGTCCTCCTCCGAGGCGGCCCCCGTCTCGGCCATGCGGTTGAGCACGATGTTGCGGCGCTCGACGGCTCGGTCCGGGTAGTTGACCGGGTCGTAGTAGCTGGGGGACTGGACGAGGCCGGCGAGGAGGGCGGCCTCGTGGAGTTCGAGGTCGGCGGCGTTCTTGGAGAAGTAGCGTCGGGCGGCGGCCTCGATGCCGTAGGCCTGCTGTCCGAAGAAGGTGATGTTGAGGTAGTTCTCCAGGATCTGGTCCTTGGTCAGCTCCTCCTCGACCTTGATCGCGTACTTGAGCTCCTGGATCTTGCGACCGATGGTCTGCTGGACGGCCTCGGCGACCTTCTCCTGGTCGTCCCCGGCCTGTTCCACGAAGACGTTCTTGACGTACTGCTGGGTGAGGGTGGAGCCGCCCTGGGCCACCTCGCCCTCCTGCGCGTTCTTGTTGAGCGCGCGCAGCACGCTCTTGAGGTCGATCGCGCCGTGCTCGTAGAAGCGCGAGTCCTCGATGGCGACGAGCGCCTTTCGCATGACCGGGGCGATCTTCTCCAACGACACCACCGTGCGGTCGCGGTAGTAGTCGGTGGCGATCAGGTTGCCCTCGGAGTCGAGGATCTGGTTCTTCTGGCTCAGCGGGGGGCGCTTGAAGTCGATGGGTATCTCGTCGAAGCTCTCCACGGTGCCCTTGGCGGCCAGACCGATGCCGCCGGCCACGGGCAGGGCGATGCCCGCCAGCACCGCTCCCGCGAGGACGCTGACGCCGAGGAACTTGGCGGCCTGCTGTGACCCGGTCAGCCCGCCACCCGAGCGCTTGTTTGCCATGGGGGCACCCTACGTTCTCAATCGCCGGACAGGTGAGCGTGTGTTCGCCTACGCTGTAACACGTCTGACGCGGGTTAAGGGTTCCTTGTCAACTCCTAAGTCACTCCATCGGGTGTTGAGATGTGACCGGATTGCAACTGAACGTCAGAAATGTTCTGTCCCAACCATGCTGAAGCGGTACCGAAATAGCGCGATGTGTCCGAAGGGCTCCTTTTGTTCTTGGGTCACTCCGTTGGGTGATCTGCCGCGTACCCATAGTCCGTTCGGGCCATTCAAGATTGGGCCCGTCGGGGGTGTTGTGTCCCGCCTCACCTTCCGTAACGTCCTGCACTGGCAGCGGTGAATATGCCGCCTGCCGCCGTGGGGGAGCCTCGATTCGGGAGAGGACGGCGCCGGCATGAGCTGGGTTACAGACTGGAGTGCGCAGGCGGCCTGCCGCACTACCGATCCGGACGAACTGTTCGTACAAGGGGCGGCACAGAACCGCGCCAAGGCGGTCTGCACCGGTTGTCCGGTGCGCACGGAGTGCCTGGCCGACGCCCTGGACAACCGCGTGGAGTTCGGTGTCTGGGGCGGGATGACCGAGCGGGAACGGAGGGCGCTGCTGCGCCGTCGCCCGACGGTCACCTCCTGGCGCCGGCTTTTGGAGACCGCGCGCACCGAGTACGAGCGCAGCGCGGGCCTGGTGCCCGTGGAAGTGCCCGTGGAGGTGGACACGCGCGAGTACGACGCACAGCGGTACAGCGACAACTACGCCGCGGCGGGCTGATCCGGGCCCCGCCACGTCCGTCCGTGTCACCCCTCCCCGCCGGCGCGGGGCGGAGAGCCGGAACGGTTCGCCACGGCACCCGGGCGGGCCCGGCGACCGGCCCGTGAAGCGGCGGCGGCGTCGAACGCCGTGGTCCGCCGTGGTCCGCCGTGGTCCGCCGTGCCTGCGGACGTGCGGCCTCGGCGCGGGCGTGTCCGATCGAGCCGGCACTTCGGTGCCGGCGGGCCCGCGCGGTGCGGTTCAGGCCGACTCGGCGCCGGGCCGTGCCGCGAGCCGCTCGCCGATCGCCCGCAGCCCCTCCAGATCGTGGACGTCGCCGGGCAGCGCGGCGACCTCCACCACCGGCACCTCGGGGTGCAGCGCGGCGAAGCGCTCACGCGTGCGCCGCTCGCGCGAGATCACGTGCATCCGCTCCACGTGCAGCCGCAGCATCCCGGCGGCCAGCCGTTCGGCCGTGGCGGGAGCGGCGGGGGAGCCGTCTCGGGATGCTCTGTTCCCGGCGTTCCCGGCGTTCTCGGCGTTCCCGGCGTTCTCGGGGCCCTCGGGATCCTCGGAGGCTTCGGGCGGTGCTTCGGGAGAGCCGTCGGCGGGGGAGCCGGCGTCGGGAGAAGTCCGCCCTTCATCACCCTTCCCGGTGTGATGATCCACAATGCCGTCGTCCTCGAGATTCTCCGCGGCGGCCAGCGCCCGCTCGGCACCCAGGTGCGCCGCCTCGCTGCCGTGCACCCGGTTCAGGACCAGTCCGGCCAGCGGCATCCGGTCCGCGGCCAGCCGCTCGACGAAGTACGCCGCCTCCCGCAGCGCGTCCCGTTCCGGTGCCGCGACCACCAGGAACGCCGTTCCCGGGGCCTGGAGCAGCCGGTACGTGGCGTCGGCCCGGGCGCGGAAGCCGCCGAACATCGTGTCCATCGCGGTCACGAACGTCTGCATGTCGCGCAGCAGTCCCCTGCCCAGCAGCTTGTCGAGCAGGCCGGTGAAGACCGACAGCCCGGACACGCCCAGGTTCATGAACTTCAGCCCCGCCCGGCCGCCGACCTTCGCCGGAGCCGTCAGCACCCGGATGAACCGTCCGTCCAGGAAAGACCCCAGGCGCCCCGGAGCGTCCAGGAAGTCCAGGGCGGAACGGCTGGGCGGGGTGTCGACGACGATGAGGTCCCACTCGTCCTCGGCGCGGAGCTGGCCCAGCTTCTCCATCGCCATGTACTCCTGCGTCCCCGCGAAACCGGCCGACAGCGACTGGTAGAAGGGGTTCTCCAGGATGGCGCGGGCCCGTTCGGGGTCGGCGTGGGCCTCGACGATCTCGTCGAAGGTCCGCTTCATGTCGAGCATCATCGCGTGCAGTTCACCACCCGCCGAGTCGTCCACGCCCGCCACCCGGCGGGGAGTGTTGTCCAACTCGGTCAGGCCCATCGACTGCGCCAGCCGGCGGGCCGGGTCGATGGTGAGGACCACGACCCTCCGGCCGCGCTCGGCCGCCCGTATGCCCAAGGCCGCGGCCGTCGTCGTCTTGCCGACGCCGCCCGCGCCGCAACAGACCACGATCCGGGTGCCGGGGTCGTCGAGCAGCGCGTCGACGTCCAACTCCGGTTCGGGCGTCGCCGCGGACGCCGTCGTACGTGCCGTCACCTCGACACCCCCTGGTCGTGCAGTTCACCCGCGAGCAGATAGGCACCGGGCAGGTCGGCGCCCTCGGCCAGCAGTTCCAGTTCGTGCACGGGCAGTCCGAGCCCCGCTATCTCGGCGCGCAGGTCGTCCTCCAGCGCCAATCGCTCGGCGTGCTCACGGGCCTGCCGCAGCAGCGGACCGACCAGCTGCTCGGCCTTCCCGCCGCGCCGCGCGCCGCCCAGGCCCGCGCGGGAGAGCGCCTTGGCGATCTCGCTGCGGGACTCCTCGGCGGCCCGCACCGACGCGTGGTCCAGCACCGCCGGGCGCGTCATGTTGACGAACACCCGCCCCACCGGCAGTCCGGCGGCGCGCAGCTCGCAGACCCCGTCGACGGTCTCCTGGACGGGCATCTCCTCCAGCAGGGTCACCAGGTGGACGGCCGTCTCGGACGACTTGAGCACCCGCATCACGGCCTGGGCCTGGTTGTGGATCGGGCCGACCCGGGCCAGCCCGGCCACCTGGTCGTTGACACCGAGGAAGCGGGTTATCCGGCCGGTGGGCGGCGCGTCCATGACCACCGAGTCGTAGACGAAACCGCCGTCACGGGCACGGCGCCGCACCGCCTCGCAGACCTTGCCGGTGAGCAGCACGTCGCGCACGCCGGGGGCGATGGTGGTGGCGAAATCGATGGCGCCGATCCTCTTCAGGGCCCGTCCCGCGCCGCCGAGTTTGTAGAACATCTGCAGGTAGTCCAGCAGGGCCTTCTCCGCGTCGATGGCCAGGGCGTACACCTCGCCGCCGCCCGGACCGACCGCGATTCTGCGCTCCTCGTAGGGCAGGGCCTCCGTCTCGAAGAGTTGGGCGATGCCCTGCCGGCCCTCGACCTCCACCAGGAGGGTGCGTCGTCCTTCCCGGGCGAGGGCCAGCGCGAGTGCGGCGGCGACCGTCGTCTTCCCGGTCCCGCCCTTGCCGGTCACCACATGCAGCCTGCTCACCCTTCGGAGCCTAACCAGCGGGCCGGCGGAGTACGCGTGCGGATGGGCCATGGAGGTGCGCCGACGGTGTCGCCGGGGCGTGGACGACGGGCCGGACGCCGGGCGGCGGGGGATGGTGGGGGGCGGCAGGAAGGAGGGGCTAAGGTCGGGCCCATGACGAAGTGGGAATACGCGACCGTACCGCTGCTCGTGCACGCGACCAAGCAGATCCTGGACACCTGGGGCGAGGACGGCTGGGAACTGGTCCAGGTCGTTCCGGGCCCGAACCCCGAGCAGCTCGTGGCGTACCTGAAGCGGGAGAAGCAGTGAGCGGCGAGGCGGCCGCGGGCGCCTCCGACCGCTCCGGCGGTTCCGTCCGGGCAAGGCTGGAGGAGCTGGGGCTGAGCCTGCCCGAGGTGGCCGCCCCGTTGGCCTCCTACGTCCCGGCGGTGCGCTCCGGCCCCTACGTCTACACGGCCGGGCAGCTTCCGCTGGTGGACGGCGAGCTGCCGGTGACGGGCAAGGTCGGCGCCGAGGTGACGGCGGAGGAGGCCAGGGAACTGGCCGGCATCTGCGCGCTGAACGCCCTGGCCGCCGTGGAGTCGGTCATCGGCGACCTGGACCGGATCGCCCGGGTCGTCAAGGTGGTCGGTTTCGTCGCCTCCGCGCCGGACTTCACCGGCCAGCCCGGTGTGATCAACGGCGCCAGTGAGCTGCTGGGCGAGGTGCTGGGCGACAAGGGCGTGCACGCCCGCAGCGCGGTGGGCGCCGCGGTGCTGCCGATCGACGCGCCGGTCGAGGTCGAGATCCAGGTCGAGGTGGTGGACTGAGGCACCGGAACGGCACGGCGTCGGGCCGGGCGGGCGCGGTGTTCGAGGGGCACACTCGAACATCGCAGCTCGCGGCCGTACGATCCGGCCATGCCGTCAACGCCGACGCCCCCGTCCCGACCCGTCCCCCCACAGCCGCCGGGGTCCTCGCAGCCCCCGCCGGAATCGTCACCGGCCGAGCGGCGCGACGGGCAGTGGTACCCGCCCGAGTGGCCCGAGCGCATCCGTGCCCTGGCCGAGGGGCGGCTCACACCCGTGGTGCCGCGCCGGGCGGCCACCGTGCTGTTGCTGCGCGACACCGAGCGGGGGCCGGCCGTCCACATGCTGCGTCGCCGCGCCTCCATGGCCTTCGCCGCCGGCGCGTACGCCTATCCGGGCGGCGCGGTCGATCCGCGGGACGAGAGCGATCGACACGCCGTCGCGTGGGCCGGACCACCGCGCGAGGAGTGGGCGCGACGGCTCGGAGTGGACGAGGCGGGCGCGCAGGCGGTGGTGTGCGCCGCCGTGCGCGAGACCTTCGAGGAGGCGGGCGTCCTGCTGGCCGGGCCGGACCCGGAGACGGTCGTCGCCGACACCACCGGCGAGGACTGGGAGGCGGACCGGGCGGCCCTGGTCGCCCGTGAGGTGTCCTTCGCGGACTTCCTCACCCGCCGCGGACTGGTGCTCCGCAGCGACCTGCTGGGCGCCTGGGCGCGCTGGATCACCCCCGAGTTCGAGGCGCGCCGCTACGACACCTGGTTCTTCGTGGCCGCCCTGCCGAAGGGACAGCGCACCCGCAACGCCTCCACCGAGGCGGACCGCACGGTGTGGACACGGCCGGCCGACGCGGCCGCCGCCTACGACCGCGGCGAGCTGACGATGATGCCCCCGACGATCGCCACCCTGCGGCAACTCCTGCCGTACCCCGACGCGGCCACGGCGCTGGCCGCCGCCGACGGACGGGACCTGACGCCCGTACTGGCCCGCGCGCGGCTGGAGGACGACGGGGCCGGCGGGCAGCGGGTGGTGCTGAGCTGGCCGGGGCACGAGGAGTTCACCAAACACGTGCCCGCGGGCGGGCACCCGGGGGGAGGCGCGTCGTGACCGACGCGGCGGCACTTCCCGGACAGCCGCGCGGCGGCGTGATCGACGGCACCGGCACCGCGCGGGCGGTGTGCGTGCTGGCCCCGAACGCCTCGCCGATGACGCTGGACGGCACCAACACCTGGATCGTCGCCGAGCCCGACTCGCCCCTGGCGGTCGTGATCGACCCCGGTCCGCTGGACGAGGGGCACCTGCGCCACGTGATCGACGTCGTCGAGCGGGCGGGGCGACGGCCGGCGCTGACACTGCTGACCCACGGCCATCCCGACCACGCCGAGGGCGCCGCCCGCTTCGCGGAGCTGACGGGCACCTCCGTCCGCGCGCTGGACCCGGCGCTGCGGCTGGGGGACGAGGGGCTGTCGGCCGGGGACG
This sequence comes from Streptomyces taklimakanensis, assembly GCF_009709575.1. Taxonomy (NCBI): domain Bacteria; kingdom Bacillati; phylum Actinomycetota; class Actinomycetes; order Kitasatosporales; family Streptomycetaceae; genus Streptomyces; species Streptomyces taklimakanensis. The sequence continues at coordinate 3,195,482 of NZ_WIXO01000001.1, forward strand.
TGATCACCACCGGCGGGCTGGAGCTGCGGGTGGTACCGACCCCGGGACACACGGCGGACTCGCTCAGCTTCCACCTGCCCGCCGACGCCGCGGTGCTCACCGGCGACACCGTCCTGGGACGCGGCACGACGGTGGTGGCGCATCCCGACGGCCGGCTGGGCGAGTACCTGGACTCGTTGCGGAGGCTGCGCTCCCTGGCGGTGGACGACGGCGTGCACACGGTGCTGCCGGGACACGGCCCGGTGCTGGACGACGCCCAGGGCGCGATCGAGTACTACCTGGCGCACCGTGCCAAGCGGCTGGCGCAGGTGGAGACGGCCGTCGAGAACGGACACCGGACGGCGTCCCGGGTCGTGGCACACGTCTACGCGGACGTGGACCGTTCACTGTGGCCGGCGGCCGAGCTGTCGGTGCGGGCGCAACTGGAGTACCTGGAAGAGCGCGGTCTGATGTGAGACGGGACCGGCACCGGGGCCGCCGGCCCGGGGGCGGCCCGGTACCGGACCGTGCCCCGGGAGGGGACGGGCTCAGCGCGAGCGCTTCGCCAGCCGCTCCACGTCCAGGAGGATCACCGCTCGGGCCTCCAGCCGCAGCCAGCCACGGCTGGCGAAGTCGGCCAGGGCCTTGTTGACCGTCTCGCGGGAGGCGCCGACGAGCTGGGCCAGCTCCTCCTGGGTGAGGTCGTGCACCACGTGGATGCCCTCCTCCGACTGCACGCCGAAGCGGCGCGACAGGTCGAGCAGCGCCTTGGCGACGCGGCCGGGGACGTCGGAGAAGACCAGGTCGGACATGGAGTCGTTGGTGCGGCGCAGCCGTCGGGCGACAGCGCGCAGCAGCGCGGTGGCGACCTCGGGGCGGGCGTTGAGCCAGGGCTGGAGATCGCCGTGGCCCAGGCCGAGCAGCTTGACCTCGGTCAACGCGGTGGCCGTGGCGGTGCGGGGGCCCGGGTCGAAGAGGGAGAGCTCGCCGATCAGCTCGCCGGGGCCGAGGACGGCCAGCATGTTCTCGCGGCCGTCGGGGGAGGTGCGGTGGAGCTTGACCTTGCCCTCGATGACGACGTAGAGCCGGTCGCCGGGGTCGCCCTCGTGGAACAGGGCCTCACCCCGGGCGAGCGTCGCCTCCGTCATGGAGGCGCGCAGTTCGGCAGCCTGCTCGTCGTCAAGCGCCGCGAAGAGCGGGGCGCGCCGCAGAACGTCGTCCACGAGTTCTCTCCTTGTCCACCTGCCCACGGGTCTGTCGCCCCCATGATGCCGGACGGTAAAACAGTGCGATCAATCACAAGTTTGACGCACCCGGCCTCGAAGCGTGCGTCAGGGGGCCGATTGGGCCCCGAATCGGTGGTGGGCGGGGCGGATGTCGGCCCGTCCCCGTACGCTGGCCGGGTGGCCAACACGCCGGTGAGGCCGGACGGAAGGGGACGTACGGGTGACGGTTTCCCGCAGCTCATCCCGTGATTCCGCTGAAGGCGAACAGAAGTCCGCCGAGCGGGTGACGGAGGCGGAGCCCGAGGGGGCGGCGACGGTCGGGACCGGGCCCGCCGGTGCGGGAGGGAGGAAGCGGAAGAGGAAGACGGAGACACGGCTGGGCATGGTCCGCCGGGCGCGGCGCATCAACCGCGAACTGGCGGAGGTGTACTACTACGCGCACCCGGAACTGGACTTCGAGAACTCCTTCCAGCTCCTGGTCGCCACCGTCCTGTCGGCCCAGACGACCGACCTGCGGGTCAACCAGACCACTCCCGCCCTCTTCGCCGCCTACCCCACCCCCGAGGACATGGCCGCCGCCGATCCGGAGCGGCTGGAGGAACTGATCCGGCCCACCGGCTTCTTCCGCAACAAGGCCAGGTCGCTGCTCGGGCTCTCCGCCGCCCTGCGCGACCGTTTCGGCGGCGAGGTTCCGGACAACCTCGAGGACATGGTCTCCCTGCCCGGTGTCGGCCGTAAAACGGCCCACGTCGTCCTCGGCAACGCCTTCGGCAGGCCCGGCCTGACCGTGGACACCCACTTCGGGCGGCTGGTGCGCCGCTGGAAGCTCACCGAGCACACCGACCCGGAGAAGGTCGAGGCCGAGATCGCCGAGATTATCCCCAAGAACGAGTGGACGATGTTCTCGCACCGGGTGATCTTCCACGGCCGCCGCATCTGCCACTCCCGCAAGCCCGCCTGCGGCGCCTGCCCGATCACACACCTGTGCCCCTCGTACGGGGAGGGCGAGACGGACCCCGAGAAGGCGAGGAAGCTGCTGAAGTACGAGATGGGGGGCGCGCCCGGCCAGCGGCTCAAGCCCCCGGCGGACTACCCCGGACGGCCCGCGCCGCCGCTGGGCGCGGACCGGGGCTGAGGTGTGAGGTGCGCATGAAGGAGGCACCCGAGGCCCACGCGGGCTCCGTCCGACCGGGGTCCCACCCCGTCACCGTTACCGACCGGGGGCTGCCGCACTGGCTCCGCCCGGTGGCCGACGCCGCGTCGACGATGCGGCCGCACCAGCTCAGCCGTTTCCTCCCGCCCCGGGACGGGGGGCGGGAGTCGGCCGTGCTGGTCCTCTTCGGGGAGTCGGGGACGCGGGGCGGAGCGGAAGACGCGGGGGGAGACGGTGCCGACGGGATCGGTGGGCGCGGCGGTGCCCCCGAGCTTCTGCTGATGGAACGGGCGTCCAGCCTGCGCTCGCACGCCGGCCAGCCGTCCTTCCCCGGGGGCGCCCTCGACCCGGAGGACGGCGATCCGGGGAGCGACGGTCCGCTGCGGGCGGCCCTGCGGGAGGCCGAGGAGGAGACCGGGCTCGACCCGTCCGGGGTGCAGGTCTTCGGGCGGCTGCCGCGGGTCTACATCCCGGTGAGCGACTTCGTCGTCACGCCCGTCCTGGGCTGGTGGCGGGAGCCGAGCCCGGTGGCGCCGGTGGACCCGGCCGAGACGGCCCGGGTCTTCACCGTGCCCGTGGCCGACCTCGTCGACCCGGCGAACCGCGCCACCGTGGTGCACCCCAGCGGGTTCCGCGGTCCGTGCTTCCTCGTCGGGGACACGCTGGTGTGGGGTTTCACCGCGGGGATCATCGACCGCGTCCTGCACTACGCCGGGTGGGAGCGGCCGTGGGACACGGATCGACGCGTGCCCCTGGACTGGAGCGCATGAGACGGTGGGCGACGTGAACGTGCTGGACGTACTGCTGCTGCTCGCCACCGTGTGGTTCGCGGTCATCGGCTACCGCCAGGGATTCGTGGTGGGCGTGCTGTCGGTGGCCGGCTTCCTCGGGGGCGGACTCGTCGCGGTCCACCTGCTGCCGGTCGTCTGGAAGGAGTTCGCCGACGGGGCGTCGCCCGGGACGGTCGGCGCGGTCGCGGCGGTGGTCGCGGTGATCGTGTGCGCCTCGGTCGGCCAGGCGGTCACCACCCATCTGGGCAACCGGCTGCGGCGCCACATCACCTGGTCCCCGGCGCGGGCCCTGGACGCCACCGGCGGTGCGCTGGTGAACGTCGTGGCCATGTTGCTGGTGGCCTGGCTGATCGGCACGTTGCTGGCCGCCACGTCCGTGCCCGTCGTCGCCCGGGAGGTGCGCGGGTCCACGGTGCTCCAGGGGATCTCCAGAACGCTGCCGGACGGTGCCGACACCTGGTTCAGGGACTTCACCTCGATGCTCGCGCGCAACGGGTTCCCGCAGGTCTTCTCGCCGTTCGCCAACGAACCGATCACCTCCGTCGAGCCGCCGGACCCGGAACTGGTGAACAGCCCGGCCGTGGCCCGGGCCAAGCGGTCCATCGTCAAGGTGGTGGGCACCGCACCCGGCTGTGGCAAGGTGTTGGAGGGCACCGGTTTCGTCTTCGCCGACGACCGCGTGATGACCAACGCACACGTCGTCGGCGGAGTCGACGAGCCGACGGTGCAGATCGGCGGCGAGGGCAGGCTCCACGATGCCACGGTCGTCCTCTACGACTGGGAACGCGACATCGCCGTGCTCGACGTCCCGTCACTCGACGCGCCCGCGTTGGAGTTCGTGGAGGACGACGCGGAGACCGGTGACGACGCGATCGTCGCGGGTTTCCCGGAGAACGGCGCGTTCGACGTCCGTTCCGCGCGTGTGCGCGGCCGCATCCAGGCCACCGGCCCGGACATCTACCACCGCGGCACCGTCCGTCGGGACGTCTACTCGCTGCACGCCCTGGTCAGGCAGGGCAACTCCGGTGGGCCGCTGCTCACGCCGGACGGCAGGGTGTACGGCGTCATCTTCGCCAAGTCCCTGGAGGACGAGAACACCGGTTACGCGCTCACGGGCGACGAGGTGCGCCAGGACGTCCTGCGGGGGCGTACCGCCCAGGGGGCGGTGGACAGTCAGGGCTGCGCGATGTGACACCGGTGGCGCGGCGTCGCGGCATCGCGCCACCGGTCGAGTCCGGACCGAACGGTGATGTGGGCCGTTTCCCGGCGGAGACGGTGGTGCGCTGTGGCGTCGTGGTGCGGGTACGCGCGGCCTCAGCCGCGCGTATGCCTCAACCGTGCGCCGACCCAGCGGGCCCGGCGGCGCAGGATGTGGGGAATGCCGAGTTGGGGATCGCGGAGGTCGTGGGAACCTCGGTGCTCCCGCGGGGCGTGAGGGGGTGAACCCTGCGCGCCGTTCTGTTCCCGGATATCGCGTGACACGTCACGGTAGTCGTGCGTCCAGCCCATACTCCGGACTTTGCCCCCCGCCCAAGGTCGGTAATCGCCGAATGGTCCGTCAATTGGCCTATGCGGGCGTCACGTGCGCATATCGTCGGCCTGTTTCGGGAGCCGGGCGCCGTCCCCGTCGCCCCCTCTTCCTCCGTCCCCCTTCCCCGGGCCCCCGAATCCCACGCCGTCCCGATTCGTGTGCCGCCCGCCCCTCCGACCCCCGGGCCCGCTCGGCGCCTTCCGGCGGCCCGTCGCCGGTGCTCCCGCGGTCAGCGGTCCGGCTCGGGGTCCTTGAGCCAGTCGACCAGCTCCTTGGAGAACGTCTCGGGGTCCTCCTCGTGCGGGAAGTGGCCGAGTCCGTCGAAGAGGCGCCACCGGTAGGGCGCTTCCACGTACTCGCCCGAGCCGGCCGCGCTGCGGGTGCGCATCACCGGATCGAGGGAACCGTGCAGGTGGAGGGTGGGGACGCGAACCGGACGCTTCATACGGCGGTTGAACTGGAAACCGTCCAGCCGAGCCAGCGAACGGACCATCCAGCGGTACGGCTCGATCGAGCAGTGCGCGGTGGAGGGGATGCACATCGCCCGCCGGTAGACCCCGATCGCCTCGTCGTCCGGTGTGCGGGGCCCGGACCACTCGCGCACCAACCGACCGACCAGCTCCCCGTCGTCCGCGAGTAGACGCCGCTCCGGAACCCAGGGGCTCTGGAGGCCCCAGACGTACGAGCCGGCCGCGGTCTGCCGCAGGTCGCCCAACATCGCCGCGCGCCAGCGGCGCGGGTGGGGCATCGAGACGACGGCCAGGCGCCGGACCAGTTTGGGGCGCATCACCGCCGCCGTCCACGCCAGGTAGCCGCCCAGGTCGTGTCCGACGAGTGCCGCGTCCGGCTCCCCCAGGGAGCGGATCACACCGGTGACGTCGAGCGCGAGGTTCGCCGGGTCGTAGCCCCGGGGGGTGCGGTCGCTGCCGCCGACGCCCCGCAGGTCCATCGCGACCGCGCGGAAGCCCGCCTCGGCGAGGGCCGGCAACTGGTGACGCCAGGTCCACCAGAACTGCGGGAACCCGTGCAGCAGCATCACCAGTGGGCCGTCCCCCATCTCCACGATGTGGAAGCGCGCGCCGTTGGCGGCGACGTCCCGGTGGGTCCAGGGGCCGGCCATCCGGACGACCGAGGAGGGAGGGCCGGGAGGGGTCGCGTCCGTCATGCCTGTCATGCCCGTCATGCGGAAGAGCTTGACATGGGTTCCACGGCGGTGGGTTCCGTCCGCTTCACCGAGGAGCTCCTCGGGTGGGGCTTGACGCCGGAGAGCACGGCCGCCGACTGCTTGGCCGAGGCGATCGAGCGGCGCGGCGGCTCGATCCTGGAGAGCTTGACCTTGGCCAACAGCAGGAGCACGAACGCGACCAGCAGGTGGACGGCCCCCACGATGGTGAACGACCAGGCCAGGCCGAGCCCCAGGTTGTGGATGCCGTAGGCCGCGGCGAAACTGAGCACCGGCAACGAGAAGAGCACCAGCACACCCGCCGCGATGGCGGCGCCGCTCCCGATCACACCGCGCTTGACGTCCTGTCGCAGCTCGGCCTTGGCCAGCGCGATCTCCTCGTGGACCAGTGCGGACAGCTCGGTGGTGGCCGAGGCGACCAACTGGCCGATGCTGCGGCCGTCGTCGGTTGGACTCATCGCTTGCTTCCTCTCGTCGCGGCTGCCGATGAGTCTGCATCATGCCGGACCGGGGGCCCCGACGTCGCACGCGGTCACGGCGAGCCGTCCGCCGCGCGCCCGGGGCCGGTCGGGGCGCCTCGGAACCGACCGGGGTCCGCGTCGGGCGAACGCACGACGGGGGCGTCCGGCCGTCGTCGGTGCGATGGCCGGACGCCCCCGCGTCCACCGTGTCCGTCCGCTCCCCGTCCACCCGCCGGACGGGGGCCGGAGCGGCGCGGTTCAGTCCTCGCTGGAGGCGGCCCCCGGCAGCTTGGTCTGGATCAGTTCCATCACCGTGGAGTCGGTGAGGGTGGTGACGTCGCCCAGGGCCCGGTTCTCGGCGACATCGCGCAGCAGCCGCCGCATGATCTTGCCGGAGCGGGTCTTGGGCAGTTCGTCGACCGGCAGGATGCGCTTGGGCTTGGCGATCGGACCGAGGTGCTGGGCGACGTGGGCGCGCAGCTCCTCGACCAGGCCCTCCTCCTCGGCCGCGGTGCCGCGCAGGATCACGAAGGCGCAGATGGCCTGGGTGGTCTGCGGGTCGGCGGCGCCGACGACCGCCGCCTCGGCGACCTTCGGGTGCGAGACGAGCGCGGACTCCACCTCGGTGGTGGAGATGTTGTGACCGGAGACCAACATCACGTCGTCCACCCGGCCCAGCAGCCAGATGTCGCCGTCCTCGTCCTTCTTGGCGCCGTCGCCCGCGAAGTAGCGGTTCTCGAAGCGCGACCAGTAGGTGTCCAGGTAGCGCTGGTCGTCGCCCCAGACCGTCCGCAGCATCGACGGCCACGGCTCGGTCAGGACCAGGTAGCCGCCGGAGCCGTTGGGCACCTCGCCCGCGTCGTCGTCCACGACGGTGGCCGCGATGCCGGGCAGCGGCACCTGGGCCGAGCCGGGCTTGGCCTCGGTGACGCCCGGCAGCGGGCTGATCATGATGGCGCCGGTCTCCGTCTGCCACCAGGTGTCCACGACCGGGGTGCGGTCGCCACCGATGGTGTGGCGGTACCAGACCCACGCCTCGGGGTTGATCGGCTCACCCACCGAACCCAGCACGCGCAGCGAGGACAGGTCGAACTTCGCCGGGATGTCGTCGCCCCACTTCATGCAGGTGCGGATGGCGGTCGGGGCGGTGTAGAGGAGCGTGACCTTGTACTTCTCGACGATCTCCCACCAGCGGCCCTTGTGGGGGGTGTCGGGGGTGCCCTCGTACATCACCTGGGTGGCGCCGTTGGCCAGCGGGCCGTAGACGATGTACGAGTGGCCGGTGACCCAACCGACGTCGGCCGTGCACCAGTAGACGTCCGTCTCCGGCTTGAGGTCGAAGACGGCGTGGTGGGTGTAGGCCACCTGGGTGAGGTAGCCGCCGGAGGTGTGCAGGATGCCCTTGGGCTTACCCGTGGTGCCGGAGGTGTAGAGGATGAAGAGCGGGTGCTCGGCCTCGAACGCCTGCGGGGTGTGCTGCTCGGACTGGCGGTCCACCAGGTCGTGCCACCACACGTCGCGCCCCTCGGTCCAGGCCGTCTCCTCGCCGGTGCGGCGCACGACCAGGACGCTGCGGACGTTCTCGGTGCCGGGGCGCGTCAGGGCCTCGTCCACGGCGGGCTTGAGCGCGCTGGGCTTGCCGCGCCGGTAGCCGCCGTCGGAGGTGATGACGACCCGGGCGTCGGCGTCCTGGATGCGGGTGGCCAGCGCGTCGGCGGAGAAGCCGCCGAAGACGAGCGAGTGCGGAGCGCCGATGCGGGCGCAGGCCAGCATCGCCACGACCGTCTCGGGGATCATCGGCATGTAGATGGCGACCCGGTCGCCGGTCCGCACGCCCAGCTCGACGAGGGCGTTGGCGGCCTTGGAGACCTCGCGCTGGAGATCCGCGTAGGTGATCGCTCGGGCGTCGCCGGGCTCGCCCTCGAAGTGGATGGCGACCCGGTCGCCGAGGCCCGCCTCGACGTGGCGGTCGACGCAGTTGTAGGCGACGTTGAGCCGGCCGTCCTTGAACCACTTGGCGAAGGGCGGGTTGGACCAGTCCAGCGTCTCGGTCGGTTCGGTCTCCCAACTCAGTCGGCGGGCCTGCTCGGCCCAGAAGCCCAGCCGGTCCGCTTTCGCCCTGTCGTACGCCTCCGCCGTGACGTTGGCGTTCGCCGCCAGCTCGGCGGGAGGTGCGAACCTCCGTTCCTCCTTGAGCAGGTTGGCCAGGCTCTCGTTGCTCACGACATCTCCCTTTCCCAGGGTGTCTGCTGTGTCCCGCGTCATAGCAGACCAGCCCCGATGGCCTCTGACAAGACTTGTCTGCCAAGTGGTGTAGACCTTTTGCGACCAGGGGTCGGCGCACGTGGTCGAGCGGTCGACGAGCGGTCGGAAGGCGCACTTCCGAGCCTTTCCCGTGCGCCCTCGACCACTCCTGACCGGCGGCGCCCGGCCACTCGGGCGGCCGGTGCGTCGGGTCTCACGGAGACTCCCGGGGAAACGGGCCGAGGGGGCGGGTCGGCTGTCGTCATCGGGGCGGCGTCGGGCGGACGAGCAGGAACGCGGGTGGACGCGGGCGCCCGCGCTCCGGAGAATCGGTTGCTCTCCGCATTGGCTCCACTACGGTGAGTTTTGGTAAAGGAATCGCAATATCGCTTAAAGGATCAAGGGGGAGGGGCGGGGCAATCGGGCTCACTCTTCACGCCTGGGGGTGAATAAGGGGCGGGAACCGCTCGCTTCGCTTGCGCCTCTCACAGAGCGTGTGAGGTTGGTCGCAGGCCGGACATGCCGGCTGGAAGCGAACGAAGCGGATGAGGTGGAAACCATGGGTGCTGCAGGGAGGTTGACCAGAGGAGTCGCGGGAGCGGCCGTGCTGGCGACGCTGGCCGTCGGGTGTTCGGGGTCCTCGCCGGAGTCGCCGGAGGGCGGCAGGGGCGAGCAGGCGAACAAGGACGCCGAGCGGGGGAAGCCGGGCGGCGTGGTCCGGTTGATAGGCGACGGCTCCACCGCCTACATAGGCGCTCAGCCGAACCAGCCCGAGCCCGAGCGACTCGAACCCGGCCGGAAGCCCCCGCAGTTCGTCGTCTTCTCCTGGGACGGAGCGGGCGAGGACAGCAAGAAGCTCTTCTCCCACTTCCGCGAGGTGAGCGAGAAGTACGACGCACACATGACGTTCTTCCTCAGCGGCGTCTACGTCCTCCCGGAGTCCGAGGCCCACCGATACGAACCGCCGGGCCACAGCCGCGGTGCCTCCGACATCGGCTACCTCAAGGACGAGAACATACGCGCCACCCTGGAACAGCTCCGCGGTGCCTGGCTGGACGGCCACGAGATAGGCACCCACTTCAACGGCCACTTCTGCGGCCCGGGCGGCGTCGGCAGTTGGACGCCCGAACAGTGGAAGAGCGAGATCCAGCAGGCCAAGTGGTTCGTGAAGAACTGGAAGACCACGACCGGCTGGAAGGACGAGGAGCCCCTCCCCTTCGACTACGACCGCGAGCTCGTCGGTGGCCGCACCCCCTGCCTGGAGGGGCGCGAGAACCTCCTCCCCGCCGCGAAGGAGATGGGCTTCCGCTACGACTCCTCCGGCAACGGCACCCAGGTCTGGCCCGACAAGGAGGGCGGCCTGTGGGACCTGCCGCTGCAGCAGGTTCCGATGCCCGGACGCTCCTTCGAGACGCTCGCGATGGACTACAACTTCCTGGCCAACCAGTCCGGTACGGTCAACGGCGATCCTGCGCAGCGCGAGGCGTGGGGGCGGCAGATGCGCGACGGCCTGCTGGAGGGCTTCGACCGCGCCTACGACGGCAATCGGGCCCCCCTGATCATCGGCAACCACTTCGAGAACTGGAACGGCGGCGTCTACATGAAGGCCGTCGAGGACGTCGTCAAGAAGGTCTGCCCCATGGAGGACGTGCGCTGCGTCTCCTTCCGGCAGCTCGTCGACTGGCTCGACCGGCAGGACCCGAAGGTCCTGGAGAAGCTGCGCACCCTCGGGGTCGGCGAGGCGCCGAAGAACGGCTGGCGGGAGTTCCTGGCCACCGGCCGGGAGGGTGTGACGGCGGCCTCGTGACGGCGTCCGCGGCGCCTGCGGTCCCGTGACGTCGTGGGGTCCGGGACCGGGGCGAACGGACGCCGTCCGAGCGGAGGCGCCGTCCGTCCGTCAGACGGACGAGGACGCCGGTGCCGCGTCCTGCCGGAGCACGAAGGCGGGGTCGACCTGGGCGGCCAGGTCGGCGCCCGTCTTCGCGTTGCCCCAGCTTTCGGCGTTCTTCAGGTGGAAGTGGACCATCTGCCGTGTGTAGCGCTCCCAGTCGCGCAGCTCGTACGACGCGTCCACGGCCTCCCGCATCACGCACAACGCCTTGCGGTTGGTGTCCTCCAGCGTGTCGAAGGGGGCGGCGCGGCCCTTCTCCAGGGCCCGTACCCAGTCGGAGTGTCCGATGGTCACCAGCAGGTCGTCACCGGCCTCGGCCTGGAGGAACTCCAGGTCGTCGGGCCCCTGCACCTTGTTGCCCACCACGCACAACCGGACGCCGTAGTCCCGGGCGTACTCCTTGTACTGCCGATAGACGGCCACGCCCTTGCGGGTCGGCTCGGCGACCAGGAACGTCACGTCGAACCGGGTGAACATTCCGGAGGCGAAGGAGTCCGAGCCCGCCGTCATGTCGACGACCACGAATTCGTCCCGTCCGTCGACCAGGTGGTTCAGGTACAGCTCCACGGCGCCGACCTTGGAGTGGTAGCAGGCCACGCCCAGGTCCGCCTCGGTGAAGGGGCCGGTGGCCAGCAGCCGCACGTCGGAGCCGTCGGTGAGGCCACCGGGGCGGACGCGGCGCGCGCAGGCGTCGTGGATCGGGTTGTCCTCGGTGATCCGCAGCAGCCGGGAACCCTCTCCGGGCGGAGTCGTCTTGATCATCGTCTCGGCGGAGGCGATCCGCGGGTTGGTGCCGCGCAGGTAGTCCTTGATCAGCGGGAGGTGGGCGCCCATCGCCGGCAGGGCGGCCGCCTCCGCCTCGTCCAACCCCAGCGCCACGCCCAGGTGCTGGTTGATGTCGGCGTCCACGGCCACGACGGGTGCGCCCAGGGCGGCGAGGTGACGGACGAACAGCGACGACAGGGTGGTCTTTCCGCTGCCGCCCTTTCCCACGAAAGCGATTTTCATGGTCGGAAGCGTAGTGGCGGCCCGGCGGTGCGGTACCGGATCGCGTGAAGAAGACCACTCGAACGTGGGGCACGGGCGTCGACCGACGGTGCGTAGGGTCTAGGCATGCCTACGACTGCTGATCCCCTCGCCGCGCTGGGCGCGCTGCCCGGCGTCGCCGATTCCGTCGAAGCGGTGCGCGGGGCCGTGGACCGGGTGTACGGGCACCGGGTGATGCGGCGCCGCAGCAGCGAGGTCACCGCCGAGGCGGTGCTGCGCGGGGCCCGCGCCTCGGCCGCCCTCGGCGGTGCCGACTGGCCGCTGGAGGAGGTGCGCAGGCGCAGCGACTTCGGAGTGGACGCCGAGGCGCGCACGGTCGGTGCGGCCCTGCGGGCGACGGCGGAGGCCGGGCAACTGCTGGAGGTGTGGCGGCAGTCGCCGCTGCGGGTCCTGGCCCGGATGCACCTGGTGGCGGCCGGTGGCGACGTGACGGAGCTCGACCGGGAGCCGTCCGCCCCCGCCGGGGAGCGGGTGGGACGGCCGCGCCTGGCGGGCGAGCCGGTCACGGAGCCGCTGGCGGACGGACTGCCGCTGCCGGACGCCGCCGAGGTCTCGGCCCGTCTGGACGGGCTGGCCCGCACCGTCGTGACGGGCACCTCCGCGCCCGCCCTGGTGGTGGCGGCGGTGGTGCACGGCGAACTGATGGCGCTGCGGCCCTTCGGCTCGTACAACGGGGTGGTCGCCCGGGCGGCCGAGCGGATCGTGTTGATCGCCGGCGGCCTGGATCCGAAGTCCGTCTGTCCGGCGGAGGTCGGCCACGCCGAGCAGGGCGCCGAAGCCTACGTCGAAGGACTGCGGGGATACCTGTCCGGCACCCCGGAGGGGATGGCGGCGTGGATCGCGCACTGCGGCCGTGCGGTGGAGTTGGGCGCGCGTGAGAGCACGGCGGTCTGCGAGGCGTTGCAGCGCGGGGCGGCCTGACGGCGGAGCGCCCGACGGCTGGGGCGCGGAAGCGTGTCCGGCGCGGCTCGTACACGAAAAACCCGTACACGAGAAAGCGGCGGCACCGGCGTGGAGTCGGTGTCGCCGCCGGCACGTCCACCGGGTTACCAGGCGTGCATCTCTGGCGCCGTCATCAGGGGGGACTTCGCCCGACCCTGGTGCGGCCGGCCCGGTCGCGGGTCTCCTGCGCGTGGGTTCCCGGTCTCCGTGCTCGGTCCGTGGGGCCTTCGCCTGTACCGGACTTCCCGCCGGAAGCGGTCGGTTCAGGTCTCGCGGGCCGCTTGATTCCTTTGTACTCCCCTCGGCGTCGGAGCGGAACCTTTCTCGCGTTTCTTTGCTTTTCCTCTCAAGCTTCGCTTGTCCGACGCAAGGTGCAAAAGGAGTACAAGAAGCGTAGTGCCGTGCGTGGCGCCCGCCGTGGGTGCTCGTCGGCGCCCGTGGTGCCACCGGACGAACACCCCCGGAGGCCTGTGCCGGTACGCGTCAGGCCTCCGCGAGGCCGAGGCGGGTCCTGCGTCGACTCGCGTACCAGACCAGCCCCGCGGTGGCCGCCGCCGCGCCGACCGCCACCGCGGCGGCCAGGGCCGGCCGCCGGGGGATGGAGAAGGTGGGGAAGCGCTGCTTGAGGCGGACGGGACGCTGGAAGGTGAGGATCGGCCAGTCCCGTGCCTGGGCCTCCCGGCGCAGCGCGCGGTCGGGGTTGACGGCGTGCGGATGGCCGACCGCCTCCAGCATGGGGACATCGGTGATCGAGTCGCTGTAGGCGTAGCAGCGGGAGAGGTCGTACCCCTCGGACTCGGCCAGTTCGCGCACTGCCTCGGCCTTCGTCGGCCCGTACGCGTAGTACTCCACCTCGCCGGTGAAACAACCGTCCTCGACGACCATGCGGGTCGCCACGACGCGGTCGGCGCCGATCAGCTCGCCGATCGGTTCGACCACCTCCGCGCCGGAGGTGCTCACGATCACGACGTCCCGTCCGGCGAGGTGGTGTTCCTCGATCAGGGAGGCGGCCTCGTCGTAGATGATCGGGTCGATGAGTTCGTGGATCGTCTCGGCGACGATCTCCCTGACCTGCTGGACGTTCCATCCCCGGCAGAGCGCGGACAGGTAGGCGCGCATCCGTTCCATCTGGTCGTGGTCGGCACCGCCCACGAGGAACACGAACTGCGTGTACGCGGTACGCAGTGCGGCACGCCGGTTGATCAGTCCCCCTTGATAGAAGGACTTCCCGAAGGTGAGCGTGCTCGACTTCGCGATGACCGTCTTGTCCAGGTCGAAGAAGGCAGCGGTGCGCGGCAGCGAGTGGTTTTCCACGGGGCGAGCATATGCGCCCGCCATTCGGCGTAAGGTGGGGCGCGTGGGTTTGCCTGAGAAGGCTCTCGGGTACACCATGGAAGTCACGGATCGTTCGCGACCGTGCCACCCCGGTCCGGCTCCTCCCCCCCCCGAGTCGGCCGTGGGGACGACCCCCGCTCTCCCCCCCGGCGGGGGTCGTCGCATGTCCGGGGCCCTTTTCCGGCGTCGGGCCCCTTCCTCTGGCCCTCTTCGGCCCTCGCGGGTGCCCTCGTGCCCCCTTCCAAGATCCGTCACGCAGAGTGTTCGTCAGGCTGCGTCCACGGAGGCGCCCGTTCGAGTGAGCAAGTTATTCACAACTGCCGAGTTGTCCACGCATTTAGACCAAGATCATCGAGTTTTTCCGTTCCCCGTCACCGTGATTGAGCACGGCGTTCGCGGCGGTTCCGCGAGCTGGAGAGCCGTAATCCGGAAGGGAACGGGACGTGACCGGAAGCATTCTGATCGTCACCGAGGACGAGAAACTGCTGGACGACCTGTTGCGCCTGTGCGCGGCGGCAGGCACCGAGGCGGAGGTGGTGCACGGCCCGCCACCGGGGCCGGGGTCCTGGGAGAGCGCTCCGCTGGTGTTGGTGGGCGACGATCGGGCCGGCCCGCTCTCCCGGACGGCCGGGGCGCCCACCCGTCGAGCGGGGGTGCTGCTCGTCTGTCGGGACTTGGACGACCCCGGCGTCTGGCAACGCGGTGTGGGAATCGGCGCGGAACACGTGGTCTTCCTCCCGGACGGCGAACCCTGGCTCACCGGACGGATCGCCGACGCGGTCGAGGGCGTCGGGCGGCAGGCGCTGACCGTTGGCGTGCTGGGCGGCCGGGGCGGTGCGGGAGCGTCCACCCTGGCCTGCGCGTTGGCGGTCACGGCCGCGCGGGCCGGGCACCGCACGGTGCTCGTCGACGGCGATCCGTTCGGCGGCGGGCTGGACATCCTGCTCGGCGGAGAGCGCGTGGAGGGCCTGCGCTGGCCCGCGTTCGCCGACTCGCGCGGTCGGGTCGGGGGCGTGGCGCTGGAGGAGGCCCTGCCTCGACTGCACGGCCTGCGAGTGCTCAGTTGGGACAGGGGCGAGAGCGTGACCGTGCCGCCCGAGGCGGTGCGGGCGGTCCTGGGCGCCGCCAGACGACGGGGCGGGGTGGTCGTGGTGGATCTCCCGCGGCGGCCGGACGACGCGGTCGCCGAGGCGCTGGTCCAACTGGATCTGGGCCTGTTGGTGGTGCCCGCCGAGCTTCGGGCGGTCGCCGCGGCGCAGCGGGTGGCGTCCAGGGTGGGCCTGGTGCTGCGTGACGTGCGAGCCGTGGTGCGCGGCTCCACCGGTTCCGGGCTGGACGGCGAGGAGGTCGCCCGGCTGCTCGGGCTGCGGCTCGCCGGCGAGCTCCCCACCGAGCACGGACTCCTCGCGGCGGTGGACGCCGGGCGGCCGCCCGGCTCGGACGCGCGTGGTCCGTTGGCCCGGTTCTGCGCGGAGTTCTGGGCCCGTGCCCTGCCGGCGGGCGACGGGGCGTCGCCTCCCGAGGGTCGGGGGAGCGTGGCGGTATGAGGGGGCGCATCGGAATCGAACCCGTCCCGGACGGGCCGGTGGGGGCGGGAGTGCTCGCCTCCTTCGGGGGTGGTGCGGCGGTCGGGGCGCCGCCCGTCGCCCTGTCCGGGGCGCCGCCCGGACAACGATCGAAACCTCCGGCGGTGCCCACGGTGGCGTCGCCGTCCGAGCCGTCGAGGGCCCCGCGGTCCGATGCCCCGCGGGCACTGGTGGAGGCGGTGCGGCTGAGACTGGCGGAGGCAGGGGCCGAGCCCACACCCGCCCGGGTCGCGGCGGCGCTGCGGGCCCAGGGGCGTCTCCTGGGTGACAGCGCGGTGCTGGGGATCGTGGAGGCGCTGAGGTCGGAGATGGTCGGTGCCGGCCCCCTCGAACCACTGCTGGCCGAACCGGACGTGACGGACGTGCTGGTGACCGGCCCGGACGCGGTCTGGGTGGATCGGGGCGCCGGAGTGGAGCGCACCGGAGTCCGTTTCCCCGACGCGTCGGCGGTCCGCAGGTTAGCCCAACGGCTGGCCACCGCCGCGGGGCGGCGCCTGGACGACGCGCACCCCTGGGTGGACGCCCGGCTTCCGGACGGCACACGGCTGCACGCGGTGCTGCCGCCGGTGGCGGTCGGCTGTACCTGTCTGTCCCTACGGGTGGTGCGCCCACGCGCGTTCGGACTGTCGGAACTCGTGGCGGCCGGTACGGTGCCACCCAACGGTGACCGACTCCTGCGGGCGGTTCTGGACGCCCGGCTGTCGTTCCTGGTCAGTGGTGGTACGGGCACGGGGAAGACCACGCTCCTGTCGACGCTGCTGGGTTTGGTGGGACCGGGGGAGCGGATCGTCCTGGCC
This sequence comes from Streptomyces taklimakanensis, assembly GCF_009709575.1. Taxonomy (NCBI): domain Bacteria; kingdom Bacillati; phylum Actinomycetota; class Actinomycetes; order Kitasatosporales; family Streptomycetaceae; genus Streptomyces; species Streptomyces taklimakanensis. Next base: position 3,211,648 of record NZ_WIXO01000001.1, read on the forward strand.
GAGGACTCCGCCGAACTGCGCCCCGACCACCCGCACGTGGTGCGGTTGGAGACCCGTCCGGCCAATCAGGAGGGCGCCGGCCGGGTGTCCCTGCGGGATCTGGTGCGGCAGGCGCTGCGGATGCGCCCCGACCGGCTTGTGGTCGGCGAGGTGCGCGGGGCGGAGGTGACGGATCTGCTGGCCGCCCTGAACACCGGCCACGAGGGCGGCTGCGGCACGGTGCACGCCAACGCGGCGGCGGACGTGCCCGCTCGGCTGGAGGCGTTGGGCGGTACGGCCGGGCTCGATCGGACCGCCCTGCACAGTCAGCTCGCGGCGGCGCTGTCGGTGGTGCTCCACCTGGTCCGGGACCGCCGGGGACGACGACGGGTCGCCGAACTCCACGTGTTGGAGCAGGACAGGTACGGCCTGGTATCGACGGTACCGGCCGCCATCTGGGCGCCGAACGGTTTCGTGAGGGAGCGGGGTTGGCCGCGGCTGGAGCGGCTGTGCGCGCGGGGTGGTGGTGTGCCGTGACGGTGTCGTACCCCCGGCTCGGGCTCCAGACGGGACTTCACCTCGGGGCCGATCTCGGGAGCCGGATCGTCTTCTGGGCCGGTACGCGGCCGGAGGCGCTGTACGCGGGAACGGCATGTGCCGCGCTGGCGTGCGCGCTGGCGTGCGGGGTGGTGACGGGCCGGCTGTGGGGGCGTGCCGGGGAGGGAGCACGGAGAGCGCGACTGCTGTGCGCGGACGGTGCCGCGCCGCTGCCCGGAGGGGGCGGGCCGGAAGGCTGGGCGATGACGGCCGCGGCGCGCGTACGGCACCGCCTCGGGGCCCGAGTGGGGCGTGAGTGGTGGTGCCTGGCCGGTGGGGTGCTGCTCGCCCTGTGGGGAGAGTCGGTGCTGCCGCTGTCGGCCGGTGCCGTGGCCGTTCCGCTGACGAGACGCGCGCTGCGGCGGCGGGAGCGGCGGCGGGCGGGGGAGTCGAGGGAGGTGGCCGTCGCCGATCTGTGCTCGGCGGTCGCCGGTGAGTTGCGGGCCGGTCGAACGCCCGAACGCGCCCTGTTGGCGGTGGGCATGCCCGGTTTCGGTGCCGGGGGCGCGGCGGTGTTGGCGGCGGCCCGCTTCGGTGGGGACGTGCCGGAGGCGCTGCGGCGACTGTCCCGGCGGGAAGGCGCGGGTGGACTGCGCGGAGTGGCCGCGTGCTGGCGGGTCGCGGTGGACGGGGGAGCGGGGCTCGCGGACGGCTTGGACCGGCTGGCCGGTGGGCTCCGGGCGGAACGCGATCGGCGGGAGGAACTGCGCGCCCAGTTGGCGGGACCGCGTTCCACGGCGTTGGTGCTGGCCCTGCTGCCGGCCTTCGGGCTGCTGCTGGGCGGGGCGATGGGGGCACGTCCCCTGCATGTGCTGCTGCACAGCCCGGTCGGATGGGGCTGTCTGGCGGCGGCCGCCCTCCTGGAGTGGGCCGGACTCGCCTGGGTCGCCCGGATCGTCCGGACGGCGGAGAGGGGAGGGCGGGAATGAGCGTCGATTTCGTCCACAGGCTGTGGACGGGGCTGGTGTCGCTCCTGGAGCTTCCGCTGCCGAACCGGACGCTTCCGTGGTCCGTGCTGCCCGCTCTCGTCCTGTCACCGGGGATCGTGTGCACGGTAGGCGGGAGCTTGATGGCGGGTCGGTCCCGGCGTCGACGGCTGGAGGCGTTGAGGGATCCCCGAGTCGACGTGCGTCCGCCTCCTCGATCGGTCGGGACGCGGTGGCGCCGGCCGGCGACGGGGGTGGCGGCGGCTCTCGGCGGCGCCGGTCTGGGCTTCGCCCTGGCGGGTGGGCCGGTGGGCTGTCTGCTCGGTCCGCTCGTGGCCTGTGCCCTCCACGGGGCGAGGGGGCGGGGCGGTCGCGGATCGAGCGCTGCCGCACCACGCGGAACGAAAGATAACAAATTTGGCTGTTCAGGACCGGATGCGGAGGCGTACGCACAGTTGCCGATCATCGCCGATCTGATGGCGGCATGCCTGACGGCGGGCTCGGGACCGCGCGAGGCAGCCGGCGCGGTGGGCGGAGCGGTCGGCGGACCGCTCGGTGAGGGGCTGGTGAGGGCATCGGCCGAGCTACGGCTCGGCGGTGACCCGGCGGTGGTCTGGGGGCGGTTGGGGGAGCTGCCCGGGGCGGCCGAACTGGCGCGCTGCCTGGAGAGGGCCGGGACGGCCGGGGTGCCCGCGGTGGAGTCGGTGGGTCGGTTGGCCGCCGAGTGCCGGGCCCGCCGCGCGCGGGCGGCCACGGAGCGCGCCCGGCGGGCCGCGGTCCTGGTCACGGGACCTCTGGGGCTGTGTTTCCTGCCCGCCTTCCTACTGGCGGGGGTGGTGCCCGTGGTCATCGGCCTGGCGCGGTCGCTGTGGTGAGCCGCGCCGACGCCCGGAGACGGAGAGGGGAGTGCGAACGCGGCGTGGCCCGGTGACGGAAGGGGCGCCGGAGGCGAGGCCGCACGGAAGGGGCGTGGTGGGACCGGGCGGGACGGAGCGGCCCGACGGCGTTCGGGGCGCCGGCGAAGGACCGGCGAAGGACCGACGAAACAACGACGAGACAAGGAGAAGGACCGTGTGGGTAGGGACGAGTGCGCGAACGCGCGAGTTCACGCGTCGGATTCGGAGCGGTGACGCGCAGGCCGGGATGAGCACCGCGGAGTACGCGGTGGGCACGATCGCCGCCGCGGGTTTCGCGGCGGTGCTCTACAAGGTCGTCACCAGCGGGCCGGTGGCCGAGGCGATGCGCGGCCTGATCGAGAGGGCGCTCGATGCGGGCCTTTGACCCCGCCACCGGCTCCCCCGCCCCGTCCGGCTCCGGGGCGGGCGGGGCGGGGGAGCGGGGCCACGTGACAGCGGAGACGGCCGTGGTGGTGCCCTCCCTGGTCGCGTTGCTCGGACTGTTGCTGTGGGGCGTGACGGCTTCGGTGGCGCAGATCCGCTGTGTGGACGCGGCGGGGGCGGGGGCACGTGCCGCGGCCCGCGACGAGCCGCCGGAGCGGATCCGACAGGCGGTGAGGACGGTCGCACCGTCCGGAGCAGTGGTGGAGACGGGACGCGAGGGCGATCTGGTGTGGGTGCGGGTGACGGCGCGGGCGGCCGGCCCCGGGCTGCTGGGCGTGGATCTGGAGGCGGAAGCGGTGGCGCATGCGGAACCGCGGTGACGGCCCGACAGCCGGGTGGTGGGCGCATCGGTGGGGCCGCGGCGCATGCCCCCGCCCCCACCGCCGGACGTCCTCGTGGGACAGGGGGTCGGCCACGGTCTGGGCGGTGCTGTGCGGGCTCGCGCTGTGTGCGGTGGCGGCGGCCGTCCTGGGCCTTGGGCAGGCGGTGGCCGCCCGGCACCGGGCCGGTGCGGTGGCGGACACGGCGGCCCTCGCGGCCGCCGATCACGCCCTGTGGAGCGCGGAGGAGGCGTGCGCCGCCGCTCGGCGGGTGGCCGGGGCCCAGCGGGCGCGGGTGGTGCGCTGCCGGCTGGAGGGCGCGGTCGCCGACGTCACGGTGCGGGTGCGGGCGGGTCCGTACGCCGCCGTGGCGCGGGCTCGGGCGGGGCCTGCCTCAGCAACTCCGTGAGGAGCCGGACGGCGCCGCTTTTGTGCAGTGGATCGTTGCCGTTGCCGCACTTGGGTGACTGGATGCACGACGGGCAGCCGCTGTCGCACTCGCACGCGGCGATGGCCCGCCGGGTCGCGGTGAGCCACTCCTGGGCGGTGCGGAAGGCGCGCTCGGCGAAGCCGGCCCCGCCGGGGTGCCCGTCGTAGACGAAAACCGTCGGAAGGAGGGTGTCGGGATGCAGCGGGACGGAGACCCCGCCGATGTCCCAGCGGTCGCAGGTGGCGAAGAGGGGCAACATGCCGATGGAGGCGTGTTCGGCGGCGTGCAGGGCGCCCGGCAGTGTCTCCGGCCCGATCCGGGCGGCGTCGAGCTGGTCCTCGGTGACCGTCCACCACACCGCCCGGGTACGCAGGGTGCGTGGCGGCAGGTCGAGCCTGGTCTCACCGAGCACCTCGCCCGTGACGAGCTTGCGGCGCAGGTAGGAGACGACCTGGTTGGTGACCTCGACGGAGCCGAAACACAGTCGGGCCTCGCCCCAGGGCACTTCGACGTCGGTCTCCAACACCGAGATCGCGGTGGTGTCCCGAGCCATGGTGGTCCAGGGTGGGGAGGCCTCCTCCACCAACGCCACGGAGTCCTCCAGGTCCAGGCGGCGCACGGTGTAGGTACGGCCCTGGTGGAGGTGGACGGCGCCCTCGTGGACGGTGGTGTGGGCGGCATCGGCATCCACCGTGCCCAGCAGCCGTCCGGTGCCCTCTTCCACCACCTGCACGGGCCGGCCGCCCCGGCCCCGGATGTCGGTGAGGTCGGCGGCCCGGTCGCGACGGGTCCAGTACCAGCCCGTTCCCCGCCGGCGCAGCAGCCCGCGCCGCTCCAACCGTGGCATCAGCTCGGGCACGGCAGGCCCGAACAGGTCGAAGTCGGTCTCCGTCAACGGGACCTCCGCGGCGGCCGCACACAGATGGGGTGCGAGGACGTAGGGGTTGTCCGGATCCAGGACGGTGGATTCCACGGGGCGCCGGAAGATCGCGTCGGGATGGTGGACGAGATAGGTGTCCAACGGGTCGTCCCGGGCGATCAGAACGGCCAGCGCACCCTGGCCGGCCCGCCCGGCCCGGCCGGCCTGTTGCCACAGCGAGGCCCGGGTGCCGGGGTAGCCGGACAGCAGCACGGCGTCGAGACCGGAGACGTCGATGCCGAGTTCCAGGGCGGTGGTGGTGGCCAGCCCCAGGAGCCGCCCGGAGTGCAGGTCCCGCTCCAGGGCCCGGCGCTCCTCCGGCAGGTAGCCGCCGCGGTAGGCGGCTATCCTCCCGGCCAGGCCGCGGTCGACCTCGGCCAGCCGCTCCCGGGCGATCACCGAGATCAGCTCGGCGCCGCGCCGGGAACGGACGAAGGCGACGGTGCGCACGCCCCGCACGGCCAGGTCGGTGAGCAGGTCGGCGGTCTCGGCGGTGGCGGTCCGCCGCACGGGGGCGCCGCGCTCACCCCGCACCTCCGTCAGTGGCGGCTCCCACAGGGCGAAGACCACCTCGCCCCGTGGAGAGGCGTCCTCGGTGATCTCGGTGACGGGGAGCCCGGTGAGACGTGTCGCGGCCGCGCCCGGTTCGGCGGCGGTGGCAGAGGCCAGCAGGAAGACGGGAGCGGAGTCGTAGCGGGCGCACACCCGCCGCAGTCGGCGCAGCACCTGGGCGACGTGCGAGCCGAACACCCCCCGGTAGGTGTGGCACTCGTCGACGACCACGTAGCGCAACGCGCGCAGGAAGGAGGACCAGCGGGCGTGGGCGGGGAGCAGCCCGCGGTGCAGCATGTCGGGATTGGTGAGCAGGTGGTTGGCGTACCGTCGGGCCCACTCGCGCTCCTCGGCCGGGGTGTCCCCGTCGAAGACGGCCGGTCGCACCGCGTTCCCCAGCGGTGCGGCCAGCTCGGCCACCGTTCGCCGCTGGTCGGCGGCGAGCGCCTTGGTCGGGGCCAGGTACAGGGCGGTGGCGCCGCGCCCGTTCGGGGTCTCCGCACCGTCCAGCAGAGAACTGAGCACCGGCGCCAGGTACGCCAGGGACTTGCCCGAAGCCGTGCCGGTGGCGACGACCACCGAATCGCCGCGCAGGGCGTGCTCGGCGGTGCGCGCCTGATGTTCCCAGGGACGGGCGACGCCCGTCGCCCGTATTGCGTCGATCACTTCCGGCCGAATCCCGTCCGGCCAGTCGGCATGACGCCCGTCCCGTGGGGGCAAGTGCTCCACATGGGTGATGCGCACGGCCCTGTCCGCTCCCGCGGCAAGGCTTTCGAGGACCGTACGGGGGGACGGGGACGAGGGGTGTGCGCCGGTGGACGCCGCGTGCTGGTTGCTGGCCATCGGAACCGAGTGTGTCACCGGCTCGACGGACAATGCCCGCAAGGCGTCGTGCAGCCCCCCGGGTAAGTGATTGAATGCTGCTGCGGCTGCCGATCCGTCCTCTACCTTCGGCGGGGAGAAGATCCCCACCGCCGGTGGGGAGAACCCAATCCCCGCCCTCGGGGGAGAACCAGGGGGCGGACCGCTCGATAGCAAGGTGCTGGAGGATCCGTGGACCTGTCCCTGTCGACCCGTACCGTCGGCGATCGCACGATCGTCTCGGTGGGTGGCGAGATCGATGTGTACACCGCGCCCAAGTTGCGTGAGCAACTGGTCGAGCTGGTGAACGACGGCAGCTACCACTTGGTCGTGGACATGGAGGGCGTCGACTTCCTCGACTCCACCGGCCTGGGTGTGCTCGTCGGTGGACTCAAGCGGGTGCGTGCCCACGAGGGCTCGCTGCGTTTGGTCTGCAACCAGGAGCGCATTCTCAAGATCTTCCGTATCACCGGCCTGACCAAGGTGTTCCCCATCCACACCTCGGTGGACGAGGCCGTGGCGGCCACCGACTGAGAATCGCGTCCGAGCAAGCCCGTACCGGGCGGCCACAGGGGTGCCGGGTCCCGACGCGTGTCGGCCCGGTGCCCCTGGACGATTTCGGACGGCGCCCGCACAGCGCCGTCGGGTGACCGCACGCACTACCGAGGGGGATCGCATGGCCACCGTCGAACTGCGTTTCAGCGCGCTGCCGGAGCACGTGAGAACGGCCCGTCTGGTGGCGGCCGCCGTCGCGCGGCGTGCCGGCGTCGACGAGGCCGTACTCGACGAGGTACGGCTCGCGGTCGGCGAGGCGTGCAGCAGAGCCGTCGGGCTCCACAACAGCCACGGCCTCGACACACCCGTTCGGGTGGCGCTGACCGAGGACGAGAAATCCTTTCGCGTCGAGGTCGGCGACGACGTTCCGCACCTGGCGCCCGGCCCGGCCCACGGCTCCCCGACGGAGGGGATCGACCTCGGTGAGGGCGAGGAGGCCGACATGGGGCTCGCGGTGATCAGCGGCCTGGTGGACGACGTCGAGGTGGCGTCGGACGGACACGGCGGTCTCATCAGGATGAGCTGGCCGACCGCCCCGGACTCCCTCGCCTAGGCCGGCGCCCACGCGGTTCCGCGCTCTTCGTCGCACGGCCCCCGCCTCCGTACCCCACGGAGGCGGGGGCCGTTCCCGTCCGGGCCCTCCGCCCGCCCGCCCGTCCTTCGGCCCGTACGGTGCCCCCGGGCATTTCGAGATCGTTTTTCCGGGGGTCGGTCGGTCGATCTCATCGGCCGTTCGAGGGAATTGTTTTCGGCGACCGCTATTCGATCTTTCCGGGTGTTGACCCATAACGAATACCGCACCCTGTCGCGAACCGAACCACCTCCCTACAATCCGTCCACATCTTTGCAGCAGGACGCCTGAGCGTGCTTGCGCGCGCCCATGTGCCAAACGTCAAGGAGGACGAATGGCGGGGCACCACCACACTCGAATCCCCTCACCGGACCGGTTGCGGTTGGCCGAGGCCGTACTCACCGACGGCAACCGCGGTCTGGTGCTGGTCGTGGCACTCGTCGCCGCGGCGGCCCTGGCCGTCGCCGTGGTGCTGGTACGGCAGGTGCTCGCGGCCGGTGAGGGCACCGATTCCATGAAGAAGATCGCGGCAGCCGTACAGGAAGGCGCGAACGCCTATCTCGCCCGGCAGTTGCGTACCCTCGCCGTATTCGCCGTCGTGGTCTTCTTCCTGTTGATGTTGCTGCCGGCGGACGGTGCGGGTCAACGAATCGGCCGATCCGTTTTCTTCCTGGTGGGGGCCGGATTCTCGGCGGCCACCGGTTATATCGGCATGTGGCTCGCGGTGCGCAGCAACGTGCGGGTCGCGGCAGCCGCCCGGGAGGCGACCCCCAAGGCGGGGGAGCCCGCGAAGGATCCGGCCGATGTCTCCCACCGGGCAATGAAGATCGCTTTCCGGACGGGCGGCGTCGTCGGGATGTTCACGGTCGGCCTCGGCCTGCTGGGGGCCGCCGTCGTGGTGCTCGTCTACGCGGCCGACGCCCCCAAGGTGCTGGAGGGCTTCGGGCTGGGCGCCGCGCTGATCGCGATGTTCATGAGGGTCGGCGGCGGCATCTTCACCAAGGCGGCCGACGTGGGCGCCGACCTCGTCGGCAAGGTGGAGCAGGGCATCCCCGAGGACGACCCGCGCAACGCGGCCACCATCGCCGACAACGTCGGCGACAACGTCGGCGACTGCGCCGGCATGGCCGCCGACCTCTTCGAGTCCTACGCCGTCACCCTGGTGGCCGCGCTCATCCTGGGCACGGCCGCCTTCGGCAACGCCGGGCTGGCCTTCCCGCTGCTCGTCCCGGCGATCGGCGTGGTCACCGCCGTGGTGGGGATCTTCGCGGTCGCCCCGCGCCGCGCCGACCGCAGCGGCATGACGGCCGTCAACCGGGGCTTCTTCGTCTCCGCGGTGATCTCGCTGGTCCTCGTCGCCGTCGTGGCGTTCGTCCACCTGCCGTCGAGCTACGACGAACTCGGCGGCGTCACCGACGCCGCCATCGCCGGACACGACGGCGACCCACGCGTCCTGGCCCTGGTCGCGGTCGCCATCGGCATCGTCCTCGCGGCGCTGATCCAACAGCTCACCGGCTACTTCACCGAGACCGACCGCAGGCCCGTGCGCGACATCGGCAGGACGTCACTGACCGGACCCGCCACCGTGATCCTCTCCGGTGTCTCCGTGGGGCTGGAGTCCGCCGTCTACACGGCCCTGCTGATCGCGCTCGGCGTCTACGGGGCCTTCCTGCTGGGCGGCGCGTCCGTCCTGCTGGCGCTCTTCGCCGTGGCGCTGGCCGGCACGGGCCTGCTCACCACCGTCGGCGTCATCGTGGCCATGGACACCTTCGGCCCGGTCTCCGACAACGCCCAGGGCATCGCGGAGATGTCCGGGGACGTGGAGGGCGCGGGTGCCCAGGTGCTCACCGACCTCGACGCCGTGGGCAACACCACCAAGGCCATCACCAAGGGCATCGCCATCGCCACCGCGGTGTTGGCCGCCGCCGCCCTCTTCGGCGCCTACCGCGACGCGATCGCGACCGCCGTGGCGGACGTGGGTGCCGGAGCCGGGGAGTTGGGCCTGAGCCTGGACATCTCACAGCCGAACAACCTGGTCGGCCTGATCATCGGCGCCTCCGTCGTCTTCCTCTTCTCCGGGCTGGCGATCAACGCGGTCTCCCGGTCGGCGGGCTCGGTGGTCCTCGAGGTGCGGCGCCAGTTCCGCGAGCGGCCCGGGATCATGGACTACACGGAGAAACCCGAGTACGGCCGCGTCGTGGACATCTGCACCAAGGACGCGCTGCGCGAGCTGGCCACGCCCGGTCTGCTGGCCGTCATGGCGCCCATCGCCGTCGGATTCGCCCTGGGGGTCGGCGCGCTCGGCTCCTTCCTGGCCGGCGCCATCGGCGCGGGCACGTTGATGGCGGTCTTCCTGGCCAACTCCGGCGGCGCCTGGGACAACGCCAAGAAGCTCGTCGAGGACGGTCACCACGGTGGCAAGGGCAGCGAGGCCCATGCCGCGACCGTCATCGGCGACACCGTCGGCGACCCGTTCAAGGACACCGCGGGCCCGGCGATCAACCCGCTGCTGAAGGTGATGAACCTGGTGGCGTTGTTGATCGCGCCCGCGGTGGTGCAGCTCGGTTACGGCGACGACGCCAGTGTCGGGACTCGGTTGGCCATCGCGGCCCTCGCGCTCGCCATCGTCGTCGGGGCGGTGTACGTGTCCAAGCGGCGCGGCATCGTGGTCGGTGACGGAAGCGACGAGGGCGACGGTACGGCGGGCCGCACCTCCGCGCCCGGGACACCGGGGCCGGACGGCTCCTCGGAGCCGGGGGCACCGGTGAAGACCCCGTAGTGCCACGGCCCCGCGACCGGGCGGCGGACGGGCGGACGGACCGGGTGGGAAGCGTTCGATCCGAACACCCCACCCACCTGCAAAACCGCCCATAGTGCCCCCTGGCTCGCGGTCGGTGAACCCCTGGCGTGTATGTTCCGGGCCGAACACCCACGAAGGGATCGGTCCGGAGTGAACAAGAAGCTTGCGGCGGTGCTGTCCGGCGGTGCGGTTCTCGTGCTCGCTCTGAGCGGGTGCGGTGACGACGGCAACGAGGAGGCCGAGAAGTGGGCCGGGCAGTACTGCGACTCGCTGCGGAAGCAGAACGCGCGCATAGCCGGCGCCAACCAGAAGCTCGATCGGATCACCGAGGGCGACAGCTCCCCGGAGGAGGTCAAGAAGACCGACACCGAGGCGTTCGGTGAACTCTCCGCTGCCTTCGAGGCGCTGTCGGACGGCGTGCGGAAGGCGGGTGTCCCACCGGTCGACAAGGGCGCCGAGCTCCGGAAGGACGCCATGGCGAAGCTCGACGCCGTGTCGGACGAGTACGCCGATCTCAAGGAACGTGCCGAGAAGCTCGACACCGAGGACCAGGGGAAGTTCGCCGACGGCCTCCAGGACATCACCGACGAGATGGAGAAGCTGCCCGCTCAGGTCAACGCCGCCAAGGACGCGTTGAGCGCGTTCGGCGAGGAGGACGCCCTGCGGGACGCGATATCCGCGCAGGAGGGTTGCCGGAAGCAGGCGGAGTCGCCCGCCGCCTCGCCCGCTGCCTCGGCCGCGTAGGTCCGTGCCGCCGGGGTGGCCGGGGCGCGCCCGGAGGGGCGGTGGGGTGCCGTGCGCCGTTCGGCCCCGCGCGACAATGGGGAGGTGAGTACGGACCCCCTCCCCACCCCCGGCCCCGCCCTTCCCCGACTGCGCGACGCCCTCCTCGCCGCCGACTTCACCCCCGACGGATTGCTCGACCTGCTCGGCGCGCCCGCGTACGCGGCCCTCGCGCGCAACGAGACCGTCCCCGCGTTGCGTGCCACACGCGGCGACGGGCCGCTCGGGACGCTGGTGCGGCTGTTCCTGCTCCAGCAGCCGGTGCCGTACGAACGGGCCCGTGCCGCGCTGCCCGTCGACGGCGCGCTCGCCGACGGCTGGCTGCGGCCCGCGACCGGTCCGGACGTCGACGCCGTGCGGGCGACGGTGGACGTCCGGCCCTACGGCGGTCCCGAGGGGCAGAACTGGTGGATCGTCTCCGACCTCGGTTGCGCGGTGGGGGGCGCCGGTGGCATCCGCACCGCCGGCGACACCGGTGAGGCCGCCGAGCCGAGCGGTGGCGCGGACCCGGCCACCGGCGCGGCCGACCGTTCGCAGCTCGTCCTCGGAGTCGGCGGCGCCTCGACGACGCTGGCGGGCATCACGGTGCGGACCCCGGTGGCCCGCGCCCTGGACCTGGGCAGCGGCTCGGGCATCCAGGCGCTGCACGCCGCCCGGCACGCCACCCGCGTCACCGCCACCGACCTCAACCCCCGCGCCCTGCGCTTCACCCGTCTCACCCTCGCGCTGTCCGGGGCGCCCAAGGCCGAGCTGCGTCAGGGCTCGCTCTTCGAGCCGGTCGAGGGCGAGGAGCCCTATGACCTGATCGTCTCCAACCCGCCCTTCGTCATCTCCCCCCGGCCCGCCGACGGGGCCCGTCTCACCTACCGGGATGGCGGAATGGGCGGTGACGATCTGTGCCGAGCCCTCGTGCGGGGCTCGGTCGACCACCTCGCCGACGGCGGCTACTGCCAGTTGCTGGCCAACTGGCAACACGTCGAGGGCCAGGACTGGCGCGAGCGGTTGGCCTCCTGGGTGCCGTCCGGTTGTGACGCGTGGATCGTGCAGCGCGAGGTGCAGGACGTGGCCCAGTACGCCGAGCTGTGGCTGCGCGACGGAGGTGACCACCTGGGCGACCCGGAGGTGTACGCCGCGCGGTACGACGCCTGGTTGGAGGAGTTCGAGGCGCGTGGCACCACGGCCGTCGGTTTCGGCTGGATCACCCTGCGCAAGTCGGGTTCCGACCGGCCGTCGGTCGTCGTCGAGGAGTGGCCGCACCCCGTGGAGCAGCCGCTCGGCGAGGCGGTGCGCGAGCATTTCGAGCGTCGGGACTTCCTGCGCGCCACGGACGACGCGGCCCTGCTCGCCACCCGGTTCGTCCTGGCCGACGAGGTGGTCCAGGAGCAGATCGGCAAGCCGGGCGCGGACGACCCCGAGTACGTGGTGTTGCGGCAGAACCGCGGCATGCGGCGGGCGACGACGGTGGACACGGTCGGGGCGGGGTTCGCCGGTGTGTGTGACGGTTCGCTCCCGGCGGGGCGGATCCTGGACGCGATCGCGCAGTTGCTCGGTGAGGATCCGGTGGAGTTGCGCGACCGCACTCCGGAGTCGATCCGGCTGCTGGTCGAGCAGGGGTTCCTGCTGCCCGTGGTGGACGGGCGGGGCGCGTAGGCGCGTTCCGCCACCCCGCCACCCCGGCACCCCGGCACCCCGGCACCCCGAACGTCTCGCGGGTGTGCGGGGCGCGGGACATGGGGCGGGGATGCCGTGCTGTTGTTCGAGGGCGTTCACTCGGCGTTCGCCCGGTTGCCTCCCACGGGTGCCACCGTGCCGGCGTGGAAAGTGGACCCGCCGTCTTCGCCGGGGCGGCCTTCACCCTGTTCGGCGCCGGACTGCTGCTGTGGACGTCGATGCGCGTGCGGCTGCGCGCGCCCGTGGCCGACGGGGTGAGCCCGCTCGCCGCCACCGTGCTCGCCTCGCTCTTCGGTACGGCTTTCCTGGCCGCCGGGGTCTGGACGTTCGCCCGTCTGTAGGACCGTTCCCCGTCGGCACGCACAGCGTGCCGACGCGGGAGCGGGAGCAGGAGCGCGGTGGCGCGCGATGTCCGCGCGTTCCGTGGGGGCCGGTCCGGTTCGGCCACCAAAACGGCGGAGGGACGGACGGGAATCAGCCGACGGCGTTCCGTACGACCGCCCACACCACCGCGGTCCCCAGGATCGCCGTGGTGCCCCATTTCCCCGGTGAGGGACGGTAGCGGCGTCCGCGCAGCCCCTCGACGAGCCAGCGGCCGCCGAAGTACGCCGCGACCGGGAGGCCCAGCACCAGGAACAGGGCGTTGTCGTGGAAGGCGGCCGTGAGATCGCCGTGCAGCAGGTCGTACGCCATGCGTGTCCCGCCGCACGCCGGACAGAGCAGTCCGGTCACCAGGTTGAACGGGCAGCGCGGCAGCCACTGCCCCGGCTGGTGCGGATTCGTTCCCCACAGGTAGGCGGCCGCGGCGGCCGCGGCCGCGAGCGTGCCCAGCGGCGGCGCCGCGGGGTGGGCACGGGCGGTGCGTACGGCGCGGCGGGCCCGTGCGAGGGCTCCGGACGGGCCGGGAGCCTCGGACGGACCGGCCGGCCGACCGGACGCGTCCGGCGCGCCGGGCCGCCGGTCCGCCGGTCCGGGCCGACCTGTCGGTGTTCCGGACACGGCGCGCTCAGCTCCGCAGCACGCGGCCCTGGGCGTCCGTGGCGCCGTCCTGTGTCAGCAGGATGATCCCGTCGATCAGCGACCAGATGCCGCAGCCCCCGCAGGTGAACAGCTGGCCGAGGGCCAGACCGGTGTGGCCGGTGTAGAAGCGTCCGATGCCGAGGTAGCCCAGGAAGAGGGAGAGCACGCCCGCGACGACCTTGGACTTGTCGGAGTACGGTCGACCGTAGGGGTCGTAGCCGTACGGGGCGTTCGGGTCCCCGGTGTAGGAGCCCGGAGCGGCCGGCGGCGGGGCCTGGTGGGGATAGCCGTACGCGGGCTGGCCCGGCTGGCCCGGTTGGGCGTAGGGGTTTTTCTCCGGCTGCTGCGGCTGGCCGTACGGGTTCTGCTGGTACGGGTCGGACATGGAAGGTTCCCCCGTGGTGGTTGTGCGGGATGGACAGGTGGCCACATCTTGCCAGTCGGCACCGGGCGGCAGGAATGGTGGTTGTCGGGTTACCGTTCGAGTGGCGTTGTGGACTTTTACCGTTTGACACGGGGGCGGGAGGTACCGTCACACTCCGCAGCGAGAGCGCGATCGCGGCAGCCGTACGACCGCCGCACGACCGCACGGCCGTACGGTGGCCGCACGACCGGGCGGCGCGACCGTGCGACCGCACACCAGAGCCGACCCGACAGACCGGAACCACCAACCGGAGAAGAGCGAGAAGAAGTTGTCCCCGACCAGCGAGACCGCACACGGCGGGCGCCGACTCGTGATCGTCGAGTCGCCGGCCAAGGCCAAGACGATCAAGGGCTACCTCGGTCCTGGCTACGTGGTCGAGGCCAGCGTCGGGCACATCCGCGACCTGCCGAACGGCGCCGCCGAGGTTCCCGCCAAGTACAAGGGAGAGTCCTGGGCCCGGCTCGGCGTCGACGTCGACCACGACTTCGAGCCGCTGTACGTCGTCAACAGCGACAAGAAGGACCAGGTCAAGAAGCTCAAGCAGCTCCTGGCGGAGTCGGACGAGCTGTTCCTCGCCACCGATGAGGACCGTGAGGGGGAGGCCATCGCCTGGCACCTCCAGGAGGTGCTCAAGCCCAAGGTCCCGGTCCGCCGGATGGTCTTCAACGAGATCACCAAGGACGCCATCCGGGCCGCGGTCTCCAACACCCGCGAGCTCAACCAGCGCCTGGTCGACGCCCAGGAGACCCGCCGCATCCTCGACCGGCTCTACGGCTACGAGGTCTCCCCGGTGCTGTGGAAGAAGGTCATGCCCAGGCTCTCGGCGGGCCGCGTGCAGTCCGTCGCCACCCGTCTGGTCGTCGAGCGCGAGCGCGAGCGCATCGCGTTCCGCTCCGCCGAGTACTGGGACCTGACCGGCACCTTCACCGCCGGTGACCCGGCCGCGCCCACCGCCGGTGACCCGGCCGCGCCCACCGCCGGTGACCCGGCGGGTTTCACGGCTCGGCTGACCACCGTGGACGGCCGCCGCGTCGCGCAGGGCCGTGACTTCGGCCCCGACGGGCGGCTGAAGGGCGAGTCGAACGTCCTGCACCTGGACGAGTCCGCCGCCCGCGCGCTGGCCGGCGCCCTGGAGGGCGCCGACTTCACCGTCCGCTCGGTGGAGTCCAAGCCCTACCGTCGCTCGCCCTACGCGCCCTTCCGCACCACCACACTCCAGCAGGAGGCGAGCCGCAAGCTCGGCTTCGGCGCGAAGGTGACCATGCAGGTGGCCCAGAAGCTGTACGAGAACGGCTTCATCACCTACATGCGGACGGACTCCACCACCCTGTCCGACACCGCCGTCGCCGCCGCCCGGGCCCAGGTCACCCAGCTCTACGGGGCCGACTACCTGCCCGACCGCCCCCGCACCTACGCGAGCAAGGTCAAGAACGCCCAGGAGGCGCACGAGGCGATCCGCCCCTCCGGCGACCGCTTCCGCACCCCCGCCGAGACGGGGCTGACCGGCGACCAGTTCAAGTTGTACGAGCTGATCTGGAAGCGGACGGTGGCCTCTCAGATGAAGGACGCCACCGGCCGGTCCGTCACCGTGAAGGTCGGCGGGCGGTGTGCCGCCGATGGCGGGCAGTGGGCCGGCCGGGACGCGGAGTTCAGCGCCTCCGGCAAGATCATCACCTTCCACGGCTTCCTGAAGGCCTACGTCGAGTCCACCGACGACCCCGGTGCCGACCTCGACGACCGCGAGCGCCGCCTGCCGCAGGTCACCGAGGGCGACCCGCTGACCGCCACCGAGATGTCGGTGGACGGCCACGCGACCAAGCCCCCGGCCCGTTACACCGAGGCCACGCTGGTCAAGGAGCTGGAGGAGCGCGAGATCGGGCGCCCCTCGACGTACGCGTCGATCATCAGCACCATCCTCGACCGCGGCTACGTCTTCAAGAAGGGAACGGCACTCGTCCCCTCCTTCCTCTCCTTCGCCGTCGTCGGCCTGCTGGAGAAGCACTTCGGCCGGCTGGTCGACTACGACTTCACCGCGAAGATGGAGGACGACCTCGACCGCATCGCGGCGGGCGAGGCCGACGCGGTGCCGTGGCTGCGCCGCTTCTACTTCGGCACCGACGAGCCGGGCGCCGGCACCGCCGCCGCGGCCGACGCGGGCAACGGCGACGGGGATCACCTGGGCGGTCTGAAGGAGCTGGTCTCCGACCTCGGCGCGATCGACGCCCGTGGGGTCTCCTCCTTCCCCGTCGGCGAGGGCATCGTGCTGCGGGTGGGCCGCTACGGCCCCTACGTCGAGGAGCAGCCCAAGACCGAGGGCGAGACCGGCCGGCGTGCCGACGTGCCCGCCGACCTGCCGCCGGACGAGCTGACGGTGGAGTACGCCAGGGAGCTGCTGGATCGACCCAGCGGCGAGGTCGCGCTGGGCACCGACCCGGACACGGGCCGCGCCATCGTCGCCAAGGCGGGCCGCTACGGACCGTACGTCACCGAGGTGCTGCCCGAGGGCACCCCGAAGACGGGGAAGAACGCGGTCAAGCCGCGCACGGCCTCCCTGTTCAAGTCGATGTCCCTGGACACCATCACCCTCGACGACGCGCTGAAGCTGCTCTCCCTGCCGCGCGTGGTGGGCACCGACCCCGAGTCCGGCGAGGAGATCACCGCCCAGAACGGCCGCTACGGCCCGTATCTGAAGAGGGGCACCGACTCGCGGTCGTTGCAGAGCGAGGAGCAGCTCCTCACGATCACCCTCGAAGAGGCGTTGGCGATCTACGCCCAGCCCAAGCAGCGTGGCCGGGCCGCCGCCAAGCCGCCGTTGAAGGAGTTGGGCACCGACCCGACCAGCGAGCGCCCGGTGGTCGTCAAGGACGGCCGCTTCGGCCCGTACGTCACCGACGGCGAGACCAATGCCACGCTGCGCCGTGACGACGACGTAGAGACGATCACGCCGGAGCGCGCGTACGAGCTGCTGGCCGAGAAGCGCGCCAAGGGACCGGCGAAGAAGACGGCCAAGAAGGCGGCCAAGAAGACCGCGACGAAGAAGACCGCCACGAAGAAGACGGCCACGAAGAAGACGGCCACGAAGAAGACGGCCACGAAGAAGACCGCCGCGAAGAAGACGGCCACCGGGAAGAAGACGGCCGCGAGGACGACGAGCGGTCCCTCCGACTCCGAGTGAGGGGCGGGGCGGGGCGTCGCGCCGCACCGGCCGTCCGTCCCGCCCCGTTGCTGCCACGCACCGTCCGGAGCGCGTCCGTCCGTTTGTTCGGCCGCTCCGTCGATCCGGCGCCGCCGCCCGCTAGGCTGGCGGAATGACGCGTGCAGACCAGCCACCGGTCGTGAACCCCACCTCCGAAGCCCTGGCCGCGGACTCCCGCGAGCGCGCCGTACGGGCCCTGCTGAGGCATGCCCCCCTGCGGCGGCTGTGGAGCGCGCGGCTCGCCGCCGGCACCGGTGACGTCCTCGCCCTGCTCGTCCTGGTCCTGCTCGTGCTCCAGGCGGCTGTCATGGTGCCCGCCGGTGGGGGCGAGTCGATCCTCGGTGGCGGCTACCGGGGAGTGGCCCTCGCCGTCGCCGCCGTCCTGGCGGTCCGGATGCTGGCCACCGTGCTGTTCGGCGCCGTCCTGCTGGGCCCGCTCTCCTCGCTGACCGCCGACTCCTCCGGCGCCCTCGACCGCCGCTGGACCATGATCGGCGCGGACGGCCTGCGGCTGGCGCTCATGATCGTCGCGCCGCTGTGGATCGAGTGGACCCCCGACCAGGCGTTCGCGTTCCTCCTGGCCACCGCCTTCCTCATCGGGGTCGCCGAGCGCTTCGGAACCGTGGCCAAGGACAGTGCCGCCCCCACACTGCTGCCCGCGCCACCGCCCGAGGGCGCCGCCGTACGCCCCCTGCCGGACCACCACGACGCACTGCGCCGCCTGTGGCTGCGGACGGGATTCGCCGCCGTTCCGCTGGCCGCCGCCGCCCTGGTCGTGGTGACCCTGCTGAGCAATCTGCTGGGCGCGGGCGTCGAGTGGTTCACCACCCACCAGGCGGCGCTGTCGTCGTACGCGGCGGCCGGTCTGTTCGCCGCGTCGATCACCCAGCTGTACTTCCTGCACCTGCCCGGCGGCGACACCCCGCGCCCCCGCTCCCCGCTGGAGGGGCTGCGCCGCCCCCGGCTCGGTCGGCCCGAGCGGGCCGACGGCACGGACGGGACGGCCCCCCGGGGGGAGAAGGGCGCCAAGGGCACCCGCAGGCCGGTGGACAAGGGCCGCACCGGCGCGGTCCCGCTGCTCGTCCTCGCCTGTGCCTGCGTCTCCGCCGCGATCGCCGCGGCCGTGGCCCTCGCCTCCCTGCACGCCGCGGACCTGGGGGGCGGGCCGGTCCTCTTCGGACTGTTCGTCCTGGCGTTGACCGGTGGCACGGCGGCCGGTATCCGCAGGGCCCCGCGCACGGTGCCCGCCCTCTCCCGGCGGCGGCTGCTCGCCCTGTCCGTCGCGCTGACCGGTCTGGCGCTGCTGGCGGCCGGGCTGGCCCCCGACACCACCACCGTGCTGCTGCTCCTCCTCCTCGCCGGCCTGGCGTCCGGGGTCGCCGCGCACGCGGGGCACACCCTCCTGGACGAGGAGACCGAGGAGTCCCGTCGCGCCCGGATGACCGATCACCTCCACGCGGTGGTGCGCCTCGGCATCGGGCTGGCCGCCGTCCTCGCGCCCGTGCCGGCCGCCCTCGTCGGTCCGCACCGCGTCGAGAGCGGCGACTTCGTCTTCGCCCACGGTGGTGCGGCCTTCACCCTGATGCTGGTGGGCGCGCTGCTGTTGCCGGTGGCCGCCCTGGTCCTGGTCCGCCTCGACGACCGGCAGGGTGTGCCGCTGCGGCGCGACCTGCGCGAGGCGTTCGGCGGCGGAGCCGAACCACGCCAGGCCCCGGCGCCGAACGGTTTCTTCATCGCCCTGGAGGGTGGTGACGGCGCGGGCAAGTCCACCCAGGTCGAGGCGTTGGCCGAGTGGATCCGCGCCAAGGGCCACGAGGTCGTGGTCACCCGCGAACCGGGCGCCACCCCGATCGGCAAACGGCTGCGCTCGATCCTGCTGGACGTCTCCTCGGCCGGCCTGTCGCACCGTGCCGAGGCCCTGCTCTACGCGGCCGACCGCGCCGAGCACGTCGACTCGGTGGTGCGCCCCGCCCTGGAGCGCGGCGCCGTCGTCATCTCCGACCGCTACATCGACTCCTCCGTGGCCTACCAGGGCGCCGGCCGCGACCTGTCGCCCACCGAGGTCGCCCGCATCTCCCGCTGGGCCACCGACGGACTGGTGCCCCATCTGACGGTGCTGCTGGACATCTCGCCCGAGACCGCCCGCGAGCGCTTCACCGAGGCGCCCGACCGGTTGGAGTCGGAGTCCGCCGAGTTCCACCGACGGGTCCGCGCCGGCTTCCTCGCCCTGGCCGCCTCCGACCCGACGCGCTACCTGGTGGTCGACGCCGGTCAGGAGCCCGAGGCCGTCACCACCGTGGTACGGCACCGGCTCGACCGGATGCTGCCGCTGTCCGAAGCCGAGATCGCCGCCCGCGAGGAGGCGCGTCGGAAGGCCGAGGAGGAGGCCCGGCGGCGTGCGGAGGAGGAGGCCGCGCGCAAGGCGGAGGAGGAGCGCCTGGAGCGCGAGCGGCAGGAGCGGCTCGCCCGGTTGCGCGCCGAAGAGGAGGAGCGCAGGCGCCGCGAGGAGGAAGAGGCCCGCCGCCGCGAGGAACTGCGCCAGGCCGAGGAGGCCAAGCGTCGCGCCGAGGAGGCCCGCCGACTGGCGGAGGAGGAGCGCGAGCGCCGGGAGGCCGAGGAGCGGGTCCGCCGCGAGGAGGAGGCGCGCAGGCGTCGCCTCGCCGAGGAGGAGGCCAGGCTGCGGGCCGAGGCCGAGGAGCGCCGTCGCGAGAAGCAGCGGAAGGCGGAGGAGGCGCTGCTCCGCGCGGAGGAGGCCCGCAAGGCCGCCGAAGCGGAGGCCGCCCGCGACGAGGAGCGGAGGATCTCGCTGCGCAAGGACCCGGAAGGACCGGGGAAGTCCGACGTCCCGGGCGCCCCGACTGCCCCGGAGGGCGCCGCCGGCCCCGCGGGGGAGCGGGGACGTGGGCACTCGCTGCGGAAGGAGCCCCAGGAGCGTGCCGGGGCGGTGCCCGCCGACGAGGAGGAGACCAGGGTCCTGCCGCAGGTCTCGCCGGACGCGGAGGACACGGTCACCCTGCCGCAGGCCGGACGGTCCGCCCCGCCGTCCGAGGTCTCCGCCGAGGACGAGACCACCGTCCTGCCGCAGGTCCGGCCCGGCGAGCCCGCCCCCGGACGCGGCGGGGCCGGCGTGGAACCGGCCGACCGGGTGCCGTCGTGGGTGTTCCGACCGGAGGAGTCCCGGACGGCCGCCCCGCCGGCCGGCGAGGAGCGCACGCGCGAGTTGCCGCAGGTGGACGAGCGGGGCCGGCCCCGGCGCCGGCCGGAGTGGGCCGAGGAGACCCCCCTGGACGACCTGCCCACCCTCGCGGACGAACTGCTCGGTCCCCACCAGGACCTCACCGGCCGGGCCGAGGGGTTCGACGAGGACGACGACGGCCGCCGCGGGGGCCGCGGCCCCCGCGGCTGACCCCCGGCCGTCCCGACCGGCCGCCCCGGCCCGCTCCGTCCGGGACTGTCGGTGGCATGCGGAACAATGGAGCCGCCGGACGACGAGCGGGAGGAGGGCACCGAGGGCCATGGCCGTATGGGACGACCTGATCGGTCAGGACAGGGTCACGGAGCAGCTCACCGCCGCCGCGCGCGACGCCGACGCCCACGTCGCCGCCGCGGTGTCCGGCGGGGAGCCGGAGCCGGCCGGCTCGTCGATGACCCATGCCTGGCTGTTCACCGGCCCGCCCGGTTCCGGCCTGGCGACGGCCGCCCGCGCCTTCGCCGCCGCCCTCCAGTGCGTCAGCCCGGACCGGGCGCTGGGCGGCGCTCCCGGCTGCGGCTTCTGCGACGGCTGCCACACGGCCCTGGTCGGCACCCACGCCGACGTCGAGGTGGTGCGCGCGGCCGGGCTCAGCACGGGCGTCGACGAGACCCGCGACCTGGTGCGCCGCGCCCAGCTCTCCCCGTCCGGAGGCCGTTGGCAGGTGGTCGTCCACGAGACCGCCGACCGGCTCACCGAGCAGGCCGCCAACGCCCTGCTGAAAGCCGTCGAGGAGCCCGCTCCCCGTACGGTGTGGCTGCTGTGCGCGCCCTCGGCCGACGACGTCCTGCCGACGATCCGCTCCCGCTGCCGCCACCTGGTACTGCGCACGCCGCCGGTGGACGCCGTCGCCGACGCCCTGATCCGGCGCGACGGCATCGAGCCGGAGCTCGCCGTGGCGGCCGCCCGCGCCACCCAGGGCCACGTCGAACGGGCCCGTCGGCTGGCCACCGACGAGCGGGCCCGCGCCCGCCGCGCCGCCGTCCTCGCCCTCCCCACCCGCATCGCGGACGTCGGAGACGCTCTCAAAGCCGCCCAGCAACTCGTGGAGGCGGCCGGTGAGGACGCCAAGGAGGCCGTCGAGGAGGTGGACACCCGGGAGACGGAGGAGATGCGCGCCGCCCTGGGCGCCGCCGAGGGCGGCCGACTGCCGCGCGGTACGGCCGGGGTGATGAAGGACCTGGAGAAGCGGCAGAAGAGTCGCGCCACCCGTGCCCAGCGCGACTCCCTGGACCTCGCCCTGACCGACCTCACCTCCTTCTACCGCGACGTGCTGGCCCGACAGCTCGGCTCCTCCGTACCGATCGCGAACGAGGACGTGCGCGACGCCGTCGAGCGGATCGCCGCCGCCACCCGTCCGGAGCAGACGCTGCGCCGGATGGAGGCCGTACTGGAGTGCCGTGGCGCCATCGAGCGCAACGTGGCGCCGCTGCTGGCCGTGGAGGCGATGACGCTCGCCCTGCGGGCCGGTTGACCCGGCCCGCGTGCGGCCCGCCCGCCGCCCTTCGGCCGGCCCGCCACCACGGTGGCGCGCCGGTACGGCACGGTGGCGGCTCCGTCGCACCGGGCCGCGCCCCGTATACGCTCCGGAGGCATGGACACCAGGCGTCTGCTCCGTACCGGTGGCATCGCGTTCGCGGCCGCCGCGCTCCTCCTGTCGGGCTGCTCCGATTCGGGCGGCCCCGACCGGGAGAACCGGCCGGACGCCTCCTCGTCGGCGCCTCTCTCCGACAACCGCGTGACCGGCGCCGCCAGGGCACTGGAACCGCTGCCCCGCGAGATCCCGGCGGGACTCAGGCCGTACTACGAGCAGAAGCCGGACTGGAAGGAGTGCGGCGTCGCCGGCTTCCAGTGCGCGGAACTGCGCGTACCGCTGGACTACGACAAGCCGGAGGGGACCGAGGAGCTGAAGCTCGCCGTCACCCGGAAGAAGGCCACCGGGCCGGGCAGGCGTCTGGGCACCCTGCACGTCAATCCCGGTGGACCCGGCGGCTCCGCCGTCGACTACGTTCAGAACGCGGCGGGCGTCGGCTACCCGGCCCCCGTGCGTGCCCGGTACGACATCGTGGGCATGGATCCGCGCGGCGTGGCCGGCAGTGAACCCATCGAGTGCCTGACGGACGACGAGATGGACTCCTACGTCCAGACCGACGTCACCCCCGACGACCGGGGCGAGGTCGAGGAACTGGTGGGCGCCTTCGAGGAGTTCGCCAAGGGCTGCGAGAAGCGCGAGGGCGGTCTGCTCGGCCACGTCTCCACCATCGAGGCGGCCCGTGACCTGGACATCCTGCGCGAGGTCCTCGGCGACGACAAGCTCACCTACGTCGGGGCCTCCTACGGCACCTTCCTCGGCGCCACCTACGCCGGACTCTTCCCGCACCGCGTCGGCCGTCTCGTCCTGGACGGCGCCATGGATCCCTCGCTCGGCTCCCGACAGCTCAACCTCGACCAGACCGCGGGCTTCCAGA
This sequence comes from Streptomyces taklimakanensis, assembly GCF_009709575.1. Taxonomy (NCBI): domain Bacteria; kingdom Bacillati; phylum Actinomycetota; class Actinomycetes; order Kitasatosporales; family Streptomycetaceae; genus Streptomyces; species Streptomyces taklimakanensis. Next base: position 3,234,310 of record NZ_WIXO01000001.1, read on the forward strand.
CCGCGTTCCGGGCCTTCCTGGAGGACTGCGTCCGTCGCGACGACTGCCCGCTGGGCAGCGGCAGCACGGAGGAGGCCGCGGGGAGACTGGACGACCTCCTCAAGGAGCTGGACGCCAGGCCGATCGGCACCGGCACCTCCCGGAAGCTGACCGAGTCGTTGGCCACGACCGGCGTGCTCAACGCCATGTACACCGAGTACTACTGGCCGAGGCTGCGCTCGGCGCTCACCGCCGCCCGGGACGGCGACGGCGCGGAGCTGCTGACGATGGCCGACGAGTACTACGACCGTGCGGCGGACGGTTCGTACGGCAACATCATGTACGCCAACCCCGCCGTGAACTGCCTCGACCTCCCGGCCCCCTTCAAGGGGCCGGACGAGGCGGAGAAGGCCGTGGCCGACTTCCGCCGAGCCTCCTCGGTCTTCGGCCGCAACTTCGCCTGGACGGCACTGAACTGCACCTACTGGCAGCACCCGCCCACCGGGGAGCCCCGCCGCATCGAGGCGAAGGGAGCCGCCCCCATCCTGGTGATCGGCACCACCCGGGACCCGGCCACCCCCTACAAGTGGGCGGAGGGCCTGGCGGAGCAGCTCTCCTCGGGCACCCTGCTGACGTACGACGGCGACGGTCACACCGCGTACGTGCGCGGCAGCGACTGCGTCGACTCGGCGGTCAACGACTACCTGCTCCGGGGCAAGGTGCCCGAGGACGGGACGCGGTGCTCGTGACCCGCGCCGCAACCCGGTACGGGGCACCCCCGGACACTGTGTAGACTTGGGCGCGCTGCGGTTCCCCCGCACGCACTGCCGCCTTAGCTCAGTCGGCCAGAGCGACGCACTCGTAATGCGTAGGTCAAGGGTTCGATTCCCTTAGGCGGCTCCGCATCTGACCTGCGGTTTCCCTTCGGGGAGACCGCAGGTCTTTTCGCGTCGCCAGCAATCTCGCCAGCGATTGCACCCCTGCGGCCCTCCATAACCCTCTGCGCCCCGACGCGACCCGACCGGCGAGGCGAGTGCCGCCACTCGATGCAAGCAAGTGGCGTCACCTACTTGCAAAGCCCTCTGCGTCCTCCTAAAGTCGTCGCCACCCACAAGCACCCAACCGCCGCCGCCCTGGCCGCTCGGGTCCGACTCGCCCTTCCCTTTGCAGTGGTCGGCCCGATCGCCGACAGCGTCCTCACCGCGGTGCTGATCCTCACCCCCCCCCCGCGTGGATGGCCCTCGCCGCACCCGCTCCCACCTCTGACGACGGAGGAACCGACTATGACCGACCAGACCAGCCCGTGCAGCTTCCAGACCGGACCCGGCGAGCCCTGCGACCGCCACGAGCGGGAACGACACCCGGCCCGACCCGCCCCGGCCGACGAGGACCACCGCCAGCGGTTCAGGGCCGCCCTGCGACTCGACCTCCTCCCCACCCTCACCGCCGAGGCCCGCCACTACCTCACCGAACTCCACCAGATCGACTACGACCTGACCCACCGCCGCCACCGAATCGGCACCTGGGAGAACCTCCACAACCTCCTCGGCTGGCGCGAGACAGTCCTCCGCGGCCTCGACCACACCGCCGCCGAACTCGCCGACGCCCTCGACGCCATCGCCGAGTCCGACGCCCGCACCGACCGCCTCACCGCCGCCGCCACCCGCATCGGCAACCCCGCCCTCGCCGCAGTCGCCTACTGCCTGTACGGGCCCGACATCACCGACCACCTCACCGCCACCCCCCTGGCCCCGACCGCCACCGACCGCGCACTGGCCGACGAGATCCGCCCCCACCTCCCCGCCGGCGCCACCACCACCGGCCGCGAGCCGTGGGTCCGCTACGCGTCCGACGAGGCGGCGATCCACGAGCCGCGACCGGTGTGCGGCATCGCGTCCTGAACCATCCACCCCGCCCCAAAGGCATGGCGGAGGCCCCGCCCAGCCGGGCGAGGGCCTTTGTCACGTCTGCGGCTACTCGCCGTCGGCCGGCGGCCCGTAGCCCGCCTGCTCCAGCTCGTGCATCAGGTCGCCGACGTCCGAGCCGAGGCCGTTGTTGGCGTCTTCGACCCGCTTCCACACGATTCCGAGGATCGCGCGGGCGTCGTTTCCGTTCAGGGGCTGCGACCCCATCTGTCCTTCGATCATGTCTACTCCCTGGTCTGAGGCGAGGTCGTGCGCCGGCCAGGCCGCTCGGATTCGCCGCGAACCACACGGCCACCTCATCCGCGCCCCACCGGCCGGGCCATTGATACCGCCATTGATACGCCGCAACACCGAGGAGTCCCAATGACCACCGCGACCACATCCCCGCGCCGTATCCAGCACCGCCGCACCACCGGCTGGGCTGTGACCTGGACCGGGCACGCCGACCAGCACAAGCCCCTCGGACTCAGTGACCACATCCCCGCCGACGACCAGCGCGACGCCCACGCCTGCGCCGTGGAGTTGTACGAGCTGTGGCTCCGGCATCATCCGGCGCTTCTCGACCGGGCCTTCCGACTTTGGATTCATCACCCCTTGCGCACCCTAATTTAGGGTGCAGAGTAGGTGTTGTGAGGCAGGGGAACAGCCCCAGCCCACTCCGTAAGACACTCGGAGAGCCACATGAACACCGCCCTCGCCGCCGCCCAGGCCAACGTCAGCATCGACACCATCCGCACCTGGTGCCGCCGCGGTGTCGTCGCCGCCACCAAGCGCGCCGGCCGCTGGATCATCGACACCGCCTCCCTCGCCCACCGCATCGCCATCGGCAAGATGAAGCGCCCCGCCCCCAAGGTCGTCTACTCGATCGAGACGATGACCGCGATCGGCGGCCGACGCTGGCAGAAGAACGGCCACGACCGCGTCTACCTCAACGGCTTCGAGACCGTCCCGGGCCTGGAACTGGACCACTACAAGAGCGGCAACATCAGCTCCGCCACCCTCGACGGCGAGAAGGTCTCCAACGCCGAGGGCGGCCGGCTCGCCACTGCGGTCGACAAGGTCTACTTCGACGCCGCCGACGGCAAGGTCTACATCAAGTGGGGCTGGGGCAACCCCCGCAGCCTCGACCGCGACGAGATCGCCGCCCGCGTCTTCGCTGCCGTCCGCGCCGCCGTCGCCGCTCTCTGAGACCACCCACCCACAGCCTCCCCGAAAGGGAACCGCCATGAGCGTTCGCATCATTGAGTGCACCGACCCGACCGAGCTGTACCGGCACTACGACGGCCAGTCCGAGCCGCAGGACGCCTACATCGAACTCGACACCCAGAGCGAGACGCTGTCCGCCACCTACAACGCCGAGATCGGCAACGCGATCCCGTTCAGCGTCCACTACGGTCTGGACCGCCGCTACCGCATCCCGATCCTGACCGCCGCCGCCGCCAACCGGGTCATGCGCGAGATCGCCCCGCTCGCCGACCGGATCATCGCCGGCACCGAGACCGAGTGGGACGGCAGCAACACCGTCGCCCGGCTCGACGACGACGCCCTGGCCGCCGAGGAGGAGATCGAGAAGCACCTGGGCCTGCCCACGCAGGACGGCGGCTGGGGCGACGAGCCCAACCAGGGCTTCCCCGAGCGGGACCTGGTCGCCGTGTGGGACATCGACGGAGCCGTGAACGGCGAGGAGGTCACCGAGTACGGCATCACCGCGGACACCCCCGACGCCCGGCTGGAGGAGATCGCGCAGGAGATCCTGTCGGACCTCGCCGCCTGCAACGGCAGCACGGTCGCCGTCTGCCACGGCCTGGACGACTACCTCAAGGGCCTGCGGGACGAGCTGGCGGAGGAGGACCCGCTGACACCAGCCGAGCTACGGACCGCCCGCGAGTACCTGGGCCTGACCGGCGACGCGATGGCGAAGAAACTCGGCGTCAACCCGCGCACGCTGCGCTCCTGGGAGCAGGGCCGCGACCCGATCCCCGGACGCATCCGCCCCGAGATCGCCGAACTGAAGACCGCCACGGACGCCGCCGTCGCCAGGCTGGTCGCCAGCCTGGAGGGCACGGACGACGACACGCTGATCACCTACCGCAACGACGACGAGTACCAGGCCGGAGTGCGCGGCACTTCCTGGTCGGAGGGCTGGCACGGCTGGTCGGCGGGCTGGCACCGGCAGGTCTGCGCCCGCGTCGCCGCCCAGACCGGAGCCCGCATCGACTACGCGGACCTCAAGGACGACACCCACGAGGACAACGCCTGACCAGATCCGCCCCACGGCTTCCGCCCCCGGCCGCTACGGTCGGGGCGGAAGCCGCCCCAGGCCCACACGGGAGGCCACGACGTGACCAGCTACAGCGGGCTGACAGCCCGGGACGTACCCGAAGCCCGCCAAGACCTCATCGACTGGTCCACCGGCCCCGGCGAGCGCGTCTTCGCCCAGCGCGGCCGGCCGGAGCTCAGCGGCGCCCTCGCGGCGTCCGCCACACATGCCGAGCTGTTCTACATCACCGCCGACATGGCCAGCCTCGCCCGCACCATCGGCCAAGGGCTGGACGTGTACGCCCTCGCCGCCGATGACCTGCCCGCCCCGCACGGCCTGCTGGTATGGGACGGCCCGGCGAGCAGCGAACACGCTGGCGCGGCACCGACCGCAGTGGCGTGGATGTCGAACGGTGGTCGGCTGTTCGTGTCGCTGCTGGTTCCGGCTGCCGCTTACCGGAACTGGTGCGCGTCCCACTCGCTGGAAGCGGCCCGGTCGGCACCATCAGTCACCGCAGGCAGGCTGGTGTACCGCGGGCACGGGCCGAGGCTTCTGCTGGACGGACCGGACACGCCATGGGAACGACTGGGCTGCGGACCGGACGAAGAGACCATCCGCACGCTGCTGGCTACGTTCATCCTCATTCGGCAGCCGGTGGAGGCCCGCCGATCGCTGCATGAGGTGGAGGATGTGTTGCCGTCGCGGGCGTCGCAGAAGCGGATCCGCCGGGCCGGCGGTGACCCGACACAGGCGGTGCGGTATGTGACGCTGCGGCAGTCACTGCGGCCCGAGGGGGGCGGGCACGATGCGGGGGAGCACGCGCGGCGGATCTACCGGCACCGCTGGTTCGTGAAGGCGCACCGGGCCCGTCAGTATTACCCGTCGCGGGGCGAGCATCAGACGATCTGGCGGGGGCCGTACCTGGTGGTGCCGGCCGGATGCGAGGACGCCCCGATCCTGGGCGGGGAGCGGGTGAACGTGCTGCGCCGCTGATCAGGTAGGAACGTTCCTAGGTGGTCCCCTCCCCACCATGTGCGAAGGCCCTCGCCGGTGACCGCTGGCGAGGGCCCTCACACGTCCGGAGCGACGTCAGCCGAACAGCGCCCTCCCCATCCGCGCCGCAGCCTCCTCCGCCAACTTCGACCCAACGTGGGTGTACCGCTGGGTCACCCGCATCTGCGAGTGCCCGAGGATCTCCATCACCACGCGAGGACTGATCCCCGCCTCGATCAGCAGCGTCCCCGCGGTGTGCCGGCCGTCGTGGACCCGCTTCGACGGCACCCCCGCCGCCTCCAGGATCTCCACCCACTCGTCGTAGTCCGCGCGCGGGTCGACCGGCCGCCCGTTCGGCTGCGCGAAAACGAGGTCGTGCTCCTGCCACAACTCCCCGGCCGTCTCCCGCTCGACGGCCTGCGCCTCACGCTGGGCCCGCAACAGCGGGATCAACGGCGGCGGGATCGGCGCGACACGCTTGTTGCGGCCCTTCGGCTCACGGAAGACCAGCCCCCCGCCCGTCCTCTGCGGGCACGACTTCGCGTGGCCGGTGCAACCGGGCGGGCAGGGCTTCGGGCATTCGCCACGCTGGTGCAGTGCGTGGGTTCGGCCCTTCCCTGGGCAGGGCTTGCGGTGCAGACGCTCGCCGCACTTGTGCGGGTCGTCGCAGCCGTGACGCCAGGTGAGCCGCTGAAGCTGCCACCATACACGGATCGTGCCCTCGTCGAGGTCGATGTACTTCCAGCGCAGCCCGAGCGCCTCGCCCTGCCGCAGCCCCATCGCCAGCGCGACCGACCAGCGGGCGCCGTTACGGCGCCGGTCGGCCTCGGCGAGGACGGCGCGGGCCTGCTCCTGCGTCAGGGGCTCGATCTCCGTCTCGGCCGCGGACGGCGCGTCCACCAGCGTCGCCACGTTCCGGGCGACGATCCCCCGCTGGTGGGCGACCTTCAACGCACGCGAGATGATTCGGTGGACCTTCAGGACCGTCGATGCGGCCAGCGGCCGATTCAGCAGCTCCAGGTAGAGCGCATCCAGATGCTCCGGGGCGAGCCGGTCGATACGGTGCTGCCCGACACCCGGCACGAGGTACAGGGTCGTTTTGGACCGGTAGTCGTCCAGCGTCCGCGGCGCCATCGTGCCGTCCTGGACCTTCCGGGCGCACACGGTGTCAAGCCAGGTCTCCAGCCACTGGGCGACCGTCGGCGGCTTGCCCGGCTTCGGTACGGACCCCTGCGCGCGGAGCTTCTCCAACTCCTTGACCTTGCGCTGCACCTCGGCCCGCGTCTTGCCCTTACGCTGACGCCGGTCCGGGCGACCGTCGGGACGAGTCCCGACGGTCACCCAGCCGTGCCAGCAGCCCTCGCGCTCGCTGTAGTAGATCGAGGACTCGCCGTTGCCGCGTCGTCCGCTCATCCGGCCCTTCCCGATCGGGCCGGCGGCAGGATGCCACGCTCACGCGCCTTGAGTACCCAGCGGTGCACGGTCCGCACCGGAACGTTCGCCTGTTCCGCGATATCCCTTGCGGGAGCGTTGCCGATGCTGGCGTAATACTTGTAGGCGTCACCCACCTTCCGTAGGAAGGCGTCCGTCAACCTGCCCTCGGGAGGACGCAAGGACGCGGCGTCCGGCTCCGCCAGGACGGGAGGACTGCTGGGAGTGTCGGGGACCTCGGAACGAATGCGGTCGATCAAGTCGTCGACCGGGCTGCCCTCCTCGAAATACTCGTCCAACTGCTCCACGGTGAGCGACGTCGTCTCCTCCGTGGGACGGAACGCCTCACGCATCTCGGCTACCGCCTGCGCCTGCGGGGCCGGGAGATTCGTAGCGGTCAGCGGCGCCAGCGCCCGCTCGACCTTCGACAGGGGAACGCGACGCCAGACGCGCCCACTCAGGCCCTCGCCGTCCTCGTCCTTGACGATGATGGTCTGTAGTGTCAACCTCTCCTCGCCCGGCGGGCCCGAGAGCCTGTACCGCAGGTAGACGGTCGCGCGTTCACCGTCGGGCTGCTGCAGACGCAGCCAACCGCCGGGCCTCGTATCCACTCGCCAGTTATCAATGTCGGGGGTCATGGCTTGAAGCATGGCAGCCCGCAGCGACCGTGGGCAACCGGTCACGCCATCTCGCGCACCCGGAGTCACCTACTCGGATGACCGAAACGAGCCCGCCTGCGAGCAACCGCCCCCACCTACTTGCGCGACCCTGGACGGCCCCCTAGAATCCAACGAGCAAGCGGTACCGAGTACCCGCTCCCGATTGCTCGGAGGATAACCATGCAGAACGTCACCAAGCGCCGCGCCTACAAGATCTCCGAAGTCGCGGAACAACTCAGCGTCAGCCTGACCAAGGCCAAGGAGCTCACCGCCGAAGGCGGCCCCATCAAGTCCTTCACCATCGGCCGCTCCCGACGCGTCTCCGCCGCCGCCCTCGACGCCTACATCGCCGCCCGCGAAGCGGCGGAACTGGCCAACGCGAGCTGACCCGAAACGCAACCGGCCCCACACCGGTGACGCCACACCAGTGAGGGGCCGGACCGAATCCTCGCACGGAAGCCAAGGAGTTCTCTCGTGACCACCACTGTACCCCCGACCGCCACACCGCACCCCGCCACACCACAGCGCTCCGACACCGAGCAGCAGATCGACGCCGCCGACGCGCTGAAGAAACTCCTCGCCGACACCGTCGGACTCCCGCGCATCACCTGGATCATCGACTCCACCGGCTGGCGCCTGTACGGCTACATCCACGACCGCGACGCCGCCGCCTTCAACGCCTACGCCGACCGGCTCGGCGGAACGATCCGCATCGGCCGCGCCTTCACCGAAGGCGACCACCTCGTCCGCGACCAGCGACTCGACACCACCTACCACAACGTCCCCGTCGAGATCGCCACCCTCGCCACCGTCACCGACGAGGAGGCCACCAAGGAGGCCGCCGCATGAGCACCCCCACCGCAACCGCGACACACACCACCCGCCCCCGCAAGGGATCCGCCAGCACCCGACGACACCACCACCGCCGCCTGCCCCACCGCCTCCGGCAACTACTCCCCGACGCACAAACGATCCTCACCACCCCCGTGTCCTGGTTCGGCGACAACGGCCGGCCCGCCGCACGCTACGTCCTCGTCGCCTACGACACATCAGGCAACCGCATCCCCCACACGCCCGGCACCATCGACCGCGTCGTCGACCTCCTACAGGGCGCCTTCCCCACCGCCGACTGGACCACCGCCCAAACCTGGCACGCCAACGGCAACCACCTCACCGCCTGGAACGGGGCCACCACCCAACGCCACCGACCCACCAGCGTCGAACAGCTCTCCGACCTCGCACGCCACGTCGCCCAGACCGCCCGACCCAACCGCAGCGACGAGTGGACACCCTCCCGCGTCCTACGCGCCGTCCCCGAGATCACCGCCACCGCCCCGAACAGCAGCGTGGCCCGCACCCGCGCCCGCCGGATCCTCCAGGAACTCAACCGGGCCGGACTGTTCATCAAACGCGACACCGACGGCCGCCGCTGCTACATCCCCTCGCCCCACCTGGACGGCGCCCGATGACCGACACCGTCGACCCCCAATCCCTCCTCACCAAAGAGCAGCTCGACTACCTGCTCCAGGGCATCCACCCCGGCCGCGTCAAGCGCGACGGCAAGGGCTTCTCCCACGTCGAGGCATGGGACATCCGCCGCACCCTCATCCGCGTCTTCGGATTCGGCGGCTACGACGTCCGGCTCACCGACCTGGAACTCGTCCACCAGCACGGCGAACAGCGCCGCAAGGAGTACGGCGACCCGTACACCGCCTGGACCGTCATCTACCGCGCCACCGTCCAACTCGCTGTCAGAGTCGGCGGCGTTGTCCTCGGCACGTGGGAAGGAAGCGCCGTCGGTGCCGGCGAGAACCAGCCCAACCTCGCCGACGCCCACGACCTCGCCATCAAGACCGCCGAATCGCAAGCCCTCAAACGGGCCGCGACCAACCTCGGCGACCAGTTCGGCCTCGGCCTCTACAACGGCGGCCAACTCAACCCCGTCGTCATCCGGTCCCTGCCCCACATCGCAACCGTCGAACAGCCCGACCTGCCGGCCGACGAAACCGTCCTGTCGGACCCGGAAGACGAGGCCGCCCAGCGCGCCGCCACCGAAACAGGCAACGACGCCCCCGCGGCAGACCGGCCCCCCATCGAACCCCACCCCCAGGCACAAGCCATCGCCGACGGCGCCGCCCGGCAAGCCAAGACCAAGGCCGACGTCAAAGGCACATGGTGGGGCCAGGGCGCGAAGGCGCGAGTCCTCAACTCGCCCATCACCGCCCCGGACACCGGGCAACCAGACGTCCTCGGCGGCTACCTGACACGCCTCGCCGCCACCCTCGACCAGCCGAAGATCCCCGCCCAGGCCGGCGCGCTCCCCGCCCCCCAGGCCGCCACCACGCCCCCGGCAGGACAGCGCCCCGCCCCCGAAGCCGTCGCCGCCCTCCCGCCCCCCGGCCAGCACGGCGACCCTGACCGAACCACCGCCCTCAAAGAACTCCGCGACCTCGCCGACACCATCGGCCTGAACAGCCTCGAACGGGACTTCCGCGACAACACCGGAACCACCCTCGGCCAAGCCACCGCCGACCAGATCCGCGGCTTCACCGCCCTCCTCACCGGCCACACCACCTGACCGACACCAGCCGGGGCCGCCGCCGCCCCCCACCGGGGCGGCCCCGCCCAGCCAGGAGCAGCACATGCCCAGCATCTCCGAACTCGCGCTGCAGGAAGCCGCCCTCAAAGCCCTCGCCGAGATCGTCAAGCAGCAACTCGACACCACCAAGGCCGCCATGCAGGCCGAACTCGAAGCCTCCGGCGTCGGCCGCGTCGACGCCAGCCTCCCCGACGGCGTCAAGGTCGCCACCATCACCAAGACCAACCCCAAGCCCGCCCCCCACATCGTCGACGAGCAGGCATTCCTCAACTGGGCCCGCGCCCAGTCCGAGGACAACATCGTCACCCGCCTGGTCACCGAGGTCCGGCCCGCCTACCGCGACGCCCTCCTCAAGCAGATGACCAAGCACGGCGCCCCCCACATCGTCAACGAGGACGGCGAGATCATCGACGTCCCCGGCGTCGAGATGCGAGAGCGCCCCTCCTACCACTCCGTCAAGCACACCGACGGCGCCCTCGACGCCATCGCCACCGCATGGCGCAACCGGGCCCTCCCACTCCCCGAGATCACCAACGGGAGCGAGTCATGACCGGCATGACCGGATGGCACAACGGTCCCCTCCTCGGCTTCGACACCGAGACCACCGGCACCAACATCACCACCGACCGGATCGTCACCGCCTGCCTCGTCCACTGCGGAACCGGCCGCGACACCGCAACCACAACCTGGCTGTCCGACGTCGACGGCGTCGAGATCCCCGCCGAAGCAACCAAGGTCCACGGCGTCAGCACCGCCAAAGCCCACAGCGAGGGCCTGCCCGCGGCCAGCGTCATCCGAGACCTCGTCACCGAACTGGACCAGGCCGCCGACCACGACATCCCCATCGTCGTCATGAACGCCCCCTTCGACCTCGGCCTACTGGAACACGAAGCCCGCCGCCACGGCATCACCCCCCTGTCCGAGACGGCAGGCGACCGGCTCCGCGTCATCGACCCCCGCGTCCTCGACAAGCACGCCGACCGCTACCGGCGCGGCGGACGCACCCTTACCGACCTGTGCGACCACTACGACGTGAAGCTTGGCGACGCCCACACCGCCGACGCCGACGCCCTCGCCGCCTGCCGCGTCGCATGGCGCATCGCCCAGCGGCACCCGCAGCTCGCCGCCCTCACCCTCGACGAACTCCACGAGCAGCAAACCCACTGGCACGCACAACAAGCCGCGTCCCTGCGCAACTACTTCACCCGCGCCGGCAAGACAACCGACGCCGCCGACGTCCGCACCGACTGGCCCCTCGTCCCCCACCAGGAGGACTCATGACCCGCCTCGCCCTCACCGCCCTCGCCACCGCCGCCGCCCTCACCGCCTACGCCCGATTCCTCCAGCGCAGCATCCAAGGCGACGGACAGTAACCCCCCGCCCCGACGCACACCCGAACGCGAGCAGGTGGAGACACCAGCCCACAGCCACCAGGAGAGCCCCCGATGACCGGCCAGCTCCAGATACCCACACCCGTCCAAGGCGTCATCAACGAAGTCGCCGCCGCCGCCGCCAAGCAGCGCGGCATGGCCAAGGCCGACGCCGCCACCCCCGTCGACTGGGCCACCGCCGCCGACGCCGCGATACTCACCCTCGCCCGCCGCGGCACCCCCTTCCAGGCCAGCGACTGCATCCGAGAGGGCCTCGTCGACGAACCGCCCCACTACAACATGTGGGGCGCCAGGTTCGGCGCCGCCCGCGCCGCCGGCATTATCCGCCCGGTTGGCTACGCCCCCTCCAAGCGCGTCACCACCCGGCACAGCGCCTGCCGCGAGTGGATCGGCACCGACGCCGTCCTCCAGGAGCGTGCCGCATGAGTATCGTCAGCTTTTGCACCGGCGTGGCCGCTCTGGACGCCGCCGCCGAAGAGGTCACCGGCGAGCGCACCACCCTGTACGCCGAGACCGACCCCTACGCCTGCCAGGTACTAGCCGCGCGACTGCCCCACGCGACCAACCTCGGCGACATCACCCGTATCGACTACGCCACCATCGCAGCCCGCCACCCCGACGTGCGCACCCTCGTCGCCGGCTGGCCCTGCCAGGGCATCAGCCACAACGGGCACCGCCTGGGCCTGGACGACCCACGCTCGGGGATCTGGCGGAACGTCGCCCAAGCGATAGCCGCCCTCCGCCCCGAGCGGGTGTTCCTGGAGAACGTCGCCGCGCTGAGAACCCGCGGCCTGTCCACCGTCTCGGCGCACCTGAACGAGCTGGGCTACGACCTGTACTGGACGATCACCCGCGCCGGCGACGTCGGGGCCGCCCACACACGGCCCCGATTCCTGGGCTACGCCGTGCCCGGCCGGGGCATCACGGTCGAGGTGCCGGCGCCGGCTCCGACCGTCGAGGCGGTTCCCCGGCTGCTGCCCACCCCCAAAGCCTCCGACGGCCCCAACGGCGGGCCGAACCAGCGCGACGGGGCGGGGAACTACTACCTGCCCGGCATCGCCGTCCGGCTCGACACCCAGTGGCGGGCGCCGGAGTTGGGCCACGACTACGGGCTGGCGATCCGCCGCTGGGAGCGCATCCTGGGACGCCCCGCCCCGACGCCGACGTCCCCGGACCGTCGCGGAAATCTCCGCCTGAGCCCCCGGTTCGGGGAGTGGCTGATGGGTTACCCCGCCGGTTGGGTCACGGATCTGGACCTGCCGCGTTCGCAGCAGATCAAGTTGTGCGGCAACGGGGTCGTCACCCTGCAAGGAGTCGCGGGGTACCGGCTCCTGATGGCCACCGCCTCGCCCACCCGGATGCTGCTCCCCGCCCTCCCCGAGGCGGTGGCCGCATGACCGCCCCCACCACCGCCGGCGCCGCCCCCGCCACCACGGGGGCGGCCCCCGGAGTCGTGCTCGCCGGCCGGACGTTCACCATCACCCTCCCGCCCGGCCTGCCCCTACTCAACGCCAACGAGCGCATATTCCACCACCAGCGGGCAAAGGTGACCGCCGAGCTTCGGGGCGTCGCACAGGAAGCCTGCTCGGAGGACCCGGCGATGCGCGCCGCGCTCGCCGCCGCCAACCCCGGCCCGGTCATGCACCGCGCCCACATCGTCGGAATCCTCCACCCCGCCCGCGGCGGACGTCGCGACCCCGCCAACTGGTACCCGTCGTTCAAAGCCTGCGTCGATGGCCTCGTCGACGCGGGGGTCCTGGAAGACGACGACCACACCCGCGTCATCGGGCCCGACATGCGCCTCGGCCCGGTCGTGAAAAAGGGGCAGCTTGTGCTCCGCGTCCGCGAGATTCTGACCGACGCGCAGTGGGACACCGCCCAGCACCTCACCCTCGCCGGGAGTGCACTGTGAGCCGTCAGGCGAAATCCCTCCGGGCCGAGGCGGCGTTCCGTGCTCGGGTCGCTGAACTCGGCGGGGAAGTCCTCGAACCCGAATGGCTCGGCAACGCCAAGAGACATCGGGTGCGATGCGCGGCCGGGCATGAGGGTACGTCCCGGCCCGCCGACGTCATGCGGGGGACGAAACTCTGCCGTATCTGCTCCCGGCGGGACCCGCGAACCGCCGAGACCGCGTTCCGGGCCCGCGTCGCTGAACTCGGCGGAGAAGTCCTCGAACCCGCGTGGAAAGGCGCGATGAAGGCACACCGCGTCCGGTGCGCCGCGGGGCACGAAAACGAGGTACTACCGTACAAGATTCAGCAGGGAAGAGGGATCTGCCCCTCGTGCGCTGGCCGGGCCCCGCAGGCAGCCTGGGAAGCCTTTCGTGCTCGAATCGCCGAACTTGGCGGGACAGTCCTCGAACCGACTTGGCTGGGCGCTATGACACCGCACCGAGCGCGATGCGCTCTGGGGCATGAGGGGACCCCACGACCCAACGACATCCGCTCAGGGCGAGGCATCTGCCGGGTGTGTTCTGGTCGGGATCCACACGCGGCGGAGCAGGCGTTCAGGGACCGCCTGGTCGAACTGGGGGCCACCCTCCTCGAACCCGAATGGCTGGGCACGCACACACCACACCGAGTCCGGTGCGCAGCCGGACACGAGTGCTCGCCGCGCCCGAACAGCGTCCGACGCGGTCGGGGCGTCTGCGGGATCTGTGCGGGCCGCGATTCACAGGCAGCCTGGGAAGCCTTTCGTGCTCGAATCGCCGAGGCCGGCGGCGAGGTTCTGGAACCGGAGTGGCTCGGCAACCACGTACCACACCGGGTTCGGTGCGCGGCCGGGCACGAGACCCGACCCTGGCCGAGCAGTATCCAGCAGGGGCGGGGACTGTGTCGCTTCTGCGCCGGGCAGGCGTGGGATGTGCTGTACGTCGTCGTCGACGAGGTGCACGACGCCGTAAAGTTCGGCATCACCTCCGGTGACCCGCGCCCGCGTCTCGCCGTTCACGCCCGCGATGGCTACGACACCGTGGCCCGTCTCGTCACCGACCTGCCCGACGCCCGCGAGATGGAGCGGCGAATCCTTGCTGCCCTCCGTGACGCCGGTGAGCAGCCGATACGGGGCCGCGAGTACTATCCGGCCCGCGTCTTGCCGATGGTCCTCGACCTCGTCGACAACTCCCCGCGGGAGACCCCGACGCCCGGCGTTGGGTTCGCGTCTTGACCGACCGACACGGCACCCGCCCCTGCTACCTGGCCGGGTGCCGTTGCCCCGAATGTTCCGAGGCGAACTACCGGTACATGGCCCGCCTCAACCTGGACCACGCCCGCGGCCACAAGCGGCGCGTCCCCGCCGACACCTGCCGCAGCCACATCCGCGCACTCCTCGACGCAGGCTGGCTCCAATCTCAAATCTCCGCAGCCGCCGGCGTCGACCACACTCAGATCAGCCACATCACCACCGGCGAACAGCCGACCGTCGCGCGCACCACCGAACAGCGGATCCTCGCCGTCCCACCCGGCCCGCCCCCACGCGGCCGAGACGTCGACGCCACCGGCACCCGCCGCCGCATCCAAGCCCTCGTCGCGATCGGCCACCCCATGGCCCACATCGCCCGCGAAGTCGGCGTCGGCGTCGACGCGATCGGCCGGATCGCCCGCGGCGCGAAAACAGCAGTGCGGGCCACGACCGCAGACACGGTCGCGGTCGTCTACCGGCGCATGTCCCGCAGACCCGGCGCATCGAAACGGGCACGGACCATCGCCGCCCGCCACGGCTGGCACAGCCCCCTCGCATGGGACGCCGCCACCATCGACGACCCCACGGCGACGCCGGAAGAGGAAATCCAGGACCCGCCGGACAGCGGGCCCGCGGACCGCGCCGCCGAGGTCGCGCACCTGAAATCGCTCGGGGAGAGCGACGAGGAGATCGCCCGGCGACTGGGCATGAGCGTGCGCCGGGTCAGAGACACCGCGGCGGCACTCCGCACAACACGCCTCGATCCCCCGCGCACCCCCGTGAACGAGTAAGCGCCCCCACGTACTTGCGCGCAGGGGGGCGGGTCGCTAGATTGAACAACGCGCAACCGACACCACCTACCTGAAAGGCAAGGAGGAACACCATGCCCGCCCCCCGCCACCCCCGCATCACAGCCCGCACCCGCGCCTTCCACGACACCCGCCCCCTCCAGATCACCCACACCCCCCACAGTTACGACGACGCCCGCGACATCGACTGGATCGCCGTCGAACGCGCCGCCCAGGGCACCTACGACCCCACCGCCCTGAACCTCGCCGAGAAGCGCGAAGCCGTCCTCCTCATGGACCGCAACGGCTACACCGCATGCGACATCAGCGAACGCCTCAGCGTCTACCGCCGACAGATCGCCCGCTGGCGCTCCGACTCCACCGCCATCAACTACAGCCACGTCGAACGCGCCACCCAGGGCACCTACGACCCCACCGCCCTGAACCCCGCCGAGAAGCGCGAAGCCGTCCTCCTCATGCTCGACCACCACCACACCGAGCGCGAGATCAGCGAACAGCTCGACGTCCACCCCTGGGAGATCCGCCTCTGGAAGCGGCAGCAGAACCCCGACCACGGAACCACCCCCAAGCCGCAACTGCAGAAGGCCGCCTGACGGCTGCCTCCCCGGCCCGGCCGGCCCGCCGTCCGGGCGGGGCCGAGGAACCGCCAGACCGACCTCACGGAGGACCCCATGGCCACCTGCCACCCCGAGCGCACCACCCGAGCCCACACCACGGCAGCCACCCCCGGACAACTCGCCGAACAGCGCCACATCCCCGACCCCGCCGACACCGCGCCCGCCGCCCTCGTCCCCGGCGCCAACGCCACCAACGGAAGGAGCACCGCGAAGCGTCGATTCCTCAACCACCGGGACATCGCGGCACGACTGCGCGCCAACCCCGAACAGTGGCAGGTCGTCGCCGAGACCCGCCCCGGCCCCAGCTACTCGCGGTATCTGGCCCGCCGTATCGCCAAGGGAGAAACGGCGGTCTACCGGCCCGCCGGAGCCTTCGAGGCCAGGGTTGAGCGCGGCCAAGACACCGACACCGTCTACGCCCGCTACGTCGGCCACGACCACGCCCGCGCCGCCTGACGGCTGCCTCCCCCGCCCGGCCGGCCCGCCGTCCGGGCGGGGCGAGGGGAGCCGGACAGACACCCGACCTCCACCCACCCGACGAGAGGAACCCGATGCCCGCGTCCGCCGCGGCCCGCTTCGCCGCCGCCTACGCCGCCCTCAACGCCTCCCACACGGTCGGCGACCACATCGTCCAACTCGACCACGACGCCGTCCGCAAGGGACTCCCCGGCACCGAAGGCCGCGCCGCCTGCGCCCGACACGTCGCCACCTACACCGCCACCCAAGCCCTCACCCTCGCCGGCGTGAACCACACACTACGCCTCGGCCTGACCCCCCGCGGTATCGCCGCCGCCCTCGCCCTGTCCGCCGCCACCCACTACGCCATCGACCGATCCGGCGGCCGCTGGGCCGAGGACCCCGACACCCAGCCCACCACCGCCCTGGTCCGCACCGCCCACCGACTCGGCAAGGGCCAGTGGCTCCAACGCGACCCACAAGCCGGCTACCGCTACGACCAAGCCCTCCACAAGGGCATCCTGCTGGTCGCCTCGCTCGCCGCCTCCACCCGTTCCTAACCGACACCCCGGCACCCACCGGCCCGACGCCCGCGCATTCGACGCGCGGGCGCCGGGCCGTTTCCAGCTCCGGCGCGGCGTTTGCACACACCGTCACAACCCCCATACATTCCCTGGGATTCGACACCACGCGCCCACAAGGGGGGACCCCATGCAGCACCAGCCGACGCCGACGCCACCCACCAAAACCGGCCCCAACAAGAAGGTCGTCATCGGCGCCGTCGTCGCCGGCCTGATCGTCCTCGGCGCCATCGGATCCGCCCTCGACAACAACGACACCACCAGCAACGCCACCGACACCACCACCCCGGCCCTGGCCTCGCCCAGCCCGAACACCGCCACAGCCCCAGCCGCCCCCGCGCAGGACACCGACGACGCCCCCGCGGCAGCCGAACTCCCGAACCTCGTCGGCAAGGGACTCCAAGCCGCACAGGACCAGGCCCAGGAAGCCGGCTTCTACCAGCTCACCTCCCACGACGCCACCGGCCGCGGACGCATGCAAATCTCCGACCGCGGCTGGAAAGTCTGCTTCCAGGCGCCCGCCCCCGGCGAGCACCCCACCGACACCGAAATCGACCTCGGCGTGGTCAAACTCGACGAGGATTGCCCCGCCGACGACAAGGGCATCATCGAACCCGCCGACGACGGAACGATGCCCGACCTCGTCGGCGACTCCGTCCGCATCGCCCACCAGACCCTCCCCTCCAACGCGTCGATCACCACCACCGACGCCTCCGGACAGGACCGCATCGTCATCAACGGCGCCAACTGGACCGTGTGCACCCAAACACCCGCCGCAGGCACCGCGTTCGACGGCGAACCCGTCGAGCTGACAGCCGTCAAGGTGGGAGAGACCTGCCCCTGACCCGACCCCACCCCCCGGCCACCCAGTAGCCCAGCCACCCCTTCCCGAGGGCCGCGCACCCCCTGCGGTGCGCGGCCCTTTCGCTTACCCGCACCCCAAAGCGAGTAACTGCGCCCACCTACTTGCACGACCCCCGGCGGCCCCCTATAGTCATGAGCAACCGGAGACGGTTACTCGAACCGAACGGACCCGGAGAGGCCAACCCATGAACATCAACCGCACCCGCCGCACCATCACCGCCGCCATCAACACCACCCGCACCCTCGGCTACACCACCCTCTCCGGCGCCACCCTCACCGCCCTCACCACCGGACAACTCATCCGCATCTCCACCTACCTCCAGCAGCTCGGCCTCGACGACGACTTCACCAACCGCTACGCCTCCCCCTTCGGACGCCACGCCGCCAAGCACTACCGCAACCGCGCCGGCCACGACCCCCGCCGCTGCTGGATCAACCGCGACGGCCGCTGGATCCACGTCTTCGTCTACGCCCCCAACGACCCCGCCCTCACCGCCGCCGTCGCCTCCTACAAGCGCACCGCCCACCTCACCCTCGCCGCCTGACACCCACGCCCGCCCGGCCGGCCACCACCGGCCGGGCCACCCACCCGCGAAAGAGAGACACGCGATGAGCATCGACAACCCCACCCCCACCGCCCTGTCACCGAAGCGCACCGAGGAGAGCGTCCGGGAGCCGCTGGCGGCAGAGCGCCTGGCCGAGGTGGAGCGTCTGCGGGCCGAGCGGGACGCGGCGTATGCCGACGCGGAGTTCGCCGAGAAGAGTCGCGACCGCTGGCGGACCGCCGCGCTGGAGGCCGAGCGGGAGCGGGACGAGGCGCGGGCGCGGGTCGCCGAGTTGGAGCAGCACACCACCACCGCCCGCGCCGAGACGCTCCGCGAGGCCGCCGACGTGGCCGCGCAGTGGATCTCCGACTGCCAGAACTGCGCGGTGGAGCTGGAAGTCGCGGCCGAGTTTCGCCGCATGGCCGCCGAGGCGGGTGGTTCCCGGTGACGACCGCGCTGATCGTGCTCCTCGGCACCGCCGGCCCCGCCGCCATCGCCGCAGGCACGGTCCTCGACCACCTCACCACCGACCCCGGCCCCACCCGCACCCCACCCGCCCTCGACACCTGCACAGCCTGCCCCCGCCCCATACCCCGCGGCACAAACCGCTGCAGCCACCACCTCACCCTCACCACCCCGACAACGGAGACCCAGACCATGCCCACGAAGCACCAGACCACCAACCCCGGCCTGTCCATCCGCACCGACGAAGCCTGGACCCGCGGCATCCTCCGCGCCGACACCATCCGCTACAACACGATCCTCGACCTCGCCGACGCCTACCGCGAGGACCCCAACGGCGTCACCGCCGCCCTCGCCGCCCTCGCTGACGCCCTCATCAACAACGTCACCCCCGAGGAACGCGACGCCCTCGTCGAGGACATCGACGACACCACCACCGGCGACGCCACCACCGACCTCACCCTGCACCACGCGATGCGACTCCGCGACGAACTCGACACCGTCATCAACCGCCTGGGCCGCTTCAACCCGAAGGCCACCCAGCCCAGCCCCCACCCGAACCTCACCGAACACCAGCGCGCCGCCTGACCCCCGACCACCCTGCCGCCGGGACGACACCGGCCCGGCGGCAGACGCCCAACCCACACCACACCCGACGAAAGGGAAAGGCAAGTGTCTTCCACCACCCCATCCACACCGTCGAGCAACCCCAACACCACACCCGTCACCGAGATCCGCGCGGCGGTCGAGAAGCTCCGCAAGCACCTCAAGCACGCGACGGACGGCCCGTGGGTCGCCGACGCCTGGATGAACCCGCGCCTCGGCACCGTCCTGGCGGACTGGCTGGAACTGGAGGCCGACGTCATCGCCGCCCGCCTCACCGAGCACGACGACGAGGAGATCGCCGTCGACCGGAGCGGCGACCACGCCCTCGCCGTCGCCCGCCTGATCAACAACCCCGAGTGCGACCCCTGGTGGACCCCGCGCGGCGGCCACGGCGACCTGTGCGCCTACGCCTCCGGCATCGGCCCGAACTGCACCTGCACCACCGACTCCGAGGGCGGTGCCCGATGAGCGCCCGCGAGGCCGCCTACGACGCGGCGGTCGCCAAGCTGAACTCGATCTACTCCGGCCAGATCCCCGAGCAGGTGGCCCGCGAGATCGCCGACGCCGCGCTGGACACCGCACCGCAGAGCGACCCCTGGACGCCGATCTACCGCCTGGTGGGCTGGCTGGACCGGCAGAACGGCCGCACCGACCACGAGATCAGCATGCGGCTGCTGAAGCTGGTCGAGGAGGCTGGCGAGGTCGCTCAGGCGTACATCGGCACGGTCGGCCAGAACCCCCGCAAGGGCGTCACCCACACCCGGCAGGACGTGGCCGACGAACTGTGCGACGTGATCATCACGGCGATGGTGGCGCTCGTCTCGATCGCCGACCGCGCCCCGGACGACATCCTCGCCGCCAAGCTCGCCAAGGTCACCCGCCGCGCCAGCTCCGAGGGCGGTGCCCGATGAGCGCCCCCCGGTCCGTGTGCACGACGCGTCCCCCGTTCGACACCAGCCACGACTGGCGCGACAACGGCGACGGGACGGTCAAGTGCGGGTACTGCGACGCGTCGCGGTCCCTGTCTCCGTCCGGTGCGCTGCTGCCGGAGCGCGAGGACAACGCTCCCGCCCGGGAGCCGCTGACGGCGGAGCGCGAGGCCGAGATCCGTGAGCGCTGGACGAGCGCCCTCTACGACTCGATCCATGCCTTCCAGATGGCCGCGCAGCTTGGTGGTCTCCAGCACGCCCAGATGCGCACCTACCTCGCCGAGCACCTGCGGGACTTCCTGCTGGGCGACGAGGGGCCGGTCACCGCGCTGCTGGCCGAGGTGGAACGGCTGCGGGCCGAGCGGGACGAGTTCTGCGACCGCGTGGACACCCTCACCGAGGTCGCCAAGGGCAACAAGCGGCACGTCGCCGAGCTGTTCGCCCAGTTGCAGACGACGCAGCGCGAGCGGGACGAGGCGCGGGCGCGGATCGCCGAGCTGGAGCAGCACACCACCACCGTGCGCGCCGAGACGCTGAGCGAGGCCGCCAACGCGCTCGCCTGCCTGGGCCCCGTGGAGTCGCTGACGTCCGCGCCGCACGCATGGGACGAGGCCGTCGAGACCCTGCGCCGCATGGCCGCCGAGTCGGGTGAGCCCGGTGACGTGGACGAGATGGCCGCCAGTCTCCGCCGCGACGGGTTCGGCCCCGACGAAATCGCCGAGATGCGGCACCACAGCACCGAGGGCGGTGCGTCGTGACCGCCCTGCCCTGCGTCGGCCGCTCCGCCCTGTACGACCTGGCGCTCTTCGAGGAGGACGCCGACCCCCGGCAGCGGCAGCAGGCCGTGCACCGCGCCGCCGCCCTGTGCGCCGGATGCCCCGCCCCGTGCCCGGAGAAGGTCACCGCCGACAGCGGCCCGCGCGAGCTGGTGCTGCTGGAGCCCGACTGGATGCCCCCGGCCCGCGAAGGCCAGCCCGAGCCGAAGCCGACCCCGCGCCGGAAGTGGTCGGCGGACCGGCGCAAGGCTGCCGCGATGACCGTCGGCCGGGACTACGTGCCCACCGACCGGCGGGCGGACGCCTGGGCGCGAGCGGCCGCCGAGCATGCCGCCGCTGGCATGCCCCTCGCGCAGATCGCCGAACGGCTGTGCGTCACCGAACAGACCGCGGCCGACCTCATCACCCACGCACAGCAGCAGCGGGAGGCGTCATGAGCGCCGACGCCTACCTGATCCTCCTCTGCGACCACCCCAGCTGCGAGTACCCCGAGGGCCACTGGCCGGTCCGGTTCGAGCCGCACACCCACCGCGAGCTGCGCCGCCTGCTGAAGACCCGCGGCTGGCGACGGACCCGCGACGGACGGGACCTGTGCCCCGAGCACCGCAAGGCCGCCCAGTGACCGCCCTGGCCCGTCTCGCCTGCCCGGCCGGCGCGATCGCCCTCACCACCGCAGGCATCGCACTCCTCACCCTCGCCCGACACCTCCAGAAAGGAGGCCGACCGTGACCACCTACCACGTCGAGTTCGGACACCTCGGCGACAGTCGCCCTGTCCCGGACCTGACTCTCGACTACGACCCGGCAGCCGAGAACCCGCGCGGCACCGCCTTCGAGACCGCCGTCGCCGAGCACGCCATCCCGCACCTGCGGCCCGCGCTGGAGCAGATGGGCCGCCCTGAGCTGGCCGACTGCGCCTTCATCGCCAGCAAGGATCGGACGGCGGGCCACTTCCTGTGGGCCGACCTCGCCGCCGGGCAGGCCGCCCGGTTCTGCGCCGCCCGCATCACCACCGTGCGGCCCGTCGTGCCCGTCACCCCGCTCCACGCCGCCCCGCAGGCCCGGAAGGGAGTCGCGTGATGACCACCGCCACGACCGCCGCCTGCGCCGACTGCTGGAAGCAGGCCGCCAGTGGACGGCCGCCCGTCCACGACGCCTGCCTCGCGGCCGTCCGCGCCGAACGCCGCGCCGCCCGCCGGTTCTGGATCCGCATCAACCCTGCCGGCTGCGTCGAGGGCTCCGTCTACCCGTCCGCGCTCGACAGCGACACCGCCGAGGCCGCGCACAAGGAGTTCACCCCGCGCGCCGCCGACCGGCGCCGCGAGACCGCCGAGGGCTACCGCCACGAGCGCGTCAACGGCGACGAGTGGGACCGCCGCGCCCGCCCCTGCCTCACCGGCTCCTGCCGGCACCGCCTCGCCCCGCAGGCCCGCGACAACCACGCCGCCTAACCCCCGACCGCCTGCCGCCGGGATGACACCGGCCCGGCGGCAGGCGCACCAAGACCCCAGGAGAAGCACGTGACCACTGCGACTGCCCACCGCAAGCTCACCCAGGCCGACCTGGTCGCCGAAGCCCGCGACCGCTTCGGCGACAACCCCCTCAACTGGGCCTTCCAGTGCCCTTCCTGCAAGGACGTCGTCACCGGCGCCGACTTCCGCCAGGCGCTCACCGACCACCCCCGCACCAACCTGCGCACCAACCAGCCCGTCATCGCCTCAGACGTCCTCGGCCGGGAGTGCATCGGCCGCACGTTGGGCGCCCTCGACAAGGGGCGTGGTAAGTACACCGGCCGCGGCTGCGACTGGGCCGCATACGGCCTGTTCGTGGGCCCTTGGGAGATCGAACTGCCGAACGGGCGTATCGCCTACAGCTTCCCCCTCGCCTGACCCACCGAGCCCCGGCCGCCGCCACCCACCCACGCCCGGCGGCGGCCGGACCACCCACACGAAAGGGCCGCCCCCTCGGGGCGGCCCTCCGTCGTTCGGCATGACCCCTTCAGCCGAACGCCTCCTGCAGCACATCCGCGATCCCGACGTCGTACCCATCCCGAACCGGCACCAGGTCCCGCCGCGCCGCCGGCCGGGAGACCCCGAAATACGCCTCGATGTGCTGAACCGGCGTACCGTCCTCCCACACCACCGCTATAGCGGACTGCCGCAACTCGTGCACCCCCGCCTCAACACCCGCCGCACGCGCCGCCCCCCGCACCGACTGCACCAGCCGCACCGGCGACCACGGCTCCAGCAAACACCCCCTCGTCCCCGCAGCTACCCGGCCCGCCGCCTCCCCAAGCAGCTTCGCCGCCGACGGCGCCACCCGCACCGTCCGCTCCAGAGCCCCACGACCGAGCCGCAACCGCGAACCATCCGCATCGAAGTCACCCCTCCGCAGCCCCTCAACCTCCCGCGGCCTGGCACCGGCCAACGCCACAAGCGCCACCCGCGCGTACAACGCCGGCTCCCGCGCCGCCTCGGCGAGCAACGCCCGCACCTGCTCCGGAGACAGAACCCTGCGCGTGGGATCGAGCACGACAACCTCCGACGACTGGACGGCCCGCCAAGGCCACCGTAAAGACACGATCTGACACAACGAGAGCCCCGCCCGCCGCCCAACGGGGGATGGAACGGCGAACGGGGCACCCAAGCACCCGGCCCTACGCCTCCGACGCCGTCCGCCTCCACCGAGACGAAACCCGAAGGCCAGACCGAGCGCGCCATCACGTACCGCGCGGACGCCGCTCATCCCGCAGCGGCACGTAGTAGACCCCCGGAAGGCAACCGCCCTCCCAGACCCTGGCAAGCCCTTCTTGCCGGCACGGCCCGCACCACATCACCGGCACCCCCACCGGGGCATCAACGTCCTCATCGACCCGCGCCAGATCCGGGCCCGCCTCACCACACCGCGCACACGCCGGACACGTCACCAGGAATCACCCTCCGGAACCGCCGTGACCTCCAACATCCATGCGACGTCACGGGCCAGTTGCACAACATGCTGCTGGGCGGAGGACAGCCCGGACCCCGGCCCGTTCTCCAACCGCCGTCGGACCGCGGCCAGCCGCATATCCGCGTTGTACCACTCGATACCACCGCGCCAGAGCCTCCCCACCCCCGCAGACACAGCAGGCAAAAGCAACTCGACGTGCCCACGCAGCAACACGATCAACGCCTGCAACTCGTCCCCACGAAGCGGCACGCCCCCCTCGGCCGCGCGGGTGACCGCCAAATGGATGGCCGCGAGATCCTCCCTCGCCTCCCGGCAGTACGGCGGCGACTCCTCCACGCACCGACGACACGCCCCCAGATGCCCCTCAAGGCGACGCTGCGCGCACGGAGGGCACCGATAGAGACTCCTCCCACCAGGACCGGAAACGGCCAACGCAACGGCCACCAGCACCGGCGCCGCCGTCGGATGCCCGCACTGCACGGCCGGAGACGCTGGAAAAGCGCTGTGGGTACTCTGACTCACGTCGCCTGCTCCTATCAGGTCGACCACACCCCCGGACCGCAGCCAGCGATCCGGGGGTTACATCGTTACGCAATGTACCCGACCTCTACCCACCTGTACCCAGCTCTACAGAGTTACCCCTGCATACCCGAGACGCGCCCCCAGGATGTGAGGAACACCCGGACGCGCGACCCTCACCTCATGGGAGAACCGGAGGAGCCGGTCATGCCGCGGTACCGGTACCAGCAACTCGCGGACGACCTCGAAGCGGAAATCACAACCGGACGGCTACCCGTCGGCGGACGCCTACCCGGCGAACACGAACTGCGCGAAATCCACGGCGTCAGCCTGGGCACCGTCCGCCGCGCCATGGGCCTGCTCCGCGAACGCGGACTGATCTCCACCCTCACCGGAGCCGGGAGCTTCGTCATCCGCTCCCGCCGACCCACTCCCCAAAACGACACGCCCCCGCCCTCCACCTCCCAATAAGAGAGGCAGAAGACGGGGGAGAGCGGTACCGGCAAACGCCGCACCCTGGCCGCCCCGCCCGCACCACGAAGACGGGGACACACCGCACCTACACCAACAGCCAGCCAGCACATTGGATAAGGACAACCCCAGTGTGGCACGCGCAGCCCGCTTAAGCGAGTAACCGGCACCACATACGCCACCGGAGGCCGCGGCCCCGGCCTCCGAACAGCGAAAGACCCCGCCCTACTCGACATAGGACGGGGTCCCGCAACCTCACCGAAGCGCAGTCAGGACGCCGCCGCCTCGTAGAAGTACCGCCACGGAGACCCGTCGTCTTCCCTGGATCTCCAATCCAGCCGGTAGACGGCGCACTGCACCGGCTCCGGCTCGCCGACGTCCACCGAAAACGCCCGCTCCAGAACGCTCGCCGGAACTCCACTCTCGTCAAGGGCGTCCGACAGCGCGCCGCGCAGCGCGGTAATCGGCAACTCCTGCAGCTCCACCGTCTGCGGCGGCGTTTGGACGTTCTCCGGCACGGTAATCCGCTGTCCATCTGCAGGTCCCCCCAGTAGCTCAATCTCGTGCGCGCGCATGACAGCCTCCTGCCGCGGGATTTGATAGCCGACCTGGCATATACCGTTGCCCTGTGCACGCTATCCCCTCCCGTCGGTCACTGCCTACCCCTGAAATTGCAGGAGCTGACAGGAGGTTGTAGGACATTACCCCTTACGCGTGAGCAACCGGCGCCACACCCGCAGCGAACGGTCACCCACCGGACAGGAGATCGTCCAGCCGGTACCCGGCCGCGCCCCGCAGTTCACCGAACCGCCGGTTGTAGAGCTGCGTCGTCCGCGGGTCGGCGTGCCCGAGCTGCGCCTGCACCCGCGCCAGCGACACCCCTGCAGACAGCAGGAGCGTCGCCGCGGTGTGCCGCAGCGAATGCGGAGAGGTCTTCTCCGACTCCGCCACCTCGGCCGCCTTGGCGACGCGCCGCACCGCCCGCCACGCCTCCGACCGGTCCCACGGCCGGCCGCTGGCCGTGCGTAGGAGCAGGCCGCCGTCCCGGCCGTCGAGGACCCGATCCATCGCGTGCTGCATCAACGGCGTGACCGGCACCCGCCTCTGCTTACGGCCCTTGCCCTCCACCTGGAGGAACCGGTGGCCGCTGTCGACGCCGAGGTGCTCGGCCCGCGCGGCGAGGGCCTCGGAGACCCGCAGCCCACCGCACAACAGCAACGCCACCAAGGCGTGCGTGCGCGGGGACTCCCGCTCGGCCACCTCCAGCATCCGCCGAGCCTCCTCCAGGCTCAGGCCGACGGTCGGCGACTGCGTCGCGTCGATCCGCGGCCGGTCCACGTGCTCGACCGGGTTGGTCGCGACCCTCCCCAGTGACACGGCGTACCGGTAGACGCTGGTGATCGCCGACAGGCGGCGGGCGAGGGTCCGTTCGGAGTCGCCGGCTTCCTCGCGCCGGCGGAGGTACGCCTCGACAACCGTGCGGTCCGCGCGGAGCGGGTCGAGGCCGTAGGCGGTGCAGTGGTCGGTCCACAGTCGAACCTCGCGTCGGTAGCCGTCACGGGTTCGGGGGGAGCGGCGGGACGACAGCCACGCCTCGACTACGCCGGGCCAGTGCGCGGTGTCGGGAAGGGTGTCGACAATCCGACCGGACACGACACGGGAAGTCGGTTCATCGGAAGAACGGGGGGAGAGGTCCATCACCCCAACATAACAGGCATTGTGTTGGGGTTTCGTGGCCCGTCAAAATACCCGCATAGGTCGAGGGAACTACTTGGCGAGGAACTGCACGAGGAACCCCAGACCGGTACCGGCGACCATCACCCCACCAACCGCCATCCACACCCGCCGTTTCACGTCCTCCAACTCGGTCCGCACAGCGGCATGCTCGTCCCGCAGAGCACCGACCTCGCTCTCCAGGTCTTCCCGGAGGTCCCGGACGTCCTGCTCGGTCCGCATCGACCGCTCGACGAGCACCGCACACGACGTCTTGATCTCACCGACGTCCCGGCCGACACGCAAAACCTCGTCGCGCAGCGCCTGTAGCTCGTGCAGGGCGTCCGGCGATGTCACGGCTTGCCGTCCGGCCCGGAGGTCGCCTGCTCGGTCAACGCGGTCGCCGTCTGGAGCTGCTGGGTCAGGTGGTCGGCGTCCAAGCGGAGGCGGATACTGACGACGTCCTCCCTGCCAGCCTCGTAGCGCGGGGGCCGCGCCCACCCCAGCAGGACACCGGCCACAGTCCGCAGCGGCTCCCACTCCATGCGCCCGGCCCACGCCTCCACGGCACGGAACACGGCGTAGTAGACGGCGGTCGCCCCGGCCTCGACGTAGCCGGCGGCGGCGTCCGCGTCGAGGTCGAGCCCGACACGCGCGGCCCACCCGAGGAGGACACCGGCCACGAGCGGCACGACCGTCCGCATGAAACTCACGTACAGGTTCTGCATGTCAGACCTTCCTCTGCTTCTCCATCAGCCACGCCACACGTGGAGCTTGAGCTCGGCCCGCTCTATGCGCACCGGCTCGTCGCCGTAGTGGCAGACCATCAGCCGCAGCCGAGTGCCCTGCCCGACCCGGCCGGTGACCGGCATCGTCAGCGTCGTCGTGCCGCTGGTGGCCGGCGCCTCGTCCCACGGCAGATCGGAGCGACGCCCGTCGGCCCGGTCCAGCACGATGCGGGCCTGGAGCTCGGCACCTGCCGTCAGGCCGTCCACCCGCACCCGCAGATCCCCCACGTAGGACGCGGGCCCGGTCAGCACGGTCTGGTACCCCTCGTGGTGAACACCTGCGGTGTCCGTCCACTCCGTATCCCACGTCAGCGCCGACCACCGGCCGGGCGGCAGGGTCCTGGCGCTGGTCTGGCCGATGCTCAGGTACTCCGGCAACTCGTCCTCCGTTCCGGCCGCAGGCTCGGCCGCTCCCTCACCCCGGTCCCATCCGGGGGCGTGGTCCAGGCGCTCGCGGATGCGGGCCCGCATGGTGGTCATGGAGAAGCCGCGGGGATCGACCTTGCCGGGCTGCCACTCCAGATGGCCGATCACGGACTCGGCCTTCCAGCCGTGGTGCCGGCACAGGGCCGCGGCGGCACGCTCGATGGCGTCGAGCTGGGCGGCGGGCCAGGGGTCACGGCCGTCGCCGAGGTTCTCGCACTCGAAGCCGTAGAAGTGGCGGTTGCCGTCGGTGTTGGTCTCGTTGGCCGGGGGGAGGGGAGAGCGCTCGGCGATCACCGCGCGCAGTACGTCGTCGTCGCCCAGGCCCGCGTGGTTCGCGCGCCCGTGCCCCACCAGGTGCACGGTCCCGTCCTTGGTGATGACGCCGTGGCACAGCGGGCCGGGCAGACCGGCATAGCCGTCGCGGCAGATACGGACCGTGGCGGCCGATCCGGAGGTGACCGTGTGGTGGATCTCCACCCCGTGTACCGGCCCCCACGCGCCCTTGTGGTTGCGGTTGTGCGTGCGCCACCCGCCGACCTCCACCACCCGCAGGCCCTCCTTCTTGAGGGCCGCGACCAGCGCGGACGCCCCGATCGGGGTGGCCATCAGGACCACTCCTCGGTCGGGTCGTAGCCGGACATGCGGGCCGCGGTGTCCTCCGGGACACCGGCCGCCACCAGCGCTTCGTAGTCGGCCTTGGCCTGCGCGGACCGCATGGCCTCCTCCTCGGCCTGCTGCTGCTCGCGCTCCGCGTCCAGCGCGTCCACCGCTGCCTGGTACTCGGCCTGCGACACGAACCGGCCCGCCTTCGCGAGGTCGGGCTCGGTGCCGGTGTCGGTGACGATGCGGCCGACAGAGCCGTCGTCATAGATCACGTAGTAGGTCTGTTCGTCGGATGCCGTGGCCATGACGCCCCTCACAGGCTGATCACGAGGAAACGAATGTTGGAGAAAATCCGGTAGTAGGTGCTGCCGCCGGCGCCGTGCCCCATCGTCACGTCGTAGCTGTGGGTGTAGGTCGCCCCCGGCGCCAAGTTCGCCGTCGCCGCGTAGTGCTTCATGCTCTGGGCGTGGTAGTTCCCCATCGTCGAGCTGCCCGTGTTGTACGTCCGGCTGAACTCGTCGCCGCCCTGCCCCCACGCGGCCTGAGAGCCGGGGGGCAGCGTCATGTAGACGTCGGTCTCCTGGGTGACCACCACCAGCGCCGGCCGGCAGGTGCTGGGGTTCGTGATCGACGCCGTGAACGTGTCCACGGGGGTGTCGGCCGCGGCGGGCACCGGCAGGTTGTTGTAAGTGCGCTCGTCGTTGAACGACCGGAACGTGGCCTGCCCGCGCGGCTCGCTGTAGAGCTGGCCGGTGGCCGGGTCGCAGGCGATGACGCCGCCGCTGGTGGCGATATCGCACGGGTACGGCCAGGTGCCCGCGTTCACGGCGACGGGGGCGCTGGCGGACCCGTCGCCGGTGACACCGCATCCGGTCGTCACCGTCGCCGCACCGGTCGGAACGTACAGGCACCCGTCCGACCCGTAGGTGATGTTGTTCCCCGCGTCCGCGGAGAGGCAGGTGCCGATCTCGCCGGTGGCCGGGTCGTAGGTCGCGCCCGGCCCGGCGGACAGGCACGGCCGAACCTCGTCGCAGCTCACCGGCGGCGCATGGAGGCACCCGTCCGTGCCGTAGACCAGACGGTTCCCCGCATCTACGGAGAGGCAGGTGCCGATCTCGCCGGTGGCCGGGTCGTAGGTCGCGCCGTTGGACGCGGACAGGCACGGCCGGACCTCGTCGCAGGTGACGGGCTGCGGCGGCACGTGAAGACACCCGTCCGTGCCGTAGACCAGCCGGTTGTCGGGGTCCGTGGAGAGGCACGTGCGGACCACGCCCGTGGCCGGTTCGTAGTCGATGCCCTGACCACCCGAGAGGCAGGCGCGGACGTCGGCACAGTCCGTGCCCGCGTGGATGATCCATGGGTTTGCCTGCGATCCGGAGCCCGTGATCGTGACGTTCTCCCCGGCCGCGACCGCGCACCCGCAGCTACCGCCGCATCCGCAGCGAGCCATGTCAACCACCCATCCCTTTCAGCCGTAGAGCCAGACGATGACCAGGCCGTCGGCGCCGTCCTGGCCGTTGACCGGTTCGCCATACGACAGGGAGCCGCCGGCGCCGGAGCCACGCCCGCGCGGCACGCCTCCGTCGCCCTCGGACGCTCGGGGGAAACCGCCCTGCCCCATGCGGGAGTCGCCGCCCGCGCCGGCCATGCCGTTCGTACCGTTGAGGCGGAACGCGCCGCCGGACGCGCCGCCGCCTGCCGTGAGGCCACCCGTCCCGCCCAGCGCGCTCGCACCGGGCACACCGGACGTGACGTCCGGAGAGGTACCCGACGTCATGAACACGGTGCCGCCGTCACCGCCCTGGGCGACCGCGACACCGCCGAAACTGCTCGCGCCGCCCGCGCCGCCCGCCCCGTTGGACGTTCCGGCAGCACCACCCGCGCCGACCACCACGGCCTCTGTCGCGCCGAGACTGCTGGCGGCGAGGATGATGTTGGCGTAGGCGCCGCCCGCGCCGCCGGGCCGGGCGATGCACTCGCCGTCGCGGGCGTTCGCGCCGGCCGACCCGCCCCCGGCCCCCTGCACCTCGATGAAGACTTTGGTCAGCCACGGGTAGTCGGCTTTCCGGAAGACGTGGTTGCCGGGGTCGCGGTAGATGACCCGGTTACGGAGCCCGAGCTCGCCGCGGATGATCGTCAGCCGGCCGTCGGGCCCGACCTCGAAGAAGTCCCCGTCGACGCACACTGTGGCCAAAGCGGCTCACCATCCTGAATGGGACATATGGCAAGCTCGGCCCAGAACCAGCAGCTACAAAGAAGGGTAGCGGTTTGCCGCCCCCTCAACTTCGGGCAACCGCGACCACATGGACGGCCAGGCCCGCACCGGCTGGCACGGCAGGCTGGTCCCCGAGCGCGGCCGGTGGCTGCGTCTGCCACACGCGGATCGTCGCCTGTGTCGCCGTCACCGACTCCAGCACCGCCACCACGGTCGTCGCGTCTCCCGGCGCCGGATCGACCGGCAGCGCCGACACCACAGGCGGCACCGCGTGGGCGGAGGGGAACGTCCACACCACCCGGCCCGCAGCGTCCGTGACCTCCACCGACGCGTCCGGCGACGCCCCCGGCGGACCGGCCGGCCCGGCGGGGCCAGTCGCTCCGGCGGGCCCTTCCGGTCCCGGCGGGCCGGCCGGACCCTGCGGGCCCTCCGGCCCCTGGCTGCCCGCCCGGCTCGTGGTCGACCTGGCACGCCGGTCCAGGTCCCGCAGCACGCCACCGATCGGGTTGCCGATCACCCGCCGGGACGGGCTCCCACGCATCGCCATCACCGACCACTCCCCAGCGCCGCCACCTGCACCTGTACCTGCTCCTGCCCCGGCACGGCCCCGGAGGACTGCACCAGCGCCCTCACTCCGACGATCTTCAACCGTTGGGTTATGTCCCGGCAGGTGGCGACGCTCGCCACGTCCAGGCACCACCCCGGTGTCAGGGTGGGTATGTCCACGTCCGCGTCCGGGTTCAGCGTCACCTCCTGCGTGTCGATGAACACCGGCACCGGCATGGCCGCGCGGAGCTTCGCTCTGGCCGCGGCGTTCGCCGAGTTCAGCGTCTGGATGGAGGACTGCTCCACATAGCGCTCCAGCAGCCCGTAATAGGGGTCGGTGCCTCCGGCCGTGCCGATGAGGTCGCCGTCCTGGCCGCCGACCACGATCCACCGCGTGCCCAGCGCGGCGCCGTCCTCCGCGACCATCACCCCGTCGGGCATGTCGGCGTCGGTCAGCGCGCCGACGGTCTGCGACCAGTCCTCCGGCAGGATCACGAACTTGTTGCCGACCACGGTGAGGTCGATGCCGGTGTCCGCGAGGTCCAGGAGGTGGTCGAAGGTCTGCCCGATGTGCCTGCGGTACTCGCGTCCGCCGGTCACCCCGGCCTCGCCCACGATCTGCACCTCGTGCCCCGGGTCGTCCGGGGCGAACCCGTCCGCGATCAGCCACGCCGCGATCTGCGTCAGGTCCAGGTCCGTGAACCGGATCGTGTCGTGCGGGACCCGGCGGGACAGCCACGCCGAGAGGTCCGCGGCGAACACCTCGACCTGGCCGTGGGACCACTCCACCGACAGGATCGGCCCGCCCCACACGAAGGTCCCGTTGCGGTAGATGTGGAGCTGGTGCCGCCACGAGCGGACCTCTCCCATCTGCTCGCAGCAGTCGCCATCCGGGTTGATCACCACCCGGCCCGTGCTCGTGTCGTTCAGGATGCGGTTCCACTCCACCTCGGTGAGATAGGTGGCGTCCGTGACGACCGCGCCGTCACGGTCCACGATCCGCGCCGCGTACTCGACCGCGCACCCGTCCTCCTCGCCGCCGCCGGGGCCGGGGGAGGGGGTGTAGTTGAGCATCGCCTGCCGGATCGCCTCCACGTACCGGTAGAAGAGGTCCGTGCGCTGTCCGCTGTCCCGCATCGACCGCGACAGGTCCCCGCCGGGGAAGAACGCGGCCCTCTGCGGCCGGGACAGTTCCAGTTGGACGCCGGCGCTGATGCGGTTCCGGTTCGCGATGTTGTTCGGGTTCACGCCGGCGATCTCCGGCGGCGCGTCGATCACCGTGAAGCCGGCCGCGGTGAGCGACGCCCTGATCGCCTCGATGCGGGGCGTGTCCAGGCCGCCCAGCGCCGTGACCGGAGTGCCGTCACCGGTGTAGCCGTGGAAGCTGAGGGTGCGTTCGGAGGCGGCGACGATGCCCTCGGCGATCGGCTCGTCAAAGTTCGTGGACGTGACGTGGAGGCGGTAGTTGTCCGACGGCAGGATGCCCGCGAACTCGTAGTGGTTCATCAGGCCCGCGGCGACCGCGCGGGCCACCTCGCCCGAGCCGGGCTCGATGCCGCCGCCGTGGATGGCGATGGATGCCCACATGCTGCCGGACACCGGGATCTGCCGCCGCTCGTAGGCGACTCCCTCGGTCTCGTGCGCCGCGAGATCCGCGTAGGAGGAATAGACGTCGGCCAACGGGCTGCCCTTCACGTAGTGAAGGCTCGGCCCAGAACCAGCAGCTCGCGCCCAGTCTACGACGCGGCCCGCTCAGTAGCCGCGCCCGCTGACACCGATGGACACCGTCGCGTCCGGCCCCGGCGGGTCGATCGCGGAGGAGGAGATGCACACGCAGTACGACGCGCAGTCCAGCGGCCGGAACGAGGGCGGGGCGCCGTCCCGGCCGAACACGTTGGGCGCCGTCCGGCACTCGCCGCCGCACTCCAGCACCGCCCGGCCCACCTGCCCGTCGATCGTCACCACCCCACCAGGCGGGACGTAGTCGATCGTGTACTCCGAATGCGGCCCACAGCGGTTGATGTCCGCAACCTGGTCGCACGGCAGCCCCTCCAGCGCCCCGGCCTTCTCGTAGAAGGCGACCGTGACGCCCCGCAGTTCGTTGGCGCCGGCCCGGACGGTGATCATCGGCACGTCCGTTGACCACTGCGGGCGGTCCGACAGGTCCAGGTCGTAGCAGTCGCGCTCCACCGCCAGCGGCAGACAGAAACACGTCTCCGGCAGCGCCGGGGAAGGGGGCGCCGGCGGCGCGCACCCGGGATCCGCGCACGGCGACTCCGGGTCGAAACACTCCGCGTGCGGGCACGGGCCGGCACAGGCCGGGTCGCTGCTGCCCGACACGCACCACGTGATGCACGCGTCGCTGTCGTCCAGAGGCAGCGCCACGTCCATGAGCGGGATCGTGTCCGTCCACGGCCACGGCGTCGCGGCCACCAGCGTGAACTCCACCGTCACGATGTCCGCGCCCGACGCGCACCGCCCGGCCTGGCAATCCCCGCTCCCTACCCGGCCCGTCACCGTCGGCCCGGACACCAGCGACACCCGCCGGTAGGTGCGCCGGTAGCGGTCGTTGAACTCCTCCGCCGTCATGTCCTCGCCGGGGCAGCAGGTGTAGAGGGTCATGCAGTCCCCGCCACACCCCGCGCCCGTGCAGCCCTGCAAGGTCTCCGCCAGCCAGTGCAGCCCGTAGCCGACACTGCAACAGGTCAGGCCCAAGAGGATGCCGCTGACGGTGATCGTGCGGGGCCGTGCCCGCGCCGGCCCGATGGCGCCGCCCCCCACCACCGCGTTCGTCACCGTCCGCGTCACCGGATAGTCGTCTACGCCCTCCACGGCCAGCGGCAGGAACCCCAGGAAATCCCCGGACTCGGGAATGTCGGGGTCGTACCAGGGGGCGGGACTGTCGGGGTCGTCCGCCGTGGTGTACTCCGGCTGGTCCAGGACGTCCGCGGTGAGGGTGGCACAGGTACAGATATCGGAGCCGCTGGTCAGAGGCGACCCCATCGACTCCAGATACGCAGCCAGGCGGGCCGTGTTCGCGACCTCGTTGGATCCGATGGCGATGTAGTCGCTGAGCAAGAGGCACCTCTGCGTGGTCTGGGCACGGCCGGCCTGCCGCGTCCGGCCCACAACCAGCGACACACCCTCTCAGGGTACGGCGCGCACCGGGTCCGCCCGCCCGTCAGGCGATACCCACCTGCGCCAGCCGGCGCAGCACCAGACGCGCGGTCGCCTCCGCATCCTCCGACGCGGTCACGTTGAACGTGACATTCACCCCCGCCGCCGCGGGCCGGCTTCCGCCACCCGCACCGGACGACGGCGCCTTACCGGCGAGAACGCTCAGCAGCCCCGACTCCTGCGCCAGATCACGGGCCCGCTGCGGCCGGGTCAGGGGAATGACGACCTCCGGCCCGGCCTCACCGACCACGGCCAGCGTCGGGCCGGTGACGATCGCGCCGTTGGCCAGGAAGGGGATGTAGTCCCGGACGGCGGACGGGATACTGCTGCGGACCCGGCCCATGATCCGGCCGCCGATGTCGCCCACTGCGGCGAGGATCGCATCCCCCAGGCCGGCGAACTTGGCCGCGATGCTGGCCATGAGGTCACCGGCCGCCGACAGGGCGGAGCCGGTGGCATCCGAGATCGCGCCGCCGAGCCGCCGCCCCAAGTCCCCCACCGCCCGCGCCGCCTTCCCCGGCATCTCCCCGAACCGGGCGATGACGTTGCTCACCATCGTGACCACGGTGTTGATCACCGAGCCCGGCATCCGCGCGAACCACCTGATGATGCCGTTGATCAGGTCCGGGATGATGCTGTTGCCGACCAGGACGTTGTAGAGGTCTTTGAACCATCCGATCACTGTGCCGACCATGCTCGCGACCACGCCGACCACGGCCGTCACGGTCGTCATCAACAGCTTCAGCCCGCCGACGATCAGTTGCAGCATCGGCAGGACGACACCCAAGTTGACCCAGCCCAGAACGATCGTTCCGAAACGCAGCAGCGGAGGCAGGAGCTGCTGCAGCACGGGCAGGAACTCTTGCAGGGGGCCCAGGAGGGAGACGGCCAGGTCCACGACCTGGGGGAGGATCGCGATCAGCGGCTGGAGCGCCACCATCGCCAGGTCCAGGATCATCGGCAGCAGCGGCGTGAGCGTCGTCAGAAGCTGCGTGAAAGCCGGCAGCAACCCTTCGATCAGTTGCGGGATGAGCGCCACGATCGGCGGAAGGAGCTGTTGGAGGGCCTGGAGCCCGAGCTGGACCAGGAGCGGCAGCAGCGGCATCACGGCCGTGAGGATCTGCTGAAACGCGGGCAGCAACCCTTCGATCAGTTGCGGGATGAGCGCCAGGATCGGCGGTAGCAACTGTTGGAGGGCCGTGCCGAGCTGCTGGCCCATCACCGCCACCAGCGGCAGCGTCGCCGCGGCCACCTGCCCGAACAGCGCGGCGATCTGCGGCAGCACCGGCGCCAGGGACGCGGCGAACGCCTCCACCACCGGCCCCAGCACACTGGCCAGCGCCTGCAGAGCCGGGGCGAGGACCGCCCCCAGCGTCGCGGCGATCTGCCCGGCCAGAGGC
Source organism: Streptomyces taklimakanensis (assembly GCF_009709575.1). Taxonomy (NCBI): domain Bacteria; kingdom Bacillati; phylum Actinomycetota; class Actinomycetes; order Kitasatosporales; family Streptomycetaceae; genus Streptomyces; species Streptomyces taklimakanensis. The sequence goes on from NZ_WIXO01000001.1 coordinate 3,270,178, forward strand.
AGGAGCGGCGTCAGCGCCGTGCCCAGCGCGCCCAGCGCGGACCCCAGCGGCTCCAGGGCCGGGCCCAGCTCGGACAGCCCGACGGCGAGCCCGAACGTCAACGCCTGTAGCCCCGGCATCATCGCCTGGAGAGCCGTGCCGAGCTGTGCCAGGAGCCTGGTCAGGGTCGGGCCCGCCACCTGGACGATCGGCACGAACGCCGGCGCCAACGCGCCGACCTGTTTGACCAGTTCGGTGATCACCGGACTGAGCGCGGACCCGACTTCCCCCAGCGTGCGGAAGATGTTGACGAGGGATGCCTGCCCGGCGTCGCTCTCCAAGAACCTCGCGGCCCGGCCCGTGACCTGGGAGAACACGCCCAGAATGTCGCCGCCTGCCGTGCGGGCCGCATCCAGGACGCTGTCGAAGATCGACCCCAAGTTCTCCAGGACCGTGCCGAGCTGCCGGAATGTGCTAAGTGCCTGCTCCACCCACGCCACGGCCCGCCCGTCGGAGGCGATCTGCTCCATGAACGCGCCGAGCTGCTCGCCCCGCGCGGCCAGCGCATCCCCCAGCCGCTCCCCGAACGCCGTCTGGATCGCCGCAGCCAGGTCGGTGAACCCCTCCACCGCCGGCACCAACCCGGCCGTGAGGCCCTTGGTGACCTGCTGCGTGCCCGCGAGGATGGCCTCGACGTCTTTCACCCCGCGCGCCGAGGCGACGAACTTGGCCACCTCCGCAGTTGCCGCGCCGAACTGGCCGGCGACCCCCGACAGGCCCTTGCGCAGCGGCCCGCCCAACGCTTTGGCGGTCTTCCTGATCTGCCCCTCAAGGGGCTCGAAGAACGCCGCTTGGACCTCGCTCCGCAGCTCCTCGAACGCGGGCTTGAGGCTGCGTACCTCCCACGCCGCCGCACGCGCCGCCGACGGTAGGCCGTCCAACTCCTTCTTGAACTTCTTCAGGTCTTCCGTCAGCGCGGCCTTGAACGCGTCGCCCACGCCCATCAGCGCCAGCTTCAACGCGCCGAACGCTACGACCGCACCCGTGATCGCGGCCGGGAGCGCGGCCACGATCCCGGCCGCCGGCGCCAGAGCCGCCACCAGGGTGACGATCTGCCCGGCCGCCGTCGCAGCCGCGGCCCCCAAAAGCCCGATCGCGGACGTCAGCGCGGCCGTGCCCCCCACGATCCGCAGCGCCGACCTCAGAGAGCCCAGCGCCCCCGCCAGGCGGTTCGTGGAATCGGGGTCGGCGTCCACCTGCGCCGTGACCGGGGGAGGCCGGTGCGCCCGGATCCGGGCGTCGAAGTCGTCCAGGTCGGGGACGACCCGGATGGAGACCTCCTCACCGGCGAGCGCGGCCCGAAGCCTGACCATGAAGTCGGACAGGTCCGGCGCGACGGGGATATCCAGGGAGTCGATGTGCCGAAGACCGTTGAGGAGTTGCGCATCGAACCGGCTGAGGTCCGGTTCGATCCTGACGCTGACGGCACGTCGCAACGCGCGCTGGATGTCCTGCCGGATCGTGTTGCCGACCCCGCGGGCACCGCGCTCCAGGGACTCCTTGATCCGCCGGCCCAGGGCGAACGCGTCGGCCTGCACACCGGTGTCGTCGAGGGTGATGCGGATCCGCGCCCCTCCGACGACGTCGTCGTCGGCCACTGGACAACCCCTTCACGCAAGCGGGTTGCCCGGCCCAGAACCAGCGGCATCTACAAGGCTATCGGCCAGATGTTCGACCGTGCTGGAGCATGCTGTCCTCCGCGGAGACCTGCTGCGCGAGCCTCATCGCCTGCGACCGTGTCATCACACCGGCCTGCGGCGTCCTCGGCCGTCGCGCGCCCTTCGGCGGCGCATACAGCCGCGCCCGGTTCCGTGCCCGCTCCGCGTCGTCCTCCGCCGCCGCATCCATCTGCGCCTCAGCCGCAGACAGCATCCGCCTCAGCGGCCACGTGTGCGGGTCGACGCCTTGGAGCGCGAGGTGCCCGTCCCACGCGTCCCAGCCCTCGGCGATGCTGGCGCAGAGGCGGGCGACGACGTAGGAGGGCGGCCACCTCCGTACAGCTCGACCACCCACTCCAGCAGCTCGACGTGCACCCGGTCGGGCAGGCGCATGCCGGTGAACTCCTCCGCCGACTCCGGCAGCATGAACCGGGCGAGGAAGGATCGGGTCGCGGCCGACGCCTCCCGCAGCGTCTCCGGGTCCGTTCCGGCGAGATCCTCCGTGTCGACGCTGAGGCGCCGGTGTACCTCCTGCATCTCGGCGTAGGCGTCGATGAACTCGTCGCCCATGACCTCCGGCAGGAACAGCAGTCTGTGGTCGCCGATCTCGGCGACGTGCGGCTCGACGTTGAGCGCGATCTTCTTGGTGGCCACCCGGCACTCTCCCCGGTCAGCGCGTTCGGCCCGGCCCACAACCAGCGGCGTCCCCGCAACGAGGCTATCCGCCGAGCCCGCGCCCTTCGGGGACCTCGCGGTACGGCAGCAGCCCCGCCCAGGACGCTGGGCGGGGCCACGTCGCCCGGCGGGCCCGTCACTGCCCACCGGTCCCCTCCTACAGCACCTCGCGCAGCGCCCTGGAGAGGAAGTCGTTCGCATCCGTGCCCGGATGGTGCACGATCTTCGCGAACACCGTCCGGCCTCCCATCTGGAACCGCAGTGCCCTCGCCCGGCGAGGGCGGATGATGTGCGGCCGGGTGCCGTTGACGACGTACACGGTCGCCGGATGGTTGGAGATCACCGACCCGGTCAGGCCGCGCGGCCCGCGCCCGACCTCGGTGGTGATGTAGCGGCCCATGCTGCCAGGGGCCAACTGGCGGGCCCTGGCAGCGACCCGCTCGGTACGGCGCCGCAGGTTCCGCTCCACCAGCCCGCCCGGCAAGCGAAGCAGCCGCTCCAGCCGGGACCGCTCGATCGTGACGGACACGTCCATGCTCATGAGTCCTCCAACGGGGGGCACGGGGCGCATCCGGGCAGGGCCACGGTCACGCGCTGCTCGATCCCGACACAGCCGCCCTCGGGGCCGATGGTGCGCTGCTGCCCGAGGACGAACCGCCGTCCACGCCGGCCGCCGCCGGTGTACGGCAGACAGCACAGCAACGCGTTGAACACCGTCGCGGCGTCGATGTGCAGTGTGCGCGCTGCCGCCGCCTGCTCCTCACACGACGGCGGACAGCCCTCCTCACTCGGATACGGGGCGCACCGCAGCAGCGTCACGACCAACTCGACCGCGGTCACCGGCGGCGGCACGCACTCGCGGAGGTCCCGCACCTGCTGGTCCTCGACCGGGAACGACGTCGACGGGTAGATACGCGCCACGTGTACGGAGAGCTGCCCGCCGACCTCGTCGCCGGAGCAGGGATCCTCGCAGCCATCCCACGCCGGTTGCCCCGGCACGACACACACCCGGCACGTCGGACAGCCGGGGTAGTCGTCGACCTCCATCGCGGTGCGGTCCAGCGCCTCGCAGACGCAGCCGAGAACAGCCTCGGCGAGGTCGTGAATCGCAAGCGGAGTCAGGGCCACGTCGTCCTCCGCGGGCGCTTGAAATCAGGCGAGTACACCCTGGAAGGCGACATCTGCCGGTAGGGGTTGACCGCGGTCAGCCACATGTCGACGAGTGGCAGCCCGGTCCGGCCCTCGGAGTAGATCAGCGTCGGGTCGGCCATCTCCATCGTGACGCCCTGCCGATTGAGCCGGGTGAGGTTCTTCCGGTTGCTGCCGCACCCGCAGGAGTTCCCGCCACAGCCCTTGACGTAGTGGCACGTCAACTCGGACACCGCGGCGATCGCCGCCTCGTCCAGCGGAAGCCCGATCCGGTACGTCACGCAGAACGTGCCCGGCGCGTCACACGGCGCCGCCATGTCCTGACAGGTCGGCCAGCACTCCCCGTCGGTACGGACCAGCAGATTCGCCGAGTCGACGCGGTACGCCTCCGGCACCAGCGGCTCCCCGTCGACCGTGACGTCGACGACGTCGTGGACCGGGCCCTCAAGGCGGACCTCGCACAACTCCCCGCAGGAGCAGTCCGACTTGCATCCGCACACCGACGCGTTCCGCCACTGCCCGTCCGAGCCCAGGTACGGGATCCACGGGCCGACCGTGCCCCACCGCACCGCCAGCGGGTAGGAGTCCAAGCATGTCCGGCGGCACGGCCGGACCGTGAGCGGGCACGACGGCCCCCAGCGGCGGCCGGACAGCGCCCACAGGATGCTCGTGGCGACGCGCTGCCACCGCTCCACCTCGGCCGGGTCGGCATCCTCGGGCAGGTCACAGCACGAGGGGTCGATCGGCCACGGTTCGCACGGTCCGGGGTGCAGCATCAGCGGCTCCCCGGCCGCTCGTAACGGCACGGCCGGGCGAAGCTGCGGCGGATCAGCGTCCCCACTGACCCGTTCGAGAAGCTGTCGGGCATCGTCGACAGGAACGGAATGTGTCGGGGGAAGTTCGGTCCGCGGTGCATGACCTTGACGTCCTCGACCTGCTCGCCGCCGAGGCCGTTGATCACGCCGTAGGCGGTCCGCTTGTGGAGGACGTCCAGGTGCGCGCCGGCGTCGAGGACGGCGAGCATCGCCTTCTTCTCCACCGGCAGCGGCACGTGCAGCTCATACGACAACAGGTCGGTGTGGCCGAGCGAGGTGAGCCAGTCACGGGTCTCCCGCAGCCCCCGCAGGTACTTGCCGTTGCCGCGGGTGGCGTAGTACGCCTCGACCTGCCGCAGTGGCCCGCGGTGCAGCACCGGCATCTCCTCGACCGGGTCCATCACGAAGAAGTCGTCGTTGCACAGCAGGAACGTGCTGCTGACTTCCGGGTGCTCGCACGCCGCCCGCACCGCGGCCGTGGTGTTCTGGTACTTCGTCCCGTCCTGCACGGTGGGGATGTGCTCGACACCGGCGGCCCAGGTGGGCCGGTAGCCGACGATCCACACCCGCCGGTGCGGGAGGTTCGCCGCCCAGGACCGCAGCGCGTACCGCAGCGGCTGGTTGACGGACAACTCCCGCACCGGCACGACAATGTCTGGTGCCTCCATGGTCAGGACGCCAGGCACATGTCGCCGAGGACCGGGGTGTAGTCACAGACCGGCTCGGGCGGCGCGGTGTTCGTGACGAACGTTCGGCGGTGGCAGTTCGACCCGAGCGGGGTGAGCAGCGGCCCCGGCGTACCGGCCGCGTCGACGGGCATGACGTCGTAGGGGCCGACACCCCAGCCGCCGCCGGAGCGGGTCGCGCCGGACAGCGTCAGCGACACCTGCTCCGACCCGATCTCCATGTCGCCGAGCATCCCGTTCGTCACCCACGGCAGCAGGAAGTAGACCCAGGCGCCGTCGCCGCCCTCGGCCTCGCAGACGTCCTCGCCGAGCACCTCCGCCCACAGCTCCAGAGCGAAACCGGTGTCGCACTTCACGGAGCAGTCGTCGAAGCCGATCGGCTGCCCGTCGTACCCGTAGACGACGGGGTTGCCGGTGGTGATCTCGATGAACTCCGGCGACACCGAGAAGAAGTTCAGCTCGATGTCGTAGCCGCGGAAGCTGGGGCAGCCCCGCTTGAAGCCGCACACCCGCCCGTTCGCGGCCCGGTATTCGACGTCCTCGCCCTCTTCGATGTTCGGGTTCATCGACAGCGACGCGAAGCAATCGAACACGAACCCGTTGTCCTCGCCGCACACGGGCCGGCCGCACTGGTCCAGGCGGGTCACGCGGACGGTGTCGGCGTTGGCGATCAGGGGACAGCTCATGCCGTGAACCTCCAAGTTCCTGGAGGCCCGGCCCAAAACCAGCGGCTCTCACATCAGTCTATCCGCGCGGCTCTACCGGGGGCGGGGGCAGACGGGATCACAGAAGCCCCTCCACGGCCTGCACCCACGTGTCCAGTTCCGTGCGGGCCTGGTCGGCGAGGAACGCGCTGCGCGCCGCAGCCGCCGCGCACGCCTCCGCGCGGCGGTCCCCGTCGCGGTACAGCGCCCGAATCTCTCTGGCCCAGGCGGGGACGTCCGCCCGGTCCACGAACACCCCGGCCTCGCCGAGCGCTTCTCGTAGGCCCGGGGTGGGGTGGGCGATGACGGGGATACCGGACGCCAGGGCCTCCACCCCGGCCATGCCGTAGGACTCGTAGACGCTGGGCATCAGCAGCACGCGGGTGCGGGCCCACACGTCCCGCCGCATGTTCGAGGTCTGCGGAATGATCCGCATGTTCGGCAGGATCGGGCGGAGAACCTGCCGGCCGTGGGCCCCCTGCACGCCGAGGAACGGCAGCCGCCGCAGCGCGGCAGCCGCCCCCCTCCAGGTCTCGACGCCTTTGTCCCGGTTGAGGTTGACCAGCGTGACGCGGTCGCCGGTGACCGGGGCCCGGTGCTCGCCGGGAAGCACCGGCGGACGCACCACGATGGACTCGCCTCGTGTGGTCTCCGGGTAGCGGCCGGTCAGGGACGCCCGAACCCACTCGGTGTTGTAGACGCACAGGTCCGGGCCGAACGCCAGCGCGCGGGCCGGGAGGTCGAAATCGGAGTGCACCAGCAGCACCGACCGCGCGCCGATGCCCCTGGCCAGGGTGATGGCACGCTCGGCGAAATCGTGGTGGGTGACCACAGCGCGGGGACGGCCCGCCCGGATCGCCGCCTCGGCCGCGTCGGGCGGCAACGACGCGTAGGGAACACCGTCGACGTGCCACGTGGCCGGCGCCTCCTCCATCGCGGAGCACACCACCAGGACGTCCCGGCCCGCGTCCGCCAGGGCCCGCATCATCGTGTGGAGCATCGTCTCCGAGCCCGCGCGCCGGTAGGGAACCCCGAAGTGCACCCAAGCCACCACCTGGGCGGGCCGCAGGGCCCCGACCGGCGGGGCGGCCGGGGCGGTGGCCCTGCGCGGGCCGCGGGGCCGCACAGGGGCCGGGAGCAGGCCGACACAGGCGGCCTCGAACGCCGCGAGACTCCCCTCGTGGTCCAGGGCGTCGGCGTGGGCGCGGGCACGGGCGGACGCGGCGGCGTAGACGCCCGGGTCGTCCAGGCGGCGGATCTCCTCCACCCACCGGCCGGTGTCCTCGCGCGGCACGTACACCGCCGAGTCCCCGAACGCTTCCCGCATCCCCGGCAGCGGGGCGGCCAGCACCGGGATACCCGACAGCATGGCCTCCACCCCGGCCCGCCCGTAGGACTCCGTCACCGACGGCATCAACAGCACCCGGGTGCGGGCGTACACCGCCCTCGGGTCCGTGCGGTCCACGAACTCCACGTTCCGGGGCATCGGCGGGTCCTGGCGCCCGGCGGTCCGCACCGCCAGGAACCGGTCCCCGGGCATCCGCTCGGCCACGGCAGCCAGGACGTCCACGCCCTTGGCGTCCGTGGTGCCGGTGAGGGTGACCAGCCGTCCGGGCGTGGTGCGGTAGCGGGCCGGGTCGATCGGAGGCGGCAGCACCAGCACCCGCCCCCGGTAGGCCGGGTAGTGGGACCGGCACGCCCACGACGGGAACCACACCAGGCCCGGCGACCCCAACTCCCGGTTCTCGGACATGCCGTGCACCATCAGCAGGTGCGCCACACCCGGGGTCTGGGCCACGATCCGCGCGGCTTTCCGGTCTCCGTGGTGGGTGATCAGCAGCTCCGGCCGCGCCGCCCGCACCGCGCGCCGCCAGTACCGCAGCGGCCACACCTGCACCCCGTCCACGGTGCGCGGCTCACTGTCGTCGCGGACGGTGGTCACGACCTGCACCGCGTGGCCGGCCGTGACGAGCCCGCGCACGTACTCGCGGGTCGTGACGAACGCGCCGGCAGGAAGCGGCTCCTGGTCGTACAGGGGCAGGGCCACCAGCACGCGCATGTGGCTCATCGTGTCCTCTCGTGTCAGGCGACGCGCAGATACCGCAGCGTCGTGCGGCCGTTGCCGTCGGAGTAGACGGCCGCGTTGGTGGTGGCGCCCGTCGCGGTGACCCGCGCCACCTGAAGCCGCACCGTGCGCGGCGCGGGGACGGCGTAGCGGACGCTGATCGAGGCGGACCGGTTCCCGCCCACGGCCACGGACGTATCGCCGGCCCCGTGAGCAATCGCGATCTGGTGCACCAGTACCTCGCTGTCCGGGACGAGGAGACCGGTGGTGGCGTCCAGCAGGCGGGCGAGGACGTAGGCGTTGACGTTGGACGCGCCGTTGAGGAGTCCGCGCACCGACGCGTCCAGGTGGTAGACCCCCGCCTCCGGCAGCGTGGCCTGGAGGCCCGTGTTCGTCCACGCGCCGGACCCGGTGGCCTGGAGACTGACGTTCGCGGGGAGCACCGCGAACCCGTGCCTGGTGATCCGCAGCGAGGCCGCTGTGCCGGTCATCAGCCGCCCACCTTCGTCCACCGCAGACGCGTGGGCCCGCTCGGGGCGGAGAGCATGCGGGCGATCGTCGGCGGGTTGAGAGCCGGGTCCGGGTCCGGCACCCACATGGCCTGCATGCGGATCGTGCGCGGGCCGGGGATCGTGTAGGGCACGTGGGCGTCGGCGGTCCGGTCATCGCCGGTCTGCCCGGCGATGCTGCGGTACTCGATGATCGTGCACACCCACGCTCCGCTGTCCGGCACGACCGTCCCGGCGGTGACGTCCCAGATCCGGCCGGTGACGTAGTGGTGGATCGGGCCGACGCCCTGGAGTTGCGCCCGCCATGTGGCGTCCAGGTTGTACGTCCCGGCCTCCGGCAGAACCGCGTCCGTCCCCGGGAGGTCGATCCACGTGTTGGCCTGGTCCGCCGCGAACGGCAGCGGGTTGACGGACATGACGGCGAGCCCGTTCACGAGGGCGGGCCGGGGGTGGAGGTGCGCGTGGGTGCCGGTCATGCCGCTGTGTCTCCTGTCGGCCCGATCCAGTGCATCGTGATGTAGCTCCGGCCGTCCGTGGTGCTGTAGATGGACACGGACCCGGTGGTGCCCAGACGGGCGGCGGCGAGCTGCACCGTCTGCCCGGCGGTGAAACCGTGGACGAACTGCCGGCAGGCTGTGGTCTGCGCGGCCGTGTTCTGGTCCCCGGCGTTCAGCGTGTGATGGAGCACCAGCAGCTCCGACCCGCCGATGAGGACGCCGTCTTTGTAGAGCCCGGCGGTCATGCCGGCGGCCTGGTTGGTGGAGGCGCTGGCCGGAATGTTGACCGCGCCCCGTACCTGGAAGTCCACCACCCACACCCCGTCTCGGGGGACCGTGATCGCGGGAACCGGCGTGACCACCTCCCACGCGCGGTGGGCGCCGCTGAGGGTGTGCCCGAAGTTCATGACCGGTGTCTGCATCCACGACCCGTCGACACCGACCCGCCACACCGCCGGGCACGCCCCCTCGGCCGGGGGCGTGACACGGATACCGGGCTCGGCCTCGATCACGACCTCCGGCACCAGGAGCCCGCCCGTCGTCTCCTTGAGGGCGTTGCACTCCGAGGCCGCGATCCGCGGGTCGATGCGGTACACCCGACCGCAGGGACCGGCCACCTCACGCCCCCTTGTAGGTGTAGTGGAGGAGCACATCGGACCCGGCTCCGGTGCTGCCGCCGGACCAGGCGGCCAGGGCCTCGTCCCTGTCTGTCGTGACGCTCCATGTCAGCGTGGCACCGGCCGGGACGGTCACGGTGCCGTCGCTGGTGGTGGCGGTGCCCTCCCCGGCGACGACGGTCAGCGTCACCGACTGGAGCCCGGGGTAGAGGCCAGCCACGTCCAGCACCGTGTCCCCGGTCAGGCGCCTCGCCCCGGTCAGGACCGGGGCCGGGTCCTGCGAGGACGCGGTGCACTCCACCGGCGCGACCGGCGTGTACGGCTGGGTGAAGTCCCCGTCCCGGTACGTGCCCAGGAGGACCGGCGCCTGCCCGTCGCACGGGTCGATGGCCCACAACTCCGTGTAGGGGACCTCGCCGGTGCCGTCGCCGTCGGCGTCGTCGCAGCCGCACCGCTCGATCACGGTCCGCGTGCACGGGTCCGTGGTCTCGCACACGCCGACCGTCCCGGCCGGGGTGTACGGCGTGGTGCCGTCCAAGGCGGTGTCGGCGGCGGTGGCCGTGCCGTCGCCCGCGACGGTGTACCGGCGCAGGAACGGCGTGACCGCACCCGTCGGGTCGGTGTCGCACAGCAGCAGTAGCTCACGCTCGGGGCCGCCGGAGCCGCCCGCGCTGCCTACGGTGCCTGCCATGAGGTCTCCAGGAGTAGAGGCCCGGCCCGCCCCCTCGCCGAGGCGGGCCGGGCCGGTGGTTACGGGGTGGTCGCGCGGGTGAACGCCACGGTCACGGTCCCGGTGTCCGCCGCGATCACCAGAGGGCCGGTCAGGGACGTGTCCCCGTCACGGACCACGGACCACGTGACGGACTCGCCGGTGAACAGGGTGCTGTCGCCGTCGGCGGTGGTGATGGTGCCGGTGCCCCCGTGCGCGGTGGCGGTCACGGACTGGAGCAGCGGCACCGAGGCGGCATCCCACACCGCGCCGGGGTCGAGCTGCACCCGGCGGGCCTGGACCACCGCCACAGACGGCGCCTCGCCCCCGCCGGTCCCGCACTCCACCGGAGCCACCGGCGTGTACGGGCCGGACAGGTCCGGGGTGTAGGTGCCGAGGCTGGTCAGGACGCCGTCGCAGTCCACGCCCAGGAGTTCCACATATTCGGTGTCGGCGGCGCCGTCGCCGTCGGTGTCGTCACACCGGCACGCCTCGATCACGGACTGGGCCGGGCACGGCTCCGGGGGCGGGCAGCACTCCCCGCCCCCGCCGGCCGGGACGCACTGCCCGACCTCCCCGGTGGGGGTGTACGGCTGCCCGTCCAGCGTGGTGTCCGTGCTGGAGACGATCTGCCCGCTCTCGCAGTCCGTGACGATCGTGCGGAGGAACTGCGGCTGGCACCCCTCGGGCGGCTGCCCGATCTCGTAGGAGGCGGTGAAGTTCTCCGCCGTCCAGGACTTCGGCTGGCTCTGCCAGGTCTCGACCATGAGGATGATCTCGACCGCGCCGGCCTCGAACTCCGTCAGCGGCACCTGGGCCGTGACGGTCCGGTGTTGGGTGACGCCTACCGGGCTGCTGCTGGTGAGCGGGTCCTCGTCGACCTGGGCGCCGCCGGACAGGAGCAGCAGCCGGCCGGAGTAGCCGCCGCCCGCCGCTGGCCCGTCGTTGGTGACGTCCATGGCCGCGGTGACGGTCACGGTGCCGTCGTTGCAGTCGGGGACCGCCGCCGAGGGGGTCAGCCGCGCGGACACCATCCGGTAGACCTGATCGCCGGAGCCCGCGCTGCCGTCCGAGTCGGACGGGATGGTGAACGGGTCGCCGGCCCACAGAGGCGGCGCCCCTCCGGGCAGGGGGGTGTGGCCGGGGCCGGGGTTGTAGGTGAGGGACGCGGTGTCGTCGGTCGCGGTGGGGGCGCCGTCGTGCTCGCCCTCGGAGGGCAGGTCACACAGCAGGAGCGTGCTCGTGTCCCGGCACGGCTCCGGCGGCGTGCTGCCTCCGGCGGCCGTGCACTGGCCGATCTCGCCGGCGGGGGTGTACGGCTGCCCGTCCATCGTGGTGTCGTGGGTGGAGACGACCTGCCCGGTCTCGCAGTCCACGGTGACGGTGCGGAGGAACTGCGTCTCACAGCCAGCCTGGTCGTAGACCACATCGGCGGTGAACTGGTCGAGGGTCCAGCCGCCGACCTGGGCGCCGTCCGCGTTGGTGCCGTCGGGGCACGAGGCGCCGATCTGGTAGGTCTCCCACACGCCGTACAGGGCCACGTTCCCGGCCGCCAGGTCGGCCGCCGGGACCTGCGCGGTGAGGGTCAGGGTCTCCACGTTCCCGACCGGGGTGCTCTCTACCACCGACGCCGAATCCACAGCGGTCCCGCCGGCCAGGAGCTGCATGTACCCGGAGCCGAGGCAGGCGGGGTCAGGGCCGGTCCGCTCGGCGCGGAGCGTGGCGGTGACCGTGGCCGTGCCGGTGTCGCATCCGGGCCGCGGGGCCTGGACGGTCGCGGCGACCGTGCGGAGGAACTGCGGACTCCCATCCGGCGGGGGCGCGGTGTCGGCGGGGATGGTCAGCGTGCCTCCGGACCACAGGGCGGCGGCGCCACCCGCGACGGCCTCCGTCCCGGCCTGCGTCTCGTAGGGGCCCGGCGGGGTGTCGGTGACGGTCGGGTCCGGCTCCCCGTCCTGGGGGAGGTCGCACACCATGAGCGTGGTGGCGTCCCGGCACGGCTCCGGGTCCTCCGGCGCGGGCTGGCACACGCTGACGGTGCCGGACGGCGTGTAGGGGGTGGTGCCGTCCAGGCCGGTGTCGGTGACCTCCACGACCTGCCCGTCGCAGTCCCGGCACAGGGTCCGCGCGAACGGCACCCGCTCCGGGGCCACGGCCATCAGCCCGACCCTGCGGGTGTTGTACGGCGTCGGCTCGGGCGCGGTGAACTCCAGGGAGGCCGCGCCGGGGTGGGAGAACGTGGAGGTGGCCGCGGTGTTGGAGGTGGTCGCGCACAGGGTGCGGGTGTCCGGGTCCCACGAGTGCTCGGGGGCGATGGTGCCGGCGACGGTGCCCTCCGGCATGACGTAGCAGTCCCCGGCGCGAGCCACCCGCGCGCTCCACTCCGCGCGGACCGGCTCGCTGAACTCCCACATCTGCGTGGGGGTGCTGTTGACCCACCACGGCTCCCCGAACGACAGGATGTGCCCGGTGACGGCGTAGCGGACGCCGTTGGGGAGGGTGCTCACGGCGGTCATCTGCGGCACCGACTCCAGGTCGGCCGGGTCCACGTCGCACAGGATGTGCGTCTGGCAGTGGCGGCACGGCGTCCCGCACCGGTCCACGGTGCCGGCCGGGGTGTAGGGCTGCCCGTCCAGGGTGTAGTCGCTGTGCCCGACGATGGCGCCGCTCTCGTCCCGCCGGAAGTCCCGCAGGAACGCGGTCACGGTACCGTCAGCCGCGGTGTCGCACAGTTCGAGGACGTCCTGCTCGGGCTGCTCGATGCCGGCCGGGCAGTGCCGCAACTCCCCTTGGAGGGTGTAGGGCTGGCCGGTGGCGGCGTCCAGCAGCGTGACCGACGCCAGGGAGCCGTCCGAGTTGTAGGCGTACTGGAGGAGGACCAGGCCCAGGACGTCGCCGGTGGCCGGGTCGGTGTCGCACAGCACCCCGGCCAGCTCGAACGCGCTGGCGTCGCCGCACGCCTGCACTCCGGCCGGCGGGGCGCCGGGCGAGAACACTCCCGTGGTGAGGTTGAGCCACCCCTCGGACATGGTGGCCCCGGCGCAGTCCCGCACGACGGTGACCGCAATCGGTGTGCCGTCCGCCAGGCACAGCCCGACCGTGGCGACCGGCTGAGTCGGGGAGTCGCAGACCTCGGCGTCCGGCCCGCAGCCGCAGTTGGTGAAGTTACCTCCGGAGGGCACGCGCCACCCCTTTCCGTCCGGTGTTGACGTCGCTCACGGCCGGTCAGTCCCGGACCTTGAGGAACCGCATACGGGTCGCGCCGTTGCTGTCGGTGCCTCCGGCCGCGGCGGCGGAGATCGTGCCGCCGGTCCACACGAACATCAGGTGCAGGCGTACCGTGCGGGGCGCGGACGTGATCGTGTGCTCGGTCATGATGTGCGTCGTGCCGCCCTGGTGCTCCTGGGCGCTGGGGGAGTTGATGGCCGCGATCTGCGTGAAACTCGCCAGGAGCGTTCCGGCGGTCTCGTCGCGGAGGTGACCGATGATGTAGCCGGAGCCGCCGGTGTCGGTGCCCAGCGCGTACCGCACATCGGTGTCGATGTGGTAGGTGCCGACCTCCGGCAGCACGATGTCCGACTCGGGCACGGGCACGTCCGTCCCCTGCGCGGCGAGGAGGTCGGCGTGGCCACGCTCGGCGTTCCGGAACCCGGACGGCGGGGTGAGGCGGGCTCCGACCGCCCACACGGTGGGGCAGCCCGGCGTCTGGACCACGTCCACGTCCACGGACCGGTCGGTGCCGGTCGCGGCCGGGGCCGCTCCGGTCACGGCAGTCAGGTCGGTGCGCGGCACGAGGAGACCGTCGGGGGTGTTCTGCGCCGAGTTACACGCGTCCGGGGCCAGGTCCGGCACGGGGGGCACGTACAGGCAGCCGTCCGTGCCCGTGGTGATGGCGTTACCGGGGTCGGTGGACAGGCACGGCGTCGCGGACCCGCCGCTGACGATGACCGGCGGGCAGCACTGGTTGCAGCTCACGAGACGTCTCCCAGATCACACGGGGACAGGAAGTTGATGTAGACGGCCGCCCCGTCGGGGACGTCCACCGTGAACGGGCCGCACAGGCGGCCGGGAGCACAGTCGCCGGGCGGAGCCGACCACCGGAAGGCGGTGTTGCATTCGTTGACGACGGTGGAGTTCCCGGCGCAGTCGGTGACCGTCACGGGGCCGCACGCGACGGTGATGGACAGGGACTCGGTGCCCTCCGGCATGTCCCACGTCTCCGGCCCGGACAGCCCGACCAGTTGGGGGCACATCGGGGTGGGCCGGCACTGCCCGCACTCCCCGACCTCGCCGACGGGGGTGTAGGGGGTGACGCCGTCCGTTTCGGTGTCGCGTTCCTCGGTGACCTGCCCGCTGGTGCTGTCGTAGGTCAGGTGCCGCAGGAACGGCGTCGAGGTGCCGTCGGGCTGGTAGTCGCACAGCGGGACGACCCTCGTGCCGTCCTCGCACGGGCAGTCGTCGCAGTCCCCGACCACGCCGACCGGAGTGTAGGGGGTGACGCCGTCGGGCTCGGTGTCCGTGACGGCGGTGACCTGCCCGTCGCAGTCGTGGGCGAGGTGCCGCAGGAACGGCACACACCCGTCGGGGGTCTGGTCGCACAGGGGGAGGACGGTGGCGGCCCCGCATGGCGGGTCGGTTGGTGTCCCGCCGCCGGGCGCGCAGGGAAGGGGCTCGACGGCCACGGGTCACCCCTCGTTGTGGACGGCGCGGGTGTGGGTGTCCCGCCCGCGCCTTGTGGTGAACTCGCGGGGGCAGTGCGGGCAGGCGTAGCCGCCGCTGCCGCCGCCGCTTGCGGGCTCGGTACTGGTGTCGTCCGGGATGCTGCTGTCGTCGTCGGAGACAGGCGCCGGGGCGGGCTCTCGGGCCGGTTCGAGGGCGGGCTCGGTGAACGGCGCGTCCAGTTCGGGAGAGACGTACCGGTGGCCGTCCACGGTCGAGCCGATCAGGATGTCCTCCGGCATGGACGCGTACAGGTCTGCGGGGACGGCGAACTCGGTCGCCGAGCAGGTGCGGACCTTCGGCTCCTGGGCGACCGCCCAGGCGGCGAATGCGCGGCGTCGCGCCGGGGCGGGCTCGATACGGATGATGTTCAGCACAGCGTCACCCGGATTCCGGCCGCCTCGCAGCAGGCGACCTCGACGACGAAGGACCGCTCGGCCAGTACGAAACGGTCGTTGGTGGAGATACGGACGGACGCGGCGTCCGTGTCGGGCACGACCTCGGGTGCCTCACGACGGACCCGCAGAGGGCCGGTGACGTACAGCCACGCCTCACCGGAAGGTGCCTGGGAGCAGTCCGGGGGGCCGACGTTCACGCTGTAGCCGGCGCCCATGATGACGCAGTTCCCCATCAGGGTCCGCGGCGTGCCGTCCTGCAGGGCGACGACGTTGCAGCAGCCCAGCAGCGCGGCGGCACCGGCCGGGACGTGGAGGACACCCCGCCCGCCGTAGGTGGAGGCGAGCCAGCCTTCCAGCGTGGCGATGCCCTGCGCGATGGACACGGCGCCTTCGGCGGGGGTGAGGTCGTCGGCCATCGGGCACAGCACGTCCCGCATGAACCACTCTTCCAGGGCGCGTTGCTCGCCCATGCGGAGTGCCTCGCGTGCCTGCCGGACGGCCTCGGTGTACTGCCAGCCGATCGTGGAGCAGGTGACGCCGGCGTAGATGGTGATCGGCGCGGCCGAGCACACGCCGGGCCGGGCGAAGTCTTTGACGACCGGCCCGCCGGGCGACTCGTCGCCGTCGGGGCACCAGTCCCAGTCGTGGGCGTCGATGCACGACAGCGGCATCCACTCCGTGCCGAGGAGTTCGTGGACGTCGGGGACGTCGACGATCTCGGTGCAGCCGGTGAGGATGCCGTGCGGGGCCGGGGTTCCGGGGATCGCTTCGACGCGTTTACGCAGTCCTGCGGACGGCACCTGCCTCGCCTCCTATCCAGGGGGGTGCGGTCGGCCCGGCCGGGCAGGTGGCCGGGCCGACCGCGAGGGGGGCCGTGGTCAGGACGTGGCGCAGGTGAGTACGGACTGCGCGCCGGTCTCGCCGCTCGGGCAGACCGGGACGGTGACGATCCGGGTGTCCACCGACCGGTCGACGAGCGCCACGCACTCCTCGGCGAAAAGGGCGGTGTAGTCGTTCGTCTGGAATTTCGTGGAGTCGTGGATCGCGCCGAGGTTGATCTCCTCGCCGCGGCCGATCTGCAGGCTGCCGGACGGGTAGATGAGGAACTGGATTTGCTCGGGCCACTCCGCGGCGGGAGTCGGGCCGCCGATGTCGGTCGGCACGGCGGGGGTCAGGCCCCGCGCCCACTGGATACGGACACCGAGCGGGCTGAACACGTCCTGCACCATCGAGGGGGTGACCTCCTCGGCGCAGCAGCCGTTACGACGCGCGAGGTCAGCGAGGAACAGGTTCCGCGACCACCACGGGAAAACGACCTCCAGGGCGGTGCCCTCGCACAGGCTGTGCCGCTCGATCATGTCGGCGGCCTGCAGCGCGACCGCGGCGTAGATCGCGGACAGGGCGCCGAAGGTGGGGGCGAGAGTGACCGGGGTGGCGGTCGCGACGGCCCGGTTGAACAGCTCCTGCCGGATGCGGATCTCGTGCGCGACCATCGTGTTGCGCAGGTACCACGACACCAGCTCCGGGAAGTGCCGCTGGGTGAGGATGCCCGCCTCCAGGCACACGCCGACGGCGTCACAGCGGACCTCGATCGGGTCCGGGCAGGGGATCTTGAAGCAGGGCTTGGTGGCGCCGGAGATGTCGTCGGCTTCGGTGTGGACCCAGGTGAGCTGCCCGACATCCAGGGACGGCGTCTTGTAGTAGCGCAGCCCGCCGCGGGCGAGCTGGATCTCCGGGGCGTCCCACAGCATGTCGGGGCACGCGACGTCGGTGAGTTCGTACAGCGTCTCGGACGGGGCGCACCAGCCGCCCGACGCGACCAAGTCCTGCTGCGGCAGCCGCCGCTGGTTCGACGCGGCGAGGGACACGGTGGTGCCCTCCGGCGCCGACGACGAGTCGGTGACGATCAGGTCCCGCTCGAAGGGGTGCCGGTAGGAGATGACCTGGCCGACGCCGCCGCCGGCAGTCTTCAGTGCGGTCGCGCGGGAGATGATGCCGCGGGTGACGTCGTCGAAGTCGAGCGGGGCGCCGGGGGTGTAGCCGGGCACGTCGACGGCGGCGGTGATGGTGGTGCCCGGCGCGGGCGGCTCGGGCAGGACCCGCGGCTGACGGGACCGCACCGAGGACAGGTTCAGAGGGACAGAGCGGCGCGTGATGGCGGTCGACGCGGTCACCTGCTCGGGCTGCGCGGCCGGCTCGGGCTCGGGGTCGGAGGAGGCTTCGGCCTCGTCGCCGTCCTCGGTGTCGTCGTCCTCGGTGTCGTCGTCGTTGCTGGTGTCCTCGCCGCCGCGGACCTTCGCCGCGAGGGCGTCGATCTCGGCGGCGGCCTGCTGCGCTGCCTCGTGGCGGGCCTGCTGCTCCTGCCGGATGTGGTCGACGGTCGCGGCCAGCTCGCGCAGTTCGCTGAGGTCGTCGGAGGTGACGATGCTGGAGGACGCCTTGGCGTCGAACTGCGACACGGCCTCGTTGAGGGCGTCGGCGAGTTCGTCGTCGTTGAGGATGCGGATGTTCTCGGGGATCTCGGGCTGCTGCTCGGGCATTGAGGGTTCTCCGTCGTCCAGAGGGAGAGACCCGGCCCACAACCAGCAGTCGAACGTGTGTGAAGTTGTTGAGGTGATTTTAGCCCGCGGCGGCGGTGGGCGTTGAGGGGCAGAGTGCACCGCCGCCGCGGGGGTCTGGCGGGAGGGTCAGGCGGTCAGGACGCCGTGCCCTTCTCCCGGACGATCGGCGGTGTCGTGCCGTCCTTCTCCGCCGCCTTCGTGTAGCGCTTGGCGACCGACTCCGCGGTCGGTTTGGAGGTGGAGGTGTAGACGACGCGGCCGGAGCCGCCGTCGAGCACGACCTCGTACTGCTTACGGTTCTTCTGGCAGCCGCACGCCATGTCAGTTCTCTCCCTTGATGCTGGCCGCCATACCGGCGGCGACCTCGGCCCGCGCGGGGGCGAGCTGCTGGGCGAGCCGTTCGATTTCGGCTCGGGCTTGCTGTTGGCGGGTGATCTCCTCGCCGACGACGGTGGCGAGGACGCCGCTGGTGCGGAGTTCGGCCGCCAGGGCGGCGGCGAGGGACTTCACGTCCGTCCCGGTGGCCGGCTGCTCGGCCGGAGCCGGGGCTGGGGTGGCGGACGCGGCGAGCGCCATGTTCGCCCGGTCGATGACGGCCGACGCGGCGAGCCGGGAGGGGTGTCCGGGCACAGGCACGGACAGCACCGCGCGCAGCGCCCACCGGCCGTTCTCCTGCCGCATGTGGTAGCTCGGCTGGCAGGCGGCGAACACGGCCCGGTCCCACTCCGACAGCCAGGGGGCGGCGGCGCCGGAGAACCACATGCCGCCGGCGTTGATGCCGACGGTGACGATCCCGGCGACGGTGCGGGTGTCGTCGAACTGGCAGGCCGCGGTCTCGCATTCGGCGCCGTCGCGGTGGTGCCCGGCGTTCATCGTGAACGCCCCGACCTTGACGGTGGTGCCGTCGTCGAGGCGGAACCGGGTGCGGAGGAACGCGGTGGTGTCGATCTCCCCCAGGGACTCGATGGTGAGGTTCTTGCCCGGGTACGCCTCGTGGGGGACGCCTGCTTGGGCGACCCAGCCGTAGATGCGGCCGTCGGCGTAGTGGACGCCGCCGGAGCCGGGCGGCAACTCCTCGGCGGTGGGCTCCTTGAACCAGGCCGCGGGCATCGGCGGGAGGGCCTGCATCTCCTGCCACGCGGACGCTTCCAACTCGTCGGCCTCCTCACGGTCCCAGGGCGGGGTGATGTCGCGGTCGAAGTGGTCGGCGATGCGGTCGTAGAGGGCGGTGACGCGTTCGCGGAGGGTGTCCTGTTCTCCGGCAGGGATGTCGACGCCGCCTCGTCCGCCTTCCAGGACGTTGGCGACGGCGTACACGGCGCGCACCACGATGTGGAGTTCTCCGTCGTAGACGTCGGCGATACCGAGCTTGTACGCGGCGAGGGTGGCGGGGTCGGCGTCCGGGTCGCGGTAGAGGAACGCGGCGCCGAGCCGATCGGGGTCGCCGGTGTCGCCGGTGGTGGCCCAGTCCAGGACGCGGGACGCCGCGGCGTCGCCGTCCCAGTCGGCGTCGTAGTCGTCGTGGATGGGCAGGTCGAGGTCCCCGGACATGGACGCGGTGATCTCCCCCTCGGGGAGGGTGGAGGTGCCGACGTACCGGCCGGGCGAGAGGCGCACCAGGCGGCCGGCGGCGGTGGCGCGGATTAGGTAGTCGCGGGCCTGGGAGACGGTCATGTCGAGGGCTTTGGCGACGTCGGCGGCGGAGACGGGGATGGGGCTGGTGGAGACGTAGATGACGACGTCCCGCATGCGCTGGCCGGGCGCGGGGGCGTCGGCGGACGCGGTCGTGTCGTTGTTGAGGACGATGCGGGCGCGGGCGAACGCGGGCATGGACACGAGCGTGGCCCCGCGGACTCGGGCGCGGGTGATCCGCATGAGGAAGTCGCCGGCGTTCTCGGTGTGGATGACTTCGCCGGTGGTGTCGTCGGGGTCGCCTGCGGCGGCCTTGAGTTCGGTGGCGGTCTCGACACCGGCGGCGGTGAGCGCGGCGTGCAGCTCGGGGGCGTGGACGGAGCCGTCCGGTCCGATGGTCCACTGCACGGTGTGGGAGGCGCGTACTGCGGGGCCGTCGCCGGATGCGGCGAGGTCGACGATGTTGGTGGCGTGCACGGTCCAGTGCCCGTCGGGGTGCTGCAGGACGGACGCGGAGGCGAGGGACGCCAGCAGTACCGGCTCCTCCTCGTTGTCGTCTTCCTCCAGCTTCTCGGGGCGGGCGACGACGGCGATGTCGACGTCGTCGAGGTCGATGGACACGCCGAGCGGGGCGCCCTCTTCGAGGAGCCGGATCGAAGAGGCTCCGGCGAACTGAGTCGGGTAGAGCACGCCGGCGCCGGGGATTCGGTCGTTGTCCCGGCTGATGTATTCGATCGCTCCGGCGAGTTCGGCGCCGCGGTGCCCTTCGAGCATCTCGTCGGCGTACTGCAGTGGCCAGGGGCCGTTCTCCCAGTACAGGGCGCCGGGCGAGAACACTCTGCCGTCGCCGGTCTGCTGGTTTTCGAAAGCGAGCGCGGTATCGCCGGGGGTGTGCCAGCGGCGGGGCTGCTCCGGGTCGATGGCGTCTGCGGTCACGGTTACCTCCTGCGCAGTGCCGGGGGGAAGGCTGTTGCGTTCGTTGTCGAGGTGTTCGGCAGGATCGGCCTGCGTTTCGAAGACACCGCCCCGCGTCTGGCCCTTCGGTTCAGAGGCTGCGGTGCGGGGTGCGCGTTCCACGACGGCGATGCAGCGGCAGTTCACCGTCAACTCCGGCGGCGCGGTGGGGTCGCCGGGGTAGTCCATCGCGTGACCGGCCACCTGGAACGGGTCGTCGAGGAGCTGGAGTTGCCCGTCGACGAGGTCGTGGGCGTGCCGGACGCGGTTGTCGCGGCGGGTGGTCCACTGCTTGACCAGGGGCCGGTCGGGGCCAGTGAGGTCACGGGCGGCGCCGACCGCGCCGGCGTTCCAGGCGCGGGTCGCTTCGGTGCGGGCGATCCGCTCGGCGCGGGTCTCCCCCAGTTGGGTGCCGTCGGCGGCGAACACGGCGCGGAGCCGGTCGGCGAGCTGCTCGGTGTCCTCGCCGTCGGCCAGTCCCTCGGCGAGCGTGGTACGGGCCTGCTCGGCGAGCCGGTCCCCGACCCCGTCCAGCAGGGTTCGTGTCGTGTCCAGGTACGCGGCGACGGCCGGGGGCAGCAGGTCGGGGCGGTTGTGCCGGTCGCGGAGGTTGCGCCAGTCGTCGGGCAGCGGCACACCGGCGGCGTCGGCGGCCTGCCCGGCGCCCTGCTCGGTGATGCCCAGCAGCCGTCGGGTGATCCGACTGACCCGGCGCCCCCACATGCGGGCGATGCGGGACACCGAGAACGACGCCGCGGTCAGGTCGTCTGCGCGTGTGACGGCGCGGGCGAACTCGGCGGCGATCTCGCCGAGGATACGGTCGACGAGCCGCGCGAGGTCTGTCTCGGCGGCTGTCAGCCTCTCCTCGATGTCAGGCACGCTGCGCCACCCCCCGTGCCGGGCGGGGGGCGACCCTGTGGTGGGTGGTGAGCCTGTGCCGGTCGTTTTCCTCGGACCGCCAGGCGATCACCTCTTCCTCGACGGTGCGGCCGGGGCAGTGGGAGCACCAGCCGTGTGCGCGGTGGGCGGCCGTGCTGTGGCCGGGCAGGGTGGTCACGCGGCACCTGCCAGGCAGGGGGCGACGACGGCCGGGACGTGCTTGTAGTCGTGCTCGACGCCGGCGGCGATCAGTTCGCGGGTGTAGTTGTCGAGGGTGGAGGTCAGGCAGTCGGCGTTGAGGCCGTAGCGGGCGGCGATCTCGGGGACGCGGACCCAGACGCCGTCGAGGAGTTTCCACCGGTCGATCTGGTCGGCCTCGACCGGGAGGGCGCTGTGCAGGGACGCGGCGGTGATCTCGCGGGCGCGGGCCCTCTCCGAGCGGGGGCAGGCGGGGGTCTTGCGGAGTTTCTCCCCGGCGGACGACAGGGCGGCCCAGACGATGCCGTCGACGGCGGCGATGAGGGCGTCGCTGGGGGCTGCAGCGGGGAGGGTGTTGGGCTCGCTGGGGTTCTCGTCGACCGGCAGACGCGTTGTCGGGGTCACACTGGGCTCCTGCTCCTGGTCGGCGTCGGTGGCGGTGGTGGCGTGGGGGGCGTCGGATTCGTCGAAGCCGGTTTCGCGGCGGACCGCGGTGTCGGAGATCGCTTCGAGTTTGAACAGGTCGATCGCGGTCTGGGAGCGGTTCGCGCGGACGCGGAGCGGGCTGGTGTCGTACCAGACGAGCCAGCGTTCGGCGTCGGGTACGCCTTGGCTTTCCAGCAGGGGGCGGAGCCACTGGGTGGTGAAGGCGTGGGCGACGGTCCGCAGGCGGGGTTCGACACCGAGGCGGATCGCTTCTTGGGTGAGGGCCCAGGTGCCCCAGTGGTTGACGTCGCCGAGGCCGAGCAGGATCTCGGCGGGAAAATCCAGGCCGGTCGCGAAGCGGCGGATGGCCTCCTCGCGGAGTTTGATCGCGAGTTCGTCGAAGTCGGATTCGAAGGTGAGGCGCTGGATCTGGCCGATCGCGTCGCCGGGGACTTCCAGGATGATCGGCACCGTCGCGGCGGCGGACTCCGGCTCACGGATCGCGGTCTCGGCGACCTCCATGAACACCTCGATGAGGTCGTCTTCGGCGTCGGAGGATCCGGGCGTGGTGGGGAACCGGGTGCCTTTGGGGACGAGGAGCACCCCGCGGCCGGTCAGGCGGGAGCGGGCTATCGCGGCGACGGCCGAGTTGAGGAGCTGGAGCTCTTCGAGGAGTTGGAGGCTGGAGCGGACCGGGGAGTCGGCTTCCATGTGCTTCTCGGGGTGGGGCTCCCACACGCGGATCGCGACCGGCGCGTCGTCGTAGGGGCTATCCGGGTCGTGCGGGGGGACCTCGACCTGCTCGCCGTCGATCTCGGCGACGAGTTTCCCGGACTGCTGCCGGATCTCTCCGGTGGACAGGGTGTGCCACTGCTCCTCGAACTCGCCGGGGAGGACAACGATCCATCCTTCGCCGGGCACGATGAGGTACTTGCCGAACCGGCCGAGCATCGCGGCCTGCCCGTCGGGGCCGCCGCCGATGCGGGCGACGGCTTCGGCCGCAGGGTGGCCGTCGGGCGCGGGCTGGATGGTGCGGTCGTCGGCGCGGTAGCCGGCGTAGAGGCGGGCGCCGGCCATGGCGTTACCGATCCAGGTCGCGGCGAAGCGGACCTCGGGGACGTTGTTGTACATCTCCCAGGCGCGAGCCTGCCAGTCGGCGCCGTTGTTGCTGTTGGAGCGTTGCTTGTTGCCCTTGCGGGCGGTGTAGCGGGCGGCTGCGGCGGAGAGGCTGCGTCCGGTCACGAGGCACGGCCCCAGGTGTCGTCACGCCGGTTCCCGAGGGCCTGGACGCCGGCGACGGCGAACCATTCGATGCCGTGCACCGGGAGGGGCGCGTCGTCGAACTGGCCGGTTGCGAGGAGGTACGTCAGCAGGATCGCGCCGGAGATCCACCAGCCGAGGCAGTAGGTGCAGGAGATCAGGGTGACGACGAAATCGCGGGGCCTGGAGTCGGGCCGGTTCGCGTGCCAGGCGAACACGCGGTCCCGTAGCGGGTCGAGGATGCTGTCGTGCACGCCGAGTTGCGTCGCGCGGTAGGCGGCGGCGCCCAGTATGCCCAGCTCCAGCAGTGTGATCACGTCGGCCCCTCCGGGTGGTTTCCTCCGGTCGAGGCGTCAGCGTAGGGGCGAGTACGGGCAGGGGGTGCCGGTTACTCGCGTCGGGGTTGTGTGACCGTGTGGCGGGCGTTCGTGGGTACGTCGCGGCCCCCGGTCCGGCTGGTGCCGATCATGGGCGGCAGTGCGCTGGCCGGTCGGAGGTTGGGGGTGGGTTCAGCGGATGATCGTCCAGGCGAGTGCGGCGACGATGAGCAGCCCGGCCCAGAGGGGGAGTCCGCCGCCTTTGGTGAAGCGTCCGCGGTTGTCGCGGGGCGGGAGCCGTCGCTTGCCCATGGTGTTCCCCCTCGGTGGTCGTGGACGTGCGTGTGCCGCCCGCTCAGGGTGCGGGCGGCACAGGGGCCGGGCAAGGGCGCGAACCAGCCTCAGAGGGGGCACGACGGGGGCGCTCAGGGCTCCTTCGGCCCAGAGAGCTGGAGCAGGTCGTCGAGCTTGCGGAACAGCACAGGCTGGGTCTCCATCAGCCGCGGCCCCCACTGCGACAGCAGACGGCAAACTTCGGCGAGCTGCTGCTCCGGAGACTGCCCGTGTCCGGCGAGGTGGCGTTCGTAGTCCGGGCGGTGTTCCTCGCACGCCGGGCAGGTGATCGCGGTGCCGTCGGGGAGCGGGCCTTGGGTGGTGGAGCGTCCGCAGATGCTGGGTCCGGTGGCCCACGCGTCGAACTGCGGGAGCCACTGGTACAGGGCGAGGTGGACGAGGTCGGGTTCGTCGGGGAGGGGAAGGCGGGCGACGGGCACGAGGTAGCGGCGGGTCCGGTCGAGGCCCTGCTTGTCGCCGTAGTGGACGTCAACGCTCACGTCGGGCCTCCTCGAGTGGGTCGGCGCCCGGGATCAGGCGCAGCCGGGAACGGGACAGGGTCGGGGCTTGGTCGGGCGTGGGCCAGTCGTCCGCGCACAGCCCATACACGGGCGGCTCCCAGCCGGGCCGGTAGTGCCGGTACACGCGCTCCCAGTCCGCATTGAAGTAGCACGGCAGCAGTCCGCCGCGGTTGGGGATCGGCTCGGGCGCGGTCTCGTTCTGCGCGCGGACCTGTTCGGCGACACGCTCGGCGTGGTCTTTGTGGCGCTTGCAGAACCAGTGCGCGGTCACCCAGCCGGTGCGGGGGTCTTTCTCGAGGACGCGGTGGTGGGATCCGGCGCCGCAGACGCCGTCTTCGGTGCGCCAGTCCCGGGGTGGGGTGTAGCCGGGCGGCACGTGCACGATCGGGGGCGGGAGCCGCCGTGCCACCGCTTCGTCCTTCAGGACCGGTACGTCGGGCGGGGCGGGCTCCTTCCTGGGCTTGTACGGGCGGGGTCGGTACGGGCGCAGCCGCGGCGCCTCGCACGCCGGGCCGAGGCCGCAGCGTTCCTGCGCCTGCCAGGGCAGTTCGTAGCGGGGCGCGTCGTCGGCGATGAGCCGGTCGTAGCGGGCCTGCCGGCCGTGCTCGACGCCGAGTTTACGGCGGGCGATCCGCAGGGGGCTGACGTCGTCTTCGCGTTTGGCGAGGTCGACGGCGTAGGCGACGGCGAGGAGGAGTTCCCGGGTCTCGTGGCCGACGCGGGGGTCCTCGTAGATGGCTTGGACGAGTTCGGCGAAGGAGCGGTGCGGCCGGTCGTGGTCGCTGGTGGGCGGCTTGACGCTGCTCAGCTTCGTCACCGGCGGGTCTCCTCGGCTGCGGCGCGGATCCGGTCGATGTGTTCTCGCAGGACGCTCAAGCTGGCGTGCCCGCGGACCATCGCCTGCTCCATCGCGTCGCACTCCGCCAACACCCGCTTCAGCCTCTGCTGTTCGAAACCGGGGGTGGTGCGGTTGATGTCCTGGCCGTCACGGATGAGGGCGTCGGCGGCCTCCAGGTGATGCTGGGCGTGTTCGTCGCGGAGGTCGGCCAGCGACCGGCCGTCGTAGTGGCGGGCGAGGACGTCGGCGATCCGGTCCCGGTCGGTGGTGGTCATGGGCGGGCCTCCTTGGGCTCGGGGTGACGGTGGTAGCCGTGAACGGAGCAGAACCCGATGTCGGCGGTATACGGCGCGGGGGGCGGGTCCGCCAGCAGGGCGTCGGCTGCTTCGGGGGCGAGGCAGCGGAGGTGGCCGCAGGTGAGGTGTCCGTCGGGGTGAGGGTCAGGGCGTGGTTGCGGCAGGCGGGGCAGCGGCCTTGGACGGGAGGGTCGGTGTCGGGGTTGGCCATGGTGGGTCTCTGGGCGTCGGGGGTTAGTTGCGGGGCCGGCTGTCGGGGCAGCGGCAGATGCGGGGGTCGCTGGCGTCGCCGGATTCGCCGCATACTCCGCACCACCAGGCGGGGGGTTCGTCGCTGTTGTCGTTGGTCCACTCGTCGTGGCTGGTGGTGGTCATGGGCGGGGCTCCTTCGGGGCGGTCTGGGTGGTCCGGCCGCCGCTCCAGGGGGGGGGCGGCGGCCGGGCGTGGGTGAGTCAGGCGGCGAGGGCGGGCTCCTTCGCCGGGGCGGTGGTCTGGCCGTGGTCGACGCACTCGGCGTCGGAGCAGTGCAGCCAGTGGCAGATGCCGGGGCGGTTGCTGTAGGTCGGGGTGACCAGGTTGTCGCCGGTGGGGATGGCGTGGCCGGCCTGGCGGTGGGCGTGGAGGATGAACGCGATGCCCTGGGAGGTGACGCAGTTGGGGGTGTCGCCGAGGGAGAAGAAGTCGTCGGCGGTGGGGTCGTACATCTCGGCGTGGATGGTGCCGCGGCGGCGGATGAGGATGGCGCCGAGGAGCGCGCCGTTGGCGTCGCGGACCTCGTAGCCCTCGATGGGGGTCTGGGCGTCGGTCTCGATGAGGTGGGCGAGCGTGCCTTCCTCGTGGTCGGAGGTGGCGATCCAGTCCCACTGGCGGAGCTGGGCGTGGTTCATGCGGACGAGGAGGACGGTGGTGTCGAGGGAGTGGATGGTGGTGGTCTCGACGGTGCGGGCCATGGGGTCCTCCTGGTGGGCAAGTGTTCCCGGTTGCTTACGTCTACGACTGTAGCGGGTCGCCGAGGGTCGCGCAAGTATGTGGAGACACTTGCTCGCCGGTGGGTGCGGAAACATCGCGGCCCCCGACCCGGCGAGACGCTGGCGGGGGCCTCAGGAAGAGAAGGGGTCAGCGGTCCGGGTGGGCCGCCTCGAAGTGCCCGGCGATGGCCTGCTCCACCCGCGCAACGTAGGCACGCTCACGGGCAGCGGCCTGCTCGCTGACCGCGCGGGCGATGTCGGCGCTGGTGAAGCCAGCCGGCAGGATCAACGGCGGCGCAGGCGGCTCGGCGCCGACCATCTCGTCGTGCCACCAGCCGCACCCGAGAGGGCACCAGTAGCGGATGACGCAGCCGGGCCGGTAGTCCGGTGTGGGGATCGTCGTCAACGGCGGCAACTCCACCGCCTGGGCCGCAGCGTCCGGCCACCCCAGCCGGTCGGTTTCGTCGCTCGACATGCGTGCGGTGGCTGCCTCGATCGGATCGAGCTCGTCGGCGGGCACGAGCGGCCTCCTCCGGTCGGTCGGGCGTGCAGAAGGTCAGCCACAGTAGTGCACGTGTGCGACCGGGCACGGCGAAACCGGACCGCCGGGGAGGTCACCGGGGCCCGTCCGGTACTGCTCGCACGGCAGCGACCGCGGCCGGGGCGACACGGACCGGGATCCGCAGCTCGCCGTGGATGCGCTGGTAGACGCCGTTGTCCACCAGTGACGGCGGAACGTTCTGCCACGGTGTCGGCTCGACGAGCGTGGTGAGGGCCTTGATGCGTTCCTCCAAGTCGTCGCAGTGGATGGACCAGGGCAGTCCCTCGCGGTGGCCGTGGGCGGAGCGCTGCGCCGCCTCCAGGTCGTGCCACAGGCTGGCGAGTTCGTCGCGGACCGCCTGCCGTAGTTCGTCGGTTTCCTCGCCGCACTGCGGGGGCCGGGCGGGGGTGGTCATCGTCTGCGTCCTCCTGTGGCGGGGCCGGTGCGGTTGCCGAGGGTGCGGGCGTAGCGGGACACGGCCGGGCTTGGCGTGCCGCGGGGCGGCCGTGCGGGGGTGTGGATGGTGCCGGTGCCGACGAGGTCGAGTCCCGCGACGAGGTACCGGGTCGTGTCCATGCCGTGGTCGTTGACCTTCAGCGGCTGCTCCTTGAGGCCGCCGTGGGCGCCGGGCTTCACGGCCCACACGTAGCTGGTGAACTCCTCCGCCGTGGAGGCGGGCTTCCCTGCGTCGGCGAGGGCCTGGTCCCGCTCGACGACGGCGTCCCGCATCACGTACAGCCGCGGCTGGCCGTCCCCCGCCGTCTTGAGGCGGGACTGCACGGCCTGGATGCCGTCGGACACGGTCTTCTTCGCGGGGACGGTCGCCATGCCGAGATGCTTCTCCAGGGTGGCGCGGTCCTCGGCGTCGTGGTCGCAGATGACGGCCTGCGGGGCGGGCTCGTCGGGGTGCTCGGCGGCGACGGCCTTGATCTGCCGGGCGTGGTCCTCGACGAGGCGGCGGGTGTGGTAGACCTCCCGCACGAGGTAGAGGCGCCCGTCGGGGTCCTGCCGCCAGTCCTGCCACACGAACGGGTTGGTGTAGCCGAAGTCGACGACCCACCAGCGGGGCCAATCGTGGGGGACGTCGAACCGGTCGACGAGGTGAACGGCCTCGTTCCAGTCCTCGTAGATCAGGCCCTCGGCGGCGACCCACTTCCCCCAGCGCATCCGCTCGTAGCGGGGTCCGGTGAGGCTGTCGAGCCGGGCGAGGTAGTCCCGGCCGTAGTCGGTCCATTCGCCGTTCTGGTAGAGGCGGGGGTTGTCCTCGTGGCTGCTGTACAGCATGCGACAGCGTCCGGCGTCGGCGCGGAGTTTGAGGTGGTGGCTGGGTGGGCCGGGGTT
Source organism: Streptomyces taklimakanensis (assembly GCF_009709575.1). NCBI lineage: Bacteria > Bacillati > Actinomycetota > Actinomycetes > Kitasatosporales > Streptomycetaceae > Streptomyces > Streptomyces taklimakanensis. Next base: position 3,298,483 of record NZ_WIXO01000001.1, read on the forward strand.
CGTCGCCATGATCAGTTGCTGGTAGGACAGGCGCCCGTTCCGCAGTCGGGTGACGAGCGTGTCGAGATCCTCCGGGGTCGTTTCGACTGCCTCGTCGACGAACACGAGGTCGTACTCGGTGGACAGCAGCCGAGTCGCCCGGTCGAGACCGCCGACGACGATGACGGACCCGTTGGCGTACCGGAACGACGCGGGCTCCTGCGCGGACCCGCCGTAGAAGTGCACCACCCCGTGGGCGAGGGCCTCGGCTGCGACTTTCTGCCGGAACGTGACCAGCGTGGACGCGGTCAGCGACGAGTGGGTCTTACGGACGATCAACGCGCGGGTCTTTGGGACGTGTAGGCATGTGAGGTGGACCTTGGCGAGCGCGGCGACGGACTTGCCGGTGCCGGCCGCGCCGGACATCAGAACCTCGTTGTCCCGGCAGTGGAACAGCTTGAGAGCGGCCCCCCGCAGCTCGTACCGGACGACGTCGTCAGCCATGGCGTCTCAGGCGAGGTCGTTCGGGTCGACGCCGACGATCTCGTAGCGCAGCCCGCCGGTGTGCTCAACCTTCTCCGGCGTGGTGGTGCCCTGTAGTTTCGCGCGGTCCATGATGCAGCGGCGGACGATCTCGGCGGCCTTGGTGTCGCCTTTGAGGGCCTTGGGCCAGAACGCTGCCTGGAGCCGGTCGAGGCGCTGCGTCTCGATGTCCCGCATCTCTTCGACTTGCGCGGCCTCGGCCTTGCGGTTGGCTTCCAACGCGCGAGTAACGTCCTTATGCGCGGCGGCACGGTCGGAGTAGTCGAGAGCGTCAGCGATGGTCTGCCAGTCGGCGCCGCCGATCCTCATGGCGATCGCCTTAGAGCGGCGTTCAGCGGTGGCCGCTCGCTGCGCTTTGGAAGCGGGCATGTTGGCGTGTCCCTATTGGTTGGCCTGTCCGGCTCCTTGGGCGAGCCGGACGAGGTGCTGGAAGCGGGTGCTGTCGTCGTCGCTGCCGGTGTCGCGGGTGAGGGCGTGAAAGTCGTCGCGGACGTGCGGAGGGACGCGGATGCGGAGGAGGGGCCAGTCATCGTCGCCTGGGGTGGCGAGATCGGCGAGTTCGTCGGCTGTGAGGGGCGGGGCAATGAGGGCTTGGACGTCGTCGTCGGTGTAGCCGGTGCCGTCGTAGTCGCCGTCAAGATAGGACAGCAGTTCGGCGAGGGCGTCGCGGTCGTAGTCGCCAAGGTCGGCGGTGCGGTTGTCGGCGAGGTTGATGCGGCGGGCGGTGTCGTCGCTGCAGTGGATGACCTCGCAACGTGCGGTGGGGTGACCCGCGAGGATGAGTGCCTGCAACGTGTGATTGCCGGCGAGGACGGCGAGCCGGTCGTCGTCGGTCTCGCGGACGACGAGGGACCTGTACTGGCCGTTGCGGTCGATGCTGGCGCGGATGGCGTGGACGTCGCCGTGCTTGGCGTTGCCGGGGAACGGGACGAGCTGTTCGGTGGGGATGTCGCGGGTGCCGACGTAGACGGCGGCACCGTTGCTGGTGGTCATGGTGTTGCTGCCCCTCCCGTTGGCTCCGCGGCCCGGTGTGGTCGGGAATGCGGTGTCGGTTACTCGCGTCAGGGGTGCAGGTTAGGGGCGTGTACGCGAAAGGCCCCCGGTCCGGTGGTTGCCGGGCCGGGGGCCGTCGTGGTGCGGGTGGCGCGATGGGTCAGTCTTCGTTCTGGTCGGTGGCCACGCCGCGGCGGATGTCGACGGTGGCGGTGAAGACGTCGCGGGGGGACGCGTAGTTCTTCGCTTCCTGGCGGGCGGTCTCTGCGTCGTTGTGGACGCTGTAGTGGGAGGTGCTGCCCTTGAGGTATCGGCCGAGCTGCACCTTCGCCGAGGTGGCGTCGGTGGCGACGATGTAGACGGTGCCGTGGAGGTGCTCGGTGTGGGATAGGCCGCTCATGGGGTGTCCTCCTTTGGTGGCTGCGTGGTGAAGGTCCCGCCGTCGGGGGTCGGCGGGACCTTCGGGTGGAGTGTATGGCGGGTGCGGGTGCGGTGTGGGGGTTTCGGGAAGGGCGTCAGTCGGTGAGGACCGTGTTCAGCATGCGTTCGGCCTCGTCCAGGGCGGAGGAGCCGGCTGTTCGGGCGCCGCGGCCTTTCCTGCCGGTCTGCTTGGAGCCGCCGCGGGGGCTGGTCTCCTCGCCGTCGTCGGGGTCGGTGTCGTCGGGGGCGTTCCAGTCGCCCCACAGGTCGCGGGCTTGGAGTTCGCGGATTTCGTGGTCGGTGAGGTGGGTGACGAGGTCGGGGAATAGGTCGTCGATGGTGTGGCCGGGGCGGAAGACGCGCAGGGTGCGCAGGCGGGGGGCTTCCTTGCCTTCGATGATCCAGCCGACGCCGCCGAGGTTGGAGGCGGCGGGGGGTTCGGGTTCGCCTTTCATGATGCGGTCGAGGCGTCCGGTCGGTTTCGTGGAGGACAGGGCCCGCGGGAGTGGGTCGGGGATCTGGTCGCGGGTGAAGCCGAGGGCTTTGAACTCGTCGACCATGCGGCCGGGCGGGGTGCGCAGCATGATCGGGATGGAGTTCTCGCGGATGTTCTCGGCCATGAGGCGGGTGAAACCGTCCTGGACTTCGGCGGACTGGGTGCCGAAGGTGACGCCGATGCCGTACTTGCGGCCCTTGACGGTTGCTCGGGCGGCGAGGTCGGTGATTTCGGCCCCGTACAGGTGGTGTCCGGCGGCGGAGAGGAACTCATCGACGATGGCTTGGAGCGGGCTGTAGGGGCAGCCCTTGGCGCCTGGGCGCCAGTCGTGGCGTTTGCCGTCGGCCCAGGTCATGTCGCCGCGGATGTCCATGAGGGCTTCAATGGCGCGGAGCATGCGGACGATGTAGAGGGCGCCGAATCCTTGGCGGTCGACGTGGGGGGCGAGGGCGCCGATCTTCTCGTCGGGGGCTTCGGCCGCGGCCCAGACGACGGCGCCCCAGAGAGCGTAGGCGGCGGCGTCGGCGACGAGGCCCTCGGACTTGCCGCCGCCGGAGGGGGCGACCCACATGCCGTGGGCGGCGCCGCGGTCGGTGTGGACGCGGCGGCGGGCGGGCTGGCCGTTCTCCTTGTAGCCGATGGTGAACCAGCCGCCTGTGTCGGGGGTCAGGAGGTCGCGGGTGGCGTCGTAGATGCGGGCGAGGGGGGATTCGTCCCAGACCTGGATCATGACTCGGTCGCCGTCCTCGAAGAGGTGGATGCGTCCGTCGGTGGGTTTGGCGCCCATGGCGGTGCAGACGTCGTCGGTGCGCCAGGCGGGTTCGGTGCCGTCGGTGGTGCGGGCGATCCAGTAGGTGAAGCCGCGGGGGTCGCGGCCTTTGTCGACGAGTTTGGTGCCGGGGATCGGCCCGTGGGCGTGGCCGATCTTGGTTTCCCACCATTGGGCGTCGCTTTGGGTTTCGCGGGGGGCGGTGGCGGCGTCGGGGGTGATGCGGACTTCGCGCCAGCCGGGGCCGCATTGGCGGCCCTTGGTGGTGGCCACGTCGAGGATCTTGACGACGTTGGGGTCGGGGCGGACTCCGAAGGCGGCGGCGATGTCGACTTCGTTGAGGTTGGTGATGGGGCGGCCGTCTTCTGCGGCGCGGAGGAGCATGGTGAAGTCGTGGGCGGTGCCGGGGTGGCGGTCGACGTGGACGATGACGGTGCGGCCGGGGTTGCCGGCGCGTTCCCATAGGTGTTGCACGCCGCGGGTGAAGTCGTCGCCGACACCAGTGGTGGCTGCGGCCGGGGGCGCGGTGGTGTCGGTGGTGAGGGCGGGGGCGGTGGTGTTCGGGGCGGTGAGGGCGCGTCGTTTGGCGGTGCGGGAGAGGGGGGCGAGGGCGGCGAGGGCGGCGGCCCAGCCGGTGGCGAGGAGGGTGTCGAGGAGCCAGCCGTTGGTGTGGAGTGCTGTGACGTCGACGGCGAGGGCTGTGATGAGGGGGGAGAGGCGGAGGAGGGTGCGGCCGGTGCCGGTGTCGCCGTCGTGGAGGCGTTTGGCGGCCAGGGCGGTGGCGGCGGCGCCGGCGGCGAGGACGGCGCCGTTGATGGTGCCGTCGGGGGATGCGTTGGGCGCGATGACCAGGGCTGGGGCCGTCAGGGCGTAGCCCCAGCGCTCCAGGGCTACGGAGCGTGGTGTGCGGTACGCGGCGGACACGGCGGGTCCTTTCGTGTTTTGTGCGGGTGGGTGGTTCCGGGTGCTCACGGAAGCGTATCGGTGTGCCGGGGTGCGCACAAGTATGTGGAGACGGTTGCTCGTGTGGGGTGGTGGAATGCGTCGGCCCCGCCCGGTGTCCTGGGCGGGGCCGATGGCGGGGAGAGGGGCGGGGGTCAGGTGGGCCGGTTGAACGCGCCGGGTTTGGGGGTGCGTGCCGTGCGTTGGGAGCGGACGTTGTGGAGTCGGCCATACAGGCGCTGATGCGTGTGTCGCGCGTTGTCGGCCTGTTGTGCGGTTGCGGCGGCCATCCTCGCCAGGCGGCGGACGTCGGGGACGTTGCCGCCCAGGGCGAGGCCGACGGCCTCGGCCAGCCTGACGGGTTTGCTGTCGAAATCACTCTCGGCGGCCCGTCGGGCGATGCCGGTGGCCCTCTCGGCGTTGCCTTCGATGCGCTTGGCGAGCTGCGCCAGCAGGGCGTCGGCTCGCCCTAGATCCTCCGCGAACGCGGTGAGCCGGTTCTGCAGGGTGGTGTAGCGGGCTCCGTCGCCGCCGGGGGTGGGGGCGGTGTTCCGTGCGGGCTGGATCTCTCCCACGGGGTTCTCCTGTCAGTGGTGGCTTGCGGCTGATGCCTGGGTCAGTCCGGAGTCCTGCATTGCGCGGGCGTCTTCGCCGTAGACCTGCTCGACCCACCGGTATCCGGTGACGGCGTACTCGGTGGCCTTCGCGCAGCCCTCCGAGAAGCGTTCGGCGAGGATCGCCATCTCGGCGGCGTTGTCGGACAGGTGGATGACTTCGTCGACTACGGACTGGTCGATGTTGTCGTCGCTGACCAGGTCGGCGGAGATTTGTCGGAGGTCGCGGGCGATGCGGGTGAGTGCCTCGGCGAGGGTCCCGGCGAGGGCTTGGTCCTGGACGGCCTGTTCGGCGATGGCGTCCAGTTCGTCCATGTACTCGTAGATCGTGATGGCTGCTTGGTGTTGGGGGGCCATCGCCTGCCGCGGTGCGGCCGGGGTCGTGCTGTGGCCGTTTGGCGTCATGCGGTCGCCTTTCGGGGTGTTGCGTTGGGTGGGGCGGGTGGTGCCGGGGCGTTGGGTGTGGGGTTCGGGTGCGGGTGGCAGTCCCTTGGTGCCGGGGGTGATTCCGTGGGGGTCGCTTTGGCGGGGGGTGTTGTCGGGGCGGTCGGCGCGGGTGACGGTGATGCCGTGGTCGCCGGCGGGGGATGCCTCGTTCGGGGGGCTGTCGGTGTTGGTGTCGTGCTTGCGGAAGCGGCTTCGGAAGCCGGCACCGCCCTTGGGGCCGTCAGAGCCGTTCTCGCGGCCTTTCCGCCCCCCTTCCGGCTCGTCGGTCGCGCCGGGCCGGTTCGGTCCGTCAGAGGGGCCGTCAGGGCCGTTTTCGGGGGGCTCTTTGGGGTCGGTGTCCTTCGGGGTCTTCTGCTTCTCCTTCCGGCGGTCGTCGGCGGGGGCCTTCCGTTTGGCGCGGGTGCACCGCTTGCAGCGGCATTCGTGGACGTCGTAGCCCTCGACGGTGCCGTGCGGGGCGCCGGGGACTTTCCAGTCGTTGTGGGGGCCGGGGATCTTCCGGTCCTGCTTGGACGCGCGGTCGCGGTCCCGGCCGGAGGTCGACCTGCCGTCGCGGTGCTTGCCGTCGCCGTCCTTGCGCAGCCGCTCCCGGTTGGCCTTGGCGGCGTCCTTCTCGCTTGGCGTCCGGGGATTGCGGTTCTTACCGAGCGACTTGTCGTCCTGCCGCTTGGGCTTCTTCGGGCCTGGCTTGGGCTGCTCTGGCTTGGGCTTGTGCGGCTGCTCCGGTGTCGGCTTGGGCTTCTTCTGGTCGGGCTTGCGCGGGTCGGGCTTCGACGGCGTCGGCTTGGGCTGGTCCGGCTTGGGCTTCTTCGGGTCTGGCTTCGGCGGTGTCGGCTTGCGCGGGTCCGGAGTCGGCTTCGGCTTGCGCGGGTCGGGCTTCGACGGCGTCGGCTTCGGCGACTGCCCGCCGGAACCGCCTTTCCCGCCGTTCCTCCCGCCGCCCGCTCCGGAGGGCGACGAGTGCCGGCCGCCTGCTCCGGAGTGCTTGGCCCGGTCGGCGGCGGCCTTCCCCCTGGCGGCGATGAGGTCGGCCCGCGCCTTGAGCCGCTCCTGCTGGAGCTTGCTGTTCTGCTCGGCCAGTGCCTTCTCGTGGGCGGTGCGTGCCTTGAGGCGGGCGACCTTGTCCGCGATCTCCGCTTCCCGTAGCGGGGCTTCGACCTCGTGGCGGGCCTGTCCGGCTCGGATGCGGTGGTCGATCCAGTCGGCGAGTCGCTCGGCCAGGGACGCCCGCGGTGCGGATGTCTCGTCCGGGGCCGCTTGGCCGCCGTCGGGGGTGGGGGCCGTGGGCGGGGCGGGGGGCGCCGTGGCGGTCAACGCGTCGCCGGGGTTCGGCGGGGCGGGGATCGCGGGGAGTTCGAGGGTGGTCTCCTCCGGTGTCTCCGGAGGGGGGGCCACATCGGCGTAGGGCGGGATGGGCGGGGGGACGTAGGTGGGGTCGCTCTCTCCCGGGAAGGGGACGACGACCGCGTCGTCGCCCCTGCCGTCGCGGCTGCCGCGGCGGTCATCGGCCATGGGGTTCTTCCTCCAAACCCTTGACGGAGAGTCACTCTCGCGTGCACGCGTGCGCGGGCACGCGTGCACGCGTTATGCGCGCGAGGCCGGGTCAGGCTGCGCGGCGCTCCTGGCGGTCACGCTCGGTGACGTCCGTGGTGGTCTGCTGGCGGGGTGAGACGACCGCGTCGGCGTACCGCATCAAGTCGTCCCACACCCGCCGGTCGCCGCTGAGGCGGCGCTGCAGCGCGGTCCCGAACAGGCGGCAGACCAGGGCAAGACCGCGGTAGGCGTCGGGCATGGTCGGTGCGGCTTTTTCGAGCTGGGAGCGGGCCAGGCGCATCCAGAACTCGGCCACGCCCTTCTCGCCGCGGGTTTCGCGGGCTCGTCGTTCCTCCTCGACGTACCAGTTGTGCCGGTTCTCGGCGGCGCGTTCTTCCCTGGTCAGAGGCCGGTTCATGCCGATCGCTCCTTGCCGAGGTCGTAGACCGAGGTGGGGGCGCTGGCGGAGGGGGCGCCCTGGCCGGGGACGGCCTTGAGCTGCGGGGCGGCGGGGCCGGCTGCCAGCGCCTTCTGTTGGCGCTGCGCGGCGACCGCCTTGACCTTGTCGTCGTGCTCGCGGCGGCGGACACCAGCCTCCTCCAGCCTCTTGGCGGTCTTGGTGAGGTTCCGCAGGGCGTCAGCCAGCGCGTTCTCGACCGGTCGGGCCCGCAGGTAGGCGTGGTAGCGGCGGTCGCCCTCGACGTGGGTTCCGCGGCAGTGGACGCGAACCTCGCGGGCGAGGGTCGCGAGGTTGTGTTCCAGGTCGAGGACGACGCGCTGAACGTCCTGCAGGTACCGGACGTAGGCGTCGGGGTTCCGCGCGACGTCACGGAGCGGGGTCGGCTGCTGTTCCATTTCGGGTTCTCCTTCGGGGGCGGTTCTGCCAGCGGTCCGGTCTGGCAGGTGTGCGGTTGGGGTTGCTGGTTGCCAGTGGTCTGCTGCCAACCGGCTGCCAGTCGGTCGCCGGTCGGCTGCCAGCCGGTGGGTTCAGTGGCTGCCAGCCGGCGGGGTCGATGGCTGCCAGTTGCCAGCGGGAGCGTCGGCAGTTCGGTAGCCGGTCGCTGGCAGGTCGTCGGTTGGCAAGCGCCGGTTGGCAGGTCGTCGGTTGGCAGTCGGCTGCCAATGGCAGCCGGGTTGCCGGCGGGTGGCAGCCGCTTCGAGTTGCCACCCGCCGGCGCCTGTCAGGCCACGCGGAGAGGCTTGGCGAGATCCGTGTGACCTGCCTCGATGGCCTCAGTGCGGAGCTGCTGGGCGCGGGACCGGGAGACTTCCAGGGCCTCCCCGAGTTCGCGGTCGGAGGGGGCCTTCCCCCGCTTGCTGGCAAGTTGGCGGTAGGTGGCTACCACTTCGTCGATGCCGATGGCCCGGCCCGTGCCGGCAGTTCCGTTGGCAGCATTGGCAGGCCGGCTGGCAGCGTTGGCAGGTCGGCTGGCAGTTCCGTTGGCAGCCCCGTTGGCAGCCCCGTTGGCAGGTCGGCTGGCAGCTCCGCTGGCAGCGTTGGCAGCCCCGTTGGCAGCCCCGTTGGCAGGTCGGCTGGCAGCTCCGCTGGCGCGGCGGCTGGCAGCCGCATGCCGCTCCCGCTCCCTGCGGTCGGCCTCGATCCGCTGGATGGCGTCTTGAGCCTTGGCGTTGGCGAGGCGTTCGGCGGCGTCTGCCTCCGCTCGCGCGGCGCGGGCCGCTTCCTGCGCGGCGGCGCGTTCGGCGTCGGTTCGGGCGGCGGCGGCGAGTTTCTCGGCGTTGGCCTTCGCTTCGGCGGCGGCGGCTTGGGCGGCGGCGATGCGCTGGGCGGTCTCGACCTCGATGCGGGCCGTCTCCCGCGCGGCGGCCTCGGCTGCCTCGGTCTCGGCGGCGAGGCGGCGTCGTTCGGCCTCCTGTCGGGCGAGTTCGGTTTCCTGCTGCTCCTCTGCGAGGCGGCGCTGTCGGGCTTCCTCTTCCTCGGCGAGGCGGCGCTGTCGGGCTTCCTCCTCCTGGGCGAGGCGGCGCTGACGCTCGGTCTCCTCCTGGTCGCGCTTCTCCTGCTCGGCGGCTTCGCGGCGCTTGCGGTCGGCTTCCTCGCGGGCGCGGCGCCGCTTCTCCTCGGCGTCCTTGCGGGCCTCTTCCTCGTCGTGCTTGATCTGCTCGACGGTGGCGCGGTTCTCGGCCGGCTTCCTGCGTGCCTCGTCCATTGGGATGCCCTCGCGGGCGAACTGGAGGACGAGGAGGGCGTCGGGGTCGGCGTTGCGGCGCCAGGCCCAGCGGCCGTGCTCCTTCTTCAGCTCGGCGATGTAGAGGTCGATGTCGCGCTGCATGTGCAGGGCCGTGTCGTAGGCGCGGATGCCGCACACCCGCATCCACCGGTAGAGGCGGAAGGTGGAGGGGAAGGCGAGGATCCAGCGGGAGACGGGCGGGGACTCGATGTGCTTGTCGGCGGTGATGTTGGCGATGCGGCCGACGGCGTGGCGTGCGGCTTCGACGGCGATGACGAACAGGAGCGGGATGACGGCGTGCATGGCGGCGCCGAGGTAGTCCGGTCCGTCGGTTGCGGGCCGGTCGGCGGGGCGCCAGGCGACGGCGGCGTTGAAGGAGATGGTGGCGGCGGTCAGTAGCCAGGCTCCGTACCGCAGGAGCGGGTAGGGCATGCGGAGCCGGGTGAGGACGAGGTCGAGGGCGAGGAAAACGGCGATGCCGAGGTCGACGGCGATGGGGAACCAGTCGGCGAAGCCGTGGAAGCCCTTCTGCGCGGCGAGGTCGGCGACGGCGTTGTAGGAGCCGATGAAGCCGAGGGCGGCGATGCCGACGGCGCCGGCGGCGACGACGCCGATGACGATGGTCTGCCAGCGGTTGAGGGTGATGGGGTCGGGGGTGGGGGTGGCCCCGGCCTGGTGCTGGGGCTCCCCCTCGGGGGTGTCCTGGGCCGGCGGGGCGGCCGGGGCGGTGGTCATCTGGGGTCGGTTCCTTCCTGGGGTGTGGTGCGGGTCGGTGGTCTGTCGGGGTCAGGCGGTGGGGCGGGGCAGGGCGCGGCAGGTCTCGGCGTGGGACTGCGCCCACTTGCCGACGATGAGGGCCATCGCGCGCTGCGTCTCGGGGGTCACCTTGCAGGTGAAGGTGTCGTAGTGGTCACGGGTGCAGCCGCGGCACGTGGCCGTGGCGGCGGTCGAGTTCGGCTTCTGGGAGATGTCGACGGTGGCGCCGCCGACGGTGAGGTAGCGGGCGATGACGCCTTCGGGCCAAGTCGTCGCGGTCGGCTCGGTGGTCTGGGGCATCGGGGTCTCCTTGTCGGTGCGGCGGGTGAAGAGGTCCAGCAGGGCCATGTCGGTCGGTGTCCTTCCTGCGGTCGTGGTGCGGGCTGGCGGGGGTCAGTCGGTGGGGGTCTGGTCGAGTTCGCGGATGTGGGCGAGGGTGCGGAGCAGGCCGGGCTGGTAGGGGGCTTGGGCGATGGCGGTGAGGGTGGGGTCGAGGAGGTGGCCGGTGTCGGCGGTCTCGATGTCGGCGATGAGGTCGGAGCTGGGCTGGGGCGGGTTCACGGCGAGTGGCGTCCTTCTGAGGGTGGTCAGGCGGCGGTCGAGGTGATGGGGCTCGGGGTGCGGTCGGTGTTCTGCGGGTGGATGGCGGTCACCGCGGCGTGGTTGTCGTCGGCGGAGTCGGCGAGGGCGAGGTTCTGCTGGGTCTCGATGTGGTTGGTGGTCCAGGTGGCGGGGTCGCCGTGGGTGGTGGCGAAGTCGTTGGCGGTCATCGGCGGGTCCTTCCGGGGTTGGCGGTGCGGGATGGGTTTGCGGTTGTGATCGGGTGGGTGGGGCCGGTTGCCTGCTGTGGTGGGGCCGGTTGCTCACGTCGGGGCGTGTGACGGCTCCCCTTCACCGCCGGCGGTTGGGTCCGGCGGATCGGGCAGCGGTCACAGGCGGGTGGTGTTGTGTCCCCACCAGCGGGCGACGTTGGTGACCTTGATGTGGGTCTCGTGGTGGGTGTGGGTGCTGCCGCTGTTTCGGCCGCCGAGCTTGGTGAGGAGGAGTCCGGCGACGATGAGGGCGAGGGCGGGGGTGGCGGCGGCGAGGGCGCCGAAGAAGAAGCTGCCGCCGATGCCGATGCCGGCGGCGGCGACGCCGACCCCGACGAGGCGCTGTGCGGCCGGGTCGATGGCCGGGCGCGGGGCGGGGTGGTGGGGCGTGGGGGCCGTCGGGGTGGCGGGGAGGTGCTCGCGCCGGACCGGGATCATGAGGTCGGGGTCGACGGCGTGGGGCACGTAGACGACGGGCTGGTCGTGGTGGTGCTGCTCGACGGCGGTGGGCCGGATGACGGCCGGGAGGTGCGTGGTGTTGGCCGTGGGTGCGGCGGTAGGGTCGTAGTGGACCATGGAGGGCTCATCTCCTGGTTCGGGGCCCGGCCGTGTTGGGTGTCGCCTGGTGTTGCAGCACCGGGTGGCGGCGGTCGGGCCTGTCTTATGTGGTTGTGTACTTCTTGATGGCGTTGTTGACGGTTGGCCAGGTGTGGCCGGTGAGTTTGGCGACTTGGTAGATGCTGCCGGTCTCGGTCTTTCCTTCCTTGAGTGCTTCGGCTCGCCGTCTGAGTGCTTCTTCCGTCTCGGTGGTGAGCCGTTGCAGCAGCTCGTCCTCCTCGCGGACGCGGTCGAGCCAAGTCCTTTCGGGCTTGGTGTTCACGCCCGCCATTGTATCAAACCCCCCTTATATACAACCCCCCTTTTAGGATGGTGTCGGTCGCATGACGACGCCCCCGTCGATCGACGGGGGCGTCGCACAACTATCGGGGTGGCCTACCGGCGGGTTCCCTTGCCGGCTGCGGACCGGCGGGACTCGTCGTTGAGCTTCTTCAGGTCATCCGACAACGACCGGCAGGGCCGCAAGTCACGCGGGGCCTTCACCGTGCTCCCCCCGCCCGGACCCGGCGCAGCGCCTCGTCCATGTCGGGGTCGGAGTCGGTCGGCGTCACGTGCAGGGGCGGGGCGAACGTCGTGGCGCAGCGGCAACGCCAGTAGCCGCACAGCGGGCAGGCGTCGTCGGCCCCAGGGAGCGAGATAGGGTTCCGCATTGCGTCCTCCTGAGTGGAATCGGTTCAGGACGTGCAAGGCCCTCGGGCGCGTGCCAGCGCACCCGAGGGCCGTCTTTCGTCGGGCCGGTCTGTCCGGCTCCCCTCCGCCGTCCGGACGTGGTGGCCGGGCGGGGGAGGCAGCCGTCAGCGCAGGTCGTCGAAGAGGTAGGCGAGAGCGTCGGCGGCGTCCAGCGGGACGATGCCGCGGGCGGTGGCGTAGGCGTAGACGGCGGATTCGATGTCCGCCCACAGTTCTGCGAGCTGGTCGTCGAGGTTCGGCTGGTCGCCGGTGTGGTGCCGCTGCTCGGTACGGTGGGCCATGGCGGATCTCCTGCCTGTTCAGGGTGGTTCCGTCGGGCCCCGGTCCGGGAGGTAAGGCTCCTGGCCGGGGCCGTTTTGGTTCTCGTGCCTGTGGGTGGCTCGTGGGGTGGTGCTGTCGGTCGACGTCGTCTGTGGTGAGAGGTCGACCTGCCGCCTTTTGTCGGGGAGGCGGTGGCCCTCGTGTCGAGTTCTCAAGGCCCTGTGGCGTGGGCTGCTTGCGCTTCTTTCGCGGCCAACTACGGTCGCTCCAGGCGCTGTTGGTGTGAACGTAGACGCGTCACCTTCTAATGTCAAGACATTAGCGGGATGGCTTGACTTTGGTATGGTGGCGTCTCCAGCCGACACCAGCCAGGAGGAACCGACGTGAGCAGTGAGCCCATGACCGCGAGTCAGATCGCCGCCGAGTTGCGGCGCCGGATCGGCGCGGGCGAGGAGGGGTACCGGCGTGGCGACCGCGCGCCGAGCGTCCGCGGCCTCGCCGAAGAGTTCGGCGTCAGCCAGCAGACGGCAGCCGCCGCCTACGCCTCGCTGGAGGCGATCGGCATGGTCCGCGTCGGGCGCGGCATGCAGGGCACGACCGTCGTCGCCGGCCCGGCGGCGTCCGCCCACCTGGGGCACTTCTCCCCGCCGGACCTGTCCGCGGCCCAGGCGTGGAAGCCCGAGGGCAACGGCGTGGCCGGGAAGGAGGTCATCAGCGTGCGGCAGATGCCCGCCACTGGCGAGATGGTCGCGTGGGGGCTGCCCGCGGGTGGGGAGGTCGTCGAGCGGGCCTTGGTCCGCACCGTGGACGGCGTGCCGGTGCAGCACAAGGTGACGCTGTTGCCGATGGACGTCGCGTCACGCAGGCCCGAGGGCTACGACGGTGTCCCGCCGATGCTGGTGCCGGTCGGTGCCGAACCGGTGACGCCGCCGGCCGGGGTGTCGATGGCGAAGTGGCTCGGCTGGGGGGTGGTGCATTCCCCGTGGGAGATCACCGTCGAGCCGATGACCGCGCAGGCCGCGCAGGCGCTCGGTATGGAGGAGGGCGTGCCCGCGTACCGGCTGCTGGCGGTCGCCCGGAACGCCGGCGGTGAGACGGTGTTCGTGACGGTGACGACGATCCCGCTGCATCACCGGATCACGATGGACATCGTCCACGACTGACCGACCGAGAGCACGGAAGCGCCCCGCCGAGGTTCGGCGGGGGCGCTTCCGTGTCCGGGGGCGCCGGTGAAACGGCGGCGGCCCTGTCCGGCGGATGCCGGGCGGGGCCGTGACGTGGGTGGGCTCACGCTCTGGTGTCGCCGGATGGGTGTGGTCAAGCGGCTGTCGTGACCTCCCGGACCTGTCCGCGCCGGTACCAGCGTGGTGTGCGGGGCCGGTCGGCGTAGTAGGCGCGGCGCACGGCGCGGCAGCGTGCGCAGGTCGGCAGGCCCAGTAGCAGCTCCAGGCGGTACCCGGCGAGGGAGCCGCCTTCGGGGCGGGCGTGCTCGGCCGCGAGGCGGGTGAGGCGGTTGTCGCGTAGTCGCGCTTCGTGGGCTTCGCTGCAGGTGGTGCAGGCGTCGCCGAGTTGGGCGTGGCGGCGCCAGGCTGCTTCGGTGCCGCAGGCGGGTGCGCGGCGGGCGGCGCGGTCGTCGGGGGTGAGTCCTCCCCAGACGCCTTCGGGTTCGCCGCGGTCGGTGGCGTGGTCGGCGCAGCCTTCTCGGATGGGGCAGTCGGCGCACAGGGCGGCGGCGGTGTTCTGGTCGGCGGGGGTGTCGCTGGTGAACAGGCGTCCGTGGCCGTAGCAGGGGGTTTGGTGGCCGTCGGGGAGGCGGCGGAGGAAGTCGGGGATGTCGGCGATCAAGACGGGGCTCCAGTGATCGGTTACCGTTGGATCGCCGTGAGGGGCGCCCCCTGTTCGGTCTGGCGGACTGGTGGGGGCGCCCTTTCGTGTGTCTACCGGAGCCGCTGGGGCGGTCCGTAGGGGGACTGCCAGGCGGGCCGGTCGCCGGGGCGGGTCGGGCGGCCGGCGTGCGGGGTGAGATCGGTGTCCTGGAGGCATCGGCAGATGGCGGACATGCTCTCGGCGGCGGCGCGGGTGACGGGCAGAAGCGCTTCGAAGAAGCGGCGCAGGGTGTCGGCGGCCTCGGCGAGGCTCGTGGCGGCCAGTTCGGTCTGCTCGGGCGTGAGGCGAGGCTTGGCGGGTGGATGGTTCACCGGCGGTCCCCGATCTTGACGGCGGCCCACAGAATGACGCACACGATGACGGTGAGGCAGATGACGCCGATGGCGGCGAGGTCGGTACTGGTCACTGGGTGGTCTCCTCGCTTTGGAAGCGGTCGTAGGGGCGGTGCGTGGGGGCGTGTGGTTGAAGAGTCATGTGGCGCCGGTCGGTTCGGGTTTGATCGGGATGGCGACGGCGCCGGCATAGTCGGCGATGACGGGGATGGGTTCGTCGTTGTCGGTGAGGGCGAGGAAACCCAGGGGGTGTCTGCAGACGGCTCCGACGACGGCGATTTCGCTGGGGGCGAGGCGGCGTTGGGAGGCTGCGTCGTGGGCGGAGCGGAGCTCGTTGTAGCAGTTAACGCAGGGCAGTGTTGCGGTGACGGTGGCTTCGCCGACGTAGTCGACGGCGCCCAGCTCGGCGTCCGCTGTTTGCGCTATCCAGACGCGGGCGCCGGGTTCGAAGAGGTGCATGGGTTCCCCGTGGGTACGTGGTGGCGGATGCTCGAATCGTAGGTGGGCGGTGTTGGCCGCTCAAGCAGGCGGAGGCGCTTGCTCTTGGGGTGTTGTTGCCGTCTTGGGGTGCCGTGCGTGGGGGCTCCGGCTCGATGGGTCGGGCTCCGGTTTCGAGTAGGTGGAGCCGACTGCTCGGGAGCGTAGTGGGCCGCAGTTGGCCGCGCAAGCTAGTGGAGGCGGTTACTCGCGGAGGTGGAGCGGGTGGGCCCCTGGACGACTGCGCCGCCCCTCCGTGTGGTGACCGGCGGGGCGGCGGCTTCTGCGAGGACGTCAGGTGTCGAAGACGTCCGGGTGGGCGGCCTTCCATTCCTCCCAGCCAGGGGCGTGGTGGCCGTCGCCGTGGGCGCGGTCCATGACCTGCAGGAGGGTGTGTGCGGACAGGCCGCGGGGGTCGCCTGTGGTGCCGCGGATTGCGGGGTCGGATGGCACCCAGATGCGGCCGTAGTCCCAACTGTCACGCCGGTAGGACCAGTCGCCGTCTCCCCATTTGCGGAATATGACCGGGATGCTGCCGGGGTCGGTGTCCAGTGGCTGCCGGGCGAGGTGGGCGCGTTCGTCCTCGGTGTGCCAGGCGTGGAGGTATTGCTGGATGAACGAGGCGATCATCTGGGCCTCGGTGTCGGTGGGGCGGGCCGGGGAGTCGCGGTCGAAACAGGCGATGTAGGGCTGGCGCGGTCGTGCGGTGGTGACGGGGATGCGGAGTTCGGCGAGCGGGTCGGCGGGGTCGGCGTCGAACGGCCAGTCCTCGGCGGGGCGGTGCATGGCTCGGTCCTCCCGTTGGTGGTGCGGTCAAGTCGGAGGGGGCATTTGTCGGTGGTCGCTTTCTGGAATGTGGGGGGTGGCGTGGAGTGGCCCGGTTCTCCGGGTAAGTGACTCCGAGTACGTGAACCGTAGCGAGTTGTTGAAAGCTGTGCAAGTATGTGGAGGCACTTGCGCGGCGTTGTGTAGGGTGCCCCCGTCAACGGCGGCCCCTCACTCGTCCTCTCTGGGGCGCCCCGGCCGGTGGTCGTGGCAGCGCCAGCCGCAGGGGAACAGTCTCGCTTTCTTCCCGCAGCGGGGGCTGCCGGCCGAGCAGGTGTAGGGGACCACGACCGGCCGCACGGCCGCGTCGACCGGGCGGTTCCCCTCCCGCGGCGCGGGCGTGCAGGCCGGAGCCTGCTCGCCGTCGAGTTGGCTCCAGGTTCGCCCGTCGCGGATCCACTCCACCCACCAGCGGGGGCCTCCGCCGACGAGGTGTCGGACAGCGACCAGGCCGCAGCCGGTGCAGCGCTTGCGGTTCTCCCGCGCGTCCTCCCAGACGTGTTCGGCGGGGGCGGTGTCCATGGTGGCTCCTCGGTGCTGTCGTGCGGGATCTGGCGGCGCGGGGCCCGGCCGGTGGGGCGGCCGGGCGAGGGGCTACTGCTGGCGGTCGAGGACTCGCCGACAGGCGCGGCAGGTGACGACGGCCGTCGGCGGCATGCGGTGGTAGACGGCCCCGGCGTCGTAGTTGCAGGCGGTCAGCAGGTCGCCGGAGACAGCGAGCTGCTCGGCGGCGTGGGTGTTCCGACCGCCGTGCAGGCGGATCCGGTGCGGGTAGCGGTTGGTCACGACCGGCTCCTGTCGGTGTCGAGGGCGCGGATGGTGGCGCAGGGATGGAGTTCGGGGATGTTGTCGGTGCTGTCACCGCCCCAGCCGGAGCAGTGAGCGCAGATGGCGTGACCGCGGTACTCGACTGGCTGGTGGAGGGCGCGGACGCGGTCGAGGGCGGCCTCGCGCAGGGCGGCCAGGCGGACTGCGTGGCCGGGCTCGCTGGACGCGGCCACAAAGCGCTTCATCCAGTCGATCTCGGCGCGGGCGTCGGCGAGTTGCTGGCGGAGCTGGGCGGTCTCGGCGTCGGCCACGGCCATCACGGCGTCGATCAGCGGTGCGCCAGCGGGGAGGAACCCTCCGAGGGCGCGGGCGTACTGCTGGCGACGGTCCTCGTCGGCCGGGGCGGTGGGACCCTTCTGTCCGTCTTCCACGATCGCTTGGTAGACCGGGCACACAGGGGCTCCGGCTGCCTGCCACTCGGTGTGGCTGATCCCGCAGCGGGCGCAGACGTTCTCGGCCCCGTCGAACCAGTGTCCAGCGTCGCACGGGCCATCGGTGCGGTGTACGACGTGCGGGGTGCTCGGCTCGCCACAGCAGCAGACGGGCTCGGCCGCGGCGGGCTCGGGCCGGGTGCCGTCGCCGGGCATCCAGCCGGGGCAGCGGGCCGTCTCTCCACCAGGGGCGGTCCAGGTGTGCGCGTCGTGGGGCCGGTCCAGGCCCCAGTCGAGGCAGGGGACCGCAGGCAGTGCGTCGTGGTCGGTCATCGTCGGTTCCTCCAGCGGTGTCGGTGAAGTCGCTGTCCGCCCGTCTGAGGCGCCGGGACGGGCCGGTTCGAACTCGGGGGCCGGGGCGGGCTGTTCGGCGCCCAGCGGGCCGCCTGCGGGCTCCTCGGGGGTGCTGGGGGTCGGGTGGGCGGTCACGGCTGCTCCTCGTCTCGTCGGTCCTTCTCGCGGCGGCGGTCGATCTCGTTCCGTGCGGCCCGCATCCGGGTGGCGATCAGCGCGGGGTCCTCACCCGCCTCCAGCCGGTCCGCGGCCTCCTCGATCAGGGCGCAGTACCGTCCGGCGGCGATCCGGTCGGCGCGGTGCTCACGGGCGGCGGCACGCCCCATCACCAAGTCCGCCTGCGCCCGGCGTGCCTCGTCGGCGGGGTCGCGCAGGAGGCCGGCGCGGGAGAGGACGAGGATCACGCCCAGGTCCCGGTTGTTGGCGTGCCACAGGATCCACATGCGCTGGTCGATCGCGTCGATGGCGGCCCGCTCGGCGGAGGTGCGGTCGTCGTTCTCGCGGAGGAACGCCGTGGCCTCGGCGGCGGCTTGCTCCCTGCGCTGGTGGTACGTCATGCCGCCACCTCCTGGGTGCGGGCCGGGCGGGTGTCGGGGGCCGGCTTGGACCGGCCGCGCAGCAGGGCGTTGAGGGTTTTGACGTGGACGCCTGCCTCGGCGGCGAGGGCGTCCCGCGGCTCCCCGGCCAGGCAGCGCCGCCGGTACGCCTCCACCTGGGAGACGGTCAGTCGGCGGCTGCCCCGGGGCCCGTCTCCGGAGCGGGCTGCGCGCTGGTCGTTGCGCCACAGCCGGGACGGGGTCTCGCCCTGGTGCCACAGGGCGAGGAACGTGCGGCGTGCGGCGAACAGGTGGGATCTGTAGGTGCCGGCCGCCAGGTTGAGCGCGGCGGCGGCCTGGGTGTGGTCGTCGGTGGCCGCGAGCGCTGTCAGGATTTGGCGGTGTCGGGGGGAGAGCCGGGGCCAGATCTGGTGGAGCGCGTGCCGGTCGATGACGGTGGCCTCGGGGCCGGGTGTGGCGCGGCCGGCCCACTCCCAGTAGGCGGCGTACCGCTGTCCGGTGCGGCCGTCGTGGATGGCGCCGCGGTGGCGCATGGTGTCGCGAGTGTCGTATTCCAGCGCGCTCAGGCCGGCATTTCTGAGGTCGGCGCGGGACGGCTTCTCGTCGGCGGTGTAGAGGTGTTCGACGATGCCGTGCCAGGCGGCGGCGTACAGGTCGTCGCGGTCGCCAGCGGCCCACCAGACGAGGTTGCTGGTGGTCACGGCGCGGGCGAGGCGGTCGAGGTCGGCCAGGCTGTAGCCGTGGCGCAGCGGGGCGGCGGCGGGGAGGGTCACGGGCGGGGCTCCTTCGGGTCTGTGTGGGCGTCTCGCGGGCTGTCGGCGGGCGGGCGGGGCTCGGGAAGGCCCGGCGGCTGGACAGGCCTCAGGCGGCGCCTGGCGGCCTTCTTGGCGGCGCGTCTGGTGGCCCGGTTCGGGCGGGGCGGCTCGGCCCCGTCGACGAGGTGCTCCTCGCCCGACCAGGCGAGCCGGGACTCCCAGCCGGTGCCGGGCCGGCCGGGACGCTCGCCGCGCGGATTCGACGACGGGCCGGTCACGCCGCCACCCCCTCGGCGGGGGCGGCGGCCGGGACGGGCAGGCCCATGGCGGCGGCGAGGACGTGCGCGGCCAGCAGCGGCGGGACCGCGTTCGCTATCTGGAGGAACCGGCGGGACTCGCTGCCCTGAAACGGGTAGCTGGCGGGAAAGCCCTGGAGGACCGCGGCCTCGGCCAGCAGCAGCGGGCGCCTCTCCAGGTCGCCACGGCCGTCGACCTTCACCCACTGGTAGTCGTGGCGGGCGTGCCCAGCCACCAGCGTTCCGGCAGGCTGGTCCAGGCGACGCACGGTGGCGTTGGCACGCTTGCTCTGCCGCAGCACCCACCAGGAGCGGGCCTTCTCCGTCAGCGCCCACGACGGCCGATCGCACGGGAACTCGTTGCCCCCGGCGGTGCGCCGCTCGCCGCGGGTGTTGACCCGCATCCCGGCCGGCAGTTCGAGGGCCTGGGCCATCGTCACCCAGGCGGGCCGGGTGGTACCGAACAGGTCGAGACCCGGGTGCTCGGCGTGGGTGGGCTCCGGCGGCGCCACGGACCGGGTACGGGAGGCGATGAGGATCGCGCGGCGGCGGGTCTGGGGGACGCCGTAGTCGGCGGCGTTGAGAATCCCGGCCCACGCGCTGTAGCCCCAGGAGCGGAGCACGGCGGCGTACTGGCGCCACAGCGGCAGCACGTCGGGGACCTGCTCCAGCGCCACCCACTCGGGGCGGAGCGCCTGGAGGAACCGCATCGGCTCGGCGGCCAGCAGCGACCGTTCGTCGCGGACCGTCTCGCGTATCGCGGCGCGGGTGTCGCGGTCGTGGGCGAGGTCGTGGACGGCCCGGTGCACGGCCGCGAGATCGGTGAGGCCGTCGCGCTTGCCGCTGGCGCTGAACGTCTGGCACGGCGGGGAGCCGATGGCCCCGCGGACGCGGCCGGTGAGCGGGCCGGTGGGGTACTGGGCGACGTCGCAGCGGACGGTGAGGTGTCCGGCGGTGGCGCGGGTGGCGCAGGCGGCGGCGTCCCACTCCAGGCCGACGGGGCGGAGGCCGAGACGGCGGGCGGCTTCGTCCCAGCCTCCCGGGCCGGCGAACAGGTCGAGGATCATCACGCCACCTCCCGGGCGAACCGTGCCGCGGAAATCCGGCGGCCGATGCGGGCCGCCTCGCGGACCTCGACCTGCCCGGCGGTCGGCTCCTCCCAGCCGTGGAACCCGGCCTGCGGGTGCCACTGGCGGCCGTGGCCGTCGGCCGGGTCACCGCACACCCCGCAGCCGCGGACAGCGACCGGGGGCAGCGCCCACTCCGGGTCACGGTCCAGCGAGTCCGGCGGCAGCGGGATCGGGGCGAACGCGGGGGCGGGGGCGGGGGTGGACAGGGCGGGCTGCATCAGGAAGCCTCCTCGAAGTCGAGCACGCCCTGCGCGAAGCGGGCCTTCGCCAGGTCGTGGTAGGCGGGGTTCAGATCGATGCCGACGTACTTCCGGCCGAGCTGCCGGGCCGCGGCACCGGTCGTGCCGGAGCCGGAGAACGGGTCAAGCACCACGCCGCCGGGCTTGCAGCCGGCCTTGATGCAGCGGATCGGCAGGTCGATCGGGAACGTCGCGAAGTGCGCCTGCGGGTTCGGCCGCTGCGAGATCGTCCACACCGAGCGGGCGTTCCGGCCGCCCTTCCCGGGCCGAGAGTGGATACCGACGTTGTTGACGTTGCCGGGCTGTCCGGTGGCAGCAGCGCGGACGGTGTGGGCTTCGTACTGGCGGGCGTACCGCTGGTTGTGTGCCTCCTGCGCGGTGCTGGTGGATTCCTCGCGGATGGCGTCGGCGTCGTAGAAGTACCGGGGCTGCTTGGTGAACAGGAACACCTGCTCGTGGGCACGGGTGGGGCGGTCCTTGACGGCCTCGGGCATGATGTTCCGCTTCGCCCAGATGACCTCGCTGCGGAGGATCCACCCGTCGTCCTGGAGCGCGAACGCCGTCCGCCACGGGATGCCGAGGAGGTTCTTCGGCGGGACATCGCGGGTGCCGCGGAGGCCCTCGCGCTGTCCGTTGCCCTGCCGTCCGGCCGAGCCGGGCGGGTAGGCGTAGGAGTCGCCGAGGTTGAGCCACAGCGTCCCGTCGTCCGCGAGGACGCGACGGGCCTCGGCGAACACCTGCCGCATGGTCTCCACGTAGGCGGCGGGCGTGGATTCCAGCCCGTACTGGCCTTCGGTGCCGTAGTCGCGGAGCCCGTAGTAGGGCGGGCTGGTGACGATGCAGTCGACGGACCCGTCGGGCAGGGTGCGCAGGACGTCCAGGGCGTCGCCCAGGAGCAGGGTCACGGTGTCGTCGGAGTAGTAGGCGGTCACGCGGCGGCCTCCTCGGTGGCTGGTGTGGTGGGCGGTTGGGGGGTGGGGGCGGGGGTGGTGAGTGCGGGCTGCATCAGGCGGCCTTCCGTGTCGGGTTTGGGGTTGGTGAGGGCTGCGGCGAGGTCGGCAAGGTTGGCTGCCGCGTGCGCCGGTGACGTCGGGGTGAAGGGCCACGGGCCGGTCCGGGTGGGGCGTGGGCCGCCGAATGTGCCGTCGGGTATCTCCTCGGCCGCGAGGCGCTCCGGAAGGGGCTTGGCGGGGGTCACGCGGCCACGCTCCCTGTCTCGGTGGCGAGCAGGACGGCGAGGACGCCGGTGTCGCCGTTGACGACGTTGATCTGTGTGCCGTCGTCGGTGCGGGCGATGTAGCCGGTCGGCTCCTGGCAGTCGCGGGCGGCGGTGTAGATGTCGGTGGCGGATGTCCACCGGCCGCGGTAGGCGGCGTTTCGCCAGCACGGGCCGCAGGGGATGCGGCGTGTGACGGTGGCGTCTCCGTGCCAGGCGGGGATGCCGAGCTCAAGGTGGGCGGCGCAGGCGATCCAGACGCGGGCGCCTATGGGCGGGATCTGCACGGGGTTCTCCTGCGCTCTCGGAGAGGTGGGGGCACTTGCTCGCCAGGGGGCGCGGCCCCCGCCCGGTCGGCGGGGGCCGCGGGTGGCCTCTCTTACGCCTTGGGGGCGTGGTCCGTGTACTGCGCCCGGCGCCTGGCGTACTCCAGGCAGTTTTCGCAGGTGAGCGGCGCCGAGGTCTCCGTGTACTGGGCTCGCCCCATGGACGGCGCACACGCCGGGAAGACCAGGCCCTGGACGGTGAAGCTGGACTTCGTGTGGACCTTGCCGCCTCGGACGCTGACCACGCGGTCCTCGAACTTGTCTGCCTCCGCCGGGGCCGGCTCAGGCTCCTCCGCCGGAGCCGGCTCGCCCTCGTCGTCGAACCAGCGGAAGGTGTGGGCCTCGGACGTCTTCGTGTTCCGGTGGGGGCCGATCTGCCCGTGTTCCCGAGCGCACTCGTCCTTCCCGAACTTCCAGCGGTTGCCGCACGGCGCGTCGTCGAGGACCAGGCGGACGGAACGACCGTCCTTGTAGTCGATGACGTAGTCGGTGCGGGTGATGGACGACATCCTCCGAACGTTCCGCCTGCCGTCCATCATCGCGTGGTTGATCTCGGCGAGTGCCTCCTTCGCCGTGACCGTGTCCTCGGTGCCGTTCTCGACTCGGGTGTAGGTGGCGGCGTTCATGGGGTCCTCCCTGCGAGTAAGTGTCCCCAGTTGCTTACGTTTACGACTGTATAGGGCCTTGGAGGGTCACGCAAGTATGTGGAGACACTTGCTCGTCTAAAGGGTCACGTCTGGGCCATGTCCACGAAGCGGGCATAGTGGCCTTGGAAAGCGACGGTGATGGTCGCGGTCGGGCCGTTGCGGTGCTTGGCGACGAACAGGTCGGCCTCGCCGGCGCGCGGGGACTCCTTGTCGTAGGCGTCCTCGCGGTGCAGGAGGATCACCATGTCCGCGTCCTGCTCGATCGATCCGGACTCGCGCAGGTCGGAGACCATCGGCTTCTTGTCCTGCCGCTGTTCGGGGCCGCGGTTGAGTTGGGACAGGGCGACGATCGGCACGTCGAGTTCTTTGGCGAGCAGCTTGAGGTTTCGGGAGATTTCGGAGACTTCCTGCTGGCGGCTGTCGGGCCGGCGTCCGCCTGCCTGCATGAGCTGGAGGTAGTCGATGATGACCTCGTCGAGGCCGCCGTCGCGCTTGAGGGCGAGGCAGTGGGCGCGGATCTGCTGGAGGGTGGAACAGTCGTCGTCGATGATGACGATCCGGTCGGTGGCGATGCTTGGGGCGTGCCGCTCGATGCGCAGCCAGTCGTCGTCGGTCATCTGCCCCGACTTCAGGTGGTGCAGCGCGACCTTCGCTTCGGCGGAGGCGAGTCGCATGACGAGCTCGTCGGCGCCCATCTCCAGGGAGAACACGGCGACGCGGCGGCCGGTGCGGGCGGCGGCGCGGGCGAAGTCCATGCCGAGGACGGACTTGCCCATCGCGGGGCGCCCGGCGACGACGATGAACTGTTTGGGCATCAGGCCGCGGGTGAGGGCGTCGAGGTCGGCGAAGCCAGTGGGGATGCCAGTGGGCAGGGTGCCGTCCTGGGTGGCCTGGACACGGTCCAGGAGGGGGGCGAACAGGTCGGCGGCGGTCTTCCGCTCGACGTCGGCCGGGAGGGCGCCCTCGGCGGCGTGGGTGAGGTCCCGGACGGCGGCGCCGATGGCCTCCGACGGGTCGCCCTCGGCGAGGTGCCCGCTTTGCACCGCGCGGGTTCCGGCCTCGATGAGGCTCCGCCATGCGGCCTTTTCCCGGACGCTGTCGGCGTAGTAGGCGGCGTGGGCGGCGGCGGGTACCTCGCGGACGAGGTCGTGGAGGTAGCCGGGGCCGCGGTCGCCGGTGGCCTCGCGCAGCAGTCCCCGCCGGGTGAGGTGGGCGGCGACGAGGGGCGGGTCGATGGGGTCGCCGGCGGCGTCCATCTCGCACAGGACGCGGAAGAGGACCGTGTGGTGGGGGTAGTAGAAGGCGTTCGGGTCGAGGCCGGCGACGTCGGCGCGGGCGGCGGCGGACAGGATCATCGCGCCGAGCACGGCCTGTTCGGCGTGCAGGTCGTGTGGCGGAGTCCGGTCGAACGCGCCGGTCGTCTCGTCCGCGGGGGCGGGGGTGTGCAGGGGCAGTACGGTGGTCACTGGTCGCGCTCCAGGTGTCTGCGGGGACATGCGGGGTGTGGCCGAACGGGGCCGCTCCGGGCAGGGAGTCGGCCCCGCCGTCGTGTCAGCGGGGGCGGCGCCGGTCGGAGCCGCCAAACACGACGACGCGGCACATCTCCGACAGGCGTGAGGCGAGACGCTCCCCCAGGGCCTCGGGGTCGGCGAAGTTCGTGGTGATCAGCGTCGGCAGCAGGTCGTTGTAGCGGGTGTTGACGATCCGGTACGTGACTTCCTCCACCCACGCGCTGCCCTTGGCCGCGCCCAGGTCGTCGATGTGCAGCAGCGGCGCGGTGCTCAGTTGCCGCAGCCGCTTCTCGGTGTCGTCGGCGCCCCCTGCGGCGCGCAGCTCGCCGTACATGTCGGCGGCGTTGACCGATACCGCCGTGTACCGCTCCGGGCCGGCGGCGGCGATACGGCGCAGCGCTCCGTATGCCTGGTGGGTTTTGCCGGTTCCGGTGCCGCCGGTCAGCAGTAGCGACCGGGTGCCGGACGGGTCGGCGATCACCGCGTCCGCCCAGGCGATCACGGCTGGATCGGTCGCCTCCGCTGTCCGGTAGCGGCGCGGGGTGATCTTCTCCCACCGGGCGAGGGCGGTCTCGGCGCGGCGGCGGCGGTGGTACTCCGGGTGGCCCGGCTCGTCCGGGTCCGCGCTTGGCTCCGAGGGCGGCGCGGGCAGGGTGGTCAGGCCGCGACCGGCGAGGATCTCACGGAGCCGGGCGGCGGTCGCCGGGTCCATGCTGTTCGTCGGGTTCATCGGGTGACTCCAGTCGGTGTGGGCACGGGGCCGCCCCTGTGGCGAGAAGGCGGCCCCGGTTGCTCGGATCATAGAGGGGGCGTCGAAGGCCATGCAAGTACGCGGGGACACTTGCTCACGCTGAAGCCTGCGACCAGCCGCCCCAGCCGGCGTGATAGTCCTCCGCCGGCGGACACTGCCACGGCTGGTGCCCACCCGCGCCGCCGCCCGACGGGGCGGTGTCGTCGAGCTCGTCCTCATACCGGCCCTGGTTCAGCCACGTCGTCGGATGCGGGATGTACCGCTTCTCGACCCTGCGCCGCTCCCACGCCGCTGCGTGCGCCCGCACCGCCTCCAGGAGGGCCTGCGGGGCGGCTCCCTGCCGCACAACGGCGGCATACGCCTTCCGCGCGGCAGGCTTGCCGACCTTCCTCGGATACGCCTGCCAGAAGTCGTCGAACCCGTCCGGCTCGTCGGGGGCGCTGTCCTTCGGCTTCCTGTGCCCGGAGGGAGGAGCGTCGTCGCCGAACATCGGCAGCGTTCCCTCGTCGCACACACTCTGCGGGGCGGGCCCCGCGGCGGGAACGTCGCCGACGGCGGGAGTGTGTGTTTCTTTCTCTTCTCTTAGTTCTTCTTCTTCCTCTTTTACCGCCGCACCGGTGCGGCCACCTCTCGCCGCATCCATGCGGCCACCTCTCGCCGCACCGGTGCGGCCACCCCTCGCCGCATCCATGCGGCCACCCTCCCGAGCGGTCCGTTCGGCTGCCCGCTCGGCGGCCCGCTGATCCCACAGATGGTGGTCGAGGAGTTCGTACTCGCTGGGCAGCATGGACCGGGGGTTGTCCGGGTCCGCCATCCGGTGTACTCGGAGCAGGCCGCGCTTCTCCAGGCGCTTGGTCGCCCGGTCGACGGTGTCAACGGATCGGCCGATGCACTTCGCAAGGCGCTTCCGGGTGGGGATGTTCTCGGGGATGCCGTCTGCGTCGAAGACGACGCTCTCCGGCGACTCGCGGGTCTGCTGGTCCACAAAGGAGGCGATGGCCGCATACAGTGCCTTGTCGACGGGGTCGACGCACCCGTCGCGAGCGAGTTCGGCGTCGAACTTCACCCAGTCCACGCGGGCGCCGCGGCGTGTTACACGCGGGAACGAGGCGCTCACCGGGTCACCTCCGCGATGACGAGTGGGGCGACACTCCTGAGGGCGTTGCGGGCCGTCGGGGTCGTTGGGGTACCATGTCGCACAGAGAACTCCAGATCGTTCACGCGAACTCCCCGAGGTCTGTTGCCGCAGGTCGGGGAGTTTGCCGTTTTCAGGGGCTGGTCGGTGGGGTGTCAGGGGGTGCCGCGCACCGCGCGGGCACGCTTCCTCCGGTCGCGAGTACGGCGCCGCCACTCCTGGTGCCGTTCCTCGGGGAGCATGCCGCCGAAGACCCCGTGACGGCGGCTCTTGGTGTCGCGCTCGACGCGCAGGGCCTCCTCCAGGCACGCGGTACGCACGGGGCAGCCGGTACAGATCTGCTTCGCGGCGAGCGCGGTCGGCCCGTCGTAGTGGCGGGGGAAGAAGGTTCTCAGGTCGGCTTTCCTGCAGACTGCGAATCTCCACCACGTGGGCGGGGTGAAGGCGTTCGCCGGGTTAGACTGCTCCGGCATCGGATGTTCCTCCTGATGGTGGGGGGCCGGGTGGCTGGCCCGGTGTCCGGTTGGTGTTCGGCGGCGTCTGGGATTTCCCAGGCGCCGTTGCCGTGTGTGGGGAAGGCGTCAGGCCGGCTGTCCGGTGCCGTGCTCGGTGTCGGCGTCGGACAGTTGGCGGAGCCACGCGTCGATGTCGCGCTTGAAGTAGTGGACGGAGCGCCCGATCCTGAAGCCGCGCGGGCCGTAGCCGGTGTACCGCCAGTGGTAGATCGTCTTGATCGACTTGCCGACGAGCCGCGCGAACTGCTCGGCGGTATAGACGATCTCTGCGACCTCGTCGTCCGAGGCGATCCTGATCGGGGGCGGTGTGGGCATGTGTCCCTCCTGGGTGGGCGCGGCTGAGGAGCCGACAGAACGTCAGGAACTTTCGGCATTGCCGAGCATAGAGGGAGACGAGTAGGCGTGTCCACCTACTCGCGAAGGGGTTCGGTTGACAGAAGGGGGCGCCCGGGGCGCGCGGGGGCGACTACGGCGCGCGTTGGCGTGAGCGGGCGACACCGGTTACGCTGACAGGGTTCCTTCGGCCCTCGGGTAGTCGGTTCGGTTGTGGGTCAGCGCAGAGGCCGGAGTGGACGACACTCCGGCCTCGACTCGTTCCGGGGCGGAGGCCGCGGCGACGTCCCGCGCCAGCAGCTTCGCCAGCAGGCGCCAGCAATTCCGCCAGCAGTACAGGGAAGGTCACGCAAGTGCACCCACGTTCTCGCGTGCGCCTGACCTGCGGGAACAACCCACGACGACCCTCCCCGGCCCTGGTATCGGGAATCTCGTAATGCGTAGGTCAAGGGTTCGATTCCCTTAGGCGGCTCCGCCCCTCGCCAGGGGAGACGGTTCGAGCGGAAGACCCCCGTGATCTTCACGGGGGTCTTCCGCGTGGGCACCGGGGACGTACCGGGGACACGGTGCGGAGGAGCCGCCCCGCGGCCTTCCGTTCGGTCTCTCGGCGGGCCTTCCCCCAGCGCGGCAGTTCGAGGGGGTCGGTGTCGAGGGTGATGTCGCGGCCCGGTCGGCCCTGGGGTGTCCTCGTACGGCTCGTGGGCGACGGCGACGATCCGCCACTGCGGCGGAGACCGAACCGGTGCCGACCCCGTGCGCGAACCGGAGCTGCGACCCCTCCTCCACCAGGCTCAGCCGAATCCGCGCCGCGCGGTGGGCCGTTGGCCCGCTACCGCTACCGAGGCGGCTCCGTGGAGGCCGCCGTGACGGGAGGCTCCGGAGCCGTGGGCGCCCGTGGCGACGTCGAGGCGGATACAGGCCCGGGAAGCGGATCGCACACCGGTACTAGACGGCGGGTCAACGGCGATTAGCATCCCCGTATGTCCGAGACCGCCGCGCAGCGCCTCCTGCGGAGGGATTCGCGCACCGCGAAGGTGGCGGCCCACGAGTCCGTCGCGCTCCCGACCAGCGGGGCGGAGGCCCTGCTCCGCGCCCTCCGGTCCGGGGAGGCGGTGCTGGCCCTCTACCACCAGGGGATGACGGGTCATGCCGCGCTCACCGCGGACGCCCTGATCCTCCTGGGCGGGATTTCGGCGTCGCGGGTGACGCGGGTACCGAAGCCCCTGGCCATCCTGCGCCCCGCGCACGGCATCCGGGACAGTGTGGACGTGTCGGTGGAGGGGCGACGCGTCGGTCTGTGGGGCTCGGAGCTCGACAAGGAGGGCGACCTCCTCCTACGGGCCGGGGAACTGGTGCCCGATCCGCTGGCCGAGGACCCGCGCACCGCCGCGGCCGCGGCCGGTGAGAGCGCCCTCCCCACCGACGGCCAGAAGAAGGCGCTGCTGGAGGCGCTCGGGCCCGACGAGGCCGTCCGGTCCTTCTACCACGACGGTTGGAACTGCGCCGCGCTCACCGAGAACGGTCTGGTCCTCCTCCGGGGGATCACGAGGCCCGTGGCGGTCCGCGTCCCCGGGCCCCTGTGGATTCTCCGCCGCGCGCACGGCGCGTCCGGAACCGTCGAGGTCCTCGTCCACGGGAGACCGCACAAACTGCGCGGCTCGAAGCTCGACCCGAAGGGGAAGCTCCTCGAAGCCGCGGGAGAACCGTTGCCTCCCGACTCGCCTCTGCGCCTCGGTCGCGGAACCCGATCCTCCGCCTGGGTGGGTCGGCACCCCGTCCTCGTGTGCACGGTCGTGTTCGCGGTGTTCCTCGCCGGTCTGGGGGCGGTCGCCGACCAGGGTCCGGGTCCCGGCGAGAAGGAGGGAGCGGAGGCCGTGGTGGCGAGGGGCCAGGCGGAGCCCACCGGCACCTTGACCGTCCCCTCCTACCGGGGGGTTCCCCTCACCACGGCCGCTGCCAGGGCTCACCGTCATGCCTGGCGGACCGTGTCGGCGGCCGACGCCTCATCCGCCCGCCGACCGGTGAAGATCACCGAGACCGGCTGGCGGGTCTGCTTCCAGCGCCCCTCCCACGGTGAAACGGTCCATCCGTCCGGCATGGCGTTGACGCTGTACGCGGTTCCGGAGCGGGAGGAGTGCCCCAGGTGGCCGGGCGGCTCCAGCCGGGTCGTGATGCCGGACCTCGTCGGCGAGCGGTTCGGCGACGCCTCGCAGGTTCTCGGCGACCTCGATCTCGGCCGTCCGCTCCCCCTCCACGCGCACACCGGCAAGCGCCTGGACGGGGAGTCGCGGGATCCGGCCGACTGGCGGGTGTGCCGGCAGCGCCCGGAGCCGGACACCGAGGTGTCGACCACGACGGGGGTCGACCTGTGGCTGATCGGTCCCGGCAACCCCTGTGCCGAACCCAGCCCGACACCCACCCCGAAGCCGGAGCCGAAACCCAAACCGAAGCCGGAACCGCGTCCCCGGCCCTCGTACGGCATCACCACGGGAGGCAGTACCAGCGGGGGCAGTACCGGCGGGGGCTCGTCCAGCGGTACAGGCTCCACCGGCGGTGGCTCCTTTGGCGGTTCGGGAGGCAGCACCGGCGCCCGGTTCGGGCAGTACTGCTCTCCCGTGGGCGCCACCGCGACGACCGTCGACGGGCGGCCCGCGAAGTGCTTCATGGGCAAGGACGGCCGGGCCCGGTGGGGGTACGGCTCCGGATGACGACGGGGGCCCGGAGCCGTCGGACATCGGGCAGGACAGCGTCGGAGGAGGTCGCTCTCCAGCCCCTCCCCGTGCTGTGGGTGATCGGCGCGCTTCCCGGTACGGCGTCGGGCCGGTGGCGCGCCCCGCCCGGTGGAGCGGGTGGCGCGTCCCGTGCCCGTGGTCCACGGGCACGGGACGGGTGGGGTCGGTCGGGTGGAACCGGCTGTGCCGGATACCGGGGCGCCGTCAGCCCTTGACGACGCCCAGCGGCACCAGACGGGCCACCGGGCGGGCCAGGCCGGCGCCGGCGGTGGCGTCGACGACCGCGTCGACGTCCTTGTACGCCTGGGGCGTCTCCTCGGCCAGGCCGCGCCAGGTGGCCGGTCGGATGGCGATGCCCGTGGCCTCCAGGTCGCCGCGCAGTTGCTCCCCACGTACCCGGCGCAGCGCCTGGTGGCGGCTCCACACCCGTCCGGCGCCGTGACAGGCGGAGTGGAAGGCGTCGTTCCCCTCTTTGCCCACCAGGACGTACGAGGCGGTGCCCATGGTGCCGGGGACCAGCACCGGTTGCCCGGCCCCGGCCGGCTCCTCCGGCAGGTCCGGGTGGCCGGCCGGCAGCGCCCGGGTGGCGCCCTTGCGGTGGACGCACAGCCGGCGCGGTACGCCGTCCACCTCGTGGGTCTCCAGCTTGGCCATGTTGTGGGAGATGTCGTAGACCAACTCCACCTCCGCCCCGGCCGTCGTGTCGAAAGCGCGGCGCACGGCTTCGGTGAGCAACTGCCGGTTGGCGCGGCCGTAGTTGGCGGCCGCCGCCATCGCCCTCAGATACGCCCGCCCCTCGGGGGAGTCGACGGGCGCGCAGGCCAGTTGGCGGTCGGGGAGGTCGATGCCGTAGTGGGCCGACACCCGGTCCATGACGCGGACGTGGTCGGTGCACACCTGGTGGCCCAGGCCGCGCGAGCCGGTGTGGATCATCACGCACACCCGGCCGGGGCGCAGCCCGAACGCCTCCGCGACCGGTGCGTCGTACACCCGCTCCACGGCCTGGACCTCCAGGAAGTGGTTGCCCGAGCCCAGACTGCCCACCTGCCGCGCTCCGCGTTCCGCGGCCCGCTCCCCGACGTCGGAGGGGTCGGCGTCCTCCAGCACGCCGCGGTCCTCGCAGAACTCCAGGTCGCGGGGTGTGCCGTGGCCGCGTTCGACGGCGTACCGGGCGCCGCCCGCCAGCAGTTCGTCCATCTCCCGGCGGCCGGACAACCGCCACAGTCCGCCGCGTCCCATGCCGCGTGGGACGGTGTCGCCGAGGACGTCCATCAGGCGCGGCAGACGGGGGGCGAGTACATCGCGGTCGGTGTCGGCGGCGAGCAGCCGCACCCCGCAGGAGATGTCGAAGCCGACCCCGCCGGGCGAGACCACGCCGCCCGCCTCGGTGTCGGTGGCCGCCACCCCGCCGATGGGGAAGCCGTAGCCCCAGTGGATGTCGGGCATGGCGCAGGAGGCGCGGACGATGCCGGGCAGGGTGGCGACGGCCGCGACCTGTTCCAGCGCCCGGTCGCCGGACGCCTGCGGCAGCAGGTCGGCGGTCGCGTACACGATGCCGGGCACGCGCATCGCGCCACGCCGCTCGACGCGGAAGCGGAACGGGCTCTCTTCGGTCAGGACGACGTCCACGGCTCGTCTCCGGGTTCCCTTCCGGGCGTCGCCGGCCGGGTGGGGCGGCGCGGTGCCCGGTGGTCGGCCGATGTCAGCCGGCCGGCACCGGTTCCGGGTCCAGGAGTTCGCGGACGCCGTGCGGCAATTGGGCCAGGGCCCGGCCGAGCTGGCCCGGCGAGAGGTGGTCGCGCACGGCGGCGGTGACGGCGGGGGCGATCCGCGGGACCGCCTCGGTGCTGATCAGGGCCTCCTGGGCGAAGCGGTTCACGTACGCCTCGCGGTCGTACTT
This sequence comes from Streptomyces taklimakanensis, assembly GCF_009709575.1. Classification (NCBI taxonomy): domain Bacteria; kingdom Bacillati; phylum Actinomycetota; class Actinomycetes; order Kitasatosporales; family Streptomycetaceae; genus Streptomyces; species Streptomyces taklimakanensis. Next base: position 3,329,659 of record NZ_WIXO01000001.1, read on the forward strand.
GATCGGCACGGCGCTGGGGACCCACCCCTCGTAGAAGGCGCCGCGCAGGAGTTCGGGGAGTTGGGCGGCGAAGTGGGCGGCGCCCTCGACGGTGAGCCGGTCGCGGAGGGTGTGCAGCCAGGTGCGCAGCACCCGGTGGGCGAGGTGCCGGTCCTCGGTTCCCAGGGCTTCCGCCACCGACTTCACCCAGGTGTTCGCCGTGTGGATGACGTGCTCGAACTCGGCCGCGTGTGTAGCGGACATGGCTGCTCCCCCTCCGGAAAGAGGTCGTGGGACTCCGGTCGGCCGCCCGCCGGGGCGCCGGATGTGCAGTGGAAGGATTATTCCGTTGTGTCCTGGTTTCCAGAGTATTGCGGGCCGGGTGGACTCACACGTCGAGTGTCACCGAACACCGCCACCCCGCCGGCCCCCCGGCGAAGGACAGGCCGTGCAGGGTGACGGCCTTCGGCGGGGCGCCCGTGGCCGGAAGTCCGTCGGCGTCGACCATGCGCAGGACGACCCGCACGCCACCGGGCACGGGCACCGGTTCGACGGCCACCGGTGCCTCGCCGGCGACGTCGAGCCGGTAGACCACCTCGTCGAGCAGCGCCACCAGCAGGTCCTCGTCGGTCCCCGCCCGCACCTCCACCTCCCGGCGGCGGACGGCGAGCCCGCCCGCGTCCGCGGCCGACAGGTCCAGGAACGACTTGCAGACGCCGCGCACCGCGTGCGCCAGGCACTCCTCGCGGGTCGGCGCCCACGCCTCCACCCGTACGTCGGCGGTGTGCGGGACGCCACGGTGCCCGCCGCGCGGAACGGCGCGCGGGCCGGACTCCGACCGTGGCGGCGGTGGCGGCGGTGGTGTCATGGTCGGCCTCCTCGTCCGTGCCGCGCACCGTCCATCGTCACCCCGGCGGGGTGGGGGCGCACGGTGTGCGGACCGGTGTCCGGGTGCCCCGGGTGCCCGAGCCCTCCCGGTCGCCCCGTCACCCTCGTCGCCCCTGCCGTCCTGCCGTTTCAGCCGTCCGAGGGGGTGCCGGGGCCGTCGGACGGTCTGCGGTAGACCAGCAGGTACCGCCAGAACAGCAACCTGCGCAGGGTCGCTCCGGGCAGCAGCGCGGCCGCTTCCCGGCGTATTTCGGCCAGTGTCGTCTCGGGCCGTTTCACCGGAGCCCGCAGGGTGTCGGTTGGGCCGGGGCCCGGGTGGAGTCGTTCGCGGGCGGCGACCGCGAGTCGGGCCGCGGCGTTGACCGGGACGGCGGCCAGGCTCCAGGCCCGGTCCGCCGCCGACGCCTCCGAGTGGCAGCCCAGGACGGCCAGGACGCCGCCGGGCGCCAGGGCGTCCCGCAGCGTCGCCACCGTGCCGAACGGCATGTGGTGGAGGGCGGCCAGGCAGGAGACGAAGTCGTAGTGGCCGGCGGGCGGTTCGGTGCGGGTGACGTCCGCCCGGCGGTAGCGCGGCGCGGGGTGTCCGGGGCGGTTCGCCGACAGCGCGCGGGCGACCTCGATCACCTCGGTGGACGCGTCGATCGCGTCCACCTCGATGCCCCGCTCGGCGAGCCGGCGGGCGAAGCGCCCGGTCCCGCAGCCGACGTCCAGCGCGGTGCGGCAGCCCGGCGGCACCTGGCGGAGCAGTAGTCGGTGGTAGTGGTCGTTGTGGTCGAAGGGCATGGTGCCGACCCTGGCAGAGGGCGGGCCTCGGGTGGGCCGGAAGCAGTCGGGAGGCGGTCGTCCGTGGATTTCTGTCGAATTCCTGTCGAATGTGTTTCGGCCGTGGAGTGGCCGGGGAACGCACCCGTAACACCTGGGAGCGCTCCCAGGTCATCCCCTCACACGAAAGCGAAGAGCCGCGATGAATTGTCATGAGCGCGTCTTAAAGAGTCGGTGGTCGGCCCGCCTCCTCGCCGTCCTGGCCGCCGTGCTGCTGGGCACGCTGCCCTGGGCCGGGACCGCCTCCGCCCACGGATCCGTCATCGACCCCGCCTCCCGCAACTACGGCTGCTGGCTCCGCTGGGGCAGCGACTTCCAGAACCCGGCCATGGCGCAGCAGGACCCCATGTGCTGGCAGGCGTGGCAGGACGACACCAACGCCATGTGGAACTGGAACGGCCTGTACCGGGAGAACGTCGGCGGCAACCACCAGGCGTTCATCCCCGACGGGCAACTGTGCAGCGCCGGCCACACCGGGGACGGTCGCTACAAGTCCATGGACGTTCCCGGTCCGTGGAAGACCACCGACATCGACACCGACTTCACCGTCCACCTGCGCGACCAGGCCTGGCACGGCGCCGACTACCTCCGGATCTACGTCACCCGGCAGGGCTTCGACCCCACCACCGACCGGCTCGGTTGGGGAGACCTGGAGCTGATCGAGACCACCGGCCGTTACGCCCCCACCTCGGACATCAGGGTCGATGTCAGCGCCCCCGGCCGCAGCGGCCACCACATCGTCTACACGATCTGGAAGGCCTCGCACGCCGATCAGGTCTACTACATCTGTAGTGACGTGAACTTCCGCTGAGGTCCCGGTCGTGCGGGCGGGACCGCGTTCCCCCACGACCGCAGGGCGTTCGAGCCCACGGCTGTTCGCCGGCGGAACGAACGCCGACGCCCCACGAGCGAAGGAAACCGGTGTCGTCCCGGACGCGCCCGCCGACCCCCGGCCCCGGCGCCGGGGGTCGGCCGCTCACCCCAGGCGGGTGGTGTGGGGCAGGGAGCGGTAGGCGGGGCGGGAACGGTCGGCCGGCGCGTCGCGCGGGGCGTCGGTGTCGAACAGGTGCACCATCAACGGGGTGCTCCCGGTCGGCCCCGAGGACAGGGCCCGCAACCGGTAGCGCTCGGTCCGCACGGCGCCGCGGTCCAGCCGGAAACCGCCGTCGTACAGCCAGTGGGGCGTGAAGTCGTTGGCGACCCGCAGGCCCACGTCGTGCCAGGCGCCGGCGTGCCGGCGCTCCAGCACGAAACCCCTCTGCTCGGGCCGTTCCGCGGCGGGTGCCCCCTCCAGGACCTCCATCTGGAAGACGAGGCGCAATCCGCCGTACGCCCGCGCGGTGCCGTTGCGCACGGTCACGGTGAACTCCCGGGCCGGTCCGCCGCGGACCAGGTCCAGCGTGCCGCCGGCGGTGGTGACGGACATCTCCAACTCCGCCGGCCTCGGGGGCGGCGGCACGGCCGGGCCGGTCTCCTTCCAGGGCGTCCGTGTGGTGCCGGACGGCACGGGCACCACGGGAGCGGTCGTCGGCGGCGTCGGTGCCGTCGAGGCCGGCGCGGACGTCGTGGGGGAGGTTGTGGTCGAGGCCGGCGCGGACGTCGTGGGGGAGGCCGTGGTCGAGGCCGGCGCGGACGCCGTGGGGGACGCCGTGGACGGGGCGGAGGGCTTCTCGGTGGTGACCACCGTGTCGCCCGGTTCGGCGCGGTCGACGCAGCCGGTCGCCGCACCGGCCAGCAGCACTACGGCGATCGCGGGTGCGACGTGTTCCCCGACCATGGCTCTCGCACGCGTCCACACGGGCGGCCTCCCGGCATTCGGTTCGACAGGACGACAAGATGGCAGGTCAACGTACCAGCGGAGGGCGGATCGTTCGGGCGACGTGGGATATCGGTTCGGCATCGGGGCCCCTGCGGCGCTCCGCTCCGGTGGCGCCCTCGTCCTCGGCGCCGGACGCGTTCGGTGCCGGGGAGAACGGAGCCGGAACCAAGGGGAGTCGATCGGTGTCCCGTCCGATGTAGACCACCCCCCGACCCGGATTGGCAGCATGACCACTCTCTCCGGCCTCTCCGATTCCTTCAGCGACGAACTGCTCGCCCTCGCCCGCCCCAACCTCGCCTGGACCGTCGAGCAGACCGACCTGTTCGACCGGCTCGTCCCGCCCGGTCCGACCCGCTGTGACCCGGACGTCCCCGAGCTGGGCCGGGCCGGCGTGGCCCTCTCCGCCCGGCTCGTCGCCCGCTTCGCCGCCGACGGCACCTGGCTGTGGGCGTGGGCCGACAGGGCCTGGGCCGACACTCCGGGCGCGGAATCCGCCCACGCGCTGCGCGCGGTCGGCGAGCGCACCGGGACACGCGAGCTGACCACGCCCCTGCTCGACCTCAACGGCTTCCCCGACCCGTGGTCGGCCGCCGACCACCTGTCGCTGGTCTGCATGGGCCTGCTCGACGGACGCGGTGTCGCGGTGGCCGCCGTGGACGGCCGGAGCCGGGCCTTCCTGGTCGTCGACGACCCCGCCGTGCCGCGTGCGAGCCCGAGGCCCGCGCGCCTGGCGCACGCGCTGCGCGCCGGCCCGGCGCTGCTGCCCGGCCCGGCGCTGAAGGCCGTGCGGGGCTGGTTCGACCGGCACGGCGTCGAGCCGCGGTACGGACCCGACACGGTGTGGGGCGTGCTGCCCGGCGGCGATCGGGTCGTGGTGCGGCTGGCGGGCGGTGCGGTCGCGTCGGTCGGGGTCGTCGGGCCGGACGGGGGCGCCCCGGCCTCCGCCTCCGCCCCCGAGCAGCGGCTGGTCGACCCCCGGCCCGACGCCCGGGCGCCCGGCCGGCCCTTCCCGGCCGAACTCCTGTCGGTCGTCGCCCGCGAGGTCGCCTTCTCGCTGCGCGAGACCCGGGGGATGGTGGAGTACGCGGGCCACCGGCTGGGCTTCGACGGCCGCGCGCCGTACTGGGAGCGCCCCTCCGACCGGCTGGTCTTCCCCGGCGGGAGCCTGCTCTGCCGTCCGCTGGGGCGCTACGACCCCGCGGAGCGCCGGTTCGAGTGGGCGCCCGACACCGAGGACGTCCGCGAGGCGCTGCGGCGCGCGGCCGGCGTGCCGCCGGAGGTCCACCTGCCCGAACTCTCCGGCGAACCGCTGGACCTGGCCCCGTACGCCGTTCCCGAGTCGGCGGCCGTGGCCCTGGCCCGCGCCGGGGCCCGTGCCGTCGGGCAGGTCTTCACCTCGCTCGGCGGTCACTTCCTGGCCGTGGCGGACGGCCGGCTGCCCCCGCCGGGCGTGACGCCCGAGGCGGCCGCCGAGGAGATCCGGGCGGGCGCGGACCTGCTTTGGGCCCTCACCCCGCCTCGGGACCGCCTCCGGGTGACGCGCGAGGCGGCCGGCGCCTACTTCGAACGGGCGGGCATGCGGGTCCGGCACCACGTCGAGCCGGACTTCGTCGGCGGTGTGGCGGGTCCGTACGAGGTGCGGGTGTTCCTCGCGCCCGACGGCACCGTCACGGACACCTCCTGGGGGATGGCGACCACGCCCCGGACGTGATCGTGCCGCCCCCCGCGGCGACCGGGGAGCGGGCCGCGCTCCGGCCGCCGCGGGATCGGTACAACCATCGCGGGGTCTCGTGAGTCTGTCGGTGGGACGTTATGTCATGTACGCACTACGAACCCCGAAGGACATCATGAGACCCGTTTCCCTCGGCCGCGCCCTGCGGCTGGGCGCCTGCGGCGCGGCGGCCGCGGGCCTGGTCGCCGTCGCCGGCGCGACCCCCGCCTTCGCGGCCGACACGCTGTGGATCAACGCGCCGTCCGAGCTGGTCCTGCCCACGGCGGCCGACGGTGGCGAGGGCGAGGGCCGGATCGCCGAGGTCGGCGTCTACCACGACATCGCCGGGTACCCCGTCACCGACGGCAGGCTGACCGTCGACGTCTCCGGCCTGGCGGGCGTGGCCCGGGTGACGTGGCCGGAGCAGTGCGAGGCCGAGGGCACCACCGCCGTCTGCGAGTTCCCCGAGGTGTCCGACGACCCCGGGGAGAGCACCGTGGACCTGGAGGTTCGCGCGGTCGAGGGCGCCCGGACCGGGGCCACCGGAGTGATCACGTACGCGGCCACGGCGAAGGGCGCCGAGTCGCCGTACCAGCCGGGGGACGTGACCACCTCGGTGACCGTCGGCGCCGGCCCGGACCTGGTGCTCGGTGGCGTGCCGCAGAAGCGGGAGGCGGAGAAGGGCACCACCACGGAGCTGCCCTTCTCGGTGGCCAACCACGGCAACGAGACCGCCGACGGCTCGATCCTGTGGATCCACGCCTCGTACGGGCTGGAGTTCGCCCAGCGCTTCGCCAACTGCGAGTACACCGAGACGGGCGGCGCCGAGTACCCGCCGGCGACCGAGGCGCTGTGCGTCATCGACCAGCCGTTGGAGCCCGGCGCGTCCTACGTCCCCGACGCGCCGCTGTCCCTGGGCGTCACCGACCACGCGCTGTACGAGCGCACCGACCTGCGCATCGAGCCGAAGACGGCGGAGACGCTGAAGCGGGCGCGCGGGAACCGCACCCTCGACCGGGGCGAGGGCGGCACGCTCCGGCTGGTCGAGCGGCCGAGCCTGAAGTCCGACGATCTCGACATGGACGACAACTACGCCGTCACCGGCATCACCGTCGACAACGAGGCCGACCTCGAACTGACCGGCGCGGAGGTCGACGGAAGGGTCGGCGAGACGGTCACCGCCCAGGTGAAGCTGCGCAACCTCGGTCCGGCGTGGATCGCCGACCTGTTCGCGGGCGAGCGGATCGTCACGGTCGACGTCCGCGTGCCGGAGGGGACCACGGCCACCGGGATCCCCGCGAACTGCTCGCCGCGGAGCCTGACCGGCGGATACGTCGAGAAGCGGATCGGCGCGCCCCGCTACGTGTGCGGTTCGTCCCGTTGGATCGCCGAGGACGGCTCCCTCTCCTTCCCGTTCGAGCTGCGGATCGACGAGGTCGTTCCGAACGCCACCGGCGAGCTGACGGTCCTGGGCGAGCACTGGGCGGAGTACGACCCGGAGGCCGGCAACAACACCGCCGTCCTCGTGGTCAACGGCGACGGTTCGGGTGACGGCTCCGACGGTGGCACCACCGGTGGCGGTGACGGCACCCAGGGCGGTGACGGCGGGACGGACGACGGGGGCACCGACGGCACCCAGGGCGGTGACGGCGGGACGGACGACGGGGACACGGCCGGTACCGGCGACGCCGCCTCGTCCACCGGTGGCTCCGGCTCCGGTTCCGACGACGGCGCTGCGGGCGGCACCCCGAACGGCGGTGCCGGGAACCTGGCGCTGACCGGTGCGGGCGGCGCCGCGCTGCTCGGCGGCCTGGCGGTCCTGGCCGTCGCGGTCGGCGGTGGCCTCGTCCTCGTCAACCGCCGGCGCGCACACGCCTGACGGCATCCGGGCGACCCCCTCGCCCGGTGACGCCCCCGGCCCCCGGACCGACCGGTGGCCGGGGGCGTCGCGCACGCGCGGCGGGCCGGCCCGCACGGCCTCTCCGGCGGCTCGGGGGCGCGGGCGCGAACGGGCTGGGTAGTATGCGGCCCACATGGTTACTGGCCGGTAGTTTCTGGCCCGCGGGACGGTTGTCGTCCGTGGCGGGCGGCCGGTCCCTCGACGGCCCGAAGGAGCTTCGATGCCCACGCTCGACCGCCTCGACGACGTCTTCGTCCTCGATCTCGGGGACACCGAGAACCGCTTCCACCCGGACTGGCTCGCCTCGGTCAACGGCTTCCTGGACAAGGTCGAGGAGGCGGAGGGCGCCCGCGCCCTGGTGACGGCGGCCACCGGCAAGTTCTTCTCCAACGGCCTCGACCTCGAATGGCTCATGGCCAACACCGACAAGGCCGGTGAGTACGCGGCGAGCGTCCAGGACCTCTTCGCCCGGGTGCTGACCATGCCGTTGATCACCGTGGCCGCCCTCCAGGGCCACACCTTCGCGGCCGGCGCGATGCTCTCCCTGGCCCACGACTTCCGCGTGATGCGCGCCGACCGGGGCTTCTGGTGCCTGCCCGAGGCCGACATCCACATCCCCTTCACCCCCGGCATGTCCGCCCTCATCCAGGCCCGACTGGCCCCCCGGACCGCGCACGAGGCCATGACCACGGCCCGCCGCTACGGTGGCACCGAGGCCCTCGCCGCCGGGATCGTGGACCGCGCGGTGGAGGAGGGCGCCGTCCGCGACACCGCGATCGAGATCGCCCGCTCCCTGAGCGCCAAGGCGAGCCCGACCCTGGGCACGATCAAGTCCCGGATGTACGGCCCGGCCGTCGAGTCGCTGCGCGCGAAGGAGATCCCGCTCGGCTTCGGTGGCTGAGCCGCGCTCCGTGTCGCCCGCCTCGCACCGGTGATCGGTGACCGGCGGCCCTCCGGAACAGGGAGGTCCGCCCCTGCCCGCGCCCCCCTGCACCCCTGCGCCCCTGCGGTCCCGGTGGTCGGGCCCCCGCCCGGCCCGACCACCGGGACCGGGCGCGTGACGGGCTCAGGGCCGAGCCAGGTAGGCGGCGAGGGCGTCGCGGCTGCGCCGGAGGTCGTCGATGCGCTCCTCCAGGTCCGCCAACTCCCGCTCCAGGACGCCCCGCAGGTCCGCGCACCAGTCGAACCCCGGCTCCTCGCCCCGGACGCACGGCAACGCCGAACGGATCACCTCGGTGGTCAGGCCCGCGTCCAACAGGGCGCGGATCTGCCGCACGGTGAGCACCGACTCCTCGCCGTACTCGCGGTAGCCGTTCGAACCGCGCTCCGGGGTGAGCAGCCCCTGCTCCTCGTAGTAGCGCAGCAGCCGCGTGCTGACCCCGGTACGCCGGGACAACTCCCCGATCAGCATCCGCCTCGTCCCTTCCGGGATTTGACCTTCACATGGATGTGAGGCCCTAACGTCGCTCCGCGGGCGGGCATTCCGCGCACGGACGTGCCCGGACCCCGCCGTCCCATCCCGTCGAACCCGCACCGTCGGAGTGACACGTGACCTCTTTCGTCTCCTCTTTCGTCGTCCACCGCAACGGCCGGCCGGCCACCGTCGAGGAGTTGGCGCCGCTCGCCTTCGCGGGCCACGCCCACCTCACCGCCATGCAGGTGCGCGGGGGCCGGATCCGCGGACTCGACCTCCACCTGGAGCGGCTGCGGTCCGCCTCGACGGAGCTGTTCGGCCGGGCCCTGCCCGACGACCGGGTGCGCTCCCACCTGCGGGCCGCCCTGGCGTCCGGTCCGGCCGACCTCTCGCTGACGGCCGTGGTGTACTCGCCCGCCGGCGAGTACACCGCGACCGGGACCGACGCGGAGCCGGAGACGTTGGTCCGCACCGGGCCGCCCGCCTTCGGCCCGGTGGGCCCGCTGACGCTGGCGGTGGTCGAGCACGAGCGGTTCCTGCCGACGGTGAAGCACGTCGGCGAATCGGCCAAGACGTACTTCCTGCGGCGCGCCGTCGAGGACGGCTTCGACGACGCCGCCTTCGTCGATCACCGGGGGCGGATCGGTGAGGCGACGATCTGGAACCTGGCCTTCTGGGACGGCTCCGCGGTGGTGTGGCCCGACGCCGCCGTGTTGGACGGGGTCACGATGGGCATCGTCCGGCGGCAACTGGACCGCCTCGGCGTCCCCCAACGCGTTCGGGAGATCACGCTCGCCGACCTGCCGGACGTGGCCGGGGCCGTGGTGATGAACTCCTGGACGCCGGGGGTGGCCGTACACCGGATCGGCTCCGTGCCGCTGCCGAAGGCGCCGGCCTTCGTGGACCTGCTCCACCGGGCCTACCGGGCCGAGCGGCCCACCGCACCGTGAGGACCGGTCGGTGTCCGAGCGGCGAGCCACCGTGCGAGGGCGGGGTCGGCTCCCCGGTCCGCCGGTGCCCCAAGGCGGCCGAGACCGACGTTGTCCCCTCCCGTGGCGGACACTAAGGTCGATCGGGTGACTGCCGGGTCGGCCATGGGCCACACACGAGTGAGGCGCCCGGCCCCGGCGTGAGCGCGAGGCGGGCCAGGGCCCCGCCGCCTTCTCCGTGTCCTCTCCTCCCGGCGCCCCGCGGGGCGCCCGTCCCAGCGACCCCGAGACCCGGAGGTACCACGGATGTCACCCGAGCAGCGGAACCGGAACGAAATCGACGCGCCGACCACCACCGTCCAGTTGAACCACACCGTCGTGTACGCCAGGGACCGGCAGCTGTCGGCCGAGTTCATCGCGGCGATCCTGGGGTTGCGGGTCGGAGCCCCGTTCGGGCCGTTCCTGCCCGTCGACCTCGGCAACGGCGTGACGCTCGACTACTACGAGAAGCGTGACGAGCCGATCCAGTCGCAGCACTACGCGTTCCTCGTGCCCGAGGAGCGGTTCGACGCCATGATCGCCCGTCTGGAGGCGGTCGGGGTCACCCACTACGCCGATCCCGACCACACCGAGCCCGGTGGGATCAACCACCTCTTCGGCGGGCGCGGTGCGTACTTCGACGACCCGGACGGCCACAACATGGAGATCATGACGCGGCCCTACGTCCGGCCGTAGCGGGGGACGGGGCGTCCTCCGGCCCCCCGGTCCCCGACCGCGACCGGGGGACGCCCCGGTCGCGGTCAGCGGGTGGGGACCTCCGCCGTCAGGTCGCGCAGCACGCGGTGGGCGGTACGGATGAAGGTGGCCCGCACGGTGGGCGTGGTGCCGGTCACCGCCGCCAGGGCGGTTCGGGCGGCCGGGCAGAAGCCGACGAACGAGGTGAAGCCCCGGGTGCCGCCGGAGTGGAACAGCAGCTCGAAGGCGCCGCCGTCGTGCGCCCGGTACGTGCGCGCCTTCCACACCAGGCACATCCGGTCCCCACCGGGAGCCACCACCCTGGGCAGGGTGACCTCGCGCAGCGCGGTGCGCAGGGTGTCGCCGAACTCCGGAGGCGGGCAGAGCAGCGCCTCCAGGTAGCGCCGCAGATCGCGGGCGCTGGAACGCAGCGCGCCCGCCCCCGGCAGGCCGGGGATGCGCCAGGGCGGGCGGGGGCGTCCGCGCAGGTGGCCGGTGGCCTGGGGGAGGGTGGGGTCGCAGGTGGTGTCGACCAGCCCCATCGGCTCCAGCACCCGGGCGGCGAGCGCGTCCTCGTAGGAGGTGCCCGCCACGGTGCCCAGCAACCGGCCCAGCAGACCGACCCCGAAGTTGGAGTAGTGGACCCGGACGCCGGGCGGGCGGCGCACGCGGGTGTGGGAGAGCGCGCGCACCAGGTGCTCGTCGGTGAAGGTCTCGTAGGGGTTGGTGTACCAGCGGGGCAGGGCCTCCAGCAGCAGCCCCGGGGGCAGCGTGGGCAGTCCGGCGGTGTGGGTGGCCAGGTGGGCGAAGGTGATCCGGTCGCCGTGCCCCTCGGGTACGGCCGCCGGCGGGAGGTGGGCGGCGACGGGGTCGTCGAGGCGGACCTCCCCGCGCGCCACCGTCTCGGCCAGCAGCAGGGCGGTGAACGTCTTGGTCACCGAGCCGAGCTCGAAGCGGGTGGCGTCGCTCGCCCCCCGGCACAGCGTCCCGGACTCGCCCCCGCGCAGCGCCACGACCGCCACCGCGGGGGCGGCCGTGGCCTCGGCGACCGTCTCCAGGGGGAGGGCGAGGGCCGTCTCCGGCGCTGTTTCCGGTGCTGTTTCCGTTTTCGGCGCCGCGTCGGGGTCGGGCGTGGGGTCCGGTCCCGGCTGGGGCGTCGCGACGGCGTTCACCGGGTTCGCCCGACGCCGGCGCGGGAGAGCGCCAGGGTGCCCGCCACGGCCGCGACGACCGTGGTGTGGTGGTGCTCCCGGAAACGCTGGGCGGTGTCGCCCTCCACCGGCTTGCCGTCCCGGGGGACCAGCCCGTCCTCGTGTTGCGTGGCGGCCAGTTCCTCCCACAGGCCCGCGTCGAAGTACGGCTCGTTCAGACAGCTCCCGACGATCATCAGCTCGGCGACGAGGTCCCACTCCTGGATCTCCCGCCACACGTCCAGCCAGACCGGCAGCCACAGCCGGAGGTACTCCTCGACGGGCTCCGGCAACTCGCCGGGGCGGCCGCCCCAGTCGGTGATGTGGAAGACGGAGTGCGTCACGCAGTAGGCCGTCATCCAGTCGATGGCCCACGGCTCGGGGGTGTTGCCGAGCCAGGTGTCGTCGGTGAGCCGTCGCCAGTCGACGTCGCCGCCGAGCCCCACCAGACGCGCGGCGTTGGCGACGGCCAACCGGCGGTTGGGGACCTGCTCGGCGGCGCGGGTGGAGGTCAGCGAGCGCAGGTGGGCGACGAGGGCGTCCATGCGCGGGTGCCGGTAGCCGGCGCGGACGAAGTGCGCGTACAGCTCCAGCGGGTCGGCCATCATCATGTAGCGGAGCTGGCGTTCGTAGAGCATGTCGCCGCCGCGCAGCTCCCACCAGGCGAAGTCCAGCAGTTCGCGGGCCGTCTCCGTCTCCTTCCGCGACGCCAGTCCCTCGCGCAGCACCAGGGAGGCGGCCAGCGCCGTCTCGCCCAGCGGCTTGTAGACGCTGTCGGGATCGGCCATCTCGGCGGTGGTGCCGGGCGGCAGCGTGCCCAGCTCGCAGTGGCGGCGCAGCCAGCCGAGCGCCCGGGTGGCCAGTCGGTGCGCCGACCGGGACACGGGCGCGGGGACCGACGCCGCGGCGGTCGTGGGGGACGTGCTCATGCGGTGGGCCCTCCCGGCCTGTCGGAGGTGTCCGGAGCGGGTGGCGGGTGCGGTGCGCCGGGGACGTCCGGCGTCTTCGGCGTGCCCGACAGGTGGCGGGCGATCTCGGTGTCCAGCGCGGTGCGGGCGCCGCTGCCGTCGTGCAGCTCGATGTGACGGACCACCGCCGCCACGTCCGTCTCGGGCCGTGCCCCCCGGTGCGAGGCGAGGGCGAGCCAGCGCGCCAGGCGGGCCGCGGTCGGGTAGTCGCGGCGCAGCATCGCCCGGGTGGTGCCCCGGGCCAGGGCGAGCGTCCGGCGGAGTGCGGCGGTCTGGACCGGGCCGTCGACGTCCGGCAGGGCCAGGGGGGAGAGCTGTGCCATGCGCGACGACCAGGCCCGCCAGGCGGTGTTCGCGCCGCTCGGATCCGCCGGGTCCGCGTCGACCGCGTCGACCGCGTCGAGGAGGGCCGTCTCGCCGGGGACGCCCAGGGCGGCCGACACCTCCTCGGGGGAGTCACCGCCGTACCGGGCGAGGAGGTGCGCGGTCGTCCGGTCGCGCCAGGCCGTCTCGGGCGTGGCGTCCGGAGCGGGCGGGAAGACCCGGAAGGACTCGGTCACGGCCTGGGCGTCGTCGGGGCCGAAGGGCGCCCCGACCAGCAGCGCGGGAGCGAACACGTCGGGCCCCAGCACCCGCACGGCGGCCAGTGCCGCCTTGGGGTCCAGGGCCCGGTCCACCTGGCGGGCCACCACCACCGCGTCCTCGGCGCCCCGTAGGGCGCCGAGGACACGGTCGGCCAGACTCTCCACCGCGGCGGCGTACTCCGTGCGCGGTGAGGCGTCCGGATTCGGCATCAGTGACCTACCTCTCTGGTTCGGTCTGTCATGCTATGCCGTTTCTTTCGTTTCCATTTGATTTGCACGGGTTTGTCGCTGTCCACGCTCCATGCCGTGCCTGTCGTTCGCCGCCGCTTCCACGGCGGCGCGGCTCACTTCTGCTTGGGCTCCTTCGGCGAGAGCAGGAGCAGCAGGAGCAGGACGCCGACGGCCTCGGGCGCCCAGACCGGGGCGTCGCTGATCGGCGCCTCGTGCGGGGTCATCAGGTCGGTGACCGCGTGGCGCTCGGCCGGAGCGGCGGGAGCGAGGGTGGTGGACTTCGTCGCGAAAGTGAGCATCGGATTCCTCCTCGATGTGATGCTCGGCTTCTTTCACCGCTCCTGGGAGCGGCTTCCGTCGTCGACGTTACGAAGGGCCCCGTGAACACGCATGTGATCGTTTGATCGCAGTTGCGAACTTCGGCCTTCTGTGCATCCGTTGGCGCGGGCCCGCTGACCGCAGGGGACACCCCACGGGCCGGTCGCCCCGCCCGATATCGGGGGACGGGACGGTCGTCCCCGAACCACCCGTTCGGCGGAGGGGGAGGGGCCGCGCGGTGTGGCGTCGCGGACCACCGGAGGTCGCGCCCGACCACGGCCGGCACCGGCCGGCACCGCGTGCGGAGCGACCGTTCCCGGGCGCCGGACCGGCGCGCGTTGACCCGAACGGAGTCCGAGCGCAGGACAGCGCGGACGGACGGCCGGAGCCTGGCTGTGTAGGGGTAGGCCCGGACGGGACGAGGGCGCCTGGCCGATCGCGATCGCGCGGCCGGTGCTCTGCTCGCAGGAGGTGCCGGATGCCGCAGGTGCGGGTGTACGTGTCCATACCGCTGCCGGTCGAGGAGGTGTTCGGGTACCTGGCCGACGGACGCAACCTGGCCGCCTGGCACTCGGGGACGATGTCGGTGCGCCCGACGGATCCGGGCGAGGGGGCCGGGCGGTCCGGCGAGGTGTACCGCTACCGCTTTCCCGGGCGCCGCCGCGAGTGCGAACTGCGGCGGGTGGTGTACGAGCCCCCGTCACGGGTGGGTTTCGCGGGACAGCGCATGTGGACGCCGCTGGGTTGCCAGGTGCCCCGGTTCGACTTTCGGCTGTGGCCGTGGGAGGGCGGCGGGTGCCGGGTGGAGGTGGGTGTGACCTGCTCGCTGGGCGGCGCGATGCTGCTGTTGTGGCCGGTGGTGGCGTGCGGTTGGCGGCGCGACCTCCCGATGGACGCGCGGGCGCTGTACGAGCGGCTGACCGGTGCGGACGAGCGGGCGGCGGAGACCCCCGTGAGCGAGGTGAGCCGGTCCGCCGGCGGTGGTCCGGCCGGCCGCGACCCGGAGCGGCCCGACGCCGGGGCGGCGGGCGCCGCCCCGGGGCCCGAGATCGGCACCGATCCGGGGTTCGGCACCGTCGAGCCCGCCTGGCGCCGTGCCGCGACCCCGTCGCCGGTCCGGCCGGCGCGCCGCTTCCGCCTCCCGGTCCTGCACGGCTGACCAGGGCGAGCCGGCCCCGCGCCCCGCCGCGACGACGGTGGGGCGCGGGGCCGGAGGGGCACGGGGACCCCGGGGCCGCAGGGCGCGGTACCCCGGCGAGCCCGCGGGGCGGAGGAACGGGGCCGTCAGCGGCTGAGCGGATCGCGGTGGAGCAGCCGCACCCGTCCCTCCACCATCGCGCCCAGCCCTTCCACCGCGCAGACGGCGGGCTGCTCGGCCACGTGCACCGGCATCCCGGTGGCCTGGCGCAGCATCGAGTCCAGCCCCGGCAGCAGCGCGCTGCCGCCGACCAGCATGATCCCCCGGTCGGCGAGGTCGGCGACCAGGTCGGGCTGGCACTGGCGCAGCACGCCGCGGATGGCGTCCACCATCGCGGTCAGCGGGGGACGGATGGCGGCGCGCACGCTCTCGGTGTCCACGCAGACCGTGCGGAACAGCCCGGTGGACACGTCCCGGCCGTACACCTCGGCCTCGGACTGCTCGGGCGGCGCGACGGAGAGCGCCAGGTGCAGGGGGTGGACGGCCTGGTGGGGGAGCATCAGTTCGTGCTGGTTGCGCAGGTGCTGGATGACGGCCCGATCGATGATCTCGCCGCCCACCGGGACCGTCTCCGCGGCGACGATCGAGCCCAGCGAGAGCACCGCGACGTGGGAGCTGGCCGCTCCGCACATCACGATCATCGTGGCCTCGGGTTCCTCGACCGGCAGCCCGGAGCCCACGGCGGCGGCGATGAGGCTGTCCACCAGTTCCACCCGCCGCGCCCCCATTCCGGTGAGCGTCTCGACGGCGGCGCGCTGGACGAGCGGCTCGGCGTCGTGCGGGACGCACACGGCGGCGCGCAGCATCGGCTTGCGCCGCCAGGCCCGGCGGATGCGGTCGCCGATCAGGGCGCGCAGCATGCGCCGGGCCATGTCGATGTCCACCACCGTTCCGTTGGAGACCGGCCGTACGACCCGGATGTGTTCGGGGGTGCGGCCGACCATCCGCTCGGCCGGGGCGCCGACCGCGATCAGGGCGCCGGAGCGGGTGTTGACGGCGACCGCGGACGGGGCGTCCACGATGACGCCGAACCGTTTGAGGTAGACCCGGGTCCTGGCCGCGCCGAGGTCGACGGCTACGGTACAGCGGCGCAGTTGCTCAAGGCTGACGGTCACAGCGGCATCTCCCCGTGGTGGCGGCGTGGTCGGACCGCCGGAGAGACGGCCCCGATCCTCATGGTGGGGGCCGTGCCACGACCCCGCGCGCTGGACTGATCCGGACGGGCGAGGAGCCGCCCGGGGCCCGTACGCGCCGAGTGCCGCGCCGCTCCGGGAAGGTGATGACCGGTCAGGCGGCGCCGGCCCGTGTGGTGGTCCGGCCGGTGCCCCCTCCGAGCTCCCCGTCCGCCCCGCTCGTCCCGTCCGACCCGTACCCGTTCCGCGGCCCGTCCCCGCCGAACTGGGTGCGGTACAGCTCCAGGTACCGGCCGCCCGCCGCCAGCAGGTCCTCGTGGGTGCCGCGCTCGATGATCCGGCCGTCCTCGACCACCAGGATCAGGTCGGCGGCCCGGATCGTGGAGAGACGGTGGGCGATCACCACGGAGGTACGGCCGCGCAGCGCCTCGGCCAGCGCCTCCTGGACGGCGGCCTCGGAGGCGGTGTCCAGATGGGCGGTGGCCTCGTCGAGGATCACCACCCTCGGCCGGGCCAGCAGCAGCCGGGCGATGGTCAGCCGCTGGCGCTCGCCGCCGGAGAGGCGGTAGCCGCGCTCCCCGACGATGGTGTCCAGGCCGTCGGGCAGGGAGGCGACCAGGCGGTCCAGCCGGGCCCGGCGCAGCGCGTCCCACAGCTCCTCCTCGCTCGCCTCCGGGCGGGCGAACAGCAGGTTGGCGCGGATCGACTCGTGGAAGAGGTGGCCGTCCTGGGTCACCATGCCGAGCGTGGCCCGCAGGGACCGGAAGGTCAACTCCCGTACGTCGACACCGCCGATCCGCACCGCGCCGCGGTCCACGTCGTACAGCCTCGGCAACAGTTGGGCGATGGTGGACTTGCCCGCGCCGGAGGAGCCGACCAGCGCCACCATCTGTCCGGGCTCGGCGCGGAAGGACACCCCGTGCAACACCTGTTCGCCGCCGCGGGAGTCGAGGACGGCGACCTCCTCCAGGGAGGCCAGGGAGACCTTCTCGGCCGACGGGTAGGAGAAGTCCACACCGTCGAACTCGACCGGGACCGGACCGTCGGGCACCTCGCGGGCGTCGGGCCGCTCCTCGATCAGGGGCTTGAGGTCCAGCACCTCGAAGACCCGCTGGAAGCTGACCAGCGCGCCCATCACCTCCACCCGGGCCCCGGCCAGCGCGGTCAGCGGGGCGTAGAGCCGGGTGAGCAGCAGGGCCAGGGCCACCACCGAGCCCGCGTCCAGGCTCCCGCGCAGCGCGAACCAACCGCCCAGCCCGTAGACGAGGGCCAGGGCCAGGGCGGAGACGGCGGTGAGGGAGGTGATGAAGACGTGCTGGACCATGGCGGTGCGCACCCCGATGTCGCGGACGCGCCGGGCCCGCGCGGCGAACTCCTCCGACTCCTCCGCCGGGCGTCCGAAGAGCTTGACCAGGGTGGCGCCGGGCGCGGAGAACCGCTCGGTCATCTGCGTCCCCATGGCCGCGTTGTGGCCGGCGGCCTCCCGGGAGAGTCGGGCCAGCCGGCGGCCCATCCGCCGCGCGGGCAGCAGGAAGACCGGCAGCAGGAGCAGGGCGAGCAGGGTGACCTGCCAGGACAGTCGTGCCATCACCGCCACCGTCAGCAGCAGCGTGACGAGGTTGCCGACCACCGAGGAGAGGGTGTTGCTGAAGGCCCGCTGGGCTCCGATGACGTCGTTGTTCAGCCGACTGACCAGCGCACCGGTGCGGGTGCGGGTGAAGAAGGCGATCGGCATCCGCTGGACGTGGTCGAAGACGGCCGTGCGCAGGCCCAGGATCAGCCCCTCGCCGATCCGGGCCGACAGCCACCGGGTCAGCAGTCCGAGCCCCGCCTCGGCCACCGCGATGGCCGCGATCGCGGCGGCCAGCCACCCGACCGTGCCGGCCGCCGCGCCGTCGACGATCGCGTCGACGACCCGGCCGGCGAGCAGCGGAGTGGCCACGGTCAGCAGCGCCGCGACCGTGCTGCACAGCAGGAAGAGCGTCAGTCGGCGTCGGTGGGGACGGGCGAAGCCCGCGATGCGGCGCAGGACGGCCCGGGAGAAGGGCGGTTGCTCCTGTGGGGCGTGACGCGCCTGGTACAGCGCGTTCCAGGCGGTGGACTCCATGCTCATCGGGGTCTCCTCGCGGTCGGGCGTCGTGGTCCGGACGGTAGTTCTTCAAGTCGACTTGAGGTCAAGCACGGTTCGGGGTCGGCGGCCGGCGCGTGTCCCCCGGCCCGCGCGGGTCCGTCGGGAACGTGAGGCCGAATCGGAGCGTTCAGCCGGTGGGACAGGGTTCCGCCGGGGGTACCCGTCGGGGGATCATTCGGGTGACCACCGACATCGACGCGGACGGGGAGCGGCGTGGCGCCGCGGTCCCGACGGCACCGGCCCCTCCGCTCCGCATCCCACCGACCATGGGCTTGCCAGGGGGAAACATGACCGCTACCGGCGCACCCGAGGGTCGGTTCCGCGAGGACCGGCTCTTCTCCGCGCTGGCCAACCCGACCCGACGCGAGGTGCTGCGGCTGCTCCGGGTGGAGGGGCCGCAGCCCGTGCAACGGCTGGCCGACCACTTCGACATGCGACGACCGAGCCTCTCGGAGCACCTGAGGGTGCTGCGGGAGGCCGGTCTGGTCAGCGAGCGTCGCCGGGGTCGGGAGAGGCACTACCGACTGGAGGCCGGACCGCTCAGCGAGGTGCGGGACTGGCTCGGTCCGTACGAACGGTTCTGGCACGACTCCCCGGGAGGGCCGGGCGATCCGGGCGGCCCGGGCGCTCCGGCGGACCGGCGGGGGGCCGGCGACGCCGGCGCGTGAGCGGCGGCGCCCGGCTCCGAGCGCGCGGTGCGCGCCCCGGAGCCGGGTGCCGCGAGGTGCGTCCGGCCGGTCGGCCGGCCGGCCGGCCGGCGCCCGAACGTGAATCCGGCGCTCGACCCGTTGTCATGACACCGTGACAGGGCGTCCTGCACGTGCATCTTCACGTGCATCCGCACGTGAACGGCGTTATGATCCGGGGAAGTCGACCGTTCCAACCCTGACCGCACCCGACCGCACCGTCCGGGAGAGTCCGATGCCCCACGCGTACAACGGCATGGCAGCCAGGGACCTCCACGGGGTCGTCTGGCAGAAGAGCAGACACAGCAACTCCCAGGGAGCCTGCGTGGAGTTCGCCAAGCTGCCCGGCGGCGACGTGGCCGTACGGAACTCGCGCTACCCGGACGGCCCCGCGCTGGTCTACACCCCGGCCGAGGTCGAGGCGATGTTGCTCGGCGCCAAGGACGGCGAGTTCGACCACCTCATACAGGACTGACGCCCGAAACCCGCTCCGGGTTCAGTCGGAAGAGCGCCCACACCACTTTTCCGGGCGCGGGTTCCTCCATGGGGCGCCACCCCCAGTCGTCGCTGAAGGACTCGACGAGGAAGAGGCCGCGCCCCGACTCGGGGGCGTCCTCGGCGAAGGCGTCCAGGAGGTCCGGCCATCCGGCGCCGTCCGGGCACACGGTCCCGTCCGGATCGAGGCCGGCGAAGTCGGGTGCCTTGGCGACCGGCGCGGCCCTGCTGGGATCGCGCACGGCGCACACCAGCCGCCCGGACCAGTGCATCAGGTGGAGCCGCACGGGGGGATCGAGGATTTCACCGGGGACCGCACCGGGCACTCCGTGCCGCAGGGCGTTGGTCACCAGCTCCGAGACCACGAGGGTCACGGTGTCGAAATGGCCGCTCAACCGCCAGTGCGACAGGACGCTGCGAGTGAACTCGCGGGCCGTCTTCACCGCCTCGTAGCGCGGCTGGAGCGCGCAGGAGGCCGATCCGGAGAGCGTTTCGGGGTCGAGCGGCGGGAAGCCATGCCATAACCGGTCGAGCACGGTCGGTCCTTCGGTCCCCATGACGAGACACTCCTGGCATTGCGGCGGTCATGGCCCTGTCGGACCCCGTCAGCGGTGGTGCTCCGTTACGCGTTCCGCTCGTTGCGCTGCGTCGGTGGATCGTGGGCAGGCGCAAGTTCCCTGATTCGGGGTGCACTTGTGCCGTTCCCATGGTTCCCAATGCTCACACCGGATGCAAGGGCAGATGCACGTGCACGCGCGACTTTCGATTGTGAGTAACCGCATGGGCACGCAACGAAGGCATTAGTGGCAGACTGCCCTTGTGCCAGGGGTGGAGAGCTGAATGCAAACAGGAGCATTTCCGGTGAAAAACGGAGTGAACGGGGCCAACGGGTCGAGTGGGTCCATGGTGCGCCGCATCCTGCTCGGTTCCCAGCTGCGGCGGCTCCGCGAGGCCCGCGGCGTCACGCGCGAGGCGGCCGGATATTCCATCCGGGCCTCCGAATCGAAGATCAGCCGCATGGAGTTGGGACGGGTGAGCTTCAAGGCGAGAGACGTGGCGGACCTGCTCACGCTGTACGGCATCACCGACGAGGCGGAGCGCGAACCGCTCCTGAGCCTCGCCCGCGAGTCCAGCGTCGCGGGCTGGTGGCACAACTACAGCGACGTGCTGCCCAACTGGTTCCAGACGTACGTCGGACTGGAGGGCGCCGCCTCCCACATCGGGGTGTACGAGGTGCAGTTCGTCTCCGGCCTGCTCCAGACGGAGGCGTACGCCAGGGCGGTCGTCACCAGCGGCCACCGCACCGGACTGTCGAAGGAGGAGGTGGACCGCCGCGTCGCCCTGCGGCTGGAGCGGCAGAAGCTGCTGCTGTCGGACCAGGCGCCGCGGTTCCGCTGCGTGCTCGACGAGGCGGCACTGCGCCGTCCGTACGGTGGCCGGGAGGTGATGGGGGCTCAGCTGGCCCATCTGGTGGAGCTCTCCGAACTGCCGCACGTCACCCTCCAGGTGATGCCGTTCGACACCGGTGGCCACCCGGCCGAGAGCGGGGCGTTCACGCTGCTGCGCTTCCCCGAGTCCGAGATCTCGGACATCGTCTACCTGGAGCACCTCACCAGCGCCCTCTACGTCGACAAGCCGGACGAGGTCGCCCAGTACGAGCACGTGCTCGACCGTCTGCTGGAGGACAGCCTCAGCCCGGAACGCACCCGCGACCTGCTGAGGGAGCTCCACCGCTCCCGTTGACGGCCCGACCTTGGCAGGGCCGGGTGCGGCTGCGGCGTCCGTGGGGAAAAGGCGATCCACCGTGGGCCGTCGAGGACGGAACCTGTCCTCGACGGCCCGTAGCGTCGTTCCCGTCGATGGGGCCAAAGGCGGCCCCACGAACCGACGGACGAGGAGTTCCCATGCCTGTTGTGGTCGCCACCGAGGCCCCCGGCGACGAGCGCGGCGCCCTGCTCGCCTACCTGGAGGCCCAGCGCGGCGGCATCCGCCGCGCCCTCCACGGACTCACCGACGAGCAGGCCCGCAGCCGACCGACCGTGAGCGCCTTCTCCCTGGCCGGGATCCTCAAGCACGTCGCGGTGGGCGAGCGCGGCGCCCTGCGCATGATGCGGGGCGAGCCGTTCGAATTCCGGCTCCAGGCGAAGGAGTGGGAGGACGGCCTGGCCGTCCGGGACGACGAGACGGTCGAGTCGCTGCTGGACCTCTACGCGCGGGTGGCGCGCGAGACCGAGGCGGCGGTGTTGGCGCTGCCCTCCCTGGACGAGACCTTCGAGGCCCCGCGGATGCCCTGGGACGAGGGCGGCCGGCGCTCCTGGCGGTGGGGCCTGCTCCACCAGATCGAGGAGACCGCGCGGCACGCGGGCCACGCGGACGTCATCCGCGAGACGATCGACGGCAAGGGGGCCTTCGACCTGGTCTTCGAGACGGGCGCGATGCCCGAGCCGGACTGGTCCTCGACGATGTGACCACCGCCCCGCCCGGCCCTTCCCCGGTGCCGGGCGCGAGCCCCCGCCGCCGCCCGTCTACGCTGGTCGGCGGCGGGGGAAGGCCGTGGCGGAGCCCGGAAGGGGAACGATGTCGGCGATCCGGCTGCTGGTACTGGGCGCGGTGCGTCAGCACGGGCGGGCCCACGGCTACCAGGTCCGCAACGACCTGGAGTTCTGGGGCGCCCACGAATGGTCCAACGCCAAGCCGGGGTCGATCTACCACGCCCTCAAGCAGATGGCCCGGCAGGGCCTACTGGTCGCCCACGAGACGGCCCCCAGCACGGCCGGCGGCCCGCCGCGCACGGAGTACGAACTGACGGACGCGGGAGAGGCGGAGTACCACAGGCTGCTGCGCTGGGCGCTCCTGGCGCACGACGAGAAGCCGGACGTCCTGACAGCCGGGGTCGGCTTCATCGTGGACCTGCCCCGCCCGGAGGCGATCGACCTGCTCAGGCGGCGGGTGGCGGCCCTGGAGGAGTGGGCCGACGAGGTCGAGCGGCACTGGACCCCGCGGGGCGCCCCGGAGGAGTGGGGGCACATCGGCGAGGTCATGGGGTTGTGGGTGCACACCGCCACCAGCGGCGCCGAGTGGACCCGCGGGCTGATCGAGCGCCTGGAGGGGGGCGCGTACGTGATGGCGGGCGAGGGCGAGCGCTCGATCGAGGTGCTGCCCGAGGGCGCCCCCGGCCCGTCCGCCGCGAGGCCCGCGCCCGGACCGTCCGCGGAGCCGGGCGGGAAGTGAGCGCAGGGGCCCCGGAACGCCCCGGGACGGGGCCGTCCCACAGCTGAAGCGCATCTCACACCGGACGAGTCGCCCAAGGCCCTCCCCGGGGGGTCGCCGAGCCCTATCCTCACTGACGGGAACGGACATTTCCCACCAGCGTTCGGGAACTTCCCTGTCTTGGACGAGACGGCCGGAGGAGTGAGGAGCAGACGGACTTGGCCCCGGAGACCACCAGGAACAGCACGGTGACCGAGAAAGGTCGCCCCCAGGAGCGCGGACACCCGGTGGAGGAGACCGGAGTCCGCAGCGCCTTCGCCCCGCCCTCCGGCGTTCCGCTGCCGTCCTCGCAGACCGAGGACGAACACCCCACGTCCGAGTTCGCCCTGCCCGAAGGGCTGAGCGCCCCCCCGGCGCCCGTCGAGGACGAGTACCCCACCTCGGAGTTCGCCCTGCCCGAGGGCGTGCGCAAGCCCGCGCACCCCGAGCCCGGTTCCGCCTTCACCCCGCCCGACGGCATCCCGGTGCTCGGCAACCTGGTGCGGCCGGGCGCGCCCTGGCAGGACCGGATGCGCACCATGGTCCGGCTGCCGCTGGGCGAGCGTCCCGTGCCCGAGCGTCCCCGGCGCACCGACGAGGAGGACGGCGAGAACGGACCGTCCGCGCCGCGCGTCCTCGACCTGACGCTGCGCATCGGCGAGTTGCTGCTCGCCGGTGGCGAGGGCGCCGAGGACGTCGAGGCGGCGATGTTCGGCGTGGCGCACGCCTACGGACTGGACCGCTGCGAGCCCACGGTCACCTTCACCCTGCTGTCGATCACCTACCAGCCCTCGCTGGTGGACGACCCCATCACGCTGAGCCGGACCGTGCGGCGCCGCGGCACCGACTACAACCGGCTGGCCGCGGTCTTCCGCCTGGTCGTCGACATCACCGACGGCGACGTCACGCTGGAGGAGGCGTACGGCCGCCTCGCCGAGATACGCCGCAACCGTCACCCGTACTCCAAGGGCACCCTCACCGTCGCCAGTGGTCTGCTGGCCGGGGCGGCCTCCACCCTGGTCGGCGGCGGGTGGCTGGTGTTCTTCCTGGCGGCGGCCGGCGCGATGCTCGGCGACCGGCTCGCCTGGTTCTCCTCCAAGCGCGGGCTGCCGGAGTTCTACCAGTTCGTGGTGGCGGCGATGCCGCCCGCGATGTTCGGGGCGGCGGTCGAGTTGTTCGCCGACGACTTCGGTGTGCAGCTCAGGGCCTCCGCGGTCGTCACCGGCGGACTGTTCCCGCTGATCCCCGGTAGAGCCCTGGTGGCGGCCGTCCACGACGGGCTGACCGGCTTCTACATCACCGCCTCGGCCCGGCTGCTGGAGGTCGTCTACCTGGTCGTCGGCATCGTGTGCGGCGTGCTGCTGGTGGTCTACGTGGCCGCCGAGATGGGGGCGGGCTTCGTCCCCGACGGACTGGACACCAGGACGCGGCCGGCCGTCCAGCTCCTGGCGGCGATGCTGCTGACCCTGGCCTTCTGCGTGCTGCTCCAGCAGGAGCGCGCCACGGTGCTGCTGGCCACCCTCAACGGCGGTGTCGCCTGGCTGGTGTACGGCGCGATGGCCGACGTCGGAGGGGCCGAGCCGGTCGCGGCGACCGCGGCGGCCGCCGGCCTGGTGGGCCTGTTCGGGCAGTTGATGTCGCGTTACCGGTTCGTCTCGGCGCTGCCGTACGTCACGGCGGCGATCGGCCCGCTGCTGCCCGGTAGCGCCATCTACTTCGGTCTGATCGGCATCGCCCAGGGCCACATGAACCAGGGGCTGGGGAACCTCTCCAAGGCCGCGGCGCTGGCGCTGGCCATCGCCATCGGCGTCAACCTCGGGAACGAGCTGGCGCGCCTGTTCATCACGGCGCCGGGCCGGCAGACCCCGCTGCCGGGCCGCCGGGCGGCCAAGCGCACCCGCGGCTTCTGACGGGAGCCCCGGAAGGACACCGATCCACCGGTGCCCCGGACCGCACGGAGCGTGCGGGCCGGGGCACCGGTGGATCGGTGGGCGGGCCGGTCGGCCCGGCGGCTCAGTGACTGCCGCCCGACGCCTCCAGACGCTTGATCGACGCCTCGACCTCGGCCTCGGCCTCGGCGCGGCCGACCCAGTCGGCGCCCTCGACGGACTTGCCGGGCTCCAGGTCCTTGTAGACCTCGAAGAAGTGCTGGATCTCCAGCCGGTCGAACTCGCTCACGTGGTGGATGTCGCGCAGGTGCTCCACGCGCGGGTCGGACGCGGGCACGCACAGCAGCTTGTCGTCGCCGCCGGCCTCGTCCGTCATGCGGAACATGCCGATCGCTCGGCACCTGATGATGCAGCCCGGGAAGGTCGGCTCCTCCAGCAGCACCAGCGCGTCCAGAGGGTCTCCGTCCTCACCCAGGGTGTTGTCGACGAAGCCGTAGTCGGCCGGGTACACGGTGGAGGTGAACAGGTGGCGGTCGAGTCGGATGCGACCGGTCTCGTGGTCCACCTCGTACTTGTTCCGCGAGCCCTTCGGGATCTCGATGACGACGTCGAACTCCAAGGGAGACTCCTCCGTATGCTTCAGCACTCGTCAGTGGCCCGGGGGATTCCCCCGGAGAGCGGCGATGTGGTGGTTAAGTGTCCCTCACGCAGGTGTGTGCTCGCGAAAGGGGCTGGTCCGAGGTGCGGGACACGTGGCAGGTGGCGATCGGTTCCGCCGCCGTCGGACTCGCGGTCGCGGTGGCGGCGGTGGCCGTCACGGGACCGTGGGACTCCGGTCAGCGTACGGCCGAACGGGTCCGCGCCGCCTCCTGGGAGCGCGGGGGTGGCGTGGGTCACGGTGGGGCGGGCGCTCCCGCGGGCCCCGATCCGGCGGCCGCTCCCGAGGTGCTGACCGCGCTCGGCGCCGCGCGGGACGCCGGGCGGGACGCCGGGGGAGACGCCGGGGGGAGCGCCGAGGGGAACGACACCGTCCCCGGCGACAACGCCGCGCCCGGCCGCGGCGAGGCCCCCGTCCCCACCCGTGCCGCCCTCGCCGGCGCCCTGGAGCCGCTGCTGGAGGACCTGGGAGACGACGTCCTGGGCACCCTGCGCACCGCCTCGGTGGTGGACGTGGCCACCGGACGGCAGCTCTACGGCACGAAGTCCGACCGGGCGGTGGTACCGGCCTCCACGGTCAAGATCGCCACGGCGGTCGCCGCACTGTCGGCCACCGGGCCGGACCACCGCATTCCCACCCGTGTGGTGTGGGACGCGCGGCACGAGCGGGTCTTCCTGATCGGCGGCGGCGACCCCACGGTCACCCGCGCCCAGCTGCGTCGGCTGGCCGACGCCACCGCCCGAGAGCTGGCGGCGCGCGGCGCGCGGCGGACCGGCGTCGCCTACGACGTCTCGCTCTACAGCGGGCCCGACCTCCACCCGATCGGGGTGAACGAGAACATCGCGCGGCTCACCCCGCTGATGGTGAACGAGGGCCGCCTGGACGGCAGCACCCACGGGCCCGCGCCGCGCGCCGCCGACCCGGCGGCCGCCGCCGCCCGGCTCTTCGCCGACCTCCTGCGCGACCGCGGGGTCCGCGTCGACGGCTCCCCACGTGCCCGCAGGGCGCCGAGGAGCTCGGAGAAGGGCGTCGAGGAACTCGCCGTCCACCGCTCCGCGCCGATGGCCGAGCTGGTCGAGCGGATGATGATGAACAGCGACAACGACATCGCCGAGGCGCTCGTCCGGCAGGTCGCGATCGTCCGCGGCGAGCCCGTGAGCTCCGCCGGTGCCCGGCGTGCCGTGCGGGACGAGCTGGCCGAACAGGGGAAGCGGCTGAACCTGAGGGGGGCCCGTTTCTCCGACGGCAGCGGACTCGACCGGGACGACAGGGTCTCCGCCGAGCTGCTGACCGGACTGCTGGCGCTGGCCGCCGACCCCGACCGGCCCGAGCTGCGGCCGGTGCTGACCGGGCTGCCCGTCGCCCGCTTCACCGGCACCCTCAGCGGCCGGTACGACGAGGACGTCACCCACCACGGGGCGGGCGTGATCCGGGCCAAGACCGGCACCCTGACCGGGATCAACACGCTGGCGGGCACGGTCGTGAACGCCGACGGCAGGCTGCTGGCCTTCGCCTTCACCGCGTCGGGCACCACGGACCGCCAGGGCGCCCACGACGCGCTGGACCGCCTCGCAGCGGCCCTCGCCGACTGCGGCTGCCGCTGACCCCCTCCCGCCCCGGCCCGTCCCCGCGCCGCCCCACCGGGTGTCGTCCCCCGGCCCGGCGGGCACCCCCGCCCCCGTGACCGGTGCGGTCGGCGGTCCGCTCCCGTTCGGCGGCACCGGCACGTACGGTGAAGTCATGACGAGCCTCGGTGGTGTGGAGATGGTCGACTGGAATCTCGCGGCTGCGACCGCGACCCGGCTCGTGAAGCCGGGCCCCGAAGTGAGCCGTGAGGAGGCGCGGGCGGCCGTCGCCGAGCTGCGTCGGCACGCCGCCGCGTCGGAGGAGCACGTGCGCGGCTTCACCCGGATGGCGCCCGACGAGGCCGCGGACACCCCCGTGCTGGTCGTGGACCGCCCCGGTTGGATCAGGGCCAACGTGGCCGGGTTCCGGGAGCTGCTCTCGCCCCTGCTGGACAAGGTGCAGGCGCGGCGCGGCAACGGCCCCGGCGGTGCGATGCTCGGCGTGGTCGGCGGCAAGGTCACCGGCGTCGAGGTCGGGATGCTGCTGTCGTTCATGGCCTCGCGGGTGCTGGGGCAGTACGAGACCTTCGCCCCGCCCGGCCGGGACCTGCCCGGTGCCCCCGGGCAGGGGGGCGGACGGCTGCTGCTGGTCGCGCCGAACATCGTCCACGTGGAGCGTGAGCTGGACGTCGACCCGCACGACTTCCGGCTGTGGGTGTGCCTCCACGAGGAGACCCACCGCACCCAGTTCTCCGCCGTCCCGTGGCTGCGCGACCACGTCGAGAGCGAGATCCACGCCTTCCTCGGGGAGACCGACGTCGATCCCTCCATGCTGCTGGAGCGGCTGCGCGAGGCCGTGCAGTCGATGGCCGGCGGCGGCAGGCCGTGGTCGGACGGCGGCGAGGGTGGCACGGGGGGTACGGGTGGCACGGGGGACGAGGAGGGGCGCAGCCTCGTCGAACTGGTGCAGACCCCGGCCCAGCGCGAGGTCCTCGGCCGGATCACCGCCGTGATGTCCCTGCTGGAGGGGCACGCGGACTACGTGATGGACGGTGTCGGGCCCCAGGTGGTGCCCACCGTCGCCGAGATCCGGGAGAAGTTCCAAAAGCGCCGCGCCGCCGGCGCCGGCCGCCTCGACCAGGCGCTGCGCAGGCTGCTGGGGCTGGACGCCAAGCTGCGGCAGTACCGCGACGGCGAGCGGTTCGTGCGGGCCGTCGTGGAGGAGGTGGGGATGGACGGCTTCAACAGGGTGTGGACGTCCCCCAACACCCTTCCGACCAAGGCGGAGATCGCCAGGCCGGCGGACTGGATCGCGAGGGTGCACCGGAAAGCGGACTGATGACCGCCGAACGCCGACACAATCACTCTTGCGAGGGACCGTGAGCGACGGGCGCGCGTGCGATGCTCAGGGATGCAACTCTTCTCTGTCACCATCTACGCACTCAGCGTAGTCACGACTCCCCGAGGAAGTGAACGGACATGGGTCCCCACCCCGCGGTCGCGGCGATACGCCTGGCGGTACGCCGTACGCTCCACGACGTGCTCCGTGACGCCGCAGGCGTCACCCGCGAGGCACCGTCCGGGGCCGAACGGTCCCCGCTCGTGCTCGTCGCCTGCTCCGGCGGCGCCGATTCGATGGCGCTCGCCTCCGCCCTCGCCTTCGAAGCCCCCCGCCTCGGCCTGCGCGCCGGGGGCGTCACCGTCGACCACGGACTCCAGTCCGGTTCCGACGACCGGGCCCGGGAGGTGGTCTCCCGCCTCACCGCCCTCTCCCTCGAACCGGTCGAGGCGGTCACCGTGTCCGTGGGCCGCGCCGGCGGCCCCGAGGCCGCCGCCCGCACCGCCCGCTACGCCGCCCTCGACGAGGTCGCCGAACGCCTCGGCGCCGTCGCCGTCCTCCTCGGTCACACCCGCGACGACCAGGCCGAGACGGTACTGCTCGGCCTCGCCCGGGGCTCCGGAACCCGTTCGCTGTCCGGGATGGCCGCCGTCTCCGACTCGCCCACCGGGCGTTCGGGGGCCGAGCGCCGCTACCGGCGGCCGTTCCTCGCAGTGGACCGGCAGACCACCCGCAAGGCGTGCATGGTCCAGTCGCTGCCCGTCTGGGACGACCCGCACAACGACGATCCCGCCTTCACCCGCTCCCGGGTCCGCCACGACGCCCTCCCCGCCCTGGAGAAGGCGCTCGGCAAGGGCGTGGTGGAGGCCCTCGCCCGCACCGCCCGACTCTCGCGCGACGACGCCGACGCGCTCGACGCCTGGGCGCTCGACGCCGAGCGCGCGGTCCGTGTGACGCCGCCGGCCCCCTCCCCGGCCCCCCGCGGCCCTTCGGCCGCGCACGCCGGGGGCGTCCCGAAGGAACTCGCCGCCTCCGTCGGAACGGGTGCCGGTGGAGGTCGCGGGGCCGGCTCCGACGCGGCGCTCGACGTCCCCGGACTCCGGGCCCTCCCGCCCGCCGTGCGCCGTCGGGTGCTGCGCCGGGCGGCCGTCGCGGCCGGCTCCCCGGCGGGTTCGCTGTTCGCCCGCCACATCGAGGAGGTCGAGCGGCTGGTCGTCGACTGGCACGGTCAGCGGGCCGTCAACCTGCCCGGCCGGGTGGCCGCCCGACGGCAGGGTGGCACACTGGTCATCCGGCAAGTGTGATCCCCGACCGAGAGCAGCAGGGTGGACGACAAGGACATGGGCGCCGACCTCGAGTCGGTGCTCATCACCAAGGAAGAGATCGACGCGAAGCTGGCCGAGCTGGCGGAGAAGATCGACGCGGAGTACGAGGGCAAGGACCTGCTCCTGGTCGGGGTCCTCAAGGGCGCGGTGATGGTCATGGCCGACCTCGCCAGGGCCCTGTCCTCGCCGGTCACCATGGACTGGATGGCCGTGTCGTCCTACGGGGCGGGCACCCAGTCCTCCGGCGTGGTCCGCATCCTCAAGGACCTGGACACCGACATCCAGGGGCGTCACGTGCTGATCGTCGAGGACATCATCGACTCGGGGCTGACGCTGTCCTGGCTGCTGTCGAACCTCGGCTCGCGCGGCCCCGCCTCGCTGAACGTGTGCACCCTGCTGCGCAAGCCGGACGCGGCCAAGGTGGACATCGACGTCAAGTGGGTCGGCTTCGACATCCCCAACGAGTTCGTCGTCGGCTACGGCCTCGACTACGCCGAGAAGTACCGCAACCTCCCCTTCGTGGGCACTCTGGCACCGCGCGTGTACGGCGGCTGAGACCGCCGGGGACATCGGGGGGCGGTTACGGGAACGTCGAGGGCCTCCCCGGCGTTGGAACGGGCGGACGGTACACGGCCGGCCGCCCGCCGGCGGCGTCCCCGTCGACAGTGCTTCGGGCGGCCATCCTGGGGTACCGTCCGAAGGTCAGTCTGTTGCGGCAGTCTGTCATTAGGCCGAGCAAGCCGGAGTAATACACCGTACGCACGGCGGCCTCCCCCGGGGCCGCGGTGCCTCACTGTGGCAGGAGGGACGGGGCGCGAGCCGCCCCGTGTGGATGGACGTGAAGCGCTACTTCCGTGGTCCCGTCATGTGGATCGTGCTGGCCGCCCTCGCCGTGGTCGTGTTGATGAACGTCGTCGGCTCGTCCGGCGGCTACAAGACGGTGGACACCGGCCAGGTCGTACAGGCGATCAACGAGAACAAGGTCAAGTCCGCCGAGCTGACGACCGGCGACGAGCAGGCCGTGAAGGTCGAGCTCAAGGACGACGTCAAGATCGAGGGCAGCGACAAGATCAAGGCGAGCTACATCGACGAGCAGGGCGTCGATCTGGCCAAGCAACTGCAGTCCAAGTACCAGGACGGGCAGATCGAGGACGGCTACACCGTCTCGCCGCAGAAGCAGAACGCCTTCGTCGGGATGCTCCTCTCCCTGCTGCCGTTCGTGCTGATCGTGATCGTCTTCCTGTTCCTGATGAACCAGATGCAGGGCGGCGGCTCCCGGGTGATGAACTTCGGGAAGTCGAAGGCGAAACTGATCACCAAGGACACCCCCAAGACGACCTTCGTCGACGTCGCGGGTGCCGACGAGGCGGTCGAGGAGCTCCACGAGATCAAGGAGTTCCTCCAGGAGCCCGCCAAGTTCCAGGCCGTCGGCGCCAAGATCCCCAAGGGCGTGCTGCTGTACGGCCCGCCCGGCACCGGCAAGACGCTGCTCGCGCGTGCCGTCGCGGGCGAGGCGGGGGTGCCGTTCTACTCGATCTCCGGCTCCGACTTCGTCGAGATGTTCGTCGGTGTCGGCGCCTCCCGGGTCCGTGACCTGTTCGAGCAGGCCAAGGCGAACGCCCCGGCGATCGTCTTCGTCGACGAGATCGACGCCGTCGGCCGCCACCGCGGCGCCGGTATGGGCGGCGGTCACGACGAGCGCGAGCAGACGCTGAACCAGCTCCTGGTGGAGATGGACGGGTTCGACGTCAAGGGCGGCGTCATCCTGATCGCCGCCACCAACCGTCCGGACATCCTCGACCCGGCGCTGCTGCGTCCGGGCCGCTTCGACCGGCAGATCGCGGTGGACCGCCCCGACATGCAGGGGCGTCTGGAGATCCTCAAGGTCCACGCCAAGGGCAAGCCCATGGAGCCCGACGTCGACCTGTCCGCGGTGGCCCGCCGCACCCCGGGCTTCACGGGCGCCGACCTGTCCAACGTGCTCAACGAGGCCGCGCTGCTCACCGCGCGCAGCGACAAGAAGCTGATCGACAACCACTTCCTGGACGAGGCGATCGACCGCGTCGTGGCCGGGCCGCAGAAGCGGACCCGGATCATGAGCGACAAGGAGAAGAAGATCACCGCGTACCACGAGGGCGGTCACGCCCTGGTCGCGGCGGCCTCGCCGAACTCCGACCCCGTCCACAAGATCACGATCCTCTCCCGGGGCCGGGCGCTGGGCTACACCATGGTCCTGCCCGACGAGGACAAGTACTCCACGACGCGCAACGAGATGCTCGACCAGCTCGCCTACATGCTGGGCGGGCGCGCCGCCGAGGAACTGGTCTTCCACGACCCGACCACGGGCGCCGCGAACGACATCGAGAAGGCGACGGCCACCGCCCGCGCCATGGTCACGCAGTACGGCATGACCGAGCGGCTGGGCGCGATCAAGTTCGGCTCCGACAACTCCGAGCCCTTCCTGGGCAAGGAGATGGGCCACCAGCGCGACTACTCCGAGGAGGTCGCCGGGCTGGTGGACGAGGAGGTCAAGAAGCTGATCGAGGCCGCGCACAACGAGGCGTGGGAGATCCTCGTCGAGAACCGGGACGTGCTGGACAACCTGGTGCTGGCGCTGCTGGAGAAGGAGACCCTGGGCAAGGAGGAGATCGCCGAGATCTTCCGTCCGGTCGTCAAGCGCCCGCCGCGTCCGGCCTGGACGGGGTCCTCGCGCCGGATGCCCTCCACCCGGCCCCCGGTGGCCACGCCCAAGGAACTGGCCGTGGCCAACGGCTCCCAGGCCGGCCTGGAGAAGGGCAAGGAGATCGGTCCGACCGAGTCGGTGATCACCAAGGAGACTCCGGGGCCGTCCGACGATCCCCGCCCGGAGAGCTGACCACAGCCCTCCGGTCGCCGGCGACCACCGTCCCCTCCCTCCTGTGACGGTGGTCGCGGCGCCCCCCGGAATGCCTTCCGCGTCCCTCCGGTTTACTACCGGGGGGACGCACCCCTTTCCGCTGCCCACGTTCGAGAGGTGAGAGGCACATGACCGACCCGGTGACGCTGGACGGCGAGATATCCGGCGGCGAGTTCGACGAGAAGCGCGCCGAGAACGCGATACGCGAACTGCTCATCGCGGTCGGCGAGAACCCCGACCGCGAGGGGCTGCGCGAGACCCCGGCCCGGGTGGCGCGCGCGTACCGGGAGATATTCGCCGGTCTGTGGCAGCGTCCCGAGGACGTCCTGACCACCACCTTCGACCTCGGCCACGACGAGATGGTGCTGGTGAAGGACATCGAGCTGTTGTCCTCCTGCGAGCACCACCTGCTGCCCTTCCACGGCGTGGCGCACGTCGGCTACATCCCGGCCACGTCGGGCAAGATCACCGGCCTGTCGAAGCTCGCCCGGCTGGTCGAGGTCTACGCCCGCCGTCCCCAGGTGCAGGAGCGGCTGACGACCCAGATCGCCGACTCCCTGGTGAAGATCCTGGACGCGCGCGGCGTGATCGTCGTCATCGAGTGCGAGCACATGTGCATGACGCTCCGGGGCGTCCGCAAGCCCGGCGCCAAGACCATCACCTCCGCCGTCCGCGGTCAGCTCCGCGACGCCACCACACGCGCCGAGGCGATGAGCCTGATCATGGCCGACTGACGGCGTGCCGTCGGGCGGCCGGGCGCGGTGCGGAAGCGGTGACCGGCGGCGTGCGCCGAGCGCCTACGCTGGAGCGTATGAACAGCTTGCGCGCCCTTAGGGGAGAAGTGGTCGGACTGCCCTCCTGGGACCGATGCGCGGTCATGGGCGTGGTGAACGTCACGCCGGACTCCTTCTCCGACGGAGGTCGGTGGTTCGACGCCGACACCGCGATCAAGCACGGTCTGGACCTGGTCTCCGAGGGCGCGGACCTGGTCGACGTCGGCGGCGAGTCCACCCGGCCCGGCGCCACCCGGGTGGACGAGGCCGAGGAGCTGCGCCGGGTGATCCCGGTGGTACGGGGCCTGGCCGAGGAGGGCGTGGTGGTCAGCGTGGACACCATGCGGGCCTCCGTGGCCGAGCGGGCGGTGGCCGCCGGTGCCCGGATGGTCAACGACGTCAGCGGCGGACGCGCGGATCCGGGCATGGTCCCGGTGGTGGCCGAAGCCGAGGTGCCGTACGTGGTGATGCACTGGCGCGGCCAGAGCGTCGACATGAACGACCGAGCCGTCTACACCGACACCGTCACCGAGGTGATCGCCGAACTGCGCGAGAGCCTGGAGCGGGCGGTGGCCGGCGGCATCGCGCCGGAGCGGATCGTCGTCGACCCAGGTCTGGGCTTCGCCAAGATGGCCGAGCACGACTTGGCCCTGGTGGACGCCACCACCCGGCTGGCCCGGGAACTGGAGCGCCCGGTGTTGGTGGCGGCCTCCCGGAAACGCTTCCTGGGTCGGGTACTGGCCGGCGAGGGCGGCACCGTGCCGCCCGCCCGGGAGCGGGACGCGGCCACGGCCGCCGTCTCGGCGTTGGCCGCGCGCGAGGGCGCCTGGGCGGTCCGGGTGCACGAGGTTGGGGCGAGCGCCGACGCGGTACGCGTGGCACGCGCCCTGGAGGAGGATCGTTGAGCAAAGAGGCCCGCACGGACGTCGAGGACGTGGAGGCGGCGAACGCCGCGCTGTACGAGGCCGTGGAGCGCGGTGATCTCGACGCGTTGGCCGACGTCTGGCTCGGGGACGGGATCAGCGTCGTACACCCTGGTTGGCCGGTGCTCAACGGCCGCGACGAGGTGCTGCGCTCGTACGCCCTGATCATGGCGAACACCGAGTACGTCCAGTTCTTCCTGACCGACGTGGAGGTCTCGGTGACGGGCGACACCGCCGTGGTGACCTGCACCGAGAACATCCTCAGCGGCGGTCCCGCCGAGGAGGACGGCTCCGCCGGGCCCCTGGTGGGAGGGCTGGTGGTCGCCACGAACGTCTTCCGCAGGGCGGAGGACGGCCGTTGGCGCGTCTGGGCCCACCACGGGTCCCCGGTCCTCGTCGAGGAGGACGAGGACGACGGGGCCGGGGAGGGCGGCGAAGGGATCGACGGCGTCGACGGCTCCGGGGGAATCGACGGAGAGGGCGGGACCCTGCTCTGAGCGGCGGTCTGAGAGAGTGGGCCGGCGGCGGTGCGTCGGACGGCCCGGCCGCGGCGCCCTTCGGGGCTCGGAAGGGCGTCGAGCCCCGGGACGCCGGGGGTCGCGCACCGGAAGGGCCGACGGGGAGCCGGGCACGGCGGCCGTACCCGTACAGTCGTACGGCCGGTCGGTCGCCGTACGGTGACCGCCGCGGCCGGCGATCGACCGATCGAGGGACGGGAGGCGAGGGCGCATGGACCGTGTCGCGCTGCGCGGACTGAGGGTCCGCGGGCATCACGGGGTGTTCGAGCGGGAACGGGAGCAGGGTCAGACCTTCGTCGTGGACCTGGTGCTCGGCCTGGACACCCGCCCGGCGGCGGCCGACGACGACCTCGACAGGACCGTGGACTACGGCGCCGTCGCCGAGGAAGTCGCGGAGATCGTCGGGGGCGAACCGGTCGACCTGATCGAGACCCTCGCCCAACGGATCGCCGACCGGTGCCTGACGCACGAGGTGGTGCGGGAGGTCGAGGTCGTCGTTCACAAGCCCCAGGCCCCGATCACCGTCCCGTTCGACGATGTGACCATCACCATCAAGCGGAGCCGTGTATGACGCCGAACAGCGACCCGACCGTACAGCCGGTGCCCGCCTCGGTGGTGCGCCAGGTCGATGCCGCCGACGTGACCCTGCACAACCCCCAGCGCGCCGCCATCGCCCTCGGCGGAAACCTGGGCAACCGTCTGGAGACCCTCCAGGGCGCGGTGGACGCGCTGGAGGAGACCCCCGGGGTGCGGGTCAAGGTGGTCTCGCCGGTGTACGAGACCGAGCCGTGGGGAGTGGAGGCGGATTCGCAGCCCGCCTACCTCAACGCCGTCGTCCTGGTGAAGACGACCCTGCCGCCCGCCTCGCTGCTGGAGCGGGCCCAGGCCATCGAGGAGGCCTTCGAGCGGGTGCGCGACGAACGCTGGGGGCCGCGGACGCTGGACGTGGACATCCTCACCTACCAGGACGTCGTCTCCGCCGACCCCGAACTGACCCTGCCGCACCCGCGTGCCCACGAGCGCGCTTTCGTGCTGGTGCCGTGGCACGATGTGGACCCGGACGCCGAGGTTCCCGGACACGGTCCGGTGGCGGAGCTGCTCGCCGCCGTCGGTCGGGAGGGCGTGGCGCTCCGGGAGGACCTGGAACTGCGGCTGCCCGAGTGACCGCGCCCGGACGGCGCGATCCGAGTGACGTGGACCGAGTGACGTGGGGAGCCCCGTGAGGGAACTACGCATCAGGACGCTGGTCGGCCTCTTCGCCCTCGCGGTGGTGCTGTCCTGGGCGGGGGCCCGGATGTGGAACGCGTTGGGCACCCTGCCCGCCGTGCCCGTCGCCGCCCCCGTCGTGCTCGCGGTGATCGCCGTGGTCCTCACGGCCACCGCCCTGTCGCTGCGCGCCCGACTGCGGGCCCAGCGCGAGCGCCGGCCCGGTGCCAAGGGGGTGGAACCGATCATGGCCGCCCGCGCCGTCGTCTTCGGTCAGGCGAGCGCCCTGGTGGCCTCCCTGGTGGCGGGCGCGTACGGCGGGACCGGCCTGTACCTGCTCACCAGCGCCATGGACGTGGCGGCCCGCCGCGACCAGGCGGCCTACGCCGGTCTGTCGGTGTTGGCGGGCGTGGCGGTGGTGGCGGCGGCCGTCTTCCTCCAGCGGGTGTGCCGGCTGCCGGAGGACGACGACGAGCCCCCGGCGGCGGCAGCGGCCTGAGACGGACGGGTTCGCGTCCCGGTCGGCGTCCGGACGCCGACCGGGACGCGGGCTTCCCGCGAGGGGCCGAGGTGTCACCGGGCGCCCGGGATCGTGACCAGTTCGACCTGGTCGCGCGGGATGTCGCGATCGTCCGCGCCGATGGACCGCCGCAGCGCCTCGTGCAGCCTCGTCGGCGTGAGCACTCCCAGGAAGCGGTCCCCGTCCAGGACCGCGATCCAGCCCGCGTCGTACTGGAGCATGACGCTGAACGCCTGCTTCAGGGAGGCGCCCAGCGGCAGCCACGCCTCCATGCGCCGCGTCTGCCGTTCCACGGTGTCGCCGGTCGGCGCCAGGTCGGCCGGCACCCAGCCGCACAGCCGTCCCGAGTCGTCGAGCACCACCGCCCAGCGGTCGCCGGCCGCGCGCATCCTCGCCACGGCGTCGCCGACCCCGTCGTGCGAGCGGACGACCGGGGGCTGTTCGAGGTCACCGGGCTCGACCCGGGTCACGGAGAGCCGCTTGAGCCCCCGGTCCGCCCCCATGAACTCGGCGACGTACGGGCCGGCCGGCGCGCCCAGGATCCGGGCGGGCACGTCGAACTGCTCGATGCGCCCCTGCCCGTACACCGCCATCCGGTCGCCGAGCCGGATGGCCTCCTCGATGTCGTGCGTGACGAACAGCACCGTCGTGCGGAGCGTCCGTTGGAGCCTGAGGAACTCGTCCTGGAGACGCTCGCGGACGACGGGGTCCACCGCGCCGAACGGCTCGTCCATGAGCAGTACCGGCGGGTCCGCCGCGAGCGCCCGGGCCACCCCCACCCGCTGCCGCTGCCCGCCGGAGAGCTGGTCGGGGTAGCGGTCGCCGTGGACGGACGGGTCGAGACCGACCAACTCCAACAGCTCGGCCGCTCGCCGGCGGGCCTTGGCGCGCTGCCGGCCCAACAGGCGGGGGACGGTCGCGGTGTTCTCCAGCACGGTGCGGTGCGGGAAGAGTCCCACCTGCTGGATGACGTAGCCGATCCGGCGCCGGAGTCGGACCGGGTCGACGGACGCGACGTCCTCACCGCCGACGAGGACCCGTCCCGCGGACGGCTCGACCAGGCGGTTCACCATCTTCATGGTGGTCGTCTTGCCGCACCCGGAGGGTCCGACCAGCGTGACCAGCTCGCCCTCCGCCACCTCGAAGGACAGGTCGTCCACGGCGACGGTCCCGTCGGGGTAGCGCTTGCTGACGTCCTCGAAGCGAATCACGCTTCATGGTGACACCCGCGAAGGCCGGGTGTCTCGGACATGCGTACGGGTAGGGTCGTGGGCGTCGGTCGTGGCGTCATCGGGAAACGCGGATGTGATCGGGCGTGAGCATGGGCGGGTGTCTGGAGGCCAACGACTGGATCTGCGGCGAGTACCTCCGCACCCGGAGCCAGGAACTGGTCGACGCCACCGCCCAGCACGTCGGCATCGTCGCCGTCTCCGTGGGGATCGCCCTGCTGGTCTCCTTCCCGCTGGCCCTGCTCGCCCGTCGCCGGCGGGCGGTCGCGGGGGCCGTCCTGGGCCTGACGACCGTGCTCTACACGATTCCCTCGCTGGCGATGTTCGCCCTGCTGCTGCCGGTCTTCGGCCTGTCGGCCTCGATCGTCGTCACCGGTCTGGTGCTGTACTCGTTGACCGTGCTGGTCCGTAACGTCCTGGCCGGACTGGAGTCCGTGCCGCAGGAGGTCAGGGAGGCGGCGCGCGGCATGGGGTACGGGCCGGCGCGGCTGCTGCTGACCGTCGAACTGCCCCTGGCGCTGCCCGCCCTGATGGCCGGTGTGCGGATCGCCACGGTGTCGGCGGTGTCGCTCACCACGGTCGGCGCCATCGTCGGCCACGGAGGGCTCGGCAACCTGATCTACAGCGGCATGGACAGCTTCTTCAAGGCGGAGGTCCTCACGGCCTCGGTGATCTGCGTCGTCCTCGCCGTGGTGGCGGACGTCCTGCTGTTGGGAGCGCAGCGGCTGCTCTCCCCCTGGGCCCGTGCCCGACGACGTACGAGGGGAACGGGGGTGGGACGGTGGAAGCGCTCGGCGGCGCGTGGAGTTGGCTGACCGACGGCGCCAACTGGGCCGGAGAGGGCGGGGTGTGGCACCGCCTCGGCGAGCACGTCTGGCTGACGGCGGCCTGCCTGGCCCTCGCCTGCGCCGTCGCCCTGCCGATCGCGCTCTGGCTCGGTCACCTCGGCAGGGGCGGCGCGTTGGCCGTCAACCTCGCCAACATCGGGCGGGCGGTGCCGACCTTCGCGGTACTGGTGCTGCTCTCCCTCGGTCCGCTGGGGACGGAGGGGCACTGGCCCACCGTCATCGCGCTGGTGTTGTTCGCCGTCCCGCCGCTGCTGACCAACGCCTACGTGGGGATGCGGGAGACGGACCGCGACGTGGTGGAGGCGGCGCGCGGCATGGGCATGTCCGGGTGGCAGCTCCTGCGGCAGGTGGAGCTGCCCCTGGCCCTTCCGATGATCGCGACGGGCGTCCGCACCGCGGCCGTCCAGCTCGTGGCGACGGCCACGTTGGCCGCCCTGACCGGAGGGGGTGGCCTCGGCCGGATCATCACGGCGGGTTTCAACACCTACGACACGGCGCAAGTGGTAGCGGGGGCGGTTCTCGTGGCGGTGCTGGCGCTGACGGTCGAGGCGGTGCTCGCGGGCGCGCAGCGGCTGTCGGCCCCGACGCGACGGCGAGAACGCCGGCGGCACCGGGAGAGGACACCGCCCCGTGCGCCGGGGCGGGCACCGTCGGGGGACCGACACGGTGACGACGCTCGCCGGAGCGTGACGATACCGAACGACGGATGGGGTGGGACGTGAGCAGGTTCTTCCGCGGAACGCGCGGCGCGGTCGCGGCAGGTGGCACGGCGGTTCTCCTGGCCGTGGCCCTCACCGCGTGTGGGGGCGGCGGCAGCCTGGAGGAGCGGGGCGGCCGGACGGCGGACGGCACCGGGGACAAGGGCACACTGGTCGTCGGGTCCGCGGGGTTCACCGAGTCGAAGGTCATGGCGGAGCTCTACGCCCTGGTCCTGGCGGAGGCCGGGTACGACACCACCGTCAAGACCCTGAAGAACCGGGAACTGTACGAGCCGGCCCTGGAGGACGGGGACATCGACGTCGTGCCGGAGTACGCCGCCACGCTCGCCGAGTTCCTCAACGCCCGGGAGAACGGCGCCGACGCGGCGGTGGAGAAGCCCGTCGCCTCCTCCGACGTGGCCGCCACCGTCGCCGCGCTCCGCGAACTCGCCGAGCCGCGCGGGCTGAAGGTGCTCGACGCCGGCGAGGCAGTGGACCAGAACGCCTTCGCCGTGACCGAGGAGTTCGCGGCGGAGCACGGTCTGAAGACCCTGAGCGACCTGGGGAAGTCGGGACAGAAGATCAGGCTGGCGGCCGGTGACGAGTGCTCGCAGCGACCCTTCTGCGAGCCGGGCCTGGAGAAGACCTACGGGATCGAGATCACGGCCGTGGACCCCAAGGGCGTCGGCACCCCGCAGGCCAAGCAGGCGGTCAAAAACGGCGCCGACCAGATGGTGCTGACCACGACCACCGACGCCACGCTGGAGCAGTTCGGGCTGGTCCTGCTGGAGGACGACAAGAACCTCCAGAACGCCGACAACGTCCTGCCGGTGGTCAACGCCCGGGACGCGGGGAGCGAGGACGTGGCGGCGGCGCTCGACCGGGTCACCCGAACGCTGACGACCGAGGACCTCACCGAGCTGAACAGGAAGGTGGACGCCGAACGGCAGAAGCCGCGGCGCGTCGCCGAGGAGTACCTGAAGGAGAAGGGTCTGTTGGAGGGATGAGGTCGTGAGGGCCGGCCCCCGACGACTCCCCGCCGGCTCCCTCACCCCCGCCCGCGCGGAGGCGCCCCCGCGCGGGCGGGGGCGCCTCCCGTTCGGATCGGGACGCGAACGCGCAACGAACAGGAGCGGACACTCCCCCCGGAGCGGACGCACACGGTAAATTCCAGGTCATGCCACGAGGACGCCACCGCCACGCACCGCCCCTGCACCGGTTGCTCGTGCCGTTCACCGAGGTGGGCGTGGCACTGGCCTGTGCGGGAAGCGCCTGGCTGATCGGGGACTCCGGCGATCCGGACGTGCTGACACTGCGCGCCCTGGTCGCCGTGGCGGCGTTGGCGGCCGTCGCCGGCGCCGTACTGCTGCGCCGGTGGGACCGGGAGGCGGGCAGGCGGGTCGGCGAGGTGAAGGCCGCCAGGGCCACGGCCGAGTGGCGGGCCGAGGAGCGCCAGGCGGAGCTGGAGACCGAGCTGGAGGAGTCCCAGGAGATCCGCCGCGCGATGGAGATCGAACTCCGCAGGAAGCGCGAGGAACTGGAGCGGCTGCGCACCGAGCACGCCGCGCTGCTGCGCCGGTACGCCACCGCGGAGACCGAGCGGGCCAGCGCGCTGGAGGGGCGGCGGCAACTGGCCCTGGAGGCCGCCGGCCCGACCAAGGCGCTCACCACCGGCGCGGCCGACCACCGCCGGGCGTCGGGTGCCCCCACCCCGCTCACCTACCTCCAGGCGGACGAGGCCCTCGGCCGGCTGCGGGCGAACGCGCTGCGGCAGCACGAGGAGCGGCAGCACGAGGAGCGGCGGCGGGACGAGGCGGCGGGGGAGCGGACGGGACGGGACGCGCCCACGCCGGTGCCGGCGCCCGCGCCCGCGTCGCCCCGGCCGGCGCAGGAGCCGTATCCGCGGCGGTCCACGGGGGCCGGGGGCACGGCTCCCCGGAGCGGTTTCGACTTCTTCGGCACCCAGAAGCGGCGGCGGTCCCCCGGAACGCGGGGCGGCCCCGCCGGTTCGGCGGCCTCCGACCAGGACGACGACCGCCACCGTGAGGACGGCCGTGACGATGACCGCGAGGCCCGCTCCGGCGACCGGCCCGCTCCCGGCCCCGCTTCCGCGCCGGTGCCCCGCGCGTCCCGAGGCGTCGCCGCGGACCAGGTGATCGACCCGGGGGTCTCCTCCACCGAGCCCACCACCGAGCCCACTGCCGGTTCCCCCGCCGACGGCCCCGCGAGCGCCGCCGAACGGCTGCGCCGCACCCGCGTCTGACCCGCCCCGCCCCGCCCCGGGCCCGCCCCCGGTCCGGTCTCAGGTCAGCCAGCGCTCCGGACGGGCGGTGCGCCGCCCGGTGCGGGAGCGCTCGGCCTGGGCGGCGGCCACCGCGCGGGCCTCCTCCACCGTCCGCAGCCGGGCCGTCACCGTGCCGTTCGCGCCGTGGTCGACATGGACGTCCGCCAGCCCGAAGACCCTCTCCCAGGGCCCCTGCGTGACCCGGACGCTCTGCACCTTCGCGTGCGGCACCAGTGACAACTTGCGACAGACCAGCCCCCGACGGGAGGCGAAGACCGTCGCGGTCACGCCGTGGCCGTATCCCCGCCACCACAGCGGGACGACCCGACGGGCCCGGCGCGGCGAGGGCCGCAGGACGGCCTCCGCCTCCCACGGGTCCATCCCGGGCAGTATCCGCTCCAGTACGGCGCGGGCGACCTCCCGGGGCGCGACCGGCAGCAGTACGTCGCTCCCCTCGCCCCCGCCGCCCGCGACGTCCAGCTCCACCCGTACCCAGCCGCGCCGCCGCCACAGCCACGGCTCGACGATCCGCACCGCCTGGACGCGGCCCGGCGGGACCGTGGCGTGCGCGCGGTCCAGCAACCCGTGGTCCACCCGCACCCCGTCCGGCGACTCGGCCACCGACCAGTCGAACTCCGTCAGGAAGCGGCCCAGGCCACCGCGCCAGACACCGCCGAGCAACGGCACCGTCACCACCAGGGCGGCCCACAGGCTGCCGCTCGCCCACCCCACCAGCGGAGGGACGACCAGCACGGCGGCCAGCGTCCCCCAGGAGGTGCCGAGCAACAGCAGCGAGACGACCAACGTCCACGGCTCGACCCGCACCAGCTCCCGGGAGGGCGCCTCGCCCACCTCCGAGGCGCTCTCGGGGGCCATGCCCGCCGCCCGGGCCAGCAACTCGGCGCGGAGCGCCACGGCCTCGCGCTCGGAGAGGAAGGCCAGCTCGTCCTTCTTGCCGGTGCCGACCACGTCCAGCCTCAGCTTGGCGACCCCGATGAGTCGGGCGAGGAGGGGTCGGCCGACGTCGATCGCCTGGACGCGGTCCAGGCGGATGTGCGCCACGCGTCGGAAGAGCAGCCCGGTGCGGATGCGCAGCTCCGTCTCCGTCACCAGGTAGCTCGTCATCCACCACGACAGGAAGCCGTAGGCGGCGATCAGGGGCAGCAGCACGGCGAGCCCCGCGACCAGCCGGCCGGGGGTCAGGTGTTCCGCTCCCTGCCGGGCCCGCTCCGGGTCCTGCACGGCGAAGGCGAACAGGGCGGCCATCGGCGCCCACGCCCGCCGCCACGGGGTGACCGGGTGCAGTCGCCTGCCCTCGGGACGCTGGGGGAGGACCATCACGGTGCCCCGCCCCTCACAGTCCGGCCGAGCGGGCCTCGCCCAGCTCGGTCAGCCTGTCGCGCAGCCGCTCGGCCTCCTCGGGGGCGAGACCGGCTATGTGGGCGTCCGTCGCCGCCGCGGCGGTGTGCAACTGCACCCGGGCCAGCCCGAAGCGCCGCTCCAGGGGCCCGGAGGTGACCTCCACCAACTGCATCCGGCCGTAGGGGACGACCGTCAGCCTCCGCCACAGCACCCCGCGGGCTATCAGCAGGTCGTCCGCCCGCTCGGCGTACCGCCAGGACCGCCAGTTGAGGGCCAGCGCACGCCACCCCCAGGCCGCGGCCGCGAGCGGCACCGCGGCGACCGAGGCCCACCACGGCCCGGCGAGCGGGCCCAGCAGCGCGCCCAGTGCGACGGCGACCGGGAGGAGCTCGGCGACCAGCAGCGTCCTGCGCATCCGCAGCAGCCCGCGCTCGACGCCCCGCCACTCCTCGACCCCGGGGTGTTGCCGTACGTCCGCCCCTGATGTCCGACTCATACGGCAAGCGTATGCGGGGTCGGTGACGGTGCGTATCCACCGCGGGGACGAGACGGGCGAGACGCCACCGACCGGAAGGAGGAAGGACGAGGGAGGAGGGCCGGGGGGAAGGGGGCCGTCAAAGGGGTGCGGGCCGCGGACCCGGAGCCCCGCCGGAGCTGCCAGACTGGGGGACCATGAGCGATCCCGGCACCACCACCGAGACAACCGTCGGCGTCGGAGGTGCGGCGGAGAGCACCGACATGGTGCTCAACATCGGTCCGCAGCACCCCTCCACCCACGGCGTACTGCGGTTGAGGCTCGTGCTGGACGGCGAGCGGATCACCACCGCCGAGCCGGTGATCGGCTACATGCACCGCGGTGCCGAGAAGCTGTTCGAGGCGCGCGACTACCGGCAGATCATCGTCCTGGCCAACCGCCACGACTGGCTGTCGGCGTTCTCCAACGAGTTGGGCGTCGTCCTGGCCGTCGAACGGATGCTGGGCATGGAGGTGCCCGAGCGGGCGGTGTGGGCGCGCACGCTGCTGGCCGAGCTGAACCGGGTCCTCAACCACCTGATGTTCATCGGCTCCTACCCGCTGGAGCTGGGCGCCATCACGCCGATGTTCCACGCCTTCACCGAGCGCGAGGAGCTCCAGCGGGTGATGGAGGAGGTCTCCGGCGGGCGCGTCCACTACATGTTCAACCGGGTCGGCGGCCTCAAGGAGGACCTCCCGGCCGGCTGGCTCGGACGGGCGCGGCACGCCGTCGCCGCGGTCCGCGCCCGGATGGACACCTACGACCGGCTCGTCCTGGGCAACGAGATCTTCCGGGGCCGCACCCGCGGCGTCGGCGTCCTGGACGCGGCCACCGTCCACGCCTACGGCGTCAGCGGTCCCGTCGCCCGCGCCTCCGGCGTCGACTTCGACCTGCGCCGCGACGAGCCCTA
Source organism: Streptomyces taklimakanensis (assembly GCF_009709575.1). Classification (NCBI taxonomy): domain Bacteria; kingdom Bacillati; phylum Actinomycetota; class Actinomycetes; order Kitasatosporales; family Streptomycetaceae; genus Streptomyces; species Streptomyces taklimakanensis. Next base: position 3,373,496 of record NZ_WIXO01000001.1, read on the forward strand.
CCTGGCGTACGGGGAGCTGGCGGACGTCCTGCGGGTCGCCACCCGTCCCGAGGGCGACTGCCTGGCCCGCTTCGAGGTGCTCCTGGACCAGACCCACAACGCCCTCGACCTCGCCGACGCCTGCCTGGACCGCCTCGCCGAGCTGCCGCCCGGGCCGGTCAACCAGCGGCTGCCCAAGGTGCTCAAGGCCCCCGAGGGCGCCACCTACGCCTGGACGGAGAACCCGCTCGGCCTCAACGGCTACTACCTGGTCTCCAGGGGGGAGAAGACGCCCCACCGGCTCAAGCTCCGCTCGGCGTCCTTCAACAACGTCCAGGTGCTCGGCGAGCTGCTGCCCGGCACGCTGGTCGCCGACATGGTGGCGATCCTGGGGTCGCTGTTCTTCGTCGTCGGCGACATCGACAAGTGACGCTCGGATGACGGGACGGACGGTGGGACCGCGACCGGTGCCCCGGCGCTGGCGGGAGGCCGCCCGGGAGGCCCTCTACGGCCCCGAGGGGTTCTTCCTGCGGCACGCGCCCGCCGAGCACTTCCGCACCTCCGTGCACGCCTCCCCGCTGTTCGCGCGGGCGGTGGCCGAACTGCTGGTTCGGGTGGACGGGGTGCTGGGCCGGCCCCGCGAGCTGGCGCTGGTCGACCACGGCGCGGGCCGCGGCGAGCTGCTGACCGGTGTGCTGGCCGTGCTGCCCGACGACGTCGCAGCCCGGGTCCGCGCCCACGCCGTCGAACGCGCCCCGCGTCCGGCGGGCCTGGATCCGGCGATCGGCTGGTCGGACGCGCCGCCGCGCGGCGCGGTGGGCCTGCTGTTCGCCAACGAGTGGCTGGACGACGTGCCCGTGGACGTCGCCGAGGTCGATCCCGACGGCGTCCCCCGCTACGTCCTGGTGGACGACGACGGCACCGAGCACCCGGGTGCTCCGGTGACGGGTCAGGACGCCGACTGGTTGGCCCGCTGGTGGCCGCTGCCCCCCGAGCCCGGACTGCGCGCCGAGATCGGCCGCCCCCGGGACACCGCCTGGGCCGCCGCCGTCGCCTGTCTCGACCGCGGCCTGGCCGTCGCCGTGGACTACGCCCACACTCGCGCCGCCCGGCCGCCGCTGGGCACCCTCACCGGCTACCGGGACGGCCGGCAGGTCCCGCCCGTGCCCGACGGCCGGTGCGACCTGACCGCCCACGTCGCCCTCGACGCCTGCGCGGCGGAGGCCGAGCGCGCCGCGGACGCCGGGCCCGGCCTGTCGCTCTCCCAGCGCGAGGCGCTGCGCGCCCTGGGCGTCACCGGCGCCCGTCCGCCCCTGGAGTCGGCCCACCGCGATCCGGCCGGCTACCTGCGGCGGTTGGCCGGCGCGGGGGAGGCCGCCGAGCTGACCGATCCGGCCGGTCTGGGCTCCTTCACCTGGCTGCTCCAGACCCGCGGAGCAGCCCTGCCTCCACCCTGGGGAGTAGGAGAGAGACGACCGGATCGCCCGTCCGGTTGACTCCCGCACGTACCACCCCTGCCTACGCTGGGTTATGTGCACAGGCTTTACGAGTTCATACGCAGGCACCCCACCCTGGTCGACGGGATGTGGGCGCTCGTCCTGCTGATGTTCTCCTCCCTGTGGCTCGTCACCCTCATGACGAGTCCGGCCACGGCCCGGAGCGCGGAGCAGGGCGAGGCACGGCAGCTCGCCTCGATCCCGATCATCCTCGCCCTGTGCACCGTGGTGGCCCTGCGGCGCCGGATGCCGGAGAAGATGCTCCTGCTGGCGACCGGGGCGGGAGTGGCCCAGGTGGCGACGGGCGCCTTCCCGATGCCGGCCAACTTCGCCCTGCTGGTGATCGTCTTCACCAACGCCTCCCGCAACGTCCGTTGGGCCTCCCGCTTCGCTCTGGTCGGCGCGTTGGCGGCGCCCACCGTCCACGTGCTGCGCTGGCCCGGCGACGACCAGAGCACGGTCAACGCGGTGGTGGGTGTGATCTTCCTGACCGCCACCTTCCTCCTCGCCTGGGTGCTGGGCGACTCGTTGCGCACCCGCCGCGCGTACTACGCGCAGTTGGAGGAGCGTGCCGCGCGGCTGGAGAGGGAGCGCGAGGCCCAGGCCAAGGTCGCGGTCGCCGCCGAGCGTGCCCGGATCGCGCGCGAACTCCACGACGTCGTCGCGCACAACGTCTCGGTGATGGTCGTCCAGGCCGACGGTGCCGCCTACGTCCTGGACACCGCGCCCGAGCAGACCCGCAAGGCGCTGGAGACCATCTCCGGCACCGGTCGCCAGGCGCTGTCGGAGATGCGCAGGCTGTTGGGGGTGCTGCGCACCGGCGAGCACTCCGAGGGCGGCGAGTACGTGCCGCAGCCCGGCATGGGGCAGCTCTCGGAGCTGATCGAGCAGGTGCGCGGGACCGGCCTGCCGGTGGACTTCCGGATCGAGGGCACCCCGCGCCCCCTTCCCAGCAGCGTCGAGTTGACCGCGTACCGCATCGTCCAGGAGGCGCTGACCAACACCCGCAAGCACGGCGGTCCGGACGTCGGCGCGACCGTGCGGCTGACCTACGGCCCCGACGACCTGACGCTCCTCGCCGAGGACGACGGTCGCGGCGCGCGGCACGAGCTGTACGAGGTGGGGGGCATGGACGGACTGGGCCAGGGGCTGATCGGCATGCGCGAGCGCGTCGGCATGGTCGGCGGCAGTCTGGACGCCGGGCCCCGGCCGGGCGGCGGCTTCCGGATCAGCGCGGTGCTGCCGTTGAAGAGCGGCGTGTGAGGCGGGTGGGACCTCCGAGTCGCACGGCCTTCCCGGAGCCCCGGGCCACGACCACCGTGAAGAGCACGCGTCCCGTGGACCGCACGGACGCACCACACCGCCCCGAGGGGGAACCATGACCGTCCGCGTGATGCTGGTCGACGACCAGGTACTGCTGCGCACCGGCTTCCGCATGGTGCTGGACGCCCAGCCCGACATGGCGGTCGTCGCCGAGGCGGGCGACGGCGCCGAGGCGGTGGAGAGGCTGCGCACCACCGCCGTGGACGTGGTGCTGATGGACGTGCGGATGCCCCGGCTGGACGGGGTCGAGGCCACCCGCCGCATCTGCGAGCGGGGCGAGGGCGGTCCCGGCGATCCCCGGGTGCTGATCCTGACCACCTTCGACCTGGACGAGTACGCCTTCTCGGCCCTGCGCGCCGGGGCGAGCGGTTTCCTGCTCAAGGACGTGCCCCCGGGCGAGCTGCTCGCCGCCATCCGCGCCGTCCACAGCGGGGACGCGGTGGTCGCCCCGTCCACCACCCGTCGCCTCCTCGACCGCTTCACGCCCCTGCTGCCCGCCGCCGACCGGCCCGTGTCCCGGGAGCTGGGGCGGCTCACGGAGCGCGAGCGCGAGGTGCTGCTGCTGGTCGCCCAGGGGTTGTCGAACAGCGAGATCGCCCGGCGTCTGGTGCTCTCGGAGGCCACCGTCAAGACGCACGTGGGCCGCATCCTCACCAAGCTGGAGCTGCGCGACCGGGTGCAGGCGGTGGTGATGGCGTACGAGACCGGACTGGTGCGCGTGGGCAGCGGGAGGGGCGCGTGACGGGACGCGAGCGGCGGTGATGCCCTCCGGGTGACGTCGGTCGGCTCGGGGCCGTGCCGTTCTGATCGATGGTGTTCAGATCTGTCGCGTTCCGCTCGTTTGGTTCTGTTCGGTCGCGGTTTCGGCCTCGGCTGCGACTGCGGCCGGGCCCGTCAGTCCGACCGGCCCCGTGCGGGGACGCGGGCCAGGAACGCCGCCAGCGCCCCCCGCACGTCCTCCGGTGCCCACTCCAGGCCCGGGGCGGCGACCGTCACCTCCGTCATGGCCAGTCCGGGCGGGCCCGGCGCGCTCCACACGCGGAAGAGCGCGGTCCCCTCCTCCTCCGCCTGCCGCACGCCCGCCTCCGTCAACGCCTCGGCGTCGTACGGCAGCCACACCTGGAACTGGTGGGTGTGCGGCTCCTCGGGGTGGACGCGGAACCACGGCACCCCGGCCTCCGCCAGTCCCGCCCGGAGGGCGCCCGCGACCACCTTCGCGTGGGCCGCGTACTCCGGCAGCCGCGGCAGCTCCCGTTCCAGGCCCACCAGGGCGGCCAACGCGGCGGGCCACTGCTGGAAGACCTGCCCGCCGTAGCGGTGCCGCCAGGCGCACGCCTCGTCCACGAAGTCCGCCGGACCGGCCAGGGCGGCCCCCGACAGGCCGCCGAGCGACTTGTAGAAGGAGACGTACACGCTGTCGGCCAGGGCCGCGATCTCCGGGAGCGTACGACCGAAGTGCGGGGCGCACTCCCACAGGCGCGCACCGTCGAAGTGCACCACCGCGTCCCGTTCCCGTGCCGCCGCCACGGTCTCCTTCAGCTCGTCCCACGTCGGCAGCACGAACCCCGCGTCGCGGAGCGGGAGCTCCAGCAGCAGCGCGCCGAAGGGCTCGGACGCCTCCCGCACCTCCTCGGCGGTGGGGGGACGCGGCTCGTCGGTGAGGTGGACGGTGCCCAGCCCGCTCACCCGGCCCAACGCGCCCCGCTCGTGACGCTCGGGGTGGGCCATCGGGTGCAGGGCGACGACGGGACTGCCGGTGCGACCCGCCCAGCAGCGCAGGGCGACCTGCTGGGCCATGGTGCCGGTGGGGAAGAACGCGGCGGCCTCGGTGCCCAGCAGGGCGGCGGTGCGCTCCTCCAACTCGGCGACGATCCCGTCGCCGTAGAGGTCGGGACCGCTCTCCAGGTCGTGGACGGCGGCACCCTCCTCGGCCAGCCGGGCCAGTCGTCCGGCGATCGTCCCGGCCGGCAGCCCTTCGGAGAGCCTGCGCCGTGCGCCGTTCCACGCCGCGATCCTGCGGGCCCGCCTCTCGTCCGGGCTTCCGTTCGTGTCCTCGTGCGTCTCGTCGTTCGCGTCACCGGTCATGCGTCCGATGATCCCCGACCGCCCGACCGCCCGACCGCCCGACCGCCGTCGGGCTCCCCTCCGCCCGGCGTCCGGTCGTCCGGCGCTACCGCAGGACCGCCTCCAGGAAGTCGCTGCCCAGCCGTGCCACGACGGTGACGTCGATTTGGTGCTGCACGTACCGTCCCTGTCGCCGGGTCGTCAGCAGGCCCGCCCCCCGCAGCACCTTCAGGTGCCGGGACACCTCCGGAGCGGTGATCCCCAGGGCGTCCGCCAGCTCGCCGGTGGTGTACGGGGCGCGGGCCAGGCTGCGGCACAACCGGATGCGCACCGGGTGCGCCAGGGCCTCCAGGCGGCGCTGCATCAGCTCCACCGAGCCCGGCCCCGCGCGCAGCTCGCGCGAGGCGACGGGGTACTCGATCACCGGTCGCCACCCCCGGGCGTGCAGCACCAGCAGATGCGGCCACCCGAAGGCGGTGGGCACCAGGGTCAGCCCCGGGCCGACCGTCGGGTCCACCGCCGTCGTCCGCCCCTGCGCCAGCTTGTCGACCACCACGCGCCGCCCTCGACCGTCCTCCTCCAGCGTGATCGCGGTGGACGCGGCGGCCAGCGACTCGGCGAGCCCCCTGCGCCGCATCAGCTCCGTCTTGTGCCGGGCGTCGGCGGCGAGCTGCCCGCGCACCCGTTGCCAGGTGTCGGCGAAGAAGGCCCGGTCGCAGTCCTCCAGCAGCCGCCGTATCCAGGCCCGTACGGCGGGCGGATCGGCCAGCAGGTGCCGGACGAAGTCGAGTTGCCCCGGTCCCCGCGCGGCGGCCCGCTCCAGGGCCCGTCGTCGGGCGCCCTCGTCGGTCAGCGGGGACGGACCGCCGTCGCCGTAGTCGCCACCGCAGTTGATCTCCAACGCGGCCTGGACGTACCGCTCGTCCTCCATCCGGTCGACGAGGTCCAGTTCCTCGGCGAGGGTGCCACCGGGGCGAGGACCGCCGGGCAGCAGTATGTCGGAACGGGTCGAGCGCCACAGGATGTCGGCCTCCGCCAGCCGTCCGGCGAGATCCGGCTCCAGCCCGGCGAGCGTCGTGGTCGTCCAGCCGTGCAGCCCGGGGTGGTGCGCGGGCTCGGAGAGGACGTGCAGGGCCGCGCTCAGCTCGGCCAGCGGGGAGGGGGCGAAAACCACGTGCTCCTCGGGCAGGCCGGTGATGTCGATGACGACGCTCATGGGGCCATCCTGCCCGCCGCCGGTCGCCGCCCCGTCGCCGATTGACGCCCACCGTCAATCGGCGTGCCCGGCCGCGCGGGACGGGAGCAGCGTGGCGGTATGAGCCTGCACGCCGAGTACGCACTGATCCAGTACCGCGCCGCCCGGGAGGGGCACCTGCCGCCGCCCGCGCCGGGCACGGCGGAGGCCCGGCCGCGGTGGGACCTCCCGCGTCGCGGTGCCTCCCGGGCCCGCCCACCGGCGGACGGCGGGACGGACCGCGGAACGGATCACGGGACGGATCACGGAACGGACCGCGGGCCGGAGCCGGCGAGCCCACCGGCCGTACCCCGGCAGCCCCACCGGCACGGGACGCGGCGCGGCGGCCGCTGAGACCCGCCGGCCGGGCCCGCGCACGGGAGCCCGCGAGGAATCCGCGCCCGGTACCGCATCCGGGTGCCGCGCCCGGCACACCGCGCATCCGCGTAGCATGGCCACAATCGTCCGGTACCGGATCCCTCGGACTGGAACGGAAGGCCAGCTCACGTGAACCAGAACCCCTCCGGCGCGGCCGGGGACCGTCCCGCGCGCCTGACCGTCGGCGTCGTCGGCGCCGGACGCGTCGGCCCCGCCCTGGCCGCCGCGCTGAAGCTCGCGGGGCACCGCCCGGTGGCCGCCTCCGGAGTCTCCGACGCCTCCCGCCGCCGGGCCGAGACCCTGCTGCCGGGGGTGCCGCTGGTGGAGCCCGCCGAGGTGCTGGCCCGCGCCGACCTCGTCCTGCTCACCGTCCCCGACGACGCCCTGCCCGGGCTGGTCGCGGGTCTGGCCGAGACCGGCGCCGTGCGGGCCGGCCAACTGCTGGCGCACGCGTCGGGCCGTTACGGCACCGCCGTCCTCGATCCCGCCACACGGGCCGGTGCCCTGCCGCTGGCGCTGCACCCGGTGATGACGTTCACGGGCACCCCCGTGGACGTCCAACGACTGGCGGGGTGCTCGTTCGGGGTCACCGCGCCCGAGGAACTGCGGATGGCCGCCGAGGCGCTGGTCATCGAGATGGGCGGGGAACCGGAGTGGATCGCCGAGGAGGCCCGCCCGCTCTACCACGCGGCCCTGGCCGTCGGCGCCAACCACCTGGTCACCCTGGTCGCCCAGGCCATGGAGCTGCTGCGCGCGGCCGGGGTCGCCGCACCGGACCGGATGCTCGGCCCGCTGCTCGGCGCGGCCCTGGACAACGCCCTGCGCTCCGGTGACGCCGCGCTGACCGGCCCGGTCGCCCGGGGCGACGCGGGGACGGTCGCCGCCCACATCACCGAGCTGCGCCGCCACGCGCCGCAGGCGGTGGCGAGCTACCTGGCCATGGCGCGCGCCACCGCGGACCGCGCGCTGGCCGGCGGGCTGCTCAGGCCCGAACTGGCCGAGGACCTGCTGGAGGTCCTCTCCGACGGGAGCGCCCGGTGACCGCCGAGCCGACCGGTCCCGCCGAGCCGACCGCCGAACGAAGGAGCCCGACCGTGCCCGTGCCCGTGCTGCACACCGTCGCCGACCTGCGCGCCCTGCCACGCGGAGGGCGCAGGGCGGTGGTGATGACCATGGGCGCCCTGCACGAGGGCCACGCGGCCCTGGTCCGTGCCGCCCGGAAAGAGGTCGGGCCACAGGGGCAGGTGGTGGTCACCGTCTTCGTCAACCCGCTCCAGTTCGGCGCGGGCGAGGACCTGGACCGCTACCCGCGCACCCTGGACGCAGATCTGGAGGTGGCCGCCGGGGCGGGCGCCGACGCCGTCTTCGCGCCGTCGGTGGAGGAGGTCTACCCCGGTGGCGAGCCCGAGGTGCGGATCGGCGCGGGCCCGATGGGCGAACGGCTGGAGGGCGCCTTTCGGCCCGGCCACTTCGACGGGGTGCTGACGGTCGTCGCCAAGCTCCTCCACCTCACCGCTCCCGACCTGGCCCTGTACGGGGAGAAGGACGCCCAGCAGCTCGCCCTAATCGCGCGCATGGTCCGCGACCTGAACTTCCCCGTGGAGATCGTCGGCGTGCCCACCGTGCGCGAGGCGGACGGGCTCGCCCTCTCCAGCCGCAACCGCTACCTCTCGCCCGAGGAGCGCACCACGGCCCTGGCCCTGGCCCGCGCCCTGTTCGCCGGGCGCGACGCGCTCGCCGCCGGCGGCGGCCCCCGGGAGGTCCGCGCCGCCGCCGAGGAGGTGCTCGCCGCCGCCGCCGCGGCGGAGCCGCCGCTGGAGACGGACTACCTCGCGCTGGTGGACCCGTCCGACTTCACGGAGGTTCCGGACGGCTCCGACGCCCACGAGGGCGAGACCGTGCTCGCCGTGGCGGCGCGGGTGGGCACCACACGACTGATCGACAACGTCCGGCTCCGCTTCGGACGACCCGGAGGAGCCCGGTGAACGACACCCTGAACCAGACCTCGGAGAACACCGGGGGAGCGGGCCTGCGGCTGACCGCGCCGCCGTCGGGCTGGGCGATCGAGGCGGACGTGGTGGTGGTCGGCTCCGGAGTGGCCGGACTGACGGCCGCCCTGCGCTGCGCCGCCGCCGGACGGAAGACCGTGATCGTCACCAAGGCCCGGCTGGACGCCGGGTCCACGCGCTGGGCGCAGGGCGGGATCGCCGCCGCGCTGGGCGAGGGCGACACCCCCGAGCAGCACCTGGACGACACCCTGGTCGCGGGCGCGGGCCTGTGCGACGAGGCGGCCGTGCGCACGCTGGTCACCGAGGGCCCCGACGCGGTGCGGCGGCTGATCGGGACCGGAGCGCGGTTCGACACCTCCCCGGAGACCGGCGAGATGGCGCTGACCCGCGAGGGCGGCCACCACCGCCGGCGCATCGCCCACGCGGGCGGGGACGCGACGGGCGCGGAGATATCCCGGGCCCTGGTCGCCGCCGTGCGCGAGGCCGGTCTGGAGACGGTCGAGAACGCCCTCGTCCTGGACCTCCTCAAGGACGCCGACGGGCGCGCCGCGGGTGTCTCCCTGCATGTGATGGGGGAGGGACGGCACGACGGCGTGGGCGCCGTCCACGCCCCGGCCGTGGTGCTGGCCACCGGCGGCATGGGGCAGGTGTTCTCCGCGACCACCAACCCGGCCGTCTCCACCGGCGACGGCGTGGCACTGGCGCTGCGCGCCGGGGCGGAGGTCTCCGACCTGGAGTTCGTCCAGTTCCACCCGACCGTGCTCTACCTGGGACCGGGCAGCGAGGGACAGCAGCCGCTGGTGTCGGAGGCGGTGCGCGGCGAGGGCGCGCACCTCGTCGACGCGGACGGCGTCCGCTTCATGGTGGGACGGCACGAGCTGGCCGAGCTGGCACCGCGCGACATCGTCGCCAAGGGCATCATGCGGCGGATGCGGGAACGGGACGCCGACCACATGTACCTGGACGCCCGGCACTTCGGCGCGGTGATGTGGGAGGAGCGGTTCCCCACCATCCTCGCCGCCTGCCGGGCCCACGGCATCGATCCGGTCACCGAGCCGATACCCGTCGCGCCCGCCGCCCACTACGCGTCCGGCGGCGTGCGCACCGACCTGGCCGGCCGCACCACCGTGCCCGGCCTGTACGCGTGCGGCGAGGTCGCCTGTACCGGGGTGCACGGCGCCAACCGGCTGGCCTCCAACTCGCTGCTGGAGGGCCTGGTCTTCGCCGAGCGGATCGCCGCCGACATCGTCGGCTCCCCCGCCCGGACCCCCGTGCCCGTCGGGTCCGGGCCGTCCGACGGCGGATGGCAGTCCGTCCCCCTGTTGCCGCCCGAGGCCCGGTACGCGATCCAGCGCACCATGACCGCCGGCGCCGGTGTGCTGCGGTCCGCCGAGAGCCTCACGCGGGCCGCCGGTGAACTGGCGGAGCTGGCGGAGGCGGCGTCCGACCCCGCGTCGGGCAAGCCCGCCGAGCCGGGCGTCGAGGCGTGGGAGACCACCAACCTCCACCTCGTCGCCCGGGTCCTGGTGGCCGCCGCCCTGCGCCGCACCGAGACCCGCGGCTGCCACTGGCGCGAGGACCGTCCCGACCGCGACGACGAGTCCTGGCGCCGGCATTTGGTCACGGCTCTGCGTCCCACCACCGAGGGCCCTACGCTCGTCGTCCGTACGACCCACTCGACCGCCTTCCCGCCGGTCACACCCGAGGAGGTGCCGTGAGCGACGCACGCGCGGCCGCTCGGCCGCAGATCATCGGGTTCCCGCGCCGCCGCCGCGGGGGCGGAGAAGCTCACCGGGAGATGTCGTGAGCGACGCACGCGCGGCCGCTCGGCCGCAGATCATCGGGTTCCCGCGCCGTCGCCGCGGGGGCGGAGAAGCTCACCGGGAGGTGCCGTGAGCGACGCACGCGCGGCCGCTCGGCCGCAGATCATCGGGTTCCCGCGCCGTCGCCGCGGGGGCGGAGAAGCTCACCGGGAGGTGCCGTGAGCGACGCACGCGCGGCCGCTCGGCCGCAGATCATCGGGTTCCCGCGCCGTCGCCGCGGGGGCGGAGAAGCTCATCAGGAGACACCATGACCCCCACGCCAGACGAACTGCCACTGCTTCAGATCGGTTTCGGCCGCCCCGGCGAGGCGGTGAGCGGCGCCGGCGGCTGCGGGGACGCCTGTGGCTGCGGTGGTGAGGACGACTTCGGGCTCGACCCGCTGGAGTGCGGGCTCGACCCGGACCTGGCGCGGTTGCTGGTCGATGCCGGCCTGGACCCGGTACAGGTCGAGGACATCGCGCACCTGGCGATCGAGGAGGACCTCGACCACGGTGTGGACGTCACCACCGTCGCCACCATCCCCGAGGACGCCGTCGCCACCGCCGACTTCACCGCCCGCGAGGCGGGCACCGTCGCCGGGTTGCGCATCGCCGAGGCGGTGCTGTCGGTGGTGTGCACCGACGAGTTCGAGGTCGAGCGGCACGTCGAGGACGGCGACCGCGTGACGGCCGGCCAGAGGCTGCTGTCGGTGCGCACCCGCGTCCGCGATCTGCTCACCGCCGAGCGCAGCGCCCTCAACCTGCTGTGCCGGTTGTCGGGCATCGCCACCGCCACCCGGGCCTGGGCCGATGCTCTCCAGGGCACCTCCGCCCGGGTCCGCGACACCCGCAAGACCACACCCGGACTGCGGTCCCTGGAGAAGTACGCGGTGCGCTGCGGCGGCGGCCTCAACCACCGGATGTCCCTGTCGGACGCCGCGTTGATCAAGGACAACCACGTGGTCGCGGCGGGCGGCGTGGCCGAGGCGTTCCGGGCGGTCCGCGAGGAGTTCCCGGGCGTGCCGATCGAGGTGGAGGTGGACCGGTTGGACCAGATCGAGCCCGTCCTCGCCGAGGGCGCCGACCTGATCCTGCTGGACAACTTCACTCCCGAGGAGACCGCCGAGGCGGTGGCGCTGGTCGCCGGCCGGGCGAGACTGGAGTCCTCCGGGCGTCTCACCCTGGCGAACGCCCCCGCGTACGCGGCCACCGGTGTCGACTACCTGGCGGTGGGCTCGCTCACCCACTCCTCCCCGATCCTCGACATCGGCCTGGACCTGCGGGACGAGGAGCGGGCCTGATGCTGCTCACGATCGACGTCGGCAACACGCACACCGTGCTCGGCCTGTTCGACGACGACGAGATCGTCGAGCACTGGCGGATCTCCACCGACGCCCGGCGCACGGCCGACGAATGGGCCGTCCTGCTCCAGGGGCTGATGGGCATGCATCCGCTGCTCGGTGAGGACCTGGGCGACGGCATCGACGGCATCTGCGTCTGCTCCACCGTCCCCTCCGTGCTGCACGAGCTGCGCGAGGTGACGCGCCGGCACTACGGGGACATCCCGTCCGTCCTCGTCGAGCCGGGGGTGAAGACCGGGGTGCCCATCCTGATGGACAACCCCAAGGAGGTCGGCGCGGACCGGATCATCAACGCGGTGGCGGCGGTCGAGCTGTACGGCGGCCCCAGCATCGTCGTGGACTTCGGCACCGCCACCACCTTCGACGCGGTCTCCGCGCGGGGCGAGTACACCGGCGGCGTCATCGCCCCGGGCATCGAGATCTCCGTCGAGGCGCTGGGCGTGCGCGGCGCGCAGTTGCGCAAGATCGAGCTGGCCCGGCCGCGCAGTGTCATCGGCAAGAACACCGTCGAGGCGATGCAGTCCGGCATCCTCTACGGCTTCGCCGGGCAGGTGGACGGCGTGGTGGAGCGGATGGCGCGCGAGCTGGCCGACGATCCGACCGACGTGACCGTCATCGCGACCGGTGGACTGGCCCCGATGGTGTTGGGCGAGGCCGCGGCGATCGACGAGCACGAGCCGTGGCTGACGCTGATCGGGCTGCGCCTGGTCTACGAACGGAACATGGCGCGCGGTTGACGGTGCCGACGGGCCGGTCGGAGGCGGGCGTCGGGACACAGCCGAGCGGGCGATAAGACGATTTTGCCGTTTTGTGGCGTACTGTCGCCGTATGCCCACGCCCCACGGTTCCCGAGGTGCCCTGGTCTTCAGCGCTGCCGAGCTGCGTGTGCTCAGGAGCGCGCTCGCCCTCGTGCTCCACTCCGAGCGCGCACCGTTCCCGCGCGCCGGGGAGCGCGCGCCCACGCGCGCCGAGGTGCTGCGCGAGTGCCTGGAGCTGGCCGAGGCCGTCGACGAGGCGAGCCGTGAGGCGGACCGGCTGAGGGACTTCCTCCAGGCCGACCTCGGCCGTTACCGGGCGGCGCTGCCCGGTTCGGGAACCGGGTACCTCGCCCGGTTGGAGGAGGCCCTGGCGGCCGGTTGCCCGCCGTGTCCCGCCGACGTGACGGCCCTGCGCGGGCTGTGCGCCGAACCGGTCGGGGACCGGGAGCGGCGCCGCCGCGACGGGCTGCTGAGGCTCTGCGAGGACCTGTGCGGGGCCTCCCGGCGTGCTCCGGCCTCCTCGGGGGACTCGGAGCCGCCGAGGACGCGGGAGGCCGCTCCCGGGCCCGAGGGGTCCTGTGAGGGCCGCCGGGACGGGACGGGCCGGGGGACGCCGGAGGTCGAGCGGAGTCGATCGGAGCCGGTTCCCCCGGTCCCTCCGGTCTCCCCGCATCCCGCGGGACGGGGCCGGCTGTCGGCCCTGCCGCATCCGGTTCCCACGCCCGCGGAGGTCTTCCCCGTCGGTCGGCGCGCGTCCTCCGGGCCGCGCCGACAGGCGCTGCCCGCCTGACCCCGTTCGGTGACGTCCCGGCTCCGCCGTCCGCCGACCGCCATCCGTCGACCTCGACCGTTTTCTCTCGGTTTCGACGACCCCTTCCGGTTTCGCCGGCCCCGGGCCGGGACGGGGCCAAGGGCGCCGGTACGCTGGAATTCCGGTACTCAAGGAGGCTGATCCGGCATGGAGTACATTGCCGCACTCACCCCGTCGGCGGTGATGGCCGTGGCCTTCGTCGCTCTCATCGTGACGATCGTCAGGAGCCAGGGCGGTGCCAACAAGGCCAAGGAGGACGCGGCGGTGGACGCGGCCCTCGCGCGGGCCGAGTCGGTGAAGGCGGAGGGGAGCGAAGGCCCCGACGGCCGAGCGGGCGCCTGATCCTTCGATCCCGCCGATCGGTCCCGCCGGCGGAGTCGCGGCGAGGTCCCGAGGAGCGCGCGCCGGGGAGTTCGCTCCTCGGCGCGCTCCTGTTTGTTTCCTGGGTGAGCAAAACAAAGCCGTCGATACCGCTCATACGCGGCTATTGTTCTGAGTGTGCCCCGGCAGCTCGGAGAGTTGGAAGACGCGGTGATGACGCGGGTTTGGCAGTGGAACCGCCCGGTCACGGTGAGAGAAGTGGTCGAAGATCTTCGGCGGGAACGGCCGATCGCGTACACGACGGTCATGACCGTAATGGACAACCTCCGTGAGAAGGGTTGGCTGCGACGCGAGCGGGAAGGCCGTGCCTATCGATATGAGGCGGTCTCCACCCGCGCCGCCTACTCCGCCGAGCTGATGAACGAAGCGTGGTCGGCCAGTGACAACCCCGCGGCCGCCCTCGTGGCCTTCTTCGGCAAGATGTCCACGGAACAGACGGAAGCCCTGCGGGACGCGTTGCGCGTCGTACAACTCGACGGTGTGCGCCTCGAAGCCCCCGCCGAGAGCGACGCTCCCCCGGAGCGATAGCGTCCGGCGCATGCCAGAAGCCGTGAGCCCCGTAAGCGAGGTCACCGTCCGCCGGGCGAGAACCGGTGATGTGCGCGCCGTGCGCCGACTCATCGACGCGTACGCGCGCGATCGCATCCTGCTCGACAAAGCGACCGTGACGCTTTATGAGGACATCCAGGAGTTCTGGGTCGCGGAACGCGACCACGACGCCGAGGTGGTCGCCTGCGGAGCCCTCCACGTGATGTGGGAGGACCTGGCCGAGGTCCGTACGCTGGCGGTCGATCCCGCGCTCAGGGGCACGGGTGTGGGGCATCTGGTGCTGGAGAAGCTGCTGCAGACGGCCCGCTGGCTGGGGGTGAGGCGCATTTTCTGCCTCACCTTCGAAGTGGACTTCTTCGCCCGGCACGGCTTCACCGAGATCGGTGAGACCCCCGTGGACGGGGATGTCTACAGCGAGCTGCTGCGTTCCTATGACGAAGGCGTGGCCGAGTTCCTCGGACTCGAACGGGTGAAACCCAACACCCTGGGCAACACGCGGATGCTGCTGCACCTATGACCACCCGTCCGCTGTTCCCTATGTCCGAAAGATCCCCCCAATCCGACCGGGGAGGCCGGACAAAGGTCCCCGGGGGGTTTGTGTTTTCCCGTGAAAAGCGGTTTGCTTTCGTCGTCAGTATCAGTAATCGGTTTTCGATGACTGACCACGCACGACGAATGGGAGTAACCGGTGGCGCAGAAGGTTCAGGTCCTTCTTGTCGACGACATCGACGGCGGTGAGGCCGACGAGACCGTGACGTTCGCTCTCGACGGCAAGACCTACGAGATCGATCTCACCACCGCCAATGCGGACAAGCTCCGTGGCCTGCTGGAGCCGTACGTCAAGAACGGTCGTCGCACCGGTGGCCGTTCGGCCCGCGGCAAGGCCACCCGTTCCTCGGGAAGCGGTTCCGGTCAGGACACGGCGAAGATCCGCGCCTGGGCGAAGCAGAACGGATACGAGGTCAACGACAGGGGACGCGTTCCCGCCAACATCCGCGAGGCATACGAGAAGGCGAACGGCTGAGTCGCGCGGGAGAGCCGCACGCGGTGGCGTTCCGTCGCCGCGGCGCTCACCAGGCCGACCGGATCGATCCCGCACCCCTGCTCGGGGGGCCGCGGCCACACGGCGGCCTCCCGGGGCGTCCGCGCGGTCGCCGGCTCCCGGGCGACCGCGCCGGTGCGGCGGAGCCCGTCCCGCCTCCTCCGGCGCGTTCGGAGGCGCCCGGGACGGCCGGCGCGCCCGACGGATGCGAGGCGGTTCGGGAGCGGACGCGGCGCGGACGACGGAAGCGCCGTGTACGTCATGTACGGAACAACTGTCGAACTCCGACCCGGTCACCCAGGGCACCCGTTCGCCACTCCGTGTGTCGACCGGTCCGTTGGAGCGGGTGCGATGCCTCACGCAAGAGTGTTCGCCAGTAGCGGATGCCCCCACCCCGTCCGGCATGGACCGCCGGTGTCGCGGGGTAAGAAGTCGGTGAAGAAATCCCACGTGGAACGGGGGTGCGGCACCGGCGATGGAGCGGTGGACGGACGTGTCGGCCAAGGGGCGTTCGCCGTCGGCGTAGTGGAAGCGGGCGGATATGTCTGGCCTGCGGGAACATCGTCTCGCACCATCGGGTTGGAACTGTTGTCGGCTGTTCGGGACGAGGGCGGTGAAGACCGAGTCCTCATCCCCCGCCAGCGCGGGAGCGATCCGGACGGGTGTCGGCAGTTGGAATGAGCGGTCCCCGCTTGCGGGACTAAGCTGCGGAAGGACAGGGAGGGGACCGACCCCTTACTGCCTGACCGCTCTGAGGAGCGATTAACGATGTTCGAGAGGTTCACCGACCGCGCGCGGCGGGTTGTCGTCCTGGCTCAGGAAGAAGCCCGGATGCTCAACCACAACTACATCGGCACCGAGCACATCCTCCTGGGCCTGATCCACGAGGGTGAGGGTGTCGCCGCTAAGGCCCTGGAGAGCCTCGGGATTTCGCTCGAGGCGGTCCGCCAGCAGGTGGAGGAGATCATCGGTCAGGGCCAGCAGGCCCCGTCCGGTCACATCCCCTTCACCCCCCGTGCCAAGAAGGTCCTGGAGCTGTCGCTCCGCGAGGCCCTTCAGCTCGGCCACAACTACATCGGCACCGAGCACATCCTGCTGGGCCTGATCCGCGAGGGCGAGGGCGTCGCCGCCCAGGTCCTCGTGAAGCTCGGCGCCGACCTCAACCGGGTGCGGCAGCAGGTCATCCAGCTGCTCTCCGGCTACTCGGGAGGCAAGGAGACCGCCACCGCCGGCGGCCCCGCCGAGGGCACCCCCTCGACCTCCCTGGTGCTGGACCAGTTCGGCCGCAACCTCACCCAGGCCGCTCGGGAGTCCAAGCTCGACCCGGTCATCGGGCGCGAGAAGGAGATCGAGCGGGTCATGCAGGTGCTGTCCCGCCGCACCAAGAACAACCCGGTCCTCATCGGCGAGCCCGGCGTCGGCAAGACGGCGGTCGTCGAGGGACTGGCCCAGGCCATCGTCAAGGGCGAGGTGCCCGAGACGCTGAAGGACAAGCACCTCTACACCCTGGACCTGGGCGCCCTGGTCGCCGGGTCCCGGTACCGCGGCGACTTCGAGGAGCGCCTGAAGAAGGTGCTCAAGGAGATCCGCACCCGCGGCGACATCATCCTGTTCATCGACGAGCTCCACACCCTGGTGGGTGCGGGTGCCGCCGAGGGCGCGATCGACGCCGCCAGCATCCTCAAGCCGATGCTGGCCCGCGGGGAACTCCAGACCATCGGCGCGACGACGCTCGACGAGTACCGCAAGCACCTGGAGAAGGACGCGGCCCTGGAGCGCCGCTTCCAGCCCATCCAGGTGGCCGAGCCGTCGCTGCCGCACACCATCGAGATCCTCAAGGGGCTGCGCGACCGCTACGAGGCGCACCACCGGGTGTCCATCACGGACGCCGCCCTGGTGGCCGCCGCGCAGCTCGCCGACCGGTACATCTCCGACCGCTTCCTGCCGGACAAGGCGATCGACCTGATCGACGAGGCCGGATCCCGGATGCGCATCCGCCGGATGACCGCTCCGCCGGACCTGCGCGAGTTCGACGAGAAGATCGCGAACGTGCGCCGGGAGAAGGAGTCCGCGATCGACTCGCAGGACTTCGAGAAGGCCGCCTCGCTCCGCGACACCGAGAAGCAGCTCCTGGCGGCCAAGGCCAAGCGGGAGAAGGAGTGGAAGGCCGGCGACATGGACGTCGTCGCCGAGGTGGACGAGGAGCTGATCGCCGAGGTCCTGGCCACGGCCACGGGCATCCCGGTCTTCAAGCTCACCGAGGAGGAGTCCTCGCGCCTGCTCCGCATGGAGGACGAGCTGCACAAGCGCGTCATCGGGCAGGAGGACGCCATCAAGGCGCTGTCCCAGGCCATCCGCCGCACGCGGGCCGGCCTGAAGGACCCCAAGCGTCCCGGTGGCTCGTTCATCTTCGCCGGCCCGTCCGGCGTCGGTAAGACCGAGCTGTCCAAGACCCTGGCCGAGTTCCTCTTCGGGGACGAGGACGCGCTGATCTCCCTCGACATGTCGGAGTTCAGCGAGAAGCACACCGTCTCGCGGCTGTTCGGCTCGCCTCCCGGCTACGTCGGGTACGAGGAGGGCGGCCAGCTCACCGAGAAGGTGCGCCGCAAGCCGTTCTCGGTCGTCCTGTTCGACGAGGTCGAGAAGGCCCACCCGGACATCTTCAACTCGCTGCTCCAGATCCTGGAGGACGGTCGCCTGACCGACTCCCAGGGCCGGGTCGTGGACTTCAAGAACACCGTCATCATCATGACGACGAACCTCGGCACCCGGGACATCTCCAAGGGCTTCAACCTGGGCTTCGCCGCCCAGGGCGACGTCCGCACCGGGTACGAGCGGATGAAGGCGAAGGTCAACGAGGAGCTCAAGCAGCACTTCCGGCCGGAGTTCCTCAACCGTGTCGACGACACGGTGGTCTTCCACCAGCTCACCGAGGACGACATCATCCGGATCGTCGACCTGATGATCGCCAAGGTGGACGAGCGGCTGAAGGACCGCGACATGGGCATCGAGCTCAGCGGTGACGCCAAGAAGCTGCTCGCCAAGCGGGGCTACGACCCCGTCCTGGGCGCCCGGCCGCTGCGCCGGACGATCCAGCGGGAGATCGAGGACGTGCTGTCGGAGAAGATCCTCTTCGGCGAGCTGCGCCCCGGTCACATCGTGGTCGTCGACACCGAGGGCGAGGGCGAGGAGAAGAAGTTCACCTTCCGCGGCGAGGAGAAGTCGGCCCTGCCGGACGCCCCTCCGGTGGAGTCGGCGGCGGGCGGCGGCCCGAACCTCTCCAAGGACGTGTGATCCGCGCTCGTCGCCGGTAGGCGAGCACCGAGCCACATGACGCGGCCCGGGACCGTTCCGACGGTCCCGGGCCGCGGGCGTGTGCGCCGCCCGCTCAGCGGGTGATGATCCGAATGCCTTCCGGTACCCCGCTCACCCGGGGCAGTCGAGGGTTCACCCGGAGGGCGCGCAACCGCGGGAAGGCGCTCAGCCATCCCATGTCCACCCCGAGGTCGTAGGCGAGCCACAGGTGCGTCAGCCTCTCCCGCACCACCTCCCCGAGGAGTTCCCCGGGGGTGAAGCGCCCCGCGATCTGGAGCTGGTCCCGGCCGCCCAGATCCCGCAGCGCCCGTAGCTCGGAGAGGTCGGAGACGGGGAAGTACAGCCCCTCCTCGCCGAGGTGGGCGATGACCTCGCGGGCGTAGCGGTCGGTGTCGAAGTTCCGCCACGCCCGTGCGAGCTCCGCCCGCACCCTCAGCGACGACCGGTCCCGCAGCCGTACCAGGTAGTCGACGGCCGCCTCGTCCCGCACCCGCGTCGCGGTGACCGCGAGCAGGTACGCCTTGTCGTCCGGGACGTCCTCCGGATCGGGCAGCAGCTCCAGCACGATCGGCCCGATCCACCCCAGGTTGCGGGCGCCCAGCGGATCGGTGGGGTTGACGATCTTCTCGGTGCGGTCGCGCACCAGCTTCCGCGTCGCCGGATCGAGTTCGGTGACGTGCTCCAGACAGGCGGCGGCCATCAGCCGGCGGTGCTTGGTCTCGGAGGTCTTCAGGTGCCCGCAGGGCGCCAGCAGACGGCCGATGAAACGCGCGCACTCGTCGGGCCGGGCGTGGGCGGCGGCCATGCGGACGACCTCCTCCCACCTCGCCTCGTGGGCGTGGTCCACCAGGTCCTCGAACCCGCCGCGCGCCACGATCTCCTTGGCGCTCAGGTAGTCCTGGAAGGTCCGGTGCACGAACTCGACCCTGCCGTCGTCCGACTCGCGCAGCAGTCCGGTGCGGTGCAGCAGATGTCCGAAGATCTTCTCCGCGTCCCCCTGCCCGTGGGCGGCCGGGATGGCCGGCAGGTGGGAGTCGAGCACGGCGACGGCCGTCTCCCGCTCCAGCTCCGTGCGGTCCTCGGACAACATCCGGTGGGCGAGCTTCTGCAGCAGCCGCTCGCGCGGTGCGCGCTGCAGCTCGACGTTGTCGGCGTGCAGTACGTCGCGCTCCGGGTCGCGGCGCTGGAGCAGCATGTCCATGGCCGCGTCGTACAGTTCCCTGCGGCCCTGCGGGAGCGTCCCGGCGCGGTCCCTGTTCAGTGCGCAGATCAGGCCGCACATCAGCGGATTGGTCGCCAGCCGGCGCAGCTCCCGGTAGACCCGTACCGAGTGCAGCAGCCGCCGCTCGTAGCCGGCCAGCCGGTCGTGGTCCCCGCCGTCGTCGTGCCGGGCCGCCCGGTGCCAGTGGCGGATGAACTCGGCCACCTGGTCGCGGCTCATCGGGGCCAGCATCAGCTCGCCGAACCCCTCCCGCGCCAGCCAGTCGGGCTCGACGGCCGACGGCCGGGAGGTGACCAGGCAGACCGTGCCGGGATGGATGTGCAGCAGCCTGCGCAGTCCTGCCCGCAACTCCTCCCTCCGCGCCTCGGGGGCCTCGTCGATCCCGTCCACCAGCAGCAGCGCCCGCCCTTCGACCAGCACGCGGACGGCCCAACCGGGGGGCTCGTCGACCGACGGCCGGCACCGTCCGACGGTCAGGAACTCCTCGGGCGCCGGGAAGCCCTCGCGCGCGAAGCGCCGCACGGGCAGCACGAAGGGCACCCGGCCGCGCAGGGTGGCCGGCTCTCCGGGCAGTTCGTTCCGCGCGGTCGTCACGGCCAGCCACTGCACCAGCGTGGTCTTGCCCGCCCCCGCCACACCGCGCAGCAGCACCCGCTCCTGCCCGGCCAGGGCCCGGTCGGCCGGCAGGGCCGGCTGTCCGGAGGAGCCCTCGACGGGGGTGGCGAACTCGGCGCTCAGACTCAGGTAGGTGCTGTCCAGGGGCCAGCTTCCGGGGGCGTTGGGCAGGTCGATGCCGTGGATCGTCAGCCGGTTGTACCGCGCCACGAGCGCGGCCGCGTACGCCTCCTCGAACGCCAGGTCCTCCGGGGAGGGGCGGGAGCGGCGTACGGCGTCGGCGTCGTTGAGGTCGATGAGCTGCCGGATGCGGTGGCTCTGCTCGGCCAGTCGGCCGGCGACGTACGGCGAGCGCCGGATCAGGAAGTGGAGGATGTGCAGGCAGACGTTGTCCAGCAACTGGTCGTGGAACCAGGCCTGCTCGCCGCTCAGTTCCCGGTCCGCGCCGGGGACGGCCCGGCGTAACCTCCGGGCGCAGTCCTGCGGTCCCATGCGGACGGCCGCCACGTCGTCGAGGTCCAGCTCGCCGAGGGCGACCAGGGCCCGTCCCAGGACCAGGGCCACGGGCTCGTCGGCGGGCTCGTCGGCGGCCCTCTCCGAGGCCCCGCCCCCACGGGCGAGTCGCACCAGCTCCCGGGCGATCCGCGTCACGTCGCCGTACGTCCGCTCGGGCCGCACGCCCCGGAAGGACACCAGGGACGCGATCAACCGGGGGCCGTCGTGGGCCGGAGGGAGGTCGGCGAACAACTCGCGGACCAGGGGAGCGGCGACGTTCGAAGCGATCCGTGCGACGGTGTCCATCCGGCCCCCCGATGGCCCTGCGGTGTGCGGCGGCGTGACGGGCGGCGGTCGGCCGTCCCTCGACCCGGCCTCCCAGCCTAGGACAACTCGGCCCCCCGGAGAGAGGATTCAGGGAGCGGCGCGGAACTCCACGGTGGGAGGGAGCCCCGGGAGGTCGGCGCGCCGCGCCGTCGGCACGACCAGGACCCGGAGCCGGGGGAAGGCCGACAGCCAGGAGAAGTCCGCGCCGTACTCCCCGACCTCCAGCCAGAGGTGGGTCAGCCGGTCGGTGTCGACGTTCTCGGTCAACTCGTCGGGCACCAGGAGGCGACGCCGGTACTGGACGCGGGCGCGGCCGCCCAGGGAGCGCAGCACCCGCAGGTCGGCGGGGCCGCGGGCGGAGAAGTACAGGCCGTCCTCGTCGAGGTGGGCGATGATCTCCTCGGCGTAGGCGTCGCGGTCGAAGCGGTGCCAAGCCCAGGCGAGTTGCCGGCGCACGTCGAGCGAGGGGTGGTCCCGGTACCGGGTCAGCAGCGGGATCGCCGCGTCGGTGCCGATGCGGGTGGCGGTGACGACGACCGCCTCGGCCACCTCGTCCCTCAGTCCCTCGGGGCCGGGCAGCAACTCCAGGACGAGCGGTCCGCCCAGGCTCGCCAGGCGGACCGCCCACGGGTGGTTCGTCGGCGGCAGCATCGCCGCGGTGGCGGAGCGGACCCGCTCCCGTACGGCCGGATCCAGTTCGGTGGCGTGCTCCAGGCAGGCCAGCGACAGCAGGACGCTGCGCAGGGCCCGCTCGCCGTCTCCGGCGACGAGCAGTCCCTCCAGGATGCGGGCGCGCTCGTCCGGGCGGGCGTGGGCCACGGCCATGCGCACCACGTCCTCGAACTGATCGTGGTGGGCGTTGTCCACCAGCCAGGGGAAGTCCCGGGCCTCCACCAGGGCCTTGGCCGCCAGGTAGTCCTGGAAGGTGCGGTGGACGAAGTCGATCCGCCCCGCCGTCGGCTCGCGCAGCAGACCGCTGCGCTCCAGCAGGTACCGCAGCACCTCCTCGGGAGGGGCCTCGATGTAGGCCATCATCGGCAGCGCGTCGGCCAGGACGGCCAGCGCGTCCACGCGATCCATCTGGGCACGGCCGTTGCGGACCATCCAGTACGCCAGCTTCTGCAAGAGCGTGACCTGCGGCTCCTTGGAGAGGCGCAGACCACCCTCGCGGTGCACGCCGCGCTCGACGTCGCGCCGCTCCAGCAACATCGACAGCGCGGCCTCGTACAGGTCCCTGCGGCCCTGCGGCAGGAAGCCGCGCCGCTCTTGGTGCAGGGCGCACAGCAGTCCGCACATCAGGGGGTTGGTGGCCAGCCGGCCGAGGTCGGACCTGGTGCGCAGGCCGGCCAGCAGGGAGCGGGACGATGCCGGGTCGGCGTCGGCGGCGGCGTGCCAGCGCGTCACGAAGGCGGCCACGTCGTCGCGGTCCATCGGGGCCAGGGTCAGCTCGCCGAAGCCCTCCGGGGCCAGCCACGCGTCGCGCACCGCCGAGGGACGGGAGGTGACCAGCCAGAGGTTGTCCGGATAGGCGCCGAGCAGGTCGTACAGCCACCGGCGGGTCTCCTCGCGCTCCCGCTCGGGGATCTCGTCCACCCCGTCCACCAGCAGCAGCCCGCGGCCGTCCGAGAGCACCCGGTCGGCCCAGCCGGGCGGCTGCGCCCCGGCGATCGGGCAGCGGACCGCCGCCAGGAAACGGTCGGGCGTGGGCAGCCCGGACGTGGCGAACGACCGCAGCGGGAGGACGAACGGGATCCGCCCGGCGATCTCCGGACGCGCCGCGGCCTCCTCGGCTCCCGGACGTCCCGCCGTCACCGCCGTCACCGCCAGCCACTGCACCAGCGTCGTCTTGCCGGAGCCGGCCGCGCCGCGCAGCAGCGTGCGGGTGCGGTCGGCGAAGATCCGGTCGGTGCGCACCGGGACGGGTCGCGCGCCGTCGTCGTGGTGCGCCTCCAGGGAGAGGAACGCCGTGTCGAGCCGCCACTCGCGGGAGCGGACCGGGTCGAGGCCGTGGATCGTCAGACGGCCGTGCCTGCGGACGATGTGGTCGGCGTACCGTTCCTCGAACGCCGCGTCGCCCGCGTGGGGCAACGCGCGCTCGGCGCCGGCCGTCACCCGTGCCTCCAGCGCCGCCTGCCGTCGGGTCTGCTCGACCAGGGCACGGGCGACGAAGGTGGAGCGCCGGGTGAAGAAGTGGAGGATCTGGCGGCAGGCGGCCTCCAGCAGCGCGTCGTGCAGGACGGCGGCGTCCCGCGACAGGTCCCGGGTGGGGTCGCCGGCCGCCTCGCGCAGGCGCCGGGCCAGCTCCCGCTCGCCCAGCGCCACGGCCTGGACGTCGTCCATGTCCAGGTCGCCCAGGGCGTACAGGGTGTCGGCGAGGGCGTGGACGACGGCCCGTTCCTCGCCTCCGGGCGGCCGCTCGGAGGCCGGCAGCGGTCCGACGGCCCGCTCCAGCAGCTCGGCGGCGAGCCGGCGCAGGTCGTCGCGTCCCAGGGTGCGCTTCTCGCCCCGGAAGGAGAGCCGTCCGCTCAACCGCACCGGCCCGTCCACCAGCCCCGCGCCCGGCCCCTCCCGCACGAGCAGCTTCCCGACCAGTGACGTGACGGCTGTCGTCGCCAGTCGTGCCCCGATGGCCGCGACGTCCACGGGCCCCCCTGTCTCACGATCCTGTCCCCATCCCGACCCTGGAGAGATCGTAGGGCCGGACGCCGTCCACAGGCGTGCGGCGGGCGGACGCTGCCTACCGTGGAAGCACGGGTTCACACCGACACCGGCCGTGGGAGCACATCATGATCAAGGGGCTGGCGACAGTCACCGTGTGGTCGACCGACCAGGAGCGGGACCTCGCGTTCTTCACCGAGAAGCTCGGCTTCGAGGTGCGCGGCGACATCTCCACGGGAACGTCGCGCCGGATCACCGTCGGCGCCAAGGGCCAGCCGGACGTCGAGCTGACGCTGATGCGCACGGACGACTCCGGACTCGACCCGGAGTCGGCCGAGGCACTGGCGCGACTGGTCGGCACCGGGGTGCTGGGTGCGGGCGAGATGCGGACGGACGACTGCCGCGCCGCCTACGAGGAGCTGAGGGCACGGGGCGTGGAGTTCCTCCAGGAACCGAGGGAGCGACCGTACGGCACCGAGGCGGTCTTCCGTGACGAGTCCGGCAACCGGTACTCGCTGACCGAGCGCCGCACGGTCGGGTCGGAGCCGGGCAGGGAGTGGTCGGAGGTCTGCGACTGACGCCCCGGTCGCCCGGTGCCCCGCCGGCCCGACTCCCGGGGCCGGCTCGGTTCCGGGAGTCGGCACGGGCGGCCGGCGGCATCACGGGCGAGGGGCGTCCGGAGGCGCGTCGGGCAGCCACAGGACGGCCATGGCACCGCTCGGTTCGGCGTTGCGGAAGGTCAGGCGGGCACCGAGGACCCGCGCCTGCCCCGCCGCGATCGTCAACCCCAGACCGTGTCCCCGGCCCGCCCGGTCCGTGCTGCCGGTGCGGAAGCGGCTGGGCCCCTCGGCCAACAGCGCGGGCGGGAAGCCGGGACCGTGGTCGCGCACCCGCAGCCTGCGGCCGTCCACGGTCACCTCGATCGGGGGCCGGCCGTGGCGCGCGGCGTTGGCCAGGAGGTTGCCGAGGATCCGCTCCAGCCGGCGCGGGTCGGTGGTCACCACCGCGTCCCGCCGTACGGTCAGCTCCACCTCGGGCTCCGGCGTACGCACCCGCCGCGCGACGAACTCGGCCAGCGCCACCTCCTGGAGCTCCGCGCGTTCGGCGGCTCCGTCCAGCCGGGCGACCTCCAGCACGTCCTCCACCAGGGTGCGCAGCGCCTGCGCCCGGTCGCGGACCAGCTCGGTGGGACGGCCGGGCGGCAACAGCTCGGCGGCGGTCACCAGCCCGGTCACCGGGGTGCGCAGTTCGTGCGCGATGTCGGCGGTGACCCGCCGCTCGGCCTCCAGACGCTGCTGGAGGGCGTCGGCCATCCGGTCGACGGCCCGTGCCAGATCGTCGGTCTCGTCCCGCACCCGGCCGCCGATCGCCTCCCGCACGCGCACCCGGGTCTCACCCTGGGCGACCCGCCCCGCCGCGACGGCCGCCTGGCGCAGCCGCCGGGAGAGCTGCCCGCCGATCAGCACGCCCAACACGGTGCCGCCCAGCACCACCGAGGCCGAGCCGAGCACCAGCACCCGGTCGAGGTCGGCGAGGACGGCGTAGCGGTCGGTGAAGCGGGTGTGCAGGGAGAGCGCCTGGCCGTCGGGCAGCGGTGTGGCCGCCCAGACGTCCAGGGCCTGGCCGGGCTCCTCCACCACGTAGGTGGCGCGCTCGCCCCGGGCCACGGCCTCCGCCAGCGGGGCGGGCAACCTCGGGTCGTCGATCTCGGCGCCGAACGGGAGGCGGCCCAGGGACTCGTAGATCCGCTGGGCGGCCAGTACCCGCTCGTTCTGCACATCGCGGCTGTTGCCGAGCATCGAGGAGCGGGCGGCGTTGTGCACCACCAGGCTCAGGACCAGCGCCACCAGCGCGCCGACGGCGGCGATGGCGGCGCTGAGCTTCCACCGCAGACCGGTGCGCGGCGTCCAGCGGGACAGGAGACGGCCGAGGAAGCGGAACACCCGGCGGAACCCCCGGCGGGGGGACCGGGCCCGTCCCGGCCACCGCGGGCGGCGCGAGGCGGGGACGTCGGAGGCGGACGGGAGGGGGGAGGGAGGCAACCGCGGCTCAGCCCCTCAGCTTGTAGCCGAAGCCGCGGACCGTCTCGATCCGCCGCTGACCTATCTTGCCGCGCAGCCGCTGGACGTGGACGTCCACGACCCGGGTGTCGCCGCCCCAGCCGTAGTCCCAGACCCGCTCCAGCAACCGGTCACGGCTGAGCACCGTGCCCGGCGCGGCGGAGAACTCCAGCAGCAGCCGCATCTCCGTGGGGGTCAACGGCACCGGCTCCCCGGCCCGCCGCACCTCCATGCCCTCGGTGTCGACCTCCAGATCACCGAAGCGCAGCGGCCCCGTCTCCGGGTCCTCCTCCCCGTCGTCGTCCGCGGCGCTCCTGGCGTGGTCGAAGCGCCGCAGCACCGCGCGGATGCGGGCGACCAGCACCGCGCCGTCGAACGGTTTGGTCACGTAGTCGTCGGCACCGGCCTCCAGGCCCAGCACCACGTCGATGGAGTCGGCCCGCGCCGACACCATGATCACGGGAATCACCGACTCGTCCCGGATGCGGCGGCACAGGCTCACCCCGTCCAGGCCCGGCACCATCACGTCCAGGAGCGCGATGTCGGGCGTCCGGGAGCGGAACGCCGCCAGCCCTTCCAGCCCGTCCGCCACCGCGGTCACCGTGAAGCCGACCCGTTCCAGGGCCAACTGGGTGGCCTCCCGGATGACGTCGTCGTCCTCCACGAAGAGCACGTGGGTATCGGCCATCCGTCCTTCCTCAGCCCTCGTCGGTCCTCATCGGTCCTCATCGGTCCTCATCGGTCCTCGCCGTCCGCGTCGGTCGCGCCGTCCGCGGAACCGGAACCGTCGCTCCGCCGCCCCTCCTGCGAGGGGCTCGGCGCCTCTCCCGGTGCCCCCGCGGCCTCGAACACGCGCTCCTTCTCGGTGAACCGCTCGTCCTCCCACACGTAGACGACCACCTCCCGGGCCGAGGGGCAGCACACGGGGTCGCCGTCCGCGTAGACCTGCTGGCTCACCCGCAGCCTTCCGCCGTCCGCCTCGGCGTGCACGGGGGGGTCCTCGGCCGAGAAGACGCCGACGTACTGCCCGTTGGTGCTCTGCCGGTAGACGTAGGAGCCCACTCCCATGCCGCCGTCGCAGTCCGAGACGTTGACCAGGACGTCATAGGCGTGGCCGTCGGTCAACCGACCGTACGACACGTCCACCGGCCAGACCTCGGCCTCGGCGGAGCACGGCCGCAGGGCCTTCTTGACGTTGCCGCCGACCTTGGGATCCTCGCGCAGCAGCTCCAGGACGTCCAGTTCGCCCTCGGTGTCCGGCGGGTAGACGGGCCGGGCCCCGGTGGGCGCCGGCGAAGGGAGCGGCCCCTCGGGCGCCGGCTTGGTCCCGGGCGGCCCCCGGAACGCGGAGGGCGGCGGACTCACGGGCAGGGGGGACGCCTCGGGGCTCGGGAGCGCGGAGGAGGAACCGGCGGACGACTCGATCCGCACACCGCCGTCGTCACACCCGGCGAGCACGGACGCCAGCAGCACGGTGGCGGTGGCCACCGCCACCGCCGCTCGCCCGCCGGACGCCACCGCCACCACCGCTCCTCGTCTTCCTGCCACGCTCTCCGTGCGCTTCGTGCGCTTCCTGTGTCCCGGCCGCTTCGAACCTCGGGCGCTCGGGCACCCCCGACGCCCTAGGCGGCGGTCGCCACCACCGGCTCGTCCTCCCCGCCGGCGCCGGCACCGGGCTCCCGGGGCTCCCGGCGGCCGCGGAACTCCCGGCGGTCCCGGCTCTCGAGCTCCTCGCGCAGCCGTGCCAGCCCCCGGTGCAGGGTGCTCTTGACGGTACCCGGCGACATGCCGAGGGCCGCGGCCGTCTCCTCGGTGCTCATCTGCTCCCAGTGGCGCAGCACGACCACGCCACGCTGCCTGGGGGGCAGCACCTCCAGTATGTCCAGGAGCAGAGCCCGGTCGGCGTGTCGCTCGGTGCCGTCGTCGACGCTGATCGCGTCCGGCGGCAGCTCGGTGGGCACCTCGTCCAGTTTGCGGGCGCGCCACCACTGGGTGCGGGTGTTGAGCATCACCCGGCGCAGATAGGCGTCGGCGAGCGACTTGTCGGCGATGCCGTCCCAGCGCCCGTAGGTGCGAGCCAGGGCGGTCTGGAGCAGGTCCTGGGCGTCGGCCGGGTCGGAGACGAGGCGGCGGGCGCTGCGCAGCAGGGCGTCGTGCCGCGTCCGGACGTACTCCTCGAAGTCCAGTGCCGGTGCCTGCCGCGACGTGGCTGCGGTGGTGGGCATGGCCGCCTCCCGTGGTCTTCCCGTCCTGTGCTCGGTCAGGCAGGGACGCTACGGAGACGGTGTTGCGGCCCGCCCCACGACGGGGCACGGGGACCGCACGGCCGGCCGACGGTTGTGTAACGGTCCGGGTGGCGGGGGAGGGACGGCGGCCGCGGAGGGACGGCGCCGCCCCGCCGCCCGCCGCCTACCGGCCCAGACCCCGCCCCTGGGGCAGCCGGTAGACACCGCCCTCCAGGGATTCCACCAGACCGTCCGCGACCAGCCCGTCCAGGGCGCGGGACCGCTGCACCGGTTCGTCCCACACCTTGTCCAGGACGGCCTGGGGCACCGGCTCCACGGCCTCCCGCAACACGGCCAGCAACCGGCCGCGCACCTGACGGTCGGTGCCCGCGTAGCTCTGGCCGCGACGCGGCGGACCGTCGTGCGCGGGCGAGCCCGCCCGGCGCCAGGCGCACAGATCGGCGATCGGACAGCGCGCACAGTCCGGTCTGCGCGCCGTGCACACCAGGGCGCCCAGCTCCATGGTCGCCGCCGCCCAGCGCGCCGCGGTCGACTCGTCCTCGGGAAGGACCGCACGGGCCAACCTGCGCTCGGCGGCGGTGGTGGCGGTCGGCGGGAACTCGCGTCCACCGAACGCGCGGGCGAAGACCCGTCGGACGTTGGTGTCCAGCACCGCGTGCCGCTGCCCGTAGGCGAAGGAGGCCACGGCCGCCGCCGTGTACTCGCCCACTCCCGGCAGGGCCAGGAGCTGGGCGTGCTCGCGTGGGACGTCGCCGCCGTGCCGTTCCGTTATGGCGGCGGCCGCGCCGTGCAGCCGCAGGGCACGGCGGGGATAGCCCAGCCGGCCCCAGGCGCGCACCGCCTCGCCGGGCGGCTCGGCGGCCAGGTCGGCGGGGCGCGGCCAGCGGGCGAGCCACTGCTCGTACACGGGCAGCACCCGGCTGACGGGGGTCTGCTGGAGCATGAACTCGCTGACCATCACGCCCCAGGCACCCGCCTCGGGGCGGCGCCAGGGCAGGTCGCGGGCGTTCTCGGCGAACCAGTCGATGACCGGTCCGTGCAGGTCGGTCGGGGCGGGGGAGTCGACGGGGCGGGGACCGGTCGGATGGAGACCGGTGGCGCTTTGTTCGGATGTGGTCGCAGTCATGGCGGTTCCGATCCTGACACGACGGGGCGCGGCAGCGAAGCGGCCCGCGCCGATGTGCCGCGGGCACCACCCGTCCCGACCGCCGGACGTCACCCCGTCCTCCCAACGCACCGTCCGTCCCGTGGGGCGGCCGCTGCCCGGCGCCCCGTCGTTCTCGCCGGTCCCCCGACGAGGTGACCCCCCACCTCCCGAGGCCGGGTGCACACCCGACTTTCGACAGGGGCGGGGCCCCATCGGCGGCCGGTAGCGTCGGGACGGTGACTGCCCGCGCCTCCCGTGCCACCGACCGGATCACCGACCGGATCACCGACCGGATCACCGTCCGCGCCGCCGTGCGCGCGGCCCTGGTGTGGGCGGTACTCGCCCTGCCCGTGGTGCTCGGCGACCGCTACGGCCGCACGGATCCGGTGGAGTGGTGGTGGACGGTGAGCGGAATCGCGGTGCTGGCCCTGGCGGTGTTTCTGGCCCGCACCCGGCCGGTACTGGGGTGGCTGTCGGCGGCGGGGCTGTCGTTGGTCGCCTCCCCAGGGCTGTTCAGCATCTCCTACGGGGCCGCGCAGGCTTTCCTCGCCTACGTCCTGGGGCGCCGTGCGGCGCGGACACGACCGGCGCTGCACGCCTTCGCCGCCGTTGCCGTGGTGGGCACGGCCCTCACTCCGCTGCGCGCCGCGGATCCGGTCATGGTGTGGCTCGTCCTCGTCGGAACCCTGCTGTTCGGCACCGTCTTCCCCTGGCTGGCGGGCCGTCACCGCCGGCAGGACCGCGCCCTGGTGCGGGCCCTGGTGGAACGCGCCGAGCACCTGGAGCGCGAGCGGACGATGGTCGCCGACCGGGCCCGGCTGCGCGAACGAGCCCGGATCGCCGAGGACATGCACGACGCGCTCGGCCACGAGCTCAGCCTGATCGCACTGCGCGTCGGTGCGCTTCAGATGGCCCCCGGGCTGGCGGAGGAGCATCGGAAGGCGGCGGGGGAGGTGCGAGCGGCCGCGTCCGCCGCGACCGATCGACTGCGCGAGATCATCGGCGTCCTACGGGACACCGACTCCTTCGGCGACGGCCCGCCGGCCCCGCTGGCGCCCGTCGGGGAGACGGTCACCGCCCTGCTGGAGCGGGCGGCCGACTCCGGAA
Source organism: Streptomyces taklimakanensis (assembly GCF_009709575.1). Lineage (NCBI taxonomy): Bacteria > Bacillati > Actinomycetota > Actinomycetes > Kitasatosporales > Streptomycetaceae > Streptomyces > Streptomyces taklimakanensis. The sequence goes on from NZ_WIXO01000001.1 coordinate 3,403,874, forward strand.
TGGCGGTGCGCCTGGAGGGGGCTGCCGGGGGGCTGCCGGAGCCGGTGGAGCGCGCCGCCCACCGGGTGGTGCAGGAGGCGCTGACCAACGCGGCCAGACACGCTCCCGGGGCCGCCGTCACCGTCACCGTGGGGCGCGACCCCCACGCCGCGCTGGTGACCGTCGTCAACGGGCCACCGGTGACGGCCCGCGGCGACGGCCGCCCTCCGGCACCGGGTACGGCGGGCGCACAGGGCGCGGCGAGTGGTGCCGAACCCGTCCCCGACGGAAGCGGCCGAGCGGGAGACAGCCGAGTGGGAGGCAGCAGCGGCAGCGGGCTGGCCGCGCTGCGGGAACGGGTGCGGCTGGTCGGCGGGGAGTTCTCCTCGGGCGCGCTCCCCGACGGCGGCTTCCGGGTGTCGGCCCGACTGCCGTACGCGGGAGCGGCCCGTGCGGCCGCGGTCGGCCCACACCCGTACGACCCGGGGAGCGAACTCGACATCGCCGCCCTGCGCCTCGCTCAGCAGCAGAGGGCCGGCCGTCGATGGGTCCTGACGGCTTCCGCCGTCGCCGGTGGGGCCGCCGTCGCCGTGGTGGCGGCCGTCCTCGGCTGGTACGCCCACACCACCACCCACTCCGTGCTGCCACGCGAGACCTACGAGCGCCTGCGGGTCGGTGACGCGGCGACCGAGGTCGGACGACGGATGCCCGACCGCGCCGTCACCGACCCGCCCACCGACCGGGCGCCCGCCCCGCCGCCCGGGGCCCGCTGCGAGTACTACCGCACCGACGGCGAACTGTTCATCAGCGTGGCCACCTACCGGCTGTGCTTCGCGGACGGACGTCTGGTCGAGAAGATCGTCGTCCCCGCCGTGGGGAGTGGAGGGCAGCCATGAGGAGCGGAAGGGCGGGGCCGGGGACGACGAGGGCGGGAATTCCGGAAGCGAACGGAAGGAGCCGCGGTGGCACGGAACACCGCGGAGGAAGGTGGTCCGGGTGATCCGCGTGCTGTTGGCCGACGACGAGGCGATGATCCGCGCCGGAGTACGGGCCATTCTCTCCACCGACCCCGGAATCGAGGTCGTCGCGGAGGCCGGGGACGGTCGGGAGGCCGTCGAGCTGGCCCGTGCCCATCGACCGGACGTGGCCCTGTTGGACATTCGCATGCCCCGCCTGGACGGGCTGGCCGCCGGAGAGCAGATCACCCGGTCCGTACCGGGCACCGCCGTCGTCATCCTCACCACGTTCTCCGAGGACACCTACATCTCCCGTGCGTTGGGTGGTGGGGCCGGCGGATTCCTGTTGAAGTCCGGTGACCCGCACGAACTGCTCTCCGGGGTACGGGCGGTGGCCGAGGGGGGCGCGTTCCTCTCCCCGAAGGTCGCCCGACACGTCATCAGCGAACTCGGGGCCCGGCGCCTGGCGCGCGGTGCCGCCGCCCGTGCGCGCACCGACGCGCTCACCGTCCGCGAACGCGAGGTCCTCGCCCTGATCGGCGCCGGCCTCTCCAACGCGGAGATCGCTCGGCGCCTCCACATCACCGAGGGCACGGTGAAGGGCCATGTGAGCGCCATCCTGAACGGGTTGGAGGTGGCCAACCGGGTCCAAGCGGCGATCACCGCCTACGAGGCCGGGCTGGTGTAGTCCGTCCGAGCCCGCACTCGGGCCGTCAACGCGGCCGCCGGTCGTCCGGCCGCCCATGCCACCAGCATCACCACGGTCACGCCCAGCGCCATGCCCGCGGCCACGTCGTGCGGGTAGTGCACTCCGACGAAGACCCGGGAGAACGCCGTCAGCACCGCCAGCGGCAACACCACCCAGGCGGCCGCCCGCCAGACGAGCACGACGGCCACCGCCGTGGCGGCGGCGATGGTGGCGTGGTTGCTGGGGAAGGACCAGTCGCCCGGCTCCGGACAGGGCGCGATCGGTGTCGCCGCTCCCGCCACGGCCCGACACGGTCTCTCCTCGCGCACGGCCAACTTGACCGTCTCGCTGATGCCGTACGCCACCGCCACCGCGGGCAGACCCAACAACGCGAGCGCCAGCATTCGGGGCTCGGCCCGTCGCAACCGCCAGCACGCCACCGCCAACAACGCGAGGAGGACCAACACCCCGCCCTCGGTGCCGTACTCGGCCAGCCTGTGCACCCAACCGGGAGTGTCGTGCGCGAAGTCGGTGACGTCCCGGTAGAGGCCGCCGGAAGGCGCGTCGCCGGAGACGTACTGAAGATCACTGCTCATGCGTGAACGGTACGGAAAGCGACCGGAGGGTCACACCTGGCGACCGTCGGGTTCGACCCCTGACGATCGTCAGGGCGAAGTAAGGCCGCTCATCATAAAAGTTGACCTCCTGTGCGGCGAGTGAGGCCGTCCGGGGGACGTGATGTCTCGTAAGGTTTGCGCGTGGGATCTCTGCGCAATCCGGTTGGGCCTCTTCCCTCCTCCATCTACTGGCGGAGAAGGGCGGTCGTGCTTGCGCTCCTGGTGTCCCTGGCGCTGCTCGTCGCATGGGCCGTCGGGTCCGGGGGCTCCGACGACGAGAACAGGAGCGACCAGGGTGGGAAACAGGGCGACGACCGGGCCGTCAGCTCCATCACCCCCGGTCCCTCCTCCACCGAGTCCCTGATCGGCGAACGCCCCGGCGGACGTGACGAGACGGGCGGCGGTTCGGGCGGTCCGGGGGGTTCGGGAGATTCCGGAAGCGACGGCACCGGCGACGGCGACGGCGAGGGCGCCGAAGGGACCGGCGGCACGGAAGGCTCCGACGCCGACGGCCCCCAAGGAGGCCCCGGTACGGGAGGCGGCGGTGCGGGCGCCGGTGCGCCGGGCGGCGCCGAAGCCGTTCCCGCGGGCTCGTCCCTCCCCGAGTGCCGCCCCGACTCGGTGGAGGTGACGCTGAGCGGCACCGAGAACCGCTACGCGCCGGGAGAGAAACCGACCTTCCACCTGACGGTGCGCAACGGGGGCGACAGCGACTGCAAGGTCGACCTCGGCAGCGACGCCGTCGTCTTCACCATCACCGAGGCCGGAGACGGCGACGAGAAGGTCTGGACGTCCGAGCACTGCCCCAAGGGCGCCCGCTCCGCGTTCTACAGGGTCCCCGCCGACGGGACGGCCGTCCGCACCCTGGAGTGGGACAGGCGCCACAGCACCCCCGAGTGCGGCACGCCTGGCGACCGGGCCGATGTGGGCACCTACCTGGTCGAGGCGGAGGTGGCGGGCCTGGACAAGATGCGCGTCTCCTTCGTCCTCACCAAGGACTGAGCGGGGCGGCGGCCCGGGAGAAGCCGGCGGAACGCGGCGGGGGAGGAGCGTGGGGGCCGGACGCGGACGCCGTGCCTCCGCTCCTGCCCGAACCGTCGACCGCTCCGAACCCCCCGCGCCCTCGTGCGCCGTGGCGGGTGCGCGCCCCGCGGAAGGGAGCCCGACGGGTCGACGACGGGCGGGTGGACGGTCCGGCGCCGGCGAGGGGGTGCCGAACGGACTCGGGGCGAACACGCCGTGTCAGACGTACCGCTCCAGGATCGACGACTCCGCCAGCCGCGACAGCCCTTCGCGCACCGACCTGGCCCGCGCCTCGCCCACACCGTCGACGGTCTGCAGGTCGTCCACGCTCGCGGCCAACAGCTTCTGCAGCCCGCCGAAGTGCTCGACCAGCCGCTCGATCACGGCGTTCGGCAGCCTCGGCACCTTCGCCAGCAGCCGGTAGCCGCGCGGCGAGACCGCCGAGTCCAACGTCTCGGGCGAGCCGCTGTACCCCAGGGCCTTGGCCACCGTGGGCAGTTCGAGGAGCTCGGTGTGGGTCAGCCTGTCCAGTTCGGCCAGTGCCTCGGCCACCGTACGGGACCGCTTGGCCGTCGGCTCGGGCACGTAGTCGCGGGCGACCAGCTCGCGTTCGGGCTCCACACCCGCGATCAGCTCGTCGAGCTGGAGGGAGAGCAGCCGACCGTCCGTGCCCAACTCCACCACGTACTCGGCGATCTCCGTGGCGATCCGCCGCACCATCTCCAACCGCTGCGAGACGGCGGAGACGTCGCGGACGGTCACCAAGTCCTCGATCTCCAGCGCGGAGAGCGTGCCCGCCACCTCGTCCAGACGCAGTTTGTACCGCTCCAGCGTGGCCAGCGCCTGGTTGGCCCGGGACAGGATCGCCGCCGAGTCCTCCAACACCCGCCGCTGGCCGTCGACGTACAGGGCGATCAACCGCATGGACTGGCTCACCGACACCACCGGGAAGCCGGTCTGGATGGACACCCGTTGCGCGGTGCGGTGCCGGGTGCCCGTCTCCTCCGTGGGGATCGAGGCGTCCGGAACGAGCTGCACGCCCGCCCGCACGATCTTGGTGATGTCCTTGTCGAGGATGAGCGCGCCGTCCAGCTTGCACAGCTCGCGCAGCCGCGTCGCGCTGAACTCCACGTCCAGCACGAATCCCCCGGAGCACAGGGCCTCGACGGTCTTGTCCATGCCCAGGACGATGAGTCCGCCGGTGTTCCCCCGCAGAACGCGCTCCAGGCCGTCGCGCAGGGCGGTGCCCGGCGCGACCGCGCTCAGCGAGGCGCGCAACAGGCCATCGGCGCCGGTTGCTGCCCGGTCGTTGGCTGCCACGGCACTCCTTCGGGTCGTGCGTACGTACGGGCGAGACCTGGGCAAAGTCTACCGGCGGCGCTAACCCTCGTGCGGCGTGCTCCGCGTGCCCCGGGCGGGCCGGGTGGGCAACACCCGCAGCGCCTCACCGACGTCGGCGACCTCCAACACTCGCATCCCCTCCGGGATCTTCCCCGGATCGGCGGGCACCAGCGCGTGGGTGAAGCCCAGCCGCGCCGCCTCCGCGAGCCGCCGCTGCACCCCCGTCACCCGCCTGACCTCGCCCGCCAGACCGACCTCGCCGATGGCCACCAGGTTCTTCGGCAGCGGGGTGTCACTGGCGGCGCTGGCCAGCGCGAGCGCCATGGCCAGATCCGCGGCGGGCTCCGACAGGCGCACCCCGCCGACCGTGGCGGTGTAGACGTCCCGCTTGCCCAGGGCGCTGATCCGACCGCGCTGCTCCAGCACGGCCAGCATCATCGACACCCGTGACGTCTCCAGGCCGGACGTGGTGCGCCTGGGGGAGGGGATCTGGGAGTCCACCGTCAGCGACTGCACCTCGGCCACCAGCGGGCGGCGGCCCTCCAGCGTGACGGTCAGACAGGTGCCGGGCACCGGCTCGGCCCGGCGGGTGAGGAACAGGCCGGACGGGTCGGCCAGACCGGTGATGCCCTCGTCGTGCAGTTCGAAGCACCCGACCTCGTCCGTCGTGCCGTAGCGGTTCTTCACGCCGCGCACCAGACGCAGCCGGGCGTGCCGATCGCCCTCGAAGTGCAGCACCACGTCCACCAGGTGCTCCAGCAGGCGGGGCCCCGCGATGGCGCCGTCCTTGGTGACGTGACCCACCAGGAGCGTGGACATCCCACGCTCCTTGGAGGCCCGGATCAGCGCCCCGGCGACCTCCCGCACCTGCGCCATGCCACCGGGGGCTCCGTCGATCTCGGGAGAGGCCACCGTCTGCACCGAGTCCAGGACGAGCAGCGAGGGCTTCACCTCGTCCAGATGCCCCAGGACGGCGGACAGGTCCGTCTCGGCGGCGAGGTACAGGTGGTCGTCGATCGCGCCGATCCGGTCCGCCCGCAGCCGGACCTGCCCGGCCGACTCCTCGCCCGTGACGTAGAGGGTGCGGTGGTCGGGATCGGCCGCCTTGGCCGCCACGTCCAGCAGGAGCGTCGACTTGCCCACGCCCGGCTCGCCCGCCAGCAGCACCACGGCGCCGGGCACCAGGCCACCGCCCAGCACCCTGTCCAGTTCGGGAACGCCCGTGCCGCGCGCGGTGGCCACCTGCCCGTCCACCTGGCCGATGGGCAGGGCGGGGGACGAGACCCGGCCGGGCGCGGTGGTGCGGACGGCCGGGGTCCCGCCCACTTCCTCGACGGTGCCCCAGGCGTGGCACTCCGGACAGCGGCCCAGCCACTTGACCGTGGCGTAGCCGCACTCGGTGCAGCGGTAGGAGGGGCGGTCCTTCACGGACGACTTGCGGGCAGCCATGAGCCTCACGGTAGCCGGAGCCGCTGACAGCGCGGGCGGCCCCGTCGGCGGGGCGGGTGGGAAGGACGGACCGAAGGACGGCCGGAGGGGCTGGCCGGAGGGGCGGGGAGACGGCACCCGCCCGGTGCGGGGCGGTCGCGGACAGCGCCCCCTCGGCCACTCCGAGCGCCTCCGGACAGCCTCCACACACCCGACACTGCGCGTTTGTGCGTTTTGCCGCAGATGGTCACCCGTACGGGTTAAACCCGCCCGAGCATCACCAGCGATGCCGGCCCTTCCGCCTACGGTCGGCTGGGTGATGAGCACTCGGCGCGAGCACCCCACGCATACCACCGGCGCACACCGGGCGCACCGTGGCACGCACCGCGCCGCGGCACGCCCGCCGGTGCGTTTCGACCCGTATCTGGATCATCTGGACGGGCTCTACACCTACTGCCTGTCCGTCATGTGCGAGCACGACGCGGCGGTCACCGTCCTCGGCGATGCCCTGGCCGTGGCCGAACGGCAACGGCGCCGCGGCCGCACCCCGCCGGACACGGCGCTGCACCGCGCCTGGCTGTACGCGTTGGCCCGCTGGTCCTGCCTGCACCGCCTCACGGACGGCCGGGGGCGCCCCGAGCCGGCCGAGCTCCCCGGCCCCCTCGCCACCGAGCGCCGCCGCGAGCTGGCCGCGCTCGCCTGGCCCGAGGCCGCCGGCACCACCCCCGAGCAGCGCGAGGCCCTGGAGCTGGCCGTCCGCCACCACCTGCCGGTCCACGAGGTCGCCGCCGTGCTCGGTACGGATCACGACGGCACCGAGCTGCTGCTCTCCAGCGGCGCCTGCGAGGTGGAGCGCACCCGCACCGCGCTCGCCGTCGTCGACCGGGGCGGCTGCGCGGCCGTCGCCCGGCTCGCCGATGACCGGGGGGCCCTGCTGGGCAGCACGCTGCGCCGGGAACTGGTGCGGCACGTGGACGAGTGCCCCGAGTGCCGCCGCACCGCCGAGCGGGTCCTGGCGGGCGGCCCGTGGCCGGGCACCGCCCCCGTGGGCACCGGAGCGCTCGCCGTACTGCCCGTGCCACGCTCCGAGGTGGGCGCCGCGATGCTCGCCGCGCAGCGCGCGCGTTCCCGGCCCACGCCCCGCTTCGACCGGCGCGGCTTCCCCGTCGCCAACCGGGACCGGGCCGAGCGCTTCGACCGGCTGCGCAGCCGCGCGGTGACCACCACGGTCGTCGCCACCGTCGTGGCCGCCCCGGTACTGGCCCTGTGGGCCGCCTACCGCGGGGCGCCACCGGCCGACGGCGGTCCGGGCGGCATCACGGTCTCGGCGTCCGAGCGCAGGGATCCGAGCACGCCCCACGGTGGTTCCGACCGGGCCGAGCGCCGGGCCGGGGGGAACGCCGGCACCTCACGGGACGGGGCGAGCATCCGTGTCGACGTGGACGGCGCGGACGGCGCGGACAGGGGGGACGGAGCGGGAGCCCAGGGCGTGTTTCCGTCCGGCTCGCACCACCCGGCGCACGCCGGCGCGGACGGCCCGGGGGGGAGGCGGGACCGTGTGGGGCCGGGCCGGTTGACGGTCGAGGCCGCCCCGGCCGGGGACGTCACCCTCGTCACCCTCGTCGCCTCCGGTGGCGCTCCGGTCGACTGGTCGGCCTCGACCCGCGCCTCCTGGCTGCGGCTGAGCCGTTCGCACGGGACGCTGCGGCCGGGCGAGTCGACCACGATCACCGTCTCCGTGGACCGCTCCCGGGAGCCGGCGGGCGCCTGGACGGCGCGGGTCGCCGTCGCCCCGGCGAAGGCCGTGATCACCCTCCACGGGAACGGCGGGGCGCACGCTCCCGCCGAACCGCGGCCGTCCGAGTCGCCGGAGGCGGAGCCTCCCGGGCCCCCCGCCGAGGAGCCGCCCGAACCCGCCGAGCCGCCGAACCCGTCGGGGACCACGCCGGCGGAACCGTCCGCGCCGCCGGACTGACCGCCCCGCGGCCGGGACGGCCCGCCGCGATCGCCGCGATCGCCGCGACTACCCGGCCGCCCCGCCGGCCCGACCGTCCGTGCTCTCCGCGTCCGGCGCACCGCCCCGGCCGGCGGCGGGCCCCGGCCCCCGCGGTCCGTCCGCCGGGTGCGGCGCCACCATGGGCAACCCCGCCGCCAACCGCTCCTCGCACAGTTCGGCCAACCGCTCGTACCCGGCCGGCCCCATCAGCTCCGTCAGCTCCGGCCGGTACGAGACGTACACCGGCTCGCCCGCCCCGTGCGCCGACAGGGCGCCCGTGCACCACCAGTGCAGGTCGTGCCCGCCCGGCCCCCAACCGCGCCGGTCGTACTCGCCGATCGAGACGTACAGCTTCTGCTCGCCGTCCGGCAGCTCCACCCACTCGAACGTCCGCCGGATCGGCAGCTGCCAGCACACGTCCGGCTTGGTCTCCAGCGGCTCGCGGCCCTCGGCCAGCGCCATGGTGTGCAGCGCGCAGCCGATGCCCCCGGGGAAACCGGGACGGTTCAGGAAGATGCAGGCGCCCTGGTACACCCGTGTCTGCCGTTCGCCGTCCCCGTCCTCCCCGACGTTCTCCTCGACCCATCCCCGGTCGGAGGTGCCCTCCGCGTGGAACTGCCAGTTCTCGGGTGTGAGGCGTGCCGCGTGCGCCGCCACGCGTTTCTCGTCGTCCTCATCGGAGAAGTGCGCGCCCAGCGTGCAGCACCCGTCGCTCGCGCGCCCCTCGCGGATGCCCTGACACCCCTGGCCGAAGATGCACCCCCAGCGGGAGGTCAGCCAGGTCAGGTCGCAGCGGAACACCTGCTCGTCGTCGGCCGGGTCGGGGAACTCGACCCAGGCCCGGGCGTGGTCCAGATCGACCTCCTCACCCGCGGCACGCCGCTGCTCACCGCCCGTGTTCAGCCCTTTGCCCGGCTTCACCGGTTTCGTCTTCGACACGCCCCCCAGGGTATGCACGCCGGGCCCCGCTCCAGGCCACCGCCCGGCCGCAGTAGCGTGGCCCCTCATGAGACTCGGTGTCCTCGACGTGGGATCCAACACGGTGCACCTGCTGGTGGTGGACGCGCACCCCGGCGCCCGACCCCTGCCCGCCTACTCCCACAAGGCGGAGTTGCGGCTGGCCGAGCTCCTCGACGACGGTGCCATCAGCCCGGCCGGCGTGGAACGGCTCACGGCCACCGTCCAGGAGGCGCTCCAGGTCGCCGAGGACAAGGGGGTGGAGGACCTGCTGCCGTTCGCCACCTCCGCCGTACGCGACGCGACCAACGCCGACCACGTGCTGGCGCGGGTGGCCGAGGGCACGGGCGTGGAGCTGAAGGTGCTCTCCGGCGAGGACGAGGCGCGGCTCACCTTCCTCGCCGCCCGGCGGTGGTTCGGATGGTCGGCCGGGCGGCTGCTGGTCCTCGACATCGGCGGGGGTTCCCTGGAGATCGCCTACGGCATGGACGAGGAGCCCGACGCCGCCGTCTCGCTCCCCCTGGGCGCCGGACGCCTCACCGGCGCCTGGCTGCCCGACGACCCGCCCGACCCCACCGACGTGCGCGCCCTGCGTCGCCATGTGCGGCACGAGATCGCCCGGGTCGTGGGCGACTTCAACAGGCTGGGCGCCCCCGACCACGTGGTCGCCACCTCCAAGACGTTCAAGCAGCTCGCCCGGTTGGCGGGCGCCCCCCGCTCCGCCGAGGGCCCCTACGTCCAGCGCGAGCTGAACCGTGCCGCGCTGGAGGAGTGGGTGCCCAAGCTGGCCGTGATGCCCGCCGCCGAGCGCGCCGCCCTGCCCGGGGTCTCCACCGGTCGGGCCAGGCAGCTGCTGGCCGGGGCGCTGGTGGCGGAGGGCGCCATGGACCTCTTCGGCGTGGACCGGCTGGAGGTCTGCCCCTGGGCGCTGCGCGAGGGCGTCATCCTGCGCCGGCTGGACACCCTGGCCACCACCACCGCGTCGTGAGCCCCACGAGACCCACCCGGTCCGCACCGGGCCTCACCACGGGATCGTCCGCGGAAGGCGCCGTGAGCTTCCCCACAACCGGCCACGAGGGGCCTTCGGCGACTCCCGGTTCACCACCCCGATCGCCGTAGGCTGTTCCCCGTGGCCGATCCAGCGCTGTCCCTCCCGGAGCCGAAGGTCGCCCTCTCCACGGCCTCCGTCTATCCGGAGACCACGGCGACGGCCTTCGAGATCGCCGCACGCCTCGGCTACGACGGCGTGGAGGTCATGGTGTGGACCGATCCGGTCAGCCAGGACATCGAGGCCCTGCGCAGACTCTCGGACTTCCACGGCGTCCCGGTCCTGGCCGTGCACGCCCCCTGCCTGCTGATCACCCAGCGCGTGTGGTCCAAGGACCCCTGGGTCAAGCTCCAGCGCTCGCGCGAGGCGGCCGAGAAACTGGGCGCGAGCACGGTCGTGGTGCACCCGCCGTTCCGCTGGCAGCGCTCCTACGCCCGGGAGTTCGTACGGGGCGTGTGGCGGATGGCGGACGAGACCGACGTCCGGTTCGCCGTGGAGAACATGTACCCCTGGCGCTACCGCGACCGCGAGATGCTCGCCTACGCGCCCGCCTGGGACCCGACCGAGGAGGACTACCGCCACTTCACCCTCGACCTCTCCCACACCGCCACCGCGCGCAACGACACCCTGGCGATGGTGGACCGCATGGGCGACCGGCTGGCCCACCTCCACATCGCCGACGGCAACGGCTCCGCCAAGGACGAGCACCTCGTTCCGGGGCGGGGCGGCCAGCCGTGCGCCGAGGTGCTGGAGCGGCTGGCCGTGAACGGTTTCGACGGACACGTGGTGGTCGAGGTCAACACCCGGCGCGCGATGTCCTCGGTCGAGCGCGAGGCCGACCTCGCCGAGGCGCTGGCCTTCACCCGGCGCCATCTCGCCTCCAGGCACCGGACGGGCGGACACTGAGCGGACGGCGGACGGCGGACGGCGGACGGCGGACGGCGCCGCGAGCCGGACGCGGACCACGTGAGGGCGTCTTACGATACGGACTTTTCGTCCGGATCCTGAGCCGGAGGCGTACGCTCGAAAGCTACGGTCCGCAGACCGCGCCCCCGGCTCACGAAGGAGTGGAGCAGCATGCCCCAGCTGAGGTCACGCACCGTCACCCACGGCCGCAACATGGCGGGCGCCCGTGCCCTCCTGAGGGCCGCCGGCGTAGCGCGCGAGGACTTCGGCAAGCCGATCATCGCCGTGGCCAACAGCTTCACCGAGTTCGTCCCCGGCCACACCCACCTCCAGCCGGTCGGCCGGATCGTCAGCGAGGCGATCAAGGAGGCGGGCGGCGTCCCCCGCGAGTTCAACTCCATCGCCGTGGACGACGGCATCGCCATGGGCCACGGCGGCATGCTCTACTCGCTCCCCTCCCGCGACCTGATCGCCGACTCCGTGGAGTACATGGTCGAGGCCCACTGCGCCGACGCCCTGATCTGCATCTCCAACTGCGACAAGATCACCCCGGGCATGTTGATGGCCGCGATGCGCCTGAACATCCCCACGGTCTTCGTCTCCGGCGGTCCGATGGAGTCCGGCCGCGCCACCCTCGTCGACGGCACCGTCCGCAAGCTCGACCTGATCAGCGCCATCGCCGACTCGGCCAACGACGCCGTCTCCGACGAGGACATGGCCCTCATCGAGGAGAACGCCTGCCCCACCTGCGGCTCCTGCTCGGGCATGTTCACCGCCAACTCGATGAACTGCCTCACCGAGGCCATCGGCCTGTCCCTGCCCGGCAACGGCTCGGTGCTGGCCACCCACACCGCCCGCCGGGCGCTGTACGAGGCCGCCGGCCGCACGGTCGTGGAGATCACCCGGCGCCACTACGAGCAGGACGACACCACCGTCCTGCCGCGCTCCATCGCCTCCCGCGCCGCCTTCGAGAACGCCATGGCCCTCGACATCGCCATGGGCGGCTCCACCAACACCATCCTCCACCTGCTCGCCGCCGCCCAGGAGGCCGAGCTGGACTTCACGATGCCGGACATCGACGCGATCTCGCGCCGCGTGCCGTGCCTGTCCAAGGTCGCGCCCAACGGCTCGTACTACATGGAGGACGTCCACCGGGCCGGCGGCATCCCCGCCATCCTGGGCGAGCTGTACCGCGCGGGCCTGCTCGACGAGGACGTCCACACCGTCCACAGCGACTCCCTGGCCGAGTGGCTCAAGACCTGGGACATCCGCGGCGGCTCCCCCTCCCCCGAGGCCGTCGAGCTGTTCCACGCGGCCCCCGGCTGCGTCCGTTCCGCCAGCGCCTTCTCCCAGTCCGAGCGCTGGGAGTCCCTGGACACCGACGCCGCGAACGGCTGCATCCGCGACGTGGCGCACGCCTACTCCAAGGACGGCGGCCTGGCCGTCCTCCACGGCAACCTCGCCGAGGACGGCTGCGTGGTGAAGACCGCGGGCGTCGACGAGTCGATCCTGACCTTCACCGGCCCCGCCGTGGTCTGCGAGTCGCAGGAGGAGGCCGTCGAGAAGATCCTCGGCAAGCGAGTGAAGGAGGGCGACGTCGTCGTCATCCGCTACGAGGGCCCCAAGGGCGGACCGGGCATGCAGGAGATGCTCTACCCGACCTCCTTCCTCAAGGGCCGCGGCCTGGGTGCCAAGTGTGCGCTGATCACCGACGGCCGCTTCTCCGGCGGCACCTCGGGCCTGTCCATCGGCCACGTCTCCCCGGAGGCGGCCGCGGGCGGCACCATCGCCCTGGTGAGGGACGGCGACCCGATCGCCATCGACATCCCGAACCGCACCATCGAGCTGAAGGTGGACGAGGCCACCCTCGCCGCCCGCCGCGAGGAGCTCGCCGGCCGGTACGCGCCGGTGGCGCGCGACCGCAAGGTGTCCACCGCCCTGCGCGCCTACGCGGCCATGGCCACCAGCGCCGACAAGGGCGCGGTGCGGGACGTCACCAGGCTCGGCTGACCCCGTCCGCGGCCCGCCCCGCATAATCGACACCATGAGCGAGCAGCGGGAGCGCCCCGAGCCCGAGCCGATCCGTTTCTACGGCACCACGTGGGTGGACCACTCCGGTGGCTACTCGCTGCGCCGGTACGCGCTCGGACTCGGGGCACTCCTGCTGGCCGTCGCCGGGGCCCTCGTGCTGCGGCTGGCCTACCAGGGCATGGCGATCGCCGAGGCCGGCACCGTCCTCAGCACGCTGTTCGTGGTGGCCTTCGCGGTGTGCAGCTCCATGGCGTTCAGCCGCACCCTGGGCGACTACACGCGAGGGCCGGACGACGCCCGCGGGCCCGACGACCCGTCGATGCGCTCCATCAAGGCGGTCGGTTTCCTCGGCGTCCTGCTGGCGTACGCCCTGCGCAGCGCGGTCGAGGCACCGGGCGAGAAACGGCGCCGCGCCGAGTACGACCGGGCCGTCGAGCGGTACGAGCGTCGGGACGCCAACCGTGCCGCCCGGCGCGGCAATCCGGCGGCCCGCCGGGGGAACGGGTCCCGATCCGGCCGCCGGCGTTGACCGCGGCCCCGTCCCCTCGGCAGGGGCGGCGTCCGTGACGTCCCCGAACGTCCTGATCACCGCGCGGCTGGCGCTGCGCGAGCTGCCGCCGGACGGCATCCGGTCCGTCCTCGCCGGCCGTCCGGGCACCGGGGTGCGCTGGGCCGAGGGCTATCCGTCACAGGAGACGCTCGGCGCGCTGGTGCGCGTGGGGCGGTCGCTCCTCGCCGATGCCTACCGCCCCGGCTTCGGTCTCTACCAGATCGTGTGGCGCGGGAGCGGCGAGACCGTCGGTGACGTCGTCTTCCACGCGGCGCCGGACGACGACGGCTCGGTGGAGATCGGCTACGCGGTGGTGGAGGCGTACCGGGGTCGGGGCATCGCCGGCGAGGCGGTGCGCGCCCTGACCGCCTGGGCCCTGGAACGACCGGGGGTCACCGAGGTGCGCGCCGAGACGGACGCGGGTAATCCGGCTTCCCGGCGCGTTCTGCGCGGGGCGGGTTTCCGTCCCGTCGGAGACACCGACGGGACGTTCCGCTTCGTCCTCACACGAGCGTCCTCCGGTCCGCACCGACCCACTCCACCCCCACGCCCCGCCCCCACGCCCCCGTCCCGGCACCGCTCCGCTTGACGCTCCCGCGGCGCGGGAGCACTATTCACCATATGGTGAGTTCCGATGTCGCCGCAGCCGTCCGCGCCGACGGCCTCACCGTCGTACGCGGCGGCCGCACCGTCCTGGCGGACCTCTCCTTCAGGGTCCCGCGCTCCACCGTCACCGGCCTGCTGGGCCCCAGCGGGTGCGGCAAGTCCACGTTGATGCGCGCCGTCGTGGGCACCCAGGCCAAGGTCACCGGCACCCTCGAAGTCCTCGGCCACCCCGCCGGTACGGCCTCCCTGCGCTCCCGCGTCGGCTACGTCACCCAGGCGCCGTCCGTCTACTCCGACCTCACCGCACGCCAGAACCTGGACTACTTCGCCTCCGTCCTCGGGCCGGCCCGCGGCGAGCACCACGAGCGGGTCGAACGCGCCCTCGCCGACGTCGACCTCACCTCCCACGCCGACGTCCTGGTCGGGCACCTCTCCGGAGGCCAGCGCTCCCGGGTCTCCCTGGCCGTCGCCCTGCTGGGCACCCCCGACCTGTTGGTCCTCGACGAGCCCACCGTCGGCCTGGACCCGGTCCTCCGCCGCGGTCTGTGGGACCTCTTCCACCGCCTGACCGCCGAACGCGGCACCACGCTGCTCATCTCGTCCCACGTCATGGACGAGGCCGACCGCTGCGAACGCCTGCTGCTGATGCGCGCCGGGCGTCTCCTGGCCGACGACACCCCCGAGAGCCTGCGGGCCCGCACCCGCACCGACACCATGGAGGACGCCTTCCTCCACCTGGTCGACACCGCCCGCCGTGCGGAGCGGGACAACCCCGCGTGGCAGGAGGAGACGACCCGATGAGCACCCGGCGCACCCTGGCCACCGCCCGCCGCGTCCTGCGCCAGCTCGGCCACGACCGTCGCACGATCGCGCTTCTGCTCTTCGTCCCGGTCCTGCTGCTGACGCTGCTCTACTACGTCTTCGACGCCGACCGCCGCGCCTTCGACGGCATCGGCGCCCCGCTGCTGGGCATCTTTCCGCTGATCACGATGTTCCTGGTGACCTCCATCGCCACCCTGCGCGAGCGCACCTCGGGCACCCTGGAACGCCTGCTGTCCATGCCACTGGGCAAGGCGGACCTGATCCTCGGCTACGCCCTGGCCTTCAGCGTGCCGGCCGTGGTCCAGGCCGCTCTGGCCACCGGTGTGGCGGTATGGTTCCTGGATCTGGACGTCGCCGGCTCCCCCTGGCTCCTGCTGCTGGTCGCCCTGCTCGACGCCGTCCTCGGCACGGCGCTCGGTCTGTTCGTCTCGGCCTTCGCCGCCACCGAGTTCCAGGTCGTCCAGTTCATGCCCGCGTTGATCTTCCCCCAGCTCCTGCTGTGCGGCCTGTTCGCGCCGCGCGACAGCATGCAGCCCGTCCTGGAGGCCGTCTCCAACGTGCTCCCCATGTCCTACGCCGTGGACGGCATGAACGAGGTGCTGCGCAACGCCGACGTCACCGGCGACTTCGTCCGCGACGTCGTGGTGGTCGCCGGCAGCGCCGCCCTCGTCCTCGCCCTGGGCGCGGCCACCCTCCGCCGCCGCACCTCCTGACGCCCGCCGCGGCCCGGGCGCGGCTCCCCGCGGCGCACCCGTCCGGCGGATCGACGCAAGGGGGTGCCCGCCAGTTGGACGGTCCCGCGGCCCCGCGGGCCGGAGTGCGAGGATTGCAGCGCACCACCGCACGTACCGGAACCGGACGAGGTGAGCCGTCCCATGACCCAGAAGATCGCCGTCCTCGGAGCGGGCAAGATCGGCGAGGCCCTGCTCTCGGGCATGATCCGCGCCGGCTGGTCGTCCTCCGACCTCCTGGTCACCGCGCGCCGTCCGGAGCGGGCCGAGGAGCTGTGCGTGCGCCACGGCGTCACGGCCGTCACCAACGCCGAGGCCGCCAAGGCCGCCGACACCCTCATCCTGGCCGTGAAGCCCCAGGACATGGCGGCCCTCCTCGACGAGCTGGCGCCCCACGTCCCCGCCGACCGGTTGGTGATCAGTGCCGCGGCCGGCGTCCCGACGACCTTCTTCGAGGAGCGCCTCGCCGAGGGCACCCCGGTCGTCCGCGTCATGCCCAACACCCCGGTACTGGTGGACGAGGGCATGTCCGTCATCTCCGCGGGCACGCACGCCACCGAAGCCCATCTGGCCCGCACGGAGGAGATCTTCCAGCCGGTGGGCAAGACGCTGCGCGTCCCGGAGTCCCAGCAGGACGCCGCCACCGCCCTCTCCGGATCGGGCCCGGCGTACTTCTACTTCCTGGTGGAGGCGATGACCGACGCGGGGATTCTGCTCGGTCTGCCCCGGGACAAGGCCCACGACCTGATCGTCCAGGCCGCCATCGGGGCCTCGGTGATGCTCCGCGACAGCGGCGAGCACCCGGTCAAGCTTCGTGAGGCGGTCACCTCTCCGGCGGGCACCACGATCAACGCCATCCGCGAGTTGGAGAGGCACGGCGTCCGCGCCGCCCTCATCGCGGCGCTGGAGGCGGCCCGCGACCGCAGCCGTGAACTCGCCTCGGGCGGCAGCAACTAGCGGACAGCCGGCGGTTTGATGCTCGGCGTCCCGTCGTGTAATGTTCTCCGAGCTGTCACGGGATCGCCTCGGTTCCGTGCGGCCCTTCTGCCACGTCCGGTGGCGACCACTCACTTGGTGTGAATCCCTTCCGGGATGGATTTCGGTGTGCCGTATTGCCGTGTTTCCGTTCCGAGCGGCTCGGTTTTGGAGCCGGCGGGGAAATCCGCTACGGTGATGGAAGCGCCGGAAACGGCGTGAAGGAAATGCAGGACCCCGCCGGCCGGGGATTCGGAGACCGAAAAGGGATCTGATAGAGTCGGAGACACCGAAGGGAAGCGCCCGGAGGGGCCCCGGGAAGGGGTGCCGATGGAAGCGTCCGTTCCTTGAGAACTCAACAGCGTGCCAAAAGTCAACGCCAGATATGTTGATACCCCGTCGTCGGAACCGGTCGGTTCCGGTGATGTGGTTCCTTTGAAACACACAGCGAGGACGCTGTGCGCCCCGGGATCATTCCTCCCGGTGGCGCCGCTCCCCGCGGATGTGACCCCCGGAGTACCGGGAAGCATTCACGGAGAGTTTGATCCTGGCTCAGGACGAACGCTGGCGGCGTGCTTAACACATGCAAGTCGAACGATGAACCTCCTTCGGGAGGGGATTAGTGGCGAACGGGTGAGTAACACGTGGGCAATCTGCCCTGCACTCTGGGATAACTCCGGGAAACCGGAGCTAATACCGGATACGACCATCGCGGGCATCCGTGGTGGTGGAAAGCTCCGGCGGTGCAGGATGAGCCCGCGGCCTATCAGCTGGTTGGTGGGGTGACGGCCCACCAAGGCGACGACGGGTAGCCGGCCTGAGAGGGCGACCGGCCACACTGGGACTGAGACACGGCCCAGACTCCTACGGGAGGCAGCAGTGGGGAATATTGCACAATGGGCGCAAGCCTGATGCAGCGACGCCGCGTGAGGGATGACGGCCTTCGGGTTGTAAACCTCTTTCAGCAGGGAAGAAGCGCGAGTGACGGTACCTGCAGAAGAAGCACCGGCTAACTACGTGCCAGCAGCCGCGGTAATACGTAGGGTGCGAGCGTTGTCCGGAATTATTGGGCGTAAAGAGCTCGTAGGCGGCCTGTCGCGTCGGATGTGAAAGCCCGGGGCTTAACTCCGGGTCTGCATTCGATACGGGCAGGCTAGAGTTCGGTAGGGGAGATCGGAATTCCTGGTGTAGCGGTGAAATGCGCAGATATCAGGAGGAACACCGGTGGCGAAGGCGGATCTCTGGGCCGATACTGACGCTGAGGAGCGAAAGCGTGGGGAGCGAACAGGATTAGATACCCTGGTAGTCCACGCCGTAAACGTTGGGCACTAGGTGTGGGCGGCATTCCACGTCGTCCGTGCCGCAGCTAACGCATTAAGTGCCCCGCCTGGGGAGTACGGCCGCAAGGCTAAAACTCAAAGGAATTGACGGGGGCCCGCACAAGCGGCGGAGCATGTGGCTTAATTCGACGCAACGCGAAGAACCTTACCAAGGCTTGACATACACCGGAAACATCCAGAGATGGGTGCCCCCTTGTGGTCGGTGTACAGGTGGTGCATGGCTGTCGTCAGCTCGTGTCGTGAGATGTTGGGTTAAGTCCCGCAACGAGCGCAACCCTTGTTCTGTGTTGCCAGCATGCCTTTCGGGGTGATGGGGACTCACAGGAGACTGCCGGGGTCAACTCGGAGGAAGGTGGGGACGACGTCAAGTCATCATGCCCCTTATGTCTTGGGCTGCACACGTGCTACAATGGCCGGTACAATGAGCTGCGATGCCGTGAGGTGGAGCGAATCTCAAAAAGCCGGTCTCAGTTCGGATTGGGGTCTGCAACTCGACCCCATGAAGTCGGAGTCGCTAGTAATCGCAGATCAGCATTGCTGCGGTGAATACGTTCCCGGGCCTTGTACACACCGCCCGTCACGTCACGAAAGTCGGTAACACCCGAAGCCGGTGGCCCAACCCCTTGTGGGAGGGAATCGTCGAAGGTGGGACTGGCGATTGGGACGAAGTCGTAACAAGGTAGCCGTACCGGAAGGTGCGGCTGGATCACCTCCTTTCTAAGGAGCATTCTCGGCCGGTCGTCTTCGGGCGCCGGTCCAGAGGCCAGTACATCGGCGAGTGTCCGGTGCTGGTGGCTCGTGGGTGGAACGTTGACTAGTCGGTGCTCGTGGTGGGTTCGTCTCTTCCAGTACTGCTCGGTCTCTCTTCGGAGGGGTGGGCGTGGAACGGAGAGGTGGGCGGCCGTGGGTGTCGGGCGCGCTGTTGGGTGTCTGAGGGTGCGGCCGTGAGGTCGTGGTTCCCTTGGGTTCCGGACCCGGTGTACTCGCCTGTGGGGTGGGGTGACGGTGGGCCGGTCGTTGTTTGAGAACTGCACAGTGGACGCGAGCATCTGTGGCCAAGTTTTTAAGGGCGCACGGTGGATGCCTTGGCACCAGGAACCGATGAAGGACGTGGGAGGCCGCGATAGGCCCCGGGGAGCTGTCAACCGAGCTGTGATCCGGGGGTGTCCGAATGGGGAAACCCGGCAGTCGTCATGGGCTGTCACCCGCTGCTGAACACATAGGCAGTGTGGAGGGAACGCGGGGAAGTGAAACATCTCAGTACCCGCAGGAAGAGAAGACAACCGTGATTCCGGGAGTAGTGGCGAGCGAAACCGGATGAGGCCAAACCGTTCACGTGTGAGACCCGGCAGGGGTTGCGTGTGCGGGGTTGTGGGAGTGTGCTGGATCGGTCTGCCGGCCGGTCGGAGAGTCAGAAACCGTCGTGATAGGCGAAGGGCATGCGAAAGGCCCGGCGTAGAGGGTAAGACCCCCGTAGTCGAAATCATGGCGGCTCTCTTGCGTATTTCCCAAGTAGCACGGGGCCCGAGAAATCCCGTGTGAATCCGGCGGGACCACCCGTCAAGCCTAAATATTCCCTGGTGACCGATAGCGGATAGTACCGTGAGGGAATGGTGAAAAGTACCGCGGGAGCGGAGTGAAATAGTACCTGAAACCGTGTGCCTACAAGCCGTGGGAGCGTCGCCGTGAGTGCTTGCGCTTGCGGTCGTGACTGCGTGCCTTTTGAAGAATGAGCCTGCGAGTTTGCGGTATGTTGCGAGGTTAACCCGTGTGGGGGAGCCGTAGCGAAAGCGAGTCCGAACAGGGCGATTGAGTAGCGTGCCCAAGACCCGAAGCGGAGTGATCTAGCCATGGGCAGGGTGAAGCGGCTGTAAGAGGTCGTGGAGGCCCGAACCCACCAGGGTTGAAAACCTGGGGGATGACCTGTGGTTAGGGGTGAAAGGCCAATCAAACTCCGTGATAGCTGGTTCTCCCCGAAATGCATTTAGGTGCAGCGTCGTGTGTTGCTTGCCGGAGGTAGAGCACTGGATAGGCGATGGGCCCTACCGGGTTACTGACCTTAGCCAAACTCCGAATGCCGGTAAGTGGTAAGCGCGGCAGTGAGACTGTGGGGGATAAGCTCCATGGTCGAGAGGGAAACAGCCCAGAGCATCGACTAAGGCCCCCAAGCGTGTGCTAAGTGGGAAAGGATGTGGAGTCGCAGAGACAACCAGGAGGTTGGCTTAGAAGCAGCCATCCTTGAAAGAGTGCGTAATAGCTCACTGGTCAAGTGATTCCGCGCCGACAATGTAGCGGGGCTCAAGCACACCGCCGACGTCGTGTCATCGGCACAGTAACCTCCAACGAGGGTGTCGATGGGTAGGGGAGCGTCGTGTGCCGGGTGAAGCAGCCGTGGAAGCGAGTTGTGGACGGTACACGAGTGAGAATGCAGGCATGAGTAGCGATACAGGAGTGGGAAACTCCTGCGCCGATTGACCAAGGGTTCCTGGGTCAAGCTGATCTGCCCAGGGTAAGTCGGGACCTAAGGCGAGGCCGACAGGCGTAGTCGATGGACAACCGGTTGATATTCCGGTACCCGCTGTGGAGCGCAAGGGCCGAGCCCGGTGATGCTAAGTCCGTGAAGCCCTCTCGTGCCTTCGGGTGCGGGGTGTGGTGGAGCCGACGGTCCGATCCGGTAGTAGGTGAGTGATGGGGTGACGCAGGAAGGTAGTCCAGCCCGGGCGGTGGTTGTCCCGGGGTAAGGGTGTAGCCCGAGGGGTAGGTAAATCCGTCCCTCGTGTAGGGGTGAGACCCGATGCCGAGCCGATGGTGGCGAAGTGGATGATCCTATGCTGTCGAGAAAAGCCTCTAGCGAGTTGCACGGCGGCCCGTACCCCAAACCGACTCAGGTGGTCTGGTAGAGAATACCGAGGCGTTCGGGTGAACTATGGTTAATGAACTCGGCAAAATGCCCCCGTAACTTCGGGAGAAGGGGGGCCATGTCTGGTGACGAGTCTTGCACTCCGAGCCGGGTGTGGCCGCAGAGACCAGCGAGAAGCGACTGTTTACTAAAAACACAGGTCCGTGCGAAGCCGTAAGGCGAGGTATACGGACTGACGCCTGCCCGGTGCTGGAACGTTAAGGGGACCGGTTAGTGGTGCTTCGGTACCGCGAAGCTGAGAACTTAAGCGCCAGTAAACGGCGGTGGTAACTATAACCATCCTAAGGTAGCGAAATTCCTTGTCGGGTAAGTTCCGACCTGCACGAATGGCGTAACGACTTCTCGACTGTCTCAACCATAGGCCCGGTGAAATTGCACTACGAGTAAAGATGCTCGTTTCGCGCAGCAGGACGGAAAGACCCCGGGACCTTTACTACAGCTTGATATTGGTGTTCGGTTCGGCTTGTGTAGGATAGGTGGGAGCCGGTGAAGCATGCACGCCAGTGTGTGTGGAGGCGTTGTTGAAATACCACTCTGGTCGTGCTGGATGTCTAACCCGGGTCCGTGATCCGGATCGGGGACAGTGTCTGGTGGGTAGTTTAACTGGGGCGGTTGCCTCCCAAAGGGTAACGGAGGCGCCCAAAGGTTCCCTCAGCCTGGTTGGTCATCAGGTGGTGAGTGTAAGTGCACAAGGGAGCTTGACTGTGAGACTGACGGGTCGAGCAGGTGCGAAAGCAGGGACTAGTGATCCGGCGGTGGCTTGTGGAAGCGCCGTCGCTCAACGGATAAAAGGTACCCCGGGGATAACAGGCTGATCTTCCCCAAGAGTCCATATCGACGGGATGGTTTGGCACCTCGATGTCGGCTCGTCGCATCCTGGGGCTGGAGTCGGTCCCAAGGGTTGGGCTGTTCGCCCATTAAAGCGGTACGCGAGCTGGGTTTAGAACGTCGTGAGACAGTTCGGTCCCTATCCGCTGTGCGCGTAGGAGTCTTGAGAAGGGCTGTCCCTAGTACGAGAGGACCGGGACGGACGAACCTCTGGTGTGCCAGTTGTTCTGCCAAGGGCATGGCTGGTTGGCTACGTTCGGGAGGGATAACCGCTGAAAGCATCTAAGCGGGAAGCCTGCTTCGAGATGAGGACTCCCACCCCGTTTCAGGGGGTAAGGCTCCCGGGAGACGACCGGGTTGATAGGCCGGAGATGGAAGCTTCGTGAGGGGTGGAGTCGACCGGTACTAATAGGCCGAGGGCTTGACCGTAGATGCTCGCGTCCACTGTGTGGGTTCTGAGACCACGACCGTCCGTGTTCGGGTTGGTTGGGTTTTATAGTGTTTCGGTGGTCATGGCGAGAGGGAAACGCCCGGTTACATTCCGAACCCGGAAGCTAAGCCTTTCAGCGCCGATGGTACTGCATGGGGGACCGTGTGGGAGAGTAGGACGCCGCCGAACGATATGTTGAGTTGAAGGCCCTGCCGGGTTTCCCGGCGGGGCCTTCACCCTTTTCCGGGTTATGGTGGCGCATGCGCTACGACCTGGTGATCTTCGACAACGATGGCGTACTCGTCGACAGCGAACCGATATCCAACCGGATACTCGCGGCCTATCTGACCGAACTCGGGCACCCGACCACGTACGAGGACTCGATTCGGGACTACATGGGCTCCGCCGTGCACCGGATCCACGATCTGATCCTGGAGCGCTCGGGGCAGCGGTTGCCCGACGACTTCGACGACGTCTTCCACGGCCGGGTCTTCGACGCTTTCCGCAGTGATCTCCTGCCCGTGCCCGGAGTGGAGGAAGTGCTGGCACGGTTGGAGGCCGAGGGGGTGCCGTACTGCGTGGCGTCGTCGGGCAGCCACGAGCGGATTCGGGTCGCCCTTCGGACGACCGGGCTCCACGAACGGTTCGACGAGAAGCGGATCTTCAGTTCCCAGGACGTGGGGCGGGGCAAGCCCGCCCCGGACCTGTTCCTGCACGCGGCCGAGGCGATGGGAACACCGGCCGACCGCTGCGTCGTCGTCGAGGACAGCCCCCTGGGGGTGCGGGCGGCCGTGGCCGCGGGGATGGACGTCCACGGATTCACCGCGATGACGCCGGGCGAGAAGTTGGCGGGCGCGACGAGGCTGTTCTCCACGATGGACGAGCTGCCGGCGTTGCTGCTCTGAGCGGCTCCGGGGTACGGCGCGTCCGGCTTGTCCGTCCGGTTCTCCCCGGCCGGGGCGCCGGGTCGTGGTGTGGGCGGCCGTACGGTCCCGGGTGTCTCCCGATACGGTGGCGGGCATGAGCGGCGGCGCGCGGTTGATGTGGGACGAGGCGGTCACCGGCTACGACTTCGGAGCCGGACACCCGATGGATCCGGTGCGGCTGGACCTGACGATGAGACTGGTCGAGGCGTTCGGACTGCCCGGTGCCTCCGGGCTGAAGGTGGTCGCCGGGCCACCCGCGGACGACTCCGTCCTGAGGCTGGTGCACCGCTCCGACTACATCGACACCGTACGGCGGATCTCGGCCGATCCCAGTTCGGCCGACGGCACGTACGGCATCGGGACCGAGGACGATCCGGCGTTCGCGGGCATGCACGAGGCGTCGGCACTGATCGCGGGACAGTCGGTCGCGGCCGCCGAGGCGGTGTGGTGCGGGGAAGCGCTGCACGGGGTCAACGTCGCGGGTGGGCTGCACCACGCGATGCCGGGCTCGGCTGCCGGTTTCTGCGTCTACAACGACGCCTCGCTGGCCATTGCCAGGCTGCTGGAGCAGGGGGCCGAGCGGGTCGCGTACGTCGACGTGGACGTCCACCACGGCGACGGGGTCCAGGCCGCCTTCTGGGACGATCCGCGGGTGCTGACGGTGTCGCTGCACGAGCACCCTCGCACGCTCTTCCCGGGCACCGGGTGGCCCGAGGAGACCGGCGGCGAGGGCGCGGAGGGCAGCGCGGTGAACGTCGCACTCCCTCCGGGCACCTCCGACGGCGGCTGGCTGAGGGCGCTGCACGCGGTGGTCCCGGAGCTGCTGCGCGCCTTCCGGCCGCAGGTGCTGGTCACTCAGCACGGCGCGGACACCCACATCGAGGATCCCCTCGCACACCTGGCGGTGACCGTCGACGCCCAGCGGGCGGCGGCCGAGGCCTGCCATGCCTGGGCACACGAGTACGCGGAGGGCCGTTGGGTGGCGCTCGGTGGCGGAGGCTACGCGGTCGTCGACGTCGTGCCGCGCGCCTGGACGCACCTGGTGGCGATCGCGGCGGGCGAGCCGATCGCCCCGGAAGCCCCGATCCCGGAGGACTGGCGGCTGCGGGTGTACGCGCGTACGCGGCAGGACGCCCCGAGGCGGATGACGGACGGGCGCCGGCCCGCGTGGTCGGAGTGGGAGGCGGGGTACGACCCGGGGAGCGCCCTGGACCAGGCGGTGCTCGCCGCTCGGCGGGCGGTGTATCCGGCGCACGGGCTGTTGCCGTAGTCGCGCGGCCCGGGTCGGTCCCGCCGCGCCGTACGGGTGTCCGAGGCGGGCCGTGGGGGTCCGTCGGGAGTCGTCGGGCCGCCGGGCGTTCCCGTCGGCTCCCGGACTTCCCCGTACTTTGACGGAGGCCCTGTCGGCGGCGGGACGTGTCGCCCTCACATCGACGCAGGGGGGACGTGTCGACATGACGACCCGGTTCGGAGTACGTCCCCACCGGCTCCGGTACGTACGGGGAGTCGTGGTGATCCACGCGGAGGGAGCGTGCGTCGGCCCCGGTGCGCCGGGCGCACCCTCGCACTCCCCGTTCCGCGTCCGTACGGTGTCCGGCGCCGCGGCCGTCGCCGGATGACCGGTACCGGGGGCGGGTTCGGGGGCTCGCACGGGTCTGTGGGGCAGGTCAGCCGGGCATCGAGGCGATGGGGCCGGGGGGACACGGAGGGCCCCGCCGCTTCCGTCGCGCAGGCGACGGGGCGCGTACGCGTGGCCGTGCCGTCGGACGACGGAGAGCTATCGGATCGCTACCTTCCGCTTGCTCGATATGTGCTCAATCGTTCTCGCCTGTCACATTGGGGAGCCGTTGACCATCCTCTTCCCCCCTTGCATCACCCGCCCCTAATCTGGGGATGGAGCGCGCATGCGACCAGGAGTCACCGGAGGGGAAGCCGGTGCCCGACATGTGCGGAAGGTTCAGGTGTGACATGGCTGCTGACGAGAGGCCTCTGAACGAGGTCGTGTTCCTGACCGTGGCGGAGGTCGCCTCGGTGATGCGTGTGTCCAAGATGACCGTGTACCGCCTGGTGCACAGCGGTCACCTGCCGGCGATCCGAGTGGGGCGGTCCTTCCGGGTGCCGGAGCAGGCCGTCCACGAGTACCTCCGCGGATCCTACGTGGGGGCGGAGAAGAGCGCGTAGCCGTCGGACGAAGCGTTGGTGTGCCCCTCGTGTCACACGTACTCTTCGGGGGCGGGTAGGCTGGGCCGACGTAGGTCGTGTGGGCTCGGACGCCCCGCACCGAGTGACGAAGTGAGCGAGGGTAAGTCGTGGGCTCTGTTATCAAGAAGCGGCGCAAGCGGATGGCCAAGAAGAAGCACCGCAAGCTGCTCAAGCGCACGCGCGTTCAGCGCCGCAACAAGAAGTGAGCGGGCGCGCCGCACACTGATCACCGCCCTCCCCCCGCTGTGTCGGTGGGAGGGCGGTGGCGTTCCGTGTCCGATGCGAAACCACCCGGTACGGTGGCGTGGAAACGGTGGAGCGGGGAACTCCGAGGCCGGGCCCATCGACGGACCCGGACGCGGGCTTCTCGCGGGCAGGGCGGACAGTCGGACAGAGGACGGGGTCGGACCGTCGGACGGACGGGCCGTACGCCGGCCACCGCGCGGTGGAAAGGGAGCAGCCGTTGGGCAGGGTCGTGCTCGTCACCGGTGTCGCCAGGCAGCTCGGCGGACGCTTCGTGCGGCGGATGCTGCGCGAACCCGACGTGGACCGGGTCGTGGGGGTGGACGCCGTACAGCCCCCGCACCACCTGGGCGGTGCCGAATTCGTCCGGATCGACATCCGACAGCCGGTCGTCGCCGAACTGCTGGCCGAGTACGGCGTGGACACCGTCGTGCACCTGGACGTCAGCGGCTTCCAACTGCTGCCCGGCAGCCGGGCCGGCGTCAAGGAGACCAACGTCATCGGCACGATGCAGCTTCTGGGGGCGTGTCAGAAGACGCCCTCCGTGCGGCGGCTGGTGGTGAAGTCCAGCACGAACGTCTACGGTTCCTCGTCCCGTGATCCGGGGGTCTTCGACGAGACCACCCCGGCCAAGTCGTTGCCCGGCGGGGGATTCACCAAGGACATCGTGGAGGTCGAGGGGTACGTGCGCGGGTTCGCCCGCCGCCGCCCCGACGTGGCCGTCACCGTCCTGCGCTTCGCCAACATCCTCGGCCCCACCGCGGACACCCCGCTCGCGGAGTACTTCAAGCTGCCCGTGCTGCCGACCGTTCTCGGCTACGACCCGCGGTTGCAGTTCGTCCACGAGGACGACGTGATCGAGGTGCTGCGGATCTCGGCGGGGGAGCCCCGGCGGGGGACGCTCAACGCGGGAACGTTCAACATCGCCGGCGACGGGGTGCTGCTGTTGTCCCAGGCGGCGCGGCGGCTGGGGAAGCCGACGCTGCCGCTGCTGCTGCCGGCCGTGAGGTGGACCGGTGCGGTGTTGCGCTCGGTCGGGGTCACGGACTTCTCGACGGAGCAGATCCGGCTGCTGACCCACGGCAGGGCCGTGGAGACCGTCCAGATGCGCGAGGTCCTCGGCTTCGAACCCCGGCACACCACGGCCGGGACCTTCGCCGACTTCGCGCGCTGCCACGGGCCCGGGCTGTTGCCGCCGGAGAGGCTCTCACACGCCGTCGACCGCATTGAGGAGGTCGTCCGCCATGGCTGACGCCAAGGTCATTCCCTTCGACGACGACCGGTCGCGCGGCGGCCCGGAGCGGGCCGGGAAGGGACGGCCCGCGGGCGGGCGGCGCCGCGCGGAGAACGGCGAGGGCCGACCGTCGGAGGGAACGGGGCGGGAGCCACGGGGGGCCGGCCGGACGCCGCTGACGGCCGTACCGGAGGCGTCGGAGACGCGGGAGGCACCGGAGACGCGGGAGGACCACGGCGTGGCGGATGGCGGTCCGGACGGTCGCGAGCACGGCGGGAGCGGCGACCGCGGGGACTGGGACCGCAGGATCGCGAGCGGTCTGGCGTTCCTGCGGCGGCGGATCACCGGCGACTACGAGGTCGACGAGTTCGGCTACGACGCCGAACTCACCGACCAGGTGCTGGTCTCGCTGCTGCGGCCGCTGTACGAGAAGTACTTCAGGGTCGAGGTGCTCGGCATCGAGAACATCCCGACCGAGGGCGGCGCGCTGGTGGTCGCCAACCACTCCGGGACGCTGCCGTGGGACGCGCTGATGCTCCAGGTGGCGGTGCACGACCACCACCCGGCGCGGCGGGCCCTGCGGTTGCTGGCGGCCGACCTGGTCTTCATGCTGCCGATCGTCAACGAACTGGCCCGGAAGGCCGGACACACCCTGGCCTGCTCCGAGGACGCCCAGCGGCTACTGGAACGGGGTGAGGTCGTCGGGGTGATGCCGGAGGGCTTCAAGGGGCTGGGGAAGCCGTTCTCGGAACGGTACAAACTCCAGCGGTTCGGCCGGGGCGGTTTCGTCTCGACGGCCCTGCGGGCGGGGGTGCCGATCGTGCCGTGTTCGATCGTCGGAGCGGAGGAGATCCATCCGATGATCGGCAACTCCAGGACGCTGGCCCGGCTGCTGGGGTTCCCGTACTTTCCGATCACCCCCACCTTCCCCTTGCTGGGGCCGCTGGGGATGTTGCCGCTGCCGACGAAGTGGACGATCCAGTTCGGGGAGCCGGTCCCGATGGACGACTACCCGCCGGAGGCCGCCGAGGATCCGATGCTGATGTTCAACCTGACCGACCAGGTCCGCGAGACGATCCAGCACACGCTCTACAAACTGCTGGTGCGGCGGCGCTCGGTGTTCTTCTGAGGGGGCGCCGCCCCGAAGGTCGCACGGTCCCCGTACGGCCGCGGAGCCACACCCGGGACCACGGGGACACGGGGACGGACGCGGAAGGGCGGTCGGTGTCCTTCGGGGACACCGACCGCCCTCGACGTGCCGTGGACCGCTCGTGGACCGTCCGTCAGTCGGCGCCGTCGCCGGCGTCGACGCCCAGGCCCGGCAGGATGTCCGGCAGGAGCGGCGGGATGGTGATGTCGGGTTCGGGGAGCCCGGGAGCGTCGTCGGCGGGCGCGGAGGGGGAGTCGCGCTCCTCCCGCGGCGGGTTCAACAGGTCGCCGGGTTCGGGGAGGATCCCCGGCTTCTCGGCGGTGCCGGAGCCGGAGGGGGTGGGAACGTCGCCGTCACCGCGCCCGTCCTCCCGCGCCGTCTCCTCACCGCTCGCCGTGGGCGACGACGGCCGGGCCGTGCGCCCGTCCCCCGTGCGGCCCTCGTCGCCGGCCCCGTCGCCGGGGGACTCGACGCCCTCCTCCGGCTCGGGCTCCAGCAGGGACCGCAGCGGGGTGACGTCCTCCTCTATGGCGGCGAAGACCGAGCTGACCTCGTTCCCCACGTCCGAGAGCTGGACGGGGAGGCTCGCGCGCACCCTGTCCCAGACGGCGCCGTGCGCCCGGGAGAAGGAGGACAGGGAGCGCATCGGATCGATGGCGCCCTCGCGTTCGTACACCCTGCTGAGCAGTCGGTGGCCCTCGGAGACGTCCTCCCGCATGAGGGAGAGCGTCCTGCGGATGTCCCCGAGGGACTCGTGGTCCAGATCCCCCGCCCGGCCGCGTTCCAGCAGCCGGCGAGCCTCGTTCAACCGCGTCGACGCGTGGTCCAGGAGGACCCGGCCGCGGTCGGCGTCGTCGTCGGCCATGCCGAGGCTGAGATCCTCCATGCCCAGCTTCAGGCCGTAGAGGGTGTCGCCGGGGAGGGCGTCGGTGCTGGCCACGGCGGCCCCGGTGAAGGCGCCCGCCGCGACGCCGACGCTCAGACCGCCCGCCGCGAGCCCTTTGGTGAGGCGCGTCCGGGGGCGGAGCCCGCTCAGCCGGCCCGCCCGGCGGGTGCCCGTGTGGCGGGAGCGCTGCCGGGGGATCCGGGCGTCCTCGGCCTCCTCGGCGACGCCGTTCTCCACGGCGGCGAGGAGCATGGCTCGTTGCGCCGCCCTGACGTCGGGGGCCAGCGTCGGCCTCGGCAGGGACACGAGCCTGTCCGCCAGGGTCAGCAACTCCTTCTGGCCGTCCGTCTCCCCCGGCGCCCCGTCCCGGCCGTCCCGGGCCTCCGGAACGGCCGGGACGACCGGTGGGGCCGGGACGGCGGAGTCACCGGACCGGTCGGTCGCCGCACCCTCGGACCCGCGTTCGTCCAAGGCCTGGGCGAAGGCGTTTGCCCGCCGGCTCGGCGATACGGCTCCCATCACGGGCGGCACCTCCTCTCGTCAGCACGATCGACTCCCCGCGCCACTGGAAGGTCGTACGGCCCGCGCCGGCCGGCCGGTGGTGTCCGCCCGTCCGCCCGCAGCAGGCCGTGGGGAGTCTGCAAACCGCACAACGACGGCCGAGCACCGGAGTTACGCCCTGCGGATGATGTGACGGGCCGGTTGACCCGGGGAGATCGATCGATCACCCACCGTCACCGGGAGTCCTCCGGGAGCAGCCGGGCCAGTGTCCGTACGGCCCGGTACTGGAGGGTTTTGATCGCGCCCTCGTTCTTCCCCATGATCCGGGCCGTCTCCGCCACGGACAGGCCCTGGAGGAAACGGAGGGTGACGCACTCCTGCTGCTGCGGGTTGAGCCTGCGCACGGCGTCCAGGAGGGAGGCGTTGGAGAGGGACTCCAGGACGGAGTCCTCCGGGCTGCGCTCCACCTCGTTGGCGTCGAGCATCTCGCCGGTGGTGACCTCCAGGCGGAAGCGGCTCGACTTGAAGTGGTCCGCGACGAGGTTGCGCGCGATGGTGACCAGCCAGGCGCCGAAGTCCCGCCCCTGCCAGGTGAAGGTGCCGATCCGGCGCAGGGCGCGCAGGAACGTCTCGCTGGTGAGGTCCTCGGCCGTGGCGCGACTGCCGACGCGGTAGTAGATGTAGCGGTAGACGGTGTCGCAGTACTGGTCGTAGAGGCATCCGAAGGCGTCGGCCTCGCCGGCCTGGGCGCGTTCGACGAGGTCCATCATGCGGCGGCTGTCGCTGTCCGCGGCCGGCCGGCGAGTGGTGCCCGAGGCCGTGCGGGCGCGGGCCCGGCGGCCGACCGCGGCGGTTCCCGCGGCTCCCTCGGCCAGGGCGTAGACGGGGCCTGCGGGGACAGGTGCGGCGAGGGCGGGGACGGCGTGCGCGGCGGGGACGAGTGTGCGCAGCCGGTCGATGACCATCGTGCGCAGCGCAGCCAGGCCCGAGGCGTCAACCCCGACGTGTGGGTACACGGGACTCCCAGAGGCAGAGCTTCCATCACGTGCAGTGCGGGACCGTCCGCCCGTGACAAGGGCGTGTGGACACCGGATTGCGTCTGAGGAGAATAACGCTTCGTACAGGCTGTGCTACACCTAGTTGCCGAAATCGCCGTTTAGGTTTTCTCTGTTACGTGTTTGCGGCGGTTCGGATGATGAACGGGACAGCTCACCCGATCGGTTGATGTCACTTTGTGACCGATCCACGGCCGACTGGTGTTCGGCGGGGAACCGGGCGGTCCGGGCGGACGCGGTCAGCGGCGGCGGCGCTGGATCGCCATGGCCGCCGCGGCGCCACCCGCCACCGCGCCGACCCCCGCCGCGGCCGGGATGCCCACCTTCGCGGCCTTGCGGCCGGTCCGGTAGTCGCGCAGCCGCCAGCCCATCTCCCGGGCGTGCGCGCGGAGCCTGCCGTCGGGGTTGACGGCGTAGGGATGGCCGACGAGGGAGAGCATGGGGATGTCGTTGGCCGAGTCGCTGTAGGCCGCGCAGCGCGAGAGGTCCAGGTCCTCGGCGGCGGCCAGGGCGCGTACCGCCTCCGCCTTCGCGGGGCCGTGCAGCGGCTCGCCGACCAGGCGCCCGGTGTAGACGCCGTCGACGGACTCGGCGACCGTGCCCAGCGCGCCGGTCAACCCCAGGCGGCGGGCGATGATCGTGGCGGTCTCCACGGGCGCGGCGGTGACCAGCCACACCTTCTGGCCGGCGTCCAGGTGGGCCTGGGCCAGCGCCCGGGTGCCCGGCCAGATCCGACCGGCCATGTACTCGTCGTAGATCTCCTCGCCGATCTCCATCAGTTCCGAGACCCGGTGGCCCTTGACGATGGACAGCGCGCTGTCCCGGGCGTCCTGCATGTGCTCGGCGTTCTCCGAGCCGGCCAACCGGAAGTACGCCTGCTGCCAGGCGAAGCGGAGGAGTTCGCGCTTGTCGAAGAACTTCCTCTTGTACAGGCCGCGCCCGAAGTGGAACAGGGCCGCGCCCTGCATGATCGTGTTGTCGAGGTCGAAGAAGGCCGCGGCCTGTGCGTCCCCGCGGACCGGGAACTCCGGTTCCGCCGGTTTCCCGGGCTCTCCCGGGGCGAGTTCGTCGACCGCCTGCGAGGTCTTGCGCGCCGCCTCGGCGGCGGCCTCGCCTGCAAGAACGCTGCGAGCCGTCGCCGAACGCCTGCGGGGGAGGAGCCATCCGAGTCCGGCCATGCGGCGAGCATAACCAGTGACACGGAGCGTTCCGGTGACGAAGGGGTGTCGAGGCGGCGGGGACCGCGCCAACGGGGTAGGGACGCCCCCGGGCGACCCCTGGAACGGGGGGCTGGAACAGGGGCTGGGGCAGGGCTTGGGGCAGGGTCCTCGCAGCGGCGCCCTCGGGCGGGGACCGCGGTGGCCGGCGCGGGCGGACTCCGCACCCGCGGGGCGCGGTGAGCGGCACAATGGCGGTCATGAGGACCGTCACTCTCATCGGCAAGCCCGGCTGTCACCTGTGCGACGACGCGCGTGAGGTGATCAGCGAGGTGTGCGCCCAGGTGGGCGCGCGCTGGGAGGAGAAGGACATCACGCGGGACGAGGAGCTGTACCGCAGGTACTGGGAGCAGATCCCGGTGGTGCTGGTGGACGGCGCCCAGCACGACTTCTGGCGGGTGGACCCGGGTCGGCTGCGGGCGGCGTTGGGTGCCTGACCGTTCCCCGGACGCTCCGCTCCGACCGCGGGCCGGTCGGAGCGGAGCGTCCGGGGGAGAAGGGCGCCGGGGTCGGTTCGGTTCCCGGTGTCGCGTGTGGCGCCGGTCACTTTGGCCGGACAAAACGGACACCATCTTTGTGCACGCGTTCACAAAGACATAGCCTGGGCGGGACGGAGCGGTCCGGACATGTGTCCAGTGAATGTCCGAAAGGGCCGCTCACCGTTCCGTTCAGACGGCAGGAGCACCGTGGCAACTGGCCGAGCACACCGACCGGCGACCCGGAGCCGAGGGATTCCCGAGGCCACGGTCGCTCGGCTTCCGCTGTACCTGCGGGCGCTCACCACGCTCTCCGAGCGCTCGGTCCCCACGGTTTCCTCGGAGGAACTGGCGGCCGCCGCCGGCGTCAACTCCGCCAAGCTCCGCAAGGACTTCTCCTACCTCGGCTCGTACGGCACGCGCGGCGTGGGCTACGACGTCGAGTACCTCGTCTACCAGATCTCCCGCGAGCTGGGGCTGACCCAGGACTGGCCCGTCGTGATCGTCGGCATCGGAAACCTGGGCGCCGCGCTCGCCAACTACGGCGGCTTCGCCTCCCGCGGCTTCCGGGTCGCCGCGCTGATCGACGCGGACCCGGCGATGGCGGGGAAGCCGGTGGCGGGCATACCCGTGCAGCACTCCGACGACCTCGAACGGATCATCGAGGAGAACGGCGTGTCGATCGGGGTCATCGCCACCCCCGCCGGAGCGGCCCAGCAGGTCTGCGACCGCCTCGTCGCCGCCGGGGTGACCTCCATCCTCAACTTCGCGCCGACCGTGCTGTCCGTGCCCGACGGCGTGGACGTGCGCAAGGTCGACCTCTCCATAGAGCTGCAGATCCTCGCCTTCCACGAGCAGCGCAAGGCCGGCGAGGACACCGCGGGGGAGGGCGGTGTCGACACCACCCCGCCCGCGGCGCCGCCCGCGGCCGCCGTGCGCCGTCGCACCGACGACGGAACCGAACAGGGACCCGACGGGGACGTGCCCGCCGTGATGCCCGCATGAGAGGCCCGGACCGTGTGACGCGCGTCATCCCCGCCGTCCGCGGGGGACGTCCCGAACGCATCAGGAGGTGCGCATGAGCCTGCTGGTCGTCGGACTGAGCCACCGCAGCGCGCCGGTGAGCGTGCTGGAGCGCGCCGCCCTGGCGCCCGAGGCACGGGGCAAGCTCCTCCAGGACGCGGTGGGCGCCGAGCCCACCGCGGAGGCGGCGGTGCTGTCCACCTGCAACCGCATCGAGCTCTACGCCGACGTGGACAAGTTCCACGCCGGTGTGGCCGAGCTGTCGTCCCTGCTCGCCGCGCACAGCGGCGTCGACCTGGAGGAGCTGACGCCCTACCTGTACGTCCACTACGAGGACCGGGCCGTCCACCACCTGTTCTCGGTGGCCTGCGGCCTGGACTCGATGGTCGTCGGCGAGGGGCAGATCCTCGGGCAGATCAAGGACGCGCTGGCCGTCGCGCAGGAGCAGCACACCGCCGGGCGGCTGCTGAACGACCTGTTCCAGCAGGCGCTGCGGGTCGGCAAGCGGGCGCACAGCGAGACCGGCATCGACAAGGCGGGACAGTCCCTGGTCACCTTCGGTCTGGAGCAGCTCGCCGCCGACCGCCCGGTCGCGGCGTGGACGCGCGGCAAGCGGGCGCTGGTGATCGGCGCCGGCTCGATGTCCTCGCTGGCCGCCACGGTGCTGGCTCGCGCCGGCGTGACCGAACTGGTGATCGCCAACAGGACGCTGGAGCGCGCCCGCCGGCTGGCCGCCGGTCTCGACGGCGGCGCCGGCGACGGACCGGCCGCCCGCGCCGTGCCCGCCGCCGAGATCCTCGACGAACTGCCGCACGCCGACGTCGTCGTCTCCTGCACCGGCGCCACCGGCCTGGTGCTGACGGCCGGCGACGTCGAGGCCGCCGTGGCCGCGCGCGCCGGTTCCGGTGCCGCGGACGACGCGCCCCTGGCGCTGCTCGACCTGGCCATGCCCCGTGACGTGGACGCCGCCGTGCACCGCCTGGAAGGCGTACGGTTGGTGGACATCGAGTCGCTCGCCGAGGCGTCGGCCGACGCTCCCATGGCCGCGGACGTCGACAAGGTGCGGGGCATCGTCACCGACGAGGTGGCCGCTTTCGGAGCCGCCCAGCGGGCGGCGCGGATCACCCCCACCGTGGTCGCGCTGCGCACCATGGCCGCCGATGTCGTCGCGGCGGAGATGGCCCGTCTGGACGGACGCCTCCCCGGACTCGACGACAGGCAGCGCGCCGAGATCACCCAGACCGTACGGCGGGTCGTCGACAAGTTGCTGCACGCGCCGACCGTGCGCGTCAAGCAACTCGCCGGCGAGCCGGGCGGCGCCGGATACGCCGACGCGCTGCGCGAGCTGTTCGACCTGGACCCACAGACCGTCGCCGCCGTAAGCAACCCCGAACAGGAGCGGCAATGAGCACCAACCCGGCCCGGCCACTGAGGCTGGGCACCCGCCGCAGCCAACTCGCCACCGCCCAGTCCGGTCAGGTGGCCGAGCGGGTCCGCCGGATCACCGGGCGGCCCGTCGAACTGGTGGAGATCACCACGTTCGGCGATGTCTCCCGTGAGCACCTGGCACGGATCGGCGGCACCGGGGTCTTCGTCTCCGCACTGCGCGACGCGCTGCTCGGCGGCGAGATCGACCTCGCCGTCCACTCCCTCAAGGACCTTCCCACCGCGCAGCCGGAGCGGCTGGCGCTGGCGGCCGTGCCCGAGCGCGAGGACCCTCGCGACGCGCTGGTCGCCCGCGACGGGCTCACCTTCGAGCGGTTGCCCGACGGAGCGCGGGTCGGAACCGGCTCGCCGCGCCGCATGGCGCAGCTGGGCGCCTGGGCCCGCGCACTCGGCAGGGACATCGAGACGGTACCGATCCGGGGCAACATCGACACCCGCATCGGATACGTGCGCTCCGGCGAGCTGGACGCGGTCGTCCTGGCCGCCGCCGGGCTGAGGCGCACCGGGCGGATCGGGGAGGCCACCGAGCTCCTCGACCCCGACACGATGTTGCCCGCCCCCGGCCAGGGAGCCCTGGCGGTCGAGTGCGCGGCGACGCGCACGGACCTCGCAGACCGGCTCGCCGAACTCGACGACTCGCGCACGCGGATCGCCGTGACCGCCGAGCGAACCCTGCTCTCCGCTCTGGAGGCCGGCTGCAGCGCCCCCGTCGGCGCACTGGCCGACATGCCGGGAGCAGGGCAGGATGTCACCGAACTGCGCCTGCGCGGCGTCGTCGGCACCACCGACGGCACCACGCTGGTGCAGCTGTCCACCACCGGCCACGTACCGGCGTCCGTCGACGAGGCACTCTCCACGGCCCAGGCCATGGGGAACGAACTCGCCGACGAGATGCTCGCCAAGGGCGCGGCCGGTCTGATGGGGGAGCGAGCACATTGAGCCCCACCACCGATCACTCGTACGGCACCCACGGGCACGTCACCTTCCTCGGTGCCGGGCCCGGAGACCCGGGACTGCTGACGCTGCGCGCCGTCGAGGCGCTGACGCAGGCCGATGTACTGGTCGCCGACCCGCAGGTGTACGACGTCGTGCGGGCACACGTGCGGGCAGGTGTCGACACCCCGCTCCAGGCAGCAGGTGACGACGCGTCAACGGCCTCCGCGGGTACCGACGATGCCGTAAATCTTGTCATGCGGGCCGCCCGGGGCGGCAAGCGGGTCGTCCGTGCGGTCGCCGGGGATCCCGGGCTGGACGCCGACGCCGCCGACGAGATGCTCGCCTGCGCCTCGGAGGGCATCACCTTCGAGGTCGTGCCGGGCATCGCCACCGCCGTGGGCGTTCCCGCCTACGCCGGTGTGCCGCTGCGCAACGGCCACGGCGCGGACGTACGGTTCCTCGACGCGCGCAGCGCCGATCCGCGGGCGTGGAACGAGGTGGGCGCCAGCGACGCCACCCTCGTGGTCTCCACGACCCTGGAGTCGGTCGCCGCCACGGCCGCGGAGCTGGTCACGGCGGGCCGCAAGCCCGACACCCCGCTGACCGTCACCATCGACGGCACCACCACCCGGCAGCGCACCTGGACGGCGACGCTGGGCTCCATCGCCCAGACCCTCAAGGCCGCCAAGGTGCTGCCCTCGGCGGGCGGCGAGCGGCCCGCGATAGCCGTGGTCGGTGACCGCGGCGCCGCCGAGCAGCGCGAGCGGCTCGCCTGGTTCGAGTCCAAGCCGCTGTTCGGCTGGCAGGTGCTGGTGCCGCGCACCAAGGAGCAGGCCGCCTCGCTCTCGGAGCAACTGCGCTCCTACGGCGCGGTGCCCAGCGAGGTGCCCACCATCGCCGTGGAGCCGCCGCGCACCCCGCAGCAGATGGAGCGCGCGGTCAAGGGCCTGGTCACCGGCCGCTACGAGTGGATCGCCTTCACCTCGGTCAACGCGGTCAAGGCGGTGCGCGAGAAGTTCGAGGAGTACGGCCTGGACGCCCGCGCCTTCGCCGGGATCAAGGTCGCCGCCGTCGGCGAGCAGACGGCCAGGGCGCTGGTGGAGTTCGGCGTGAAGCCGGACCTGGTGCCCAGCGGCGAGCAGTCCGCGGCCGGGCTGCTGGAGGACTGGCCGCCCTACGACCCGGTCTTCGACCCGATCGACCGGGTCTTCCTGCCGCGCGCCGACATCGCCACCGAGACGCTGGTGGCCGGCCTGATCGAGCTGGGCTGGGAGGTCGACGACGTCACCGCCTACCGGACGGTGCGCGCCTCGCCGCCACCGGCCCCGACGCGCGAGGCGATCAAGGGCGGCGGGTTCGACGCGGTGCTGTTCACCTCGTCGAGCACCGTGCGGAACCTCGTCGGCATCGCGGGCAAGCCGCACAACGTGACGGTGATCGCCTGCATCGGTCCGGCGACGGCGAAGACGGCCGAGGAGCACGGCCTGCGCGTGGACGTCATGGCGCCCGAACCGTCGGTGCACAAGCTGGCCGAGGCGCTGGCGGAGTTCGGCGCCAAGCGCCGGGCCGCCGCGATCGAGGCCGGCGAGGCGGTGCAGCGGCCGAGCGAGAAGCGGCCGACCAGGAGGAGGGCCAGGACATCGTGACGATCGACAACGGCGCGTACGGCGGAACGTACGGCGGTGGTGCGCGCGGGGGCGCGTACGGGGACTTCCCCGTGGTGCGCCCCCGGAGGCTGCGCACCACCCCGGCCATGCGCCGCATGGTCGCCGAGCACCGGCTCCACCCGGCCGAGCTGATCCTCCCCGTCTTCGTGCGGGAGGGCATCACCGAGCCGGTGGAGATCTCCTCCATGCCCGGCGTGTACCAGCACACGCGCGAGACCCTGCGCAAGGCCGCGGCCGACGCGGTGGCGGCGGGCGTGGGCGGGATCATGATCTTCGGCGTGCCGGAGGAGGACAAGAAGGACGCCGTCGGATCCCCCGGCACCGACCCGGACGGCATCCTCCAGGTGGCGCTGCGCGACGTGCGCGCCGAGGTCGGCGACGACCTGGTCGTCATGTCCGACCTGTGCCTGGACGAGTTCACCGACCACGGCCACTGCGGCGTCCTGGACGAGCGCGGCCGGGTGGACAACGACGCCACCCTGGAGCGGTACGCGGAGATGGCGTGCGTCCAGGCGGAGGCGGGCGCGCATGTGCTGGGGCCCAGCGGGATGATGGACGGCCAGGTCGCCTTCGTCCGCCGCGCCCTGGACGAGGCCGGGCACCAGGACGTGTCGCTGCTCGCCTACACCGCCAAGTACGCCTCCGCGTTCTACGGGCCCTTCCGCGAGGCCGTGGGGTCCTCGCTGACGGGCGACCGCAAGACCTACCAGCAGGACCCGGCCAACGGACGCGAGTCGATGCGCGAGCTCGCGCTCGACCTCGCCGAGGGCGCGGACATGGTGATGGTCAAGCCCGCGCTGCCGTACCTGGACGTGCTGCGCCGGGTGGCGGACGCCGTGGACGTCCCCGTCGCCGCCTACCAGATCTCCGGTGAGTACGCGATGGTCGAGGCCGCGGCGGAGCGCGGCTGGATCGAGCGGGACCGGGCGATCATGGAGACGCTGACGGGCATCAAGCGCGCGGGCGCGAACATGATCCTGACCTACTGGGCGACCGAGGTGGCCCGGCGGCTGTCCTGAGCCGCCGGGCCGTGTCCGGGGCCGCGCCCGGCCCCGGACACGGCCCGGGACGCGGCCCCGGACACGGCGTCGTACCGCGCGGCCGCGTCAGCCCTTGACACAGACGACCTGCCGCAGCTTCGCCACCACCTCGACCAGGTCGCGCTGCCGGTCGAGGACCTGCTCGATCGGCTTGTAGGCGGCCGGGATCTCGTCCACCACGCCGGAGTCCTTGCGGCACTCCACGCCGCGGGTCTGTTCGGCCAGGTCCCGCGCCGTGAACCGCCTCTTCGCCGCGTTGCGGCTCATCCGCCGCCCCGCGCCGTGGGAGGCGGAGTTGAAGGCCGCGGCGTTGCCCAGCCCCTTGACGATGTACGAGCCCGTGCCCATCGAGCCGGGGATGATGCCGTACTCGCCGCTGCCCGCGCGGATCGCGCCCTTGCGGGTGACCAGCAGGTCCACGCCGTCGTAGCGCTCCTCCGCGACGTAGTTGTGGTGGCAGGAGATGACGGGCTCGAAGGTGGGCCGGGCCTTCTTGAACTCCTTGCGGACCACGTCCTTCAGCAGCGCCATCATGACCGCACGGTTGCGCCTGGCGTACTCCTGCGCCCAGAACAGGTCGTTGCGGTACGCCGCCATCTGGGGTGTGTCGGCGGTGAAGACGGCGAGGTCGCGGTCGACCAGGTCCCGGTTGTGCGGCAGTTTCCGGGCCACGCCGATGTGGTGCTCGGCGAGTTCCTTGCCGATGTTGCGCGAGCCGGAGTGCAGCATCAGCCAGACGGCGCCGTCCTCGTCCAGGCAGACCTCGACGAAGTGGTTGCCGCCGCCGAGGGTCCCCATCTGCCGCGCGGCCCGTTCCCGGCGGAACCGGACCTCCTCGGCGAGGCCGTCGAAGCGGGACCAGAAGTCGTCCCAGCCGGCGCCGGGGACGCCGTGCAGGCGGCCCGGGGCCACCGGATCGTCGTGCAGGGCGAAGCCGACCGGGATGGCCCGCTCGATCCGCGAGCGCAGCCGGGAGAGGTCGCCGGGCAGGTCGTTCGCGGTCAGGGAGGTGCGTACCGCCGACATGCCGCAGCCGATGTCCACGCCGACCGCGGCCGGGCAGACCGCGCCGCGCATGGCGATCACCGAGCCGACCGTCGCGCCCTTGCCGTAGTGGACGTCCGGCATCACGGCCAGCCCCTCGATCCACGGGAGCGTGGAGACGTTGTGGAGCTGGCGCATCGCCCCGTCCTCGACGGTCGCCGGATCGGCCCACATGCGGATCGGGACCCGGGCTCCGGGAACCTCGGTGTAGGACACGTTCGTTCATCCCCCTCGGAAGACGTGTGGGAACGGCGCGCCCACTCGCGGGCACAGTGGGCTCCTGCCGCGTGTGTCCATCCACAGAAGACGGACGTAATACTGCAGATGCCCCACCGTATGGAGGTCCCGCGGAGCGGACCGTGGGCATCGTGCGGTAGACATTGTGTTCCGCTGCCTTCGTGTGGCGGCAACGTGTTTTCGAGCGTTCCCACGGACGAGGGAGTTGGGCGGCAGTGCAGCGGAAGGCGTACGCCACCGGCGCGGCGATCGCCGTCGTGCTGGCCGTAGGGGCCGTCGGCTGCACGGGCGGCACCGGCGAGGGCGGTGCCGCCTCCGACAGCAAACCCGGCGCGGTCAGCGCCGAGGCGGCCACCGCGCCGCCCGGCACCCACCGGAACCTGCCCGAACCCTGCGGCGCGGTGGGCACGGACGTCCTGAAGGCGATGCTGCCCGGAGCGGAGAACCGTTCCCCCGCCGCGGAGGGCGACGGTGGGGTCCCGGAGGCGTACGAGGGCGAGCAGACGGTCACCTACGACAACGACCGTCGGGTGGGCTGCCGCTGGAAGAGCTCGACCGGCCTGGGAAGCCGCCACCTCCTGGTCGACTTCGAGCGGGTCGTCTCCTACGACCCGTCCGTCAGCGACGACAAGCGGGCCGAGCTGCTCTACGAGGACATGGCCCTGGAGGCGGGCATCCCGACCGCGGCCCCGGACGCCGAGGACGGACCGGACACCGAGGACGGACCGGACACCGAGGACGGCGACGCGGAACCGGCCGGAAGCGAGGGGCCGGGGGAGACCGGGAGGCCCGCGACCGGCGGGGAATCCGGGGCGCCGGAGGGGGCCGGGAGTCCCTCCGGCGAGGACGAGGGGAGCGGAGAGCCCGACGAGCCGGGCGTCGCGACCCGACCGTCCACCCCCGCCGCCGAGACGGCACCGCGTCCCCTGGAGGGCCTCGGGGACGCCGCGTACATCGACGACGAGCTGGTGACCGCCGACGCGGGCGTCCACCGCGACATCACCTTGGTCCTCCGCACCGGAAACGTCATCGTCACCATCGAGTACGAGCAGTGGGTGACGGACCGGCGAAGGCTGCCCGACAGCGCCGAACTCCAGGAGAAGACCCGGAAACTGGCCGAGCGGCTCGTCAGGGAGTTCGAGGACTGAGGAACGGGCCGGCCGCGTCCGGAAACCTCCGGGCGCGAGGCCCCGCGGCGGCGCTGAGAGACCGGACACACCCCGCCGTGGTGCCGCCCGACCGGTTCCGCGACCGTCCTAGGCTTCTGCGGTGTCGTCCCCCCGGTGGCGTACCGTGCCGTCCGGCAGTCCGGCAGGGCGTGCCGCGGTCGCCCAGCACATCGGAAGCGAAGGAACCATGCACCGTAACGCCACGCGCACAGCCATCCGTACGCTCGCCTGCGCCGCCGTGCCCATGCTGCTGGTGGCGGGATGTTCCTCCGACTCCGGCGACAAGGAGCGGGCCGAGCCCTCGGCCTCGACCTCCACCTCCAGCGCGCCCCCGAGCCCGGCTCCGGTGAAGTTCACCGAACTGCCCGACCCCTGCAAGACGCTCTCCAAGGACACGATCAAGGACGTGGTCCCCAAGGCCGAGGAGTCCGGCAAGAACCTGGGGTCCAAGGACGCCGACGGCTACGGCACCTGCCTGTGGACCGGCCTGGACGGCTACCAGCACCGCACGCTCACCGTCTCCCTCAAGCGGTTCGACTCCGACCTCACCCTCGGCAGCGGCGCCGAGCGGGCCGCCGAGCACGCCGGCCGGCAGGTGGCGGCGATCGGCGAGGACAAGGAGAACGAGAAGGTCGAGAACGCCCCGCTGGACGGGGTGGGGGACCAGGCGACGGCCATATCCTTCGAGACGAAGAGGAAGAACGGGAAGGAGACCGTGGACTACCGCGAGCAGCGGATCGTCGCCGTCACCGGCAACGTCGTGGTGGTCGTGGACTACGAGGGCGCCGGCCTGGAGAAGGGCGGGACGCCGAAGGCCGAGGACATCCGCGAGGGCGCGGTGAAGGCCGCCAAGGACGCGGTGAAGGTCGTCGGATAACGGCCGCCCGGCGGCGGGAAGGACCCCCTTCCACCGCCTCCCCCACCCCGCGTTCCCTTCGGCTCCCCGGCACGACCCCGGCCCGGCCCGCTCCACCCCGGCCCCGTCCCCGGCGGGGCATCCACTCGACGACCTCGCGAGGACACAGCAGTGCAACTGACACGGACTCACCGCATACTCGTCGGCGTGGTCGTGGCCGGGGCGGTGGTGATCGCGGCGATCGGTTTCGCCGGGTCGTACGCCGCCGTCCGCGACCTCGCCGAGAAGAAAGGTTTCGGAGGCTTCGCGCCGTTCTTCCCCATCGGCATCGACGCCGGGATCGTGGTGCTGCTGGCCCTGGACCTGCTGCTGACCTGGATCCGCATCCCCTTCCCGCTGCTGCGGCAGACCGCCTGGCTGCTGACGGCCGCCACCATCGCCTTCAACGGCGCCGCCGCCTGGCCGGACCCGCTGGGCGTGGGGATGCACGCGGTGATCCCGGTGCTGTTCGTCGTGGCCGTCGAGGCCGCCCGCCACGCGGTCGGCCGGATCGCCGACATCACCGCCGACCGGCACATGGAGGGCGTGCGGATCTCCCGCTGGCTGCTGGCCTTCCCCTCCACCTTCCGACTGTGGCGTCGGATGAAGCTGTGGGAGCTGCGCTCCTACGACCAGGTGATCCGTATGGAGCAGGACCGGCTGATCTACGAGGCACGGCTGCGGGCCCGCTACGGGCGCGGCTGGAAGCGGCGGGCGCCGGTGGAGGCGCTGATGCCGCTGCGGCTGGCGCGGTACGGGGTGCCGCTGTCGGAGACCGCCCCGGCCGGACTGGCGGCCGCCGGCATCGAACCCAAGCTCGTCCCGTCGGTGGGCGGTGCGGCCGAACCGTCCGCGACGGCGGCCGCAGCGGCGGCCGCAGCGGTGCCCGCGGCACTCGCGGTGGAGGCGGCGGGTCCCGGACCGGAGGGGGCCTCGGACGCGGACCCGGCCGAACGGGAGCCGGCCGCGGGTGGGGCCGGCCCGGAACGGCACGAGTTGCTGCCGCCGTCCTGGCGCACCGCCGAGGGGAAGGGCACCGCGATGAGGACCGCCGTGGAGTCAGCCGTGGGGACCGCCGTGGAGAAGCCCGTGGAGACCGCCGTGGGGAAGGCCGCGTACGGACCGGTGCCTTCCACGTGGGAGGCGGTCGACGGGCGGACCGCGCGGGCCGGAGAGGCCGCGCCGGCGGAGGCGGCCGTACCGGAGGCGGCGCCCGGGAAACGACCCGCCCCCAACGGAACCCCCGACACCGGGCTCACGATCCCGAGGGACCCGGCCAACCCGGACGGGCGACACCGCCCGTTGGGCGGGGCACCGTCGAACGGCCGCACCGCGCCCGTACCGGCGCAGCGCACGACCCGGCCGGAGCCGGAGGGGGAAGTGGCCGACGAACCCGTCGGCATACCGGACGGGATGCCCCGTGAGGACGCCTACTACCGGGCCTACCACAGGTACATCGTGGAGAAGGGGGAGTTCCCCAACCCCCAGCAACTCGCCCTGACGCTCCAGGAGGACGGCATCAGGGACGCCGGCGGCGGACCCCTCAGCGAGTCCTACCTCCGCCCGTACGTGCACGAGTTCAAGGACCGGTACCGGACGGGCCTGGCGGGCTGACGGCCCGCCGGACCCGTCCGGCACGGGGGCGCCGCTACGCGCCCAGCAGCTTGCGGACCCGGTCGGCGCCCACCGCGAGCAGCAGGGTGGGCAGCCGCGGGCCGGTGTCCCGTCCCACCAGGAGCCTGTAGAGCAGGGCGAAGAAGGCGCGCTGGGCGACCTTCAACTCCGGCGTCGGCTTGGCGTCCGGCGTCAGACCGGCCCGTACCTTGGGCACCCCGTAGACGAGCGTGGTCAGCCCGTCCAGCGACCAGTGTTCGTCCAGCCCGTCCAGCAGCAGCCGCAGCGACTCGCGTGCGTCGTCGTCGAGGGAGGACAGCAGTTCGGTGTCCGGCTCCTCGCGCACCCGGGTGCGCTGCTCGGCCGGGACCTGGGTGGTGACCCACCGCTGCGCGCGGTCCAGCCGCGGACGCGTCTCGGCCAGGGAGCGGACCGGGTTCTCCGGGTCCAGCTCGCCCAGGATGCGCAGGGTCTGCTCCTCGTCCCCGGTGGTGATGTCCACCACCGAGGCCAGGGTGCGGTACGGCAGCGGGTGCGGGGTGCGGGGCAGTTCGCCGGTCGCGGTGGACGTGGCGCGGCGGTGCGCGGCGGCGTCCGCGGGCTGCGCGGTGCCGTCGGCGACCTTGCGCTCCAGCGCGTCCCACTCGTCGTAGAGCCGCTGGATCTCCTGGTCGAAGGCGACCTTGAAGGACTGGTTCGGCCTGCGGCGGGCGTACAGCCAGCGCAGCAGCGGTGCCTCCATGATCTCCAGGGCGTCGGCCGGGGTGGGCACCCCGCCCTTGGAGCTGGACATCTTCGCCATGCCGCTGATGCCGACGAAGGCGTACATCGGGCCGATCGGCTGCTGCCCGTCGAAGATCTCCTTCACCAACTGCCCGCCGACGACGAACGACGAGCCGGGCGACTGGTGGTCCACGCCGGAGGGCTCGAAGACCACGCCCTCGTACTTCCAGCGCATCGGCCAGTCGACCTTCCAGACCAGCTTGCCGCGGCGGTGCTCGGAGAGCAGCACCGTCTCCTCGTGGCCGCACCGGCACACGTAGGTCAGCTCGGTGCTCTCGTCGTCGTACGCGGTGATCGTCGTCAGGTCGCGCTCGCAGACGGAGCAGTACGGCTTGTAGGGGAAGTACCCGGCGTCGCTCGCGCTGCCGTCGTCCTCGCCCGCGGCGCCCGAGCCCTCGGCGGCCTCGATCTCCGCGTCGTCCATGGGCTTGCCCTGCTTCTTCGCGGTCCTGCCCGCGGGGCCCTCCGGCGTCACCTTGGTGCGGTAGCGGTCCAGGACGGCGTCGATGCGCTCGCGCTCGCGCATGGCGTACAGGATCTGCTCGGTGTAGGCGCCGGAGGTGTACATCTCCGTCTGGCTGATGCCGCGCACCTCGATGCCCAGCTCGTCCAGCGCCCGCACCATGGCGGCCTTGAAGTGCTCGGCCCAGTTGGGGTGTTCGCTGCCGGGCGGGGCGGGCACGGAGGTGAGCGGCTTGCCGATGTGCTCGGACCACGAGGCGTCGACGCCGTCGATGCCCGCCGGGACCTTCCGGAAGCGGTCGTAGTCGTCCCAGGACAGGATGTGCTCGCAGGCCACGCCGCGCCGCTTGATCTCGTCGGCGACGAGGTGCGGCACCATGA
This sequence comes from Streptomyces taklimakanensis, assembly GCF_009709575.1. Lineage (NCBI taxonomy): Bacteria > Bacillati > Actinomycetota > Actinomycetes > Kitasatosporales > Streptomycetaceae > Streptomyces > Streptomyces taklimakanensis. The sequence goes on from NZ_WIXO01000001.1 coordinate 3,448,633, forward strand.
CCTCGCGGAGGTTCCCGAGGTGGATCGGGCCGGAAGGACTCAGGCCCGAGGCGCAGACGACGGGTTTGCCGGGGGCGCGGCGCTCCGCCTCGGCGATGACCTCGTCCGCGATGCGGGAGACCCAGTCGGTCTCTGTGCTCTGAGCCACGGTCGGCACGTCCCTCTCCTGGCTGTGGGTTCCTGGCTCCCGGGCGCCGAACCGGCGGTGTCCGGGATGACGGTTCCGATGACGGTTCCATTGTTTCAGACGTGCGGCGGGCCCCGTGCCCGTGATATCCGCGCGCCTCGGCCGTCGGCCGCGTGGGATACTGGACCGATCCGAAAACCCCACTCAGAGGAACGGCACTCCTTCATGGCCTCGGTCCCCTCCCTTGCCGCCACCGTCCACCAGCGTGTCGCGGACGCCCTCTCGGCATCCCTGCCGGAGGCCGCGTCGGCGGACCCGCTGCTGCGACGGAGCGATCGGGCGGACTTCCAGGCCAACGGGATGCTGGCGCTGGCCAAGAAGCTCAAGGGCAACCCGCGGGAGCTGGCGACGAAGGTCGTCGAGGCGATGCCGTCGTCGGACGAGATCGCGCGGATCGAGGTCTCCGGACCGGGCTTCCTCAACATCACCGTCGCCGACGCGGCGATCGTCCGGAACCTGGCGGCGCGGGCCGCCGACGAGCGGCTGGGCGTGCCGTACGCGGAGCAGCCGGGCACCACGGTGATCGACTACTCCCAGCCCAACGTGGCCAAGGAGATGCACGTGGGGCACCTGCGCTCCACGGTGATCGGCGACGCGGTCGTGAAGATCCTGGAGCACCGGGGCGAGACGGTGATCCGGCGCCACCACATCGGCGACTGGGGCACCCAGTTCGGCATGCTCATCCAGTACCTGGAGGAGCACCCGCACGAGTTGGACCACGGCGGGGAGGCCCCGGGCGCCGCCGGTGGCTCCGGTGACTCGGGCGAGGCCGCGATGTCCCGCCTGAACCGGCTCTACAAGGCGTCGCGGGCGCTGTTCGACTCCGACGAGGAGTTCAAGCAGCGGGCCCGGGACCGGGTGGTGCTGCTCCAGAGCGGCGACGAGCGCACGCTGGAGGCGTGGCGGAGGATCGTCGGCGAGTCGATGATCTACTTCCACGCGGTCTACGACCAGCTCGACGTGGAGATCCGCGACGAGGACGTGGTCGGCGAGAGCGCGTACAACGACGACCTCCAGCAGGTCGTGAAGGAGCTGGAGGAGAGCGGGGTGGCCGTCCGCTCCGAGGGCGCGCTGTGCGTGTTCTTCGACGACGTCAAGGGCCCCGACGGCAAGCCCGTCCCGCTGATCGTGCAGAAGTCCAACGGCGGTTTCGGCTACGCCGCCACCGATCTGGCCGCCATCCGCGACCGGGTGGGGAAGCTGGGCGCCGACACCCTGCTGTACGTGGTGGACGCCCGGCAGGCGCTGCACTTCAAGATGGTCTTCGAGACCGCGCGCCGGGCCGGCTGGCTGCCCGAGGGCGCCGCGCGGCAGTTGGCGTTCGGCACGGTGCTGGGCAAGGACGGCAAGCCGTTCAAGACCCGTGAGGGCGAGACGGTCCGGCTGGTGGACCTGCTGGGCGAGGCCGTGGAGCGGGCCACGGCCGTGGTGCGCGAGAAGGCCGAGCAGGGCGGGCTGGAGCTCACCGAGGAGGAGATCGCCGAGCGCGGCGGCCAGGTGGGCATCGGCGCGGTGAAGTACGCGGACCTGTCGACGTCGATGTCCCGCGACTACGTCTTCGACCTGGACCGGATGGTCTCGCTCAACGGCGACACCAGTGTCTACCTCCAGTACGCCTACGCCCGGATCCAGTCCATCCTGCGCAAGGCGGGCGACGCGAGGCCGGTGCCGCACCCGGAGCTGTCGCTCCAGCCGGCGGAGCGGACGCTGGGCCTGCACCTGGACGAGTTCGCCGAGACCCTGGCGGGCGTGGCCGAGACGTACGAGCCGCACAAGCTGGCCGCCTACCTGTACGGGTTGGCCTCGCACTACACCACGTTCTACGACCAGTGCCCGGTGTTGAAGGCCGAGGACGCGGCGACGGTGGAGAACCGGCTGTTCCTGTGCGACCTGACCGCCCGCACCCTGCACCAGGGCATGGCGCTGCTGGGCATCCGCACGCCCGAGCGGCTGTGAGCCCGCGCGGCTCGTGAACGCCGCGAGCGTCCGGGCGCCCGTCCCCGCGGGGGCGGGCGCCCGGACGTTCCGGTGCCGCTGCGGCTCAGCGCTCGCGGTGCACCTTGGTGTTGGACGCCTGCGCCCGGGGCCGGACGACCAGCAGGTCGACGTTGACGTGTGACGGGCGGGTCACGGCCCAGACGACGGTGTCGGCCACGTCCTCGGCCGTCAGCGGTTCGGCGACGCCCTCGTAGACCTTCGCCGCCTTCTCGGCGTCCCCGCGGAAGCGGGTGAGGGAGAACTCCTCGGTGCGCACCATGCCCGGCGCGATCTCGATGACGCGGACGGGCTGCCCGCACACCTCCAGCCGCAGGGTCTCGGCCAGGACGTGGGCGCCGTGCTTGGCGGCGACGTATCCCGCCCCGCCCTCGTAGGTGCCGTGGCCGGCGGTGGAGGAGAGCACGAGGACCGTGCCGTCGCCGGAGGCGGTCAGCGCCGGGAGCAGGGCCTGCGTCATGTTGAGCACGCCCAGGACGTTGACCTCGTACATCGCCCGCCAGTCGGCCGGGTCGCCGGTGGCCACCGGATCCAGCCCCAGGGCGCCGCCCGCGTTGTTGACCAGCACGCTGCCGGGGGCGAGGGGGCCGAGCCGGTCGGCGAAGGCGTCCACGGCGGCCCGGTCGGTGACGTCCAGGGCGTACGGTTCGGCCGGGTGCCCGGCCCCGGTCAGCTCGTCGGCCAGGGCTTCGATCCGCTCGGCGCGGCGGGCGGCGAGCACGGTCCGGTAGCCGGCGGCGGCCAGCCGGCGCGCGGTGGCGGCACCGATCCCGCTGCCGGCGCCGGTGACGACGGCGGTGGGAGCGGTGGTCTGCTCGGCCGGCTGCTCGGCGGGGGAGGTCATGGGCGGGCCCCTTCGGGATGGACGGTCCTGTGTCGCTCGCAGGATAGGTCCGGAGCGCTCCGGGAAGTTCCCCGACCGGGTCGTCCGCACCGCGGCGCCCGCGTGATCGACACGGCTCCGACCAGGCACCCGGCGCCCCGATCACGTCCCGATCACATCGCGGTGGTCCGGACGGAGGCCACCCGGAGGCACCCTCGGGCCGTCAGGGCCAGACCAGGCAGTACGGCTGGTGGCCCGCCTCGTGGAGACGGTGCGAGAAGTCCTGCCACTCGTGCAGGAGCCGGTAGACGTCGAACGCGTCGCGCGGGCCGCCCCGGTCGGGGACGGTGGACCAGATGAAGGCGGCGGCACCCACCGACTCCTCGCCGATGCCGCGCAGCGGATCGACGACGGCCATGGGGAGCTTGACCACCGCGTAGTCGGAGTGGAGCACGACCAGTTCCAGCGGGGGCACCCTGTGCAGGGGTATGCCCTCTATGCCGGTGAGGACCATCGCGGCCATCGTCTCCGGCTTGATCCTGGTGAACATGCCGTGTCCCAGTTCGTCGCCGCCGAGCTCCTCCGGGCGCATCGAGATGGGCACCCGGGCGGCGGTGGCGCCGTCCGGCGCGCCGAAGTACTTGTAGGTCACGGCCAACCGGCCACCCTTGCCGCTCCTCGTCTCCGCCACTTCCGCCGGCTCCGCGGTCTCGGACACCTCGGGCGTCCCGGGCACCTCGCGAGCCGCCTCACGCCGGTGTCGGCCCCGCGCGCGCCTGGGGCGCGGCCCCAGGTCCCCCGTGCCCTCGCCAAGTCCGCCACCGCGCTGCATGTCACCACCCGACCATTCGCGGCCCCCGCCGCGCAACCAGATCATCGTCTCAGAGACTTCCCAAGACCTCCCCGTCTGGCGAGCCGTGAAACGCCCGGCCGCACATGCGCGCGAAGCTCTGAGACCATGGCTTGCGTGAGCTATCCGTACGAAGCACCAGTATCGCAGTCGCTGTACGACCGCGCCGCCGTTGTGACACCGGGGGGCGTGAACTCTCCGGTGCGCGCCTTCGGGGCCGTGGGAGGCACTCCCCGCTTCATGGTCTCCGGGTCCGGCCCGTACCTCACCGACGCCGACGGCCGCGAGTACGTCGACCTGGTGTGCTCGTGGGGTCCGATGATCCTGGGGCACGCCCACCCCGTCGTGACCGAGGCGGTCCGGGCGGCGGTCGAGCGCGGCACGTCCTTCGGGACACCCGGCGCGGGCGAGGTGGAACTGGCCGAGGAGATCGTCGCCCGCGTCGCTCCCGTGGACCAGGTGAGGCTGGTCTCCTCCGGCACCGAGGCCACGATGTCCGCGATCCGGCTGGCGCGCGGCTTCACCGGACGCGCCAAGGTGGTCAAGTTCGCCGGCTGCTACCACGGACACGTCGACGCCCTGCTGGCCGCGGCCGGCTCGGGGGTGGCCACCTTCGGCCTGCCCGACACCCCCGGTGTGACGGGCGCGCAGGCCGGCGACACCCTGGTGCTGCCCTACAACGACCTGGCGGCCGTGGCCGCCGCGTTCGAGGCGCACCCGGACGAGATCGCCTGCGTGATCACCGAGGCGTCGCCGGGCAACATGGGTGTCGTGCCGCCGCGCGAGGGCTTCAACGCCGGGCTGAAGGAGCTGTGCGAGCGCCACGGCGCCCTGTACGTCTCCGACGAGGTGATGACCGGCTTCCGGGTCTCGAAGGAGGGGTGGTACGGCATCGACGGCGTCGTGCCGGACCTGATGACCTTCGGCAAGGTGATGGGCGGCGGCTTCCCGGCCGCGGCCTTCGGCGGTCGGGCCGACGTGATGGCCCACCTCGCCCCCGCCGGCGCCGTCTACCAGGCGGGCACCCTCTCGGGGAACCCGGTCGCCACCGCCGCCGGTCTGGCGCAGCTGAGGCTGCTGGACGACGCGGCGTACCGGACGCTGGACGCCGTCTCCGCCGAGGTCCGCTCCCTGGTGACCGAGGCACTGGCCAAGGAGGGCGTGGCGCACCGGATCCAGCGGGCGGGGAGCATGTTCTCCGTCTTCTTCACCGACGAGGACGTGGTGGACTACGCCGCCGCCAAACGGCAGGAGTCGTTCCGCTTCACCGCCTTCTTCCACGAGATGCTCGCCCAGGGCGTCTACCTGCCGCCCTCGGCCTTCGAGGCGTGGTTCGTCTCCACCGCGCTCGACGGCGGGGCGATCGAGCGGATCGCCGCCGCCCTGCCCTCCGCCGCGCGCGCCGCCGCCCGGGCCGCCGCCCCCGGGGAGGCCGGGGCATGACGGACGCGAGAGTCACCGAGGGCGCGAGGGACGTCGACGACCCGGCGGGGATGACGGACCCGGCGGACGTGACGGTCACCCGGGAGACCGCGGGCGAGCGGGAGCAGCACGGCGGCGGACAGCGGACCGTCGTCCACCTCATGCGGCACGGCGAGGTGGAGAACCCCAAGGGCATCCTCTACGGCCGTCTCCCCGGCTACCACCTCTCCGACCTGGGGCGCCGGATGGCCGAGCGGGTCGCCGAACACCTGGCCGAGCGCGACGTCACCCACGTCGTCGCCTCCCCGTTGGAGCGAGCCCAGGAGACCGCCGACCCGATCGCCAAGGCGCACGGTCTGGACGTGGCCGCCGACGCGCGGCTGATCGAGGCGGACAACGTCTTCCAGGGCAAGACCTTCGGCGTCGGCGACGGGGCGCTGCGACGGATCGCCAACTGGCCGCACCTGCGCAACCCCTTCCGGCCGTCGTGGGGCGAGCCGTACATCGACCAGGTGGTGCGGATGATGTCCGCGCTCCAGGCCGCCCGGGACGCCGCCCGCGGCCACGAGGCGGTGTGCGTCAGCCACCAGCTCCCGATCTGGATCGTGCGCAGCTTCGTCGAGCGCCGCCGCCTCTGGCACGACCCGCGCAGGCGTCAGTGCACCCTGGCGTCGCTGACGACCTTCACCTTCGTCGGCGACCGGATCGTCTCCGTCGGCTACACCGAGCCGGCCCGTGACCTCGTGCCGCCCCACCTGCGGGCCGGGGCGAAGCCGGTCAAGGGCAGGAGCAAGGCGTTCGGAGCCTGACCGGGCCGCGCGGCGGGGCCGGCCCGGTGCGTGCCGCGGTGGACGTCGAAGCGGTGAAACGGCTCACGTACCGGGCGGAAAACAGCAGGTCCGCCGCATGGTGTCCGGTATCGGTCGGGGGTGGGGAACGAACCGCGGAAGGAGCATGGGAAACTTTTCACATGATTCTTCGCGCTACCGGACCCCGCCGCCGTCCCCGACCGTCCGCGGCCGTGGCCGCCGCGGTGGTGGGCGCGTTGCTCCTGGCGGGGTGCGGCGGTGAGGACGCGGCACCGGCCGACGGCGGTTCCGGCAAGAACTACGTGGCCGGGACGGGCGCGGTCACCGAGGTGGAGCCCGGGGAACGCGAACCCGCCCCGGTGCTCTCCGGCGAGACGGTGGACGGCGAGCGGCTGAGCACGGCCGACTACCGGGGCGACGTCCTGGTCGTCAACGTGTGGGGGTCGTGGTGCCCGCCCTGTCGCGCCGAGATGCCCCACCTGGTGAAGGTGGCGAAGGAGACCGAGGACCAGGGGGTGCGGTTCGTCGGGATCAACACCCGTGACCTCGACCGGGTTCCGGCCCAGCGGTTCGAGGACGACTACGGGGTCCCCTACCCCAGCCTGTACGACCCCTCGGGAAAGCTCCTCCTGCGCTTCCCCAAGGGCAGCCTCAACCCCCAGGCCATCCCCTCGACGCTCTTCATCGACCGTGACGGGAGGATCGCCGCGCGGGCCCTCAAGCCGCTCGGCGAGGAGGAACTGCGCTCCATCCTCGAACCCCTGATCAAGGAGAAGTGAGGGGGATGCTCCACCTCGCCTCCGTCACGGGCGTCAACGAGACCGTCTTCTCCGGCGGGCTGCTCCTGGCGGTCCCCGTCGCGCTGGTGGCCGGACTGGTGTCGTTCTTCTCGCCCTGTGTGCTGCCCCTGATCCCCGGCTACCTGTCGTACGTCACAGGGATCGGCGGAGCCGACCTGGCGGAGGCCCGGCGGTGGCGGATGGTGCTCGGCTCCTCGCTGTTCGTCGTGGGGTTCACCGCGGTGTTCGTCTCGGGCGGCGCGCTCTTCGGGTACTTCGGGCGGACGCTCCTGGCCCACCAGGAGGTGCTGGGGCGGATCCTGGGCGTGTTGCTGGTCGTGATGGGCCTGCTCTTCATGGGCCTGCTCGGGGGGGTGGGGCAGCGCGAGTTCCGGTTCCACCGCAGACCGGCCGTGGGGCTGGCCGGCGCACCCCTGCTCGGCGTGCTCTTCGGGGTCGGCTGGACGCCCTGTCTGGGGCCCACGCTGACCGCCGTCAACGCGCTGTCCTTCAACGAGGCGAGCGCGGGCAGGGGCGCGCTGTTGACCACCGTCTACTGCCTGGGCCTGGGGCTGCCGCTGGTGCTCACCGCGGTCGCCTTCCGGCGGGCGCTCGGCGCCTTCTCCTGGGTCAAGCGGCACTACGTCTGGGTCATGAGGATCGGCGGAGGCATGCTGATCGCGCTGGGCGTCCTGATGCTCACCGGGGTCTGGGACCTGGTGCTCACCGAGCTCCTCGCCTGGACCGGCAGTTTCACCGTAGGGATCTGACATGCCCACAGCCAATGCCGAGAACACCGAGAAGGCCGAGGACCAGGAGGCCGGCACCCGGATCTCCACGGCCCCCCGCGAGGACTCCGCGGCCGACGTCCCCGCCCTGGGCCCGGTGGGCTGGGCCCGCTGGTTCTGGCGGCAGCTCACCTCGATGCGGGTCGCGCTGATCCTGCTGTTCCTGCTCTCGCTCGCCGCCGTCCCCGGATCGCTGGTCCCGCAGAACGGCTCGGACCCCTTCGCCGTACGGGAGTTCAGACGGCGGAACGAGACCCTGGCGGAGGTCTACGACAAGCTCCAGCTCTTCGACGTCTACAGCTCGGTGTGGTTCTCCGCGATCTACATCCTGCTGTTCGTCTCGCTCATCGGCTGCATCGTCCCGCGGAGCCGGCAGTTCGTCGTCCAGCTCCGCTCCCGACCGCCGCGCGCCCCGGGCCGACTGACCCGGATGCCCGTCCACACCACCTGGCGCACCGACGCCGAACCGGAGCGGGTGCTGGAGGCGGCGCGGACGCTGCTGCGCGGACGACGCTTCCGCACGGACCGGGTCGAGGAGCCCGCCGGGACCACCGGCGCCGGCCCCGGCGGCTCGGTCGCCGCCGAGAAGGGGTATCTGCGCGAGGTCGGGAACCTCGTCTTCCACGTTTCGCTGATCGTGATGCTGCTCGCCTTCGCCGCGGGACAGCTGTGGAACTCCGAGGGCGGCAAGCTCATCGTGGAGGGCGACGGCTTCTCCAACACGCTCGTGCAGTACGACGACTTCACCTCGGGCACGCTGTACGACACCGCCGACATGGACGTCTTCGGCTTCCGGCTGGACGACTTCCACGCCTCCTTCGAGCGCACCGGACCGCAGCGCGGCACCGCGCGCACCTTCCGCGCCGACGTCTCGTACTGGGAGGGCGCGGACGGGGCGGAGAAGAAGACCACCATCGAGGTCAACCACCCGCTGGAGGTCGGCGACTCCAAGGTCTACCTCGTCGGCCACGGCTACGCGCCGGTCGTCACCGTCACCGACGGACAGGGCGAGGTGGCGTACCGGGGCCCGGTCCCCTTCCTGCCGCAGGAGAGCCTGGGGCTGACGTCCACGGGCGTCATCAAGGTCACCGACTACCGGAACCGGGACGGCGAGCGGGAACAGCTCGGCTTCCAGGGCATCTTCACGCCCACCTACGGGATCGACGCCGAGCGCGGACCGCACTCGACGTTCCCCGAGTTGGACTATCCGGTGCTCTCCCTCAACGCCTTCCACGGCGACCTGGGCGTCGACTCGGGCCTCCCGCAGAACGTCTACCAGCTCGACACCGACAAGATGGAGCAGTTCAAGGCGGAGGACGGGGACCTGTTCCGCGCCGACCTGCGCCCCGGCGAGTCGATCGACCTGCCGAACGGAGCGGGCACGTTGACGTTCGACCGCGTCGAGCAGTGGGCCAGCTTCCAGATCTCCCAGGAACCCGGCGAGGGCTGGGCGCTGGCCGGCGCCACCGCCGCCGTGCTCGGACTGGCCGGCTCGCTGTTCGTCCGGCGCCGCCGGGTGTGGGTCCGCGCCCGGCGCGGCGCGGACGGCACCACCGTGGTGGAGATGGCCGGACTGGGCCGCAGCGAGTCCGCGCGGCTCCCCGAGGAGCTGGGCGACCTGGCCGTCGCGCTCCAGGACGCCGCGCCACCCGCCGCGGAACGGGACGCCCGGGACGCCCGGGAGGCGCCGGAGGCGGAGGAACCGAGGCCCGACGGTCCCGGCGCGGACGGAGCCGGAGGGGCCGATTCCAAGGCGCCCGCCGGAGGGACCACGGGGGAGACCACAGACGCACCGGACGCCACCGAAGGCGCCGGACCCTCGTCACGAGGAGAGACCGAGTGAACCCAGTGGACATCGCCGTCGCAGCGAACGAGAGCCTCGCCGAGTTCAGCAACCTGTTGATCAAGTCGGCGATGGCCGTCTACGCCCTGGCCTTCGTCGCGCACATCGTGGAATGGGTGTTCGGCAGCCGCAGCAGGGTGGCCCGCACGGCCACCGCGCTCACCGCGAACAACACCGCGAACAACACCGCGGGGAACACCACGAGGAGCACCGCGGGGAAGGAGACCGCCGGTGCCGGGGTCTCCGTCACCGTGCGGACCTCCGGCGGCACCGACGTGCTGGAGAGGCCGAAGGTCGTCACCCGGTCCGCCCCGGGCCGCCGGGCCGGGGTGCCGGACGGTCCGGGCGCCGCGGGCGGGGACGAGCGGGGCGATCTGTACGGCCGGATCGCCGTCTCCCTCACCGTCCTGGCGTTCCTGCTGCACTTCGGCGCGGTGCTCACCCGCGCCCTGTCGGTGCAGCGGGCCCCCTGGGGCAACATGTACGAGTTCTCGACGGCCTTCTCGATGGTCGCCGTCGGCGCCTACCTCGGCTTCCTGATCGCGAGGAAGAACGTCCGGTGGATCGGCCTGCCGCTGGTCACCACCGTGCTGCTCGACCTCGGTCTGGCCATCGTGGTCTTCTACACCGAGAGCGACCAGCTCGTTCCGGCGCTGGACTCGTACTGGATGTGGATCCACGTCTCGCTGGCGATCGTCTGCGGCGCGCTGTTCTACATCGGCGCGGTCTCCACCTTGCTGTACCTGTTCCGGGACCGTTACGAGGCCAAGCTGGAGGCGGGCGGGAAGCCGAACGCCTTCGCCTCCTCGGTGCTGGAGCGGCTGCCCAGCGCGGCCTCCCTGGACGGCTTCGCGTACCGCATCAACGCCGCCGTCTTCCCCTTCTGGACCTTCACCATCATCGCGGGCGCGATCTGGGCCGAGAACGCCTGGGGCCGCTACTGGGGCTGGGACCCCAAGGAGACCTGGTCCTTCATCACCTGGGTCGGCTACGCCGCCTACCTGCACGCCCGTGCCACGGCGGGGTGGAAGGGGCGCAGGGCGGCGTACCTGGCGCTGATCGCCTTCCTCTGCTTCCTGTTCAACTACTACGGCGTCAACGTCTTCTTCGACGGCCTGCACTCCTACGGCGGGGTGTGACCGGCGGGGCCGGTCACGTCCGGGGAGCGGGGGCCGAAGGAGGCGCGTTCCTCAGGAGGCGGCGGGCGGGGGATCCTCCGGCCCGCCGTTCCCCTTGTCGTGCTCCTTGGCCCCGCCCTCGTTCCGCTTCTCGCCATCGCGCGACGCGTCGTCACCGGCCCGAGGCTCCCGCTCCGGCTCCTGCCGCTGCTCCGGTTCCGACTCCGGCCGCTCGGGGTTCCGCCCGCGCTCGTTGATGGACTTCAGGAACTCGGGATTGTCGTCCGGCGCGACCCAGCGGCGCTCGGCGGGCCGCACGGCTCCGTAGGGAGCGTTCTTGCGCGGACGTCCGACCACGAACCAGGCGATGGGGCCGACCAGCACCGAGCCGAAGAGCAGGATGACGAACACCCACGCCAGTTTCGGCAGTTTGCGGGTCTCGTTCTCGGGGGTGTTCAGGCAGTCGATGAAGGCGTAGACCCACACCGCCAGGAGCAGAACGGTCGGAAGAATCCTGAGCATGGGCAACGCTCCCTGGAAGCGGTCGTGCGGCGGGTGTCGCCCCCGCGGCCTGCGGCCCGGGACCGCCGGGTTGGAGCCGGAGTACGGCCCCGTGACACGCCCAGGGTAATCGGTGTCGGATACTTGCCCACATGGCATACGACGATCTCCGCTCGCTGCTGCGGGCCCTGGAGCGCGACGGTGACCTCGTCCGGGTCAAGGCCGAGGTGGACCCCCACCTGGAAGTGGGGGAGATCGTCGACCGGGTCCAGAAGTCCGGCGGTCCGGCCCTGCTCTTCGAGAACGTCCGCGGCACCGACCTCCCGCTGGCGATGAACGTCTACGGCACCGACCGCAGGTTGCTCAAGGCGCTGGGCCTGGCCTCCTACGACGAGATCGGCGAGAAGATCGGCGGACTGCTGAGGCCGGAGCTGCCGCACGGCTTCGTCGGGGTCCGGGAGGCGTTCGGCAAGCTCGGTTCGATGGCGCACGTGCCGCCGAGGAAGGTCAAGGAGGCACCCGTCCAGGACGTGGTCCTCACCGGCGACGACGTCGACCTGGAGAAGCTGCCCGCGCTGTTCACCTGGCCCGAGGACGGCGGCTCGTTCTTCAACCTGGGCCTGACCCACACCAAGGACCCCGAGACCGGCATCCGCAACCTGGGCCTGTACCGGCTCCAGCGCCACGACCGGCGCACCATCGGGATGCACTGGCAGATCCACAAGGACAGCCGCAACCACTACCAGGTGGCCGCGCGGCGCGGCGAGCGGTTGCCGGTGGCCATCGCCTTCGGCTGTCCGCCCGCCGTCACCTACGCCTCCACCGCGCCGTTGCCCGGCGACATCGACGAGTACCTCTTCGCCGGTTTCCTCCAGGGGAGGCGGGTGGAGATGGTGGACTGCAAGACGGTGCCGCTCCAGGTCCCGGCCCGTGCCGAGGTGGTGCTGGAGGGCTGGCTGGAACCGGGGAAGATGCTTCCGGAGGGGCCCTTCGGCGACCACACCGGCTTCTACACGCCCCAGGAGGACTTCCCGGCGCTGACCATCGACTGCGTCACCATGCGCAGGCGACCGGTCTTCCAGTCGATCGTGGTGGGCCGCCCGCCGACGGAGGACGGTCCGCTGGGACGGGCCACGGAGCGGTTCTTCCTGCCGCTGCTGAAGATCATCGTGCCGGACATCGTGGACTACCACCTGCCGGAGGCGGGTGGCTTCCACAACTGCGCGATCGTCTCGATCGACAAGAAGTACCCCAAGCACGCGCAGAAGGTGATGTCGGCGATCTGGGGCGCGCACATGATGTCGCTGACCAAGCTGATCGTCGTGGTGGACGCCGACTGCGACGTCCACGATCTGCACGAGGTCGCCTGGCGGGCCCTGGGCAACACCGACTACGCCCGCGACCTGCTGCTCACCGAAGGACCGGTCGACCACCTCGACCACGCCTCCTACCAGCAGTTCTGGGGGGGCAAGGCGGGCATCGACGCCACCGCCAAGTGGCCCGAGGAGGGCTACACCCGCGACGGCGGCTGGCCGAACATGGTGCTCTCCGACCCGGACACGGCCGAGAAGGTCACCCGCCGCTGGCGGGAGTACGGGCTGTGAGCGCCGCGGCGGAAGGCGTCGCCGGGCCACAGCCGGCCCCGGACGTGGGCAGGGTCAGGGCGTTCCTGCGGCTGGTGATGATCGAGCACTCGATCTTCGCCCTGCCCTTCGCCTACATCGCCTCGCTCACCGCGATGTTCCTCGACGACGGAACCGTCCACTGGTGGGACCTGCTGCTGGTCACCGTCGCGATGGTGGGCATGCGCACCTTCGCCATGGCCGCCAACCGGATCATCGACCGGGAGATCGACGCGCGCAATCCGCGCACCGCGGGCCGGGAACTCGTCACCGGGACGGTGTCGGTGCGCACCGCGTGGACCGGCGCGCTGATCGCCCTGGCCGTCTTCCTCGGTGCGGCGGCACTGCTCAACCCGCTGTGCCTGGCGCTGGCGCCGCTCGCGGTGGTGCCGATGGTGGTCTACCCCTACGGGAAGCGGTTCACCGACTTCCCCCACGCCATCCTCGGACTCGCCCAGGCCATCGGGCCCGTGGGCGCCTGGATCGCGGTCACCGGGACGTGGTCGTGGGAGGCGGTGGTCCTCGGAGCGGCGGTCGGCGTCTGGATCGGCGGCTTCGACCTGATCTACGCCTGCCAGGACGTGGCCGCCGACCGGGCCCACGGGGTGCGGTCGGTGCCGGCGCGCTTCGGCATCGCCGGGGCGCTGTACGGGGCGCGCGGCAGCCACGTCGTCACCGTGGCGCTGCTGGGCTGGTACGGGGCGCTGACGGAGGCCGGGGCGGCGTACTGGGTGGGCCTGGCGATCGTGGCGGCGGCGTTCGGCTACGAGCACTCCATCGTGCGGCCCGGCGATCTGTCCCGACTGAACCGGGCGTTCTTCACCGTCAACGGCTTCATCGGAATGGCCCTGTTCGGGTGCGCGCTCGTCGACCTGGTGGTCCGCGGGCTGACGCCCTGAACCCCACCGCCTCGGGGCCCACCGCCTCGGGTCCTGCCGCCGGAGGACGCCGCCGACCCCCGGTTCGGGGGGCGGGTCAGGGGATCGGCTGCCGGAACCGCCCGGCCGGCACCGAGCGGCGGAACCAGAACGCCGCCAGCACCCCGCCGATCAGCCCGAAGAGGTGTCCCTGCCACGAGACGCCCTCGGCGGTGGGCAGCACACCCCACAGGATCGAGCCGTAGACCAGCACGACGGTGATGCCGACCGTTATGTCCAGTGCGTCCCGGTCGACGAAGCCGCGCACCAGCAGATAGCCGAAGAGGCCGAACACCACGCCCGAGGCGCCCGCCGTGAGCGAGTTGTCCGGCGCGGTCAACCAGACGCCGGCGCCGCTGACGACGATGATGGTCAGGCAGACGGCCAGGAAGCGGGCGATGCCGCGCACGGCCGCCAGGAACCCCAGGACGAGCAGCGGCAGACTGTTGGCCGCGACGTGGTCCCAGCCGAAGTGGAGGAACGCCGCCGGCACGACGTCGGCCAGCTCCTCGGTCTCGCGCGGCGAGATGCCGTAGGTGTCCAGGGAGTGGCCGGTGGCGACGTCGAACGCCTCCAGCAGCCACAGCAGGGCCACCCAGGAGAGCATCAGCACTCCCGCGGCCATCGCTTTGGAGGCGCGCGAGGGGCGGGTCGCCCCGGTCGTCGGTCCGTACACCATCCGGTCCTCTCCCGATCGGTCACCGGTACGGTCGTTCCTGCCGTCCGCTGGGGGTCTGCCCGCTTTTCCCGTCCCGTACGACAGGAGAACGCCCCGGACCGCGGACGGAGTTCCGTCGGGGCCCCACCGCCGCTCCCGGTCAGGGGGCGGCGGACCCCAGTTCCCCGTAGAGCACGGCGGCCATCACGTCCTGCGGGTCCAGCCACTTCGCGTCGCCGGGGGCCCTCACCGGGACGACCTGGCCGGGGGCGAAGGTCAGGACCAGCGGCAGTGGGTCCGGTTCGGCCGGCCCCTCCTCCAGGAACTGTCCGAGGTCCACCGTCATTCCCGACAGGGTGCCGCCGCGCAGCTCCAGCTCGACGGTGACCTCCCGGTCCGGGGCCTCCTCCAGCCAGGTGAAGCCGATGCCGTCGAAGCGTTCCGCCAGCGGCTCCAGCGCGTCGGAGAGGTCGTCGGCCAGCGCGCGGGCGGGCAGGAGGACGTCGATGCGCTCGGCTCCGTCGGCGTGCCCGACGTCGCGGAAGGTCGCGTGCTCGTCCAGGGCACGGCGCACCGAGCCGATCAGGTGGTGCTGGGCCTCGGCGCTCTGGAGCAGGTCCACGCTGTTGGCCAGCCGCTGGGCGCGCTCGCCGTACGCGCCGCCCACGGCGCGGGCGAAGTGGTCGAACTCCTCGGGGTCGATCTGCACCCACCGGCCCCGGAACAGGTCACGGGCCGCCGCGAGGGAGGGCGGCAGGACGTCCGCCGTCTCGGCCTGCTCGACGGCCCGCGCCACCGTGCCGTGGCGGTCGCCGGTCTCGGCGGCCAACCCGGTCCAGTCGACGCGGACGTAGAAGTCGGTGCCTATCGACTTGTAGCCGACCAGGTCCGGGCCGCCGAAGCTCAGCGCGGCGGCGGTGTCGAGCCGATCGCCGTCGACCTCCCGCAGCGGTCGGTCGGCGCCGAACGCGAACGCCACCTCGGTGCGGGCCAACAGTCGGGCGTCGTCGGGGGAGGGCACGGTCCGCGCGCCGCGTTCGCGGCCGCGCCGGAGGACGTCGCGCACCCGCCCGGCCGGTGCCTCGACGCGTGCGGTGACCGACACCGCCTCCCACTCCCCGAGTCGGTCGACGGACTGGCGGGCCCTGGTTCCGACGTCGGCCCGCTCGGAGCCACCGCAGGCGACGGAGACGGCGAGCAGGAGGGCACAGCCGACGGCGGCCAGGCTCTTGCGGGTGACGGTCATGCGACGATCCAACTACTCGGGGGCGGAAAGGGGCCAGGGCCGGTCGGGCGCCGGCCAAGGCCTGGGGCCCACCGGCCGGCGCGGGAGGGCGGCGCGACGGCCGTTAGGCTCGGTGCCGTGACAGACGCCGTGGCAGACGCCGTGAGAGACGCCGTAGCAGACAGTGTGCGACGGCCGTGGATCGTCGGTGTGTCCGGGGCGTCCGGGACGCCGTACGCCGCCTCGGTGCTGCGCGCCCTGTTGGCGGCGGGCGAGGACGTGGACCTGGTGGTCAGCAGGGCCTCCCGGCTGACGTTGCTGGACGAGACCGGCCACCCCTTCCGTGACGCCCACTGGCGCGACGACCTGCGGCGCTGGCTCTCCCGCGGGGCGGACGGCGACGCCGAGGCGTACGGCGTGACGGTCGGGTCCCCGAGCGCGGACACGGACGCCGTCCCGGTCGCCGTCTTCGGCCCCGGCCTCGGCGCGCCCGCCGGCGACGTCGGCGGCGGGTCCGGCGGGTCCGGCGGGTCCGGCGGGGGATCCGGCGGCACTGTGCGGTACTGGTCGGCCGGTGACCTGGCCGCGGGGCCCTCGTCCGGCTCGTACCCGGCCAGGGGCATGGTCGTCGTCCCGGCCTCCACCGCCTCCGTCGCGGGGATCGCGCTGGGGCTGTCCAAGGACCTGCTCCAGCGCGCCGCGAGCGTCACCCTCAAGGAGCGCCGCCCGCTGGTCGTCGCCGTCCGCGAGACACCGCTGAACGGCCGGACGCTCGGGCACCTGGTCGACCTCGACGCGGCCGGCGCCGTGGTGCTGCCCGCCTCCCCGGCGTTCTACGCGGGCGCGGTCCACATCCGGGACCTGGTGGACTTCGTGGCGGGCCGGGCCCTGGACGCGATGGGTGTCCCCCACACTCTCTACCGCCGATGGAAAGGCGAGCTGGGGGGCGCACAAGGCCAGTCATAGGGCTACGCCCTCGGATGCCTTAGATTCATTCAGGAACAATCGGAAGACGACGACGGCGGCACCGGCAACGACGGCGAAGACGGCGCGGAAGACGGAAGGCACCAGGACGCATGGACGCGGTGGACAGGCAGCTCATCCAGGCGCTGCGCGAGAACGGCAGGGCCTCGTACGCCGAACTGGGCCGGCTCGTCGGCCTCTCCGGCCCCAGCGTGACCGACCGCATCAACCGCCTGGAGGCCGCCGGGGTGATCACCGGCTACCGGGCGACGGTGGACGCGCCCTCCCTGGGGCTGGGCGTGACCGCGCTGGTCGGCATCCAGCTCTCGGACTCGGTGGACCACGAGGACGTGGTGGAACGGCTGCGGGACCTGCCCGAGATCGAGGACTGCTGGTTCATCGCCGGGG
The DNA here is from genome assembly GCF_009709575.1 of Streptomyces taklimakanensis. Classification (NCBI taxonomy): domain Bacteria; kingdom Bacillati; phylum Actinomycetota; class Actinomycetes; order Kitasatosporales; family Streptomycetaceae; genus Streptomyces; species Streptomyces taklimakanensis. Next base: position 3,465,541 of record NZ_WIXO01000001.1, read on the forward strand.
ACGACTCCTTCATGCTCAAGGTCCGCTCCACCGACGTGGACGGTCTGGAGCGGATGATCCGCAGGCTCTCGGGCACCAAGGGCGTCTCCCGGACCCGCACCACCATCGTGCTCTCCACCAAGTGGGAGAACCGCGTCGGGGAGCTGCCCGAGCCCGAGGGCGAGGGCCGCTGACCCGGCCGACCCGGCCGGGCGTAGGCTCGTCGAGCCGCCCCCCACGGACGGCCGCAGGACCCGCAACCCCCGCACACAGGAACAAGGAGGCGGCGACGCATGGACGCTGGGCTCAAGCGTGAGCTGGAGGAGAAGGTCCTCGCGGGCGAACGGCTGACCCGCGAGGACGGCATCGCCCTGTACGAGTCCGACGACCTGGCCTGGCTGGGCGGCCTCGCCCACGAGATGCGCACTCGGAAGAACGGCGACGTCGTCTACTTCAACGTCAACCGGCACCTGAACATGACCAACGTGTGCACGGCCTCGTGCGCCTACTGCTCCTTCCAGCGCAAGCCGGGGGAGAAGGACGCGTACACCATGCGCATCGAGGAGGCCGTGCGGCTGGCCAGGGCGATGGAGGGCGAGAACCTCACCGAGCTGCACATCGTCAACGGCCTCCACCCCACCCTGCCCTGGCGCTACTACCCGCGCTCGCTGCGGGAGCTGAAGAAGGCGCTGCCGCAGGTGTCGCTGAAGGCGTTCACCGCCACCGAGATCCACCACTTCGAGACGATCTCGGGCATGTCGGCGTCGGAGATCCTCGACGAGCTGATCGACGCCGGGCTGGAGTCGCTGACCGGCGGCGGCGCGGAGATCTTCGACTGGGAGGTGCGGCAGCACATCGTCGACCACCGCACCCACTGGGAGGACTGGTCGCGCATCCACCGCCTCGCGCACGAAAAGGGCCTCAAGACGCCCTGCACCATGCTGTACGGTCACATCGAGGAGCCCCATCACCGGGTGGACCACGTCCTGCGGCTGCGCGAGCTCCAGGACGAGACCGGCGGCTTCCAGGTCTTCATCCCGCTGCGCTACCAGCACGACTTCGTGGACATGAAGGACGGCAAGATCCGCAACCGCCTCCAGTCCCGCACCACGATGGCCACCGGAGCGGAGGCGCTGAAGACCTTCGCGGTCTCCCGGCTGCTGTTCGACAACGTGCCCCACGTGAAGGTGTTCTGGGTGATGCACGGTGTCCAGACCGCCCAGCTCGCCCTCCAGCACGGCGCGGACGACATGGACGGCTCGGTCGTCGAGTACAAGATCACTCATGACGCGGACAACTACGGCACCCCCGACAAGCTCACCCGCGAGGACCTGCTGGAGCTGATCCGCGACGCCGGCTTCCGTCCGATCGAGCGGAACACCCGCTACGAGATCGTCCGCGAGTACGAGGGGCCCGACCCGGCGCGGCGCGAGTCCCCGCAGCCGATGCGGATCTGAGCGCGGAAGCGCGGGGAGACGGCCGGAGCGGAAGGACGGAAGGCGACACGGTGGCACTGCGGTACGTACTCGACCCCCCTGTCGACCGGCGGCTGACCGACGGGATATGCGCCCTGTGGGCGGACGTGACCAACGCGGGCGGCGCCGTCGCCTTCGTGCCGCCCGTCACCGCCGAGGACGTCCGCCCCGAACTCGTCCGGCACCTCGTCGCGATGGCGGAGGGCCGGGCGCGGCTGCTGGTGGCGTACGACGAGCACGGGGAGCCAGCCGGCACCGCCTTCCTCACACTGAACACACACCGGCTGATGCGACACTGGGTGTGGCTGTACACCGTGATGCTGCACCCCGCCCGTCAGGGCCGGGGCGAGGGCCGGGCGCTGATGGCCGCCGTGGCGGACGCCGCCGCGGGCCTGGACGGCGTCCTGGGCATCCGGCTCACCTGCCGCGGCGGGCTCGGGCTGGAGCACTTCTACGAGTCGTGCGGCTACAAGGAGGTCGGACGGGTCCCCGACGCCATCAAGGTCGGGGACGGCGACTTCCGGGACGACATCACCATGTGGCTCCGGCTCCGCTGACCGGGCCGCGCCGAAAGGACCACCACCGTGACCAGCACTCCGGAGACCGGCACCCCGAAGGACGTGCCGGACACGGCACCGCAGCCGAGCACCCCGACCACCCCCGCCGCGCCGGCCGGGGGCGCCGACGCCGCACCGGTGCGGCGGGCCCCGCACGCCACGCTCCGCTACACGGCCATGCGGCTGGGCATCTTCGTCGCCTGCTTCGTGGTCGTCGCGGTGCTCGCCTACGTCGGCGTCCTGCCCGAGGCCATCGGCAAGGCCAACCCGCTGTGGCTGCTGATGCTCGCCATGGTCGTCTCCGCGCCGCTCAGCCTCGTGCTGCTGCGCAGGCAGCGCGACGAGATGTCCGTGCAGATCGCCGAGCGCGTGGGCCGCGCCAAGCAGCGGCTCGCCGCCAACCGGAGCCAGGAGGACGAGGTCGCCTGAGGACGCGGCGCCCCGAGCGCCGCGGGTGATCCGCGTCACCCGCCCTCCGCACGCCCCGCCGGGAATGCCCTTCCCCGGCGGGGCGTTGTGCGTCGGCGTACGACGCTCCCCGGGACCGACCGAGGGGAGCACCGTGAGCCCGGTGTTAGCGTGAGGACCGTGACGACAGCAGCCCGCACCCCATCCCAGGCCAGGAGCACCATGCTCGTGGCCCGGCTGCACGTCGACCTCTGCCGCTGCCTGTCGGCGGCCTGTCGCCGCCGCTGATCCGGCGCGACCGCCGGCGGCCGGACGGTCTTCCTCCGGCGCCCTCTTCCCCCTTCCCGAGTTTTCCGGGACCGTCGAGTTCTCCGAACCGAGCCGCGAGCCGGGAAAGCCCGGAGCAACGAGAACTCCGTCCCCCGACGCATCACCGGAGTGTGTCCGTGTCCTCCAACGTGTCCTCCAACACGTCCAGCACGCCCAGCGCCCCTGGCGAACCGAACACCCCCCAGGGGCGCCGAATACGCCTGCCCAGAGTGCCGTTCTGGGCCCAGATCCTTCTCGGCCTGGTCCTCGGCGTCCTGCTGGGCTGGGCCGCCCGCAGCGGTGACATCGCCTGGCTGGGCACCGCCCTGGACAGGATCGGCGGCACCTTCGTCCAACTGCTGAAGCTGGCCGTCGGACCGCTGGTCTTCTTCGCGATCGCCGTCTCGATCACCAACCTGCGGAACGTCTCGGGCGCCGCCCGGCTGGCCGGCCGCACCCTGTTGTGGTTCATGGCCACCTCGCTGATCGCCGTCGCGATCGGCCTGGGCATCGGCCTGCTCACCGACCCCGGCGCGGGCACCGGCCTGTCCCCGAAGGACGGCGCCCGGCCCGAGAGCTCCGGTTCCTGGCTGGACTTCCTGACCGGGATCATCCCGACGGACGTGATCACGCCGTTCACCGAGCTGAAGGTCCTGCAGATCGTCTTCATGGCCGCCGTCGCCGGCATCGCCGCGCTGCGCGTCGGCGAGAAGGCCGAGCCGCTGCTGGCCTTCGCCGAGTCCGCCCTGGCCCTGCTCCAGAAGGCCCTGTGGTGGGTCATCCGGCTGGCCCCGCTGGGCACCCTCGGTCTGATCGGCCGCGCGATCAACGAGTACGGCTGGGACCTGATCGGGCAGTACGCCACCTTCACCGCCGACGTCTACATCGGCTGCCTGCTGGTGATGTTCGGCGTCTACCCGCTGCTGCTGGCGACCGCCGCCCGGGTCAACCCGCTGCAGTTCTTCCGCGGTGCCTGGCCCGCCATCCAGCTCGCCTTCGTCTCCCGTTCCTCGGTGGGCACCATGCCGCTGACCCAGAAGGTCACCGAGCGGCTCGGCGTGCCGAAGGAGTACGCGAGCTTCGCCGTCCCGTTCGGCGCCACCACCAAGATGGACGGCTGCGCGGCGGTCTACCCGGCGCTCGCCGCGATCTTCGTCGCGGAGATCTTCGGGGTGTCCCTGGGTATCGGCGACTACCTGCTGATCGCCTTCGTCTCGGTCATCGGCTCGGCCGCCACCGCGGGCCTGACCGGCGCCACGGTGATGACCACGCTGACCCTCTCCACCCTCGGCCTGCCGCTGGAGGGCGTGGGTCTGCTGCTGGCGATCGACCCGATCCTGGACATGATGCGGACCGCCACCAACGTCACCGGCCAGGCCGTCGTCCCGGTCCTGGTCGCCGCCCGGGAACGGATCCTGGACCTGGAGGCCTTCCACAGCGCCAGGAGCTTCGACATCGACGAGGCGGACGCCGACTCCGGCCCCGGCCCCGAGGGGGCCGAGGACACCGGGGCCGGCACCGGGAGCAGGGGTCGGGGCGAACCGGCCGCCGTCACCGCCTGACCCGGTCGTCCGGTCGCGCACCGGCCTCCACCACGAGACGGGCCCCGTCCGTCCCGCCCCCGACGGGGCCGGGACGGACGGGGCCCGTCGGCGTTCCGGCGTTCGGGTGGGGATCGCTCGGCATCCGGGTGGGGCCGCGGCACGGGCCGCCGGCCCAAGGGGGACGAGGAGCCGTTCCGGCCGGACACAAGGCAGGAGCCCCCGCCTGGGCGGGGGCTCCTTGGGTACTGCTTATCCGGTCGTCTGCCGGTGCCCTACCGCCTCGGCGAGGCGGTGACGGGCGCCGACACGGCCAGGGTTCTGGCCGAGCCGGGGCAACTCAGGCCGCGGTGACGTTCTCCGCCTGCGGGCCCTTCGGGCCCTGCGTCACGTCGAAGGTGACCGCCTGGTTCTCCTCCAGGGAACGGAAACCGTTCGCATTGATCGCGGAGTAGTGAACGAACACATCGGGACCGCCGCCGTCCTGGGCGATGAAACCAAAGCCCTTTTCGGCGTTGAACCACTTGACGGTTCCGGTAGCCATAAGCCCTCCTTGGGCCTATAAGGGTTGCCCTGCTCCAGAACCCCGTAAAGAAGTCTGAAAACGACGAGAGCCCGCGGTCACATGCTCCGCAGGCTCTGTACTGCAAGGGAAACCAAACTGCAACTTGCTTCGAGCTTAGCACGGTGCCCTCCGGAGCGGAAGACCGATCGGAAAATGTCGCGGCCGTTCGGGTGAGGCCCCCGAACGACCCCCTCGGCGACCTCCCGGCGAGGCCCCGACCGGAGCCCGACAAGGCCCCGACCAGGGCCGGACCGGGGCCGGACCGGGTCCCGGCCGGCCCCCGGAGGAACCGGGGCCCACCCGCGGGGATAGCCTCGCCGAGTGGAAACATCTGCCGCAGACCAGCCCGTCGCCGACCCCCTCCGGAGGCGGCCCCGCGTCGGGCACATCCAGTTCCTCAACTGTCTGCCCCTCTACTGGGGCCTGGCCCGCACCGGCACTCTGCTCGACCTGGAGCTCACCAAGGACACCCCGGAAAAACTGAGCGAACTGTTGGTGGACGGGAAACTCGACATCGGCCCGATCACCCTGGTGGAATTCCTCCGCAACGCCGACCGGCTGGTCGCGCTGCCCGACATCGCGGTGGGCTGCGACGGCCCGGTGATGTCCTGCGTCATCGTCTCCAAGGTGCCGCTGGAGGCGCTGGACGGCGAGCGCGTCGCCCTGGGCTCCACCTCCCGCACCTCGGTGCGCCTGGCCCAGCTGCTCCTCACCGAGCGGTACGGCCTGGCCCCCGACTACTACACCTGCCCGCCCGACCTCGGCCTGATGATGCAGGAGGCCCAGGCCGCCGTGCTGATCGGCGACGCCGCCCTGCGCGCCTCCCTCCACGACGCCCCCCGGCTCGGGCTCCACGTCCACGACCTCGGTCGGATGTGGAAGGAGTGGACCGGCCTCCCCTTCGTCTTCGCCGTCTTCGCCGCCCGCCGCGACTACCTGGAGCGCGAGCCGGCCACCGTCCGCGAGGTCCACCGGGCCTTCCTCGCCTCCCGGGACCTCTCCCTGGAGGAGGTCGGCAAGGTGGCCGAGCAGGCGGCCCGCTGGGAGGCGTTCGACGCGGAACTGCTGGAACGCTACTTCACCACGCTGGACTTCCGGTTGGGCGCCGAACAGCTCGGCGGCATCGCCGAGTTCGCCCGCCGCACCGGACCCACCACCGGGTTCCCGGCCGACGTGCGCGTCGACCTCCTGGGCTGAGGCCGACGGCCCGGGGAGCGTCGGCGCGGTGCCCGAGGCGCTCGTCGGCACCCGACGAGGACGGCCCCCGTCCGCACCGTTCCGACCGGCCGGATCGCCGTCGAACCCCTGGCGTACGCTGGATCGGGCGCTGTGCCAGGACGCGCCGGACCGACCTGAGAGGACCTCCCGGTGACCGAGAACGCCGACCTGACGTCCGTACTCGACCGCGCCGCCGGAGGCGGGCGGATCAGCGCGGAGGAGGCGTTGGAGCTCTACCGGCACGCCCCGCTGCACGCACTGGGACGGGCCGCCGACGCGGCGCGTCGCCGCCGTTACGCGGGCACCGAGCACATCGCCACGTACATCATCGAGCGGAACATCAACTACACCAACGTCTGCGTGACCGCCTGCAGGTTCTGCGCCTTCTACGCGGCGCCCAAGGACACCGCCAAGGGGTGGACGCGCGACCTGGACGACATCCTGCGCCGCTGCGAGGAGACGGTCGCCCTCGGCGGCACCCAGATCATGTTCCAGGGCGGCCACCACCCCGACTTCGGCGTCGAGTACTACGAGGAGCACTTCGCGGCGATCAAGGAGCGCTTCCCCGAACTGGTGATCCACTCGCTGGGGGCGTCCGAGATCGAACACATGGCCCGGATCTCGGGCGTGACGGTGGAGGAGGCCATCACCCGCGTCCGCGACGCCGGTCTGGACTCCTTCGCCGGGGCCGGGGCCGAACTGCTGCCGGAGCGCCCGCGCAGGGCGATCGCGCCGCTGAAGGAGTCCGGTGAACGCTGGCTGGAGATCATGGAGGCCGCCCACCGGCTGGGCGTGGAGTCCACCTCCACCATGCTGATGGGCACCGGCGAGACCAACGCCGAGCGCATCGAGCACCTGCGGATGATCCGCGACGTGCAGGACCGCACCGGCGGGTTCCGCGCCTTCATCCCGTACACCTACCAGCCGGAGAACAACCACCTGAAGGGCCGCACCCAGGCGACGCTCTTCGAGTACCTGCGGATCCTGGCCGTCGCCCGGCTCTTCCTGGACAACGTCGCCCACATCCAGGGCTCGTGGCTGACGACGGGCAAGGAGGTCGGCCAGCTCTCCCTCCACTACGGCGCCGACGACCTGGGCTCGGTGATGCTGGAGGAGAACGTCGTCTCCTCGGCCGGAGCGAAGCACCGCTCCAACCGCATGGAGCTGATCGACCTGATCCGCAAGGCCGGTCGCGTCCCGGCACAGCGCTCGACGACGTACGAGCACCTGGTCGTCCACGACGACCCGGCGATGGACCCGGTGGACGACAAGGTGGTCTCCCACCTGTCCTCCACGGCCATCGAGGGCGGCACCGCCCACCCGGAACTCAAGCTCGTCGACGCCAACTGACCCGGCCGGCGGCCATGCTGACGCTCCACGTCCCACTCGCCGTCCGCGCCACCGGGGATGGCGAGCCGCTCGCGGGGTACGCGGTGGCCGTCGAGGGCGACCGGATCGCGGCGATCGACCCCCTGGGGGAGTTGGACGCGGCGTACCCGGAGGCACGCATCCGCCGCTGGTCCGGCGTCCTCGGCCCCGGCCGCTGCGCGGCCGACGCGGCGGCGTGGCTGGAGGCCGCCTACCACCCCGACCCGCGCGAGACGGGCCTCCCCGGCATCCCGAGCACCGAGCCGCTGACGGGCGAGGCCCTGGCCGCCCTGGAGATGGACGACGCCCGGTGGGGCGCCAGTGCCCGCCGCGGCCTCCAACGCCTGCTGCGCGAGGGGGTCACGTCCGTCGTGGGGCCCTTCACCCACCCCGCCGTCCGTACGGCCGTCCGACGCTCGGGCCTGGCCGTCCTGACGGCGCCCCGCCCGTCCGCCCTGGCGCCCGGCGCCCGCGCGGACTTCGCCGTCCACGACGAGGGTGACGACCGCTGCCTGGCCACGGTCCTCGCCGGTCGCCTGCTCCACCGCACCGCCTGAGCCCCCCGGCCGGTACGGCCACCGGCCGCACCGGCCGCACCGGCCGCCGTCTCGCGGGCGCGGAAGGCGAAGCGGACACCGCTCACGCCACCACCCGCCCGTCGTGGACGACCGGGTCGGGACGGGCCGGACCCCGCGCCGGGGCGCTTCGGGGATCCGGCGGCCGTGCTGCCAGAATGGCCGTGTGACGCGCGCATCCCTGGACAAGCACCCCGACGAAGTCGCCGCGATGTTCGACAAGGTGGCGGCCCGGTACGACCTCACCAACGACGTGCTGTCCCTGGGGCAGACGCGGTTGTGGCGACGGGCGGTCGCCCGCGCCGTGGACGCGCGGCCGGGGGAGCGGGTGCTGGACCTGGCCGCCGGGACGGGGACCTCGTCGGTGCCGTTCGCCCTCGCCGGGGCGTTCACCGTGCCGTGCGACTTCTCCCAGGGGATGCTGCGGGAGGGGAAGAAGCGGGAGCCGTGGATGCCGTTCACGGCCGGGGACGCCACGCGACTGCCCTTCGCGGAGGACGTGTTCGACGCCGTCACCATCTCCTTCGGCCTGCGGAACGTCCACGACCCCGACGCCGCGCTGCGCGAGATGCTGCGGGTGACCAAGCCCGGTGGACGCGTGGTGATCTGCGAGTTCAGCCACCCCACCCGGGCGCCGCTGCGCACCGTCTACACCGAGTACCTGATGCGGGCCCTGCCGCGGGTGGCGACCGCCGTGTCCAGCAACCCGGACGCCTACGTCTACCTCGCCGACTCCATCCGCGCCTGGCCCGACCAGCCCGCCCTGGCCCGTCGGCTCCAGGAGGCGGGCTGGACGAGGGTGGCCTGGCGGAACCTGACGGGCGGGATCGTCGCCCTGCACCGGGGGTACGCCGCGTAGGACGGCCGTGCGGGACGGCCGCGTGGGACGGGCCGGCGGTGCGAGGGGGGAAGCGGAGGAGAGGTCGCGGGCGCAGCCCTTTCCCGGCGGGCCCAGGGGCCCCACATAGACTGCACCCGTCCAGTGCCCGGTGCGACCGGCACGTTGAACACCGAGACCCGCGGGAGTCCGTCGTGGCCGAGTCCTCCTCGAAATCCCCCTCGAAATCCTCCGCGAAGGCGGTCTCCGAACACAGCGCCGACGTGATCGTGGTCGGGGCCGGACCGGCCGGTTCCACCGCGGCCTACCACCTGGCGCGCTCCGGACTCGACGTGCTGCTGCTGGAGAAGACGGCCTTCCCCAGGGAGAAGGTCTGCGGGGACGGGCTGACGCCGCGCGCGGTCAAGCAGCTCGTCGCCATGGGCATCGACGTCTCCGAGGAGGCGGGCTGGCTGCGCAACAAGGGCCTGCGGATCATCGGCGGTGGAGTGCGGCTCCAGCTCGACTGGCCGGAGCTGGCGAGCTTCCCGGACTACGGACTGGTGCGCCGGCGCGACGACTTCGACGAGCAGCTCGCCCGGCAGGCCGAGAAGGCCGGGGCCCACCTGTACGAGCGGTGCAACGTCGGGGCGCCGATCGTCGACGGGCGCACCGGCCGGATCACGGGTGTGGAGGCGAGGCTGGGGGACGAGAAGAGGCCCGTCACCTTCCACGCGCCGCTGGTCGTCGCGGCCGACGGCAACTCCACGCGGCTGTCGGTGGCGATGGGCCTGCACCGGCGCGACGACCGTCCGATGGGTGTGGCCGTGCGCACCTACTTCACCTCGCCGCGCCACGACGACGACTACCTGGAGTCCTGGCTGGAGCTGTGGGACCGGCGCGGCGCGGAGGACAGGCTGCTGCCGGGCTACGGCTGGGTCTTCGGCATGGGCGACGGCACCTCCAACGTCGGTCTGGGCGTGCTCAACACCTCGTCGTCCTTCAAGGAGCTGGACTGGCGGGAGGTCCTCAAGGCGTGGTGCGCCTCGATGCCCGAGGAGTGGGGCTACACGCCCGAGAACATGACGGGTCCGATCCGTGGCGCGGCGCTGCCGATGGCGTTCAACCGGCAGCCGCACTACACGCGGGGGCTGCTGCTGGTCGGCGACGCGGGCGGCATGGTCAACCCGTTCAACGGCGAGGGCATCGCGTACGCGATGGAGTCCGGGCAGCTCGCGGCCGACGTCATCGTCCAGGCGCACGCCCGGCAGACCCCGGACCGGCGGGAGTTGGTGCTGCGCCGATACCCCAGGATCCTCAAGGACACCTACGGCGGCTACTACACGATGGGCCGCGCCTTCGTGAAGCTGATCGGCAACCCGAAGATCATGAAGCTGGCGGCCGAGCGCGGTCTGACGCACCCGCTGCTGATGCGCTTCACGTTGAAGCTGATGGCCAATCTGACGGAACCGACCGGCGGCGACGCGATGGACCGCGTCATCAACGCCCTGACGAAGGTGGCGCCCAGGGCCTGACGGTCCGCGCGGACCGGCCGGACCGTGCGGGGCGTGAGCCGCGTGCGGGGCGGCGGAGGCCGGGGAGACGACGAGACGCGGGTGGGGCCCGTCCGGACGGAACGTTCCGTCCGGACGGGCCCCACCCGCGTCTCGTCGTGCGGGCGGCCGGCGGCGCTCGGTGTCAGAGCACGCGCACCGCGCCCGTCGGCATGTCGTGACTCATGTCGCGCTCCACGACGCCGGTGGAGGGGTTCTGGGCGCCGACGAAGCGCCCGCCGCCGATGTAGACGGCCACGTGGTAGGCGCTGCCCGCGCCGCCCCAGTAGAGGATGTCGCCGGGCCGCAGGTTGCCCAGGGAGACCTGGGTGCCCGCCGTCGACTGGCTCTGGGAGGTGCGGGGGAGGCTGATGCCGATCTGCCGGAAGGCGGCCTGGGTGAGGCCGGAGCAGTCGTAGGCGCTCGGGCCGGTGGCGCCCATGACGTAGGACTTGCCGACCTGGGCCCGCAGGAAGGAGACCAGCGTCGCGGCGTTGCCCCCGGTGGGGGCGGTGGCGGTCGCGGTGGTGTTCGCGGTGCTCGTGGTGCCCGTGGTGCCCGTGGTGAGGGTGGTGCGCTGGGCGTCCCGCGAGGCGCGCTCCCGGGCCTCGCGCTCGGCGCGCTCCTTGCGGGCGGCCTCGGCGGCGGCCGCCCGGCGTTCCGCCTCCGCCTTGGCCTTGGCCTCCGCCTCGGCGCGCTTCGCGGCCTCGGCCATCGCCTTCTCGGCGGCCCGGGCGCGGGCGGCCTCGGTCTCGTAGTGGGTCGCGATCGTTCGTGAGGCGTCGGCGGCCTGTTCGATGCCGGCGGCCAGGTCGGGGACGATCGTGGGCATCTCCACGGTGTCGGCGGCCGTCTTCCTCTCCTCGGCGGAGGACGGGGCGGCCGCCGCGGTCACCGCGAGGGTGCTGAGGACGCCACCGGCAACCCCGGTGCGCAGCAGCGGGTTCCTGCCGGCACGACGGGGCTTCCGGTGGCTGGGTATGTGGGCGGTCTGGGACATGGCACAACGGCTATCAGCAGCCGGAGGTTGCGTTCAACAAAGGTGTGGTGCGTCACACTCGGCGTGTTCATGCCCGCTTTGCCTGCTTCCGGGCGCCGCGGGCCACGCCCCCGGGAGTCGATCATCGTCCGTTACGGGGCCGTGACCATGACATTGTCCGATTGATCCACTTCGCTCCGCGGGCGTACCACGCGAGCCCCTTCCGCGCAAAGGTGAGGGTGTGTCGGATGTGACGCACGTGGTGGACGTCACAGATTGAGCACGGTTTCACGATCTTCCGGTGACGGACGGCTCGGGGCGGTTCGCCCGGGGCGGGCCGCCGGCTCCCGCCGGACTCCTCGAAGGGGGCGGCCGGATGGTCGGCTGCGTCTAGCAATCTCTCCCGTCCAGGGCAAGTTTGCTTGCGACCGCGATTTTTTGTTAATGCGGGCACCGCTCCGACCAGCGCAAACGCGCCGGATTGTCACGTGCGGTGACCGCCCGGCCGCTTCGCGTGTGAAGATCACCGTCCATCCGCCTTCATGATCCTTCGTCAGGTGGTGGAGATCACAAACTCCTTGCCGCACCCCGTGTCGCAGATCACAGAGTGACGGGCATAGGATGCAGTCGAATCGGGCTTGTGAACTGCCTCACATATACGCGATCTTCGCGAACGGCACATCGGCCCGAAACGGCCCGCAGCGGCCCGCCGGCAGCGTCGTCGACTGGAAGGAGCGAGGAGCGGTGAACGTCTACGCGCCCATCCTCGTACTGGGAGCGCTAGGGGCAGCCTTCGCTGTCTTCTCCGTGGTCATGGCCTCGATCGTCGGCCCCAAGCGCTACAACAGGGCCAAGCTCGAGGCGTACGAATGCGGCATCGAGCCCACCCCGCACGCCGCGGGCGGCGGGCGCTTCCCGATCAAGTACTACCTGACGGCGATGCTCTTCATCGTCTTCGACATCGAGATCGTCTTCCTCTACCCCTGGGCCGTCACCTTCGACGCCCTGGGGCTGTTCGGGCTCGTGGAGATGCTGCTCTTCGTGCTCACCGTCTTCGTCGCCTACGCCTACGTCTGGCGGCGCGGCGGCCTGGAATGGGACTAGGGGCGTACACATGGGTATCGAAGAGAAACTGCCGAGCGGCTTCCTGCTGACCACCGTCGAGCAGGCCGCGGGCTGGGTTCGCAAGTCGTCGGTCTTCCCGGCGACCTTCGGTCTGGCCTGCTGCGCCATCGAGATGATGACCACCGGCGCCGGCCGCTACGACCTCGCCCGCTTCGGCATGGAGGTGTTCCGCGGTTCGCCGCGCCAGGCGGACCTGATGATCGTGGCGGGTCGGGTCAGCCAGAAGATGGCGCCGGTCCTGCGGCAGGTCTACGACCAGATGCCGAATCCCAAGTGGGTCATCTCCATGGGCGTCTGCGCCTCCTCGGGCGGCATGTTCAACAACTACGCGATCGTGCAGGGCGTCGACCACGTCGTACCGGTCGACATCTACCTGCCCGGCTGCCCGCCGCGTCCCGAGATGCTGCTGGACGCGATCCTCAAGCTCCACCAGAAGATCCGCGAGGAGAAGCTCGGGGTCAACCGGGAGCAGGCCGCCCGCGAGGCGGAGGAGGCGGCGCTCAAGGCGCTTCCGACGATCGAGATGAAGGGGCTGCTCCGATGAGCGACGAGCAGGTCAACGGCACGGACGGCCGCGGCGCCGTCCCCGCGCCGCGCGACGACTCCGGCGAGGTCGTCGACGTCCGTCGGGGCATGTTCGGCGCCAAGGAGGGCGGTGACACCTCCGGCTACGGCGGGCTGGTGCGCACCGTCCGGCTGCCGGGCGCGGCGAGCCGTCCGTACGGCGGCTGGTTCGACGAGGTGGCCGACGAGTTGGAGGGCGCGCTCGACGAACAGGGCCTGGTGCCCGAGGAAGTGATCGAGAAGACGGTCGTGGACCGCGGCGAGATCACCTTCCACATCGCCCGCGAGCACCTCCCGGTGGTGGCCCGCACCCTGCGCGACGACCCCGCGCTGCGCTTCGAGATGTGCACCGGGGTCAGCGGCGTGCACTTCCCCGGGGACTCCGGCCGCGAGCTCCACGCCGTCTACCACCTGCGCTCGATCACCCACAACCGGCTCATCCGGCTGGAGGTCAGCGCACCCGACGACGACCCGCACATCCCGTCGATCGTCTCGGTCTACCCGACCAACGACTGGCACGAGCGCGAGACGTACGACTTCTTCGGCATCGTCTTCGACGGCCACCCCGCCCTCACGCGGATCATGATGCCCGACGACTGGCAGGGCTTCCCGCAGCGCAAGGACTACCCCCTCGGCGGCATCCCCGTCGAGTACAAGGGCGCCCAGATCCCGGCTCCCGACCAGCGGAGGTCGTACAGCTGATGAGCACCTCGCACGCAACCCCGCCCGCCGGTACCCGCGAGACCACCGAGGGCACCGTCTACACCGTCACCGGCGGCGACTGGGACGAGATCGCCGCCGCGGCCGCCAAGGGCGACGACGAGAAGATCATCGTCAACATGGGGCCGCAGCACCCGTCCACGCACGGCGTGCTCCGACTCATCCTGGAGATCGACGGCGAGACGGTCACCGAGGCCCGCTGCGGCATCGGTTACCTGCACACCGGCATCGAGAAGAACCTCGAGTACCGGAACTGGACGCAGGGCACGACCTTCGTGACGCGCATGGACTACCTCACGCCCTTCTTCAACGAGGCGGCGTACTGCCTGGCGGTGGAGAAGCTGTTGGGCATCGAGGACCAGGTGCCCGACCGGGCCAGTGTCATCCGCGTGATGATGATGGAGCTCAACCGGATCTCCTCCCACCTGGTGGCCATCGCCACCGGCGGCATGGAGCTGGGCGCCACCACGGTGATGATCTACGGCTTCCGGGACCGCGAACTGGTCCTGGACCTCTTCGAGCTGATCACCGGCCTGCGGATGAACCACGCCTACATCCGGCCCGGCGGCCTCGCCCAGGACCTGCCGGCCGGAGCCGTGGACCAGGTCCGCGAGTTCGTGAAGAAGATGCGGAAGAACCTGCCGGAGTACGACAAGCTCTGCAGCGGCAACCCCGTCTTCCAGGCCCGGTTGAAGGACGTCGGCCACCTGGACCTGGCCGGCTGCATGGCCCTGGGCGCCACCGGCCCCGTCCTGCGCTCCACCGGACTCCCGCACGACCTGCGCAAGGCGCAGCCGTACTGCGGCTACGAGACCTACGACTTCGAGGTCCCGGTCCAGGACACCTGCGACTCCTACGGCCGCTTCCTGATCCGGCTGGAGGAGATGCACCAGTCGCTGCGGATCGTCGAGCAGTGCCTGGACCGGTTGGAGCCCGGCCCGGTGATGGTCGCCGACCGGAAGATCGCCTGGCCCGCGCAGCTCGCGCTCGGCCCGGACGGACTCGGCAACTCCCTGGACCACATCAGGAACATCATGGGCACCTCGATGGAGGCCCTGATCCACCACTTCAAGCTGGTGACCGAGGGCTTCCGGGTACCGCCCGGCCAGGCGTACGTCGCCGTGGAGTCCCCCAAGGGCGAACTGGGCGTGCACGTGGTCAGCGACGGCGGCACCCGCCCCTACCGGGTCCACTTCCGCGACCCGTCCTTCACCAACCTGCAGACCATGGCGGCGATGTGCGAGGGCGGCCAGGTCGCCGACGTCATCGTCGCCGTCGCGTCCATCGACCCCGTGATGGGAGGCGTCGACCGGTGACAGAGGTATCGCTCGGGATGCCCCAGCTCCCCGCCCCCGACTACCCGGCCGAGGTCCGTGCCCGGCTGGAGGCGGACGCGCGGGAGATCATCGCCCGTTACCCCGGCAGTCGCTCGGCGCTGCTGCCGCTGCTGCACCTGGTGCAGTCCGAGGAGGGGCACGTCACCCCCACCGGCATGCGGTTCTGTGCCGAGATGCTCGACCTGACCACGGCCGAGGTCACCGCGGTGGCCACCTTCTACACCATGTACCGGCGCAAGCCGTCGGGCGACTACCAGGTGGGGGTGTGCACCAACACCCTGTGCGCCGTGATGGGCGGCGACGCCATCTTCGAGGCGCTCCAGGAACACCTGGGGGTCGGCAACCAGGAGACCACCGAGGACGGCAAGGTCACCCTGGAGCACATCGAGTGCAACGCGGCCTGCGACTACGCGCCCGTGGTGATGGTCAACTGGGAGTTCTTCGACAACCAGACGCCCGAGAGCGCCCGGAAGCTCGTCGACGACCTGCGCGCCGGCCGCGAGGTGCGGCCCACCCGGGGCGCGCCGCTGTGCACCTTCAAGGAGACCGCCCGCATCCTCGCCGGCTTCCCCGACGAACGCCCCGGTGCCGTGGAGGCCGGTGGGGGCGCCGGCCCCGCCTCCCTGGCCGGACTGAAGCTGGCCAGGGGCGAGACCCCCGGGCCGCGGGTCGTCTCCCCGCGCGGCGGCGAGGACCTGCCGGGCGCGACGGAGAAGGGGCAACCCACCACCTCCACCGGCGAGGCGCCCGAGCCGCACCCCAGCTCCCACGACGCCCCGCGCAGGACGGCCGCCTCCGACCCCGAGAACCCGACCGGACCGGTGACGAAGGAGGGCGAGTGATGGCCGCCGAATCGGTTGAGAAGCTGCTGTCACCGGTGCTCTCGGCCTTCTGGGACGCCCCCCGCCCCTGGACGCTGGAGACCTACCGGGCGCACGACGGCTACGAGGGCCTGCGCAAGGCCCTGGCCATGAAGCCCGACGACGTCATCGCCTACGTCAAGGAAGCCGGGCTGCGCGGCCGCGGCGGCGCGGGCTTCCCCACGGGCATGAAGTGGCAGTTCATTCCCCAGGGCGACGGCAAGCCCCACTATCTGGTGGTCAACGCCGACGAATCCGAACCGGGCACCTGCAAGGACATCCCCCTCCTCTATGCCAACCCGCACGCCCTGATCGAGGGCATCGTGATCGCCTGCCACGCGATCCGCGCGGGCCACGCCTTCATCTACCTGCGCGGCGAGGTCGTTCCCGTGCTGCGGCGCCTCCACGAGGCCGTGCGGGAGGCCTACGCGGCGGGGCTCCTGGGGAAGGACATCCTCGGCTCCGGCCTGGACGTGGAACTCATCGTGCACGCGGGCGCGGGCGCGTACATCTGCGGTGAGGAGACCGCCCTCCTCGACTCGCTGGAGGGACGGCGCGGCCAGCCCCGGCTGCGTCCCCCCTTCCCGGCCGTCGCGGGCCTGTACGCGTGCCCCACCGTCGTCAACAACGTCGAGTCCATCGCCTCGGTTCCCGCGATCATCCACCGGGGCAAGGAGTGGTTCCGCTCGATGGGCAGCGAGAAGTCCCCCGGCTTCACGCTGTACTCCCTCAGCGGCCACGTCGCGAACCCCGGCCAGTACGAGGCCCCGCTCGGCATCACCCTGCGCCAACTGCTGGAGATGAGCGGCGGCATGCGGCCCGGCCACCGGCTGAAGTTCTGGACCCCGGGCGGTTCCTCCACCCCGCTGCTGACCGACGAGCACCTCGACGTCCCCCTGGACTACGAGGGCGTCGGCGCCGCCGGGTCGATGCTGGGGACCAAGGCGCTCCAGTGCTTCGACGAGACCACCTGCGTGGTCCGCGCGGTGACCCGCTGGACGGAGTTCTACGCCCACGAGTCCTGCGGCAAGTGCACCCCGTGCCGCGAGGGCACCTACTGGCTGGTCCAACTGATGCGCGACATCGAGGCCGGCAAGGCGTCGATGTCCGACCTCGACAAGATCCACGACATCGCCGACAACATCAACGGCAAGTCCTTCTGCGCCCTCGGCGACGGCGCCGCCAGTCCGATCTTCTCCTCGCTCAAGTACTTCCGCGAGGAGTACGAGCAGCACATCACCGGGCGCGGCTGCCCCTTCGACCCGGCCAAGTCGACCCTGTGGGCCGACGACACCACCGCACACCTGGAGGTGAACGCGTGACCGTCACCACCGACGCCAAGACCTCCGGAGGCGGGGAGGCGAAGCCGCCCGAGGCCGCCCGGGACATGGTCTCCCTGACGATCGACGGCATCGAGGTCAGCGTGCCCAAGGGCACCCTGGTCATCCGCGCCGCCGAACTCCTCGGGATCGAGATCCCCCGCTTCTGCGACCATCCGCTGCTGGATCCGGCTGGCGCCTGCCGCCAGTGCATCGTCGAGGTCGAGGGCCAGCGCAAGCCCATGGCGTCCTGCACGATCACGTGCACGGACGGCATGGTGGTCAAGACGCACCTGACGTCGCCGGTGGCCGAGAAGGCCCAGCGCGGCGTGATGGAGCTGCTGCTCATCAACCACCCGCTGGACTGCCCGGTCTGCGACAAGGGCGGCGAGTGCCCCCTGCAGAACCAGGCCATGTCCCACGGACAGGCCGAGAGCCGCTTCGAGGGGCGCAAGCGCACCTACGACAAGCCGGTTCCGATCTCGACGCAGGTGCTGCTGGACCGCGAACGCTGCGTGCTGTGCGCCCGCTGCACCCGCTTCTCCAACCAGATCGCCGGCGACCCGATGATCGAACTGGTCGAGCGGGGCGCGCTCCAACAGGTCGGCACCGGCGAGGGCGACCCCTTCCGGTCGTACTTCTCCGGCAACACCATCCAGATCTGTCCGGTCGGCGCGCTCACCTCCGCCGCCTACCGGTTCCGCTCCCGCCCCTTCGACCTGATCTCCTCGCCGGGCGTGTGCGAGCACTGCTCCAGCGGCTGCGCCATCCGCACCGACCACCGGCGCGGCAAGGTCATGCGGCGGCTGGCCGCCGACGACCCCCAGGTCAACGAGGAGTGGATCTGCGACAAGGGCCGCTTCGCCTTCCGCTACGCCCAACGGCCCGACCGCCTCACCCACCCGCTGCTGCGCGACGCCGAGACCGGCGAGCTGCGGCCCGCGAGCTGGCCCGAGGCGCTGGAGGCCGCGGCGAAGGGCCTGTCGGCCGCCCGCGGCCGCACCGGCGTCCTGACCGGCGGACGGCTGACGGTGGAGGACGCCTACGCGTACGCCAAGTTCGCGCGGGTCGCGCTCGACACCAACGACATCGACTTCCGCGCCCGCGTCCACAGCGCCGAGGAGGCCGACTTCCTCGCCGCCCGGGTCGCCGGACGCGGTCTCGACATCGACGGTGACGGCGTCACCCACACCGCCCTGGAGAAGGCACCGGCCGTGCTGCTGGTCGGCTTCGAGTCCGAGGAGGAGGCCCCCGGCGTCTTCCTGCGACTGCGCAAGGCCTACCGCAAGCACGGGCAGCGGGTCTTCTCCCTGGCCACCCACGCCACCCGGGGCCTTGTGAAGGCGGGCGGCACCCTGCTGCCCGCCGCGCCCCACACCGAGACCGAGTGGTTGGACGCGCTGGCCGGCGGCGTCGGCCTGGACGAGCAGGGGCAGCGGGCCGCCGAGGCGCTGCGCGCCGAGGGCTCGGTGATCGTCGTCGGCGAGCGGCTGGCCGCCGTGCCCGGCGGGTTCACCGCCGCCGTGCGGGCGGCCACCGCCATCGGCGCCCGCCTGGTGTGGATCCCGCGCCGGGCCGGGGAGCGCGGCGCGGTCGAGGCCGGAGCCCTCCCGACGCTGCTGCCCGGCGGGCGCCCGGCCACCGACCCGCGCGCCCGCGAGGAGACCGCGGCCGCCTGGGGCGTCGCCGACCTGCCCACCCGGTACGGCCGCGACACCGGCCGGATCATCGACGCCGCGGTCGGCGGGGAACTGGCCGCGCTGCTGATCGCCGGTGTCGAGGTCGACGACCTGCCCGACCCGGAGCGGGCCCTGGCCGCGCTGGACGCGGTCGGTTTCGTCGTCAGCCTGGAGCAGCGGCCGTCGGAGGTCACCGAGCGGGCCGACGTGGTCCTGCCCGTGGCCGCCGTCGCCGAGAAGGCGGGCTCCTTCCTCACCTGGGAGGGGCGCCGGCGTCCGTTCGAGGCCGCGATCAAGCCCGACCAGATGACCCGTCGCCTCGTCCAGTCCGACGCCCGCGTGCTGCACATGCTCGCCGACGCCCTCGACGTCCACCTCGGCCTGCCCGACGTGCGGACGATCCGGGCCGAGATGCGGCGGCTGGGCGTCTGGAGCGGGCCGCGCGCCACCGGCCCGGAGGAGACGGCCCGGGAGGCGGCGCGGCAGACCCCGCGCCCCGCCGCCGGAGAGGCCGTCCTCGCCGGCCACCGGCTGCTGCTGGACCGCGGACGGCTCCAGGACGGCGACGAGGCGCTCGCCGGCACCCGGCACGCCGCGGTCGCCCGGCTGTCGGCCGCCACGGCCGCCGAGGCCGGGGTCGCCGACGGCGAGGAGCTGACCGTCACCGGGCCCGCCGGGTCGGTCACCCTGCCCCTGGAGATCACGCCGATGCCCGACCGGGTCGTCTGGCTGCCGTTGAACTCTCCGGCCGCCTCCGGCGAGGGCAGGGGAGTCCACCACGACCTGGGCACCGTGCCCGGGCGGCTGGTGAGGCTGTCCGCGGCGTCCTCCGCCGCTTCGCGGGCGAGCTCCGAGGAGACGAAGGAGGTGGAGGCGTGATGGGCCCGTCCGTCCTGGCCACCGGTCCGGTACTCCTCGCCGAGGAGGACCTGTCGACGTTCGGCACCGATCCCTGGTGGCTGATCGCCCTCAAGGCGGTCTTCTGCTTCGCGTTCCTGATGCTGACCGTGCTGATCTCCATCGTGATGGAGCGCAAGGTCGTCGCCTGGATGCAGCTGCGCATCGGTCCGAACCGACACGGCCCCTGGGGCATGCTCCAGTCGCTCGCCGACGGTGTGAAGCTGATGTTCAAGGAGGACATCAACGTCAAGGCCGCCGACAAGGCCGTCTACATCCTGGCTCCCATCGTCGGCATCATCCCGGCCTTCATGGCCATCGCGGTGATCCCCTTCGGCCCGCCCGGCAACGAGGTGTCGATCTTCGGCACCCGCACCGCCATGCAGCTCACCGACCTGCCGGTGGCGATCCTCTACATCCTGGCCACCGCCTCGGTGGCGGCCTACGGAACCGTGCTGGCCGGCTGGTCGTCGGGCTCGACCTACCCGCTGCTCGGCGGGGTGCGCGCCACGGCCCAGATCATCTCCTACGAGGTCGCGATGGGCCTCAGCTTCGCGGCGGTCTTCCTCTACTCCGGGTCGATGTCCACCTCGACGATCGTCGGGGCGCAGACCGAGACCTGGTTCGCGGTGCTGCTGCCGGTGTCGTTCCTCATCTACATGGTGTCGATGGTCGGCGAGGCGCACCGCGCGCCCTTCGACATGCCCGAGTCCGAGGGGGACCTGGTCGGCGGCTTCAACACCGAGTACTCGTCGATCAAGTTCGCGATGTTCATGCTCGCCGAGTACGTCCACATGGTCACCGTCTCGGCCCTGGCGGTCACCCTCTTCCTGGGCGGCTGGCGCGCCCCGGCGCCGATCAGCACCTACTGGGAGGGCGCCAACCACGGTTGGTGGCCGCTGCTGTGGTTCATCGTCAAGATCAACCTGCTGTTGTTCCTCTTCGTCTGGCTGCGCGGCACGCTCCCGCGCGTCCGCTACGACCAGTTCATGAAGCTGGGCTGGAAGGTGCTGATCCCCGTCTCGCTGGCCTGGCTGATGCTGGTGGCCACCGTGCGGGCGCTGCGCAACGAGGGCCACGACTTCGGCGACATCGTGATGTGGGTCGCCGGCGCGGCGCTGGTGCTGCTGATCCTCTCCTTCGTCTACGACGCCGTCCGCGAGCGGAAGGACCGCATCGAGGAGAGCGGCCGGAAGGCGGCCGAGGCCGAGGAGCCCTTCGACCCGATGGCGGGCGGCTACCCCGTGCCGCCGCTGCCCGGACAGACCCTGCCGCCCGCACCGCGTCGGCGGCCACGCCGCGAGCGGGAGCCCGTCGGCGTGGCCTCCGGCGCGGACAGCGAGGCCGGCGAGACCGGCGAGGCCAGGGAGGCCGACGATGCCTGAGTTCGAGAATCCGGTGGCCGGCTTCGGCGTGACCTTCAAGGCCATGTTCAAGAAGCGGCTCACCGAGCAGTACCCCGAGGAGAAGAAGCCCACCGCACCCCGCTTCCACGGTCGCCACCAGCTCAACCGGCACCCGGACGGGCTGGAGAAGTGCGTCGGCTGCGAGCTGTGCGCCTGGGCCTGCCCGGCCGACGCGATCTACGTGGAGGGCGCGGACAACACCGACGAGGAGCGCTACTCGCCCGGTGAGCGCTACGGCCGCGTCTACCAGATCAACTACCTGCGCTGCATCCTGTGCGGCCTGTGCGTCGAGGCGTGCCCCACCCGGGCGCTGACCATGACCAACGAGTACGAGCTGGCCGACCGGACCCGCGAGTCGCTCATCTACACCAAGGAGGAGCTGCTCGCGGGGCTGCAGGAGGGCATGGTCGACACCCCGCACGCCATCCACCCGGGCATGACCGAGCAGGACTACTACCGGGGCCTGGTCACCGAGGCCGCGCCCGGCACCGTCCGGCAGGAGGTCCGCTCCAAGGACCCGGAGAGCCCCGAGGGGGCGGCGCCGCAGGCCGCCGCCACCACCTTCGGCCCCACCGAACCGGCCTCCGAGGCGGTGACGGAGAAGTGACCGCCACCCCCCTCCTCGCCGCCGCCTCCACCACCTCCACCGGCGAGGCGGTGCAGTTCTGGGTCCTGGGCACGATCGCGGTGCTGGGCGCGCTCGGCACCGTGCTGATGAGGCGGTCGGTGCACTCGGCCCTCTGCCTCGCCGGGACCATGGTCGTGCTGGCCGTGTTCTACCTGGCCAACGGCGCCTACTTCCTGGGCATCGTGCAGATCGTCGTCTACACCGGCGCGGTCATGATGCTCTTCCTGTTCGTCCTGATGCTGGTCGGCGTCACCGCCGTCGACTCGCTGAAGGAGACGATCAAGGGGCAGCGCTGGTTGGCGGTCCTGTGCGGCCTGGGCTTCGGGATCCTGCTGATCGGCGGCATCGGCAACGCCTCGGTGGACACCTTCACCGGCCTCGCCCAGGCCAACGCGGGCGGCAACGTCCAGGGCCTGGCACGGACGATCTTCACCGACTACGTCTTCGCCTTCGAGATCACCGGCGCGCTCCTGGTCACGGCGGCCGTCGCCGCCATGGTGCTCACCCACCGCGAGCGCACCGAGCGCCGCAACACCCAGCGCGAGCTGGCCGAGAAGCGGATCCGCGAGGGCGAGCACCTGCCCCCGCTGCCCGCCCCCGGCGTGTACGCCCGGCACAACGCCGTGGACATCCCCGGCCTGCTGCCGGACGGCACCCCCTCCGAGCTCACCGTCAACCCGACGCTGCGCAAGCGCGGTCAGGTCCGGGACGTCTCCCGCCAGGCCCTGGCCGACCTGGCGGCGCTGGAGCGGCGCACCGGGGAGTACCTGGGGCGCGGCGCCACGGACGTCCGCGCCGTACGGGACGCGGCGGACGTGCGGGACGACATCTCGGACGACTCCCCGGTCGGCGCGGACCGGGACAGGGACCGTGACGGTGACCGCGACGGTGACCGGGACAGGGAGGCCACCAAGTGAACCCGGTGAACTACCTCTACCTGGCCGCCCTGCTGTTCACCATCGGGGCCAGTGGAGTGCTGCTGCGGCGGAACGCGATCGTCGTGTTCATGAGCGTCGAGCTGATGCTGAACGCGGCCAACCTCGCGCTCGTCACCTTCTCCCGGATGCACGGCAACCTCGACGGCCAGATCATCGCGTTCTTCACGATGGTCGTCGCCGCCGCCGAGGTCGTGGTCGGCCTGGCGATCATCGTGACGATCTTCCGCTCCCGCCACTCGGCCTCGGTCGACGACGCCAGTCTGATGAAGCTGTAAGGGGTAGCGAACAGTGGAGACCTTGATCGGACTGCTCGTCGCGGCCCCGCTGCTGGGCGCGGCCGTGCTGCTGTGCGGCGGCCGGAGGCTGGACCGCGTCGGGCACTGGATCGGCACGGCGCTGGCCGCCGCGTCCTTCGTCGTCGCGGCCGTGCTCTTCGCCGAGATGCTCGGCCGCGAGGCGGACGAGCGGGCCATGCACCAGCACCTGTTCAGCTGGATCCCGGTGAACGGCTTCCAGGCCGACGTCGCCTTCCAGCTCGACCAGTTGTCGATGACCTTCGTCATGCTGATCACCGGCGTGGGCACCCTGATCCACGTCTACTCGATCGGCTACATGGAGCACGACGAGAGGCGCCGCCGTTTCTTCGGCTACCTCAACCTGTTCCTCGCGGCGATGCTCCTGTTGGTGCTCGCCGACAACTACCTGCTGCTGTACGCCGGCTGGGAGGGCGTGGGCCTCGCCTCGTACCTGCTGATCGGCTTCTGGCAGCACAAGCCCAGCGCGGCGACGGCGGCGAAGAAGGCGTTCATCGTCAACCGCGTCGGCGACGTCGGTCTGTCGATCGCCATCATGATCATGTTCAGCACCTTCGGGACGTTCGCCTTCGGCCCGGTGCTGGACTCGGTCGGCGAGACGGGCGAGGGCACGCTCACCGCCATCGGCCTGATGCTGCTGCTGGCCGCCTGCGGCAAGTCGGCGCAGGTGCCGCTCCAGTCCTGGCTCGGCGACGCGATGGAGGGCCCGACCCCGGTCTCCGCCCTCATCCACGCCGCGACGATGGTCACCGCCGGCGTCTACCTGATCGTCCGCTCCGGCGCGATCTTCGACGCCGCGCCCACCGCGCAGACCGCCGTGGTCGTCGTCGGCGCCGTCACGCTGCTGTTCGGTGCGATCGTCGGGTGCGCCAAGGACGACATCAAGAAGGCCCTGGCCGGTTCGACGATGTCGCAGATCGGCTACATGGTCCTGGCCGCGGGGTTGGGGCCGATCGGCTACGCCTTCGCGATCATGCACCTGGTCACCCACGGCTTCTTCAAGGCCGGGCTCTTCCTCGGCGCCGGCTCGGTGATGCACGGCATGAACGACGAGGTGGACATGCGCCGCTACGGCGGACTGCGCAAGTACATGCCGATCACCTTCGCCACCTTCGGCCTGGGCTACCTGGCGATCATCGGCTTCCCCGGCCTGTCCGGCTTCTTCTCCAAGGACAAGATCATCGAGGCGGCGTTCGCCA
This sequence comes from Streptomyces taklimakanensis, assembly GCF_009709575.1. Lineage (NCBI taxonomy): Bacteria > Bacillati > Actinomycetota > Actinomycetes > Kitasatosporales > Streptomycetaceae > Streptomyces > Streptomyces taklimakanensis. The sequence continues at coordinate 3,489,871 of NZ_WIXO01000001.1, forward strand.
AGGGCGGCGCCGAGGGCTGGATCCTCGGCGGCGCGGCCCTGCTGGGCGCGGCCATCACCGCGTTCTACATGACGCGCGTGATGCTGATGACGTTCTTCGGCGAGGAGCGCTGGCGCAACGCGCCCACGCCGTCGCCGAAGGAGCCGAGCGTGGAGCCCGCGGCCGAGACGCGGGGCGAGTACCGGGTGCCGCACCCGCACGAGTCGCCCGGGTCCATGACGATCCCGATGATCGTCCTGGCCTTCGGGTCGGTCTTCGCGGGCGGCCTGTTCAGCTGGGGCGACGCCTTCGTCCACTGGCTGGAGCCGGTCACCTCCTTCGAGCACGGCCACCCGCCGATCGGGGCCGCCGCGGTCACCGCCTCCACGGTCGTCGCCCTGCTGCTGGGCGCCGGGCTGGCCTGGCTGATGTACGGCCGCCGGCCCGTCCCCGCGGTCGCGCCGCGCGGTTCGCTGCTCACCCGCGCCGCGCGCCGCGACCTGCTCCAGGACGACGTCAACCACGTGGTGCTGGTCAAGCCCGGCGAGTACCTCACCCGCGGGTTGGTCTACCTCGACCACAAGGTCGTCGACGGCGTCGTCAACGGCACCGCCGCGGCGGTCGGGGGCCTGTCCGGCCGGTCGCGCCGGCTCCAGAACGGTTACGCCCGCAGTTACGCGGTGTCGATGTTCGGCGGTGCGGCGATCCTCGTCGCCGCGACCCTGCTGATGAGGGCGGTCTGATCCCATGTCATTTCCCCTGCTGACGGCAACGGCCGCGCTGCCCGCCATCGGCGCGGTCGCCACCGCCGCCGTGCCTGCCACCAGGCGTGCGGCGGCCAAGTGGCTGGCCCTGGCCGTCTCCCTGGCGACCCTGGTCCTGGCCGCGATCGTCGCCTTCCGCTTCGACCCCGGCGGCGACCGCTACCAGCTCACCGAGTCCCACTCCTGGATCGCCGACTTCGGCGTCCGCTACGAACTGGGTGTGGACGGCATCGCGGTCGCCCTGATCGCGCTGACGGCCCTGCTGGTCCCGTTCGTCATCCTGGCCGGCTGGCACGACGCCGACCTTCCCTCCGCCGGCGGCGAGGGGAAGGCCGGCGAAGGACAGGCGTCCAACCGGCGATGGCGGCCCACCCAGGGCTTCTTCGCGCTGATCCTGGCCGTCGAGGCGATGGTGATCATCTCCTTCGAGGCCACCGACGTCTTCCTCTTCTACATCTTCTTCGAGGCCATGCTGATCCCGATGTACTTCCTCATCGGGGGCTTCGGGGACCGGGCCGGGCCGCACGGCGAGGAGGAGACGGCCAAGCAGCGTTCCTACGCCGCCGTGAAGTTCCTGCTCTACAACCTGGCCGGCGGCCTGATCATGCTGGCCGCGGTGATCGGCCTGTACGCCGTCACCGCCGACCAGCTCGGCGAGGGCACCTTCTCGCTCCAGGCGATCGTCGAGGCCCGGCAGTCCGGTGAACTGACGATGGCCCAGAACACCGAACGCCTGCTGTTCCTCGGCTTCTTCCTCGCCTTCGCGGTGAAGGCCCCGCTGTGGCCGCTGCACACCTGGCTGCCCAACGCCATGGGCGAGTCCACCGCGCCGGTCGCCGTGCTCATCACGGCGATCGTCGACAAGGTGGGCACCTTCGCGATGCTCCGCTTCTGCCTCGGCCTCTTCCCCGGGGCGAGCGAGTGGGCCACCCCGGTGGTGATCGTGCTGGCGCTGGTCAGCATCGTCTACGGCGCCCTGCTCGCCATCGGCCAGCGGGACATCAAGCGGCTGATCGCCTACGCGTCGATCTCCCACTTCGGCTTCATCATCCTGGGCATCTTCGCGATGACCAGCCAGGGCCAGAGCGGGGCGACGCTCTACATGGTCAACCACGGCATCTCCACCGCCGCCCTGATGCTGGTCGCCGGCTTCCTGATCTCGCGGCGCGGCTCGCGCCTCATCGCCGACTACGGCGGTGTGCAGAAGGTCGCGCCGGTGCTGGCCGGCACCTTCCTGGTCGGCGGCCTGGCCACCCTGTCGCTACCGGGCCTGGCGCCGTTCGTCAGCGAGTTCCTGGTGCTGGTGGGCACCTTCACCCGCTACCCGGTGGCCGGGATCGTGGCGACGCTCGGCATCGTCCTGGCCGCGCTGTACGTGCTGGTCCTGTACCAGCGCACCATGACCGGGCCGACCAGGCCCGAGACCGAGCGCATGCCGGACCTGAGGCCGCGCGAGTTGGCGGTCGTGGCGCCGCTGATCGCCCTGCTGGTCCTCCTCGGCGTCTTCCCCAAGCCGCTGACCGAGATCGTCAACCCGGCGGTCGAGCACACCCTCTCGGACGTGCGGAAGACCGACCCCCAGCCTGAGGTGGAGGCCGCGAAGTGAGCACCAGCACCACCGAACTCACCGAACTCACCCTGCGGGCCCAGGAGGTGATCCCGGCCCCCCACATCGAGTACGGGAAACTCGCACCGGTACTGATCGTCATCGGTGCCGCGGTCGTCGGCGTGCTGGTCGAGGCGTTCGTACCGCGCCGCGGCCGGTACCTCGCCCAGGTGGCGCTCTCCGTCCTGGCCCTGGCGTCGGCCTTCGCGGCCGTCGTCGGGCTGGCCGCCTCCGGGAGCGCCACCACGGAGGCGGGCCTGATCGCCATGGGCGCCCTGGCGATGGACGGCCCGGCACTCTTCCTCCAGGGCGTGATCCTGCTGGTGTCCCTGGTGGCGGTGTTCACCTTCGCCGAGCGGCGGCTGGACCCGCGGGCGCACGGCGGCCACGTGGACTCCTTCGCCGCCCAGGGCGCCGCCGTTCCCGGCGGTGACGCGGAGAAGGCCGCGGTCAGGGCCGGCTTCACCACCACCGAGGTCTACCCCCTGCTGCTCTTCGCGGTCGGCGGCATGCTGGTCTTCCCGGCCGCCAACGACCTGCTGACCCTCTTCATCGCGCTGGAGGTCTTCTCCCTCCCGCTGTACGTGCTGTGCGCGCTGGCCCGCCGCAAGCGGCTGATGTCGCAGGAGGCGGCGCTCAAGTACTTCCTGCTGGGCGCCTTCTCCTCCGCCTTCCTGCTCTTCGGCATCGCGCTGCTGTACGGCTACGCGGGCACGGTGAGGTACGCGGGCATCGCCTCGGTCGTCTCGGACACCAACCGGGAGGTCACCGAGGCACTGGCCGCGACCACGGGCAACGACGCGCTGCTGCTCGTCGGCGGCGCGCTGCTGCTGATGGGGCTGCTGTTCAAGGTCGGCGCCGTGCCGTTCCACATGTGGACGCCGGACGTCTACCAGGGCGCCCCGACCCCCGTCACGGGTTTCATGGCCGCCGCCACCAAGGTCGCCGCCTTCGGCGCCCTGCTGCGGCTGCTGTACGTCGTCCTGCCGGGACTCACCTGGGACTGGCGGCCGGTGCTGTGGGGCGTGGCGATCGCCTCGATGGTGGCCGGCGCGGTCGTCGCCGTCACGCAGACCGACGTCAAGCGGCTGCTGGCGTACTCCTCCATCGCGCACGCGGGCTTCATCCTCGCCGGTGTGATCGCGGCGACGCCCAGCGGGATCTCCTCGGTGCTCTTCTACCTGGCGGCCTACTCCTTCGTCACGCTCGGCTCCTTCGCCGTGGTGACACTGGTGCGGGACGCCGGGGGCGAGGCCACCCACCTGTCCGGGTGGGCCGGGCTGGGGCGGCGCGCGCCGCTGGTGGCCGCGGTCTTCGCGGTCTTCCTGCTGGCCTTCGCGGGCATTCCGCTGACCTCGGGGTTCGCGGGCAAGTTCGCGGTCTTCAAGGCGGCGGCGGAAGGCGGCGCGGGCGCGCTGGTGGTGGTGGGCGTGATCGCCTCGGCCGTGGCGGCGTTCTTCTACATCCGCGTCATCGTCCTGATGTTCTTCAGCGAGCCGAAGGCGGAGGGGCCGTCGGTGGCGGTTCCCAGCCCGCTGACCACGACGGCGATCGCCATCGGCGTGGCGGTCACGGTGGTGCTGGGGGTCGCCCCGCAGTACTTCCTGGACCTGGCCTCCCAGGCGGGGGTGTTCGCGCGCTGAGGGAACGCGGCGGGACACACGACGGCGGACGGCCGCCCGGCACGGATGGTGCCGGGCGGCCGTCCGCCGCGGTGCGCCCGCGGGCGGGCGCGGCCCGGTCACTCCGTGGGGAGCTCCGGGTCGAGGTCGGTGGGCGGTTCGACGGGGGTCTCGGAGGGGAACTCGGTGGGGATCTCGATCCTGGTGAAGGTGTCGGTGGTGCCCGACCCCCACTCGATCGTCAGCTCCTCGCCGTCGACGCTCCGCACCGTGCCCTCGGTGTGATCGCTGCTGCCGTCACCGCACGTGAGGTCGAGGGTGATCGGGTCGGCGTCGGTGGACACCGTGCCCGTGCAGGCGGTGGCGCCGAGCAGGGCCGCCTGGCCGTCGCCGACGCTCAGCACCAGGGCGTCCCCGCCGTCGCCGGAACTCCAGGTGCCGTCGACGCCACCCTCCTCGTCGGCCGCCCCGCCACCGGTGGGCCCGGCGGCTTCGGTGCTCTCCCGGGCGGTCCGCTCGGGTTCGGCACCGTCCGTACCGCCGTCGCTTCCGCAGCCGCTCACCAGCAGGGTCGCCGCCAGGGCGACGGCCGCTCCGGCGCGACGTACCGACGCGCGCACGCGCTCCCCCTCCGTGTGTGGTGCAAGGACACGTCAAGCTAGCAGGCGGGGACCGGCGGGGGCGCGAAGTCCCCGCCGGCTCCACGGAACCGACACGTCCGCCGGGGGCCTCCCCGGACCGCCGGCCGGGGCCCCGACCGCTCGAAAGACCGGGACCTACCGGTCCTCCGCGCCGCCGGCCGGGTGGACGCGACCGGAGACCTCGCCCAGACCGACGCGGCCGCCGTTCGGCCCCGGGGCCCAGGCGGTGATGACGACCTCGTCACCGTCCTCCAGGAAGGTCCGCTCGCCGTCGGGCAGGTCCAACGGGTCGCGCCCGGACCAGGTCAGTTCCAACAGGCAGCCGCGCTGGTGCGCCTGCGGACCGCTGACCGTGCCGGAGGCGAAGAGATCACCGGTGCGCAGCGAGGCTCCGTTGACCGTCATGTGGGCGAGCTGCTGGGCGGCCGTCCAGTACATGGCGGAGAACGGCGGCTCGGCGATGGTGTGACCGTTGAGGGAGACGGAGATCCGCAGGTCCAGTCCGCCGGGTTCGCCGCCGGCGGAGTCCTCCAGGTAGGGCAGTAGCGGGTGGGTGCGGGCCGGTGGGTCGGTGCGGGCGGCGTCGAGGGCGTCGAGCGGGGTGACCCAGGCGGAGACGGAGGTCGCGAAGGACTTCCCCAGGAACGGGCCCAGCGGGACGTACTCCCACGCCTGGATGTCGCGCGCCGACCAGTCGTTGACGAGGCAGACGCCGAAGACGTGCTCCCGGAAGGCGGACTGGGGCACCGGCTCGCCCAGGCGCGAGGGGGCGCCGACGACGAAGCCGACCTCGGCCTCGATGTCCAGACGGCGGGACGGTCCGAAGGTGGGGGCCGTCTCGTCGGGTGCCTTGCGCTGTCCCCGCGGGCGGACGACCGGGGTCCCGGAGACCACCACCGTGCCGGCACGGCCGTGGTAGCCGATCGGCAGGTGCTTCCAGTTGGGGGTGAGGGGCTCGCCGTTCGGCCGGAAGATCCGCCCGACGTTGGAGGCGTGGTGCTCGCTGGCGTAGAAGTCCACGTAGTCGGCCGGCTCGAAGGGGAGGTGGAGGGTGACGTCCTCGAGCGGGACCAGGTACTGCCCGATGACGTCGGCGTGCTCGGGGGAGGTCAGCCAGGAGCGCAGCTCGGCGCGGACGGCCTGCCAGACCGGCCGTCCCGCCGCCATCAGGGGGTTGAGGCGGGGCTCCCGGAGCAGGTCGGCGTGGGGCGAGCCGAAGCTCTCCGCCGCCGATCCGGCGTCCAGCACGGACCGGCCGTACCGGACGCCGATCCGGGGCAGGTCGGGGTCGTCCTCGGTGGTGAAGACGCCGTAGGGAAGGTTGTCCGGGCCGAAGAGGTCGTCGTCGGGGAGGTCGAGCGGGGTCGCGTCGGACATGGGTGGAATGCCTCGCCTTCGAGGTCGTCGCCGGTCAGGGCCGCGAACAGGCTACGCGGTGGTGATCTCGGGCAGAAGCCGTGGACACAGGGGTCGGGTACACCGGCACGCGGCGGCGGTGATCGATCCGGGACCGGCTACGCTGCCAGGGATGATGATGGTGATAGCGGTCCCGCGGTACGGCGACGCACCGTGACGACCGCGACAGGCCGCGTGATCGTTCGCTGATCGTACGCAGACAGGAGTACCCCTCGTGACCGTCGTCGAGCCCTTCGGGCTGAGCGTGCGGGACCAGGCACTGGAAGCCGATGTAAAGGCGGGGTTGGCGGCTGTCGAGGAGGGCCTGGTCGAGGCCACCAAGAGTGGCGTGCCCTTCATAACGGAAGCCGCGCAACACCTGGTGCGGGCCGGCGGGAAGCGTTTCCGCCCGCTGCTGGTGATGCTGGCGTCGCAGTTCGGCGACCCCCACGCCCCGGGCGTGGTCCCCTCGGCCGTGGTGGTGGAACTGACGCACCTGGCGACGCTCTACCACGACGACGTGATGGACGAGGCGGCGGTGCGACGCGGGGTGCCCAGCGCGAACGTCCGCTGGGGCAACTCGGTGGCCGTCCTCACCGGCGACTTCCTCTTCGCGCAGGCCTCGCACATCCTGGCCGGCCTGGGGCCGGAGGCCGTCCGCGTCCAGGCCGAGGCGTTCGAGCGACTGGTGACCGGGCAGATCCTGGAGACGGCCGGGCCGCAGGAGGGCGACGATCCGATCACCCACTACCTCGATGTGATCGCCGGCAAGACCGGTTCGCTGATCGCGGTGGCCGGCCGCCTGGGGGCGATGATGTCGGGCGCGGACGAGAGGGTCGTGGACATCCTCACCCAGTACGGGGAGCGGATCGGCACCGCCTTCCAACTGGCGGACGACGTCCTGGACATCGCCAGCGACGCGCACGAGTCCGGGAAGACGCCGGGCACGGACCTGCGGGAGGGCGTCGCGACGCTGCCGGTCCTCCACCTGCGGGCCCGCGCGGCACGGAGCGGCGCGCCGGACGACCTGGCCCTGTGCGCGCTGCTGGACGGCGACCTGACCGACGACGTCCGTCACGCCGAGGCGCTGGCCGGGCTGCGCGCCCACCCGGCGCTGGACGAGGCACGCCGGGACACCGTCCGCTACGCGGACGAGGCCCGCGGGATCCTGGCGCCCCTGCCGGACTGTGCGGCCAAGGAGGCGCTCTCCTCCCTGTGCGACTCGGTGGTCCATCGGGCGGGTTGACCGACGGTCCCCCGCCCCGTTCCGCTCGGGTGGCACCCGCCCGTCCCCCTTCCCGATCGACCGCCCTTCCGGGTGCCCTCCCGAGGCTCCCTCCGGGGCTTCCCCCACTTTCGGCGGGTCGGCCCGGCCGAGGTCGGGTTGGCAGGAGGAGACCGACAACGCGCCGTCATCCTGCGGTAGTACGCCGACCTGGCCCCGTCGTCTGACGACCTGTCCGGAGCAATTTGGTGTGATTGGGAGCGTCACCCCGCTCCGAACCGGGTGAGAATGGCGGCGAGGGGTGGACGAGTGCGATATACGGACGAAGCGCCGCCGATCACGGAGGTACACGCACAGATGGCACAGAACCGACCGATGAAGAGGGCGCTGCGGTACGCCGTGCCGGCCACCGTGGCCGGGGCGGCGATCGCGACCGTCGGCCTCGTACCGGCCCTGGCCACTTCCGGTGGCGGCCCCGACCTACCGAAGATCACCGCCGAGGAGTTGATAACGAGAATCGCCTCCTCGGAGACCGAGAGCCTCTCCGGCACGGTGAAGATCACCACCGACCTGGGGCTGCCCGCCCTGCCCGGCGCGGGCTCGTTCGACGCCGGCCGCCACGGCGGGAGTGGCGGCGAGGGCGGGACGGAGGGCGCCGACCCGCAGGCCAAGCTCATGGAGCTGGCCTCCGGCACCCACATCCTGCGCGTCGCCGTCGACGGTCCGGACCGGCAGCGTCTCTCCGTCGTCGAGGAGGCCGCCGAGTACAGCCTCGTCCACAACGGGAAGGACGTGTGGGCGTACGACAGCGCCGCCAACGCCGTCCACCACACCGTCCTGCCCGAGGTGCCCGAGGGCGCCGCCGCGCCGGAGGAGTCTCCCGGCGGGCTGGAGAAGATCACTCCGCGAAAGGCCGCCCAGGAGGTCCTCAAGGCGGTCGACGACACCACCTCGGTCACCGTCGACGGCACGGCGAAGGTCGCCGGGCAGGACGCCTACCAGCTGCTCATCCGGCCCCGGCAGTCGGACAGCACGGTCGGATCGGTGCGGATCGCGGTGGACGCGGACAGCGGTGTGCCGCTGAAGTTCACCCTCACCCCCCGGGACGGCGGCAAGGCCGTGGTCGACGTGGGCTTCACCGAGGTGGACTTCGCCAAGCCGGCCGCGGACACCTTCGAGTTCACCCCGCCCAAGGGGGCCGAGGTCACCGAGGAGCGGCCGACCGGTGCGGGGGACGTCTCCCGGCGGGAACCCCACGACGGTGGGGAGCGGAACGCGAACCAGGGCCTGCCGTCCGGTCTGGAGGTCATCGGCCGGGGCTGGGACACGGTCGCCGAGATCCGGCTGCCCGGTGGCGGACGGGCGGACCTCGCGAAGGGGCCGAACGACCCGAAGGACGCGGGGACGCCCGAGGCGGAGAAGCTCCTCGACGGCTTCACCGACGAGGTCACCGGGGACTTCGGCACCGGTCGGGTCTTCACCACCCGTCTCGTCAACGCGCTGATCACCGACGACGGCACCGTGTACGTCGGCGCCGTCACCAAGGAGGGCCTGGTCAAGGCGGCGGACGCCGCCGAGAAGGCCGGCCGGAGCGACACCGGGGACGGTTCGACCGGGCGGTAACGCCGACACCCGGTCCCCGCGTCCCGCCCCACCGCCGGGGCGGGGCGCGGAAGCCGGTGCGGGGCCGCCGCGTCGGACCGTCCGTTCGATCTCGGGAGCACCATGCAGCCACCGTCCGTACCGGACACGGTCGTCGAGGTCCGCGGGCTCACCAAGCGGTACCGCGGTGGGCAGCTCGCCGTGGACGGGCTCGACCTGGACGTGCCGCGCGGTAGTGTCTTCGGCTTCCTGGGGCCCAACGGATCGGGCAAGACGACCACGATCCGGATGCTGCTCGGACTGATCGAGCCGAGCGCCGGCAGCGCACGGCTGCTGGGGGAGTCGATGCCGGCCGCCGCCCGCGAGGTGTTGCCGAGGGTGGGGGCGTTGATCGAGGGCCCGGCCCTGTACGGCTTCCTCTCCGGGCGGGACAACCTGCTGCGCTTCGACGCGGCCGACCCGACGGCCGATCCCCAAACCCGTGCCGCGAGGGTGGGGGAGGCGCTGGAGCGGGTGGGGCTGACGGCTGCCGCACGCAGGAAGGCACGGACCTACTCGTTGGGCATGAAGCAGCGCCTCGGCTTGGCGGCGGCGCTGCTGCGGCCGCGCGACCTGCTGGTCCTGGACGAACCGACCAACGGGCTGGACCCCCAGGGGATGCGTGAGATCCGCTCTCTGGTGCGGGAGCTCTCGGACGACGGCACCACGGTCTTCCTCTCCTCCCATCTGCTGGACGAGATCGAACAGGTCTGTACGCACGCGGCGGTGATGTCCCGGGGGCGGCTGCTGGCGCAGGGGGCGGTGGACGAGTTGGTGGCGGGCGCCCGGGGCCGGCTGGTGGTCACCACCGCGGACACCGGGAACGCCGCCCGCGTTCTGCGGGAGCACGGTGTGACCGGTCTGACCGTCGTCGGGGACCGCGTCACCGGCGAACTGCCGGCGGCCGAGGCTCCCGACCCGGCCGACCTCAACGCGGCTCTGGTGCGGTCGGGGGTCCGGGTGAGGGCCTTCGGCACCGAGCACGGATCGCTGGAGGACGTCTTCGTGGCACTGACCGGGGAGGGCTTCGATGTCGCGGGTTGAGCCGGCGCGGACCGAACCGGCGCGGGCCGAACCGGAACGGGGCCACGCCCCGACGGCGCGGCGTCCCGGCCCGCTGTGGACCTTCGGGCTGTTCCGCAGCGAGTTGGTCGTGACCTTCCGCCGGTGGCGGACCCTGGTGTTGCTGGCCGTGTTGGCGGCCGTCCCGCCGCTGGTCGGCACCGCGGTCAGGATCGAGACCGGGGACGGCGGTGCCGACGGAGGCGGTGGAGGCGGTGGGCCTGCGTTCATCAACCAGATCACCAACAACGGTCTGTTCCTGGTCTTCACCGCGCTCGCCGTCACCCTGCCGTTCTTCCTCCCCATGGCGGTCGGCGTCGTGGCGGGGGACTCGATCGCGGGAGAGGCGGGCACGGGCACCCTGCGCTATCTGCTGGTCGCCCCCGCCGGACGCACCCGGCTGCTGCTGGCCAAGTTCACCGCCGTCTGGGCCTTCTGTCTGGCGGCGACCCTGACCGTGGCGGCTTCCGCGCTGGCCACCGGCGCGCTCCTCTTCCCCCTCGGGGAGGTGACCCTGCTGTCGGGGACGACCGTTCCCCTCACGGAGGGCCTGCTGAGGGCCTTGGCCATAGCGGTTGTCGTGGCGGCCTCACTGATCGGGGTGGCGGCACTGGGGCTGTTCCTCTCCACCCTCACCGACAGTGGTGTCGCCGCCATGGCGGCGACCGTCGGCCTGCTGATCACCGTGCAGATCGTCGGCGCGATCCCACAGCTGGACGCCGTTCACCCCTATCTCTTCCCCCACCACTGGATGTCCTTCGCCGACCTCCTCCGCGATCCCGTCTACTGGGAGGACCTGCTCGACAACCTGACCCTCCAGGGGCTGTACGCGGCCGTCTTCGGCTCGGCCGCCTGGGCGCGCCTCACTCACCGGGACATGACCGTCTGAGCGTCCCGGTCCGCTTCCCGGGCCCGCCTCCCCGACCCGGGAGGGCTCCCTCGCGCCCCGGGCGACGCGCGCTCGCCGTGAGGGGGGGAGCGGACCGGACCCGGGCGGGTCAGAAGGTCAGGCTCCAGGCGCCGATGTGGCCGCTGTCGTAGCGGTGGACGTCCTGGACGCGGAGCTTCCAGGTGCCGTCGGCCGGTTCGGAGGAGGCGTCGACGGTGTAGGTGGTGATCACGTCGTCGCCCGAGTCCCAGCCGGAGTCCTTCAGACGGTAGGCGCTGCCGTCGGGGGCGACCAGATCGATCACCAGGTCGCCCCGGTAGGTGTGCCTGATGTCGACGCCGACCTTGAGGTCGGCGGGCGCGTTGCCGGGGACGCCGGTGACCGTGATCGGTGACTCCGCGGCCGGTCCGCCGTCGGGGACGGTGACGTCCGCGGTGTTCTCGAAGGTCCGACCGTCCGGCGGAGGGGTGCCGGTGCCGGAGCTCAGCGTCCACATCGCGTGGGCCGTCGCGTCGGCGTTCCGGTCCAGGGCGGTGTCGTTGATGTTGGCGGTGGTGTCGCAGGAGGAGTGGTAGCAGCGGTCGAACGGGACGCCGGCGGTGCCGCCCCACTTCCGCGCCTGGGCGGTGGTCTTGGTCCGTCCGGCACCGGTGAACAGTCCCCCGACGGGGATGCCCGCGTTCTTGAACGAGGCGTGGTCGGAGCGCCCGTCGCCCTCGGTCTCGATCTCGGTCGGAATGCCCCTGGCGGTGAACCAGTCCTTGAGGACTGCCTCGATCACCGGGTCGTCGTCGTAGACGAAGTAGCCGGCGTTGGGCGATCCGACCATGTCGAAGTTGAGGTAGCCGTCGATGTCGGCCCGCTGGGCGGAGGAGAGGCTGTTGACGTAGAACCTCGATCCCACCAGTCCCAACTCCTCGGCTCCCCACCAGGCGAACCGCAGGTGCTTGTCGGGCCGGTACCCCGTCCTGGCGACCGCGAGGGCGGTCTCCAGGACGGCGGCGGAGCCGGAGCCGTTGTCGTTGATGCCGGCGCCGCTGCTCACGGAGTCCAGGTGGGCCCCGGCCATGACGACCGCGTCGGGGTCGCCGCCGGGCCAGTCGGCGATCAGGTTGTAGCCGGTGGAGCCGTTGGAGGTGAACTGCTGGACGGAGGTGGTGTAGCCGGCCGCGTCCAGCTTGCCCTTGACGTAGTCGAGCGACGCTCGGTAGCCGGGGCGTCCGTGGGCCCGGTTGCCGCCGTTGGCCTGGGCTATCGCCTGGAACTGGGAGAGGTGGGCCTTGACGTTCGCGAGGGGGATGTCCGGAGCGGCGGCCTGGGCGGTGGGCTCCGTCGGGGTCGGGGCGGCGGTGGCCGTGGTGGCGGTGAGCAGCCCGGCGGCGAGGGCGCCGGCCAGCCCGGCTCCGAGGGCGGCGCGGTACAGGGGGGATCTTCGGGGGAGCCGTCGTCCGACATGCGCGAGCATCGATGCCTCCTGTGTGGGGGTTGACGTGAGCATGATGCTGATGTGGCGCCGATGTACCGTCAAGGGCGGAATCCGGACTTTGGTGTTCGTATATCGAACATGGCGGCGTTGACGTGGAAGATCCGCTTTCGTCGCGCTCCAAGCGGCCCGCAGCACTCCGCCCCCGACCGTGGGCCGTCCGAGTGGGACGGTCCCCGGCCGGGGGCGGGACGGGAAGGGGGCGCTCAGCCCTTCGAGGGCTCCGGGGGCGAACCGGCGGCGGCCGGAGGGGCGGCGGCCGGTGCGGCCGGTACCGACCCGTCCCGCGCGGCCGAGGCCGCCGCCGCCGCGGCCTCGCGCAACCGAACCCGCGAACGGTGTGCGTTGCGCAGCGCGTCCCAGGTCAGCACGCACAGCGCGATCCAGACGAGCGTGAACCCGGCCCAGCGCTCGGGAGGCATCTCCTCACCGAAGGCCAGGAGCCCCAGTAGGAACATCGAAGCGGGCGCCAGGTACTGGAGCAGGCCGATCGTCGACAGCGGCAGCCGTACGGCCGCACCACCGAAGAAGATCAGCGGCAGCGCGGTGGCCAGGCCGGCGCAGGCGAGCAGGGCCGTGTGTCCGGGGCCCGCGGTGGTGAAGGTGGACTCGCCCCTGGAGCCCAGGACGACCAGGACGGCGACGGCCGGCAGGAACTGCACGGCCGTCTCGGCGCCGAAGCCGGCCACGCCGTCCAGTCGGACGCCCTTCTTGAGCAGCCCGTAGAGGGCGAAGGAGACGGCCAGCGCGAGCGAGAGCCAGGGCAGCCGGCCGTAGGCCACGGTCATCACCACGACGGCGAGCGCGCCCAGCCCGACGGCCGCCCACTGCGCGGGCCGCAGCCGCTCGCGCAGCAGCAGCACCCCGAAGGCGATGGATATCAGCGGATTGACGAAGTACCCGAGCGACGCCTCGATGACCTTCTCCGCGGAGACGGCCCAGATGAACAGCCCCCAGTTGACCGATATCAGCGTGGCCGCGAGGGCGATCAGCCCGAGCCTGCGCGGCTCCCGCAGCAACGGCCGGATCCACGCCCAACGGCGCAGCACGGCGAGGATCACCAGGGCGGTGGGCAGCGACCACACCATCCGGTGCGCCAGCACCTCGATGGGGCCCGCGGGCTCCAGAAGGGCCCAGTAGAGCGGTAGGAAGCCCCACATCCCGTAGGCGGCGAAACCGAACAACAGACCCGTGCGCTGTTCGCCCTGCGACTCCAACGTTCCTCCTCCGTGTGATGGCCGACCGGCACAGGCCAACCAGACGAAGGTAACGCCGCGCACCCCGGTTGTCATTTCCGTTCCCGCGATACGGTGCTTACACGTGGTGTCACCGACCGTACGCGTGGCGCGCCCCCGCCGAACGCCCCCGCGCTCCGGCCCGGACACGGCCGGGGGCCGGCCCCGCCGCTGCGGAACCGGCCCCGGGAAACGCGGGTCTCGCGGAGGAGCGGGCCGTCAGCCCACCACCGTCCAGGTGTCCTTGCCCGCCAGGAGGGTGGAGAGGTCGCCCTTGCCCTGCTGGACGACGGCCTTCTCCAACTGCTCGGCCATCAGCGTGTCGTAGACCGGACGGCGCACGTCGCGCAGCACACCGATGGGCGTGTGGTGCAGGGTGTCGGCGTCGGCGAGCCGGGAGAGGGCGAACGCCGTCGTCGGGGACTCGGCGTGGGCGTCGTGCACCAGCACGCCCTCGGTGCCCTCCACCGTGACGTCGACGACCTTCAGGTCGCCGGTGGCCGGGTCGCGGACGACGCCCTTGGAGCCCAGGCCGTCCTCCGCCGGAACGCCGAAGCGGATGGGCTGCCCGTGCTCCAGCCGGATCACCGCCTCCAGCGCCTGCTCCTTGTCCTTCAACGCCTCGAACGCGCCGTCGTTGAAGATGTTGCAGTTCTGGTAGATCTCCACCAACGCGGTGCCCGGGTGGGCGGCGGCGGCGCGCAGCACGCCGGTGAGGTGCTTGCGGTCGGAGTCCACCGTACGGGCCACGAAGGACGCCTCCGCGCCGATCGCCAGCGAGACCGGGTTGAAGGGCGCGTCCAGCGATCCCATCGGCGTCGACTTGGTGATCTTGCCGACCTCGGAGGTGGGGGAGTACTGGCCCTTGGTGAGCCCGTAGATCCGGTTGTTGAACAGCAGGATCTTCAGGTTCACGTTCCGGCGCAGCGCGTGGATGAGGTGGTTGCCGCCGATGGACAGCGCGTCGCCGTCACCGGTGACCACCCACACCGACAGGTCGGTCCGGGAGGTGGCCAGACCGGTGGCGATGGCGGGCGCGCGGCCGTGGATGGAGTGCATCCCGTAGGTGTTCATGTAGTACGGGAAGCGCGATGAGCAGCCGATGCCGGAGACGAAGACGATGTTCTCCTTCGCCAGCCCCAGCTCGGGCATGAAGCCCTGGACGGCGGCCAGGACGGCGTAGTCGCCGCAGCCGGGGCACCAGCGGACCTCCTGGTCGGACTTGAAGTCCTTCATGGTCTGCTTGCCTTCGGCCTTGGGGACCAGGGAGAGCGCCTCGAAGGTGGGCGCCTCCGCCGTGGTCTCAGCCATCGATGGCCTCCTTCAGAACGGTGGCGAGTTGCTCGGCCTTGAACGGCAGTCCTCGGACCTGGGTGTACGACCGGGCGTCGACCAGGTACTTCGCGCGCAGCAGGGTGGCCAACTGCCCGAGGTTCATCTCGGGCACGACCACCTTGTCGTAGCGCCCCAGTACCTCGCCGAGGTTGGCGGGGAAGGGGTTGATGTGGCGCAGGTGGGTCTGGGCGACCTTCTCCCCGGCGGCGCGCAGCCGGCGCACCGCGGCGGCGATGGGCCCGTAGGTGGAGCCCCAGCCCAGCACCAGCAGCCGCGCGTCGCCGGTGGGGTCGTCGACGACGGCGTCCGGCACCTCGATGCCGTCCACCTTCGCCTGGCGGGTGCGGACCATGAAGTCGTGGTTGTCCGGGGAGTAGGAGATGTTGCCCGTGCCGTCCTGCTTCTCGATGCCGCCGATGCGGTGCTCCAGGCCCGGCGTGCCCGGCACGGCCCAGGGGCGGGCCAGGGTCTCCGGGTCGCGCTTGTACGGCCAGAAGACCTCGGTGCCGTCCTCGGTGGTGTGGTTCGGGCCGCCCGCGAACCGCACCCGCAGGTCGGGCAGCTCGTCGATCTCCGGGATCCGCCACGGCTCGGAACCGTTGGCCAGGTAACCGTCGGAGAGCAGGAAGACCGGCGTCCGGTACGTCAGCGCGATCCGGGCCGCGTCCAGCGCGGCGTCGAAGCAGTCGCCCGGGGTGGCCGGGGCGACGACCGGCACCGGGGCCTCGCCGTTGCGCCCGTACATCGCCTGGAGCAGGTCCGCCTGCTCGGTCTTGGTGGGCAGACCGGTGGAGGGGCCGCCGCGCTGGATGTCCACGACCAGCAGCGGCAGCTCCAGGGAGACCGCCAGGCCGATCGTCTCCGACTTCAGCGCCACTCCCGGGCCGGAGGTGGTGGTCACCGCGAGCGCGCCGCCGAAGGCGGCGCCCAGCGCGGCGCCGATGCCCGCGATCTCGTCCTCGGCCTGGAAGGTGCGCACGCCGAAGTTCTTGTGGCGGCTCAGCTCGTGCAGGATGTCCGAGGCCGGGGTGATCGGGTACGAGCCCAGGTACAGCGGGAGATCCGCCTGCCGGGACGCGGCGATCAACCCGTAGGACAGCGCCAGGTTGCCGGAGATGTTGCGGTAGGTGCCCGGCGGGAAGGCCGCCGACGCCGGGGCGACCTCGTAGGAGACGGCGAAGTCCTCGGTGGTCTCGCCGAAGTTCCAGCCCGCCCGGAAGGCGGTGACGTTCGCCTCGGCCACCTCGGGCTTCCTGGCGAACTTCTTGCGCAGGAAGGACTCGGTGCCCTCGGTGGGCCGGTGGTACATCCAGCTCAGCAGGCCCAGCGCGAACATGTTCTTCGCGCGCTCGGCGTCCCGCCTGGCCAGACCGGACTCCTTGAGCGCCTCGATCGTCAGCGTCGTCAACGGCACCGGGTGGACGCGGTACCCCTCCAGGGAGCCGTCCTCCAGGGGGTTGGCGGCGTACCCGACCTTGGCCATCGCCCGCTTGGAGAACTCGTCGGTGTTGACGATGATCTCCGCGCCCCGCGGCAGGTCCGGCAGGTTCGCCTTCAGGGCGGCCGGGTTCATCGCCACCAGCACGTCGGGGGCGTCACCGGGGGTGAGGATGTCGTGGTCGGCGAAGTGCAGCTGGAACGACGACACGCCCGGCAGCGTCCCGGCGGGGGCCCGGATCTCGGCGGGGAAGTTGGGCAGCGTGGAGAGGTCGTTGCCGAAGGACGCCGTCTCCGAGGTGAACCGGTCACCGGTCAACTGCATACCGTCGCCGGAGTCGCCGGCGAACCGGATGACGACCCGCTCCAGGCGCCTGACCTCCTTGGTCGGTGATCCGGGCGAGCGTTGCTGATCGGCTGCGTTGCTGACCTGGCTGGTCACGGGACAGGACCTCCTCGGGGCGGCGGCTCGCCGGCCATCGTACGTCGGTAAGGGTGCCCTTCCTGGAGAGCAGCCACATGATGGACGGCCGTATGAGACGACGTTCGGTGGCGCCCGCGTATTCCGACCACCGCCTCAAGCCCGTCCGGAGTCCCCGGACCCGGCGGCGTCCGGGGGGCACCGAGAGGCGACGCCGGACGGCCGGGACGCCTCCGCCCCAGGTGAGGGCGGGCGCGTCGGACACTACGGCGGTCCGGTGGCGGCTCGGTAGTGGCTCGGTGGTGGCTCGGCACGCCGGGACCGGAGGCCTACGACCTGAGGTAGGCGAGCACCGCCAGCACCCGACGGTGATCCCCGTCACTCGGTGCCAGACCCAGCTTCATGAAGATGTTGCCGACGTGCTTCTCCACCGCGCCGTCGCTGACCACCAGCCGGCGGGCGATGGCCGAGTTCGTGCGGCCCTCGGCCATCAGCCCCAGCACCTCGCGCTCCCGCGGCGTGAGCCCCGCCAGCACGTCCTGCTTGCGGCTGCGGCCCAGCAACTGGGCGACCACCTCCGGATCCAGCGCGGTGCCGCCGCGGGCCACCCGGACCACGGCGTCCACGAACTCGCGCACCTCGGCCACCCGGTCCTTGAGGAGGTAGCCCACCCCTCGGCCGGACCCGGCCAGCAACTCGGTGGCGTACTGCTCCTCCACGTACTGCGACAGCACCAGCACCGGCAGCTCCGGGTGGTCGACGCGGAGCCGGATGGCCGCCCGCAGGCCCTCGTCGGTGTGGGTCGGCGGCATCCGCACGTCCGCCACCACCACGTCCGGCGGCTCCCCGGCCGCGGCCAGTTCGCCGACCACCTTCACCAGCGCCGCACCGTCGCCGACGCCCGCCACGACCTCGTGGCCCCGGTCGTCCAGCAGGCGGGTCAGGCCCTCCCTGAGCAACACCGAGTCCTCGGCGATGACCACCCGCACCCTGCCGTCCTCCACGATCCGCGCTCCCCCGTGTCTCGATGCCGTCCGGTCCGGTACCAGCATCCCAGGAACCGGCTCCGGCGCGACACGGGTCACGGCCGTCGGTGGGTGGTGTGGTCGGGGGTCAGGGGGTGGGGTCGCGCCAGGGGAGGCGGGCGGTGATGGTGGTGGGTCCGCCGGTGGGGGAGTCGATGAGGAGGAGTCCGTCGACGGAGTCGAGGCGTTCGGCGAGTCCGGCCAGTCCGGTGCCGTGGTCGGTGGTGGCGCCGCCGCGGCCGTTGTCGGCGACCTGGATGAGGAGGTGGTGGTCGGTGTGCCAGACGTCGACGGTGGCGTGGGTGGCGTGGCTGTGTTTGCTGGTGTTCTGGAGGAGTTCGGAGGTGGTGAAGTAGGCGATGCCTTCGATGGCGGGTGCGGGGCGGGTGGTGAGGTCGACGGTGATGGTGGTGGGGACGGTGCAGCGGGCGGCGAGGTTGGACAGGGCGGGGCCGAGGCCGCGGTCGGTGAGGATGGCGGGGTGGATGCCGCGGGCGAGGTCGCGGAGTTCGGCGAGGGCGAGTTTCACCTCGTCGTGGGCTTCGTCGACCATTTTGGCGGCGGTCTGGGGGTCTTCGAGGAGTTTCTCCTTGGCCAGGCCGAGTTCCATGGCGAGGGCGACCAGGCGGGCCTGGGCGCCGTCGTGGAGGTCGCGTTCGATGCGGCGCAGGTCGGCGGAGGCGGTGTCGGTCACCGTCCGCCGATCCGACTCCAACTCCCGCATCCGGTCGGCCAGGCGCGACGGTCCGAGCAGCCCCTGGACCAGCACCCTGTCCACGCCGGTCAGCCCCCGCACGATCCACGGCGTGAACAGCACGAGCAGCAGGCCGACGGCCGAGGTGAGAAGGACCTCGGCGGGGGCGTCCAGGTACCAGCCGCGGCCCTGCCCGTCGCCGTACAACTGGATGCCCGGCTGGTCGGTGTAGGTGGGGAGGACCCAGAACCACAGCGGGTACGTCAGCGTCCCCCAGCCGGACACCCACAGGGGCAGCGCCACACAGAAGGAGAACAGCGCCCAGGGGAAGTGGAGGAACGCGTACAGCAGGTGCCGCCACGACGTACCGCTCCGCAGCAGCGCCCACACCCAGGCCATCGCGCCCCCGCCGCTCCGCCCGGCCATGACCGGCTCGGGCTCCGGGACCCGCAGTCCCAGCAGCGCTCGGGCGCGGGCCCGCTCCAGGGCGCCCAGGGACCGGAAGACCGCGAGGGCGAGGGCCAACAGCGGTACACCGAGGAAGGTGATCAGCAGACCGAGGCCGGTCGTGGTCAGGGTGACGGCGAGGACGAAGCCCGCCACGGCGACCGGCAGGCCGAACAGGACGTACAGGAACTCCCGCCAGGCGCGGCCCTCGAAGGGCACGCGCAGCACCGCGGGGACCCGGGACCGGTGGAGCACCGAGGCGTCGTGGGTGGCTGTCATGGGGCCATCCGTTCTGTGGTCTGCGGCCGGGAGAGGACGGTCGCGGTCCGCGGGAGCGCGGACCGTCCCCTCCAGGATCGGCCGTGGCGGGAGGGCGGGCCATGGAGCGTGTCGGCGTCCTGTCCGGGGGTTTTCCCCACCCGGTGGGTGGTGTGGTCGGGGGTCAGGGGGTGGGGTCGCGCCAGGGGAGGCGGGCGGTGATGGTGGTGGGTCCGCCGGTGGGGGAGTCGATGAGGAGGAGTCCGTCGACGGAGTCGAGGCGTTCGGCGAGTCCGGCCAGTCCGGTGCCGTGGTCGGTGGTGGCGCCGCCGCGGCCGTTGTCGGCGACCTGGATGAGGAGGTGGTGGTCGGTGTGCCAGACGTCGACGGTGGCGTGGGTGGCGTGGCTGTGTTTGCTGGTGTTCTGGAGGAGTTCGGAGGTGGTGAAGTAGGCGATGCCTTCGATGGCGGGTGCGGGGCGGGTGGTGAGGTCGACGGTGATGGTGGTGGGGACGGTGCAGCGGGCGGCGAGGTTGGACAGGGCGGGGCCGAGGCCGCGGTCGGTGAGGATGGCGGGGTGGATGCCGCGGGCGAGGTCGCGGAGTTCGGCGAGGGCGAGTTTCACCTCGTCGTGGGCTTCGTCGACCATTTTGGCGGCGGTCTGGGGGTCTTCGAGGAGTTTCTCCTTGGCCAGGCCGAGTTCCATGGCGAGGGCGACCAGGCGGGCCTGGGCGCCGTCGTGGAGGTCGCGTTCGATGCGGCGCAGGTCGGCGGAGGCGGTGTCGGTCACCGTCCGCCGATCCGACTCCAACTCCGCGATGCGCTTCTCCAGCTCGTCCGAGGGCGACAGCAGGGTGCGGACCATGGCCCGGTCCACGTGGCTCAGCCCGCGCGCCAGCCAGGGCAGGACGGGCCAGGCGACGACGAGGGCGACGAGAGTGACGGTGAAGGTCGTCACTCCCCAGGGGAGGCGGACACCGGAGTAGAGCGCGTGCCGCCAGCCGACCGGGTCCTTCAGACCGGCCCACAGCCAGGGGAAGAAGCCGCCGTGCACCCGCCGGCGGATCGGCGTCGGTTCCTCGATCCGCACCCTCAGCAGCTTCCGGGCACGGGCCCGCTCCACCGTGCCGAGCCGGCGGCAGCCGACCAGACCCAGCACCAGCAGCGGCAGCCCGACCACCGTGACCGACAGCACCGCACCGCAGTAGACCCACACGCTGACGTAGACGAAGCCGACGATGTCCATCGGCAGGTTGAGCAGGAGGTGGGCGACCTCCCGCCAGGTCTGCGCGTCGAGCGGGGCCCGGGGCGGGGGCAGCCGCCCGGAGTCGTCCCCGGGCCCGGCGGTGCCCTCCGTCCGTCCGGTCCGTCCAATCCGTCCGTCGTGTCGCGGGGAGGCGACGGGGGCGGGGGAGGGGCCCTCGTCGTGGGGCGCGCGGCCGTGACCGGGAGGGCTCGCGGGACTCGGGGGACTCACGCTCATGCGGTCCACACTGCCGTGCCCGGACGGGGCGCCGCCATGGGGTTCCCGGACGGCGCGTGGTGGGGCTGTCCCCACCCCGGCCGGTACGCGGCTGTCCCCCGCCGGGAGGCCAGGGCCTAGACTCCCCTTCCGACGGAGCGTCGCAGTTGATGCGAACACCACGGAGCGAGGGACGGACGTGCCGGACTACTTCCACGGCTACGCGGTCGTCGGGCTGGCCGCGGTCGTCGGGGTGCTCTTCGTCGCCGCGGCCTTCGTGGCCGGGCGGCTGCTGCGACCGGTGGTGCCGACACCGGAGAAGCTGCTGACGTACGAGTGCGGGGTGGACCCGGTCGGCGAGGGCTGGGCGCACACCCAGATCCGTTACTACGTCTACGCCTTCCTCTACGTCGTCTTCGCCGTCGACTCGATCTTCCTCTTCCCCTGGGCGACGGTCTTCGCCGATCCGGGATTCGGCGGGGTGACACTGGTGGAGATGTTCGTCTTCCTCGGCTTCCTGGCCGTGGGACTGCTCTACGCATGGAAGAAGGGGGTCCTGGCATGGACGTGACTCCCCACCCCGAACGACCGTCCGCCGGCCGGCCCGACGCCCCGCGCCCCGTGGACCTGCCGGAACCCCGCCGGCTGGGCGCGCTGGCCCGACTGGCCCCCGAGCCGATGAAGGTGATCCTGAACTGGGGACGCCGTTACAGCCTGTGGGTCTTCAACTTCGGGCTCGCCTGTTGCGCGATCGAGTTCATCGCCGCCTCGATGTCCCGCCACGACTTCATCCGCCTGGGCGTCATCCCCTTCGCGCCCGGACCGCGCCAGGCCGACCTGATGGTCGTCTCGGGCACGGTCACCGACAAGATGGCCCCGGCGGTGCGGCGCCTGTACGAGCAGATGCCCGAACCGAAGTACGTGATCTCCTTCGGCGCCTGCTCCAACTGCGGCGGCCCGTACTGGGACTCGTACTCCGTCACCAAGGGGGTGGACCAGATCATCCCCGTCGACGTCTACGTGCCCGGCTGCCCGCCGCGGCCCGAGGCGCTGCTCCAGGGCATCCTCAAGCTCCAGGAGAAGATCGCCCACGAGTCGGCGGCCGAACGCTACGGGCCCGCCGCCGCGCCGTCCGCGCCGTCCGCGCCGTCGAGGGCTGCCCTGACCAGCGGCCCGGTCGCCCCGCCCCCACCTCCGCCGGCGGGCCCGGCAGCGGGGGAGGAGCGCGCGTGACAGGGGCGAACCAGCCTTCCCGGCCCACGGCCGGATGGCTGCCGCGCCCGGCCGAGGAACTCTTCGGCGAGGGCGCGAGCGCGGCCGAGGCGTACGAGCTGCTGACGGTCGACGTGCCGGCCGAGCGCTGGACCGAGGCGCTGGCCGTCGCGCGCGACGAGCTGGGCTGCACCTACTTCGACTGGCTGAGCGCCGTGGACGAACCCGGCACGGGCATCGCCGTCTGCGCGCACCTGGCCGTGGTGGGCACCCCGGTGCGCCGGCTGCTGGTGCGCACCACCGTGCCGCACGACGCGGCCGAGCTGCCCACCGCCACCGGGGTGTACGCCGGGGCCGCCTGGCACGAGCGGGAGACCCACGAGATGTTCGGCGTGACCTTCACCGGTCACCCGAATCCGGCGCCGCTGCTGCTGCCCGAGGGCTTCGAGGGGCACCCGCTGCGGAAGGACTTCGTGCTGGCGGCCCGCGTCGCCAAGGCATGGCCCGGCGCCAAGGAGCCCGGCGAGTCGGCCGAGGGCGGTTCGCGGCGGCGACAGGCGTTGCCGCCGGGCGTGCCCGACCCGAACGAGTGGGGGCCGCTCAAGGGACAGCTCCCCCCGGCATCGGCGCGGCCGGCCCGCGGCCGTGCCGCGGGCGCCACGGGGGCGCCGGGCGAGCGACGCCCGCGCCGGATGCGCAGCGCGAGCGCCGGTTCCGCCAGCCAACGCGCCGCCGAGGCGACCTCGTCCGAGACCTCCGCGCCGCGTCGGACGCGCAGCGCCTCGGAGGGGTCGGCCAGTCAACGGGCGGGGGGCGGTCCGACCGCGCGGCCGGACCGCCCGGCCCGTCGGACGCGCGGCGCCTCGGAGGGGGCGGCCGGCCAACGGGCGGCGGGGCCGGGGCGCGGCACGGACGCCCCCTGGCTCAAGCCGTCGGAGCCGTCCGGGGAGACGCCCGAGACCTCGGCCGAGGCCGCCCGTCGTGTGCGCGAGCGCGACGAGCGGGCCGAGACGCCCCTCGCCGAGGGCGGGGGCGCCTCGGTGGCCAACGCCCCCGAGAACGGCGACGGCGACGGCGACAGCAGCCGTGACGGCGACAACCGCGACAGCAGCGACAGCAGCGGCGACAACGGTGCGGCGGGAGGCGGCTCCTGATGGACGTGCTCGACGTCGCCTGGCGGCTGCTGGCCGTCCTGCTCGCCTTCCTCGTCCTCCCCCTGCTGGTGGGCCAGACCGAGCACAAGGTCATGGCGCACATGCAGGGCCGCGTCGGACCGATGTACGCGGGCGGCTTCCACGGTTGGGCCCAACTCGTGGCCGACGGAGTGAAGTTCGCGCAGAAGGAGGACGTCGTACCGGCGGACGCCGACCGCGCGGTCTTCCGGCTGGCACCCGCCGTCGCCCTCGTCCCGTACCTCCTGGTGCTGGTCGCGATCCCGGTCGGGCCGGGCGGCATGGTCGGCCAGGCCATCGACGCGGGGATCTTCTTCGTGCTCGCGGTGATGGGTGTCGGCGTCCTCGGTTCCCTGATGGGCGGTTGGGCCTCGGCCAACAAGTTCTCCCTCCTGGGAGCCCTGCGGACGGCCGCCCAACTGATGGCGTACGAACTGCCGCTGCTGCTCGCGGCCGCCTCCGTCGCCATGGCCGCCGGAACGCTCTCGCTCCCCGGCATCCTGGAGGCGTTCGAGTGGTGGTGGGTGCCGTGGCAGATCGTCGGTGCCCTGGTCTTCTTCACCGCCGGGCTCGCCGAGCTCCAGCGCCCGCCCTTCGACGCCCCCGTCGCCGACTCCGAACTCGTCTTCGGCGCGTACACCGAGTACACCGGTCTGCGCTTCGCCCTCTTCCTGCTGGCCGAGTACGCGGGCATCGTCGTGCTGTGCGCCCTGACGGCGGTGCTGTTCCTCGGCGGCTGGCACGGGCCCCTCGCCGACGACCTGGGCTGGCTGTGGACGCTGCTGAAGACGGCCGTCCTCGCCTTCCTCGTCATCTGGCTGCGGGTGAGCTACCCCCGGCTGCGCGAGGACCAGCTCCAGCGGCTCGCCTGGACCGTGCTCGTGCCCCTCGCCCTGTTCCAGATCGCGCTCACCGGCGTCGTCAAGGTGGTGATCTCGTAGTGGCCGTCCCCGGCAGCGGCCTGGCCAAGGGCCTGGCCGTCACCCTCCGCACCATGACCAGGCGCTCGGTGACCGCGCACTATCCGGACGTCCAGCCCGAGCTGCCCGCCCGCAGCCGCGGGGTGATCGGGCTGTTCGAGGAGAACTGCACGGTCTGCATGCTGTGTGCCCGCGAGTGCCCGGACTGGTGCATCTACATCGACTCCCACAAGGAGACGCTGCCCCCGGCCGCCCCCGGGGGCCGCGAGCGCAGCCGCAACGTCCTGGACCGCTTCGCCATCGACTTCTCCCTCTGCATGTACTGCGGCATCTGCGTCGAGGTCTGCCCCTTCGACGCGCTGTTCTGGTCACCGGAGTTCGAGTACGCCGAGACCGACATCCGCGACCTCACCCACGAGCGGGACAGGCTCCGCGCGTGGATGTGGACGGTGCCCGCCCCGCCGCCGCTCGATCCGGCCGCCGAGGAGCCCAAGGAGGTCGCCGCCGCCCGCAAGGCCGCCGAGAAGCGGCAGCGGCCGCGGCGGGAACAGGACGGTGGGGCATGAGCGGCGCCGCGGCGGTGCTGGCCGCGGACGCCCCCGGCTTCCTGTCGCCCACCGGGGTGGAGATCCTCTTCCTGCTCGTCGGGGCCCTCACTCTCGGTGCCGCCGTCGTCGCCGTCACCAGCGCGCAGCTCGTCCACGCCGCGCTGTGGCTGGTGGTGGCGCTCGGCGGGCTCGCCGTCGAGTACCTCCTGCTCTCGGCCGAGTTCATCGCCTGGGTGCAGGTGCTGATCTACGTCGGCTCCGTGGTCGTCCTGCTCCTCTTCGGGCTGATGCTCACCAGAGCCCCCATCGGGCGTTCGCCGGACGCCGACTCCGGCAACCGCCCCGTCGCCCTGACGGTGGCGGTGGCGGCGGCAGCCGTCCTCGTCACCGTCGTCGTGGACGCCTTCCGCACCACCTGGATCGACCTGGACGGCGAGGCGCCGCAGGGGACCGCCCGGGTCACCGGTGAGTTCCTCTTCAGGCACTGGGTGCTGCCCTTCGAGGCCCTCTCCGTGCTGCTGCTGGCCGCGCTGGTCGGCGCGATCGTCCTGTCGCGCCGGAAGAACGGCCCCACGGACACGGGTGGGCGGAGCGGGGGAGGCCGCTGATGCACCTCGCCTATCCCGCCGTCCTCGCCGTGCTGCTGTTCTGCACCGGCCTGTACGGCGTGCTCGCCCGGCGCAACGCGATCCTCGTGCTGATGTCGGTCGAGCTGATGCTCAACGCCGTCAACCTCAACCTCGTCGCCTTCGACGTCTGGCTCCGGGACACGCTCCACGCCGGGCAGGCGCTCACCCTCTTCACCATCACCATCGCCGCGGCCGAGATCGGCATCGGTCTCGCCATCGTGCTGCTCGTGTACCGCAACCGGGGCACCTCCCACCTCGATCGGCTCCGCGCCCTCGCCGAGACCGGCGGGACGGGGGGAAGCGGGCCGGCGGCCTCCGGGGCCCTTCCCGCCGACGATCCCGCCGACACTCCCGCCGACCTTCCCGCCGACACGCGTCCGACCAGGGGAGAGGCCACCGCGTGACCACCACGACCCTCGCCGTCCTCGTCCCGCTGCTGCCCTTCCTCGGTGCCCTCGCCGGGCTCCTCCTCGGCCGCCGTGCCCCCGGCTACGCACGCCCCCTGGCCGTCCTGCCCACCATCGCCTCGGCGGTGCTCGCCACCGTCGTCGCCCTGCGCCAGGGCGGTGGGGACGCCCTGACCGGCGCCACCCGGCTCACCCCCACCGGCAACGCCGCGCTGCCGATCGAACTCGCCCTCCACCTCGACGGCTTCGCCGTCCTCGTCGCGGTCCTCGTCGGCGCGGTCGCGTCCTGCGTGCAGGTGTACTCCACCGCCTACCTGCGCGACGACCCCCGCTACCCCTCCTACGCCGCGCTGGTCTCCCTGTTCACCGCCGCGATGCTGCTCGTCGTCTACAGCGACGACCTGATCGTGCTGCTGGTCGGCTGGGAGGTCATGGGCATCTGCTCCTACTTCCTGGTCGGCCACTACTGGCACACCGCGGCCGCCCGGTCCGCCTCCCTCAAGGCGTTCCTGGTCACCAAGCTCGGCGACGTGCCCTTCCTCATCGGCATCCTGGCGCTGGGCTCCGCGGCCGGAACGTTCCGGATCAGCACCGTCGTCACCCGGCTCACCTCCCCGCTCTCCTCCTTCGAGCTCGACCACCCCACCGTCATCGCGCTGCTGCTGCTCGCCGGGGTCGCGGGCAAGTCCGCGCAGTTCCCGCTCCACACCTGGCTGCCCGACGCGATGGCCGGTCCGACGCCGGTCTCCGCCCTGATCCACGCCGCCACCATGGTCGCGGCCGGGGTGTACTTCGTCGCGCGACTGCTGCCCGTCTTCACCGCCTCCACCGCGGCGCTCGCCGTCCTGGCCGTCCTGGCCGCCGTCACCATGGTGGGGTCGGCGCTGGCGGCCCTCGCCCAGGACGACATCAAGCGCGTCCTGGCCTACTCCACGGTCGGCCAGCTCGGCTACATGACGGGCGCCCTGGCCGTCGCGGACCGCGGCTCGGCCGTCTTCCACCTCCTCGCGCACGGCGTGTTCAAGGCGTTGCTGTTCCTCGCCGCGGGCGTGGTCGTCCACGCGGCCGGCACCACCTCCCTGGCCACCATGTCCCGCATGCGCGGACTGGCCGGACGGGTCCCCGACGCCTACTGGACGATGGCCGTCGCCCTGTTGGCGCTGGCCGCCGTGCCGCCCTTCGCGGGCTTCTTCTCCAAGGAGGCCGTGCTGGCCGCCGCCGAACACGCCGCGCTCGACCCCGTCCCGGGCCCCCACGCCGTACCGGCGGCGGTGGGCTGGACGGTGCTGCTCGCCGGGCTGCTGACCGCCGCGCTCACCGCCGCGTACGCCACCCGGCTGTGGCTGCTGGCGTTCCACGGCCGCGGCACCGAGGCGCCCGACCACGGTCGTCCACCCGCCGCCATGAACGTGGTGCTGTGGCTGTTGGCCGGTCCCACCCTCGCCGCCGGACTGCTCTACGGCGCCCTGCCCGACTGGTTCGACGGCGGTTCGTTGGCACCCGCCCTCACCACCTCCGTCCTGAGCACCGGCCTGGCCGCCGCCGGGGCCGTGGTGATGTACGCCGTCTGGCGGCACACCGGGGCGAAGGCGGCGGCCCGCGCCCCGCTCGGCGCCGTCGCCGCCCACCCCGGGGCCGAACCGGCGGTCTCCGAGGCCGAGGCGATCGGCGACCACCGGGCCGTCCACGGCGACGTGGCGGCGGCCGACGACCCCGCCGACCCCGGCCGCGTCCTGCTGGGCCCGCTGCACCGCCACGCCGCCCGCGGCTTCCACCTCGACGCGGTGTACGCGGCCGTCGCCGTGCGCCCCGTCCGGGCCGCCGCCGGGCTCGTCCGCTTCCTCGACCGCGAGGTCGTCGACACCTACGTGCGGGGTGCGGGCGGCACCGTCCGGTTGCTGGGCACGGCCGTGCGCCGCGCCCAGACCGGCAACGTACAGACCTACCTGGGCGTCCTGCTCGCCGGCTCCGTCGTCCTGGCCGCGGCCGCCGCCCTCGTCGCCGCCGGAGCGTGACCCGTGATCCCCCTCGACGACACCGTGACGCGGTTCCTCCTCCTGGCCGTCGTCCTCGTGCCGCTGCTCGGCGCGGTCGCGGCCCTGCTCCCCGCACCGCCCGGGTTGAGGGGAACGGGTCCCGAGCAGGCCGTGCTGCGCCACGGCGTCACCGTCACCGGCGCCGTCCTCGCCGCCGCGCTGCTGCTGGCAGCCGCCTTCGACCACGACCGGCCGGGCACCACGCAGGCGGAGACCGACGTCTCCTGGATCCCGGCGCTGGACGTCCGGCTCCACTTCGGCGTGGACGGCGTCTCCCTCCCGCTGGTGGTGCTGACCGCGCTGCTGTGCTTCCTGTGCGCGCTGTACGGCTGCCGGCGCATGCCCGAAGGCCCGCGCCCCCAGGCGTTCGTGGCGCTCCTGCTGCTGTTGGAGGCCGGCACCCTGGCGACCTTCGCCGCGCTGGACCTGATGGTGTTCTTCCTCGCCTTCGAGACCGTCCTGATCCCGATGTACTTCCTCATCGCCCGCTGGGGCGGCGAGGGCCGGGAGGCGGCGGCGCGGAAGTTCGTCCTGTACACGCTGCTGGGGTCGGTGGTGATGCTGCTGGGGCTGCTGCTGCTCGGCCTGAGCGCGCCGGGCGGCCCCACGTTCGACATGACGGTGCTCGCGGAGAACCACGGCCGGGGCGTCGCCCACGCCACCCAGCTCCTGGCCGCCCTCGCCGTCGGCATCGGCCTGGCGGTCAAGACGCCGATGTGGCCGCTGCACAGTTGGCTGCCCGACGCGCACACCACCGCCCCGACGGTCGGCTCGGTCCTGTTGGCGGGCGTGCTGCTGAAGATGGGCACCTACGGGTTCGTCCGGATCGTCCTGCCCATGGCACCCGGCGGCATCCACACCCTCGCCCCCTACCTGGCCGCCTTCGCCACCACCGGAATCGTCTACGGATCGCTGGCCTGCCTCTTCCTCGCGCGGCGCGGCAACGGGGGCGACCTCAAACGGCTCGTCGCCTACTCCTCCGTGGGGCACATGGGCTTCGTGCTGCTGGGGATCGCCACCCTGACCCGCGCCGGCGTCAACGGGGCGCTGTTCGCCAACGTCGCCCACGGCCTGATCACCGGCCTGTTGTTCTTCCTCGTCGGCGCGGTCAAGGAGCGCACCGGCACCACCGACCTGGACCGGCTCGCCTCCGACGAGCGCGGGGGCGCGGCGCTGTACGGACGCGCCCCCCGGCTCGGCGGGCTGCTGGCCTTCGCCGCGGTGGCCTCCCTCGGCCTGCCGGGACTGGCCGGGTTCTGGGGCGAGCTGCTGGCCCTGCTCGGGGCCTACCACCCCGCCGACGGCCTCAGCCGGCCGGCCTACCTGGTGTTCATGGCCTTCGGCGCGCTCGGAACCCTGCTGACCGCCGCCTACCTGCTGGTGGTCGTGCGCCGGGTCTGCATGGGCGAGCCGCCCTCCCCGGGCGCGGCCTCCGCTCCGGGCACCGCCCTGCCGGACGTCCACGCGCACGAGTTCGCCGCCTGGACACCGCTCGTCGTCCTCACCGTCCTGGCCGGACTGTGGCCCGCGCTCCTGCTGGGGCTCACCGATCCGGCCGTGCAGAGCATCCTGCCGGGAGTCAGCCGATGACCGCATTCCCCCTGGCGTTCCCCCTGGCGTCCCCCCTGGCATCCCCCCGGGCCGCGGCGGCGGTCGAGGCCGCGCCGTCGGTCCAGACCGCCCAGCAGGTCGTCCAGTCCGTCGACTGGCTCACCATCGCCCCGCCCACGCTCGCCGCCCTGGGCGCCCTGACCGTCCTGGTCGCCGACCTCTTCCTGCCCGAGCGTCGCAAGGCGCTGCTCGGTCCGCTCACCGCGGCCGTCCTCGTGCTCGCGGGGCTCTCCCTGCTGCCCCTGGCGGCCGGAGACCGGGCCACCTTCTGTCTCACGGCCGATCCGGAGGCGTGCAGCTACGTCGCCGATCCCTTCGCCCTGGCCGTCCAGTTCCTGGTGCTCGGCGCCGCGCTGCTCGTGGCGCTGTTGTCCATGACGGCGGTGCGGGACGAGGCGCTGCCGTCCGGCGAGTACTGGTTCCTGCTGCTCGCCTCGGCGGCGGGCGCCGCGTTGCTGCCCGCGGCCCGCGACCTGGCGACCCTGATCGTGGCCCTGGAGGTCGCCTCCCTGCCGTCCTTCGCCCTGGTCGGGCTGCGTCGCGGGGACGGGCGGTCCTCGGAGGCCGCCCTGAAGTTCTTCCTCTCCTCGGTCACCGCCACCGCCGTCAGCCTGCTGGGGGTGAGCTTCGTCTACGCCGCCACCGGTTCGCTGCACCTGGACCGGGTGGCCGAGGGGCTGCGCGGGGTCGACGCGGAGCTGGACACCCTGGCCGCCACCGGTGTCGTCCTCACCCTCGTCGGCTTCGCCTTCAAGACCGCCGCGGTCCCCTTCCACTCCTGGGTGCCGGACACCTACGTCGGCGCGCCGCTGCCGGTGGCCGCCTACCTGTCCGTCATCGGCAAGGCGGTGGGCTTCTCCGGACTGATCCTGCTGACCGTCGGGGCGTTCCCGGCGTACGGCCGGCTGTGGGGACCGGTCACGGCCGTGCTGGCGGCCCTCACCATGACGGCCGGGAACGTCGCCGCCCTGCGGCAGCGTCCCGAGCGCGCGCACGGCGCGGTGCGGCTGCTGGCCTGGTCCTCGGTGGGACAGGCCGGCTACCTGCTGGTGCCGATCGCCGCCGCGGCGTACGTGGACGAACCGGGGGCGGTCGTGGGAACGACCGTCGCCTACGCCCTGATGTACGCCGTCGTGAACCTGGGGGCCTTCGCAGTCGCCGTCCACGTCGGCCGCACCGCCGCCGCGCACCGGATCACCGACTACCGCGGTCTGTACTCCGCCCATCCCGCGATCGCCCTGGCCCTGGCCTTCTTCCTGCTCTGCCTGGCCGGGCTGCCGCCGGGGATCGTCGGCCTGTTCGCCAAGGTGGCGGTGTTCTCGGCGGCCGTGGACGCCGGACTGGGCTGGCTGGCGTCGGTGATGGCGGTGAACGTCGTGATCGCCCTGTACTACTACCTGGCGTGGACGGCCGTCCTCTTCCGGGCCCCGACCGGGGCGGCCGCCACCGGGACGATCGGGAGCGCCGGGAGCGCCGGGAGTGCCGGGAGCGCCGGGAGCGGCGGGGACACCGGCGTCCCCGCGGTCGTCGGACGCGCCCGGTCCCGCCCCGCCGGGCCGGTCACCGCCGCCGTCGGCCTGGCGGCCGCCCTGGCCGTCGTCCTTTCGGGTGCTCCCCAGCTCTTCCTGCGCTTCGCCGCCGACGTGCTGCTTTAGACGTCGGCCCGTCGGGAACCCAGCATTCTCGCGTGGCGTTGACCCTTCCGGAGGGTTCGCCGAAATCCGCCGCCGGGCGGAGACACCGCCACGCGAGGGGCCGTACCGGGCTCCTCGGAGGGTTCCCCCACCGCACCACCTGGAGGGCGCACCGTGCACCGCCGGCACAACGGGCTGAAGACCGCGCTGCTACTCGGGGGACTGTCCGCACTCATCGTCGTCGTCGGAAGCCTCTTCGGCCGCACCGGACTGCTCGTCGCCGTCGTCCTGGCGCTCGGCACCAACGCCTACGCCTACTGGAACAGCGACAAACTGGCGCTGCGCGCGATGCGCGCCCGCCCGGTCAGCGAGTTCGAGGCCCCGGCCCTGTACCGGATGGTCCGCGAGCTGTCCACGGCGGCCCGCCAACCCATGCCGCGCCTGTACATCTCGCCCACCCAGGCGCCCAACGCCTTCGCCACCGGCCGCAATCCCCGCAACGCGGCCGTGTGCTGCACCGACGGCATCCTGCGCATCCTCGACGAGCGCGAGCTGCGGGGCGTCCTCGGGCACGAACTGAGCCACGTCTACAACCGCGACATCCTCGTCTCCTCCGTCGCGGGGGCGTTGGCCTCGGTGGTGATGTTCCTGGTCAACTTCGCCTGGCTGATCCCGATCGGCCGGTCGGACGACGAGGAGGGGCCCGGCCTGGTCGGCATGCTGCTGATCATGCTGCTGGGCCCGCTGGCCGCGTCCCTGATCCGGCTCGCGGTCAGCCGCTCCCGGGAGTACGAGGCGGACGCCTCCGGTTCCCGGCTCACGGGTGACCCGCTGGCCCTGGCCTCCGCCCTGGCCAAACTGGACGCCGGTACCAAGCGGCTCCCACTGCCCCCCGAACCCCGACTGGAGACCGCGAGCCACATGATGATCGCCAACCCGTTCCGGCCCGGTGACGGCCTCTCCCGGCTGTTCTCCACCCACCCACCGATGGACGAGCGCATCGCCCGGCTGGAGCGGATGGCGGGTGGGCGGCCGTGAGGACCCTCCTCAACATCCTGTGGCTGGTCCTGTCCGGCCTCTGGCTGGCCCTGGGGTACGCCGTCGCGGGCCTGGTCTGCTGTCTGCTGGTCGTCACGATCCCCTGGGGCATCGCCTGCTTCCGGATCGCCGGCTACGCCCTGTGGCCCTTCGGCTACTCGGTCGTCGAACGGCCCGGCGCGGGCGTCGCCTCCGGGGTGGGCAACATCGTCTGGCTGGTCTTCGCCGGCATCTGGCTCACGCTGGGACACCTGGCGGCGGGCGTCGGCTTCTGCCTGACGGTCGTCGGCATACCGTTCGGCATCGCCCACTTCAAGATGGTGCCCGTCTCGCTGATGCCGCTGGGCCGGGAGATCGTCCGCAGCGACGCCGCGTACCCGTCGTACCGCCGGGCCCGGGGCGCGTCCCGCTAGAGGTCCCGTCCTGTCTGCGCCTCCCCGTCCGGCGGGCCGACGGACGGGCTTCCCTCCCAGGGCGCCGGGCCGGTGCCCCGGCTCCAGGCGTCCAGGGCCCACCGGTCCAGGCACAGGATTCCGCACCGCTCGGCGTACTCGGCGGCGGGCGCGGTGAAGTCGCCGGTGGTCACCACGGCCGCCACCTGGGCCCCGTGGACGGTCCAGCAGGTGCCGCCGAAGC
Organism: Streptomyces taklimakanensis; assembly: GCF_009709575.1. NCBI lineage: Bacteria > Bacillati > Actinomycetota > Actinomycetes > Kitasatosporales > Streptomycetaceae > Streptomyces > Streptomyces taklimakanensis. The sequence goes on from NZ_WIXO01000001.1 coordinate 3,522,335, forward strand.
GCTGGAGGTCCTGCGAGCCGACCTTGTTGGCCTCGCCGTAGCGCTTGCACTGGATGACGACGCGCCGCCCGTCCGGCGCGGTCGCCACGACGTCCGCGCCGAGGTCTCCGGCACCGCCGACGACCTCCACCTCCCGGCAGCCGTCCCGCTCGCACAGGGCCGCGACGGCCCGCTCGAACTCCTCGGCCTCCAGGGCGGTGTAGTCGACGTGGTCGACGTGGTCGACGGCGTACCCCGCCTCCGCGGGGGCGCCGGGGGCGGTGCCCGCGCCGGGCTCCACGCCGTCCCTCCCGGGGGGCGGGCCGTCGAGGCGCACGGTGCGTTCGGTGCCGTCCGCCGGGGCGCCGTCCGAGGCGCCGTCCGGGGCGCCCCGATCGCCTCCGGGGGCCGCCTCCTCCAGGACCGTCTCGGCGGCCTCGGTCAGCGCCGCGGTGGCGTGGCGCGCGGCCCTGGAGGCCCTGAAGCGGCGCCCGCCGCGCAGAGCGCCCACGGCCAACGGCACGACGATCAGACAGACGGCGACCGCCGCGATCGGATGCCGCCGTGCCGCGTCGAGCAGCACGCGTCCGGCCAGACCGGCGCCGAACAGCACGATGGCGGCCAGTGCGAAGCCCATCGCGGTCAACCGCAGGTCGAAGCGGCTCCTTCGCTCGACCGGACGCGTCCGGCGCGCGGATGTGGCCATCGACGGTGCTCCCCCTGGCGGTCCGGTGGTGATCGTCGCTGCTCGTCACCACCGTCTGCCCCACACCGCCGTCTTCAACATCACCGGTGCCGGCCCCGGCCGGCGCCCGGGGGTCAGCACCCGGCGCCCAGGCAGCCCTTGTGGTCGATCACCCTCTCGCCGTCCACCGTGCCGACGATGGTGAAGCCCTCGATCCGCACTCCGTCGCTGGTTTCGATCTCCGGGTTCCGGTCGGCCTCGGCGGTCAGTTCGGCGTCCTGGCCGTCCTGGGTGGTGCCGGTGCAGGTGATCTTCAGGTTCTCGCCGCTGCCCTCGTCGGTGCAGCTCAGGCCGCCCTCGATGGTGTGTCCGGCCCGCTCGAAGGCGTTCTCCCCGGCTGTCGCGGCGGCGGTGCGCACGGCCGCGCCGGTGAACTCGTTGTTCCCACCGTCCTCCGAACCACAGGCGGTCGCGGGGAGGAACGCGCCGCACAGCAGCACGGTGGTCAGGGCGGTCCGTACGGTCGACTTCCTCATCTGTCCTCCAGACCCGTGCGAGCGGGGTGGTCCGCGACCGGGTGCCCGGAGTCGGGGCCTCCACAACCTTTCCGCGCGCGACGTCCCCTCCCGCCGGGCAGCCCGACCGGGCACGGGTGCGGGCGTCCGCCACCTTCGGCGGACGCCCGCACCCGTGCTGTGTGCCCGTGCCCCTCCCGGCGCGCCCGGCCCCCGCCCCGGGACCGCCGGACGAGGATCAGCGGTAGTTGACGAACTGGAGGGCGAAGTCGAAGTCCTTGCCCTTGAGCAGGGCGATGACCTCCTGGAGGGCGTCCCTGCTCTTGGAGCTCACCCGCAGTTCGTCACCCTGCACCTGGGCCTTGACGCCCTTGGGCCCCTCGTCGCGGATGATCTTCGCGACCTTCTTGGCGTTCTCCTGGGAGATGCCCTCCTGGATCGACGCGAAGAGCTTGTACTCCTTGCCCGACACCTGGGGTTCCCCGGCGTCCAGCGACTTCAGGGAGATGCCGCGCTTGACCAGTTTGGTCTGGAAGATGTCCAGGACCGCCTGGACCCGCTCCTCGGAGTTGGCGCGCATCTCGATCTTCTCGCCCGACCAGGCGATGGAGGCGCCCACGCCCTTGAAGTCGAAGCGCTGGGAGATCTCCTTGGCGGTCTGGTTGAGGGCGTTGTCGACCTCCTGCCGCTCGACCTTCGAGACGATGTCGAAACTGGAGTCGGCCATCGTGGATTGGCTCCTCGTGGGTAGGTGCGTCGGGGTGCGGTCCACCTGCGGTCCGCGCACGTCAGCCTAGTCATCCACCGTGGTGATCCACCGCCCGACAACCGGGTGGCGAACCACCCCCCACCATCGGGTATGGTGGTGCGCGTTGCCACGGAGCGCGGCTCCGAGGCGGCAAACCCAGGCGGTGTGCCCGAGCGGCCAAAGGGAGCAGACTGTAAATCTGCCGGCTCAGCCTTCCTAGGTTCGAATCCTAGCGCCGCCACTTCCGGGAGAACGGCCCCCGACCAGTCCGCTGGTCGGGGGCCGTTCGCGGTTTCCGGAAACGGCCTCCTCGGTTCGTTCCCGTCCGCTTGCCCGCTCGTTCTCCCGTCCGCTCGGCGCCGTCCGGGCCCCGGCGCGACCGGGGCCCGGACGGCGGCGGGGCCTAGTCGGGGACCTCCGTCGCCTGGACGCCCAGCGTCGCCACCGCCTGGTCGATCGGGGTGTCGCCGCCGATCAGCTCCAGCGTCAGCCGGACGGCCCGCGGGTCGTCCAGGAGGGCGACGAGGACGGCGGCCACGTCGTCGCGCGTGACGTCCCCGCGTCCCGTCCGGGGCTCCAGCCGCACGCGTCCGGTGCCCGGCTCGTTCGTGAGGCGGCCGGGACGCAGGATCGTCCAGTCCAGGTCGATGCGCCGCCGCACGTCGGCGTCCGCCGCGCCCTTGGCGCGCAGGTACGCCGCGAAGACCGGGTCCATGTCCGCCGGGGGTTCGCTGTCCGCGCCCATGGCGGAGACGACCAGGAAGCGCCGCACCCCGGCCCGCTCGGCGGCGTCGGCGAAGAGGACCGCGGCCCCACGGTCCACGGTGTCCTTGCGGGCCACGCCACTGCCCGGACCGGCGCCCGCGGCGAAGACCGCCGCGTCGGCGCCTTCCAGGTGCCGGGCGACCTCCTCCACCGAGGCCGACTCCAGGTCGCAGACGATCGGCTCGGCCCCCGCCGAGCGCAACTCGTCCGCGTGCTCGGGTCGTCGGATGATCCCCGCGACCTCCTCTCCGCGCTCGGCGAGCAACCGCTCCAGCCGCAGCGCGATCTGACCGTGTCCACCGGCGATGACTGTTCGCATGCTTCGACCGTACGACGCCGAGGCCGTCGAACGGTGACGTCAGCGCTGCGACTGGCGGGGAAGTTCCGGTCCGGTCGCCGGGTGGCCGTCCGCCGGGCCGGCGGGTCTCGCGCCGTCCGTGACGTCGCAGTACTCGCGCACGGCGCTGGTACGGGCCACCACCCGGCCCCGGTGGATCACCAGGCGGCTGTAGGCCAGCGACAACGCCCCGGCGACCGTGTCGCCGCGCACGGCGAGCAGTTCGGCCGGGAAGCCCGCCTCGATCCGCACCACGGGCAATCCCATGGCCCGGCGGGCCTGTTCGCTCACCGCCTCGTAGGCGGTCCGGGGGTCCGCCTCGCCGCGCGAGGCCAGCAGGTAGGCCGCCTCCAGCGGATCGCCCCGACCCACCGGGTTGTCCGCGTCGCGCAGCGCGCCGCTTCCGGCGGCGACCCGCACCCCCGCGGCCCGCAGCAGCCGCACCGGGGCCGTGCGGGCGTCGCCCGCGGCGCGTCCGAGGAGACCGCAGCCGCCCTGTGGAAGGCAGACCACCGTGATCCCGGCCGCGGCCAGGGCCTCGGCCGTGCGGGCCGTGACCCCGGGCGGCAGCCGGGCCAGTCCGTCGCAGGGGCCGACGGTCACCTTGGGGCCCAGCCCGTCCGCCATCGCGGCCAGGCGGAGGAGCCGCACCGGGTCCGCGCCGCGGGTGTGCAGGTCCGCCGGGCAGCCGTGCTCCGCCGCCGTCTCCAGCACGGCCCGGGCGTGGCCGACCGGATCGGGGTCGAGGTCCGGGCAGCCGCCCACGGCCGAGGCGCCCATCCCCACCGCGTCGCGCAACATCGCCAACCCACTGGACCCGGTGGTTCCGGTGAGCACCCGGGGCACGGCGACGGCGGTCAGCTCGACCAGGCCGCGCAGGGCGTGCCGGGCCTCCAGCACGGCCTCCAGGGCGCGCAGTCCCATCGCGTCGCCGATCCGCACGTGGGTGCGCAGGGCGGTGGCGCCGTGGCCGAGCTGGAGCAGGGCGGCCTGGACGGTGCGTCGCCGGACGGACCCGGGGTCGTCCGGGCCGCGGGACCCGTGGCCGGAGGCGGACGGCGGTGCCGGCCCGGCGTCGGGTTCCGCGGTCAGCGCGGTGTCGTGGTGGGCGTGCGGCTCGGCGGGTGCCGGCAGCAGGAGGTGGCCGGCGAGGGCGATCCGGGTGGCCCGGGGAGGGGACGAGGAGGCGGGTCCGCCGGCCGGGGCGACGGCCTCGATCCGGCCGCGGTCGATCCGCACGTCCACGGTGCGGCCGTCGGCGAGTCGGGCTCCGCACAGGACGAGTGCGCCCGGTCCGGGAGCACCGGGGGCGTCGGAGTGGTCGGAGGCGCCGTGCCCACGGGCGTCGCGATCGGGCTCCGGCGGTTCCTGCGGTTGGCTCTCGGGCATGGGGCTCCCGCGGTTCGCTCATGATCGCTGGGGTGGCCGGAAGCCTAGGACCCGGCCGGGGCCGCGACCTGTCGCCATCACGTGGGGACGCAATAGTCGTAACAGTCGTACCGCCTCGTGGGGGCGGAGGACGGGAGGAGCGGGCCTCGGGGCGTCCGTACGGGGGTGTGGGGCGATACGGATTTCACGTTCGGGGCCCCGACCGTGTAATGTCTTCATCGCTCGCCCCAATAGCTCAGTCGGCAGAGCGTCTCCATGGTAAGGAGAAGGTCTACGGTTCGATTCCGTATTGGGGCTCTGATGTGTGAGGTTCCCCGTCTCTCGACGGGGGCCACCCGCATCGCGGCGGTGTAGCTCAGTCGGTAGAGCAAACGGCTCATAATCGTTGTGTCACCGGTTCGAGTCCGGTCACCGCTACTCACACCTCACCAGTAGCCGATTGCGGGGTCGGTCCTCCGATCGGCTACTCTTTCTGCGTTAGATCCTGTCCCAGCCGTCAAGGAGCACTCACGTGGCTGCCACCGACGTCCGCCCGAAGATCACGCTGGCCTGCGTGGAGTGCAAGGAGCGGAACTACATCACCAAGAAGAACCGGCGCAACAACCCGGATCGTCTTGAGATGAAGAAGCACTGCCCGCGCTGCAACGCCCACACCGCGCACCGCGAGACGCGATAACCCGCGCCGGCCAGGCCGTCGCACCACAGACACACAGCCGTGAGGCCGCTCCCGTTGCGGGGGCGGCCTCACGGCGTTCGGGAGGCCGGCTGCCGGTCCCGGACGCGCTCCGGCCGACCGCGGCCGATCCCCGGCTCCCCGGGGCCCGCGGCACACGGACGGACGTCCGCCCCCGGGACACGACCCCACCACCGGCCGGAGCCGGTGGCCCCTTGTCAGAAGACCGATGGAGGTACCGGGCCATGGCGCTCGACCAGTCCTTCGTGGGGCGGAGCTATCCGCCCACCGAGCCCTACGAGGTCGGCAGGGAGAAGATCCGCGAGTTCGCCGAGGCCATCGGGGATCCCCACCCCGCCTACACGGACTCCGAGGCGGCCCGGGAGCTGGGCCACCCCGACGTGATCGCCCCGCCCACGTTCGTCTTCGCCATCACCTTCAAGGCGGCCGGAGCGGTCGTCGAGGACCCGGGGCTCGGCCTGGACTACAGCCGGGTCGTCCACGGCGACCAGCGCTTCGCCTACACGCGCCCGGTGCGTGCCGGCGACCGGCTCACGGTCACCTCCACCATCGAGTCGATCAAGTCCCTGGCCGGGAACGACGTGCTGGACGTCCGCGGCGAGGTGCACGACGAGAACGGCGAGCACGTGGTGACCGCCTGGACCAAGCTGGTGGCCCGTGGCGCCTCCGCCGCCGGGGCCGGGGCCGGGAAGCAGGGGGAGTGACGGAGATGGCAGCGAAGATCGCCTACACGGACGTCGAGGTCGGCACCGAACTGCCCGCGCGGAGCTTCCCCGTGACCCGTGCCACGCTGGTGCGGTACGCGGGCGCCTCCGGGGACTTCAACCCGATCCACTGGAACGAGCGCTTCGCCCGTGAGGTCGGTCTCCCGGACGTCATCGCCCACGGCATGTTCACCATGGCCGAGGCCGCCCGCGCGGTCACCGACTGGGTCGGCGACCCGGGCGCGCTGGTGGAGTACGGGGTGCGGTTCACCAAGCCCGTCGTCGTCCCGGACGACGACGCCGGCGCCGTGATCGAGGTGTCGGGGAGGGTCGCCGCCAAGCTGGACGACGAGGCCCGCACCGTCCGGGTGGATCTGACCGCCACCAGCGCCGGCCAGAAGGTGCTGGGCATGTCCCGCGCCGTCGTCCGGCTCGCCTGAGCGGGGAGTCCGCGACACCGCGGGGACGACGGGGAGCGGTCGCGCGCGGGAGGCGTGCGGCCGCTCTCGTACTCTTGAGCCGTGCAGGAACTCCACGACGCGCCCCTCGCCCCGCTGACCACCTTCCGCCTGGGTGGGCCGGCCGCCCGCCTGGTGACGGCCACCACCGACGAGGAGGTGGTCGAGGAGGTGCGGGCCGCCGACGCCGACGGCACCCCGCTGTTGGTCGTCGGCGGCGGCAGCAACCTCGTCGTCGCCGACGAGGGCTTCGACGGGACCGCCCTGCGCATCGCCACCACCGGCTTCCGCCTGGAGGGCACGCGCCTGGAGCTGGCCGCGGGCGAGAACTGGTCCGAGGCCGTGGCCCGCGCCGTCGAGGCGGGACTCGCCGGCATCGAGTGCATGGCCGGCATCCCCGGCTCCGCGGGCGCCACGCCCATCCAGAACGTCGGGGCCTACGGCCAGGAGGTGTCCGCCACGATCACCGAGGTCGTCGCCTACGACCGCCGCGGCGGCGGGATCGTCACCGTCCCCGCGGCCGAGTGCGGCTTCTCCTACCGGAACAGTCGCTTCAAGGCCGACCCCACCCGCTTCGTCGTCCTGCGCGTCCGCTTCGAGCTGGAGGACGCCGGCGGGCTCTCCGCACCCCTGCGCTACGCCGAGACGGCCCGCGCGCTGGGTGTCGAGGTCGGTGAGCGGGTGCCGGTGGAGCGGGCCCGGGAGACCGTCCTGAAGCTGCGCGCCGGCAAGGGCATGGTGCTCGACCCGGAGGACCACGACACCTGGTCCGCCGGTTCCTTCTTCACCAATCCCGTCCTCACCGAGGCCGAGCACGCCGCCTTCCTCGCCCGGGTCGCCGAGCGGCTGGGCCCGGACGTCGTCCCGCCGGCCCACCCGGCCGGGGACGGTCTGGTGAAGACCTCGGCCGCCTGGCTGATCGACAGGGCGGGGTTCGCCAAGGGGTACGGTGCCGGCCCGGCCCGGATCTCCACCAAGCACACCCTCGCCCTGACCAACCGGGGCTCGGCCACCACCGCCGACCTGCTCGCCCTGGCCCGCGAGGTCCGCGACGGCGTGTACGCGGCCTTCGGCGTGACGCTCGTCAACGAGCCGGTGACCGTCGGCTGCTCCCTCTAGGCGGGCCGACGGGACGCCGTGTTCCGGAATAGCTCCTTCCGGAACGCGGCGCGCGGTGCCGCCGAGCCTCCCGGCCGGCCCGTGTCCGGCCGCCCGTCAGGCCGCCGGTTCCTCCGACGCCCCGGGCGGCTCCGCCAGCCAGGCGTCGATGTCCGCCAGGATCGCCGCGCGGACGTCGGCGGGGGCGCGTGAGCCGCGCACCGACTGACGGGCCAGCTCGGCCAGCTCGGCGTCGGTGAAGCCGTGGTGCCGCCGTACGATCTCGTACTGCGCGGCCAGCCGCGAACCGAACAGCAGCGGGTCGTCGGCGCCCAGCGCCATCGGCACCCCCGCCTCGAACAGCGTCCGCACCGGCACGTCGTCGTGCTTGTCGTACACGCCCAGCGCCACGTTGGACGCCGGACACACCTCACAGGTCACGCCCTGCTCGGCCAGCCTCGCCAGCAGGCGGGGATCCTCGGCCGCGCGCACCCCGTGTCCGACGCGGCCCGCGCGCAGGTCGTCCAGACAGTCCGCGACGCTGCCCGGCCCCGACAGCTCGCCGCCGTGCGGGGCGGACAGCAGACCGCCCCGGCGCGCGATGGCGAAGGCCCGGTCGAAGTCGCGGGCGAGACCGCGCCGCTCGTCGTTGGAGAGCCCGAAGCCGACGACCCCGCGATCGGCGTAGCGCACCGCCAGCCGCGCCAGGGTGCGGGCGTCCAACGGGTGCTTGACGCGATTGGCGGCGACCAGGACCCGCATCCCGAGCCCCGTCTCCCGGCTCGCCTCCTCCACCGCGTCCAGGATGATCTCCAGCGCCGGGATCAGCCCGCCCAGCCGGGGCGCGTACGAGGTGGGGTCGACCTGGATCTCCAACCAGCGGGAGCCGTCGCGCACGTCCTCCTCGGCCGCTTCGCGGACCAGGCGCCGAATGTCGTCGGGGGTGCGCAGACAGGACCGCGCGATGTCGTACAGCCGCTGGAAGCGGAACCAGCCTCGCTCGTCCGTGGCCCGCAGTTTCGGGGGCGTGCCGCCGCTGAGGGCGTCGGGCAGGTGGACGCCGTACCGGTCGGCGAGCTCCAGCAGGGTGCTGGGACGCATCGATCCGGTGAAGTGCAGATGCAGATGGGCCTTCGGCAGCTTGCGGACGTCACGAACACTCTCCATCCCAGGATCTTGCCGCACACCGCGACACACCCGGAAGCCGGCCACCACGATCGGGGCGCGGCCCGAACGCGAGAACGGGCCCGCCGGAACACGTCCCGGCGGGCCCGCCCGTCACCGTGCCGTGGGGCCCGGACGACTCAGGCCCCCGCCTCGGCCAGCAGCTTCTGGATCCGGGAGACCCCCTCGACCAGGTCCTCGTCGCTCAGCGCGTAGGACAGCCGCAGGTAGCCGGGGGTGCCGAACGCCTCGCCGGGCACGACCGCGACCTCGACCTCCTCCAGGATCACCTCGGCCAGCTCCACGCTGGTCGCGGGCCGCTTGCCGCGGATCTCCCGGCCGAGCACGTCCTTGACCGACGGGTACGCGTAGAAGGCGCCCTCGGGCTCGGGGCAGGTGACGCCGTCGATCTCGTTCAGCATCCGCACGATCGTCCTCCGGCGGCGGTCGAACGCCTCCCGCATCCTCGCCACGGCCTCCAGGTCGCCGGAGACCGCGGCCAGCGCGGCGGCCTGGGCGACGTTGGAGACGTTGGAGGTGGCGTGCGACTGGAGGTTGCCGGCGGCCTTGACCACGTCCTTCGGACCGATGATCCAGCCCACGCGCCAGCCGGTCATGGCGTAGGTCTTGGCCACGCCGTTGACCACGACGCACCGGTCGGCCAGCTCGGGGACGACCGCCGGCAGCGACGAGAACTCCGCGTCGCCGTAGACGAGGTGCTCGTAGATCTCGTCGGTGAGCACCCACAGGCCGTGCTCGGCGGCCCAGCGCCCGATCTCCTCGACCTGGGCCCGGGAGTAGACCGCGCCGGTCGGGTTGGAGGGGGAGACGAACACCAGGACCTTGGTGCGCTCGGTGCGGGCCGCCTCCAACTGCTCCACGGAGGCGCGGTAGCCGGTGGTCTCGTCGGTGACCACCGGTACCGGAACACCGCCGGCGAGCTTGATCGACTCGGGGTAGGTCGTCCAGTACGGGGCGGGGAGGAGGACCTCGTCGCCCGGGTCGAGGATCGCGGCGAACGCCTCGTAGATCGCCTGCTTGCCGCCGTTGGTGACCAGCACCTGGGACGCCTCGACCTCGTAGCCGGAGTCGCGCCGCGTCTTGGCGACGATGGCCTCCTTCAGCTCGGGGAGGCCACCGGCCGGGGTGTACCGGTGGAAGCGCGGATTCCGGCAGGCCTCCACGGCGGCCTCGACGACGTAGTCGGGGGTCGGGAAGTCCGGCTCGCCCGCGCCGAAGCCGATCACCGGCCGCCCGGCGGCCTTGAGGGCCTTGGCCTTGGCGTCGACGGCGAGGGTGGCGGACTCGGAGATCGAGCCGATCCGGGCCGAGACCCGGCGCTCGGTGGGTGACTGGTTGCGTGGGGTTGCAGCGGTCATGGGTGCATCGTCGCAGACCTCCCGCCGCGCCGGCACACCCGGTTTGGGAGGGAGGACACCGGAAGGGAGCCGTGGGGAACGCGGGGGAACGGGGGAGACGGCCGGGACGATCCGGGAGGTTGGGGACGGTTCGGGGTTACGTGTTCGACGGCGGCGCGTGGAGCACGTACACTCACCGGCGTTGGTTCCGACCGATCACACCGAACCGCGTACTCCGCGATACCGTTCGGATGCGGTAGGTTGGGGAGCGACAAAGGGTCGTAGCTCAATTGGTAGAGCACCGGTCTCCAAAACCGGCGGTTGGGGGTTCAAGTCCCTCCGGCCCTGCTTCACGCATCTGAACCAGGGATGCGTGCACGTGTACGTACTGGACGCACGCCGTACGGTCGGGCCGGACGCGGCACGGCACGCGGTCAGACCCGGATCAGGTGAGGACGAGTGGCGGAGATCACGGACTCCATCGAGGTCCCAGAGCCCGGGCGGTCGCAGGACGACGGCAAGGCCCGGCGCGGCAAGCGCGGAAAGAAGGGCCCCCTCGGCCGTCTCGCGCTGTTCTACCGCCAGATCGTCGCGGAACTCCGCAAGGTCGTCTGGCCCACCAAGCGGCAGCTGTCGACCTACACCACAGTGGTCATCATCTTCGTCATCGTCATCATCGGCCTGGTGAGCGTGATTGACTGGGGGTTCACCGAGGTCGTCAAGTACGTCTTCGGCTGATCCGCCCGCGGAGTGCCCCTCCGGGGCACCTTTCCGCATGTTCGACCCCTTGAAGCCAGGAAGAAGCAGCCACCGTGTCTGACCCGAACCTGAACGACGCCGTCGACCCTGCCGAGGGCGACGACACCGCGCCCGACGCCGTGGAGACGGCGGACGAGGCGGAGAACGGCGTCGACCGGGCCGAAGCTGCCGACACCGCCGCCGAGGAGGGCGAGCCGGCCGGGGAGGCGGAGCAGCAGTCCGCCGAGACCGCCGGCGAGACCGAGGAGGCGGAGGAGACCGAGGAGGAGCCGGTCGACCCGGTCGCCGCCCTCCGTGAGGAACTGCGCACCCTGCCCGGCGAGTGGTACGTCATCCACACCTACGCGGGCTACGAGAAGCGCGTGAAGGCCAACCTGGAGCAGCGCGCCGTCTCGCTGAACGTCGAGGACTTCATCTACCAGGCCGAGGTCCCCGAGGAAGAGATCGTCCAGATCAAGAACGGCGAGCGCAAGAACGTCCGGCAGAACAAGCTGCCCGGCTACGTGCTGGTCCGCATGGATCTGACGAACGAGTCCTGGGGCGTCGTCCGCAACACCCCGGGCGTCACCGGCTTCGTCGGCAACGCCTACGACCCGTACCCGCTGACGCTGGACGAGGTCGTCAAGATGCTCGCCCCCGAGGCCGAGGAGCGCGCCGCCGCGGAGGCCGCCGCCGAGTCCGGCGCCCCGGCGCCGAGCCGCAAGGTCGAGGTCCAGGTGTTGGACTTCGAGGTCGGCGACTCGGTCACGGTCACCGACGGCCCGTTCGCGACGCTCCAGGCGACGATCAACGAGATCAACCCCGACTCCAAGAAGGTCAAGGGCCTCGTCGAGATCTTCGGCCGCGAGACCCCGGTCGAGCTGAGCTTCGACCAGATCCAGAAGAACTGACGGTTCTTCCGGACCCCGACTTCGGCCAGGTCAGACGGTCCTCGAGGACGGTCTGACCTGGCCGGTTTCAGTCCACGCCGCGATACCGGCTATCGTGGTGCGGTATGCCTCCGTACGAGTGCACGCGCCCGTCGGAGGAGTCACCACTCTCACTCAGGACCCGGAGAGAGCATGCCTCCCAAGAAGAAGAAGGTCACGGGGCTGATCAAGCTCCAGATCCAGGCCGGCGCCGCGAACCCGGCTCCGCCGGTCGGCCCCGCGCTGGGCCAGCACGGCGTCAACATCATGGAGTTCTGCAAGGCCTACAACGCCGCGACGGAGTCGCAGCGCGGTTGGGTCATCCCGGTGGAGATCACGGTCTACGAGGACCGTTCCTTCACCTTCATCACCAAGACCCCGCCGGCCGCGAAGATGATCCTCAAGGCCGCGGGCGTCGAGAAGGGCTCCGGCGAGCCGCACACCAAGAAGGTCGCGAAGATCACGCGCGAGCAGGTGCGTGAGATCGCCACCACCAAGATGCCCGACCTCAACGCCAACGACCTGGACGCCGCCGAGAAGATCATCGCCGGCACCGCGCGTTCCATGGGCGTCACCGTCGAGGGCTGACCCGTCCCGCTTCGCGGTACCCGCGAGGCACGTCGGGGCCCCGCCGCACGGACCTCCGGGCGGCAGGTGAGCCGGGGCGAGCCGGTGTCGAGGGCGACGCGGCCGAGCGCGGCGTCGGGAAGCGTCGACACCGTCCGTCGAACGCCCGGAGGTGAACCGGGCCCCGAGAGAAGGAAAGTGGCAGGGTCAGGCGCTGGCCCCCTGGACCACGACTCCGCAACAAGAATCCTGGAGCAGAAGTGAAGCGCAGCAAGGCTCTCCGCACCGCGGACGCCAAGTTCGACCGGACGCGGCTCTACGCCCCGCTGGAGGCCGTCCGTCTCGCCAAGGAGACCTCCCCGACCAAGTTCGACGCGACCGTCGAGGTCGCCATGCGCCTGGGTGTCGACCCGCGCAAGGCCGACCAGATGGTGCGCGGCACCGTGAACCTCCCGCACGGCACCGGTAAGACCGCCCGGGTCCTGGTCTTCGCGACCGGTGACCGTGCCGCGGCCGCGGAAGCCGCCGGCGCCGACATCGTCGGCTCCGACGAACTGATCGACGAGGTCTCCAAGGGCCGTCTGGACTTCGACGCCGTCGTCGCCACCCCGGACCTGATGGGCAAGGTCGGCCGCCTCGGTCGCGTGCTCGGTCCCCGTGGTCTGATGCCGAACCCGAAGACCGGCACCGTCACCCCGGACGTGGCCAAGGCCGTGTCCGACATCAAGGGCGGCAAGATCGAGTTCCGCGTCGACAAGCACGCCAACCTCCACTTCATCATCGGCAAGGTCTCGTTCGACGAGAAGCAGCTCGTGGAGAACTACGCCGCGGCGCTGGAGGAGGTCCTGCGGCTGAAGCCGTCCGCCGCCAAGGGCCGGTACATCAAGAAGGCCGTCATCACCACCACGATGGGCCCCGGCATCCAGATCGACCCCAACCGCACCCGCAACCTCCTCGCCGAGGAGGAGGTCGCCGCCTGATCCGGCGCGAGGCCGAGGGCACGGGGCGTGGACGCCGCGAGTCCGGGGGCCGTGCCCCGCTTCCGGTTCGGAAGCGGGGCACGGCCCTTCGCCGTGTTCGGGGCCGATAGGGTGGGCCGAACCGAACATCGGATCGGACGGATGCATGGGGGGATCATGCGATTGACGAACAGGCTCACGCTCGGAGCCGCCGCGCTGGCGGCGACGGTGGCGCTCACGGGCTGCTCCGGCGGCGGGGGAGAGACGAGGTCGGAGCGGGACCAGGGAGAGCCGCGCTCCATCGTCCAGGCTCTCCAGGCGGCGGTGAAGAAGACGGGCGAGGTCCGGACGGCCAGGGTCGAGGCGACCATGTCGATGCCCGGCGCGCTCGGCGGTGAGACGCGGATGTCCGGCGTGATGGGGTGGGACCCGGCCGTGCTGGACATGACGATGGAGGGCGCCGGGTTCCCGGGGCAGGGAAGCTCCGAGGGCATGCGCGTCCTCTGGGTCGACGACGTGCTGTACATGAACGTCGGCGAGGGCGTCGGGGAGGGCGCCGGCGAGGTGTTCGGCGGCAAGACCTGGATGAAGATGGACCTCCAGGCGATGGCGGACGCCTCCGGTGACGATCAGCTGGCCCGGTCGATGACGAGCAGCCTGGAGAACATGAACCAGGACCCGTCCCGGCAGATGGGCCTCCTGCTGGACTCGCCCAACATCCAACGGGTCGGCGAGGAGAAGATCGAGGGCGTCGCCACCGAGCACTACAAGGGCACGCTCACCATGGCGGAGGCCCTGGAGGCCGAGTCCTCGGAGAACCTCACGAAGCAGGAGCGCGAGGAACTGCTGGGCGGGATGGAGGAAGCCGGGATCAAGGGCTTCGACATCGAGGTCTGGGTCGACGACCGGGACTTCCCGGTGAAGACGAACATGACGATGGACAGCCCCCAGGGCGAGGTCGTCGTGTCGCAGACCTACAGCGACTTCGGCACCCCGGTCTCGGTGAAGGCGCCGCCCGCGGACGAGACGGCCGACTTCATGGAGGTGATCCGGGAGCTCGGCGAGTTGGCCGGGGAGGAGGGGGTCGACGGCGCCCTCCTCGACGAGTCCGCCCAGGAGGGGACCGCCGGTCTCTGACGGACCGATTTGCCTGCCGCGACGGCGTTCGCGTACTCTTCCACGGAAGCCAAAGACCGCTGGTCGTTGCCGTGCCTCACCGGTTCTCCCGCAGAATCCGGAAGCGCGGCGGCCGAAGGATCCGCTTGGAGCGGGCGACCTGCGCAGGTGACGTGGAGGACTCCCGGACGCGTGTCCGGTCGAGTCACGCCCCGTGCGCTTGCGCCGGGGCGTTTCGTTTTGCGCAAGTCCCCTTCCTCGTGCGCCCGACGTGGGCGGTCCGGCGTCATGACCTGCCGAACGGCACGGTCGAGGATCGCATCACCCGGAAAGGAGGGCCGAGGCTCATGGCGAGTCCCGACAAGGTCGAAGCTGTCGCGGAGATCAAGGAGAAGTTCGAGAACTCCAACGCCGCCGTTGTGACCGCGTACACCGGTCTCAGCGTCGCACAGCTCAAGGACCTGCGCCGTTCTCTCGGTGAGAACGCTCAGTACCGTGTGGCGAAGAACACGCTGACCAAGATCGCGGCCAACGAGGCCGGGGTCACCGAGCTCGACGACTTCTTCGTCGGCTCCACCGCCGTCGCCTTCGTGACCGGTGACCCGGTCGAGGCGGCGAAGAGCCTGCGTGACTTCGCCAAGGACAACCCCCAGCTCGTCATCAAGGGCGGTGTCCTCGAGGGCAAGGCGCTCAACGCCGACGAGATCAAGAAGCTCGCGGACCTCGAGTCCCGCGAGGTGCTGCTCGCCAAGCTGGCCGGTGGCATGAAGGCGTCCATGGCGAAGGCCGCGGCGACCTTCCAGGCCCCGCTGTCGAAGTTCGTCCGCACCGCGGACGCCCTTCGCGCCAAGCAGGAGCAGGGCGGTGCCGGTACGCCGGCTCCCGCCGAGGCCGAGTAACCCGCTCCAGGCGCACTCGGTCGCAGCGGGCCCCTGTACGCCCGCCGACATGAATCCCCCGGCACCAGCCGACTTAGTGGAAGGACCGCCATCATGGCGAAGCTCAGCCAGGACGAGCTGCTCGAGCAGTTCAGCGAGATGACCCTCATCGAGCTCTCCGAGTTCGTGAAGGCCTTCGAGGAGAAGTTCGACGTCGAGGCCGCCGCCCCGGTCGCCGTCGCCGGCCCCGCCGCCGGTGGTGCCGCCGCCGGTGGTGCCGCCGAGGCCGAGCCGGAGAAGGACGAGTTCGACGTCGTCCTCACCGGTGCCGGTGACAAGAAGATCCAGGTCATCAAGGTCGTGCGCGAGCTGACCTCCCTGGGCCTGAAGGAGGCCAAGGACCTGGTCGACGGCACCCCGAAGCCGGTCCTGGAGAAGGTCAACAAGGAGGCCGCGGACAAGGCCAAGGAGGCCCTCGAGGGCGCCGGCGCCTCCGTCGAGGTCAAGTGACCCGAGTGACTTCGGTCACTTTTGGAGTCCGCTGACTCCTCTCCCATCGAAGGCGATCACCCATGCGGGTGGTCGCCTTCGGTCGTTTCCGCGATGGCCGTATCGCCTGGCGAGGAGGGGAAGGTATGGTGATCACCGCTGTTCGACCGCTTCCCCGGGCCGGCCCCGGGGTGGGTTGGGCCTTGACGAACCGCACGTAGCGCGCAATTCTCGGGACGCGTCGTCACGCCGATCCACGATCCGAGGCATGGATCGCTGACGAAGTGGGAAACCTTGCGGCAGGCGTTGAACAACGAGGGGTTCGCCCCTTCCGGAAGGAGAGATTGGTACCCCGTGCCGGTCTCCGGAATGAGCATTGGACATCAGTGGGCCTTGTGGCTACACTGACCCTTTGCGCTGCCTATTAACTGCCCCCTGCCCGTCACCAGGGGCACGGTATGCGCGTAGTGAGTCCGAGCCCTCGGAAGGACCCCCTCTTGGCCGCCTCGCGCAACGCCTCGACCGCCCATTCGAACAACGGCGCCAGCACCGCCCCGCTGCGCATCTCCTTTGCGAAGATCAAGGAGCCCCTCGAGGTTCCGAACCTCCTCGCGTTGCAGACCGAGAGCTTTGACTGGCTGCTCGGCAACGACGCCTGGAAGGCTCGCGTCGAGGCGGCGCTGGAGCGCGGTGAGGACGTCCCCACCAAGTCCGGTCTGGAGGAGATCTTCGAGGAGATCTCCCCGATCGAGGACTTCTCGGGGTCGATGTCGCTGACCTTCCGCGACCACCGCTTCGAGCCGCCGAAGAACTCGATCGACGAGTGCAAGGAGCGCGACTTCACCTACGCCGCGCCCCTGTTCGTCACCGCCGAGTTCACCAACAACGAGACCGGTGAGATCAAGTCCCAGACGGTCTTCATGGGCGACTTCCCGCTCATGACCAACAAGGGCACCTTCGTCATCAACGGCACCGAGCGTGTCGTGGTCTCCCAGCTGGTGCGCTCGCCGGGTGTCTACTTCGACTCCTCCATCGACAAGACGTCCGACAAGGACATCTTCTCCGCCAAGATCATCCCGTCCCGGGGCGCCTGGCTGGAGATGGAGATCGACAAGCGCGACATGGTCGGTGTCCGCATCGACCGCAAGCGCAAGCAGTCGGTCACCGTCCTCCTCAAGGCGCTCGGCTGGACGAACGAGCAGATCCTGGAGGAGTTCGGCCAGTACGAGTCGATGCGCGCCACCCTGGAGAAGGACCACACCCAGGGCCAGGACGACGCGCTGCTCGACATCTACCGCAAGCTGCGTCCGGGCGAGCCGCCCACCCGCGAGGCCGCGCAGACGCTGCTGGAGAACCTCTACTTCAACCCCAAGCGCTACGACCTGGCCAAGGTCGGCCGGTACAAGATCAACCGGAAGCTCGGCGGGAACGAGCCGCTCGACTCCGGCGTGCTGACGGTCGCCGACGTCATCGCCACGATCAAGTACCTGGTGAAGCTGCACGCCGGCGAGACGGAGACGGTGTCCTCCGACGGCGAGACGATCATGGTCGAGACCGACGACATCGACCACTTCGGCAACCGCCGCATCCGCAGCGTCGGCGAGCTGATCCAGAACCAGGTCCGCACCGGTCTGGCCCGCATGGAGCGCGTCGTCCGCGAGCGCATGACCACCCAGGACGTCGAGGCGATCACGCCGCAGACCCTGATCAACATCCGGCCGGTCGTCGCCTCCATCAAGGAGTTCTTCGGCACCAGCCAGCTCTCCCAGTTCATGGACCAGACGAACCCGCTGTCGGGGCTGACCCACAAGCGTCGTCTCAACGCCCTCGGTCCGGGTGGTCTCTCCCGTGAGCGGGCCGGCTTCGAGGTCCGTGACGTGCACCCCTCGCACTACGGCCGCATGTGCCCGATCGAGACCCCCGAAGGCCCGAACATCGGTCTGATCGGCTCGCTGGCCTCCTACGGCCGGGTCAACGCGTTCGGTTTCATCGAGACGCCGTACCGCAGGGTCGTCGACGGCGTGGTCACCGACGAGGTGCACTACCTGACCGCCGACGAGGAGGATCGCTACGTCATCGCCCAGGCCAACGCGCCGCTCGGTGACGACATGCGGTTCGCCGAGGACCGCGTCCTGGTCCGCCGCCGCGGCGGCGAGGTCGACCTCATCCCCGGCGACGAGGTCGACTACATGGACGTCTCGCCGCGCCAGATGGTGTCGGTCGCGACCGCCATGATCCCGTTCCTGGAGCACGACGACGCCAACCGCGCGCTCATGGGCGCGAACATGATGCGCCAGGCCGTCCCGCTGCTCCGGGCCGAGGCCCCGCTGGTCGGCACCGGCATGGAGTACCGCTGCGCGGTCGACGCCGGTGACGTGATCAAGGCCGAGAAGGACGGCGTGGTCCAGGAGGTCTCCGCCGACTACGTCACCGTGGCCAACGACGACGGCACGTACACCACGTACCGGGTCGCCAAGTTCTTCCGCTCCAACCAGGGCACCTCCTTCAACCAGAAGGTGATCGTGGACGAGGGTGACCGCGTGGTCACCGGCCAGGTCCTCGCCGACGGCCCCTCGACCGACGAGGGCGAGATGGCGCTCGGCAAGAACCTGCTCGTGGCGTTCATGCCGTGGGAGGGCCACAACTACGAGGACGCGATCATCCTGTCGCAGCGCCTCGTCCAGGACGACGTCCTCTCCTCCATCCACATCGAGGAGCACGAGGTCGACGCCCGCGACACCAAGCTGGGCCCCGAGGAGATCACCCGGGACATCCCGAACGTCTCCGAGGAGGTCCTGGCCGACCTCGACGAGCGCGGCATCATCCGCATCGGCGCCGAGGTCGAGGCGGGCGACATCCTGGTCGGCAAGGTCACGCCGAAGGGCGAGACGGAGCTGACCCCGGAGGAGCGCCTGCTGCGCGCGATCTTCGGCGAGAAGGCCCGCGAGGTCCGCGACACCTCGCTGAAGGTGCCGCACGGCGAGACCGGCAAGGTCATCGGCGTCCGCGTCTTCGACCGCGAGGAGGGCGACGAACTGCCTCCGGGCGTCAACCAGCTCGTCCGCGTCTACGTGGCCCAGAAGCGCAAGATCACCGACGGTGACAAGCTCGCCGGCCGCCACGGCAACAAGGGCGTCATCTCCAAGATCCTGCCGATCGAGGACATGCCGTTCATGGAGGACGGCACCCCGGTCGACGTCATCCTCAACCCGCTCGGCGTCCCGTCCCGAATGAACCCGGGACAGGTCCTGGAGATCCACCTCGGCTGGCTGGCCTCCCAGGGCTGGAAGGTCGAGGGGATCGAGGAGGAGTGGAAGAAGCGGCTGGCCGCGATCGGCGCCGACGACGTCGTCCCGCGCACCAACGTCGCCACCCCGGTGTTCGACGGTGCCCGCGAGGACGAGATCGCCGGTCTGTTCGAGGCCACCCTGCCCAACCGCGACGGGGACCGGCTGGTCCTGCCCTCCGGCAAGGCCCGGCTCTTCGACGGCCGCTCCGGCGAGCCGTTCCCGGACCCGATCTCGGTCGGCTACATGTACATCCTCAAGCTCCACCACCTGGTCGACGACAAGCTGCACGCCCGCTCGACCGGTCCGTACTCGATGATCACCCAGCAGCCGCTGGGTGGTAAGGCCCAGTTCGGTGGTCAGCGCTTCGGTGAGATGGAGGTGTGGGCGCTGGAGGCATACGGCGCCGCGTACGCCCTCCAGGAGCTGCTGACCATCAAGTCCGACGACGTCACCGGCCGCGTGAAGGTCTACGAGGCCATCGTCAAGGGCGAGAACATCCCCGAGCCCGGCATCCCCGAGTCCTTCAAGGTGCTCATCAAGGAGATGCAGTCCCTGTGCCTCAACGTGGAGGTGCTGTCCAGCGACGGCATGTCCATCGAGATGCGCGACACCGACGAGGACGTCTTCCGCGCCGCGGAAGAGCTCGGCATCGACCTGTCCCGGCGCGAGCCGAGCAGCGTCGAAGAGGTCTGACGGGCCGGCCGGGGCGCCGCACCCCTCCCGGTGAGGAGGAAGGGCGGCTCCCCGGCCTCCCCGCGACCCCCGTTCAGACCACCACAGAGCCCCCCGGTCCCGCCGACACGAGGGGCACAAACCCTGAGAGGGATTGACGAGAGTGCTCGACGTCAACTTCTTCGACGAGCTGCGAATCGGCCTGGCCACCGCTGACGACATCCGTCAGTGGTCCCACGGCGAGGTCAAGAAGCCGGAGACCATCAACTACCGCACCCTCAAGCCCGAGAAGGACGGACTCTTCTGCGAGAAGATCTTCGGTCCGACCCGGGACTGGGAGTGCTACTGCGGCAAGTACAAGCGCGTCCGCTTCAAGGGCATCATCTGCGAGCGCTGCGGCGTCGAGGTGACCCGCGCCAAGGTGCGCCGCGAGCGGATGGGCCACATCGAGTTGGCCGCCCCCGTCACCCACATCTGGTACTTCAAGGGCGTGCCCTCCCGGCTGGGCTACCTGCTGGACCTCGCCCCGAAGGACCTGGAGAAGGTCATCTACTTCGCCGCCTACATGATCACGTGGGTGGACGAGGAGCGTCGCCAGCGCGACCTGCCCTCCCTGGAGGCCCACGTCTCCGTGGAGCGTCAGCAGATCGAGCAGCGTCGTGACGCCGACCTGGAGGCCCGCGCCAAGAAGCAGGAGGCCGACCTGGCCGAGCTGGAGGCCGAGGGCGCCAAGGCGGACGTCCGCCGCAAGGTGCGCGAGGGCGCCGAGCGCGAGATGCGGCAGATCCGCGACCGTGCCCAGCGCGAGATCGACCGCCTGGACGAGGTCTGGAACCGCTTCAAGAACCTCAAGGTCCAGGACCTGGAGGGCGACGAGCTGCTCTACCGCGAGCTGCGCGACCGCTTCGGCACCTACTTCGACGGTTCGATGGGCGCCGCGGCGCTGCAGAAGCGCCTGGAGACCTTCGACCTGGAGGAAGAGGCCGAGAAGCTCCGCGAGATCATCCGGACCGGCAAGGGCCAGAAGAAGACCCGTGCGCTCAAGCGCCTCAAGGTCGTCTCCGCCTTCCTCCAGACCCGCAACAGCCCCAAGGGCATGGTGCTGGACTGCGTGCCGGTCATCCCGCCGGACCTGCGTCCGATGGTGCAGCTGGACGGTGGCCGCTTCGCCACCAGTGACCTCAACGACCTGTACCGCCGCGTCATCAACCGCAACAACCGCCTGAAGCGGCTTCTCGACCTCGGCGCGCCCGAGATCATCGTCAACAACGAGAAGCGCATGCTCCAGGAGGCCGTCGACGCGCTGTTCGACAACGGCCGCCGCGGTCGGCCGGTGACGGGTCCGGGCAACCGTCCGCTGAAGTCGCTCTCCGACATGCTCAAGGGCAAGCAGGGCCGCTTCCGTCAGAACCTGCTGGGCAAGCGCGTCGACTACTCGGCCCGTTCCGTGATCGTCGTCGGCCCGCAGCTGAAGCTGCACCAGTGCGGCCTGCCCAAGGCCATGGCGCTGGAGCTGTTCAAGCCGTTCGTGATGAAGCGCCTGGTGGACCTCAACCACGCGCAGAACATCAAGTCGGCCAAGCGCATGGTCGAGCGCGGCCGCACGGTCGTGTACGACGTGCTCGAAGAGGTCATCGCCGAGCACCCGGTGCTGCTGAACCGTGCGCCGACGCTGCACCGGCTGGGCATCCAGGCCTTCGAGCCGCAGCTGGTCGAGGGCAAGGCCATCCAGATCCACCCGCTCGTGTGCACCGCGTTCAACGCGGACTTCGACGGTGACCAGATGGCCGTGCACCTGCCGCTGTCCGCGGAGGCCCAGGCCGAGGCCCGCATCCTGATGCTGTCCTCGAACAACATCCTCAAGCCGGCGGACGGCCGCCCGGTCACCATGCCGACCCAGGACATGGTGCTCGGTCTGTTCTTCCTCACCACCGACGAGGTGGAGGGCGAGGTCAAGGGCGAGGGCCGGTCGTTCAACTCCGTCGCCGAGGCGATCATGTCGTTCGACGCCCGGGAGCTGTCGCTCCAGGCGAAGATCGACATCCGCTTCCCCGTGGGCTCGGTGCCGCCCCGCGGCTGGACCCCGCCGGCTCCCGAGGAGGGCGAGCCGGAGTGGCAGCCGGGCGACCCGTTCCGCCTGCGCACCACCCTGGGCCGCGCGCTCTTCAACGAGCTGCTGCCCGAGGACTACCCGTTCGTCGACTACACCGTGGGCAAGAAGCAGCTCTCCGCGATCGTCAACGATCTCGCCGAGCGCTACCCCAAGGTCGTCGTCGCCGCGGCGCTGGACAACCTGAAGTCGGCCGGTTTCCACTGGGCGACCCGCTCCGGCGTCACCATCGCGATCTCCGACGTCGTGGTCCCCGAGGCCAAGAGGGAGATCATCGCGAACTACGAGGCGCAGGACGAGAAGGTCCAGAAGCAGTACGAGCGCGGCCTGATCACGAAGGACGAGCGGTCCCAGGAGCTCATCGCCATCTGGACCAAGGCGACCAACGAGGTCGCCGAGGCCATGGCGGAGAACTTCCCGAAGACCAACCCGATCTTCATGATGGTCGACTCGGGCGCCCGAGGGAACATGATGCAGATGCGCCAGATCGCCGGTATGCGCGGTCTGGTGTCCAACGCCAAGAACGAGACCATCCCGCGTCCGATCAAGGCGTCCTTCCGCGAGGGCCTGTCCGTGCTGGAGTACTTCATCTCCACGCACGGTGCCCGTAAGGGTCTGGCGGACACCGCGCTGCGCACCGCCGACTCGGGTTACCTGACCCGTCGTCTGGTGGACGTCTCGCAGGACGTGATCATCCGCGAGGAGGACTGCGGCACCGACCGCGGCCTCAAGCTCGTGATCGCCTCCAAGGGCGCGGACGGCGTGCTGCGCAAGGCGGAGGACGTCGAGACCAGCGTGTACGCGCGCTGCCTCGCCGAGGACGTCGTCGTCGACGGCAAGGTACTGGCCCCGGCCGGCACCGACCTGGGCGACGTGCTCATCGACGAACTGGTGCGGCACGGCGTGGAGACGGTCAAGACCCGCTCGGTCCTCACCTGCGAGTCCGCCGTCGGCACCTGCGCCATGTGCTACGGCCGCTCCCTGGCGACCGGCAAGCTGGTGGACATCGGCGAGGCCGTCGGCATCATCGCCGCCCAGTCCATCGGTGAGCCCGGCACCCAGCTGACGATGCGTACCTTCCACACCGGTGGTGTGGCCGGTGACGACATCACCCAGGGTCTGCCGCGTGTCGTCGAGCTCTTCGAGGCCCGCACCCCCAAGGGTGTCGCCCCGATCTCCGAGGCCGCCGGCCGCGTGCGGATCGAGGAGACGGAGAAGACCAAGAAGATCGTCGTCACCCCGGACGACGGCTCCGACGAGACCTCCTACGGCGTCTCCAAGCGCGCCCGTCTGCTGGTCTCCGAGGGCGACCACGTCGATGTCGGCCAGCCGCTGACCGTCGGCGCCACCAACCCGCACGACGTGCTGCGCATCCTCGGCCAGCGCGCGGTGCAGGTGCACCTGGTGGGCGAGGTCCAGAAGGTCTACAACTCGCAGGGCGTGTCGATCCACGACAAGCACATCGAGATCATCATCCGGCAGATGCTGCGCCGGGTGACGATCATCGAGTCCGGCGACGCCGAGCTGCTGCCCGGCGAGCTGGTGGAGCGCTCGAAGTTCGAGGCCGAGAACCGCCGGGTGGTGGCCGAGGGCGGTCAGCCCGCCTCCGGTCGTCCGCAGCTGATGGGCATCACCAAGGCCTCGCTGGCCACGGAGTCCTGGCTGTCGGCGGCGTCCTTCCAGGAGACGACCAGGGTCCTGACCGACGCGGCGATCAACGCCAAGTCGGACTCCCTGATCGGCCTCAAGGAGAACGTCATCATCGGTAAGCTCATCCCGGCCGGTACGGGTCTGTCCCGGTACCGCAACATCCGGGTCGAGCCGACCGAGGAGGCCAAGGCCGCGATGTACTCGGCCGTCGGTTACGACGACATCGACTACTCGCCCTTCGGCACCGGCTCCGGCCAGGCGGTCCCGCTGGAGGACTACGACTACGGCCCCTACAACGGCTGAGGTCGTGCCGGGGCGGGGGCCGCACACAGGCCCCCGCCCCGTGCGAAAGCCGCCGGGCGGCCACCCCACGGGGTGGCCGCCCGGCGGCTTTCGCACGGGGCGGGCGTGGACGGTGACGTTCTTCCCGCCGTCAGCCGACGAGCAGGGCGCCGGGCGTCAGGACGGCCCCGGCGCAGAACAGCAGGAGACCGACGCGCATCCAGCGGTGTTTGCTGCTGACGATGCGGCTGTTCTCCGTCAGGGAGTCGACGAGACCGGCCATGGGGGCTCGCTCGGTGTCCGCCAGCGCACGTGACAACTCCTCCTGGTCGGCGGCGCGGCGTATGTCGCCGAAGTAGGTCACGGGACGCCCCGGACGCCAGTCGCTCGCCTTGTACCGGGGGAGGACGGCGAAGAGGAGGGCGACCAGGGAGGTCCCCATCGAGGCGACCCCCGCCCACCAGACCACCGACGAGGGCGCCGACAGTCCAGAGGGGTGCCAGCCGCGGCCGGCGAGCAGGCCGATGAGCACACTGGCCGCCATGCTCTGCGCGCCGACCAGCACGGACGCCTTGCCGTCCGCGCGGGCGACCTCGGCGCGGAGTTCGGCGAGCAGGCGCAGGGCCGTCTGATGTCCGACCGTGTCGGACGGTGGGCGGGCGGCGGGGGATCGAGCGCCGTCGGCGGCGCCGGGTGCCGGGTGGTCCGTGGTCACGGTGCGGGTCTCCTCCGGTGGTCGGGGGCTCGGACGTGGAGCCGTTCTTCCGCGTCCTCGGTGCCCGGGGTCGGCGGCCGGCGGCCTCCGACCTCCGGGGACGGTGTGGACGGTTCCCTCGACGGGGCGGCCTCGAAGGCGTCCCGCCGACGAGCGGGACGGTCGGTCGACGAGTTCGCGCACGGGGTCGCCTCGCGCGGTCGTGACGACACCCTGCCCCGGTGCCGCGCGCGACGGGAGGACCGTTGGCACAGGCGGAGTGTGACCGTGTGCACGGTTCGAGGACGGGTGGCGGCGGGGAAGCGCGGTGGCGGGCCCGGCCGCCGGGACCTCAGCCGCCGCGGACCATGCGGCGGAGCTGTTCGGGACGGGTGACGACCAGGCCGCGGTGGCCGGTCAGGACGATCCCGCGCTGCCGCAGGTCCTTCAGCAGTCGGGCCACCGCCTCCCGCGACGCCCCGACGGAGCCCGCCAGTTCGTGCTGGGACAGCCCGACGGTGAGGCGGACGCCCTCGGGGACGTGCTCGCCGTGGGCGCGGGCGAGTTCGAGCAGGAGGATCGCGAGCCGTTCGCGCACGCCCAGGGCGGCGAACTCCAGGCGGCGCCGGTCGCCGGCGCGCATCCGGTCCGTGGTGAGGGACAACAGCCGCATCGCCACCTGTGGGGCCGTGGCCAGGTAGGCCGTGAAGCGCTGTCGTTCCACCGCGACGGCGCGCACCTCGTCGAGCGCCGTGACGGTCGCCGAACGCGGACGGTCGTCGAGCGCGGCGGACTCGCCGACGATGTCACCGGGGCCGCGCAGGGCGAGCAGTGCCTCGTATCCGTTGGCGGCGGAACGGGTGACCTTGGTCCAGCCGCTGAGGACGAACAACACGTGGGTGGACGGCTCCTCCTGGCGCAGCAGCGGGGAGCGCGGCCCGTACCGGATCGGGTGTCCGAGCGAGAGCAGGGCGCCGCGGTCCTCGCGTTCGAGGCGGGCGAGGAAGGGGACTTGGTCGCCGAGCAGCCCTCCGGGGAGTTCGCCGCCGTCCCACCGTTCCGACCGGTGCGCGTCCTGCAGGACCTTCTCGATGCCCATCGTGACTCCCCCGGGTGACGAAGCTGTCACACTCTAGTGAAGTGCCGTGCGTCGCGCGGGAGGAACGGGCGAGCGGACGGGGATCGACGGTGGGACGGGAACCGTCCGGCGGGTTCGAGCGTCCTGGATGATGGGGCCCAAGGCGGGAGGCGTCCCGGGAGGTGGCCTGGATGGGATTCGGATCGTGGCAGGGAGAGCAGCCGCCGGGGTATCCGGTGCCGGGCAAGGCGCGTTCGGGGCCGCCCGTGCCGCAGGGAGCGCAGCCGGTCCCGCCGGTCCCGTCGGTTCCGCAGCCTCCCCAGGCGGCCCAGATGCCGATGATGCGGGCGTCCAACGCGGACCGGGAGCGCACGATCGACGTGCTCAAGGCCGGGTACGCCGAGGGGCGGCTGGGCCACGCCGAGTACGAGCAGCGGATGGGACGGGCGCACCAGGCGCAGACGTACGGTGAACTCCACGCCCTCGTGGCCGACCTGCCGCAGGGGCCGATGGCGGTGCCCCCGCCCTCGCCGCAGCAGTATCCGCAGCCCTACCAGGCCGTGGCGGTGCCCCGCACCTTCCTGCCGCCGCCTCCTCGGACCAACAACTCGGCCGTCGGGGCGCTGATCTGCGGCGTCCTCATCCCGTTCTACGGGCTCACCGCCGTTCCCGCCGTGATCCTGGGCCACAAGGCCCGGGCGGAGATCCGGCGGACGGGGGAGAAGGGGGACGGCATGGCGATGGCCGGGATCGTCCTGGGCTGGCTGACGATCGGGCTCGGCGCCCTGGCCGTGGTCGCGTTGGTGATGCTCGGGACCGGCGGCGCGTAACCGGACCGGGCCGGAACGAACCTGACCGAACCGGATCGAATCGGACCGCGAGCAAGGTCCGGAGGGCGGGTCCGGGGGCCGGGTCGGGGAGCGGGCCGGAAGCGGTTTCGGGCCTGGACGAAGCGGTCCGGGCGTACTTCCACTCCCCCTTTCCGCCCACTACGGTGGCATGGGCATTTGTTTTGACCGGAGCCGATGCGGTAGGTACGCTCTGACCTTGTGCCTGGGGTATCCCCTGCGCTCTCATACGCGCCGACGTCGCGCGGGAGCGATGAGGGGGACACCGAAATCTGCATGCTTCTCACCCAGAGGGCCCCGTGCTGACGGGAGTGTGCAGCCTTCGACACGCCCGACCGCGTGGGTCGGCGAGTGGCCCGGGTTAGTTGTACCGAGACTGGCACACAGAAACCGGAGAAACGGTGCCTACGATCCAGCAGTTGGTCCGCAAGGGCCGACAGGACAAGGTCGAGAAGAACAAGACGCCCGCACTCGAGGGTTCGCCCCAGCGCCGCGGCGTCTGCACGCGCGTCTTCACCACCACCCCCAAGAAGCCGAACTCGGCCCTGCGTAAGGTCGCGCGTGTGCGTCTGACCAGCGGCATCGAGGTCACCGCTTACATTCCGGGTGAGGGTCACAACCTGCAGGAGCACTCCATCGTGCTCGTGCGTGGTGGCCGTGTGAAGGACCTGCCGGGTGTTCGCTACAAGATCATCCGCGGATCCCTCGACACCCAGGGCGTCAAGAACCGCAAGCAGGCTCGCAGCCGCTACGGCGCCAAGAAGGAGAAGTAAGCATGCCTCGTAAGGGCCCCGCCCCGAAGCGACCGGTCATCATCGACCCGGTCTACGGCTCTCCTCTGGTGACCTCCCTCATCAACAAGGTGCTGCTGCACGGCAAGCGCTCCACCGCCGAGCGCATCGTGTACGGCGCCATGGAGGGCCTGCGTGAGAAGACCGGCAACGACCCGGTCATCACGCTCAAGCGCGCGCTCGAGAACGTGAAGCCGACCCTCGAGGTCCGCTCCCGCCGTGTCGGTGGCGCCACCTACCAGGTTCCGGTCGAGGTCCGCCCCGGCCGTTCCTCCACTCTCGCGCTGCGTTGGATCGTGGGCTACGCCCGCGCGCGCCGCGAGAAGACCATGACCGAGCGTCTGATGAACGAGCTGCTCGATGCCTCCAACGGCCTCGGCGCCGCCGTGAAGAAGCGCGAGGACACCCACAAGATGGCCGAGTCCAACAAGGCCTTCGCGCACTACCGCTGGTAGTCGCTTCCCCATCGAGAACCGAGAGAAGACTGAAGCCTTATGGCTACCACTTCACTTGACCTGGCCAAGGTCCGCAACATCGGGATCATGGCCCACATCGACGCGGGCAAGACGACCACCACCGAGCGGATTCTGTTCTACACCGGTGTGAGCTACAAGATCGGTGAGGTCCACGACGGCGCTGCCACCATGGACTGGATGGAGCAGGAGCAGGAGCGCGGCATCACCATCACGTCGGCCGCGACGACCTGCCACTGGCCGCTCGACAACGTCGATCACACCATCAACATCATCGACACGCCGGGGCACGTCGACTTCACCGTCGAGGTGGAGCGCTCCCTGCGCGTGCTCGACGGTGCCGTGACGGTGTTCGACGGGGTGGCCGGCGTCGAGCCGCAGTCCGAGACGGTGTGGCGCCAGGCGGACCGCTACGGCGTGCCGCGCATCTGCTTCGTCAACAAGCTGGACCGCACCGGCGCCGACTTCTTCCGCTGCGTCGACATGATCGTCAGCCGCCTCGGTGCCCAGCCGCTGGTCATGCAGATCCCGATCGGCGCCGAGTCCGACTTCCAGGGCGTGGTGGACCTGGTCCGCATGAAGGCCCTGGTCTGGTCGGCCGAGGCCGCCAAGGGCGAGATGTACGACACCGTCGACATCCCGGCCGACCTGGCCGAGACCGCCGAGGAGTGGCGCGGCAAGCTGCTCGAGGCCGTCGCGGAGAACGACGAGGAGCTGATGGAGCTGTACCTGGAGGGCGCCGAGCTCTCCGAGGAGCAGCTGTACTCGGCGATCCGTCGCATCACCATCGAGTCCGGCAAGGGCGGCGGCACCACCGTCACCCCGGTGTTCTGCGGCACCGCGTTCAAGAACAAGGGCGTCCAGCCCCTGCTCGACGCGGTCGTGCGGTACCTGCCCTCGCCGGTCGACATCGAGGCGATCGAGGGTCAGGCTCCGTCCGACGCCGAGGAGATCATCAAGCGCAAGCCGTCCGAGGAGGAGCCGCTGGCCGCTCTCGCGTTCAAGATCGCGAGCGACCCGCACCTCGGCAAGCTCACCTTCATCCGGGTCTACTCGGGGCGCCTGAACTCCGGCACCCAGGTGCTGAACTCGGTGAAGGGCAAGAAGGAGCGCATCGGCAAGATCTACCGGATGCACGCGAACAAGCGTGAGGAGATCGAGAGCGTGGGCGCCGGCGACATCGTCGCCGTCATGGGTCTGAAGCAGACCACCACGGGCGAGACCCTCTGCGACGCGTCGTCTCCGGTGATCCTGGAGTCCATGGACTTCCCGGCCCCGGTGATCGAGGTCGCCATCGAGCCGAAGTCCAAGGGCGACCAGGAGAAGCTGGGCGTCGCCATCCAGCGTCTGGCCGAGGAGGACCCGTCCTTCCAGGTCAAGACGAACGAGGAGACCGGGCAGACCATCATCGCGGGTATGGGCGAGCTGCACCTCGAAGTGCTGGTCGACCGCATGAAGCGCGAGTTCAAGGTCGAGGCGAACGTCGGTAAGCCGCAGGTGGCCTACCGCGAGACCCTGCGCAAGTCCGTCGAGAGGGTCGACTACACGCACAAGAAGCAGACTGGTGGTTCCGGCCAGTTCGCCAAGGTGCAGATCGCGGTCGAGCCCCTCGAGGGCGACGGCTACGAGTTCGTCAACAAGGTCACCGGTGGCCGCATCCCCAAGGAGTACATCCCCTCGGTGGACGCCGGTTGCCAGGAGGCCATGGAGTTCGGCGTGCTGGCGGGCTACCCGCTCACCGGTGTGCGGGTGACGCTGCTGGACGGCGCCTACCACGACGTCGACTCCTCCGAGATGGCGTTCAAGATCGCCGGTTCCATGGCCTTCAAGGAGGCCGCCCGCAAGGCCAGCCCGGCCCTGCTGGAGCCGATGATGGCCGTCGAGGTCACCACGCCCGAGGACTACATGGGCGACGTGATCGGTGACATCAACTCCCGTCGTGGCCAGATCCAGGCCATGGAGGACCGCGCCGGCGCCAAGCTCGTCAAGGGCCTGGTTCCGCTGTCGGAGATGTTCGGCTACGTCGGTGACCTGCGCAGCAAGACCTCCGGTCGAGCGAGCTACTCGATGCAGTTCGACTCCTACGCCGAGGTTCCCAGGAACGTCGCCGAGGAGATCATCGCGAAGGCCAAGGGCGAGTAGCGCACGTTTCGTGCCGCTATCCACCCATTAGGCTGGAGCACAAGGCATTCGGGGCTCCCCGTCGCCGGACGGCACACCCGTCCGGCGACGGGCCCCGGCGGCCCGCCCACCCAGATACGAAACGGTCAAGGGCGTCCCCTAGGGGTCCTG
Source organism: Streptomyces taklimakanensis (assembly GCF_009709575.1). Classification (NCBI taxonomy): domain Bacteria; kingdom Bacillati; phylum Actinomycetota; class Actinomycetes; order Kitasatosporales; family Streptomycetaceae; genus Streptomyces; species Streptomyces taklimakanensis. Next base: position 3,552,085 of record NZ_WIXO01000001.1, read on the forward strand.
ACCGGTTCGGCACGACCACCTGAACCCTTCCGCAGAGCGCGGGGGAGTACAGCACCAGTCCACAGGAGGACCCCAGTGGCGAAGGCGAAGTTCGAGCGGACTAAGCCGCACGTCAACATCGGCACCATCGGTCACATCGACCACGGTAAGACCACCCTTACCGCGGCGATCACCAAGGTGCTGCACGACGCCTACCCCGAGCTGAACGAGGTCTCGGCCTTCGAGAACATCGACAAGGCTCCCGAGGAGCGTCAGCGCGGTATCACCATCTCCATCGCGCACGTCGAGTACCAGACGGAGTCCCGTCACTACGCCCACGTCGACTGCCCGGGTCACGCGGACTACATCAAGAACATGATCACCGGTGCCGCCCAGATGGACGGTGCCATCCTCGTGGTCGCCGCCACCGACGGCCCGATGCCGCAGACCAAGGAGCACGTGCTCCTGGCCCGCCAGGTCGGCGTTCCGTACATCGTCGTCGCCCTGAACAAGGCCGACATGGTGGACGACGAGGAGATCATGGAGCTCGTCGAGCTCGAGGTCCGTGAGCTGCTCTCCGAGTACGAGTTCCCGGGCGACGAGGTTCCGGTCGTTCGCGTCTCGGCGCTGAAGGCGCTCGAGGGCGACCAGAAGTGGGCCGACTCCGTCCTCGAGCTGATGAAGGCCGTCGACGAGTCGATCCCGGAGCCGGAGCGCGACACCGACAAGCCGTTCCTGATGCCGATCGAGGACGTCTTCACGATCACCGGTCGCGGTACGGTCGTCACCGGCCGTATCGAGCGCGGTGTCCTGAAGGTCAACGAGAACGTCGACATCATCGGCATCAAGCCGGAGAAGACCTCCACCACGGTCACCGGCATCGAGATGTTCCGCAAGCTGCTCGACGAGGGCCAGGCCGGTGAGAACGTCGGTCTGCTGCTCCGCGGCATCAAGCGCGAGGACGTCGAGCGCGGCCAGGTCATCATCAAGCCGGGTTCGGTCACCCCGCACACCGAGTTCGAGGCCCAGGCCTACATCCTGTCGAAGGACGAGGGTGGTCGCCACACCCCGTTCTTCAACAACTACCGCCCGCAGTTCTACTTCCGTACCACGGACGTGACCGGCGTGGTGACCCTCCCCGAGGGCACCGAGATGGTCATGCCGGGCGACAACACCACCATGTCCGTCCAGCTGATCCAGCCGGTCGCCATGGAGGAGGGCCTGAAGTTCGCCATCCGCGAGGGTGGCCGGACCGTGGGCGCCGGCCAGGTCACCAAGATCATCAAGTGACCCGGTCCGCCTAGGCGGATTCGCCGGCCTCGGCCGGTGGTGAGAGGGCCCGTACGACCGAGAGGTCGTGCGGGCCCTCTCCGCGTTCCGGTGGGAGCCGGCGGGCTACTCGAACCCGGTCAGCCGGTGGGTCAGGCGGTGAGCCGGCCCGTTCTCGCCGGGGTGGGTCACCGTCACGTCGGTGAAGCAGCCGCGCTCGGCGTCGAGCGACAGGCACAGCGAGCGTCCGTCCGGCACCGAGAAGCCGTTGTAGGGGGACGGCTCGCTTCCCATGGGGGTGGCCCGGATCCTCACCGACGCGTCCGGTCCCGTGGTCTCCACGGCGGAGACCACGACACGGGCCAGGAGGTCCACCGGGCGCAGCATCTCCACCAGCCACCCGTCGACCACGCCGGGCCAGGAGTGGAAGTACCACGGGTCGTCCGTGGGATCGGACCCGGTCGGCACCTTCGACCGGAGCGGGTTTCCACCGACGACATGGGTCGTCTCCCGGCCGTCACAGGACCGGTGGGTCTCCCGGCCGCCCTCGCGGACCGTGTACGACCAGCGCAGCGGACCGTCGGCCCGGAGGTGGTGCTCCGACACCTCGCGGGCGGCCCCGCCGGGCTCGGTCACGGTGACGGTCGCGGTCGCCGCGGTGACCGCGGTACGCGTCACCCGTGACAGCCACGCGGCGACGTCCATGCGCATACCGGCCTCCTGTCGTCCGGTCGTGGGGCCCCACCCGGTGCGGGTGGTGGTAGGGGCCGGCCGGGGTCAGGCGGCCGGTCGCGGGAACGGCTTGCGCAGCTCCATGATGTGGCCGGTGGCGGGGAACGCCTCGTTCCCCGCGAGCCTGCCCTCCTTGGTCTCGACGATGACGAAGCCCTCGCGGAGGTAGAGCCCGAGGGCGCGTTCGTTGCCCGCGAGCACCGTGGTCTCCACCCGGGGGCCGCCGTGGGCCACGGCGTGGCGCAGCAGCGCGGTCCCGACGCCCTCGCCGTAGCGGTCCGGGTCCACGTACAACCAGGTGACCTCGTCGTCGGCCAGGGCGACGAAGCCGACGACCGTCCCGGATCCGCCGGCCGCCGGGTCCTCGGCGACCCAGACCCGGTCGTCGAACAGGCCCTCGCCCTCATAGGTCTCGGCCAGCGTCAGGAACGCCTCCACCCCGACCGAGTCGCGCAGTTCGTCCAGCCGCGCGGTGTCGTGGATGCGGGAGACGGCCTCCCAGTCCTCGGGGCGGTAGGGGCGGACGCGCCACTGTGAGGTTCGGGAGGCTTCGGGGCTCGGTCCCGTGAGTGCGGTCATACGCGGAACCCTGGCGGCTCGGCGCCCGCCGCGCAACGCGATAAACCGTCGGCCCGGTCCCGCGCCGCCTCCCCGCGCCAAGGGGGGCACATCCTGCCGGCGCGGCGATCACCAGGCAGCCGACGGCGATCGACCACCACAACGGCGCGTACGTCCCGGTGCGGTCGGGGGCGGTGGTGAAGAGGCGCGTGGGTGCGGTCCGTGCGGCGGGGTTCAGGACGGGAGGGCGATCTCGGCCCGGACCGTCTTGCGGGGCGGTGGCCCGGCCTCGACGCCCCAGCGGTCGGCCAGTGCCTGGACGAGCAGCAGCCCGCGTCCCGACTCGGCACCGTCGGACACCGGCGGCCGGGGGACGGTCGGGTGGCGGTCGCCGCGTGCGTCGGCCACCTCGATGCGGAGCGTGGCGCCACTGCCGTCGCCCTCCCCGGTGACGCGCAGGCCGAGTCGGAAGTCCCGACCGAGCACGCGCCCGTGCACCACGGCGTTGCAGGCCAACTCGGCGACGACCTGCGCGGCCGACTCGGTGGGCAGTCCCCAGTCGGTCAGGTGCGCGACCGTGAGCAGCCGGGCCGGCCGGGCGCCCCGGCGGGTGGGGGGAGCAGTGCGGTGAACTCCCGGACGGCAGCGGGAGTTTCGGGTCGGATGATCTCTGGACTCACATCACCCAGCGTGCCCGCTCGTATCCGCCCCGGCCGGCGGTGTCGCCCGCGCAGGAGACGCTTGTCCGGCCGGTGGCCCGGCCGGTGCGGCCCGGTGCGATGCGTGTGGCGTGGTGCGCGAGGGGCCGGGGGCGGGTGGCCGAAACTCCACCACCACGGCCGCCGCCTCCTTCGCCACCGGGCTGTCCACGCTGCTGAGCGCGGCGCGATCCAGGCGTGCCGGGTGGTGGTGAAGCGGGCGTCGAAGGAGGCCGCGGACCTGGCGGTCGAACGGATCGCCACCGCCGTGACCGAGCCGGCGGTGGCGGCGCCGGAGAACAACGGAGATCCGCACGGTGGGGGATGCGCGTGAGGCGCATTCGAGGGCCATGGTGCACATCCGCCAGATCGGCGAGTCCGTGACTGCCGAAGGAACTCCCTCCCATGGTGACTACAGGAAGCCGTGTCGTTCCTGTGCGCACATGCTTCCCCCGGGAGTTGGGCGAGGAGCTCTTTCCGCTGGGGTTCGACACCCACGACGGGGCCGTCATGCTGGTGGACGGTCGGGGACGCTTCCTTCTCGTGCACCACACGGGCAACTACTGCCTGGCCGATGACGCGTTGCGGGCCGTCTGGAACTTCATGAGGGCGGAAACCCGGGACGCGGAGGACTTCCGCGCCTGACGGTGTTCCCGGCGTCGTCGTCTCCTCGCCGTGGACCACGGCGGGTGGTGGCCACTGGGCGACTCGCCGCGCGGCACCCGATCCCGACGGTCGTCACGGGGAAGAACCGGTTTTGCGTATCGACCGCCTGGCAGTGCCGTCCGGACTAGGCTTCGCCGCACGAACGGCACTGCCAGGGGGGCGGGATGACGTTGCTTCACGCTGCGCGGAACATATCGCGGAGACAGCGAGCGCATGATCGGTGGACGACCCGGAGCCTGCCGGGGAGGGGGAAGCGGGCGGGGGGCCGCGCCGTGATCCGCGGGAGGTTCATCGCCTTCGGCGTGCTCGGCGCTTTTCTGCTCGGGGCCTGCTCGGACGGCGGTGCCGAGGCGGAGCCGAAGGAAACCGTGACCGTGACGGCCACGGCCACGGTCACGGCGAAGCCCGAGAGCATTCCCTCCCAGAAGGACGCGACCCTGGGGGAGGCCCGGAAAGCCGCCGAGGCCGCCGGTTACACGGTCTCCGTCCACAACGCCAACAAGGGCGACGCCGAGCCTTCCGGTAACTGGAAGGTGTGTTTCGAGGACGTCGGCTACGGCACCGTCGACTACGGAGCCGTCGAGGAAGGCGCTCTCTGCCCGAAGAAGGACGGCGGCCCGCTCACGTGGCCCAAGGTTCCCGACGTCACCGGGTCGGTTTACGCCAAGGCCGTCGAGGCGCTGGTCAAGGCGGGCCTGGACGAGGAGAACATCGGCGTCGAATCGGCGTACGAGGACGTCTCCTTCTCCTCCGCCGACGTGGAGGGCGACGCGGACGGTTACAAGGTCTGCTTCCAGTCCCCCTCGGCGGGCACGGACGTCAAGCCCGGTGTCGAGGCGACGCTGACCCTGGTCGAGGGTGGCTCCTGCCCGGCGAGGAAGGGCACCTACAAGGACAGGACGAACGACCCCGACTACACCCCGCCGCCTCCTCCGAGCAACAGCGGCTCCGGCTCCACGGGCGGTTCGGGCGGCTCCGGTTCCACGGGTGGTTCGGGTGGGTCCGGCGGGTCCGGTGGGTCCGGTGGCGCCGCCGAGTGGAACGGCCAGTGCGAGCTGACCTCTCCGGCGGGCAACTGCTACAGGGCCGGCCAGTTCTGCGCCAACAGGCACCTGGGCATGCAGACGCACGACGCCGGAGGTCGGATCATCTACTGCAAGCAGCGTGGGGACGGACAGCGCTGGAACTACTCGTGAGGCCGCGCCCCGTCGGCTGAGTACCTCCCGATGCGGAGCATCGACCGACCAGGCCCCTGTCCGAAGCGCCGATGGGCCAAGACCATCGGCGCGACGGGTGGGGGCCTCGTCGTCCTGTCGTGCCCGCCCCCACCGGCCTTGCCCGCCCGAGCGTGGAACGAGCAAGGCCGGTGGGCCGTGTACGCGGCTCCGGTAAAGCGACCATCTGAAATGGAATTTCCTGGTCGAGGGATTTTCTGCCGAATACGTTCGATAGGGGCTCTCTGCGCCTACCGTGATGTTCGGTAACGGCGCGTCGGCCGTGAGTTCAGCGGGACTGAGGCGCTTTCACCGGGAACCCACCGCACTTTCGGGCCTGTCTGCCGATGACGCCGTGGGTTCCGGCGATGCCCCGCGATTGCGCAAGGCGGCGTAACGCGCGGGCGTGACGCTCAGGTGGCGGGTGAAGTGCCGGTTTAGGTGTGCCTGGTCGTAGAAGCCGACCGCGGTGGCAACGTCGGCCGGCCGCTGGCCGGCGAGTAGGAGTCGGCGTGCCCGGTCGATGCGTCTGCCAGTGAGGTAGGTGTGCGGCGGCAGTCCGTACGACTGTTTGAAGCAGCGGATCAGGTGGGTGGGATGGGCGTGCAGGATCGCGGCCGCCTCATTGAGGGATACCCCAGCGTGTATGCGTGAGTCCAGCAGCTCACGCAGAGCGGCAGCTATTCGCCCAGCCTCACGTCCTGGTGTCCTGACCTGCGAGGCGTTGAGGTGGAAGAGCAGTCGCTCGCGGACGAGGGCCAGCCTGGACTCTGCCTCGAACTGGTCTCCGGGGTGGGCGAGGGCTCCGTGCAACTGATGGATGCGATGGTGCAGCAGTCCATCTCCGTGAACCGGACGGTCGACCGCAGCTCCTGTCAATCGTTCTGGAAGGACACGAGTGTCGAGGTAGAGCACACGCTTGCTGAATCCCGACGGGTTGACCGTCTTCCCGTCGTGGGGGACGCCGGGCGGCAGCAAAATGACCGTGCCCGCGCCAGCGGCCCCGTGCCGACGGCGATCGACGGCGAAGTCGACGGATCCGTCGTCGAGGATCATCAAGTCCCAGGTGTCGTGGGTATGGATCGGGTAGGCATGATCGGCGAATTCGGCGTGGAAGACCTCGGCGATCCCTGCGACCGATGGCCGCCAGGCGCTGATCTGCGTTCGGGGCCGGTTGCCAGTCATGCCAGGAACGTACAAGACCAGAGGCGATCAGCGGCAGCACGCTGATCGCATGACCGAACCCAACGCATCCGTCAACCTCGCCCACAAGCTCTCGCGGTTCGATGAGCTCTGGACACAGAAGAAGATCGCCGATCTGAACGACTACGAGGTCAAGCTCGCCAAAGTCAAGGGCGAGTTCGTCTGGCACACCCACGAGGACACCGACGAATTGTTCCTCGTCATCAGCGGTCGGCTCACCATCCAGCTCAGGGACGGCGACGTCGTACTCGAACCGGGCGAGCTGTTCGTGGTTCCCCGGGGCGCCGAACACTGCCCGGTGGCGGACGAGGAGACTGCCATTCTGCTGCTGGAACCGGCAGGGGTCCTCAATACAGGTGACGCGGGCGGGCCGCTGACCAAGGCTGCTGAGCCCTTGGATCAATCCCACGGCCTCTGAGCACCCTCCGGGGCAGGGTCACTCGGTGGTCTGCTCGATCTGGCCGTCGAGTGGGCCAGGCGCCTGCCGCACCCGGAGTTCCTGGCCAAGGCCGACCAGCTCCTGGGCGCGGGCGGCAAGCTCGTGGCACTGAAGGACGAAGTGGCGGAGGCGCGGTACCCGAAGAAGGTCCGCGACCTGGCCAAGGGAGGCCGAAGCCGTCGGGTTGGGTGCCTACGGCAGCCACGACATCCACGGCCTGTTGCAGACGGAGGAGTACGCGAGAGCGCTGTTCGACATGCGGAGGCCTGCCTACTCCAAGGATGATCTCGAACGGCACGTGGCGGCTCGTATGGCTCGACTGGAGATCTTCGAGCGAACGCCCGCCCCCGCGCTGACCTTTGTCCTGGACGAGGCGACGCTTCGGCGCCCGCTCGGAGGCAGAATGGTGCTGCGCCGCCGGCTCGAACACCTGCTGGGAATCGCCGGTTGAGGCATGTCGAGATCCAGATGATGCCACTGGACCGCGAGGACCATGCAGGGATGGGAGGCCAACTCCAAGTGCTGAAGCCGAGGGACGGCGCAGCAGTGGGGTACTCCGAGGCGCATGCGTCGAGGTCGCAGCCACCGGCCACCCCCGGCACCGTCCACGTTCGCGACTCCAAGGACGTGCAGGGCCCGCGGCTCGCCTTCGCGCCGGCCGTATGGGTCGACTTCCTGTCGCGCACGGCGGGCCGCTGACACCGCCCCGTCCCACCGCGCCGTCGTGCGCCGGGGAACGGCCGGCTAGGATCGCCGGACCGGAAACCGGACCCGGACCACGAGGGGGAGACATGCGCAAGACGGTCACCGGACTGGCCGTGGTGGCGGCGACCGCGCTGCTGGCGGGCTGTGGCAGTGGTGGTGGGAGCGACGACGCGGCGGCGGGGGAGAAGGACAACGCCGCGGAGGCGTCCGCGCGGCCGTCGGACGGCGGCGGGCAGGACGGGGGCGGCAGCGGCGGCGCGGAGGGGGACAGGGAGTCCTCCGAAGCTTCCGGTGGCGCGTCCGGTGGTGGCAAGGGCGACGGAGGCGGCGGAGGCGGCGGAGGCGACAAGGGCGCCGGTGGCGGTGAGGTCACGCGCACGGTGACCCTTGAGGTCGAGGGCGACGGGAAGACGCAGATCTACTACACCGCCGGCACCAACGAGACCGAGCAGGCCACCCTCCCGTGGCGCAAGACGGTCGAGCTGTCCCTGACGGAGGCCGAGCGGAAGGCCGGTGTCCTGGTGTCGATCGTGCCGGGCACGGTGATGAACGATGCCGGCGAGTTCGCGGCCGCGTCGTGTGTCATCAAGGTCGACGGCAGGAAGGTCGACGACAACGGGAACGGCAAGGACGTCTCCGGCTGCGAGTACAAGGTGAGGTAGCGGCGTCCACGGGGGTCGACGCGAACGACGTTCGGCGACCGTCGGACAGGGCAGCGCCGGAGGCCTCCCGTCGCTGCCGGCGGACCGACCCGGGGCTCCGGTCGAACTCGGCCGAGGGAGAGCAGCGATGGAGTGGGTGGAGAAGCTCGCGGCCGCGGTGGACTGGCAGCCGCGCGACCTCGACATCGAGTGGGAGCGTGTCGAGTCCCGGCTCGGGACGCCTCTGCCCTCCGACTTCAAGAGGTTCTGCGAGGTCTTCGGACGGGGACACTTCTCCGATTACCTCACCGTCTACTCGTCGTCCGGGGGCGCCACGGCAGAGGTGGTCGAATCCCTGGAAGGGGACTGGAGAACGATCGAGCAGCACCCGGGCGTGGCCGGCAACTACGAGCCGTACGGCCTGTACCGTCCCGGCGGGACGGGGATCCTCTCGTGGGGGGTCACTGCCACCGCCTGCGATCTCGCGTGGCTGGTCGGAGACGGTGTGGCGCCCGATGACCGGCCGGTCCTCGCCCGTGGCGACGCGAGCGGCTGGAAGCGTCACGAGCTCACCATGAGCGAGTTCGCGTACCGGATCCTGCTCGACGAATCGTTCGACTTCGGTGTCGCCGGCCTCGTCGAGCCCTGCTACCTGCCCCTGCCCGAATGCGCATAGAGGAAGAGGAAGGGGGACCGGCGTGTCCATGGAACGGCTGGCCGCCGCCGCGGGGCTGAACGGTCCCCGCCGCTACGTCGTCGACTGGCAGCGGGTGGAGGCGTCCCTCGGCACCCGGTTGCCGGCGGACTACCGGGAGTATGTGTACTGGTTCGGCCCGGGCAACTTCCAGGACGAGTTCGTCGTCTGTGTACCCGGTGTGGAGAACTCGAACGTGGAGCTGGCGAGCAGGCTCCGCGACGAGCGGGACAGCGGTCGGCTGTGGACGGAAGTATCCGGTGACCCCGTTCCGTTCCCCCTGTTCCCGGAGCCGGCGGGGTGGCTTCCGTTCGCCTTCACCCTGGAAGGCGGCGCCGTGTACTGGGTCACGGAAGGGGAGGACCCGGATCGCTGGACCATCGGTGCCCGTGACCGCATGTGGCGTCCGGAGCGCTTCGACGGCGGGTTCTCGGAGTTCCTCCGCGAGGCGGTCTGGGACACGATCGAACTGGACGCCGTTCAGGAGTACGGGGACGAGCCCCCTCTCGCCTTCCGGCCCTCCGACGGTGCCTGGATCGGTGGGGCCGGGGCTCGGCTGGAGCCGTACGGGTCCTTCGAGGAAGCCGCTGAGGGCTGACCGCCGGACCGGGGCCGGGCTCGGGCCGCCGAGCCGGTTCGGCCCCCCGACGTGTCCGCCGGCCGGTGGGCCCGATGGTCCCGGTGGCGGCCCCGCAGAGGCGCGCGACCTCGGCGATGATCCGACGAACGGGGGTGTCGGGAGCGGCGGGTGTTCGGGGCGGTGCGATTGAGGAGAGTCCCCGCGGGGTACCGTCATGGGTCCGGATTGGCATCGGCACGGCCCCGTGTGGCAGACTGTCCGGGTTGCTCGGTTGAGTGCCGATGCTGCGCGCCTCCCGCCGGGGGGACCGGAAGCGAGTCCCAATGTATTCGTCGCCCCTTGTCAGGGGCGGAAGTACGGGAATCTTCCGGGAAGCGTGGGCGGGGTACCAGCCAGGCGCCCGGTGGGTTTCCTCCCCCGGTTCCGCGGTCTCGCGCACCGCATCCCCAAACAGGGAAGTTCTCCAGGATTTCCATGGTGGCGGGAATGCGACACGCCCGACCGCGTGGGTCGGAGGAGAGCGTGGTCCCGCCGGGTCCCAGAGCGTGACGAGAGACAGGACTACGAAGTAGCCATGGCGGGACAGAAGATCCGCATCCGGCTCAAGGCCTACGACCACGAGGTCATCGACACCTCGGCGAAGAAGATCGTCGAGACGGTGACCCGTACTGGTGCGTCGGTCGCGGGCCCGGTGCCGCTGCCCACAGAGAAGAACGTGTACTGCGTCATCAAGTCGCCGCACAAGTACAAGGACTCGCGCGAGCACTTCGAGATGCGTACCCACAAGCGCCTGATCGACATCCTCGACCCGACGCCCAAGACCGTTGACTCGCTGATGCGCCTGGACCTGCCGGCCGGCGTCGACATCGAGATCAAGCTCTGAGAGGCCCGGTAGAGATGACCACCAAGCAGATCAAGGGTGTCCTGGGCGAGAAGCTCGGCATGACCCAGGTCTGGGACGAGAACAACCGTGTCGTCCCGGTCACCGTCGTCAAGGCCGGACCCTGTGTCGTCACCCAGGTACGCACCGCAGACAGGGACGGCTACGAGGCCGTCCAGATCGCCTTCGGCGAGATCGACCCGCGCAAGGTGAACAAGCCCCTCAAGGGCCACTTCGCCAAGGCCGACGTGACCCCGCGCCGCCACCTGGTGGAGCTGCGTACCGCCGACGCCGGCGAGTACACGCTCGGCCAGGAGATCACCGCCGAGGTGTTCGACTCCGGCGTCAAGGTCGACGTGACCGGCAAGAGCAAGGGCAAGGGCACCGCCGGTGTCATGAAGCGCCACGGCTTCGGCGGCCTCGGCGCCGGCCACGGCACGCAGCGCAAGCACCGCTCGCCCGGTTCCATCGGTGGCTGCGCCACCCCGGGCCGCGTGTTCAAGGGCCTGCGCATGGCCGGCCGCATGGGCAACGAGCGGGTCACCACCCAGAACCTGACCGTCCACGCCGTTGACGCGGAGAAGGGCCTGCTGCTCATCAAGGGCGCGGTTCCCGGTCCGAACGGCGGCCTCGTCCTGGTCCGTACCGCGGCCAAGGGGGCCTGAGGTAACCGATGAGCACCATTGACATCCTTTCGCCGGCAGGCGACAAGGCCGGGACCGTCGAACTCCCCGCGGAGATCTTCGACGCGCAGGTCAGCGTCCCGCTGATCCACCAGGTCGTCGTCGCACAGCTGGCCGCTGCCCGCCAGGGCACGCACAAGACCAAGACCCGTGGCGAGGTCCGCGGCGGCGGCAAGAAGCCGTACCGCCAGAAGGGCACCGGCCGCGCCCGCCAGGGCTCGACCCGCGCCCCGCAGTTCGCCGGTGGTGGCGTCGTGCACGGTCCCGTGCCGCGTGACTACTCGCAGCGGACCCCGAAGAAGATGAAGGCCGCCGCCCTGCGCGGTGCCCTCTCCGACCGGGCGCGGCACGGCCGCGTTCACGTCGTCACCGGCGTGATCGAGGGCGAGACCCCGTCCACCAAGGCCGCCAAGGCCCTGTTCGGCAAGGTCAGCGAGCGCAAGAACGTGCTCCTGGTCGCCGAGCGGAGCGACGAGGCCGCGTGGCTCTCCGCCCGCAACCTGCCCCAGGTGCACATCCTGGAGCCGGGCCAGCTGAACACCTACGACGTGCTCGTCTCCGACGACGTGGTCTTCACCAAGGCCGCCTTCGAGAGCTTCGTGGCCGGCCGCAAGGCCGTCGAGCGCGAAGGGAGCGACGCCTGATGAGTGAGGCGACCGTCACCAGCAAGACCTTCACCGACCCCCGTGACGTGCTGATCCGTCCGGTGGTCTCGGAGAAGAGCTACGCGCTGCTGGACGAGAACAAGTACACGTTCATCGTCGACCCGCGCGCCAACAAGACCCAGATCAAGCAGGCCGTCGAGGCGGTCTTCTCGGTCAAGGTCACCGGGGTCAACACGATCAACCGGCAGGGCAAGCGCAAGCGCACTCGGACCGGCTACGGCAAGCGCGCCGACACCAGGCGCGCCATCGTGACCCTCGCCGAGGGCGACCGTATCGACATCTTCGGCGGTCCGACCTCCTAACCGGAGGTCGAACCGTCCGATATCGGACGAGGACTGAGAAATGGGTATCCGCAAGTACAAGCCGACGACCCCGGGCCGTCGTGGCTCCAGCGTCGCCGACTTCGTCGAGATCACGCGGTCCACGCCGGAGAAGTCGCTGGTCCGTCCCCTGCACAGCAAGGGCGGCCGTAACAACGCCGGTCGTGTGACCGTCCGCCACCAGGGCGGTGGCCACAAGCGCGCCTACCGGGTGATCGACTTCCGTCGTCACGACAAGGACGGCGTGCCGGCCAAGGTCGCGCACATCGAGTACGACCCCAACCGGACCGCGCGTATCGCGCTGCTGCACTACGCGGACGGCGAGAAGCGCTACATCCTGGCTCCCGCCGGCCTGAAGCAGGGCGCCCGCGTCGAGAACGGCCCCGACGCCGACATCAAGCCCGGCAACAACCTGGCGCTGCGCAACATCCCGGTCGGTACGACCATCCACGCCATCGAGCTGCGGCCCGGCGGCGGCGCGAAGTTCGCCCGCTCCGCGGGTGCCTCCGTGCAGCTGCTGGCGAAGGAGGGCCGCATGGCCCACCTGCGCATGCCCTCCGGTGAGATCCGCCTGGTCGACGTCCGCTGCCGCGCCACCGTCGGCGAGGTCGGCAACGCCGAGCAGTCGAACATCAACTGGGGCAAGGCCGGCCGCATGCGCTGGAAGGGCGTCCGCCCGACCGTCCGCGGTGTGGTCATGAACCCCGTCGACCACCCGCACGGTGGTGGTGAGGGCAAGACCTCCGGTGGTCGTCACCCGGTCTCGCCGTGGGGCAAGAAGGAAGGACGTACTCGCTCGCCGAAGAAGGCCAGCAACAAGTACATCGTCCGCCGCCGCAAGACGAACAAGAAGCGCTAGGAGGCGGGTTTTCGATGCCGCGCAGTCTCAAGAAGGGGCCTTTCGTCGACGACCACCTGATCAAGAAGGTGGACGCCCAGAACGACGCAGGCACCAAGAACGTCATCAAGACCTGGTCCCGCCGCTCGATGATCGTCCCGGCCATGCTGGGCCACACGATCGCGGTGCACGACGGCCGCAAGCACGTCCCGGTGTTCGTCACCGAGTCGATGGTCGGCCACAAGCTCGGCGAGTTCGCGCCGACCCGCACCTTCCGCGGCCATGAGAAGGACGACCGCAAGTCGCGTCGTCGCTGATCTGCGGAAAGCGAAGACCAATGACTGACACCGAAGGGACAACCATGGAAGCCAGGGCCCAGGCGCGGTACATCCGCGTCACGCCCATGAAGGCCCGCCGCGTGGTGGACCTCATCCGTGGCATGGACGCCACGGAGGCTCAGGCGGTCCTGCGTTTCGCCCCGCAGGCCGCGAGCGTGCCCGTCGGCAAGGTGCTCGACAGCGCCATCGCCAACGCCGCGCACAACTACGACCACACGGATGTCGACAGCCTCTACATCTCCGAGGCCTACGTCGACGAGGGCCCGACCCTGAAGCGGTTCCGTCCGCGCGCCCAGGGCCGCGCCTACCGGATCCGTAAGCGGACCAGCCACATCACCGTGGTCGTCAGCAGCAAGGAAGGGACCCGGTAATGGGGCAGAAGGTCAACCCGCACGGGTTCCGGCTCGGCATCACCACGGACTTCAAGTCCCGCTGGTACGCCGACAAGCTGTACAAGGACTACATCAAGGAAGACGTCGAGATCCGTCGCCTGCTCACGCAGGGCATGGAGCGGGCCGGCATCTCCAAGGTGGAGATCGAGCGCACCCGTGACCGCGTCCGCGTGGACGTTCACACCGCCCGTCCGGGCATCGTGATCGGCCGCCGCGGCGCCGAGGCGGAGCGCATCCGCGGTCGGCTCGAGAAGCTGACCGGCAAGCAGATCCAGTTCAACATCCTCGAGGTCAAGAACCCGGAGACGGACGCCCAGCTGGTGGCCCAGGCCGTCGCCGAGCAGCTGTCCTCCCGCGTCTCCTTCCGCCGTGCGATGCGCAAGTCGATGCAGAGCACGATGAAGGCCGGCGCCAAGGGCATCAAGATCCAGTGCGGTGGCCGTCTCGGCGGCGCCGAGATGTCCCGCTCGGAGTTCTACCGCGAGGGCCGCGTTCCCCTGCACACCCTGCGCGCCAACGTCGACTACGGCTTCTTTGAGGCCAAGACGACCTTCGGCCGGATCGGTGTGAAGGTCTGGATCTACAAGGGCGACGTCAAGAACATCGCCGAGGTCCGCGCCGAGAACGCCGCCGCCCGCGCCGGCAACCGCCCGTCGCGCGGTGGTGACCGCCCGCGTCGTGGCGAGCGCCGTGGCCGCAAGCCGCAGCAGGACCGGACCGAGGCTCCCAAGGCCGAGGGCACCGCTGCCGCTCCGGCCGCCGAGAGCACCGGCTCTGCCGGGAAGGAGGCCTGACCGTCATGCTGATCCCCCGCAGGGTCAAGCACCGCAAGCAGCACCACCCCAAGCGCAAGGGCATGGCCAAGGGTGGCACCGAGGTTGCTTTCGGCGAGTACGGCATCCAGGCCGTCACCGGCGCCTACGTGACGAACCGGCAGATCGAGGCCGCTCGTATCTCCATGACCCGTCACATCAAGCGTGGCGGCAAGGTGTGGATCAACATCTACCCGGACCGTCCGCTGACCAAGAAGCCCGCCGAGACCCGCATGGGTTCCGGTAAGGGTTCGCCGGAGTGGTGGGTCGCGAACGTCAAGCCCGGTCGGGTGATGTTCGAGCTGTCCTACCCGAACGAGAAGATTGCTCGTGAGGCGCTTACCCGCGCTGCTCACAAGCTTCCGATGAAGTGCCGGATCGTGCGGCGCGAGGCAGGTGAGTCGTGATGGCGGCCGGTACCAAGGCGAGCGAGCTGCGCGAGCTGAGCGACGACGAACTCGTCGTGAAGCTGCGCGAGGCCAAGGAGGAGCTGTTCAAGCTCCGTTTCCAGGCGGCGACCGGACAGCTGGAGAACAACGGTCGGCTGAAGGCCGTCCGCAAGGACATCGCCCGGATCTACACCCTGATGCGTGAGCGCGAGCTCGGCATCGAGACGGTGGAGAGCGCCTGATGAGCGAGACGAATGTGACTGAGACTGCACAGCAGAACCGCGGCTTCCGCAAGACCCGTGAGGGTCTGGTCGTCAGCGACAAGATGGACAAGACCGTTGTCGTCGCCGTCGAGGACCGCGTCAAGCACGCCCTGTACGGCAAGGTCATCCGCCGTACGAACAAGCTCAAGGCGCACGACGAGCAGAACGCCGCGGGTGTCGGCGACCGCGTCCTCCTGATGGAGACCCGGCCGCTGTCCGCGACGAAGCGCTGGCGCGTCGTCGAGATCCTCGAGAAGGCCAAGTAATCCCCGAGATCCCTCCTCGGGACGAGTTCCGCCAGGCTTGGTGAGGTGCGTGTGTCCGCACACGCACCCACCGGGAACCGGCAGACGATCAGGAGATAGACGTGATCCAGCAGGAGTCGCGACTGCGTGTCGCCGACAACACGGGAGCGAAGGAGATCCTTTGCATCCGTGTTCTCGGTGGCTCCGGCCGCCGCTACGCGGGTATCGGTGACGTCATCGTCGCCACCGTCAAGGACGCGATCCCCGGTGGCAACGTGAAGAAGGGCGACGTCGTCAAGGCCGTCGTCGTGCGCACCGTCAAGGAGCGCCGCCGCCCCGACGGCTCGTACATCCGCTTCGACGAGAACGCCGCCGTCATTCTGAAGAACGACGGCGACCCCCGCGGCACCCGAATCTTCGGCCCGGTCGGCCGTGAGCTGCGCGAGAAGAAGTTCATGAAGATCATCTCCCTCGCGCCGGAGGTGCTGTAACCGATGAAGATCAAGAAGGGCGACCTGGTCCAGGTCATCACCGGCAAGGACAAGGGCAAGCAGGGCAAGGTCATCGCGGCCTTCCCCCGCGAGGACCGCGTCCTGGTCGAGGGTGTCAACCGGGTCAAGAAGCACACCAAGGCCGGCCAGACCGCTCGCGGTTCGAAGACCGGCGGCATCGTGACGACCGAGGCCCCCATCCACGTGAGCAACGTTCAGCTCGTCGTGGAGAAGGACGGCAAGAAGGTCGTCACCCGCGTCGGTTACCGCTTCGACGAGGACGGCAACAAGATCCGCGTTGCCAAGCGGACCGGTGAGGACATCTGATGACTACCGCCACGAACGTGCAGCCGCGTCTGAAGGCGCGCTACCGCGAGGAGATCGTGGGCAAGCTGCGTGACGAATTCAAGTACGAGAACGTCATGCAGATCCCCGGTCTGACCAAGATCGTGGTCAACATGGGTGTGGGCGAGGCCGCCCGCGACTCCAAGCTGATCGAGGGCGCCATCCGCGACCTCGCCACGATCACCGGCCAGAAGCCGGCCGTGACCAAGGCCCGGAAGTCCATCGCGCAGTTCAAGCTGCGCGAGGGTCAGCCGATCGGTGCCCACGTCACCCTCCGGGGTGACCGGATGTGGGAGTTCCTGGACCGCCTGCTGTCGCTCGCGCTGCCGCGCATCCGCGACTTCCGCGGTCTGTCGCCGAAGCAGTTCGACGGCAGGGGCAACTACACCTTCGGTCTCACGGAGCAGGTCATGTTCCACGAGATCGACCAGGACAAGATCGACCGGGTCCGGGGCATGGACATCACCGTGGTCACCACGGCGAACACCGACGAGGAGGGTCGCGCCCTGCTGCGTCACCTCGGATTCCCCTTCAAGGAGGCGTGAGCCGTGGCGAAGAAGGCTCTGATTGCCAAGGCCGCCCGCAAGCCGAAGTTCGCGGTACGCGCGTACACGCGGTGCCAGCGCTGCGGCCGACCCCACTCCGTCTACCGCAAGTTCGGCCTGTGCCGTGTGTGCCTCCGCGAGATGGCGCACCGCGGCGAGCTGCCGGGCGTCACCAAGAGCTCCTGGTAAGTCCGCGCGAGCGGACTTCAGGGAACTCTCGGTAAGAGCATCCTGGCCGGCGAACGCCCTTCCCGCGTGCCCTAGGCTTGTGGGTTGGGCGCTCGCCGCCCATGACCGTCTTACTACGCCGTAGGTCCCCGCACCGCACCCGTCCCGTCGTGTCCGCGTCCCGGCCCAAGTCCGAGGACGAGGACGCGGACGGGGAGAGGGACGGAGCAGACAGGAAACCCCGGCGAGAGAGGCCGAAGGCCATCACATGACCATGACCGATCCGATCGCAGACATGCTGACGCGTCTGCGAAACGCGAACTCGGCGTACCACGACACCGTCGTGATGCCGCACAGCAAGATCAAGTCGCACATCGCGGAGATCCTCCAGCAGGAGGGTTACATCACCGGCTGGAAGGTCGAGGACGCCCAGGTGGGCAAGAACCTCGTCCTGGAGCTGAAGTTCGGGCCGAACCGCGAGCGCTCGATCGCCGGCATCAAGCGCATCAGCAAGCCGGGTCTGCGGGTCTACGCAAAGTCCACCAACCTGCCGAAGGTGCTCGGCGGCCTGGGAGTGGCGATCATCTCCACCTCCCACGGGCTCCTCACCGACAAGCAGGCTCAGAAGAAGGGCGTGGGTGGGGAAGTCCTCGCCTACGTCTGGTAACGGAAGGGAACGGAGGTAAAGCTCATGTCGCGTATCGGCAAGCTCCCCATCCAGGTTCCCGCCGGTGTGGACGTCACCATCGATGGCCGGACGGTCAACGTGAAGGGCCCCAAGGGCGCCCTTTCGCACACCGTCGCCGCGCCCATCGAGGTCGCCAAGGGTGAGGACGGCGTCATCAACGTCACCCGCCCGAACGACGAGAGCCGGAACAAGGCCCTGCACGGTCTGTCCCGCACGCTGGTGGCGAACATGATCACTGGCGTGACCCAGGGCTACAGCAAGCAGCTCGAGATCAGCGGTGTCGGTTACCGCGTCCAGGCCAAGGGCTCCGACCTGGAGTTCTCCCTGGGATACAGCCACCCGATCACGGTGAAGGCGCCGGAGGGCATCTCCTTCAAGGTGGAGTCCCCGACCAAGCTGAGCGTCGAGGGCATCGACAAGCAGAAGGTCGGCGAGGTCGCCGCGAACATCCGCAAGCTGCGCAGGCCCGACCCCTACAAGGCCAAGGGCGTGAAGTACGCGGGCGAGGTCATCCGCCGCAAGGTCGGAAAGGCTGGTAAGTAAGCCATGGCATACGGTGTGAAGATCGCCAAGGGCAGTGCGCGCAAGGCCGCCGCTGTCAAGCGGCGCCACATCCGCGTCCGCAAGAAGGTGTCGGGCACCCCCGAGCGTCCGCGCCTGGTGGTGACGCGCTCCAACCGTCACATGGTGGCGCAGGTCGTCGACGACATCGCGGGTCACACGCTGGCCTCCGCGTCGACGCTGGACAGCTCCATCCGTGGCGGCGAGGGCGACAAGACCACGCTGGCCAAGCAGGTCGGCGCCCTGGTCGCCGAGCGTGCCAAGGCCGCGGGCATCGAGGCCGTCGTGTTCGACCGCGGTGGCAACAAGTACGCCGGGCGGATCGCCGCCCTGGCCGACGCCGCCCGCGAGGCCGGGCTCAAGTTCTGAGCCGGTCCCCACGCAAGCGGACGCATAGAGAGAGGTAATTCCAATGGCTGGACCCCAGCGCCGCGGTGGCGGCGCCGGTGGCGGCGAGCGGCGGGACCGACGGGACCGGCGGGACGGTGGCGCGGCCGCCGAGAAGACCGCGTACGTCGAGCGGGTCGTCGCGATCAACCGCGTCGCCAAGGTTGTGAAGGGTGGTCGTCGCTTCAGCTTCACCGCGCTGGTCGTGGTGGGCGACGGTGACGGCACCGTGGGTGTCGGTTACGGCAAGGCCAAGGAGGTGCCGGCCGCCATCGCCAAGGGTGTGGAGGAGGCCAAGAAGCACTTCTTCAAGGTCCCCCGGATCCAGGGCACCATCCCGCACCCGATCCAGGGTGAGGAGGCCGCGGGTGTCGTCCTGCTCAAGCCGGCCTCGCCCGGTACCGGTGTGATCGCCGGTGGCCCGGTGCGCGCCGTGCTGGAGTGCGCGGGCATCCACGACGTGCTGAGCAAGTCGCTGGGCTCGTCGAACCCCATCAACATCGTGCACGCCACGGTGGCCGCTCTGCGGGGCCTGCAGCGCCCCGAGGAGATCGCCGCCCGCCGTGGCCTGCCGCTGGAGGACGTGGCTCCCGCCGCTCTGCTGCGGGCCCGGGCTGGGGTGAGCGCCTGATGGCTCGCCTGAAGGTCACCCAGACCAAGTCCTACATCGGCAGCAAGCAGAACCACCGTGACACCCTGCGTTCCCTCGGCCTGCGCCGGGTGAACGACACGGTCGTCAAGGAGGACCGTCCCGAGATCCGCGGCATGGTGCAGACCGTCCGCCACCTCGTGACGGTCGAGGAGGTCGACTGACATGGCGGAGCAGAAGCCGCTGAAGGTCCACAACCTCCGGCCGGCCCCGGGCGCCAAGACCGCCAAGACCCGTGTCGGTCGTGGTGAGGCGTCCAAGGGCAAGACCGCGGGACGTGGCACCAAGGGCACCAAGGCCCGCTACCAGGTTCCGGAGGCCTTCGAGGGCGGGCAGATGCCGCTGCACATGCGGCTGCCCAAGCTGAAGGGCTTCAAGAACCCCTTCCGCACCGAGTACCAGGTCGTCAACCTGGACAAGCTGGCGGCCCTGTACCCCGAGGGTGGCGAGGTCACCGTCGAGGACCTGGTCGCCAAGGGCGCGGTGCGCAAGAACCAGCTCGTGAAGGTCCTGGGCAACGGGGAGATCTCCGTGGCGCTGCAGGTGACCGTCGACAAGGTCTCCGGCTCCGCCAAGGAGAAGATCACCGCGGCCGGTGGCACCGTCACCGAGCTCGTCTGATCGGAGCGGCCGGCAGGCCGCACCACGAAGGGCCGGGCGTCCCCGTCGAAGGGGGCCCGGCCCTTCGCCCTTCCTCCCCGCCGGCCGTCGCCGGGCCGAGGTCCCCGGTGCCGTGGAGCGTCCCGAGCTCCTCCGGGGACGTCCTCGGGGTCCGTCGAGGCCCGACTTCTCGGATGCGACCGGGAGCGGTCGGGGCGCGGGCATGGCCGAAAAGCGACGCCCCGAATCGAACGCCCGACCGCCCGTCACGGACGGACGAGTGGTCCCGGATCCGGGAGCCGTCGGTGACCGGCGCCTTTCCCACCGCCCCGACCCGCCCCGGTGGTCCCCACCGGGAAGGGACGGCGGGGACGCGTACGGGTGTCCCCGCGGAAGGGGAACGGAGCGTGGGAATCCGGCCTCCGGGCCCGTTACGCCGGCGGTCGGAGTAGTCCCGGTACGTAGTTCCGTGTCACGGCCGTCGCCTGTAGGGTGGCCAGCGCTGTTACTCTCCCTGGAGGTCTGCCCTCGGCAGGCCCCCACCCACGTATCCGATCCTTCAACATATCGTCACCTTCCGCGCGATGCGGGAGACGCAGGAGGTACCGTGCTCAGCGCGTTCGCTCGGGCTTTCCAGACGCCCGACCTCCGCAAGAAGCTGCTGTTCACGCTGGGCATCATGGTGCTCTTCCGGCTGGGAGCCCACATCCCGGTCCCGGGAGTCAGCTACCAGAACGTCCAGGTTTGCGTCAAAGAGGCCCAGGGCGGGCAGTCCGACCTTTTCGGCCTGGTGAACATGTTCAGCGGTGGCGCGCTGCTGCAGTTGACCATCTTCGCGCTCGGGATCATGCCGTACATCACGGCGAGCATCATCCTGCAGCTGCTGGTGGTGGTCATTCCCAGGCTGGAGGCCCTCAAGAAGGAGGGACAGTCCGGTCAGGCGAAGATCACGCAGTACACCCGTTACCTCACCGTGGCGCTCGGCGTCCTCCAGGCCACCGGTCTGGTGGCGACGGCCCGCAGTGGCAGCCTCTTCGCGCAGTGCAGTGTCCGTGACCAGATCATCCCGGACGACTCGATCTTCACCACCATCAACATGGTGATCGTGATGACCGCCGGCACCACGCTGATCATGTGGCTGGGCGAGTTGATCACCGACCGCGGCATCGGCAACGGCATGTCGATCCTGATGTTCGTCTCGATCGCGGCGGGCTTCCCCGGCTCCCTGTGGGCCATCAAGCAGCAGGGCGACCTGGCGGACGGTTGGATCGAGTTCGGCATCGTGGTCCTGTGCGGCCTGGCGATCGTCGCGCTCGTGGTCTTCGTCGAGCAGGCGCAGCGCCGCATCCCGGTGCAGTACGCCAAGCGCATGATCGGGCGCCGCTCCTACGGCGGCACCTCCACCTACATTCCGCTCAAGGTCAACCAGGCGGGTGTGATCCCCGTGATCTTCGCCTCGTCGCTGCTCTACATCCCGGCGCTGATCGTCCAGTTCAGCAATTCCCAGGCGGGTTGGGCGGACTGGGTCAGGAACAACCTGCAGGCGCAGGACGCGCCGATCTACCTGGTCACGTACTTCGTCCTGATCGTCTTCTTCGCCTTCTTCTACGTCGCCATCTCCTTCAACCCCGAAGAAGTGGCCGACAACATGAAGAAGTATGGTGGGTTCATCCCGGGCATCCGGGCCGGTCGCCCCACCGCGGAGTACCTGAGCTACGTGCTGAACCGCATCACGTGGCCCGGTTCGCTCTACCTGGGACTGATCGCCATGGTGCCCACCGTCGCGCTGGTGATGTTCAACGCGGATCAGAACTTCCCGTTCGGCGGGACCAGCATCCTGATCATCGTGGGTGTCGGTCTGGAGACCGTGAAGCAGATCGAGAGCCAGCTTCAGCAGCGCCATTACGAAGGGTTCCTCCGCTGATGCGAATCGTCCTCGTCGGACCGCCTGGCGCGGGCAAGGGCACGCAGGCCGCGTACCTGGCCGAGAACCTGTCCATCCCGCACATCTCCACGGGCGACCTCTTCCGTGCCAACATCGGCCAGGGCACCCGGCTCGGGCAGAAGGCGCAGGAGTACATGCGGGCCGGACAGCTCGTACCCGACGAGATCACGATCGGCATGGCCAAGGACCGCATGGAGCAGCCGGACGCCGCCGAGGGGTTCCTCCTGGACGGCTTCCCGCGGAACATCGCCCAGGCGGAGGCGCTGGACGGCATCCTGAGCGAGGCCGGCACGGCACTCAACGCGGTGCTGGACCTGGAGGTCCCCGAGGACGAGGTCGTGAAGCGGATCGCCGGACGGCGGATGTGCCGCAACGACAGCGGCCACATCTTCCACGTCCAGTACAACCCTCCGAAGACCGAGGGCGTCTGCGACGTCTGCGGCGGCGAGCTCTACCAGCGCGAGGACGACCACGAGGACACCGTCCGCAAGCGGCTGGAGGTCTACCACACCGAGACCGAGCCGATCATCGACTACTACAAGGCCCAGGGCCTGGTCGTGACGATCTCGGCGCTCGGCAAGGTGGCGGAGGTCACCCAGCGCGCCATGGAGGCGCTCGGGCGCGGCCCCGAGGCGTCTCGCGCGTAGCGCGCGGGGCCCGACGGGGCCCCGAAGAGGAACGGCGAGAAGGCCGCGGTGCCCCCACGGGCCCCGCGGCCGTATCGTGTAGGGAACGGCCCGGCGGTACGGCGATCGTGTGGCACCGCGGTACCGGGTCGGGCGTACGTTGTCGTGTGAACCGCAAGCTGGAAGGCGTCGGCCGTCATGGTGGAGATCAAGACCCCCGAGCAGATCGCGAAGATGCGCGCGGCCGGGCTGGTCGTCGCCGCGATGCACGCGGCGTGCCGCAAGGCGGCGGTGCCCGGCGCGACGACCAAGGACCTGGACGAGGTCGCCGCGAAGGTCCTCGCCGACCACGGCGCCAAGCCGAACTTCCTCGGCTACGGCGGTTTCCCCGGCAACATCTGCACCTCGGTCAACGACGTCGTCGTCCACGGCATCCCGAACCGGGAGACGGTCCTGGAGTCCGGCGACATCATCTCCATCGACGCCGGCGCGATCGTCGACGGCTGGCACGGCGACGCGGCGATCACCGTCTTCGTCGGCGAGGGGCACGCGCCCGAGCTCCACGAGCTGAGCCGGGTCACGGAGGAGTCGATGTGGGCCGGCATCGCCGCCATGCGCAAGGGCAACCGCCTGGTGGACGTCTCCAAGGCGATCGAGGGCTACATCCGCCGACAGCCGCGTCCGGCCTCCGGCCGCTACGGGATCATCGAGGACTACGGCGGCCACGGCATCGGCAGCCAGATGCACATGGACCCGCACCTGTTGAACTACGTCGACCGCCGGCGCGGCCGCGGCCCGAAGCTGGTGCCGGGCATGTGCCTGGCGATCGAGCCGATGGTCAGCCTGGGCACCGCCAGGACGCACGTCCTGGAGGACGAGTGGACGGTCAAGACGGACGACGGCTCCTGGGCGTGCCACTGGGAGCACTCCGTGGCGTTGACGGAAGAGGGCCCGCTGGTGCTCACCGCGCCGGACGGCGGCAGGGCCAAGCTGGCCGAGTACGGGATCACCGCCGCCCCCGACCCGCTGGACTGAGGGCGGACGGCGGACCGGCCGGCCCGCCTCCCGGCTCCGTTGCCGGCCCCTCGTACGCCGTCACGCCCAAGCGGGACATCCCTCCGGAACCGCATAAGAGTCCCCCGGACTGGGCATACATCCCCGATTAGTTTTTCGCCGGAGCCTGACGTAGACTGGCTCGTCGGTCCATGTGTGCCTGCGCGCACCCACGGGCTGATCCAGGTAGCCGATCCCGGAAGGTGAAGCGCTCAAGCATGGCCAAAAAACAAGGGGCCATCGAGATCGAGGGCACCGTCGTCGAGTCTCTCCCGAACGCGATGTTCAAGGTGGAGCTCCAGAACGGGCACCAGGTCCTCGCGCACATCAGCGGCAAGATGCGGATGCACTACATCCGTATCCTTCCCGACGACCGTGTCGTGGTGGAGCTGTCTCCCTACGACCTGACGCGCGGGCGGATCGTCTACCGCTACAAGTAGATCTCGCCTCCCCCCACTCCCCGTGGGGCGGTGGCCTGACCCGGAGAACCTCACATCCCATGAAGGTCAAGCCGAGCGTCAAGAAGATCTGCGACAAGTGCAAGGTGATCCGCCGCCACGGCCGGGTCATGGTCATCTGCGACAACCTGCGCCACAAGCAGCGCCAGGGCTGACGCTCGACCTCGCCTCGCACCTCTCGCGGTTCTTCGCGCGACGCAAGCGACATGTAGATACGCAGACACCCGACCCCCCGCCGTGACACCTGTTACCGCCGGTGGGGACGACACCCCCGGACGGAGGCCGGGGACCCGGCTCGTACATCGCTACGGGAACGGTGCTGCGGAAGACCTCCGACAAGAAACCAGGAGCCACGTTCATGGCACGCCTCGAAGGCGTTGACCTCCCGCGCGACAAGCGTGTGGAGGTCGCCCTCACCTATGTCTTCGGCATCGGTCGCACGCTCTCCCAGCAGACGCTCGCGAACACCGGTGTGAACCCGGACACCCGCGTCCGCGACCTGACCGAGGAAGAGCTCGTCAGGATCCGCGAGTACGTCGAGGCCAACATCCGCACCGAGGGCGACCTCCGCCGCGAGATCCAGGCCGACATCCGCCGCAAGGTCGAGATCGGCAGCTACCAGGGCCTGCGCCACCGTCGTGGTCTGCCCGTCCGGGGCCAGCGCACCAGCACCAACGCCCGGACCCGCAAGGGCCCGCGTCGCGCGATCGCCGGCAAGAAGAAGCCGGGCAAGAAGTAGTCCGCACCGGACACACCGACAGTGGTCCGGATGTAGGACCGACCACCTCCACGGGAGAAATTTTCTATGCCTCCGAAGGGCCGTACGGCCGGCGCCAAGAAGGTGCGCCGCAAGGAGAAGAAGAACGTCGCCCACGGGCACGCTCACATCAAGAGCACGTTCAACAACACCATCGTTTCCATCACCGATCCCACCGGCAACGTGATCTCCTGGGCTTCGGCCGGTCACGTGGGCTTCAAGGGCTCCCGCAAGTCGACGCCGTTCGCCGCGCAGATGGCCGCCGAGTCGGCCGCCCGTCGCGCGCAGGAGCACGGCATGCGCAAGGTCGACGTGTTCGTCAAGGGTCCCGGCTCCGGCCGTGAGACCGCGATCCGCTCCCTCCAGGCCACCGGCCTCGAGGTCGGTTCGATCCAGGACGTCACCCCGACCCCGCACAACGGCTGCCGCCCGCCGAAGCGTCGCCGCGTCTGAGCCAGGCTGAAGTAGGAGATACACGAACATGGCGCGTTACACCGGGGCCGACTGCAAGCGTTGCCGTCGGGAGAAGCAGAAGCTCTTCCTCAAGGGAGCCAAGTGCGAGAGCGCTAAGTGCCCGATCGAGATCCGTCCTTACCCCCCGGGTGAGCACGGGCGCGGGCGCACCAAGGACAGCGAGTACCTGCTGCAGAAGCGTGAGAAGCAGAAGGCCGCTCGCATCTACGGAGTCCTGGAGAAGCAGTTCCGCGGGTACTTCGACGAGGCGAACCGCAAGCAGGGCAAGACGGGTGAGAACCTGCTGCAGATCCTCGAGTCCCGTCTGGACAACGTGGTCTACCGGGCCGGCTTCGCCAAGTCCCGCGACCACGCCCGTCAGCTGGTGAGGCACGGGCACATCATGGTGAACGGCCGCAAGACCGACATCCCGTCGGCTCGCGTCGCTCCCAACGACATCGTCGAGGTCCGTCCCTCCTCCCGTACCCTGACCCCCTTCCAGGTGGCCCAGGCGGAGGCCGGCGACAAGACCGTGCCGGCGTGGCTGGAGGCCATCCCCTCCAAGCTGCGGATCCTCGTCCACTCGCTGCCCGAGCGCCAGGTGATCGACACCCAGGTGCAGGAGCAGCTGATCGTCGAGCTGTACTCCAAGTAATCCGGAGTACCGGCTCACGGTCACGGGCGGTGCGGCCCGCACGGGTCGCGCCGCCCGTACCCTTGTAGTGCAAACCGGGCTCCCGCCCGGTGCTCGGCATCAAATAGCGGTTGCCGAAGACTGGAGGCACATCCCCATGCTGATCGCTCAGCGTCCCTCACTGACCGAAGAGGTCGTGGACGAGTTCCGTTCCCGGTTCGTGATCGAACCGCTGGAGCCGGGTTTCGGCTACACCCTCGGCAACTCCCTGCGTCGCACGCTCCTCTCCTCGATCCCCGGTGCTGCCGTGACCAGCATCCGGATCGACGGCGTCCTGCACGAGTTCACCACCGTGCCGGGCGTCAAGGAGGACGTCACCGACCTGATCCTCAACATCAAGAGCCTGGTTGTCTCCTCGGAGCACGACGAGCCGGTCGTGATGTACCTGCGCAAGCAGGGCCCGGGTCTGGTCACCGCCGCCGACATCGCCCCGCCGGCCGGCGTCGAGGTGCACAACCCCGACCTGGTCCTCGCCACGCTGAACGGCAAGGGGAAGCTGGAGATGGAGCTGACCGTCGAGCGCGGTCGCGGCTACGTCTCCGCGGTGCAGAACAAGCAGGCCGGCCAGGAGATCGGCCGCATCCCGGTCGACTCCATCTACTCGCCGGTCCTCAAGGTCACCTACAAGGTCGAGGCGACCCGTGTCGAGCAGCGCACCGACTTCGACAAGCTGATCGTCGACGTCGAGACCAAGGAGTCCATGCGTCCCCGTGACGCCATGGCGTCCGCCGGCAAGACCCTGGTCGAGCTGTTCGGCCTGGCCCGCGAGCTGAACGTCGACGCCGAGGGCATCGACATGGGCCCGTCCCCGACGGACGCCGCGCTCGCCGCCGACCTGGCCCTGCCGATCGAGGAGCTGGAGCTGACCGTCCGCTCCTACAACTGCCTCAAGCGCGAGGGCATCCACTCGGTGGGCGAGCTGGTGGCCCGCTCCGAGGCGGACCTGCTCGACATCCGCAACTTCGGCGCCAAGTCGATCGACGAGGTCAAGGCGAAGCTGGCCGGCATGGGCCTGACCCTGAAGGACAGCCCGCCCGGATTCGACCCGACCGCCGCCGCGGACGCCTTCGGCGCCGACGACGACGCGGACTCCGGTTTCGTCGAGACCGAGCAGTACTGAGGCACCCGAGGTCTCACGCCGGACGGCACCGACACCGGTACCCGACGGCACCCCCGACCGGGCGCGGCCCCGCCGCGCCCGGTCGGCCCACGCTTCCGGGCCGCACCGCGCGTCCCGGGCTCCGGCGGGCACAAGCCCGTGCGGACACTGACACCGGTACCTGACACGGCCGGTGCAGACAGAGAGGTAAGAGATCATGCCGAAGCCCACCAAGGGCGCCCGCTTCGGCGGGAGCGCCGCGCACGAGAAGGCCATGCTGGCGAACCTCGCCACCGCCCTCTTCGAGCACGGCCGCATCACCACCACCGAGGCCAAGGCCCGCCGGCTGCGCCCGGTGGCGGAGCGTCTGATCACCAAGGCGAAGAAGGGCGACCTGCACAACCGTCGCCAGGTGATGCGGACGGTCCTCGACAAGAGCGTCGTGCACACGCTCTTCACGGAGATCGGCCCCCGCTACGAGAACCGTCCGGGCGGCTACACCCGCATCACCAAGATCGGCAACCGTCGTGGCGACAACGCCCCGATGGCCGTCATCGAGCTGGTCGAGGCGCTGACCGTGCAGCAGGAGGCCGTCGGCGAGGCCGAGGCCGCCACCAAGCGCTCGGCCAAGGACACCGCGGGCGACGAGGCCGCGACGAGCCTGAAGAAGGACGAGGCCGCCGAGGCCACCGAGGCCACCGAGGCTCCGGCCGAGGAGAAGGCCGAGGAGTCCACCGAGGCCCCGGCCGAGGAGAAGAAGGACGCCTGAGGCTCCCCTCCACCGAGTGCCACGAGCACGACGCGACGGACCCGTCTCCCCTCCCGGGAGCGGGTCCGCCGCCGTATGGGCCCCCGCGGTCCACCCCCACCCCCAGGCCTTTCGAGAGGAACGACGGCGTGAGCGACGAAGTGGAACCCGGACGGGTCCGGGTCCGGCTGGACCTGTCGTACGACGGCAGGGACTTCTCAGGCTGGGCACGGCAGCGCGGTCGGCGCACCGTGCAGGGCGAGCTGGAGGAGGCGCTACGGATCGTGACCCGCTCACCGGAGGCCTTCGAGCTGACGGTCGCGGGCCGCACCGACGCCGGCGTGCACGCCCGGGGGCAGGTGGCCCACGTCGACCTGCCCGAGGAGCTGTGGGAAGCGCACCGGGACAAACTGCTGCGCCGGCTGGCGGGGCGGCTGCCGCACGACGTGCGGGTCCACCGGGTCACCGCGGCCCCACCCCACTTCAACGCCCGTTTCTCGGCGATCTGGCGCCGCTACGCCTACCGGGTCTGCGACCACCCGGGCGGAGTGGACCCGCTGCTGCGCGGCCATGTGCTGTGGCACGACTGGCCGTTGGACGTGGACGCCATGAACGAGGCGGCACGGCGGTTGCTGGGGGAGCACGACTTCGCCGCGTACTGCAAGCGGCGTGAGGGAGCCACGACGATAAGGACGCTCAGGGAGCTGCGCTGGGAGCGGCGGGCGGACGGCGTCGTGGAGGCACGGGTCGTCGCCGACGCCTTCTGCCACAACATGGTGCGCTCGCTGGTCGGCGCGCTGCTCTTCGTCGGAGACGGCCACCGTCCGCCCTCCTGGCCCGGCGAGGTGCTGGCCGCGGGGGTACGGGACTCGGCTGTGCACGTGGTGCGGCCGCACGGCCTCACCCTGGAGGAGGTCGGCTACCCGGCCGACGACCTGCTGGCGGCGCGCAACGCGGAGGCGCGCAACCGGCGCACACTGCCGGGCTCGGGGTCGGGTACGGGCTCGGGTACGGCAGTGGTCGCCGGCTGCTGCTGACCGGTGGCCGGCCGGTGGGGCGGCCGGTGGGGTCGTCCCCTACGCGTCGCGGGCCAGCCAGGCGCGCAGATCGGCGGGGAGCGGTTCGAGCGCCGCGCGGTACAGGGCCAGGTCCTCCTCGGTGACGCGACCGTGCCACTGCCCGCTGTGGCCCCTGTGGAAGAACCGGAACGAGGCGGCCGCGGCCCCGATCGTGTCCTCGCCGAAGATCCGGTCCTGCCCGGCGCGCATGTCGGAGAAGGTGCACGCCGCCACCAGCTCGGGCCAGCGCTCCTCGTCCACCGGGATGTCCAGGAACGCGCTGACACGGCGCATCTGGCCGTCCAGGTCGTCCAACATCTCCTGGTAGTGGAGGAAGAGGACGTTGGGCGCGTCGCGGTGCCGCCACCACGACTCCAGATGGCGGGTGGGCGAGTTGAACGGCCAGCCGTCCGACTCCCACGGGAAGGCGCTGCGGGTGAAGTAGCCGTGCCAGAACTCCCGGACGTCCTCGGACACCGGCGGATGGACCGGGGTGTGGACGTCGTCGCCGCTGGGGCCGGGCGGAAGGTGCTCGGCCGCCCGGCTCGTGCCCATCGCGTGGTTGTGGGCGGACACGGCGGCGTCCCGCAGATCGCGACCGACGACCAGGTAGGACACCTCGGGGTGGATCGGCAGGGCGTCCATCGGCAGGTGGGTCTTGATGAACCGCCGGTGCCGCTGCCGCTCCAGCGTCGCCAGCGCCTGGTCCAAGGGCGCGAAGGCGCAGTCCAGCCAGGGGCTGATCTCCATCAGGGGCGCCGGGAGGTCGGTGCTCTGGAAGACCAGGACCGAGGTGATCCGCTGGGTCCAGGTGGTGCCCACCTTGGGGGGCGTCGAGATGACGATGTCGCCGGGCCGTGGTCGGTAGTGGTCCCAGTACGTGCTGTCGGTGAAGAAGCTCCGGTACGTGCGCTGAGGAACCGTCTGTGTGCGCATGGTGAGATTCTCCGCCGCGTGTCGCCTCCCGCTCAACACCGCCCTGACGGGCCGCCCCGCTCCGGAGGGAGCACCGACCGGCGGACGAACCACCGAGGCGCGCGACCGGCGCACGCCCCCGGGCGCCGGTCGCGCGGTGGCCGAAACAGCACGCTGTCACCGGTTTGGCCGGTTTCGGCGCGCAACCACCGCCGCCGCTCCGTCGTCCAGTAATCGGGCTCGCGCCGTGCGGGCCGACGACAGACGACGGAGCGTCCATTGAGACTTCGAACGAGGGGGACCCGCCGGGCGGGCGTGGTGGTGGCGACGGCCGGTGCCGTACTCGCCGCGGGGCCGTTGGCGGCACCCGCGCAGGCGGCCGGAGGGCCGTCCGGGACGGTCGCCAAGGGCGCGTTCCTGTTGGACGGCGGCACGGGCAGGGCCCTGTGGGGCAAGGGCGCCGACACCCGGCGCGAGACCGCCAGCACCACCAAGATCATGACCGCGGCGGTCGTCGTCACCACCAAGGGCGTCGACCTGAACCGCAAGGTCACGATCAAGAAGGCCTACCGCGACCACGTCGCCAAGTACGGCGCCAGCACCGCGGACCTGAAGACGGGCGACAAGCTCACCGTGCGGCAGCTGCTGTACGGGTTGATGCTCCCCTCCGGCTGCGACGCGGCCCACTCGTTGGCGGACACCTTCGGCAGCGGCGACACGACGGCCGCCCGCACCAAGTCGTTCATCGCCAAGATGAACAAGAAGGCCGCCGACCTGGGGATGAAGAACACGAGGTTCGACTCCTTCGACGGCATCTCCACGACGGGCAGGAACCACTCGACCCCGCGCGACATGGCGAAGCTGGCGCGGCACGCGCTGGCGAACCCCACGCTCGCGACGGTGGTCAAGTCCACCAAGACCGTCCAGAAGGCCACCAACGGACGTACGTACACCTGGTACAACACCAACAAGCTGCTCGGCGCGTACAAGGGCGTGATCGGCGTCAAGACCGGCACGGGCACCAAGGCCGGCCCCTGTCTGGTCTTCGCGGCCAGGCGTGACGGGCGCACGGTCGTCGGCGTCGTCCTGGGAAGCTCCGACCGCTACCGGGACGCGACGAGGATGCTCGACTGGGCCTTCAAGCAGAAGACGGCCACCAGGCCGGCCCTGCGTGTGCTCCCGCCGGGGGCACAGCGGGACTGACCCCGCTCCCGCGCCACCCCTCCCGCCGCCCCGGGGCCTCGCCGCCCCGGGGCCTCGCCGCCCCGGGGTCGGTCGCCTCCCGCCTCATTCGCCCGGCGCTGCTTCGACCCCCAACTCCTACGGGCCGGAAGTGGGGCAGTCGGCCGGAATCCGGCCGGGGTAGAAGGGCTTCGCCGACCTCACCATCACCACCGACGAGGGCGCCGCGGCGCTGATCTCCGCCACGACTCACCCGTTCTGGGCGGAGTCCGAGCAGGAGTGGATGGAGGCCGGCGACCTCAAGCCGGGGATGACCCTCCCTCCGGACGGCGACACCGTCACGCTCACCGGCATCCGCCACTTCGAAAAGCGCCGGCGCACCCACGACCTCACAGTCAGCGACATCCACACGTACTATGTGCTGGCGGGACAGACTCCGGTCCTTGTGCACAACTGCAATACGTCGTATCAATTGTCGCTTGATACGCGAGCCGCAGTCGGTAGTGGAAATACACAGGCTTACCAGATTGCACACACTGGGGCGACCGAATACCGTGCCGTCGGTGGCGGAGAGAGGGTCTGGGCCGACGGTTTCGATCGAAACACCGGAGAACTTCTCGATGCCAAATTCATCGAGAAGCCTGGCCGCAGTCCGTTCATTCCGGGATCAGGTATCCCCGGTTTCATTCGAAGCAAGATCGCGGCCAAGACTGACGATGAGTTCAGGAGATATGCTGCCGTGATCAATGATCCCTCCAACCCTCTGACGGGACTGCGGGTGATCACCAACCATTCAGGCGCGGTGCCATACTTCCAAGGATTGATGCAGCAGCATGGCATCCCTGGGTCTGTGGTCGTGAGATAGGAGCAGGTCAGTGACGTACCTCGCCGTCTTTGAGAGCGATACGTGGCGTTTGGAGCGAGATGCTCTGGCGCGAGCCCTTGCCAGCGACTGGCCGCAGGCTCAGATGAAGCTGGCTTCCCCGGGAGCTGCGGGGTCCGAGGTTCGCGATGTGGAATGGACCTACCGCTCTGAGCTGGGCGAGCTGGAGGGATACGCGCACGCGGATGGTCAGGGAATCTACCTGGAAGGGCCCATTGAGGTCGTGGCCGACTTTGTGGTCTGGTATCGCGGACTCGTGCCCGCTGAAGAGCAAATCGTCTTCTGCGATGACTCGTACAGCTTCGACGGGGTGGTTCCATCGAACGCATCAAGAGGAGACATTGTGGCGCTTGCGGAGTAAGGGGCTCTGCTTCGTGGAGTGAGGTAAGAGTCCGAGAGGCCCTGCTGGGGGAAATCCAGCAGGGCCTCTCGGGCGTCTGACGGCAACGCTGACGGCAACGTCAGCGGACGATGGCTGCGGCGGGTGGGTCGTCGTGGTCGCCGTCGGTCGGGCTGAGGGCATTGCCGAGGGTGTCGATGGCCTGGCGTTGGAGGCGGGGGCGGACGTGGGCGTAGACGGTGGCGGTGACGCCGATGTGGGCGTGGCCGAGGAGTTCCTTGATGACGACGAGTTCGACGCCTTGCTCCAGGAGGAGCGTCGCGGCGGTGTGGCGGAGATCGTGGAACCGGATGCGGCGGAGGCCCGCGTGGTGGAGGAGGGTGGTGAAGGCGCGGGTGAGGTTGGTGGGGTCGATGGGTCGGCCGGTGGGCGTGGTGAATACGTAGCCGCCCTCCTGCCACTTGTCCCCGACAGCCGCCCGTTCCTGTTCCTGGCGCAGCCGATGTTCCTGCAGCGACCGTATGCAGGCGGTGGGGAGGGTGATGCGGCGTTCGGAGCTGGTGGTCTTCGTCGGCAGGGTGGCGAGCCCTCGGCTGCTGGTGCGCTGGAGGGGCCGACGGACACTGGCGGTGCCGCCGTTCAGGTCGAGGTCGGTCCAGTGGAGGCCGAGCATTTCGCCCTTGCGGAGCCCGGTGTGGAGTGCCAGGTCGAAGAGGGCGTGGAGACGGTGGTCTTCGGCGGCTTGGAGGAGTTGTCGGGCCTCGGCGGCCGTGAGCGGCTCGGTGCGCTTGGGACGGGGTGTGCCGGCGGGGACGTTCCGGGCGACATTGCGGGGGAGTTCGTCCTCGCGGACGGCGTGCTGGAGCGCGGACTTCAAGACGGAGTGGACGTAGCTGACGGTCAAGGGTGAGAGCCGTTTGCCGCAGCAGACCTCGGCCGAGCAGCAGAGGCCCTGGGTGTCCAGTTCGCGTGTGCAGCACTGGCACTGGGTGCGGAGCTGGTCGAGGAGGGCGCGGACGTCCTTGGTGGTGAGCCTGCCGAGCTTCTTCCTGCCCAGGATGGGGGTGATGTAGAGGCGGGCGGTGGTGCGGTAGCGGGTGTGGGTGGTCTCGCGGAGCTGGTGGACGGCGATGTTGTCGAGCCAGTGCCGCAGGTACACCTCGACGGTGCAGTCGGCGGCCGGGGCGGGCAGCCCGCGGTTGCTGGCGGCCATACGCTCGGTCAGCTTGTCCACGGCCTCCTTCCACGTGGTGCCGTAGACGCGGGTGCGCTTGCGGGTGCCGCTGGTGGTGAGGATGTAGCCAGCGGCTTCCCAGCGTCCGTCCTTGCGCGGGCGTGCCAGACTGGCGGCATGACGACTGACGCACTGCACCTGACCGCCGCGATCACCCACGAAGGCGAGTGGTACGTGGCGCGCTGCCTCCAGGTCGAGGTCACCTCGCAGGGAGAGACCATCGAAGAGTCTCTGGAGAACCTCCGCGAAGCGCTGGAGCTCTACTTCGAGGATGCTCCTGCCCCGGAAGTCACCGACGTGATCACCGCTCCTGTTGAAGTGCGACGCGCCGCATGAGCCCCGCCGTCCCCACGGACCTTTCCGGAGCGGCAGTGGTCAAAGCCCTGGAGCGGGGCGGGTTCGAGCACATCTCCACCCGCGGAAGCCATGCCAAGTACCGCAGCGGCGAGCGGACCGTCATCGTCCCGCTCCATCGCAGCCTTGCACCTGGCACCCTCCGCTCCATCCTCCGTCAGGCCGACTGGACCGTGGAGGACTTTGAGGAGCACCTGAAGTAGCGCCGCCTCTCGGTTCTGACGGCAACGCTGACGGCAACCGGACCCGCCAACGGCGGACGCCGGCGGACCTCCACGGATCTACAGACCGGCGCTGACCTGCGAAAATGCGGGTGAGAAGGGTCCGTCCAGCATACGTACTATGTGCCGGCGGGCGAGACTCCGGTACTCGTTCACAATGCAACGCCGGGCCAGAAGTGCGATCTGACGCTGGGTGCTGGTCCGAATGCCCGCGAGGGAGTAGGGCTGGAGAACGGCGACATTGAGGCAGATGGCGTTCGAGATCTGGTCAACGAATCCGGAAATAAGTACGGCTGCCACACTTGCGATGCCACGACCCCGGGCACCAAGGACGGGGACTGGATTCCAGATCACCAGCCGCCGTCTAGTCTCGTCGCTCCAGGGTCTCCTCAGACGGCGTATCCTCACTGTCTGCCCTGCGCTAGACGGCAGGGTGGAGTTGTCTCACAACTTTCACAGGGAAAGAGTAAGAAGGAATGGTAGCTAATAGCCCTGTGGTTGCATTCCTGGCGAAAATCGAGCACGGCTGCCTGATCCTGCAGGACGTGGGAAGTGACGACGACGTCAGCGACTGGGACCCGGCGTCGAGCAGCTGGTATCGAGAGGGCAGTTCACTCATCTTCGGTGTTCAGGCCAGTGTCGACGGTCCTGTCGAATGCGAGATATGGAAGTCGGCTCCGCCTGTGGTGCTTCCTGCGAACCTCTTTGAGGTGTCGCTCCCGTGTCCGTCCGGGTGGCTCGTATTGCACGATCCGAACGAATACACCCGAATGCAATTCACGGGATTCCGCGGCTCTGTGATCTGTTCGGTAATGGTGGATGATCTGCAATTTCCGTCAAAGGTTCAGATCTTGCTGAGAGGTGAAGGCAAGTAGCTTCTTGACGTTCGCAGGAACGGGCGAGGCTCTATTCGAGGGTCTCGCCCGTTCCTCGCATGCGGCGTGAGGGCGTCGTTCCGCTGGGGATGTCGACCTTCCCGCGTCATTTCGAACTGTAAAGGCGAAGCCCCGTCAGGTGCGTCCTGACGGGGCTTCTGCGTGGGGTGACGGCAGTAGTTGACGGCAACGTCAGCGGACGACGGCTGCCGTGGGTGGGGCGTCGAGGGCGTGGCCGGGGGTTCCGGTTCAGGCGCGCCGCGGTGGCGGGTCGCCCCGGGGCGCGGGAGTGGGCGCGTGCGCGACCTGTGGGGGCGTTCCGTCAGTCGCCCGCGACCGAGGCCGCCGCCTGGTCCCGGCCGCGCTGGACGATGCGGGCGAAGGCGTGGTCCGCCGCGTCGCGTCCGGCCTGGCGGGCGGCGGTGTCGGCGGAGGTCACGTCCTTGCCGCTGGTGTGGCCGGAGATCGTGAAGTAGGCGTAGCGGCCCAGGGCGTTGGCCGAGGTGTGGCACGTCACACCGCGGCAGAAGGTGGGGACGCCCGCGCCCGGCAGCGAGGCGATGTTCGGCTCGGCCTGCTCCTTGGCGCCGGCCGCCGCCCGCGCACTGTCGAAGACCGCGACGCCGACGGTGGCGGCGACCCCGCCGCGCCGGTACGTCACCCGGATCAGCTCCCGGCAGCCGTTGTTCGTCAGCACCGCGCCGAGCGCGCCCTGGGTGCCGGCGGCACAGTTGCCGGTGGAGTGGGTGGCGCCCTTGGCGTACTCACGGCCGCCGGTCGTCATCGAGTCGCCGGGGAAGAGGGTGGCGGCGTCGAGCGGCGCGGTGTCCCGCTTCGGGTCGGAGAGGATCTCGCGCGGGTCCGGCGGCGGGGGAGGCGGCGGCGCGGAGGAGAAGGTCGGCTCCGGCTGCTCGGGGTCGGGCGGCGCGGTCTCGACGGCCGAGGACGACGCCGCCGACGGCCGGTCGGACGTCTCGCTGTCGGAGCCGCTCTCGCTGACGACGGCCGTGGCGACGATCGCGGCCACCACGGCGGTGGCCAGTGCTCCGCCGCCGATCACCAGCAGGCGGCGGCGCCGGGCGCGCCTGCGCTCGCTCCGCTCGGCGAGCGCGGCCCAGTCCGGCGTGGACGGCGGTCCCTGCGGTCCGGTCGGTCCCCCCGGGCCCCGGCCCGGTCCCCCCTGCCCAAAGCTCATGGGCGCATCATATTCGGTTGCCCCGACCCCCCTGCCCCGGTCAGAGTCGGGTGCATGGGACATGTGGAGGCGGCGCACCTGGAGTACTACCTGCCCGATGGGAGGGTGCTCCTGAACGACGTCTCGTTCCGGGTCGGCGAGGGTGCCTCGGTGGCCCTGGTGGGGGCCAACGGCGCCGGCAAGACGACGCTGCTGCGGCTGATCGCCGGTGAGCTGAAGCCGCACGGCGGCACGGTGACGGTCGGCGGCGGGCTCGGGGTGATGCCGCAGTTCGTGGGGTCGGTGCGGGACGAGCGCACGGTGCGCGACCTGCTGGTCTCGGTGGCCCGGCCGCGGATCCGCCAGGCGGCGGAGGCGGTGGACGCCGCCGAGCTGAAGATCATGGAGGTCGACGACGAGGCCGCGCAGATGCAGTACGCGCAGGCGCTCGCCGACTGGGCCGAGGCCGGCGGCTACGAGGCCGAGACGGCGTGGGACGTGTGCACCACCGCCGCCCTGGGCGTCCCGTACGAGAAGGCGCAGTGGCGGAAGGTGCGCACCCTGTCGGGCGGCGAGCAGAAGCGGCTGGTGCTGGAGGCCCTGCTGCGCGGCCCGGACGAGGTGCTGCTGCTGGACGAGCCGGACAACTACCTCGACGTCCCCGGCAAGCGGTGGCTGGAGGAGCGGCTGGGCGAGACCCGCAAGACGGTCCTGTTCGTCTCCCACGACCGGGAGCTGCTGGCGCGGGCGGCGGAGAAGATCGTCAGCGTGGAGCCGGGCCCGGCCGGGTCGGACGTGTGGGTGCACGGCGGCGGCTTCGCCACGTACCACCGGGCGCGCAGGGAGCGCTTCGCCCGCTTCGAGGAGCTGCGCAGGCGCTGGGACGAGCAGCACGCCCAGCTCAAACGGCTGGTGAACACCCTCAAGCAGAAGGCCGCCTACAACGACGGGCTCGCCTCCCGCTACCAGGCGGCGCGCACCCGGCTGCGGAAGTTCGAGGAGGCGGGGCCGCCGCAGGAGCCGCCGCGCGAGCAGGACATCCGGATGCGGCTGCGCGGCGGGCGCACCGGGGTGCGGGCGGTCACCTGCTCCGCCCTGGAGCTGACGGGGCTGATGAAGCCGTTCGACCTGGAGGTCTTCTACGGCGAGCGGGTCGCGGTGCTCGGCTCCAACGGCTCGGGCAAGTCGCACTTCCTGCGGCTGCTGGCCGGCGGCGACGTGGCGCACACGGGGGAGTGGAAGCTGGGCGCCCGGGTGGTGCCCGGCCACTTCGCCCAGACCCACGCGCACCCCGAACTCCAGGGGCGCACCCTGCTGGACATCCTGTGGACCGAGCACGCCAGGGACCGGGGCGCGGCGATGTCCGCGCTGCGCCGCTACGAGCTGGACCGCCAGGCCGAGCAGCCCTTCGACAGACTCTCGGGCGGCCAGCAGGCCCGCTTCCAGATCCTGCTGCTGGAGCTGGCCGGATCGACGGCGCTGCTGCTGGACGAGCCGACCGACAACCTGGACCTGGAGAGCGCCGAGGCGCTCCAGCAGGGGCTGGAGGCGTACGAGGGGACGGTGCTGGCGGTGACGCACGACCGCTGGTTCGCCCGTTCCTTCGACCGCTTCCTGGTCTTCGGCGCGGACGGGCGGGTGCGGGAGGTGCCCGAGCCGGTCTGGGACGAGGGCCGGGTGGCGCGGGCGCGCTGAGGGGGTCGCGCGGGGGGTCGAGGGGGCGCTCGCCGAGGGGCGTTTTGACCCGTGCGGAGGACGGCCGGTATCCTGCTGGTTCGTTGTGCGTATTGGCTTGCTCGTTCTCACGTGAGAGGCCGTTACGCCTGGTCCACCTGGACGATGACCAGCGACCCGCATCGGCTTGCGTCACCGACGCGTGGTCAGGGCTGTCGTGATCTCCGGTGACCTTGTCAGGAAACACTCACTGAAGAAGCGAAGGCTACGACCGTGCGTACGTACAGCCCCAAGCCCGGCGACGTCCAGCGTCAGTGGCACGTCATCGACGCCACCGACGTCGTCCTGGGCCGTCTGGCCTCCCAGGCCGCCACCCTTCTGAGGGGCAAGCACAAGCCGGTGTACGCGCCGCACGTTGACGCTGGTGACTTCGTCATCATCATCAACGCCGACAAGGTGCACCTCTCCGGCAACAAGCGGACCCAGAAGCTGGCCTACCGCCACTCCGGCTACCCGGGCGGTCTGCGGTCCGTCCGCTACGACGACCTGCTCCGCAACAACCCGGAGAAGGCCGTGGAGAAGGCCGTCAAGGGCATGCTCCCGAAGAACTCCCTGGGCCGTCAGATGCTCTCGAAGCTGAAGGTCTACGCGGGCGAGAACCACCCGCACGCCGCCCAGCAGCCGGTTCCGTTCGAGATCACCCAGGTCGCGCAGTAGTCCGGCCACCACCAAGACTGAAGAGAGCTGAGGAGAACCGTGGCCGAGACCACCGCCGAGACCCCGATCGAAGAGGTCGAGCAGTACACCACCGAGACGCCCGAGGGGGTCGAGGAGTACTCCACCGAGTCCCTCGCGTCCCGTTTCGGTGAGCCCCAGCCGGGTGCCGGCACCGGGCGTCGCAAGAACGCCATCGCCCGCGTGCGCATCGTGCCGGGCAGCGGCCAGTGGAAGATCAACGGCCGCACCCTTGAGGCCTACTTCCCGAACAAGGTCCACCAGCAGGAAGTCAACGAGCCGTTCAAGGTTCTGGAGCTGGACAACCGCTACGACGTCATCGCCCGCATCAGCGGCGGTGGCATCTCGGGTCAGGCCGGCGCCCTGCGCCTGGGCGTGGCCCGCGCGCTGAACGAGGCGGACGTGGACAACAACCGCGGTCCGCTGAAGAAGGCCGGCTTCCTGACCCGCGACGCCCGCGCGGTCGAGCGGAAGAAGGCCGGTCTGAAGAAGGCCCGCAAGGGCACGCAGTACAGCAAGCGTTGATCGACGCCATACCTGTACGCGTTCGCGGAAGCCGCTGATGAGCGCCCCGACAGCACCGTCCCGGTGTGTCGGGGCGCTCGTCTTCCGGCCACCGGCCGCCACCGCTCGACCGCGGTCCGTCCGCGCCGGCGTCCGGCCCCCGGTGGGGCGTACGGCGGCACGCCGGGGGCGCGGCCGTGCCGCCGGCGCGCCCCAAGGGCGTATATCTGGATGAACCGGGCCCGCGGCGTGCCCGGACCCTCAGCTCGGAACTCGGAGGAACCACGGTGGGACGACTCTTCGGTACGGACGGTGTGCGCGGGGTCGCCAACGCCGACCTGACCGCCGAAATGGCGCTCGGTCTGTCGGTCGCGGCGGCGCACGTGCTCGCCGAGGCGGGCACGTTCAAGGGTCACCGCCCGGTGGCGGTGGTCGGACGTGATCCGCGCGCGTCCGGGGAGTTCCTGGAGGCCGCCGTGGTGGCCGGACTGGCCAGCGCGGGCGTGGACGTGCTCCGGGTGGGCGTGCTGCCGACCCCGGCCGTGGCGTACCTGACCGGCGCGCTCGGCGCCGACCTGGGCGTGATGCTCTCGGCCAGCCACAACCCCATGCCCGACAACGGCATCAAGTTCTTCGCCCGCGGCGGCCACAAGCTCGCCGACGAGCTGGAGGACCGCATCGAGCAGGTCTACCGCGAGCACGCCTCCGGCGAGCCGTGGGACCGTCCCACGGGCGCCGGCGTGGGCCGCGTCAAGGAGTACGACGAGGGCTTCGACAAGTACGTCGCCCACCTCGTCGGCGTGCTGCCCAACCGGCTCGACGGACTCAAGGTCGTCATCGACGGCGCGCACGGCGCGGCGGCCCGGGTCTCCCCGGAGGCGTTCGCACGGGCGGGCGCCGAGGTCGTCACCATCGCCACCGAACCCGACGGCGTCAACATCAACGACGGCTGCGGCTCCACCCACCTCGACGGCCTGCGCGCGGCCGTCGTCGAGCACGGCGCCGACCTGGGCGTGGCGCACGACGGCGACGCCGACCGCTGCCTGGCCGTGGACGCCGCCGGCGAGGAGGTCGACGGCGACCAGATCCTCAGCGTGCTGGCGCTGGGGATGAAGGAGACCGGAGCGCTGCGGAAGAACACCGTGGTGGCCACGGTGATGTCCAACCTGGGCTTCAAGCTCGCCATGGAGCGCGAGGGCATCGAGCTGGTCCGGACGGCCGTCGGCGACCGCTACGTGCTGGAGGAGATGAAGCGCGGCGGCTACTCGCTGGGCGGCGAGCAGTCCGGGCACGTCATCGTCCTGGACCACGCCACCACCGGCGACGGCACCCTGACCGGCCTGATGCTGGCCGCGCGGGTGGCCGCCACCGGCCGCCCCCTGGCGGAGCTGGCGGGCGTCATGGAGCGCCTGCCGCAGGTGCTGATCAACGTGCCGGACGTGGACAGGAGCCGGGTCGGTTCCTCGGCCCGGGTGGTCACCGCCGTGAGCGAGGCCGAGCGGGAACTGGGCGAGACGGGTCGGGTGCTGCTGCGCCCCTCCGGCACCGAGCCGCTGGTGCGGGTGATGGTCGAGGCGGCCGACCTGGAGCAGGCCCGCGCGGTGGCCGAGCGGCTGGCCGACGAGGTCAAGTCGGCGCTGGGCTGACGGCCCCGCGCCGCCGCGCCCGGGGCCGCCGGCCGGGTCAGAGCTTGCGCAGCGACAGGCGCTGGACCTTGTGGTCCGGCCCCTTGCGCAGGATCAGGCCGGCCCGGCCCCGGGTGGGGGCGATGTTCTCCTCCAGGTTCGGCCGGTTGATCGTCCGCCAGATCCCGCGCGCGTACTCCAGCGCCTCCTCCTGGGACACCTGCGTGTACCTGCGGAAGTAGGAGGAGGGGTTCTGGAAGGCCGTCTCGCGCAGCTTGCGGAAGCGGCCCAGGTACCACCGCTCGATGTCCTCGGTGCGGGCGTCCACGTAGACGGAGAAGTCGAAGTAGTCGGCGACCGCGAGCCGGGTCCGCCCGTCCCTGCCGGGCAGGGCGGGCTGGAGGACGTTCAGGCCCTCGACGATCAGGATGTCGGGGCGGCGCACCGTCAGCACCTCGTCGGGGACGATGTCGTAGATCAGGTGCGAGTAGACGGGGGCGGTGACCTCCTCCCGGCCGGCCTTGACGTCCGCGACGAACCGGGTGAGCGCCCGGCGGTCGTAGGACTCGGGGAAGCCCTTGCGCGCCATCAGACCCCGCCGGTGGAGTTCGGCGTTGGGCAGCAGGAAACCGTCGGTGGTGACCAGCTCCACCGACGGGTGCTCGGGCCAGCGGGCGAGCAGCGCCCGCAGCAGCCGCGCCACCGTGGACTTGCCCACCGCCACGCTGCCCGCCACCCCGATGACGAACGGGGTGCCGCGCTGGGCGCCGTGCCCGCCGCCCGCGTCGCCCAGGAAGGTGTTGAGCGCGCCGCGCAGCCCGTGGGTGGCGCCGACGTACAGGTTGAGCAGGCGCGACAGTGGCAGGTAGACGTCGCGGACCTCGTCCAGGTCGATGACGTCGCCCAACCCGCGCAGCTCCTCGACCTCCTCGGCGGTCAGCGGCAGCGGCGTCTTGTCCCGCAGCGCGCTCCACTCGGCGCGCGAGAGGTCGACGAAGGGGCTGCTGTCGGACGACCGGCCGCGCCGTTGCTGTGGCGGCACCCCGGCGCCGGACGGGGCGGCGGGCGCGGAGGCGGAGGCGGCCGGGGACGCGGGGGAGCTGACGGGGGTGGACACGGGCCCCATTGTCGGTCCGCGCGTGGCCCCGCTCACGCCCGATCCCGTGTGATCAGCAGCACAGCGGCGGGGTGCCCGGACGGGGTGTACGCGGCGCCGCCCCCGCGGGTACGTTGCCCGTGTTCGCCCAGCCGTCCGCACCCGTTCCGCCCCGCGCGCCCGGCCCCGAGGATGCCCCCATGTCGTCGCCGCTCCGACGCTTCGGTCCGGCCGCTCTCCGCCGGGGCCGCCGCCGAACCCCGTCCGCCGAACCGACCCCCGCCGAGGCTCGGGCCCGGGCGCGCGCCGCCCTGGTGTGGTCGGAGCTCCTGGCGGAACTGCCCGACGAGGACCTGGGCGAGCACCCGCGCGACGCGCTGGAACTGCACCGCTGCGGCGACCGGCCGCGCCCCGAGGAGGCGGAGTACCTGGAGGTCGTCCGGGACGCCGCCGACCGGATGGCGGGAGGGCGCTGACCGTCATCCCACCCGGCGCACCGTAGGCTGCATCGCATGTGCGGAATCGTTGGTTATGTGGGAGGGCAGTCCGCCCTCGACGTCGTCATCGCGGGACTGAAGCGGTTGGAGTACCGCGGTTATGACTCGGCGGGCGTGGCCGTCCTCGCCGACGGCGGCCTGGCGGCCGCCAAGAAGGCCGGGAAGCTGGCCAACCTCGGCAAGTTGTTGGACGAGCGCCCGCTGCCGGCCGGCTCCACCGGCATCGGCCACACCCGGTGGGCCACCCACGGTGGGCCGACCGACGCCAACGCGCATCCGCACCTGGACAACTCCGGGCGGGTCGCGGTCGTCCACAACGGCATCATCGAGAACTTCGCCGCGCTCCGCGTCGAGCTGGCCGAACGCGGTCACGAGCTGACCTCCGAGACCGACACCGAGGTCGTCGCCCACCTGCTGGCCGAGAACTTCTCCTCCTGCGGCGACCTGGCCGAGGCGATGCGGCAGGTGTGCCGCCGGCTGGAGGGTGCCTTCACGCTCGTCGCGGTGCACGCGGACGAGCCGGACACGGTCGTCGGCGCCCGGCGGAACTCGCCGCTGGTGGTCGGTGTCGGCGAGGGCGAGAACTTCCTCGCCTCCGACGTCGCCGCGTTCATCGCCCACACCCGCGAGGCCATCGAGCTGGGCCAGGACCAGGTCGTGGAGCTCAAGCGGGACCAGGTGACGGTCACCGACTTCGACGGCGCGCCCGCCGAGACCCGCGCCTACCACGTGGACTGGGACGCCTCGGCCGCCGAGAAGGGCGGCTACGACTACTTCATGCTCAAGGAGATCGCCGAGCAGCCCAAGGCGGTCGCCGACACCCTCCTGGGCCGCATCGACGAGTCCGGCCGGCTCGCCCTGGACGAGGTCCACATCCCCGACCACGTGCTGCGCGAGATCGACAAGGTCGTCATCGTCGCCTGCGGCACGGCCTACCACGCCGGGATGATCGCCAAGTACGCCATCGAGCACTGGACGCGCGTCCCCTGCGAGACCGAGCTGGCCAGCGAGTTCCGCTACCGGGACCCGATCCTGGACCAGCGCACCCTGGTCATCGCCATCAGCCAGTCCGGCGAGACCATGGACACCCTGATGGCGCTGCGCCACGCCCGTGAGCAGGGCGCCAAGGTGCTGGCCATCTGCAACACCAACGGCTCGACGATCCCGCGCGAGTCCGACGCGGTGCTCTACACCCACGCCGGGCCCGAGGTCGCGGTGGCCTCCACCAAGGCGTTCCTGACCCAACTGGTGGCCTGCTACCTCGTCGCCCTCTACCTGGGCCAGGTGCGCGGCACCAAGTGGGGCGACGAGATCGACGCGGTGATCCGCGAGCTGTCCCAGATCTCCACCGAGGTGGAGAAGGTGCTGGCCACCATGGAGCCGGTGCGGGAGCTGGCCCGCTCCCTGGCCGAGAAGGACACCGTGCTCTTCCTCGGCCGCCACGTGGGCTTCCCCGTCGCCCTGGAGGGCGCGCTCAAGCTCAAGGAGCTGGCCTACATGCACGCCGAGGGCTTCGCCGCCGGCGAGCTCAAGCACGGTCCGATCGCGCTGATCGAGGACGACCTGCCGGTGGTCGTGGTGGTGCCGTCGCCGCGGGGCCGCTCCGTCCTGCACGACAAGATCGTCTCCAACATCCAGGAGATCCGGGCCCGGGGCGCGCGGACCATCGTCATCGCCGAGGAGGGCGACGAGACGGTCGTGCCGTACGCCGACCACCTGGTGCGCGTCCCCGCCACGCCGACCCTGCTCCAGCCGCTGGTGGCCACCGTGCCGCTCCAGGTCTTCGCCTGCGAGCTGGCCACGGCCCGCGGCAACGAGGTGGACCAGCCGCGCAACCTGGCCAAGTCGGTGACGGTGGAGTGAGCCCGGCCTCCGGGCTTCCGCGGGGGAGGGGAGGTCACGCGTGATCGTCGGGGTGGGAGTCGACGTCGCCTCGATCGACCGGTTCGCCGGCGCGCTGGCCCGCACTCCCCGGCTCGCCGACCGCCTGTTCACCGCCGGGGAGTGGACGCTGCCCGACGGTGAACGGCGCTCGACGGCCTCCTTGGCGGCGCGGTTCGCCGCCAAGGAGGCCGTGGCCAAGGCCCTGGGCGCGCCCGGCGGGCTCCGGTGGACGGACGCGGAGGTGGTGACCGACGCCTCCGGACGCCCCTCGCTGCGGGTGACCGGGACGGTCGCGGCCCGCGCGGCCGAGCTGGGCGTGCGGCACTGGCACGTCTCGCTCAGCCACG
Source organism: Streptomyces taklimakanensis (assembly GCF_009709575.1). Lineage (NCBI taxonomy): Bacteria > Bacillati > Actinomycetota > Actinomycetes > Kitasatosporales > Streptomycetaceae > Streptomyces > Streptomyces taklimakanensis. The sequence goes on from NZ_WIXO01000001.1 coordinate 3,596,153, forward strand.
ACGCGGGGGTGGCGACGGCCATGGTGATCGCGGAGGGGTGATCGCGGAGGGGTGACCGGGCCCGCCGGCGGTCAGACTGTGGGGCATGAGGGATGCCTACAGCGTGGAGACCGTACGGGCGGCCGAGCGCGAGCTGATGGCCCGGCTGCCCCCGGGGACGTTGATGAAGCGCGCCGCGGCCGGGCTGGCCGCCGCCTGCGCCGGGACGCTGGGGCGGGTCCGCGGCCGGGTCTACGGCAGCAGGGTCGTCCTGCTGGTCGGCAGCGGCGACAACGGCGGGGACGCCCTGTTCGCCGGCGCGTACCTGGCCCGGCGCGGAGCCGGGGTGACGGCCGTGCTGCTCAGCCCCGAGCGCGCGCACGGGGCCGGGCTCGCCGCGCTGCGGTCGGCCGGGGGCCGGGCCGTGGCGGCGCCCGGGGCCGTGGTGGAGGGCGCCCCCGTCGACCTGCCCGCTCTGCTGGGACGGGCCGACCTCGTGCTGGACGGCATCGTCGGCATCGGCGGGCGCGGCGGGCTGCGGCCGGACGCGGTGGAGGTCTGGGACGTCGTCCGGGACGCCGGGGTGCCGGTCGTCGCCGTGGACCTGCCCAGCGGCGTCGACGCCGACACCGGAGAGGTGCGCGGCGTGGCGGTGCGGGCGACGGCGACGGTGACCTTCGGGGCCCACAAGCCGGGCCTGCTGCTGGCCCCGGCGCGCGAGCACGCCGGGGCCGTGCACCTGGTGGACATCGGTCTGGGGCCGTACCTGGCGGGCACGGCCCCCGTGGCCCGCGCCCCGCGGCACGCGGACGTGGCCCGGCTGCTTCCCGGCCCGTCCGCCGAGAGCGACAAGTACCGGCGCGGCGTCACCGGGGTGGCGGCCGGTTCGGCCCGCTATCCGGGCGCGGCCGTCCTCGCCGTGGCGGGCGCGCTGCGGGGCGGCGCGGGTGCCGTGCGGTACGCCGGGCCGGCCGCCGACGCGGTGGTCGCCCGTTTCCCCGAGACCCTGGTCTCCGCCGGTCCGCCCTCGGCGGCGGGCCGGGTGCAGGCGTGGGTCGTCGGGCCCGGCCTCGGCGACGACCGGGCGGCGCGGGAGACCGTGCGCGACGTGCTGGCCGCACGGGTGCCGGTGCTGGTGGACGCCGACGGGCTGCGGCTGGTGGACGTCGAGCGGGTCCGTTCCCGCACCGCCCCCACCCTGCTCACCCCGCACGCCGGTGAGGCGGCGGCGCTGCTGGACGGCGTGCCGCGCGAGGAGGTGGAGTCGGCGCGGCTGTCCTCGGCCCGGGAACTGGCGCGGCGGTACCGGGCGACGGTGTTGCTCAAGGGCTCCACCACGGTGATCGCCGGTCCGGAGGAGGGGCCGGTCCTGGTCAATCCCACCGGCACCGGTTGGCTGGCCACGGCCGGCAGCGGTGACGTGCTCTCCGGGCTGGTCGGATCGCTGCTCGCCGCCGGACTGTCGGCCCGCGACGCGGCGGCGGTCGGCGCGTACCTCCACGGGCTGGCCGGCCGCCGGGCGGCTCCGCTGGCCGTCGCGACGGACGTGGCGGACGCGCTGCGCCCGGTCTGGCGGGACGTCGCGGAGGGGCCGCGCCGGCCACCGCGCGGGCGGGAAGAGGGCGCTCGGGGGGAGACCTGAGACACTGGTGGGCGATGGACGTCGCAAGCGAACCCGCCGCCCTCCGCCAGGCGGCCCCCGAGCATCCGGGCAACGAGCACCGGACCGGCCTGCGGGTCGGCGCCGAGATCGACTTGGCCGCGCTGCGCGACAACGTGCGCGCGCTGCGCGGGCGGGCGGCCGGGGCGGAGCTGATGGCCGTGGTCAAGGCCGACGCCTACGGCCACGGCATGCTCCCCTGCGCCCGCGCCGCGCGCCGGGCCGGGGCGGCCTGGCTGGGCACCGCCACCCCCGAGGAGGCGTTGGCGCTGCGCGTCGCCGGGGACCGGGGCCGGGTGCTGTGCTGGCTGTGGACGCCGGGCGGGCCCTGGCGCGAGGCGATCGAGGCGGACGTCGACGTGTCGGCGAGCGCCCGCTGGGCGCTGGAGGAGATCACGGCCGCCGCCCGGGCCTGCGGCCGTACCGCCCGGGTCCATCTGAAGGTGGACACCGGGCTGGGCCGCAACGGCTGCCAACCCGCCGACTGGGCGGATCTGGTCGCCGCCGCCCGCGCCGCCGAGGCGGAGGGCACGGTGCGGGTGGTGGGCCTGTGGTCGCACTTCGCCTGTGCCGACGAGCCCGGCCACCCGTCGATCGCCGCGCAGTTGGACGCCTTCCGCGAGGCGTTGGCCGTCGCCGAGCGCGCCGGGCTGGCGCCGGAGGTGCGGCACATGGCGAACTCGCCCGCCACGCTCACGCTCCCCGAGTCGCACTTCGACCTGGTGCGCACCGGGGTCTCGGTCTACGGGCTCTCGCCCTCGCCGGAGGTCGGGGTGCCGGCGGACTTCGGGTTGCGGCCGGTGATGACGCTGCGCGCCCGGCTGGCCGTCGTCAAGCGCGTCCCGGCCGGGCACGGGGTGAGCTACGGCCACCACTACACCACCCCCGGCGAGACGACCCTGGCGTTGGTCCCGGCCGGGTACGCCGACGGCGTCCCCCGGCACGCCTCGGGCACCGGGCCGGTGCTGGTGGCCGGGAAGTGGCGGACGGTCGCGGGGCGGGTGGCCATGGACCAGTTCGTGGTGGACCTCGGCGGCGACGCGGCCGAGGCCGGTGACGAGGCGGTGCTGTTCGGGCCCGGGGACGCGGGCGAGCCCACGGTCGAGGACTGGGCGCGCGCCACGGGGACCATCGGCTACGAGATCGTCACCCGGATCGGCGCCCGGGTGCCACGCACGCACCTCAACGCGGATACGTGATCTGCCCATGACACAGACGGGCGGGGGATGGGCGCGCCGCGCGGGACTGGCCGGCGCGGTGCTGGGCATGGCCGCGGCGGGAGCGGCCGCCGGGGTGGCCGTCGAACGGCTCACCGTCCACCGCGCCATACGCCGCCGGGCACGGCTGGCCCTGGACGCCGCGGCCCCCTACGGCTCGTTGCGCGGCACCCCGGGTCGGACCGTGACCGACGACGGCGTCGAGCTGTACTACGAGGTCGATGAGCCGGTAGGCGAGGAGGGGGAGCCGGGGGAGCCGGAGGAGACGCCCCGGGGCGCGCCCACGGTCGTCTTCAGCCACGGCTACTGCCTGACCCAGGACGTCTGGCACTTCCAGCGCGCCGCCCTGCGCGGCACCGCGCACACCGCGCCCCCCACACCCGCCCTGCGCGCCGTCTACTGGGACCAGCGCGGCCACGGTCGCTCCGGGCGCGGCCCGGCCGGGACGGCGGTGACCGTGGACCGGCTCGGCCGCGACCTGAAGGCGGTGCTCGACGCCGCCGTCCCCGAGGGACCGGTCGTCCTCGTCGGACACTCCATGGGCGGGATGACGATGATGGCCCTCGCCCACCACCACCCCGAGTACGTCGCGGAGCGCGTCGCCGCCGTCGCCCTGCTGGGGACCTCGGCGGGCGGCCTGGCGGAGGTCACCTACGGCCTGCCCGCCGCCGGGGCACGGGCGCTGCGGCGGATGGCGCCGGGCCTGCTGCGGACGCTGGCCGCGCGGGCGGAGCTGGTCGAGCGTGGTCGGCGGGCCACCGCCGACCTCTTCGCCGGCCTGGTCAGGCGGTACTCGTTCGGCGGCCGGGACGTCGACCCCGGTGTGGCGCGCTTCGCGGAGCGGCTGATCGAGTCGGTCCCGGTCGACGTGGTCGCGGACTTCTACCCGGCCTTCGCCGAGCACGAGAAGACCGCCGCGCTGGCCGCCTTCGCCACCGAACGGCCCGCCCTGATCCTCACCGGCGACCGGGACCTCCTCACCCCGCGCGAGCACAGCGAGGCGATGTCCGAGGCGCTGCCCCACGCGGACCTGGTGGTCGTGGAGGGCGCCGGGCACCTGGTGATGCTGGAACGCCCCGACCTGGTCGGCGACCGGCTGGCCGAGCTGCTGACGCGTACCATCCGGAACCATGGAGACACCGCACCACCCCACAGCGGGGACGACGGCCCCGACGGTTCCGGGAAGCCGCCCCGAGCGCCCCGGTAGCACCGTACGGATCGTCGTCGACACCCCTGACCGCATGCGGGAGCTGGGCCGACGGCTGGCCCGGCTGCTGCGCCCCGGCGACCTCGTGCTGCTCACCGGGGAACTGGGCGCGGGCAAGACCACCCTGGCCCGCGGGCTCGGCGAGGGACTGGGCGTGCGCGGTGCGGTCACCTCGCCGACCTTCGTCATCGCCCGGGTGCACCCCCCGCTCGGCGACGGTCCCGCACTGGTGCACGTGGACGCCTACCGGCTCGGCGGTGGGCTGGAGGAGATGGAGGACCTGGACCTGGACGTGTCGCTGCCGGAGTCGGTGGTGGCCGTGGAGTGGGGCGAGGGCAGGGTCGAGGAGCTGTCGGAGGACCGGCTGCACGTGGTCGTCGAACGCACCGTGGGCGGGGCGGCGCCGACGGCCGGCGAGGCCGGGGAGCCGGCCGACCACGACGTGCGGACGGTCACGGTCTCGGGGGTCGGGGAGCGCTGGGCCGAGGAGGACCTGGACGGGCTCGGGGAGCCGTTCCCCGGATAGGCCGCCCGCTCCACCGTCCTGCCGTCGGCGCGCCGCGCACCGCATTCCGACACGGTGTCGGCAAGATGTTGCGCGCGGCGCCTCCGGCGTGTTCACATGGAGGCAGACAAGGGTGGTTAGGTCTACCTAACCACTCCTTCCCCAGGAGCCACAGGAGGACCGATGGAGGCCCACGAGCGGCAGCCCGGGAGCAGCGCGGGGGCGGACCCCGAGCCGCGTTCGGACGCATCCGGCCCCCGGCGGACGACAGGCGGCCCGGTGCCTATGCGCGACCTGCTCGCCTCCTGCGCGGCGGCCGACGCGGTCTCCACACCCCCCGCCCCCGACTCCGAGTCCGACTCCGACGTCGAGGGACGCCCGGACGGCGGCCGCGGCCCGGAGGCCGAGGCGGCCTGAGACGGTCGAGGCGGCCTCACCGCCCGCCGTCGCCGCCGATGCCGTTCGCGCCCACGTGGCGGGCCCAGGCGGGCAGCAGGAACCAGCAGGCCACGAACCACAGGAACAACGCGCCGACGATCCACCAGGCCATCCCGTTGTCCAGCACCACGCGCAGGATCAGCAGCAGGGCGCAGGTGACCGTGCACAGCAGCAGCACCAGCCCGACGATGGTCAGCCGGGAGGCCCACTCCACGGTCTGCGGCTTCATACGGTGGCCGGTGACGAAGCGGTGCAGCGCGACGGGCGCGATCAACGTCCCGGTCGCCGCCGAACCGAGCACGACCGTGACGACGTAGATGTTGCGGTCCACCGTGCCGATCTCGGTGAAGCGCTCGGTGAACGCGACGCTCAACAGGAAGCCCAGGAGGATCTGGATGCCCATCTGGGCCACCCGGACCTCCTGGAGGAGTTCCGTCCACCGCCGGTCGGCGCGCTGCTTCTCGGTCTCGTGCCACTCCTCGTCCCGGTCCCGGGGGACGGGGGACGTCCGGGCCGTCACTCCGGTGGCCGCCCCCTGGACGGTCCCCTCGTCCCCGGAGTCTCTGTTCGTTCCGAACGACATCGTCGCCCCCCTGTCAGCCGGTTGGTCGTCTGTTCACCGTCTGTTCGAACGGCTGGGCGGGCAAACGTCGCCGCCTCTGCCCCGGCCCACCGGGCCGTGCGGCCGGGCTCGGGAGGGAGCGTCGGGGGAACCGGGGGGAATCGGGTGAACCGGAGTGGCAGGAGGGGCAGGAGGGCGGCTCAGGGAACGACGACGACCTTCGTGCCGGCCGTCGCGAACCGCCACATGGCCTCGCCGTCCTCGGGCCTGGAGCGGATGCCGCCCGTGCCCTCCTTCGGCGGACCCTCGGGCAGCGAGCCGTCCACGGCCGCGCTGAAGCCCACCACGACCCCGTCCACCTGCGTGAACAGCACCACATGGGCCACCGGCACCCCGTCGGAACCGGTGATGCGCTCGGTGCGGGAGGTGACGGTGTACTCACCCGGCCGCGGATCCACCGCGCCGGGGACGACCTCGTAGGTGCGGGTGACCGTCTCGCTCGCGCCGACCAGCCACACCCGGTCGGCCCCCACGGAGTAGACGACGCGCTCGCCGGTGCCCGAGTCGGGCGGCAGCACCGTCCGCGCGCGCTCCTCGCGCTCCTTCTCCTCCGCCGCGCCGGGGGAGGCGGAGGCGGACGCGGCGGGCTTGCGGTCCGCACCGCCGGCGCGCCGGTCCTGGGCGGCGTCCGCCTGGTAGGCCAGGAAGCCGACGACGGCGAGTGCTGCCGCGGTCAGCCCGGCCACGACCGTCCCCGCGCTGCTCCGTGCCACCGTCTCGCCCGCCTCCGGTACTCGCGTCCGGCGCTCCCGCCGGGACCATCCGCATCATCCGAACCACCGGGCCGCCGCGCCGAGGGCGGCCCCGGCCGGTCGCTCGGACCGGTCCGATCGTAAGCCCGACGGTAGCAGTCCGTAGCGGCGCCGTGCGGTGGGCGGCCGCCGGCGGTGGGCGGTCCCCGACGAGCCGTAGGCTAAAAGCGTGCTCCTGCTCGCTCTGGATACCGCCACCCCCGCCGTGACCGTCGCCCTCCACGACGGCGAGCGCGTCCTCGCCTCCTCCGACGAGACGGACGCCCGCCGCCACGGCGAACTGTTGCTACCGGCCGTCGACCGCGTCCTGACCGAGGCGGGCGTCGCGCTCGGCGACGTGACCGACGTCGTCGTCGGCGTCGGCCCCGGCCCGTACACCGGGCTGCGGGTCGGCCTGATGACGGCGACGACCGTCGCCGCCGCCCGCGACGTCCCCGTCCACGGCCTGTGCACGCTGGACGGCATCGCGTACGCCGCCGGGACGGCCGGGCTGGAGGGCCCCTTCGTCGTCGCCACCGACGCCCGCCGCAAGGAGGTGTACTGGGCGCGCTACGCCGACGCCCGCACTCGCCTGGGCGAACCGGCCGTGGACCGCCCGGCCGACATCGCCGAGGTGGTCGCCGGGGTGCCCGCCGTCGGCCTGGGGGCCCGGATGTACGCGGAGACCTTCACCGGCGTGCGCGACGACCTGCCCGAGCACGTCTCGGCCGCCGCGCTGGCCGCGCTGGCCGCCGAGCGGTTGGCGGCGGGCGCCGGGACGGGTGAGCAGCGGGGCTTCCTGCCGCCGCTGCCGCTGTACCTGCGGCGGCCGGACGCCAGGGTGCCCGCGAACTACAAGGTGGTCACCCCCCGGTGACCGGCACGGCGAACCCGGCGGATCCCGCGGGCCGGGGCGTGGACCGGGGCGTCCCGGACGAGCCGGTCCTCCGCGAGATGCGCTGGTGGGACATCGCGCCGGTGCTGGAGCTGGAGCGCGAACTGTTCCCCCACGACGCCTGGACGGCCCCCCTGTTCTGGTCCGAACTCGCCCACGCCCGGGGCCCGAACGCCACCCGCCGCTACGTCGTCGCCGAGACCCCCGACGGCCGCGTGGTCGGCTACGGCGGGCTGGCGGTGGCCGGCGACACCGGGGACATCCAGACCATCGCCGCCGCCCGCGACCACTGGGGCACCGGGTTGGGCGCCCGGCTGCTCACCGCCCTCCTGAACGCCGCTGGCGACTTCGAGTGCCGGGAGGTCCTGCTGGAGGTCCGGGTGGACAACGCCCGCGCCCAGCGGCTCTACGAGCGCTTCGGCTTCGAGCCGGTCGGTCTGCGCCGCGGCTACTACCAGCCGGGCGACGTGGACGCCCTCGTGATGCGCCGCCCGGCGGACCCGGACCCCGACACGGCCGACCCGACCGAGGCGGCCGACCCCACGGAACCCCGAGGAACGACGATCCATGGCTGACGAACCCCTGGTGCTCGGCATCGAGACCTCCTGCGACGAGACCGGCGTGGGCATCGTGCGCGGGCACACCCTGCTCGCCGACGCGGTGGCCTCCAGCGTCGACGAGCACGCCCGGTACGGCGGCGTGGTGCCCGAGGTCGCCAGCCGCGCCCACCTGGAGGCGATGATCCCCACCATCCGGCGCGCCCTGAAGGAGGCCGGCGTCGCCGCGAGCGACCTCGACGGGATCGCCGTCACCGCCGGGCCCGGCCTGGCCGGCGCGCTGCTGGTGGGGGTCTCGGCGGCCAAGGCGTACGCCTACGCGCTGGGCAAGCCGCTCTACGGCGTCAACCACCTCGCCTCCCACATCTGCGTCGACCAGCTCGAACACGGCGCGCTGCCGGAGCCGACCATGGCCCTGCTGGTCTCCGGCGGCCACTCCTCGCTGCTGCTGTCGTCCGACATCACCTCCGACGTCCGCCCGCTGGGCGCCACCATCGACGACGCGGCCGGCGAGGCGTTCGACAAGGTCGCCCGCGTTCTGAACCTGGGCTTTCCCGGCGGCCCGGTCATCGACCGGTACGCCCGCGAGGGCGACGCGGACGCCATCGCCTTCCCGCGCGGCCTGACCGGGCCGCGCGACGCGCCCTACGACTTCTCCTTCTCCGGCCTGAAGACCGCCGTCGCCCGCTGGATCGAGGCCAGGCGGAGCGCGGGCGAGGAGGTCCCGGTCGCCGATGTCGCCGCGTCCTTCCAGGAGGCCGTCGTCGACGTGCTGACCCGCAAGGCGATCCGCGCCTGCAAGGACGAGGGCGTGGACCACCTGATGATCGGGGGCGGCGTCGCGGCCAACTCGCGGCTGCGCGCCCTGGCCGAGGAGCGCTGCGAGGCCGCCGGGATCACCCTGCGGGTGCCGCGCCCCAAGCTGTGCACCGACAACGGCGCGATGGTCGCGGCCCTGGGCGCCGAGATGGTCGCCCGCGACCGGGCCCCCTCCGACTGGGACCTGCCGGCCGACTCCTCCCTGCCGGTCACCGAACCGCACGTCCCCGGCGTCTCGCACACGCACGGCCACACGCACGACCAGGTGCACGAGACGAACGCGGAGCATCTCTCCTCATGACCGTCGCGCTGATGTGGGAGGCCCGCGCGGCGGACGGCCGGGGGGCCGAGCTGCTGGAGTGGGCCCGCGCCCGGATCCTCGACCCCGCCCCGCCGCGCCGGGAGACCTTCACCGCGCCCGCCGACCGGGTCCTGGTCGTCACCTGGTGGGACGCCCCGTACGACGCCGACCTGCCCGAACTCCCGGACCCCCCGCGGGAGCTGCTCCACCGGCCGGTCCACCGCTGGCGCTTCGAGCGCGCGGACGGTTAGGGGGCCGGGCGGGCGGGCGCACCCCGTCCCGCCTCCCCGCCGCCCCTCCTCGCCCCCGGTCGTGGACGACCGGGCCCCACCGACATCGGCGCGGCCACCGCGCGGCCCGCCCGATTCCCGGCGCCGGGCACGGTGTCAGCGCGTCAGGGGCCGGCCCAGCAGCATCGAGGGCGCGCCCGCGACGCGGGTGAGGAAGACCGTGGCCGCGTTCGGGCCGGACGGCTTCATCTTGCGGCGCAGCTCCTCCGGTTCGACCGCCGAGCCGCGCTTCTTGACGGTGAGCGTGCCCACGCCGCGCTCGCGCAGCAGCGCCCGCAGCCGCTTGACGTTGAAGGGGAGGGTGTCGGTGATCTCGTACGCGCTCGCGTACGGGGTCGGGCGGGGCGCGTCGGCCGTGACGTAGGCGATCGTCGGGTCGATCAGACGCCCGCCGACCTCCTCGGCCACCTCCGCGACCAGATGGGCGCGGATCACCGCGCCGTCCGGCTCGTACAGGTAGCGGCCGACCGGGCCGACCGGCGGGTCCGGCAGGCCGGCGCCGACCAGGGTGCGGGGACCGGGCAGCAGGGTGGCGCGCGCCTGGGGCCCTCCGCGGAAGGAGTCGCCGAACCACAGCACGGCCTCCTTCACGTCCCCGCCGTCGGAGATCCACTCCGCCGCCGCGTCCTCGGGGACCGCCTCGTGCGGAATGCCGGGAGCCACCTTCAGCGCGGCGCGCGGGGCCCGGCGGGCGGCCTCCACCGCCCAGGACAGCGGCGGCGAGTACGCCTCGGGGTCGAAGATCCGGCCGCGACCGCCGCGCCGGGCCGGGTCGGCGAAGACGGCGTCGAAGCCGGTGGTGTCCACCTCCGTCACGTCCGCGCGGCGCACCTCGACGCGGTCGGCCAGGCCCAGCGCCTCGACGTTGGCACGGGCGACGGCGCAGGCGAGCGGAGCGCGGTCGACGGCCAGGACGCGGACGCCCGCGCGGGCGAGCGCGATGGCGTCGCCGCCGTTGCCGCAGCACAGGTCGGCCAGGGACCGCACCCCGAGGGCGGCGAAGCGCCCGGCCCGGTACGCGGCCACGCTCGCGCGGGTGGCCTGTTCGACGCCGTCGGGGGTGAAGTACATCCGGGAGGCGTCCTCGGCCCCGAACTTCGCCACCGCCCGCTGCCGCAACCGGGCCTGCGCGATGGCCGCCGAGACCAGCTCGGCCGGGTGCCGGCGGCGCAGTCGGGTGGCGAGGGCCAACTCCCGCCCCGGCTCGTACGTCCGCAGCTCCGCCAGGAGGGCCTGCCCCTCGTCGGTCAGCAGACCGTGGAAGACGGCGACGGGGTCGGGTACGGACGCGGGGTCGTTCGGAGCGTGCACCGGCCCATCATCGCAGCGGTGGTTCCCGGCGGCGGTACAGCGTGGTCGGGGCGACCTCTGCGGGAGAGGGCTCGGCGTCCCGGCGCGAAGGCGCGCAACGCGCCGTGCGTTGGCACTCCGGTTGACTGAGTGCTAACGCCCGCATAGTCTCGGTTCTGGCACTCCCCCATGGAGAGTGCCAATCCCAGCGACGGGCAGATCCGGCACCCGCGACGACGGATCTACCAGGTCGCCACCCCAGACATCCAAACCCCGTGAGATCTCCGAAGGGGGAGGTCGGATCGTGACGACCGCCACTAGCTCCAAGGTTGCCATCAAGCCGCTCGAGGACCGCATCGTGGTCCAGCCGCTCGACGCCGAGCAGACCACGGCCTCCGGCCTGGTCATCCCGGACACCGCGAAGGAGAAGCCCCAGGAGGGCACCGTCCTCGCCGTCGGTCCGGGTCGCTTCGAGGACGGCAACCGCCTGCCGCTCGACGTCAAGGTCGGCGACATCGTGCTGTACAGCAAGTACGGCGGCACCGAGGTGAAGTACAACAACGAGGAGTACCTCGTCCTCTCCGCTCGCGACGTCCTCGCGATCATCGAGAAGTAAGTCACCGCGAAGACCGCCTGTGATCCGCGCCCTGGTGCCCGCGTCCGAGACGTCCGGGGCCGGGGCGCGGTTCCTTTGACGAGGACCCGAGAGGACCCAAGCAACCATGGCGAAGATCCTGAAGTTCGACGAGGACGCCCGTCGCGCCCTCGAGCGCGGTGTCAACAAGCTCGCCGACACCGTCAAGGTGACGATCGGTCCCAAGGGCCGCAACGTCGTCATCGACAAGAAGTTCGGTGCCCCGACCATCACCAACGACGGTGTCACCATCGCCCGTGAGGTCGAGGTCGAGGACCCGTACGAGAACCTGGGCGCCCAGCTCGTGAAGGAGGTGGCGACCAAGACCAACGACATCGCGGGTGACGGCACCACCACCGCCACCGTGCTGGCCCAGGCCCTGGTCCGCGAGGGCCTGCGCAACGTCGCCGCCGGCGCCTCCCCGGCCGCCCTGAAGAAGGGCATCGACGCCGCGGTCAAGGCCGTCTCCGACGACCTGCTGGCCACCGCCCGCCCGATCGACGAGAAGTCCGACATCGCCGCCGTCGCCGCCCTGTCCGCCCAGGACAAGCAGGTCGGCGAGCTGATCGCCGAGGCGATGGACAAGGTCGGCAAGGACGGCGTCATCACCGTCGAGGAGTCCAACACCTTCGGTCTGGAGCTGGACTTCACCGAGGGCATGGCCTTCGACAAGGGCTACCTGTCGCCCTACATGGTGACCGACCAGGAGCGCATGGAGGCCGTCCTCGACGACCCCTACATCCTGATCCACCAGGGCAAGATCTCCGCGATCGCGGACCTGCTGCCGCTGCTGGAGAAGATCATCCAGAGCAACAGCTCCAAGCCGCTGCTGATCATCGCCGAGGACGTCGAGGGCGAGGCCCTCTCCACCCTGGTGGTCAACAAGATCCGCGGCACCTTCAACGCGGTGGCCGTCAAGGCCCCGGGCTTCGGCGACCGCCGCAAGGCGATGCTGGGCGACATGGCGACGCTGACCGGCGCCACCGTGGTGGCCGAGGAGGTCGGCCTCAAGCTCGACCAGGTCGGCCTGGAGGTGCTGGGCACCGCCCGCCGCGTGACCGTCACCAAGGACGACACCACCATCGTCGACGGCGGCGGCAAGGCCGACGACGTGCAGGGTCGCGTCGCGCAGATCAAGGCCGAGATCGAGACCACCGACTCCGACTGGGACCGCGAGAAGCTCCAGGAGCGCCTCGCGAAGCTGGCCGGCGGTGTGTGCGTGATCCGCGTGGGCGCGGCCACCGAGGTCGAGCTCAAGGAGAAGAAGCACCGTCTGGAGGACGCCATCTCCGCGACCCGCGCCGCGGTCGAGGAGGGCATCGTCTCCGGTGGTGGCTCCGCGCTGGTCCACGCCGCCAAGGTGCTGGAGGGCAACCTCGACAAGGAGGGCGACGAGGCCACCGGTGTGGCGGTCGTCCGCCGCGCCGTGGTCGAGCCGATGCGCTGGATCGCCGAGAACGCCGGCCTGGAGGGCTACGTCATCACGGCCAAGGTGGCCGAGCTGGAGAAGGGCCACGGCTTCAACGCCGCGACCGGCGAGTACGTCGACCTGGTGAAGGCCGGCGTCATCGACCCGGTGAAGGTCACCCGCTCCGCGCTGGAGAACGCCGCCTCCATCGCCTCGCTGCTGCTCACGACCGAGACCCTGGTCGTCGAGAAGCCGGCCGAGGAGGAGCCGGAGGCCGCCGGCCACGGTCACGGCCACGCCCACTGATCCGGACGGTCGACACCGCCCGCGCAGCCGGCACAGCCGCCGCCCCCGCCGCGGGGCGCCCGGCGCCACGGGGCCCGGCTCCCCTCCCACCACGGGAGGGGAGCCGGGCCTTCGCGCTGCCGCCGCCGCGGGCCGGCGCGACACCGCCCACCCGGGGCCGAGCTCACCTGGGGCTGAAGCGTCCGGTGGTGGAGGACGCGCGCCCGACCAGGCCGCGGGGCGCCAGCCGGGCGATGCCCATCAGCGCCTTGTAGCGCGGGTCCGGGATCGACAGGGACTTGCCCCGGGCCAGGTCCTCCATGGCCGCGTCCACCACCCGGTCCGCGTCCAGCCACATCCAGCCCGGCACGTTCCCGGCGGCCATGCCGGCGCGTTGGTGGAACTCGGTCCGCACGAACCCCGGGCACAGCGCCATCAGCCGCACCCCCGACCTCCCCAGGTCCCGTGCGGCACCCTGGGTGAACTGCACGACCCACGCCTTGGAGGCGCCGTAGGTGCCGCGCGGCAGGAAGGCCGCCACCGAGGCCACGTTGACGATGCCGCCCCGTCCGCGCTCCCGCATGCGCTCCGCCGCGGCCGAGGTGAGCCGCAGCACGGCCTCGCAGTGCACCTTGAGCATCCGCAGCTCGTCCTCGACGGGAACCTCCAGGTAGCGGCCCCGGTGGCCGAAGCCCGCGTTGTTGACCAGCAGGTCGATCGGGTGCCTGCGGTCGCCCAGCCGCTCCTCGACCGACGCGATGCCCTCGTCCGTGGCCAGGTCGGCGGCGAGCACGGACGCCTCGACGCCGTGCCGGTCGTGCAGCTCCGTGGCGGTCCGCCGCAGCCGTTCGGCGTCCCGGGCGACCAGCACCACGTCGCGGCCGTCCCGTGCCGATCTGCGGGCGAAGGCGGCGCCTATGCCGGACGTGGCTCCTGTGATCAGTGCAGTCGTCATGTGGGCACGCTATCCGGCCCGCCTCGGCCCGGTGGGAGGCGCGGGTACCGGGAGGCGTGCGGGCGGGCGCGGGCCACCGGAGGGTCACGCGCCGGTCGCCGTGCCCACCAGCCGGGTCCGTGCGCGGCCCATCAGCTCCTCCCTCTCGTCCTCGGTCAGCCCGCCCCATACTCCGTACGGCTCACGCACGGTGAGGGCGTGGGTGGCGCACTCCGAACGGACCGGGCAACGCATGCACACCTCCTTGGCGGACGCTTCGCGCGCGCTCCGCGCCGCTCCGCGTTCGCCCTCGGGGTGGAAGAACAGCGAGCTGTCGACTCCTCGACAGGCGGCCAGCAGCTGCCAGTCCCACAGATCGGCGTTGGGGCCCGGAAGACGGGAGAAATCTGCCATGGCTTGTCCTCTCGAAGCGAACTGATGCTGGTGAACCAGTCGAGAACAGTCACGACCGTACATCCACGGTATGAGTAGATGTAAATATGCATCTTCGCGATTCTCATGACAGACGCGACCAATAAAAAGAAAACCCGCCAAACAGGGCAAATGACGACACGGCCGCTGATCTGGGCCGGATAGTCCCTCCGTGTCGGCTCGATCACGTAGGGTGTTGAAAGCGGGCGCCGAAGACCGTAACTCTTTCGGGTGACCGTCGTTGAGTGTGCGGAGGCGGTTGACGCGGACAAGTACCGGACGCACGTCCGGAGCGGTCAACCGCACAGGTGACGATTCGTACCAGCCCTGGAGGCCTAAGGTGATGCGCATGAGCTGCGGAGGGCGATCATGACTTCCGTCCTCGTCTGCGACGACTCCCCGCTTGCCCGAGAGGCGCTGCGCCGCGCGGTGGCGACCGTGCCCGGCGTGGAACGCGTGACCACGGCGGCCAACGGCGAGGAAGTCCTCCGCCGCTGGGGCGCCGACCGTTCCGATCTCATCCTGATGGACGTGCGGATGCCCGGCCTGGGCGGCGTGGAGACGGTGCGCCGCCTGCTCTCGGCCGATCCGGGCGCCCGCATCATCATGCTGACCGTCGCCGAGGACCTCGACGGCGTCGCGCTGGCCGTGGCCGCGGGGGCCCGCGGCTACCTGCACAAGGACGCCTCGCGCGCCGAGCTGCGGGCCACGGTCACCCAGGCGCTGGCCGATCCCACCTGGCGGCTCGCGCCGCGCCGGCTGCGCTCGGCCGAGATGGGAGCGGCGCCGACACTCACCGCCCGCGAGATCCAGGTCCTGGAGGGCATGAGCCACGGGCGTTCCAACGCCGAGATCGGACGCGAGCTCTTCCTCTCCGAGGACACGGTGAAGACCCATGCGCGGAGGCTGTTCAAGAAGCTCGGGGCCTCCGACCGGGCGCACGCCGTGGCGCTCGGCTTCCGCTGGGGCCTCGTCCGCTGATCCGGCGGCCGGTCGCTCCACGGGCCGCCCGCCGGCGCGCGTCCTCCCGACCCGCACGCGGCGCGGGGCGTGGGAGCGGGAGCGGGAGCACCGCGGTGCTCCCCGCCCCGTCCACCGCGTCCCGGGAGGGGATCCCCGCCGGCCGACCGACCACGGACGGCGGGGTCTCCGTACGACGGACCGGTGTCGTAATCTGCCGTGTGCCGCATCCTGGATGTATGGAGTTCCTCGGGGACCGGACGGCCAGGCGTGAGGGGAGGGCACAGGACGTGACAGCGAGCGCCCCTGCCCATAACGCTTCGACGCACAACCGCGGGCGAGGTGCGGCGGAACGACCGCGGCGGGTGCACCATGGACCGATGCGCGACGACGAGATCCTCCCCGCGGCCGACGGCCCCGGGGAGATCGGCGCCCTCGTACAGCGCGCCGTCGAGGGGGACGAGCAGGCCACCCACGACCTCCTCGCCCGCGTCCACCCGCTCGCGCTGCGCTACTGCCGCACACGGCTGACCCGGCTGCCCGGTGACGCCCGACACTTCGTGGACGACCTCGCCCAGGAGGTCTGTCTGGCGGTGCTGTGCGCCCTGCCGCGCTACCGCGACACCGGCAAACCCTTCGAGGCCTTCGTGGTGGCCATCGCCCAGCACAAGGTCGCCGACCTCCAGCGCGCCGCCATGCGCGGGCCCGGCAGCACGGCCGTTCCCTCGGACGAGATGCCCGAGCGGCCCGACGACTCCCTGGGTCCCGAGGAGCGCGCCCTGCTGAGCAGCGACGCGGAGTGGGCGAGGAAACTCCTGGCCAACCTCCCCGAACACCAACGCGAGTTGGTGTTGTTGCGCGTCGCGGTGGGGCTCACCGCGGAGGAGACGGGACAGATGCTCGGAATGTCCCCGGGTGCCGTACGCGTTGCCCAGCACCGGGCCCTGTCGAGACTGCGCGCCCTCGCCGAGCAGTAGACCGAGCGGTGACCGAGGCGTCACCGGACGCGGCCGCGGCGCGGCGACCGCACGGCCGAGACGGCGCTCCGGGGCAGAGCGGAACGATCCGGCGACGATCCGCTCGCGGATCCGGGGGCATCCCGGGCCCGATAGCATGGACGTCCGCGCCGGGCAAGAGTATTGGGGAAGGTGCCATGGAAGGCGTCAAGACGGACAACGGCGGCAACGTGGACGGGGTGCCCGAGAAGTTCGCGACGCTCGGGCTGACATACGACGACGTGCTGCTGCTGCCGGGCGAGTCGGACATGGCCCCGCAGGACATCGACACCTCCTCGTACGTCTCGCGCAACGTCAAGGTGAACATCCCGCTGCTCTCCGCGGCGATGGACAAGGTGACCGAGGCCCGCATGGCGATCGCCATGGCCCGCCAGGGCGGCGTCGGCGTGCTCCACCGCAACCTGTCGATCGAGGACCAGGCCAACCAGGTCGACCAGGTCAAACGGTCGGAGTCCGGCATGGTCACCGATCCGATCACCATCCGGCCCGATGCCACGCTCCACGAGGCGGACGAGCTGTGCGGACGCTTCCGGATCAGCGGCGTGCCGGTCACCGACGCCTCCGGCAAGCTGCTGGGCATCGTCACCAACCGCGACATGGCCTTCGAGCTGGACCGCACCCGTGAGGTCCGCGAGGTCATGACGCCGATGCCGCTGGTCACCGGCCGTGTCGGCATCTCCCGGGCGGACGCGATGGAGCTGCTGCGCCGCCACAAGATCGAGAAGCTGCCCCTGGTGGACGACGAGGGCGTGCTCAAGGGCCTGATCACGGTCAAGGACTTCGTCAAGGCCGAGAAGTACCCGAACGCCGCCAAGGACGCCGAGGGCCGCCTCATCGTCGGCGCGGCGGTCGGGGTCGCCGGCGACGCCTTCGAACGGGCCCAGGCCCTGATCGAGGCGGGGGCCGACTTCATCGTCGTGGACACCGCGCACGGCCACTCCCGGCTGGTCGGCGAGATGGTCGCCAAGATCAAGTCCAACTCCTCGGTCGACGTGGTCGGCGGCAACGTCGCCACCCGTGACGGTGCCCGGGCGCTGATCGACGCCGGCGCCGACGGCGTCAAGGTCGGTGTCGGCCCCGGCTCGATCTGCACCACCCGCGTGGTCGCCGGCATCGGCGTCCCGCAGGTCACCGCGATCTACGAGGCCGCCCTCGCCGCCAAGGAACACGACATCCCCGTCATCGGCGACGGCGGCCTCCAGTACAGCGGCGACATCGCCAAGGCCCTGGTCGCCGGCGCCGACACCGTGATGCTCGGCAGCCTGCTGGCGGGCTGCGAGGAGTCGCCGGGCGAGCTGCTGTTCATCAACGGCAAGCAGTTCAAGTCCTACCGGGGCATGGGCTCGCTGGGCGCGATGCAGACGCGCGGCCAGGCCAGGTCGTACTCCAAGGACCGCTACTTCCAGGAGGCGGTCGCCACCGACGACAAGCTCGTCCCCGAGGGCGTCGAGGGCCAGGTGCCCTACCGCGGCCCGCTGGGCGCCGTGGTGCACCAGCTCGTCGGCGGCCTGCGGCAGTCGATGTTCTACGTCGGCGGCCGCACCGTCCCGGAGATGAAGGCCAAGGGCCGCTTCGTGCGCATCACCGCGGCCGGGCTCAAGGAGAGCCACCCGCACGACATCCAGATGACGACCGAGGCACCGAACTACTCGCGGCGCTGAGCCGCGACCGCGCCGGGGCGCCCCGGGGTGTGGACGACGTCCCCCCGGGGCGCCCCGGTGTGCGGCCCCGTGGCCCCACTCGGGGATACTGGGGACGTAGACCGTAGGAAGGGCACAGCACGTGACTGAGATCGAGATCGGCCGCGGCAAGCGCGGAAGGCGCGCGTACGCCTTCGACGACATCGCCGTGGTGCCCAGCCGCCGCACGCGGGACCCGAAGGAGGTCTCGATCGCCTGGCAGATCGACGCCTACCGCTTCGAGCTGCCGTTCCTGGCGGCGCCGATGGACTCGGTCGTCTCGCCGAGCACCGCGATCCGCATAGGGGAGATGGGCGGCCTGGGGGTGCTCAACCTCGAAGGCCTGTGGACGCGCTACGAGGACCCCGAGCCGCTCCTGGAAGAGATCAGGGAGATGGACGAGGCGGACGCGACCCGCCGACTCCAGGAGATCTACACCGAGCCGATCAAGGAGGAGTTGATCGGGCAGCGGATCAAGGAGGTCCGCGACTCGGGCGTGGTGACGGCCGCCGCGCTGTCACCGCAGCGCACCGTGCAGTTCTCCAAGGCGGTCGTGGACGCGGGGGTCGACCTCTTCGTCATCCGCGGTACGACGGTCTCCGCCGAGCACGTCTCCTCGGCCGCGGAGCCGCTCAACCTCAAGCAGTTCATCTACGAGCTGGACGTCCCCGTCATCGTCGGCGGCTGCGCCACCTACACCGCCGCGCTGCACCTGATGCGCACCGGCGCCGCGGGCGTGCTCGTCGGCTTCGGCGGCGGCGCCGCCCACACCACCCGCAACGTGCTGGGCATCCAGGTGCCGATGGCCACCGCGGTGGCCGACGTGGCCGCGGCCCGCCGCGACTACCTGGACGAGTCCGGCGGCCGGTACGTCCACGTCATCGCCGACGGCGGCGTGGGCTGGTCCGGTGACCTGCCCAAGGCGATCGCCTGCGGCGCGGACGCGGTGATGATGGGCTCCCCGCTGGCCCGCGCCACCGACTCGCCCGGCCGGGGCCACCACTGGGGCATGGAGGCCGTCCACGAGGACGTGCCGCGCGGCAAGCGCGTCCACCTGGGCACGGTCGGCACCACCGAGGAGGTCCTGCTGGGCCCCTCGCACAGCCCCGAGGGCCACATGAACTTCTTCGGCGCCCTGCGCCGCGCCATGGCCACCACCGGTTACTCGGAGCTCAAGGAGTTCCAGCGGGTGGAGGTCACCGTCTCGCGCTGACGGCGGTGTTCGGAAGACGTCCCGGAGAACACGCGGAAGGGGCCGGGGGCCGGTGGTGCGCACCACCGGCCCCCGGCCCCTTCTCGTCTCCCCGCCCGGAGACCGTCAGCCGATGCTCACGGGCCGGGTCCAGTCGGTGCCCTCGGACTCCTCGGTGATGACCTTGCGGGGGGCGCCGTGGGTGGTGGCGCCACCGGGGTAGAGGTAGACGTTGCCGCTGGCGGCGAACATCACCCAGAGGTCGGGAGTGCCGTCGCCGTCGGCGTCGGGGGTGCCGATGAGGTGCGAGACGTTCTCCGGTTCCCAGGCGGACTGTCCGTAGATTTCGTCGGTGCCGGTCAGGGAGGTGGAGGCGAGTCCCAGGGAGAGGATGTCGGTGCCGGTGCCGTCGGCGTCCGGCTTGCCCTCGCGGAGGTAGAGGCGGCCGGTGTCGTGGGTGCGGAAGATCAGGTCGGCCGTTCCGTCACCGGTGACGTCGTCGACGAGGACGAGGTCGCGGTCGTCCCAGGCGCTGTGGGTCATCCGGTGGGCGCCGGCGAAGCTGCCGCCGCTGTACCCGGTGAAGATCCACAGCTGGGGACCGGCGTTGGCGAACAGGTCCGGGTGTCCGTCGCCGTCGACGTCGCCCACCGAGAGGATCTGGGTGAGCTGGTCGGGGGCGGGAGCACCCGGCGGCAGCAGGATCTTCTGGCGCCGGGTGACGTCGAAGCCGCTGTAGCCGTCCCCCGGGTAGACGTACAACTCCCCGTCGACGCGGGCGACGAGGTCCTGGATGCCGTCGCCGGGGAACCAGTCGCCGTGGTGGGTGATCAGGGCGTCGGTCCAGTAGCCGTCCGGGGTGGGCTTCGGGTTGCCGCCGCTGGTGCTGTACGAGGCGTCCATGCCCGAGTGCAGGTCGCCGCTGGGGCTGCCCGGGTACGCCTTCAGCCGGCCGGTGTCGGTGACGGCCAACAGGTCGGGGTAGCCGTCACCGGTGGTGTCGCCGGGGGCGTCGAGGTCGGCGCGGGGGGTGACGTAGAAGCGGTAGGCCGTCTGACGGGAGACGTTGCCCACGGAGTCCACGGACCGCACGTAGAGGATGTTGGGGCCGGCCTGGGGCGGCTTGACGGTGAGGGTGACGTCACCGCCGAGGGCGGAGGGGGTGGCGGTGGAGCCGAAGCCGGTCCAGTTGAAGCTGTACTCGTACTTCTTCACGTCGCTCTCGCCGTCGGCGCCGAAGGTGACGGTGCCGCCGGTGCCGAAGCGGACCTTCGACCAGGAGCCGTCGGTGCCGTCGGCGGGCGGGAAGTCGGTCGAGGTGACGGTGGGGGAGGCCGGGGCCTCGTGGTCGACGGTGAAGTAGCAGGGTTTGTTGCCGTCGGGGGCGTAGTAGGAGACGGCGCCCTCGGTGTCCCGGGAGCGGACGTCCCAGGAGTAGGTGGTGCCGTCGCTGAACCTCTCCCAGGGGATGGGGTCGGTGTTGGCGTAGCCGTTGCTGTCGACGGGGATGTAGGAGTCCAGGATCTTGTTGGTGCCGTCCCCGGTGGGCCAGACCCGGAAGTGGAGGTCCCTCAGGTTGCCGTCGGGGTCGGAACCCCTCGCCCGGAAGGTCAGGTCGGACTTGCCGACCGCCGAGTAGGGGCTGGTGAGGTCACAGTCCGGGCCGGGCGTCATCGTCTGGGCCGTGGGCTGATTGGGCTTGCGGTTGTAGACGATTTCGATGTACGGGGAGTTCTCGCCGTTGGCGCGGAACTTCTTCCAGTAGTTGGTGTCGGTCTCGCTGGCGGCGCGCAGGCCGAGGGCGATGGTGTTCCACTTGCCGTCGGCGGCGTCCTGGGCGGCCGACTTGATGTCCATCTTCACCCAGGAGTCGGGGCAGCTCGAACTCTTGTAGCCGTGCCCGGTGCTGGCGCTGGACAGCACGCGCGACCAGCTCGGCTGCCTGCTCCAGGTGTGGGAGCTGGAGATGGCGCTGGTGAGCCAGAGGTTGTACTTGCGGGCGGTGCAGCCCCAGGAGTAGGTCTGCAGGGTCCGGAAGTGGGCGGACCGGATGGCGGCTCCGTGCAGGGTGCTGGGGTGCTCGAAGGCGAACACCGAACGGGACAGACCGCCGGTGGTGGCCTCGTACCCGACGCGCGCCTCGTTGGTGCCGTCGTTGAAGTTCTGGCCGTTCCAGAAGCTGGAGTTGGGATAGGGCTTGTACAGCAGGGTCCAGTTCTTCTTCCGGCCCTTGATGGAGGGGTCGACGAAGACCGGGTAGACGGTCTCCTCGGACGTCAGCAGCTCCCGGTCCGGGACGACGGTCAGGACGCCGTCGTCGCCCAACTCCGTTCCCAGCACCGCGTCGTGGCTGCCGGGCTGCGGGCCGGCCGCGCCCGGCAGGGCCAGGGTCCCGGCCTTCCGTCCGGTTTCCCCGGTCTCCCCGCCGCCCGTGTCGGCCGTCTCCTCCTCGCCGATGGTGACGGCGGGCTTCCCGGCGGAGTCCCAGGCGTACGGGGTCGGCGCCGCGGCCAGCTCCTCGCCGTCCGCGTCGAGGGCGCGGAGGACGCCGGACTCCGGATCGAGGCGGAAGTCCAGGCCCGGGGAGGCCAGCCGGTACCGCACCTCCTTCAGGAGCGGGTCGTCGGCCGCCTCGCGGTCGTGGACGACCAGCAGGTGGGAGTAGCCGCTGTCGCGCGCGGTCAGCAGCAGGTCGATGCCGGGCCGGACATCCTCGTACAGGGCGCGCGGTCCGTCGATCACCGGCTCGGGCAGCGGTCCCGGCCAGTGGACGGTGATCTCGTGGCCGCCGGTGGTGAGCCGCACCAGCTCGCTCCACTCCGGTGAGGCGTCGCCGTCCGCGGTGGCCAGTTGGGTGCGCGGTCCGCCACCGGTGCCGCCGCCGAAGACGAGGGGGTCGTTGACCGCCCTGGGCGCGAATCCGCCCTCCACCTTCTCCAGGGTGGTGTCGATCGCCTTCCACTCGCCGTCCACCTTCGCGCGGAAGGTGTCGCTGTGGATGCGGGTGCGCAGCAGTCCATCGGGCCGGGCCCAGGTGGTGGAGTCGGCGGTGCGCTCCGCGGTCGCCTCCACGTCCTTGCCGGTCTCCTTCGCCCGGCGCGCGGCCTCGGCCGCGTCCACGGGCGCGGTGCCCCCCTCGCGGGCGGCGCGGGGAGGGGCGGAGGCGTCGTCACCGCCGACGTGGCGCACGGCCAGGGGGACGGCGACGGCGGTGGCCAGCAGGGCGGCGACGATCGCCGTGGTGCGGCGCCGAGGACGGGCGAAGCGCCTCCGGGGAGGGTTTTCGGATGTACTGCCGGAAACCCCTCCCGCTTTCTCCACTGCTCTTTCCGGTTCTGCTTCTCGTGCGCCTTCCACGGCGGCCATGACCTACCCACTCCCCCCGTGGGCGCCGGGAATCCACGATGCCCTCGGTGTTGCCGGTGATGCGGATCCGCGCATACGGGACCGTCTCCGCGCGCGGTGAATGTGCGACGCAGAGCATGACTCATCTCCACACGTTCGTCACGTGGTGTGGAGAGGCTCGGCGTCGGGCGTGACGGGTGAGCGTGAGCGCTGCTCGGAGGGCTGATCGGGAGAGTGTTCCGGCGGTGCCCGAGAAGCGGTCGGCCATACCGGACATATGCCGACCCCGATGGGGGCGTTTTGTCGTGACCAGTCGGATTCTATGGGTGCTCAAGTGAAAGCTGGGTATTCGGTGCGGAATTTTCGACAATGCCGATCGATGGCTTCGGAAAGGAATATGGAAGATATCCCCGATTGCTTATGTGATTGACGTCACAAGGGCGAGGCGAGGGTGGATTCCGCATGAGGCGGAAGTGCATAGTGCTCGCCGTTCTTTGTGTTTTTTCTGTGTGGGCGCCCCGGTGGCCTGCGCGGCTGTCATGGGGGGTTCCACTGTGTCCACGCTCCCGACGTGGGATCGGTTCCGTCGTGCGGGCTGGAGGCAGCGCCGCCTGACGCGCGGGCGCCGTATGGCCCGGGGGGCGAGTGTCTCCGTCGCGGCCCTGATGGCCGTCACCCTGCTGCCGGTCGAGGCGTGGGCCATCCCACCGGACGACGGCCTGCGCACGGGGCCGACGCTGACGGCGCTCCAGCAGGACGCCGAGGCGGAACTGGACGAGGCGGCGGCCGCCGAGTACGAGGAATGGCTGGGCGAGCTGGACCCGCCGGTGGAGTACGAGCCGACGAAGACGGACGTACCGGCCGGCGGCACCGCCGACGTCACGCTCGACACGGCGGGCGAGGACATGGTGCCGGCCGGGGACCTGCCGGTCAGCCTGGGCAAGGCGACCCCTACGGAGACCGAGCCCACCCCGCCGGAACCGTCGGGCACCTGGAACGTGGAGTTGGAGCCCCGCACCACCGTCGAGACCGCGGGGGTGGACGGCGCCATCATCACCGTCACCCCGCCGGACACCGGAGCCACCCCGGTGGACGTGGCGCTGGACTACTCGACCTTCGAGGACCTGTACGGCACCGAGTGGGCGACGCGGCTGAAGCTGGAGCAGCTGCCCGAGTGCTTCCTGACCACGCCGGAGCTGGAGGAGTGCACCACCCCCGTGGAGGTGCCCAGCGCCAACGACCCCGGCACGGACACGGTGCGCGCCACGATCGACCCGGCCGCCGCCCAGGCGTCCGGCCTGTCCACCCAGTCCGGTGGCGGCCCGGTGGTGCTGGCCGCCACCGACTCGGCGGCGGGCGCGGGCGGCACCTACAAGGCCACCGACCTCTCCCCGAGCGGCAGTTGGACCGCCGGCGGCTCCGGCGGCGGCTTCTCCTGGACGTACCCGCTGGCCGTCCCGCCGACCCCGGCCGGTCCGACGCCCAAGATCGCCTTCTCGTACTCCTCCCAGTCGGTGGACGGCAGGACGTCGGTGGCCAACGGCCAGGCCTCCTGGGTCGGAGACGGTTGGGACTACCACCCCGGCTTCATCGAACGCCGCTACCGACCGTGCTCCGACGACCTCGACGGCACCCCGAACAACAACAACGACGACCACGAGAAGAAGGCCGATCTGTGCTGGGCCGGTCCCAACGTGGTGATGTCGATGGGCGGCACCACCACCGAACTGGTCCACCAGGTCGTCGAAGGGGAGGACGGTCCCGAGGAGAAGTGGATCCCGGCCACCGACGACGGCTCGAAGGTCGAGCTGAAGAAGGACACCGCCCTGGGCAACGGCGACAACGACGGTGAGCACTGGGTGGTCACCGCCCGGGACGGCACCCGCTACTGGTTCGGCCGCCACGACGTGGACGGGGACGGCACCCGCCCCCGAACCGATTCCGTCTTCACCGTCCCCGTCTTCGGCAACCACCCCGGCGAGCCGTGCCACGCCACGTCCTTCGCCGACTCCTCCTGCACCCAGGCCTGGCGGTGGAACCTGGACTACGTCGAGGACGTCCACGGCAACGCCATGGTCGTCGACTGGGCCAAGGAGACCAACCGCTACGCCAAGAACGGCAAGTACAAGGAGCACGTCTCCTACGTCCGCGGCGGTCACCCCGAGAAGATCGAGTACGGTCTGCGCGCCGACGACCTGACCGGCGCCCCCGCCGGACGGGTGGTGTTCTCCACCGCCGAGCGCTGCATCGCCGAGGGCGAGATCGACTGCTCCGACGCCGACTTCGACTCCGACAACCACGGCGACAGGCAACCCTGGTGGGACACCCCCTCCACCCTGCACTGCACGGCCGACGACGAGAACTGCTACGTCTCCTCGCCCACCTTCTGGACCCGCAAGCGGCTCAAGGCCGTGACCACCCACGCCCAGCGCACCGAGGGCTCCACGGCCCTGTCCAAGGTGGACCACTGGTCGCTGGAGCACTCCTTCCCCAAGCAGCGCACCGACACCCACCCGCCGCTGTGGCTGGAGTCGATCACCCGCACCGGCTACGCGCCCGACGGGGAGAGCACCACACTGCCGCCGGTGACGTTCCTGCCCAACGTCGTCGACATGCCCAACCGGGTCACGCGCTCCACCTCCGACCCGACCCCGGACTTCGACCGGCTGCGGGTGGAGACCATCCGCACCGAGACCGGCGGGGAGATCAAGGTCACCTACTCCCAGCCGTGCCCCATCGGCGCCGCCCCCGACCCTCAGACCAACGACACCCGCTGCTTCCCCGTGCACTGGTCCCCGGACTCGGAGCTGGAGAAGCCGGGGATCGAGTGGTTCAACAAGTACGTCGTCACCAAGGTGGTGGAGCGGGACCGCGTCGCCCGTCAGCCCGACGTCGTCACCACCTACACCTATGAGGGCGATCCCGCCTGGGCCAAGGACCGCGACGAGTTCTCCAAGCCGGAGCTGCGCACCTTCAGCCAGTGGCGCGGCTACGCCTCGGTGGTCGTCAGGAAGGGCCTGACCGAGCGCACCGGCGAGCTGGACGCCACCGAGCAGACCCAGACCCGCACCCGCTACTTCCGGGGCATGTCGAAGGACGCCGACCGCGCGACCGTCACCGTCACCGACTCCACCGGGCAGACCATCGCCGAGGACCTCCTCCCCTACCAGGGCCGGGTGGCCGAGGCCATCACCTACGACGGGGTGGGCGGCGAGGTCGTCTCCCGTACGGTGTCGTGGCCGTGGGCGAAGAAGCTCGCCACCCGCGAACTCGGCGACGGACTGCCGGCCCTGGACGCCTGGCGCGTCGGCACCGGCCGCACCGACGCGATCGAGACGACCAGCGCCGGACACGAACGCACCGTGCGCACGGTCCACACCGTCGACGACACCTACGGCCTGGTCGAGACCACCTACCGGCACACCCTGACCCCCGACGGGGAGGGCGGCCACACGGTCGGCGACCGGCAGTGCACCACCCACTCCTACGTCCACAACACCGGCAAGCACCTGATTGGACTGCCCTCCCGGGTCAGGACGACGGTCGGCACCTGTGAACAGGCCGCGTCCGCCGGCGGCGACCAGGTCGTCTCCGACACCCGCACCTCCTACGACGCGCTCGACGCCTTCGGGCAGACCCCGACGAAGGGCCTGCCGTACCAGGTGGACACCGTGGACGGGGACGGCACCGGCTGGATCACCAGCGCCCGCGCCACCTTCGACTTCATCGGGCGCCCGCTGACGGTGACCGACGCCCAGGGCAACAAGACCAGCACCTCCTTCGGCCCCGGCACGGGAGTGCCCTTCACCACCACCACGACCAATCCGGCCGGGCACACCACCACCGTCACCCTCGACCCCGGCCGCGGCACGGCACTGAGGAGCACCGACGCCAACGGGCGGACGGTCACCAGCGCGTACGACCCGCTGGGACGCACCACCGCCGTGTGGACGGCCTCCCAGGACCCGTCCTCGGACAAGGCCGCCCACACCTTCGCCTACCAGATCGACGAGGACGACCCACCGGCGGTGACCTCCCGCACCCTGCGGGACAACGGCACCTACGCCGACACCGTCACCCTCTACGACGGTCTGCTGCGTCCGCTCCAGACCCAGACCGAGGCACTCGGTGGCGGCCGGATCGTCACCGACACCCGCTACAACTCCCTCGGCCTGGCCGCCGAAACCCGCAACGGCTACCTCGCCGAGCACGAGCCGGAGACCGAGCAGTTCGTCCCCGAATCGGTCTTCCGCATCCCCAACTCCACCGAGATCGCGTACGACGGCCTGGGTCGTCCGGTGAAGGCCACCACCCTCCACGAGGGCACCCCGCAGCACTCGGTCACCACGGAGTACGGCGGGGAGTGGACCCTGGTCCGAAACGGCATGTCCGCCGACGGCCAGAGCACCCGGCGGGGCAGCACGGCCGTCAAGACCTGGACCGACACGCTCGGCCGTGCCGAACTCGTCCGGCACTTCACCACCCCCGCCCTGACGGAGTGGACGGACACCCGCTACACCTACGACGCCCGCGGCAACCACACCGAGGTCGCCGACCACGAGGGCAACGAGTGGAGCTACACCTACGACGCCCGCGGCCGGGTGACCTCCACCCGTGACCCCGACATGGGCACGGCCTCCTTCGCCTACGACTCCCTGGACCGGCGGGTCCGCTCGGAGGACTCCCGCGGCAACGTGCGCGTCACCACCTACGACGTGCTCGGCCGCAAGACCGCCGTGCGCGAGGACACCGTCGCCGGTCCGCTGGTGGCCGAGTGGACCTACGACACGTTGCCGGACGCCAAGGGACTGCCGGTCGCCGCCACCCGTTACACCGACGGCGCGGCCTTCACCACCGCCGTCACCGGGTACGACGCCGAGTACCGCCCCACCGGCACCGAGGTCGTCATCCCCACCACCCCCGACACCGGGGGCCTGGCGGGCACCTACGCATACCGGCAGACCTACACGGCCACCGGGAAACCGCTGGCCACCACGCTGCCCGCGACTCCCGGCGGCCTGCCCGAGGAGAAGGTGATCACCCGGTACGACGGCGAGGGCTTGCCGATCACCACCTCCGGGCACGACTGGTACACCGCCGACACCGTCCACAGCCCGTTCGGCGAGGTGCTCCGCACGGTCAGCGGCGAGGCCCCGCACCGGGTGTGGTCCACGGCCGAGTACGACCCGAACACCGGCCGTCTGTCCCGTACGGTCACCGACCGGGAGAAGGCCGGTCCCCACCGCCTGACCAACACCTGGTACGGCTACGACATCGTCGGCAACGTCACCTGGATCACCGACATCCGGCCCGACGGCACCCGGGACCGGCAGTGCTTCTCCTACGACGCGATCGGTCGGCTCCGCCACGCCTGGACCGGCGCGACCGGCGGCTGCCCGCGCGAGACCACCGCCCGGGACTCCGGCCCCGAGCCCACCGACGTCACCGCCGGCCCGGACGGCGACGGCTACTGGCACACCTACACCTACGACGCCATCGGCAACCGCACCTCGATGGTCGACCACGATCTGGCCGACCCGGCGCTGGACGACACCTACTCCTACTCCTACGGCACCGCCGTTCCCGCCACCGGGACGACCGGGCCGACCGAACTCCAGCCCCACACCCTCACCCGCGTCGACGCGGTGACCAGGACAGCCGGCGGCACCGTCGAGTCGCTCTCCACCTACGCCTACGACAACACCGGCAACACCATCGAGCGCACCATCGGAGGCGATACCCAGGCCCTCACCTGGAACGCGGACAACAAGCTCACCTCGGTCGACACCACCGACGACGGCACGGCGGACGTCTCCTACCTCTACGACGCCGACGGCAACCGGCTGATCGAGAAGACCGCCACCGGAGCGACCCTCTTCCTCGGTGACGCCGAGGTCACCGTGGGCGCGACCGGCGACCCGGTCGACGCCCGCCGGTACTACACCCACCCCGGCGCACCCACCGTGATGCGCTCCACCGGCGGCAGCTCGGACCTGGCCGACCACGAGCTGACGGTGCTGGTGAACGACCACCACGGCACCGCCACCACCGCCGTCGCCCTGGACACGGCGATGACCGTCCAGCGCCGCAAGTTCGACCCGTTCGGCAACCCCCGCGGTGCCGAGCCCGCCGACTGGCCCGGACGCCGCACCTTCCTCGGCACCGGCATCGACGACCCGATCACCGGCCTGACCCACATCGGCGCCCGCGAGTACGACCCGACCACCGGCCGCTTCGTCTCCGTCGACCCGCTCATCGACATCGCCGACCCGATGCAGATGAACGGCTACGCCTACGCCAACAACAACCCCACCACCCTCTCCGACCCCACCGGTCTGAAGCCGATGATCACCGAGAGCGGGAACGACTCCTACTACCTGGAGAGAGAGGACGCTTGGTGGTCCGGTGGTCCCGGTGCGTGGACCTTCAATGACCGTGACAAGAAGGTCGTGCCGAAGAACGACAGGTTGCGCACGATTGTCACTGTCGTTCACAGCATTGGCGGAGGGAAGAACGAGAAAAGAGTCACCGCCGAGCAGGAGGAGTGGAGGTGCAACTATAAATTCGGTGGGGGTTGTAGCTGGAAGGCCAGGAAGAACGTGGACTTCAACATGGAGGAAGTCCACAGAGCCTTGGATGTTACAGGCCTCCTTCCGGTGGCTGGGGTTCCATCGGATGTCGCCAATGCTGGAATCTATATCTTCGAGGGAAAGTGGGAGGAAGCTGGTTGGTCCCTCTTTGGTGCGATCCCGCTTATCGGTGAAGGGACTTCCATCGGCAGGAAGGGCGGGGAAATAATTTCCTGGATCTTTGGTGCCGGGAAGAAATGCAGTAGGCACAGCTTTGTCGCCGGCACCGAAGTCCTCTTGGCGGACGGCACCGCCAGGCCCATCGAGGACCTTGAAATCGGCGACACGGTCCTGGCCACCGACCCCGAAACCGGTGAGACCACGGCCAAGACCGTCACCGCGACCATCCTCACCGAAGACGACAAGACCTACGTCGATCTCACCATCACCACCGAGGACGGCACCGACACCCTCACCACCACAGACCATCACCCCTTCTGGTCCGAGTCCGAGCAGGCCTGGGTGGATGCCGGTGACCTCACCCCCGGCGCAACCCTCCGCACGGATGACGGCACCACCGTCACCCTCCACACCACCCGCACCTACACTGCCCACCAGGACACCTACAACCTCACCATCGCCGGCCTGCACACGTACTATGTGCTGGCAGGGCAGACGCCGGTCCTCGTTCACAACAGCAACTGCGGCCCTGAGTTTTCCATCAATGAAGGGCAGTTCGGAAAGAAGTGGGGTAAGCACGCCCAGGACTATGGCCTCAACCCCGGTGATGCCTCTGCCCGGCAATGGTTCCGTGACAAAATCGCCGAGGTTCGGGGGTCGCATGATGAGGTCCGGCGAGGTCCGTGGAATCCTGCGAATGGCGGTGGAGAAGATTACTTCTTCTACCGCAGAGGGAACGATCTCCTCGTGACGAAGGGTGACGGCCAGTTCGTCACCATGTTCCCCATGGAGAAACCGAATGGCTGGTTCCAGCAAGCCACTCCCTACTCGTGTGGGTGTAAGAAATGACCGAGCGGAAAGTCGCGAATCTGCGAGCGGGGCAACGCGTGCGAGCCGCGTATGGTGTGAAGTACGTCGCAGGTGAGTCTCAGGATTCCGTGGCAGTCGAGGCTGTGGAATTCCTGTTTGACTCAGCCCCTTCCATTCTCTTGTCTTGCGACACGGACTGGACTCTCAAGGTCACTGAAGGTCGATGGCCGACGTTGCCCACATGGTGTTGGCCAATCGAGTCATGGGCTTTCGAGGAGATAGAAGAGATCGGGAGCCCTGGTCTCGACGCCATTATCTCGATCTCGGATATCCACAATTCCGTAGGTGAGGTTTGCGGTGTCCTATTGGAATTCCCTGTGGCGTGGGTGACCGTCAGATCAGGCGAAGCGCTGACATGGGACATCGCCCGTAAGGAGCGCTGATAGCGCCAGCAAAACTGAAGCCCCGCCGGGTGCGTCCTGGCGGGGCTTCTGTGTGGGGTGACGGCAGTAGTTGACGGCAACGTCAGCGGACGAGGGCGGCGCTGGGCGGCGGCTCGTCGCCGTTGGCGCGGCCTGTCTCAGCGATCGTCGGGCCGTTGAGTGTGGTGCTGAGAGTGTCGATGGCGTCGCGCTGGAGACGGAGTCGGACGTGGGCGTAGACGGTGGAGGTGACGCCGATGTGGGCGTGGCCGAGGAGTTCCTTGATGACGACGAGTTCGACGCCTTGTTCCAGGAGGAGGGTGGCGGTTGAGTGGCGGAGGTCGTGGAAGCGGATGCGGCGGAGGCCGGCCTTGCGGAGGAGCGTGAGGAAGGCGCGGGTGAGGTTGGTCGGGTCGATCGGTCGGCCCTGCGCGGTGGTGAACACGTGCCCGTCGTGCTGCCATGTGCTGCCCGAGGCCTCCCGCTCGCGCTGCTGCTGCTCGCGGTGGAGCTTCAGCGGCCGGAGGCAGCGGGCGGAGAGGGCGATGCGGCGCTCGGAGGCCCGGGTCTTGGTGGGCGGCGTGGCGGGACCGGGACGGCGGCGCGGACGGTGAGGGCGTCTTGGTCTCCGCTCTCCGTACGGTGCGGAACGCCTGTCTCAGCGCTTCAGCGCGGCCATCAGGTCCTTCATGTCCGCCAGGAGGTGCTCACGCGTGGCGGTGGGGCCGAGTTGCGATACGAAGTCGGGGTTGGTCTCGGGTATGCCCTGCTGGGTGATAAACGTGGAGACTTGGAGCCGTATGACGGCGCCGCCGTCCCGCACGCTCAACTCCTGGTGGCTCGCGTCCGCGGTGCGTATCTCGTACGCGGAGTCACCCAGGTTGGGAACGGGGTCGACCAGGCCTTCCTTCTCCCCGTCGATGAGGTCCGGTTCCGTTTCCCAGGCCTCGAAATCCGGCCCGGGGTCGACCTCCTTGTGCAGCTCGTAGGTGATCATGACCGTGTAGCTCTGACGCTGTCCCGCACGCTCCAGGTCCATCATGCACCAGGCACGGTCCATCGCCGGGTGTTCGCGGTGGGTGTTGTGCCACTCCTCGCGCTCGCCCAGAGCGGCGGTGAGGGCCTTGAGTTCGGCGGCCGCGCAGAGGTCGTTCGTCGCTCCGTAGCCCTTGAGGTCGGGTGTGCCGGTGTGGGGCAGAAGCCCCGACAGCCAGAGGGCGGAGGCGCAGACGGCGCCGACGGCGGTGCCCGCGAGCCCGGCCGCCCAGGTGCGGCCGTGTCCACGGGTGGGGCGGCCCTCGGAACCGCGTGGGGTCGGGGGAGCGAGGTCGCCCGGCGAGGGAGCGGTGTCCCGGCTGCCGTGGGGGTCCTGCGAGGTGCTCGCCATGATGCGTCGGATCCGTCCTTCCGCGTGTGACCACCGTTCGTGCGGCGTTCGAGTGATCCGAACATGGCAGATCACGTGGGCGTGGTGGTGTGTCGATCATGTGATGGGAGTGATATCGGGCCGTGAGGGAGCGGCGTGGGATGGGGCCTACGGTGGACGGCGCATGTGGAGGCCGGACCGGGAGAGAGGCGCCGGCACCCGGAGCGCGGCCTGCCGGTCAGGCCGCTCACTGTGAGGAGCGCGGGATGGGGGAAGGCGGCCGTGGCGCCGCGTCCGATGTTCGGAGCCGGGTCCGCGTCGGTGGAAACGGCGATCGCGGGAGTTTCGGGAAACCACGGCGGAACCACCGGAACACGGATCGGTCCCGATCGAAAGGATCCCCGAGCCCGGCTCGGCGACGACGCGCTCCGGCGGCCGTGGTGGTGTCCCTCCTGGCCGTGTTCACGGCCGGGTGCGGTACGGAAACGGGACCGGCGGGCGGGCGGGAGCCGGCGGCCGGCCCGTCGACCACCGCCGCGGCGGTGAGTTCGGCGGCGGAGGTCGCCGAGGAGCTCTCCCGGGCCGTCGAGGCCGCGGGACTGGAGACGGTGGGGGAGGCCCGCACGGAGGGAGGCGGGTGCGCGGCCGACGTCATGGGGAAGATGACGGGCGTTCCGACGGCCGACGCGGTCGGCGCCGTGGCCGACCGCTTGGCGGAGGAGGGATGGCGGGACCCGGCGTCCACGGAGACCGGGGAGATGCGACAGGTGCTCCTCACCGAGCGGGGCTGGACGGCGCGGGTGCGCGCCTATCCGGGACCGGAGGGGACGGGCGCCTTCGTGGCGGTCGTCGCCACGAGGGACGGGTGCGACACCGGAACGGCGGAGCCGTCGGCCGGTGGGTGAGGACGAGGCGGGACGGTTCGCCGCCGCCTGCGGGGAGGCGTTGCGGCGGGCCTACCGTGATCTGTCGAGGCCCCGTTTCGATTTCGTGTGGGAGGCCGTGGAGCGGGAGCCGTGCGCCGACGTCCTCCGCGACCTGTCGGCGGTCTGCCCGGTCGAGGACGACACGGACGTCAACTGTGATGTGTGCTTCACCTACATCGCGCGGTGCGAGCGGGTGTTGACCGTGCGGTTGTCCATGGTCGGGCCGTACGCCATGGCGTACGCCACGGGGCCGGACGGTTTCGGGGAGGTCTCGCCGGTCGTGGCCCCCGAGCAGTGCGCGGGTCCGGGGGAGGCCGAGGTGTTGGGCATCGTCGCCCGGCACGGTTTCCTCCTGCCGACCGTGGAGTGGTTGGAGCGGGAGGTGCGGATCGCGCTGCGGGAGGACACCGACAGCGTCCCGCTCCACGCGGCCCTGTTCGAGCCGGACGGGGACCTCCCGTGGCGGAGGGCCGGCTGAGGGGGACATCGGCAGGGGGGGTGTTCGCGGTGCCGCTTCTGATCTTCGGAGTCGTGTCCGTGATGGTGGGGATGGTGATCGCCGGGAACCGCGGCGGGATCACCGAGGCACTGGCCGACTCGCGGGCGAACCTCCTCCGGGGGGACCCACGGAGCCGACAGCGCGTCATCAGGCTCTACCGGGCCATCGGCGTGATCTGGACCGGCGTCGGGGTGCTGGTCGCGGTCGGCGGCGTTCTCGCCATGGTGATGCTCTGAGCGCCCCCGGCCCTCGGAGTGCCGTTCCCGCTGCCGGGACTCGCCGCCGTCACGGACCACCGCGGGGCGCTCGCCGGTGACGGCGACCTGGGCGTTCGGGCCGACGGCGCGGTGCGCTCCACGGGGTGGTCCTTCTGGTGGGACCGACGGCCGCCCCCGCACGGTCGGCGCGAGTCCTCGTGCTCGGCGGACGGCTCCTCACAGCCGGTGCGCGGCCCCCGAGGGCCCGGCGCCGCGGGTGTCGAGGAGGAGCTGGGCCTTGGCCGACAGGCTCTGCAGGTCGTAGACGCGGTGGTGCTGGAGGAGGAGGGTGAGGTCGGCCGCGGCGGCGGACTCGTAGAGGGAGTCGGCGCGCGGGACGGGCCGGCCGGCGACCTGCCACTGCGGCACGTGCGGGTCGTGGTAGCCGATCTGGGCGCCCATCTCCAGCAGCCGCAGCGCGATCTCGGGGGCGGGGGAGCCGGCCTGGTCGGCGAGGTCGGCCTTGTAGGTGACGCCCAGCAGCAGCACGCGGGCGCCGCGGGCGGACTTGCCGTACTCGTTCAGCAGCGCCGCCGCCCGCTGGGCGACGTAGCGCGGCATCCGGGCGTTGGCCTCCTGGGCCGCCTCCACCAGTCGCAGCGGATAGCCCGGCGTGCGCTCGCCCCGGTCCAGGAGGGCGGGGTCGACGGGGGCGCCGTGGCCGCCGACGCCCGGCCCGGGGCGGAAGGCCTGGAAGCCGAACGGTTTGGTCTCCGCGCAGCGGATCACGTCCCACAGGTCCACGCCCAGGTCGTGACAGAGCACGGCCATCTCGTTGACCAGGGCGATGTTGACGTGCCGGTAGTTGGTCTCCAGCACCGCCGTCATCTCCGCCTCGCGCACCCCGCGGGCCCGTACGACCTTCTCCGTCAACCGCCCGTAGAGGGCGGCGGCCGCCTCCGTGCACGCCGGGGTGAGGCCGCCGATGACGCGGGGGGTGTTGGCGTAGCCGTGGGTGCGGTTGCCGGGGTCCAGGCGGGAGG
Source organism: Streptomyces taklimakanensis (assembly GCF_009709575.1). Lineage (NCBI taxonomy): Bacteria > Bacillati > Actinomycetota > Actinomycetes > Kitasatosporales > Streptomycetaceae > Streptomyces > Streptomyces taklimakanensis. Next base: position 3,630,561 of record NZ_WIXO01000001.1, read on the forward strand.
GGGCGCAGGCGAGGTGGAAGTCGCGCCCGGCGCGCAGGCCGGACGCCTTCTCCAGCAGCGGGGCGACGTACCCCTCGGTGTCGCCGGGGCGCACGGTCGACTCCACCACGACCGTCGTCCTCGGCCGCAGCCGCTCGCCCAGCGTCAGGACCGCCGCCCGCACCGCGCCCATGCCCGGCGCGCGGTCCTCGCCCGGTGGGGTCGGGGCGCAGATCAGGGCGGTGCGGACCTTCTCCAGGACGGCCGGGTCGGAGGTGGCGCGGAAACCGGCCGAGAGCATCCGGCGGACCTCGGCCGCCGACAGTCCGGTGCCGGCCGGGGGCCGTCCGGCGTTCAGCTCGGCGACGGCGCGGGCGTCGGGGTCGTAGCCGATGGTGCCGATACCGGCGGCCGTGGCGGTCCGAGCAGCGGGAAGGCCGAGATGACCCAGGCCGAGGACGGCGAGATCTGCGGGCATGAGGCGGCGTCCCTTCCCCTGTCGACTGGCTCGTCGGGCCATGTCAGGTTAAGCGCATATATGACAGATATGGTGGATTGCGTGCCAGGCGGTGTCCGCCCGGTCGAATCCGTGGAACCGACGGACGAGCGGGTACAGGGCGGGTAGACGCCAGGACGGGAACGGACGTGCGGGTTGGCTACAGGGAGGCAGCGGTGAGGACAGCGGCACTGGGACCGGCCGAGCGGGCCGAGGCGCTCGCCCGTATGTCGGAACGCGAACTGGACGTGCTCGTCGTCGGCGGTGGTGTGGTCGGCGCCGGGACCGTCCTGGACGCGGTGACACGCGGCCTGACGACCGGCATCGTCGAGGCGCGCGACTGGGCCTCGGGCACCTCCAGTCGCTCCAGCAAGCTGATCCACGGCGGGCTGCGCTACCTGGAGATGCTGGACTTCGCCCTCGTCCGCGAGGCGCTCAAGGAGCGCGGGCTGCTCCTCCAGCGGATCGCCCCCCACCTGGTCAAGCCCGTCCCCTTCCTCTACCCCCTGCGGCACCGGGGTTGGGAGCGGCTCTACGCGGGCTCCGGGGTGGCCCTGTACGACGCGCTGGCCACCGCCTCGGGGCGCGGCCGCGGCCTGCCCCACCACCGTCACCTCTCGCGCCGCCAGGCCCTGCGGGTGGCACCGGCCCTGCGCAAGGACGCCCTGGTCGGGGCCCTCCAGTACTACGACGCCCAGGTGGACGACGCCCGTTTCGTCGCCACCCTGGTGCGCACCGCCGCGGCCTACGGCGCCCACGCCGCCAACCGGGCCCGCGTGGTGGGCTTCCTCCGCGAGGGCGAGCGCGTGGTCGGCGCCCGGGTGCAGGACCTGGAACAGGGCGGCGAGTACGAGATCCGGGCCCGGCAGGTCGTCAACGCCACCGGAGTGTGGACCGACGACACCCAGCGGCTGACCGCCGAGCGCGGCCAGTTCCACGTCCGCGCCTCCAAGGGCATCCACCTGGTGGTGCCCCGCGACCGCATCCACTCCACCACCGGTCTGATCCTGCGCACCGAGAAGAGCGTGCTGTTCGTCATCCCCTGGGGGCGGCACTGGATCGTCGGCACCACCGACACCGACTGGGACCTGGACAAGGCCCACCCGGCCGCCTCCAGCGCCGACATCGACTACCTGCTCGACCACGTCAACTCCGTGCTGGCGGTGCCGCTGACCCGCGACGACGTGGAGGGCGTCTACGCCGGCCTGCGTCCGCTGCTGGCCGGGGAGTCGGACGCCACCAGCCAACTGTCGCGCGAGCACACCGTCGCCCACCCGGTGCCCGGTCTGGTCGTCGTCGCCGGCGGCAAGTACACGACGTACCGGGTGATGGCCAAGGACGCGGTCGACGCCGCCGTCCACGGGCTCGACCACCGGGTCGCCGAGTGCTGCACCGAGGAGATCCCGCTGGTGGGTGCCGAGGGCTACCACGCGATGTGGAACGCCCGCGCCCGGATCGCCGCCCGCACCGGTCTGCACGTGGCGCGCGTGGAACACCTGCTGGACCGGTACGGCTCGCTCGCCGACGAGGTCCTGGCCCTCGTCGCCGACGACCCCCGGTTGGGCGAACCGCTGCCGTGCGCGGACGACTACCTCAAGGCCGAGGTGGTCTACGCCTGCTCGCACGAGGGGGCGCGCCACCTGGACGACGTCCTCACCCGGCGCACCCGCATCTCCATCGAGACCTTCGACCGCGGCACGCGCAGCGCGCGGGAGTGCGCCGAGTTGATGGCCCAGGTGCTCGGCTGGGACGCCGGCCAGGTCGAGCGCGAGGTGGAGCACTACGAGAAGCGGGTCGAGGCCGAGCGGGAGTCCCAGCGTCAGCCCGACGACCAGACCGCCGACGCCGCGCGGTTGGGCGCCCCGGACATCGTGCCGCTCCAGCCGCTGTGATGTTCCCTCACCGGCCCTCCGCGACGGGCCCGTCGCGGAGGGCCGGGCGTGTCGCGGCGTCAGCCTCCGGCCCGCACACCGCCGTTCCGGTGGCGTGCCCATGGCCGCGTACGCGTCGCTCCGTCCCATGCGAGACAATGGGCCGACTGCTGGGGCGGGCTGGAGTGCGAGGGGACACATGAGCGACGTGGACGGCCGCGGCAAGAAGGCCGGGCGGCTGCTGGGCGGGCGTTACCGGCTGGGCGACGTCCTGGGGCGCGGCGGCATGGGCACCGTGTGGCGCGCGGAGGACGAGGTCCTCGGCCGCACCGTCGCGGTGAAGGAGCTGCGCTTCCCCTCCAGCGTCGACGAGGAGGAGAAGCGGCGCCTGATCACCCGCACCCTCCGTGAGGCCAAGGCCATCGCGCGCATCCGCAGCAGCAGCGCCGTCACCGTCTTCGACGTGGTCGACGAGGACGACCGGCCCTGGATCGTCATGGAGCTGATCGAGGGCCGCTCCCTGGCCGACGTGCTCCGCGAGGACGGCCCGCTGGAGCCGCGCCGGGCGGCCGAGGTGGGCCTGGCCGTCCTGGACGTGCTGCGCGCCGCGCACCGCGAGGGCATCCTGCACCGCGATGTGAAGCCCTCCAACGTCCTCATCGCCGACGAGGACGGCCGGGTCGTCCTCACCGACTTCGGCATCGCCCAGATCGAGGGTGACCCCTCCCTCACCTCCACCGGCATGTTGGTCGGGGCGCCCTCCTACATAGCGCCGGAGCGGGCGCGCGGTCAGCGCCCCGGTCCGCCCTCCGACCTGTGGTCGCTGGGCGGGCTGCTGTACGCGGCGGTGGAGGGCCACCCGCCGTACGACAAGGGTTCGGCGATCGCCACCCTGACCGCGGTGATGACCGAGCCCCTGGAGCCGCCGGCGCGGGCCGGGTGCCTGGAGGAGGTCATCCGCGGCCTGCTGCGCAAGAAGCCGGACGAGCGGTTGGACGAGCCGGGCGCGCGGCGGCTGCTGGAGGCGGCGGTCGGCGGAGCCGGCGCGGCGGCCGGCGCGAAGGGGACGGAGGAGGCCGAGGGCACCCGTACGACGGTGCTGCCGGTGACCGGGGACGCGAAGCCCGCGAAGCCCGCGAAGGCCGCGGAGTCCGCGGAGTCCGCGACGGGATCGAAGGACACCGGGGGCGCGGGCGCGGCGAAGGGCGCCGCCGCGGTGGGCGCCGCGGGCGCCGTCACCGCCGGGGCGGCGAACGGCACGGCGGGCCCGCCCGGCGCCTCGGGCGCGGCGGCGGACTCCCGGACGGGGGCCGCGGCGGGCCCCGGCGGCGGGAACGCGGCCGGCGCGGGCCTGGCCGACCTCGCGCGGCGGGTGCGGCAGCCCGCCGGGCTCGCGGTGGTCGCGGTGGTCGTGCTCGCCGTCCTCGGCACCGTGCTGGCCCTCACCCTCGGCGGTGGTGACGCGGGCGGCGACGAGCGGGCCGGTGGGGAGCGTCCGACCGCCGGCGACGGGCAGGGCGCCACCCGGGACGGCGGTGACGCGTCTCCCGGGCCGTCGGCCGAACCGTCCGGTGCCGGCGGTCAGGAGAGCCAGGGCGGCAGCAAGGAGGAGGACGGCCGGGGCGGCGGGGACGACACCGAGGGCTCCGGCGGGGACGAGGGCGACGCGGGGCCGCCCGAGGGCTTCGAGGAGATCACCGACACCCGCTTCCACTTCTCGATGGCCATGCCCGAGGGCTACGAGCGCACCCGCATAGCGGGGGACAACTCCGGGGGCGAGTACACCCCGCCCGACGGCGGCTACCCCAAGGTCCAGGTCGACTTCAACAGCAGCCCGGGCGAGAGCGCGGTGGGGGCCTGGAAGTCCCTGCAGCCCGCCGTGAAGCGCAGCAGCACCGACTACTCCCTGGTCGACCTCGAGTCGGTGGACTGGCGCGACTACCCCACCGTCGCCGACTGGACGTTCGAACGCACGGAGGGGGGCGTGCGGGTGCGCGTCCTCAACCGCGGCTTCCGGGTGGACCCCACCCACGGCTACGCCATCATGGTCACCTGCGAGAAGGACGCGTGGGACGGCGAGGAGTGCCGCACCCTGCGGGAGACCGCGTTCCGGACGTTCCGGCCCGTGGACTGAGATCGGCTCCTTCCACCGGCGACGGAAGGCCCCCTTGGCACGTATCGTGATAGACCGCAGACCCTGTGCATCCGCCAACCGGTGGACGGGCAGGGATCCTGACGGCGCATGAGGCCGGCAGGGGTCGTACGCAGTGGGGAGGCGCGCCGTGGACGAGTACTCGGGTCGGCTGCTGGCCGAGCGGTACCGGTTGCCGCGTCCGCCGTCCGACGAGTACGAGCTGGTGGAGTCGCGCGCGTACGACACCGCCAGCGGCCAGGAGGTGTTGGTCCGACAGATCCCGCTGCCCGAGGTGGTGGAGGCCGAGTTCGTCGGGGCGACAGGCGTCCGGGGGCCGGGTGGATACGGGCGCGCCCACACCGGCCGGGCCACGCGGCGCCCGGCCGACCCCGCCGTGCGGCGCGCGGTGGAGGCGGCGCTGGCCGCCTCCCGGATACCCGACCATCCACGGCTCGACCAGGTCTTCGACGTCTTCGTCGAGGGCGACGGGCTGTGGATCGTCAGCGAGCTCGTCGCGGGCCGGCCGCTGGCCGCGGTGCTCGCCGAACGGCCGCTGTCGCCCCACCGCGCCGCCGAGTTGGCGGACGACCTGCTCTCGGCGCTGCGCGCGGTCCACGCGCACGGCTGGGTGCACCGCAACATCACCGTCCGTACCGTCATCGTCTGTGACGACGGACGCGCCCTGCTCACCGGTCTGGCCTCCGGCGCCGCCGAGGAGGCGCTGTGCGGGTACGACCCGCTGCCGGCGCCGCCGAGCGTGCTGCCGCGCGGACACGTCGGCGAACCGGACGGGCCGGGAGAGCCGGGCGGACCGGGCGGACCGGGGGAGCCGGGCGGGACGTACGAGGCGTACGACGGGGCCGAGGACGCGCCGGAGGAGCCGGAGGCGGAAGGGAGTGGGCCGCCGCGGAACGGGGTGCCACGACAGTCGACCGGCTCCGGCCCGTACGGCGGGCCGGGCGGTGGCGCGGACGACGAGGCGTGGGAGGCGGAGTGGGGGACCGGGCCGAGTCCGTACCCGTCCCCGCGCGCCGGCGACGCGCACGGCGGAACCGACCGGTCGGCCCGGCCGCGGATCCCCGGGCAGACGAACGGACGGGGCGCCGAACCGGCCACCCGAGGCGGCGCCGTCGCCGCGTACCACGCCGCCGCCACGCGGGTGGGGTTCGAGGCGCACGGGGACGGGGAGGGCCCCGAGGGGCTCCGGCCCGTCGCCCCCGCCGCCCCCGTCCCGTACTCCCCGGACCCGTACGGCGGTGGGGAGTACGGCGGGAGTGACGAGTACGGCGGGGGCGGCGGCGCGGCGCCCGCGTCGAGCTGGGGCGAGGAGGACGGCGCCGACCGCTACCGCGGCCCCACCACCGCGCTCGCCGCCGAACGCGCGCGCCAGGCCCGGATCACGGTCGTCGGCGCCGTCACCGAGCGCTGGGCGCCCGAGCAGGCCGGTCCCGTCTACGAGAACTGGCGGCTGGCCCCGCCGGTCGGCCCGGCGGCCGACCTGTGGGCGCTGGGCGCGCTGCTGTTCCGCGCCGTGCAGGGGCACGCCCCCTACCCGGAGGAGTCCGCGGCCGAACTGGTGCAGATGGTGTGCTCCGAACCGCCCGCGTTCGCCGAGGAGTGCGGTGCCCTGCGGCCGGTGGTGGAGTCACTGCTGCGCCAGGATCCCACCGAGCGGCCGGACTTCGAGGAGCTGGGCGGCTGGCTGCGGTCCCTGATCCGCTCGGCGCCCGAGCCGGAGGTCGGGCTGCACACGGTCGTCACGCCCCTCCCGCTGGAGGCGGGCCGCGCCACCGACCCGCGGCGGCTGCCGATCGTGCGCCGCCGGGGCGAGCTGGTGCGCAGGAGGCGGACGGAACGCTCGCCGGTCGCCGCGCCGGCCCGGCACCGGCGCGCCCGGAGCGGGCGGTCGCCGCGCCGGCTCGGGATGGTGCTGGTCGGCGTGGTCCTCCTGGTGCTGACCGGCACGCTGGTCTACGCGGCCGTGTTCATGCCGAAGACGGAGACCGGCTCCTCCGGGGACACCGCCAACCAGCGGCCCGGACGGGTGGGCGCCCAGCCGGAGCCGCCCGGACGGTCGGACGGGACGGCCCCGTCACCGTCCGCCGAGGAGCCCGAGGGGGCCGGGGGGTCCGACGCGTCCGGGGAGTCCGCCGGTTCGGGGACCTCGGAGCCGCCCGGCACCGAACAGCCGCAGACCGACGGTCCGGCCGAGGGGCTCGACGGCTACGTCCTGCACCGGAACGACGCCGGGTTCCGGCTCGCGCTCCCCGAGGGCACCCGGCCGGCGGCCCGGAACGGCGACGGGCAGTACGTCTTCACGCCGGGCGGTTCCGGCATCGAGGTCGTGGTCGTGCCCGGCCGGGACACCACGGAGCGGTACGGCGACGACCCGATGGCGTACCTCACGGGCGAGCAGCGGGAGTTGGACGCCTACCGGGCCGCCGACTGGGCCACCAGTTCGGGGATGCGGCGGATAGAGGTCGGCCGGACGGTCATGGCCGAGGGCCGGTTCAGCTGGCGCGACGGACACGGCGACACCTATGCGCGGGACCGGGCGATCATCGTGGACGGCCGCTACCACACGGTGCTGGTCCGAGGCCCGGAGAGCCGCGAGGACGACATCGACCGCCTCTTCGAGGACATCGCGGACACCTACCGCTTCACCGGCTGACGCCCCCGCCCCCGAGACGGCCGGGGCGGAGACGGGACACGGTGATGTCACGGCTCGGCACCCGATCCGAACGCGGGTGGCGCACCGGCAAGGGCGCACGGTAGTGATGGGCGCATGACCTACGAGGACCGGGGGCGCGAGCCCACCAGCTACGACCTGCAACCGCCCGTGGCCCCGGGACGGCCGGCCGGCGGCCCCGGTGCCGTCGGCGACCGACACGACGCCCCCACGCGGACGGTCTCGGGGCACCCCGAGCCCTCCGGACCCCCGACCGCCCCCGGACGGCCCGCGCCGTCCGGACGGCCCCCGCGTCCGGCACCGCCGACGGGCCACGCCGACCCCGGGCAGCGCCCCGCCGGCCCGGACGGGGAACGGGTCGTCGGCGGACGCTACCGGCTGGTCTCACGGCTCGGCCACGGGGGCATGGGCACCGTCTGGCTCGCCCACGACGAGGTCGTGGGGCGCGACGTGGCCGTCAAGGAGCCGCGCCTGCCCGACCACCTCACCGAGGCCGAGCGGCAGACGGCCTACCAGCGGATGCGCCGTGAGGCCCGCGCCGCCGCCGGCATCGACCACCCGTCCGTCGTCACCGTCCACGACGTGGTGGTCGAGGACGGCCGCCCCTGGATCGTGATGGAGCTGGTCCGCGGCCGTTCCCTGGCCGACGTGCTCTCCGAGGGCACCGTCGAGCCGAAGGAGGCGGCCCGCGTCGGGCTGGCCGTCCTGGGGGCGCTGGCCTCCGCGCACGAGGCGGGCGTGCTCCACCGGGACGTCAAGCCCGACAACGTCCTGCTGGGGCAGCACGGGAGGGTGGTCCTCACCGACTTCGGCATCGCCCAGGTCGAGGGCGAACGGAAGCTCACCGAGACGGGTGCCTTCGTCGGCTCGCCCGAGTACATCGCGCCCGAGCGCGTCCTGGGCCGGCGGGCGGGGCCGGAGTCCGACCTGTGGTCGCTGGGCGTGGTGCTGTACGCGGCGGTGGAGGGCATGTCGCCGTTCCGTCGCTCCACCGCCCCCGCCACGCTCCAGGCCGTCCTCTCCGCCGAGCCGCAGGTCCCGGCCCGCGCGAGCGGCGCCCTGGGCGCGCTGATCATGCGGTTGTTGCGCAAGGACCCGGCCGCCCGCCCGGACGCCGGCGAGGTGCGCCAGGACCTGGAGAGTGTCGCCCGTCCGCACCGTCCGTCGGCAGCGGCCCGGGCGCCGGGCGGCGGTCGGCTGCGCGGGGTGGGTCGGGCGCTGCGCACCAGCCGCTCGGCGCAGGCGGGCACGGGCGGTGCCGTCGCGGTGGTCCTGGCGGTGGTGCTGGCGCTGCTGTGGCCCGTCGACGACGGGCTGCCGGACGGCTGGCGGACGTACGACGAGACGAGGCTGGTGGGCGCGTCGCTGGCGGCGCCGTCGGACTACACGCGCTCGGTGAACGACAACCGGGTGACGCTGACCTCGCCGGACAAGACCTTCGTCGTCTGGATCCAGCGGGAGAGGGACAACTGGGCCAGCCCGTTGGGCGAGGCCAACGAGCAGTTGGAGTTCTACCGGGACAAGCCGTACGACAGCGACATGGAGGAGGTCGAGGGCCGGGTCGTGGAGAAGGAGTACCGGGGCCGGCCGCGGGCCGCGGAGCTGTCGGTGACGTACCGGCCCAGGAACGACGAGGAGGCCGCCCGGCTCCGGCGCCGGGAGTTCCACTACGTCAGCCCCGAGGCCGTGAGCTGGCGCCTGGTGGTGCAGATGCCCGCGGCGGGGCAGAGCGGGAGGACGGGCGAGGAGATGTACGAGCGGATCGTGGCGCACCTGGAGCTCGACCGGGGGGAGTGACCGGCGCCCGACCCCGCGCCGGCGGCGCCCGCCCACATACGCGCCAGTGATCACTGGCAGGTTGCGTGAAAAGTGGTTACCGATGGGTACCCAGCGCGTTTCCCACGGCTTACGCTCCGCCCTATGACGGATTCGCCAGCCACCGCCGCCGCCGGGCCGGACCGGACGGGCCGGCCGCCTCGCACCGAACCCGCGGAGCCCGCCGGAGCCCCCGGGGCCGGGCCCGCGGCACCCACGACGGTCGACAACCCGGTCGCCGCCACCCCCGCCGGCGCGCGCGCCGCCGCGGACGTGGTGACCGACGAGCTGGTCGCCCGACTGACGCGGGACGTCGCCGGCAGCGGTGCCACCGCCTGCCACACCCCGTTCACCGGGGAGCGACTGGCCGCCCTGCCGGAGTCCTCGCCGGCGGACGTCGCCGAGGCGTTCGCCCGCGCCCGCGCGGCACAGCGGGCCTGGGCCGCCCGTCCCGTGCGGGAGCGCGCGGCCGTCCTGCTGCGCTTCCACGACCTGCTGCTGCGCCGCCAGTCCGAGGTGCTGGACCTGGTCCAGTTGGAGACCGGCAAGGCCCGGCTGCACGCGCACGAGGAGGTCCAGGCGGTCGCCGTCGCCGCCCGGCACTACGGCCGGAAGGCCGCCGCCTACCTGCGCGCCCGACGCCACACGGGAGCCATCCCCGTCCTGACCCGGGTGCGCGAACTGCGCGTGCCGCGCGGCGTGGTCGGGCAGATCGCGCCCTGGAACTACCCGCTGGAGCTGTCCGTCGGCGACGCCCTGCCCGCCTTCGCCGCGGGCAACGCCGTGGTGATGAAGCCCGACACCGAGACCGCGCTGACCGCCCTGTGGGCGCGCGACGTGCTGGTGGAGGCGGGGCTGCCCGCCGACGTCTGGCAGATCGTCATCGGCGAGGGACCGGTCGTCGGCCCGGCGGTCGTCGACCACGCCGACTACGTCTCCTTCACCGGCTCCACCCGCACCGGCCGCGAGGTCGCCCAGCGCGCCGCGTTCCGCCTGGTCGGCTGCTCGCTGGAACTGGGCGGCAAGAACGCCATGCTCGTCCTGGAGGACGCCGACCTGGAGCGGGCGGTGGACGGCGCCGTGCGCGGGGCGTTCTCCTCGGCCGGCCAGTTGTGCATCTCCATCGAACGGCTCTACGTCCACGCCTCGATCGCCGACGCCTTCACCGAGCGCTTCGTCGCCCGCGCCCGTGCCCTGCGCCTGGGAACCGCGCTCGCCTACGGCGCCGACCTGGGCTCGTTGGTCTCCGAGCGCCAGTTGGAGACCGTCATCCGGCACGTGGCGGACGCGGTCGCCAAGGGCGCGAAGGTGCTGACGGGCGGCCGGCCGCGCCCGGACGTCGGCCCGCTGTTCCACGAGCCGACCATCCTGGAGGGCGTCACCTCCTCGATGGCCGTCTGCGCCGAGGAGACCTTCGGTCCCGTCGTCGCGATCCACCGCTTCACCGACGAGGACGAGGCCGTCGAGCTGGCCAACGCCACGCCCTACGGACTCAACGCCAGCGTCTGGACGAGGAACGCCCGGCGGGGGCGCGCGATCGCCGCCCGGCTGCGCACCGGCACGGTCAACGTCAACGAGGGCTACGCCGCCGCGTACGGCAGCGTCCAGGCGCCGATGGGCGGCATGGGCGACTCCGGGGTGGGGCGCCGCCACGGCTCGGAGGGCATCCTCAAGTACACCGAGGCCCAGACCATCGCCCACCAGCGCCTGATGCCCATGGCGCCGTCGTTCGGCATGGACGACGAGCGGTACGCGGCGTTCATGAACCTCTCGCTGCGCGCGCTGAAGGCGTTCCGTTTCCGCTGACCCCCTTTCCGCCGCCCCCTTTCCGCCGCCCCCTTTCCGCCGACGCCACCACCCGTCAGAGCCCGTCCGCGGCTTCCTCCCTTCCCCGCCACACGAACGAGTCGCACCGCCGGAGGTACCCCCGTGTCCCGTCCCCAGGACAGAGCAACGGAAAAGCAGTCGGAGTCGGCGTACGACTACGACGTGATCGTCGTCGGCTCCGGCTTCGGCGGCTCGGTGTCGGCGCTGCGGCTGACCGAGAAGGGCTACCGCGTCGGCGTGCTGGAGGCCGGTCGCCGCTTCACCCGCCAGACGCTGCCGAAGACCTCCTGGGACCTGCGGAACTACCTGTGGGCCCCGGCGCTGGGCCTGTACGGCATCCAGCGCATCCACCTGATGGACAAGGTGATGATCCTGGCCGGCGCCGGGGTGGGCGGCGGGTCGTTGAACTACGCCAACACCCTCTACGTGCCGCCGCCCGCCTTCTTCACCGACCGCCAGTGGGGCCACATCACCGACTGGCAGGAGGAGCTGGCCCCCTACTACGACCAGGCCACACGCATGCTGGGGGTGCGGCTCAACCCGACCACGACCCCCTCCGACGTCCATCTGAGGGCCGCCGCCGAGAAGATGGGCGTGGGCGACACCTTCCACCTCGCCCCCGTCGGCGTCTTCTTCGGCGACGGCGAGGACGCCGGGGGGAAGGCGCGGGCCGAACCGGGCGAGGAGGTCCCCGACCCCTACTTCGGCGGCGCGGGCCCCTCCCGCCGCGCCTGCACCGAGTGCGGCGAGTGCATGACCGGCTGCCGGCACGGCGCCAAGAACTCCCTCACCGAGAACTACCTGTACCTGGCGGAGAAGGCCGGTGCGACCATCCATCCGATGACCACCGTCACCGAGATCGCCGAGGACGGCGAGGGCGGCTTCACCGTCACCACCGTGCCGACCGCCCGACGCCGTCGGGGCGGGCGGACGGTGCTCCGTTGCGAGCGGGTCGTCGTCGCCGCCGGCACCTACGGCACCCAGACCCTGCTGCACCGGATGCGCGACACCGGCGTGCTGCCGCGGATCTCCCCGAAGCTGGGCGAGTTGACCCGCACCAACTCCGAGGCCCTGGTGGGATCGTTGACCACCGAGCGCCGCTACCGGAAGAAGTACGGGCCCGACGCGACGTTGGACTTCACCAGGGGCGTGGCCATCACCTCGTCCATCCACCCGAACGAGAACACCCACATCGAGCCGGTGCGCTACGGCAAGGGCTCCAACGCGATGGGCATGCTGTCCGTCATCCAGGTGCCGCACGGCGGACGCCTGCCCAAGCCGCTGGCCCTCGTCGCACAGTGCCTGCGCCACCCGGTGCAGACACTGCGGGCGCTCTCCAACCGCCGGTGGTCGGAGCGGACGATCATCGGCCTGGTGATGCAGACGCTGGACAACTCCCTGACCACCTACCGCAGGACCAGGGGGCCGGGGAAGGGCCTGCTCACCGCCCGGCAGGGGCACGGCGCGCCCAACCCCGACCACATCCCCGAAGGGGCCGAGGCCGCGCGGCTCGTCGCCGAGGACATCAACGGTTTCCCGGGGACGAACGTCGGGGAGCTGATGGGCACCCCGCTCACCGCGCACTTCCTGGGCGGCTGCCCCATCGGGGCGTCCGCCGAGGAGGGCGTCATCGACCCCTACCACCGGCTCTACGGCCACCCCGGCATCTCGGTGGTGGACGGCGCCGCCGTCTCCGCCAACCTCGGCGTCAACCCGTCCCTGACCATCACCGCCCAGGCCGAGCGGGCCATGTCCCTGTGGCCCAACAAGGGCGAGCCCGACCCCCGCCCCGCGCAGGGCACGGGCTACGTACGGGTGCCCGTCGTCGCGCCGCGCCGCCCGGCGGTGCCCGAGGAGGCGTTCGCCGCGCTGCGGCTGCCGCTGCTGCCCGTTCCGGCGGTGCCGCCGAGGAAGGCGGAGCCGGCCGGGGCCGGGGAGGCGGAGCCGGCCGGGACGTGAACCGCGTCCGTCCGGACGCGGCGGAGGAGCGGGACGGGCGCGCCGTCACACGGTGGCGGAGGTGCCCGTCCCGGATCCGCCCCGGCGCCGCACGCCGTACACGGCGCCGGCGCCCAGCGCCACGGCCGCGGCGCCCGTGAGGGCGAGCACCGGCAGCGCGGGGGACGAACCCGTCTCGGCGAGCTCGCCCTCGAACTCCAGGGCCGCGTCCCGCTCCTCGACGTGCACGGGCCTGACCGGCAGCTTCCGCTCGCCGCGGGTCTGCGGTCCGGCGGCGTTGCCGCTGGGTTTCCGGCCGGCCGGAACGATCTCGAAGGAGTAGACGTCGCCGATCGGGCCCTGGGAACAGGTCTCGTCGTCCTCGTTGAGGTAGAAGGCGTAGCCCATCACGATGCCGATCGAGCCGGGGGCGTCGGCGTCGGCCCGCAGCCGCAGCCGGAGGGTGACGGTCTCCCCGGCCCCGATCGAGCCGTGTCCGACGAAGCCGTATCCGGGGGTGAGGAAGTCCTCGACGGGGACGTCCCGCCACCGGCCGGTGGCGTCCTCGACCTGGAGGGACAGATGGGGGGTCGCGTCGCCGGCGTCGGACTCGGCGTGCAGGAAGACGTGCGCCTGGGCGAAGGCGCGGTCGGTGTCCGAGCCGTTCCGCACGCTCAGCGAGAAGGGCTGCCAACCGCTGCCCGCGGCGATCTGCTCGGGCAGGCCGTCGACGGAGGAGGCGAAGTCCGGGTCCTCGCCGGTGATCTCGCACTCCTCGACCGGCCACAGGCCGTCCTCGGGCTCCTCCTCGCCGGGTTCCTCCGGCTCCTCCCCGCCGGGCTCCCCGGGCTCTCCGGACTCCTCGGGCTCTCCGGACTCCTCGGGCTCTCCGGACTCCTCGGGCTCCCCGAACTCCTCACCGTCCCGGTCCTTCGGCGCGTCGGCACCCGGGCCCTCGGTCTCCCGCTCGCCCGGAACCTCGGGCCCGGAGCCGCCGGGGTCGACGGGACCGTCCGGCCCGGCCCCGGACGGCGTCCCGGTCGGCGTTTCGGCCGGTGTTTCGGTCGGCGTCTCGGGTTCCGTGCCGCCGGGCTCTCCGGAGGCGTCCCGCCCACCGGTGTCCGGCTCGCCGGTGGGTGCGTCCAGGGTGGGGGCGGGGCTCCGGTCCGCGCCGCCGTCGGCGTGCGCCGCGGGGGTCGCCATCAGGACGGCGGGAGCGATGACGGCCGTGGTGGCGGCGGCCGCGAGGGCGCGACGAAGCTTCACGGTTGACCTCAAGTGGTGTGAGGCGACAGGGAGGCGGAGGGCCCTCGCACACCGGACGCGTCGGGCCAGCATCAGAGTAGAGGCGGAGCGGGACCTTCCGCGGGAGTGTTCCCGAGTGCCCGCCCGTGCCCCCGACCGGATCGGCGCGTCATAACGGACGGAAGCGAGCAGTTGCCCACGCTCGCCCGGGTTTCGGTGTGGCCCATATCACCAAGCCGCGTCGTCGAGGGGCCTCCGTCCGGGCGGGCACGCGGCCGAGCGCCGGAGGGGAAGGGCCCCGGGCGCCGGCTGGGTGGGGTGGCCGGTGCCCGGGGCCCTCGGGCCAGCGTCGGCGTCAGGGCTTCGCCAACGCTGAGGCGGCGCCGGGGGAACGCCGCGGGGGATGGTCCCTCTCGTCGTGGGTCCGGGTGCGGGACCCACTTCGCATCGTCGTGGAACGGCCGCCACCGCGCAACCGTTCCGACCCGAACCGGTCGCCCTCTCCCCAAGCTGTCCGGAACCGGTTCACTTCCTGTTCGAGCGGGTGGGGCCGGAAGCCGGAAGCCGGAAGCCGGTGGGAGGAGGGGGGAGCGGTCGGTCCACGGCGTCCCGCGGACCGACCGCCGATGTCGTGACCGGGCTGCTGTCCCCTGCCGTCCGGTCACCGCGCCGGAGCGAGGTCCCACGACGTCCGGTCCTCACCTCCCGAGGGAGGACGACGTCTCATCGCTCCGGCACTCTCCCCACGGCCTCCGGGCGCCCGGTCGGCTCTGGGGTCGTCCGGTCCAACGAGGGCTCCGCGCGGCGGTAACGTGCCGTACGGGTGATGACGGTCCGTGACGCCCGGCCGGTGTGGCGGAGGACCGGCCCGACGGCACGGTCACACGCGGCCGCGGCAGAGCTCCAGCAGGGTCATGGCCAGGGAGGTGCCCGGCCTGCCCAGCCGCTCGCGGTAGTGGGTGAGGACCTCCATCTCGCGGGAGAGGTTCACGCGGCGCCCGCCCGCCTCGATCCGGGTCCGTTGGATGCGGGCGGAGACCTCCACACGTTCCCGGATCAGCTCGATGATCCGGCGGTCCAGGTCGTCGATCCGGTCGCGGTCCCCGGCGATCCGCTCCTCGGGACCGGCGGCGTCGACGCCGGGGTCCGGGCGCGCGCCCCGATCCGCCGCGGCCGTGGTGGTGGCCGCGGTGGTGGGGGTGGTGGCGGTGGTGGTGACGGTTGTCGTGGTGGTCATGGCCTTGACGTCCCTCCGGGGATCGCGCGCCGCGGACCGGCCGGTGCCCGGGGACGGAGCGAACGACAGGCGCCCCGGGCCTGACCGGCCCGGGGCGCCTGGGTGAGTCGCTCGTCAGTGCGTGCGCGCAGCGACACCATGGCAGCCGGCCGGGCCGGTGCCATAGGTAAACCAGAACTGGGTCTGCGCGAACATGCGCACCAGTATGCCCCGGGCCGTCCGCCGCGGCCGGCGCGGGCCGGATCGTGAGACGGCCGGGCGTTCGGGACGCCCCCGGTAGACTGGAGGTTCCCAGCCAGATCCCCGCCGAAAGGCAGCCTGCCCCGTGGCACCAGAGCCCACCGAGCCCACCGCCGCCCCGGACACCGTCCTCGTCGTCGACTTCGGCGCGCAGTACGCCCAGCTCATCGCCCGTCGCGTCCGTGAGGCCCGGATCTACAGCGAGATCGTGCCGTCCACCATGCCGGTGGAGGAGATGCTCGCCAAGGACCCGAAGGCGATCATCCTCTCCGGCGGGCCCGCGTCCGTCTACGCCGAGGACGCGCCCGGCATCGACCGGGCGCTGTTCGAGGCCGGTGTCCCCGTCTTCGGCATGTGCTACGGCTTCCAGCTCATGGCCCAGGCGCTGGGCGGCACGGTGGACAACACCGGGCGCCGCGAGTACGGCGGCACCCCGCTGACCGTCACCAAGCCCGGTTCCACCCTCTTCGAGGGCACTCCCGTCGAGCAGTCGGTGTGGATGTCGCACGGCGACGCCTGCTCGGCCGCTCCCGAGGGCTTCGCCGTCACCGCCGCCACCGACGGTGTCCCGGTCGCGGCCTTCGAGAACGACGAGCGCAGGCTCTACGGCGTGCAGTACCACCCCGAGGTGATGCACTCCACCCACGGCCAGCAGGTCCTGGAGCACTTCCTCTACCGGGGCGCCGGGCTGCGGCCGACCTGGACGGCCGCGAACGTCGTCGAGGAGCAGGTCGCCGCCATCCGCGCGCAGATCGGCACCAAGCGTGCCATCTGCGGGCTGTCCGGCGGCGTGGACTCCGCGGTGGCCGCCGCCCTCGTCCAGAAGGCCATCGGTTCCCGGCTGACCTGCGTCTACGTGGACCACGGCCTGATGCGCAAGGGCGAGTCCGAGCAGGTCGAGAAGGACTTCGTGGCCGCCACCGGCGTCCAGCTCAAGGTCGTGGACGCCGAGAAGCGCTTCCTGGACGCGCTGGCGGGCGTCTCCGACCCGGAGCAGAAGCGCAAGATCATCGGCCGGGAGTTCATCCGCGTCTTCGAGCAGGCCGCGAGCGAGATCGTCGCCGAGGCCGGCTCCGGCGACGACGCCGTGGAGTTCCTGGTGCAGGGGACCCTCTACCCGGACGTGGTGGAGTCCGGCGGCGGCACCGGCACCGCCAACATCAAGTCCCACCACAACGTCGGCGGCCTCCCCGAGGACCTGACGTTCGAGCTGGTGGAGCCGCTGCGGAAGCTGTTCAAGGACGAGGTCCGCATGGTCGGCCAGGAGCTGGGCCTGCCGGACGAGATCGTCCACCGCCAGCCCTTCCCCGGCCCCGGCCTGGGCATCCGCATCGTCGGCGAGGTCACCAGGGAGCGCCTGGACCTGCTGCGCGAGGCCGACGCCATCGCCCGTGAGGAGCTGACCGCCGCCGGCCTGGACCGCGACATCTGGCAGTGCCCGGTGGTGCTGCTCGCCGACGTCCGCTCCGTCGGCGTCCAGGGCGACGGCCGCACCTACGGCCACCCGGTCGTGCTGCGCCCGGTCTCCTCGGAGGACGCGATGACCGCCGACTGGACGCGCCTGCCGTACGAGACGCTGGCCCGCATCTCGACCCGCATCACCAACGAGGTCGCCGACGTCAACCGCGTGGTGCTGGACGTCACCAGCAAGCCGCCGGGGACCATCGAGTGGGAGTGACGCCTCCCGCGCCCTCCTGAACGCCGGCGCCCGCGCCGCCGCTCACCCTTTCGAGCGGCGGCGCGGGCGTTTCCGGCTGGATCCGCTGGGGCGAGGCCGAGAATCCCGCCCATGGGAGGGACCGCGACACCAAGCCCCACAAGTACGCCCGCGCCGGCATCCACCACGACCGGCCGAGGCTCGCCGTCCCCTTCGACATCGACATCGACCTCACCGCGATCGACCGGCTGTAGGCCGGCCGGTCACCGGATCCTGGTCATCACCGAGTCGTAGCCCCCGCCGCCGGGGTAGACCCAGGCGCCGGTCAGGGAGTCGCCGTCCGCCTCGAAGGTGCCCCGGAAGTACGCGGGGGAGCCCTTCTCGCCGGCCCAGATGGTCAGGGTGTCGCCGTCGGGTTCGTAGACGTAGTCGAAGGTGTTGCCCTGGCTGTCGTAGAAGCGGGAGCGGATGTCCTCGCTCGGCCGCTCGGCGCCGAAGGGCCGCTCCCGGCCGATCACCTCCAGCCCGGTGACACGCTGCCCGTACTGCTCCAGTTCGACGTCCTGGATCAGGAAGAAGCCGCCCTCCATCCATCGGTAGGTGACGGTGCCCTCCGCGCCCCCGGTCACCTTCCAGGTGCCGGTCAGCCGGTCCAGCGCCCGGAGCCGCTCGTCCGGCCGCGCGGCCTGCGTGGTGTCCGTGTTCTCGACCATGACGGGTTCCCTTCCGGAGGTTCGTCGCGCCGCCGTGTGCGCGGTGTTGCGGTGTCGCTCGTGTGACGGGCGGCTCCGGGGAAAGGAATCGACCGGCCAAAGTGATCCGGGTCACATGTCGATGTCCGCGGGGGACAGGGAGAGCGGGAGGCCGGCGGCGGGCAGCACCTCCGGGCCGAAGGTGGTGATCTCGGTGATCAGACCGTCCTCGACGCACAGAACGTCGATGTTGACCGCCGAGTACGTCTCCTCGCCGGGGCGGCGGATGTAGCTCGCCATCGCCGGCTGTCGGTTCACCGCCAGCGGGACGCAGTGCCACGCGCCCCACCGCTCCTCGCCCGCCAGGACCGGGCGCCACATGTCGAGGATCGCCTCCCGGCCGTCGTACACCAGGTGCGCCGGCGGCATCGTCTGCCGGGCGTCCTCGCGCAGCAGCGCGGTCAGCTCCGACAGGTCGGCCCGGCGGGAGGCGTCGACGTACCGTCGCAGCAGGGCCCGTTCGGCGTCGCCGATGCCGGTGGCGGACCGCCACTCCGCGCGCCGCTCGGGCAGCTTCTCCCGCAGCGTCGCACGGGCCCGCTGGAGCGCGCTCTTGACCGAGGCGACGCTCGTCTCCAGGGCCTCGGACGTCTCCTGGGCGGACCAACCGACCACGTCCCGCAGCACCACCACCGCCCGCTGTCGGGGCGGCAGGTGCTGGATCACGGCCAGGAACGCCAGCTCGACGGTCTCCCGGGCGATCGCCGCCGCCTCCGGCTCGCCGGCGGCCGGCGCCGCCCGGTCCAGCAGCCCGTCCGGGTAGGGCTGGAGCCAGGGGACCTCCGCCAGGCCGGAGGTCGCCGCGTCGCCGGAGGCGTTCACGGCCACGGCGATCTCCCGCCGGCGGGCCGGGCCGTCCAGGGCGTCCAGACAGGCGTTGGTGGCGATCCGGTACAGCCAGGCGCGGAACGACGACCGTCCCTCGAAACCGGCCCGGCCGCGCCAGGCCCGCAGCAGGGTCTCCTGCACCAGGTCCTCGGCGTCGGTGAACGATCCCAGCATCCGGTAGCAGTGCACCCGCAGCTCGTGCCGGTGCCTCGCGGCGAGCTCCGCGAACAGGTCCTCGTCGCCGGCCCGGACCGCCTCGGCCACGCGCTCCTCGACCGAACCGTCCATTCCGTCTCCCCCTCGGACAACCGCGCACCGGCACATCGGGCACGACGGTAGCGCGCCCCCGAGTCAATTCCCCTGGGGTCGTTCACCCGTACGGGCGGAGGAACGGACATTTCCGGTGAGCCGTCGGACGGAACGTGATCACGATGGCGCCATGGAGGAAACGGAGAGCGCGAACGGCATCGACGACGAGCCGTTCCCCGAGTGGCTGCGGCCCCCGCACCGCGGCTTCACGATCGACGACCTCTGCCACCTGACCGAACTCCCCTCCCACACCGAGCTCATCGACGGCGGCCTGGTCTTCCGGGCCCGGCAGAGCGTCCACCACGCCCTGGCCACCTCGCTCCTGGCGGACGGCCTGAAGCGCTCCTGCCCACCGCACCTGCGGGTGCGGCGGGAGACGCTCGTGGCCCTGGGACCGGGGCAGGCACCCGAACCGGACGTGCTGGTGATCCGCGCGGAGGCCGTCCGGGGGCTGGACACGGACCGCTACGCGGCACGGGACGCCGTCCTGGTGGTCGAGACGGTCGCCCCCGACTCCGCCATCCGCGACCGCGAGCGCAAGCCGCAGCTCTACGCGCGGGCGGGCATCCCGCACTTCTGGCTGGTCGAGGAGGGCGTGCGCCACCGCCCGGTCGTCCACGTCCACCTCCTCGACCCGACCACGGGGAGGTACGCCCTCACCGGCGTCCACGAGGACCGGTTGACGCTCACGGTCCCGTACGGCATCGACATCGACCTCACCGCGATCGACCGGATGTGACGCCGCCGGTACGCGGGCCGTCCGGGCCGCGGCTGGTCCTCGGCATGGACGTGCCCGGCCATCCCGAGCAGACGGTCACGGCCCTGGAGCCGGACGAGCCGGACGAGCCGGACGGCACCGGGCGGACCCGGCTCACGCTCGGCCGGAACTGCGGCAGCGCCGAGGAGCGCGCCATGGCCGAGCAGGGCGGCACGATGCCCCCGGAGTCCCTCGCCGGACACCTCTCCGGGCGCTGACGCCGGAACCGCGCGCGGGCGCGCGCCGTCACACCAGGCGGCGGGCCGTCGCCCAGCGGGTGAGCTCGTGGCGGTTGGAGAGCTGGAGCTTGCGCAGCACCGCCGAGACATGGCTCTCGACCGTCTTCACCGAGATGAACAGCTGCTTGGCGATCTCCTTGTACGCGTAGCCGCGCGCGATCAGGCGCAGCACCTCGCGCTCGCGCTGGGTGAGACGGTCCAGGTCCTCGTCGACCGGCGGGGCGTCGGTGGAGGCGAAGGCGTCCAGCACGAAACCCGCCAGGCGCGGGGAGAACACCGCGTCGCCCTCGGCGACCTGGAAGACGGCCTTGACCAGGTCGGAGCCGGTGATCGTCTTGGTGACGTAGCCGCGGGCGCCGCCTCGGATCACGCCGATGACGTCCTCGGCCGCGTCCGAGACGGACAGGGCCAGGAAGCGCACCGGGTGTTCGGGGTCGGCCATCAGCGTCGTGCTGCGCCGCAGCACCTCCACCCCGCCGCCGCCCGGCAGGTGGACGTCGAGCAGGACGACGTCGGGGCGGGTCGCGGCGATGACGGAGACCGCCTGGTCCACGTCGGCGGCCTCGCCGACGACCTCGACGCCCGTCTCCTCCGGCCGGCCGATCTCGGCCCGGACGCCCGTGCGGAACATCCGGTGGTCGTCGACCAGGACCACCCGGGCCCGGTGCTGCTCCTCGCTCATGCTTCCGCCCTCTCCATCTCCAGCTCCACCACCGTGCCCCCCTCGGGAGCCGAACGCAGTACGGCCGTCCCGCCGTTGCGCCGCATCCGTCCGATGATGGACTCGCGTACGCCCATCCGGTCCTCGGGCACCGCGTCCAGGTCGAAGCCGGGGCCGTGGTCGCGTACGGAGACGAACACCGTGCGCCCCTCGACCTCGGCGAAGACCTGCACCGGGCCGCCCTCGCCACCGTACTTGGCGGCGTTGACCATCGCCTCCCTGGCGGCCTGGAGCTGGGCGCCCAGCCGCTCGTCCTGCGGACAGTCGCCCACGCACACCACCTCCACCGGCACCCCGTGGGCGTCCTCCACCTCGGCGGCGAGCCGTCGCACGGCCTCGGCCAGGCTCTCCGACGCGTCCTCCTCGTTCTCGTCCTTGCCCGTGCCCGACGGCCGGTAGAGCCAGGCCCGCAGCTCGCGCTCCTGGGCGCGGGCGAGGCGGGCCACCTCACGGGGGTTGTCGGCGTTGCGCTGGATCAGGGTGAGGGTGTGCAGCACGGAGTCGTGGACGTGCGCGGCCACCTCGGCGCGCTCCTGCGCGCGGATGCGCATCAGCCGCTCCTCCGACAGGTCCTGCACCAGACGGACCAGGTACGGGCCCACCAGCAGCGCGATGCCCACCAGCAGGGCCAGTGACGCCTGGAGCACCATGCCCAGGTGCGGCCCCAGACCCCGGGTGACGGCGAACCCGGCGATGCCCAGGCAGACCAGGAGGGCGCCCGCCGCGCTGCGCGCCAGGGGCAGCAGCCTCCTGCGCCGGCTGACCTCCATCCAGTGGGCGCGACGCGAGTTGTCGGCCTGCCGCCACACGACGGCGACGCCGACACCGACCAGGAGCAGGGGCCACAGGTAGGTCCCCGCCGCGCCGTAGTGGACGTTGGTGCCGAGCACCACCACCGCCACGGCCAGCGCCAGCAGGGCCGGCAGTTGCCCCTTGTCCGGTCCGCGGACGACGCCCCGCCGGTCCTTCCCCGGCTGCGGCACGGCCTCGACCCCGCCCGTCCCCAGCGGCACGACGAACCAGAAGGCGGCGTACACCAGGGCGCCCATGCCGTTGGCCATGAACAGCACCAGGAAGGCGACGCGCACCCAGGCGACCGGCATCCCCAGGTGCCCGGCCAGCCCGCGCGCGACCCCGCCGAGCAGCCGTCCCTCGGCGCTGCGGTAGAGCTTGCGCAGGGGGAGGTGTTCGACGGCGGGCTGCTGGACGGAAGTGGTCACGCCACGATCGTCACACGGACCCGGCCGGTCGGACATCAGGGTCGGACCCGGAGCCGTCCCCGAGACATCCGGGACGCCTCCGGGTCCGCCCCTGATGCCCGGCGGCGGGCGGGCACGCCACCATGGAGCCCATGAGAGACGCCCAGCCGCACGACCCGCACGACGACCGGCCGCCCGGCGGTGGATCCGCGGCCACGCCGTCCGGGTCCGCGGGGGGGACGGCTCCCGGGGGGTCCGGGGGGTCCGGGGAGCCACCGGGGACGCCGGACGGGAGCGGGCGGGAACCGGAGGCGAGGCCGCGGCTCGTGCGCAGCCGGCACCACAAGGTCGTCTCCGGGGTCTGCGGCGGCCTGGGCCGTCACTACGACTTGGACCCGGTGGTCTTCCGGGTGCCGCTGGCCGTGCTGTCCGCCGTCGGCGGCCTCGGGCTGCTCTTCTACGGCTTCGCCTGGCTGTTCGTTCCGCTGGAGGGTGAGGACGAGAACGAGGGGCGGCGGCTGCTGTCGGGACGGGTCGAGGGCAGCGCGCTGAGCGCGGTGCTCTGCGCCCTCGTCGGCTCCGGACTGTTCCTCGCCTCCATGGGGAACGACAGCGGGCGCGTCCAGTTGTTCTCCGTGCTGCTCGTCGGCGCCGTGGCCGGGGCCGCCCACTGGTCGCAGCAGCGGCGCAGGGCCGTGGCCACCGAGGCCGAGGGCCGGCCGACGGATCCGGTGGCGGCCCACGCCGCCGCGGAGGCCCCTCCCGAGGCCAAGGCACCGCCCGCCCCGGCCGGGCCGTCGTGGTGGCGGGAGCCGCTGACCAAGGAAGGGCGACCGGGACGGCCGCACGACACCGGCTACCTGTGGGGCCCGGAGGACGAGCCGACCGCCGCCGATCCGTACGCGGCGCCGGCGTCCTCCCCGTGGGGCCCGTGGGACCCGGACGGCGACGGGGGGAACGGCGGGGGGAAGAGCGGACGGGGGAGCGGTGGCACGGCGGTCGGGGGCGCCTCCGGGAACGCGGCCGGGAACGTGCCGCGCGGGCGGCGGTCCCTGGGGGGCCTGGTCCTCCTGCTCGCGGCGGTGGCGGCGGTGGCCGGCACGGCAGCGGCCTGGTCCTCGCAGTCACTGGGCACCGCGCTGTCGGTGGGGCTGGGGTGCGCGCTGGGCGTGTTCGGGCTGGGCACGGCCGTCAGCGCCTTCTACGGGAGGGTGGGCGGCGGCACGGTCGCCGCGATCGTGTGCACCGGTGCGCTGTTGGCCGGCGCCGTGGCGCTGCCGAAGGACATCTCCACCGAGTGGACCGAGGCGTACTGGCACCCGCCGTCGGCCGCCTCGGTCCGGGACCGGTACGAGCTGGGCACCGGCTCGGCCGTCCTCGACCTGTCCGAGGTGGAGATGGAGAAGGGGACCACCCTCCGCACCAGCGTGGAGGTGGGCGCCGGCGAGGCGCTGGTCCTGGTGCCCGAGGACATCGGGGTCCGGCTGGACGTCGAGGTGGACGCGGGCGGCTACCGGCTGTCGGAGCTGCCCGGTGCCGCCGGCGGCTGGAGCGAGGAGCGCGGCGGCGGGTTCGGCGTCACCGACCGGCGGACGCTGCCCCCGGCGGGCGGAGGCGAACCGGACGGGGTGTTGGAGCTGCGCCTGCGCGTCGGAGTGGGCGAGGCCGAGGTCGTGCAGCACGCGACGGGGGAGGGGCGATGAGGCCGCACCGGTTCGAGCCCGCCCGGCTGCTGCTGGGCCTGTCGCTGTTGGGCGTCGCCGTGGCCCACGTCCTGACGGCGACGGGGCGGTGGGAGGTGCCGTTGCCCGTCCTGCTGTCGCTGGTCCCCGCGGCGCTGCTGTCGGCGGGCGCCGTCTCGGCCGCCACCCACGCCGTCCGCCGCCGCCGGGGCCGGAGGAGGGGCGAGCCCGCGGGCGACGGCGCGAGCGGCGCCGGGGGCTGAGCCCGCGCGGACGGCGGGGCTCAACCGGCGGGGGGCCGGAAACCGCCCCGGACGGTGTGCTCGCCGTCCGCCGTCGTGGCGGTCGCGGCGTAGGTGTCGTTCCCGGTGTCGCGGGCGGCGGTCGCGCGGTCGTACTGGACGGCGAAGACGTGTTCCCCGGCGGGCACGGTCCGCCCCTCCTTCAGGGTCCAGCGGTAGACCAGCGCGTCGCCCTCCTCGCGCGTGGTGGCGGTGAAGTCGGCCTCGGGCAGCGTCCGCCAGTCGCCGGTGCTCCGCACGCCGTCGGTCCGGGCGATCCGCACCTCCACCACGAGCGAGGTGAGGGGCTCGCGGGTGCCGAGGGTGATGTTGCCCTGCGCCCAGTGGGGGTTGCTGTGCGGGTCGATCGAGCCCTCGGCCCACAGCGGACCGTCCTCGACGCGGTGCCCGCCGGGGCGCGGACCGGCGTTCGACGGGGAGGACGGATCCGGGGAGGACGGATCCGGGGAGGACGGGGCGCGGGAGGGCGCCGGCGCGTCGGGGTCCGGCGGGGTGGGGAGCGGTGCGGTGGCCACCTCCCGGCTCCCCCCGCCGCCGTCCGTCGGGGAGGTGACGGCGAGGACGCCGGCGAGGAGCGCGGCGGTCGCGGCCAGGGCGCCGAGGGCGATCCGGGGCCAGGAGGCGCGGGACGTGCCGAGGAGTCGGGGGAGCCGGGCGCTTTGGGCGGGGGCGGCGTGCGGTACGGGACGCCCCCGTGTCCCGGCGGAGACGCCCTCCCACACCCGGGCGCGCAGCCGCGCCCGGTCCGGCCGGTAGGCGTCGGCCTCTTCCCGCAGCATCTCGTGCAGGGGGTCCATCACTTCCCTCTCCCCACCAGTTCGCCGGTGGCCCGGGGCCCCAGCAGCCGCCGCAGTTCCGCCATGCCCTTGGACGTCTGGCTCTTGACCGTACCCACGGACACACCCAGGGTGAGCGCCGTCTCCCGCTCGGACAGGTCCAGGGCGTGGCGCAGCACGACGCAGGCGCGCTTGCCGAACGACAGCCGCGCCAGGGCCGTTCGAACGTCCACGACGGCCGCCACGTCCGGATCGTCGATCCGTTCGGAGCGCTGGAGCCGGAACAGGGAGAGGCGGCGTCTTTCGCGCACCGCGCTGCGGACGCGGGACCGTGCCCGGTTGGCGACGACACCGCGGGCGTAGGCGACCGGGTGGTCGGCGGCCCGCACGCGGTCCCAGCGGTGCCAGAGCTCGACCAGCGCGTCGGCGGTCAGGTCCTCGGCGGCGTCCGGATCGCCCGTCAACAGGTAGGCGAGGCGGGCGAGTTCGGTGTGGTGGCGCTCGAAGAACTCGTGGAACTCGGCGGACGCGTCGTCCGGGGCCATGGGAAGCCTCCGTGTGGTGTGCCCGAGCCCGGCGTTGGGCGCTGAGCATAGTAACCGTTTGCGCAACCTTGTTGCGTAAGTCGGGGCGTCCCCGCCGGGGGAGCGGGGGACCGGGAGGGGCCGGGAGGAAAAAGTCGTTCCGGCGGCAACCTCCCGGGCGACGGCGGCGACTTGAGGGCGTACGTGGCGAGCGATCCCACGGCGAACAACCCCCACGAGAGTCCACGGAAGTCGGAGCCACCCATGAACCAGAGAACCCCCCGCCGCGGAGAGCACCGGAGGCGGCCCGCCCGCCGCCGCGCCACCGGTGTGCTGATCGCCGCCGCCGTGACGGGCGCGACGGTCGCCACCGGCGCCGTCTCGACGTCCTCGGCGGGCGCCGCCACCGCGTGGCCCGACCCGAAGGAGAGCAGGCCGGTCTCCTCCACCATCGAGGTCTCGGGCAGCTACGACGGCGGGATGAAGCGCTTCCACGGCAGCGGCGAACTGGGCGGCGACGGGCAGGACGAGGGCCAGGACCCGATCTTCAAGCTCAAGGACGGTGCCGTCCTGAAGAACGTGGTCCTCGGTTCCCCCGCCGCCGACGGCGTGCACTGCGCGGGTAGCTGCACCCTGCAGAACGTGTGGTGGGAGGACGTCGGCGAGGACGCCGCCAGCTTCAAGGGCACCTCCTCCTCGGCGAAGTACACCGTCATCGGCGGCGGCGCCCGCGAGGCCGACGACAAGGTCTTCCAGTTCAACGGCGCGGGCACCCTGCGGATCTCGGACTTCCGGGTGTCCGACTTCGGCAAGCTGGTGCGCTCCTGTGGCAACTGCAGGAAGCAGTACACGCGCCATGTGGTCCTCGACGGCGTGACGGTCACCGCCCCCGGCACGTCCCTGGTCGGCATCAACAGCAACTACGGGGACACCGCCACCCTGCGGAACGTCACGATCGTCGGCGACCCCAAGAAGAAGATCAAGCCGTGCGAGCGCTACGAGGGCAACAGCAGCGGCAGGGAGCCGAGCAGGATCGGCAGCGGCCCGGACGGCGAGCACTGCCGCTACTCCGCCTCCGACATCACCTACGAGTGAGCCCGCCGGGGCCCCGGCGCGGGCACCCACCCCTTCCTCGCCCGTGCTCCACGGGCCCCGGCCCGACCGGTCACCGGTGATCGGTGACCGATGACCGGTGTGCCCGGCGCCACGTCCCCCAGGCGCCGGGCACACCGGACAGAGGCGGCGCGGCGAGCCCGCGGGACACGGCGCGGGACACGGACGTCAGTCCACGACGTCGATGGCGTAGCGATTGGTCTCGGCGCCCGACGCGGTGATCACCTGCACCTCGACCCGTCCCGGCTCGACGTCCACCGGGACGGGGACGATCAGCACGGTGTCGGCGGGATTGGCGAAGCCCCCGACCACCGGCACCAGCGGAACGTGGACGTGGACGGAGCCGATGCGGACCGTCGTCCGCGCCGGCCGGTCCGGGGTCTGCGCGCCCGGCGGCACGAACCCGTGGCCGCGGATCTCGATGTCGTCGCCGGTGCGGATCGGCGCGTCCAGATCCCCCGCCTCCCGGGCGCGGACGACGGACAGGACGACGGGACGGCCGCCCTCGGCGTGCTTCCCGGCCAGGTACGTCACGGCCGAGACCGCCGTCAGCAGCACCACCGCCCACGGCAGGTCCGGCAGTCCGTCGGGCCGTTCGGCCGGCCGGACCGCGGCCAGCACCAGCGCGACCGCGTTCACCAGCACGTACTGCACGTCCGTGAAGGACCCGCGACCGTCGTCGTCGGTGAGCAGATCGGCGGCACGCGGCCGGTCGGCGCGGACCTTCTGGAGCCGCTGGGCCCGCACCCGCAGGGCCACCGTGCGCCGCACCACGACGGCCACCGCGCAGGACAGGGCCAGGACGGTCAGCAGTCCGGCGCCGCGCTGGAGGGCCAGGCCCGCCAGGACGCGGCGGCGGTCCTCCGCGTCGGGGGCGATCGCCAGTTCGACGGCGAGGACCAGCACGGTGTAGCAGACCCACAGCACCCACGCGGCGGCGACCGCGCGGGAGGTCGACAGCCGGTTGTCCTCCCCGATCACCGGTGCCGGCACCCCGCCGTGCGACCGGTGCAGCCGGGCCGCCGCGGTCAGGCAGAGCGCGGCCACCAGCGCGGCGAGCAGTCCGGCCGTCCGCGCGGTCGTCCAGCCCGGGCCGAGGAAGGCGCCGACCCCCTGGACGGCCGCCGACAGGGCGACCGCGCACCAGACGACGAGCGTGGTGCGCCGCCACAGCCCGCGCAGCCGGACGTCCTCCTCGGCGCGGACGCGGTCGGCGACGACCTGGGCCGCCTGGGTCAGTTCGTCGGAGACCCACTGGCGGGAGGCGCCGGGGGAGTGGGCGAGCGCGGCGGGCACCCCGACACCCGCCGCCAGTTCGTCGCGCCGTCTCCGGAAGTCGGCCTGGGCCCGGCGGCGGGCCTCCCGGACGCCGTGCGGACAGCCGGGGCAGGCGCAACCACCCGCGGTGCCGGCCACCGCCCCTCCCGCGCCCGTCGCCGGACCCGCCGGACCCGCCGGACCCGCCGGCCTCGTGCCCGTGGCGCCGGCCGCACCGGCCGCTCCCGTCGTACCGTCCCGCGCCGTGTCCACGGCCACCGTCGCTCCACCTCTCCCCGGCTCTCCCCGAGCCGCCGACACCCCGGCAACGGGAGGGAATTGTGCCCTACGGCAGGGGCGTCGGGGAGGTGTTCGCGACCTCGCCGGAGGGGGAGGCGGGGCGGTCGGGGCGGGTACGGACACGGCCCCCGCCGCACCGGCGTGGCTGGTGGTGCGGCGGGGGCCGTGTCACGGGGCGCGTCCGGAACGTCCCGGGCGGACCGGAATCGGAGGACGGGACGAACACCCGAACGGGTGAACGCGTGGGCCGGCGTGGTCCCGCCGGGGGCGGACGTCGGTCCGGTCCGGGCGTCGGGTCAGGGAAGCTCGTCCACCACGTCGTCCGCGGGGTCGTCGGGCGCGGTCAGGGTGGCGATCCACAGCGGCAGCAGCCAGTGCGCCACCAGCAGGGCGAACAGGGTGCCCAACAGGAACGGGACGGAGAGCCGCGCGTCACCGTGTGCGTGCGCGAGGTACAGGCCGAACAACACGGCGAGCTGGAGGGCGAGCGAGGCCCGGTGCGCGACGGCGAGGACGCGACCCCGGTCGGCGAGCTGCCGCTCGTCCAGCACCCGGGCGCGCAGCTCCAACAGCCCGCGGGTGGCGAGGTTCAGCGCGCCCGTGATCGTGCACCACACCGCCAGCAGTACCAGCAGTGCCGGCAGCACCGCGTACAGCGGCCACCCGTGGTCGCCCGGGAGGGCCCACAGGGCTCCCAGGAGAGCGGCGGACAGGGCGACGTGGGCGGTGACGAGGCCCCGGCGGCGGGCGCGGGTGGCGTACAGGCCCCGATGGCGGTCGTCGTTCATCAGGGCCAGCATGCGCCGGTCGCGGTGCGTGGCGGTCTTCGTCATGAGTGCCTCCCGTAGACCTCGTCGGTGAGCGGGCGGAACGGCTCCAACGAGAACAGCGCCTCGACCGGCAGGTCGAAGAAGGCGGAGATCCGCAGGGCCAGGTGCAGGCTCGGGTTGTACTCGCCGCGCTCGATGTAGCCGATGGTCTGGTAGTGGGCGCCGACCGCTTCGGCCAGTCGCTGCCGGGACACCTTCCGCTCAGCGCGCACCATGGACAACCTGTTGTGCACTTGCTCGCTCATGTATAAGAAGTACTACATTCGATCGAGTGTTGACAACAAGCGGAGAGGAAGGGGGCGGCACCCCGCGGAGGTACGGGAGGAGGGCGGGCCCGTGGGCCGGGCCCTACCGGAGGGGCGGGAGCGAGCCCCGGCTACCCTCGCGTCCATGGAGGCACTCACCCACTTCTTCGTCGGCCTGCACATCGTGGGCATCGGCGCTCTGCTCGGCGGATTCATGACCCAGATGAAGGCGATGGGCGCCGGCGAGGCGCGCATCGTCCCGGCGATGCTGCACGGCGCCCTCACCATGCTGGTGACGGGCGTGGCCCTGGTGGGCCTGAACGAGGCGGACGACCAGACGGTCGACCACGTCAAGATCGGCGTGAAGCTGGCGGTGCTGGTGGTCGTCCTCGCCCTGGTCTACGTCAAGCGCGACGAGGAGAAGGTGCCCGCGCCGGTCTTCGGCACCATCGGCCTGCTGACCGTCGCCAACATCTTCATCGCCACCATGTGGACCTGAGCGGGCCCGGTCCGCGGGACCGCGTGGAGCCCCCGGCCGTGAGCGCGGCCGGGGGCTCCACGCGCCGGAAGGACACCCGCGGGGTTCGCCGGACGCACGGGAGGGGCCCGTACCGGCGCCGCCGGCAGGGCCCCGGCCCCGCGTGGGCGCGACCGTCAGCCGTCGGCGCGGCGGCCGGGCCGGCGGAACGGATACCGCACCACGACCGTCCCCGCCTTGGCGCTGCCGGTGATCCGCAGAACCGGCGTGCCGGGCGCGGGCGGTTCGGTGGCCCGGTTCCGCACCGAGCCGAGCCCGGTGCTCAGCCCGTCGGTGTGGACGGACCAGCCGCGCGGCACGACGATCCGGACCTCGCCCATCCCCGCGTCGATCTCCAGGTGCACCTCGCGGTGCCGGCACTCGGCCCGGGTGAAGTCGAGCTTGATCTGCCCCAGGGTGTTCTTGGCGACGATCTTCTCCGGCACCACCCAGTAACCGGTCCGTCTGATGTCCCCGGCCACCGTCTTCAGCACGAGCGGCTCCCCCGAGGGCGGTGCGGAGGGTGCGGGACGGCCGGGCGTTCCGGGGGCGGGCAGGTCGGCGGTGAGCGCGTCCAGCTCGCCGTACGTCTTGGCGGTGAGGGCCTTCTCCAGCCGTTCCTCCAGTTCCTCCAGGTCGATCCGGCCGTCGCCGGCGGCCTCGCGGAGCCGCTCGGCGACCTCTTCGCGGTCGGCGTGGCCCGCGCGCAGTTCGGAGCCGGGGCGGTGGGCGGGAAGGTCCGTCATGCCCGCCATCTTAGGAGTGGGCCGTCCCCGCGCCGAAGGATGCGGCCTAGACTCGTACGACGATGAGCAGCCTCTTCGACGACAGTTTCCTGGCCGACCTCGAACCCTCCGGGGAAGAGGAGCCGCCGCCTCCGCCGGAGGAGGAGTCCGCGCCGCCGGAGGAGGTCCCGGACGACCTCTTCGCGGGCGCCCTCACGGGCGGTGGCGTGCGCGACACCCACTACCGGGACGGCGCGGCGCGGCCCGTCGTCGACCCCGCCGCCCTGCTGGAGGGCCTGAACGAGCAGCAGCGCGCGGCCGTGACGCACACCGGCTCGCCCCTGCTGATCGTCGCGGGCGCCGGCTCGGGCAAGACGCGGGTGCTCACCCACCGCATCGCCCACCTGCTGGGCGCGCGCGGCGTGCACCCCGGACAGATCCTCGCGATCACCTTCACCAACAAGGCCGCGGGCGAGATGAAGGAACGCGTCGAGGAGCTGGTGGGGCCCCGCGCGCGGGCGATGTGGGTCTCCACCTTCCACAGCGCGTGCGTGCGCATCCTGCGCCGCGAGAGCAAGCGGCTCGGCTTCACCTCCAGCTTCTCCATCTACGACGCCGCCGACGCGCGACGGCTGATGGCCCTGGTCTGCCGGGACCTGGAGCTGGACCCCAAGCGCTTCCCGCCCAAGTCGTTCAGCGCCCAGGTGTCGAACCTGAAGAACGAGCTGGTCGACGAGGAGGACTTCGCGGCGCGGGCGAGCGACGGCTTCGAGAAGACACTGGCCGAGGCGTACGCGATGTACCAGGCGCGGCTGCGCGAGGCCAACGCCCTGGACTTCGACGACATCATCATGACGACGGTGCACCTGCTCCAGGCGTTCCCCGACGTCGCCGAGCACTACCGCCGCCGCTTCCGCCACGTGCTGGTCGACGAGTACCAGGACACCAACCACGCCCAGTACACCCTGATCAGGGAGCTGGTGGGCGTGGACGGCGAGTCCGGGGACGACGGGGGCGGGGTCACGCGCGCCGAGCTGTGCGTGGTCGGCGACGCCGACCAGTCCATCTACGCGTTCCGCGGCGCCACCATCCGCAACATCCTCCAGTTCGAGGAGGACTACCCGGACGCCACCACCATCCTGCTGGAGCGGAACTACCGCTCCACGCAGACCATCCTCTCGGCCGCCAACGCCGTCATCGAGCGGAACGAGAACCGCCGCCCGAAGAACCTGTGGACGGACGCCGGGACCGGCTCCCGCATCACCGGTTACGTCGCCGACACCGAGCACGACGAGGCGCAGTTCGTCGCCGAGGAGATCGACCGGCTGACGGACGAGGGGAAGGCGAAGGCGGGCGACGTCGCCGTCTTCTACCGAACCAACGCGCAGTCCCGGGTCTTCGAGGAGGTCTTCATCCGCGTCGGCCTGCCCTACAAGGTCGTCGGCGGGGTGCGCTTCTACGAGCGCCGGGAGGTCCGGGACATCCTGGCGTACCTGCGGGTGCTGGCCAACCCCGAGGACTCGGTGCCGCTGCGCCGCATCCTCAACGTGCCCAAGCGCGGCATCGGCGAGCGTGCCGAGGCGATGATCGAGGCGTTGGCGCTGCGCGAGCGGATCACCTTCCCGCAGGCGCTGCGCCGGGTCGACGAGGCGTACGGCATGGCGGCCCGCTCGGTGAACGCCGTCAAGCGGTTCAACGCCCTGATGGACGAGCTGCGGACGATCGTGGAGTCGGGCGCCGGCCCGGCGACCGTGCTGGAGGCCGTCCTGGAGCGCACCGGCTACCTCGCCGAACTCCAGTCCTCCACCGATCCGCAGGACGAGACCCGGGTGGAGAACCTCCAGGAACTCGCGGCCGTCGCCCTGGAGTTCGAACAGGAACGCGGCGCTTCCCCCGGAGCCGACGGCCCGGAGGAGGGTGCCGCCGACGGCGCCGGAGAGACCGCCCCCGCCACCGGCACGCTCGCGGAGTTCCTGGAACAGGTGGCGCTGGTCGCCGACTCCGACCAGATCCCGGACGAGGACGCCGAGAACGGCGGCGTCGTCACGCTGATGACGCTGCACACGGCCAAGGGCCTGGAGTTCCCGGTGGTCTTCCTGACCGGTATGGAGGACGGCGTCTTCCCGCACCTGCGCACCCTGGGGAAGACCAAGGAGCTGGAGGAGGAGCGGCGGCTGGCGTACGTCGGCATCACACGGGCGCGCGAGCGGCTCTACCTCACGCGCTCCGCGATGCGCAGCGCCTGGGGGCAGCCCTCCTACAACCCGCCCTCCCGGTTCCTGGAGGAGATCCCGGAACAGTACCTGGAGTGGCGGCGCACCGGTCCGATGGCCGGCGCGGGGGCCGGGGGCGGGTCGGGCTCCGCGCGGTCCGCGTCCTCGTCGGTCTCCTCGTCGCTGTCGTCCTCGTTCCCCCCGGCCGGCCCCGCGGCGCGGCGCCGGGGCCCGAGCGGCTTCGCCACGGGCCGGGCCAAGGAACGCCCGGTGGTGTCGCTGGAGGTGGGGGACCGGGTGACGCACGACAGCTTCGGACTCGGCCGGGTCGTGGCGGTGAAGGGCAGCGGGGACAACGCCGAGGCGACGATCGACTTCGGCGGTGAGAAGCCCAAGCGGCTGCTGTTGCGGTACGCGCCGGTGGAGAAGCTCTGAGCGCTCCCCGAGCGGTCGGTCCGGTCCGGCCCCGTGCGTCGGCCGACGCACGGGGCCGGACCGGCTCGGGGCAGATCGGGTCGGGTCAGATCGGGGCAGGTCGGGTCAGGTCGGGTCCAGACCCTTGGAACGGAGCCAGGAGAGCGGGTCGATGGCCGCCCCTCCGCCGGGCCGGACCTCGAAGTGCAGGTGCGGACCGGTGGACTTACCGGAGTTGCCCGAGTAGGCGATGATGTCGCCGGCCTTGACGGAGCCCGAGCGGATCCGGGCGCTGCTCAGGTGGCAGTACCAGGTCTCGGTCCCGTCGGGCGCGGTCACTATCACCATGTTGCCGTAGGCGCTGTGCGACTGGGTCCGGACCGTGCCGTCGGTGGCGGCCATGACGGGGGTGCCGTAGGCGACGGGGAAGTCGATGCCCGTGTGCAGCGACACCCAGTTGATGCCCGCCTGTCCGTAGTAGGCGCTGAGCCCGTGCTGGGCGACCGGCAGCGCGAACTTGGGACGCAGGGCCTCCCGGCGCGCGGCCTCGGCCGCCTTGCGCTTGCGCTCGGCCTCCTGACGCTCCTTGAGGTCGATGCGTTCCTGGGTGCGGCTGGCGCGGTCGGCGAAGCTCTCGGCCTTGTCGGAGAGCCCGGCGATCTGGGTGTCGAGCTTGCTGTTGGCCGCGCTGATCTTGACGGAGGAGGTGTCGGGTGCGGCCTGGGTGGTGTCGTCGGTGTCCTCACCGACGCCGCTGACGGAGGCGGCGGCCACCGCGGTGACCCCCATGACGCAGACGGACGGCACGGCGACGGTGAGGAGTGCGGAGCGCTTGGGCCGGGCGGAGCGGCGCCGGCGCGAGCCCCCGGAACGCGCCGGGGGGACGGGGGCGCCGGGCTCCTCGGCCCGGTCGTGGTGCCCGGCGGGTCCGCCGGGGGCCTCGGGATCGTCGGAACCGTCGGAACCGTGGGAGGCGTCGTGCCCCTCGGAGGGGTCCGGTGTGCCGCTCCCGGTGGCGTTCGGGGCGTCGGCGGTGTGCCGATCGTCCCGGGCGTCGAAGCCCTCGGTGTCCGGGGCGGGGAGTTCCTGGGCGGAGAACTCCTGGGTGGAGAATTCCTGGGTGGAGAAGCCCTCGGCGAAGTCCCCGGGGGAGAACTCCCCGGTGGGGAAGCCGTATCCGTCCGAGTCGGCCGGGGGGTGGGCGTCGTGGGTCTCGGGGTGGTGCGCGGCGGGGTAGGCGCCCGAGTCGTCCCAGGCGCCGGCGGAACGGCCGTCGTAGGCCGGGTGCGCGCCGGCGGGGGCGTCCGTGCCGTGGGCGGTGCCCGTCTCCGACCAGCCGTAGCCGGCCGTCTCCTGCGGGTGTCCCGACGGGGTCGGGACGTGGGCCCAGGCGGCGGTGGAGTGGCCGTCGTAGCCCCCGTCGTAGCCGCCGTAGGTCGGGTGGGCGCCGGTGTCGCCGCCCCAGGAGGTGTCCGGGGCGATCCCCGGACCGGTGGCGCCGGACGCGGTCGCCTCGGGGGCGTCGCCGGGCAGCGGACCGAAGAGCGGGTCGTTGCCGTACGCGCCTCCGAGGGCGTCGAAAGTCCCGGTGGTGTAGCCGTACGACGTGTCCTGAGGGGCCTGGTGGCCGTAGGACTGGTGGTCGTAGGGGGAGCCGTAGGGGCCGTACGAGGCGTCGACGGTGGGGTCGGCAGTGGGGTCGGCGGGGACTGGGTCTCCCGACGGGTGACGGTCGTTCACCACCAACTTCTCTTTCGCCTCGGCGACAGGGGCGGAGCAGTGCGGCGACTGTACCCGGCGGTACGCGACGGCGACAATCTTCGGCAGGTTTCGAGCCCCCTGGAAACGGGCATTCGAGCGCCTTTCGGCGGACTACAGACCAGTAATTGGCCGGGCGTTCGATATGCGTTCGATTTCTTGGGATGTCGAAGAGGGCCGAAAAGGCTCCGGGCGGCACAACGGCACCGTGAAGAAATGTGAAGGGCTTCGGTGGATTCCTTGGAGGCGCGGGATTTTCCACCCGAAACGCCCGGCGTGCCGCGGCGCGCCGGACCACAGGCCGTCAGGCGGCGCCGGCGGACCTCCCCGCCGGCCCCGGCCCCCCGGTGGCGCGGTGCCGCCGCGCTCCGGCGGCCAGTTCCCTGCGAACCCCGGCGGCGACCTCCGGGTGGGCCAGGAGGGCCAGGTGCCCCAGACCGCGCACGCGCACATTGCGGACGTCCAGATCGGGGTGGTCCAACCGGGCCGACTCGACGGGGAGCATCAACTGGTCGAGGTCGCTCCAGAAGGCGACGAAGCGGGTCCGACAGCCCGGCGCGGGACCGGTGAGCTCCTCGAGCACCTCGGAGCCCGGACGCAGTTGACGGACGACGGGATGGGCCGACATCAGGGGGGCCACGCGCGTGCCCGTGTGCGGGGTGCCGAGCGTCACCAGGGTACGGATCCGGGCGTCCCCACCCATGCGTTGCGCGTAGTAACGGGCGATCAGGCCGCCCAGACTGTGCCCCACCACGTCGATGCGCCGCCTGTCGGAGCTCTCGCAGACCTTCTCGACATGTTCCGCCAGGCGTTCGGCCGCGCAACGGATGTCGCAGGTCAGAGGGGAGTAGTTGAACGCGCAGACATCCTCCCAGCCGTTGCGGACCAGGGAGCGGCGCAGCAGCGTGAAGACCGATCGGTTGTCGACGAAACCGTGCAGCAGGAGGACGGGCGGGCGACGGTGCCGGCCGCGGCCGCCCGTCCCGTCCCGGCCCGCCCCGCCCGGCCGCCCGGCCGGGCACCGCCGGCCGCCGTCGCGGTCGGTCGCGGGCGGCGGGACGTACCGCTCCTGGGCCATTCCGGCGGGGTAGAGCAGGGTGCGTCCGGCCAGGAAAGCGGCTTCCAGGGCGGCGGCCCGCACCTCGCGCGGCGCGAGGGGGATCAGGGACAGCGGCAGGGCTCCGAGGGAGGAGGCGGAGGCGAAGGGCAGTGCCCTGGTGACCCTCATCGGCGGTGGCACCTCCCCGGCACGCCCGACACGTACGTACCGTTCGTATGCCCCCCGGGGACGTGCCTGATGCGACCGTTCGCCGGGCGCGCCGCCTTTCGGCGGGGGACGGGACGGGCGGCGCCGCGCCACCGGCGTGTGATTTCCCACTCCCTCCGCGGCGGGGTACTGCCGGGTGCGGGATGCTGGGGATAACGTTCGTTCACCGAGTGGCCGCCCGCCGGATACGGCCGGACGGGCGGTCCGGGCCGCAGTCGTTTTGGGAGGCAGTGATGGGTGTGTCGGGTCCGATCCGCGTGGTGATCGCCAAGCCGGGTCTCGACGGCCACGACCGCGGCGCCAAAGTGATCGCGCGGGCGCTGCGCGACGCCGGTATGGAGGTCATCTACACCGGCCTGCACCAGACGCCCGAGCAGATCGTGGACACCGCGATCCAGGAGGACGCCGACGCGATCGGCCTGTCCATCCTCTCCGGCGCGCACAACACGCTCTTCACCAAGGTGCTGGAGCTGCTGCGCGAGCGTGAGGCGGAGGACATCAAGGTCTTCGGCGGCGGCATCATCCCCGAGGACGACATCGCGCCGCTCAAGGCCCAGGGCGTCGCCGAGATCTTCACCCCCGGCGCGCCGACCGGCGACGTGGTGGAGTGGGTGCGTTCCCACGTCGGCTCGGTGGCGGCCTGAGAGCGGTCACGGCGTCGATGTGACACGACGCCGTCCGGGGCCCGGGAACGCCCGCCGTCCGAGGCGCTCCCGGGCCCCGGCCGGCTCACACCGGCCCTGCGGCGGCCCGTCCCCCGGCGGGCGCGCCGCCCGCCTCCGGCTCCAGCTCCCGCAGCATCGTGGCGCGGAGCCGGAGCGTGGCCACGAGCCGCTGGAACGCCTCCGACCAGTAGCCGCCCGCGCCCGGCGAACCGCCCTCGGACTCGTCCGGGACGGCGGCCAGCGGCGCCAGACGGTCGGCCAGGGCCGGATCCAGACAGCGCTCGGCCAGGCCCATCACCCCGCTGAAGCTCCACGGGTAGCTGCCCGCGTCCCGGGCGATCTCCAGCGCGTCCACCACGGCCCGCCCCAGCGGCTCGGCCCAGGGAACCGCGCACACCCCCAGCACCCTGAACGCCTCGGACAGGCCGTGGGCCGCGATGAACTCCGCCACCCACTCGGCCCGCTCCCCCTCCGGGAGCACGGTCAGCAGCTTCGCCGGATCGCCGGGGGCCGCCGCCGGCGAGGCGGAGGGCTTCCCCAACAGCGCCCGCGCCCACTCGGCGTGCCGCTGCCGCACGGCGGCCCGGGCCCACGCCTCGTGGAGATCCGCCGCCCAGCCGTCGGCGACCGACAGCGCCGCGATCCGCACGGGCGTCCGACCCCCCAGATGCTCCGGCCAGCAGTCCAGCGGCGCGGCCTCCACCACCTGGGCCAGCCACCAGGAGCGCTCGCCCCGGCCCGGGGGCGGATCCGGCACCACGCCGTCGCGCCGCATGCCCGCGTCGCACTCGTGCGGCGCCTCGACCACCAGCCGGTCCGGCTCGCCGGTGCGGTCCAACGCGACGCAGGAGCGGGCCCGGGCCGCCATCCGCGCCGCCAACCCCGAACCCGGCAGCGCCGACAGCAACTCGGCGGCGGTGACCCGGACGTTGCGGCTGCGGTCGGTCAGCGCCCGCTCCAGGAACTCCTCGTCGCCCCCCGACAGGCCCTCGCGCAGCGAGTCCAGGAACATCAGCCGGTCCTCGGCGCGCTCCGTGGGCCAGGTGCCGGCCAGCAACTCGCGGGCCGCCGCCGGATCGTGCCGCCGCAGGGCCCGCAACAGCGCGGACCGCTCCGCGAACAGCCCCTCCTCCCACCGGAGCCGTACGGCGGCTTCGTCCGGCTCGCCGGTGCCGTCCACCGGCAGTCCGGCGGCACGGCCGGACCCGCCGCGCAGCGCGAACCCCCAGTCCGGATTGAGCCGTGCCAGCCACAGCGCCCGAGGCCCGCCCAACGTCAGCGCCCGGCCCCGCAGGTCCGTCCGCGCGCGGGCGGCGTCCAGCAGGTCGGGCAGCCGCTCGGCCGGTGCCCGGTAGCCGTGGGCGTTGGCGGCGGCGAGCCACTGCGGCAGCAGTTCGGCGAGGTCGGGCGCGATGCCCCGGCGCCCGCCGCCGCCCGTGCCGGGGCGGTCGGTGAGCAGCAGGGCCAGCCGCCGCGCCGCCGCCGGCGGCAGCGGCGGACGCGGATCATCGGGAGCCGGTTCCGGCCGCCGCGCCGCGACGGCGGGGCGCAGACCGGCTCGCCGGCGCACCGTCTCCACCGCGGCGGCGTCCAGCAGCGCCTCGACCGAGCCGCCGGGCGGCGTGCGCCGCTCGGCGCCCAACAGGGCCGCGCCGACCAGTTCGCCCCAACTCATCGCGTACCTCCCCCGGTGCCCGCCGCGGTCAGGGGCACCGCCGTGGCCGGCGCGGCGCCCGACCAGACCGTGTGGGGGACGAAACCCCGGTGGCCGAACTCGCCGAAGACCGTGACGGGACCACCACCGGAGACGGCGGCGAGCCGCCACATCCGGGAACGCGCGCCCGCCGTGCCGACCACCGGCAGCGCGGCGTCGCCCCCGGCGTCGGCCAACTGCCACCCCTCCCCGTCGGGCACGGGCACCACGTCCGACAGAACCACCGGCCAGGCGTCCAGCCACGGATCCTCGCGCAACGCGACGGAGTAGGAGGCCGGCCCGCCGCGCACGCCCGCCCCCGGCGGCGGCGCGTCCTCGGGCTCGGGCGCCGCGTGCCGTTCCCCGAGGGCGGCGCGGAGCGCCGGGGCGCCCGGGTAGTAGGCGAGGTCGGCGTCGACGCGGGTGCCCACCGGCAGGGCGAGCTCCGGGGGACGCCCGCCCGCGCCGAACGACAGCACCAGCGCCATGCGTCCCGTGCGCCGCCCCCGGAGCCAGAAGCGGCGGACCGTCACCTTCCCCTCCTCCGACTCGTGTCCCCCCAGTACCAGCCAGTGGTCGCGCACGAGCGCGTCGCGATCGGCGAGGAGCGCGGCGACCTCCGTGGTGAGGCCCACCCGGGACCGCACGGTCGCGGCCAGCGGCTCCGGCAGCCCGTCGAGGCCCAGGAACCCCCGGTCGAGCAGGTGCAGCAGGGCGCACTCCTCCAGCATCCGGGAGGGCCAGCCGGGGCCGGAGCCGGGGACGGCCCCCAGCTCCCGCACCCGTGCGGCCAGCCCCGGCGCCTGGGCGTCCACCATGCGCGCCGCCGTCTCCTCCCAGGCGGCGTACCCCGCCTGCTCGGCGCCCGCCAGCCCACCGCGCAGCAAGTCCGCCAGCCGCCGCTCCAGCTCGCCGGCGCCCGCCGCGATCCGCGCGGCGCGTCGCTCGGCACGGCGACGCGCCGCCTCCGGGTCGGCGGGGGCCGCCGCCCGCTCCCCGTCGCGGGCGGCGGCCTCCTTCTTCTCCTTCCCCTCCTCCCGCCGTCGGCGCCCGGAGAGCCACTGGTCGGCCCAGTCCGGCACGGACCCGGGCGCCTCCGGCACCGCGTCCCCGTCGGCCGCCCACAGCAGGAGCAATCCCAGGGCGTGCTTGCAGGGGAACTTCCGGCTGGGACAACTGCACCGGTACCCCGGCGCGCTGCCGCCCGCGACGTCCACCACCGTCAGGTAGGGCTTGCTGCCGCTGCCCCTGCACAGACCCCACACCGCACCGTTCCCCGCGCCCGTCCCGGACCAGGGGCCGGGCGCGGCCAGCTTCGCACCGGCCTTCGCGGACGCCGCGTCAGGCGCCAGTGCCAGCACCTGTTCCGACGCCCAACGCGCTGCCCCTGCGCTCATGCGTTCCTCGCCCTCCCCATACGGACGCGTGGTTCTCGTCGCTGCTCAGACCGTTTTTCTCACCGAACGGAAACAAAGGCTCGCTCTCTGTGCGGTGCACCATGTGGACGACCGTACGAGTCCCCACTGACAATCCCCTCCGACAGAGGGTCCTCGCAGGTCGGCGGCCTCACCTGGGGATTCGGGACGGCGTTGTCAGTGCCGACGTGCATCGTGTCCGGCGTACCGGATCAGCCGCCTGCGAGGGGGAGAACGTGACCGCCACCAACAGCGCACCGGCCGCTCTGCGGCCCCATGCCGAGGACGCCTTCGCGGAGGAGCTGGAGGCGCTGGCCGCCGCGGACGACCGGCCGCGTCCCGAGCGGTGGCGGCTGTCGCCGTGGGCCGTCGCCACCTACCTGCTCGGCGGCACCCTGCCGGGCGGCACGGTGATCACGCCCAAGTACGTCGGGCCCCGCCGGATCGTCGAGGTGGCCGTCACCACGCTGGCCACCGACCGGGCCCTGTTGCTGCTCGGAGTGCCGGGCACCGCCAAGACGTGGGTCTCCGAGCACCTGGCGGCGGCCGTCTGCGGCGATTCCACGCTGCTGGTGCAGGGCACCGCGGGAACGGCCGAGGAGGCCGTCCGCTACGGCTGGAACTACGCGCAGCTGCTGGCCAACGGGCCCAGTCGGGAGGCACTGGTGCCCAGCCCCGTGATGCGGGCCATGGCCGACGGCACGGTCGCCCGCGTCGAGGAGCTGACGCGCATCCCGGCCGACGTGCAGGACGGCCTGATCACGATCCTGTCGGAGAAGACGCTGCCGATCCCGGAGCTGGGCGAGGAGGTCCAGGCCGTCCGCGGCTTCAACGTGATCGCCACCGCCAACGACCGGGACAAGGGCGTCAACGAGCTCTCCAGCGCCCTGCGCCGCCGCTTCAACACCGTGGTGCTGCCGCTGCCCGCGACCCCCGAGGCGGAGGTGGAGATCGTGGCCCGGCGGGTGGAACAGATCGGCCGCTCGCTGGACCTGCCGGCGGCTCCCGACGGGATCGACGAGATACGGCGCGTGGTGACGGTCTTCCGCGAACTGCGGGACGG
Organism: Streptomyces taklimakanensis; assembly: GCF_009709575.1. Taxonomy (NCBI): domain Bacteria; kingdom Bacillati; phylum Actinomycetota; class Actinomycetes; order Kitasatosporales; family Streptomycetaceae; genus Streptomyces; species Streptomyces taklimakanensis. The sequence continues at coordinate 3,671,253 of NZ_WIXO01000001.1, forward strand.
GATCACCACCGACGGCCGCACCAAGGTCAAGACCCCGTCCGGCACGCTGTCGACGGCCGAGGCCATCTCCGTGGTCACCGGCGGGCTGGCCCTGGCCGCCCACTTCGGCGACGGGGTGTTGCGCCCGGGTGACGTGGCCGCCGGGATCCTCGGTGCCGTCGTCCGCGACCCGGCGACCGACCGCGTGATCTGGCAGGAGTACCTGGAGGCGGTCGTCCGGGAGCGCGAGGGCTGGAAGGACTTCTACCGCGCCTGCCGCGAGGTGAGCGCGTGACGGCGGCGGTGCGCGGCGCGGGCGCGGCACCGGACGGGCCCCTGCTGCTCGGCGTGCGCCACCACGGTCCCGGGTCGGCGCGGGCGGTGCTGGCCGCGCTCGACGCCCACGAGCCGAAGGTGCTGCTGGTGGAGGGGCCGCCGGAGGCCGACGCGGTGGTGGAGCTGGCGGCGCACGAGGCGCTGCGTCCCCCGGTGGCGCTGTTGGCCCACGCGGTGGACGATCCGGCGCGGGCGGCGTTCTGGCCGCTGGCCGGGTTCTCCCCGGAGTGGGTGGCCATCCGCTGGGCGCTGGAGCGCGGGGTGCCGGTGCGGTTCTTCGACCTGCCGGCGGCCCACTCGCTGGCGTGGGACGCGGACGGGACGGACGGCGAGGGCGGGCCGGGGCCGGACGGCGAGTCCCCGGAGGACGAGGCGGCCCGCCTCGACCCGCTGCGCGTGCTCGCCGAGACGGCCGGTCACGACGACCCCGAACGCTGGTGGGAGGACGTCGTGGAGCACCGCGGCGGCCGACGCGGGGACGGCGGGGACGACGGGGACGGCGAGAACACGACCGCGGATCCGTACGCGCCCTTCGCCGCCCTCGCCGACGCCATGGCCGCCCTGCGCGAGGCACACGGGGACGGCCCGCGCCGCGACGCGGTGCGCGAGGCCCACATGCGGCTGCGCCTGCGGGAGGCGCGCGGGGAGTTCGGGGACGAGGGCGTGGCCGTCGTCTGCGGCGCCTGGCACGTGCCCGCCCTGACCGCACGGACGACCGTCACCGCCGACCGCCGGCTCCTCAAGGGGCTGCCGAGGACGAAGACCGAGATCACCTGGGTGCCGTGGACCAACGAGCGGTTGGCGCGCCGCAGCGGCTACGGCGCCGGGATCGTCTCGCCCGGTTGGTACGGCCACCTCTTCTCCGTCCCCGACCGCCCCGTCGAGCGGTGGATGACGAAGGTCGCCCGGCTGCTGCGCGAGGAGGACCACCCCGTCTCCTCGGCGCACGTCATCGAGGCGGTGCGCCTCGCCGACACCCTGGCCGTCCTGCGCGGACGCCCCCTGCCGGGGCTGGGCGAGACGCTCGACGCCGTGCGCGCCGTGATGTGCGAGGGCTCGGACGTACCGCTCGCCCTCGTCCACGACCGGCTGGTGGTCGGGGAGGCACTGGGCGAGGTGCCCGAGGAGGCGCCGGCGGTACCGCTCCAACGCGACCTCGCACGTCTCCAGCGTTCCCTGCGGATGAAACCGGAGGCGCGCGAACGCGACCTCGACCTCGACCTGCGCGAGGAGAACGCCGCCGCCCGCAGCCGGCTGCTGCACCGGCTGCGGCTGCTGGGCATCGACTGGGGCGAGCCGGTGGCGGGCCGCGGGGGAGCCACCGGCACCTTCCGCGAGACCTGGCGGCTGCGCTGGCGGCCCGAACTGTCGGTGCGGATCGCCGAGGCCGGGGTGTGGGGGACCACGGTCGCCGCGGCGGCCACGGCCCGGGCCGAGGCGCTGGCGCGGGACGCCGATTCGTTGGCCGAGGTCACCGCGGTGGCCGAACGCTGCCTGCTCGCCGGACTCGGCGACGCCCTGCCGGTGGTGATGCGTGTCCTGGCGGACCGCGCGGCCCTGGACACGGACGTCGGCCGGCTCGCCCGGGCCCTGCCCGCGCTGGTGCGCTCGGTGCGCTACGGGGACGTCCGCGGCACGGACGCCACCGCGCTGCGCGAGGTCGCCGAGGGGCTCGCCGAACGGGTGTGCGTCGGACTGCCGCCCGCCTGCGCCGGCCTCGACGCCGACGGCGCGGCCGAGATGCGCGGCCACGTCGACGCCGCCCATCGGGCGGTCGCCCTGCTGGGGCGGGAGGAACTGCTCGCGCGCTGGCGTGCGGTGCTGCGCTCCCTCGCCGCGCGGGACCGGACTCCGGGTCTGGTGCGGGGGCGCTGCGCCCGCCTGCTGCTGGACGACGGGGCGTTGGCGGACGACGAGGCGGCCCGACTGATGGGGCCGGCCCTCTCCCCGGGCACCCCACCGGCGGACGCGGCGGCCTGGATCGAGGGCTTCCTGGCGGGCGGCGGCATGCTGCTCGTCCACGACGAGCGGCTGCTGTCCCTGGTGGACGGCTGGCTGACCGGATTGGCGGGGGAGGCGTTCACGAACGTCCTGCCCCTGCTGCGCAGGACGTTCTCCGCGTACGAGCCGGGGGTGCGGCGCACCGTCGGAGAGCTGGTCCGGCGCGGCCCGACGGGACGTGCCGGGGCGGGCGCGGCGGGGTGGGAGAGCGCACCGGGTTTCGGTGCGGGACTCGACCGGGAGCGGGCCGACGCCGTGCTGCCGGTGCTGCGGCTGCTGCTGGGGGAGGGCGCGGTGGACTTTGGCGCGGGAGGGCGCGCCGACCGGGACGGCGAGCGGGCCGGGCGGTCGGGGGAACGGACGGGGAAGACGGCGGAGGAGAAGGCGGTGACGGCGTGACGAACGATCCGACCGCGGTGCCGACCGTGCCGGGGGCACCGGTGGACGGGGCGGGGAACACCGACGGCGCGGCGCCCGACGGCGCGACGGACGCGGCGGCGAGGGACGACGAGCGGTTGCGGCGTTGGCGGCTGGTCCTCGGCGGCGGGGAGGGCGCCGAGGGCACCGGCCGCGAGTTGACCGGTCGGGACGCCGCCATGGACCGCACCCTCGCCGCCCTCTACGGCGGCGGGAAGGGCGGGGGCGGCCGGCAGGGGCGGCGTTCGGCCGGGCTGGGTGCCTCGGCGCCGAGCGTGGCCCGCTGGCTGGGCGACATCCGCACCTACTTCCCCGCCTCCGTCGTCCAGGTCGTGCAGCGGGACGCCATCGACCGGCTCGGCCTGTCCGCCCTGCTGCTGGAGCCGGAGATGCTGGAGGCCGTGGAGGCGGACGTCCACCTGGTCGGCACGTTGCTCTCCCTCAACCGGGCGATGCCGGAGTCCAGCCGGGAGTCGGCCCGCGCGGTCGTCCGCAAGGTCGTCGACAAGCTGGAGCGGAAGCTCGCCTCCCGCACCAGGTCCACCCTGACCGGGGCCCTGGACCGGTCGGCGAGGGTGCGGCGCCCCCGGCACCGTGACATCGACTGGGACCGCACCATCCGGGCCAACCTCAAGAACTACCTGCCCGAACACCGGACGGTCGTGCCCGAGCGGCTCGTCGGCCACGGCCGCGCCTCGCGGGCGGTGACGAAGGACGTCGTCCTCTGTATCGACCAGTCCGGCTCCATGGCCGCCTCGGTCGTCTACGCCTCGGTCTTCGGAGCGGTGCTCGCCTCGATGCGGTCCATCTCCACCCGGCTGGTCGTCTTCGACACCTCCGTCGTCGACCTCACCGAGCAGCTCGACGATCCGGTCGACGTGCTGTTCGGCACCCAGCTCGGCGGTGGCACCGACATCAACCGGGCGCTCGCCTACTGCCAGTCGAGGATCACCCGGCCCGCCGAGACGGTCGTCGTCCTCATCAGCGACCTGTACGAGGGCGGCATACGCGACGAGATGCTCAAGCGGGTCGCCGCCATGAAGAGCGCGGGCACGCAGTTCGTCACGCTGCTGGCGCTCTCGGACGAGGGCGCCCCCGCCTACGACCGCGAGCACGCCGCGGCGCTGGCCGCGCTCGGCGCCCCGGCCTTCGCCTGCACTCCCGACCACTTCCCGGAGGTGATGGCCGCGGCCATCGAGAAAAGGCCCCTGCCGATTCCGGTGGAGTGAGCGGGTGAATGGACGGGGAGAATGTGAACGAGTCGTGGCCGAATTCCACGGGAGATGCGGATGCCTTTCGACGGCGCGGGGGCGGTGGCCGTCGGTGGGCGGGAATTCCCGGCCGCGAGGCCGCTCCGATGCGGCAGGCCGGGGCGCGCGGCCATATGGAAGGGGCGCACAGGCGAAGGATTCGCGCCCCCGTTCGGCGTTTCCGGGATGGTGGATGAGCGGCATCGATCGATACGCCGCGCTCGTCGATCACCGGCGAGTGGCCTCCTTCGAAAACTTTCACACCGTGTGCAATCTGCGCCCTACTCGCTGTGTGGGTACTCGACATGTCCGGCATGTGCCACCGCCGGTCGGACGGGAACATCCGGCTGTGTCCTCGGTCGTTCGCGCGACGCCGGGTTCCTCGCGCTTTCCTGTGAAGGAAGTGGAACCTTTTGACGACCGGAAGTGAGTGAAGGCCCTCCGCAAGATGCGGTGAAAGGCGTCCGAGGGATTGGTCAGGCCGGCCGGTCGCGTGTTCTCATTTGCGCACCAGGCGGACCGGGAAAACGCGCTCCGATTCCAGCCGATCGCCTTTCGGCTGACGGGGCGTCGAATGCCCGGCCGTCATGGGAGTGGGTCGGACCGTCCCCCCTGCGCTCCGTCCCACGCCACTGGGAAACGCTTCCACACCGAGAAGGGACAACGCTCAATGCGTGAGCACCTCGAGACCCGTGAGATCGACGACGCCGAGCTGGACGCCGTTTCCGGCGGCATCGTCAGCGTCTCCGGCGGCCTGGCCGGCGCCGCGCTCAACGACGCCGCGACCGTCGTGGGCGCCGTGAACTCCCTGGAGACGACCCAGACCGCGCAGGGCATCGCCGGCGCGGCCCCGGGCCTCGTCTCCGGCGTCACCGGCGTTCACGTCGACACCACCGCCCTGGGCCGCTGATCGCAGCACCCCACCGGTTCCCTCGGGCGCCCGCACGATTCCGAGGACGTGCGGGCGCGCGGTGAGCCGCCCCCGAACCCCGGAGCAACCCGTTCCGGGGTTCGCGGTCGTCCGCGCCCACGTCCCCGGCCGGCTGCCCCGCCCCACCCCGGAGACGAGTTCCAGGGGGAACGCAGTCGAAGGAATGGTTCCGTGCAGTTCCGCAAGAAGGCGCTCTCCAAGCTCCAGTCGCCGGAGGAACTCGACCTGCCGGTGCGCTTCGCCCGCCCGCAGGGCCGCCTCGTCCTGGCCGTCACGGTCGCCGTGATGACCGTCGCCGCCTTCTGGGCGGTGGGCGGATCGATCTCCACCAAGCTCAGCGCACCCGGCATCCTCACCCACGCGGGAGGCAGCTACACCCTGCAGAGCCCGATCGCCGGCCAGGTCACCGAAGTCCTCGCGGAGGAGGGCGAGCTGCTGCCCGCCGACGCTCCCCTGCTGAGGCTCCGCACCCCGCAGGGCGAGCAGGCCGTCCGCACGGTGACGGGCGGTCTGGTGACGGCCCTGGTCGCCGGGGTCGGCTCGGTCGTCGAGACCGGCGCGGACGTGGCGACGCTGGAGCGCGTGGACGGACCGGACGACCCGCTGGTGGCGGTGCTCTACATCCCCGGCGACGGCGGCTCCTCGGTCGCCGTCGGCGCCCGGGTCGACCTGACCGTCCAGTCCGTGCCCCAACAGCGGTTCGGGATGCTGCGCGGTCGCGTCGCCCAGGTCGGCCGCGCCCCCCGGACACCGCGGCAGATCGGCGCCTTCCTCGGCGACGCCGACCTCGCCGAGCAGTTCACCCGGCGGGGCAACCCCGTCGCGGTGGTCGTGGAACTCGAGCGCTCCGAGAGCACCGAGTCCGGCTACGCGTGGTCCTCGGGCGACGGGCCCCCGTACGCCGTCGAGTCCAGGACACCGGTCACCGGCGCCGTGCGCCTCCCGGCGCAGCGCCCCGTCGAATGGCTCCTCCCTTGACCGTCCCCCAGCACCGGGAGACCCGGCACCGAGAACCCCGAGAACCCCGAGAACCCCGCGGTTCCCGCCGGCCCACAGCCCACCGGCCGCCGGAGGACTCCGGGGGCGCGGCCCGGTCCCACCGCCTCCCGCCCGCCGGCCGCCGCGCCGCCCGCACCGACCACGGCGCTCCCGACAACCGCCGCCGCGCCGCCCGCGGTCGAGCCGCTCGTACCCCCCGGGGCCGGACGCCCCGCCCCGTGCGCACTCCCACCGTGCTCCAGATGGAGGCCGTGGAGTGCGGTGCCGCCGCGCTGGCCATGGTGCTCGCCCACCACGGCCGCCACGTGCCCCTGGAGGAGCTGCGCATCGCCTGCGGCGTCTCCCGCGACGGCTCCCGCGCCGGCAACCTCCTCAGGGCCGCCCGCGGCTACGGACTGCGGGCCAAGGGCATGCAGATGGACCTGGCCGCCCTCGCCGAGGTGCGCCCCCCGGCCATCCTCTTCTGGGAGTTCAACCACTACGTCGTCTACGACGGCACCGGCCGCCGCCTCGGCCGTCGCGGCGTGTACGTCAACGACCCCGGCCGGGGGCGGCGGTTCGTGCCGCCGGCGGACTTCGACACCAGCTTCACCGGTGTGGTGCTCACCTTCGAACCGGGCGAGGGCTTCCGACGCGGCGGTCGCAGGCCGAGCGTCATGGGCGCCATGCCCGACCGGCTGCGCGGCACCCGCGGCACCCTGTTCGCCGCCGTCCTCGCCAGTCTCCTGCTGGTGGCCGTCGGCGCGACGGTGCCCGCGCTGAGCCGCACCTACATCGACAGCTTCCTCATCGGCGGTCGGACCTCGCTCCTGGGCGTGCTCTTCCCCTCGATGGCCGCCGCCCTGGTGCTCACCGCCGTCCTCACCGGGCTCCAACACGCCAACCTGCTGCGCGGGCACATCATCTCCTCGACCCTGGCCAGTGCCCGCTTCTTCCGGCACCTGCTCAGGCTCCCGGTCACCTTCTTCGCCCAGCGCAACCCGGCCGACCTCGTCCAACGGCTCCAGTCCAACGACGCGGTCGCCGAGACCCTCGCCCGGGACCTGGCCGCCGCCGGCGTGGACGCCGTCGTGGTCGTGCTCTACGCGGCGCTGCTGTGGACCTACGATCCGCAGCTCGCCGTCGTCGGCATGTCGGTGGCGCTGCTCAACCTGGTGGCCGTGCGCGTGGTGATCAGGCTGCGGGCCACCGGCACCCAGAAGCTGCGCGCCGACACCGCCCGGCTGACCAACACCTCCTACAGCGGCCTCCAGCTCATCGAGACGATGAAGGCCACCGGCGGCGAGCAGGGCTTCTTCCGCCGCTGGGCCGGACAGCACGCCACCACCCTCGACGTGCAGCAGCGCCTGGGCGTGCCCAGCGCCTGGCTGGCGGTCGTCGCGCCCACCCTGGCCACGCTCAACAGCGCGCTGATCCTGCTGATCGGCGGTCTGCGGGCGGTGGAGGGACACCTGACCGTCGGTCTGCTCGTCGCCTTCCAGACCCTGATGACCAGCTTCACCACGCCGATCACCCGCCTCAACGGCGTGGCCGGCCGCATCCAGGACTTCGCCGCCGACCTGGCCCGGTTGCGGGACGTGGAGAACTTCCCCGTCGACCCGGTCTACTCGCGGCACGAGCCCGCCCCCAGCACCCGGCGGCTCACCGGCCACGTCGAACTGGAGGGGGTCACCTTCGGCTACAGCCCCCTGGACCCGCCGCTGCTGAAGGGCTTCTCCCTCTCGGTCGGCCCCGGCCGGCAGGTCGCGCTCGTCGGCGGGTCCGGCAGCGGCAAGTCCACCGTCTCCCGGCTGATCGCGGGTCTCCACGCCCCCTGGGAGGGGACGATCCGCATCGACGGGATGCGGCTGGAGGACATCCCGCGCGGGGCGCTGGCGGCGTCGGTGGCCTTCGTCGACCAGGACGTCGTCCTCTTCGAGGGCACCGTCCGCGACAACGTCGCGCTGTGGGACCCCTCCATCCCGGACGAGGACGTCGTCGCCGCGCTGCGGGACGCCGCCGTGCACGACGTGGTCGCCCGTCGCCCCGGCGGCATCCACAGCCATGTGGAACAGGGCGGGCGCAACTTCTCCGGCGGACAGCGGCAGCGGCTGGAGATCGCCCGCGCCCTGGTGCGCCGTCCCAGCGTGCTGGTGCTGGACGAGGTGACCAGCGCCCTGGACGCGGTGACCGAGCAGACCATCATCGACAACCTGCGGCGCCGCGGCTGCGCCTGCGTGGTGATCGCCCACCGGCTGAGCACGGTGCGCGACAGCGACGAGATCGTCGTGCTCGACCGGGGCACCGTGGTGGAGCGCGGGCGGCACGAGCACCTGGTCGCCGCGGGCGGGCCGTACGCCGAGCTGGTCAGGGAGCGTTGAGGTGACCACTCCTCACCACGCGTACCCCGGGGCGCACTCGCCGCACCCGCCGTACGACCGGGAGCCCGGGTACCGGACGTACGACGACCCGCACCTCCACGCGTCGCCCGACCCCACCGCCCCCACCATCCCCACCGCCTCCGCCGATCCCGTCGTCGCGGCCCTGGGGCACCTGGGCACGGCGGTGGACCGCGCCGGTGCGCGCAGCCTGTCGCTGGAGGGCCCGCACGTGCTGTGGCTCGTGGTCGACGGCTCCCTGGACCTGTTCGCCGTCGGCACCGCGCGGGACGACACGCCCGACGGCGTGCCGGTGGCGCCCGGCGCCGCCGTGGCCGACGGCCAGTGGCACTTCCTGGGACGCGTGGGCACGGGCACACTGCTGCTGGGGCCGGTCCGGGGACCGGAGCACACCCTGACCGCGCGTCCCGTGCCCGGCTGCCGCCTGCACCGCGTGGAGCTGCGCGAACTGCACGCCCCCGCACCGGCCGACCCCTGGGTCGCCGCCGACGGCACGGGGTACGGCGGTGCCGGATACGGCGACACGGGGCAGTGGATGGCCGAGCAGTGGCACGCCGGGCCGGGGATGCCCCCGGACGGAGCCCGGGGACGGCAGGCCGTCCCCGGCCACCCCGGCGAGGCGGGGCTCAGTCCACTGGAGGACGCCTTCGCGCGCGGCATCGGCCGCGGCCTGCGGGTGCTCTACCAGGCGGCGCAGGACGGCCCCGCCGCCGACGGGCAGCCGGCGGCGGCCGACGACGACATCCTCTGGATGCAGATCGCCCCCGGCAGCGTGGCGTACGGCGCCGCGTACGACGCGGAGGCGGCCGGCGCCCTCCTGGTCGACCCGGCGATGTGGCAGGGCATGGTCGACCGGCAGTACCGGTTGATGTACGCCCTGGACGACCGGATCGAGGAGATCGAACGCGCCCACGAGGACCGCACCGCGGCCGGCATCGAGGCCGGCGAGGCCGCCCGCACCCAGGCGGACCGGACGCTGATCGCCTCCATCGGCCGTCCCCGCGGCACCCCCCGCGACGCCGCGGACGACGACGCCGCCTTCGCCGCGTGCCGCCTGGTGGCCGAGCGGTCCGGCATCGCCCTGAAGCGGCCCGCCGGAGCGGACGGCGACCCCGGCCGCGCCGACCCGGTCGAGCGCGTCGCGCTCGCCTCGCGGATCCGCACCCGCACCGTCAGGCTCTCCGGCCGCTGGTGGAGGGAGGACTACGGTCCTGTGGTGGGACGCCGTGCCCGGGGGCCCCGCTCCTCCCGGGCGGACCGTGCCGACCGGGCGGAGGCCCGGGGAGGGGCGCCGGTCGCACTGCTGTGGCGGCGCGGCGGCTACGAGGCCGTCGATCCGGCCACCGGCGAGCGCGAGCGCGTCGACGGGGACAACGCGGCCGACTTCGGTACCGAGGCCGTGATGCTCTACCGACCCTTGCCCGACCGTCCCCTGGGCCTGCTCGGCCTGCTGCGCTTCAGCGTCCGAGGCACCCGGGGCGAGGTGCGCGCCCTCGTCCTGGGCGGACTGGTCGCGGTCTGTCTGGGCGCCCTGGTGCCCATCGCCACCGGCCGGGTGCTCGGCGAGTACGTGCCCGAGGGCGAGCGGGGCCTCATCGTGCAGACGACGCTGGCGCTCATCGCCGCCGGGGTCCTCTCGGCCGCCTTCTCCCTGCTCCAGAACGTCTCCATCCTGCGGCTGGAGGGACGGATCGAGGCCACTCTCCAACCGGCCGTCTGGGACCGACTGCTGCGGCTGCCCACCACGTTCTTCGCCGGTCGCTCCACGGGCGAGCTGGCCGGCGCGGCGATGGGCATCAGCACCATCCGCCGCACCCTGTCCGGCATCGGCCCGGTGGCGCTCCAGTCGGTCACCGTCGGCGCGGTCAACCTGGTGGTGCTGCTGGCGCACAGCGTGCCGCTGGCGTTGACGGCGATCGCCATGCTGCTGACGATCGCCGCGGTCTTCCTCGGGCTGGGGCTGTGGCAGCTGCGCTACCAGCGGCAGCTGATCAAGTTGGGCCACCGGCTCGACAACCAGGCCTTCCAGACCCTGCGCGGCCTGCCCAAGCTGCGCGTCGCCGCCGCCGAGAGCTTCGCCTACGCCGCGTGGGCGCGGGAGTTCGCCCGCACCCGCAGGCTCCAGCAGCGGGCCGGGCGGATCGCGAACGTCGTCTCGGTGCTCAACGCGGTCTACCTGCCGCTGTGCACGTTGGTGATGTTCGCGCTGTTGGCCGGCCCGGCCCGCGGCAGCATGTCCGCCGCCGAGTTCCTCACCTTCAGCACCGCCGTGACGATGATGCTCTCCTCGGCCACCCAGCTGACCGGCGCGCTTATCTCGGCCGCCGCCGTACTGCCGATGTTCGAGCAGGTCAGGCCGGTGATGCGGGAGGTTCCGGAGGTGGAGAGCGGCAGTGTGCGGCCCGGCGAGCTGAGCGGGGCGATCGAGGTCCACGACCTCTCCTACCGGTACACCGAGGACGGCCCGCTGGTGCTCGACGGCGTGGACCTCCGGATCCGTCCGGGCGAGTTCGTGGCGATCGTCGGTGCCAGTGGCTGCGGCAAGTCGACGCTGCTGCGGCTCCTCATCGGCTTCGACCGGCCCACCTCCGGCAGCGTCCGGTACGACGGCCAGGACCTGGCGGCGCTCGACCGGGCGGCCGTGCGCCGCCAGTGCGGCGTCGTGCTCCAGAACGCCCAGCCGCTGACCGGCTCGATCCTGGAGTGCGTCTCCGGAGCCGAGACGTACCCGCAGGAGGAGGTGTGGGAGGCGGTCGCGATGGCGGGCCTGGCGGAGGACGTCAAGGCCATGCCGATGGGCCTGCACACCATGCTCTCCGACGGTGGCGGCACCGTCTCGGGCGGGCAGCGCCAGCGGCTGATGATCGCCCAGGCGCTGATCCGCAAGCCCCGCGTCCTCTTCCTGGACGAGGCCACCAGCGCGCTGGACAACGAGGCGCAGGGGGTGGTCATGGAGTCCACCCGCGCCCTGCGCTGCACCCGCGTGGTGATCGCCCACCGACTGTCCACGATCATGGACGCGGACCGGGTGATCGTCATGTCCGAGGGGCGGATCGCCCAGCAGGGCGCCCCGGCCGAACTGCTCGCCGACACCGGCGGCCTCTTCCACGAGCTGGTCCGCCGCCAGGTGCGGTGAACCGCCCGGGACCGGCGCGCGGACGCCCCCGCCGGCCGGGCGGCGACCCGTCGGCGATCGGGCGACGCCGGGCGGTGGTCGAGCGGCGGCCGGGCGGTGGGCGGGCGGTTTTTCCCCTCGTTTCCGTCCCCTCCCTCCCGGGTGAGGGGACACGCGTCTGTGACGGTTGTCACCACACGGGTGTGAGCTGCGATTTATGTCGGGCACACGGACAGGGCTAACCTGCAAGGCGGACATGCCGCGCGCCCCCGCCGACGCCGCGGCCACGCGGCACGCCCACGCTGACAACGAACCGCGATACCACAACTAGGGACGGACGCGCGTGGACCTGTTCGAGTACCAGGCGAGGGATCTCTTCGCCAAGCATGACGTGCCGGTGCTGGCCGGTGAAGTCATCGACACGCCCGAGGCGGCGCGCGAGGTGACCGAGCGACTCGGCGGTCGCGCGGTCGTCAAGGCGCAGGTCAAGACCGGTGGACGAGGCAAGGCCGGTGGTGTGAAGCTGGCTTCCGACCCGGACGACGCGGTCGAGAAGGCCCGCCAGATCCTGGGCATGGACATCAAGGGCCACACCGTCCACAAGGTGATGCTGGCCCAGACCGCGGAGATCGCGGAGGAGTACTACGTCTCCTTCCTGCTGGACCGCGCCAACCGCACCTTCCTCGCCATGGCGTCCGTCGAGGGCGGTATGGACATCGAGGAGGTCGCGGCCACCAAGCCCGAGGCCCTGGCCAAGATCCCGGTCGACGCCGTCGAGGGCGTCACCGAGGCCAAGGCCCGTGAGATCGTCGAGGCCGCGAAGTTCCCGGCCGAGGTCGCCGACAAGGTGGTCGAGGTCGTACAGAAGCTGTGGACGGTCTTCGTCAAGGAGGACGCCCTCCTCGTCGAGGTCAACCCGCTGGTCAAGACCGCCGGTGGCGACGTCCTCGCCTTGGACGGCAAGGTCTCCCTGGACGCCAACGCCGCGTTCCGCCAGTCGCACCACGCCGACCTGGAGGACAAGGCCGCCGCCGACCCGCTGGAGGCCGCCGCCAAGGCCAAGGGCCTGAACTACGTCAAGCTCGACGGCCAGGTCGGCATCATCGGCAACGGCGCGGGCCTCGTCATGAGCACCCTGGACGTCGTGGCCTACGCCGGTGAGAACCACGGCGGCGTCAAGCCCGCCAACTTCCTCGACATCGGCGGTGGCGCCTCCGCCGAGGTCATGGCCAACGGCCTGGAGGTCATCCTCGGTGACCCGGACGTGAAGTCCGTCTTCGTCAACGTCTTCGGCGGCATCACCGCCTGCGACGCCGTCGCCAACGGCATCGTGCAGGCCCTGGAACTGCTCAAGTCCAAGGGCGAGAACGTCGACAAGCCGCTGGTGGTCCGCCTCGACGGAAACAACGCGGAGCTGGGCCGCAAGATCCTGAACGACGCCGACCACCCGCTGGTGCAGCAGGTCGACACCATGGACGGCGCCGCCGAGCGGGCCGCCGAGCTGGCCGCGAAGTAACGAGGGACGAGGACACCGAACAACCATGGCTATCTTCCTCACCAAGGAAAGCAAGGTCATCGTCCAGGGGATGACCGGCTCGGAGGGTCAGAAGCACACCCGGCGCATGCTGGCCTCCGGCACCAACATCGTCGGCGGCGTCAACCCGCGCAAGGCGGGCACGAGCGTCGACTTCGACGGGACCGAGGTACCGGTGTTCGGCTCGGTCAAGGAGGCCATGGAGGCCACCGGCGCCGACGTCACCGTCGTCTTCGTCCCGGAGAAGTTCACCAAGGACGCGGTGAAGGAGGCGATCGACGCCGAGATCCCGCTCGCCGTGGTGATCACCGAGGGCATCGCCGTTCACGACACCGCCGAGTTCTGGGCCTACGCGGGTGCCAAGGGCAACAAGACCCGCATCATCGGCCCGAACTGCCCCGGCCTGATCACCCCGGGTCAGTCCAACGCGGGCATCATCCCGGCCGACATCACCAAGCCCGGCCGCATCGGCCTGGTGTCGAAGTCGGGCACGCTGACGTACCAGATGATGTACGAGCTGCGCGACATCGGCTTCTCCACCTGCGTCGGCATCGGCGGTGACCCGATCATCGGCACCACCCACATCGACGCCCTGGCCGCCTTCGAGGCCGACCCCGACACCGACCTGATCGTGATGATCGGCGAGATCGGCGGCGACGCCGAGGAGCGGGCCGCGGACTTCATCAAGGCCAACGTCACCAAGCCGGTCGTCGGCTACGTCGCGGGCTTCACCGCCCCGGAGGGCAAGACCATGGGCCACGCCGGCGCCATCGTCTCCGGTTCCTCCGGCACCGCCCAGGCGAAGAAGGAGGCCCTGGAGGCCGCGGGCGTGAAGGTCGGCAAGACCCCGTCCGAGACCGCCCGCCTGGCCCGCGAGGTGCTCGCCGGCTGAATCGGCCGCACCGGAGGCCCGTCGGACGGCGGGACCGCCGGCGCCCGCCGTGGGCCCGCACTCCCCGGAGTGCGGGCCCACGGCCGTTCTCCGCTCGTTCCGCGTCCCCGCGCCTCCGGCCCGGCCGCGCCCCTCGCTCGTCGCCCGCCGGTCGGTCGACCGGCCGACCGGCGTCAGCGGCCGTCCGCCGGGCCGTCCCGGTCCGGGGCGTGCACGGAGACGGCGGGGGGCCGCTCGGGCACCTGCCCCCGGGGCCCGGCCACGGCCGTGAGCCCCACCGCCGTCGTCAACAGCGCCGTCATCCCCACCGCGGCGCCCGTACGGAGCCGCACCCGGCCCTCGCTCGCACCGCGCACCGCGCGGGCGGACGCCGTCTCGGGCTCGGGCCCGGCGGCGGCCGCCTCCTCCAGCAGGTCCCGGATCATCCTCCTGCGCCGGTCCGGCGCCACGCGGGACAGCTCGGGCACGTACTCGGCCAGTCCCTCGCGCGCGTGCATCAACCGTCCGGCGGCGGCCGCGGTGCTCGCCTCGCACTCGGCGGCCGTCTCCGGCAGGTCGATGCCCAGTCCGTCGTGCAACAGCAGCGTGCGCCGGTAGACGGGCGGCAGCCGCAGCAGCGCCTCCAACGGCAGCTTCGGGGCGCGCGTTCCGCCGCTTCCTCCCCCGTTCCCGTCCCCGCCGTTCGCCGGGGCCGGCGTGGTGGCGCGGCGCGGCCGGGGGCGGGGGAGGAACCGTTGCCAGGGCGCGAGCGCGTACTCGTGCGCCGCGGCGCGCACCCAACCCGCCGGGTCCGGGTCCACGGCGACCTCGGGCCACCGTTCCCAGGCCAGCCGGAAGGCGCGGCCCACGGCCCGGCCGGCCGACCGCCGGTCGCCGGTGAGCAGGTACACCTGCCGGAACAGGGGGGCGGCGTGCCGCCGGTGGAGCCGGTCGAAGGCCTCGGCCGGCCCGCTCCCCGCCGGGCCGCGCCGCTCCTCGGGGGGCGCGGGGCGCCCGGCCGGACGGCACTTCCCGGAGTCGGTCCCGAGCCCGGACCCGGTCCCGCTCCTGGTGCCGTTGCCGGGGGCGCGAACGGAGACTGTCTCGGTCATGCGGCTGTCCGTCCCTGGGAGATCGTCGACGGCTGTGTCCGTACGAAGTCCGTACTGATGCACTGTATGAAAAAGTCCATAGCGGATCGTGTGCGACACATCGATCCTTTCCCCGCTCCCCGGGCCGGGCACCGGTTGTTGGCAGCATGGCGGCGTGCATCCGATGACCCGTCAGGGCGCGTCGCCGCCTCCGCCGTCCCCACCACCACCCCGCGCCCCCGCGATGCTCCGCGGCGAGCCCGTCCCGCTCCGGGAGCGCCTGTTCGAGGGCGCGATGGCCGCCGGGCTGGGTCTGGGAGGGGTCACCGTTCTCGTCCTGTCGCTGTGGATCTCCTCCCCCTACCCCGACGACGGTCCCGGCGACGCCCTGCACATCGCCGCCGACCTGTGGCTGATGGCCCACGGCGTCCCCCTCGTCCGCGTCGAGACCCTCGACGGAGCGCCCGCGCCCGTCGGACTGACACCGCTGCTGCTGTGCGCCGCGCCGCTGTGGCTGCTGCACCGCACGGCCCGAACGGCGGCGCTCGGCGCCTTGGACGCGGCGGACGCCGCCGGCGGGGGCGACTCGCCCCGGCGGGCCGCGTGCTGGATCGCCGTCGGATACCTGCTGGTCGCCGCCGCCGTCACGGTGTACGCCTCCTCCGGCCCCGTCCGGGTCGATCCCCTGGGGGTCGCGTGGCGGCTGCCCGTCGTGGTGGTGGTCGCGGTGGCCGCGGGCGTCTGGACGGGCCGGGGCAGGCCTCTGGTCCCGTCCGGCCGGCGAGCCCGGCGACTGCGGGCCGCCGCGCCGCCGCTCCTGCGGTCGGCGCTCACCGGGGCCGGCGTCTTCGCCGCGGTGCGCGGCGCGCTCGCGGCGACCACCGCCCTGTGCGCCGCGGGCGCGCTGCTGGCGGCGGGCTCCCTGATGTGGCACGTGGCCACCGCGCAGCGGGCGGCGTTCCCGTCGATCACCCCCACCTGGTCGGGGTACGCCTCGACCCTGCTGCTCTCCCTGGCCCTGATGCCGAACGCGGCCGTCTGGGGCGCCGCCTGGGGCCTCGGCCCCGGCTTCACGCTCGGCGGCGGCAGCACGGTGGGTCCGGTGGCCGTGACCGCCGCGCCGCCGCTGCCGGACTTCCCGCTGCTGGCGGCCGTACCGGTCGAGGGCCCCGGCACGCCGGTGGAGTGGGCGCTGGCCGCCGTGGTGCCGCTGGCGGCCGGGACGGCCGCGGCGCGGAGCGTGGCGCGCGTCGCGGTGCCGGAGCGGGGCAGGCGCGTGCTGGGCCCGTGGGCGACGGCGTGCGCCGCCGCGCTGGCCGCGTGCGGCTGCGGAGCGGCCACCGCGCTGCTGGCCGGGTTGGCGGGCGGACCGCTGGGCACGGGCGCGCTGGCCCACCTCGGTCCGGACTGGCGGCTCACCGGGGCGGCCGCGCTGGCCTGGACCGTGCTCCTGGGGCTGCCGGGCGCCCTGGCCCTGCGGGCCCTCCGGCTCCGGGGGCGCGGCACCGGCTGACGGGTCGGCCCGCCGGATCACCGCAGCCGCCGCGTCACCGCAGTCGCCGCGTCACCGCGTCCGCCGCGTCACCGTCACTCGTCCTGTTCGCCGAAGAAGGGCCGCAGCTCCTCGGGCAGGTGCCGGTCGCACGCCTGGCGGGAGGAGTTGGTGAGGGCGTCCTCGACGCAGACGAAGTAGTCGCGGTAGACGAGTTGCACCGTGAACTGCGCCGCGATGATCAGCAGGGCGACGACGCCCGTCACCAGCCCGCTCACCGCCGCTGCCGTCTGCGGCCGGGGCCCCTGGCCGGGCCGGCCGGGCTGCCCGGCGGCCGACCGTCGCGCGGCGGGGTCCCAGGCGGACGCCCCCGACGGGCTCCCTCCGGACGGGCCGGCCGTTCCGGAGGGGGCCGGCGAACCACTCGATCCCGCCACGTCCTCCGGACGGGCCGCCGCGCGCGGAGCGTTCGTCCCGCCCGTGTCGCCGTCCGCGCCGGGCTTGCTCCGCAGCGAGACGACCCCCCAGTACACGGCCAGCGCGCCCAGCGGCGCCGCCAGCCAGGTCAGCCCGAAGAGCGCGAAGAAGACGCCCCACATGCCCGCCAGCAGGGCGTACCGGGCGCGTCGCTGCACCGGGTCGGTCGGGTCCCAGCGCATGCCGTTCCGGCCGCCGGGGCCGGTGCCGCCGCCGGGCGCCTCCGGGCGGTCGGCCCCGCCGAACCCGCCGCTCTGACGGCGCGGCTGACGGCTGCTCCACCGGCCGCCCCACTCCGGGGCGGAGCCGTCCCCGCGGTCGCGGTCGTCCCCGCCGTCGCCGTTCGCCCCGTCCCGGCCGGTGTCCGCCGGGAGGCGCGGCCGCCACGGCTGTTCGGGGCGGTCCTCGGGCGGCGGGGCGAAGGGGTTGTCGTCCGTGCCGCCGCGGGAGCCGTTCCCCTCGCCGCCGGAGGCCCCCGAGGATCCGGACGGGTCCGACGGTGACATCCGCAGCCGGAACGGGACCGGGGCGGTGCCAGTCGGGATGCCGGTCGGGATGCCGGTCGGAGTGGCGAGGGCCGCGCGGCGGCGTCGGTCCGTCATGTGCTCTGTGTCTTCCCCTGGGTCTCGTCCCGGCGCGGGGCCGTGTGGATCTGTGGTGTGGGTGCGGCGTGCCTGGTGTGCGCGACGGTGCGCCTGACGGCGCGCGTGGTGGCGCGCGTCACGACGTACCCGGGCGACGCACGTGGCCCAGACGCTACCGGGCGGCCGTCCACCCGTCCCGAGGGGGCCGTCCGGCGTGCCGGTATCGTTGCTGACGGTCGGCCGCTTCGTAGGGTTCCCCGGAATCACCCGACCCATGGATTTGTACGATCACACAAAGCCGCACCGTCCTTCCGAGAAAGAGCCTCGTCGTGGCTTCCGCTTCCCGCTCCTTCGCCGCTCACTCCCCGGCCCGCGTCGTCGTCCTCGTGTCGGGTTCGGGCACGAACCTCCAGGCCCTCCTCGACGCCGTCGCCGAACGGGGGGCGGCCGCCTACGGCGCCGAGATCGTGGCCGTGGGCGCCGACCGTGACGGCATCGTCGGGCTGGAGCGCGCCGAACGCGCCGGACTGCCCACCTTCGTCCGCCGCGTGCGGGACCACGGGGACCGGGACGCCTGGGACCGCGCGCTGGCCGAGGCGACCGCGGCGTACGAGCCCGACCTGGTGGTCTCCGCGGGCTTCATGAAGATCGTGGGCAAGGAGTTCCTGGCCCGGTTCGGCGGACGCCTCGTCAACACCCACCCCGCCCTGCTCCCCAGTTTTCCCGGTGCCCACGGCGTGCGCGACGCGCTCGCGTACGGCGTGAGGGTCACCGGGTGCACCGTCCACTTCGTCGACGACGGTGTCGACACCGGCCCGATCATCGCCCAGGGCGTGGTCGAGGTGCGGGAGGCGGACGACGAATCCACGCTCCACGAGCGGATCAAGGAAGTCGAGCGACGGTTGCTCGTCGACACCGTGGGACGGCTCGCCCGCCACGGCTACCGCATTGAGGGAAGAAAGGTCATTCTCGGTCATGACTGATGGCTCTGAGGACACGGCGACCACCAGGCGTCCCGTCCGGCGCGCGCTGGTCAGCGTCTACGACAAGACGGGTCTGGAGGAGCTGGCCCGGGGGCTGGACGCGGCGGGCGTGAAGATCGTCTCGACCGGTTCGACGGCCGCGCGGATCGCCGCCGCGGGCGTGGACGTCACCCCGGTGGAGGAGCTGACCGGCTTCCCCGAGTGCCTGGACGGCCGGGTGAAGACGCTGCACCCGCGCGTCCACGCGGGCATCCTCGCCGACCTGCGCCTGGAGGACCACCGCCGGCAGCTCGACGAACTGGAGGTGGAGCCCTTCGACCTCGTCGTCGTCAACCTCTACCCCTTCCGGGAGACCGTCGCCTCCGGCGCCTCCCCGGACGCGTGCGTGGAGCAGATCGACATCGGTGGCCCCTCGATGGTCCGCGCCGCCGCCAAGAACCACCCGTCGGTGGCCGTCGTCGTCAACCCCGACCGCTACGGCGAGGTGCTGGAAGCCGTCGCCGCCGGCGGCTTCGACCTGGCGGCCCGCCGGCGGCTGGCGGCCGAGGCGTTCGCCCACACCGCGGCGTACGACGTGGCCGTCGCCTCCTGGTTCGCGAGCGACCACGCCCCGGCGGACGACTCCGGTTTCCCGGAGTTCCTGGGCACCGCCTACGAGCGCCGCAGCGTCCTGCGCTACGGCGAGAACCCGCACCAGCCCGCCGCCCTCTACAGCGACGGCAGCGGCGGCCTCGCGGGTGCCGAGCAGTTGCACGGCAAGGAGATGTCCTACAACAACTACACGGACACCGAGGCCGCGCGTCGGGCCGCCCACGACCACGCCGAGCCGTGCGTGGCGATCGTCAAGCACGCCAACCCCTGCGGCATCGCCGTCGGCGCGGACGTCGCCGAGGCGCACCGCAAGGCCCACGCCTGTGACCCGCTGTCGGCCTTCGGCGGCGTGATCGCCGTCAACCGCCCGGTGTCGCGGGAGATGGCCGAGCAGGTGGCCGAGATCTTCACCGAGGTCATCGTCGCCCCCGACTACGAGGAGGGCGCGGTGGAGGTGCTGGCCCGCAAGAAGAACATCCGCGTGCTGCGCTGCCCGCAGGCTCCCGCCGCGACCGTCGAGCACAAGCCGATCGACGGCGGCGCGCTGCTCCAGGTCGCCGACCGCCTCCAGGCCGCCGGCGACGACCCGGCGACCTGGACCCTGGCCACCGGCGAGGCGCTGGGCGAGGCGGAGCTGGCCGAGCTGGCCTTCGCCTGGCGGGCCTGCCGGGCGGTGAAGTCCAACGCGATCCTGCTGGCCAAGGACGGTGCCACGGTCGGCGTCGGCATGGGGCAGGTCAACCGGGTGGACTCCGCGAAGCTCGCGGTCCAGCGCGCCGGGGAGGAGCGGGCCCGCGGTTCGTACGCGGCCTCCGACGCCTTCTTCCCCTTCCCCGACGGCCTTCAGGTGTTGACGGCCGCGGGTGTGCGGGCCGTCGTCCAGCCGGGCGGCTCGGTCCGCGACGAGCAGGTGGTCGAGGCGGCGAAGGCGGCGGGCGTGACGATGTACCTCACCGGTACGCGGCACTTCTTCCACTGACCGAGCCGTTTCGGGCCCCCGGATCCGGGTGCCCGGGCCGGACGCGCCGAGGACCGCGTCCCCGAACGGGGGCGCGGTCCTCGTGCGTCGTCGCGCCGGGGCCGGGGCCGGGCCGGGACGGGGAGCGGGCGCGGCTCGGGCTCGACTCAGGTGCGGGGGCGGTCGAACCACGCCGCCGACTCGGAGGAGGCCAGCAGCACCACGCAGACGATGCCCAGGGCGATCCACAGCAGCCCGAGCGGCAGCGCCGCGATGCCGAGCAGGATCAACAGCGCCGACCAGACGATGGCCGCGATCCGCAGGCCGCTCCCGCCCCGCGGGAACCTGGTGGCGAGCACGATCCCGGCGATCGCGTGGAGCAGGAAGAGGACGAACAGCGTGTAGTAGGCGCCGGTGTCGACCCCGCCCAGATCGCCGTAGGTGTCCTCCAGACGGTCCTCGGCCGCGGCGAAGGCGATCATGAGCAGCACCGAGAGGGCCGCCTGGATGCCGCCGGCGATGAAGAAGATCAGTCGGGACGAGTTCACCTTGCTCGGCATCGCCCCGGGCGGCCCGCTCGGTGAGCCGTACGGACCGGGCGGCGGTGCGAGCGGGTGCTCGGAGGACGGGTCCGGGCGTTGGTGCGGCGGCGGGCCGTAGGGGTCGTTCCGATAGGGGTTGTTCGGGTCGGAGCTGCTCATGGCGGTTCCTCCGGACGGTCGATGCGGCGGCCGCGGGACACCGAGACCGCGGCACGGGTCTCCCGGTGGTGCGGCCCTCGGTGCCCGCGTCCGGCCGCGGTGTCGCGTCCGAAGGGCCGCGCCGCTTCCTTACGGCCACGAGTGCCCGGTACCGCCCGGACCATCCCTGTTCGTCATGGTGTGGGAGAGGGGGCGGGTTGCCGTCCTCCGCTCCGGACGGTGACGTGGTGGTCACAACGGGTGGGCGTGGACGGCGGAGGGATGGGCGATTGGAGCCCCGGCCCCCGTATCCGGGAGGATGGGCCCCATGACCGCCCAGATTCTCGATGGCAAGGCCACCGCAGCCGCGATCAAGTCCGAACTCGCCGTCCGTGTCGAGGCCCTCAAGGCCCGCGGCGTCCAGCCCGGTCTGGGCACGATCCTGGTCGGTGACGACGTCGGCAGCCAGAAGTACGTGGCGGGCAAGCACCGCGACTGCGCCCAGGTCGGCATCGCCTCCATCCAGCGCGAGCTGCCCGGTACCGCGAGCCAGGAGGACATCGAGGCGGTCGTCCGCGAGCTGAACGAGGACCCGGCCTGCACCGGCTACATCGTCCAGCTCCCGCTGCCGCGCGGCGTGGACACCAACCGCGTCCTGGAGCTGATGGACCCGGCCAAGGACGCCGACGGCCTCCACCCGACGAACCTGGGCCGCCTGGTGCTGAACGAGTCCGCGCCGCTGCCGTGCACCCCCAACGGCATCATCGAGCTGCTGCGCCGCCACGGCGTGGAGATCGACGGGGCGGACGTGGCGGTCGTCGGCCGCGGCATCACCGTCGGACGCTCCATCGGCCTGCTGCTCACCCGCCGCTCGGAGAACGCGACGGTGACCCTGTGCCACACCGGCACCCGCGAGATGGCCGCGCACCTGCGCCGGGCCGACATCGTGGTGGCCGCGGCCGGCTCCCCGCACCTGGTGCGGCCCGAGCACGTCCGACCGGGCGCGGCCGTGCTGGACGTGGGCGTCAGCCGGAACGCGGAGGGGAAGATCGCCGGTGACGTGCACCCGGACGTGGCCGAGGTCGCCGGTTGGCTCTCGCCGAACCCGGGCGGCGTCGGCCCGATGACGCGGGCGATGTTGTTGGCGAACGTCGTGGAGGCGGCGGAGCGGGCCGCGGGGACGGACCGTGTCGGCTGAGAGGGACAGGACCGACGGGGTGTCGGGTGCGTCGGGTG
This sequence comes from Streptomyces taklimakanensis, assembly GCF_009709575.1. Classification (NCBI taxonomy): domain Bacteria; kingdom Bacillati; phylum Actinomycetota; class Actinomycetes; order Kitasatosporales; family Streptomycetaceae; genus Streptomyces; species Streptomyces taklimakanensis. The sequence continues at coordinate 3,693,156 of NZ_WIXO01000001.1, forward strand.
CGGGAACACCGGCCGGCGACGGTGGTGCCGGCGGTGCCGGTGGTGCCGACGGGCCCGAGCGCCCCTCCCGGCGCTTCCCGTCGGTCACCCGGGACACCGCCCGCCCCGAGGGCGGCGGCCGGGCGGCCCCCGGTGACGCCCCCGCGCCCGCCCGGCAGTGGCCGCTGCTGTGCGTGTTGGCCGGGACGGTCGCGGGACTGCTGGTGACGCTCGCCGACTTCCGCGCGGGCATCCTGATCGTCGGCCTGTCCACGCTGGCCGGGGCCGTGCTGCGGTGGACACTGCCGTCGGTCGGCATCCTCGCGGTGCGCTCCCGCTTCACCGACGTGTTGACCTACGGCCTGCTGGGCACCGCGATCGTGCTGCTGGCGATGATGGCCCAGCCCGGGGCGTGGCTGGAGATCCCCTTCCTGGAGGACATCGTCCACTTCACGATCCGCTGATCCGTGCGGGCCGCCCGCGCGGCACCGGGCACGACAGGACGTTCCGGGGGCGCCGCCTCGACGGCCGGGCGACGCGCCGGCATGACGGTGGGGAAAGCGGGGCAGACGAGGTGCCGTAACCCCCCACGGGTGCGGCACACGCCCGGGCGGCCGCCCGCGATCCCCCCTCCATGCGCGGGTGGCTGCCCCCGCGTGCGGCCCGTCGGATAGCCTGACGCCGAGTCTCTTGATGTAGAGATACGTCGGGGACCCAGCCGCCACTGTCAGGTATTACGGAGACCGCCATGACCCGCACTCCCGTCAATGTCACCGTCACCGGCGCCGCCGGCCAGATCGGCTACGCGCTGCTGTTCCGCATCGCCTCCGGTCAGCTCCTCGGCGCGGACGTGCCGGTCGCGCTCCGCCTCCTGGAGATCCCGCAGGGCCTGAAGGCCGCCGAGGGCACCGCCATGGAGCTGGACGACTGCGCCTTCCCGCTGCTGAGCGGCATCGAGATCACCGACGACCCGAACAAGGCGTTCGACGGCGCCAACGTCGCCCTCCTCGTCGGCGCCCGTCCCCGCACCAAGGGGATGGAGCGCGGCGACCTGCTGGAGGCCAACGGCGGCATCTTCAAGCCGCAGGGCAAGGCCATCAACGACCACGCCGCGGACGACATCAAGGTCCTGGTCGTCGGCAACCCGGCCAACACCAACGCCCTGATCGCCCAGGCCGCGGCCCCGGACGTACCGGCCGAGCGCTTCACCGCCATGACCCGCCTGGACCACAACCGGGCGCTGTCGCAGCTCGCCAAGAAGACCGGCGCCCCGGTGTCGGAGATCCGCCGGCTCACCATCTGGGGCAACCACTCCGCGACCCAGTACCCGGACATCTTCCACGCCGAGATCGCGGGCAAGAACGCCGCCGAGGCCGTGAACGACGAGAAGTGGCTGGCCGAGGACTTCATCCCGACCGTCGCCAAGCGCGGCGCCGCCATCATCGAGGCCCGCGGCGCCTCCTCGGCGGCCTCCGCCGCCAACGCCGCCATCGACCACGTCCACACCTGGGTCAACGGGACCCCGGAGGGCGACTGGACCTCCATGGGCGTTCCGTCCGACGGCTCCTACGGGGTGCCCGAGGGCCTGATCTCCTCCTTCCCGGTCACCTGCTCCGGCGGGACGTACGAGATCGTTCAGGGCCTGGAGATCAACGAGTTCTCGCGGACCCGCATCGACGCCTCCGTGAAGGAGCTGGAGGAGGAGCGCGAGGCCGTCCGCGGGCTCGGCCTCATCTGATCCGGAACCGTTCCGGACCGATCAGCGACCCGACCCCTTCGGTCACCCATCGGCGGAGCCCTCCACGGGCCCGTCCGAGACGAGGGCCCCCGGCTTTCCCGGCCGGGGGCCCTCGTGCGTCCGGCGGCCGGTCCCTCCCGTCCGCCCGCTCCGCGAGCCCCTCCCACTCGCTGCTCCCCGTGCGCGTCCGGACGCGTCGCGTACCGACCGGTATGTCCTGTATACCAGGACATCACCTTAAATTCATTTAAATAAATCCCAAGTTGATCATGGTTTCTTGTGTGAAGCGCGCCACTTGACATGGATTCAAAGCATGAAATCGTTGAGATGGGGCATGGTCCGGGGTCGCTCGGCTCCGCCGGGCGGTAACAGCACCATGCGAGGAAGGCAGTACGGAACGTGTCGGCTATCGAGAGCATGTACATCGGCGGTCAGTGGCGACCGGCCGCCTCCGGTACCACCAGAGAGATTCTCGACCCGGCCGACGCGACGGTGCTCGCGGTCGTCTCCGAGGGTGGCGTCGAGGACACCGACGCCGCCGTCGAGGCCGCCCGCCGCGCCTTCGACTCCGGCACGTGGCCGAACACCCCCACCGCCGAGCGGGCGGCCCTGCTGCGCCGCACCGCCGACCTCCTCCAGCGCGACCGCGAGGAGATCGCGCTGATCGAGTCCCGCGACACCGGAAAGACCCTGGAGGAGGGCCGCGTCGACGTCGACGACGTCACCGCCGCCTTCCGCTACTTCGCCGACCTGGTGACGAACGCCTCCGGCGGACGCGTGGTCGACGCGGGCAGCCCCGACGTGCACAGCGTCGTCGTCCACGAACCGGTCGGCGTCTGCGCGCTGATCACCCCCTGGAACTATCCGCTGCTCCAGGCGAGCTGGAAGATCGCCCCGGCCCTCGCCGCGGGCAACACCTTCGTCGTCAAGCCCAGCGAGATCACCCCGCTGTCCACCGTCCACCTGGTGAGGCTGCTGGCCGAGGCCGGACTTCCCGAGGGCGTGGCGAACCTCGTCACCGGCGCCGGCGACCCGGTCGGCGCCCGGATGTCCTCCCACCCGGCCGTGGACCTGGTCTCCTTCACCGGCGGCCTGGCCAGCGGCACCAAGGTGGCCGCCGCCGCGGCCCCGACGGTGAAGAAGGTCGCCCTGGAACTCGGCGGCAAGAACCCCAACGTCGTCTTCGCCGACGCCTGCGCCACCGAGGAGCGCTTCGACACCGCCGTCGACCAGGCCCTCAACGCCGCCTTCATCCACAGCGGCCAGGTCTGCTCGGCGGGCGGCCGGCTCATCCTGGAGGAGTCCGTCCACGACCGCTTCGTCACCGAGCTCGTCCGCCGCGCTCGCCGCATCCGGCTCGGTCGCGGCACCGAGCCCGGCGTCGAGTGCGGACCGCTGGCCTCCCAGCAGCAGCTCGACAAGACCGAGGACTACGTCGCCTCCGCCCTCGCCGAGGGCGCCGTGGTGCGGTGCGGCGGCAAGCGGCCCGAACCGTCCGAGGTCCGCCCGGCCACCGGCTACTTCTACGAACCCACCGTCCTGGACCACTGCCGGCGCGACATGCGCGTGGTCCGCGAGGAGACCTTCGGCCCGATCCTCACCGTCGAGACCTTCCGCACCGAGGACGAGGCCGTCGCCCTGGCCAACGACACCGAGTACGGCCTGGCCGGCGCCGTCTTCTCCGCCGACACCGCCCGTGCCCGCCGCGTCGCCGCCCGGCTGCGCCACGGCACCGTGTGGATCAACGACTTCCACCCCTACCTCCCGCAGGCGGAATGGGGCGGTTTTGGTACATCGGGGGTCGGACGGGAACTCGGCCCGTCGGGCCTCGACGAGTACCGCGAGACCAAGCACGTCTACGAGAACCTGCGTCCCGCGCCGGTCCGCTGGTTCGCCGGCTGATCGTCACGTCGAGTCCCGCGCCCGATCGACACCCTCCGCGCGGGCCGAGCACCGGCCCCCGCGCGCAACACAACAGGAGCAACACCTCATGCCCAGCAACACCACCTACGACTACGTGGTGATCGGCGGCGGTACGGCCGGCTCGGTGATCGCCTCCCGGCTCGCCGAGGACCCCGACACCACCGTCGCCGTCATCGAGGGCGGCCCCTCCGACATCGACCGGCCCGACGTGCTCACCCTGCGCCGCTGGCTCGGTCTGCTCGGCGGCGACCTCGACTACGACTACCCCACCACCGAGCAGCCACGCGGCAACTCCCACATCCGGCACAGCCGCGCCCGGGTGCTCGGCGGCTGCTCCTCCCACAACACCCTGATCTCCTTCAAGCCGCTCCCCTCGGACTGGGAGGAGTGGGAGGCCGCCGGCGCCACCGGCTGGAACGCCATCGCGATGGAGCCCTACTTCCACCGGCTCCGCAACAACATCGTGGCCGTCGACGAGAAGGACCGGAACGCCATCGCCCGCGACTTCGTCGACGCCGCCCAGGCCGCGCTCGGCGTACCGCGCGTGGAGGGCTTCAACGCCAAGCCGTTCCACGAGGGGGTCGGCTTCTTCGACCTCGCCTACCACCCGGAGACCAACAAGCGCTCCTCCGCCTCCGTCGCCTACCTCCACCCCCACATGGAGGCCGGCGACCGCCCCAACCTGGAGCTGTGGCTGGAGACCTGGGCGTACCGCCTGGAGTTCGGCGGCGACGACGGCCGCCGCGTCACCGGCGTCCACGTCCGCACCGCCGACGGCGAGGAGACGCTGGTGACCGCCGAGCGCGAGGTGGTGCTCTGCGCCGGCGCCGTCGACACCCCGCGGCTGCTGCTGCACTCCGGGGTCGGACCGGCCGGTGACCTGGAGGCGCTGGGCATCCCCGTCGTCCACGACCTGCCGGGCGTCGGCGAGAACCTGCTCGACCACCCCGAGTCGGTCATCGTCTGGGAGACCGACGGGCCCATTCCGGAGAACTCGGCGATGGACTCCGACGCGGGACTCTTCGTCCGCCGGGACCCGACGTCGCCCGGCCCGGACCTGATGTTCCACTTCTACCAGATCCCCTTCACCGACAACCCCGAGCGGCTCGGCTACGAGAAGCCCCCCCACGGCGTGTCGATGACCCCCAACATCCCCAAGCCGCGCAGCCGCGGTCGTCTCTACCTCACCAGCGCCGATCCCTCGGTCAAGCCGGCCCTGGACTTCCGGTACTTCACCGACGCCGAGGACTACGACGCCCGCACCCTCGTCGACGGCATCCGCATCGCCCGGGAGGTCGCCAAGGCCGAGCCGCTGGCCGGCTGGCTCAAGCGCGAGGTCTGCCCCGGCCCGGACGTCACCACCGACGAGGCGATCAGCGAGTACGCCCGCAAGGTCGCGCACACCGTCTACCACCCCGCCGGCACCTGCCGGATGGGCGCCGCCGACGACGAGGCGGCCGTCGTCGACCCGCGGCTGCGCATCCGGGGTCTGGACGGCGTCCGCATCGCCGACGCCTCCGTCTTCCCCACCATGCCCGCAGTCAATCCCATGATCGGTGTGCTGATGGTCGGAGAGAAGGCCGCCGACCTGCTCCGCGACGACCAGCCCGCCACGGCCCCCGGAGGTGCCGCGTGACCACCGCTGCCAGTACGACCCCCGACGGGGCCCCCGACGGGGCCCCCGACGGGGCCCCCGCCCCGGGCACCGACCCGGTGTTCTCCGTCCGTCACCTGTGGAAGGTCTTCGGCACCAAGGCCCACCGCGTCCCCGGCGACGCCTCCCTGGAGGGCCGGTCCGCCGCCGAGGTGCGCGAGCGGACCGGCTGCACCCCCGCGGTGCGCGACGTCTCCTTCGACGTCGCCCGCGGCGAGGTGTTCGTCGTCATGGGACTGTCCGGTTCCGGCAAGTCCACCCTGGTGCGCTGCCTGACCCGGCTCATCGAACCCACCGCCGGCACCCTCCACATCGACGGCGAGGACGTCCTGGCCATGGACCGGACCCGGCTGCGCGAACTGCGCCGCCGCCGCGCGGCCATGGTCTTCCAGCACTTCGGCCTGCTGCCCCACCGCACCGTCGTCGACAACGTCGCCTACGGGTTGGAGATCCAGGGCGTGGGCAGGGCCGAACGCCGCGCCCGCGCCGGCGAGATGATCGAGAAGGTCGGCCTGGCCGGTCTCGGCGACCGCCGCCCCGGCCAGCTCTCCGGCGGCCAGCAGCAGCGCGTCGGCCTCGCCCGCGCCCTCGCCGTCGATCCCGAGGTGCTGCTCTTCGACGAGCCGTTCAGCGCCCTCGACCCGCTGATCCGCCGCGACATGCAGGAGGAGGTCATCCGGCTCCACCGCGAGGAGGGCCGCACGATGGTCTTCATCACCCACGACCTGGCGGAGGCGCTGCGCATCGGCGACCGCATCGCCCTGATGCGCGACGGCGAGATCGTCCAGCTCGGCACCCCCGAGGAGATCGTCGCCGCGCCCGCCGACGACTACGTCCGCGACTTCGTCCGCGACGTCCCCCGCGAGCAGGTCATCTCCGTCCGTCGCGCCATGCGGCCGGCGGCGGCGGGCGAGGCCGACGGCGGCGTCCCCCTCGGCCCCGACACCGTCGTCGCCGACGCCATCGAGGCCGTGGCCCGCGGCGGAGAGCACGTCCGGGTGGTGGAGGGGGGCCGCACCCTCGGCGTCGTCGACCACGCCCGGCTGCTGTCCGTCGTCGCCGGGGTGGACCCCGACCCTGGTGGCTCCCATACCACCGGCGGGGAGGTGGCCGCCGTATGACCGCCACCGCGCCCATCCCCTCCCCGCCGACTTCGAGACCCGACCCGGCGCCGCACGCCGGACCCGACCCCCGCGAGGACGACCGACCGCCCCGCCCGAGCCTCCTGCGCCGGACCACCGCGCGAGGCGGCGGGAGCCCCGCCCGCCACAGAAGACTGCTCGTCCTCGCCCTGATCGCCGTCGTCGCGATCCCGACGGCCGCCTCGCTGTGGGGCAGCGGCAGCTGGCCCGGCGCCCTCACCTACGACCTCCGCTCCCCGCTGGAGGAGCTGGACACCTGGTTGGTCGAGAACCGCGACTCGCACTGGCTGTTCCTCTACTTCCTGCTGCACATCGGCAACAACGCCGTCCTCGCCGTCGACGGTGTGCTGGCCTTCCTCGAAGGACTCGGCTGGACGGGCGTCACCGCCGCCGCCACCGTCCTCGCCTGGTACGCGGGCGGCGCGAACCTCGGCCGCCGCGCCCTGCGCACCGCCGCCACCGCCCTGGGCACCTTCGCCGTCATCGGGCTGCTGGACATGTGGGAGCCGGCCATGGAGACCCTGGCGCTGATGGCCGTCGCGGTCGCCGCCTCGGCCGCCGTCGGCGCCCTCCTGGGCCTGGCCGCCGGGCTCTCCGACCGCTGCGAGAAGGTGCTGCGCCCGGTGTTCGACACCATGCAGGTGATGCCGGCGTTCGCCTACCTGCTGCCGTTCGTGCTGCTCTTCGGCATCGGCACGCCCTCGGCCCTGATCGCCACCGTCATCTACGCCGCCCCGCCCATGGCCCGGCTCACCTCGCTCGGCCTGCGCGGCGCCGCCCCGGCCGCCCTGGAGGCGTCCACCTCGCTCGGCGCGAACGCCTGGCAGCGGCTGTGGACGGCCCGGCTGCCACTGGCCCGCCGCCAGATGCTGCTCGGCCTCAACCAGACGATCATGATGTGTCTGTCGATGGTCGTCCTCGCCTCGATGATCGGCGCGGGCGGCCTGGGCGACGAGGTCTTCACCGGCCTGTCCCGCGTGGACGTCGGCCAGGCACTCGTCCCCGGCATCGCCATCGTGCTGATCGCCGTCTGGCTGGACCGCACGACCGCCGCCGCCGGCGAGCGAATGGACGACACCTCCTCCTCCGGCCCGGTGAGCCGGGCGCGCGCCTGGGCCCGTCGGGCCGGCGCCGTCGCCGTCGTCGCGGTCGCCTCGGTGGCCGGCCCGGCCGCCCTCGGGCGGGAGTGGCCGGAGAACTGGACCGTGGGCATCTCCCAACCGGTCAACACCGCCGTCGCCTGGATCACCGACCACCTCGGCTCGGGCATCCCCGTCGTCGGCGGCACCGCCACCTGGTCGGAGAACTTCGCCCGCTGGGTGCTCAACCCGTTGCGGGACGGCCTCCAGGGCACCCCCTGGTGGCTGCTGCTGCTGGCCGCCGCCGCCCTCGCCCTGCTGGTCGGCACCTGGCGCACCGCCCTGACCGCCACCGCCGCACTGGCGGCGATCGGCGTCATGGGGCTGTGGCCCGCCTCGCTCAACACCCTCTCGCAGGTGCTCGCCGCCCTGCTGGTCACCCTGCTGCTGGGCGTCGCCGTCGGTGTCCTGGCCGCCCGCGTGTCCTGGGTGGACCGGGCGATCCGCCCGGTGCTCGACGTGATGCAGACGATGCCGCAGTTCATCTACCTCATCCCGGTGGTGGCGCTGTTCAACGTCGGCCGCACCGCCGCGATCATCGCCGCGGTCGTCTACGCGCTGCCGGCGGTCGTCCGCATCACCGCCCAGGGCATCCGGGAGACCGACCCGGCCGCGCTGGAGGCCGCCCGCTCCATGGGCGCCACCACCGGCCAGCAGCTCCGCCAGGTCCAGCTCCCACTGGCCCGGCCCGCCCTGCTGCTGGCGGTCAACCAGGGCGTCGTCCTGGTCCTCGCCATCGTCGTCATCGGCGGCCTGGTGGGCGGCGGAGCGCTCGGCTACGACGTCGTCTACGCCCTCCAGAAGAGCGAACTGGGCATCGGGCTGACCTCCGGCGCGGCGATCGTCTGCCTCGGCGTGTTCCTGGACCGGATCACCCAGCCGGCGTCCGCCCGCGACCGCGGCGCCCGCCGCTGACCCCGCGCGCCCCACACCCCCACACCCCCACACCCCCACACCCCCGCACCGCTGTACACACCACAGAAGGAGAAGTCCGGCATGAACACCGGTACGAACAGCAGACGGATACGCACCACCCTGGTCGCCGGCGCGAGCGCGCTCGGCATGGTGGCCCTCGGCGCCTGCGGCGCCGCCGACACCGGGGCCTCCTCCGGGGGATCGGACACCGTCACCATCGCCGTCCCCTCCTGGGTCGGTGCCGAGGCCAACGCGGCCGTCGCCAAGCACCTGCTGGAGGAGGAGCTCGACGCCGAGGTCAAGCTCCAGCAGATGGACGAGCCGGTCGCCTGGGACGCGCTCGACAGCGGCAAGGTCGACGCGATCCTGGAGGACTGGGGCGGCGTCCCCAAGAAGGAGAAGCTCTACATCGAGGAGAAGAAGACCGTCGTACCGGCGGGCGACCTCGGTGTGACCGGCCACATCGGATGGTTCGTCCCGAAGTACTTCGCGGACGAGCACCCCGACGTCACCGACTGGAAGAACCTCGACAAGTACGCCGACGAGCTGAAGACCACCGAGAGCAACGGCAAGGGCCAGCTCCTGGAGGGCTCGCCGTCGTACACCACCCACGACGACGCGATCATCAAGAACCTCGACCTGGACCTGAAGACGGTCTACGCGGGCAGCGAGCAGGCCCAGATCACCCAGATCAGGAAGTACGTCAAGGAGAAGAAGCCCTTCCTGACGTACTGGTGGACGCCGCAGTGGCTGAACGCCGAGATCGACTTCGTCGAGGTGAAGCTGCCCGAGTACACCGAGGGCTGCGACGCCGACCCGGAGAAGGTCGCCTGCGCCTACCCCAACACCCCGCTGCAGAAGTACCTCAACGCCGACTTCGCCGAGAACGGCGGGGACGCGGCGGAGTTCCTGAAGAACTTCAACTGGTCCACCGAGCAGCAGAACGAGGTCGCCAAGTGGATCGCCGGCGACGGCATGTCCGCCGAGGACGCGGCGGCCAAGTGGGTGAAGGAGAACAAGGACACCTGGGAGAAGTGGCTCCCGAAGAACTGACCCCGTAGGGGTCGCACGGCCACGGGCCCGGAGCGCGTGCGCGTTCCGGGCCCGCCGTCGTCCTTGGGGAGCGGCACCCGACCGCCGGAAGGGTCTTCACCGGACGCTTCGGGGCACGGGTGACGACGCCACTCGGGCCGGCCTCGCCGGGGGCACCGCCGAGCAGGACGCGCCTGGGACAGCGGTCGCGCGCGAGGCGACACGCCGCGCACCGGCCGAGACGGGAGACGGCTTCCCGCCCCGTCGACTCGCGGGACGTTCAGTCGAGACAGAACTCGTTGCCCTCGATGTCCTGCATCACCAGGCACGACTCGTTGACTCCGTCGGCGAGCAGGAGCCGCACGCGTACCGCGCCGAGCGCGACCAGGCGCGCGCACTCGGCCTCAAGCGCGGCCAGGCGCTCCTCCCCCACCAGTCCGGTGCCGACCCGCACGTCGAGGTGCAGCCGGTTCTTGACGACCTTCTCCTCGGGAACGCGCTGGAAGAACAGTCGCGGGCCCACGCCCGAGGGATCAACGCAGGCGAACGCCGACCCCTGATCCTCGGGCGGCAGCGAGCGGTCGAAATCGCCCCAGGTGGCGAACCCCTCCGGGGGCGGCGGCACGACGTACCCCAACACCTCGCACCAGAAGCGAGCGAGGCGTTCGGGGTCCGCGCAGTCGAAGGTGACCTGGACCTGCTTGACCGATGTCATCGAGCCACCGTAGCAAGGACCCCCGTCGCCCAACTCCCAATAAAAGCAGGCGCGTCGGGAAGCGCCTCCGCGGTCCGCCGCCGCGCCGCGCGGCAGGGACGGCGCCGGTGCGCCACCCTCCCCCGGCCGGCGGATCCACCGGCAGGCGGAGCGGTACGCGCGACCGGCCGTGTCCCCGCGCCCCGGTCCCGCGACCGCGGGACCGGGGCGGTGATCGGGCGGGGGAGGCGGGGGCTCAGAAGTCGGCGCGCACGAGTTCGTCCACCCGGCCGACGGACTCCAGGCCGTACATCTCGGTGTACCGGTCGCGGAGGTACTCGATGTCGTCGTCGTGGGCCTTCGCCGTCTTCGCGGGGTAGAGCAGGATCAACTCGTAGGAGCGCTCCCCGTTGACGGACCCGGTCTTGTCGCGCCACTGGCCGTAGCCCTCCTGGAGGGTGAGGCCGTCGGGGAAGCGCGGGGTGACGTACTCGTCCAGGAAGTCCATGAACTGCTCCTCGGTGATCGGCGGTTCGCCGTGGTGGCGGCCGGTGCCGAAGAAGAGCTGGGTGCGCACGTACGGCCTGGTGTGGGCGGAGACGCCGGCTTCGAACTCCTCGGCGCGGGCGGCGACGGCGGGTCTGTCGTCCCGCCCCTGGAGCGCCGTGGTGAAGGCGGTGGACGCGCCCGCCGCGCAGACGAGGGCGGCCAGAAGGACGCAGAGGCGGACGCGGCGGGAGGTGTGCGGCTTCATCGGAACTCCGGCGGTTCGGTGGGCAGGTGGTGGACATGTCCTTCACCGTGCCGCTCGCGGGGGAGTTCCCGCGCGAGCAGCTCGGTCAGGTCTCGGGTGGTGCCGCGGAGTCCGCGGGGCACGCGGCGGCCTCCGTCGACGGCGGCGATCGCCCGCCGCAGGGAGTTCAGGGCCCGTACGGACCCCATGCGGGGCGCGCTCTCGGCCAGGGCGGACAGCCAGGCGTCCGTCTCGCGCCACGCGCCCGCGCGGGCCAGGACGCGGCCGAGGTCGGCGGCGAACAGGGCGCGGTAGGCGGGGCCGCCGTCGGAGGCCGCGGCCGCGTGCAGCAGGGCCGCCGCCCCTTCCGCGTCCCCCAGGTCGGCGAGGACGAGTCCGTGGTGGCCGTCCAGTTCCGCGCGGTCGAACCACCAGCTCCAGGCGGGGTCCCGGTCCGAGGGCCCGTCCGCGGACATCTCCCGGGCGGCGGCCAGGGAGCGCAGCGCCGCCGCCCTCCTGCCGAGCCGGGCGTGCGCGCGTGCCTCGCGCACGTGGAACAGGGCGGCCACCCGTGGCGGCAGGTCCCTGCGGGCCAGGACGGACGAGGAGGTGCGCAGGGAAGCGCGGGGGTGTCCGAGGTGGGTCTGCTGCATGCTCAGCACGGACAGGACCAGCAGCTCGATGGAGCGCTCCTCCTCCGGGAGGCGCCGGGCCAGGGCGAGCGCCCGCCGGTTGAGCCGGTACGACGGCCCGTGCCGTTCGGCGTCGAACAGGATCCAGGCGGCGACCTCGAAGAACTCCGCGAGGTCCGCGCCCGCCGTACCGGCCGGGACGGCCGCCCCCGCCGCCTCGACCATCCGCACGGACCGCATCGCCACGGGGGCGGCGTGGCGTGCCCCCAGCGTCCGGTCGAGCGCGAGGAGTTCGGTCGTCATGGCGCGGACGTCCGGCGGGGAGGACGTCCGGGCCGCCCGGCCTGCCCGGGGTGTCTGGGGTTCCATCGGTTTCCTGGCGGGGTCGGTCCTGGCGGGTCAGGGACGGTCGCTTCCCCGCGGGGCGGTGGCCCGCGGGGTGGCGGCCCGCGCGGCGGGGAGCCGGGCGAAGGACCTGGCCACCTCGGACAGCCAGGCCACCTCCTCCGTGAAGTCGCCGAGGCCGCCCCGGCGGTCGGCCGGCGGTGGCGGCGGAGCCGGCGCGGAGGGCGGGGGCGCGGCCGGGACCCCGGCCCGCGCGTCGAGGGCGGATCTCAGCAGACGCGCCTCGTGGGCGGGGGAGCCCCGCTCCGCGCCGCGGGGCGGGTGCGGGCCCAGGGCGTGGTACCCGTCGAGGATCTCGATGACGCGGCGGTGGAGCCGGTAGTCGAGGTCGGCCGGCGGGAGCCGGTCCAGCGGCCTCCTCGGCGGCGGTTCGAGCGCGATCGTCGGCACCGCCTCGTACAGGGCCCACCACAGGGGGCGCAGCCGCAGGTAGGAGCGGTAGCCGCGCAGCCAGGCGGAGACGGCCGGACCCCAGGACGGCACGGTCCAGCCGAACACCTGGAGGAGCGCCCCCACGCTCCCGGCCAGCCAGTAGGCGGGCTCCCAGGCGCTCATGTCGTGGCCGAGCTGGGTGCCGGCCGTCTGGGTGTAGCGGATGGCGCAGTAGACCAGGATGAGCGAGGCGCCCGCGGTGACCGTCCACATGCCCGCGCGCAGCCAGGTGCGGTGGGCGATGCGCGCGTAGCGGTAGGACAGCCGGACGGCCCCGACCTGCCCCACCGCGCAGACGGTGATGTAGAGGAGCAGGTATCCCGCGTAGTCGCGGTCCCGCATGTTGCTCAGCAGGGTGCCCTCGGCGGACGCGGTCTGCCGGTAGGGCTCCACGACGAAGAACAGGACGACCAGGACCACCAGCGCGACGGAGAAGGCCCGCACGCGCCGTCTCGCCAGGACCGCCGCCCGCTCGGGCGGGTGCGACCAGTGGACCAGGACGACCTGCTGGGCGGCCGTCAGCACGACCACCGCGGCCTGCGTCATGATCGTGGTCAGGTTCGGATAGCCGAACAGGCGGGAGACGTCGTCGCGCAGCCAGTTGAGGTCGATGAGGAAGCTGATCCCGGAGCACAGGAAGTAGGTCTCCAGGGCCCACAGCGCCGGGTCGGTCCTGCGCCGCAGGAGCTCGGGGAGCCGGTAGCAGAACGCGGCGAGCCCGACGAAGGCGCACACGTGGGACAGGACGTCGTAGATCATCCGCGGCCGACGACGCTTTCCACGCGGGCCATGACGGTGGCGTCCTCGGGGGTCAGGGCGGTGGCGTCCCCGGGGGGCGGGACGGTCCGGCGGCGGGCTCGCGCCAGGATGAGCGACGCCATCATCTCGGCCTCCTGCTCCGCCCGGTCGTCGTAGGCGGAGCGCTTCAGGGACCGGCGGACGAGGTCCGGATCGGCGCCGGGGAAGAGGTTCGCCGGGGTGGCCGGCCCGGGGAGCGCGCCGAAGTCGTGCTCGCAGATGATGTGGGAGAGCTCGTGGGCGATGATGTGCTCCTGGTGGGGCCCGCTGGTGTTCGCCCGGTAGACGATGACGTCGGTGTCCGGCAGGGCGATCCACAGGCCGTGGAGCAGCGGCTCCTCCAGTTCCATGGGGGTCAGGCGGATGGCGCGCCCGCGCCTTCGGCCCACCTGCTCGCAGACGGCCGTGATGTCCGTGGTGCCCGCCGCGCCCGCGAGGGCCCCCGTGCCGTCGTGCCCAAAGAGGATGCCGGCCTCGGTGAGGAGCCTTTCGCAGGTGCGCTGCATCTGCCGGAACCGGGCACGGCGGCGGCCTGGTAAGCGCAGGGGAGACGCTGCCACCGGCCTGTCCTTTCCGGCTCCGCGCCGCGTCGTCTTCGGGTCCTGAGGGGACGGCGCCGCGGGGCGGTCGGCCGGTCCCTCGGCGCCTTTGAGAGATCGTCACCAACCGCCGGGCCGCGCGCAACCTCTTACCGCGATTGCGGCGGGACCGGCGGCAGGTTGACTCAAAGACGTCCCCGGCCACCGTACGGCCCGGCCGCCGTCCGCGCGACGGCGGCGGCCGTGCGGACGTGGGGCGAGCCGCCGAAGGCGACACGGGCCGCGCCCACCGCGCCCGGATCGCGGACGGTCACCGCGGCCCGTCCCCCTTCAGGGACTCGGGGACCGCGCGGGTGGCCACCTGGAAGCGGTTCCAGGCGTTGATGGAGACGATCTGCGCGATCAGGTGGGCCAGTTCGGCCTCGTCGAAGTGCTCGGCCGCCCGCTCGTACACCTCGTCCGGGACGTAGTGCCCCTGGGGCGTGCCGCCGTCGAGCCGGGTGATCGCCTCGGTGAGGGCGAGCGCCGCCTGTTCCTTGTCGGTGTAGAGGCCGGGGGCCTCCTCCCAGGCGTCGAGGAGGTCCAGCCGGAGCTGGGAGACGCCCAGCCCGCGGGCATCGGAGAAGTGCATGTCGAGGCAGAAGGCGCACTTGTTGAGCTGCGAGGCACGGATCTTGACCAGCTCGGCGAGGACCGGGTCCAGCCCCTTCGAGGCGGCGGCCTCGAAGGCGGCCATGCCCTTGTAGACGTCGGGGGCGTGCTTCCAGAGGTTCATGCGCGGGCCGTGCGCGTGAGCAGTCGTCATGCGGACGACCCTAGAAGGGGGGCAGCCCAGGAGTATGGTCCACTTCCGTGCGGGATTCCTGGGCCACTTCGGGCGGCGGCGACCTCCATCTGGACCTCGGCGGTCCGGGCGGGCTGCGGGCCTCGTTGATGCGCGCCCTGCGCGAGGCGATACGCACCGGCCGGCTCGCCCCCGGCACCCGACTGCCGTCCTCCCGCTCGCTCGCCGCCGACCTCGGCGTCGCCCGCAACACCGTGGCCGACGCCTACGCCGAACTCGTCGCCGAAGGGTGGCTCGTCGCCCGGCAGGGCTCCGGCACCCGTGTCGCGCCCCGCGCCGAACCGGTCGCCCACCCGTCCTCGTCGGCCGCGCGGCGACCGGTCGTCGAACGCCGGGCCGCCCGACCCCCGGACACGGCCCCGCGCCCCCGCCACGACCTGCGCTCCGGGCGCCCGGACGTCTCCGCCTTCCCGCGCTCGGCCTGGCTCACCTCGGTGCGGCGGGTGTTGGCCGCCGCGCCCGCCGCCGCCTTCGGCTACGGCGATCCGCGTGGCCGCCCCGAACTGCGTCGGGCCCTGGCCGGATACCTCGCCCGCGCGCGGGGCGTGCGCGCCGACCCGGAGCGGATCGTGGTCTGCGCCGGTTTCGTGCGGGCCCTGGCGCTGCTGGGCGAGGTGCTGGGCGGCACGGTGGCGGTGGAGTCGTACGGACTGTGGATCCACCGGGAGCTGTTGGAGCGCGCCGGCGCGCGCACCGTGCCGCTGCCGGTGGACGACCGGGGCGCCGACGTGACGGCCCTGCCCGACACCGGGGCGCACACCGTGCTCCTCACGCCCGCCCACCAGTACCCGACCGGTGCCTCCCTCCACCCCGATCGGCGCGCGGCCGCCGTCGACTGGGCGCGGTCGGTCGGGGGAGTGGTGCTGGAGGACGACTACGACGGCGAGTTCCGCTACGACCGTCAGCCCGTCGGCGCGCTCCAGGACCTCGACCCCGACCGGGTGGTCTACCTCGGCACCGCCGCCAAGAGCCTGGCACCGGGGCTGCGGCTGGGCTGGGCGGTGGTGCCCGGCCCCCTGCTGGAGGCCGTGCTGGAGACCCGGCGGGAGACGGCGGAGACCTGCGGCGTCCTCGACCAGCTCGCGCTCGCCGACTTCGTCGAGTGCGGCGCGTACGACCGCCACGTGCGCGCCGTGCGACTGCGCTACCGGCGGCGCCGCGACCGGCTCGCGGCCGCCCTCGCCGAACGCGCGCCCGAGGTGCGGGTCACCGGCATCGCGGCCGGGCTGCACGCGGTGCTGGAACTGCCGCCGGGTACGGAGGAGCCGGTGCTGCGGGCGGCGGAGCGGGCGGGGGTGGCCGTGCAGGGGCTCGCCCGATTCCGGCACCCGGAGGCGCCCGACGGCGGCCCCGACGGGCTCGTCGTCGGCTACGGCACCCCACCGGAGCACGGCTTCGCCGCGGCCCTGGACGCGCTGTGCGCGGTGCTGCGCGACGGTCTGGGGCGGGCCTGAGAGCGGGCCGCCGGGCGAAGGGCCCGCCCGGCGGCCCCGGCGGCGGCGCGGGCGGGCCCGGGAACGGGGACGAGGGGGCGCGGGTACCGCGGGTACGGGGCGGGCCTCCTCAGGCGCCCAGCACCGCGCGGATCCGGTCCAGGCCCCAGTCCAGGTCCTCCTTGGAGATCACCAGCGGCGGGGCGACGCGGATGGTGGAGCCGTGGGTGTCCTTCACCAACACCCCCTGTTCCATCAGCCGCTCGGAGATCTCCCGGCCCGTGCCCAGCGACGGGGCGACGTCCACGCCCGCCCACAGGCCCCGGCCGCGCACCGCCTCCACCGCGCCGCCGCCCACCAGCAGGCCCAGTTCGTGGTGGAGGTGCTCGCCCAGCTCGCGGGCCCGCTCCTGGAACTCGCCCGTCCGCAGCATGGCGACGACCTCCAGCGCCACCGCGCACGCCAGCGGGTTGCCGCCGAACGTCGAACCGTGCTCGCCGGGCCGGAAGACGCCCAGCACCTTTGCCGAGGACACCACGGCCGAGACCGGCACGATGCCGCCGCCGAGCGCCTTGCCCAGCACGTACACGTCCGGCACCACGTCCTCGTGCTCGCAGGCGAACGTCCGCCCGGTGCGGCCCAGGCCCGACTGGATTTCGTCCGCGACGAAGAGCACGTTCCGCTCGCGGGTCAGCTCCCGCACGCCCGCCAGGTAGCCCGGCGGCGGCACCAGCACCCCGGCCTCGCCCTGGATCGGCTCCAGCAGCACGGCCACGGTGTTGTCCGGGTCGGCGTCGATCGCGGCCCGCAGCGCCTCCAGGTCGCCGTAGGGGACGGCCTCGAAGCCCGGCGTGTAGGGGGCGTAGTCCGCGCGGGCCTCCGGGTCCGTGGAGAAGCTGACGATCGTGGTGGTGCGACCGTGGAAGTTGTTCTCCGCGACGATGATCCTGGCCCGGCCCTCGGCCACGCCCTTGACCCGGTACCCCCACTTGCGGGCCGTCTTCACGGCGGTCTCCACCGCCTCGGCGCCGGTGTTCATCGGCAGCACCATCTCCATGCCGCACAGCTCGGCCAGTTCGGTGCAGAAGGCCGCGAAGCGGTCGTGGTGGAAGGCGCGCGAGGTGAGGGTGAGCCGGTCCAGTTGGGCCCGCGCGGCCGCCAGCAGCCGGGGGTGACCGTGGCCGAAGTTGAGCGCCGAGTAGCCGGCGAGCAGGTCGAGGTGGCGCCGCCCCTCGACGTCCGTCATCCAGGCGCCCTCCGCCGAGGCGACGACGACCGGCAGGGGGTGGTAGTTGTGCGCGCCGTGCGCGTCGGCGGCGGCGATCAGCTCCGCGGCCGGTGTGGCGGCCGGCGCGGCGGACGGCGCGGTGGGCGGTTGTGTCGAAGTGGCCATGGAACGCTCCGTATCGGGTGGGCGGAGTGGACGGGGGCACCGGCGATCGTGCGGCGGTCGCCGCGTGTGACGCCTATCTCTATCGTCGTACGTCCGCTTCGCGAAGAAACCCTGCGGTGCGTCGCGTTCCGCGTGTTTCCGCGTGTTCCCCCGGGGGCGTCCGCCGCCCCACGGGTGTCGGAACACGGATGAGCGCGCGGCGGGTGCTCTGCGAGAATGGCGCCATGGCCACTGACCGTCCCCGTGTTCTCTCAGGCATCCAGCCCACCGCGGGCTCCTTCCACCTCGGCAACTACCTCGGTGCCGTCCGCCAGTGGGTCGACCTGCAGGAGACCCACGACGCGTTCTACGCCGTGGTCGACCTGCACGCCATCACCATTCCGCAGGACCCGAAGGAGCTGCGGGCGTCCACCCGGTTGGCCGCCGCCCAGCTGCTGGCCGCCGGTCTGGACCCGGAGCGCTGCACCCTGTTCGTGCAGAGCCACATCCCCGAGCACGCGCAGCTCGCCTGGGTGATGAACTGCCTCACCGGTTTCGGCGAGGCGTCGCGGATGACGCAGTTCAAGGACAAGAGCGCGCGGCAGGGCGCCGAGGCCACCACGGTCGGCCTGTTCACCTACCCGGTCCTCCAGGTCGCGGACATCCTGCTCTACCAGGCCGACAGCGTGCCCGTCGGCGAGGACCAGCGCCAGCACATCGAACTGACCCGCGATGTCGCCGAGCGCTTCAACAGCCGCTACGGCCACACCTTCACCGTCCCCTCGGCCCACATCCTCAAGGAGACGGCGAAGATCTACGACCTCCAGGACCCGACGGCGAAGATGAGCAAGTCCGCCGCCTCGCCCAAGGGCGTGGTCAGCCTGCTCGACGAGCCGAAGGTCTCCGCGAAGAAGATCAAGAGCGCGGTGACCGACACCGGGACGGAGATCCGGTACGACGAGAAGGAGAAGCCCGGCATCAGCAACCTGCTGGTGATCTACTCCACCCTCACCGGCACCGGTGTCCCGGAACTGGAGCAGCAGTACGCCGGCAAGGGCTACGGCGCGCTCAAGACCGACCTCGCCGAGGTCGTCGCCGCCTGGGTGGCCCCCTTCCGGGAGCGCACCCAGGAATATCTGGAGGATCCCGAGACGCTGGATTCGGTGTTGGCCAGAGGCGCGGAGAAGGCCCGGAAGGTGGCCGCCGAGACGCTGGCCGCGGCGTACGACAAGGTGGGGTTCGTACCCGCCAAGCACTGAACGACCAGGGAACGACCAGGGGGAACGACAGACGAGGCAGACCAGGAAGGAGACGCACGTGGGGACCGTCACGCTCGGCGTATCGATCGCGGTCCCGGAACCGTACGGCAGCCTGCTCCAGCAGCGGCGTACGGGTTTCGGCGACCTCGCGGCCCATGGCATCCCCACCCACGTGACCCTCCTGCCGCCGACCGAGGTGGACGCCGACCGCCGTCCGGAGATCGAGGAACACCTCGCCCGGGTGGCCGCGGCCGGCCGGACCTTCCCGATGCGGCTGGCGGGCACCGGCACCTTCCGCCCGCTGTCGCCGGTGGTCTTCGTGCGGGTCGTCGAGGGGGCCTCGGAGTGCGGCCGACTCCAGGAGCGCGTCCGCGCGGCGGACGGCCCGCTCGCGCGCGAGCTGCGGTTCCCGTACCACCCGCACGTCACCGTCGCGCACGGCATCGCCGAGGAGGCGATGGACCGGGCGTACGAGGAGCTCGCCGACTTCGAGGCCGCCTGGACGACGACGGGCTTCGCGCTGTACGAGCAGGGCGAGGACGGCGTCTGGCGGCTCCAGAGGGAGTTCGCCTTCGGTGGCGCCCCGACCCTGCCGCTGCCGCACCAACCGGCCTTCTCCAGACCACCGGCCCCCTCGCTCTGACGCGCCGCCGGGCGCGGTCGTCGATCGGGCCCCCTTTCCGGGGGCCCGAGACGTGTCAGGGGGTGCGGGTGAGGTCGGGGGCCGGTGGGGACTCGGGGTCCTCCGGACGGTCCTCCGGCCGGGGCTCCGGCTCCCGCGCCTCCCGCGGGGGGCGCGCCGCGGTCGGTCCGCTCGCTCCGGTTCGCCCGGTGGGTTCGGCGGGTGTCCCCGGGTCGGCCGCCTCCTTCCGGGGGGCGGTGCCCGTCCTCCGCAGGACCACCACGAACTTCGTGGCCGCCGCGCTGCCCAGGAGCCGCTCCAGGGTGCCGGGGTTCTCCGGACTGCCGAGGGCGGCCGGGGCCCGCGGACCGCGCCCCAGGCCCGGCAGGCCGGACAGGCGCGGCAGTGGCCGGCGGCGGTGCACCCCGTACAGCCCCGCGCCCAGCACCAGCAGCGCCGCGGCGGCGGCCAGCAGGGCCGTGTCGGCGTCGCCCGACGACTCGTGGGCGCCGGCGGCCGTGGGGCCGGAGGGACGGGCGGCGGTGTCCGCACGCTGCCCGGTGGGCCGGCCGTCGGAGTTCTTGCCGCTGCCGTCCCGCACGCTCTCGGGCGGCACCAGTTGCCCCACGGGGACGACGTCGTCGGCCGCCTCGAAGCCCCAGTCGAAGAGCGAGGCGGTCTCCCGGTAGACCCGCAGGCCCCCCTCCTCCGGGTGCATGACGGTGACCAGCAGCACCCGGTCACCGCGCTGGGCGACCCCGGTGAAGGTGAGTCCGGCGTTGGTGGTGTAGCCGTTCTTCACCCCGGCGATGCCCTCGTACGGCTCCAGGCCCACATCGCCGGTGAGCAGGCGGTTGGTGTTCTGGATCTCGAAGGTCCCGCGCCTGGTCCTCCCGTCCTCGCCCTTCTCCACGTCGCCGGGGAACGTGGCCCGGACGGTGGCGGCGTACTCGCGGAAGTCCGGCTTCTGCATCCCGGAGCGGGCGATCAGGGTCAGGTCGTACGCGGAGGAGACCTGGCCCTCGGCGTCGTAGCCGTCGGGGCTGACCACGTGGGTGTCGAGCGCGCCCAGTTCGCGGGCGTGCTCGTTCATCTCCCGGACGGTCTCCTCCTTGCCGCCGTTCATCTCGGCCAGTACGTGGACCGCGTCGTTGCCCGAGCGGAGGAAGACGCCCAACCACAGGTCGCGGACGGTGTAGGTGAGGCCCTCCTTGATGCCGACCAGGCTGCTGCCCGGGCCGACCTGCGACAGTTCCTCCGGAGTGACCCGGTGGACGGTCTCCGGGGCGAACTTCGGCAGCAGGGTGTCCGCGAACAGCATCTTCAGCGTGCTGGCCGGGGCGAGGGGCCAGTGCGCGTTCTTCGCCGCGAGCACGTCGCCGGTCTCGGCGTCCGCCACGATCCACGCCCGCGAGCTGACGGACTCGGGCGGCTCGGGGACGTCGGCCCCGGCCCGCGGTTGTATCTGGACCCCGGGCAGACCGAGCCGTTCACCCCCCACCGTGGACATCCGCGGAGGCGGAGCGGGTTCCTCCGGCTGCGCCTGCGCCGGGTGCCCGACCGCGGTGGCCGGGGCGCCGACGAGCAGGCACGGCAGGAACAGGGCGGCGCCGACGACCGACAGGCCGCGGACGCTGCGCGCACGGCGCGCGAGGGTGACAACACGGTGAGTCTTCGACACGCAGCGAACGTACCGGGCCCGGGCCCGGAAGGGGGTGGCGAGGGGACCATCGCGGTGGCCGCTACCGCCCCTGCCGGTGATTCCGTTGGTCCGATGGACATACTGGGAGGTGTGAAACTCTCTCGCCCCGTCTCGTGGTTCCTGCTCGCGTTCGGCGTCTGGAGTTGGTTCGTATGGACCACCTTCGTCAGGAACCTGTGGAAGGACGGCAGCGGCCTGGCCTTCGACGACGCGGGCGACCCCACCGCCTACTTCTGGGTCCACCTGCTGTTGGCCGGGACGTCACTGGTGTTGGGAACGACCATCGGGGTCATCGGGTTGCGCGGGCTGCGGGCGCTGCGCGACGAGCGGCGGAACGCGTGACCGCCCCCGGAACGTTCCGGGGAGGACAGGCGACAGGGCAGGGGAGTTGAACAGGGCATGGTCGTGGTGTACGCGGGGGTCGCGCTGCTGGTGGTGTGCGTGCTGGCAGGGGCGCACTGGTACCTGTGGCGGCGGCTGGTCCGCGACGTGTCGGAACGCGGCACCCGGTACAGACGGACGGGCACGGCGCTGGCCGTCCTGATGCCCCTGATCGCCGTCGGGGCGCAGATCGTGGGGCGTTCGGAGGCGCCCTTCCTCCTCAAGCGGATCCTGGCCTGGCCGGGCTACCTCTGGCTCGCCCTCCTGCTCTACCTGCTGCTGGCCCTGCTGGTGGGCGAGGCGGTACGGCCGCTGCTGCTGCGCTTCCTCAAGCGGCGGGACGCCGCCCGGCGAGCCGTCGAGGAGCCGGGAGAGGCCGGGGCCGTCGGTGCCGGGGAACACGAGGACGGGACCGTCCGGGACGCGTCCACGGGCCCGCCGGCCTCCTCCGGGACCGTGGTGGAGAGCGGTGACACCGGGACGGGCACGGCGGGGACGCGCACCGCCCTGGCCACCCGCGACGGCGACGGGAGCGGAAACGACGGCGGGCCCGGAGGCGACACCGCCGCCCGCCCGGAGCCCGCCGGTCCGTCGCGGCGGGTGTTCGTGGCCCGCACCGTGGCCGCCGCCGCGGGGCTCGCGGGAGCCGGGACGGTCGGCTACGGCACCTACGGCGTGCTGCGCGGCCCGAAGCTCAAGCGCGTCACCGTGCCGCTGGCCAAACTGCCCCGTGCCGCCCACGGCTACCGCATCGCCGTGGTCAGCGACATCCACCTCGGCCCCGTCCTGGGCCGCTCCCACACCCAGCGGATCGTCGACACCATCAACCGGGCGGACGTCGACATGGTCGCCGTCGTCGGCGACCTGGTGGACGGCACCGTCGCCGACCTCGGCCCGGCGGCGGAGCCCCTGGCGGGACTCCGCTCGCGCGACGGCTCGTACTTCGTCACCGGCAACCACGAGTACTTCGGTGACGCCCGCGAGTGGATCGACCACGTCCGCGAACTGGGGGTGGAGCCGTTGGAGAACGCCCGGCGCGAGCTGCCCCACTTCGACCTCGCCGGGGTCAACGACCTCGCCGGCGAGGAGGAGGGCGAGGGCCCGGACTTCTCCAGGGCCCTCGGGGACCGCGACACCTCCCGCGCGGTGGTGCTCATGGCCCACCAGCCGGTCATGATCCACGACGCGGTGGACCACGGCGTCGACCTCCAGCTCTCCGGCCACACCCACGGCGGTCAGATGTGGCCGTTCACCTACGCGGCCCAGGCCGCCAACCCCACCCTCGCGGGCCTGGAGCGCTACGGCGACACCCAGCTGTACGTCAGCCGCGGCGCGGGCGCCTGGGGGCCGCCGGTGCGGGTGGGCGCGGAGTCCGACATCACCGTGGTGCAGCTCGCCTCCGCGCGGGCCTGACGCGCCACCCGGGCCCGTCCACGCGAGTGGAGAAAAAAATCCGCCCGGCGATGTCGAGAACCCGTGACCGGCTCCGTCCCCGGGGTGAAGGCGGCCACAATGGGTCGCACCAGCGCCGAGGAGAGACACGATGGCCAAGTACCTGCTGCTCAAGCACTACCGCGGTGCCCCGGCCCCGGTCAACGACGTGCCCATGGACCAGTGGACGCCGGAGGAGATCTCGGCCCACGTCCGCTACATGCGCGACTTCGCGGCCCGGCTGGAGGAGACCGGCGAGTTCGTCGACGGCCAGGCGCTCGCCCCCGAGGGGACCTTCGTCCGGTACGACGGCGAGGGCCGCCCGCCGGTCACCGACGGCCCGTTCGCCGAGACCAAGGACCTCATCGCCGGCTGGATGGTGATCGACGTCGACAGCCACGAGCGCGCCGTCGAGCTGGCCGGGGAGCTGTCGGCCGCCCCCGGGGCGGGCGGGGAGCCGATCCACGAGTGGCTCGAGGTGCGCCCGTTCCTGGCCGCGCCGCCCACCGTCACGGAGTGACGCGCGAGGTGAACGAGGTCCTGCTCCGGAGCCTCGTGCCGAGCGTGCTCGCCGTCCTCGTCCGCCGCGGAGCCGACTTCGCGGCGGCCGAGGACGCCGTGCAGGAAGCGCTGGTCGAGGCGGTCCGCGTCTGGCCCGCCGACCCCTCCCCGAGCTCCGCGAGCAGGGGAGACCCCGTGCGGGACCCGAAGGGCTGGCTGGTCACCGTGGCCTGGCGCCGGTTCCTCGACGCGGCCCGGGCGGACGCCGCCCGCCGCCGGCGTGAGGACCTCGTCGAGGGGGAGCCGGCGCCCGGACCCGCGCCCGCGGCGGACGACACGCTCCGGCTCTACTTCCTGTGCGCCCACCCGTCGCTGACGCCGTCGTCCGCGGTCGCGCTCACGCTGCGCGCCGTCGGCGGGCTGACCACCCGCCAGATCGCCCGGGCCTATCTGGTGCCCGAGGCGACCATGGCGCAGCGCATCAGCCGGGCCAAGCGCACCGTCTCCGGCGTGCGCCTCGACCGGCCCGGCGACGTCGCCACCGTGCTGCGCGTCCTCTACCTGGTCTTCAACGAGGGCTACTCCGGCGACGTCGACCTCGCCGCCGAGGCCATCCGGCTCACCCGGCAGCTCGCGGCCGCCGTCGACCACCCCGAGGTGGCGGGCCTGCTCGCCCTCATGCTGCTCCACCACGCCCGGCGCGCCGCCCGGACCGCGCCCGACGGCAGCCTGGTGCCGCTCGCCGAACAGGACCGCGGCCGGTGGGACACCGGGGCGATCGCCGAGGGCGTCGGGATCCTGCGGGCGGCCCTCGCCCGCGACCGGCTGGGCGAGTTCCAGGCCCAGGCCGCCATCGCGGCGCTCCACGCCGACGCGCCCACCGCCGAGGAGACCGACTGGGCGCAGATCGTCGAGTGGTACGACGAGCTCGTGCGCCTGACCGACAGCCCGGTCGTCCGGCTCAACCGCGCGGTGGCCGTCGGCGAGGCCGACGGACCGCGCGCCGGCCTGGCGGCGCTCGCGGCGCTGGACGACTCCTCCCCGGGGTGCTCGGGCTCCTCGGGCAGGGGACACCCCGTGCCCCGCCGCGCCGCGGTGGCGGCCTACCTCCACGAGCGCGACGGCGACCCGGTGACGGCGGCACGGCTGTACGTCGAGGCGGCCCACCAGGCACCCAACCTCGCCGAGCGCGACCACCTGACGCGCCGGGCCGCCCGGCTCAACGCCCGCCTGCGCCGGCCGGGAACGCGGTGAGGGCCCGCTCCCCGAAGGGAACGGGCCCTCACCGGCGCCGGGCCGCCCCTCGACGGGGCGGCCCCGGCACGGGCCTCAGTAGCGCCGCGTGATCAGCGCGCGCTTGACCTCCTGGATGGCCTTGGTGATCTCGATGCCGCGCGGGCAGGCCTCCGTGCAGTTGAAGACGGTGCGGCAGCGCCAGACGCCCTCGCGGTCGTTGAGGACCTCCAGACGCTGCTCACCGCCCTCGTCGCGGGAGTCGAAGATGAAGCGGTGCGCGTTGACGATCGCCGCCGGGCCGAAGTACTGGCCGTCGTTCCAGAACACCGGGCACGCGGAGGTGCACGCGGCGCACAGGATGCACTTGGTGGTGTCGTCGAAGCGCTCGCGGTCCTCGGGGGACTGCAGGCGCTCGCGCGTCGGCTCGTTGCCCTTGGTGATCAGGAAGGGCATCACGTCCCGGTAGGCCTGGAAGAACGGCTCCATGTCGACCACCAGGTCCTTGAGGACCGTGAGGCCCTTGATGGGCTCGACGGTGATCGGCTTCTCCGGGTTGATGTCCTTGATCAGCGTCTTGCACGCCAGCCGGTTGCGGCCGTTGATGCGCATCGCGTCGGAGCCGCAGATGCCGTGCGCGCAGGAGCGCCGGAAGGTCAGCGTGCCGTCGATCTCCCACTTGATCTTGTGGAGGGCGTCCAGGACGCGCTCCTTGGGGTCGATCTCGATCCGGAAGTCCTCCCAGGTGGCCTCGTCGGAGACCTCCGGGTTGAACCGCCGGATGCGGAAGGTGGCGGTGATGTAGGGGGTGTCCGTGGCCGTGCCGCCGGCACCGGGCTCGGACTGGCTCTTGTCCATGACGGGAGTGGCCATCAGTACTTACGCTCCATCGGCTGGTAGCGGGTCTGCACGACCGGCTTGTAGTCCAGCCGGATCGACTCGGTGCCGTCGTCGCCCACCTCGCGGTACGCCATGGTGTGGCGCATGAAGTTGACGTCGTCGCGGTTCGGGTAGTCCTCGCGGTAGTGGCCGCCGCGCGACTCCTTGCGGGCCAGCGCGGAGACGGCCGTCACCTCGGCCAGGTCGAGCAGGTTGCCCAGCTCGATGGCCTCCAGCAGGTCGGTGTTGAACCGCTTGCCCTTGTCCTGGACGGACACGTTCTTGTAGCGCTTGCGGAGGGCGCCGATCTCCTCCACGGCCTCCTTCAGCGTCTGCTCGGTGCGGAAGACCATGACGTTCCTGTCCATGGTCTCCTGGAGCGCCTTGCGGATCTCGGTGACCCGCTCGGTGCCCTCCGAGGAGCGCAGCGCCTCCACCTGACCCTCGACGAACCCGGCCGGGTCCTCGGGCAGGTCGACGTAGTCGGCGGTCGCGGCGTACTCGGCGGCGGCGATGCCGGCCCGGCGGCCGAAGACGTTGATGTCCAGCAGCGAGTTGGTGCCCAGCCGGTTGGCGCCGTGCACGGACACGCAGGCGACCTCGCCGGCGGCGTACAGGCCCGGCACCACCGTGGTGTTGTCGGCCAGCACCTCGCCCATGACGTTGGTCGGGATGCCGCCCATCGCGTAGTGCGCGGTCGGCTGGATCGGGATCGGGTCGGTGTACGGCTCGATGCCCAGGTAGGTGCGCGCGAACTCGGTGATGTCCGGCAGCTTGGCGTCGAGCTGCTCCGGCGGCAGGTGGGTGAGGTCCAGGTAGACGTGGTCGCCCTCGGGGCCGCAGCCCCGGCCCTCGCGGATCTCGGTGTAGATCGAGCGGGAGACGACGTCGCGCGAGGCCAGGTCCTTCATGACGGGCGCGTACTTCTCCATGAAGCGCTCGCCGTCCTTGTTGCGGAGGATGCCGCCCTCGCCGCGGGCGCCCTCGGTCAGCAGGATGCCCATGCGCCAGATGCCGGTCGGGTGGAACTGGAAGAACTCCATGTCCTCCAGCGGCAGGCCCCGGCGGAACGCGGCGGCCTGGCCGTCACCGGTCAGGGTGTGGGCGTTGGAGGAGACCTTGAAGAACTTGCCGTTGCCGCCCGAGGCGAAGACGACGGCCTTGGCCTGGAAGACGTGGATCTCGCCGGTGGCCAGCTCGTAGGCCACGACGCCCGCGGTCCGCTTGACGCCGTCGATCTCGTTCAGCAGCAGGTCCAGGACGTAGAACTCGTTGTAGAACTCCACGCCCTCCTTGACGCAGTTCTGGTACAGCGTCTGGAGGATCATGTGACCGGTGCGGTCCGCCGCGTAGCAGGACCGGCGCACCGGAGCCTCGCCGTGGTTGCGGGAGTGACCGCCGAAGCGGCGCTGGTCGATGGTGCCGTCCGGGGTCCGGTTGAACGGCAGGCCCATCTTCTCCAGGTCGAGGACGGCGTCGATGGCCTCCTTCGCCAGGATCTCCGCGGCGTCCTGGTCGACCAGGTAGTCACCGCCCTTGACCGTGTCGAAGGTGTGCCACTCCCAGTTGTCCTCCTCGACGTTCGCGAGGGCCGCGGCCATGCCGCCCTGGGCCGCGCCGGTGTGGGACCGGGTGGGGTAGAGCTTGGTCAGCACGGCGGTGCGGCTGCGCTTCGTCGCCTCGATGGCGGCGCGCATCCCGGCGCCGCCGGCGCCGACGATGACGGTGTCGTACTTGTGGATCTTCATGACAGTCTGTGCCTCAGCCCCGGCTCTAGCGGATGTTCGGGTCGAAGGTGAAGATCACCAGCGTGCCCAGCAGGACGGTGAACACCGTGGCGGTGTACAGCAGCATCTTCAGCCAGAAGCGCGTGCTGTCCCGCTCGGCGTAGTCGTTGATGACGGTCCGCAGACCGTTGGCGCCGTGCAGCATCGCCAGCCACAGCATCAACAGGTCCCAGGTCATCCAGAAGGGCGAGGCCCAGCGACCGGCCACGAAGGCGAAGTTGATCTTGCTGACGCCGCCGTCCAGGACGAGCTGGATCAGCAGGTGGCCGATCACCAGGAGCACCAGCACGATGCCGGACAGCCGCATGAACAGCCAGGCGTGGAGCTCGAAGTTGCCGCGCGTGGCCCGGGGCGTCCGCTTGGTGCGGGCCCGGGGCGGCTCGATCACCGGGGCGGGGTTGTCTACGTCAAAGGCCATGGGTCAGCTCCCGAACAGCTCGCTCACGGCGTGCCCGAGGACCGGGTACAGCGCCCCGATCATCAGCACGATCCAGATGCCCATCACGGTCCACAGCATCTGGCGCTGGTACTTGGTGCCCTTCGACCAGAAGTCGACGGCGACGACCCGCAGGCCGTTGAGCGCGTGGAAGAGGATGGCGGCCACCAGGCCGTACTCCAGCAGCGCGACGATGGGCGTCTTGTAGACCGCCACGGTGTCGTCGTACGCCTCGGGGGAGACGCGGACGAGCGACGTGTCCAGGACGTGCACGAACAGGAAGAAGAAGATGAGGACACCGGTGACTCGGTGAGCCACCCAGGACCACATGCCTTCCCGGCCGCGGTACAGCGTTCCAGCCGGCACGGAAACATTCCCTCCGGGAGCGGTATCACGGGGCCGGCCGGCTTCGGTGTCGGTCTGGCCCGGCCGGGTACGGTCCACCGGCCACTGGCCATGGTATCTACGTGCCGGCGTGTCGGTTCCCCCGGGGGGTCGGATGTGATCGATCAGGCACGGACGGATCAGGACGCCGGGCCCCGGGGCACCAGTCCCCGCGGCACCGCCGCCGGGGCCCGGGGAGCCTTGGGGGCCTCCGGGCGCTCCGCGGAGCCCGGCCCGCCTCCCGAGCCGGTGAACCGCCCCTCCCGGAGCAGCCTGACCAGTCGCCCGCGCGCGATGCGGCGCAGTTCGTCGGCGGCCACGGCCCGCTCGCGGTCGGCCTCGTTGCCCAGTCGGGTGCGGATCGCGGTGAGGACGTGGCCGACCGCCTCCTCCTCGCGGACGTCGTCGACGCAGAGCACGAAGGCGTAGCCGAAGCGGCTCTCGTACGCGGCGTGCGCGGCGCGCAGCGCCGTGTGGGCGGCGAGCGTGCCCGGCCCGGAGATGGTGAGCCGGTGGCCGCCGTACAGCAGGCCCCCGTGGTCCGGCCCCGCCGAGGACTCCCTGCTCAGCGCCTCGGACAGATCCTCGTCGGTGAGGTCGTAACCGGCCTCGTCCGCGGCGGCGAGCAACGCCTCCGGATCCGGGTAGGGGCGGTGCTCGACGATGCTGTCCGCCCAACGCCGGCTGCCGCAGCAGGACAGCAGGGTCTCCCGCAGTTCGTCGGGCGAGGCGCTGTTGAGGCGGTGGAGCGGCGTCGCCTCGCTTCGCTGAGGGGGCAGGCGCATGGACTCCTCGGGCGCGGGGATGTCGGGGGCGTCGCGGGACACGGGACGAGGGACGGTGATGCCGGCGGGTGGGTCGTTCCGGTGGTCGAGTCGGCGCGTACCGTTGGCGGTGCCGATGACTGAGGTGATCGTGTGACGGAAGATGACGCAACGGTAACGATACGCGAAAGGGGGTGCTTGGTGGAAAGAGGGTTTTCACTCGGACGAGAAGGACTTGGGGCGCATGATTGACGGATGAGTGCTGGAAAGGGGTAATACGGTCACTCCATGGGACGTAGACGCAAGCGCACCTCCCGCAGAAAACCCCTGGTCGTCGCCGCTGTGCTCGCCGCCCTGGCCACCGCGGTGTCGATCGGGATCCTCGTACTGCCGGACGGCGACGGAGAGGGCCGAAGGGGCGGTGGAGGAGGCCGAGGCGGCTGGGCCGGGGGAAGCGCCGACGTCCCCGTCGTCACCCTGCCCCCGGCGCCCGAGACGGTCCCCGCCGTGCGGCTGTGGGAACCCGAGTCCGGCATCGGCTGGCAGCCCGGCCCCGGCACCCGCGTCGTGGCCGACCCCGACGGCGAGCTGGCCGACGAGGCCGACCTCCTCGCCGAGGAACTGGACGCCGGGCGCTCCGACGGTCCCGCCGGCCCCGGCGACGTCGAGCTCGTCCTGGACACCGAGGCCCCCGACGACGAGGTGCGTGGCCGCGAGGGCTACGCGCTGACCACCGCCTTCGGCAGGGTCACCGTCACCGGCCGCACCGACACCGGGGTCTTCCACGGCACCCGCACCCTCCTCCAGGCCGTCCGCGGCCAGGGACGGATGCCCGCGGGCACCGTCCGCGACTGGCCCGACCGCCCCCAGCGCGGCTTCATGCTCGACATCGCCCGCAAGCACTTCGACGCGGAGTGGATCGAGGACCGCATCCGGGAGATGGCCGACCTCAAGCTCAACCAGCTCCACCTCCACCTCTCCGACGACCAGGCGTTCCGCGTCGAGAGCGACTCGCACCCCGAGATCGTCTCCGACCCCCACCTGACCAAGGCCGAACTGCGTCGGATCGTCGAGCTGGCCAACTCCCGACACATCGCCGTCATCCCCGAGATCGACTCGCCCGGCCACCTCGGCGCCGTCCTCGACGCCCACCCCGAGCTCCAACTGCGCGACGCCGACGGCGACCCGGCCCCCGGCGCGATCGACATCTCCGACCCGCGCTCGGCACGCCTCCTGGACGACCTGCTGCGCGAGTACGCCCCCCTCTTCCGCGACCAGCCCGGCCCCGGACCGTTCTGGCACCTGGGCGGCGACGAGTACCGGGCGCTGATGGCCTCCGACCCCGAGGCCTCCTACCCCGAGCTGGCCGAGGCCGCCCGCCGTGCGCACGGCCCCCGCGCCGGCATCCGGGACCTGGCCGCGGCCTGGCTCAACGACCGCGCCGCCACCGTGCGGGAGGAGGGCTTCACCCCGCAGGTGTGGAACGACGGACAGCACCCCGGCGGGGTGGTCGAGCCCAGCGAACCCCGCCAGGTGACCTACTGGACGGGCAAGGAGATCGGCGCCCGCGAACCCGAGGAGTACCTGAGGGAGGGGTGGGAGGTGGTCAACCTCAACGACGAGTACCTCTACTACGTCCTCGGCGAGCCCAACCAGTTCACCTACCCCACCGGCGAACGCATCTACGAGGAGTGGACCCCGGCCGTGCTGCGCGGCACCGAACCCGTCCCCGACGAGCTGGCCGGGCCGGACCGGATCCGAGGCGGACGGCTGGCCGTCTGGTGCGACCTGTCCGGGGCCCAGACCACCGAGCAGGTCGCCCGCGGGATCCGGATGCCGCTGCGGGCCCTGGCCCAGAAACTGTGGAACCCCGCGCCGCCCGTCCTGGACTGGCCGGCCTTCCGGGAACTGGCCGACCGGGTGACGTGACCGGGGCCCGAGGCAGCGCGCCTCCGGCGCGCCCGACCTCCTCGCTCCCGAGGGGCGCCGGGCGCGCCGGACGTCAGGACACCACGTCCTTGGTCCGGAAGTGGCGGAAGGCCAGGGCGAACAGCACCAGCGCGTACGCCACCGACACCGAGGCGCCCCGGAGCATCCCGCCCCACTCCACCTCGCTGTTGAACACGTCCACCCAGGCGAACTGCCAGTGGGCGGGCAGCAGCTCGCGCCAGTCGCCCAGCGCGGTGACCGCGTCCAGGATGGTGCCGACGATCGTCAGCCCGATCGCGCCGCCGACCGCGCCCAGCGGCGCGTCGGTGACGGTGGAGAGCCAGAACGCCAGCGCGGCCGTCACCAACTGGGCGGTGAAGACGTACGCCACCGCGACCGCCAGCCGCCCCACCGCCTCGCCCGGCGGCAGCGTCCCGCCGGTCGGCAGTTCCAGCGGACCCCAGCCGTACGCCACCGAGCCCGCCGCCAGCGCCACCAGCGGCAGCAGCACCATCGCGGCGGCGCTGAAGGCCAGCGCCACCACCAGCTTGCTCAGCAACAGCCGGGCCCGTGGCACCGGCGTGGCCAGCAGGTAGCGCAGCGACGACCAGCTCGCCTCGGAGGCCACCGTGTCGCCGCAGAACAGCGCCACCGGCACCACCAGCAGGAAGCTCGCCGAGACGAACAGCGCCATGGCCGCGAAGTTGGCGCCCGTGGCCGTGGCGGTGTCCATCAGGTTGATCCGCCGGCCGCCGCGCTCGGGCTCGCCGCCGACCGCGAAGGCCGCGATCAGCACCAGCGGCAGCCCGGCCAGGACCAGCCCCGTCACCAGGGTCCGGCGGCGCCGCAACTGGCGCACCGCCTCCACGCGCAGCGGCAGGGTGCGCCGCGGGCGCCAGCCGGGCGCCGCGCCCGACGGCCCGGGGGCCGGGGACTTCGGGGACGCGGGGGACGGCGCGGGGGTGGGGGTGGCGGTCATCGCTCTCCTCCGATCAGGGTGAGGAAGGCGTCCTCCAGGCGACGGTGCGGGCCGACGGCGACCACCGGCACCTCCATCCGCAACAGCTCGGCCAGCAGCTCCGGCACACCGGCGCCGTCGAGCCGCACCAGCAGTCCCTCCTCGGTCGGCGCGGCCGACCCCACGCCGGGCAGGGCCGCCACCTTCTCCGGCAACGTCTCGGGCACCGGACCCCGGACCCCGACCAGCACGGTGTCCCCGGAGCCGGTGATCTCCTCCACCGGACCCGTCCGCACCAACCGGCCGCGGTCCATGACCACCAGGTGCGTGCAGGTCTGCTCGACCTCGGCCAGCAGGTGGCTGGAGACGATCACCGTGCGGCCGTCGGAGGCGTAACGGATCATCACCTCCCGCATCTCGCGGATCTGCGGCGGGTCCAGACCGTTGGTCGGCTCGTCCAGGATCAACAGGTCCGGCAGGCCCAGCATGGCCTGGGCGATGGCCAACCGCTGCCGCATGCCCTGCGAGTAGGTGCGCACCGCGCGCTCCAGGGCGTCACCGAGCCCGGCGATCTCCAGCGCCTCCGCCAGGTGCGCGTCCCGCTCGGGACGCCCGGTGGCCTTCCAGTACAGCTCCAGATTGGCCCGGCCGGACAGGTGCGGCAGGAAGCCGGCCCCCTCGACGAACGCCCCGACCCGCGACAGCACCGGCGCGCCCGGACGGACCCGCCGGCCGAAGACGCGGACCTCGCCGTCGTCGGGGGAGATCAGGCCCATCAGCATGCGCAGTGTGGTGGTCTTGCCCGCGCCGTTGGGACCCAGCAGGCCCAGCACCTGGCCGCGCTCCACCCGGAAGGACAGGTCGCGCACCGCGTAGCGGTCGGTGGCGCCCGCGTACCGCTTGGACAGGCCGGAGATCTCCAGGGGGACGTCCTCCCGTTCCGGGTCGGTGTCCGCGGCGGCCGGCTCCGGGGCGGCTTCGGCGTCCGGGGAGGAGACGGTCGGAGCGCCCCGCCGGCGCCGCCCGGTCAGCAGCAGTGCGGCGGCCGTCACGAGCCCGAGCAGCGGCAGGCCCCACACCCACCACGGCAGCGGATCGGCCTCGGTCTCCAGGCCCGGTACGACCGGCACGCGCACCCCGTCCCCGGCCAGGGAGACGGTGTGGACGGCCGGTTCGACCGGTGAGGCGTAGGCCAGGTCGGTGGTCGAGAGCACCAGGCGCATGCGGTGCCCGGACTCGAAGCGGTGGTCGATCGCGGGCAGCCGCACCTCCACCGTGCGGCCCTCCCCGGCGTCGGTGACCCGCAGCGGTGTCACCAGTTGGGCGGGCAGGACCTGTCGCCCGTCGGGGCCGACGTCGTAGAGCTTGGCGAAGAGCACCGCCTCCCCGTCGTCGGCGTCCGTGGCCACCCTCACCCGCACCGTGGGGGAGCCGGTGACCCGCACCGCCTCCCCCAGCGGCGCGGACTCGAAGCGGGCGTGTCGGCCGGGGTGGTCCAACGACAGGCTCACGCCCAGCCCCGACAGCCCACCCAGGCCGCCCAGCCCCGGCACGGCGGAGACGGCGGGCGGACTGCCGCCCGCCGGGTTGGCGAAGGACTGCTCGGGCCCGCGCAGCGCGACCGCCCGGTCGCCGGCCGACAGCCCCGGATAGGCGTCGGCCTCGGCGGCGCGCAACCGCACCTCCCCGTCGGTGGTGTCCATGCCGCCGGTGCGGGTGACGCGGAAGGCCGGACCGGTGTCGGCGTCGGCGTCGCCCTTGAGGTGGCGGTCGAACCAGACGCGCGTGCGGTCCGCCACCCGCGCCGCCTCGGCCTGTGAGCCGCTGTCGTGGCCGCCCGCGATCCAGTCCACCGCCACGGGCGCGCCGTTCGCGCGGATCGCCTCGGCCATGGCGTCGGCGTGGTCGAGGGGGAAGAGGGAGTCGGACCGTCCCTGGACGATCAGCGCGGGCACGTCGATCCGGTCGGCGACCGCCACCGGGCTGCGCTCGCGCAGCAGTTCGCGGGCGGCCTCGTCCGGTTCGCCCGCGACGGCGACCCGCTCGTACATCGCGCACAGCTCGGCGGAGAAGCGGCCGCAGCCCGCCGCCTCCCGTGCCGGACCGGGGCCGGCGTCCGGGCCGGCACCGGCCGGGGGCTCGGCCCCGGTCCCCGTACCGGTCCCGGAGCCGGTGGGGGCGTCGGGCGCGGCGCCCCCACCGGCATCGGTCCCGGCGCCGGAGTCGGAACCGGGCGGTGTCCCGACGGTGGCGGAGGGCGCGGCGCCGGCGGAACCGGTGGTGAAGAAGACACCGGACCACAGTTCCTTGAAGACGCCGCCGGGGAAGAGCGCCTCGGACAGGTCCCAGTAGGTGATGCTCGGCGCGATGGCGTCGACCCGCTCGTCGTACCCGGCGGCCAGCAGCGAGACCGCGCCGCCGTAGGAGGCGCCCGCCACCCCCACCCGGGGATCGCCCTCGCCGTCGAGCCGCACCTCGGGCCGCTTCGCCAGCCAGTCGATCAGGCGGCTGACGTCGGCCACCTCACGCTCGGGGTCGTTCAGCCCGATCCGGCCGGTGGAGGCGCCGAAGCCGCGCGCCGACCAGGTCAGCACGGCGTATCCGGCGCGCGCCAACTCCTCCGCCCGCCCGCGCAGGTCCGTCTTGTCACCGCCGAAGCCGTGGGCCAGCAGGACCGCCGGCCTGCGCCCGGCGGACTCGCCCGCGGTGAAGTAGGAGGCGTCGACGCGGACCGTGCCGCGGTCGTCGCCGGGGGACTCGGGCACGGTGAACGTCCGCTCCACGCGGCGCACGGCAGGCCCGTCGTCCGGGACGACCGCCCACACACCGGCCCCGACGAGCGCGGTGGCGACGACGACCGCCGTGAGCAACCGGCCGCGGAACCGGGTCAGTCGGAGATCCATGGCCCGACCCTACGGTGTGCCCACCGGTGGGTGTCGCCCCGGTGGCCTCCGCCGCGCTCGGTGGAGGGGGCCGGCGGCAGTGGTTCCGGGTCAGCCGGAGGAGGATGCGGGACGGTTGCCGGGGCCTTTGCCCCCACGGGCCTCGCCGCCCTGTTCGGTGCCTCCCCGCCCGGCGGTCCCCCGATCGCCGGCCTCGGCGTTTCCGCTGCCGTTGCCGCCGCCGCTGCCGCTGCCCTGGCCGCCGTTTCCGCTGCCGTTGCCGCCGTTGCCGTCGCTGTTTCCGCCGGTGCCGTGACCGGCGTCGGCGTTGCCGTTGGCGCCGCCGTTCGCGTTGCCCCGGCCGACGTCCTGGTTCCCCTGGTTCCCCTGGGCCGGACCGGCCGGGGTGCCGGGGCCGCCGTTGTCCACGGCCCCGCTGCTGCCCTGGTTGCCGCCGCTGCCCTGGTTTCCGCTGTTTCCGCTGCTGCCCTGGTTGCCGCCGCTGCCCTGGTTTCCGTCGTTTCCGCCGCTCCCGTCGGGGACGCCGTTGCCCTTCCGGTCGTCCGTCCCGGCCGGCGGCGTCGCCGCGGACTCCAGCACCCGGGCGCAGTAGTCGTCCACCCGGTCGCGGCCACCGGCCGCCTCGACCAGCGGTTTCCCCGGCACGGTGTCCGGTTTCCGCGCCTGGGAGCGGCACAGCGCGACGATCCGGAGCGGGGCGTCGGAGGGAGCCACGGTGCCGGAACGCCGTCTCGGCGAGTCCGGGGCGTCCTCCGGTGACGGCGTGTTGGGGGAGCGTCCGGAGGGACTCGTGGAGGCGCCGTCCGGCGGGAGCGGTTCCCCCGTCGTCCGGCCCGGCGGCTCGCCGCCCGGCAGGAAGGACGTCCCGACGGAGGCCACCGCCACCCCACTGCCGAGGGCGGCGATCACGACCACGCCCAGCGCGCTCGTGCGTGTCCGGCCCAGGCGCCGTGCCAGGCGGGCGAGACGGCCGCGCGGACCGACCGCCCCGGACGCTTCCGCCCGCTCCTCGCGAGCGGCCCGGAAGGCGGCCAACGCCGCCTCCTCGCCCTTGGGTTCGTCGGCCTCCGGAGGGGAGGCCGCGGCGTCGAGAGCGGCCGCGAGGGCGCGGAGACTGCTGTCCGACGGCATGTCGTCGGACCCACGGAGTCCGGACCCCGGCCTGGCGCCCTCCGCGATCAGACGGCGCAACGCGGCCTCCGTCACACGGGCGCCTTCCTCCCCGTCCCGCATCGGGTCGTTCACCTCCGTACCGCCGTTGCCTCGGGCCGTTCCACCAGCCGGGCCAGTTTCTTCAGACCGCGCGACAGCGCCATCGCCACCGCTCCCGGCCTCTTGCCGAGGATCTCGGCCGTGCTCCTCGTGTCCAGGTCCAAGACCACGCGCAGCAGCACCGCCTC
Source organism: Streptomyces taklimakanensis (assembly GCF_009709575.1). Classification (NCBI taxonomy): domain Bacteria; kingdom Bacillati; phylum Actinomycetota; class Actinomycetes; order Kitasatosporales; family Streptomycetaceae; genus Streptomyces; species Streptomyces taklimakanensis. The sequence continues at coordinate 3,729,129 of NZ_WIXO01000001.1, forward strand.
CGCCTGGGGGCCCGGCAGGGTGGCTATCAGGGAGACGATCTCACGGGTGGACAACTCGGCACCGGCCACCTCCGCGGTGTCCGGTGCCACGGCGCCGCCGGGCGCGCCGGCCGCACGTGGTTCGGGCAGTTCCTCGGTCGGTACGGTGATCTCCTGCACCCGCCTCTTCCTGCGACGCAGCACGTCCCGCGCCCGGTTCCGCGTCACGGCCAGGGCGAAGCGGCGGAAGGCGGCGCCGTCGCCCCGGAAACGCAGCACGTCCCGGGCTATCTGTAACCACGTCTCGGCCACCACGTCCTCGGCGTCCTGGCCGACGATGACGGCCGCGTAGCGGAGCAGCTCGGGGTTGAGGGACCGGTAGACGACGCGGAAGGCCGCCTCGTCGCCCCGCTGCACACCGAGGACCGCGGCGTTCAGGTCTCCGAGGGTCTCCCGGGGAACGCCGTTGCCGCCTCCATCCGCCACATCGCTCACGGACGGGATCCTTCCACGCTCGTGCGTGACGCGTCGACAACATCTCCACCTCGCCGACTCATCGCCACCGCGCCGGTCCGGAAACCGCCACGTCGCGAGCGCGTGACCGGCACGTCGACGGGAGCGCCGGGCGTGCCCCGCGGCACGGGGCACGGGGCACGGACGCGCGACGGCCGGTGGAGAAGAGGGGGACGGGCCGCGGGGCGGAGCGGGGCCGGGTCGGGTGCCCAGCCGCCCGCCGGTCCGCCCGTCGGCCCGTCCCCGCCCGGTCACGGCGACAGCCGGTCTCCCAACTGGACCCCCGCCGGGGTGCCCAGCTTCGCGCGGTTGTAGTAGACGCCCCCGCCGGTGGAGATGCCCGCGCTCCCGGCGTCGAGCTGGAGGATCGTCCCGTCGAAGGAGTCCTCGCCCGAGGCGCCGATGGCCAGGTCGGTGCGGCCCCAGCCGGTCAGGTCGGCGAGCAGGACGGAGGCGCCCAGACGGTCGTTCGTCTCCGAGGCGCCGGGCACGTCGGTGGTGTCCTGGTGGAAGGACTGCGCCCCCGAGGTGCTCAGCCCGGCGGAGGTGCCGTACAGCAGCACCGTCATGCCGGCGTCGCTCCGGTTGATGCCGTCTCGGGTGAGGTCCTCGAAGGGCATGCCGGCCAGGACGTCGGCGTGTCCGTCGGCGTCCACGTCGCCGACCGCGACGGACCAGCCCAGCGCGTCCCCGGACTCGGAGCCGCCCGGAACCCCGGCGGTGTCCTGGTGGATCACCCTCCCGCCGGCGGTCGTCGGACCGTCCGGCGAGCCGGGGAGCACGGCGATCTGGCCGCCGGCGTCGGAGCCGGACTCGGAGGTGTAGGGCTGGCCCACCACCAGGTCGGTGTAGCCGTCGCCGTCGATGTCGCCGGCGGCGACCGAGCGTCCGCCCCGGACGGACGCCGGGCCGACGTACCGCAACCCCTCGGCCGATCCGTTGAACAGGGTCAGCCGGCCGGTGCCGCTCGCGTCCCGGTGGTTCATGACCACGTCGGTGTAGCCGTCGCGGTCGAAGTCACCGGTGGTGGAGGCGAGGTAGCCGATGCCGCCGGCGGCCCCGGTGTCCAGGGTGCCCTTGCGCACCGAGTCGTCGGCGACGTCGAACGCCCACCAGCCGGCCGGGTTGCGGGAGGCGACGAAGACGTCGGCGGTGCCGTCGCTGTCGAAGTCGCCGACGGCGACCGTCGAGCCGAACCGGGAGCCGCCCGTGCGGTCCGCGGCGTCGGCCTCCAGCAGGGTGCCGGTGTCGAGGCCGGGGCCGTACAGAACGGTCGCGGCGCCCGAGTCGGCGTTGCCCAGGGAGTCGTCCTCACCGGGCGCGCCGACCACCAGGTCGGCGTGTCCGTCGCCGTTCACGTCGCCGTACGCGGTGGCCGCGCCCCAGCCGTCGCCCTCCTCGGAGTCGCCGGGGACGCCGGGGGAGGACTGGGAGAGGACCTTACGGGCCGAGTCCACCGGGCCGTCCGGGCCGCCGGGCACCACGGTGACGGTGCCCGCCATGTCCATGCCATCCACGGCGGCCCGGTAGGTGCCCGCGGCCATGTCCACCATGCCGTCGCCGTTGACGTCGGCGGTGGGCTTCGCGGCACTGGCGGCCGGGCTCGCGGCGAAGCGCCGGATCTCGGGGAGTTCCTCGTACAGGGCCTGACCGGGGCATTCGGTGGCGAAGCCGTCGCGGTGGCCGGAGATGGTGTACAGGTCCGCCTGCTCGCCCTCCTCCCACACGCCGGTGTCGGCGGCGGCGGTGAGCGTCACCCGGCCGGCCGGGTCCACGCCGTACTGGCCGAGCTTCCAGGCGGCGACGCGGGCCACGGCGTTGGTCACGGTGGCGCTGGGCACGCCGTCGGTGGCGTAGTTGCCGATCACCGCGATGCCGGTGGAGTAGCTGTTGAAGCCGTAGGTGTGGGCGCCGTACACCGGCAGGTCGACGCCGCCGTGCCGGCCCTCGAAGACCGTGCCGCACTTGTCGACCAGGAAGTTGTAGCCCAGGTCGTTCCAGCCGTTGCTCTTGACGTGGTACGTCATGATCGCCCGGACGATCGCGGGCGACTGGGAGCAGCTGTAGTTGTTGGCGTCCGTGGTGTGGTGGACGAACGCCGCCTTGATCCCGTCCTCCAGGTAGGCCGAGGGCTCCTCGACCATGGACTCGTCGGCGCCCCAGGCGGCGCGGGAGACGATCGGCGGCCGGGTGACGGTCGACTCGGGGGCGGGCGGCACGGACGGTTCGGCGGACGCGGTGGGTTCGGCCCCGGTCTGCGACGAGCGCGCGGCGGCGCCGTCGGTGGACGTCGGACCCTCCGCGGCCGGGGCGGCGGACTCCGGGGCCGCCTGGGAGGTGGTGTGGGCGACCGCGTCGAAGGCGGCGGGGCCGGCGGCTTCCGCCTTCCTCGCCTCACGCTCCGTCGTGCCCGGGTCGACCAGGTCGAGCCGCATCCCGGCGGGGAAGTCCGCCGCGCTCCGGCCGTCCTCGGAGACCACACGGGCCTCGACCCCGTCGGAGGGGCCCACCCAGCGCGGTTCGGTCGCGCCCCGGGCGGTGGACTCGCGGCCCTCCTCGCCCTCGGGCGCCCGCAGGTCCAGGCCCAGTTCCTGCCACGGTGTCCACTCGCCGGTCTCGATGCTGCGGGTGCGCACCTCGGCCCGGCCCTCCAGCTCGGCGGTGGCCCGCGGCCAGGAGATGCCCACCAGGCTGAACGGCTTGGTGTCGCGGCGGGTCACGTCGCTTCTGTGCTCGCTCCTGGAGCGGAGGTTCACGGAGTAGGTCTTGACCGGCGACGCCGTCACGGACGGGCCCCGGTCCTCGGGCGGACTCGCCACCGCCGCGGTCGCCACTCCGGCGCCGCTCGCCACGACGGCGGCCAGGGTCAGCCAGACCCCTCTCCTCAGGCCGGATGATCCTCGTGCTCTCGCTCTTCGCGGACTCAAGTGTCCCGCCCCTCGTCATCTCGGAATCGTTGTGCGGAAGGCCCCATGGTGCCGTCGGCGGAAGCCCGGGTGTCCGGTGCCCCCCGGAACGGGGACTTCCGTTCACCTAGCGCACCGGAGCGGTGAAACATCACGCCCGATGGAACCCGGTGTGAACACGAGGGGAACGCGGGGCGGTGCGAAAGGAGACGCGGGAGGAGGCGCGGGAGGGGAGAGGCCCGCGGGCGGGCGGAGAGGACGGTGGCAGGAACGAGTGCGTCCGACGATCCGGGAACGGCGCGACCGTGCGAAGACGGCCGGGGTCGCCACCCCCCACAGGAGAGACCCCGGCCGTCGTCGAGTACGGACTGCCGCGCCGAGCGGAGCCCGTCATCCTCATCAGCGTCGGCACCCCGATTTCTGTTACTCGGTTCCCCCACGTCCTCCCCGCGGTCTTCGCACCCCTCCCGGGGAAAGGGGCCCGAGGCGTCTCCGACCGTGATCGGGGGCACGTTCGCATGGACGGGAGCGCACACTAGGTCGTAGCGTGCTGCTTCGCATCGACGCGTGTCGAGGCAACACCGCGGGACCGGGCCCGGCCAGGGGCTCGGGCGGGCGCTACATCGCGAAGTGGGGCAGGACTAAGGCGTGCAGGGGGAAGACGCGGAGCTCACCGCAGCGGTGCACGCTGCGCGAGAGGGCGACGAGTACGCCTTCCGCACCGTCTACCGCGCCGTGCACCCCCGCCTGTTGGGGTACGTGCGGACACTGGTGCCGGACGCCGACGCGGAGGACGTGGCCTCCGAGGCGTGGCTGCAGATCGCCCGGGACATCGACCGCTTCGACGGCGACGCCGACCGGTTCCGCGGCTGGACGGCGCGGATCGCCCGCAACCGGGCGCTCGACCACATCAGGGCGCGGGGACGGCGTCCGGCCTCCGGCCCCGTCGACGACGACAACGAACTGGCCGTGCTGCCCGCCGGGTCCGACACCTTCGACGAGGCCCTGGAGTCGATCGGCACCGGGCGCGCCATGGCCCTGATCGCGCGGCTGCCGCGCGACCAGGCCGAGGCGGTCGTCCTGCGGGTGGTGGTCGGCCTCGACGCCAAGGGCGCCGCGAAGGTGCTCGGCAAGCGTCCGGGGGCGGTGCGGACCGCGGCGCACCGGGGGTTGAGGAAACTCGCGGAGCTGTTGGAGGGCGAGGACGCCGCCGGGGACGGGGCCTCCGCACCCAGGGCCGGAGCCGTACGCGGTGTGACGGAAAAGGCCGGACGGACGCTGAGGGAAACGTGAGGGCCGACGACGACCGGTACGGATGGCTGGACGAGGAGACCGCGGAGCGTCTGCTGCGCGACCGGGCGGCCGGTGATCCTCCCCCGGCGGACGCGGAGGCTCCACAGGCCCTGACGGCACTGGAGTCGGTCCTCGACGAACTCGCCGCCTCCACCCCTCTCGCCACTCCCGCCCCCGAACCCCTCGCCGGCTCCGACTCCGCCTCTCCTTCTTCCGGCTCCGGCTCCGCCGCTGCTTCTTCCGGCTCCGCCGCTGTTCCTTCTTCCGGCTCCGCCTCCACGTCTCCTCCCGGCGCGCACGTCGGCGCCGAACTGCCCGGGGAGGCCGCGGCCCTGGCCGCCTTCCGGGCGGCCCGCGTCCGGGCCGGTGCGGCCCCGGCGGACGGCGCGGCGCACAGCCGTCCGGGCCGCCGCGCGTACCCGAGGAGGTTCGGGCGCCCCCTGCGTCTGGGGATCGCCACCCTGGCGACCGGCGTCGTGCTGGGCGGCGTCGCCGTGGGCGCGGGCGGGGTGTTGCCCGCGCCGTTCGGCGGCGGGGACGACCCGCCTCCCTCGGCGGCACCGACCGGCCCCGGGAGCGACGGCGTCGACGGACGGACACCGGACGGTGGCGACGGCCCCTCGGCCGGGACCGAGAGCGACGGCGATCCGACCGGGGAGCGGTCGGACGGTCCGCACGAGCGAGGTCGGGATCCGGGCGACTCCGATGCCTCCACGGAGTCCGACGCACCTGCGGGCTCCGGCGACTTCACGGGCCCGGGGGCGGACACCGGCGAAGGCGGCGAGGCGGGCGGTTTCGGCTCGGAGGGCCGGGACGAGTCGGATGGCCGGGGCAGCGACGGACCGGAGCGTCCGGACGGCGCGCTCGCCGCGTCCGAGGCCCGTATCGCCGCGCTCTGCGGCGAGCGTGGCAGGAACGGGCTGGACCGGGCCGAGCGGATGGAGCTGGAACGGCTCGCGGGCGGTCCCGACGAGGCCGACCGGCTCTGCCGTCGGGTCACCGGCGGTGAGGACCCTTCCGGCGGCCGGAGCCCCGCCGCTCCCACCGGCCCCGCCGCTCCCACCGATCCCGCCGCTCCGGGCCGCCCGAGCGGTGGCGGGGAAGGTGGCGAGGGTGGCGACGTCCTCCCCGGCGAGGGGGGTGACGCCCTTCCCGTCGATCCCCCGCCGGCCGGCCCCGGCGGCGCGGGCGGCGGCGCGGACAGCGGTCCGTCCGGTGGCGCGAACAGCGGTTCGGTCGGCGGTTCGGTCGGCGGTTCGGGTGACGACGCCGGCGCCCCGCCCGCCCCCCCGGTGCCCGAGGTCGTTTCCCCCGCGGTGGGCGCTTCCCCCGGCGGGAGGGGGCGCCCCGGAGCGCGGTGAGGCACGTCACGGAGAAGTCCCGCCCCCGGGTGTGACACTTTTCGACCGGCCGACGCAGTACAGAACAAGCCGACTGGTCATCGGCGAACGCGCCACCCAAGGTCCCCCCCGTACCTGTGGGACGCGCGTAGGCGCGGGCGGGGCACGTTCCCCCGGCCCCGCCCGCGCCCTCTTCGGACTCCCGGCCTCCCGGCCGTTTCCCGCGGCCCCGCGCGGCCGTCAGTAGACGATCACCTTGTCGCCCGGCTCCACCTGGTCGAAGAGCGTCGCGATCTTCTCCTTGTCCCGCACGTTGACGCAGCCGTGCGAGGCGCCGTTGTAGCCGTTGGCGGCGAAGTCCGCGGAGTAGTGCACCGCCTGGCCGCCGCTGAAGAACATCGCGTACGGCATCGGGGTGTCGTAGAGCGTCGAGTGGTGGTGACGGCTCTTGAAGGAGACCGCGAACACACCCTCGCGGGTCGGCGTGAGCTCCGAGCCGAACCGCACGTCCATCGCCGACAGCGCCCTGCCGTCGATCATCCACACCAACGTGCGGCTCTCCTTGCTGACGCACATCACCCGGCCCGTCAGGCACCGGGGGTCGGGCTCGGTGACCGGCCGGGTGGTCGGCGGGTACAGCTCCTGCCGCGTGGGCGTCCTCGTCCGGGCCGTCAGGGAGTCCCAGGTCTCCCGCGTGACGTCGCCGCTCGCCGGCAGGCCCCGCGTCCGCTGGAAGGCGGACACCGAGCCGCTGGTGATCGTCCCGTAGTAGCCGGTCGGGTTGAGGTCGAAGTGCCCGGCCTGACGCAGCCGTGCCTGGAGTTCGCGCACCTTCTCGCCCCGCGCCCCCTCCCGCAGCATCGGCGGTGCCGCGGTGGTGCGGGACGGCGTGGGCGTGGCGGACGCCTCGGGCGTCCGCGTCGTCGACCGCTCCACCGGTTCGGCGCGCGGCGACCGTGACGTCGGGCTCGCCGCGGCCGGTGCCGACGGAGCGGGCGGCGGGGTCCGTGTCGGTGTGGGCGTCGCTGTCGGTGTGGGCGTCGGTGTCGGTGCGTCACCCGCCGTCGGCGGCGCGGCGGGCGACATCGTGCCCGCCGGGAGGTGCGACCGCGCGCCCGCCGGATCGGCCGCGCACCCCGCGCCCAGCAGCATGACGGCCACCGCGGCCAGCGCCGCGCGACTCCTCGGTCCGTGTGCCATGTCCCGTCTCCCCCCGGTGCGTCGAGCCCTCGCGGGCCGTCGGGTCGTGCCGACCCTCCCCGCGATGGGATTCCCGGTCGTCACCCTGCCCGAACGGAAGACGTTCCGTAAGCCCCCCGGGGTTGCCCGTGCGCCGCCCCCCGCGCCCCGCGCGTCCGCGCCCCTTCGAGCAGGGACGCGGACGACCTGTGAGAAAGCTCCCAGGCCGTGGCTCTCCCACCGCTCTCTCCCCGATCGCTACAGTCCGTGGCGACAGGGCGCCGAAGCGGGAGGAACCGAAGATGGCACGTGGGACTGGCAAGACTCGGCTCACGGAGAGCGGTCTGCCGATCGAGTCGGTCTACGGCCCCGACGCGCTGGGCGACTGGGATCCGGCCGAGAAGCTGGGCGAGCCGGGCTCGTACCCGTACACGCGGGGCGTGTACCCGACGATGTACACCGGCCGGCCGTGGACGATGCGTCAGTACGCCGGCTTCGGCACGGCCGTGGAGTCCAACGCCCGCTACAAGCAGCTGATCGCCAACGGCACCATGGGCCTGTCGGTCGCCTTCGACCTGCCCACCCAGATGGGCCACGACTCCGACGCCCCCATCGCCCACGGCGAGGTCGGCAAGGTCGGCGTGGCCATCGACTCCATCGAGGACATGCGGGTGCTCTTCGACGGCATCCCGCTGGGCGAGGTCTCCACCTCGATGACGATCAACGCCCCCGCCGCCGTCCTGCTGCTGCTCTACCAGCTGGTGGCCGAGGAGCAGGGCGTGCCCTCGGAGAAGCTGACGGGCACGATCCAGAACGACGTGCTCAAGGAGTACATCGCCCGCGGCACCTACATCTTCCCGCCCAAGCCGTCACTGCGGCTGATCGCGGACATCTTCAAGTACTGCAAGACGGAGATCCCGCGCTGGAACACCATCTCCATCTCCGGCTACCACATGGCCGAGGCCGGGGCGACGCCCGCGCAGGAGATCGCCTTCACCCTCGCCGACGGCATCGAGTACGTGCGCACCGCGGTGGCGGCCGGCATGGACGTGGACGACTTCGCGCCCCGCCTGTCGTTCTTCTTCGTCGCCCGCACCACGATCCTGGAGGAGGTGGCCAAGTTCCGTGCCGCCCGCCGGATCTGGGCCCGGGTGATGAAGGAGGAGTTCGGCGCGGAGAACCCCAAGTCGATGATGCTGCGCTTCCACACCCAGACCGCCGGGGTGCAGCTCACCGCGCAGCAGCCCGAGGTGAACCTGGTGCGCGTGGCGGTCCAGGGCCTGGGCGCGGTGTTGGGCGGCACCCAGTCGCTGCACACCAACTCCTACGACGAGGCCATCGCGCTGCCCACCGACAAGTCCGCCCGCCTCGCCCTGCGCACCCAGCAGGTGTTGGCGTACGAGACGGACGTGACCGCCACCGTCGACCCCTTCGCCGGTTCCTACGTGGTGGAGTCCCTGACCGACGAGGTCGAGGCCGCGGCGCTGGAGCTGATGGGCAAGGTCGAGGAGCTGGGCGGCGCGGTGGCCGCCATCGAGCACGGCTACCAGAAGAACGAGATCGAGCGCAGCGCCTACCGCATCGCCCAGGAGACCGACTCCGGCGAGCGGGTCGTGGTCGGCGTCAACCGGTTCCAGCTCGACGAGGAGGAGCCCTACGAGCCGCTGAGGGTGGACCCGGCCATCGAGGCCCAGCAGGCCGAGCGGCTGGAGCGGCTGCGGGCCGAACGCGACCGGGCGGCCGTCGAGGGGGCCCTGGCCGAGCTGCGCAAGGCCGCCGAGGGCAGCGACAACGTGCTGTACCCGATGAAGGAGGCGCTGCGGGCGCGGGCCACCGTCGGCGAGGTCTGCGACACCCTGCGGGAGGTGTGGGGCGCCTACGTCCCCACCGACGCCTTCTGAGCCCTCGGCCGGACCCGGCACGCGACGACGGGGCGCCCCCGGTCGGGAGACCGGGGGCGCCCCGTCGTGCGTCGGCGTGCGCCTACCGCGCGGGCGGAGGCGCTACAGCAGGCCGAGGCCGGTGACGATCACGGACACCAGCACGGTGAGAGTCCAGCCGAGCGCCTGCTCGACCAGTTTCTCCCGCTCCTCGTCCGACGGTCCGCCGGTACGGAACAGGAGTGCCGGGAGCCTCGCCGCCATCGTGTGGCCCATGGTGGTGTCCTCGCCTCGCGTCGTGGTCTGTCTCCGCTCCCTCCGCGTTCGCCGCGGAAGGGGCGCGGTCTCCAGCATGCGGGGTGCCGCGCCGAACAAACACCGAGCAAACGGAGACGTGGGTCACTTCGGTGCGGAGGCCGGTGGGCGCGGTGGTCCCCAACGGGCCCTCCACCCAGCGGAAACGGGCCTTCCGGTGGCGGGCGGGACGGAACGCTGTGACGAAGGACACGGCGCGGGGCCGTCTCGTACGGTCGCCGTCACCGGCCGCTCACCGGCGTGCCCCCCGCCCCAGCGCACGGGCCCGAAGCGCCGTGCGCCGCACGACCGGACTGCGCACGACGGGCGTGAGGGGGCCGGGGACCCCGCCGGGCAGTCCGAGGGAGGCCAGCCGGCGGCGCGCGAAGTACCGCCGTACGCGCTCGTCGGGGTGGGCGGTCAGGAAGCGCTCGGTCTCGTCGCGCAGCTCCGGGAGCACCCGCGGCCACATGCAGAACGCCACCGCCCGCACCAGGGCGGCCGTCTCCTCGGCCCCGAGCGGGGCGCCCCCACCGGCCGACGGGGGCACGTCGGCGCCCTCCGCCGAGCGGGCCCCGGCGGCCGGCTCCGGCACCAGCGCGTCGACGATCACCGCCGGCACCCGGTCCTCGTTCTCGTACGGGGCCATCCGCTCCAGCGTCTCCCGGGTGCCGTACCGGGCGACCGGCAGCCCGTGGACGGCGCTCGCCGCCGGCAGCGCGCCGGAGGCACGGCCGATCACCAGCGACGGACGCAGCAGCTCGTACAACGCCTCCACGGGGTGGGCCCACTCGGGGACGTACAGCTCCACGCCCAGCTCGGCGGCCGCCCTCTCCAGGGCCGTCGTCCGGGGCGGCGGGGCGGCCGGGTGCGGGGCGAGGACCACCGCCCGCGGGCCCGTCTCCCGCACCGCGCGCAGCGTCCGGACCAGCAGCCGTTCCTCCGCGGCGGCCGGCAGCGCGCCCGGCGCCTGCGGATCGTTACCGAGCAGCACCACGGCCCCTTCCGGGGCTCCCGTGGGCGGCAGGGCCCGCGCCGCCTTCGCCGCCACGTCCCGCAGCGCCCCGGCGGGCACGGCCTCGGCCGGCACCCCGAACTCCGACAGCAGCAACGGACGCGCGGCGGGCAGCAGCGGGGGGTGGAGCAGCCGCCGCACCCGGGTGCCCACCAGCGGGTCCAGCTTGCCGGGGGTGGGGCCGTAGGCGGACAGTCCGGTGGCGTACACCACCAGCGGGGCGTCGGGGAAGATCCGGGCCAGCGCCCGCGCCGGCCCGGTCCCGACCCGCTCCACGACCAGCTCCACCTCGGCGTCCTCCAGGCCCCACAGCGAGCGCAGTTGCCGCTCCCACAGCGGAGCGTCGTCCGGACGCGGCGCCCAGGCGGCGGGGTGGAGGGGGCGGATGAGACGGGACCAGGAGAGCACCCGGTCGAAACGGTTCAGCAGGGCCGCCGGGCCGGGCGTCTCGTCCGGGGCGGGGACGGTCTCGGGGGCGGGGGCGCGGCTCGCGGTCAGCAGCAGCCGCTCCCGGCCCTCGCCGAGCAGGCCCGCGTCGACGGCGGCGGCCAACAGGGCGATGCCGTGCGGGGTGTCGGCGGCCAGGAGTTGGACGCGACGGGGACTCATCGGGCGTCCTCCCCGGTGGTCGTGGTGGGCGTGGTGGTCGGCGCGGTGGCCGCCACCGGGGCGGCGCCGAGCGCGGGGGAGAGGGTGGGGCGGCGGCGCAACCGGCGCAGCCGCGCGGAGCGTTCGACGTCCATGGAGTCCAGCGCCTCCCGCACCAGGTCGTCCGGCAGCCGCCGCAGGGCCGCCGCGCAGCGGGCGCGGAGGGTGCGGGCCAGGCGCGGTTCGAAGCGGTCGCCGGTGAGGTGGTGGTGGATCACCGCGCAGTAGGTGCGGACGGCCTTGGGCAGCAGCGCCTCGGCGTTCCGGTCCCGGGAGGTCTCCGCGACCAGCAGGTCGTAGGCGCGGACGAAGTCCAGTTGCCGTTCGTCGCCGATCCGGGTGAGCGAGGTCGCCACCCCGCGCCGGTAGAACACGCCCGTCAGCCCGACCACCGCGAAGGACGAGGCCTCCCGGTGCAGCCGCCAGATCCACGGCCGGTCCTCGGCGGTGTGCAGTCCGTCGTCGAAGCGCAGCACCCCGCTCTCCCACAACCGCCGGTGGTAGACGCCGGCCCAGGCGTAGGCGTAGTCGACGGAGGTGGTGCGGTGGGCGGGGAGGATGGCGTCGCGCGGGTCGAGCACGGTGCCGCGCCGGCCGTGCGGGACGCGCGCCAGGGTGCGTCTGCGGCCGGTGCAGACCACGTGGTCGGTGCGGACGAAGTCGCAGCCCAGCGACTCGATCGCGGCCGACAGGTCGCGGTAGTGGCCGGGGGCCACCCAGTCGTCGCCGTCGAGGAAGGTGACGAACCTCCCGCGCGCGACGTCCAGGCCGCTGTTGCGCGCGGTGGCCACTCCGCCCCGCCGGGCGCGGCGCACGACGACCGCGCCGGGGAGGTCCTTCTCGGCGCGGTCCAGGAGGTCCGAGGTGCCGTCGGTCGAGAAGTCGTCGACCAGGACGAATTCGATCTCCCCCTTGTCGAATTCCGCGGAGTTCACCCGCAGGCTCCGCAGTGTGTCGAGGGCGTAGGGCCGAACATTTCCGAACGGCACGATGACGGAGAGCTTGACCACTCCGGAGAGATTAGGTGTCCGTGTGGCGTGGCCGCTGTATTGCGCCACAATGCCGGGTGAAATCGCGGTGTCGGAACGGTGAACCCCGTTCTCCAGAAGGCCGGTTGGCCTTCCGTCGGTGTGCTGTTAACCGTCTGTTGCGTTCCCGTTGGGCCGAGAATCGGAATGCCTTCCTAGCGTCGGCGACGTGCCATCACGTACCACTTCGGACTCCCCGGAAACGCCGCTGCGCGTCGCCGTGCTCGCCGATTCCGACACGCGTTGGAAATGGGGCGCGCTCACCGCGCGGCGCATCGCCCCCGACGCGAGCATCGACGGGCTGCTGCTGCGCGGCCGGGCCACCCCGACCGCCCGGCAGCTCGACGAGGTCGGCGTGCGCGCCGCCTCGCTGCGCGAGGTGACGGCCGCGGAGTTCCTGCGCGTCGCCGACCGCGACACGTACGACGTGGTGGTGCTCTCCTGCGTCGGCGGCACGGTGCAGGCGATGCTGCACGGCCTGGCGCACGGCCTCGACGGACGGGAGGGCCGTCGCCCGGTCACCGTCACCGGCTACGTCGGGGTCGTCTACGAGAAGCTCTCCGACGGGCTGCTGCTGCGGCACGGCGCGGACGTCGTGCTGGCCAACTCCACCCACGACGCGGAACGTTTCCGCGCGGTCTACGAGGGTGTGGGTGTGGACGCCGACAGCGTCGTGGAGTGCGCGCTGCCCTTCCTGGGCGGCGCCCCGTACGAGAGGTCGGACGAGCGGCCGCACACCGTCGTCTTCGCCGTCCAGCCGTCCGTGCCCGCGAACCGCGCCGACCGCGAGTACCTGCTGCGCCGCGCCGCCGAGCACGCCCGTCGCCACCCCGAGCGCGAGGTGCTGGTCAAGCTGCGCAGCAAGCCCGGCGAGCACACCACGCACATCGAGGAGCAGCCGTACCAGAAGCTCGCGGCGCGGCTCCCCGGCGGACTGCCGGACAACTGCCGCCTGGTCTACGGGCACATGGGCGAGGTGCTGGACCGCACCGACCTGCTGGTCACCGTCAGCTCCACCGCCGCCCTGGAGTCCCTGCACCGCGGCATCCCCACCGCGATCCTCACCGACCTCGGCGTCCGCGAGGCACTGGGCAACCACCACTTCCTCGGTTCGGGCTGCCTCGCCTCCTGGGACCAGCTCGACGAGGGACTGCTGCCGAAGGCCGACCCGGAGTGGACGGCCCGCAACGGCGTGGTCGCCGACGGCCCCTACGAGGCGGCCTTCGACGCCGCCCGCGAGCGCGTCGCGACGCTCGTCGCCCGCGACGCGCTGCCGCCGATCGCCCCCTACTACACACTCGCCACCGCCCCCGGATACCTGCCCGGAGTGCTCTCCCGCCACGGGCTCGACCCCTCGGGAGCGCCCGGCCCCGGCGCGGTCGCCGACCGGCCCGCCTCCGGACTGCGCCGGGCCGTCCGCGCCGCCGTGCGGGACGCGGCGCGCGGCGCCTACCGCCACGGCGTCCAGCGCGTGGCGCCGGTCATCCGCCGGATGGGGGAGCTGTGAGCGGCGCCGGGCGGACCGCGCCCCGACAGGCGCCGGAGCCGGTGGAGCCGGTGGAGCGAGCAGAGCCAACGGAACAGCGAACGGAACGAGGAGCCACAGCCGTGCCCCCCAACGCCCCCATCGTCCTGGCCGTGATCCCCGCCCGGGGCGGCTCCAAGGGCGTGCCCGCCAAGAACCTCGCCACCGTCGGCGGCGTGCCGCTGGTGGTGCGCGCGGCACGGGAGTGCCTGGCGGCCCGGGGCGTGACGCACACGGTGGTCTCCACCGACGACCGGGCCATCGCCGAGGCCGCCCGCGGCGCGGGCGCCGAGGTCGTCGAGCGGCCCGGTGACATCGCCTCCGACACCGCCACCAGCGAGGCCGCCGTCCTGCACGCCATGGACGTCCACGCGCGGCGGCACGGCCGGGAGGCCGACGTGGTGTTGCTGGTGCAGTGCACCAGCCCCTTCCTCACCCGCGAGGACATCGAGGCGGTGACCGACGCGGTGACCGAGGGCGGCGCCGACAGCGCGCTGACCGTCGCCCCCTTCCACGGCTTCGTCTGGCGCGACGGTGAGCCGGGGGCGGGCGGCCACGGCGTCAACCACGACAAGGCCCACCGCCCGCGCCGCCAGGACCGGCCGCAGGACCTGCTGGAGACGGGCGCCGCGTACGCGATGCGCGCCGACGGCTTCCGCGCGGCCGGGCACCGCTTCTTCGGCCGCACCGAGCCGGTGCGCACCGACCCGGCGCGCGTGCTGGAGGTCGACGACCCCCACGACCTCGCCCGCGCCCGCGCGCTCGCGCCGCTGCTGGACGGCGGGACCTCGGGGCGCCCCGGCGCGCTCCCGGCCCGCGACGACATCGACGCGGTCGTACTCGACTTCGACGGCACCCAGACCGACGACCGGGTGTACGTCGACTCCGACGGACGGGAGACGGTCGCGGTCCACCGCGGCGACGGGCTCGGCATCGCCGCCCTGCGCCGCGCGGGACTGCCGCTGCTGATCCTGTCCACGGAGGAGAACCCGGTGGTCGCCGCACGGGCCCGCAAGCTGCGGATCCCCGTGCTCCACGGCATCGACCGGAAGGACCTCGCCCTGAAGCAGTGGTGCGAGGAGCAGGGCATCGCGCCGGAGCGCGTGCTCTACGTCGGAAACGACGTCAACGACCTGCCGTGCTTCGGCCTGGTCGGCTGGCCCGTCGCGGTCGCCAGTGCCCACGACGTCGTACGCGGCGCAGCCCGCGCGGTCACCTCCACTCCCGGAGGGGCCGGTGCGATCCGCGAGATCGCCTCGTGGATCCTCGGAAAGGAACTGTCTTGAGCATGACCAGCCCCCGCCTCCGTACCCTCGGCAACAAGATCGTGGGACCGGGCCACCCGGTCTACGTCACCGGCGAGATCGGCATCAACCACAACGGTGACCTGGAGAACGCGTTCGCGCTGATCGACGCCGCGGCCGAGGCCGGCTGCGACGCCGTGAAGTTCCAGAAGCGCACCCCCGAGGTCTGCACCCCGCGCGACCAGTGGGACATCGAGCGCGACACCCCCTGGGGCCGGATGACCTACATCGAGTACCGCCACCGCGTCGAGTTCGACGAGGAGGGCTACCGGGCGATCGACGAGTACTGCCGCAAGCGCGGCATCGACTGGTTCGCGTCCCCCTGGGACGTGGAGTCCGTCGAGTTCCTGGAGAAGTTCGACGTGCCCTGCTACAAGGTCGCGTCCGCCTCCCTGACCGACGACGAGCTGCTGCGCGCCATGCGTGCCACCGGCCGCACCGTCGTGCTGTCCACCGGCATGTCCACCCCGAAGCAGATCCGGCACGCGGTGGAGGTGCTGGGCAGCGAGAACATCGTCCTCTGCCACGCCACCAGCACCTACCCGGCCAAGGCCGCCGAGCTGAACCTGCGGATGATCCACACCCTGCAGGCCGAGTACCCGAACGTGCCGATCGGCTACTCCGGCCACGAGACCGGTCTGCAGACCACCCTCGCGGCCGTCGCCCTCGGCGCCTGCTTCGTCGAGCGCCACATCACCCTCGACCGCGCGATGTGGGGTTCGGACCAGGCCGCCTCCGTCGAGCCGCAGGGCCTGCAGCGCCTGGTGCGCGACATCCGCACCATCGAGGAGTCCCTCGGTGACGGCGTGAAGAAGGTCTACGACAGCGAGATCGGCCCGATGAAGAAGCTGCGCCGGGTCAAGGGCGTGGTGGCCGAGACCGAGGAGGCCGCGGCCGGCACCGACCGCGAGCCCGCGACGGTGTGACGGGTCGGCCACGGTGAGCGCAGGCAACTCCTCCGGGTCCCTCGGGGGCCCGCCGCGGCAGGGCGAGGGCACGGCGCGTCGGGGGGCGCGCCGGGTCCGCGGCTCCCGACGCACGGGCACCCTCGCCTTCGTCGAGAGTCCGGTGCAGCTCCTCAACGTCCTGGAGTGGGCTCACGTCGTTCGTCGGGACGTGGGCGGGGCCCGTCGGGACGTCGCCGGGGGCGCCGGCGACGGGCCGGGCGCGGGCCTCGGGGGAGAGGGGGCCGCCGGGCTCACCGTGGTCGTCCTGCCACCGCGCGAGGCGATGACGCGCGGGCAACTGCGACGGATGGCCGAACTGGCCCGGGACGAGGGGATCGCGGTCCGCTGGGAGGAGGCCCGCGGCGGTGCGGGCGCCCCGCTGCGGACCGTCGCCTCCCTGCTGGGCCCGCTGCGCCGTGCCGAGCGGATCGTGGTGGGCGACCCGTTCTCCCGCTACGTGCAGTTGCTGCTCTCCCTCGCCCGTGCCGAGGGCGAGGAGGGGGCGGAGGCCCTCCCCGGGAACGTGGTGGTCGTCGACGACGGGACGGCCACCATGGAGTTCGTCACGCAACTCGCCCGGGGCGAGCGCCTGGTGCGTTGGCACCGCCGGGGGGCCGGGGGAGCGCGTGCGGCGCTCTTCGCGCCCGTTTCGGCGGCGGCGCGCCGCCGGATGACGCCCTCGGCGGGCCGGCGGGTCGAGGTGTTCAGCGCGATGCCGGTCGAGGCGCCCGAGCACGTCACCGTCGTCCGCAACGACTTCTCCTGGACCCGGTCCCGCTTCGGCCCGCCCGCCCTCGCCGACGGCACCGACCTGGTGGGCACCTCGCTGGTGGAGACGGGCGTGGTGGATTCCGAGCGCTACCTGGAGGCCGTCGTCTCCCTGGCCCGCGCGCACGGGGCCACCCGGTACTTCGCCCATCGTCGGGAAAGCCCCGACAAGCTCCACCGCATAGCCGCCGCGGCGGGGCTGGAGATCGTCCGTCCGGACCTGCCGCTGGAACTGGTCGCGCGCCGCGGTCCCGTCGGGCGCACGATCCTGAGTTTTCCGTCCACCGTCGTGCACACCCTCCCCCTGGCGCTGGCCGGCACCGGCGCGACGGTGGCGGTGTGCGACGTGGACCCGGCCTGGCTGACGGAGGGCGCCTCGCCCCGTGCCCAGGGCTTCCTCTCGGGCGTCACCGGCACCGCGCGGGGGGTGCGGCGGTTGCCGTCGGCGCCGTCCTCACAGTCCCTGAAACCGGGCACGTCCACGACCTGATCGGCTCGCTGCCCACATGGTGGGACGAGGAAAATCGAAGTTCATACCCATCCGCACCTGGCTGTATGCGGCGGCGTACCTGTTTTCTCTCGCCTCCGGAGGGTGAACTTTGGCCATTCTCTCCACCGGGGGTCGTCACCTGGGCTTACCCTCGACAGGGTGAGCCAGTTGTTGTCGCCTGAGTCCAGAATCCGGACCACCGGTGAGACGCCGCTGCCCGGCGCCCTGCCGGAGGCCCTCCGTGCCGAGCTCATCGCCTTCCGCCGTGATCTCCACATGCACCCCGAGCTGGGGCACCAGGAGTTCCGCACCACCGCGTCCCTCACGGCACGGCTTGAGAAGGCCGGGCTGCGTCCCCGGGTGCTCCCCGGCGGCACCGGACTCGTCTGCGACATCCACCCCGGCGGCGAGCCCGTCGGCAGTGGTGTGCGCCCCATGTTGGCGCTCCGCGCCGACATCGACGCGCTCCCGATCCCGGACACCAAGACGGTTCCCTACCGCTCCACCCTCCCGGACCGCGCGCACGCCTGCGGCCACGACGTGCACACCACCGCCGTGCTCGGCGCCGGCATCGTCCTGGCCGATCTCGCCCGCCGAGGGCTGTTGCCGCACTCGGTGCGGTTGTTGTTCCAACCGGCCGAGGAGGTGCTGCCGGGCGGCGCCACCGACGCCATCGAGGCCGGTGTGCTGGAGGGTGTGGGCCGGATCGTCGCCGTCCACTGCGATCCCAAGGTCGAGGCCGGGCGCATCGGCCTGCGCTCCGGTCCCATCACCTCCGCCTGCGACCGTCTGGAGGTCGCCCTCGACGGCCCCGGCGGCCACACCGCGCGTCCCCACCTCACCACCGATCTGGTCACCGCGGCGGCCAAGCTGGCCACCGAGGTCCCGGCGCTGCTCTCCCGCCGCGTCGACACCCGCGCCGGGCTCGCCCTGACCTGGGGACGGCTGCAGGTGGGGCACGCCCCCAACGTCATCCCGCAGCACGCCGAGCTGTCCGGCACCCTGCGTTGCCTGGACATCCAGGCGTGGCGGGCCGCGCCGGACCTGGTGCACGCCGCGATCGACGAGGTCGTCGCCCTGCACCGCGCCAAGTTCGAACTCGACTACATCCGGGGCGTCCCGCCGGTGGTCAACGAGCAGGCCACCGCCGAGCTGCTGCGCGACGCGATGGTCGCCCGGCGCGGCGTCGGCTCGGTGGAGGACACCGAGCAGAGCCTGGGGGGCGAGGACTTCTCCTGGTACCTGGAGCACGTCCCCGGCGCGATGGCCCGCCTCGGGGTGCGCCCGCCGGGCGACCGTACCCCGCGCGACCTCCACCAGGGCGATTTCGACGTGGACGAGAACGCCATCACGGCGGGCGTGGAGCTGTTCACGGCCGCCGCCCTGCTCGACGCCGAGCGCGAGTAGGGCGTCCGGCGGGGGAGACGCCTGGTGGCCTTGGTCACTGTCGGAGCGCCGTCGAGGTGCTCCGGCGGGGCCGGCCGAAGGGGACGAAGGCGACGAATCGCCCTGTCGACGCCTCCGCGTAACCCTGCATCAAGAAACGGACACGTCCCGTTCGCACCGAACTGATAACGGCTCGCCGCGAGCCCTTTTTCTGGCATCTACGCGCGTTACGATGCGGCGGAAGCCAGCGCCAACGGAGGCGCTTCGAGCGAAGGGAAGTCCTCTTGCGCCGGGTAAGCAAGCTCGCCGCCGCGGTCGGGACCGCCGCGGCCCTCGCCTTCAGCGCCACCGCGTGTGGCGGCACTTCCACCGAGTCCTCCTCCGACTCCTCCGACTCCGCCAAGGACAAGGGGATAGCCCTCGCCTACGACGTCGGCGGCCGGGGTGACCAGTCCTTCAACGACGCCGCCTACGCCGGCTTCGAGAAGGCCAAGAAGGACTTCGGCATCGGCGGCGAAGACGTCGAGCCGTCCGACGGCGAGTCGGACGCCGACAAGGTCCAGCGCCTCACCGACCTGGCCCGACAGGGGTACAACCCGGTGATCGGCGTGGGCTTCGCCTACGCCAAGCCCATCGAGGAGGTCGCCGAGAAGTTCCCGAAGACCACCTTCGGCCTGATCGACGACAACACCGTCCAGGCGGAGAACGTCGCCAACCTCGTCTTCAACGAGGAGCAGGGCTCCTACCTGGCGGGCGTGGCGGCGGCCAAGGCGACCGAGAGCAAGGTCGTCGGCTTCGTCGGCGGTGTCGAGGTTCCGCTGATCAAGAAGTTCGAGGCGGGCTTCGTCCAGGGAGTCAAGGACACCGACGACTCCATCGAGGTCAAGACCCAGTACCTCACCCAGCCGCCGAACATGGACGGCTTCTCCAAGCCCGACCTGGGCAAGGAGGCCGCGCGCGGCCAGCTCGACGCCAAGGCGGACGTGATCTACCACGCGGCCGGCCTGGCGGGTCAGGGCGTCATCGAGGCGGTCGCCTCCCGGGACAAGTGGGTCATCGGCGTCGACTCCGACCAGTACGAGCAGAAGACGCTGGCCCAGTACAAGGACCACATCCTGACCTCCATGACCAAGGACGTCTCCGGTGCGGTCTACGACCTGGTCAAGTCGGTCCAGGACGGCAAGCCGCTGAGCGGTGAGAACCGCTTCGACCTGGAGTCCGGCGGGGTGGGCCTCTCCGACTCCAACCCGGCCTTCACCGAGATGACCGAGCTCCAGGAGGCCGTGAAGAAGGCCAAGGAGGGCATCATCGACGGCGAGATCGAGGTCACGACCGGGTCCTGACCCCCGTCCTGACCCCGTCCGACCGTTCCACCCCGGTGGGCCGGAGCGGGACGGCGGGGCGGATGTCCACTTCCCCGGACGCCCGCCCCGCCGCCTCCCGCCCCCGCCCCGGTACGGGCCCGGCGGCGAAGACCGAACCCGGTCTTCTGGCCGGGCCCGCACTGCAGAACAAGCTCTACGCGCGTAGCCAGCCGTCGAGGCGGTAGCGTCGCCCTCACCCGTACGGCCCGGCGGTCACCTCCCGGCCACCTGTGGTCACCCGCCCCGCCGGCCCTCCCTACGAGCCACTCCTTAGCCCGAGGAGAGTGCACCATCAACGCGTCCAGCAGCCCTCCCGCCGTCGAACTGGCCGGGATCACCAAGCGCTTCCCCGGTGTCGTCGCCAACCACGACATCCACCTGTCCGTCCGCAAAGGCACCGTGCACGCCATCGTCGGTGAGAACGGCGCGGGCAAGTCGACCCTGATGAAGATCCTCTACGGCATGCAGAAGCCGGACGAGGGCACCATCGCCGTCGACGGGCGGGAAGTGAGCTTCTCCGACCCCGGCGACGCCATCGCCCGGGGCATCGGCATGGTCCACCAGCACTTCATGCTGGCCGACAACCTCACCGTCGCCGAGAACACCGTCCTGGGCAGTGAGAAGCTGTACGGGATCGGCGCCCGCGCCCGCGCGCGGATCAAGGAGATCTCCGAGGCCTACGGCCTGGGCATCCGTCCCGACGCCCTGGTGGAGGACCTCGGCGTCGCCGACCGCCAGCGCGTGGAGATCCTCAAGGTCCTCTACCGCGGCGCCCGCACCCTCATCCTCGACGAGCCGACCGCCGTGCTCGTACCGCAGGAGGTCGAGGCCCTCTTCGACAACCTCCGCGAGCTGAAGGCCGAGGGCCTGACCGTCATCTTCATCTCCCACAAGCTGGGCGAGGTGCTCTCGGTCGCCGACGACATCACCGTGATACGGCGCGGCACCACCGTCGCCTCCGTGGACCCGGCCGACGTCACCGCCAAGCAGCTCGCCGAACTGATGGTCGGCTCCGAGCTGCCGTCCCCCCAGACCGGCGAGTCCACCGTCACCGACACCCCGATGCTCCGGGTGGAGAACCTCACCCTCACCGAGCACGACGCCGTCGACGGCGCCCGCACCGTCCTGGACGGCATCACCTTCACCATCCGCAAGGGCGAGGTGCTGGGACTGGCCGGTGTCGAGGGCAACGGGCAGACCGAGCTGATCGAGGCCCTGGTCGGCATACGCCACGCCGACGGCGGCACCATCACCCTCGGCGACGAGGACATCACCTCCTGGCCCACCCGCCGCCGCCGCGAGGGCGGCGTCGGCTACATCCCCGAGGACCGCCACCGGCACGGGCTGCTGCTGGAGTCCCCCCTGTGGGAGAACCGCATCCTCGGGCACGTCACCGAGGCCCCCAACAGCAGGGGGCCGTGGCTGGACATCAAGGCCGCCCGCGCCGACACCGAGCGGATCGTCGTCGACTACGACGTGCGCACCCCCGGCATCGACGTCACCGCGGCCTCCCTGTCCGGCGGCAACCAGCAGAAGCTGATCGTGGGCCGCGAGATGAGCCACGACCCCCGGCTGCTGATCGCCGCCCACCCCACGCGCGGCGTGGACGTCGGCGCGCAGGCCCAGATCTGGGACCAGATCCGCGCCGCGCGCCGCGAGGGGCTGGCCGTCCTGCTGATCTCCGCCGACCTGGACGAGCTGATCGGCCTGTCCGACACCCTGCGCGTGATGTACCGCGGCCGGCTGGTCGCCGACGCGGACCCTGCCACGATCACCCCGGAAGCCCTGGGATCCGCCATGACCGGCGCGGCCTCCGGCCACCTGGAGGACGGGCCCCACGGCTCCTCCGCCGCTGGTCGGGGCGAGGACCGGGACGGGGGAGAGGAACGATGAAGAAGTTCGACAAGGACCGGCTGATCCTGGCGGCCGGCGGGCCGGTGCTGGCCATCGTCGTCGCCGTGCTGCTGACCTCGGTGGTGCTGCTCGCCTCCGGCCGCAACCCCGTGCAGCCGTACTCCCTGATGGCCGAGTACGCGATGCACTCCGACATCCAGGTGCTCATCGTCAACCAGGCCGCGACCTACTACCTGGCCGCGCTGGCGGTGGCGGTCGGCTTCCGGATGAACCTGTTCAACATCGGGGTCGACGGCCAGTACCGGCTCGCCGCGATGGCCGCCGCCGTCGCCGGCGCCTCGGTCACCCTGCCCGGGCCGCTCCACATCCTGCTGATCATGCTCGTCGCGATGCTCGTCGGCGCCTTCTGGGCCGGTATCGCGGGCATCCTCAAGACCACCCGCGGGGTGAGCGAGGTCGTCGCGACGATCATGCTCAACTCCATCGCGACCAGCATCATCGCCTACCTCATCCTGCCCGGCCAGTTCGGCGAGCAGCGGGGCAACAACCTCACCACCGGGCTGATCCCGGAGTCCGGCCGGTTCCCCGGCATCGACCTCGGGCCGGCCGGCGAGATCTACGGGTTCACCGTCGTCGCCGCGCTCTGCGGCTTCCTGTACTGGCTGATCCTGAACCGGACCCGGTTCGGCTTCGACCTGCGCGCCACCGGCGCCAGCGACAGCGCCGCCACCGCCAGTGGCGTCGACGCCAAGCGCATGGTGCTGACCAGCATGCTGATCTCCGGCGCCGTCGCCGGACTGGCCGGCATGCCCGTCCTGCTCGGCGACGCCCACACCTACAGCCTCGACTTCCCCGTCGGCGTCGGCTTCACGGGCATCACCATCGCCCTGCTGGGCCGCAACCACCCGGTGGGCATCGCCCTGGGCGCCCTGCTCATCGCCTTCCTCGACAAGGCGTCCCCGACGCTCGACTACAACGGCTACGAGAAGGAGATCGCCACGATCATGCAGGGCCTGATCGTGATGGCGGTCGTCATCAGCTACGAGTCCGTGCGCCGCTACGGTCTGCGCCGCCAGCAGCAGAAGGTCGGCGAGGAACTCGCCGCCGAGGCCGCCGCTGCCGGTGAGGGCAACGGCAACGGCCCGAAGAACCGCAAGGAGGTGTCGGCATGAGCACCGCCCTCGCCAAGCCGGCCGCGCAGCAGCCGAAGTCGGGGAAGCCCGCCCGTCGCCGGCTCACCCTGGCCGAGTGGATGCTCGTCATCGCCGGCGTCCTGGTCCTGGTCTCCGCGGTGCGGCTGATCACCGGAGCCCACGGCATCACCGCCGTCGGCCAGACCTCCGCCGCCCTGCGGCTGGCCGTCCCGATCGGCCTGGCGGGCCTGGGCGGTCTGTGGGCCGAGCGGGCCGGCGTGATCAACATCGGTCTGGAGGGCATGCTGATCCTGGGCACCTGGTTCGGTGCCTGGGCCGGCGTCCAGTGGGGCCCGTGGGCGGGCGTGGTCATGGGCATCGTCGGCGGCGCGCTGGGCGGCCTGCTGCACGCGATCGCCACCGTCACCTTCGGCGTCAACCACATCGTCTCCGGTGTGGCCATCAACATCCTCGCCGTCGGCGCCACCCGCTACCTGTCCAGCTTCACCTTCGCCGAGATGGAGGGCGGCACCAGCAAGCAGTCCCCGCCGATCGAGCCGATAGGACAGATCACCGTCCCCGGGGTGTCCGACGCCCTGGCGACGCTCAACGCCAAGCACTGGTTCGTCGTCTCGGACGTCGCCGGACTCCTCGGCGGGCTGGTCACCAGCCTCTCCCTGCTGACGATCGTGGCGATCGCCATGATCCCGCTCAGCCGGTGGGTGCTGTGGCACACCGGTTTCGGCCTGCGGCTGCGCTCCTGCGGCGAGAACCCGATCGCCGCCGAGACGCTGGGCGTCAACGTCTACAAGTACAAGTACATCGCGGTGATGATCTCCGGCGGCTTCGCCGGCATGGGCGGCGCCTTCCTCGCCGAGGTCGCCTCCAACATCTACCTGGAGGGCCAGACCGGCGGTCGCGGCTACATCGGTCTCGCCGCGATGATCTTCGGCAACTGGATGCCCGGCGGACTGGCGCTCGGCGCGGGCCTGTTCGGCTACACCGACAGCCTCAACCTGCGCGGCGGCGGCCAGAACGTCCACGCGCTGCTCCTGCTGCTGGCCATCCTCCTCGTCCTGGCCACCGCCTGGGCGGTGTACCGGAAGAAGTACCTGACCGGTGCCGTCTCCGCCGTCGTCGGTCTGGTGCTGTTCGTCTGGTACGCCTCCGTGGACGAGGTGCCCAGCCAGTTCGTGAGCGCCGCCCCGTACGTCGCCACCCTGCTGGTGCTGGCGATGTCCGCGCAGCGGCTGCGGATGCCCAAGGCCAACGGCAAGGCCTACCGGAAGGGCGAGGGCAAGTAGTGAGCGCGCCACACGGAACCCCCGCGGCGGGCGCGGTCGACTGGACCGCCCTGCGGGCGAAGGCCCGGGAGCTGATGTCCCGGGCCTACGCCCCCTACTCGAAGTACCCGGTCGGGGCCGCCGCACTGGTGGACGACGGCCGGACCGTCGCCGGCTGCAACGTGGAGAACGCCGCCTACGGTGTCGTCCTGTGCGCCGAGTGCGGTCTGGTCTCGGACCTGATCGCCACCGGTGGCGGCCGGCTCGTGGCCTTCACCTGCTGCGACGGTCGGGGCCGGGTGCTGATGCCGTGCGGTCGCTGCCGCCAGCTCCTGTGGGAGCACGGCGGCCCGGACCTGGCCGTCGACACGGCCGGCGGCATCCGCCCCCTGTCCGAGCTGCTGCCGGACGCCTTCGGCCCCGACGACCTCGCGGACCGCTGACACCCCGCCCCCGTCCCGCCCCCCCGTCCCGCCACCCCCGCAAGGAGCCGCACCCGACGATGGACGTCATCTCCGTCATCCGTACCAAGCGCGATCGGGGCCGTCTCAGCGACGCCCAGATCGACTGGGTCATCGACGCCTACACCCGCGGCGAGGTCGCCGACGAGCAGATGTCGGCCCTGGCCATGGCGATCCTGCTGAACGGCATGGAGCGCGAGGAGATCGCCCGCTGGACCGCCGCGATGATCGCGAGCGGCGAGCGGATGGACTTCTCCGCCCTGCCCCGTCCGACGGCCGACAAGCACTCCACGGGCGGTGTCGGCGACAAGATCACCCTGCCCCTGGCCCCGCTGGTCGCGGCCTGCGGCGCCGCCGTCCCCCAGCTCTCGGGCCGGGGCCTGGGCCACACCGGCGGCACGCTCGACAAGATGGAGTCCATCCCCGGCTGGCGGGCGCTGCTGAGCAACGACGCGATGATGGACGTCCTGCGCTCGGTCGGCGCGGTGATCTGCGCGGCGGGCGACGGGCTGGCGCCGGCCGACAAGAAGCTCTACGCGCTGCGCGACGTCACCGGCACGGTCGAGGCCATCCCGCTGATCGCCTCCTCGATCATGTCCAAGAAGATCGCCGAGGGGACCGGGTCGCTGGTCCTGGACGTCAAGGTCGGCTCGGGCGCGTTCATGAAGAACCTCGACGACGCCCGCGAACTGGCCCGCACCATGGTCGGTCTGGGTACCGACCACGGCGTGCGGACCGTCGCGCTGCTCACCGACATGTCCACGCCGCTGGGGCTGACCGCGGGCAACGCCCTGGAGGTCCGCGAGTCGGTGGAGGTGCTGGCCGGCGGCGGCCCGGCCGACGTCGTGGAGCTGACCCTGGCGCTGGCCCGCGAGATGCTCGACGCGGCCGGACTGCCGGACGCCGATCCGGCCGGGGCGCTCGCCGACGGCTCGGCGATGGACCACTGGCGCCGCATGGTCGCCGCCCAGGGCGGCGACCCGGACGCGCCGCTGCCCGTCGCCCGCGAACGGCACACCGTGACGGCCTCCGCCTCCGGGGTCCTGACGAAGCTGGACGCGTACGCCGTCGGCGTCGCCGCCTGGCGGTTGGGCGCGGGACGCGCCCGCAAGGAGGACCCGGTGCAGGCCGGGGCCGGGGTGGAGATGCACGCCAAGCCGGGCGACCGCGTCACCGCCGGCGCCCCGCTGTTGACCCTCCACACCGACACCCCCGAGCGCTTCGAGTACGCGCTCGGGGCCCTCGACGGCGACGCGATCGAGATCACCGACACGGCTTCCGTCGAGCCCACCCCCCTGATCCTCGACCGCATCGCCTGAAGCACACCGTCCGACCCGCGACGTGTCGGGGGCGACCACGGAGACCGTGGTCGCCCCCGACGCCGTTCGACGGGCCCGTACCACCGTCCGGAAGCGACGTGGTGGTCCGAGCCGGGCACGGAGCCGGGAGACCGTACGGTCCCGCCGCCGGGGCGCCCACGGCGTGGAGGGGTGCCTCGCACGGCCGGGTTCCGGCATGGTGGTGCCCCCGGGGGGAGGGGAGTCCCCGGGTTCCGACAGGGTGTCGGAGAGGACCACAGGGGGACACGTGTCGGGTTTCTTCTTCGTGCTCGGCGCCGCGTTGGTGCTGACGCTGGGGGTGTCGGGCGTGGTGGCGGCGGTCACCGGGCGCGTCGTGCTCCCGTGGCCGTGCGACAGGGTGCGGCGTCCGGGGGTGTGGGGCGCGGGGGCGTCGCTGCTCGCGGTGGGACTGATGGCCGGACGGACCGTCCCGGTCGCCGTCCGCCTCCCCCTCATGTTGGTCGGTCTGGTGCTGATCCTGCTGGGGCAGATCCTGGGACCCCGGCGGGCGGGTCGGGACGGCTGAGGCCGCCGGTCCCGGGACGACGATCGCCGAGCCGCGTGGCGTCATCGCTCTCCCCTCGGGCGCGACGGTGGCGGTCGATCCCCGCCCGATCTGCTCGGCTCCGGCGGCCGCCCCCGACGGACGAGGGGGTGCGAGGGGCGTTGACGCCCCCCGCTTTCCCGCCTATCTTCCCGTTCGAAGTTCTGGTCAGTGTACGAAATATCGAACGATGAAGAGTTCGGGAGCCTCATGCCGCGCACACGACCCAGACCGGCCCCCGTCGTCGGCCTCCTCGCCGGCGCCCTCCTCGCGGGCGCGCTCGCCGCCGCCCCCACGTCCGGTGCCCTTGCCGCCGATCCCCCCACACCCTCCGACTACACCCTCACCGTCGACCGCACCCGCACCGGCCCCGAGATCGGCGAGCGGATGTACGGCGTGTTCTACGAGGACATCAACCGTGCCGCCGACGGCGGTCTCTACGCCGAGCTCGTCCAGAACCGCTCCTTCGAGTACGCCCCCGTCGACAACCCCTCCTACACCGGTCTGACCGCCTGGACCGAGACCGCCACCGGCGGCGCGACCGGTACCGCCCGGGTCGTGGACGACGAACACCGCCTGAACGAACGCAACCGCAACCACCTGCGCCTGGAACTGCACGGCACCGGCGGCGCCGACGCCCGCCACGGCGTCACCAACACCGGTTACAACTCCGGCATCGCCGTGGAGAGGGGCGAGCGGTACGACTTCTCGGTGTGGGCCCGCACCGACTCGAGGCGGGGCACCCCGCTGACCGTCACCCTCCACGACGTCTCCGGCGAGCCCCTCGCCGCACCGCTGCGCCCGACCGTGCGCGGCGATCGCTGGACGAAGTACACCGGCACCCTCACCGCCCGCGCCACCAGCACCACTGGACGTCTGACCGTGGCCGCGGGCGGCTTCGGCACGCTCCGCCTCGACATGGTGTCCCTCTTCCCCCGCGACACCTACAAGGGCCGTCCCAACGGGATGCGCAAGGACCTCGCCGAGAAGATCGCCGCCCTGAAGCCGGGCTTCCTGCGCTTCCCCGGCGGCTGTCTGGTCAACACCGGCAGCCACGAGGCGTACGAGGCCCCGAACTGGGAACGGCGACGCTCCTACCAGTGGAAGGACACCATCGGGCCCGTCGAGGAACGGGCCACCAACGCCAACTTCTGGGGCTACAACCAGTCCTACGGCCTCGGCTACTACGAGTACTTCCGGTTCGCCGAGGACATCGGCGCGATGCCGTTGCCCGTCGTCCCCGCCCTGGTCACCGGCTGCGGCGAGAACGAGGCCACCGACGACCCCGAACTGCTGCGCCGCCATGTGCGGGACACCCTGGACCTGATCGAGTTCGCCAACGGCCCCGTCACCTCCGAGTGGGGCGCCCGGCGGGCCGAGATGGGCCACCCCGAGCCGTTCGGCCTCACCCACCTCGCGGTCGGCAACGAGGAGAACCTGCCCGACGCATACTACGAGCGCCTCGCGGCCTTCCGCGAAGCCGTCGAGGCCGAGCACCCCGAGATCACGGTGATCGCCAACTCCGGCCCCGACGACACCGGCGCCACCTTCGACCGCGCGTGGGAACTGGCCCGCGAGACCGGGGTCGAGATGGTCGACGAGCACTACTACAACAGCCCGAGCTGGTTCCTGGAGAACAACGAGCGCTACGACTCCTACGACCGCTTTGGGCCGAAGGTGTTCCTCGGCGAGTACGCCTCCCAGGACAACCGCTTCCGCAACTCCCTCGCCGAGGCCGCGTTCATGACCGGACTGGAGCGCAACGCCGACGTGGTGGAGATGGCCTCCTACGCGCCGCTGCTGGCCAACACCGACTCCGTGCAGTGGAGTCCGGACCTGATCTGGTTCGACAACGCCCGTTCCTGGGGGTCGACCAGCTACGAGACGCAGAAGCTGTTCATGACCAACACCGGTGACGAGGTCGTCCCGAGCACCGCCTCCGCCACCCCCGTCGTCAGCGGTCCGATCACCGGCGCGATCGGCCTGTCCACCTGGGCCACCAGCGCCGCCTACGACGACGTGCGGGTCGTCTCGGCGGACGGCGAGGAGTTGTTCGCCGACGACTTCTCCTCGGGCGCCGGGAGGTGGACCGAGGCCGCCGGGCGCGGCACCTGGACGGTCGAGGGCGGCGCGTACGTCCAGACCGACACGGCCGCCGAGAACACCATGGTCACCGCCGGCGACCCCGCCTGGCACGACTACGACCTGCACGTGAGGGCGACCAAGCGCGAGGGCCGCGAGGGCTTCCTGATCGCCTTCGGCGTCAAGGACACCGGGAACCACTACTGGTGGAACCTGGGAGGCTGGGGCAACACCCGCTCGGCGGTGGAGAAGGCGACCGACGGCGGCAAGCAGACGATGATCGAGGACGGCACGGTGATCGAGACCGGCCGCGCCTACGACGTGCGGATCGAGGTCCGCGGCCGCCAGGTGGCCCTCTACCTCGACGGCGAGAAGTGGGGGAGCTTCACCGACGACAAGGTCGCCGAGCCGTTCCGCCAGGTCGTCACCCGCGACGAGGCCACCGGCGAGCTGATCGTCAAGGTCGTCAACGCCCAGCGGACCCCGGCCCGCACCCGCGTCGACCTGGGCGAGGGCGCAAAGGTGGCACCGACCGCGCGCCTCACCGTCCTGACGGGCGATCCGGACGCGGTCAACACCGCCGACGAGCGACCGATCAGGCCCGAGCGGTCGGTGATCCGGGGTGTGGACACCACCTTCACCCACACCTTCCCGCCCCACTCGATCACGTTCCTGCGGATCGGCGAACGCACGTCGTGACACGGTGAGGACGCACGGGTGCCCGTGCCCCGGTCGGGGCACGGGCAGCCGTTCCGCGCGGTCGCGCGGAGCCGGAGGTCAGCTCTCCAGGCCGTAGAACTCGAACTCCTCCCAGGAGCCGCCGACCTCGGCGGAGCGGGCCCGCAGCACGTACTGGAGGGGGCCGGTGTGGTTGTTCTCCATCGCCACGAAGAGGCCGTTCAGCCGGGACTGGAGGGCCCAGCGGTCCGAGCCCTCGTTGTAGTAGACGTCGAACCGCTCCCAGCCACCGGCCGAGGCGGAGCGGGCCCGCAGCGCGTACTGGGAGTCACCGGTGAAGTTCTTCTCCACCGCCACGTACAGGCCGTTGGCCGTGGAGCGCAGGGCGTAGGACTCGGAGACGTCGTCCCACTCGAAGGCGAAGCTCTCCCACCCGCCCACGCCGGTGGAACGGGCCCGCAGCACACCGGTGTTGGGGGCGGCGTAGTTCACCTCGGTGGCGACGAACCGCTCGTTGCGGACCGACCGCATGGCGATCAGCTCGGCCTCGTCCGCGGTGGGCTCCTCCGCCGCGGAGAGGGTCTGCCCCTCGTTCCTCCCGCCGGCCGCCCCGTCGGTCACCGCCGCCAACCCGGGGCCGTCGACCCTCTCCCAGCCGGCCGGTACGGGGGCCGGGTGGTCGCCCGGTCGGTCGGCTGCGGCCGCCGGCGTCGCCAGTGTGGAGGCGGCCAACAGGGCGCCCAGGGTCAGAAGAAGGGAATTCATGCGTCGCACGGGTCGTCCTCACCTTTCGTCGAATGGGTTCCGGGAGCGGCGAGAGGTGATTTCCGGTCGCCTGGTCGGGAAATCCCGGCATGGGGTACGGCGCTCGTACGCCGGGCGCGGGGCATCGGTTCACCCGACATGTCGACGTTCCCCACCCCGCCTTTCCCGCTCCCCCGAAGACCGCGGTCGGTGGTTTCCCCCCGGAACGCCCGCGGCCGTCCTGTGCCTCCGTGGACCGCCCTCCACCGCAGGTGGCGGCGGTTCGATCGGGGCGCCGGCGAGCCGGACCGTCCCAGCGGAGGCGGCCTCAGCGTAACGACAAAGAGCCCTTCCGGGCAGGTGTTTTCCGAGGGCGGCGTTTCTTCCGAGTGATTCGGTGCGGTGCGGAAGGTTCCGTTGTCCCCCGTTAAGGGATTCGAAATTATCCGTTCTTCCGGTGGCCACCTTGAAGTCCGTCATCGGGCTCCGGTGAATTCGCCCGGCGCGGATGTCGCGGAATTCCCCCGCGCCGGGTGGTGGGGGCCACGGCCGCCGGGGCGCCCGGCGGTGCCGACGCGGGTTCCGTGCCCGTCCGTGCCCGTCCGTGCCCGTCGGACCGGGCACGTCCGGGCGCGGGGCGTCGGGTCAGCAGCTCCGCGCGACCGCCGGCCGCCGCCGGGCCGGCGCCCGACGGGTGGCGTAGAGCGTGATGCCGGCCGCCGGCACCAGGGCGCCCAGCGCGAAGGCGACCGTCGCGGACCAGCCCGCGGCGTGGTAGACGACCGCGCCGAGTGACGCGCCGAGCGAACTGCCCAGGTAGTACGCCATCTGGTACAGCGCGGACGCCTGTGCCCTGCCCGTCTTCGCGGTGCGGCTCACCGAGCCGGACGCCACCGCGTGTCCGGCGAAGAAGCCGGCCGTGATCAGTACCAGGCCGACCAGGACGGCCGCCAGGCTCTCGCCCAGGCTCGTCAACAGGCCGGCGGAGGTGGCGCCGATCGCCAGGTAGAAGGCGCCGCGCCGGCCCAGCCGCTCGACCAGGCGTCCGGCGGCGGCCGAGGAGACCGTGCCGACCAGGTAGATCACGAAGATGGAGCCGACCAGGCCCTGGGAGAGGCCGAAGGGCTCGGCCACCAGCCGGTAGCCGATCACCGTGTAGACCGCGCCGAAGACCGTCATGAAGAGCAGGCCGAGGGAGTACAGCCGCAGCAGCAGTCCGTCGGAGAGGTGGTCGCGGACGGTCCGCAGCACCGCGGCGGGCCGCAGCGAGGTCGGGGTGAAGTTGCGGGCCCGGGGAATCAGCAGCCGGTACACGACCGCGCAGACCAGCGACACCACCGCCACCGACGCCAGACCGGCGCGCCAGCCCCAGCCCTCGGCCGCCCAACCGGTCAGGACGCGACCGGACATCCCGCCGACGCTGTTGCCCGCCACGAACAGGCCGACGGCCCCCACCAGCGCCCGAGGGGGCAACTCGTCCGCCAGGTACGCCATCGCCGAGGCCGGGATGCCGGCGATCGCGGCGCCCTGGAGGGCGCGCAGCGCGATCAGGGCCTCGATGCTCGGGGCGAAGGGCAGCGCCAGGGCCACGGCGACCGCGAGCGTCAGCGAGCACGTCATCACCGTGCGCCGCCCGAAGCGTTCGGAGAGGACGGACAGCGGCAGCACGGCCACCGCCAGTCCGATGGTGGCGGCGGAGACGGTCCAGCTCGCCTGCCCCGGCGTCACGCCGAGGTCGGTGGTGAGGGCGGGCAGCAGGGGCTGGGTGGCGTACAGCAGCGTGAAGGTCGCCAGGCCCACGGCGAACAGGGCCAGACTGACGCGACGGGGCGAGGAGGGGAAACGCTCGGGAGAGGCACCCGTGCGAGCGGGTGCCCCGGTATCGACGGAAGGCATGTCTCGAACGTACGATCAACCATCTGATGCGTCCAATGCACAAAGTGCAGATTTCTCATCCACTGATGCATGAACGCAGGTGGGAGGGGACCGTGTCACCGTCCGGCAACAGAAAAGACAACTCGGTTACATCCGACACATCCCTTGTGGCCGCCGATGTCGACCCCGGGTCCTGGGCGGCCGCGCTCACGCCCCGGCTGGCGCAGTTCGTGGCCGTCGCCCGCCACGAGCACGTCACGCGCGCCGCGCGGGAGTTGGGCGTCCCACAGTCCACGCTCAGCCGGGCGATGGTCCGGCTGGAGGACGACCTGGGCGTCGCCCTGTTCGCCCGGCGGGGCCGGACGGTGTCGCTCACGCCGGCCGGACGCACGTTCCTGGCCTCGGCCGAACGGGCGCTGGCCGCCGTGGAGCAGGCGGCCGAGGAGGTGCGGGCCGACGCCGACCCGGCCGCGGGGAAGGTCGCCTTCGGGTTCCTGCACACCCTGGGGTCGGAGACCGTCCCCGGACTGATCCGGTCCTTCCGCGCCGACCATCCCCGGGTGCGGTTCTCGTTGGTGCAGACGTACGGCGAGGCGATGATCGAGCGGCTGCGCGCCGGCGACCTCGACCTCTGTCTGACCTCGCCCGTCCCCGACGCCCCCGATCTGGCCGCGCGCCGGCTGGACGAGCAGCGGCTGCGGCTGGTCGTCCCCGAGGAACACCCACTGGCCCACCGCCGCCGGGTGCGGCTGGTGGAGGCGGCCGAGGAGGCGTTCATCACCCTGGAGCCGGGCTACGGGATGCGCCGCATCTTCGACACGCTCTGCGCCGAGGCGGGCTTCCGGCCCCGCATCGCCTTCGAGGGCGAGGAGGCCGAGACCCTGCGCGGTCTGGTCGCCGCGGGGCTCGGGGTGGCGCTGTTGCCGCCCCCGGCGGTGCCGCGGCCGGGGGTGCGGGAGTTGGCGGTCACCCAGCCGCGCGCGGTGCGGGAGATCGGGGTGGCCTGGGTGGAGGGCCGCCCGGAGACCCCGCCGGTGGCGGCGTTCCGGGCGTTCCTGCTGGGCCGGCGCGGACGACTGCTGGCCTAGGAGCGCCGCTCAGGGGCGCAGCGAGCGTCCGAAGCCCGCCGCCAGGGGCATCCGCAGGCCCAGCGGTGGCGGGGCCGCCAACGCGTCGGCCACCGGGCGGGAGAAGTCCCGGTCGCACAGGGTGGCGGTGACGAAGTCCTCGGCCAGGGCCAGCACCTCGAAGCGGTGCTGGCGCAGCGCGTGTCCGTCGGTGTGGACCTCGAAGCGGCAGACGTCCGGATTGATCTTCTTGGCCCGCGCGGCCAGGCGGTACGACAGGTCGGGAGCGGTGTGCTCGTCGTCCGTGCCGTGGACCAGCAGCACCCGCCGTCCCGCCAACTGGCGCACCGGCTCGGGCCCGCCGTCCTCGGCGGTCTCGGGGAGCCAGGGCGCCAACGCCAGCACGGAGACGACGGACGGGTGACCCGCGGCCCGCAACGCGGCCCGGGCGCCCATGTCCCAGCCGGCCAGGCACACCGGTACGTCGCCGTAGCGCCGCCGGACCTCCTCCAGCGCCCACTCCGCGTCCCGCACCGGGTGGGCCTCGGTGCCGTTCCACCCCCGGCAGCGGTAGTGGACGACGTGCGCGACCAGCGACTCCTCCCGCCGTGCCGCCCCCGGTCCCCCCGCGGGGCGTCCCGCGGGGAGGGTGTCCGCCCGCGCCAGCCGCCGGGCCAGCGGCAGCGCCGCCGCCACGGCCCGGGAGGAGCGGCGGCGTGTGCTCACCGGCTGTCCCCCTGGGAGCAGCAGCACCACCCCCTGCACCGCACGATCCCCACCGAACGCCCGCCCCAGCCGCGCGTCCCGGCGCGGCAACGCCTGCTGAGCCATGGCAGAACGATGACAGAAGACGGGGTGTACGGGCGGTGCCCCACGGTCACCATTGCGTATCGAAGGGCGCGCGGGACCGTGGGGGGCGGAGGGGGCGGGATGATATCTACGCGCGTAGGCGCTAGAGTGCGGCAATGACGAGCGAGACTGTCACCACCGTCCCCACCGCGGACCAGATCCGCCGCGCGCCCAAGGTGCTCCTCCACGACCACCTCGACGGCGGCCTCCGTCCGTCCACCGTCGCCGAACTCGCCCGCGCGTGCGGCTACGACGGTCTGCCCGAGACCGACCCCGCGGCGCTGGGCGCCTGGTTCCGCGAGGCGGCCGACTCCGGCTCCCTGGAGCGCTACCTGGAGACCTTCGCCCACACCTGTGCCGTGATGCAGACCCGCGAGGCGCTGGCGCGGGTCGCCGCCGAGTGCGCGGAGGACCTGGCGGCCGACGGTGTGGTCTACGCCGAGGTGCGGTACGCCCCCGAGCAGCACCTGGAGGCGGGGCTGACCCTGGAGGAGGTCGTGGAGGCCGTCAACGAGGGGTTCCGCGAGGGTGAGCGCCGCGCCCGCGAGGCCGGCCGGCGCATCCGCGTCGGCGTCCTGCTCACCGCCATGCGGCACGCCGCGCGCTCGCTGGAGATCGCCGAACTCGCCAACCGGTACCGGGACGCGGGCGTCGTCGGCTTCGACATCGCCGGCGCCGAGGCGGGCCACCCGCCCACCCGGCACCTGGACGCCTTCGAGTACCTCAAGCGGGAGAACAACCACTTCACCATCCACGCCGGCGAGGCGTTCGGCCTGCCGTCCATCTGGCAGGCCCTGCAGTGGTGCGGTGCCGACCGGCTCGGCCACGGGGTGCGCATCATCGACGACATCCACGTCGCCGACGACGGCACGGTGACGCTGGGCCGGCTCGCCGCGTACGTGCGGGACAAGCGGATTCCGCTGGAGCTGTGCCCCACCTCCAACATCCAGACCGGCGCGACCGCCTCGTACGCCGAGCACCCCATCGGGCTGCTGCGCAGGTTGCGCTTCCGCGCCACGGTCAACACCGACAACCGGTTGATGAGCGGCACCAGCATGAGCCGGGAGTTCGAGCACCTGGTGGAGACGTTCGGCTACACGCTCGACGACATGCAGTGGTTCACCGTCAACGCGATGAAGTCCGCGTTCATCCCTTTCGATGAACGTCTGGCCATGATCAACGACGTGATCAAGCCCGGCTACGCCGAACTGAAGTCCGAGTGGCTTTTCCGGGAGGCCGCCGGCAAGGGGCTGTGACCAGCGGCGACCGGCGACTCCACCGGACGGCACGGGCGGTGGGGAGCCGTCGGGGGCGGCCGGGCGCCGGCGCGCGCCGCCCCCGCGGGAGGTTTGCGGGCGACCCGGGCCCTGGCTACGTTCGCGAGGCCGCCCAAGCCATCCACACGAGGACGTGCCAGCTGATGAAGCAGCGAACGAAGAAGACGATCGGAGTCGCCGTGCTCGGCGCCGCCTTCGCGGCCGCCGGTGCCGGTACCGCGGGCGCGGCCGAGCCGCTGCGGGCCGGGGAGACCGCCGGCGGCCTGCTGAAGGCCCTGCCCGTCCAGGAGGTCGCCGAGACGCTCCCCTCCCCCGAGCAGCAGGCCAGGACGCTGCCCGCCAAGCCCGACGCGAAGCAGGGCGGCAAGGGGCGCGCCGAGTCCAGGGATCCGGTGCGGGAGCTGCTCGGCGGTCTGCCGCTGGGCGCCCTCGGGAAGCAGCCGGCGCTCGACCTGCCGACCGGTCCGGTCACCGGTGCCCTGACCACCGGCGGCCTCGTGGGCTGACGCCACCTCCTCCCGCCGCGGCGCCACCCACCCCTTCCGCCGCCTCCCTCCGTCAGGGGCACGACGGGCCGCGCACCGGATGCGATCCGATGCGCGGCCCGTTTCGGCGTGCGCCGGTGTCTCCCGCTCGCGGGTGGCTCACCAGCCACCCGCGCGCTGGGCCTTCCGCTCGTCCGGCAGCATGACCCACAGGGCCAGGTAGAGCAGGAACTGCGGGCCCGGCAGTACGCAGGAGACCAGGAAGATCGCCCGCATCGTGGTCGCGGAGGTGCCGAAACGGCGGGCCAGACCGGCGCACACGCCACCGATCATCCGGTTGTCGCTGGGACGGACAAGTGCGGCCATGGTGAGGCTCCTTCGCTCTGCTTCGCTCCTGGTGGTCCGTGCGGGTGGCCCGGGACGGACCGGGCCCGGGGGCGGGGCCGCCGGGCGTCCTCTCCGGTTACCCACCGTTCGACGGGCTCAAATCCACCGTAGGAGAGCGATACGGGCAAAGCGTCCGTCTAGGGTGTCGTTCCGACCCTGGGAGTTCTCGGGGTCGTCCCCCGATCCCCGTCCCGCGGACGCCGGAGCGGCCGGCTCGGGGAGCCCTCCCGCCGCACCGCGGCACGCAGCCGGGAGCGCAGCACCGGGTAACACGCCAGGTGCACCACGGCCACCCCGGTGGTGTTGAGCAGCAGCGCGTCCACGTTCGCGACCTGCCCCGGCACGGCGGGCTGCACCAACTCGATCCCCAACGAGATCATCGCCGCGGCGAAGACCGTACGCGCCCACGAGCCCAACCGTGACGTCAACCGGCCCGCCGCCATCGGCAGCAGCACCCCCAGCGGGGCCAACAGCGCCAGCCCCCCGCCGATGCCCTCCAGGGCCGTCCACGGACCGCCGGCCAGATCGGCGTGGATGGAGGCGAAGGGACGCAGGTTCGCCGGCGCGACCCACGGCACGGAAAGGGGACGCAGCGTCAGCCATCCGACGAACAGCAGATGGCAGCAGAGGAGTACGAGACCCGCCGCACGGAGGCGGTGGACGGTCGAGCCGCCGCGGTGATGACGCTGCACGGCGACGGAGACGCGTTCGGGACGGCCCCGGTTCCGCCCGTCCGCCCGTCCGTGCGGCGCCCCCTACGGGAGCGGGACGCCGGCCGTCCTCGCCGCGTCGGGGCTGCCGCGAAGCGCGGCGGTGCACGAGTAGGCCAGCGGCTCGCCGCCGGCTTCCTCCGGGCCGCCGAGCACCACCGACTCCTGCCGGCCGGCGGCGGCCGTGCCCGTGAACGTGCACACGATCTGGGCCAGGGCGAAGGGGGGCAGCCCGCCCGGGTCCCGGCTCAACCGCAGCGTCTCCGCCGGATCGCCCGCACCGGGGCCGGTCACCTCCAGCCCGCCGGGGACGGAGGTGCCGAACCCCGCGTCCCGCTCGGCCCGTGACGGGTTCTTCCCGAGCTCGTCCAGGAGTTCGCGGGCCGTGGCCAGCCGCGTCTCCCGGTCCGTCCCGGTGCCGTCCACGGGGACGGAGCGCTCCACGGGGGCCACCGCGCCGCCGCAGACCAGGTGGACCTCCATCCGCACGGTCCCGTCACCGGGGCGCGGTTCCCCCTCGGCGCCGGGCGCCGAGCAGGGCACCCGGGACGGTGCCCCGCCCGCGTCCACCGGCACGGGCGTGGACCGTATGCCGCACCCGCCGAGGGCGAACGCCACCAGGGCGCCGACCGCGGCTGCGCGGCGGGCGCGGGAGGTGTCGCGCGTGGTGGTCACCGTGCCCCCTCCTCGTCGTCCGTCGTGCCGTTTCGGGCGGTACGGCCGCTTCCGGCCTCCGTGTCGCCGCCGTTCTCGTCGTTCTCGTCGATCTCGCCGTCCACGCCGCTCCCGCCGTCCGCGTCGCGGTTCGGGTCCGACGCGAGGCGGGCGGCGTCGCGGGGCAGCCGCAGGGTGAACACCGCGCCGCCCCCGGGCGCGTTCTCCGCGGTGATCTCGCCCCCGTGGACGTGGGCGTTCTCCTGCGCGATCGACAATCCGAGCCCGCTGCCCTCCGAGCGGGGCCGGGAGGCGCTCGCCTTGTAGAAGCGGTCGAAGACGTGCGGCAGCACCTCCTCGGGGATGCCCGGACCGTTGTCCGCCACGCGCACCACCAGTTCGTCCCCTCCCGACGCGGACTCGTGGGTGCGCACCGACACCCGGACCGGGGAGCCGCCGTGCTTGAGCGCGTTGCCGATGAGATTGGCCAGGATCACGTCCAGCCGCCGGGGGTCCAACCGCGCCACGATGCCGCGGTCGGCGTCCAGCTCCACCGCGTCCAGCCAGGCGCGGGCGTCGATGCAGGCCGTCACCTGGTCCGCCACGTCGACGTCGTCCAGCACCAGCCGGGCCGTCCCCGCGTCGAAGCGGGTGACCTCCATCAGATTCTCCACCAGGTCGTTCAGCCGTCGGGTCTCGCTGACGACCAGCTCGACCGCGGGCGCGATCATCGGGTCGAGCGAGTCGACCTCCTCCTCCAACACCTCCGTCACCGCGGTGATCGCGGTCATCGGGGTGCGCAGCTCGTGCGACATGTCCGCCACGAAGCGGCGGCTGGACTCCTCCCGGGCGCTCAACTCGGCGACCCGCTTCTCCAGCGCCGCGGCGGCGTCGTTGAACGTCCTGGACAGCTCGGCCAACTCGTCGCTGCCCGACACCCGCAGCCGGGTGTCCAACTTCCCCTCGCCCAGCCGCCGCGCCGCGTCCCCCAACCGCTGCACGGGCCGCAGCACCGTCGTGGCGGCGGCCTGCGCCAGCAGGGCCGCGCCGATCAGCGCCAGCGCGGTGGCGATCGCCAACGACCAGGCCAGGGAGTTGAGGTCGTCGCGCTCGGGCGCCAGCGACTTGAACATGTAGCCCGTCGGACCCCCTCCGATCACCTTCGCGCCGCCCACCAGGTACGGCTCGCCCCGCAACGTGATCCGCTGCCAGTACATGTGGTATTCGGCCTTGTTCGCCCCCTCCAGCGGACGCTTCCTCGCCACCGCGGCGCGCAGCGCCTCGGGGACGTCGCCCAGGGCGAACTCCGGGGCGGAGGTGGCGGCGCACACCGAGCCGTCGCGCTCCTCGACGGTCAGCACCACCTCGTAGCGCTGGGTGCTGTCGGCCATGGTGTCGGCCGCGCCCCGCACCGCGTCGCAGGCGGGCGCGCGCGGCAACGCGCCCGCGTTCTCGCCCAACGACTCGCGGAAGTCGTTGAGCGCGGCGTTCTGCGCCCGGGTGAGGACGGCGTCGCGGTTGATCCAGTACGCGATGCCGGAGACGGCCACCGCGGAGACCAACGCGACCACCGCGAACACCACCACCAGCCGCAGCCGCAGGCTCGACAGCCGCAGCGAGCCGGTGATCCTGCCGGTCGCCTCCTTCGAGGGGGCGCCCCGCCCGTCGGACCCGGACTCCTCCCGTGCCCCGGCCGTTCCGCGCGCCGCGCGCGCGTCGTTCGTCACCGTGCCCACCGTGCCTCCCCGTGGACGCCGTCGCGCGCGGGGACCGTGCCCACCGCGGGTATCGGCGCGGGACGCCTGCCGGCGTCGTCTGCCCTCCGTCTCACGTGGGCGGGTCCAGCCGGTAGCCGACCCCGCGTACCGTGCGGATCAGCGTGGGGGAGGAGGGGACGTCCTCGACCTTCGCGCGCAGCCGCTGCACGCACGCGTCGACCAGACGGGAGTCGCCCAGGTAGTCGTGTTCCCACACCAGCCGCAGCAGTTGCTGACGCGACAGCGCCTGACCGGGGCGGCGGCTCAGCTCCAACAGCAACCGCAGCTCGGTCGGGGTCAGTTGGAGGTCCCGACCGTTCTTGGTCACCGTCATCGCCGAACGGTCGACCACCAGTGCCCCGAACGTCGCCGAGTCGCTCGCCTCCCGTTCGCCGCGCCGCATCACCGCGCGGATGCGGGCGTCCAGCACCCTGCCCTGCACCGGTTTGACGACGTAGTCGTCCGCGCCCGACTCCAGGCCGACCACGACGTCGATGTCGTCGCTGCGCGCGGTCAGCAGGATG
The DNA here is from genome assembly GCF_009709575.1 of Streptomyces taklimakanensis. Lineage (NCBI taxonomy): Bacteria > Bacillati > Actinomycetota > Actinomycetes > Kitasatosporales > Streptomycetaceae > Streptomyces > Streptomyces taklimakanensis. Next base: position 3,768,692 of record NZ_WIXO01000001.1, read on the forward strand.
ATCGGCAGCTGGTCCGTGCGCCGGATGCGGCGGCACACCTCGAAGCCGTCGATGCCGGGCAACATGACGTCCAGCACGATCAGGTCCGGCCGTTGTTCGCGCAGCATCCTGAGACCGTCCTCACCCGAGGCGGCGGTCACCACACGGTGACCCTGCCGGGTCAGACCCATCTCCAGGGCGGTACGGACGGCCTCGTCGTCCTCGATCAGCAACAGGAAAGGCACGGGCGCCATTCTGGCGCATCCCGCGGCCGGGCTTCGACCTGCCGGCGTGCGCGGGACGCCCACGACGCCGGTCGTCCCGCACCGGGGCCCTGTGACACCCCTGTGACAGTCGGGGAACCCCGTCATGAAACTGCCCCGGCAATGTATTCGGCACAAGCAAGCGCACGGGCCGGCTCCAGAGGGGGGCGCGAGATGACCACACTGCACCGCACCATCACCAGCGCAGTTATCCAGACGCGTCTGCACGCCCCCGCGGTTCCCGACCGGGGCGCGCAGAAGTCCGGCGTCGCGGGACCGGGGGTGTCCTCCGCGCAGCGGGGGTGCGCCCGTGGCGCCGGGCGGCAGCGGCCGAGGCACATCGCGGCCGTGGAGGAGCCGGTCGGGGGGAGCGGTCCGGCGGGGGAGGAACCGTGCGGGGAGGTCGCGGGGGAGCGGCGCCGGGGGGTCTCGGAGGCGGAGTTCACCGCCTACGTGCGAGAGCGCCGCGCCTCCCTGTACGCCACCGCGTACCACCTCACCGGCGACCGCCACGAGGCCGAGGACCTGCTCCAGAGCGCGCTGTTCTCCACCTACCGGGCCTGGGACCGGATCAGCGACAAGGCGGCCGTCGGGGGGTACCTCCGCCGCACCATGACCAATCTGCACATCAGCGCCTGGCGCCGCCGCAAGCTCAACGAGTACCCGACCGAGGAGCTGCCGGAGTCGGCGGGCGAGAGCGACGCGATGCGCGGCACCGAACTGCGCGCGGTCCTGTGGCAGGCGCTGGCCCGGCTGCCGGAGCTCCAGCGCACCATGCTGGTCCTGCGCTACTACGAGGGCCGCACCGACCCGGAGATCGCGGACATCCTGAACATCAGCGTCGGCACGGTCAAGAGCAGCATCTGGCGCTCCCTGCGCCGGTTGCGCGACGACGAGTCGCTCAGCTTCGGCCGCGACCTGGAGGAGAGCTTCGGGGAACTGGTCGCCTGACGGGCGGCCGGCCCCGGGGACGGGGGGGACCGAGGGGGAACAGGGGGGAACAGAGGGGGAGGAACGGGGGAACACGGGGGAGGGCGAGCGGGTCCGGTCGGCCGGGGGTCCGACCGGACCCGCTCGTTCACACGTGCGCGGCCGACGGCACGCGGAGGGCCGCTATCCGGGCCAGGGCCTCGTCGCGGCCGCAGGCGTGGGCTCCCAGGGAGACGTGCCGGGCCACGATCGCGCCCTCGTCGCGCATCAACGTCCAGCCGCGACGCACCAGGACGGGCAGCGGCTTGCGGCCCTCGCGCACGTCGCGGACCAGCCGGCGCCGGAACGTGGTGGAGGGACGGCCGCGCAGGCACAGCGCGTCGGCCAGCACCCCCGCCTCCCGGCACTGTCCGACGATGTCGGCGGCGAAGACGCCCTCGGCGACGAACAGCCGCGCGCCGCCCAGCGTCAGCTCCTCCTCGCCGACGCGTGCGCTGGTGGAGATGTCGTACACCGGCACGGTGGCGCGGCCGTGCTCGCACAGGGCGGCGATCGTGGCGACGGCGGCCTCGGCGTCCCAGGAGGCCGGGTCGTCCCAGTCCACCAGGTCGCTGCCGGGGAACAGGGGGAGGGACGGGTCCCCGGCCTCCTTGTAGAAGTCGTCCAGGCGCAGCACGGGCAGCCCGGTGCGGGCGGCGAGCGAGGACTTCCCCGATCCGGAGGGACCGGTCAGGAGGATCACGCGGGTGGGGTCGGGAGAGGTCACGGAAGACCATTCTCGGTCATCCACGGGCGCCCCGGTACACGTGTGCGCGGAACGCCCGGCTCGTATACGCTGCGTCACCGTACGATCACGCACGACGAGTTCACTGGGGTAGGTGTCCCATGACGGCTCAACGCCGCCGGCACGCACGAGAGAAGCAGGCCCGCACGAGGAGGAACGGCGCCCCGCGCGCCCTGCTGCGGGTCGGCCTGACGTTCTCCGCCGTCGGAGCCACGGTGACGGGAGGGGCGACGGCGGCCGCCGCGGCGGAGCCCGAGCCGCTGCTCCAGGCGTCGAGCCTCACCGCGTTGGTCTCGCCGGAGTCGCTGGGGACGAGCGCGAGGGGCGCGGCCGAGGCGCTGGGGGCGATGGAGCACGCGACGACCGGGGCGCTGCGTCCGGCGAAGGACCACCGGTTGCATCCACTGGCGGGCACGGGGGTGGATCCGCTGGCCAACTCGGCGAGCACCCGGATCGCCGACTTCCACCCCGTGAGCACCGAGGCGGTGACGGGGCCGATCTCCCGCGGCGCCTCGCCCCGCGAACTGCCGGTGGCGGGGCCGGTGCTGGGGCTGCTGCCGGGCTGAGCCGGGGTGGCGTCCGCCGTGCGGTGCACGGGCGGCGGAAGCCACCCGTGCACCGCACGCGTGCCGTCAGACGCCGATGGGGTGCCAGACGGTCTTGGTCTCCAGGAACGCCAGCATCCGCTTGGTACCGGGATCGGCGGACCAGTCGGCGGCCGTGGCGTCGCCCTCCGGGCGGAGCACCCGCTTGAGGTTCTCCGCGGCGGCCGTCTCCAGCTCCTTGGCGAGGTCGGCGTCGGCGCCCGTCAGGTCGATCGCGTTGACGTCCTGGTGGGCGGCGAGCGGTGCGGCGATCTCGGCCGTCCGCCCGGAGAGGACGTTGACCACGCCGCCGGGCAGGTCGGAGGTGGCCAGCACCTCGGCCAGGGAGAGGGCGGGCAGGGGGGCCCGCTCGCTCGCGACGACCACCGCCGTGTTGCCGGTGACGATCACCGGGGCGAGCACCGAGACCAGGCCCAACAGGGAGGACTCCCGCGGGGCCACGACGGCGACCACACCGGTCGGTTCGGGGGTGGAGAGGTTGAAGTACGGGCCGGCGACGGGGTTGGCCCCGCCCGCGACCTGGGCGATCTTGTCGGACCAGCCCGCGTACCACACCCAGCGGTCCACGGCGGCGTCCACCCGGGCGGCGGCCTTCGCCTTCGACAGCCCCTCGGCGGCGGCGACCTCGGCGGTGAACTGCTCGCGGCGGCCCTCCAACATCTCGGCGACCCGGTAGAGGATCTGGCCGCGGTTGTAGGCCGTCGCACCCGACCAGCCGCCGAACGCCTTGCGGGCGGCGACGACCGCGTCCCGGGCGTCCTTGCGGGAGGCCAGCGGTGCGTTGGCCAGCCGGTTGCCGCGCGTGTCGGTCACTTCGTACACCCGTCCGCTCTCGGACCGGGGGAACTTCCCCCCGACGAACAGCTTGTAGGTCTTCAGGACGCTCAGCCGCGGGTGCGCGGCGCTGCCGGAGCTGTCAGACATCGAGGTACGCCTCCAGACCGTGACGGCCGCCCTCGCGGCCGAAGCCCGACTCCTTGTAGCCGCCGAACGGCGAGGTCGGGTCGAACTTGTTGAACGTGTTGGCCCACACCACACCGGCCCGGAGCCGGTTCGCCATCGCCAGGATGCGCGATCCCTTCTCCGTCCACACGCCCGCGGACAGGCCGTACTGCGAGTTGTTGGCCTTGGCCACCGCCTCGTCCGGGGTGCGGAAGGTCAGCACCGACAGCACGGGGCCGAAGATCTCCTCACGGGCGATCCGGTGGGCCTGGGTGACGTTCGTGAAGACCGTCGGCGGGAACCACCAACCGCGCTCGGGCAGGTCGCACGCCGGGGACCAGCGCTCGGCGCCCTCGGCCTCGCCGCTGTCGGCGAGTTCGGTGATGCGGGCGAGCTGCTCGGCCGAGTTGATCGCGCCGACGTCGGTGTTCTTGTCCAGCGGGTCGCCGACCCGCAGGGTGGCCAGGCGGCGCTTGAGGGCGTCCAGCAGCTCGTCCCGGATCGACTCCTGGACCAGCAGGCGGGAGCCCGCGCAGCAGACCTGGCCCTGGTTGAAGTAGATGGCGTTCACGATGCCCTCGACGGCCTGGTCGATCGGCGCGTCGTCGAAGACGATGTTGGCGCCCTTGCCGCCCAGCTCCAGCGTGAGCTTCTTGGCGCTCCCCGCGACCGTGCGGGCGATCTGCTTGCCGACGGCCGTGGAGCCGGTGAAGGCGACCTTGTCGATCCCCTCGTGCGCCACCAGCGCGGCGCCGGTGGAGCCGTCGCCGGTGAGGATGTTGACCACCCCCCTGGGCAGCCCGGCCTGGCGGCAGACGTCCGCGAAGAACAGCGCCGACAGCGGGGTCGTCTCCGCGGGCTTGAGGACGACGGTGTTGCCGCAGGCCAGTGCCGGGGCGACCTTCCAGGCCAGCATCAGCAGCGGGAAGTTCCACGGGATGATCTGGCCGGCCACGCCCAGCGGACGCGGGTCGGGGCCGAAGCCGGCGTGGGAGAGCTTGTCGGCCCAGCCCGCGTGGTAGAAGAAGTGCGCGGCGACCTGCGGCAGATCGGCGTCGCGGGTCTCGCGGATCGGCTTGCCGTTGTCCAGGGTCTCCAGGACGGCCAGCTCGCGCGAGCGCTCCTGGATGATCCGGGCGATCCGGAACAGGTACTTGGCGCGCTCGGCGCCGGGCAGCGCCGACCAGGGGCCGAAGGCGCGGCGGGCGGCGGCCACGGCGGCGTCCACGTCCTCGGCGCCGGCGTGGGCGACCTCGGAGAGCACCTCCTCGGTGGCCGGCGAGACCGTCTTGAGGACCCTGCCGTCGGCGGCCTCGCGGAACTCTCCGTCGACGAAGAGGCCGTAGGAGGGGGCGATGTCCACCACGGCGCGGGACTCGGGCGCGGGCGCGTACTCGAACATGGGGCTCATCTCGATCAGTCCACCGTCACGTAGTCGGGGCCGGAGTAGCGCCCGGTGGTCAGCTTCTGGCGCTGCATCAGCAGGTCGTTCAGGAGACTGGAGGCGCCGAAGCGGAACCAGTCGGGGTGCAGCCAGTCGTCGCCGAGGGTCTCGTTCACCATCACCAGGTACCGGACCGCGTCCTTGGTGGTGCGGATGCCGCCGGCGGGCTTGACCCCGACCTGCCGGCCCGTGGTGGCGCGGAAGTCGCGCACGGCCTCCAGCATCACCAGGGTGTTGGCGGGGGTGGCGTTGACCGCGACCTTTCCGGTGGAGGTCTTGATGACGTCGGCGCCGGCGAGCATCGCCAGCCAGGAGGCGCGGCGGATGTTGTCGTACGTGGACAGCTCGCCGTTCTCGAAGATGACCTTCAGGTGCGCGTCCTCGCCGTCGGTACGGGCGCACGCCTCCTTCACGGCCCTGATCTCCTCGAAGACCCGCAGGTAGCGGCCGGAGAGGAAGGCGCCCCGGTCGATCACCATGTCGATCTCGTCGGCGCCGGCCGCCACCGCGTCGCGGGTGTCCGCCAGCTTCACGTCCAGCGCGGCGCGGCCGGAGGGGAAGGCGGTGGCGACGGAGGCGACCTTGACGTCCTGCCCGCCGCCGGTGGCCAGGGCCTCCTTGGCGGTGGCCACCATGTCCGGGTAGACGCAGATCGCGGCGACCTTCGGGACGGTGCGGTCGGTGGGGTCGGGGTTGACGCCCTTGGCGCACAGCGCCCGGACCTTGCCGGGGGTGTCGGCGCCCTCCAGGGTCGTCAGGTCGATCATGGAGATGGCGAGGTCGATGGCGTACGCCTTCGCCGTGGTCTTGATCGAGCGGGTGCCGAGCATCGCGGCGCGGGCTTCGAGGCCGACCGCGTCGACCCCGGGGAGGCCGTGCAGGAAACGGCGGAGCGCGGCATCGGAGGCGGTGGCGTCCGCCAGCGCGGGGGGCGGCGCGGCGGAGGGCGCGGGAGACATGGCAGACATGGTCACCAGACGAGCATATCTACGCGCGTAGCGACCTGTCACCCCCCTCACTCCCGCCGGTATGCCGGATTCCGGTTCTGTATCGGACCTCGTCGCTCGACCGCGCCCACCGGGGGATCGGGCAGAATCGGGGCCATGAGTGAGCAGCCCGGTTACGCCGACCACGTCTACCGATCCGGATCGGCGCTGGTGGGAGGCGCCCTGCTGCTGGCGCTCGTGGTACTGCTGTGCGGCGAGGGGGCCGTCAACGGCGAGGGCCGCGTCCGCTGGGTCTCGCTGGCCGCGCTGCTGTGCCTGGCCCCGCTGGTCGTCGCCTTCTCGCTGCGGCCCGCCGTGTACGCGGGCCGGGAGCGGCTGCGGGTGCGCAACCCGTTCCGCACGATCACGCTGCCCTGGGGCGCCGTCGACGACGTGCGGGCCGGATACTCCACCGAGGTCTTCGCGGCCGGCCGCAAGTACCAGATGTGGGCGATCCCCGTCTCGCTGCGCCAGCGCAAGAAGGCGCTGCGGCAGAGCGGGGGCGGCCGGCCCCCGCTCGTCCCGTCCCGTCCCGGAGCGATGTCGCCCCCGGCGCCCGGCGGTGACCACCGGGCGCGGGCCGACCAGGCGGTGGAGGAGATCCGGGGACTCGCCGAGCGGCACTCCTCCGACGACGCCGCGCAGGGCTCCCCGAACGTCCGGTGGGCCTACGAGATCATCGCTCCGACGGTGGTGGGGGCGGCGGCCCTGCTGCTCCTGATCGTCCTGGGCTGACGCCGGCGCCCCGGCCGCCCCCTCGGCGCCCGGCCGCGGCCGGGCGCGGCACGGGACCTTGGGGCCGGCCGCCGTGCCGCGCGGGTGGGGTGCCTCGGATCCCTCGGACTCCCCCTCGGACTCCCCCTCAGATCCCCGCAGCCGCGGCCAGGTCCGCCTTGAGGGACTCCAACACCGCCCGGGCCGTGGCGCGGGCCGTGGCCGGTTCGGAGGCGTCCGCGACCGGGACGACCACCTCCAGGTAGCACTTCAGCTTCGGCTCCGTGCCGCTGGGGCGGACGACGACCCGGGCCCGTGAGACCCGTTGCCGGGGGTCGCCGGCCAACCGGTAGCGCAGGCCGTCGGTGGGCGGGAGGCCCTCGACGCCGAGGGAGAGGTCCTCGGCCGAGAGCACGGTCAGACCGGCCAGCTTCGCGGGCGGCGCCTCGCGCAGCCGGCGCATCGCGTCGGCGATCACCGAAAGGTCGTCCACCCGCACCGAGAGCTGGTCGGTGGCGTGCAGCCCGTACTCCACGGCGATGTCGTCGAGCAGCTCGGTCAGGGAGCGGTCGCTCTCCTTCAGCTCGGCGGCCAGTTCGGCGACGAGCAGCGCGGCCGTGATGCCGTCCTTGTCGCGGACGCCCTCGGGGTCGACGCAGTAGCCCAGCGCCTCCTCGTAGGCGTAGCGCAGGCCGTCCACCCGGGCCAGCCACTTGAAGCCGGTCAGCGTCTCGGTGTGGGGCAGTCCCGCCGCCGCGGCGATCCGCGACAGCAGGGACGAGGAGACGATCGTGGTGGCGAAGGTGCCCCGCGCCCGCTTGTGCACCAGGTGGGTCGCCAACAACGCCCCCACCTCGTCACCGCGCAGCATGCGCCACCCCGCCTCCGACTCGGGATCGGGCACGGCCACCGCGCAGCGGTCGGCGTCGGGGTCGTTGGCGATGACGAGATCCACGTCCGCCACGCCGTTGGACCGGTGTTCGCGGGCCGTGGCGAACGCCAGGTCCATCGCCCCCGGCTCCTCGGGATTGGGGAAGGCGACGGTGGGGAAGTCGGGGTCGGGCTCGGCCTGCTCGACGACCGGGACCGGGGCGGGGAAGCCGGCGCGTTCGAAGGCGGCGGCGAGCGTGGCGCCGCCCACGCCGTGCAGCGAGGTGTGGACCACCCTCACGTTCCGGGGCCCACCGGGAGTGAGGACGGACACGGCCCGCTCCAGGTAGGCGTCGACGACCTCCTCGCCGAGCGTCTCCCAACCGGAGTCGGCGCGCGGGACGTCCGCGAGCGAGCCGACCGAGTCGATCTCGTCGGCGATCTCGGCGTCGGCGGGCGGCACGATCTGGGAACCGCCGCCGAGGTAGACCTTGTACCCGTTGTCGCGCGGCGGATTGTGGCTCGCGGTGACGGTGACGCCCGCGACGGCGCCCAGGTGCCGGACGGCGAAGGCCAGCACCGGGGTGGGCAGGGGGCGGGGCAGCAGGGCGGCCCGGAGCCCGGCGCCCACCATCACGGCGGCGGTGTCGCGCGCGAAGTCCTCGCTCCGGTGACGGGCGTCGTACCCGATGACGACCAGGCCACCGTCGTGCCCGTGCCTGCGGAGGTACGCCGCGAGCCCGGCGGCCGCCCGGATGACGACCGCGCGGTTCATCCGCATCGGACCGGCGCCCAACTCCCCGCGCAGCCCGGCGGTGCCGAACCGGAGGGTGCCGGAGAAGCGGTCGGCCAGTTCGGCCGTGTCCCCCGCCTCGATCAGCCGGGACAGCTCCTCGCGGGTCTGTGGGTCCGGGTCCTCGGCCAGCCAGGCCTTCGCCCGCGCGGTCGGGTCCTCGTGCTGCACGGTTGCCACGCTCTCTCTCCGCCTCTCGCGTGTCGCTCACGGGCGGCGTGCCGTGCCGCCCCGTCTCGCTCTCGGCGCCCCGCCCTTGGCGCGGGGCGCGTTCCGTTCCGGCCCCACACCTACCCGGGAGGTCCGCGGACAGCCCGGCGCGCGCCCCGCGTACGCCGTGTGGACCCACGGCGGTCCGGCGGGAGCACGGGAGGCCGGTGCCGGCGCCGGTCCGCTCAGACGCGTTCGAGGACCCGGGCCAGCAGACCGCCCATCCGGGCGGCCGAGTCACGGCCGGCCTGGAGGACCTCCTCGTGGTTCAGCGGTTCGCCCGTCATGCCCGCGGCCAGGTTGGTGACCAGGGAGATGCCCAGCACCTCGGCGCCCGCCTCACGGGCGGCGATGGCCTCCAGGACGGTGGACATGCCCACCAGGTCCCCGCCGATCGCCCGGACCATGCCGATCTCGGCCGGCGTCTCGTAGTGCGGGCCGGGGAACTGGACGTAGACGCCCTCCTCCAGGGAGGGGTCCACCTCCTGGCACAGCGCGCGCAGCCGCGGCGAGTACAGGTCGGTCAGGTCCACGAAGTTGGCGCCCACGATCGGCGAGGTGCCGGTGAGGTTGATGTGGTCGCGGATCAGGACCGGCTGCCCCGGACGCATACCGGGGCGCAGGCCGCCGCAGCCGTTGGTCAGCACGACCGTCTTGCAGCCGGCGGCCGCGGCCGAGCGAACGCCGTGGGCGACGGAGGCGACCCCGCGGCCCTCGTAGTAGTGGGTGCGGCCGAGGAAGACCAGTGCCCGCCTGTCGCCGACGCGGTAGGAGCGGACCCGCCCGGCGTGGCCCTCCACCGCCGGCGGCGGGAAGCCGGGGAGGTCGGTGACCGGGAAGTCGTGGTCCGGTTCCCCGAGCGCGTCGGCGGCCGGAACCCAACCCGACCCCATGACCAGGACGACGTCGTGGCTCTCCGCGCCGGTCAGCTCGCGGAGCCGGGCCGCGGCGGCGTCTGCGGCGGCGTACGGGTCGGCGGAGTATTCCGTGGTGGCAGATGCGTTCACGCGATGAGGGTAACCGGAAAATGCCTACGCGCGTAGATGGATGTCCGGGAAGTGGCGCGAACCCGCCGGCGCGCGCCTCCTCGGCGCCCCTCAGCAGGGACGCTCGCGCAGCTCCAGGACGTAGTCGTGGGGCGCCCCGGCGGACTCCGCGGCGTCGGCGATCTCGCCCAGGTAGCGAGCCGAGGGCAGACCGCCCTCGTAGCCGTTGAGCACGTAGCACCACGCGGCCTCGTCACCGTCCAGGGTGTGCGCGCGCACCCTGGTGCGGCGGTAGACGCCCATGCCGACGCCCTCCCAGCGGTCCATGGAGTCCTCGTCCATGGGCGCGACGTCGTACAGCGCCACGAAGACCGTCGAGCCCGGCGCCTCGACGACGGTCGCCAGGGAGCCCTCCCAACCCATGTGCTCGCCGCCGAAGGCGAGCCGCCAACCGCTGAGCCACCCGGTGCCGCGCAGCGGGGAGTGCGGGGCCCTGCGGGACATCAGCCGGGCGTCGAGGTTTCCGGCGTACGCGGCGTAGAGCGACATACGGCGAGGGTAGCGGCACGCCCGGAGGGGGACGGCGGGCCGGGGGTCACGGGGCGAGGGGCGGGACGGGAGGCGCGCGGGCACGGACGGGTGGTGACGGGCGTGACGGGGGCGCGTGAGAAACTGGGGTACGTGACTCGGATCGTGATCATCGGTGGTGGACCCGGCGGCTACGAGGCGGCTCTGGTGGCCGCCCAGCTCGGAGCGGAAGTGACCGTCGTCGACCGGGACGGCCTGGGCGGGGCGTCGGTGCTGACCGACTGCGTCCCGTCCAAGACCCTCATCGCCACGGCCGAGGTGATGACGAACTTCGACTCCTCCTACGAGGAGCTGGGCATCATCGTCGAGGACGGCACCCCCGACCCCGACCGCCCCGCCCGTGTGGTCGGGGTGGATCTGGGGAAGGTCAACCGGCGTGTGAAGCGCCTGGCCCTGGCCCAGTCGCACGACATCACCGCCGCCGTCACCCGCGCCGGCGCCCGTGTGCTGCGCGGGCGCGGCCGGCTGGAGCCGCACCACGCGCCCGACGGCTCCCGGCAGGTCGTCGTGGAGACGGCGGACGGGAGCGAGGAGCGGCTGGCCGCCGACGCCGTCCTCGTCGCCACCGGCGGACGGCCGCGGGAACTGCCCGACGCCAGGCCGGACGGCGAGCGCATCCTGAACTGGACCCAGGTCTACGACCTGGAGGAGCAGCCCGAGGAACTGATCGTGGTCGGCTCCGGTGTCACCGGCGCCGAGTTCGCCGGCGCCTACCAGGCGCTGGGCTCCCGCGTGACGCTGGTCTCCTCGCGCGACCGCGTGCTGCCGGGCGAGGACCCGGACGCGGCGGTCGTCCTGGAGGACGTCTTCCGCCGCCGCGGCATGAACGTGATGTCCCGCTCCCGGGCCGCGTCGGTCAAGCGCGTCGGGGACCGGGTGGAGGTCACGCTCTCGGACGGTCGGGTCGTCACCGGAAGCCACTGTCTGATGGCGGTCGGCGCCGTGCCCAACACCTCCGGGATCGGTCTGGAGGAGGCCGGGGTCACGCTGAAGGAGTCCGGCCACATCCGCACCGACCGGGTCTCCCGCACCACCGCCCCCGGCGTCTACGCGGCCGGCGACTGCACGGGTGTCTTCGCGCTCGCCTCGGTCGCGGCCATGCAGGGCCGGATCGCGATGTACCACTTCCTGGGCGAGACGGTGGCGCCGCTGGACCTCAAGACGGTCTCGGCGAACGTCTTCACCGACCCGGAGATCGCCACCGTCGGCTACTCGCAGGCCGACGTGGACGCCGGACGGATCGACGCCCGCGCCGTCAAGCTGCCGCTGCTGCGCAATCCCCGGGCGAAGATGCAGGGCATCCGGGACGGCTTCGTGAAGCTTTTCTGCCGTCCGGGCACGGGGATCGTGGTCGGCGGCGTGGTCGTGGCGCCGCGCGCCAGCGAGCTGATCCACCCGATCTCGGTGGCGGTGGACAACAACCTGACGGTCGAGCAGATCGCGAACACGTTCACCGTGTACCCCTCGCTGTCGGGGTCGCTGGCCGAGGTGGCCCGGCAGTTGCACACCCGGAAGACCGCCGAGGGGAGCTGACCCCTCCGGCCGCACGGGGCCCGGCGGGTCGGCGGGGAGGCCAACGTCTGCTCGGTGGAGCGGAGTTGGCGCGGGGCCGCACGACGGCCACGCGCGGCCGTCGTGCGCCCGGCGCAGCCTGTGTGGCGCCGGATCACGCGTATACCACGGCGGAAACCCGTCCACGAACAATTTCCGTTATTCAGCGGAAACAGCTGAAAGCAGACGGTCGATCGCGTTACTGTCGGTTTCGTGTTCGCTGCAGAACGTCGTCAACTGATCCTCGAAATGGTGCGTGCCAACGGAGCCGTGTCGCTCCGTGAACTCGCACGCGTCGTCCAGACCTCCGAAGTGACCGTGCGCCGCGACGTCCGGGCGCTGGAGGCCGAGGGACTGCTCGACCGTCGCCACGGCGGCGCCGTGCTGCCCGGCGGCTTCACGCGCGAGTCCGGTCTCCCACAGAAGGCGCACCTGGCGACGGCGGAGAAGACGGCCATCGCCGATCTGGCCGCCGGGCTCGTCGAGGAGGGCGAGGCCGTCGTCGTCGGCGCCGGTACGACCACCCAGGAGCTGGCCCGCCGGCTGGCGCGCGTTCCCGGCCTGACCGTGGTCACCAACTCCCTGCTGGTGGCGCAGGCCCTGGCCCACGCCAACCGCGTCGAAGTGGTGATGACCGGCGGTACGCTGCGCGGCTCCAACTACGCGCTGGTCGGCAGCGGGGCCGAGCAGTCCCTCCAGGGGCTGCGGGTCTCGCGTGCCTTCCTCTCCGGCAGCGGGCTGACGGCCGAGCGCGGCCTGTCCACCTCCAACATGCTCTCGGCGAGCGTGGACCGGGCCCTGGTCCAGGCCGCGGCCGAGGTCGTCGTCCTGGCCGACCACACCAAGCTGGGCATCGACACGATGTTCCAGACGGTCCCGCCGGAGGTCATCACCCGCCTGGTGACCGACGAACCCCCACCCCACGAGGAGCGGGCGGCGGCGGAGCTCCAGGCGCTGGCGGACCAGGGCGTCCGGATCGAGATCGCGAGCACGGGCCCCACCACGGGAGCGGTGCGCACCGGTCCGCTCGGCACGGTCGGCGGCTCCGCCGGGCCGGGCGGCGTGGAGGACGAGAGCACGGTGCCCGGCGCGGGACGGCAGCCGCGCCGCGACGTTCCCCTGCCGGGCCAGCGCGGCCGGCATCCGCAGGGCTCCCAGGGGATCCAGGGCGGCGGTGCCGGTGGTGCGCAGCTCCGCACGGCCCTGCCGGTCGTCACCGGCGAGGGCCCCCCGATGGGCCGGGTGGCCGATCTGGCCCCGCGCCGCCACTGACTGACGGCTCCTCACCGGCGGACCGAAGAGCGAGGGGGCGGGACGGTCGAGCCGTCCCGCCCCCTCGCTCGGGGGCCGTGCGTTTGGGGGTCAGTCCTTGATGTCGCAGATGGCGGCGCCGGCGCTGATGCCGGTGCCGACGGTGGCGTTCAGGTCCTTGACGGTGCCGGAGCGGTGGGCGTTGATGGGTTGTTCCATCTTCATCGCTTCCAGTACGACGATCAGGTCGCCCTCGGTGACCTGTTGGCCTTCCTCGACGGCGATCTTGACGATGGTGCCCTGCATCGGGGAGGTCAGGGTGTCGCCGGAGGCGGCCGGTCCAGACTTCTTGGCCGCGCGTCGTTTGGGGCGGGCGCCGCCGGCCGCGGCGGTGCGGGCCAGGGTCATGCCCAGCGAGGCGGGCAGGGAGACCTCCAGGCGTTTGCCGCCGACCTCGACGACCACCGTCTCGCGGCCGGGTTCGTCGTCCTCGGTGCCGGTGCCGGGGGTGGTGAAGGGGGGCAGGGTGTTGACGAATTCGGTTTCGATCCAGCGGGTGTGGACGGTGAAGGGGGCGTCGGGGTGGCCGTTGACCTCGGGGGCGAAGGCGGGGTCGGTCACGACGGCGCGGTGGAAGGGGAGGGCGGTGGCCATGCCCTCGACGGTGAACTCGGCCAGGGCGCGGGCGGCGCGTTGCAGGGCCTGTTGGCGGGTGGCGCCGGTGACGATCAGTTTGGCCAGCAGGGAGTCCCAGGCCGGGCCGATCACCGAGCCGGATTCCACTCCGGTGTCCAGGCGGACGCCGGGGCCGGTGGGGGGGTCGAATGTCGTCACGGTGCCCGGGGCGGGCAGGAAGCCGCGGCCGGGGTCCTCGCCGTTGATGCGGAACTCGAAGGAGTGGCCGCGCGGGGGCGGGTCGTCGTAGCCCAGTTCCTCGCCGTCGGCGATGCGGAACATCTCGCGGACCAGGTCGATGCCGGTGACTTCCTCGGTGACCGGGTGTTCGACCTGGAGGCGGGTGTTGACCTCCAGGAAGGAGATGGTGCCGTCGGTGCCGATCAGGAATTCGCAGGTGCCGGCGCCGACGTAGCCGGCTTCTTTGAGGATGGCCTTGGAGGCGCGGTACAGCTCGGCGTTCTGTTCGGCGGTCAGGAACGGGGCGGGGGCTTCTTCGACCAGTTTCTGGTGGCGGCGCTGCAGGGAGCAGTCGCGGGTGGAGACGACCACCACGTTGCCGTGTTGGTCGGCCAGGCACTGGGTCTCCACGTGGCGGGGGCGGTCCAGGTAGCGTTCGACGAAGCATTCGCCGCGGCCGAAGGCGGCCGTCGCCTCGCGTACGGCGGAGTCGTACAGTTCGGGGACTTCTTCCAGGGTGCGGGCGACTTTCAGGCCGCGGCCGCCGCCGCCGAAGGCGGCCTTGATGGCGATGGGCAGGCCGTGTTCCTCGGCGAAGGCGAGGACTTCGTCGGCGCCGGAGACGGGGTCGGGGGTGCCGGCGACCAGGGGGGCGCCGGCGCGTTGGGCGATGTGGCGGGCGGCGACCTTGTCGCCCAGGTCGCGGATGGCCTGGGGGGGTGGGCCGATCCAGATCAGTCCGGCGTCGAGGACGGCCTGGGCGAAGTCGGCGTTCTCGGAGAGGAAGCCGTAGCCGGGGTGGACGGCGTCGGCGCCGGAGTCGGTGGCGGCCTTGAGGACCTTGGTGATGTCCAGGTAGCTGGCGGTGGGGGTGTCGCCGCCCAGGGCGAAGGCCTCGTCGGCGACCCGGACGTGCAGGGCGTCCCGGTCGGGGTCGGCGTAGACGGCCACGCTCGCGATTCCGGCGTCCCGGCATGCACGGGCGACGCGGACAGCGATTTCACCGCGATTGGCGATGAGCACCTTGCGCACGATGGCTTCCTCCTTGGCGCTGGGCCGCAACAAGTGGGCGGAGCGAGTTTAGGTACTGGCGACACCGCACGCCGAGTCGCCCTGAGGGGTGAGGTTGCCCACACGGAACGTGACCTCAAAGGTCCCGCGGGGCCCGCATCCCTTGTGGGTACACGGTACGCCGCCTTCTCGCCTCTGGTTGGAGATCTTCGGTGTGGCCAAGGTTACTGTTCGGGACTCGACCGGGAATCCGGTGTTCCTTGTGGGATTCCTACGAACGGTAGGGAAATTCTTTGCCGGTGCGCGGGGGCTGCCGCCACCCCGTACCCGTTAGTACCGTGGGCGCCGCCGCACCGTCGGCGGAACGGACGACGCGGGGACGGCGGGCCGTCCCACGGAGGACCGGTGGTCCTGGCGACGGCCGGAGTGTGCCCGCGTCCGAGGCCGTCGGGCCGGTGTCACGGGCCGCCGCTCACACCCACAGCTCCGTGATGCCCACGCCCAGCTCGGCCAACAACCGGCGCAGCAGCGGCATCGAGATGCCGATGACGTTGCCGTGGTCGCCCTCGATGCCCTCGACGAACGGCGCGGACCGGCCGTCCAGGGTGAAGGCGCCCGCCACGTGCAGCGGTTCGCCGGTGGCCACGTAGGCGGCGATCTCCGCGTCGCTCGGCTCGCCGAACCGGACGGTGGTGGACGCGGTCGCGGACACCCGGCGGTCGGCGGCGGTGTCGATCACGCAGTGCCCGGTGCGCAGGACGCCCGAGCGTCCGCGCATCGCCTTCCACCGGGCGGTGGCCTCCTCGGCGTCGGCGGGCTTGCCCAGCGCCCGCCCGTCCAGCTCCAGCACCGAGTCACAGCCGACGACCAGCGCACCCGCCGTCCCGTCCGCCGCCCGCGGCGCGGCGGCCCCCAGCCGCTCCGCCACGGCGGTGGCCTTCGCCTCGGCCAGTACCAGGGCCAGCTCGCCCGGGGTGGGGGCGTCGAGCGCGTCCTCGTCCACCCCGCTGACGATCACCTCGGGAGCCAGCCCGGCCTGCCTCAACACCCCGAGCCGGGCGGGGGACTGGGAGGCGAGGACGAGCCGGCGGCCGGTCGAGGGCGCGGAGGAGGGAACGGAGGCGGTGGTGTCGTGGACCATGCGCCCCATCCTAGGGAGAGCGGCGCCCCGCGGAGGCGCGGCCGGCCGTGCCTCACAGCAGCAGGAAGACCGCGACCATCGCGGCGGCGAGCAACCAGCCGGCGCGGCGGAGCATCACCTGGGCGGTACGCAGCTCCTCGGGGGGTTCGTCGGCCGGATCGGACCAGAGCATGCCCCGATCCTGCGCCAAGGACGGCGGGTGCGCCTGAGTACGCGTACTCAGGCGCACCCGCGGCGCGTGTGGTCGGTGCCCTCAGCCGGGCCAGTACGTCGTCCGCCAGGCCCGCGGCCCCGGGTGCGGCAGCCGGTGGCCGGGCACGGTGCGCGCCGGATCGGACCACTCCGAGCCGGGCTCGGAGGCGGACTCCCCCGGGGCCGCCGCCAGGGCGGCGGCCCGGGTCCGCACCACCGCCAGGGCGGCGGCCAGCTCCTCGGGGGTCGGATTGCCGCGTACGACCTTGATCACTGTCACGGTCTCCTCGGAGAGCGGGGACGGGAGGGGCGGGGCCGGATCAGAGCGGGATGTTGCCGTGCTTCTTCGGCGGCAGCGACTCGCGCTTGGTGCGCAGCGACCGCAGGCCCCGCACGATGTGACGGCGGGTCTCGGACGGCACGACCACCGCGTCCACGTAGCCGCGCTCGGCCGCGACGTAGGGGTTGAGGAGGGCGTCCTCGTACTCGGCGGTGAGCTTGGCCCGCAGCTCCTCGCGCTCCTCGTCCGTCTTCGCCGCCGCCAGTGTCCTGCGGTGCAGGATGTTGACCGCGCCCTGGGCGCCCATCACCGCGATCTGGGCGGTGGGCCAGGCGAAGTTGAGGTCGGCGCCCAGGTGCTTGGAGCCCATCACGTCGTACGCGCCGCCGAACGCCTTGCGGGTGATGACGGTGATCAGCGGCACCGTGGCCTCGGCGTAGGCGTAGATCAGCTTGGCGCCGCGCCGGATGATGCCGCCGTACTCCTGGTCGGTGCCGGGCAGGAAGCCGGGCACGTCCACGAAGGTCAGCACCGGGACGTTGAAGGCGTCGCAGGTGCGCACGAAGCGGGCGGCCTTCTCGGAGGCGTCGATGTCCAGGCAACCGGCGAACTGCATCGGCTGGTTGGCGACGACGCCGACCGGCCGGCCCTCCACCCGTCCGAAGCCGGTGAGGATGTTCGGCGCGAACAGCGGCTGGGTCTCCAGGAACTCGCCGTCGTCCAGCACGTGTTCGATCACGTCGTGCATGTCGTACGGCTGGTTGGCCGAGTCCGGGATCAGCGCGTCCAGCTCGCGGTCGTCGTCGGAGACCTCCAGGTCCGCCTCCTCGGGGAAGGCGGGCGGCTCGGAGAGGTTGTTGGAGGGCAGGTAGGACAGCAGGGCCTTGACGTACTCGATGGCGTCCTTCTCGTCGGAGGCCATGTGGTGCGCGACGCCGGAGGTGGAGTTGTGGGTGCGGGCGCCGCCCAGCTCCTCGAAGCCGACGTCCTCGCCGGTGACGGTCTTGATGACGTCCGGGCCGGTGATGAACATGTGCGAGGTCTGGTCGACCATCACCGTGAAGTCGGTGATCGCCGGGGAGTAGACCGCGCCGCCCGCGCACGGACCCACCACCAGCGAGATCTGCGGGATCACCCCGGAGGCGTGGGTGTTGCGGCGGAAGATCTCGCCGTACGCGCCCAGCGAGGCCACGCCCTCCTGGATGCGGGCGCCGCCGGAGTCGTTGATGCCGATGACCGGGCAGCCGGTCTTCAGCGCGAAGTCCATCACCTTGGCGATCTTCTGGCCGAAGACCTCGCCCAGCGCGCCGCCGAAGATCGTGAAGTCCTGGGAGAAGACGGCCACCGGCCGTCCGTCCAC
This sequence comes from Streptomyces taklimakanensis, assembly GCF_009709575.1. Lineage (NCBI taxonomy): Bacteria > Bacillati > Actinomycetota > Actinomycetes > Kitasatosporales > Streptomycetaceae > Streptomyces > Streptomyces taklimakanensis. The sequence continues at coordinate 3,786,427 of NZ_WIXO01000001.1, forward strand.
CGTGCCGTAGCCGGTGACGACGCCGTCGCCGTAGGGACGGTTGGCGTCCAGGCCGAAGTTGGTGGAGCGGTGCCGGGCGAACTCGTCCAGCTCGGTGAACGACCCCTCGTCCAGCAGCAGCTCGATCCGCTCGCGGGCGGTCAGCTTGCCCTTGGCGTGCTGCTTCTCCACCGCGCGGGCCGAGCCGGCGTGCGTGGCCTCGTCGATGCGCCGCCGCAGATCCGCGATCCTGCCCGCGGTGGTGTGGAGATCCTGGTCCTCGGCGGGGGCGGCTGGGCTCTGCTGCTCGGACACGGGCTGCGGCTCCTCGTCGTGGGCTTCGGGAGATGTCTGGTCACCGTCTGGCTACCGTTTCGTAGCGTATCGGCGCCGGGGTGCTCCGTCGGTGCGGCGTTTGCCACACCTACGCTGTCTTGCATGACGCCCAAGGACCCCTCGGACCACCCCTGGTCGGACCTGGACAGGCCTCCGCTGAACGCCACCGCGCTGCGCCGTGCGCTGGTGCGACCCGACTCCCCGTGGACATCGGTCGAGGTGGTACCCGAGACCGGCTCCACCAACACCGATCTGGCCGCCCGGGCCGCGGCCGGCACGGCGGCGGCGGGGGCGGTGCTGGTGGCCGAGCGGCAGACCGCCGGCCGCGGCCGCCTGGACCGCGCCTGGACGGCGCCCGCCCGCTCGGGCCTCTTCCTCTCCGTGCTGCTCACCCCGGACGTGCCCGCGCGGCGGTGGAGCTGGCTGCCGCTGCTCGCCGGGGTCGCCGCGTCCGGTGCCCTGGCCCGCACCGCGGGCGTGGACACCGCGCTGAAGTGGCCCAACGACCTCCTGGTGCGGACCGGCGACGGGGAGCGGAAGATCGGCGGCATCCTCGCCGAGCGGGTCACCGGTCCCGACGGGACGGCCTCGGTGATCCTGGGCATCGGGATCAACGTCTCGCTGCGCGAGGACGAACTGCCGGTGCCGTCGGCCGGCTCGCTGGCCCTGGCCGGCGCGCACACCACCGACCGCGACCCGCTGCTGCGCGCGGTGCTGCGGTCGCTGGCGGAGTGGTACGGCCGGTGGAGCGAGGCGGAGGGCGACCCGGAGGAGAGCCGGCTGCGCCGGTCGTACACCGCCGGCTGCGCCACGCTCGGTCGCCGGGTGCGCGCCCTGCTCCCCGGCGGGCGCGAGTCGACGGGCGAGGCGGTCGCGGTGGACGGCGAGGGACGCCTGGTGCTGGCCGACGCCGAGGGGGTGCGGCAGCCGGTGGAGGCGGGGGACGTGGTGCACCTGCGACCCGCTCGGGAGGAGCCGTCGGGAGAGTGAGCCACGGCACACCTGCCGTATCGTTGACTCGACCCAGCGCGGCGGGCGCGGCGGCAGTGAGTGGATCGGAAGGACAGTGGGCGACGCGGGCACCCCAGCCGAAGGGCCGGTGACGGACGGTGAGGCGGATCACGGCGGGGAGGACCCCCTCGCGCTCCGCATCGAGCAGCTGATCCTGGGAGCCCCGCGGCGGTACACGCCCTTCCAGGCGGCCCGCGCCGCCGACGTCCCCATGGAGCTGGCGGCCCGCTTCTGGCGCGCGATGGGGTTCGCCGACATCGGTCAGGCCAGGGCGCTCACCGAGACGGACGTGATCGCGCTGCGCCGGTTGGCCGGCCTGGTGGAGGCCGGGCTGCTCAGCGAGGCCATGGCCGTCCAGGTGGCCCGTTCCACCGGACAGACGACGGCGCGGTTGGCGGAGTGGCAGATCGACTCCTTCCTGGAGGGGCTCACCGAGCCGCCCGAGCCCGGCATGACCCGCACCGAGGTGGCGTACCCGCTGGTGGAGCTGCTGCTCCCCGAGCTCCAGGAGTTCCTGGTGTACGTCTGGCGGCGGCAGTTGGCGGCCGCCACCGGCCGGGTGGTGCAGGCGGCGGACGACGAGGAGATGGTCGACCGCCGCCTCGTGGTCGCCTTCGCCGACCTGGTGGGCTTCACCCGGCTGACCCGGCGGCTGGAGGAGGAGGAGCTGGGCGAGCTGGTCGAGGCCTTCGAGACCACCGCGGCCGACCTGGTCGCGGCGCACGGCGGCCGACTGATCAAGACCCTCGGCGACGAGGTGCTCTACGTCGCCGACGACGCGGGCACGGCCGCCGAGATCGGCCTGCGGTTGATCGAGACCCTCGCCAACGACGCGACGATGCCGGAGCTGCGGGTGGGCATGGCCCTGGGCACGGTCACCACCCGGATGGGGGACGTCTTCGGCAACACGGTGAACCTGGCCAGCCGGCTGACGTCGATAGCGCCCAAGGACACGATGCTGGTGGACGAGGCGCTCCGCGCCGAGCTGGTCGCCTCCGGTCTGGCTCCGGAGTCGGAGAAGGAGGCCGACGGCAGCGCGGCGTACCGTTTCGCCCTCCGGCCGCTCTACCAGCGCCCGGTGCGCGGCCTGGGCGTCGTCGAGCCGTGGCTGCTGACCCGCCGCGCCCCCTCCTGAAGCCCGCGCTCCGCCGGACCGCCTCCTCCCTCCCGTGCCGTCCCGGGGCCTTTCCCGCTCCCCTTCGCGCTCGCCCCTGACCGATGGGGGGAACGGATGGCATGATGCGCCCGTACACCAGTGAGCGATCGTTAACCGGAAGGGCTGTGTGGACGGCGTGAGCGGCGTGAACGGAGCAGACGGCGGCACGGACGGCGGCGCGGGGGGCACCGCGACGGAGGAGCGCTTCGGCGAGTGGGTGGCCGTCCGGCGGGAGCCGGAGGGGTACGTCGCCGAGCTGGTGCTGGACCGGCCGAAGGCGATGAACGCGGTCTCCACCGAGATGGCCCGGTGCCTCGGGGAGGCGTGCGCGGCGCTCGCCGCCGACCGGCGGGTGCGGGCCGTGGTCCTCTCCTCCAGCCACGAGCGGGCGTTCTGCGTGGGCGCGGACCTCAAGGAGCGCAACTCCTTCACCGACGCCGACCTGGCGCGGCAGCGGCCGTACGCCCGCGCCGCCTACACCGGAGTGCTGGAGCTGCCGATGCCCACCGTGGCGGCCGTGCACGGCTTCGCGCTCGGCGGCGGTTTCGAGCTGGCGCTCTCCTGCGACCTGATCGTCGCCGATCCCACCGCCGTGGTGGGCCTGCCGGAGGTGTCCGTCGGAGTGATCCCCGGCGGGGGCGGCACCCAACTGCTGCCGCGCCGGGTGGGCGCGGCCCGTGCCGCCGAGCTGATCTTCACCGCACGTCGGGTGGAGGCCGTCGAGGCCCGCGAGCTGGGTCTGGTGGACCACCTGGCGGCCGAGGGCGAGGACCGCGCCGAGGCGCTGGCGCTGGCCCGGCGGATCGCCGCCAACTCCCCGGTGGGTCTGCGGGCGGCCAAGCGGGCGCTGCGCACCGGCTGGGGGATGGACCTGCGCGCGGGCCTGGAGGTCGAGGACGCGGCCTGGCGTTCGGTGGCCTTCTCCGGGGACCGGGCCGAGGGCGTGGCGGCCTTCAACGAGAAGCGCGCCCCGCGCTGGCCGGGCGAGTGAGCCCGGAGCGGCCGTGATCCGCCCGGACGGCCCGGACGGCCCGTCCGGGCCGGGGCCCGGAGCCGTCGGGGAGCCCGGCCGGGCGCGGGCCGGGAGTGAGCCGGGCGCGAGCGGGCACCAGACCGGTGAGCCGGGACGGGCCGGTGCGAACCGGTCGGCGTCCCGGGGCGGGGGCCCATAATCTGGGGCACATGGATCGGGTGCGGCATGGGTGACGACGCGCGGCTGCGGGCCGTGGTGGAACTGGCGCAGGCGATGGCCGCCGTCCACACCCTGCGCGACGTCTCCCGGGCCGCCGCCGAGGGCGCGCTGGCCGCGATGGAGGGGTCCTTCGCGGCCCTGTCCGTCTGGGAGCGCGAGCGCGGCCGGATCCGGGTGCTGGTGAACGTCGGCGAGCTGCGGGGGGACGAGGAGGAGTTCCCCGAGGACGAGTGGTACCCCCTCCACGACTTCCCCGAGATCACCGGTTTTCCGCGCGCGGGCCGTTCGGGCGCCGGCCCGGACGGCGGGGCGCGGGCCTGGGTGGAGACGGCCTCGGGCGACCGGGACACCCGGTGGTACGGGCCCCGCCCGCCCGGTGCCCGGCGGGCGGAGGAGCTGCGCCGGCGGGGCCGGGGCTGCTGTGTGGTGGCGCCGATCGTGCTGCACGGGCGGGCCTGGGGCGAGCTGTACGTGGCGCGGGAGCCCGGTCGGCCGGGGTTCGGCCCCGCGGACGCCGACTTCGCCGCCGTTCTGGCGTCGGTGATCGCCGCCGCGATCGCCCAGACGGAGCGCTTGGAGGAGGTGCGCCGGCTGGCCTTCACCGATCCCCTGACCGGGCTGGCCAACCGGCGCGCGGTGGACGTGCGGCTGGACGAGGCGATGGAGCGGCACCGCACGGCCGGCACGGTGGTGAGTCTGCTGGTCTGCGACGTCAACGGGCTCAAGGCGGTCAACGACGAGCTGGGCCACGAGGCCGGCGACCGACTGCTGGAACGATTCGCCTCGGTGCTGTCGCTGTGCGGCGCGATGCTCCCGGACGCCCTGGTCGCCCGGCTGGGCGGGGACGAGTTCTGTCTGCTGGCCGTGGGCCCGTCGGCGGACGAGGTGGTCCGGGTGGCGGACGAGGTGTGCCGCCGGGCCGCCGAGCTGGAGACCGGGCAGGGGGTGGCCTGCGGAGTCGCCTCGACCGGTGACCCGATAGGCCCGGTCCGCTCGGCCCGCCGGCTGTTCCGCCTGGCGGACGCCGCCCAGTACCGTGCCAAGGCCGCCCGTACGGACAAGCCGGTGGTGGCCGGACGCGAGGGGTCGGTGGACGACCGGGGGGACGGGGACACGGTGGTCCGTCTCGCGGACCGGGCGGAGCGGGGCGCACTGGGCTCCTCCGGTGACCGCCGCACCATCCGGGGACTGGACGCGTGACCGCGACGACCGGCGGGGGACGGGACGGCCGGCGGATGTGGCGCACACCGTCGCGACCGGGCCGTGACAGAACGCGATTCACTCTTTAGTGTTCCTGAATATGGATATGCAGCACCGCGTAGTGGTCGGCCCCTCCGGCACCACCGCCGAGGACGTCGTCGCCGTCGCCCGGGGCCTGGCACGCGTCGAGCTCTCCGAGGAGGCGCTCGACGCCCTGGCGGCCGCCCGCCGGGTCGTCGACGCCCTGGCGGCCGAGCCCGAGCCCGTCTACGGCGTCTCCACCGGCTTCGGCGCCCTCGCCGTCCGGCACATCCCCACCGAACTGCGCGTACAGCTCCAGCGCAACATCGTCCGCTCGCACGCCGCCGGGATGGGCCCGCACGTGGAGCGCGAGGTGGTGCGGGCCCTGATGTTCCTGCGACTGAAGACCCTCGCCTCCGGGCACACCGGGGTGCGGCCCGAGGTGGCCGGTGCCCTGGCCGGGCTGCTCAACGCGGGAATCACGCCCGTCGTCCACGAGTACGGCTCGCTCGGCTGCTCGGGGGACCTGGCGCCGCTGTCCCACTGCGCGCTGGTCCTGATGGGCGAGGGAGAGGCCGAGGGGCCCGACGGGCGGGTGCGCCCGGCGGCCGAGCTGCTGGCCGAGCACGGTCTGGCCCCCGTGGAGCTGCGGGAGAAGGAGGGCCTGGCGCTCCTCAACGGCACCGACGGCATGCTGGGCATGCTGGTGATGGCCTGCGCCGATCTCGCCCGGCTGCTCACCAGCGCCGACATCACCGCCGCCCTGACCCTGGAGGCGCTCCTGGGCACCGAGCGGGTGCTCGCGCCCGAGCTGCACGCCGTCCGGCCGCACCCCGGCCAGGCCGCGTCCGCTGCCAACATGCTGAAGGTCCTGGAGGGCTCCGGACTCACCGGCCACCACCAGGACGACGCCCCGCGCGTGCAGGACGCCTACTCGGTGCGCTGCGCCCCGCAGGTCGCGGGCGCGGGGCGCGACACCCTGGCGCACGCCCGGACCGTCGCCGAGCGGGAACTGGCGGCGGCCGTGGACAACCCGGTGGTCCTCCCCGGAGCCGGCAGGGTGGAGTCCAACGGCAACTTCCACGGCGCGCCCGTCGCCTACGCGCTGGACTTCCTCGCCATCGCCGCCGCCGACCTGGCCTCGATCACCGAACGCCGCACCGACCGGCTGCTGGACCGCAACCGCAGCCACGGACTGCCGCCCTTCCTGGCGGACGACGCCGGAGTGGACTCGGGCCTGATGATCGCCCAGTACACCCAGGCCGCCCTGGTGAGCGAGATGAAGCGGCTGGCCGTCCCGGCCTCGGTGGACTCGATCCCGTCCTCGGCGATGCAGGAGGACCACGTCTCGATGGGCTGGTCGGCCGCCCGCAAGCTGCGCACCGTCGTGGAGAACCTGGCCCGTGTGGTGGCCGTCGAGCTCCACGCCGCCACCCGCGCGATCGAGCTGCGCGCCGCCGACGGCCTGACCCCCTCGCCCGCCGCCTCGGCCGTGGTGGCCGCCGTGCGGGAGGCGGGCACCACGGGGCCGGGGCAGGACCGTTTCCTGGCGCCGGAACTGGCGGCCGCGGAGGCGTTCGTGCGCGGGGGAGGGCTGGTGGCGGCGGCCGAGGCCGTCACCGGGCCGCTGGCGTGAGCCCCTCGCGTCCGGAGCGGATGCGGGCGTGGGCCAGCAGGGCCGCGCCCGCGCCGAGGAAGCCGAGGCCGCCGGCGAGGTAGGGCGTGGTGTCGAAGCTTCCGGTGTCGGCCAGTTCGGCCCCGTCCCCGAAGGTGCCGGGGGTGGTCGTTCCGGACTGGGCCGGTACGGCGTCCTGTGTCCGCGACGCGGCGGATCGCGTGTGGGCGTCCTCGCCGGTGGCGTTCGCGGACGGTACGAACCACAGGCCGCACAGCAGGCCGCCCGCCACGGCGGCGGTCATCAGCGGTCGGCGGTGTGCTCGCACGGAGAGCCCCCTAGCGTGCAGCGGATGGGAGGTGCGGTGACCGATGCTAGTCACGGCGGCGCGCCGAGTGAAGTGCGGTCCGCGGGTTCGACCTCCCAGAAAGCGACAGAACGGTCATAACCCGACATGTATGGATCAAGGCGTGATAATCGGGGTTGTGTGATCGGGCGTCAACATGCCGCGGATGCCCGGGGGCATCCGGGAGTGTGAGGGAGATCCCCGCCCGGGACGGGAACCCCTGGCGCCGAAAGGGTGTCTTACCCCACAGTCTTACCCTGGGTGGAACGGGTCACAGCTCCCTTGCGTTCTCGTGTGTGCGGCGGTGGGGTGGTTGTCCCGCTTTACTCTCACCGGACGGCGCGGGACGCGGCACGGGAGCCGGAGGTTCGCAAGCGGATGGAGAAGTGTGTGATGACGGACGGCAAGCGCCGCAAGGGTGTCGTGGTGGCGGCCGCGGTGCTCAGCGGGGTACTCGCACTGACCGCGTGCGGCGGTGACGGCGGCGGCGGCGACTCCGACTCCGACGCGGGCAAGAAGCAGGAGAAGGGGCAGGCCCAGGTGGACCGGGCGGCGGCCGAGGAGGCCTCGGACGCCCGAATAGTCATCACCCCCAAGGACGGCTCGGACAACACCAGCATCAACGCGGTCGGGGTCTCGGTGGAGGGCGGCAAGCTCACCTCGGTGACCATGAAGGCCGCGGCGACGGGTCAGGAGGTGGCGGGCACCCTGGCCGCCGACGGCACCAGTTGGAAGCCCGACGGCCAACTGGAGCGCTCCACCCGGTACACGATCTCGGCCAAGGCCGAGGACCCCGAGGGACGCACGGTCCACGGGAACTCGACCTTCACCACGGTCTCGCCCGAAAACAGCTTCATTGGGTACTTCACGCCCGAGGACGGCTCCACCGTGGGCGTGGGCATGCCGGTGTCGATCAACTTCGACAAGGGGATCACCAACCGGAAGCTCGTCCAGTCCTCGATCGAGGTCAACTCCACCAGCGGCCAGGAGATCGTCGGCCACTGGTTCAGCGACACGCGCCTGGACTTCCGTCCGAAGGACTACTGGAAGGCCGGCTCCAAGGTCACCGTCGACCTCAACCTCGACGGCGTCGAGGGCGCCGAGGGCATCACCGGCGTCCAGGACAAGAGCTTCAGCTTCACCGTCGGCCGCTCCCAGGTCAGCACGGTCGACGTGAAGTCCAAGACCATGGAGGTCGTCCGGGACGGCAAGACGATCAGGACCGTCAAGATCTCCGCGGGCGCGCCCGAGACCCCGACCTACAACGGTCAGATGGTGATCTCCGAGAAGTTCGAGGAGACCCGGATGGACGGCGCCACGGTCGGCTTCACCGACGACGACGGCAAGGGCGAGTACGACATCCCCGACGTGCCGCACGCCATGCGCCTGTCGACCTCCGGCACCTTCATCCACGGCAACTACTGGGGTGCCGACTCGATCTTCGGCAGCGCCAACACCAGCCACGGCTGCGTGGGCCTGAACGACGTCAAGGGCGGCGACGACCCCAACCAGGACGCGGCCTGGTTCTTCGACAACTCCCTGCTCGGCGACCTGGTCATCGTGAAGAACTCGCCGGACAAGCAGATCGCCCCGCACAACGGCCTCAACGGCTGGAACATGTCCTGGGAGGACTGGAAGGCCGGCTCGGCCCTCTGACGGGCCGTCGGGCCCCTGCCCGACGACACACCGGGAACCATCCCGCCGAAGGCGGCGGACGCGGCGCACGGCGCACGGCGTCCGCCGCCTTCGGCGTCCTCCGGGGCCTTCGGCGCCTGGCCGTCCCCGAGCCGGTGCCGCGCCCGCCCTCACCGGGCGGGGCCGCCCCCGGCCGGTGAGGGACGTCGCTCTCCGGGGCGCCGGATGGAACTCCAGTCCCATATGGCGTCATATGGTGCCGGCGCGGCGGCCTCCCGCAGACTGAGCGCCGGGGGCCGTCCGGCTCCCCGCGCAGGGTGAATCGCCTCGCCAGGGGGAGAGTTGACGCATCGGAAGAGAGCGGGCGTCGCCGCGATAGCCACGGTTGTGGCCATCGCACTGACGACGGGGCCGACCACCACGTCGTCCGCCGCCCCGAGGACACCGCCGGCCGGGTCCGGTTCCCCGGCGGGAACCGACCGCGCGGCGCCCGACGCCCCCGAGGCCCCGAAGACCCCGAAGTCCCCGAAACCCCCGAAGACCCCGAAGCACCGCACCGTCACGCTCATCACCGGCGACCGGGTACTGCTCGACCGCTCCGGCGAGGTCGTCGGGATGATCCGGGCCAAGGGGCGCGAAGGGGTCCCCGTCCAGGTCGTGCGCGCCGGGGGGCACACCCACGTGATCCCGAGGGACGCGCTCGGCCTCATCCACGAACGCAGGCTCGACCGGCGGCTGTTCGACGTCACCGAACTCGACCGCGAGCAGTACCGCGCCAGGACCGGGAACGGCGTTCCGGTCATCGTCACCTACCAGGGCACCGAGCCGGCGGCCAAGGCCGAACTGCACGCCGCGGCCGACCCCACCGTGCGCGCCACCCTCCGTTCCGTCAACGGCGAGGCGCTGACCGTCCCCGAGGACACCGTCGCCGCCGCCTGGACGGCCCTGACCCGCCCCGCCACCGAGGTCGGACGGCTCGCCGCGGCCCCCGGGGTCGCCACCGTCTCGCTCGACGGCCTCCACCGGGCGACGCTCGACCGGAGCGTCGCCCGGATCGGCGCCCCCACCGCGTGGAAGGCCGGCCACGACGGCACCGGTGTCACCATCGCCGTCCTCGACACCGGCATCGACGACACGCACGAGGACTTCGCCGGCCGGATCGTCGCGGAGCGGAACTTCTCCGCGGCCGAGGACGCCGAGGACCGCCACGGACACGGCACCCACGTCGCCTCCATCGCGGCCGGCAGCGGCGCGAGGTCCGGCGGTCGCCACAGGGGCGTCGCCCCCGGGGCCGGACTGCTCAACGCCAAGGTGCTCGACGACGACGGCTACGGCAGCGACTCGGAGATCATCGAGGGCATGGAGTGGGCCGTGGCGCGGGGCGCCAGGGTCGTCAACCTCAGCCTCGGCGACATCGACACCCCCGGGATCGACCCGATGGAGGAGGCCGTCAACCGGCTGTCGAAGGACAGCGGCGCCCTCTTCGTCGTCGCGGCGGGCAACGCGGGACCCGACGCCTCCACGGTCGGCACCCCGGGCAGCGCGGACGCCGCGCTGACGGTCGGCGCCGTCGACGGGGACGACGGACTCGCGGACTTCTCCTCGGTCGGCCCCCGCGTCGGCGACGGCGCGGTCAAGCCCGACCTGACCGCGCCCGGCGTGGACATCGGCGCCGCCGCGGCCGAGAACAGCGTCGTCCAGCGGGAGGGCACCCCGGTCGCCGACGGCTACGTCGCCCTCTCCGGCACCTCCATGGCCGCCCCGCACGTCGCGGGCGCCGCCGCGCTGCTGGCCCAGCGGCACCCCGACTGGACCGGTGAGCGCCTCAAGGGCGCGCTGACCTCCTCCGCCGTGCCGGCCAAGGGGCACACCCCCTTCCGGCAGGGAACGGGCCGGGTGGACGTGGCCGCGGCCCTGAGGCAGGCGGTCGTCGCCGAGCCGGTGTCGATCGGCTTCGGCACCGCCCGGTGGCCGCACCACGACGACGAGCCGATCACCAGAGCCGTCACCTACCGGAACCTCGGCGACCGGGCCGTCACCCTGGAGCTGGCCGCGACGGGCACCGACCCGGAGGGCGGGGCCGCGCCACGCGGCATGTTCACCCTCTCCGCCGAGCGGGTCACCGTCCCCGCCGGCGGCACGGCCTCGGTCCGCGTCACCGCCGACACCCGCCTCGGCGGCGACCTCGACGGCGCCTACGGACTGGTGATCACCGCGACCGGCGGCGGCCGGACCGTCCGCACCGCGGGCGCCGTCGACCGCGAGGTCGAGTCCTACGACCTGACCGTGCGCGCCGTCGGCCGCGACGGCGGACCGACCGGCCACTGGGAGGGTTCCCTGTTCCCGCACACCGGCGACGCGCCCGTCGTCCTCCGGGGGGACGACGGCACCGCCACCGTGCGCATGCCCAGGGGCGACTACACCCTCTCCGGCGAACTCCCCGTGCCGGGGAGGGACGGGGGCCGCATCGACGGCCTGGACTGGCTCGTCGCCCCCGCCGTCAGGCTCACCGGGAACACCGCGATCACCCTCGACGCGCGCAGGGCCAGGCCGGTCACGATGACGGTGCCGAGCGGCAGGGCCCGACAGACCGAACTGGCCGTCACGTTCGACCTCCACACCGCGGAGGGGTACGTCGGTCTCGTCAACTCCGCGCCCGACCTGCCCCGGGGATTCCGCACCGCACGGATCGGCCCGGTGCCGAAGGGCGCCGAGATCGAGGCCGCCGCCACCACCACCTGGGTCAACGGCAGCACCGAGTACCACGCCGCCCACAGCCGGCGGGGGAGCTTCTACACCGGGCTCACCCTGCGCACCGGCAGGTCGGAGATGGCCCGGCTGGTCGTCTCCCAGGCCGCCACGGCCCCCGGACGCACCGGCGTGCTGATGACCACGGCGGACACCGCCGCCTGGGCCTCCGAGACCGGGCACACCATCCCGCGCGTCTCGACGGTGTACGTCAGGACCCAGGGAACCCGCTGGTCCCAGAGCTTCCTGCAGACGAACGAGGCCGGCGAGTGGGAGGCCGAGTACCACGGCGGGGAGCGCTCCTACACGGCGGGCAGGAGCTACCACCACGCCTTCAACAACGGAGTCTTCGGTCCGAACCTGCGGCGGGGGGAGGGCGGGGTCTTCCGGGACGGCGACTTCCTGTACGGGAGCGTGAACCCGCTCTCGGACGGCGCCGGTCACCTCGGCGGCAGCGACCACGACAGGGCGACCACGACCCTGTACCGCAACGGTGGGAAGTACGCGACCAGGAACGAGATCCTGGACCACACCGAGTTCACCCTGCCCAAGGGCAAGGCGACGTACAGACTGGTCACCACCGTCGAGCGCAGCGGCCCCTCGAAGCTGAGCCGCAGGGTGAGCGCCGCCTACACCTTCACCTCGGGCCGCACCTCCGAGGAGACCGCGATCCCGGTGTCGGCCGTGCGCTTCGCGCCGAAACTGAGGCTGGACGGCACCTCCAGGGCACGGGCCACGGTCTCCGTGCCGGTGGTCGTCCAGGGCGCGGCGGGGAGGAACCCGAAGTCGTTGACCGTGTACGTCTCCCACGACGACGGCGGGACGTGGCGGAAGCTCGCCGTCAGGAAGGGCCGGATCACGGTCGAGAATCCCGGCAGGGGCGGGAGCGTCTCCTTCCGGGCCGAGGTGAGGGACGACAGGGGCAACGCCCTGTCCCAGACGATCATCGGCGCCTACCGCACCCGGTGACGTCCTGGAACGGAAACACCGAGGACGGATCACCCAAGAGGTGCATAACGTCCCTCCCGGCGGGGACCCGAACGGGTGTGGGGGGATCCACGAGCACGTACGTAGACCCGAACCGCCGAAAGGACGTGGCTGAAGTGAAGGTCGCCTTTCTCGTCGCCCCCGAGGGTGTGGAGCAGATCGAGCTGACCGACCCGTGGCAGGCGGTGAAGGACGCGGGTGGCACCCCGGTCCTGCTGTCCACCGACAACGGACCGGTGCAGGCGTTCGACCACCTCGACAAGGCCGACACCTTCGAGGTGGACCGGCAGGTCGCCGACGCCGAGGTCGAGGAGTACGACGGGCTGGTGCTGCCCGGAGGCGTGGCCAACCCCGACTTCCTGCGCATGGACGAGAAGGCCGTCGCCTTCGTCCGGGAGTTCTGCCGGACCGGCAAGCCCGTCGCCGCGATCTGCCACGGGCCGTGGACGCTGGTCGAGGCCGACGTGGTGCGCGGCCGGAAGCTCACCTCGTTCCCCAGCCTGCGCACCGACATCGCCAACGCGGGCGGCAACTGGGTCGACGAACAGGTCGTCGTCTGCACGGAGGGCCCGAACACCCTGATCACCAGCCGCAAGCCGGACGACCTCAAGGCGTTCGACGAGGCGTTCCTCAAGGAGTTCCAGACCGTCTCCGCCTGACCGCCGGGCCGGACGCGCGCGCGGAGGGACCGCCCGTGGAACGGGCGGTCCCTCCGCGCGCTCCCGGCCGGTGGCCGGGAGCGCGGCATGACCCGACAGGTCATCGACTCCGGCCGCGCGGCGCGGAAGGATCACCGCTGTCCATACCGGCCCGACCTCGGGAGGAGACATGACCGCCTACGCCATCGCCCACCTCCGGAACCACCCCGGCCCCCACCCGGACGTGATCGCCTACCTGGAGCGCATCCAGGACACCCTGGAGCCCTTCGCCGGCCGCTTCCGCGTTCACGGCGGCCCGATGGAGGTGCGGGAGGGCGAGTGGCCCGGGAACGTGGTGGTGATCGAGTTCCCGTCGATGGAGCGGGCCCGCGCCTGGTACGACTCGGAGGCGTACCAGGAGATCCTGCCGCTGCGCACCGACCACATCGACAGCACGGCCTTCCTCGTGGAGGGCGTCGGTCCCGGCTACCACCCGAGGCGGAAGGCCGAGGCGATGCGCCGGGCGGCGGACGCCCGACCCTCCGCCCCGGCCGCTTCGTGACAGTTCGTTACAGTTCGTGACAGAGGGCCCCTGGCGGCCTTCCGGCGGTCGTCCGCCGTCGTCCGGGCGAGTGACGACGGCGGACGGTCCGACCGGTCGGTCACTCGGCCCTGGCCACGCCCACCGGGCAGGACACGCCCGTGCCGCCGATGCCGCAGTAGCCGCCCGGGTTCTTGTCCAGGTACTGCTGGTGGTACGGCTCGGCCGGGTAGAAGGGGCGGGCGTCGGCCGGAAGGATCTCGGTGGTGATCTCCCCGTGGCCCGCGGACGTCAGCACCCTCTGGTACGCCTCGCGCGAGGACTCCGCCGCGGCCCGCTGGGCGGGGGAGTGGGTGTAGACCGCCGAGCGGTACTGGGTGCCCACGTCGTTGCCCTGGCGGAAGCCCTGGGTGGGGTCGTGGGCCTCCCAGAAGACCCTCAGCAGTTCCTCGTACGAGACCTCCGACGGGTCGAAGACCACGCGGACGGCCTCGGTGTGCCCGGTCAGTCCCGAGCAGACCTCCTCGTACGTCGGGTTCTCGGTGTGGCCGCCCTGGTAGCCGACCAGGGTCGTCCACACGCCCGGCGTCTGCCAGAACTTCCGCTCGGCGCCCCAGAAACAGCCCAGGCCGAAGTCGGCGACCTCCAGGCCCTCGGGGTAGGGGCCGAGCAGGGGGGTGCCCAGGACGGTGTGCTTCTCCGGGACGGAGTACGGGCGCTCCGGTCGTCCCTTGAGCGCCTCCTCCGCGGTGGGCAGGGACTTCCTGTGGTGGCCGAACAGCATGCTCAACTCTCCTCACGGGCCGACCGGACCCCGAACGCGCTGTGCGCGGGGCCCGGTGTGCGTCTCGACGTGCCTCAGTGCGCCGGCGGAGGGGCGGCCGCGCCGCCGCCCGGGCCCTCGTGGCCCGCGACCGCCAGGGCGCGGTACGCCGCGTACTCCGCCGCCGGGTCGGCGCCGTCGACCCAGGGCAGCGCACCGACATAACCATCGACGGCCCGCACCTGTTCCAGGGCCTCCGCGTACCGCTCGGCGCGCACCAGGAAGCACAGCAGCAGATGGCGCACGTGCGGCGCGACGGGGTGGTCGCCGGGGGCGTGGTGGAGGGCGTAGCCGGCGCCGTCGATCGCCTGCTCGACGACCGCGCTCCGGTAGAGGCCGCGCACCATGTTGGCCTCCGGCAGGTGGTCGTAGACCGCGAAGAGCGGCAGCGCCGGGAGCAGGCTGCCCTGAGGGGCCTCCCCGGCCGCCTGCCGCGCGAAGGCGTAGGCGTCCTCCCGGGAGCCGTGGCCCTTGGCCGACCAGTACGGCAGCGCCACCAGGTGCGCGCCCATGTGGTGCGGGGCCCGCCTGCGCACCTCCTGCCACAGTGCCTCGAAGTCGGAGCGGCGCACGCCCAGGGCGCGGGCCGCGAACAGGTCGGTGATGTGGCCCGTGGGATCGGCCGGGGCCAGCCGGACCGCCTCCCGGGCGATCTCGCGGGCCTCCTCCAGGATGATCCGCCGGTCGGCCGAACCGGTGCCGCCCAGCGCCTGCCAGACCAGGAACTGCGCGTACACCTGCGCGCAGCCGACGTCGCGCGGGGAGGAGGAGCGCCAGTCACGCAGCCAGCGGGCGCCCTCGGGCGCGCCCTCCGGATGGGTGCCGCCGGCGGCCCCCTCCGCGCGGCCCGGCGACGGCTCCTTGGAGAGGGAGGGGCCCGAGGCTCCGGCGGGCGCGCCGGAACCGTCCCGCGCGGGCGCGCGGGACGTGCGCGACCGCGCCAGTTCGACGGAGGCGGCGCCCGCCAGCGACTGCACGCGCTGCCAGCGCAGTTCCCAGTCGTCGGTCAGGGCGAGCAGCCGGGCGACGGGCTGCCAGTCCTGGGTCCGCTGCGTCTCCTCCAGCGCCTCGATCAGCTCCGGATCGGGGCCGGGCAGCCGCACGTCGAGGCGCTCGGGCGGTACGAAGCCGTAGCGGTCCGGGTCGGTGATCCGGGCCGGGAGCCCCCCGGCGGTGGCCGGCGCCCGCCGACGGCGGACCGCGGGCACGACCAACAGGCCGACGACGGCGGCGATGGCGATGAGGAACAGCAGGGCTTCCATGGTCTCCACGGTACGGCCCGCCCGTTACGC
This sequence comes from Streptomyces taklimakanensis, assembly GCF_009709575.1. Taxonomy (NCBI): domain Bacteria; kingdom Bacillati; phylum Actinomycetota; class Actinomycetes; order Kitasatosporales; family Streptomycetaceae; genus Streptomyces; species Streptomyces taklimakanensis. The sequence goes on from NZ_WIXO01000001.1 coordinate 3,801,947, forward strand.
TCGGGAGCATGAGCCACCAGCACGCAGCCCAGAACGCGGCACAGCACTTCGAGACCCTCGCCATCCACGCCGGGCAGGAACCCGACGCCGCGACCGGAGCGGTGGTGCCGCCGATCCACCAGGTGTCCACCTTCAAGCAGGACGGGGTGGGGGGTCTGCGCGGCGGCTACGAGTACAGCCGCAGCGCCAACCCGACGCGCACCGCGCTGGAGGAGAACCTCGCCGCGCTGGAGGGCGGGCGCCGCGGACTGGCCTTCGCCTCCGGGCTGGCCGCCGAGGACTGCCTGCTGCGGACGGTGCTGACGCCCGGTGACCACGTCGTCGTCCCGAACGACGCCTACGGCGGCACCTTCCGCCTCTTCGCGAAGGTGGCCGAGCGGTGGGGCGTGGAGTGGTCGGTCGCCGACTCCTCCGACCCGGCCGCCGTGCGCGCCGCGCTGCGGCCCCGCACCAAGGTCGTGTGGGTGGAGACCCCGTCCAACCCGCTGCTGGGCATCACCGACATCGCCGCCGTCGCCGAGGTGGCCCGAACGGCGGGCGCCCGACTGGTGGTCGACAACACCTTCGCCAGCCCCTACCTCCAGCAGCCGCTGGCGCTCGGCGCGGACGTCGTCGTGCACTCCACCACCAAGTACATGGGCGGCCACTCCGACGTGGTGGGCGGCGCGCTGGTCACCTCCGACGCCGCCCTGGGCGAGGAACTGGCCTTCCACCAGAACGCCATGGGCGCCATCGCCGGGCCGTTCGACTCCTGGCTGGTGATGCGCGGCGTCAAGACGCTGGCGGTGCGGATGGACCGGCACTGCGCCAACGCCGCCCGGATCGCCGAGCTGCTGGCCTCCCACCCGAAGGTCACCCGGGTGTACTACCCGGGGCTGGAGTCCCACCCCGGGCACGAGGTGGCGGCCAAGCAGATGCGCGGCTTCGGCGGCATGGTCTCCTTCCGGGTCGCCGGGGGCGAGGAGGCCGCGGTCGAGGTCTGCGACCGGGCGAGGCTGTTCATCCTCGGCGAGTCGCTGGGCGGTGTGGAGTCCCTGATCGAGCACCCGGGCCGGATGACCCACGCCTCGGCGGCCGGTTCGGCGCTGGAGGTGCCCTCGGACCTGGTGCGGCTGTCGGTCGGCATCGAGGCGGTCGACGACCTCGCGGAGGACCTCACGCAGGCCCTGGGCTGATCCCGCCCCGTCCGGACGCCGGGGCCGTCGGGGGCCGTTCCCGCCGGGGGGATCGCCGGGACACCGTCCGGCGGTACCGGGACGGTCGCGGGGCACCGTGCGACCATGCTCCACGGGTCCGGCCCGCGTGACCGGCCGGCGCCGGTCCGGTACGCGGTGCGGGCGGGGCCCGCCCGCACCCGGCGCCGGGTGCGCGACCGCGCCGGGACACGGGAACGCAGGGGCCACGGGCTCCGAGGGAGGAGGGGGGCATGGTCCAGCGGACCGCCGCCGTGCCCCCGCTCCGGCCTCCCCCGGCCGCCCCGCCGCCCTGGGGCCGCCGGGCGGTCAGGGCGCTCCTCGCGGTGGCGGCCCTCCTGGCCGGCGTGCTGGCCCCCGCCCTCTCCGGTGGGCAGGCGGGCGCCTCGCCGCGCCCCCACCCGCACCCCGTTCCCCACACCGGCGTGCGCGGCGGCCCCCACGTGGTCGGCGCGCCGTGCGCGGTCGGATGCGACCGCACGCCGCTGCTGTACCGGGACGCCACCGGTGAGCGGCACGCCTCCCACCCGGCGGGGGCGGCCGTGCCGCCGCGCGCCCCCCTGCCGCGCCCCGCCGCGGGCACCCGCCCCTCCGCCTTCCTCCCGGACCCGGCCGTCCGGCTCCGGCACACCGCGCTCCAGCAGGGCAGGGCGCCGCCGCTCCGGCCGGGCGGCTGACACCGCCGTCCCTCCCCGCCACCGCGGCCACCGCCGCGACGCCCACAGCGACCAACGCCGCGACCGCACCGCGCGACGTCCGTACGACCGGTGCCCGGCCGCGGCGTGCCCTGCCGGAGGAATCCCTTGAAACGCGCCAACCTGGTGCGGGCGCTCCTCGCCCTCGCCGTCGTCGCCGTCTCCGTGTACCTGACGGTGACCACCTCGCCCAGACTCGGTCTCGACCTGCGCGGCGGCACCCAGATCGTGCTGGAGACCCGCGACTCGCCCACCACGCAGGCCGACCGCGAGGCCACCGACCGCACCCTGGAAGTGCTGCGCCGCCGTGTCGACGCGCTCGGCGTCGCGGAACCCAACATCACCCGTTCCGGTGACAACCGGATCATCGTCGAACTCCCCGGTCTCCAGGACCCGCGCGAGGCCGCCGACGTGCTCGGCCGTACCGCGCAGCTCACCTTCCACCCCGTCCTCGGCATCGCGGGGGCCGAGGAACAGCGGGAACAGCAGGAGCAGGAGCGGGAGGAGGGGGAGAAGCCACAGGACGAGGAACGCGTGCTGCCCGACGGCTCCGGGCAGCGGCTGCGGCTGGGCCCGGCCGAGCTGACCGGGGACGGGGTCGAGGACGCCGAGGCCGCCTTCGACCAACAGACCGGCGGCGGCTGGTACGTCACCGTCGACCTGCGCGGCCGGGGCAAGGACGCCTGGGCCGAGCTGACCGGTCAGGCCGCCTGTTCGCCGGCGGGCGATCCGAAGCGGCGGGTCGCGATCGTCCTGGACGACGAGATCATCTCCTCACCGCAGGTCGATCCCTCGGTCGCCTGCGACGTCGGCATCACCGGCGGGTCCACGCAGATCACCGGCGGCTTCACCCAGGAGGAGGCCGAGGAACTGGCCCTGCTCATCGACGGCGGTGCCCTGCCGGTACCGGTGGAGATCATCGAACAGCGGACCGTCGGCCCCACCCTGGGCGAGGAGGCCATCGAGGCCAGCGCCTGGGCCGCCGTCATCGGCACGGCGCTGACCGCGCTGTTCATCATCGTCGTCTACCGGCTCCTGGGCGCCCTCGCCACCGTGGCCCTGACCTGCTACGGGCTGATCTCCTACGCCGCGCTGATCGCGCTGGGCGCCACCCTCACCCTGCCGGGGCTGGCCGGTTTCGTGCTGGCGATCGGCATGGCCGTGGACGCCAACGTGCTGGTCTTCGAACGGGCCCGGGAGGAGTACGCCGCCCGCCGCGGCAGGAGCGAGCGGAGGTTGCGCATCGCCGTGACCGAGGGCTTCCGCAATGCCTTCAGCGCCATCGCCGACTCCAACGTCACCACGCTGCTCGCCGCCGGTCTGCTGTTCTTCTTCGCCTCCGGACCGGTGCGCGGGTTCGGTGTGACGCTCTCCATCGGTGTGCTGGCCTCGATGATCAGTGCCCTGGTCGTCACCCGGGTGCTGGTGGAGTTCGCCGCCTCCCGGCGCGCGGTCCGCGAACACCCCGGGGTCACCGGGGTCTCCCGCGAGGGCCGGGTGCGGGAGTGGCTCGCCCGGCGGCGGCCGGACCTGATGCGCCACGCACGGCGCTGGCTGGCCGTCTCCGCCGCCGCCGTCGTACTGGCCGGCTCGGGCATCGCGGCGAGGGGCCTGGACTTCGGGGTGGAGTTCACCGGCGGACGACTGATCGAGTACTCCACGGCCCGGCCCGTCGATCCGGAGGAGGCCCGCTCCGCGCTGGCCGACGCCGGCTTCCCCCGCGCCGTCGTCCAGTCCTCCGGCGGCGACGACATCTCGGTCCGCGTCGACGAGCTGTCCAACGCCGAGGCGGCCGAGGTGGCCGAGACCGTCGAGGAACTCGGTGGGGAGACGGAGAAGGTCCGCGACGAGCTGATCGGCCCCAGCCTCGGCGACGAGCTGCGCCGGAACGCGCTGATCGCCCTCGGCATCGCCCTGGCCGCCCAGATGCTCTACCTGGCCGTCCGCTTCCGGTGGACGTTCGGCGCGGCGGCGGTCGTGGCGATGGCCCACGACGTGCTGATCCTCGTCGGCGTCTTCGCCTGGCTGGGCAAGCCGATCGACGGGGTGTTCCTGGCCGCGCTGCTCACCGTGATCGGCTACTCGGTCAACGACTCGGTGGTGGTCTTCGACCGGGTGAGGGAGCTGTGGGGAGCCAACCGGAAGACACCCTTCCCGGCCGTGGCCAACACCGCGATCGTCCAGACCGTGCCGCGCACCGTGAACACCGGCATGGGGGCGCTGTTCATCCTGGTCGCGCTCGCCGTCCTCGGCGGCGACAGCCTGACCGACTTCGCCCTGGCGCTGTTGATCGGCATCACCGTGGGCACCTGGTCCTCGATGTTCACCGCGACGCCCGTCGCCATCGAGCTGGAGGCCCGCAGCAGCGCGCCGCCGCCCCGCCCCGCCGCGTCGAGGTCCCGGGCGGCCGCCGCGTCCCGCTCCGGCCGCGACCGCGGCGGACGGCACGGGGACAGCGGCGCCCAGGTGTGAGCCATGTGAGCGGCCGCCCGCCGTCCGCCGCCCGCCCCCGCACGGGGACGGGCGGCGGACGGCCGCGCGGGGCGGGGATCAGGACCGCTCGGCGGTGCCCCCGTCGCCGCGCTCGTCGAAGTCGACCTTCACGATGTGGCGGTTCATCGACTTCAGCAGCATCCAGACGGCCAGCCCCAGAGCGGCGAAGACGAGGAAGCCGAGGATGCCGGGGGAGACCTTGGTCTCGTCGAACTCCTTGGCGAGGTCGACGAGGCCCGAGGTGTGGGCGTGGGCGATGGAGGTGGTCGGGCTCATGGCGTCAATTGTCGCGGATGCCCGCGAAGAGGTCGTCCTCGGGGACGGAAGTCTCCACCAGGGACTTGGCCAGCTCGTACTCCTCGGTCGGCCAGACCTCCTTCTGGACCTCCATCGGCACCTTGAACCAGCCGCCGTCGGGGTCGATCTGGGTGGCGTGGGCGATCAGCGCCTTGTCCCGGACCTCGAAGAAGTCGGCGCAGGGCACGTACGTCGTCAAGGTGCGGTCGGGCCGCTGGAACTCCTCCCAACGCTTGAGCCACTCGCCGTAGGGCGACTCCAGGCCGCGCTCCAGCATCGCCTCGTGGAGGGCGAGGGTGCGGGGGCGGTTGAAGCCCTGGTTGTAGTAGAGCTTCAGCGGCTGCCAGGGTTCGCCCGCGTCCGGATAGCGCTCGGGGTCCCCCGCGGCGTCGAAGGCCACCATCGTGATCTTGTGGGTCATGATGTGGTCCGGGTGCGGGTAGCCGCCGTTCTCGTCGTAGGTGGTGATCACCTGCGGCCGGAAGGAGCGGATCAGCCGCACCAGGCGCTCGGCGGCCTCGTCCACGTCCTGGAGGGCGAAGCAGCCCTCCGGCAGCGGCGGCAGCGGGTCGCCCTCGGGCAGACCGGAGTCGACGAAGCCCAGCCACTCCTGCCGCACGCCCAGGATCTGGCGGGCCTCCGCCATCTCCTTGGCCCGCACCTCGTGGATGTGCTCCTCGATGTAGGGGTCGCCCTGGAGCCTGGGGTTGAGGATGGAACCGCGCTCTCCGCCCGTGCAGGTCACGACCAGCACGTCCACCCCCTCGGACACGTACTTCGCCATGGTCGCCGCGCCCTTGCTCGACTCGTCGTCGGGGTGCGCGTGCACGGCCATCAGTCTGAGCTGTTCAGTCAAGGCTCGATCCTCGTTGCGTGGTCACGGGAGACGGCTTCTATAGTGACCGAACCGGCAACCGCTTGTATTCCCGACAGGACGTGACCCCCATGACCGATGCGACCGAGGCGCCCTCCCCGCGCGGCGCGCTGCCCCAGGGGCGGTACGGACGCTCCGGGGACGCCCGCACGAACCGACGCCTGACGGTGGTCGGGTCGGTGCTGGGCGTGGCGTTCCTGGCGGTGATCGGCTGGTTCGGGATCTCCTACGTCGGCGGGACGCAGGTCAGCGGCGAGCTGATCAAGTTCGACATCGTCTCGGACCGGGAGGTCGTCGTCCACCTGGAGGTCCGCAAGGACGCGGACGTCACGGGCGTGTGCACCGTGACCACCCGCGCGGAGGACGGCGGGGGGGTCGGCCGCGCCGACTTCACCTTCGCCCAGCGGGAGAGCCGGATCGACGAGGTCGTCACCGTGCGCACCACCCGCCGCGCCACCACCGCCCAGTTGGCCGGCTGTACGGCGGCGGACGGAAACTGACGATCGTCCCCGGGCCCCGGCGGCCTGACCTTCTTCCCTTTTCCGTCGGAATTGTTAGGCTCGTGGTTTCGCCCACCCGTGAAGGCGCACCCTTCGGGTAGGGCGTTGCTTTATATCCGAGAGCACCTACGAGGAGCACCTGTGACCCAGACCAGCGACAACGTCACCTGGCTCACCCAGGAGGCGTACGACCAGCTCAAGGCCGAGCTGGACTACCTGTCGGGTCCTGCCCGCGTCGAGATCGCGAAGAAGATCGAGGCGGCCCGCGAAGAGGGCGACCTCCGTGAGAACGGCGGTTACCACGCGGCCAAGGAGGAGCAGGGCAAGCAGGAGCTGAGGGTACGCCAGCTCACCCAGCTGCTGGAGAACGCCAAGGTGGGCGAGGCTCCGGCGGACGACGGCGTGGTCGAGCCCGGCATGGTGGTCACCGTCGCCTTCGACGGCGACGAGGACGACACGCTCACGTTCCTCCTCGCCTCCCGTGAGTACGCGAGCTCGGACATCGAGACCTACTCCCCGCAGTCCCCCCTGGGCACCGGTGTGAACGGCAAGAAGGTCGGCGACGAGGCGCAGTACGAGCTGCCCAACGGCAAGATGGCGATGGTCCGGATCACGGCCGCCAAGCCGTACCAGGGCTGACACCCCTCCGCACCCCTCCACACCGCCCCACGCCGCCCCTCCACACCGCCCGCGACGCGGTGGACGGCCGGCGGACGACCGGTGGACGACCGGTGGACGACCGGTGGACGACCGGTGGACGACCGGTGGACGACGCGGCCCCCGGCCGCCACGGAATCCCTTCCGCGGCGGCCGGGGGCCGCGGTACCGCCCGTCAGGCCGCCGAGCGGTACTTGCGCACCGCCAGCGTCCGGAAGGCCACGATGATCAGCACGGACCACAGCAGTGAGGCCAGGACCGGGTTCCGCATGGGCCAGGCGTCGGGCACCGGGTAGTTCGCCGGGAGGTTCCCGAAGAGCTCGCGGGTCGCCAGCACGGTCGCGCTGAACGGATTCCACTCGGCCACGTGCTGGAGGAACGACGGCATGTTCTGGGAGGGCACGAAGGCGATCGAGACGAAGGTCAGCGGGAACAGCCAGATCAGACCGCCGGAGGTGGCCGCCTCCGGGGTGCGCACCGACAGGCCGATCAGCGCGCCGATCCAGGTGAAGGCGTACCCCAGCAGGAGCAGCAGCCCGAAGCCCGCCAGTGTCCTGAGGACGCCCTCGTGGGCCCGCCAGCCGACGATCAGCGCCACGACCGCCAGCACCACCAGGGTGAGCGCGGTCTGGACGAGGTCGGCCAGGGTGCGTCCGGTCAGCACCGCGCCGCGCGCCATCGGCAGGGAGCGGAAGCGGTCGATGAGCCCCTTGTGCATGTCCTCGGCGATGCCCGCGCCCGCGCCGGCCGTGGCGAAGGTGACCGTCTGGGCGAAGATGCCCGCCATCAGGAACTCGCGGTAGGACTCCGGGTCCAGCCCGGCGCCGGGGAGACTGATCGAGCCGCCGAAGACGTAGCTGAACAGCACCACGAACATGATCGGCTGGATCAGGCCGAAGACGATCATCTCCGGGATGCGGAGCATCCGCAGCAGGTTGCGCTTGGCGATGACCAGCGAGTCCGTCACGGACTGGCGGACGCCGCCGCCCGAGCGGGGCGCCGCGGCGCGGGGCGGCAGGTCGGTGGTGGTGCTCACGTGGCGGCCTCCTTCCGGCCGTCGGACGGGGCGGCTCCGTCGGGTCCGTCGGCTCCGTCGTTCTCGCCCGGTCCGCCGCCCTCGGCGGCGTGGCCGGTCAGCGAGATGAACACGTCGTCCAGGGTCGGGCGGCGCAGGCCGACGTCGTCGAGCTCCACGCCCCGGGAGTCCAGCTCCCGGATGGTCTCGGCGAGCAGCCTGGCTCCGCCGACGACGGGCACGGTCAGTTTGCGGGTGTGCCCCTCGACGGCGACGGCGCCCCGGCCCAGGGCGCGCAGGACCTCCTCCGCCTCGGCGATCCGGTCGCGCTCGTGCACGACGACCTCGATGCGTTCGCCACCGATCCGGGCCTTGAGGTCGTCCGAGGTGCCGCGGGCGATGACCCGGCCGTGGTCGACCACGGCGATGTCGTGGGCGAGGCGGTCGGCCTCCTCCAGGTACTGGGTGGTCAGCAGGAGCGTGGTGCCGCCGGCGACCAGGTCCTCGATGACCTCCCACAGCGCCTGGCGGTTGCGGGGGTCCAGGCCGGTGGTCGGCTCGTCCATGAACATCACGGGTGGGCTGACGACCAGCGCGGCGGCGAGGTCGAGTCGGCGGCGCATGCCGCCCGAGTACGTCCTGGCCGTCCGGTCGGCCGCCCCGGTGAGGTCGAACCGCTCCAGCAGTTCGTCCGCCCGCCGCTTCGCGTCGCGCGCGGACATCTGGTAGAGGCGGCCGACCATCCGGAGGTTCTCACGACCGGTCAGGTACTCGTCGACGGCCGCGAACTGCCCCGACAGTCCGATGGAACGGCGCACCTCGTGGGGCTGGGCGAGGACGTCGATCCCCGCCACGACCGCCCGACCGCTGTCGGGGCGCAGCAGGGTGGTCAACACGCGCACGGTGGTGGTCTTGCCGGCGCCGTTCGGCCCCAGCAGGCCCAGCACGGTGCCCTCCGGGACGTCGAGGTCGACACCGTCCAGAGCCCTGACGTCACCGAATGTCTTGACCAGTCCCTCGGCGTGGATGGCACCTGGCATGGAGATCCCTCCCATGGGTGGGTGGTCGGGAAAACGGGGGAAGCGAGGGGTCGGAGGATCGGAGCCGGAGGAAACGGAAGAGGTGTACCCGCGCCGGGCGCTCTCGGCGCGGACGAGCCCGCGGACGTACCACGGACGCAGCAGGGGGGCGGGGCTCCGCGGCGACGCGGCATGTCGCGTCGCTCGGTTCGTGGTGCGGGTGGGGCGCGAGTCGCCCGGCGGCTCCGGGCCGCTCCCACCGGGCCGGGCGCCTCAGCCGATCACGGTGTAGCCGTTCCCGACGAGCGACGCCTTGACCTCCGCGCAGTGCTGCGGACCCTTGGTCTCCAGATGCACCTCCACCTCCACCTCCGTGAGCCCGAGCCGGGGATCGGTCCGTACGTGGCTCACGTCCAGAACGTTGGCGTCCGCCACCGACAACTCCCCCAGGAGCGCGGCCAACGCCCCCGGGCGGTCCGTCAACCGCAATCGCAGCGACAGGTAGCGACCGGCGGCCGCCATGCCGTGCCGCAGCGTCCGCTGGAGCACCAGGGGATCGACGTTGCCGCCGGAGAGCACGGCCACCACCGGCCCCTCGAAGGAACCCGGAGCCGACAGCAGCGCCGCCACCGGGCTGGCCCCGGCCGGCTCGACGACGAGCTTGGCCCGCTCCAGACAGAGCAGGAGAGCGCTGGAGAGCGCGTCCTCGGACACCGTACGGACCTCGTCCACCAGTTCGCCGACGATTTTGAACGGCACGTCGCCCGGACGCGCGACCATGATGCCGTCCGCCATCGTCGAGACCGACTCCAACGCCACCGGACGGCCCGCGGCCAGCGAGGGCGGATACGCGGCCGCGCCCTCGGCCTGCACCCCGACCACCCGCACGTCCGGGCGCAGCGACTTCACCGCCAGCGACAGGCCGGCCGCCAGGCCGCCACCGCCGATACCGACGACGACGGTGCGCACCTCGGGGCACTGCTCCAGGATCTCCAGCCCGACCGTGCCCTGGCCGGCGACGATGTCGGGATGGTCGAAGGGGTGGATGAACACCGCGCCCGTCTCGGCCGCGTACTCCTGCGCCGCCCGCAGCGTCTCGTCCACCACCTGCCCGTGCAGCCGCACCCGGGCGCCGTAGTCGCGGGTCGCGGCCATCTTCGGCAACGGCGCGCCCACCGGCATGAAGACGGTCGACCGCACCCCCAGGAGGGAGGCGGCCAGGGCGACACCCTGCGCGTGGTTGCCCGCACTGGCCGCGACCACGCCGCGGGCCCGCTCCTCGGGCGTCATCGCGGCGATCCGCACGTACGCGCCGCGGACCTTGAACGAGCCGGTGCGCTGGAGGTTCTCGCACTTGAGGTGGACCGGCGAGCCGACCAGCTCGCTGAGGTGGCGGCTGCCCTCCAACGCGGTCGTCCGGGCCACCCCGGAGAGCGTCTTCTGGGCGGCTCTTATGTCGTCGAGGGTGAGGGAGGGCACGGTGTCGGGGGCGTTGTGCCCGGCAGTACTGGCGACCATGCCGCCAGTCTGACACCACGGCCTCGGAAGGGCCCCGCACGGACCGCCCGCCCCCTTCCTCCCCGCTTCTCCTCCCCGTCCGCTCCCGCCGTCGGGCCCGGCACGGACCGGGACGACCGGCTCGCGCCGGGCTACCCGCGGTAGGCCCGGCCTATTCGTCCGGCACCGGTACGCGGCGGGCCCCGGACGCGTACTCTGTGGCAAACCCTCAGCCCGTCGTACCCCGTACTTCCGAAGAAGCGAGCAACCGGCCATGCCCACGCACCCGGACATGACGACCGCCCACCCCTACGACGAAACGAGCGACGCAAGCGTGCAGGCCAGCATGCCCCCCACAGCCGGCCGCCCGGACCCCGACCAGGACCGGACGAGCCCCGCGGCAGACCTCCTCGACGCCATGCAGCACCAGGTGGCCCTCTTCGCGCGCCGCGCGGAGCAGACCCGGCTCGGTGGTGTCGGACAGGCCCGCAACTCCATGGACCGCGCCGCGTATCTGCTGCTCAACCGGCTCGACCAGGACGGGCCGACGGGCGTCAAGGCGCTCGCGGCGGGCATGGGGATCGACTCCTCGACCGTGACCCGGCAGGTCGCGCCGCTGGTGGAGTCCGGCCTCGTCAAGCGCACCTCGCACCCCGACGACGGACGCGCCGTCGTCCTGAGGCTCTCCCCGCGCGGCGCCTCGCGCCTGGAGCAGGTGCGCGCCTCGCGACGCGAACTGATGGCGCTGCTGACCAGGGAGTGGAACGAGGAGGAGCGGACGGCCTTCTGCGACCTGCTCACCCGCTTCAACCAGGCGCTCTCCGACTTCCAGGCGTCCGGTTCCTGAGGGGCCCGGGGCCGGTCCCGGGCGCCGGCCCGTCCCCCTCCGCCACCCGCCCCCCCGTCCGCACCGTCGGTGCCCGGCGCCGACGGTCGTCGGACGGGGGCGCCGAGGGGCAGGATGGAGACATGGCCAACCGACTCGCAGCCCAGACCTCCCCCTACCTCCTCCAGCACGCCGACAACCCGGTCGACTGGTGGCCGTGGGGGCCCGAGGCGTTCGAGGAGGCGCGCCGGCGGGACGTCCCGGTGCTGCTCAGCGTCGGGTACTCCAGTTGCCACTGGTGTCACGTGATGGCCGAGGAGTCCTTCGAGGACGAGGCGACCGCCGACTACCTCAACGCCCACTTCGTCTCCGTCAAGGTCGACCGCGAGGAGCGTCCCGACGTCGACGCCGTCTACATGGAGGCCGTCCAGGCCGCCACCGGGCACGGCGGCTGGCCCATGACCGTCTTCCTCACCCCCGACGGCGAGCCCTTCTACTTCGGCACCTACTTCCCGCCCGCCCCGCGCGGCGGGATGCCCGCCTTCCGCCAGGTGCTGGAGGGCGTCCACGCCGCCTGGTCCGACCGGCGCGAGGAGGTCGACCGGGTCGCCGGGCGGATCGTGGACGAGCTGGCGGGCCGGAGCATCGGCTACGGCGACGACACCGCGGCGCGGCCGCCCGGCCCCGAGGAGCTGGGTGCCGCGCTGCTCGGCCTGACCCGTGAGTTCGACCCCCGCCACGGCGGTTTCGGCGCCGCGCCGAAGTTCCCGCCGTCGATGGTGCTGGAGTTCCTGCTGCGCCACCACGCCCGCACCGGTTCCGAGGGCGCGCTGCAGATGGTCGAGGCCACCTGTGAGGCGATGGCCCGCGGCGGCATCCACGACCAGCTCGGCGGCGGCTTCGCCCGCTACTCGGTGGACGAGAAGTGGATCGTGCCCCACTTCGAGAAGATGCTCTACGACAACGCCCTGCTGTGCCGGGTCTACGCGCACCTGTGGCGCGCCGACGGCAGCGAGCGGGCGCGCCGGGTGGCGCTGGACACCGCCGACTTCATGGTCCGCGAACTGCGCACTGCGCAGGGCGGGTTCGCCTCGGCGCTGGACGCCGACAGCGACGACGGCACCGGACGCCACAGGGAGGGCGCCTACTACGTCTGGACGCCCGCGCAACTGCGCGAGGTCCTCGGCGAGGAGGACGCCGCCCTGGCCGCCGAGCACTTCGGGGTGACGCGGGAGGGCACCTTCGAGGAGGGGGCGTCCGTCCTTCGGCTCCCCGACACCGAGGGGCCCGTCGACGCCGAGCGGATCGAGTCCGTGCGCCGGCGCCTGCTGGCCGCCCGGGAGGAGCGTCCGCGCCCCGACCGGGACGACAAGGTCGTCGCCGCCTGGAACGGACTGGCGATCGCCGCGCTCGCCGAGACCGGCGCCTACTTCGACCGTCCCGACCTGGTGGAGGCCGCCACCGCCGCCGCCGACCTGCTGCTCGCCGTCCACCTCGACACGGGCGGACGGCTGGCGCGCACCTCCCGCGACGGGACGGCCGGCTCCGGCGCCGGAGTGCTGGAGGACTACGGCGACGTGGCCGAGGGCTTCCTCGCCCTGTACTCGGTGACCGGCGAGACCTGTTGGCTGGAGCTGGCCGGCACCCTGCTGGACACCGTCCTGGACCGCTTCGCCGCCGCCGACGGCACCCTGTACGACACCGCCGACGACGCCGAGCGGCTCATCCGCCGCCCCCAGGACCCCACCGACAACGCCACGCCCTCCGGCTGGACGGCCGCCGCCGCGGCCCTGTTGTCCTACGCCGCCCTCACCGGCAGCGTCCGCCACCGCGAGGCGGCAGAGCGGGCGTTGGGCGTCGTGCGGGCGCTGGCCCCGCGCGTCCCGCGCTTCACCGGATGGGGGCTGGCCGCCGCCGAGGCCGCTCTCGACGGGCCGCGCGAGATCGCGGTGGTCGGCCCGGCCGAGGACCCGGCCACCGCCGTGCTCCACCGCACCGCCCTGCTGGCCGGGGCGCCGGGAGCGGTGGTGGCCGTCGGGGAGCCGGGGGCGGAGGAGGCCGGGCCGCTGCTGCGGGACCGGCCGCTGCGGGCCGGCCGTCCCGCGGCGTACGTGTGCCGGCACTTCGTCTGCGACGCCCCCACGGCCGACCCGGAGCGGTTGGCGGAGATGGTGGGGACGACGAGGCCGGTGACCGCGGGGGAGTGAGCCCGTGCTCCGGCGGGTTCCCGGACGGGTGCCCGCCGGGGCGGGGGTCGCGGAACCAGAACCTCCGCGAGGGTCGTCCGTCACTCACGTGGGGAACAACACGGAGCGGCCCGAGGAGGACACCCGTACAGTGACCGGTATGCAGGTGACCCAGTCGACGAAACTCGCCAATGTCTGCTACGAGATCCGGGGACCGGTTCTCGAGGAGGCCATGCGGCTTGAGGCGGCGGGTCACCGCATCCTCAAGCTCAACACCGGCAACCCGGCGCCCTTCGGCTTCGAGTGCCCGCCCGAGATCCTCGAGGACATGCTCCGCAACGTCGGGTCGGCACACGGCTACGGCGACGCCAAGGGCCTGCCGGTGGCCCGGCGCGCGGTGATGCAGCACTACCAGACCAAGGGCATCGACCTGGACGTCGAGGACGTCTACATCGGCAACGGCGTCTCCGAGCTGATCCAGATGGCGATGCAGGCGCTGCTCGACGACGGCGACGAGGTGCTGGTGCCCGCGCCGGACTACCCGCTGTGGACGGCCGCGGTCTCCCTCTCGGGGGGCACGGCCGTGCACTACCGCTGCGACGAGCAGGCCGACTGGATGCCCGACCTCGCCGACATCGAGCGCAAGGTCACCGACCGCACCAGGGCGATCGTCGTCATCAACCCCAACAACCCGACCGGCGCCGTCTACGACGACGAGGTGCTGCGGGGGCTGACCGACATCGCCCGCCGGCACGACCTGATCGTCTACTCCGACGAGATCTACGACAAGATCCTCTACGACGACGCCGTCCACACCCCCACCGCCGCCATCGCCCCGGACCTGCTGACCATCACCTTCAACGGCCTGTCCAAGGCCTACCGGGTGGCCGGGTACCGGTGCGGCTGGATGGCCGTCTGCGGCCCCAAGGCGCACGCCGCCGGCTACATCGAGGGCCTGACGATCCTGGCGAACATGCGGCTGTGCGCCAACATGCCGGCCCAGCACGCGGTGGCCGCCGCGCTGGGCGGACGGCAGTCGATCAACGACCTGGTGCTGCCGGGCGGGCGGCTCGTGGAGCAGCGCGACGCCGCCTACGAGCTGCTGACCTCCATTCCCGGCGTGACGTGCGTGAAGCCGAAGGGGGCGCTGTACCTCTTCCCCCGGTTGGACCCGCAGGTCCACAAGATCAAGGACGACCGGCAGATGGTCCTCGACCTGTTGCGGGCCGAGAAGATCATGGTCGTGCACGGCACGGGCTTCAACTGGCCCGAACCGGACCACTTCCGCATCGTCACGCTGCCCACCGTGCAGGACCTCACCGACGCGGTGCAGCGGATCGGGAAGTTCCTGGACGGATACGGGCAGTACTGAGCCGGGCTCCGGGACGCCGCGCCGGGCGCTCGGCGCGGCGTCCCCCTCGCCCCCTCGCCCCCCTCGTCCGCCGCGCGGTGGTGTGACCGAGGCGAGGAGGAGCTGTGGCGATGGCAACTTTAGACAGTGTCCAAGTTAAGATGGACTCCTGAATCCGTCAGGAGGCCATCCCATGTACGAACCGATTCGCAGGCCGTCGGTCCACACCATGGCCGACCCGGCCAGGACCGAGGGCGCCGTTCCGCGTCGCTCCCGCGAAGAGGAGCTGGCCATCCGGCTCGCCGGACACCTGACCGCACTGCTGACCGTGACCGACGAACTCCGCGTCCTCACCCCGGCCGCAGAGCTGGACGACGCCGCCGCGCGGCTCGACGCCCAGGTCACCGGTCTGTGCGGAGGCCGGGCCCCGCTGCGGGCCACACCGTCGGCCGGTGCCGGGGACGCCTCCCGCATCGCGGCCCTGCACCAGCGGGCCCACACCCTCGCCGGCCAGGCCCTGGTCGTGGCCACCGCCCGTTCGGACGAGGAGGCCGCCGAGCTGGCCGCCGAGCGGATGGAGGCCCACGCCCGGGCGCTCGGTCTGGCCGAGGTCGGCTGAGCCCGGACCGGCCGTGAGCGGAGGAACCGGGGCCGGGGCCGCCGCCCACCCGGAACCGACGGGGACCGAGGGGCCGCTCGGACGTCATCGCCCGAGCGGCCCCTCGGCGTTCCGGACGGTGGGCCGGGAGGACCGAGAACCGAAAGGGGCCCCGGCCCACCGTCCGGCTCAGCCGAGCCGCTCGACCAGGGCGCGGTACTCGTCCCACAGGGCCTTCGGGGTGTGGTCGCCGAAGGTGTTCAGGTGCTCGGGAACGAGCGCGGCCTCCTCCCGCCAGGCGTCCCGGTCCACGGTGAGCAGGAACCTCAGGTCCTCCTCCGGCAGCTCCAGGCCGTCGGTGTCCAGGGCGGCCGGGGTCGGCACGACGCCGATGGGCGTCTCCACGCCCTCCGCCTCGCCGTTCAGACGCTCGACGATCCACTTCAGCACGCGGCCGTTCTCGCCGAAGCCCGGCCACACGAACCGGCCCGAGTCGTCCTTGCGGAACCAGTTGACGTAGTAGATGCGCGGCAGCTTGGAGTGGTCGGCCTTGGCGCCGACCTCCAGCCAGTGGCCCATGTAGTCGCCCATGTTGTAGCCGCAGAACGGCAGCATGGCGAACGGGTCGCGACGCAGCTCGCCGACCTTGCCCTCGGCCGCGGCGGTCTTCTCGGAGGCCACGTTGGCGCCGAGGAAGACGCCGTGCTGCCAGTCGAACGACTCCGTCACCAGCGGCACCGCGCTCGCCCGGCGGCCGCCGAAGAGGATCGCCGAGATCGGCACGCCCCTGGGGTCCTCCCACTCCGGCGCGATGGTCGGGCACTGCGACGCCGACACGGTGAAGCGGGCGTTGGGGTGCGCGGCCGGGGTGCCGGAGTCGGGCGTCCAGTCGTTGCCGCGCCAGTCGGTCAGATGGGCCGGAGGCTCGGAGGTCATGCCCTCCCACCACACGTCGCCGTCGTCGGTGAGGGCGACGTTGGTGAAGATCGCGTTGCCCCACAGCGTCTTCATCGCGTTGGCGTTGGTGTGCTCGCCGGTGCCCGGCGCCACGCCGAAGAAGCCCGCCTCGGGGTTGATCGCGTAGAGGCGGCCGTCCTCGCCGAAGCGCATCCAGGCGATGTCGTCGCCGATCGTCTCGACCGTCCAGCCGGGGATCGTCGGCTCCAGCATCGCGAGGTTGGTCTTGCCGCACGCGCTGGGGAAGGCCGCGGCCACGTACTTCGCCTCACCGCGGGGCGGGGTGAGCTTCAGGATCAGCATGTGCTCGGCGAGCCAGCCCTCGTCGCGGGCCATCACCGAGGCGATGCGCAGCGCGTAGCACTTCTTGCCCAGCAGCGCGTTGCCGCCGTAGCCCGAGCCGTAGGACCAGATCTCCCGGGTCTCGGGGAAGTGGGAGATGTACTTGGTGGAGTTGCACGGCCAGGGGACGTCCTCTCGGCCCGGCTCCAGGGGGGCGCCGACGGTGTGGACGGCCTTGACGAACGTCCCGTCCTCGCCCAGCTCCTCCAGCACGGCGCTGCCCATGCGGGTCATGATCCGCATGGAGACGGCCACGTAGGCGGAGTCGGTGATCTCCACGCCCAGGGCGGAGAGCGGGGAGCCGAGCGGCCCCATGCAGAACGGGACGACGTACATGGTGCGGCCGCGCATCGAGCCGCGGAAGAGGCCGCCCTCGCCGCCGGCGCCGGTGAAGATCTCGCGCATCTTCGCGGGGGCCATCCAGTGGTTGGTCGGGCCCGCGTCCTCCTCCTTCTCGGAGCAGATGAAGGTGCGGTCCTCCACGCGGGCCACGTCACCGGGGTCGGAGGCGGCGTAGTAGGAGTTGGGGCGCTTGATCGGGTCGAGCCTCCGGAAGGTGCCCTTCTCGACCAGTTCCTCGCACAGCCGCTCGTACTCGGCCTCGGAGCCGTCGCACCAGACGACACGGTCGGGCTGGGTGAGGGCGGCGATCTCGTCGACCCAGGTGATCAGTTCCTGGTGCCGGGTGGGGGTCGTGTTGCCGGGAGCCGCAGTACTGCGCGCCACAATCGCTCCAGATGTCGAGGGTTTTGTGCCGGATACCGCACGTATATCCGGTTCTTGTTCTCCGTACAGCAGACATCGGCCCCTTGGGGGCTGCGGCCCGGACGCTGCGGCGTTGCTCATCCGGTACCGACCACGCTCATTTGATACTCCGCCTTCCGGGCGTTTCTGTCCAGACGGACGGGTCGTGAGCATCGCCACGCGCGGGGAAAAACCTACGGTCACGTAGGTACGATGAGGCGTATGACCGCCGCAGTGCCCGAAGTCCCCAGGCCCGTGCCCGCCGACGACGGTGACGGCAGCGACAGCACCCACAACGCCCACGACACCCACGGCAGCGACAACACCCACGGCAGCGACAACACCCACAGCAGCGACAACACCCACGGCGCCCGCGAGGGGGGAGCCCAGGCCCCCGAACGGTCCGCGTCCCGTCCGCCCAACCCGCTGGGCCAGCTCACCCCGCTCAAGCCCCGGCTGCGGGGATGGTTGCACGCCGGGATGTTCCCGGCCGTCCTGGTCTCCGGACTCTTCCTGACGGCGTTCGCGCAGACCCCGCGCGGCCGGCTCGCCTGCGCCGTCTACACCCTGACGGCCTGTCTGCTCTTCGGCGTCAGCGCGCTGTACCACCGCGGGAACTGGGGGCCGCGCGCCAACGCGGTGCTCCGCCGCCTGGACCACGCGAACATCTTCCTGATCATCGCGGGCACCTACACGCCCCTGACGCTCCTGCTCGTCCCCGGCGGCCGTGGACAGCTCCTGCTCTGGGGGGTGTGGATCGCGGCCGTCGCCGGGATCGCCTTCCGCGTCCTGTGGGTGGGCGCGCCGCGCTGGCTCTACACCCCCTGCTACATCGCGATGGGCTGGGCCGCGGTGTTCTTCCTCCCCGACTTCCTGCGCGCGGGCGGCGTCGCCGTACTGGTGTGCGTGGTGGTCGGCGGCCTGCTCTACAGCGCCGGCGGCATCGTCTACGGCTTCAAGCGCCCCAACCCCTCACCGCGCTGGTTCGGCTTCCACGAGGTCTTCCACTCCTTCACGCTGGCCGCCTTCGCGGTCCACTACGTGGGGATCTCGCTGGTGGCCTACGACGCCTCCTAGGCCGGCCCCCGGCCGCCGGCCCGGCTCCCGGCGCGCCGCACGGAGCGGCCCGCCCGCACACCGGTGCGCCGCCCGTCCTCGACGGCGAACCGGCCATCGACCAGCACGTGCGGGATGCCCACCGGCGGGGTGCGCGGGGCGTCGAACGTCGCGCCCGCCGCCACCGTCTCCGGGTCGAAGAGGACCAGGTCGGCCCGGTACCCCTCGCGGACCAGGCCCCGGTCCGGCAGCCGCAGCCGGGCCGCCGGCCGTCCGCTCAGGTGCGCCACGCACTCCTCCAGCGACAACACCCCCAGCTCGCGCACGTAGCGCCCCAGGTAGTGCGGGAAGGTGCCGTACGCCCGCGGGTGCGGACGGTCGCCGACCAGGATGCCGTCGCTGCCGCCGGTGTGGGCCCGGTGCCGCATGATCGCCCGGACGTTCTCCTCGTGCCCCACGTGCTGGAGGACGGTGGTGCCCAGCCGGTCCGCCAGAAGCAGCCGGCGCGCCACCTCGAACGGCTCCTCGCCGGTCTCGGCCGCCACCCGCGCCACCGTGCGGCCCACGTGCCCGCAAAGGGCCGGGTCGGCCACCCCGGAGATCTCCACGGTCTCCCAGTCCACGGGTACTCCGTGGCAGCCGTCCGAGCCCGCCACCTCCATCGCGTGCCGGACGCGGGCGCACGCGGCGGGGTCGCGCAACCGGGCCAGCGTGGCGTCGGGGCCGCCCTCGGCCGCCCAACTCGGCAGCAGCGCCGCCAGGGTGGTGCAGCCGGGCAGGTACGGGTAGCTGTCGAGCGTCAGGTCCACGCCGCTCTCCAGCGCCGCGTCCAGCAGGGCCAGCAACTCGGGCGCGCGCCCGGCGTTGACGGAGAAGTTCACGGTGGCGTGCGCCAGGTGCAGGGCGCACCCCGAGGCGCGGGCCACCTCCACCATCTGCGCGTACGCCGCCAGGGCCCCCGCGCCGTAGGACCGGTGGTGGGGGCAGTGGTAACCGCCGTAGGACGCCACCACGCGGCACAGCTCGACCAACTCGGCGTCGGGCGCGTACATGCCCGGCACGTACGTCAGGCCGGACGACATGCCCACCGCGCCCTGTTCCAGGCCCTCGGCGACCAGGCGCCGCATCCTCCCCAGCTCCTCCTCCGTGGCGGGCCGGTCCTCCCAACCGACCGCCATCGCCCGCACCGTGCCGTGCGGGACGAGGTAGGCGGCGTTGACGGCGATGCCGCGGTCGAGGCGGTCCAGGTACTCCCCGACGGTCCGCCAGTCGAAGTCGACGTCCCCACCGTCGCCGTTCCAGCCGGTGATCGCCCGCCGCACCTCCTCCAGGGTGCGGTCGTCCACCGGCGCGTACGACAGTCCGTCCTGCCCGATCACCTCCAGCGTCACCCCCTGGGCGACCTTCGCGCCGTGGTCGGGGTCGCGCAGCAGGGCCAGGTCGCTGTGGGCGTGCATGTCGACGAAGCCGGGCGCGAGGGTGAGCCCGTGCGCCTCCAGCACGCGCCGTCCGTCCGGACGCGGCCCGGCGTCCCCCTCGCGGTGGATCACGGCGATCCGGCCGGAGACGACGCCGACGTCCGCCCGGTACGGGGGGCCGCCGGTGCCGTCGACGACGCGTACGTCACGCAGGACGAGGTCCACGGGGACTCCGGAGTTCGGGAAGGCCGGGGAGGATCAGAAGAAGGTGCGGACGAGATCGGTGACCGTGCCGTCCGCCTCGGTGACCGGGATCAGCTGCCAGCGGTCGAAGACCGTGCACGGATGCGACAGGCCCAACGCCACCCAGTCGCCCACCTCCAGCTCCGCGCCCGGGGCCAGCGTGACGAAGGCGTGCTGGTCCGCCAGCCTCACCACCTCCAGGCCCGCGGCGTCCCGCTCGACGCCGTCGGCGGTGCGGACGGCCACGGGGCACGGCAGCCCCAGGTCGTAGGAGGCGTCCCGCTTGCCCGCGTTGAGGAACGCCCGGTGCGGCTCGGGCCGGGAGACCACCTGCGCCCACAACCGGAACGCGGGCAGCAGCGAGCCCTCGTCGGGCACGCGGTTGAACGGGGTGAGACGGCGATAGTGGCCGTCGTCGTGCGAGACGTACGCGCCCGAGCGCAGCAGCCGCAGCACCGGCCGGGACAGCTCGGGCAGGGCCGCGAACTCCTCGGCCACCAGGTCGAACCAGGCGCTGCCGCCCGCGCTCACCACGATCCGCCCGTCCCCGCCGTCCCCGCCGAGCCCGTTCAGCAGTCCCGCCGCGTCCAGCTCGACGGCCAGGGAGGTCAGGGAGCGCAGCCAGGCCCGCACCCGGTCGGCGTCGGCGTCCGGCACCTCGCCCTCGTACCCGGCCACCCCCACCAGCCGCAGCGAGGACGCGGCCGCCACCGCCCGTGCGACCTCCACCGCCTCCTCGGACGTGCGCACGCCGGTGCGACCGCCCGGGACGCCGAGCTCGACCACCACGTCGAGCGGACGGGCCGCCTTCCCGGCGCCCTCGCCGGCGCCCAGCGCCCCGTCCATCAGCTCCACGCCGCGCACCGAGTCCACGTAGCAGACGAACTCCGCCTCCGGGTCGGCCGCGAGCTCACCGACCACCCAGCGCAGCGCGGCGGCGTCCACCACCTCGTTGGCCAGGAAGATCCGCCGGACGCCGAAGGCCCGGTAGACGCGCGCCTGGGAGGGGACGGCCGCCGTGATGCCCCAGGCGCCGTGGTCCACCTGTCGCCGCAGCAGCCGGGGGGCCATCGAGGTCTTGCCGTGCGGGGCGAAGGCCAGGCCGTGCCGCGCCGTGTACTCGCCCAGTTGCCGCAGGTTGTGCTCCAGGGCCTCGGCGGAGAGCGTCAGCACCGGGGTGGTGAAGCCGCCGGTGAACACCGAACGCCGCTGGGCCGCGAGCTCGCCCACGGTGAGTCCGGCGGCGTCCGGGGGCAGTCCCTTGAAGCGGTGGTCGACGACCTCGTCGGCGAGGCGGGCGACGGGATCGGTGGGCTCGGTGGGCTCGGCGTGCTCGGCGGCCATGGTCAACTCCGGGCTCCGGGAGGATCGTTGCGTATGATGCAACAGTCGTTGCGCGCAGTGCTCTCCGCTGTCTAGCATCCCGGCGAACACCCGGTCAACGGCCCCGGACCCAGGAGCGGAGGACGACGGTGACCATGCCCCCCGCCCCCCGCACGGGCCTCGACCCCGGAGCCGACCCCGCGTCCGTGCCCACCCCCCGGCCCGGCCGGCCCGGCTTCGACGCCGCCTGCCTGGGGGAGACCATGGTCGTCCTCCGGCCCGCCGGCCCCGAACGCCTCGCCGACGCGGAGACCTTCGTCCCCGGCGTCGGCGGCGCCGAGTCCAATGTCGCCTGCCTGCTCGCCGCCGCCGGGCACCGCGTCCGCTGGGTCGGACGGGTGGGCACCGACGGCTTCGGCGACCGCGTCCTGGCCGAGCTGACCGCCCGCGGCGTGGACGTCTCCGCCGTGCGACGCGACCCGAACCGCCCCACCGGCGTGTACTTCCGCACCGACGGCGAACGCAGCACCACCGAAGGACGGCCCGAGGACGCCTCCCTGGCCGAGGTGCTCTACCACCGCGCCGGATCGGCCGCCTCCGCCATGTCCCCGTCCGCCGTCGACCGCGCGGCCGTCGACGACTGCCGCGTCCTCCACATCGGCGGCATCACCGCGGCGCTCTCCGACTCCTGCCGCGACCTGGTCCGGGAGCTGACCGCTCCCCGGCCCGGCCGCCCCCTGGTGTCCTTCGACGTGAACTACCGGGTGGGACTGTGGCGGCGGCGCGATCCGGCCGTCCTGCTGGACCTCGCCCGCCGCTGCGACGTGGTGTTCGTCGGCGCCGACGAGGCGCGCGAACTCTGGGGCGCGGACGACCCCGACGCCGTGCGGGCGCTGCTGCCCGAACCGTCCGCCGTGGTCGTCAAGGACGGCGGCCGGGCCGCCACCGCCCACACCGCCGAGGGCCCCTGCCGGGTGCCGGCCCTGTCGGTGGAGGTGGTGGGGCCCGTCGGCGCCGGCGACGCGTTCGCCGCCGGGTTCCTCTCGGCCACCCTGCGCGGACTGCCCGTCCCGCTGCGGCTGCGCCACGGACACCTGGCGGCCGCCGCCGCGCTCACCGTCCCCGGTGACCTCGCCGAGCCGCCCGACCGGTCCGTCGTCGACCGCCTGGCCGCGCTCGACGACGGGGCCTGGGGCGGACTGCGGCTGGGGCCCGGCTGGACGCGCGAGGGCGCCCCGCGCGAGGACCGCGAGAGCCGCCCACCCGGAGGACACGTCCCATGAGCCGAACCGTCGACCGGGCGCTGAGCATCCTGCCGCTGCTGGCGCGGGGACCGGCGAACCTGGAGCAGGTCGCCCGCCACCTGGACGTGCACAAGTCCACCGCCCTGCGGTTGCTGCGCACCCTGCACGAGCACGGCATGGTCCACCGCCAGCAGGACCAGCGCTACCGCCTGGGCGCACGGCTGATCGCCCTGGCCCAGGAGGCCGTGGAGAACATCGACGTGCGCGCCGTCGCCCACCCCCACCTGGTCGAGCTGGGCGCCGCCTGCGGGCACACCGTGCACCTGGCCGTCCGCCAGGAGGACGAGGTGGTCTACATCGACAAGGTCGAGAGCCGCCGCCCGGTGCGGATGTACTCGCGCATCGGACGGCCCGTGGCGATCACCGTCGCCGCCGTCGCCAAGGTCCTCCTCGCCGACCTCCCCGAGGCCGAACGGCGGGCCCTGGCCGAGCGCCTGGAGTACCCCTCCCACACGCCCCGCTCCACCCCCGGACCGGCCGCCTTCCTGGCGGAACTGGCGCGGGTGCGCGAGCAGGGCTGGGCCACCGACCTCGGCGGCCACGAGGAGACGATCAACTGCGTGGCCGCACCCGTGCGCGGCGCGGACGGCCGGGCGGTGGCCGCGCTGTCGGTCTCGGCGCCCGTCGTCGCGGCCGGCGCCGACGAGCTGATGCGCCTGCTGCCGCTGGTGCGCCGCACGGCGGACGCCGTCGGCGCCGAGTACTCCGGGAAGTCCCCGCACTCCGGGTAGCCCCGGTCCGGGCGGTCCCGGAGGGTCCGCCGAGAACCCGAGGAGAGAAGAGCGACCGTGAACGACACGCCCCGCAAGACCGCCCTCACCCCGCCCACCCACACCACCCCGCCCGCGCGCTTCTCGCACGGGGTGCGCAAGGGGAACGTCCTCCAGGTCGCCGGCCAGGTCGGCTTCCTGCCCGCCGAACCCGGACAGCCGCCCACCCCGGCCGGGCCGACCCTGCGCGAGCAGACCCTCCAGACCCTCGCCAACGTCGAGGCCGTCCTGCGGGAGGGCGAGGCGAGCTGGGAGGACGTGGTGATGGTCCGGGTCTACCTCACCGACACCGCTCACTTCGCCGAGTTCAACGAGCTCTACGACGCCCACTTCGCGGACCTGGCCGGCCCCCCGCCGGCCCGCACCACCGTCTACGTCGGCCTGCCCGCCGGGCTGCTGGTGGAGATCGACGCCCTGGCCGTCCTGGACTGACCCCGAACCTCGCCCGGCGGCGCGCACACCCGTACGGCGGCGCGCGGTCGGCCGGGCGGGCGGTACCGGGACGAGTCGGCGCCCGCGTGCCGCCGGTCACGGTGCGCCCCCTTGTGCCGACCGGCGGCGCGCTGTTGTATGCCCAGGCCGTTCATCGGGAGGAGAGGGAGGTCGCGTATGGCCGGTACGGGCGAGAAGGACGGAACGGGCGCCGGGCCGGTCGCCGGACCGGCGGAGGCGCCCGAGCGGAAGGCGAGCTGGCGGCTCATCGGTCCGGGCGTCGTCGTGGCGGCCACCGGCGTCGGCGCGGGCGACCTGGTGGCCACCCTGCTGGCCGGCAGCAAGTTCGGCTACACGCTGCTGTGGGCGGCCGTCATCGGCTGCCTGGTGAAGATCTCGCTGGCCGAGGCCACCGGGCGCTGGCACCTGGCCACCGGCCGGACCCTGCTGGACGGTTGGCGCGGCCTGGGCGCGTGGACCACCGTCTACTTCGCGGTCTACGTCGTCGTCTGGGGGTTCGTCTACGGCGCCACCGCCATGTCCTCCGCCGCGCTGCCGCTCGCGGCGCTCTTCCCCGCCGGGCCGTCCCTGCGGACCTGGGCGATCCTGTGCGGTCTGGTGGGGCTGGCGTTCGTCTGGTTCAACCGGTACGCGGTCGTCGAGAAGGTCATGATGGTCTTCGTCGGCGTGATGTTCGTGATCGTCGTCTACGTGGCGATCCGCGTCGCGCCCGGCCTCGGCGACTCCTTCGCGGGCCTGCTGCCCGTCCTGCCCGACGGCTCGCTGTTCTACACGCTCGGCCTGATCGGCGGGGTCGGCGGGACGATCACCATGGCCGCGTACGGCTACTGGGTCAACGCCAAGGGCTGGACCGACAGCGGCTGGATCCCGATGATGCGGCTGGACAACCGGGTCGCGTACGTCACCACCGGCGTCTTCGTCGTGGCGATGCTGATCGTCGGTGCCGAGCTGCTGCACTCCACGAACATCGCCCTCGGCGGCGGCGACCGGGGACTGCTCGACCTGAGCGGCGTGCTGGAGGACCGCTTCGGGCCGGTGACCGCCAACCTCTTCCTGGTCGGCTTCTTCGCCGCGTCCTTCTCCTCGCTGGTCGGCGTCTGGCACGGCGTCGGCCTGCTCTTCGCCGACTTCGTGGAGCGCACGCGCGCCGCCCGGGCGCAGGGCAGCGGCGGGGAACCGCCGGTGCTGGAGGTCGCCCGGGGGCAGCGGGAGCGGTCCTGGCCGTTCCGCTGCTACCTGCTCTGGCTGACGTTCCCGCCGATGGGGCTGCTCTGGCTGGACAGGCCCTTCGGCCTGGTCGTCGCCTACGGCGTCCTGGGAGCCTTCTTCATGCCCTTCCTCGCCGCGACGCTGCTGTGGCTGCTCAACTCCTCCCGCACCCCGCGCCGGTGGCGCAACGGGCCGCTGAGCAACGGGGTGCTGACGGTGGCCGGGCTGTTGTTCGTGGTGCTGTGCGTCCACGAGCTGTACGAACTGTTCTGACGCGGGCCCGGCCGGCCCGACGGGCGGAAGGGGCCGGTGGTGGGGAGGAACGGCCGTCCCTCCCCACCACCGGCCCCTCGGTGCCTCGGGCTCACCCGGTCCCGGTCACGGCAGCCCGTGGACGTGCGGTCCGACCGTGTTCGACCAGCGGTTCCCGTTCGCCGCGTCCCAGTTGGTGGACCAGGTCATGGCGCCGCGGATGCCCGGGTAGGTCTTCGCCGGCTTGAACGAACCGCAGTTCGTGCCCTTGGCCAGGCAGTCCAACGCGGCGTTCACCACGGACGGGTCGACGTAGCCGGAACCGGCGCCCCGGGTGGAGGCGGGGGTGCCGATCCCCACCTGGGACGGGTCGAGGCCACCCTCCAGCTGGATGCAGGCCAGCGCGGTGAGGAAGTCGACCGAGCCCTGCGAGTACACCCTGCCGTCGCAGCCCAGCATCGAACCGCTGTTGTAGTACTGCATGTTGACGACCGTGAGGATGTCCTTCACGTTCAGCGCCAGCTTGAAGTACTCGGTCGAGGTCGACTGCATGTCGATCGTCTGCGGCGCCATGGTGAGGACCATGTCGGGCCCGGCCTTCGCCGACAGCGAGCGCAGCGCCCGGGTGAGGTGGGTCGAGTCGATGCCGTGTTCGAGGTCGATGTCGACGCCGTCGAACCCGTACTCCTGCATCAGCCGGTGGGCGCTGTCGGCGAAGCGCGCGGCCGAGGCGGAGTCGTTGACGATGACGTTGCCCTTCTCGCCGCCCACCGAGATGATCACCTTCTTGCCCTCGGCCTGCTTGGCGGCGATGTCGTCCTTGAACTCCCGCACCGAGGAGTAGCCGAGCGCCGGGTCGAGGTTGAAGGTGATCTCGCCCGGGTCGGCCGTGGAGTCGGCGAAGGAGACGGCGATGATGTCGTACTGGTCCTGGACGTCGCGCAGCTTCTGGACCGTCGCGCCGTTGTCGAAGTTCTGCCAGTAACCCGTCACCGCGTGCTTCGGCACGCCCGCGCCGGGCTCCCCGCCGCCGTCCCGTTCGCGGGTGGTGACGGTGACGGGGGCGGACCTCGTCGACTCGCCGGCGCCGTTGACGGCGCTGACGCGGAACTCGTAGGAGGTGGCGGGCGACAGGCCGGTCACGGTCGCCGAGGTGCCCTGGACGGATTGGACCCTCTCGCCGTCGCGGTGGACGTGGTAGCCGGTGGCGCCGGCGGTGGCGTTCCAGGTCAGGGTGACCGAGGTGGAGGTGGTCCGGCCGACGGTCAGTCCGTCGGGCGCGGCCGGGGGCTCCGGCTCGGGGTCGGGCTCGCCCGGATCGCCGCCGGGGCCGGTGAGGGAGACGTCGTCGACGTGGTAGGCGCTCTGGCCGTACCAGCCGTGGGTGTGGACGGTGACCGAGGTGGTGTTCGGTCCGGTGGTGAAGGACGTCCTCAACTGCTGCCAGCCGGAGGTGCCCGGGGTCCAGGTGGAGACGTCGGTGGTGCCGGTGCCCGTCGCGCCGAGGTAGACGTAGGAGCCCTGCACCCAGGCGTCGAGCCGGTACTCGGAGTTCGGCCGCACGGGGACGGTCTGGGCGCAGCGGGCGTTGTCATCGTTCGACGGCGTGGCCTTCAGCGCGGACGATCCGCCGTGCACCGGGGAGGAGACGATCGCGCCGCTGCCGGCGGAGCAGGTCCAACTCCCCAACCCGGACTCGAAGCCGGGGTTCTTCACCAGGTTCGCCTCGGCGGCGTCGGCGCTGCCGGCCGACCAGCCGAAGGCCGGCGAACCGGCCGCGATCACGGCCGCGCCGAGCACCGCGACGATCCTGGCGCGGGCGCCGGGGCGGCGGCCCTTCGAGGCCGCGTCACTCCTCCCGGCTCTCCCGGCCCTGCCGGTTCCTCGCGTCGTGCGTTCCACTACTGCCTCCGTGCGTTGGGGGGTGAGAGCGCGTGGGGAGCGCATGGAAGACGGTGGCCACCGTGCTGAGCCGGAAGGATGGTTCAGACCAATGGGGGTGTCAAGGGGGGCGGGAGGCCGAGAGGCGGCAGGGGCGGCCGGGGAGCCGCGCGAAACCCGCCCAGGGACCGCCCGTGGTCCTCGCCGAGGGGCGCGAGACGCCCGGAAGAACCCGCCGATTCGCCCCCGGTGCCCCCAATGTGGCGGTGTCGCGGCACGCTCCGTGCCCTCCGCCTTCCGGTAAGTGTTCTCTACCGCCCAAACCGCCTATAGGCTGCTGAGTCGGCAGAACCGAAAGGCTCCACGGGGCAGAGCAGTACCGCAGGACAGTTCTTGGACAGGGGAATCCCCACGTGCCCACCGCGATAGCCGTCACCAGCGCCGACCTGGTGCTCCCCCCGCCCGACGCGCACACGCCGACGGCGCACGTGCTGACGCCGCCCGACCGGCAACCGCTGGACGCGGCGCTCCGCGAGACGCACCTGATGCTCGAACAGCACGGCCACGCCGTCGTGCTCTACCCCTCGTCCGTCCCCGCCGACGTCGTCCGGCGGCTGCACACCATCCGTTCGGTGCTGGAGAGCGACCGCATCGCCCTGCTGGAGGTCGACCTCCCCCCGCTGGCCACCGCCGTACTGGCCCTCCAGCTGCGCCAGTTGTCCGTCTGCGACTTCAGCCCCGGCGTCCTGGGCGCCGCCGTCCGCCTGTTGACCCACTACGTGTACGCGGGCGCGCTGCTGACCTCCGTCGCCCGGCTGGACCGTGTGCCCGTCGGTCTCACCGCGCACGCCAGGTCCTGGGTGCCCGGCACCCGGTTCGCCGTGCTCGCCGGCCCCCGGCCCCACCTGGTGAAGGCCGACGGTGACGGAGCGCTCGCCGGCCCCGGGTTCGCCACCCGGCTCACCTACGCCGCCGGCCGGGTCGCCCCCGACTGGGTGACCGACACCCTCGCCCCCGGGTGGCGGGTGCACGGCGTCCAGGAGGTGGAGCTGCCCGCCGAGTCGCCCCGCTGGTGGGGGACGGGCAAGCTGGTGGAGTTCGTCGCGGCCATCCCGGACGTCTCCGTCCTGTACCAACTCGTCAGCTCGGTACGGCGTGAGGAGTGCCACTGGTGCGGCCTGGAGCTGATCGGCGACCGGTGCGCGTTCTGCTCCGCCCCCGCGGCGCCGTCCGAGGCCCGCGACACCACCGGAGCCCACGGCGCTCCCCGAACCCACCGAGGCGCCCTGCCGACCGGTCGTGGCGCCCCCCTTCCCGACCGGACCCGCTGAGGTGCTCCGCCACCGCCCCGGCGGGACCGGGGCCACGACACGGCCGCGCACGGCCCCCGCCGCCGGAACCGACCACCGCCGCCGCCCCCGAACGAGGTAAACGAGGTAGCCGCCACCATGAACTCACGCCAGCGTCGCGGCGTCATCCTGCTGCTCCTGTCCGTGCTGTGCGCCCTGGGCGCCTTCGCGGGGGTGCTGTCGGTGATCGACGACGTGGAGTCGAAGGTCGGTCCGGAGGTCACCGCGTACCGGCTGGCCCGGGACGTGCCGGCCTACCGGGCGCTCGACACCGGCTCGGTGGAGGAGGTCTCCATACCGGAACGCTGGCTGTCGGACACCGCGATCACCGACATCGACGACGTGAAGGGCAAGATCGCCGCGGGCCCCCTCAAGGCGGGCTCCCTGCTCCAGTCCGACATGGTGATCGACCGGCCCGAACTGCAGCGGGGCGAACAGGAGATCGCCATCATGATCGACGCGGAGACCGGTGTCGCGGGCAAGATCCGGTCCGGTTCCCGCGTCAACATCTACGCCACCTTCCGCGACAAGAACGAGAACGAGGTCTCCAAGGTGATCGTCGACCACGCCCGCGTCATCGACGTCGGCGAACTCACCCCCATCTCCCGGGACCGGAACGAGGACGTCGACCGCGACTCCGAAGCGGTGCCGATCACCTTCGCGCTGAGCACCGTGGACGCCCAGCGGGTGGCCTTCGCCGAGTCCTTCGCCGTGAACGTCCGGCTGGCCCTGGTCGCCCCCGGCGACGAGACCCCCATCTCCGAGGAAGACCGCACCTACACCCTCGTCGGGGACAAGTGAGGCACGGATGGTCACACGCATCCTCCCGGCCGTCGGCGACGCGGACGCCGCCCGCTCCGTGACGGCCCTGCTGAGCCGGCTCCCCGACACCGAGGCCGCGCCGCCCGCCGGCGACTCCACCTCGCTGCTGGACGCCCTGGCGGCGACGGCCGGCGAGTCGGTGGCCGACCTCCCCGAGGTCGTCCTCGTCCACGAACGCATCGGACCGGTCCCCGCCCTGGACCTCATCCGCCAGGTCGCGCTGCGCTTCCCGGCGGTCGGGGTGGTCCTGGTGACCGCCGACACCTCCCCCGGCCTGTACTCGGCGGCCATGGACGCCGGCGCGCGCGGCGTGGTCGGGCTGCCCCTGTCGTACGACGAACTGGCGGCACGGGTGGGCGCCGCCGCGCAGTGGGCGACGGGCGTACGACGGCACCTGGGCCCCGGTCCGGACGTCCTGGCCGGCCCCGGCGGCACCGTCGTCACCGTCACCGGCGCCAAGGGCGGGGTGGGCACCACGCTGCTGGCCGTCCAACTGGCCCTCGCCGCCCGCGCCTCGGGCCGCGGCACCGCACTGGTCGACATGGACCTCCAGGCCGGCGACGTGGGCTCCTACCTCGACGTCCAGTTCCGCCGGTCGATCGCCGACCTCGCCGGCATCAACGACATCTCGCCGCGCGTGCTCGACGACGCCGTCTACTCCCACTCCACCGGGGTCGCCCTGCTCCTCGCCCCGGCCGAGGGCGAACGTGGCGAGGAGGTCGACGACCGCGCGACCCGTCAGGTCCTCGGCGCGCTGCGGTCCCGCTACGAGGTCGTGGTGATCGACTGCGGCACGCAGATGAACGCCGCCAACGCCGCCGCCGTGGAGACGGCGGACACGGCGCTGCTGGTCACCACCCCCGACGTGGTCGCCGTGCGCGCCGCCAAGCGCATGGTCCGCCTCTGGGACCGGCTCCAGGTCCGCAAGGCGGAGGAGACGACGACGGTCGTCAACCGGCACACCCGCAGCGCCGAGATCCACCCGCAGCTCATCGCGCAGATCGTCCGCACCCGGATCGCGCGCACCGCCGTTCCGGCCAACTTCAGGGAACTCCAGGGTGCCGTGGACTCCGGTCGGATGCAGGACCTGGACAGCCGCGGCGCCGTCAAACAGGCGATGTGGGCCCTGGCCGGGGAACTGGGCCTGGTCGGCGCGGCCGACGGTGCGGACGGAACGGGCCGCAGGGGCCCCGCGGGTCGGGGCCGGCGCCGCAGGGGAGGCGTCGAACGGCACTCCTAGGGGCAGCAACGCAGTGGACCGGTCACCGGGGTCGGGACCGGGGGAGGGAAGACCGATGCGCGCCACGCGGACACCGGACCGCGCGGGCGGCCACGCCCCGGAACGGGGACGGCACCCGCGGCGGGGCCGGAGCCGGGAGCGGGAGGGGGACGCCGGCCAGACGATCGTCGAGTTCGTCGGCACGCTGCCCCTGATCCTGGTCGTCCTGGCGCTGATGTGGCAGTTCGTGCTGATCGGCTACACCTTCACCCTCGCCGGCGACGCCGCCGACCGGGGCGCCCGCGCGGCCGCGGTGGACGGGGACTGCACCGGGGAGGCCCTGGAGGACCTGCCGGCGGCCTGGCGCGGCTCGGCCGACGTCCAAGGCTGCGGCTCCGGGGGCGCCATGGTCACGGTCACCGTCCACCTGAGGGTGCCGGTGCTCTTCCCCGGCGGAGCGAACCTGCCGATGACGATCACCGGGAAGGCGGGCGCGGTGAAGGAGGGACGGGAGTGAACAGGCCCCGAGGCCACCGACCCGGGCGGCTCCGCCGGCGGAGCCGCCCCGACCGCGGTCAGGCCGCCCTGGAGTTCGTCGGCTTCCTCCCGCTGCTCCTGCTGGTCGGGCTCGCCGCGATCCAGCTCGGCCTGGTCGCCTACGCCGCCCAACAGGCCGGCACGGGAGCCCGCGCCGCCGCCCGCGCCGAGTCGATCGAGGACGGGGACGTCGGCGGCGAACGGGCCGGCCGCGCCGCCGTCAGCGACTGGCTCGACACCGAGATCGGGATCAGCGCCTCGGACGACGAGGTGACCGCCACCGTCACGGTGGACATCCCCTCGATCGTTCCCGGCATCGACGGCTTCGGCACGGTGAGGAGGAGCTCCACCATGCCCCGCGGCTGACCCCCGCCCGTCCCCGGACCGACCGCACCACCCCAAAGGACCCAGGAGGAGTTGGCGATGAGCCTGAGGGCGCGCCTCACCGCACCCGAGACGGCCGGTGAACAGCAGGACGAGGGCCGGCTCGTCTCGGTCTACCGCGCCAAACTGCTGGAGGAGATCGACCTCGCGGAGATGTCGGCCCTCGCGGCGGCCGAGCGCCGCGTCCGCCTGGAACGGGTGCTGGGCCACATCATCAGCCGCGAGGGCCCGGTGCTCTCCACCCAGGAGCGCTCCCTCCTGATCCGCCGCGTCGTGGACGAGGCCCTGGGCCTGGGGATCCTGGAACCGCTGCTGGAGGACGCCTCCATCACCGAGATCATGGTCAACGGCCCCGACCAGGTCTTCGTCGAGCGGGCCGGCCGCGTCGAACGCCTCCCGCTGCGCTTCGCCTCCACCGAGCAGTTGATGCAGACCATCGAGCGCATCGTCTCCACCGTCAACCGCCGCGTCGACGAGTCCAACCCCATGGTCGACGCCCGCCTCCCCTCCGGGGAGCGCGTCAACGTCATCATCCCGCCGCTGTCCCTGACCGGGCCCGCGCTCACCATCCGGCGCTTCCCCCGCGCCTACACCCTCCACGAGATGATCGGCCTGGGGACGCTGGACGAACACATGCTCCTGCTGCTGTCGGGGCTGGTCCGCGCCCGCTTCAACGTCGTCGTCTCCGGCGCCACGGGCTCCGGCAAGACCACCCTGCTCAACGCGCTGTCCGGGCTGATCCCCGACGGCGAGCGCATCATCACCATCGAGGACGCCGCCGAACTCCAGCTCCAACAGAGCCACGTCATCAGCCTGGAGAGCCGTCCCGCCAACGTCGAGGGCCAGGGCCGGATCACCATCCGCGACCTGGTGCGCAACTCCCTGCGCATGCGCCCCGACCGCATCATCGTCGGCGAGGTCCGCGGCGGCGAGACCCTCGACATGCTGCAGGCGATGTCCACCGGCCACGACGGATCGCTCGCCACCGTCCACGCCAACAGCGCCGAGGACGCCCTGATGCGCCTCCAGACCCTCGCCTCCATGTCGGAGGTGAAGATCCCCTTCGAGGCGCTGCGGGACCAGATCAACAGCTCCCTGGACGTCATCGTCCAGCTCGCCCGCCACCCCGACGGATCGCGCCGGGTCGGCGAGATCGCCGTCCTGGACTCCAGGGGCCGCGAGGAGTACCGCATCGTGACCGTCTGCCGCTTCGAGTCCCTGCCCGTGGGCGCGGACGGCGTCGTGCGCGGCGCCTTCCGCCACCTGCCCCTGCCGCGCCGTACGGCCGAACGCCTCCACCTGAAGGGGGAGGCCGTACCACCCGCCTTCGGCGTCGCGCGGGACGACAGCCAACTCACCACCCGAGCAGCCACCTAGGAAGCCGCCCGACATGGACAATCTCGCGCTGCCGACGATCGGCGCCACCCTGCTCGCCGGTGTGCTCGCCGTCGCGGGCACCCACGCCTACTCCTCCGGAAGGGCGCAGCACCGGGAACTGGTCGACCGGCTCTCGCACAGTGGACAACCCGGGCCGGCCGGACGCCGCCGCCGGTTCGCCGGGATCGACCGGAGGGTGCGCAGGACCGGGGCCGGCCGCAGGATCGAGCTGAAGCTCGCCGCCACCGGACTCGACCTGACCCCGGGCGAGTTCCTCGTCCACATGGCGGTGGCGGTGGCCGGACTGTGGCTGCTGGCGTCCTCCGTCCTGGCCCCGTTCTTCGGCCCGGTCGCCGGGCTCGTCGGCCTCTGGAGCGCCAACGCCTTCCTCACCTGGCAGCGCAACCGGCGGATCGAGGCGTTCATCGCCCAACTGCCCGAACTCTCCCGCGTCCTGGCCAACGCCACCCGCGCCGGACTCGCCCTGCGGACCGCGCTGAGCATGGCGGCCGAGGAGATGGACGCCCCCGCCGGCGACGAGATCGGCAGGGTCGCCGCCCAACTCGCCGTCGGCCACTCCATCGAGGACGCCCTCAACGAACTCGCCGAACGCCTGCCCTCACGCGAACTGGTCGTCCTGGTCACCACCCTGGTGCTCGCCAACCGGGCCGGCGGCGCGGTCGTCAGCTCCCTGCAGAACCTCACCCGCACCCTGGAGGAGCGCAAGGAGACCCGGCGCGAGGTGCGCACCCAGCTCTCCCAGGTGAACGTCACCGCCTACACCGTCCCGGCCATCGGGCTGGGCTCCATGCTGCTGATCGACACCATCGAACCCGGCGCCCTGGACCGGGTCACCGGCAGCTTCGCCGGCCAGGTCGCCGTGGTCGTCTCGATGGCCCTGTACGTCCTGGGATTCGTCGCCATCCGCCGCATCTCCAGGATCGACGTCTGAGGCGACGGGAGAGGGAAGGGAGGACAGGACATGGGACTGCTGCTCGCGCTCGCCCTCGGGCTCAGCGTGTACGGGATCTTCGCCGGTGTCCGCATGTACCGCAGCGAGACCAGGCTCCCCGGCGACCTCGCCATCGCCCTGGAGGTCGGCTCCACCCGCACCGGAGCCGTCGGATCGGCCGTGGACCGGCTCGGCATGCGCTGGGCCCCGACGGTGCTGCGGCTGATGGGGCCGGAGCGCGTGGACCGCAAGCGCCGCCGGATCAGCATGGCCGGCAACCCCGGCGGTCTCACCATCGACCGGTACGCCGCCCGCCGCGCCGTCTACGGCCTCCTGGGGTTCTTCGGCGCGCTGGTGATGCTGGCCGACGGGCAGCCGCTCGCCGCCGTGCTGCTGGTCGCCTTCGGACTCTTCTGGGCGGAGGTGGGACTGTGGGTCGCCGTCCGCCGGCGCAAGGAGGACATCGAGCGGACCCTGCCGGACTTCCTGGACGTCCTCGCGGTCGTCGTCAGCGCCGGACTCGGCTTCCGACAGGCCCTGGAGCGGGTGGCCGAACGGTACGAGGGTCCGTGGGCCGACGAACTGCGCATCACCCTGCGCCAGATGGACATGGGCGTCAGCCGTCGTCAGGCCTTCGACGAGCTGCGCCGGCGCAACGACTCCGAGCAGGTGGCGATGTTCGTCACCACCCTCCAGCAGGGGGAGGAGCTGGGCGCGCCGATCGTCGAGACCCTGATCTCCATCGCGAACGACATGCGGCGCGCCGACGCGCAGAACGCCCGGCGCAGGGCGGCCAAGGCGATCCCCAAGGCCACCATGGTCGTCACCACCTTCATGGTGCCCGCCACGATCATCCTGATGGGCGCGGGGCTGCTGCTCGGCTCGGGGACCGACTTCGGCTCCTTCACCGGGGAGTAGCGGGGAGCAGTGGGGCCGGTCGCACGGCGACCGGCCCCGGGCCGGCGGGCGAGGGAGGCGGGCGAGGACGTTGGGGGTCGGTTTTCGGCCAACCGATCCCGGCCGTGTGCGGAACGGTGGCGAGTGGGGGCCATGTCCCCCCCGGACGGCCTGTCGGTGCGCTCCCCGGCCCTGTGACGGCGTACGCGTCGGACCTCCCGGGCGTCTCGCCGTAACCGAACGCAACCGCACACGCGGGGACCGGGCATTTCCCTCATCGACACCCAACCAGCCGAATCCCCAAGGGATTACAGCCGGTCTCGAATGTGTCGCGGGATTCGCCGGCATCTTCGCAGCAGCAATTTTTTGTGGCACAGTCGGTAGGGTTCCGAAGGTGCCGGACGTGGCGGTCCGGCACGAGTGGCAGGGAGGCGCAGGTGACGGAACCCATCGTCTCGGGCACGTCCGGCCGGCGTGCCGCGCCCACCCGCGTCACCAGCGAGAAGACCACCGGAAACCGCGCCGACCACGGCCTCACCGGCCACGGTGCGACGGGGAGCGGTCCGTCCGCGGACGCGCGAGGGGTGTCCGACAGGGCGCCCGTGCGTCGGACCCGAACTCCCGGTCCCTGGGACGGGTCGGGTGAACCCGCGTACGTTTCTCATGTCGCCGATGCGACCGGATCCACGAGGACCGGTGACGGGGAAGGCATCAGAGACACAGAATCGTATGTGTCGGCCGGTGGAGGGCCGGCCGAACCCGGAGGGGAACACCGTGAGCGACAAACTGCTGAAGGCCGCCGTCAACACCCAAGCCCGTCTGCGCGGTTGGCGGAACACCACGGTGGAGGCCGTGCGACGCCGCGCGGACGAGGGCCAGTCCGCGGTCGAGTACATGGGCATCATCGTGGTGGTCGTGGCGATCATCATTGTTCTGCTCAACACCAACTTCGGCGACACGATCTCGGGGGAGATCAGCGAGCAGATCGAGAACATCACCTCCAGGTGACACGTGAGGACCGCGATGCCGGGCAGGCCTTCCCCCTCTACGTGACGGCGGTGGCGGGCCTGCTCTTCCTCGCGTTCGCGCTCTTCGCGGTGGGGATGGCCTCGGCGAGCCGCAACGACGCCCAGGGGGCGGCGGACGCCGCCGCGCTGGCCGCGGCCCAGGATGCCAGGGACGGTCTGCGGGACGACCTCCTGGCGCTCTTCGACCCGGACGCCTGGGAGGATCTGCTGGAGGGCGACCTGCCGAGCGACATCGGAAGCCCCTGCGACGAAGCGGCGGAGTTCGCGCGGAAGAACGACGCCAGACTGACGGGGGGCGGCTGCGATCCGGTGCACTTCCCGGCGGGTTTCAGGGTCGAGGTCGAGAACACCAGGCCGGTGGGGGAGTCCCTGATCCCCGGTACGGAGAACCGGTACGCCAGGGCCACCGCGACGGCCGTCATCGAACCCCTCTGCGGTGTCAGGGAGACGGAGGGAGAGACCGACGAGCCCGGAACGGGTGGGGAAGAGGGTCGGGAGGACGACGAGGAGGCGGAGGAGGAGAAGGAGCACGAGCTGGTCTGCGACGGGATCGACGATCCCATCGAGATCGACCCCGATCGCCTCGGGGACGTCCTTCCCGATCCGGAAGACCTGTTCTCCGTCCGTCTGACGGACCGGTGAGCGAACGACGAGCAGAGGAAGCGCGATTCATGGGCACACGCGAGATCGGGACGCTGACGCGAGGCGCCGTCGCCGTGGCGACGGCGGCGACGCTGGCCTTCACCCTGACTGCGTGCGGCGGGGGAGACGACAAGGAACCGGAGACCACTTCCTCCTCGCAGGCGACCGGTGACGGCGGGGAGGAGAGAGGGGGCGGCGACAACTCCGAGGGCGGTGCGGAGGAGAACACCGAAGTCCTGGCGACGATCAACGGCGCCGACGGAGTGAATGTCGTTGTGAACTCCGCCGTGCGGGACCAGGGCGGTTTCCTCACGGTCAAGGGGAAGATCGAGAACACCAGCGACAAGACCTATGTGTTCCGTAACTGGGCCGCAGGCGATCTGGATTTCACCGGCAAGGGTGCCTCCGTCGCCGGCATGACGCTCGTCGACAAGAAGGGGAAGAAGCGCTACTACCTTCTTCGGGACACCGACAACAACTGCCTGTGCACGATGTTCCCCGGTGGTCTGGGAGCCGGTAAGACGGCGGACTTCTTCGCCCAGTTCCCCGCGCCCCCCGCGGACACCACCGAGGTCGACCTCCAGGTTCCCACCATGAGCAGCGCGACCATCCGGATCACCGACAAGTGAGGGGCGCGCAGAGATGATCGACCGACCGCGCACCCCCACCGCGCGCCGTACCGTGGCCGTGGGCGCCGGCGCTCTGCTGGCCGTCTCCGTCCTGACGGTGACGGCGACGGGCGCCGCACACGCCGATCCCGGCCCCAGCGCGCCCTCGGACTTCATCCCCTCCCCGCCTCCACCGGTGGAGGTGGACCAGAACGCGCCCGGGCTGATGATGAAGGACGGGGCGACCCTCAAGGAGCCCAAGGTCCTCGACATCCGCTCCATCGTCGAGGAACAGGGCGGTGCCGAGAGGCGCGAGGACTCCAACACTCAGACCAAGTTCACGCTCCAGGCCGAGGTCCTCTTCGACAAGGACAGCGCCCGGTTGAACGGCGAGGCGTACGCGCGCATCGAGGACATCGCCGAGGAGATCGACAAACAGGGCGCCGCGGAGGTCAACGTCTTCGGCTTCACCGACAACCTCGGCTCCTACGAGCACGGCACCAAGCTCTCCAAGGAGCGTGCCGAGGCCGTCCACGGACAGTTGATGAAGAAGCTCTCCTCCGACGTCACCTTCCACATCCGCGGCTACAGCGAGGACTATCCGATCGCCGACAACTCCACGGAGGAGGGGCGCAAGAAGAACCGTCGCGTCGAGGTCTCCTTCCCCCGTGGCGGGTGACGGGTCACCGGCCCCGTCGGCGGTTTTCCCACCCGTCGAGCGGACCTCGACCGTCAGACCTCGACCGTGACCCGCGCCCCCGGCCGCAGCCCCCAGCCGGCCATGGCGCCCGCCGCCGCCTCCAGGACGTGGCGGGCGCGCGGTCGGGGGGCGCCCAGGCGGCCGGGCGGCATCGTCCGCACGCTCAGCACCCTCAGCTCGCGATCCAGGTGGGCGACGTCGATGGCGAAGCGCATCCGGAAGGTGTGCACGCTGCTCGCGGGGGTGAGCAGCAGCGCCCCGTCGATGCCGTCGCGCCCCAGCAGCCCTCGCGTTCGGGTACGGGAGGACGCGGCGATCTCCAGCGGGACGCCGGACGCGCCACCCACGACGTGCAGTGTTCCCCTGCCGTCCCGCCACCGGCCCATGGCATCCCTCCCGGCTCCACAAGCCGTTCTACCAGACGCCCCGGGACCGGGTTGTCCACAGCAGAACCGGGGCCCGTGCCCCGCGCGTTCGACGCCCGTACGCTCACGGAGTGCGTTCCGCCCTGCCCGCCCTGGTCCTGATCGCCCTCGCGGCCGCCTACGGCGCCGCCGCCGGGCTGCTGGTGCCCCGCGCCGCCTATCGGTTGGCCGTTCCGTACGGGGGGCCGTGGCGCGCCGAGTGCCCCGGCGGCCACGCGCTGCCGGGATGGGTGGGTCTTGCCCGGTGTGGGGAGTGCGCGGAGCACCGGGGCGGAACGGGGGGCGGTGGCGGGGCGTACGGGCCGAGCGCCATGGTGTCGGCCACGGTCACGGCGGTGGTGTGCGCGCTGCTCGCCACGGCCGTCGGGGGGCGGCCGGAGCTGGGGGTGTGGTTGCTGGCGGCGCCGTTCGCGGTGCTGCTGGCCGTCGTGGACGGTGCCGTCCACCGGTTGCCGGACGTCGTGACGCTGCCGCTGAGCGCTGCCTGTGTCGTCCTGCTCGGCCTCGCCGCGTTGCTGCCCGGCGCGGGCGGTAGCTGGACCGGGGCGCTGCTGGGCGGGGCGGCGCTGGGCGGGTTCTACTCCGTGCTGTTCCTGGTCAACCCGCGTGGCATGGGCCTCGGCGACGTCAAGCTGGCGTTTCCGCTGGGGGTCGCCCTTGGGTGGTACGGCTGGGGAGCGCTCCTGGTCGGTTCCTTCGTGGGCCTGGTGCTGGGCGCGGTGTACGGGATGTCGCTGGTCGTGATGGGGAGGGCGGGCCGGAAGGACGCCATCCCGTTCGGGCCGTTCATGTCGGCGGGAGCCCTGGCGGGGCTGCTGTTGGGAGGAGCGGTCGGGTGAACCGGACTGTCGTTGCGCGCCGCGGGTCGTCCCAGGGGCTATGGTGGAAGTCCCCCCCTCGGGCCGGTCCGTACCCCCCCCACGGACCGGCCCGCTTCGTTCACGCGGCCCCTCCCACGGCCTCTCCCACGGCCCCCACCTGCTCCTTCCGGCCGTCGGAGTGCCCGAGCGCGGGATCGGGCGGGCGCGGGAGCGGGCGGGGGTGCCTCAACTCTCGCTGCTGAGGGCCCACAGGTTCGCGCCGGGCGTCGTGACGGCGTGGGTGTCGATCAGGGCCAGCTCCTCCGGCGTCGGCTCCGGTGCCCGCAGCGCCGCCACGTTGGACTCCAACTGCGCCACGCTGCTCGCGCCGATCAACGCCGATGTCATCCGCGGGTCCCGCAACACCCAGCTCAGCGCGAGTTGTGCCAGGGTCTGACCGCGGCGCTCGGCGATGGCGGCCAGACCGCGCAGCCGGCCCACCACCTCCTCCGTGAGCAGAGCCGGGTCCAGGGAGGTGCCCCGGGCGGCGCGGGAGTCCTCCGGGACGCCGTTCAGGTACTTGCCGGTGAGCAGGCCCTGCGCCAGTGGGGCGAAGGCGATGCAGCCCATGCCCTCCTCCTCCAACGTGTCCAGCAGGCCGTCGTCCTCGATCCACCGGTTGATCATCGAGTAGGACGGTTGGTGGATCAGCGGCCGCACCCCCATGCCGCGCAGGATCCGCGCCGCCTCGCGGGTGCGGCGCGCGCTGTAGGAGGAGACGCCCACGTACCGGGCCTTGCCCTGGTGGACGGCGGACGCCAGGGCGCCCATCGTCTCCTCCAGCGGGGTCTCGGGGTCGAAGCGGTGCGAGTAGAAGACGTCGACGTACTCCAGACCCATCCGGCGCAGCGAGGCGTCCAGCGAGGAGAGCAGGTACTTGCGCGAGCCCCATTCGCCGTACGGCCCCGGGTGCATGAGGTAGCCCGCCTTGGTGGAGACGACCAGCTCGTCGCGGTACCGACGGAAGTCCTCGGCGAGGATCCGGCCGAAGTTCTCCTCCGCGGAGCCGGGGGGCGGGCCGTAGTTGTTGGCCAGGTCGAAGTGGGTGACGCCCAGGTCGAAGGCGCGGCGCAGGATCGCGCGCTGGGTCTCCAGCGGTCGGTCGCCGCCGAAGTTGTGCCACAGGCCCAGCGAGATCTCCGGGAGCCTCAGTCCACTGCGGCCGGTGCGGCGGTACCGCATGGTGTCGTAGCGGGTCTCGGCGGCGCGGTAGGCGGGTGCGTCGTTCATGGGTTCCTGCATAGCACCGTTCTTTATCGCCGTTCTGTGACGTTCCCGGTTCGTGCGTCCGTACGGATGCGCAGTAAGGTTCCTATGGCCTGTCCGGCCGGGTCTTCACCGGCCACGATCCCCCCTGTCCCGAGCCGGGCCCCACGGGCCGAGTCCGGGGTCCGGCGCCCACAAGGGGCCCGCGCATTCCACAGCGACGTGTCGTCCCGCCTCGCCGTCGGCGGGTGGTGGAGGCGTTCTCGGGAGCCGGGAGAGGGAGTGACCGGGGACCGACCGGACAGAACTGGTGCTCGGGCCGGCATGGAGGGCTGACAAACCGATGCTGCAATCTTCCCGGGGACGGACCCGGTATCCCCGGTGGCTGCGCCGGCTGGTCTACAGGCTCTACGCCCATCGGGTGGAGGGCCGGCTGGACCACG
The DNA here is from genome assembly GCF_009709575.1 of Streptomyces taklimakanensis. Taxonomy (NCBI): domain Bacteria; kingdom Bacillati; phylum Actinomycetota; class Actinomycetes; order Kitasatosporales; family Streptomycetaceae; genus Streptomyces; species Streptomyces taklimakanensis. Next base: position 3,842,549 of record NZ_WIXO01000001.1, read on the forward strand.
ACCAGGTGCCCAAGCACATCGGCGTCATCCTCGACGGCAACCGTCGCTGGGCACGGGCCTCCGGCGGTACCACCGAGCAGGGGCACCAGGCCGGGGCGGAGAAGATCCGCGAGCTGCTGGGCTGGTGCGCCGAGACGGAGGTCGAGGTCGTCACCCTGTGGCTGCTGTCCACCGACAACCTCAACCGCCCCCCGGAGGAGCTCCGTCCGCTGCTGGGCATCATCGAGGACGCCGTGCGGGACCTGGCCGCGGACGGGCGCTGGCGTGTGCACCACGTGGGCACGCCGGACCTGTTGCCGGACCACACCCAGCGGGTGCTGAAGGAGGCCGAGGAGGTCACCCGGGGCAACACGGGGATACTCGTCAACGTCGCCGTCGGCTACGGCGGGCGGCAGGAGATCGTGGACGCGGTGCGCTCCCTGTTGGCCGAGCGGGCGGCGCGGGGCATGACGCTGGAGCGCCTGGCGGAGGAGCTCGAGGTCGAGGACATCGCCGAGCACCTGTACACCCGGGGACAGCCCGATCCCGACCTGGTGATCCGCACCAGCGGGGAGCAGCGGCTGTCGGGGTTCATGCTCTGGCAGAGCGCCCACTCCGAGTACCACTTCTGCGACGTGTTCTGGCCGGCGTTCCGGAAGGTGGACTTCCTGCGCGCGTTGCGGGACTACGCGGCCCGGCACCGTCGCTACGGCACCTGACCTACCGGCGTCCGGACGTCTCGGGCGCCGTTTCCGGCGGCTTCCCGGGCCGGCCCGCGCTCCCTTTCCACGCCGGTCACCGACCGTTCGTCGCACGGTTGGCATATGCCGTTGCATGGTGACGGCACAGGAAGGGAATACCCCCTCCAGGTCGGCTCCCGGGACCGGGAGGCGGCCCCGGGAGGCCCTTTGCACACCACGGACGACCGTGCGGTCCGCACGGAGGACGCGGAGGGCCGGTGCCCGGCCCCGTGCGGAGGGCCGGGCACCGGCCTCATCCCCGCGACGCCGTCGCACCCCGAACTCTTCCGAGGGGGTACGTCCATCCGTGGTGACCAGTACAAAACGTCGGGACGACCGGCGCACCTACGTCATCGACACCAGCGTCCTGCTCGCCGATCCGACGGCCATGACCCGCTTCGACGAGCACGAGGTCGTGCTCCCGGTGGTCGTGGTCACGGAGTTGGAGGCCAAGCGACACCATCCGGAGCTGGGCTACTTCGCCCGTCAGGCACTGAGACGGTTGGACGAGTACCGCGTACTGCACGGACGGCTGGACGCGCCGATCCCGATCGGCGAGCTGGGCGGCACGCTCAGGGTCGAGCTCAACCACTCCGATCCCGCCGTCCTGCCCTCCACCATGCGCGGCGACCACGGCAGGCCGATCGACAACGACTCCCGCATCCTGGCGGTGGCCAGGAACCTCCAGGCCGAGGGGCATGACGTCACGGTCGTCTCCAAGGACCTGCCGCTGCGCATCAAGGCGTCGTCCGTCGGGCTGCTGGCCGAGGAGTACCGGGCCGAGCTGGCGGTCACCGGGTCCGGCTGGACGGGGATGACCGAGCTGACCCTGGCCGGCGAGGACGTGGACGAGCTGTTCGCCGCCGAGAGCGTGTACGTGCCCGAGGCCGCCAAGCTGCCGGTGCACACCGGCCTCGTGATCCAGTCGGAACGGGGCAGGGCGCTGGGGCGGGTGACGCCCGAGGGGCGGATCGGACTCGTGCGCGGGGACCGCGAGGCGTTCGGCATCCACGGCCGCAGCGCCGAGCAGCGCATAGCCCTGGACCTGTTGCTGGACCCGGAGGTCGGGATCGTCTCCATGGGCGGACGGGCCGGTACCGGAAAGTCGGCGCTGGCGCTGTGCGCGGGGCTGGAGGCGGTGCTGGAGCGGCGGCAGCACCGCAAAGTGATGGTGTTCCGGCCGCTGTACGCGGTCGGCGGCCAGGACCTGGGATATCTGCCGGGAACCGCCGACGAGAAGATGAACCCCTGGGCACAGGCGGTCTTCGACACACTCTCGGCGGTGACGACGCGTGAGGTGATCGAGGAGGTCGTGGCCCGCGGCATGCTGGAGGTGCTGCCGCTCACCCACATCCGCGGCCGCTCCCTGCACGACGCCTTCGTGATCGTCGACGAGGCCCAGTCGCTGGAGCGGAACGTCCTGCTGACGGTGTTGTCGAGGATCGGGCAGAACTCGCGGGTCGTCCTCACCCACGACGTCGCCCAGCGCGACAACCTGCGGGTGGGGCGGTACGACGGAGTGGCCGCGGTGGTGGAGAGGCTCAAGGGCCACCCGTTGTTCGCGCACATCACCCTCACCCGCTCCGAACGGTCGCCGATCGCGGCGCTGGTGACCGAAATGCTGGAGGAGGGCCGGATTTAAACCGGTTGACGGACGACCTCGCGCGGTGAAGCGCAGCAGCCTAGCCGTGCGAGGTCATTCGCGCGCCCTTTTCCTTTTGATCGAATCCCCAAACGCGGTGTGAGCTTTCCCACGTGTCACGGAATTGCATCAGTCGATCCGGTTCCGGCAGGGTGTGGTTCCTGTCAGGCCCCGCATACGGCACACCCGCACCATCCGCACCAACCGGCGCGGTCCACAAGTCAACAGCAGCGCGCCGTATGCCGCCCGAAGTACCACGCGGACCCTCCGGACGGGAGGGGCCGACCGGGCCAGTGCCTCCCGTGACCAGTGCGAGGGAGGCCCGTGTCAGGGGCACGATTGCGCCCGCGGGGTCACCTGAGCGGGCATTGTGGAAGGAAACCGTGTGACTCGGATCTCGGTCCGGGGGTTCGCAGTGGCGTCCGCCACCGCGGTCACCACCGTCGGTGCCGTCGTCGGTGTGGCCTCGGGAGGTGAGCAGGGCACGACCGAACCGGTCGAGGCCACTGCCGCCGACGCGACGCTTCTAGCGGAGATCCCAGAAGGCCAGCAGGCCCAGGCCGCTTCCCTCACACAGCAGGCGGACAACGCCGCCGTCGCCGCGGACGCCGCGGCGAAGAAGGCCGCCGAGGAGGCCGCTCGCAAGCAGGCCGCCGAGGAGGCCAAGGCCAAGAGGGAGGCGGCCGAGAAGGCCGCCAAGGCCGCTCAGGAGGCGAAGGAGCGCGAGGCCCGGCAGCAGGCCGCCAGCCGTTCCGCCGAGCGCGCCGACTTCGGGGTGCAGAGCTCCTACACCGTCGCCGAGGTCAAGGCGATGGCCCAACAGATCGTGGGCGCCGGTCAGTTCCAGTGCTTCTCCAACATCGTGGAGCGTGAGAGCGGTTGGAACTACCGGGCGGAGAACCCCTCCTCGGGCGCGTACGGACTCGTCCAGGCCCTGCCCGCGTCGAAGATGTCCTCGGTGGGAGCCGACTGGCGGACCAACCCCGCCACCCAGATCAAGTGGGGCCTGAACTACATGAACGACAGGTACGGCAGCCCCTGCGGCGCCTGGGAGTACTGGCAGGCCAACCACTGGTACTGAGCCGCCGGTGAGACCGGGAACCCCCCACCCCGCGGGTGGGGGGTTTGGCGTGCCGCCGAAGAAGCAACCCTTTACCCCGGTACCGTCGTCCCCCGATGGGACGACCGGTGTGGTGCGCGCCGCACCGGACCGGGCCGGCCATACTGGGCACGGCCGGCAAACAGGACACAGGGGGGCGAAGGAAGCGGCATGTCGAGGCTTCGGATTCTGAGGGAAGGTGTGTCGCGTGCGGCCGCCCGGTTGACCGAGCGACGGGCGCGTGCCGCGGAGGAGATCGACGACCTCGGGCCGGCCGTGCCGCCCGGGCCTCCGGTGCCTCCGGCCCCGGCCGACCCGGCCGGAGGCACCGGAGGCACCGGAGGCCCGCCCCCGCCCGCGACCATGGTGCCGTGGGGGGTCCGGGTGGCCGCCGAGGTGGGCTGGCGCCTGCTGATCCTGGCCGGTGTCGTCTATGTGCTCATCAAGGTGATCAGCGCGATCAGTCTGGTCGTCCTGGCCTTCACCGTCGGCCTGTTGCTCACCGCGCTGCTCCAGCCGACGGTCGTCCGGTTGAGGAGGTTGGGGATAGGGCGCGGTCTGGCCACCACGATCACGTTCGTCACCGGTGTGGCGATGCTGGGCCTGGTGGGGTGGTTCGCCGTCTGGCAGGTGATGGAGAACCTCGACGACCTCACCAGGCAGGTCCAGGACGGCATCGAGGAGTTGAAGACCTGGCTCCTCAACAGCCCCTTCCATGTCACCGAGGAGCAGATCAACAACATCGCCGACGGTCTGAACGACTGGATCGGCAGCAACAGTCAGGAGATCACCAGCGCGGGCCTGCAGGGCGTGACGGTGGTGGTGGAGTTCCTCTCCGGCGCGGTACTGGCCCTGTTCGTGACGATCTTCCTCCTCTACGACGGCCGGCGGGTGTGGAACTGGACGCTGAACTTCGTGCCCCTGACGGCGCGTGACGCGATCGCGGGTGCCGGGCCGAGGGCCTGGCTGACGCTCACCGGCTATGTGCGCGGCACGGTGATCGTGGCGCTCATCGACGCGGTCTTCATCGGCATCGGCATCTACTTCCTGGACGTCCCGATGGCCGTGCCGCTGGCCGTGTTCATCTTCCTGTTCTCCTTCATCCCGATCGTCGGCGCCTTCGCCTCCGGGACGCTGGCGGTCATCGTCGCGTTCGTGGCCAACGGCGTGGTCTCCGCCCTGCTCGTCCTCGCGGTCGTCCTGGCCGTGCAGCAGTTGGAGGGGCATGTGCTCCAGCCGTTCATCCTCGGCCGACTGGTGCAGGTGCACCCGCTGGGCGTGGTGCTGGCGGTGACCGGCGGCAGCCTGCTGGCGGGCATCCCCGGCGCGGTGACGGCGGTGCCGGTGGTGGCGGTGCTCAACACCGTGGTCTCCTACCTGAAGGCGTACGCGAGGGAGAACGCGCTGCACGGCGGGGTCAAGCCTCCCGGCGCCACCGCCGTGCCGGCGACCGGGTCGGGGCCGTCCGGGCAGGAGCGTCCGACCCCGGGGAACGGGGGGCCCGGAAGCCGTCCGTAGGGCCGGGGCGGTGGGCGTCCGCCGCTCCTCGTCGCTCCCGGGTCCCGCTTCCGGATCCCGATCTCGGGGCCTCGCCGCCCGGCGGGGCCCCGAGGCCTTTCCGGCGGCCGCCGGGCCCGGCCGGGCGGGGATGGCGCGGCGAGGACCGTCGCGATAAAGTGCTATCACTTTGATAGAAGATCGACGAGGAAACGGGGGACCGCCATGTCCGACGACACCACACCCGCCGCCCGGGAGCTTCCCGCGATGCCCAGGCCACGCGTCTCGGAGAAGCCCGCCCACTCCGTCCCCGGCGTGCTCGCCCTGCTGCTCGGTCTGGCCGGTCTGCTGGTCGGCGCCGGGAGCGCCATCGGCGGGGCCGGGCTCGCCTCCGGGGGATCGGGCGGTGTGGGGGCGGTCCTGATCGTGCTCGGAGTGCTCCTGGTGATCGGCTCGGTCTTCGCGATGGCCGGACTCAACATGGTCGCGCCGGGCGAGGCCCGGGTCGTCCAGCTCTTCGGCCGCTACACCGGGACGGTCCGCGAGGACGGTCTGCGGTGGGTCAACCCCCTGACGACCCGCAAGAAGGTCTCCACCCGGGTCCGCAACCACGAGACGGCCGTGCTCAAGGTCAACGACGCCTACGGCAATCCGGTCGAGTTGGCGGCGGTCGTCGTCTGGCAGGTCGAGGACACCGCCCAGGCCGTCTTCGAGGTGGACGACTTCCTGGAGTTCGTCTCCACGCAGACCGAGGCCGCCGTGCGGCACATCGCCATCGAGTACCCCTACGACGCCCACGACGAGCACGACCTGTCGTTGCGCGGCAACGCCGAGGAGATCACCGAGAAGCTCGCCGCCGAGCTGACCGCGCGGGTGCGGGCGGCCGGCGTGCGGATCATCGAGTCGCGCTTCACGCACCTGGCGTACGCCCCCGAGATCGCCGCCGCGATGCTCCAACGCCAGCAGGCGGGCGCGGTGGTCGCGGCGCGCCGGACGATCGTGGAGGGCGCCTGCGGCATGGTCGAGGACGCGGTGGCCCGGATCGCCGCGCAGGACTTCGTCGAGCTGGACGAGGAGCGCAAGGCCACGATGGTCGGCAACCTGCTGGTGGTGCTCTGCGGCGACCGTTCGCCCCAACCGGTCCTCAACACGGGGTCGCTCTACCAGTGACCGAGGGGGCAGGGGCGAAGGAGCCCCCGTCCGGCGGGGACGGGGAGCCGGGGCCGGGGGCGGAGCGACCGCGCGGGCGCGGGCGCAAACAGGTGCTGCTCCGGCTGGACCCGGCCGTCCACGACGCGCTCGCCCGGTGGGCGGCGGACGAGCTGCGCAGCACCAACGCCCAGATCGACTACCTGCTGCGCAGGGCCCTCGCCGAGGCCGGCCGCATGCCGCGCGACGCCCGGCCCCACCCTCGTCGGGGTCGCCCGCCGCGCCCGCGGCCCGAGGGGCGGGACGGTCCGGCCGGCGGTCCGCAGGAGTGAGCGCGGAGCCCTTCCCCTCCCGGTTCCTCGCGACCCGGAGGGGCGGGGCCCTGGTGTGGCCGAGCCTCGGGCATCCTCTCCGAGCTGGGAACATGGCGATATCCACGGTGTGTATACATGGCGTGTATACGCGTGGTGTACAGTCGTCGCCATGTCCATCGGCCATACCCTGCTGGGACTCCTGGAGACCGGACCCCGCCACGGATACGACCTCAAGCGCGCCTTCGACGAGCGCTTCGGCCACGACCGCCCACTGCACTACGGGCAGGTCTACTCGACCATGTCGAGACTGTTGAAGAACGGTCTGGTGGAGGTCGAGGGAGTCGAGCCCGGCGAGGGTCCCGAACGCAAGCGCTACGCCATCACCGACGCCGGGATAACCGATGTCGCCGACTGGCTCGGCCGGCCCGAGAAGCCCGAGCCGTACCTGCAGTCCACCCTCTACACCAAGGTCGTCCTGGCGCTGCTGACCGAACGCGACGCGGCCGAGTTGTTGGACGTCCAGCGCACCGAGCACCTGCGGCTGATGCGGGAACTGACCCAGCGCAAGAGGAGCGGTGACTTCACCGACCAGCTCATCTGCGACCACGCCCTCTTCCACCTCGAAGCCGACCTGCGCTGGCTGGAACTGACGGCCGCGCGCCTCGACCGACTCGCCCGGGAGGTACGCCGATGACCACCACCGAACCCCTGCTCGCCGCCCGGGAACTACGCAAGTCCTACGGGCCCACCCCCGCCCTGGACGGCGCGGACTTCTCCGTCCACCCCGGCGAGGTCGTCGCCGTGATGGGCCCCTCCGGGTCCGGCAAGTCCACCCTGCTGCACTGCCTGGCCGGCATCGTCCGCCCCGACTCCGGCACCGTCCACTACCGGGGCCGTGAACTGTCGGCGATGTCCGACGCCGAGCGCAGCGCGCTGCGCCGCTCGGAGTTCGGCTTCATCTTCCAGTTCGGCCAACTGGTGCCCGAACTGACCTGTGTGGAGAACGTCGCCCTGCCGCTGCGCCTGACCGGCACGGGGCGCAGGGAGGCCGAGCGCCGGGCCGCCGGCTGGCTGGAGCGGCTGGAGGTCGACGACGTGCGCCACAACCGCCCCGGCCAGGTGTCGGGCGGTCAGGGGCAGCGCGTCGCCGTCGCCCGCGCCCTGGTCGGCGGACCGCGCGTGGTCTTCGCCGACGAGCCCACCGGAGCGCTGGACTCCCTCAACGGCGAGCGGGTGATGCAACTGCTCACCGACGCCGCCCGGGACACCCACGCCGCCGTGGTGCTGGTCACCCACGAGGCCCGCGTCGCGGCCTACTCCGACCGCGAGATCGTCGTCCGCGACGGCCGGGTGCGGGACCTGGCGGGCGCCGCATGAGGGCGCCGGCCTCCAAGGCGTCCGAGGACGCGGCCTCCACCACCGCGGCCACCGCGTCCACCACCGCGGCCACCGACGACACCCCGCGCGCACCGTCCACCCCCTCCACCGGCCCGACGGGAGTGACCCGTTGGGCGGCCGACCTGGCCATGGGCGCCCGCTTCGCGCTCAGCGGGGGCCGCGAGGGCTGGGCCCGCACCGTGCTCACCGCGATCGGCGTCGGCCTCGGCGTGACCGTGCTGATGATCGCGGCCTCCGTGCCCAACATGATCGCCTCCCGCGACGCCCGCGCCGACGCCCGGGAGAACTACGGCGCCTCCGAGCCGTTGGAACCCTCCGACCACACCGCCCTGTACGGGCACTCCGGCACCGAGTTCCGCGGCGAGGACATTCGCGGCCGGTACATCCGGCCCGACGGCGACCACCCGCCGCTGCCCCCGGGAGTGGAGAAGGCGCCCGGTCCCGACGAGATGCTCGTCTCACCGGCGCTGAGGGAGCTGCTCACCTCCCCCGAGGGGGAACTCCTCCGGGAGCGGCTGCCCCAGCGGATCGTCGGCACCATCGGCGACGAGGGGCTGCTCGGCCCGGCCGAGCTCACCTATCTGGCGGGCTCCGACCGGATGTCGGAGGACGACGGCTTCTCCTACCGCATCGACGGATTCGACAAGGTCGGGGAACGGGAGCCCCTGGACGCGGTGCTGCTGCTGCTGGTGGTCGTCACCTGCGTGGTGCTGCTGCTCCCGGTCGGGGTGTTCGTCGCCACCGCGGTGCGCTTCGGCGGCGAACGCCGCGACCGCCGACTCGCCGCGCTGCGGCTGGTGGGCTCCGACAACCGGATGGTGCGGCGCATCGCCGCCGGGGAGTCCCTCGTCGGGGCCCTGCTCGGGCTGGCCGTGGGCGCCGCGCTGTTCCTCCCGAGCCGCGAGGCGATCGGCGAGATCACGCTCTTCGACCTCAGCGTCTTCCCGTCCGACGTACGGCCCAGCGCCCTGCTGACCGCGTTGATCGTCCTGGCCGTGCCCACCTCCGCCGTGGTCGTCACCCTGCTGGCGCTGCGCGGGGTCGCCATCGAGCCGCTGGGCGTGGTGCGCGGCTCCGGGGTCCGCCGGCGCCGGCTGTGGTGGCGACTGCTGCTGCCGGCCGTCGGGTTGCTGCTGCTGGCCCCGTCCTTCGGCGGGATCGACAGCGGCCAGAACTCGATCGAGACCTACCAGATCACCACGGGCATCGTGCTGCTGCTGGTCGGCACCACCGCCGTGCTGCCCTGGTTGATCGAGTGGACCGTCGGACGGCTGCGGGGCGGGTCGCTCCCCCTCCAGCTCGCCGTCCGTCGCCTTCAACTCGACAGCGGGCCGGCGGCCCGGGCGGTCGGCGGCATCACCATCGCCGTCGCCGGGGCCATCGCCGTCCAGATGCTCTTCGGCTCGGCCGGCGAGTCGTACACCGAGGACACCGGCCAGGACCCCACCCGCGCCCAGATGGTGATCACGGCGGAGACCGGCGACGGCGAGGGAGCCCGCGAGCTGACCCGGCGGATCGGCGAGGTCCGGGGGGTGCGCGGGACGCTGGGCGTGACGAACGACTACGTCCCGGAGTACGCCGAGGGGGCGGAGGACGAGAGCTACACGTCCGTCACCGTGGCCGACTGCGCCACCCTGGCCGAGCTGGCCCGGGTCGGCGACTGCGAGGACGGGGACGCCTTCGTGGTGCCCTCCCCGTACGAGCAGGAGGACACCGGAGCCCGTCCGGGCACACGGCTGAACCTGAACCCTCCGGTGTACGTGCGGGGAGCGGAGGAGCCGGTGCAGACGGGCGAGCCCGACCCGTGGACGGTCCCCGCCGACGCCCGCGAGATCGAGGGCAGGACCAGCCCCACGGGGATGGTGGTCGACGGCGTCCTGGCCACCCCCGGGGCGCTCGACGTCTCCCGCCTGACGGACGCGCGCGCCGAGGTGATGGTGCGCGTCGACCGCTCGGTGCCCGACGTGGAGGAGTACGTCCGCAACGCCGCGGAGACCGGCTCCCCCGGCACCAGCGTGCTGGAGTTGCAGGGCGAGAACCGGGCCCGGGAGTTCGTGCTCATCCAGCGTGCCCTGTACGCGGGCGCCGCCGGAGTGCTGATGCTGATCGGCGCCAGCATGGTCGTCTCCACCCTGGAGCAACTGCGCGAGCGCAGGAGGCTGCTGTCGGTGCTGGTCGCCTTCGGCACCCGCCGCTCCACCCTGGCCTGGTCGGTGCTGTGGCAGACGGCGGTGCCCGTGGTGCTGGGGCTGGTGCTGGCGGTGGCCGGCGGGGTCGGCCTGGGCGCGGTCCTGTTGGCGATGACCTCCGAGCCGTTCTCGATCGACTGGACGGGGCTGGCCGCCACGACGGGCACCGGCGCGGCCGTGATCGCCCTGGTGACGCTCCTCAGCCTGCCGCCGCTGTGGCGGATGATGCGCCCGGACGGCCTGCGCACGGAGTGACCGCCCGGGCCGGCACCGGGCGGGAGCCCGCCGCACGCCGTCCGTACGACCCGAGCGGGAAGGGTCGTACGGACGGCGTCGTGTGCGGGCGGGGCCGTCGCGCGGAGCCGCGCCGCCGGGCGGCGGAAGGGGGCCGTCAGCCCCGCAGGTCCTTGAGGCGCCGGCCCTTCCGGGGCTTGGCCTCGACGCCCCCGAAGACCGCCGCGCCGCGCACCACGACCACCGGTGCCTCCGGATCGTCCGACTCCACGGACGTCACGTCGTAGCCGCCCATGATCCCGGTGCCCGAGCCGCGCAGGGTGACGTTCTCCGGAACCCTGATCTCCACGCCGCCGAATATCGCGGTGGCGTTGACGACGACCTCCCGCTGCTCGAAGAGGGCCTCGCTCAGGTCGATCTCCACGCCGCCGAAGAGCGCGAAGGCGTTGAGCCTGCCGCCCACCCGCCAGCGGCCCCGGCGCGTGGCGCCGCTGAAGATCGCCACCAGGTTCTCCCCGGCCGCGCCCGGCGAGGAGTGCGGAGCGGCGGACCGCGACGCCGGGGCGGGACGCGGGAAGACCTCCCCCGGCGCCCGCCGCGCCGGTGGCAGGTCCCGGACGAGCGGGCGCAGTTCGCCGATCGTCCGGGCCCGGTAGACCGCGTCGATCCGCTCGGTGTGCTCGTCGGTGTCCAACCGCCCTTCCGCGAGCGCCTCACGGAGGATCTCCGCGACCCGGTCGCGGTCGGCGTCCGAGGCGCGCACGTCGGCCTCGGCGACGGGACCCGCGAGGGAGGACGCCGCGGACTCCGCGGGTTCTTCGGCGGGCTGCTTGCGCAGGGAGGTGTCGTCGTTCACACACCCACCCTAGCGAACGCGATACATCGCGAACAGGGGCAGCGGGGGCGCGGGCCGGAGCCACCGGCCGAGCCGCACCTCACATCCGGGCCCGACACGCGGGGCCATACCCTGTGATGCGCCGCAAACGAGAGGAAGAGACGTCCATGCCTGCCGACCCCCACCCGAACACCCCGGTCGCCTCCGGCCCCGCCGCCCCCGCCGCCCCGGTGTTCGCCTACACGGATCTGCTCCCCCTCGGCGCCGACGAGACGCCGTACCGCCTGGTCACCTCGGAGGGCGTCAGCACGTTCGAGGCCGGTGGGCGCACCTTCCTGAAGGTGGAGCCGGAGGCGCTGCGCACGCTCGCGGCCGAGGCGATGCACGACATCTCCCACTACCTGCGCCCCGCCCACCTGGCCCAGCTCCGCCGCATCCTGGACGACCCCGAGGCGTCCCCCAACGACCGCTTCGTCGCGCTGGACCTGCTGAAGAACGCCAACATCGCCGCCGCCGGTGTCCTGCCGATGTGCCAGGACACCGGCACCGCGATCGTGATGGGCAAGCGCGGTCAGAACGTGCTGACGTCCGGAGGCGACGAGGAGGCCCTCTCCCACGGCATCCACGACGCCTACACCAGGCTCAACCTGCGCTACTCCCAGATGGCCCCGCTGACCATGTGGGAGGAGCGGAACACCGGCACCAACCTCCCGGCCCAGATCGAGCTGTACGCCACCGACGGCGACGCCTACAAGTTCCTCTTCATGGCCAAGGGCGGCGGCAGCGCCAACAAGTCCTTCCTCTACCAGGAGACCAAGGCCGTCCTGAACGAGGCGGCCATGATGCGCTTCCTGGAGGAGAAGATCCGTTCGCTGGGCACGGCGGCCTGCCCCCCGTACCACCTGGCGATCGTCGTGGGCGGCACCTCGGCCGAGTACGCGCTCAAGACCGCCAAGTACGCCTCCGCGCACTACCTGGACTCCCTGCCCACCTCCGGCTCCCCGACCGGCCACGGCTTCCGCGACACGGAGCTGGAGGAGAAGGTCTTCGAGCTGACCCAGAAGCTCGGCATCGGCGCCCAGTTCGGCGGCAAGTACTTCTGCCACGACGTGCGCGTCGTCCGGCTGCCCCGCCACGGCGCCTCCTGCCCGGTGGCCATCGCCGTCTCCTGCTCCGCCGACCGCCAGGCCCTGGCGAAGATCACTTCCGAGGGCGTCTTCCTGGAGCGGTTGGAGAAGGACCCGGCACGCTTCCTGCCCGACACCACCGACGCCGACCTCGACTCCGAGGTGGTGCGCGTCGACCTCAACCGGCCGATGGACGAGATCCGCGCCGAGCTGTCCAAGTACCCGGTCAAGACCCGTCTGTCCCTGACCGGCCCGCTGGTCGTCGCCCGCGACATCGCCCACGCCAAGATCAAGGAGCGGCTGGACGCCGGTGAGGAGATGCCGCGGTACCTGCGCGACCACGCCGTCTACTACGCGGGTCCGGCCAAGACCCCCGAGGGCTACGCGTCGGGCTCCTTCGGCCCGACGACCGCGGGCCGCATGGACGCCTACGTCGAGCAGTTCCAGGCGGCCGGCGGCTCCTTCGTCATGCTGGCCAAGGGCAACCGCAGCAAGCAGGTCACCGAGGCCTGCGCCCGGCACGGCGGCTTCTACCTCGGCTCGATCGGCGGACCGGCCGCCCGGCTGGCCCAGGACTGCATCAGGAAGGTGGAGGTCCTGGAGTACGAGGAGCTGGGCATGGAGGCGGTCTGGCGGATCGAGGTGGAGGACTTCCCCGCCTTCATCGTCGTCGACGACAAGGGCAACGACTTCTTCACCGACCCCGGCCCGGCCCAGCCGTTCGTCACCTCCATCCCGGTCCGCCCCGGGAGCTGACGGACGAAACCGGTAGATTCGTCCCCATGACCGGGACGAACGAGGGACACACCGAGGAACACCGGATCGAACACGACTCCATGGGCGAGGTGCGGGTCCCCGCGCACGCCAAGTGGCGGGCGCAGACCCAGCGGGCCGTGGAGAACTTCCCGATCTCGGGCCGGCGTCTGGAGCGCGCGCACATCCAGGCGCTGGCCCGGATCAAGGAGGCGGCCGCCAGGGTCAACGCCGAGCTGGGCGCCCTGGACGCCGACACGGCCCGGGCGATCGCCGAGGCCGCGGCCGAGGTCGCCGAGGGCCGCTGGGACGACCACTTCCCCGTGGACGTCTTCCAGACCGGCTCCGGCACCTCCTCCAACATGAACATGAACGAGGTCGTCGCCACCCTCGCGAGCGAGCGGCTGGGCGCGCCCGTGCACCCCAACGACCACGTCAACGCCAGCCAGTCCTCCAACGACGTCTTCCCCTCCTCCATCCACATCGCGGCCGTCGCCGCCGTCACCGAGGACCTGATCCCGGCACTGGAGCACCTGGCCGGGGCGCTGGAGCGCAAGGCGGAGGAGTTCGCCGAGGTGGTCAAGTCCGGCCGGACCCACCTGATGGACGCCACTCCCGTCACGCTCGGCCAGGAGTTCGGCGGTTACGCGGCGCAGGTGCGGTACGGGGTGGAGCGGTTGCGCGCCGCGCTGCCGCGGCTGGCGGAGCTGCCGCTGGGCGGCACCGCGGTGGGCACCGGCGTCAACACCCCGCCCGGCTTCTCGGCGGCGGTGATCGCCGAGGTGGCACGTACCACCGGACTGCCGCTGACCGAGGCGCGGGACCACTTCGAGGCCCAGGGCGCCCGTGACGCCCTGGTGGAGACCTCCGGCCAGCTCCGCACCGTCGCCGTCGGACTGACCAAGATCTGCAACGACCTGCGCTGGATGTCCTCCGGCCCGCGCACCGGCCTGGCCGAGATCCGGCTGCCCGACCTCCAGCCGGGCTCCTCGATCATGCCCGGCAAGGTCAACCCGGTGGTCCCCGAGGCGGTGCTGATGGTCGCCGCCCAGGTCATCGGGAACGACACGACGGTCACGGTGGCCGGCGCGTCGGGCAACTTCGAGCTGAACGTGATGCTCCCGGTGATGGCCAGGAACCTGCTGGAGTCGATCCGGCTGCTGGCGAACTCCTCCCGGCTGCTGGCCGACCGCACGATCGACGGCATCGAGGCGGACGTGGAACGCGCCCGCGAGTACGCCGAGTCCTCCCCGTCCGTGGTCACCCCGCTCAACCGGTACATCGGCTACGAGGAGGCCGCCAAGGTCGCCAAGAAGGCCCTGGCGGAGCGGAAGACGATCCGCGAGGCGGTCCTGGAGTCCGGCCACGTCGAGCGCGGCCTGATCACCGTCGAGCAGTTGGACGAGGCCCTGGACGTCCTGCGCATGACGCGCCCGTGAGGGTCCGGCCCCGAGGAGCGGGACGGTCGGGCGGCGTCGGCCCTCGAACCGCCGCCGTCCCGCCCTCCCGCGCCGGGGCCGGCCGGGGCGTGCCGTGGCGCGGGACGGCGGCCACCGGTCACGGGGCAGCGCTTAGGATCCGTCCATGACGGCGGAGACGGCTCAGGCGGGGAACGGCGGGGCGGACGCGGGGGACGGACCCCGTTGGCGGCCCGGTGAGCACATCCTGTGGCGCTACCGGGCCAACGGCGGCGACGACCTGCACATCTGCCGTCCCATGACCGTCGTGCGCGACACCGCCGAACTGCTGGCCGGGTGGATGGCCCCGGGCACCGTCTGCGTCAAGCCGGAACTGGCGGACGGCACGCCCGTGCACCGCGAGCCGCTCGCCACCCGCTACACCAAGCCCCGCAGGACCGTGCGGTCGCGCTGGTTCGGCACCGGGGTGCTCAAGTTGGCGAGGCCCGGCGAGCCCTGGTCGGTGTGGCTGTTCTGGGAGCGCGGATGGCGGTTCAAGAACTGGTACGTCAATCTGGAGGAGCCGCTGCGTCGCTGGTCGGGCGGAGTGGACTCCGAGGACCACTTCCTGGACATCACCGTCCGCCCCGACCGCTCCTGGGAGTGGCGGGACGAGGACGAGTTCGCCCAGGCGCAGCGGGCCGGGCTGATGGACGAGGCCCAGGCCGAGCGCGTGCGGGCGGCGGGACGGCGGGCGGTGGAGGTGGTCCGCGCGTGGGGGAGCCCCTTCCGCGACGGCTGGGAGGGCTGGCGTCCGGACCCCGCCTGGCGGGTGCCCCGGCTGCCGCGCGACTGGGACCGGAAGCCGGAGCGGTGCGAGCAGAGGAGCGCGGATTCCGGGGCGGCCGGGGGACCGAGGGCCTGAGGGGCTGGTGGGAGCGGCGCTGCTTCTCGCATGATGGCGGTGCGACGCGACGGGGTGTTCGGGGAAGCCGTCGGATCCGGCGGTTCCTTGCTGCGCACCCGGGCGGCGAACGTAGGATCACCCTCGGACTTGACGGAAAGCACCGAGGCGACGAACTCCCGGTCCTCGCAAGGGACTTGGCGTAGCCCCGAGAGGAGCCCCAGACGTGAGTGACACGGAAGGCAAGCAGGCGTACGAGGGCTACGACCGGGCGACGGTCGATCGCTTCGGACAGGCCGAGGCGTTCGACGCGATCGGCGACCGCTACGACGAGGTCTTCCCGCACAAGGAGGGGCAGCTCGCCGCCGGTGCCTGGTTGGCGGGGGAGCTGCCGGCCGGGTCGCGGGTGCTGGACGTCGGCTGCGGGACCGGGGTCCCCACCGCGCGCCGGCTCGTCGAGGCCGGCCACCGGGTCACCGGCATCGACATCTCGCCCGGCATGATCGAACTCAGCCGGAGGAACGTCCCCGAAGCCGAGTTCCACGTGCTGGACGTCGCCGAGCTGGAACGGCGGGACCTGGGCCCCTTCGACGGCATGACCGCCTTCTTCGCGCTGCTGATGCTGCCGCGCCGGGAGATCCCCGTCGCCCTGCGCGCGCTGCACGGGCGGCTGCGGCCCGGCGGGCTGCTGGCCCTGGGCATGGTGGAGGCGGACGTGGACGACTACGCGATCCCGTTCCTGGGCCACACGATCCGGGTATCGGGCTACCTGCGGGAGGAACTGCGCCAGGTGGTGGGCGACGCGGGCTTCGAGATCCTCGGGGAGGAGTCGTTCGCGTACGCGCCGGCCAGCACGGACGTCTCTCCCGAGATCCAGATCTTCCTGAACTGCCGACGACGCCCCTAGCCCTCGAAGCGCTGGGCACGCTCGATGCGCGGCCCCGGACGGATGGAAACCCAACGCGTGACGGAGTATCCGACATCCCCACAGCCCGCTGCCCGGTCCACGGGCGGCGGTGCCCGCACGGCCGCGTCCGTGGCCGGCCGTGCCGACGCCGCGCACGCCCCACTGCCCGATCCGCCCGGCGGGTCGGGCGCGACGGCTCCCCAGGGGGCCCCTCGCCGTGTTCCCGCCCCGACGAACGCGCCCGTGTCCGGGGCGGCGGGCCACCCCGACCCCGGCGGAGGCGGCGGACACGCCCGGTCCACCGGTGGTGACGAGCCGGTGGGTCGGAGCCGCCCCGAGGTGCCGGGCGAGCGGGCCGGCGCGGACCACGACACCGCGCCCGGCACCGCCCCGGACACCGCGCCCGGCACGGTGCCCGGGGCGGCCGAGCACCCCGGCGGGGACGAGATCGCCGAACGGGAACGGCGCGGCGGCGACCGACTGCGCTTCGTGGGAGCGGCCACCCGGCGGATCGCCCGCGGCGTCGACCTGGACGAGACCGTCCTCGGGCTGTGCCGGGCGAGCGTCCCGGCGTTCACGGACGCGATCCTGGTCTATCTGCGTGATCCGCTGCCGGTCGGGGACGAACGCCCCACCGGTCCGGCCGTGCTGCGGCTGCGCCGCACCGACCGGCTGCCCGACCACGCCCTGGAGGCGCCCGCCGCGTCGCCGGACCTGGAGGCGTCCGACACCGGGGAGTTCCCGCTGCCGCTGCTGTCCGTCTCGCCGGAGGGCGGCGGGGGCGGAGCGGCGGAGCTGATCGAGGTGCGCGGCGGCGGCCCGCTGGCCGAGGTGCTGCGCGGTGTGCGGCCGGTGTTCGGCGACGCGTCCACCGCCCGTGAGGCGCTGCCCGAGCTGTTGGGGCCCGGGCACGACGCCCCGGTGGGACGCCGGGCGATCCTCGCTCCGATGCGCGGGCGCCGCCGGGTGATCGGCGCGGCCGTGTTCCTGCGCCGCCCGGAGCGCTCCGCCTTCGAACCCGACGACCTGTTGGTCGCGGCGCAGTTGGCCACGCACACCGCGCTGGGCGTGGACAAGGCGGTGCTCTACGGCCGCGAGGCGTACATCGCCGACGAGCTCCAGCGCACCATGCTCCCCGACGAGCTGCCCCAGCCCACCGGGGTGACGCTGGCCAGCCGCTACCTCCCGGCGGCCGAGACCGCCCGGGTCGGCGGCGACTGGTACGACGCGATACCCCTGCCGGGCGGGCGGGTGGCGCTGGTCGTCGGAGACGTCATGGGCCACTCCATGACCTCCGCGGCGATCATGGGTCAGCTCCGCACCACCGCGCAGACCCTGGCCGGACTGGACCTGCCGCCGCAGGAGGTGCTGCACCACCTCGACGAGCAGGCGCAGCGGCTGGGCAGCGACCGGATGGCGACGTGCATGTACGCCGTCTACGATCCCGTCGCGCACCGGATCGTGGTGGCCAACGCGGGGCATCCGCCGCCGGTGATGCTGCACCGCGACGGCCGGGCGGAGGTGCTGCACGTCCCCGCCGGGGCGCCGATCGGCGTCGGGGGAGTGGACTTCGAGGCGGTGGAGCTGCCCGCTCCGGCGGGTGCCACGCTGCTGCTGTACACCGACGGCCTGGTGGAGTCCCGGCACCGCGACGTGTGGACCGGGATCGAGCGGTTGCGCGAGAAGCTGACCGAGACGGCCGGGCTGACCCGTCCCGACACCCCGCCGCCGCTGGAGCCGCTGTGCGACGAGGTGTTGGACATCCTCGGCCCCGGCGACCGGGACGACGACATCGCGCTGCTGGCGGCCCGGTTCGACGGCATCCCGCCCAGTGACGTCGCCTACTGGTACCTCGACCCCCGCGCCCAGACCGCGCGACAGGCGCGGCGGCTGGCGCGGCGGGCGCTGGAGCGCTGGGGCCTGGAGGAGCTGTCGGACTCGGTGGAGTTGCTGGTCAGCGAGGTGGTGACCAACGCCGTCCGCTACGCGGAGCGTCCCATCACGTTGCGGCTGCTCCGCACCGACGTGCTGCGCTGCGAGGTCGGGGACGATGTGCCGCAACTGCCCCGGCTGCGGCAGGCGAGGGCCACGGACGAGGGCGGCCGGGGGCTGTACCTGGTCAACCGCCTCGCCCGCCGTTGGGGCGCGACCCGGCTGAGCACGGGCAAGGTGGTGTGGTTCGAGTTCTCGATGCCCTGACGGCCGCGGCGCCCGCGAGGGGTGACCGCCCCGCCGGGAGCACCGGCCGGGCGGCGGGCGGTCCGAGCGGGGCGAGAAACGGACGAAGCGGCCCCGACGCCCCTGACGGGGGTCGGGGCCGCTCCCGGTGCGCGCGTCCGGTGGACCCGGCTCGGCGTACGCGCCGAGCCGGGCCGGAGGCCTCAGACGCCGGTCGGCGCCGGGTCGGCCAGGGAGTCCTCGGCGTCCAGGACGGTGCCGACGGCCTGGACGACAGCGGCGATCTTGAACGCCTCCTGGATCGTCTCGCGGTCCACACCGGCCTTGCGGAGCACCTGCTCGTGGGAGTCCAGGCACTGCCCGCAGCCGTTGATCGCGGAGACGGCCAGCGACCAGAGCTCGAAGTCGGTCTTGTCCACGCCCGGGTTGCCGATGACGTTCATCCGCAGGCCCGCGCGCAGGGTGCCGTACTCCGGGTCGGACAGCAGGTGCCGCGTCCGGTAGAAGACGTTGTTCATCGCCATGATGGCGGCGGCGGCCTTGGCCGCGGTGTACGCCTCGGGGGAGAGGTTGGCCTTCGCCTCGGGCTCCAGCTCGGTGAGCACCTTCGGCGAGCGCGAGGCGATGGCGCAGGCCAGCACCGTGCCCCAGAGCTGCTGCTGGGGCAGGTCGGAGTTGCCTATCACCGAGCCGAGGTTGAGCTTGAGGTCCTTGGCGTAGTCGGGCAGCGCCGACTTCAGGTCGTCGAGTGCCATGTCGTTCTCGTCCTCACTCGCCCGAGAGCAGCTTGACCGGGTCGAGGGTCTCCTCGCCCTTGGTCCAGTTGCAGGGGCACAGTTCGTCGGTCTGCAGGGCGTCCAGCACCCGCAGGACCTCCTTGGGGTTACGGCCGACGGAGCCGGCGGTCACCATGGTGAACTGGATCTCGTTGTTCTGGTCCACGATGAAGACCGCGCGCTGGGCGTAGCCGTCCTCGCCCTCGACGCCGCAGGCCCGCATCAGCTCGTGCTTGGGGTCGGCCAGCATCGGGAAGGGCAGGTCGCGGAGGTCCGCGTGGTCCTTGCGCCAGGCGTGGTGCACGAACTCCGAGTCACCGGAGACACCGAGGATCTGGGCGTCGCGGTCGGCGAACTCGTCGTTCAGCTTGCCGAAGGCGGCGATCTCGGTCGGGCAGACGAAGGTGAAGTCCTTCGGCCAGAAGAAGACGATCTTCCACTTGCCCTCGTAGGTCTTGTGGTCGATCTGCGCGAAGGCCTTGTCCGCGTCGAGGTCCACGCAGGCGGTCAGGTCGAACTCGGGGAACTTGTCACCGACAGTGAGCACGCGCTCTCCTTGTTGCGTGGAAACATCCCTTGTGGGGGGTTTCCTGAGGGTTGGACGTGATCCACACTGCCACAACCGACATTGATCAAAGAAATAGCTACAATCGTGTCGATTGATCGGAGGTGGTTATCAGTGACCCTGTCGGCCCAACGGCCACACCAGGTGTCCCGTCACCGGTCCCACCAGGGGGTTCGGCAGGTTCCTCGGCAACGACAGCCCACGCTCTCCCAGTTGAGGGCGTTCGCGGCCGTCGCCGAGTGCCTGCACTTCCGGGAGGCGGCCGCGGAGGTCGGCGTGAGCCAGCCGGCCCTCTCGGGTGCGGTCGCGGCGCTGGAGGAGTCACTCGGAGTGAAACTGTTGGAGCGTACGACGCGGAGGGTGGTGTTGTCCCCGGCGGGGGAGCGGGTGGCCGCCCGGGCCCGCGAAGTCCTGGACGCCATGGGCGAACTGGTGGAGGAGGCGGAGGCGGCACGGGCCCCCTTCACGGGCACGCTGCGGCTCGGGGTGATTCCGACCTGCGCGCCGTACCTGCTGCCGACAGTGCTGAGACTCGTTCACGATCGCTATCCGACACTGGAATTGCAGGTGAACGAGGAGCAGACCGACTCGCTCCTGGACGGTCTGCTGGCGGGGCGGCTCGATCTGCTGCTGCTGGCCGTGCCGCCGGACGCGCCGCACACCGAGGCCGCCCACGGGGTGGAGACGATGCCGCTGTTCGACGAGGACTTCGTGCTGGTCACCCCGCGCGCCCACGAGTTGGCCGGCCGGACGGACCTGCCCCGCGAGACGCTGCGCGGTCTGGACCTGCTGCTCCTGGACGAGGGGCACTGCCTGCGCCGGCAGGCCCTGGAGGTGTGTCGGGAGGCCGGACGCACCGACGGGGTGCCGGCCGCCACCAGCGCGGCGGGACTGTCCACGCTGGTCCAACTCGTCGCGGGCGGCCTGGGGGTGACGCTGTTGCCGCGCACCTCGCTGCACGTGGAGACCGAACGCAACGAGCTGTTGGCGACCGCGTCCTTCGCCGATCCGGCGCCCTCGCGACGGATCGGCCTGGCGATGCGGGCGGGGGCGGCCCGACGCCAGGAGTTCGCCATCTTGGCCAAGGGTTTGCGGGAGGCAATGCGTCCGCTTCCGGTGCGACCCGTGGAGTGAGCGCGGGCGCGGCACCGGTCGGCGCGGGCCGCACCGGGAGCGGACGCCGTGCGCGCCGGGGCGCCCCCGCTCCGGTGGACGGTCGCGCGCGTCCCGCCCGGCGCGTCGAAGACAGCAGGTGGTACGCCACCGTATGCATAAGAGCACGCACAGTGGGTAGGCCGCATGCATCGTCTCTCGTACGGCCGCAGCGCGAACTGCCGTGCGCAGCAAGGCGGAACCAGGTGACTCAATCGAAAGATCGAACAGCCGTAGCCGTCGTCAGGAGTGGACCGTGCTGCAAACGCCGCATCAGTCTCCGCAGGCCGCCGTTGTCCCCGCCCAGCGCACGTCCTCGCGCGAGCAAGCCGGGCCGTGGCACTCGGAGGCGGTCTGCCGGAGGGACGAGGCCGGATTGTTCTTCGCCCCCTCCAAGGAACCGACGGCGGCCCGCCTCTCCCGGGAGCAGGCGGCCAAGCGGGTGTGCGCGCGCTGCCCGGTGCTGGTCGAGTGCCGCGAGCACGCCCTGCTCCAGCCCGAGCCGTACGGCGTGTGGGGCGGCCTCACCGCGGCCGAGCGCCGGGTGATGCTCGCCCGTCGGCGCCGCCACGACGCCGAGGTGGGGCAGTCCGCCCAGGTGTCCCGCATCGCCTGAGGCCCACCACGCCGACCTGCCGGCCCGCCGCCACGACGGAGCGCCGGGCGGCGGGCCCGCGGCTTCTCGGGCCGGGCCCGCCGCCGGGTCGTTCAGCGGGCCCGGTCGAAGTCGACGGCGCTGTAGGCGCGCAGCTTCGAGAGCTTGTGGGTGGAGTCGATCTGCCGGATCGTGCCGGACTTCGACCGCATCACCAGCGACTGGGTGGTGGCGGTCTCCGCCCGGTACCGCACACCGCGCAGCAGGTCGCCGTCCGTGATGCCCGTCGCGACGAAGAACACGTTGTCGCCGCCGACCAGGTCGTCGGTGGTCAGGACGCGGTCCAGGTCGTGGCCCGCGTCGATCGCCTGCCGCCGCTCCTCGTCGTCCTTGGGCCACAGCCTGCCCTGGATCACGCCGCCCAGGCACTTGATGGCGCAGGCGGCGATGATGCCCTCCGGGGTGCCGCCGACGCCCAGCAGCAGGTCGACGCCGGTGCCCTCGCGGGCGGCCATGATCGCTCCGGCGACGTCGCCGTCGGAGATGAACTTGATCCGGGCGCCCGACTCGCGGACCTCCCGCACGACGTCCTCGTGCCGGGGCCGGTCGAGGATGACGACGGTGACGTCCTCCGGGGCGCCGCCCTTGGCCTTGGCCACCCGACGGATGTTGACCGCCGGCGGGGCCGTGATGTCGACGAACTCCGCCGCCTCCGGACCGGTGGCCAGCTTGTCCATGTAGAACACCGCGCTCGGGTCGAACATCGAGCCGCGCTCGGCGACGGCCAGCACCGACACCGCGTTGCCCATGCCCTTGGCCGTCAGCGTCGTGCCGTCCACCGGGTCCACGGCCACGTCGCACTCCGGGCCCGTCCCGTCGCCCACCCGCTCGCCGTTGTAGAGCATCGGGGCCTCGTCCTTCTCTCCCTCCCCGATGACGACGACCCCGTTCATCGAGACGGTGGAGACCAGGGTGCGCATGGCGCGGACGGCGGCGCCGTCCGCGCCGTTCTTGTCGCCGCGGCCGACCCAGCGACCCGACGCCATGGCGCCCGCCTCGGTCACGCGGACGAGTTCGAGGGCGAGGTTGCGGTCGGGGGCCTCCGGGCTGACTTCGAGGGGGGAGGGAAGGTGGTGGTGATCGGTCATCGTGACGCACCTTTCTGCACGTCTGTACGGCGTCCGAACGCGACGGCCGAAGTCTGAGGGTGCTTCGACCCTATCCGGGTTCCCGGCAAACTGAGCAGAGTGCCCCTCGGATGAGCGGGGAGGGGGTGGTGGTACGGGCGGAACCGGGCATGGGGGACGATGGAGGCGTGGCAAGCACGGCGAGCAAAGGCAGGCAGACGGCACGCGACATGGTGCTGTCGATGCTGGTGATCCTCCTCGGGACCGGGGTCGTCTACCTGTTCATCCCGCACGACGACTCCCTGGACCCGGTCCGGCCGATCACCTATGACGTGGAGCTGGTGACGGCGCGGCGCGCGGCGCCGTACCCGGTCGTCGCCCCGGAGGGGCTGCCGGAGACCTGGCGCGCGACCTCGGTGAGGTACCGGGGGCAGAGCGACCAGGGAGCCGTGTGGCACCTGGGCTTCATGGACCCCGACAACGAGTACGCGGCCGTCGAGCAGAGCGACGGCCGGCCCGAGAGGTTCGTCGGGAAGGTCACGCACGGCGCCGAGGCGACCGGGCGCACCCGGACGATCGACGGCGAGGAGTGGGAGCGCTACGAGGGCCCCAAGTACGACGCCCTGGTGCTGCGGAAGCCGGAGGTGACCACGGTGGTCACGGGCACGGCCCCCTTCGAGAGCCTCGCGCGGCTGGCCGACGCCCTGGAGGCCGGTGAGGCGGGAACCGACGGGGCGCAGGCCGACGGGGCGAGGGACACGGCGCGACGTTGACCGGCCGCCCCGGTGCGGGGGCCGGGCGAGTCCGTGCCCGGCGGAGGGCCCGGCCCCGGCCGCCGGGGAGGGCGCGGGAGCCCTACCGGTCGTCCTCCCCACCCTCCGGGTCGTCGTCCGCGGCCTCCTCCCCGGCGCCGTCCGCGTCCTCGGCCCGCACCGCGTCCAGCCGCGCACGGGCTCCCTCCAGCCAACGGCGGCAGACCGCGGCCAACTCCTCGCCCCGCTCCCACAGCGCGAGCGACTCCTCCAGCGTGGAGCCGCCCGCCTCCAGACGGCGGACCACGGCGATCAGTTCGTCACGCGCCTGCTCGTAGCCCATCTCCCCGGCCGGCGGGGTGGTCGTGTCGGTCATGCGCCCAGCCTAGGGCCGGCCACCGACACCCCGTCGCCTCCGCCGCCGCCCCCGTCCGCCCGCCGGGCGACCACCGGCAGTTCGCCCTCGGCGAGGCGGGCGCGCAGCTCCTCGCCGTCGTCCACCTCGTCCGCCGCGCGCACCGCGCTGCCGTCGGCCCGCTGGAGCACCGCGTAGCCGCGCTTCAGCGTCGCCGCCGGGGACAGCGCGACGACCCGGGCGAGGGTGTGCTCCAGCTCCGTGCCCGCGCGGTCCAGCAGATGACCGAACGTGCGGCGGCTCCGTTCCAGCAGCGCCTCGACCTGCTCCTCCCGCTCCTCCACCATCGTGTGCGGGCGGGCCAGCACCGGACGGCTCATCGTCTCCGCCAGGCCGCGCTCCTGCCGCTCCACCATCGTCTCCACGCTCCGCCGCGCCCGCTCCCGCAGCTGCCGCACCCGCTCCAGCTCCTCGACCACGTCCGGGACGACGTCCTTGGCGGCGTGCGTCGGCGTCCGGGAGCGCAGGTCGGCCACCAGGTCCAGCAGCGGGGTGTCCGGCTCGTGCCCGATGGCGGAGACCACCGGGGTGGTGCAGGCGGCCACCGTCCGCACCAACTGCTCGTCGGAGAAGGGCAGCAGATCCTCGACGCTGCCGCCGCCCCGGGCCACGATGATCACGTCGACGTCCGGGTCGGCGTCCAGTTCCCGCACCGCCTCGATCACCTGCGGCACCGCGTGTACGCCCTGCACCGCGACGTTGCGCACCGCGAAGCGGACGGCGGGCCAGCGCTGCCGGGCCGTCTCCAGCACGTCCCGCTCGGCCGCCGAGGCCCGGCCGGTGACCAGACCCACCAGGCCGGGCAGGAACGGCAGCGGCCGCTTCCGCTCGGGAGCGAACAGCCCCTCGGCGGACAGCGACCGCTTCAGCGCCTCCAGACGCGCCAACAGCTCCCCGACGCCCACCGGCCGGATCTCGGAGACCCGCAGCGAGAGCTGGCCGCGCGGCGCGTACCACTCCGGCTTGCCGTACACCACCACCCGGGCGCCCTCGGCGACCACGTCCGCCACCTTGTCGAAGACCGCCCGGTAGCAGGTCACGGTCAGGGAGATCTCCTGGGAGGGGTCGCGCAGCGTCAGGAACACCACGCCCGCGCCGGGCCGCCGGGAGAGCTGGGTGATCTGCCCCTCGACCCAGACGGCGCCGAGCCGGTCGATCCATCCGCCGATCAGCCGCGACACCTCGCCGACGGGGACCGGCGCCTCGGGCGACGTGTTGAGAGCCATGCGACGAGGCTAGCCGCCGACGCCGACAGCGTCCCGCACGGCACCGGGCGCGGCCCTTCCGTCCCGGGGCGCGGGAGCCGCGGGCCGGGCCCGTACGATGGGCCCATGACTGCTACGACCGCACGCCGGGTCCTGCTCGCCGCGCCCCGCGGCTACTGCGCGGGGGTCGACCGCGCCGTGATCGCCGTGGAGAAGGCGCTGGAGCAGTACGGCGCGCCGATCTACGTCCGCCACGAGATCGTCCACAACAAGTACGTCGTGCGGACGCTGGAGAAGAAGGGCGCGATCTTCGTCGACGAGACGGACGAGGTCCCCGAGGGGTCCATCGTCATGTTCTCCGCGCACGGTGTGGCGCCCACCGTGCACGAGGAGGCCGAGCGGCGGAGGCTCGCCACCATCGACGCGACCTGTCCGCTGGTCACCAAGGTCCACAAGGAGGCGGTCCGCTTCGCCAAGGAGGACTACGACATCCTCCTGATCGGCCACGAGGGCCACGAGGAGGTCATCGGCACCTCCGGCGAGGCTCCCGACCACATCACCCTCGTCGACGGCCCGGACGACGTGGAGAACGTCACCGTGCGCGACGAGTCCAAGGTGGTCTGGCTCTCCCAGACCACCCTCTCCGTCGACGAGACCATGGAGACCGTCGACAAGCTCAAGGAGAAGTTCCCCCAGCTCGTCTCCCCGCCCAGCGACGACATCTGCTACGCCACGCAGAACCGGCAGACCGCGGTCAAGCAGATGGGCGCCGAGGCCGACCTGGTCATCGTCGTCGGCTCGCAGAACTCCTCGAACTCCAAGCGTCTGGTCGAGGTCGCCCTGGGCGCCGGTGCCGGGGACGCCCACCTGGTGGACTGCGCCGCCGAGATCGACGAGGGCTGGCTGACCGACCGGGTGCGCACGGTCGGCGTCACCTCCGGAGCCTCCGTCCCCGAGGTGCTGGTGGAGGAGGTCCTGGAGTGGCTGACACAGCGGGGCTTCGCGGACGTCGAGGTCGTCAAGGCCGCCGAGGAGTCCATCACCTTCTCACTGCCCAAGGAACTGCGTCGGGACCTGCGCGCCGAGGCGGCGCGGAAGGCCGCGGGCTGACCGGTCCGTCCGGTGCCCCGCCGCCGGACGGGCGTCAGCTCCCGTCCGGCGCGGCGGCCCCCTCGGCCCGCGCCGTCCCGAGCCCGGCTTCCCCGGCCCTCCTCCTCCCGGGCCTCGTCTTCTCGGGCCTCGTCCTCCCGGCCCCTTCCGCCTTCCTCCCCCTCGTCCCGGCCCGTCTGCCGCCCCCGCCGCGCCGGACGGCGCCGCCGCGGACCAGGACGACCAGCAGGGCGGTCAACGTGCCGCCGTACACCCACCCGGCGTTGACGGCCAGCGCGGTCACCAGGTCCACCAGCCGATCGGCCACCCCACCCGCCCCGTCGCCGAGGAACGGCAGTCCGGCGGTGAAGGCGATCGGTGCCGCGATCGGTGCCGCGGCCAGGTCCACGGGCCTCACCCACAGCGCGCAGACAGCGCTGACCAGGACGAACGAGATCCCGTAGGGGAGCGAGGGGCCGTCCAACAGCAACGCGTTCAGGCCGCCGGCGACCACCATCGCCCCCACGGCCAGCAGCCCGCAGCCCAGTCCGGTGAGGCGGGCTCCGGGCGGCCACGTCGTGCGGCGGACGGCCGTGGCGCCGCCCGCCCGCCCCGGGCCGCCGGCCCTTCCGGTGCGGTGGCCCGGCCCGCGCACGGGGCGCTCCGGGGCGCTTCGCGGGGCCTCCCCGCCCCCGGTGGGCGGGGCAGGGGGCGGTGGTGGGGAGGGCTGTGCCGTTTGACGTCGCGGACGGAGACGGGGAAGGCGCGCACTGTGTTGCTCCACCGCACCAACGTAGGACGCCGACCGGTCCGGAACCGGGGACGGACACGCCAGGGCCGCTCTTTGGAGTGCCCGTAGACTGGTGGATCGGCCCCACTCGGGCCCGCCCACCCAGATCCCCTCGCTCACGGGAAGTCGCCACGTGTCGCTCACGATCGGAATCGTCGGCCTGCCCAACGTCGGCAAGTCGACCCTCTTCAACGCCCTGACCAAGAACGACGTCCTGGCGGCCAACTACCCGTTCGCCACCATCGAGCCCAACGTGGGCGTCGTCGGTGTCCCCGACTCCCGGTTGGCCCGCCTCGCCGAGATCTTCGGCTCCCAGCGCGTCCTGCCCGCGACCGTCGACTTCGTCGACATCGCCGGCATCGTGCGGGGCGCCAGCGAGGGCGAGGGCCTGGGCAACAAGTTCCTGGCCAACATCCGTGAGTCGGACGCGATCTGTCAGGTCATCCGGGCCTTCCAGGACGAGAACGTCGTCCACGTCGACGGCAAGGTCTCGCCGAAGAACGACATCGAGACGATCAACACCGAGCTGATCCTCGCCGACCTCCAGACGATCGAGAAGGTCCTGCCCCGGCTCCAGAAGGAGTCCCGGATCAAGAAGGACGTCCAGCCCAAGGTGAAGGCCGTCGAGGAGGCCAAGGAGATCCTGGAGGAGGGACGCACCCTCTTCTCGGCCGGCTTCGTCCAGGGCTCGGAGCGGACGGAGCTCCTCCACGACCTGCACCTGCTCACCACCAAGCCCTTCCTCTACGTCTTCAACGTGGACGAGGAGGAACTGACCGACGAGGCGTTCAAGGACGAACAGCGCGCCCTGGTCGCCCCGGCCGAGGCGATCTTCCTCAACGCCAAGCTGGAGGCCGATCTGGCCGAGCTGGACGAGGACGAGGCCCTGGAGCTCCTCCAGTCGGTCGGTCAGGAGGAGCCGGGCCTGGCCACCCTCGCCCGCGTCGGCTTCGACACCCTCGGCCTGCAGACCTACCTCACGGCCGGCCCGAAGGAGACCCGCGCCTGGACGATCAAGAAGGGCGCCACGGCCCCGGAGGCGGCCGGTGTGATCCACACCGACTTCCAGAAGGGCTTCATCAAGGCCGAGGTCATCTCCTTCGACGACCTGGTGGAGGCGGGCTCGGTCGCCGAGGCCCGCGCCCGGGGCAAGGCCCGCATGGAGGGCAAGGACTACGTGATGCGGGACGGCGACGTGGTGGAGTTCCGCTTCAACGTCTGATCGCGTCATCACAGGCGGCCTGACCTGCGAGAGGGCGGGTCAGGCCGCCTGTGCTGTCCGCAACGGTCGGCAGAACCGGGAGCAGCTGCGTGCCGTAGACCGTGGAGCGGTGTCCGACGTGTACGACCCACCCGGTCGGTTCCCCGTTGTCGACCGTGTGGACGGCGCGGTAGTCGCCGACTCGTAGGCGGCGGCGCTCAGGCCGGGATACGAGTGCGGTGGTGTCGAAGCCGAAGGGGTCGCTCTCCGGCTCCGTCGGTTTGACCAGGGTTCGAAGCGCGATGTCACGCGGGATCTCGCGTAGCTCGGCCTGGGCCTCGGGCCGGAACACCGCGCGGTGGTCACTCACCGCGTGCCGGCGTCTCCCTCATCACGTCCTCGACGGGGACGCCGGCGGCCGGGCTCGCCATGCGCTCAAGGTGCCGAGTGTTCCATGTGTACACAACGCCGGTGTCGTCCGGCACTCGGGGCCAGCGGTGGCAGTATGCG
The DNA here is from genome assembly GCF_009709575.1 of Streptomyces taklimakanensis. Classification (NCBI taxonomy): domain Bacteria; kingdom Bacillati; phylum Actinomycetota; class Actinomycetes; order Kitasatosporales; family Streptomycetaceae; genus Streptomyces; species Streptomyces taklimakanensis. Next base: position 3,871,068 of record NZ_WIXO01000001.1, read on the forward strand.
GGGACACAGCGAGAGGGGCCGGGGCGGGATGGGGCGCAGTGAGCGGGAGGCGGTTGCCGCGGGAGGGCGGCTGTACGAGGCGGCGCAGTCGGTGGCCCGTGACCACGGACGGGCTGTCGAGGCGGTTCGGGCGGCGCTGAAGCCGATCTGTGACACGGCGGTGGAACAGGCGCTGGACGCCATCCCGGTGGCCCGGTTGAAAGAGGTCACCGAGGGGCGGCTGAGGCTTGGGGAAGTCGACAGGAGCGGGCTGCGGTCGGTCCGACAGGTACTCGATGCCGGCTCCTACCGGTTGCGACAGATTCCCGGCGTGGGGCAGCGGACCGCCGATCAGGTCATCGCGGCGGCGCGTCGGATATCCGCTGCCGTTCACGAGACCATCGCCGTCCACATCGACGTGGATCGGCCGGAGCCGCGCACCACCGCACTCGTCATGGCCCTGCAGGTGCTGGTGGAAGCGGGCCCCGACGCGCGGCGAGCCGTCGACACGGCCGCGGCTCTCTCCGGGCGGCTCGGTCCCTTGCTGGCCGAGGCCAAGCCTGCCGCCGCGCGGCTGCGGCTGCTGCTGATGGGGCATGCCAGACGAGCTCGGGCACTGGAGGCCGTCGCAGAGGTCCGCAGGCTGACCGAGGAGGCAGCAGAGGCTGGTGTGCCGGAACTGTTCGCACAGGCATCGGTGGATCTGCTGCGTGGCACCTCGACCGAGGTTGCGGCTTGGGTCGACTTCGAGCTGCGTTCCGCCGAGTACCACAGCCTGCTCGCGGAGATCTCCGGCCGCGGACCCGACACTGCCGCCGCCGAGGGCTTCCTGCCCGATGAAGTCGCCGAGCGAGTCCGTGACCAGCTGCTTGACGACACTCACCGGCGGGTGTCGCTGCGCGGCTATCAAGCCTTCGGGGCCCGCTTCGCCCTGGCGCAACGCAAGGTGATCCTCGGCGACGAGATGGGGCTCGGCAAGACCATCCAGGCCATCGCCGCTCTGGCTCATCTCGCTGCCGAGGGGCAGAGCCACTTCATGGTCGTCTGCCCGGCCAGCGTCCTGATCAACTGGACGCGCGAGATCGAGGCCCGTAGCAGGCTGCGCGTGATGCCCCTGCACGGCCCCGACAGGCAGGAGGCGTTCGCCGACTGGAAGGGCCGGGGCGGTGTGGGAGTGACGACCTTCGACGCCTTGCGCGGCTTCCCGGCCCCCGAAGGCGGCGAGCTGGGGATGCTGGTCGTGGACGAGGCGCACTACGTGAAGAATCCGAAGACGCGTCGCTCCCAGGCCGTGACCGAATGGTCCGGGCACTGCGAACGGGTTCTCCTCATGACCGGCACGCCCATGGAGAACCGGGTCGCCGAGTTCCGCAGCCTTGTGCGGATTCTCCAGCCGCACCTGGCGGGGGCTGTCGACGACCGCGACGGAGTGGCCGGTTCCAAGGCCTTCCGGAAGGCTGTCGCCCCGGTCTATCTACGCCGCAACCAGCAGGATGTCCTGACCGAACTGCCCGCACTCCAGCAGACGGACGAGTGGGAGGAGCTGAGCGCGTCGGACGAAGACGCCTACCGCGAGGCCGTGCGCGTCGGCAACTTCATGGCGATGCGCAGAGCGGCGTACGCGCGGCCCGAGAAGTCGGCCAAGCTGAACCGGCTGTGCGAGATCGTCGAGGACGCTGCCGAGAACGGGCTGAAGGTGGTGGTGTTCTCCAACTTCAGGGACGTCCTTGGAGTGGTGAAGGACGCATTGGACGCCGCGCGGAGCAAAGGCGGCGGTCAGGTGTTCGGTCCGATCTCGGGAACCGTGTCGCCCGCCCGCCGTCAGCGGCTGGTGGACGAGTTTGCCGCCGTGCCGGGTCATGCGGTGCTGGTGGCGCAGATCGAGGCGGCGGGGGTGGGGCTCAACATGCAGGCCGCGTCCGTCGTGATCATCTGCGAGCCTCAGGTCAAACCGACCATCGAACACCAGGCGGTGGCGCGGGCCCACCGCATGGGGCAGGTCCGTTCGGTGCGGGTGCACCGGCTGCTCACCACTCGCGGGGTGGACGAGCGGATGGTGGAGATGCTGAAGAACAAGGCCCGCCTGTTCGACGCGTACGCACGTCGCAGCGCGGTCGCCGAGTCGACGCCGGACGCGGTCGACGTTTCCGACACGGCGATGGCCCGCCAGATCGTCGAGGAGGAGCAGGCGCGACTGGGCGTGGTCCGCACGGAGTCCGCAGGACACTCGTAAGCGACCGTCGGGACTCAACGGGCGTCAACGGAGAAACGTCTGGTCAGGGTGTTGTGTGGGGCTCCACCGCAGGTCAGGATCCGACTCCGGACATTCCGCTTCGACGTCTGACGGCTGATCCCCGGGCCGGCCGAGCCGCCGGTCGGAGCAGGAGGCTCCGGGTCAGGGGCCGGATCGCGGGGTCTGGCCTCTTCCTGTCCTCCCTCGTGGATTCCGGCCGTTTCCGGGATGTGTGCCGACCCGCCGCGGCCCGTCGCGCCGTGGAGGGGCGGGCGCGGCCGGCCGTCGGTGAGGGGTGCCCGGTGGCGGAAAGAGTGACAGGTGGGGCGGACGGGGCGTCTCGTCGGCCGGGAACGTGTTGACGCCATGTGACATGTACGTGTCTTCCATGCATGCACTCTTGTGCCTTTCCTATGAATGAGTGAACCTTTCGAACGGCGAACCGTTCGAGCACGGCGCGGACTTGGTGCCTCGGTTTGTCATGCGCATGAAACCCTCATCGGCGCACCCCCACAGGAGGAGGACCCCTCATGGCAGCGACGCGTCCCACCCGTCGCAGACGCATCCAGGCCGCCGCGGTGACCGCCGTGGCGTTGGCCGTCGGACTCACCCCGGGCCTGACCGCCGCCGCGGCTCCCGCTCCGCCGGCCGAAGGCGTGATCCAGAACGCCGGAGCGCCAGGAGCGATCAAGAACAGCTACATCGTGACCCTCGACGAGGACGACGCCGACTCCGGCTCCTCCAGGGGCCGTTCCCTGGTGAAGAAGTACGGGGCCACGATCAAGCGCACCTACCACGAGGCACTCAACGGCTACGCCGTCCAGTTGACGGAGGCCGAGGCCAAGCGGCTCGCGGCCGACCCGGCCGTGGCGGCGGTCGCCCAGGACCAGAAGGTGTCCATCGCCGCGACCCAGACCAACCCGCCCTCGTGGGGCCTGGACCGGATCGACCAGGCGTCCCTGCCGCTCGACGGCCGCTACACCTACCCGGACTCCGCCGGTGAGGGCGTGACCGCCTACATCATCGACACCGGCGTGCGGATCAGCCACGGCGACTTCGGCGGCCGCGCCCGCTACGGCTACGACGCCGTGGACGGGGACACCAGCGCCGGCGACGGCAACGGCCACGGCACCCACGTGGCCGGCACGGTCGCGGGCGCCTCCCACGGCGTGGCCAAGAAGGCCGACATCGTCGCCGTGCGGGTGCTGGACAACAACGGCTCCGGAAGCATCTCCGGCGTGGTCGCGGGCGTCGACTGGGTGACGCGGAACGCCGACAAGCCCGCCGTGGCGAACATGAGCCTGGGCGGCGGCGCCAACTCCACCCTCGATGCCGCCGTGCGCAACTCCATCGCCTCCGGCATCACCTACGCCGTGGCCGCGGGCAACTCCAACACCAACGCGTCGGGCTCCTCGCCCGCCCGCGTCGCCGAGGCCATCACCGTCGGCTCCACCACCAGCTCCGACGCGCGCTCCTCCTTCTCCAACTACGGCAGCGTCCTGGACATCTTCGCGCCGGGCTCCTCCATCACCTCCACCTGGCACACCTCCGACAGCGCCACCAGCACCATCTCCGGCACGTCGATGGCCTCGCCGCACGTCGCCGGTGCCGCCGCGCTGTACCTGGGGGAGAACCCGAGCGCCACCCCGACCCAGGTCGCCGCGGGCCTGGACTCGGCCGCCGTGACCGGTGCGATCTCCAACCCCGGCAGCGGCTCCCCCAACAAGCTGCTGAACGTGGGCGAGGGCGACCCGGGCGACCCCGGTGACCCGCCGGGCGACCCGGAGGGCCGCTTCGAGAACACCACCGACTACCCCATCCGCGACAACTCCACGGTCGAGTCCCCGATCACCGTCTCGGGCATCAGCGGCAACGCCCCCTCGGACCTGAAGGTCGAGATCGACATCCGGCACACCTACATCGGTGACCTCCAGATCGACCTGATCGCGCCCGACGGCACCGCCTACCGCATCAAGGACCAGGGGACGGGCGGCAGCGCCGACAACGTGATCGGCACCTACACCGTCGACGCCTCCTCCGAGGCCGCCAACGGCACCTGGAAGCTGCGGGTCAGGGACAGCGGCTGGTGGGACACCGGCACGATCAACTCCTGGGCCCTGCAGTTCTGACTCGCACCGCACCGGCACCGCACCGGCACCGCACCGGCGCGTCCCCGGCCCCCACGGCTCCGCCGTGGGGGCCGGTTTCCGTTCCGGACGGTGCTCTGAGCAGCGCTTCATCACATCGGGTGAAACCCTGGCCGTTTATTGCGGGCTACAACATTCCGTTGCCAAGCTGTTGCACACCGTCGAGCCGTTGGGAGGGCACGTGCCTTTCGGTGAGCAGCCCGCATATCTGCGTGTGGCCGGGGATCTCCGCCGGAAGATCGCCGACGGCACGCTTCCGCCGCACACCCGACTGCCGTCGCAGGCCCGCATCCGCGTGGAGTACGGGGTGTCGGACACCGTCGCGCTGGAGGCGCGCAAGGTACTGATGGCCGAGGGGCTGGTGGAGGGCCGTTCCGGATCGGGGACGTACGTGCGCGAGCGTCCCGTGCCGCGCGCCGTGGTCCGCACCGGGTACCGGACGTCCGGGGATCCCAGCCCGTTCCGGCAGGAGCAGGCCGACGAGCGGGCGACGGGCACCTGGGAGTCGCGCAGCGAGCAGGAGGAGGCCGACGCCGGGATCGCCGAGCGGCTGCGGATCAAGGAGGGGGAGCGGGTGATGCGCACTCGCTACCTGTTCCGCGTGGACGGGGAGCCGTCGATGCTCTCCACGTCCTGGGAGCCGCTGTCGATCACCGGACGCACCCCCGTGATGCTTCCGGAGGAGGGCCCGTTGGGCGGGCGCGGAGTGGTCGAGCGGATGGCGGCCATCGACCTGGTCGTGGACAACGTGGTGGAGGAGGTCGGCGCCCGACCCGGTCTGGCGGAGGAGATGCTCGCGCTGGGCGGGGTCCCGGGGCACACCGTCCTGGTCGTCGAGCGGACGTACCGCGCGGGCGGGCGTCCGGTGGAGACGGCGGACGTGGTCGTGCCGGCGGACAGGCACCGCATGGTGTACCACCTGCCGGTGCGCTGAAAGGCTCCGCGCGCCCCCGCGGGAATCGGCGCCACTCGCACAGATGGCCGAAATCATGTCGCATAGTGCCAACCCGAATGCACTGAGTGAAGTCCGGGCGTAGGCTCGGGCATATGCGGACCGGCATATCGGCAGGGAATGGAGCACGCCAGGAGGCGCGGACCGGGGGGAGTGCGCGATGAGCGAGAGCGCCGCCGCGCTTCCCTGGCTGGTCGTGCGGCAGGACGCGAACGGCAACCGCTACCGCGTCGGCCGCTACGCCACGCGCGCCGAGGCGCAGAGCATGGTCGAACGCCTGGGCAGAGGCGGAACGGGGAGCGGCGCCGGAGCGGACGGGGCGAGCGGGGGCGCGGAGGAGCGGCGCTATCTGGTCGAGCGGTTACGTCGCGGAAACGGTGATCAAGCCTGAATCCGTGCACAATCGGGCATAAGGGCATCTAATCCTCTTTGTGTGGATGGTGATGTCCGGACGGGAACCCGAGCGTGGACGAGGACGGCGTGAGCGATCCCCCCAAGACATTCCACAGCACGGGCGAGCGGGTGAGCACCTCGCTACTGGACACGCTGCGCATCGGCATCGTCATGTTCGACGCCGAGGGATACGTCCGGCTGTGGAGCCCGGCCACCGAGGAGATCCTCGGCTGGCCCGCCGAGGAGATCGTCGGCCGCCACTACGCCGACTACCTCACCGGCCCTCCCGTGACCTCGCCCTCCGGCACCCCCGTGGGCGCCGGGGAGATCTACGACGCCCTCCAGCACGAGAAGTACTGGCGCGGCATCCTGCGCGTGCGCCACCGGGGCGGGCACACCGTCGAGGTCGAGGGCCGTGCCTCGCTGATCACCCCCGCCGGCGGCAGACCGTTCATTCTGGCCAACCTCGTCGAGACCTCCCGGCTGCGCGCCGTCGAGCACGACCTCGCCGCGCTCGACGCCCTCTTCGCCACCTCCCCGCTGGGCATCGCCTTCCTCGACACCGAGCACCGCTACGTCCGCGTCAACGACGCGCTCGCCCGGCTCAACGGGGTGCCGGTCTCCGAGACGCTGGGCAGGAGCACCAGGGAAGTCCTGCCCCCGCGTACGGCCGAGAGCCTCACGCAGATCCAGTCCCTGGTGCTGAAGACCGGTCGCCCCGTGGTGGACACGGTCGTCGCGGCGCCCGACGGGCACGGCTGGCACTCGGTGTCGTACGGCAGGCTCACCTCGCCCGACGGGCGCGTCCTCGGGGTGAGTTCCACGGTCATGGACGTCACCGAACGGCGCGACGCGATGGAGAAGATCGAGCGCGCCCGCCAGCGACTCAAACTCCTCGACGACGTCGGTGTGGCCCTCGGCGACCTGCTCGACCTCCCCCGGCTCGCCGGCACCCTCGCCGACTCCCTGGTCCCGCGCTTCGCCGACTACGCCAGTGTGATGCTGTACGCCTCCGTGGCGCACGGCGGCGAACTGCCCCGCCCCGACCGCCTGCCGGACTCCCCGCTGCTCCAGCTGGGCACCGCCGCCAAGACGCGCGGTCCGACGGTCGACGCCGTGCTGCGGGTCGGCCGGGAGGTCGTCTTCGCCCCGGAGTCGGTGTTCGGCAAGGTGCTCGGCTCGGCCGTCCCCCACATGACGCTGACCGAGGAGGACCTGCGCTCCGCCCTCCACCCCGACGACCCCGCCTCCTCGGTCGCCAACCCCCTGAACGTCGCCTCCGTGCTGATCGTCCCGCTGCGGGCCCGCGACGTCGTCCTCGGACTGCTGGTGCTCGGCCGCGCCGAGGGCCGGGCCCCCTTCGACCGCGACGACCTCGCGCTCACCATGGAGCTGGCCGGACGCGCCGGGATCAGCCTGGACAACGCCCGCCTCTACGCCCGCGAGCGCGAGAGCGCCCTGATGCTCCAGCGCAGCCTGCTGCCCCAGCACGTGCCCTCGCCGCCCGGTGTGCAGGTCGCCTACCGCTACGTTCCCGGGGGCAGCCGGACCGAGGCCGAGGCGGAGGCGGGCGGCGACTGGTTCGACGTGATCTCCCTGGCGGGCGGTCGGATCGCCCTCGTCGTCGGTGACGTGATGGGCCACGGGCTGCGCGCGGCGGCCACGATGGGGCGGCTGCGCACGGCGGTGCGCACCCTGGCCGGCCTGGACCTGTCCCCCGACGAGCTGCTGCGCCGGGTCAACGACCTGGCCGACGACCTGGCCCAGGGGCCCGACGAGCCGCTCATGGCCACCTGCGTCTACGCCGTCTACGACCCCTCCACCCGCCGCTGCACCCTCGCCACGGCCGGGCACGTGCCGCCGCTGCTGCTCGTCGACGACGGGAGCGGAGGCTGGTCCGTGGCGCCCGTCGAGGCGCCCTCGGGCGCGCCCCTCGGTGTCGACGGGGTGGAGTTCGAGTCCGTGGAACTGACGGTGGAGGAGGGGGCGCTCCTCGTCCTCTACACCGACGGGCTGATCGAGCACCGCGGCGAGGACATCACCGAGGGCCTGGACCGGCTGGTCCGGCTGCTCGCCGAGCTGCCGGACCAGCCCTTCCTGGAGGACGTCTGCGACCGGGTGCTCGACGGCATGGCCCCCGGGGGCGGCACGCCCGACCCCCGGGGCGTCGGGCCGGGTGGCTCCGGTGCCTCCGCCGGCCCGGTCGACTCCGTCGACGACGTGGCGCTGCTGCTCGCCCGGCTCGGTGGCCTCCCTGAGGGCAGCGCCGCCTCCTGGACCTTCCCCGCCGAGCGCTACGCGGTGCGCCGGGCCCGCGACGCCGCCCGCCGGACGCTGCGCGAGTGGGGGCTGGGCGAGCTGGTCGACGACACGGCGTTGCTCGTCAGCGAGTTGGTCACCAACTCCATGCGCCACGCCCACGGACCCATCGGGGTGCGGATGGTGCGAGGCTCGTCCCTGCTGGTGGAGGTCTCCGACCCGCTGCCCGTCCCGCCCAGGGAGCACGTCGCCACCGAGGACGACGAGGGCGGGCGCGGCATCCAGCTCGTCGCCCGCGGGGCGCGCCGTTGGGGAACGCGGCACGGGCCGATCGGCAAGACCGTGTGGTTCGAACTCCCCATTCCCTGACGGCGGTACGGCCGGTACCGCCGTCCCGGGCCGCCCCGACCGCATCCCCGGGGCCTCGCCCGCGGTGTTCCCGACCGGTGTTCCCGACAATGTTCCTGGCCACGGGCCCGGGAGAAGGGAACGATCCCATTCCGGCCGCCAGGAGAGCGATCCCGTCCGTACCTTGACGCTGTGTCGAGAGGACCGGAAAAATTACGCCACGCCACGCCACGTGTCTCCGCTCCTCCGGCGGTGCCGCCACCTGTCCGGTACGCGGGCCGTACCGCTTTGGTGTGTGGTTCGGGCCGACCGTGCCCGGTTAGGAGAGAGGAGGAACGGGACTGGCTCGGTCCGCGCCGCACGTGGCGCGGACCGTGCGGTGGACGGGACCGGTGTGTCCCGGGCGGTACGCGCCCGGGAGGACGCCGGACCGGAACAGGAAGGGGCGGCGTTGAACGACATTCCAGCCGAGGCGGGAAAGCCGGACGACGTACGCCGGGCCCTGGCACTGTTGAACGCGGCGGGGGCCCGGATAGGCAACTCCCTCGACCTGGACACCACCGCCCGCGAACTGCTCGACGTCGCCGTGCCGCAGTTCTGCGACCTGGCCTCCGTGGACCTGTACCCCGAGGTGTTCTCGGGCGAGGACCCCCGGGCCGGCGAGGGCCTGGACGGCACCCGTCCGCTGCGCCGGGTCGCCTTCGCCAGCGCCGTCTCGGACGGCCCCATCACCCTCGGCCGGCGCGTCGGTGGCGAACCCGACCCCGAACCGGTCGAACTCGGCAGCGTCCACCGCTATCCGGCGGGCTCCCCGTACGCCGACGCGCTGCGCACCGCCCGCGTCCAGCGCGCCACCGGGACCCTGGTGCAGTCCACCCTCGCCGTGCCCATGGTCGCGCGCGGTCGGGTGCTGGGACTGGTGCAGTTCTCCCGCACCAAGGGCAGCGAGCCCTTCGGGGAGCGCGACGCCGCGCTCGGCGCCGAGTTGGCCGCCCGCGCCGCCGTCTGCGTCGACAACGCCCGCCTCTACCGCAGGGAGCACGAGCGCGCGCTGATCCTCCAGCGCAGTCTGCTGCCGCCGGACGACCCGGAGGCCGCCGGGCTCGACATCGCCTGCCGTTACCTGCCCGGGACCGCGGCGACCGAGGTGGGCGGCGACTGGTTCGACGTCATAGAACTGCCCGGGCACCGCACCGCCCTGGTGGTCGGTGACGTGATGGGCCGCGGCCTGCGCGCGGCCGTCGCCATGGGCGAGTTGCGCACCGCCGTGCGGACGCTCGCCATGCTGGATCTGGAACCCGCCGAGGTGCTGGGCGCCCTCGACGAGATCGCCCGCGGCCTGGGCGCCTCCCGCGACGGCCGGGGGGAGTCCCCCGGCCGGGACGCCGACCTCTCCGAGGTGTACCTGGCCACCTGCGTCTACGCCGTCTACGACCCCGTCACCCGGCGTTGCACCTTCGCCAACGCCGGTCACCTGCCGCCCGTGCTGGTCGAGCCGCGCGAGGGGGACGACGAACAGCCCGCGCTGCTGCTGGAGGTGCCCCGGGGCGTGCCGTTGGGCGTGGGCGGCGAACCCTTCGAGGAGACGGAGGTCGAGCTGCCGGACGGCTCCCTGCTCGCCCTCTACACCGACGGCCTGGTCGAGTCCCGCTACCAGCCGCTGGACGAGGGGCTCCAGGCCCTGCGCACCACCCTGGCGGGCCCCGACCGGCCGCTGGAGGACGTCTGCGACGAGGTGTTGGGCGCGCTGGAGACCCACCACGGCGAGGACGACATCGCCCTGCTGCTGGCCCGGATCCAGGGGCTGCCCGCCGACGCGGTGGGCGACTGGAGGCTGCCCGCCGAGCCCCGCTCGGTCTCCCGGGCCCGGGAACTGGCCCGCCGACAGCTCGCCGCCTGGAACCTGGAGGACCTGGGCGACACCGCCGAGCTCCTCGTCAGCGAACTGGTCACCAACGCGCTGCGCCACGGGGAGGGGGAGATACGGCTGCGCCTGCTGCTGGACCGCACCCTGGTCTGCGAGGTCTGGGACTCGGACCTGGTCCAGCCGCGTCGCCGGCGCGCCCGCGACACCGACGAGGGCGGACGCGGTCTCCAACTCGTCGACCTGCTCTCGGCCGGCTGGGGCAGCCGCCGCACCCCGCGCGGCAAGACGGTGTGGTTCGAACTCGACCTCCCCCGGGAGGGGGAGACCAAGCCCCCGGACACCGCGCAGGCGCTGCTGAGCCTGTTCTGACGCTCCCGCGCCGGAGCACCCCGGCGCGGAGGCGTCCGCCGCGCGTCCGTACCGCCGGGCAGTGGACGTGCCGTGCGTCACATCAGGCCTGCCGCAGATCCGTACGGACCCGGGTGGGACGGGGCGAAACCCCCGGCCGACGGGCCGTACGGCACCGGGGGCCGGCCGAGCGCCGCCCGGGAGCGGGCCGTCGTCCCCCGCCCACCGGCGCCGGGCCCGTACCATGGAAGGACGACAGGCCGTGGCGATGATCAGCCCGGCGGGCGCGCGACGCACCGGTCGCGCCGCCATCCACGACCCCGGGAGAAGCGCCCCCAGCATGCCCACGCGCCACGACATCCGTAACGTCGCCATCGTCGCCCACGTCGACCACGGCAAGACCACCCTGGTCGACGCCATGCTCAAGCAGGCCGGCGCCTTCGCCGCCCACCAGCTCGACCAGGTCGACGACCGCGTGATGGACTCGAACGACCTGGAACGCGAGAAGGGCATCACCATTCTCGCCAAGAACACCGCGGTCAAGTACCACCCCAAGGGTGGCGGCGACCCCATCACGATCAACATCATCGACACCCCGGGCCACGCCGACTTCGGCGGCGAGGTCGAGCGCGGCCTGTCGATGGTCGACGCGGTCGTGCTGCTCGTCGACGCCTCCGAGGGCCCGCTGCCGCAGACCCGCTTCGTGCTGCGCAAGGCGCTCCAGGCCCGGTTGCCGGTCATCCTGTGCATCAACAAGACCGACCGGCCCGACGCCCGCATCGACGAGGTCGTCAACGAGGCCTACGACCTCTTCCTGGACCTGGACGCGGACGAGGAGCAGATCGAGTTCCCGATCGTCTACGCCTGCGCCCGCGACGGCGTGGCCTCGCTCACCAAGCCGGCCGACGGCACCGTCCCGGCCGACAGCGACAGCCTGGAGCCGTTCTTCTCCACGCTGCTGGAGCACGTCCCGGCCCCGTCCTACGAGGAGGGCGCCCCGCTCCAGGCGCACGTCACCAACCTGGACGCCGACAACTTCCTCGGTCGGATCGCCCTGCTGCGCGTCGCCCAGGGCGAGCTGCGCAAGGGCCAGACGGTGGCCTGGATGAAGCGCGACGGTTCGGTCCGGAGCGTGCGCGTCACCGAACTGCTGATGACCGAGGCGCTGACCCGCAAGCCGGCCGAGAAGGCGGGGCCGGGTGACATCTGCGCCGTCGCCGGCATCCCGGACATCATGATCGGCGAGACGCTGGCCGACCCGGAGAACCCGGTCGCGCTGCCGCTGATCACCGTCGACGAGCCGGCGATCTCCATGACCATCGGCACCAACACCTCGCCGCTGGTCGGCCGGGGCGGGACCGGCAAGGGCGCGGAGGCCAAGGCGGCGGTGAAGGACCGCAAGGTCACCGCACGCCAGGTCAAGGACCGTCTGGACCGCGAGCTGATCGGCAACGTCTCGCTGCGCGTGCTGGACACCGAGCGCCCCGACGCCTGGGAGGTGCAGGGCCGCGGCGAGCTGGCGCTGGCCATCCTGGTCGAGACGATGCGCCGGGAGGGCTACGAGCTGACCGTCGGCAAGCCGCAGGTGGTCACGAAGGAGGTCGACGGCAAGGTCCACGAGCCCGTCGAGCGCCTCACCATCGACGTGCCCGAGGAACACATGGGTGCCGTCACCCAGCTCATGGGCACCCGCAAGGGGCGCATGGACAACATGTCCAACCACGGTTCGGGCTGGGTGCGCCTGGAGTTCGTGGTGCCCTCCCGCGGTCTGATCGGCTTCCGCACGGAGTTCCTGACGCAGACCCGCGGCACCGGCATCGCCCACTCCATCCACGAGGGCCACGAGCCGTGGTTCGGCGAGCTGAAGACCCGCAACAACGGCTCGCTCGTCGCGGACCGCTCGGGGACGGTCACCGCCTTCGCGATGATCAACCTCCAGGAGCGCGGCGTGCTCTTCGTGGAGCCGGGCACCGAGGTGTACGAGGGCATGATCGTCGGTGAGAACTCGCGCTCCGACGACATGGACGTGAACATCACCAAGGAGAAGAAGCTCACCAACATGCGGTCCTCGACCGCCGACGTGGCCGAATCCATCGTCCCGCCGCGCAAGCTCTCGCTGGAACAGTCCCTGGAGTTCTGCCGCGACGACGAGTGCGTGGAGGTCACTCCGGAGGCCGTGCGCATCCGCAAGGTCGTCCTGGACCAGAAGGAGCGCGCCCGCGCCGCCTCCCGGGCCAAGCACGCCTGACCCGGCTCGTCCGGGCCCACCGACGAAAGCGCCCGTCCCCTCGTCGGGGGCGGGCCTTCCGCCGTTCCGGACGCCGCCGAACTTCCGCGGCCGGACCGGTCTGCGCGCCGCCGTGCGGCCCCGTCCGGCACCGGGGCGACGCGTTGCGGGCCGTCAAGCGAGTTTGGTGCACGATCCGTCCGTAATGCGAACCAGGTGCACCGGAAGAAGTGTTAACAGTCCGTTTCGCGGTCGTCTGTAACGGATTGTTTTGTCCGGATTCCGAGCTTCAGGTGTACGGGATGTGACCAAACCGAGATCCCTCAGCAGTGGTTTACGCGCGCCGATTACCCAATAGTTGGGTCATTGAATCCGGATCGAGGAGCGTGCGCACTGACCGCGCTGACTCGTGACAACGGGACCCGCTGAGGTCGGCCCAGAGCCGGTGCGGACAGCGGTGGACCGTCTGTACAACAGTGGACTCCTGAGGAGGCAAACCCATGCGCGGTGCCAAGAGCGCCAAGTGGGTCGCGAGCGCGATAGCCGTGACCCTGGCTGCGACCGCCTGCAGCAGCGGCAGCGACGGCGGGGGCGACGAAGGCGCCAACGGCGGCGCGATCAGCATGGACATCGCGGAGCCGAAGCGTCTGATTCCGGCCACCACGACCGAGAGCTCCGGCAACCAGGTGCTGTCGGCGCTGTTCACCCCGCTCGTCGAGTTCGACGAGAACAACAAGCCGGTCATGGCGGCGGCCGAGTCGATCGAGAGCACCGACAACAAGGTGTGGACGATCAAGCTCAAGGACGCCACGTTCCACGACGGCACGCCCGTCAAGGCCGAGAACTACGTGAAGGCGTGGAACTGGGGCGCCTACGGCCCGAACGCCGCGGACGGGAACTACTTCTTCGGGACCATCGAGGGTTACGAGGACCTGAACCCGCAGGACCCGGACGGCGAGGAGGGCCCGAAGAAGGCCCCCGAGCCCAAGGCCAAGGAGCTCAGCGGCCTCAAGGCCGTCGACGACAAGACCATCGAGGTCACCCTCTCGGATCCGTTCTCCGGATTCCCCTCGCTGCTCGGCTACACGGTCTTCTACCCGATGCCGGACTCCGCGTTCGAGGACGTCGAGAAGTACGAGGAAGCCCCGATCGGCCAGGGCCCCTTCAAGATGAAGGGCGAGTGGAAGCACGACCAGCTGGTCTCCGTCACCGCGTACGAGGACTACAAGCTGGGCGACAAGCCGAAGATCGAGGCCATCGACTTCAAGATCTACCAGGACCAGAACACCGCGTACAACGACCTGCTCGCGGGCAACCTGGACGTCCTGCGCACGATCCCGACCGAGGTCATGGGCACCGCCAAGAGCGACCTCGGCGACCGGTTCAAGACCTCGCCGGCCTCCACCTTCCAGTTCCTGGCCTACCCCATGTACGAGGAGGCCTACGAGGACAAGCGGGTCCGCAAGGCGATCTCCATGGCCATCGACCGTGACGAGATCATCGACGTCGTCTTCCAGGGCTCCCAGGACTCGGCGCGCTCCTTCGTCTCGCCGGTCGTCAACGGCTACCGCGAGGACACCTGCGGCGAGGCCTGCAAGTTCGACCCGGCGGCCGCCAAGAAGCTCCTGCAGGAGGCCGGCGGCTTCAAGGGCGACAAGATCCAGCTCGGCTACAACGCCGACGGCGGTCACAAGCAGTGGATCGACGCCACCTGCGACCAGATCCGCAAGAACCTCGGCGTCGAGTGCGTCGGCACCCCGATCCCGAAGTTCGCCGAGCTGCTGACCCAGGTCGAGAACGAGCAGTTCTCCGGCGCGTTCCGGATGGGCTGGATCATGGACTACCCGTCCATGGAGAACTACCTCGGCCCGCTGTACAGCACCGGTGGTTCGTCGAACTACTACGGCTTCAGCAACAAGGAGTTCGACAAGCTGGTCGCCGAGGGCCGCTCCGCGGAGACCGAGGAAGAGGCCATCGCCAAGTGGCAGCAGGCCGAGGACATCCTGGCCGAGGAGATGCCGGTCATCCCGCTCCGCTTCGGCAAGAACGTCTTCGGTCACTCGGAGTCCGTGAAGAACGTGGACATCGACCTCTACAACAACGTCGTCCTGGACCAGATCGAGAAGGCCTGACGGCCGTCCGAGCCATCGACGGAGCACAGTTTTGGGCCTGACGGTGGGGACAGGGATCCTGTCCCCACCGTCACCATGAGGAGGACCACCCATGGGCCGGTACGTCGCCAGGCGACTACTGCAGATGATCCCGGTGTTCATCGGGACCACAGCCATCATCTTCGCGCTCACCCTCGCGATCGGCGGAGATCCCGTCCAGAATCTCTACGGTGAGCGCCCCGTTCCGGACAGCGTCCGGATCGCGCTGACCCAGCAGTACCATCTGGACGAGCCCTGGTACGTGCAGTACGGGTACTACCTCTCCGGGCTGGTCCAGGGGGACTTCGGTCAGAGCCTCGCGGGCCGCCCGATCGCGGACATGATCCTGGAGTCGTGGCCGCACACCGTGAGGCTCGCCCTGATCGCGCTGATCGTCGAGGCGACCATCGGCATCGCCGCCGGCCTCATGGCGGGACTGAAGCGCGGCAGCTTCGTGGACAACCTCGTCCTGCTGTCCACCCTCTCCGTGATCTCCATCCCGATCTTCGTCATCGGCAACTTCGCCCAGATCTTCATCGGTGTGAAGTGGGGGCTCCTGCCGGTCGCGAACGTCATCGACGGATGGCAGAGCTATCTGATGCCCGGCATCGTCCTCGGCTCGGTCTCCCTGGCCTACATCGCCCGGCTCACCCGGGCCTCCGTGGCGGAGAACCTGAGGACCGACTACGTCCGCACCGCGAAGGCCAAGGGCCTGCCGCAGTCGCGGATCTTCAGCGTGCACGTCCTGCGCAACTCGCTCATCCCGGTGGTGACCTACCTGGGCGTCGACATCGGCACGCTGATGGGCGGAGCCATGGTCACCGAACGCATCTTCAACGTGCCCGGCGTCGGCTTCAACGTCTTCAAGGCCACACAGATCGAGGACGGGCCGGTACTGGTCGGTTTCGTCTCCATGCTGGTGCTGGTGTACCTCTTCGCCAGCCTGTTGGTGGACCTGCTCTACGCCGTGCTCGACCCGAGGATTCGCTATGTCTGACACCAGTGCTCCCACCATGCCAGCGGCCACCGACGTCCCGCCGTCCAAGGGCGGCGGTGACAACGGCGGCACCGGCAACGACGCCAAGTCCCGCAGCCTGATGCAGGACGCCGTACGGGACCTGGTGCGGCGGCCGGTCTTCATCGTCTCGGCCGGTGTCATCCTGTTCCTGTGCGTGATAGCCGCCTTCCCGGGACTGTTCACGGACGTCGACCCGCGGGCCTGCTCGCTCTCGCGTTCCCTGCAGGGGCCGAGCGCCGACGCCTGGTTCGGCTACGACGCACGGGGCTGCGACGTCTACGCCAGGGCCATCCACGGGACGCGGACCTCCATCGTGGTCGGTGTCCTCGCCACCGTGGGGTCCGCCCTCATCGGCGGCCTGTTCGGCACCCTCGCCGGTTACCTGGGCGGCTGGATGGACTCGGTCATCTCCCGGGGCATCGACATCTTCCTGGGCCTGCCCTTCCTGGTCGGCGCCATCGTCATCCTGAACGCCTTCCGCAACCCCGACACGGGGGCTCGCGTCGGCGGCATCTGGGGCGTCCTCGCGGCCCTGACCATCCTCGGCTGGATGAGCATGGCCCGTGTCATGCGGTCCTCGGTCATCCAGACCAAGCAGGCCGACTACGTGGCGGCCGCCCGCTCGCTCGGCGCCTCGACGAGCCGCATGGTGCTCCGGCACATCCTGCCCAACGCCGTCACGCCGCTCATCGTGGTGGCCACCATCGGCCTCGGCGTGATCATCTCGGCGGAGGCCACGCTGAGCTTCCTCGGCGTGGGCGTCCAGCCCCCGACGATCTCCTGGGGCGTGATGGTGAGCGAGTCCCTCGGACGCGTGCGCGAGGCACTGCACCCGCTGCTCTTCCCGGCGGCGTTCGTCAGTGTCACGGTGTTGGCGTTCATCATGCTCGGCGACGCGGTGCGCGACGCCCTCGATCCCAAGCTGCGCTGAGGGAGGCGTACGTGATTACTGTGGACAAGACCGCGGATGCTTCCCGGTCGCAGGACCCGTCGGGTGCTCCGTTGTTGGAGGTCCGTGATCTGCATGTGGAGTTCGCGGGTCGGGATGGTGCGGTGCGTGCCGTCAACGGGGTGAACTATGACGTGCGGGCCGGTGAGACGCTGGCGGTGTTGGGGGAGTCGGGGTCGGGGAAGTCGGTGACCGCGCAGGCGGTGATGGGGATTCTCGACATGCCGCCGGGGCGGATTCCGAAGGGGGAGATCCTCTTCCACGGGCAGGACATGTTGCGGATGTCCGAGGAGGAGCGGCGCAGGATTCGGGGTGCCCGGATCGCGATGATCTTCCAGGATGCTCTGTCGTCGTTGAATCCCGTGTTGAGTGTGGGGTTTCAGCTGGGGGAGATGTTCCGGGTTCATCAGGGGCTTTCGCGGAAGGATGCGAAGGCGAAGGCCGTGGAGCTGATGGATCGGGTGAAGATTCCGGCGGCGCGGGCGCGGGTGAACGATTATCCGCATCAGTTCTCCGGTGGTATGCGTCAGCGGATCATGATTGCGATGGCGTTGGCGTTGGAGCCCGAGTTGATCATCGCGGACGAGCCGACGACGGCGTTGGACGTGACGGTGCAGGCTCAGGTGATGGATCTGCTGGCGGAGTTGCAGCGCGAGTATCACATGGGTCTGATTTTGATCACTCATGATCTGGGTGTGGTGGCCGATGTGGCGGACAAGATCGCGGTGATGTATGCGGGGCGGATCGTGGAGACCGCTCCGGTGCACGAGTTGTACAAGCGGCCGGCGCATCCGTATACGCGGGGTCTGTTGGATTCCATTCCGCGGTTGGACAGCAAGGGTCGGGAGTTGTACGCGATCAAGGGGTTGCCGCCGAACATGGCGGAGGTGCCGCCGGGGTGTGCGTTCAATCCGCGGTGTCCTCGGGCGCGTGAGGTGTGTCGGACCGACACCCCGCCCCTGTACCAGGTCACCGAGCCGGACGGCACGGAGCTGACCGGCCGGGCCAGCGCCTGCCACTTCTGGAAGGAGACCATCCATGGCTGAGCCCAGGAAGAACGACGAGGCCGTGGTGGACAGCGTCTCCTCCGGCCGCGCGGCGGGTTCCGCCGGGACGGACGCCGACGTGGCGACGGCCGTCGTGGAGCGGCCCGCCAAGCGTGGTGAGCCGATTCTCGAGGTGCGGGATCTGGTGAAGCACTTTCCGTTGACGCAGGGGATCCTGTTTCGGCGGCAGGTGGGCGCGGTGCGGGCGGTGGACGGTGTGTCGTTCGCGTTGCGTCAGGGTGAGACGTTGGGGATCGTCGGCGAGTCGGGGTGCGGCAAGTCGACGGTGGCGAAGTTGTTGATGAATCTGGAGCGGCCGACCTCGGGGCAGATCCTGTACAAGGGTGAGGACATCACCCGGCTGTCGGGTCGGGCGTTGAAGGCGGTGCGGCGGAACATTCAGATGGTGTTCCAGGATCCGTATACGTCGCTCAATCCGCGGATGACGGTGGGGGACATCGTCGGGGAGCCGTTCGAGATCCATCCGGAGGTGGCGCCGAAGGGGGATCGGCGGCGTCGGGTTCAGGAGCTGCTGGATGTGGTGGGTCTGAATCCGGAGTACATCAACCGGTATCCGCATCAGTTCTCCGGTGGTCAGCGGCAGCGGATCGGGATCGCGCGGGGTCTGGCGTTGAATCCGGAGGTGATCATCTGTGACGAGCCGGTGTCGGCGTTGGACGTGTCGGTGCAGGCGCAGGTGGTGAACCTGATGGAGCGGTTGCAGGACGAGTTCGATCTGTCGTACATCTTCATCGCGCACGATCTGTCGGTGGTGCGGCACATCTCGGACCGGGTGGGGGTGATGTACCTGGGGAAGATGGCCGAGGTGGGGTCGGATGTGGAGATCTATGATCATCCGACGCATCCGTACACGCAGGCGTTGTTGTCGGCGGTGCCGCAGCCGGATCCGGAGTTGCGGGATCGGCGGGAGCGGATCATCTTGACCGGGGACGTGCCCTCGCCGGCGGATCCGCCGTCGGGGTGTCGGTTCCGTACCCGGTGTTGGAAGGCGCAGGAGCGGTGTGCGCAGGAGGTGCCCCTGTTGGCGGTGCCCGAGCGGTTCGCGGGGCAGGACACGCCCGCCGCCCATCCCTCCGCCTGCCACTTCGCCGAGGAACGGGACGTGGTGCACGCGGCCTGACCGCACGCCGGGTCGGCCGGCGAGTACGACGCGGGGCGCCCGGACCGGAGACGGTCCGGGCGCCCCGCGTCGTGGTGTCCGCACGGCCGCGTCGCGCGGCGACGGCACGGGGCGCCCGACGTCCGGCATCCGGGGGTTTCTCGCGCCCGGCCCGCGCCCACGGTGAGGTAACGGCGAAGAACATCCCTTATGGGGTGATATGGATTCTTGTCGGAAGAGCGACCAGGATCCAGGGAGGCACCCCATGCGCACAGCCTCGCGCCTCACCGGGGCCGTGGCGGTCGTGGCCGCGCTCGCCGCGGTGGCCACGGCCTGCGGCAGCGGAGCGACGGGACGCGGTGAGACCGGAGTGGTCCGCGCCTCGTGGGGAGACCCGCAGCACCCCCTGGAACCCGCCAACACCAACGAGGTGCAGGGCGGCAAGGTCCTGGACATGATCTTCCGGGGGCTCAAGCGCTACGACCCGAGGACCGGCCGGGCGGTGAACGCCGTGGCCGAGTCGATCACCACCGAGGACCAGCGGAACTTCACGGTCAGGATCGCGGACGGCTGGGAGTTCAGCGACGGGACGCCGGTGACGGCCGAGTCCTTCGTGGACGCCTGGAACTACGGTGCCCTGGTCACCAACAACCAGGTCAACTCGTACTTCTTCCAGTACATCGAGGGCTACGAGGACGTCCACCCCGCCGCCGAGGACGCCAGGCCGACGGCCGAGACCATGTCCGGCCTGGCGGTGAAGGACGACCACACCTTCACGGTGCGGCTCAACCAGAAGTTCTCGCAGTGGCCGGAGACCCTCGGTTACAACGCCTACGCGCCGCTGCCCGAGTCGTTCTTCACCGACCGCGAGACGTGGCTGGCCAAGCCGGTGGGCAACGGCCCCTACAAGGTCGACTCGTACACCAAGGGCCAGAGCATGAGGCTCTCCAGGAACGAGAACTACAGCGGTACGGACAAGGCCCGCAACGAGGGCGTCGAGCTACGGGTCTACACCGACACCAACACCGCCTACACCGACCTCCAGGCGGGCAACCTCGACGTCGCCGACGACATCCCCGCCTCCCAGTTGAAGAACGCCGAGCGCGACCTGGACGGCCGCTACGTCAACCAGCCCGCCGGCATCATCCAGACCCTCACCTTCCCCCTCTACCGGCGGGAGTGGCAGGGCGAGGACGGACGCAGGATCCGCCAGGGCATCTCCATGGCGATCGACCGCGAGGAGATCACCGAGCGGATCTACCACGGCACCCGCATCCCGGCCGGCGACCTCACCTCTCCCGTGCTCGGCGCCGAGGGGGGCCACAGCCGGGATCTGTGCGGACGGACGTGCACCTACGACCCCGAGCGGGCCAGGAAGCTGATCGAGGAGGCCGGCGGCCTGCCGGGCGGGAGCATCACCCTCACCTCCAACGTCGACACCGGATCGCACCGGCAGTGGATGGAGGCGGTCTGCAACAGCATCAACAACGTCCTGGACGACAACGGAGCCTGCCGCATCCGGCCGGTCGGCACCTTCGCGGACTACCGCAAGGACATCGCGGCCGACGAGATGACCGGGATGTTCCGGGCCGGCTGGCAGATGGACTACCCGCTGATCCAGAACTTCCTCCAGCCCCTGTACTACACGAACGCCTCCTCCAACGACTCCGGCTACAGCAGCGAGGAGTTCGACGCGCTGATGGACCGGGCCAACGCGGCCGAGCGTTCCCAGGCCGTGGAGCTCTTCCGCGAGGCGGAGAAGGTCGTGCTCCGCGACCTGCCCGCCGTTCCCCTGTGGTACCAGAACGGCACCGCGGGCTACTCGGACCGGGTGAAGGGCGTCCGGCTCAACCCCTTCTCGGTCCCGGTCTTCACCGACATCGAGGTCGTCTGACGAGGAGGCCCGCCCGTGGGGCGCTACGTCATCCGCCGGCTGCTCCAGATGGTCCCGGTGTTCGCCGGGACGACCCTCCTGATCTTCGTGATGGTGTACGCGCTGGGCGACCCGGTCGCCGGACTCTTCGGGGACCGGGCGCCCGACCCGGCCACCGCCGCCCGGCTGCGCGCCGAGTTCGACCTCGACAAACCGCTGTGGCAGCAGTACCTGCTCTACCTGGGCAAGATCTTCACCGGTGACTTCGGCACCGCCTTCAACGGCCGGCCCGTCGCCGAACTGATGGCCACCGCTTTCCCCGCCACCGTGCGGCTGATGTTGGTCGCGCTCGTCATCGAGACGGTGGTCGGCGTCGTGCTCGGGGTGGTCGCCGGACTGCGGCGCGGTCGCGGCATCGACACCTCGGTGCTGCTGCTGACCCTGTTGGTGATCTCCGTCCCGACCTTCGTCACCGGTGCCACCCTCCAGTTCCTGCTGGGGGTGAAGTGGCCGCTGGTCAGCCCGGCGGTCAGCGGGGAGGCCCGCTTCGGCGAACTGCTGCTGCCCGGCATCGTCCTCGCCCTGGTCTCCCTGGCCTACATCGCCCGGCTCACCCGCACCTCGGTGGCCGAGAACACGCGGGCCGACCACGTCCGCACGGCGGTGGCCAAGGGACTGCCGCGGCGCCGGGTGATCACCCACCACCTGCTGCGGAACTCGCTGATCCCCGTGGTGACCTTCCTCGGCGCCGACATCGGCAGCCTGATGGCGGGGGCCCTGGTCACCGAGCGGATCTTCAACATCCAGGGCGTCGGCTACCACCTGTACCAGGGCGTCCTGCGGCAGAACTCCCCGACCGTGGTCGGCTTCGTCACGATCCTCGTCCTGGTCTTCCTGGCGGCCAACCTGCTCGTCGACCTCCTCTACGCCGTGCTCGACCCGAGGATCCGCTATGCCTGAGCCGACCGTCCGCAGCCACCCCGAGGAGCCGCCCGTCCCCGCCGGCACCGGGGCCGGTACCGGGACCGGCACCGACGCCACGGCACCGGCCCCTCCCGACGGCGTCGGGGCCGTGCCCGTGGAACCGGCGGCTCCCGCCCGCCCCCGCCGCGGACGGGGCGCCCACCGCAGACGGCGGGAGCGGACGCGCGGTCTGTGGGAGGACGCCTGGCACGACCTGCGGCGCAACCCCGTCTTCGGCGTCTCCGCCCTGCTGATCCTCTTCCTGCTCGTCATCGCCGTGTGGCCGGAGTCGATCGCCACCCGCGACCCGCTCTCGTGCGACCTGGGCAGGGCGCTGGACGGCCCCGCGCCGGGCCACTGGTTCGGCTTCGACGCCCAGGGGTGCGACGTCTACACCCGCACGGTCCACGGGGCCCGTGCCTCCATCGCGGTCGCCGTCTGCGCCACCCTGGGGACCGCCCTCATCGGCGGAGCGCTGGGTGGACCGGCCGGGTTCTTCGGTGGATGGGCCGACGGGGTGCTCTCCCGGGTCACCGACGTCTTCTTCGGCATCCCGATGGTGCTGGGCGGTCTGGTCTTCCTGGCCATGGTCAGGGCCGACGGCATCTGGCCGGTCGTCTGGGTGATCGTGGCACTGGGGTGGCCCCAGACGGCCCGCATCGCGCGCGGTTCGGCCCTCGCGGTCCGGCAGAACGACTTCGTGCAGGCCGCCCGGGCGCTGGGCGCCGGCAGCGGTCGCATCCTGCTGCGTCACGTGCTGCCGAACGCCGTCGCCCCGGTGATCGTGGTGATGACCATCGCGCTGGGCACCTACGTGGCGCTGGAGGCCACCCTGTCCTTCCTGGGAATCGGACTCCGGCCGCCGACGGTCTCGTGGGGCGTGGCCATCTCCGACGCCTCCGACGGGATGCAGTTCCGCAACGCGCCGCACATCCTGCTCTATCCCGCCGCTGCGCTGAGCGTCACGGTGTTGGCGTTCATCATGCTCGGCGACGCGGTGCGCGACGCCCTCGATCCCAAGCTGCGCTGAGGGAGGCGTACGTGATGACGGTGGACAAGACCGCGGATGCTTCCCGGTCGCAGGACCCGTCGGGTGCTCCGTTGTTGGAGGTCCGTGATCTGCATGTGGAGTTCGCGGGTCGGGATGGTGCGGTGCGTGCCGTCAACGGGGTGAACTATGACGTGCGGGCCGGTGAGACGCTGGCGGTGTTGGGGGAGTCGGGGTCGGGGAAGTCGGTGACCGCGCAGGCGGTGATGGGGATTCTCGACATGCCGCCGGGGCGGATTCCGAAGGGGGAGATCCTCTTCCACGGGCAGGACATGTTGCGGATGTCCGAGGAGGAGCGGCGCAGGATTCGGGGTGCCCGGATCGCGATGATCTTCCAGGATGCTCTGTCGTCGTTGAATCCCGTGTTGAGTGTGGGGTTTCAGCTGGGGGAGATGTTCCGGGTTCATCAGGGGCTTTCGCGGAAGGATGCGAAGGCGAAGGCCGTGGAGCTGATGGATCGGGTGAAGATTCCGGCGGCGCGGGCGCGGGTGAACGATTATCCGCATCAGTTCTCCGGTGGTATGCGTCAGCGGATCATGATTGCGATGGCGTTGGCGTTGGAGCCCGAGTTGATCATCGCGGACGAGCCGACGACGGCGTTGGACGTGACGGTGCAGGCTCAGGTGATGGATCTGCTGGCGGAGTTGCAGCGCGAGTATCACATGGGTCTGATTTTGATCACTCATGATCTGGGTGTGGTGGCCGATGTGGCGGACAAGATCGCGGTGATGTATGCGGGGCGGATCGTGGAGACCGCTCCGGTGCACGAGTTGTACAAGCGGCCGGCGCATCCGTATACGCGGGGTCTGTTGGATTCCATTCCGCGGTTGGACAGCAAGGGTCGGGAGTTGTACGCGATCAAGGGGTTGCCGCCGAACATGGCGGAGGTGCCGCCGGGGTGTGCGTTCAATCCGCGGTGTCCTCGGGCGCGTGAGGTGTGTCGGACCGACACCCCGCCCCTGTACCAGGTCACCGAGGGAGCCGAGGGAAGCGGGGAAGCCGAGGCGGCCGACGGGGCAGGCGGGCCCGGTCCGAGGGCCAGCGCCTGCCACTTCTGGAAGGAGACCGTCCATGGCTGATCGCGTCGGTGCCGGTGAGCCGATTCTCGAGGTGCGGGATCTGGTGAAGCACTTTCCGTTGACGCAGGGGATCCTGTTTCGGCGGCAGGTGGGCGCGGTGCGGGCGGTGGACGGTGTGTCGTTCGCGTTGCGTCAGGGTGAGACGTTGGGGATCGTCGGCGAGTCGGGGTGCGGCAAGTCGACGGTGGCGAAGTTGTTGATGAATCTGGAGCGGCCGACCTCGGGGCAGATCCTGTACAAGGGTGAGGACATCACCCGGCTGTCGGGTCGGGCGTTGAAGGCGGTGCGGCGGAACATTCAGATGGTGTTCCAGGATCCGTATACGTCGCTCAATCCGCGGATGACGGTGGGGGACATCGTCGGGGAGCCGTTCGAGATCCATCCGGAGGTGGCGCCGAAGGGGGATCGGCGGCGTCGGGTTCAGGAGCTGCTGGATGTGGTGGGTCTGAATCCGGAGTACATCAACCGGTATCCGCATCAGTTCTCCGGTGGTCAGCGGCAGCGGATCGGGATCGCGCGGGGTCTGGCGTTGAATCCGGAGGTGATCATCTGTGACGAGCCGGTGTCGGCGTTGGACGTGTCGGTGCAGGCGCAGGTGGTGAACCTGATGGAGCGGTTGCAGGACGAGTTCGATCTGTCGTACATCTTCATCGCGCACGATCTGTCGGTGGTGCGGCACATCTCGGACCGGGTGGGGGTGATGTACCTGGGGAAGATGGCCGAGGTGGGGTCGGATGTGGAGATCTATGATCATCCGACGCATCCGTACACGCAGGCGTTGTTGTCGGCGGTGCCGCAGCCGGATCCGGAGTTGCGGGATCGGCGGGAGCGGATCATCTTGACCGGGGACGTGCCCTCGCCGGCGGATCCGCCGTCGGGGTGTCGGTTCCGTACCCGGTGTTGGAAGGCGCAGGAGCGGTGTGCGCAGGAGGTGCCCCTGTTGGCGGTGCCCGAGCGGTTCGCGGGGCAGGACACGCCCGCCGCCCATCCCTCCGCCTGCCACTTCGCCGAGGAACGGACCCGTGTGCCGGCCGGGGAGGCGGCGACCTGAGGGTCCGGGGCCGGTCGGCGCCGTACCGTCGGGAATGTTTTCTCCACCCTTGTGTCGATCCCGCGGAATACCTGTCAAGTGCGCAACAGGCCTTTTTCTGTGAATTCCTTGGAAGGGCTGTCGAAAATCAATGGTCTACACCAGTTTGACCTCTTGACCCGAGGCTCGATCCATTGCGAAAGTCCCGGCATCCGAAAAGGTTTCCGGGCTTTCGGGGGGCGAGGACGAGATGGCCAGTGCGCAGCGCACCGTGCCGGTCGGCCGGTCGCCGGGGCAGTTGATGTGGCGGCGCTTCAAGCGTGACCGCACGGGTGTCGCGGCCGCCTGTGTCGTGGTGTTCTTCTTCGCCGTCGGCCTGCTCGCGCCGGTCATCTCCCGGCTGTACGGCAAGGATCCGTACACCCGCTACGGGCAGGAGCGCGAGGGCCTGCTCAACGAGTACGGCTACCCGATCAAGCCCAACGGGGGCATCGACTCGGAGTTCTGGTTCGGCCTGGAACCCATCCTCGGTCGCGACGTGCTCACCCAACTCGTGTACGGCATCCGCACCTCGTTGTTCATCGCCGTCGCGGTGACCCTGGCCACCGTCCTGACGGCCATGGTGCTGGGGGTGGTCGCCGGGTACCTCGGCGGCAGGACGGACTACTTCATCGGCCGCACCATCGACCTGCTGATGGCCTTCCCCAACCAGCTGTTCTTCGTGGCGTTCATGCCCATCGTGGTGGCGCTCTTCGTCGACCCCGCCGACGAGACGCCCACCTACATCAGGGTGCTGGCGCTGATCCTGGTGCTCTGGTTCCTCGGCTGGATGTCCCTGGCCAGGATCCTGCGCGGCGCCACGCTGGCGCTGCGCGAGCGGGAGTTCGTGGAGGCCGCCAAGGTCGGCGGGGCCTCACCCTGGCGCATCGTCCGCAAGGAGCTGCTGCCCAACCTGGTGACCCCCATCCTGGTGCAGGCGACCTACATGCTCCCCAACTTCGTCACCACGGCCGCCGCGCTCTCCTTCCTCGGCGTCGGCATCGTCGAGCCGACCCCCGACTGGGGCCGGATGTTCGCCACCGGCGCCGAGGTCTACCAGAACGACATCACCTACATGTTCTTCCCCGGGGGCGCGATGGTCCTGTTCATCGTGGCCTTCAACCTCCTCGGGGACTCGGTCCGGGACGCCTTCGATCCCCGGACCGCCCGTTGATCACTCCCCGTCCGCGAGACGGACAGGCAGGGGGCAGGCAATGAGAAGCCATCGAACACGCGGACCGCGCGCCGTGGCCGCGGCGCTCACGGCGGGAGCGCTGCTCCTGGGCGGATGCAGCGCGGGTGGCGGAGGAGGAGGGGACGAGCGGGGCGGGGACGAGCCCGCCGCGCAGCGCTCGGCGATCGAGTTCGCCGACGCCGAAGCCTCCACCGGCCCGGCCGAGGACGTCCCCGGGGCCCGCGAGGGCGGCACCCTGCGCGTCTACCAGCGCGACAGCTACGCCCACCTGGACCCGGCGCAGATCTACGTCCAGGACGAGATGACCCTCGCCCACCTGATCCACCGCAAGCTCACCCACGTCAAGCTCGACAACGACGGCACCTACTCGGTGGTGGGGGACCTGGCCACCGACAGCGGCCGCCCCTCCGACGGCGGACGCACCTGGACCTACACGCTCAAGGACGGCATCAGGTTCGAGGACGGCTCGCCGATCACCTCCGAGGACATCCGGCACACCTTCGAGCGCCTCTTCGCCCCCTTCGTCACCCAGGGGCCGACCTACGTCCAGCAGTGGATGGCGAACAAGACCGGCGCCGCCTACCGGGAACTGCTGCCCGACGGCCCGTACGAGGGCGAGCACCTGCCCGACTCCGTCCTGGAGACGCCGGACGAGAAGACGATCGTCTTCCGCTTCGCCGAACCGCGCAACGACCTGCCCTACGCCCTGGCCATGAGCGGCTACGCCGTGGTCTCCGCGGAGAAGGACACCCGGCAGAAGTACGACAAGGACCCACTCGCCAGCGGCCCGTACCGGATCGACTCCTTCAAGCCGGGCAAGTCGATGAAGCTGGTGCGCAACCCCGAGTGGGACCCGAAGACGGACGCCGCCCGCCACCAGTACGTCGACGGGTTCGACATCACCTTCAACCACCAGTACGAGGACTCCACCAAGCGGCTGCTCAACGACAGCGGCGAGGCGCGGACCGCCGTCAGCTTCAACAACGCCGTGGACGCCGGCAGCCACCAGCGGGTGATGCGCGAGGCGAGGGACCGCACCGTCTCCGGCTACCAGGTCTTCGTGGCCCAGTTGGCGATCAACACCCGCCACGTCGAGGACGTCAGGGTCCGTCGGGCCATCGCGTACGCCTTCCCCTCCAAGCCCTACCTGGCCCCGTACGGCGGTCCCTCCGGCGGTGAGCTGGCCGGCGGCCTGATCAGTCCGCTGCTGCCCGGCTACCGGAAGGACTACGACCCGTTCGGCAAGCTGAAGAAGCCGGGCGGCGACCCCGTCAGGGCCCGCGAACTGCTGGAGGAGGCGGGCAAGGTGGGGACGAAGCTCACCTTCGCCTACCGGAACAACGACGAGGAGCAGAAGGCGTCCATCGCCGTCGCCGACGCCCTGGAGAAGGCCGGGTTCGACGTCCAGCGCAAGGAACTGCCCACGGACACCTACTACGACCTCATCGGCGACGTCGACAACGACTACGACATCTACGTCAACAACTGGGGCCACGACTGGTCCAGCGCCTCCACCGTGATCCCGCCGCTCTACGACGGCCGGGAGGTCCAGGACGGCGCGGCCAACTACTCGCACGTCGACGACCCCGAGATCAACTCCCGGATCGACGAGATCCGCAAGATCGCGGACCCGGAGAAGGCCGCGGCGGAGTGGTTCGAGCTGAGCGAGTACATCCTGGAGGAGGTCACCCCGGCCGTCCCCATCTACTACTTCAAGCAGACGCAGATCGCCGGCTCCCAGGTGGGCGGGTTGGTCTACAACAACGACATGAGCAACCTCGACGTGACCAAGCTCTACGTCAAGCGGTAGCCGCGTTCCGCCGCGGGGGCGTGCCGGGCCCACGGGGCGGGCACGCCCCGCCGCCCCCGCCGCACCACACGGCACCCCGCCGCACCGCACCGCCCCGTCTCCCCGCTCCCCCGCGTGAGGGCCGCAACCGACCATGCTGCGCTTCCTGGTGCGCCGGACACTCGGCGCCTTCGTCATCCTGCTGATCATCAGCGCCTGCACGTTCTTCCTGTTCTACGCCATCCCGCGCGACCCGGCGCTGCTCCACTGCGGCAAGACCTGCGACCCCGAGTCGCTGGAGATCATCCGCCGGAACCTGGGGCTCGACAAGCCGCTGACGGAGCAGTACTGGACGTACATGGTGGGCATCTTCGCCGGTCGGGACTTCGCCGTGGGTCCCTGCCCGGCGCCGTGCTTCGGCTACTCGTTCGCGAGCAACGAGCCGGTGTGGGGAACCATCGTCGACCGACTGCCCACCACCGTCTCGCTCGCCCTCGGTGGAGCCGTGGTCTTCCTCGTCCTCGGCCTGGGCGCCGGGATGCTCGCCGCCTGGCGACGCGGCGGGCTCGTCGACAAGCTCCTCAGCTCGATGTCGCTGGTCTTCAGCTCGCTGCAGATCTACTTCGTCGGCCCGTTGGCCATCGCCCTGCTGGTCTACCAACTGGAGCTGTTCCGGCAGCCCGAGTACGTGCCGATCACCTCCAGCCCGGTCGACTGGTTCGTGGGGCTGCTCATCCCGTGGTTCGTGCTGTCGCTGATCTTCACCGCCCAGTACACCCGGATGTCCCGCTCGACGCTGATCGAGCAGCTCGGCGAGGACCACGTGCGGGCGGCCAGGGCCAAGGGCATGCCCGGCCGCACGGTCTTCTTCCGCTACGCCTGGCGGGGCTCGCTCATCCCCATCGTGACCATCTTCGGCATCGACCTGGGCGCGCTGTTCGGCGGCGCGATGGTCACCGAGTTCACCTTCACCCTGCCCGGACTCGGGCGGCTGGCCGTGGAGTCGGTGCTCAACACCGACCTGCCCATGCTGATGGGCGTGATGCTGTTCGCCGCCACCATGATCATCCTCTTCAACATCCTGGTGGACGCCGTCTACGCGTTCATCGACCCACGCGTACGCCTGTCCCGGGAGGAGTTCGGCCGGTGACCACAGTGACCGAGAGCGCGGGCCCCGGCGCCCCGCCCGACACGGAGTCCTTCCTGTCCGTCCGCGACCTGCGCGTCCGCTTCTCCACCGAGGACGGCACCGTCCGCGCGGTCGACGGGCTCTCCTTCGACCTGGCCCGCGGCCGGACCCTGGGCGTGGTCGGCGAGTCCGGCTCGGGCAAGTCGGTGACGGGACTGTCCGTCCTCGGCCTGCACGACCGGCGCACCACCGAGGTCACCGGCCGGATCGTGCTGGACGGACAGGAGGTGACCGGCGCCGGGGAGAAGGAACTGCGGAGGTTGCGCGGCAACAAGGCCGCGATGGTCTTCCAGGACTCGTTGACCGCCCTGTCGCCCTACCACACCGTCGGGGAGCAGATCGCCGAGCCGTACCGCCGGCACACGGGCGCCTCCCGGCGCGAGGCGCGCCGGCGTGCCGTCGAGATGCTCGGCCGGGTCGGCATCCCCCACCCCCGGCTGCGGGCCGACGACTACCCGCACCAGTTCTCCGGCGGCATGCGCCAGCGGGCGATGATCGCCATGGCCCTCGTCTGCGACCCCGACCTGCTGATCGCCGACGAGCCCACCACCGCGCTCGACGTCACCGTGCAGGCGCAGATCCTCGATCTCCTGGGCGACCTCCAACGGGAGTTCGGTTCCGCGATCGTCCTGATCACCCACGACCTGGGAGTGGTCGCCGAGACCGCCGACGAGGTGCTGGTGATGTACGCGGGCCGGGCCGTCGAGCGCGGCTCCGCCGAACAGGTCCTGCGCTCCCCGCGGCACCCCTACACCTGGGGGCTGCTGAGCTCCGTGCCGCGGCTGGACGGTGACGTGGCGGAGGACCTGGTGCCCATCCCCGGCTCCCCGCCGAGCCTGCTGGACCCGCCCACCGGCTGCCCCTTCCACCCCCGGTGCGCCTTCACCGGGGAGGTCGGCGGCACCCGGTGCGCCGACGAGCGCCCCGAGCCGCCGCACGGGCGCGGAGCCGCCTGCCACCTGACGGCGGACCGGCAGCGCGCCCTCTTCGTCGAACGGATATCCGACGGGCACAGCCCCGACTGATGGTGAGGCAGTTCATGACCGTGGAGACGGGACCCACCCCACACGACGCCGAAGCCCCCGGGCCCCACGTCCCCCGGGAGTCCGACGCGCCGCTGCTGACCGCCGAGGGCCTGACCAAGCACTTCCCGATCACGGGAGGCTTCCCCTTCCGCCGGCGGGTCGGCACGGTCCGGGCGGTGGACGGGATCGACCTCACCGTGCACGAGGGCGAGAGCCTGGGTCTGGTGGGCGAGTCCGGCTGCGGCAAGTCCACCACCGGACGCCTGCTGACCCGGCTGGCGGAGCCCACGGG
This sequence comes from Streptomyces taklimakanensis, assembly GCF_009709575.1. Taxonomy (NCBI): domain Bacteria; kingdom Bacillati; phylum Actinomycetota; class Actinomycetes; order Kitasatosporales; family Streptomycetaceae; genus Streptomyces; species Streptomyces taklimakanensis. Next base: position 3,901,626 of record NZ_WIXO01000001.1, read on the forward strand.
CGGCCGGATCTCCTACCGGGGCCGGGACATCACCCACGCCGGCCGCAGGGAGTTGGCGCCGGTCCGGACCGAGATCCAGATGATCTTCCAGGACCCCTACTCGTCGCTGAACCCCCGCCAGACGGTCGGCACGATCGTCGGCGGGCCGCTGGAGGTCAACGGGATCGATCCGCCGGGCGGCCGGGAGCGGCGGGTGCGGGAGCTGCTGGAGACCGTCGGTCTCGGCCCCGAGCACTACAACCGGTTCCCCCACGAGTTCTCCGGCGGCCAGCGCCAGCGCATCGGGATCGCCCGCGCCCTGGCCCTGGAACCGAAGCTGGTCGTGGCCGACGAACCGGTCTCGGCGCTGGACGTCTCCATCCAGGCGCAGGTCGTCAACCTGCTGCGGACGGTCCAGCGCGACCTGGGCATCGCCTTCGTCTTCATCGCCCACGACCTGGCGGTGGTCCGGCACTTCTGCCGGCGCGTGGCGGTGATGTACCTCGGCCGGATCGTGGAGATCGGCGACCGCGAGTCCGTCTACACCGCCCCGCGCCACCCGTACACCCGCGCCCTGCTCTCCGCGGTGCCCCGCCTTCGGCCGGGGAACGACGGCCGGGGGCGCATCCGCCTGACCGGTGACGTGCCCTCGCCGGTCGATCCGCCGTCCGGCTGCCGCTTCCGCACCCGCTGCCGGAAGGCGCGGGAGGTGTGCGCCGAGGTGGAGCCACCGCTGGTGCGGCTGGACGGCGACCGCGAGGGACACCTGACGGCGTGCCACTTCCCGGAGGAGGGAGCGGTGGCCGGGCGCGGCGACTGAGCCCGACCGGACAACCGGCCGGGCCCGGTCGCGGCCCCGGGTCAGGCCACCCCCAGCGACCTCTTGAGGAAGGCCACCTGGAGCAGCAGCAGATTCTCGGCCACCTGTTCCTGCGGGGTCATGTGCGTCACCCCGGACAGCGGCAGCACCTCGTGCGGACGGCCCGCCGCCAGCAGCGCCGAGGACAGCCGCAGGGTGTGGGCGGCCACCACGTTGTCGTCCGCCAGCCCGTGGACGATCATCAACGGCCGGTGCGGCTCGGCGGGGGCGGACAGCCCCTCGTCGGTGACCAGGGAGTTGGCCGCGTACCCCGCCGGGTTCTCCTGGGGCAGACCGAGGTAGCGCTCGGTGTAGTGGGTGTCGTACAGCCGCCAGTCCGTCACGGGGGCGCCCGCCACGGCCGCGTGGAAGACGTCCGGACGGCGCAGCACGGCCAGCGCCGCCAGGTAACCGCCGTAGGACCAGCCTCGGATGCCGACCCGACCCAGGTCGAGAGGGTGGGTCTCGGCCAGCGCGTGCAACGCCTCGACCTGGTCCCCCAGGGTGACGCCCGCCAGGTCGCCGGCGACGGCCTTCTCCCGACCCGGGGAGTGACCGGGGGTGCCGCGACCGTCCGCCACCACCACGGCGAACCCCTGGTCGGCGAACCACTGCGAGGTCAGGTACGCGTTGTGCGCGGCCACCACGCGCTGACCGTGCGGGCCGCCGTAGGGGTCCATCAGCACCGGCAGCGGCCCGTCGCCGTCGCGGTACCCGGTGGGCAGCAGCACGGCGGCCGGGATGCGGTGCTCGCCCACCCGCAGCAACCGGGGGCGGGCGGTCGGTTCCGGTGTCTCGGCGTGGGAGGCGACCACCGCCAGGGACCTCGGTGCCCCCTTGCCCGTCTCGGGCAGCCGCAGCGCCTCGGCGCGGGAGCCGGGACGGTCCACGGCGGCGGTGGAGAGCACCACCGTCTCCCCGCCGCGGACGGCGGTGGCGACGTGCGCGCCGGCGGGGGAGACCCGTTCCCAGCCGCCCTGGTCGCCGCTGCCGCGGTACCAGACGCGGTGGACGGCGATCTCGCCCACCGGGGCGTCCTCGGGCGCCTCGGCACCGGGGGAGGCGGAGAACAGCACGTCCTCCTCGCCGATGTCCAGCACCGCGCGGACGTGCAGCGCCGCGGAGGTCAGCGGCCGGTCCCCGACGACCAGGATCCGCGCCCCGCCCTCGTCGGCGATCCGCACCAGACGTCCGTCGGGAGTCCAGGCGGGCACCCCGGAGAACAGCTCCAGCCAGGCCGGATCCTGGTCGGCGTGGATCGGCGCGGTGCGGCCGGTGGCGGTGTCCACGGTCAGGTACAGCCCGCTGCGCTGGTCGCGGGAGTGGACCAGCAGCAGGGGCGGTCCGGCGGCCGACCAGTGGACCCGCGCCAGGTACGGGTAGCGGACCCGGTCCCAGACCACCTCGGTGTGGTCCGTGCCGCCGGTTCCGTCGGTTCCGCCGGTTCCGTCGGGGCTTCCGGCGTTCACCAGGTGGAGCGTCACCTCGGCGTTGGGCGTCCCGGCGGCCGGGTAGGCGATCTCGGTGGGCTCGCTGTCGGGGTGGGCCGGATCGGCGATCCACCAGCGGGTCACGGGGGAGTCGTCCACCCGGGCGACCAGCATCCGGGTGCCGTCCGGGGACCACCAGAAACCGCGTGAGCGGTCCATCTCCTCGGCGGCGACGAACTCCGCCAGCCCCCACGTCGTACGGCCGCGCGGGTTCTCCTCGGGGCCGGCCACCGCCCGGTCGGCGCCACCGTCGAGCTCGACCACCCGCAGGGCGCCGCCGGTCACGTACGCCACGCGCCGCCCGTCGGGCGAGGGGCGCGGGTCCACCACCGGGCCGGGCACCGGCAGTTCGCGCACCGAGGCGGTGCGCAGGTCGGCGACGAACAACCGTCCCGACAGGGCGAACGCGGCCGTCTCCACGGCTGCGTCGGTGGCGTAGCCGACCACCCCGGCGGACCCCTCGCGGCTCCGCTCGCGCCGGGCGCGCTCCTCCGGGGGGAGTTCCTCGCCCGCTCCGCCGAGCAGGTCGCGGGGATCGGCCACCACGCGCTCCTCGGCCCGCGCGGGGCCGGCCCCGGGAGCCGGGGGGAGGTCCAGGGCCCACAACAGGTTCTCCCGGTCGACGCCCCCGCGGGACCGGAGGAAGACGACCCGGGAACCGTCCGGGGCCACGGTGAAGGCGCGCGGTGCTCCCAGGGTGAAGCGCTGCGTCCGGGCGTGCCGGCGCGGAAACGACATGACCATGGTGCGAGCGTACGGCGTCACGCCGGGCCGGGTGCGACGCCGGTCCGGTACGGCCGCGGTGCCGCTCCGGAGGACCGGTACACCGGCACGTGTCCAAGGTCACACGGATGTGCGCCCCTCTTCTGCACCCGTGCACCGATCCGTGCCGTCTAACGGAAAGTTATGATCCGTTGCGCATGGTTCCTGATGGGGTATGTAGCTCGTGACTGCCCCGTCGTACAAACATCCTGATTCCGTGTCGACCGCGCGCTCTTGGAGGTGAACCGCCGTGGCACTCTCGATTTCGGCGGTGGTGCTGCTGGCGATCATCGTCTTCCTGCTGATCAAGAAGTCAGGGCTGAAGACCGGACACGCCGTGATCTGTATGCTCCTGGGCTTCTACATGGCCAGCTCGTCGATCGCCCCCACCATCAGCGAGCTCACCTCGAACGTCGCGGGCATGATCGGCAGCATCAAGTTCTGACGCCGGCGGCGTAGGCTCGCCTCCATGACCGAGCTTCCCGCGCGCCGCCTGATGCTGGTCCACGCGCACCCCGACGACGAGTCGATCACCAACGGCGTCACCATGGCGCGGTACGCCGCCGAGGGGGTGCTGGTCACCCTGGTGACCTGCACGTTGGGGGAGGAGGGCGAGGTCGTTCCGCCGGCACTGGCCCACTTGGCCGCCGACCGGGAGGACGCCCTCGGCCCCCACCGGATCGGCGAACTGCGGCACGCCATGCGGGAGCTGGGCGTGGCCGACCACCGCTTCCTGGGCGGGCCCGGCCGCTACCGCGACTCGGGGATGTTCGGCACCCCCGCCAACGAGCGCGCGGACTGCTTCTGGCGGGCGGACGTCGACGAGGCCGCCTCGTACCTCGTGTCGGAGATCCGCGAGGTGCGTCCCCAGGTGCTCGTCACCTACGACCCGAACGGCGGCTACGGGCACCCCGACCACATCCAGGCCCACCGGGTGGCGATGCGCGCGGTGGAGCTGGCGGCCGATCCCGACCACCCTTCGGACCGCGGAGAACCGCACCGGGTCGACCGCGTCTACTGGAACTGCGCGGCGCGCTCGGAGGTCGAGGCGGGCTTCGCCCGGCTGCGCGCGTCGGGCGGCGGCCCGTTCTCCCGGTCGGCCTCGATCGACGACGTGCCCGGGGTGGTGGACGACGACCGGGTGGCCGCCGTGATCGAGGGCGACGACGCCGAGGTGTCCGCCAAGGCGGCGGCGATGCGCGCCCACGCCACCCAGATCGTGGTGGCCGATTCCCCTTCCGGCCCCCCCGCCTCTTTCGCGCTCTCCAACGGGCTCGGCCAGCCGCTGCTGCGCACCGAACACTTCCGCCTCGCCGACGGCACCGTTCCGCCCGAGCCCGCGCGCGATCTGTTCGAGGGGCTGGTGTGCGCCCCGGAGATCGGCGGAGGCGGCCGGTGAGCGGCAGGGGAGCGCGGATCGCCGCGTACGCCGTCCTGACCGTGCTGGGCGGAGCGGTCGCCCTGGCCGGATCCCTGGTCCAGGCCGGTTGGTTCCCGTTGGGGCTGCTGTTGGCGCTCGCCGGAACCGTGGGGCTGTTCCTCGGCGGAGCGCGGCTGACCCGCACGAGGGTCGGCGCGGCGGCTCCGGCGGGCGGTTGGATGCTCGTGGTGCTGCTGCTGACCGTCTCGCGGCCCGAGGGCGACTTCCTGTTCGGCGCCGGCGGGAGGTCGTACGTCTTCCTGTTCGGAGGGATGTTCGCCGCTGTGATCTGCGCCACGGTCGCGCCGTCCGGTCACGTTCTCCGACCGGACACGAAGGCGCTGTGAAGATGCCGTGAAGCGGTCGGCGTCGATCGTCCGGCGGTCGACAACCGTCCTGGACATGTCCGACAATCCGCGGGGCAATGTGGAGGCAGTGTGCCGGTATGCCCCGTCACGGGCCGTTCCGGGGTGGTGATTCGGTACTCCCGGGGCCCGCGGCGACGACCCCCGATATGGTGGTGCGCGCCGGCTAGCCGCTCGCGCCAGCCGATCGGAACCATGGCGGGCGGCGCATCCAACCGGGAGATCCAGCTTTGAGCCGTGAAACTGACAGTCCGTCCTCCGGCCCCCGAGTGGGGGGCGGCGCCGCCTACCCGCAGGGGGCCGAGCCCTACGGCACGCCGGAGGGCGGCGCACCGGGCGAGTCCGGCGCGCGGTCGGACGAGCCGAAGACCGAGACCACGCTGACCACCCGCATCCGGATCAACATCCCGGGTTCCCGCCCCATCCCGCCGGTTGTGATGCGCAAGCCCGTGGGCGAGAAGGGCGACACCGGCGCGGACACCGGGGACGCCGCCGGCGCCGCACCGGGCGCGCGGAGCGGCGCGAACGGAACGGACGACGGAACGGACGGGGCCCCGGGTGGCGCGGCCACCCCCGCCGGGGGCGTCCCGCGCGCGACCCGGGGGGCGAACGGCGCCGCGGCGCCGGGGCCGTCCGGAGCGGGGAGTCCGTCCGCCAACGGTGGCGCCAGGCCGACCAGTTCCTGGTTCGCGCCCCGCAAGCCCCCCGCGCCGAGCGACGCTTCGGACGGCGTGCCCCGTACCCCCAGGACTCCCGGTGCCCCCACCGGCCCGGGGGCCGCGCCGGGCCCCGACGGAACCGCCGGAGGTGTCGGACCGGGGACCGAGGCGTACGTCGGACTGCCGTCCCAGCGCACCGACACCCCACCGCACGGCTTCCGGCCCGAGCCCGTGGACTCCACGAGGGGCACCGACCCGTTCGGCGCCCTCCGGGAGGACTCGCCGGCCGCCGGGCCGGGCGGCACCCCGCCCCACGGTTTCCGCGTGACGGCCGACGGTCCGGAGGAGCCCGCGGGGCCGACGACCGGACCGGCCACCGGCGAGTCGCTGCTCCCGCCCGGGTTCCGACAGCGACCGGACGAGCCCCGGCCCTTTGACCCCACCGACACCGGACAGCACCCCGTGCCCGGGTCCGGTGCCGGTCCGGACGCGGCGCCCGAGCCGCCGTCGGTCGGCGGCCCCCCGCTCGACCTCGGCGGTCCGGCACCCGCCGACCGGGAGCGGATCTTCGGCGACACGCCGGCCGACGACGGGCGAGACGCCTTCGACGGCCTCGACGCCTTCGACAGGCACGACGCCTTCGACAGGCACGACGCCTTCGACAGGCACGACGCCTTCGACGGGCACGACCAGGACGGAGGCGGTGTCGGCGGTGTCGGCGGTGTCGGCGGCGCCGATCACGACGGAGGCGCCGATCACGACGGCGACGTCGGTCACGAGGAGCCCGAACCGCGGCCCGCGGACGCGCCCGCCCGGCGTGGTCGCTCCAAACTGGCGCTGCTCGGCGCCGCCGTCGTCGGAGCGCTCGGCATCGCGTACGGCGCCGGGTTGCTGCTGGACCACGCCGACGTCCCCAACGGCACCACCGTGCTCGGTGTGGAGATCGGCGGCACCAGCAAGCAGGAGGCGGTGAACAAGCTCGAATCCGTCCTCGGCGAACGTGCCGAGCAGCCGCTGCTCCTCGACGTCGAGGGCGAACGGAAGAAGCTCAAGCCGAGCGTCGCGGGCCTGACCTTCGACACCGAGACCACCGTGGACAGGGTCGCCGGGCGGGACTACAACCCCGTCTCCGTCATCGGATCCCTCTTCGGCGGCACCCGGGAGGCCGAGCCGGCCCTCACCGTCGACGAGGAGAAGCTCGCGGCGGCGCTGAAGGACCTGACCGCCCAGGAGGGCTCCGACGGGGCTCGGGAGGGCGCGGTCAGGTTCACCGGCGGAAAGGCCGTCGGCGTCCCCGGCGAGCCCTACGAGCAGGTGGACGTCGCCAAGAGCACCGACCTGCTGGAGGACGCCTACCGCGAGCAGATCGCCACCGGCACGGAGGCCGCCGTCGCCCTGCCGGTCTCCGTGAAGCAGCCCCGGATCGACCGGGAGGAGATCGACCGGGCGATCCGGGAGTTCGGCGAGCCGGCGATGTCCGGCCTGGTCACGGTCCGGGCCGGGGACAGGTCGATCGCGTTCAGCCCCACGGGGACGCTGCCGAAGTTCCTGTCCATGGAGCCGGTCGGGGACAAGCTCGTGGACACCTACGACCTGGAGGTGCTCCAGGAGCTGTACGGAGGGACCTTCGACGGAGTCCTGGTCGCCCGCGGCAACGGCACCAAGACCCCGGTCACCCCGCAGGACGTCGCGGGCGCGCTGCGCGAGGCGCTGCGACAGACCGACCCGGCCAAGCGGGTCGGCGTCATCGAACTCGACCCGCAGTAGGCGCGCGCCGCCCCGGGCACCGGGACGGCGCGACGTGCGGCCCGCGCCCGGCTCAGTTGAGCCGGGCGCGGGCCGCACGTGCCTCGCGGCGCACCGCCTCGGCCGCGTTGGGCTCCATCGCCGCCACCATGCCCGCGTACGCCTCCAACTCCCGGGCACCGCCCGCGAAGTCGCCGCGCTCGACCAGCAGCCGCGCCCGCTCGTGCCGGAGCCGGGCCGGGTGGTGCGGCAACAGCAGCGACAGTTCCACCGCCCACAGCCGGACGTCCGTGTGCTCGGGACGGGCCGCCGCCCACGCACGGATGTTGTTCAGCACGCGCAGCACGATCTCCAGCGGACCGGCGGGCTGCAGCATCGCCTCCGTCGGGGCCGCGCCCGTCGTGCCGGCCACCAGCAGGTCCACGTCCCGGTCGTCCAGGGGCAGTCCGCCCGCGAAGGGGTCGACCAGCACGTGCTCGCCCCGCGGATCACCGAGTCCCACCACGAAGTGCCCCGGCAGCGCCACCCCGTACACCGGCGCACCCGCACGGCGCGCCACCTCGATCCACACCACCGACAACAGGATCGGCAGCCCGCGCCGCCGCCGCAGCACCTCGCCCAGCAGCGAGGACTCCAGCCGCCGGTAGTCGGCGGGGGTGCCGTGGAAGCCGCACCGGTCGCCGAGGAGCTCCTCCAGGGCGCGCGCCCAGGAACGCGGGGAGCGTGCCGGTTCGTACGGCAGCAGGCCCGTCAGCCGGTCCAACTCGATCTGGGCCTCGTCCACGCCCTTCCCCGCCCACCCGGGGTCCGCCTCGGCGTTGATCAGCAGGCACAGCAGCGCGAGGTCGGGCCGTGCCGCCCGCGCGGCCTCGGCGAAGCGTTCCCGCACCGTCCCGTCGCCGTTCTCGTCGTCCGCAAACCCACCATCCATGGGACTCTCCTACCCGCTGTCACCGTGCCCGCGGTACCCGGCGCCCCGTTTCCGCGGTCCCGTCCCGTTCCGTCCCGGCGCCACCCGCGGATCAGGCCCGGGGCGCGCGGCGGTAGTGGTAGGCGTGGTGGTCGACGAAGCCCAACCGGTCGTAGAGGGCCAGGGCCGCGGTGTTGTCCGACTCGACCTGGAGGTACGCGGCCGAGGCGCCCTCCGCCAGCGCCGCGCGGGCCAACTCGGCCATCACCGCCGTCGCCAGTCCCTCCCGCCGCCGTTCCGGGGCGACCTCCACGGCGGCGAACCCCGCCCACCGGCCGTCCACCACGCAGCGCCCGATGGCCGCGGGGTCGGCGTTCGGTCCCTCCCCGGGCACGGTGGCGAACCACACCGACGGGCCGCCGCCCAGCACCGTGAGCGCGGCCTCGGCCGAGGCCGTCCAGGCGCCGCGGCGGTAGGCGCCCAGCCAGCTCTCGTCGGGCCGGCGGGCGAGCCGCACCCGTGGGTCCGGCTCACGGTCGGCCAGCGGCGCGAGCGCTCCCGTGCGCGCGAGCGCGAAGCGTTCGGCCGTCCATCCGCGCCGCTCCAGCTCGGCGGCCAACATCTCGTCGCCGTCCCCGCCGCCGGTGGTGACCTGGACCAGGGCGGGCAGGCCGCGCTCGGCGTACCAGCGCACCACCTCCGCCAGGGCCTCGTCCGGCTCCACCCCCGGATCGCCCAGGGGCAGGACGGAGTTGGCGCGGCCGGTGAAACCGCCGGACGCGCGCAGCGTCCACCCGCCCAGCCGGGCCGTCTCCACCGCAGGCCAGCCGCGGGCCGCCACCTCCGCCAGCTCCCGTACGCCCGCCGCCGGGCCCCTCCGGCGGGCCGGGGTGGCCGGCACGACCTTCCCCGCGACCAGGTCCGACTCCGCGAGCCGCACGCTCCGTCCGCCGCGCCGTGTGACGGACAGCACACCGTCCGTCCATGATGTGAGAACGCCGACGGTGTCGGTGAAGGTCGGCCCTCCGTCGGCGGAATCGGTCAGACTGCGCACCGAGACACGTTTCCCCACGTCGTCGGCGCTGATGCGAAGCTCGAGTCGTCCGCCCACGGTGAACTCCACGGCTGTGACCACCCCTCCTGTTCGTCTCCTGCCCCGGAACGGAGATACTAGGGGCGGGCATCGACGACGCCGCGCTCCCGCGCGCCACGCGGCTCAGCCACAACCGGACCGGCTGCCGCGCCCTACCGAGGAGGAACGACAGCGTGACCTACGTCATCGCGCAGCCTTGTGTGGACCTGAAGGACAAGGCATGCATCGAGGAGTGCCCCGTCGACTGCATCTACGAGGGCCAGAGGTCCTTGTACATCCACCCGGACGAGTGCGTCGACTGCGGGGCCTGTGAACCGGTCTGCCCGGTCGAGGCGATCTTCTACGAGGACGACGTCCCGGAGGAGTGGAAGGACTACTACAAGGCCAACGTCGAGTTCTTCGACGAGCTGGGCTCGCCCGGCGGCGCCAGCAAGCTCGGCCTGATCGAGCGCGACCACCCGTTCGTCGCCGCGCTCCCGCCGCAGGAACACGACGAGTGACGCGGGAGTGATCCCGCTTCCCCAGCACTGATCCGGTCCCGCACGGCCCCGCGCCGTGCGGGACCGGGTCTTTCCCGGAAAGAGAGCGAGCCAGCCGTGCCACCCCTGTCCATGCGTCTGCCGGTCTTCCCGTGGGACCGGTTGGAGCCGTACAAGAAGACCGCAGCCGAACACCCGGACGGCATCGTGGACCTCTCCGTGGGCACTCCGGTCGATCCGGTGCCCGACGTGATCCGGGAGGCGCTCGCCCGGGCGAGCGACAGTCCCGGGTACCCGACGGTGTGGGGCACCACCGAGCTGCGGGACGCGATCGTGGGGTGGAGCGAGCGGCGGCTGGGCGCGCGGGGGCTGGCGCACACCCACGTCCTGCCGGTCGTCGGCTCCAAGGAGCTGGTGGCCTGGCTGCCGATCCAGCTCGGCATCGGCGCCGGGGACAAGGTGGCGTACCCCCAGCCGGCCTACCCGACCTACGAGGTGGGGGCGCGGCTGGCCGGCGCCGAGCCGGTCGCCTACGACTCACCGCGCGAGGTGGACCCCGACGGCCTGCGGCTGCTGTGGCTGAACTCGCCCTCCAACCCCACCGGGCGGGTGCTGCCGAAGGAGGAGTTGAAGGCCACCGTCGCCTGGGCGCGCGAGCACGGGGTGCTGGTCTTCAGCGACGAGTGCTACCTGGAGCTGGGGTGGGAGGCCGAGCCGGTCTCCGTCCTCCACCCGGACGTCTGCGGCGGCAGCCACGAGGGCATCGTCGCCGTCCACTCGCTCTCCAAGCGCTCCAACCTGGCCGGCTACCGCGCCGCGTTCCTGGTGGGGGACGAGGCGATCCTGGCCGAGCTGCTGAGGGTGCGCAAGCACGGCGGGATGATGGTGCCCGCCCCGGTGCAGGCCGCCACGGTGGCGGCGCTCGGCGACGACGCGCACGTGGCCGAGCAGCGCGAGCGCTACGCGGCGCGGCGCTCGGCGCTGCGCGCCGCGCTGGAGGCCAACGGATTCCGCATCGAGCACAGCGAGGCGTCGCTGTACCTGTGGGCGACGCGGGACGAACCCTGCTGGGAGACGGTGGAGGAGCTGTCCCGGCGTGGCGTGCTGGTGGCGCCCGGCGACTTCTACGGCTCGGTGGGGGAGCGACACGTGCGGGTCGCCTTCACGGCCACGGACGAGCGCGTCGGCGAGGCGGTGCGACGGCTGACGGCCTGATCGCCGCCGCCGGGACGGACGCGGCGGGCCCGGGGGCCGTTGCGGCCCCCGGGCCCCGATCCCCGGGCCCCGTGTCGCGGCGCGCGGCGGGCGCGACGGACCCGGAGGGGCTGGACAAGGCGCGGACGTCGCGCAGAGGCGCCCGTGCGCGTCAGATCAGCGGCAGGCCCTTGACCGGCAGCTTGTCGGCGGCCGGGAGGGAGTCCGTCAGCGAGCCGGCGGGCTTGGTCAGGTCCTTGGCGAGGGGCAGCTTGCCCTTGCCCTTGGCGGCCTTGCCCTTGGTGGCCTTGCCCTTGGCGATCTTGCCGGCGGCGGGCTTGGCGGTCTCGCCCACGAGGGAACCGGCGGTCCCCACCGCGTCGCCGGCGGTCTTCTCCACGGCCGGAACGGCGGTCTTGCCCGCCGAGCCCACGGTCTTGCCCGCGGCGGGAACGATGTCCTGGACGGCCTTGCCGCCGGTCCGGGCGATCTGGTTGCCGGTGCCGCGCGAGGTGTCGTCGATGGTGTCGCCCAGGTGCGCGCCGTCCAGGTTGCTCACGCCGCCCAGGGTCTTGTCGGTGGGCAGGAGCTCGGTGGCGTTCGCGGAACCGGTCGCACCGACCGCGGAGGCGGCTCCCGCTGCGACCAGCAGCGCGGTCCGTGCGATCCGGCGCGAGAGGGGGAGGGACATGTTGCTCCTTCGACGGAGAAAGGCTTGCTGGGAAGGCCCCGCGGACGGTGGGTCGGCGGAGCGTCGTTGCGCATCCGGCCGGGGCGGCGCCCCTCGGACGCTGTGCCTATCGCGCCGAACGCCCCGGAGGTTGCGGTCGTCCGGGTAAAGGATTGGCAATGCGCCCCCGGCCGCCGAGGGCGCGCCGGAGGCCCCGGGGAGTGGTTCGGGCCGGGACGGCGGAGTACCCGAACAGGGCGTGACCAGGAGTTCTCCCAAAGGCGGCGGAGGTCGCGCGCGGCACGGACCGCGCGGCACAGGGCGCCTCCGAGGCGAACGGAATACGCCCGTCCGGGTGACGTCGAACGGTGCGGCGTGATGACGCGCCGCGCCACCGGGGCCTACCGGACGGTGGAGATGACGACCTCGTCGCGGGACGTGCCCTCGGCCGGACGCCACCCCTCGGCCGCCCGTCCCGCCTCCCAGACCCGCTCGCCGTAGGAGACCCGCTCGATCCCCAATTCCAGGGAGTGGGCCACCGCCCAGTGCGCGACCTCCCAGCCGCGGCGCTCGGCCTCCTCGTCGGTGCCGCGCGCCGGCGAGTGGACGGGCACGGACACGACCGGATCGGGCGCGCTGCGGCCACCGCCCGTGCCGGCGGCCTCCGGCAGCACGTCCGCGCCGAACTCGCGGACCAGGCGCTGCCGCACCTGCCCCGGATCGCCCGCGTCGGCGGCGGAGCGCTGTCCGGGCACGCAGGTGAGCGCGGCGGCACGACGGCCGGTGAGGGCGGCGGTGAGCATCGCCGCGCGGGACTCGTGCTTGGCGTAGGCGTCGGGGAAACCGCTGCGCTGCACCCGTTGCGCGGCGACGGTCAGCGGCAGCCGCGAGTAGCCCGGGATCTCCACCAGGTGGTCGTAGAACTTCCCGGCCGAGTACACCGGGTCCATGATCTGCTCCTCGGTGCCCCACCCCTGGGAGGGCCGTTGCTGGAACAGTCCCACGGAGTCCCGGTCGCCGTAGTCGATGTTGCGCAGCGCGGACTCCTGCATGGCGGTGGCCAGCGCGATGGTCACCGCCCGTTCGGGCAGACCCCGGGCGGAGGCCACGGCCTGGATGGTGGAGGCGTTGGCGGCCTGCTGGGGTTCGATGACGTACGGCTCGCCGCTCCCCTCGGCGGTCACGGTGCAGCGCGCGACTCCGGGCCCACCGGGATCGTGACGCACGGACAGGTACCCGGCGAGCCCGAGCAGCACGGCACACGCCGCGGCGAGGCGCAGGGTTCTGCGACGGTGCGGGACTCGCGAAGACGGTGTTCGCTCGGACACGCGACAAAGGTACCGGTGTCCACCGCGCCCGCGTCCCGAACGGGGGCCTCGACGGGTGGGCGACCACGGGACGGGGGGTAGGGTCGGCCCCATGGAGCGAGCCCTGGAAGCCACCGACACCGAGAACGGCCCCACGGCCGGCAGCGGCCGGGACGCCGCCGACCTCGACCTGACCCTGGACGTGGTGCGGCTGACCGCGCGGCTGGTCGACATCCCCTCGGTGAGCGGCGACGAGAAACGGCTCGCGGACGCGATCGAGACCGCGCTGCGCGCCCTGCCGCACCTGCGCGTGGACCGGTACGGCAACAACGTCGTCGCCCGCACCGAACTCGGCCGGGCCGAACGGGTCGTCCTGGCCGGGCACATCGACACCGTACCGATCGCCGACAACGTGCCCTCCCGGATGGAGGGCGGCGAACTGTGGGGCTGCGGCACCTCCGACATGAAGGCGGGGGTCGCCGTCCAACTGCGCATCGCCGCCACCGTGCCGGAGCCGAACCGCGATCTGACCTTCGTCTTCTACGACAACGAGGAGGTCGACGCGCACCTCAACGGCCTGGGCCGACTCGCGGACGCCCACCCCGACTGGCTGGCCGGGGACTTCGCGGTGCTGCTGGAGCCCTCCGAGGGGGAGGTCGAGGGCGGCTGCCAGGGCACGTTGCGGGTCAGGCTGCACACCGGTGGGCAGCGCGCGCACTCCGCGCGGAGCTGGATGGGGAGGAACGCGATCCACGCCGCCGCGCCGATCCTCGCCCGGCTGGCCGCGTACGAGCCCCGGCGGCCGGTGGTCGACGGGCTGGAGTTCCGCGAGGGGCTCAACGCGGTGGGGATCGAGGGCGGCGTGGCGGGCAACGTCATCCCGGACGCGTGCACCGTCACCGTCAACTACCGCTACGCGCCCGACCTCACCCAGGAGCAGGCGGTGGAGCACGTCCGCGAGGTGTTCGCGGACTGCGGGGTGGAGCGGATCGAGGTGGACGACAGCTCCGGCCCGGCCCGCCCCGGCCTGGACCACCCCGCCGCCGCGGCCTTCGTGGCGGCGGTGGGCGGCGAGGCGCGGCCGAAGTACGGCTGGACGGACGTCTCCCGGTTCAGCGCGCTGGGCGTGCCCGCCGTCAACTACGGTCCGGGGAACCCCAACCTGGCCCACAAGCGGGACGAGCGCGTGGAGGTCGCGCTGATCCCGCACTGCGAGGAACGACTGCGCGCCTGGCTCACGGCCTGACCGTTCCCCGTCCACCGGTGTCCACCGGTGTCCACCGGTATCGGACGTGCGGCCGCGGGCGGGTCCGTGTCGGTGGACACGGATCCCCGGGGCTTGTTCGTCGAGCGGCTGGGTATCGACTGATCCGCCGGGGTCCGTGCCGATGGCGCGGGCCCCGGCACGGGTCGGCTGCCGGCGCGCCCCGGAAAGTTCCGTTCCGCTTCATCCGGGCCTGCGTACCCTGGCGGCCTGTACATCAGCGTCGACAAGGGAGTCACACCATGGCCAGTGCGGAGGAGTTCGAGCAGCGGCGGGCGCCGCAGGAGCAGCGTCTCGGACCGGTGGTGCGCCGCCGCGGCCAGGTCCAGAGCAGCACCACCGACCAACGGCTGCTGGACACGGCCGGTCCCTCGGAGTGGCTGCACCAGGACCCCTGGCGCGTCATGCGCATCCAGTCGGAGTTCGTCGAGGGCTTCGGCACCCTGGCCGAAATCGGACCGGCCATCAGCGTCTTCGGTTCGGCCCGCACCCCCGAGGGAACGCCCGAGTACGAGGCCGGGGTGAACATCGGCCGGGCGCTGGCCGAGAACGGGTTCACGGTGATCACCGGCGGTGGCCCGGGCGCCATGGAGGCCGCCAACCGGGGCGCGAGCGAGGCGGGCGGCACCTCGGTCGGTCTGGGCATCGAGCTGCCCTTCGAGCAGGGCCTGAACCCCTACGTCGACATCGGCGTCAACTTCCGCTACTTCTTCGTGCGCAAGACGATGTTCGTCAAGTACGCGAGCGGCTTCGTCGTGCTCCCCGGCGGAATGGGCACCATGGACGAGCTGTTCGAGGCGATCACCCTGGTGCAGACGCGGAAGGTCACCCGCTTCCCGATCGTGCTGTTCGGCACGGACTACTGGCGGGGACTGGTGGACTGGCTGCGCGACACCGTCGTGCCCAACGGCAAGGTGAGCCCGCACGACCTGGAGCTGTTCCACCTCACCGACGACGTGGACGAGACGATCGCGCTGGTCACCAAGGAGGCCGCCAAGGGATCGCCGGGCGAGCGCTTCCAGCCGGAGGACCCGGACTGACGCGCCGCACCGCCCCGGAGGTCCGGGGCGGTGCGGTCGTGCCCCGCGGAGCGCGGTACCGCCCCGGCTCGGGCCCGCTCCGGCTCAGGCCAGGCCCCGACGCGCCACGGCGGGGGGCCGGTGGCCCGCGATGGAGGCGACCATGTCGAGCACCTGACGGGTCTCGGCCACCTCGTGGACGCGGTAGACCCGCGCCCCCAGCCACGCGGAGACCGCGGTGGTGGCCAGGGTGCCGACCAGCCGCTCCTTCACCGGCCTGTCCAGGGTCTCCCCGACGAAGTCCTTGTTGGAGAGCGACACCAGCACGGGCCACCCGGTGGCCACCATCTCCTCCAGCCGTCGGGTCACCTCCAGCGAGTGCCGGGTGTTCTTGCCGAAGTCGTGGCCCGGGTCGATCAGGACGGCGTCCCGCCGCACCCCCGCCTGGACCGCCCGCTCGGCCAGGGCGACGGTGTCGCGCAGCACGTCGGCCAGCACGTCGTCGTAGGCCACCCGGTGCGGGCGGGTGCGCGGCACCGCGCCACCGGTGTGGGTGCACACCAGCCCGGCGCCGTACCGCGCCGCCACCTCGGCCAGCTTCGGGTCCACCCCGCCCCAGGCGTCGTTGAGCAGGTCGGCCCCCGCCTCGCAGACCGCCTCGCCGACCTCGTGCCGCCAGGTGTCCACGCTGATCACCACGTCCGGCCAGCGCCGTCGCACCTCGGCCACGAAACCGGCCGTGCGCCGTACCTCCTCCTCGGCCGAGACCTCCTCGCCGGGACCGGCCTTCACGCCCCCTATGTCGATGATGGCCGCGCCCTCCGACACCGCCTGCTCGACCCGATCCAGCGCGGGACCGTCGTGGAAGGTGGCGCCCCGGTCGTAGAAGGAGTCCGGAGTCCGGTTCACGATGGCCATGACCACCGCCTCGTGCTCGCCGAACTCGCGCCGTCCCAGCCGCAGCATCCGTCGTCCTCTCCTCGTGACCCGTCGACCCCGTGGTGCCTCGACCCGTGGTCCGCCGCCGACCCTAGCCGCCGGCGTCCCGTGACACGATCGGTGGAGAGCGGTACCTACCGTGTACCTGTCGGCGCGCCCCCGGGCGGGCGGCCGGCGCAGCAGCCGACGTATCCGTCGTCGGTGTGACGGACTCCGGGAGATGGCGTGTTCTGGTTTCTGCTGATCGCGTTGGTCGTGGTGGTCACCGCGGTCGCGCTGGCCGTGGCGGGAGGCGGCGACGGGCCGGGCCGCACCGCGGAGGGCGGGCTGGCCGACGCCCCGCCGGACCGGCCCGTCGCCTGGCTGCCCCCCGACCGTCCCCTGAACCGTTCGGACCTGGAGGCCCTGCGGCTGCCGTCGGCCCTGCGCGGCTACCGGATGGAGGAGGTCGACGACGTCCTCGACCGCCTCGGCGCCGAACTGGCCGAACGCGACGCCAGAATCGCCGAGCTGGAGGCGTCGCTGGCGGGCGCCCAGGCGGTGGCCACCGGCCGCCACGACCTGTTCGAGAAGCCCGGTGACGACGCCCCGGAGGAGGCCGGATGAGCGCCGCCGGACCGGGAGCGCTGCCCGGCCCCGACGGCAGGCCGCGCTGCCCCTGGAGCCTGGCCGCCGAGGACTACACCGCGTACCACGACACCGAGTGGGGCCGCCCGGTGCACGGAGACGACGCGCTGTTCGAGCGGTTGTCGTTGGAGGCGTTCCAGTCCGGACTGTCGTGGCTGACGATCCTCCGCCGGCGGGAGGGGTTCCGGACGGCGTTCGCGGGCTTCCGGATCGCCGAGGTGGCCCGGTTCACCGACGCCGACCGGGAGAGGCTGCTCGCCGACCCCGGCATCATCCGCAACCGGGCCAAGATCGACGCGACCCTCTCCAACGCCCGGGTGCTGGCCGGGTGGGCACCGGGGGAACTGGACGCCCTGGTGTGGTCCCACGCCCCCGACCCGACCGGCCGGCCCGTTCCGCGCACGCTCGCCGACGTCCCCGCGACCACACCGGAGTCGACGGCGCTGTCGAGGGCACTCAAAGGACGCGGGCTCCGCTTCACCGGGCCCACCACGGCCTACGCCCTGATGCAGGCGTGCGGCCTGGTCGACGACCACCTCGCCGACTGCCACGTCCGTACCCCGTCCCCGCCCCACGCTCCGCGGGACGGAGACGGGGACGGGGACGGACGTCGGGCCGGGAGCGGGGTGGCGGGGCGTCAGCGGCCGCGGTAGACGGGCTTCTCCTTGGCGACGAACGCCTCCACCGCCGTCCTGTGGTCCTCGGAGGCGCCCGCCCGGCCCTGGAGTTCGGCCTCCTTCTCCAACGTCTCGGCCAGGGAGTGCGACGAACCGTGGGCGAGGGACTCCTTGAGCGCC
Source organism: Streptomyces taklimakanensis (assembly GCF_009709575.1). NCBI lineage: Bacteria > Bacillati > Actinomycetota > Actinomycetes > Kitasatosporales > Streptomycetaceae > Streptomyces > Streptomyces taklimakanensis. Next base: position 3,919,205 of record NZ_WIXO01000001.1, read on the forward strand.
ACGTAGGCGACCGTCGGTCCCTGGGCGAACCGGCGGGCCACGGCCTCGGCCTCCTCCGCCAGCCGGTCGGCCGGGACGACCCGGTTGGCGATGCCCAGCTCCAGCGCCTCGTCGGCCTTCACACTGCGCGGGAAGAACAGCAGGTCGGCGGCGCGGCTCGGGCCGATCAGCCGAGGGAGGGTCCAGGACACCCCGGAGTCCGCGGTCAGCGCCACCCCGGCGAAGGAGGTGTTGAAGGCGGCGGTGTCGGCGACCACGCGGTAGTCGGCGGCGAAGGCGAACCCCGCCCCGGCCCCGGCCGCGACGCCGTTGACGCCCGCCACGACCGGCTTGGGCATTCCCGCGATCGCCAGGGTGATGGGGTTGTAGTGCTCCCGCACGGTGTCCAGCGCGTCGCCGCCGGACCGCCGCAGCGTCTCGACGTGTTCCCTGAGGTCCTGCCCGACGCAGAACGCCCGCCCCCGCCCGGTCAGCAGCACCGCCCGTACGGCCGGATCGTCGGCCGCCTCGCGCAGGACGTCCCGCAACCGTTCCTTGAGCGCGGTGTCGAGGGCGTTCATGGCGTCGGGGCGGTTGAGGACGACGGTCGCGAGACCTTCGGACACTTCGTAGACCACGTTGTCTGGGTTGTCTGGCATGGGGCACAGCATGACAAGGGACGGCCGCCACCGACACACGGCCGGGGATGTGACCTGCGTCAAACTCTCCCGTGCCGGGGGGCTCGGGAGAAGGAGCGCAGTATCGCAGCTTGATCGCCGAATTGGGTGGTTTTGCGGATGCGCGTTGTGCAAGGGATACCGACCGATGTTGGTCACGGGGTCGTGTGATGCGGGATAATGGCGGAGAAGCAATGTGTTCGACGCCGGTGACACCTGGGTTGCCGGCCGAGATCAGCTGGTTTCAGGAAGGGGAACGAGCATGGCGGCCATGAAGCCGCGGACGGGCGATGGCCCGCTCGAGGTGACCAAGGAGGGGCGGGGCATCATCATGCGCGTTCCGCTCGAAGGCGGTGGACGACTCGTCGTCGAGCTGACCCCTGACGAGGCGGATGCACTCGGCGAAGCTCTGAAGAAGGCCTGCGGCTGAGGGGCCCTCGGACCACCCCCTGCCGGCACACCGCCTTTGCCGCCGCCGCCCCCGGAGCCCACACGCCGGGGGCGGCGGCGTACGCGGGCCCGGCCCCGCCGGGACGGCGCCCGAAGCCGGTGGACGGGAACGCGGGCCGCTCCCCTTCCGCGGACCCCGCTCCCCTCGGGGCCCGGAGGCCCGCGGCGGCGCCCCGCCCGGCTCACCGGCCCCGCTTCACCGCGCACAGCAGACCGTCCCCCACCGGGACCAGCGACGGCAGCAGGGCGGTGCTGTCCCGGACCGTGCGCAGCAACTCGCGCAGCCGGAGCACCTCGACGGGCTGCGCGGAGGTGTCGACGGTGCGGCCGTCGGCGAAGACGCCCTCGAAGCAGACCAGCCCGCCGGGCCGCAGCAGGCGCAACGATTCGCCGAGGTACTCCAGGCACTCCGTCCGGTCGCCGTCGCAGAACACCAGGTCGTAGCCGCCGTCGGCGAGCCTGGGCAGCACGTCCAGGGCCCGGCCGGGAATGAAGCGGGCACGGTTGGGCGCGAAGCCCGCGGCGCGGAACGCCTGGCGGGCGATCTGCTGGCACTCCGGCTCGGTGTCCACGGTCGTCAGCACGCCGTCCGGCCGCATGCCGTCCAACAGGTGGATGCCCGAAACCCCGGTTCCGGTGCCGATCTCGGCCACCGCCTTGGCGTCCACGGCGGCCGCCAGCAGGCGCAGGGCCGAACCGGTGCCGCTCGACACCGGGCGCAGGCCGGCCTCCCGGGCCCGGTCGCGGGCCCAGCGCAGCGCCGTCGAGCGTTCGGCGTGCTCGGCGTGCTCGGCGCCGTACGCGTCGGCGAACGCCCAGCTCGTCTGCCGGTTGCCGGTAATCGCCCTCTCCTGTCCCCGTGGTCCACGCAACGGTGACTGTATCCGCTGCCGTCGGGAACCCGCAGATGGGACCGCGCGTTGATTCAGGACGTGACCGTGCGCGCGACAAGCAGGGGCGTGACCGGCACCGGGCCGAAAGACGGCCAAAGAAGCTTATCCGGAGCTAACGGGCGAGGTGGCTATGGTAGGGGCTCCACTGGACACCACCAGAGCCGACAGGGGAGGTGCGGCTGTCGCCGGTGACCGTCGGGGAGTGCTGAGGCGCTTCCGCAGGTCCTCCGGTGAGCCGAAATCCGTGAACGACACCGCTGACCACCGCCGCGCCGCCGACTCCGCGACCACCGCGACCTTCGCCACCGACGCGGACGTCCCGGCGTGGACGCCTCCCACGTGGGAGGAGATCGTCAGCACCCACAGCGCACGGGTCTACCGGCTCGCCTACCGCCTGACCGGCAACCAGCACGACGCGGAGGACCTGACGCAGGAGGTGTTCGTCCGGGTCTTCCGCTCGCTGTCCACCTACACCCCCGGCACCTTCGAGGGCTGGCTGCACCGCATCACCACCAACCTGTTCCTGGACATGGTGCGGCGCAAGCAGCGCATCCGCTTCGACGCGCTCGCCGACGACGCCGCCGAGCGGCTGCCCAGCCGCGAGCCCTCACCGCAGCAGCACTTCAACGACACCCACTTCGACGCGGACGTGCAGCAGGCCCTGGACACCCTCGCGCCGGAGTTCCGGGCGGCGGTGGTCCTCTGCGACATCGAGGGCCTGTCCTACGAGGAGATCGCCGCGACGCTGGGCGTGAAGCTCGGCACGGTCCGCAGCCGCATCCACCGCGGGCGCTCCCACCTGCGCAAGGCACTGAGGCACCGCTCCCCCGAGGCGCGTGCCGAGCAGCGCGCGCTCGCCGGGGTCATGCCCGCGACCGCGGGCGGGGAGGGCGGCACCGAGTGAGCGGCACACACGACGGCGCCCCCGACCTCGAACCGACACCGGCCGAGCAGCACCTGGGGGACCGTCTCGCGGCCCTGGTGGACGGCGAGCTGGGCCACGAGACGCGTGAACGCGTCCTCGCGCACCTGGCCACCTGCCACTCCTGCAAGGCCGAGGCCGACGCCCAGCGGAGGCTGAAGAGCGTCTTCGCCGACACCATGCCCCCACCGCCCTCGGAGAGTCTCCTGGCCAGGCTCCAGGGGCTGCCCGCAGGGCTGGAGGACGACTCGGGAGCGGGCGGGCCGACGGGCCCGTCCAAACCCGCGTGGGAGTTCGAGTACCTGCCCTCCTCCGGCAGCGTGCTCACCCCCGACCGCGGGTTCCGCATCCACGAGACGGACCGCTCCTCGTCGCGCGGCCGGCGCTTCGCCTTCGCCGCGGCCGGCGCCGTCTCCCTGGCGGCGTTCGCCCTGGGGGGCGCGCTGACCTCCACCACGACCGGCGGCGTCACGACGGCCGCCGGCGAGCAGGGCGGCGCGACGGCCGAGCCGCTGCGCACGGCGGCGGCCGGCGCGGAGCGCGGGGGAGGGAGGCCCGGCGCACGCGGCACGCGGGAGACGGGGAGCGGCGTACCGAGCGGGGCGGCGGACGCGGACGCCCCGGCCCCGGCGCTCCCGTCCGCGCGCCCGACCCCGCTGTCGGCCGCGCGGCCCGTGCCCCAGCCGTCCCCCCTGGCGGAGGACGAGGTGGTGGCCCGGCAGCACGCGCTGATGGCGGTGCCGGTGCTCGACGTCGTCCAGACGCTGCACCCTCCGCTGACACCTCTGACGCAGTACCAGGCCCAACTGCCGACGACCGGGGCGCGGGAGCCGGAAGGGGGCGCGGCGCAGCCGTTCGTCGCCGTTCCGCCGCCCTCGCTCTCGCCGCCGCCCTCGCTCTCGCCGTCGCCCACGGTCGGGGCGACGGTCACCGCGGCGCCCGACATCCCGCCGAACCGCTGACGGCACGGGGTCCGCGACCGTCCCGTGCCCGGTGGGGGCGTCCGTACGCGGCCCTCGGGCCGGTGCGCACCACGGTGCTCCGGCGGGTCCGCCTGCGCCCGAGGGGGCCCGCCTGGTTCAATCGTGGTGATGCGGTGTGAGCCCGTGCGCGCTACGGCGCGGGTGTATCAGGGGAGAGCATGGACGAGGGGAAGGCCACCGAGCCACAGCCGACATGGTGGAGCCGTCCGCGCGGGACGTCCGCCGCCCCCCGCCCCGCGGGAGGGGGCCGGACGGAAGAGGCCGCGCCCCGTCCGCTCCACGGTGAGGACCCGTACGGCACGCCGCCCTACGGCGGCCCCGGCCCCTGGGCCCCGGCCCCGCTCGTCCAGCGCCCCGCGCCGGGCGGCATGCTCCCGCCGCAGCCGCAGCCGCAGCCGCAGCCGCAGCCGCAGCCGCAGACACCACCACCGGCACGGTCCCGGATCGAGCCGGCTTCCGGGGCACGGCCGGGGACTCGGGCCCCCGAGGCGCTCGAGCCGGCCCCCGAGCCGCCGTCCCCCGAGCCGGCCTCCCCGCCGAAGGGCCCGTACCCGGTGCCGCCCGCGGAGACGTTCGCGCGGTACGACCCGTGGGCCCCGCCGGCCGCGAGCCCGCCGGTCCCGGTCCCGTCGGAGCGGGTGTCCTCGGAGCCGCCCCCGCCCCCCGGCGGCCCCCGCCGGGGCTGGGCGGCCGCCGCGGCCGTCGTCCTGGCCCTGGTCGCCGGGACGATCGGCGGCGGGCTGGGGGTGTACCTGGAGCGACACGGCGCGATCGGCACCGTGGAGCTGTCCCAGGCGCCCGCCGAGGACACCGTCCGTTCCCCGGGGAGCGTGGCCGGAATCGCCGCACGAGCCCTGCCCGGTGTGGTGACCATCCACGTGAGCGGTGCGGGGGAGCAGGGCACCGGCACCGGTTTCGTCCTCGACGAACGCGGTCACGTCCTCACCAACCACCACGTGGTGGAGCCCGCTCGGGGCGGCGGTGACATCGGGGTGACCTTCCACGGCGGCGAGACGGTCGCCGCCGAGATCGTCGGCACCGACAGCGGCTACGACCTCGCCGTGCTGAGGGTCGACGGGGTGACCGGGCTGCGACCGCTGCCGCTGGGCAACTCCGACTCCGTCCGGGTGGGCGATCCGGTCGTGGCGATCGGCTCGCCGTACGACCTGGCGGGCACGGTCACCGCCGGGATCATCAGCGCCAAGGAACGGCCCGTCATCGCGGGCGGCGACCACGACGGCAGCGACGTCAGCTACGTCGACGCCCTCCAGACGGACGCCCCGATCAACCCCGGCAACTCCGGCGGCCCCCTGATGGACGCCAAGGGCCGGGTGATCGGCATCAACAGCGCCATCCGTTCCGCCGGCGGTGGCCTGCCGGAGTCCGGCAGCGGCGGAAGCATCGGTCTGGGCTTCGCCATCCCCGTCAACCAGGCCAAGCGGGTGGCCGAGGAGCTGATCAACACGGGTCACGCCACCCATCCCGTGATCGGTGTCACGGTCGACATGGAGTACCCCGGCGACGGTGCCCGCGTGAGTGCCGGGACGGACGGGGAGGGCACGCCCGTCGTCCCCGGTGGACCGGCCGACCGGGCGGGCGTGCGGCCGGGTGACGTCATCACCGAGGTGGACGGCACCCGGGTGCGCAGCGGGGAGGAACTGATCGTGCGGATCCGCAGCCACCGCCCCGGCGACCGTCTGGAACTGACCGTCGAACGCGACGGTCGGGAGCGGTCGATGACCGTCGTCCTGGGGTCGGCGAACGGTTCGTGACGCCCGTTGTTCGCGTCGCCGACTCCCACCCGGTCGCCGCGCCGGGTACCGTGACTGTGGCCGCACGGGTCGTGGACGCACATGAGGGAGCTGAACGGTGTTCTTCGACATAGGACCCCTCGAGATGATCGCGCTCATCATCCTCGCGGTCCTCGTTTTCGGGCCGGAGAAGCTCCCGAAGGTGATCCAGGACACCGCGCGCTTCATCCGCAAGGTCCGCGAGTTCTCCGACAGCGCCCGGGAGGACATCCGCAAGGAGTTGGGTCCCGAGTTCAAGGACTTCGAGTTCGAGGACCTCAATCCCAAGAACTTCGCGCGCAAGCACCTGCTGGAGAACGAGGACCTGGGGCTGAAGGAGATCCGCAACGGATTCGACCTGCGCCAGGAGCTCGCCGAGGTCACGGACGCCGTCAACGGCAAGGAGATCACCTCCGGCTCCTCGGACTCCGCGGTCTCCGCTCCCAAGGAGCCGGGCGGCGACACCGCGGGCACCCCCGACCGGCTCCGCAAGACGGGCCGGACGGCCGGGAGCGAGCCGCCGCCGTTCGACGCCGACGCCACCTGAGGCCGGTCCCGACCCATACCGGCCGGTGAAACGGGAGGGCCACCTCCCGTACCGCACAGCCGGTCCTGTCCGGATAGGCGCACGAGGGTGGCTATCCTCCCTGTGTCCGGGGTCGGGCCGTCCGAGGGGGGCGGACCTCCCACCGCACAGGGCACACGAGGAGGCTGCGCGCAGATGGAGACGACGGGCCGGGTAGGGCCGCAGGAGGCGCCCGCGTCCGGGGCGGACCGGGTGATCGACGGCTATCTGATGGCCGGCTTCCCCTGGTACGGCCTCGACGAGGCCTTCACCGGCCCGCGCTGGCTGATGCGGGTGGGAGCCGCCGCGGACGGCACGGTCGAGCACGGTTCGACCGGCCACGGGGACGAGCCGTCCTTCCGCGCCGAGGCGGGCCCGGACACCCAGCGCTTCGCCGTCGTCGTGACGGTCGTCGGCCGCCCGGTGCGCAGCAGCCCGGACGGCACGGGAGTGCTGGAGGCCACCTCGGTCTCGTCGGCCGCCTGGCTGGCGGGGGCGGGGCTGTTGTCGTGCACCTGGCCCGCCCGCATGGAACGCGGACTCCGACAGCAGTGGCTCGACCAGCAGACCGCGATCGCCTGGGAACTGGCGGACGACCTGGACGGTCCCGACTGGACCACCCTCTCGCTCCCGGTGGACGGCACCCCGACGGACTTCCGCTACCGGGAGTCCGAGTACGGGTGGGTGCTGGCCGGGCCGACCACCGAAGGCGTCCACATCGGCGCGTACGGGCGGGGGATGAGCGCCTACGGGCTCGGCTTCGGGGTGATCAAGGACATCACCTCCTACCGCTGACCGTCCCGTTCCCGGCTCCGGGCGGACGCGTGGGGGGCGCGCCCACCGGCACGCCGCCCCACGGAACGGTCCCCCGCCCCACTGGCCCCCGACCCCGCCCGCGGCGGGGCCGGTGCGCGGCTCAGAACTTGTTGCGGGGAGTGATCCCCAGCGACATCCCCGCCAGGCCGCGCTGCCGTCCGCCCAGCTTGCCCGCGACCGAGCGGATCGCCGAGCCGGCGGGGGAGTCCGGGTCGGTCAGCACCACCGGCTTCCCCTCGTCGCCGCCCTCGCGCAGCCGTACGTCGATCGGGATGGAGCCGAGCACCGGAACGCTGGTGCCGGTGGTCCGGCTCAGCCCGTCGGCGACGCGCTGACCGCCGCCGGCGCCGAAGACGTCCACCATCTCGCCGCAGTGCGGGCAGGGGAGGCCGGACATGTTCTCCACGACGCCCACGATCTTCTGGTGGGTCTGCACCGCGATGGAGCCGGCGCGCTCGGCGACCTCGGCCGCCGCCTGCTGCGGGGTGGTCACCACCAGGATCTCGGCGTTCGGGATCAACTGCGCCACCGAGATGGCGATGTCGCCCGTGCCCGGCGGCAGGTCCAGCAGCAGCACGTCCAGATCGCCCCAGTAGACGTCGGCGAGGAACTGCTGGAGCGCGCGGTGCAGCATCGGGCCCCGCCACACCACCGGGGCGTTGCCCGGGGTGAACATGCCGATCGAGATGACCTTCACGCCGTTCGCGGACGGCGGCATGATCATGTTCTCGACCTGCGTGGGACGGCCGTCGGCGCCCAGCATGCGCGGCACCGAGTGGCCGTAGATGTCGGCGTCCACGACCCCGACCTTCAGCCCGTCGGCCGCCATCGCCGCCGCCAGGTTGACCGTCACCGAGGATTTGCCGACGCCGCCCTTGCCGGAGGCGATCGCGTACACCCGGGTCAGCGAGCCCGGCCTGGCGAACGGGATCTCGCGCTCGGTCTGGCCGCCGCGGAGGGAGGCCGCCAGCTCGCGGCGCTGCTCGTCGCTCATCACGTCCAGGGACACCGACACGTCCGTGACGCCCGCCACCCGGCGGACCGCCTCGGTCACGGACGAGGTGATGGTCTCGCGCATCGGGCAGCCCGCGACCGTCAGGTAGACGGTGACGGCGACCGACCCGTCCGCGCCGATCTCCACCGACTTCACCATGCCGAGGTCGGTGATCGGGCGATGGATCTCCGGGTCGTCGACGGTCGCGAGCGCGGCGCGGACCGCCTCCTCGGTGGGGGCTCCGCCGGGAGTCGGTGACGTGTCAGTAGCCATGCCCCGATGGTACGGCCCGCCGACGGTCGCGCCGAAGGCGGCGGACGAGACCCGGGTCACCGTTCCCGGTCGGGTGGGGGGCCCACGGCACCGCGCTGCTCCAGCTCCTTGAGGAGTTCCTGGAGCTCGGAGCGGATCCAGTCCCGGGTGGCGACCTCCCCCAGGCCCATCCGCAGCGCGGCGACCTCCCGGGTGAGGTACTCGGTGTCGGCCATGGACCGCTCGTTCTGCTTGCGGTCCTGCTCCAGGTTGACCCGGTCCCGGTCGGCCTGCCGGTTCTGGGCCAGCAGGATCAGCGGGGCGGCGTACGAGGCCTGGAGGGAGAGCGCCAGGGTCAGGAAGATGAACGGGTACTCGTCGAAGCGCAGCGGCCGTGGCGCCACGGTGTTCCACACCACCCACGCGACGATGACGAACGTCATCCAGACGATGAACCGTCCCGTCCCCAGGAAGCGGGCGATCCGCTCCGACAGCCGCCCGAAGGCCTCCGGGTCGTACTCCGGCAGCGGACTGCGGCGCGGCACCATCGGCTGGTCCAGCCGCGTCCGGGCCGCCCGTCCGGTGGCCGGCGGAAGGCTGCGCTCGCGCTCCCTGCGGGTCATGCGCTCGTCCCGCTCCCTATCGACCATCAAAGGCCCCCCGTGTGGTCCGTGCGCCCCGCGCGCCCCGCGCGTCCCAGGCCCCCTGGACGGCGGCCCGCGCGCCCCGGGCGTCTCCCCCGCCCGTCGGGCCGTGCCCGCCGGGGGGCCCGTGCCGCGCCGCGAGCACCTCCTGGGCGGCCGCCTCGCGCCAGTCGTCCGGCAACAGGTGGTCCAGCACGTCGTCGACCGTGACGGCTCCCAGCAGCGATCCGCTCTCGTCGACCACCGGCGCCGACACGATGTTGTACGCGGCCAGGTAGCTGGTCAGGGTGGGCAGCGGGGTGTCGGGGGGCAGCGGCCGCAGGTCGGTGTCGACGATGGAGCCCACCAGGGTGCCCGGCGGCTCCCGCAGCAGCCGCTGGAAGTGCACCACCCCCAGGTACTTCCCGGTCGGGGTCTCCTCCGGCGGCCGGCACACGTACACCTGGGCGGCCAGCGGGGCGGGTTGGTCCGCCACGCGCACCCGGGCCAGGGCGTAGGCGACGGTGGCGTCGGGCCGCAGCACGATCGGCTCGGTCGTCATCATGCCGCCCGCGGTGCTCTCCTCGTACGTCAGCAGCCGCCGCACCGGGTCGGCGTCCCTCGGCTCCATCAGGCCCAGCAGCCGCTCCATGTCCTTCTCGGGCAGCTCGGAGAGGAGGTCGGCGGCGTCGTCCGGGTCCATCGCCTCCAGGACGTCCGCGGCCCGCTCCTCCTTGAGCTTGCCGAGGATCTCCACCTGGTCGTCGTCGGGCAGCTCCTCCAACACGTCCGCCAGCCGGTCGTCGTCCAGCGCGGCGGCGACCTCGGCCCGGCGCTTGGGGGACAGGTGGTGCAGGACGTTGGCGAGGTCGGCCGGACGCAGCCGCTCGAAGGTGGCCAGCAGGTTGGCCGCTCCCTGGCCCTCCTCCTCCAGCGAGAAGCCGGTCACCGCCGACCACTCCACGGTGAGCGTCTCCCCCGCCCGCCGTCCGCCGCCCGTCGAGCGAGGCGCTTCGCGCCGTCCCCACCGGGGGCGCCGCAGGCCCCCACCGCCGCCGCGCCGTACGAAGACCTTGTCGATCAGCCAGTCCCGGCGGTCGACGAGCCGGGCCAGGCCGACGTCCAGGACGGTGACCGTCTCGCCCGTCTCGACCAGCGTGACCTGCCGGTCCAGCAACTCGCCCAGGACCAGGGTCTCGGTGGGGCGCTGCTCGAAGCGCCGCATGTTGACCACGCCGGTGGTGATCACCTGACCCGACTCGACCCCGGTCACCCGGGTCATGGGGAGGAAGACGCGCCGCCGGCTGACCACCTCGACGACCAGTCCGAGCACGCGGGGCGGAAGGCCGCCGACGCGCAACATCGCCACCACGTCCCGTACGCGGCCGACCTGGTCCCCCACGGGGTCGAAGACGGCCACGCCGGACAGGTGCGAGACGAAGACCCGCGGGGCGCCCAGCGCCATGCCTGCCCTCCGCTCCTCACTCGTGCGTGAACCACGCGTGACTCGTGCGTGTCGTGTGCTTCCGCGCGGTGCGCACCGCGCGTCGAGGTGCCGTGTACCCGCGCCGGCCGAGTGTTCGCACCCGGACCGTCCCAAACCCCGGAACCACCCCGACCGTGTCGAACACGGTCCGGGCACGGCCCGAACAGGGCTCTCAGGCTAACGCGGCGGGGTCCGGGCCGGTGCGCCGGCATCGGCCGTACGGCCGCCTTCCGCCCACGGTCCCCGCCCCCGGTAAGGTGCCCTCCTGCCCCCGACATCAGGAGGAAGAGCGGACGTGGCTGCGTGGGTCCTCGGTGTTCGTGCCCGGAGTGCGGCGGTGGTCGGGGCGGTCTGCGCGGTCCTGCTGACCGTGCTCACGGGATGTGCCTCGAAGGACCCGGACGAGGGGACCAACGGGGTCGGCAGGCTCTCCGCCGACAAGATCGAGGACCGGGCGCGCAAGGCCGCCGAGGCGGCGGGCTCCGTGCGGCTGTCGGGCAGCGTGGTCAGCGAGGGCCGCACCTACCGCCTGGACATGCGGCTGAGCGGGGACGGCGGCCTGGGCGAGGTCGCGGCCAAGGGCGGTTCCCGCTTCGAGCTGCTACGGGTGGACGACGACCTCTACCTCAAGGCCAACGCCGAGTTCTGGGGTCGGCAGGGGGAGGGCGACGAGGAGCCCTCCGAGACGGACCTGGCCGCGGCCCGCAAGCTGGAGGGCAAGTACGTCAAGGTGCCGCCCGGCGACCCCGCCTACGAACAGCTCAGCGGCTTCACCGACAAGGACGTGCTGCTGGACGGGTTGCTCAACCTCCAGGGCGAGCGGGAGACCGGCGACCGCGGCGAGGTCGAGGGCGTGCGGACGATCGAGGTGCGGGCCGCGGGCGGCGCCGGCGGGGTGCTCAGCGTGGCGCTGATCGGCAAGCCGTACCCGTTGCGCCTGGAGCGGGGCGGGGACGCGGGCGTGGTCCAGTTGACGGAGTGGGACAAGGAGTTCGCACTGCGGGCCCCGCAGAAGGACCAGATCGTCGACTACGGGAAGAAGATCTCGGCCGCGGAGTGAGCCGGGAGCGCTCGGGCGTGCCCGCTCGCCCCCGCGGCCGCCTCACTCGTTCCCCCGGGCTTCCCGGCCCTTCCGGTCCTTCCGGCGACCGCGGCCCAGCAGCAGCCTCGGCAGCCCGGCCGGAACGGGACGGCGCGTGGTCGCGGGCGTCGGCAGCGGCACGGCGGTGTGCGGCCCGTCCGGCACCGCGCCCGGCCCCTCCACCGGCGCCCCGGCGGGCTCCAGACGCAGCACCCGGCACTCGCGCGCCCAGCGGTCCGCGATCGTGCCGGTGTCCGGCGCGTTGAGCCGCTTGCCCGCCAACTCGGCCACCGTCTCCCGCCACTCCTCCCCGGCGGGGGGCAGCTCCGTCACCCGGGCGGGCCAGACCACCAACCGCCCGCCCTTGTCCTTGCTGCGCGCGGTGACCGTGGCGGTGCCGCCGTCGACGAGCCCCAGGTCCTCCAGCGGCTGCTCCGTCGGGCCGTCGCCGACCAGGCGGACGGCGCCCTCGTACCAGACGTGCCACAGGGGGCGCTCGGGCCCGCGCGGGCCGCGCACCCACACCAGGGCGGACTTCTTCGCCGACTCCTCGATCAGCGCCAGGTCGGGCGCCGGTACGGACGCGGGAACGGACGGGTTGGCCATGACCGCGACCCTACCGCCGTACCGGCCGCCGCGCGGTCCTCGGGCGCCTCGACGGCGCCCGCCGCGCGGTCCCGCTCCCGCCCGCCGCGCGGTTCCGCTCCCGCCCGCCGCCCGGTCAGTACCGCGGTCGCCTCACGCGCCTTACGCTGGTGGGCGATGCCGGTGGGGCGGCGCGCGGTGGTGAGCGCCCCCGACGCCGGGCCCGAGAAGCCCCCGACAGCGGGGCCCGAAGGTCCCGGAGCCCCCGAGACCCGAGGACTCCGCGGCCCGTGGCCCGGAAGCAGAGAGGAGCACCGTGCGCGCCGTCAGGACGACATCCGCCGCCCCGAGCCGGACACCGGGCCCGTCCGCGCCGGACGGGCGGACGGGCCCCGGCCCGGATCTGTTCCTGCTGGCGGTGGCCGTCTCCGGCATCTCCCTGTCCGCGCCCCTTATAGCGGCCACTGTCGCCCCGGCCCTGGCCATCGCCTTCTGGCGCAACGCGATGGCGGTCGGCGCGCTCACTTTGCCGGCCCTGCTCCGCCACCGGGCCGAACTGCGGGCCATGGGGCGCCGGAACATCCTGCTGGCCGCGGCCGCCGGAGCGCTGCTCGCGCTGCACTTCGCGCTCTGGCTGCCCAGTCTCCACATGACCTCGGTCGCCTCCTCGACCGCGCTGGTGACCACCACACCCATCTGGACGACCCTGCTGCTGCGGCTGCGCGGGCGGAACTCGCCCGCGCTGGTGTGGGCGGGCACGGCCGTCGCCTTCGCCGGTGTGGTGCTCCTCACCGGTGTCGATCTGACGCTCTCCCCGCGCGCCCTGGCCGGTGACGCGCTCGCGCTGGGCGGCGGCATGGCGGCGGCCGGGTACGTGCTCCTGGGCGCCGAGGTCCGCCGGACGGTCTCCACGATCGCGTACACCTACGTCTGCTACGCCACCACGGCCGTGTTGCTGCTGGTGGCGTGTCTGGTGGCGGGTGCCGACCTCGGCTCCGGGTACGACGCGGAGACCTGGGTCAAGCTGGCCGTGCTCACCCTCACCGCGCAGTTGCTGGGCCACTCGCTGATCAACCGGGTGGTGCGCGGGCTCGGCCCGTCGGTCACCTCGACCGCGATCCTGCTGGAGACTCCGGGTGCCGCCCTGATCGCGGCGCTCTGGCTGGGCCAGACCCCGCCCGCCGCCGTCTACGCGGCGTTGGTGGTCATCCTGGCGGGCCTGGCCCTGGTGGTGAGGGGCAACAGCGGGTCCGCCCCCCGCGGGAGCCGGACGGGGACGGTCTGACGGAGCGTCGGCGGAGCGGTCCGTGCCCCGTCAGGCCTGGGGCTCCGGCCCTACAGCCAGCCGTTGCGCTTGAAGCCGCGGTGGATGGCGTAGCAGATGCCGACGATCACGGCCATGACGGTCGGGTAGCCGTACTTCCACTGGAGCTCGGGCATGTAGTCGAAGTTCATGCCGTAGATTCCGGCGATCATCGTCGGGACGGCGAAGATCGCCGCCCATGAGGTGATCTTCCGCATGTCCTCGTTCTGCGCCACCGTCGCCTGGGCGAGGTTCGCCTGGAGGATGGAGTTGAGCAGGTCGTCGAAGGAGAGGACCTGCTCGTTCACGCGCGTCAGGTGGTCGGCGACGTCCCGGAAGTACTTCTGGATGTCGGGGTCGATCAGCCGCATCGGGCGCTCGCTCAGCAACTGCATGGGCCGCAGCAGCGGCGAGACCGCCCGCTTGAACTCCAGCACCTCGCGCTTGAGCTGGTAGATCCGGCCCGCCTCGCGGCCGCGGCGCCCCCGCCCGGCGTTCTCGGAGAAGACCTGGATCTCCACCTCGTCGATGTCGTCCTGCACCGCGCCCGCGACGGCCAGGTAACCGTCCACCACCTGGTCGGCGATGGCGTGCAGCACCGCCGAGGGGCCCTTGGCCAGCGACTCGGGGTCGTCCTCCAGCCGGTGGCGCAGGGAGCGCAGCGAACCCTGACCGCCGTGCCGGACGGTGATGATGTAGTCCCGACCGGTGAAGCACATCACCTCGCCGGTCTCCACGACCTCGCTGGTGTCGGTGAGTTCGGCGTGCTCGACGTAGTGGATGGTCTTGAAGACGGTGAAGAGCGAGTCGTCGTACCGCTCCAGCTTCGGACGCTGGTGCGCGTGGACGGCGTCCTCGACGGCGAGCGGGTGGAGGCCGAACTCCCGGGCGATTCCCGCGAACTCCCGTTCGGTGGGCTCGTGCAGGCCGATCCACACGAACGCCCCGTCACCGCCGCCCTCCTCGGAGCGCAGGGCGCGCAGGGCCTCGGCGGGCGAGACGCGCCGGGTCTCGCGGCGGCCGTCCCGGTAGACGGCGCAGTCCACCACGGCGCTGGTCTCGGTGGCGTCCCCGGCGGCGCCGTCGGAGGCGTAGGGGAAGGGGGTACGGCCGCCCCGGCGCAGGGCGGGGCGGACCGCGGCGCGCAGGTCACGGATCATCGACATGCTGGGCTCCTTCGCGTGCCGAGCCGCAGCCCGACGGGCGCAGCGCTGCCCGGAATGGGGACCTACGGGCGTCAGCCGGCGGAGGTCTGCAAAGCGGGCACCACGCGAGCCGTGCGGGCGTGCGGCGTTCGCTGAGAACGTCGGTCGAGCAAGACGAGCAAGAGAGGCTCACGCGCTCTTCCGCGAAGCCGGTCCGCAGGGAGGAAAAGAAAGGGGCTTCCGATGTTTCGTCGCCGGAAGGCGAGGGGAGGAAGGCGGAAGGCCCTCAGGAGCGGGGACGTGGCTGCCGGGCGGAAGAGCGGCTGGTACTGCACGGTCGACTCGGATCCATCGCAGTCCCACCTCCTCCGGCCGGTCCCCCTCGGGGGAAGATGTGTACACGCCTTGACCAGCAGTCAACGGTAGCACCCGTGGAACCCCCTCGGTTCCGTCCGGGGCCTTCCGTGTGCCCTCTTTGCCTGATCAATACACGATCTATGCTCGCCGTATGGCACACGTTCTGGAACTGGTCGAGACCCGGCTGCTCGGATCCCTGGGAGAACCCGACGCGCGGGCCGCGGTGACGTTCCTCGGCACGGACCGGATCGAGGTGCTGCGCTTCCCCGCCTCCGACGGCGACGGCGGCGTCCTGGTCAGGTACGTCACCCTGGGCATGTCCGCCGCCCCCATGACCGACCCCTCCGCCGTCCTGGCCGACCCCGAGCGGGGCCCGCGCGCCGAGCTGGTGCTGACGGTGCGGGCCGGGGAGGCCGACACCGACAAGGTGCTGCGCCCGCTCGCCGTGCTCGCCGCGTCCCCACAGGTCGAGGGCGTGGTCGTGGCACCCGGGGCCTCCCTGGACCTGGGCGGTCCGCTGTGGCCGGGGGCGCCGTTCACCTCCGTGCTGGTCGCCGAGTCCGGCGGCCTGGTGGAGGACCTGGAGCTGGACGCGCCGATGGACCCGGTGCGCTTCCTGCCCCTGCTGCCGATGACGCCCAACGAGGCCGCCTGGAAGCGGGTGCACGGCGCCGCGGCGCTCCAGGAGCGCTGGCTGGCACACGGCACGGACCTGCGCGACCCCCGGCGCACGTCCGTGCCCCTGGCGGACTGAACCGCGGGACGTCCGCGCGGCCCGCGCGGACGATCCGTACGAGTGATCGTCCTTGACGGGGAAGCGCCCGGAAGGGGACCGTGGCCCCATGAGGGGCGAACCCAGTTGCCCGAAGTGCGGTGGCCGTGTCAGGGCGCCCGGTCTCTTCTCCGACTCCTGGCAGTGCGACGTCCACGGTCCGGTGCCCCCGCTGCAGCCGGTCCTCCCACCGAGCGTCGAGGCGCTCGGTGTGGTGCTCCACCGTGCCCAGGTGCCCGTGTGGATGCCCTGGCCGCTGCCGGTCGGCTGGCTGTTCACCGGGATCGCCCACGCGGGCGACGACCGCACCGGCGGCCGGGCCACCGCCGTCGCCTGCTCCGGACCCGGCCCCCTCGGCGGTCCCGGCGAGCTGCTGCTGGTCGCCGAGGAGCTGGGCGTCGGTCTCGGGGCGCGCTACGCCGGTGTCCCCGGCCCCGATCCCGGCCCGCTGATCGACGTGGACCGTCCCCCGCACGCCAAGGTCCTGGCCGCCGGACGGCCCACCCCGCTGTGGCTGGTCGAGGACGCTCCCGAGGACCGCGCGGTGTTCGCGGGCGAGGCCCGGGGACTGTGGCTGTGGGCGATCGTCTGGCCCGAGCGGTCCGGGATGTTGATGTACGACGAACTGGTCCTCACGGACCTGCGGGAGGCGGGGGCGGAGGTGGAGCTGGTGCCCTGCGGGGCGCTCTCCCCCCAACTCCTGGGCGACCCCCGGGGGTGAGGCCGCGCCGCGCCGCCGGGACGGTCGGCCGTCCCGGTCGGCCCCGGACCGGCGGACCGGTGGACCGGTGGACCGCGGGCAGGGCGTGCCCGGGACTGTTCTACTCTGGAGTGTCCGTCCGAGCCGTCCGTCGTGGGAGTAGGAGTACTCGCCGTGCGCATCGACCTGCACACCCACTCCACCGCGTCGGACGGCACCGACACCCCCGCCGAGCTGGTACGGGCCGCCGCGGCCGCCGGTCTGGACGTGGTGGCGCTCACCGACCACGACACGGTCGCCGGCCACGCCGAGGCGATCGCCGCCCTCCCCGCCGGCCTCACCCTCGTCCCCGGCGCCGAACTCTCCTGCCGTCTGGACGGTGTGAGCCTGCACATGCTGGCCTACCTGTTCGACCCGGCCGAGCCGGAGCTGGCGCGCGAGCGCGAACTCGTCCGCGACGACCGGGTGCCGCGCGCCCGGGGCATGGTGGCCAAGCTCCGCGAACTGGGCGTGCCCGTCACCTGGGAACGGGTCGCCGAGATCGCCGGGGACGGCTCCGTCGGCCGCCCGCACATCGCGACCGCGATGGTGGAGCTGGGCGTCGTCGAGACGGTCTCCGACGCCTTCACCCCCGAGTGGATCGCCGACGACGGACGGGCCTACGTGCAGAAGCACGAGCTGGACCCCTTCACGGCGATCCGGCTGATCAAGGGCGCCGGCGGGGTCGCGGTCTTCGCGCACCCCCAGGCGGTCAAGCGAGGGCAGTGCGTGCCGGAGAGCGCCATCGCCGAGCTGGCCACCGCGGGTCTGGACGGCATCGAAGTGGACCACATGGACCACGACGCCGCCACCCGCGACCGGCTGCGCGGCCTCGCCCGCGACCTCGGCCTGCTGGCCACCGGGTCCAGCGACTACCACGGCACCCGCAAGACGTGCCGGCTCGGCGAGCACACCACCGACCCGGACGTCTACGCCGAGATCGCCGCCCGGGGCTCAGGCGCGCGGCCCGTCCCGGCCTGACCCGGCGCCGGGCCTCCGCCCCGGCGCCCGTTGCCCCCTCTTCCCGACCCCCACACCGTCCCGAGACCCACGCAAGGCACCACCGTGTTCGACTTCGCTGTCTTCGGGTCCGTCTTTGTCACGCTTTTTGTGATCATGGACCCGCCCGGCATCATCCCGATCTTCCTCGCCCTCTCCTCCGGCCGCCCGGTGAAGGTGCAGCGGAGGATGGCCCTCCAGGCCACCGCCGTCGCCTTCGGGGTGATCGCCGTCTTCGGCCTCCTCGGTCGGCAGATCCTCGCCTACCTGCACGTGTCGATCCCCGCGCTGATGGTCGCGGGTGGCCTCCTGCTGTTGCTGGTCGCCCTGGACCTGCTCACCGGCAGGGCCGACGAACCGACGCAGACCAAGGACGTCAACGCGGCGCTCGTGCCCCTGGGCATGCCCCTGCTGGCCGGCCCCGGTGCGATCGTCTCCGTCATCCTGGCCGTGCAGCGCGCCGACGGGCCGGCCGACCACGTCTCGGTGTGGACGGCCATCGCCGCGCTGCACGTGGTGCTCTGGCTGGTGATGCGGTACTCGCTGCTGATCATCCGGGTCATCAAGGACGGCGGTGTGGTGCTGGTGACCAGGCTGTCGGGCATGTTGCTGTCGGCGATCGCCGTCCAGCAGATCGCCAACGGTGTCACGCAGTTCATCCGGGGCGGTTAGCCGGGGTGCCCGGAGCCGTCCCGGCCGCGCGGCCGGGGCAGTCGTGCCAGAAGGCCGCCATCGCCGCGGCCGTCTCCTCGGGACGCTCGGCGCCGGGGGAGTGCTCGGCACCCTCGACGACCGTGCGCCGGGCCTCCAGCCGCCGTGCCATCTCGTCCATCAGCGGCACCGGCCAGGCGTAGTCGACCTCCCCGGAGAGCACGTGCTTGGGCAGGGGCACGGCGGCCAGCGCGTCCACCCGGTCCGGCTCGATCAGCAGCCGTCGGCCGGTGACGACCACCTGCTCGGGGACGTTGGCCAGCCAGCGGCGGTGCAGGAACTCCCGCACGGCGGGTGGGGTGCCCTCGTCGTCGGCCTCCGGCGGGTCCAGTTCGCGCATCGCGCGCCAGACCGTCTCCATGTCCAGGACCGCCAGCGCCTCGATCAGCCGGCGGGTGCGGACGTGCTGGGCGGGGGCGATGGCGGCGGGGCCGGAACTCATGATCGTCAGCGAGGCGAAGGGGGAGGCGTCCTCCAGCACGGCGGCGCGGGCCACCAGCCCGCCCATGGAGTGCCCCACCAGATGGATCCTCCCGCCCAACGCCGCCGCCTGGGCCAGCAGGTCCCGGGCCAACTCCTCCTGGGCGTAGGCGGCCTCGTCGCGCGGGCCCCCGGTCTCGTGCTGGCCCCGGCCGTCCACGGCCACCACCCGGAACCCCCGCCGCGCCAGGGGGGCGAGCAGGGCGATGAAGTCCTCCTTGCTGCCGGTGAACCCCGGTACCAGCAGCGCCGTCCCGGCGCGGGGCTCGCCCGCGTCGTGCACGGCGAAGTCGCCGCGGGAGGTGGCCAGGCGGTACGCGCGCGCACCGGGGGGCAGGGTCAGGAACGGCGGCTTGCTCATGCGGTGAGGCTAGCGACCGGGTCCGGTGGCCCGCGCACCGGCGTGGCGGGGAGGTCGCTCCCCGCCACGCCGGAACGGGAACGTCCCCGCCGAGTGCGGCGGGGACGTTCCCGATCGTCGCGCGCCGAAGGGGCGCGCGGCGGATGATCAGTTCTCCCGAACGGATTCCGGCGTCGCCGTGGCGGCGCCCCCGCGGGTGCGGCGGCGCCGGCGCGGCCTGCGCGGCTCGGCGGAGTCACCGGCGGGTGCCGCCCCGTCGGACCCACCGGCCGGGGCGTCCGCCCGCGACGCCTGCGCGGCGTGTGAGGACTGCGCCGCCTGCACGGGCGCGCCCGCGCGGGTGCGGCGGCGCCGGCGCGGCCTGCGGGCCTCACCGGCCGCCCGCTCGCCGGTCCGGGCGGTCGGAGCCGCGGAGGCGTCGGTGTCGGAGCCGGCCGAACCGTCCGAGCCCGCGCCCTCCACCGGGGCGCCCCCGCGGGTGCGGCGGCGCCGGCGCGGCGCGGGGGTACGAGGGGCGCTCTCCTCGGGGGCGCTCCGGCCGCGGCCGCGGCCGCCGGTCTCGCCCAGGTCCTCGACCTCTTCGGCGGCGAGCCCGGCGCGGGTGCGCTCCGCGCGCGGCAGGATCCCCTTGGTGCCCTCGGGGATGTCCAGCGCCTCGTACAGGTGCGGGGAGGTGGAGTACGTCTCCTGCGGGTCGGGGAAGTCCAGTCCCAGCGCCTTGTTGATCAACTGCCAGCGGGGGATGTCGTCCCAGTCGACGAGGGTGACGGCGATGCCCGTGCGGCCCGCGCGGCCGGTGCGGCCGATGCGGTGCAGGTAGGTCTTCTCGTCCTCCGGCGTCTGGTAGTTGATCACGTGCGTGACGCCGTCGACGTCGATGCCGCGGGCGGCCACGTCGGTGCAGACGAGCACGTCGATCTTGCCGTTCCGAAAGGCGCGCAGCGCCTGCTCGCGCGCCCCCTGGCCGAGGTCGCCGTGGACCGCGCCGGCGGCGAAGCCGCGGCGGGAGAGCTGGTCGGCGACGTCGGCGGCGGTCCGCTTGGTGCGGCAGAAGATCATCGCCAGTCCGCGGCCATCGGCCTGCAGGATCCGGGAGACCATCTCCACCTTGTCCAGGGAGTGGGCGCGGAAGACGTGCTGCGTGGTGTTGGCGACCGTCGCGCCCTCGTCGTCCGGCGCGGTGGCGCGGATGTGGGTGGGCTGCGACATGTAGCGACGGGCGAGGGAGATCACCTGGCCCGGCATGGTCGCGGAGAACAGCATCGTCTGCCGCTTGACGGGCAGCTTCTGGATGATCTTCTCGACGTCCGGCAGGAAGCCCAGGTCGAGCATCTCGTCCGCCTCGTCCAGCACCAGGGCGCGGATGTGCGACAGGTCGAGCTTCCGCTGGCCCGCCAGGTCCAGCAGCCGGCCCGGGGTGCCGACGATCACGTCGACACCCTTCTTCAGGGCCTCGACCTGGGGCTCGTAGGCACGGCCGCCGTAGATCGACAGCACGCGGACGTTGCGGACCTTGCCCGCGGTGAGGAGGTCGTTGGTGACCTGCTGGCACAGCTCGCGGGTGGGGACGACCACGAGTGCCTGCGGGGCGTCGGTGAGCTGCTCGGGCGTGGCCCGGCCCGCCTCGACGTCGGCGGGGACGACGACGGATTCCAGGAGCGGCAGCCCGAAGCCGAGCGTCTTGCCGGTGCCGGTCTTGGCCTGCCCGATGACATCGGCGCCGGAGAGGGCGACCGGCAGGGTCATCTCCTGGATGGGGAACGGGGACGTGATGCCGACGGCTTCCAGGGCTTCGGCGGTCTCGGGGAGAATCCCGAGATCTCGGAATGTGGTGGTCAGGATGCTTGCCTCTTCCGTGAGACGCGGACGGGGGAGCGAGAGCGCACCCCGGCGGAGCGGGGTGGGTCGTACCGTGCCGGACGTCGGCTGCCGTCTTCGGCGGCCTCGCCCCGCGGCGCGGGACCACGGCCCTCGCTCAAGCGCTCGTACCGCGCGAGCGGGCCCCTCACCGCGGCCCGGGCGGAACACACGGCCTCACCTGTCGGAAGCCATCGCTCCGCATACGGTCCGCGCGGAGGGCGGTCGTGTCGGAGCCGATCGGGCCACCGACCGGGCATCCGCTGTGGGCTCGGGGAACGCCCCCGAGAACCCGGACAACACAGTATGCGTCGAACCCGCTGTCAGGAAGCGGGCCCAATATCACTGTACCCCCTAACCGCGCATACGCACCGGGTCGATCTCGGTCACGAGGGGGCGCGCGAGGGGCGTACGGCGTGGTCCGAGGGGCTCCCGGGCAGGTGGGAGGCGCCGTCGGAGGGCTATTGTGCGGGACATGGAGACCTCTGACACATCCCCCGCCGGAACCGAGGAGCCCAGGGACGGAGCGCCGGTGGACATCGCCGCGCGGGACTGGGCCGGGGCCGGCGCGGACCCGCAGTACCGGGCGGCGGTCGTGGACCTGCTGGGCGCGCTGGCCTACGGCGAGCTGGCCGCGTTCGAGAGGCTCGCGGAGGACGCCAAGCTGGCCCCGACCCTCGCGGACAAGGCGCAGTTGGCCTCGATGGCGTCGGCGGAGTTCCAGCACTTCGAGCGGTTGCGCGGTCGGCTGGCGGAGATCGGCGAGGACCCCACGGCGGCGATGGAGCCGTTCGCCGCGGCGCTGGACGAGTTCCACCGCCAGACCGCGCCGTCGGACTGGCTGGAGGGGCTGATCAAGGCGTACGTCGGCGACTCGATCGCCTCGGACTTCTACCGCGAGGTCGCCGTCCACCTCGACTCCGACACCCGCGCCCTGGTGCTGGCGGTGCTGGACGACACCGGGCACTCCGGTTTCGCGGTGGAGAAGGTGCGCGCGGCCATCGAGGCCGATCCCCGGGTCGGCGGCCGGCTCGCCCTGTGGGCCCGCAGGCTGATGGGCGAGGCGCTGTCGCAGGCCCAGCGCGTGGTCGCCGAGCGCGACGCGCTGTCGATGATGTTGGTCGGCGGAGTCACGGTGGGCTTCGACCTGGCGGAGGTCGGTCGGATGTTCTCCCGCATCACCGAGGCGCACACCAAGCGGATGGCGGCGCTGGGGCTGGCGGCCTGAGGGCCGGAACGCCCCGGCCCGGTGGCCCGGCCGGGACCGTCAGGCCGCGCCCACGCGCGGACGGCCGCGGGGCGGCGCCTCGCCACCGGGCCGGACCAGCAACGACAGCAGGGCCGCCGAGACCGGTACGGCGACCGCGAGGGTGGGGAGCGGGTGGCCGGGACCGAGGACGACACGGGTGACCATGCCGCCGACGAAGGCGGCCGCCGGCCCGGTGGCCAGCACCAACGCCCGGTCGCGGAACCGGTCGGGAAAGCGGTGGGCGGCGACGACGGCGACGACGAGGCCGAGCAGCGCGGAACCGAGCACTTCCCAGGGCATGGGGCCTCCCGCGGACCGGTGGTGGGGCGCGCGGGACGCGCCCGTCGGGTTACTCGGTTCTACCCGGTGGCTCCCGAGGGCGAAACGGCGGAACGGCGACCGGGCGAGGTTTTCTCGCCCGGTCGCCGTTCCGCCGTTTCACCGCGCGTCCGCGGGCTCAGATCGCCCCGAACCCCACCTTGCGGCCGCTCGGCTCGCCGATGTCGACGTAGGCCAGTCGGTCGGCCGGGACGACGACCCGGCGGCCGTGCTCGTCCACGAGGCTGAGCAGCTGCGCCTTGCCGGTCAGCGCCTCGGCCACGGCCTTCTCGATCTCCTCGGCCGTCTGCGCGCTCTCCAGAACGATCTCGCGGGGCGCGTGCTGCACGCCGATCTTGACCTCCACGGCTATGTCCCTCCGAACGGTTCGGTGTTTCCCCTGGCTCAGCCGGGGCGGAGTGCGCGGCCGGGCCGTTACGTCAGCAACATTAGCCCGCGGCGGGGCGCCGGACCGTCCGGCACCGCACGCCGTCAGCGAACAGCCGGCGAGCACCGACCACCGCCGCCGTCCGCCGCCCGCCGCTCCGCCCGGACGTCAGCCGTGCATCGGGAAGCCCGCGATGCCCCGCCAGGACAGCGACGAGATGAGCCGGGCCGCGGCGTCGCGCGGAATCCGCTGTCCGTCGCTCAGCCAGTACCGGGCGGTGATCTGTGCCATTCCGCACAGCCCGACGGCCAGCAGCATCGCCTCGTCCCGGGGCAGGTCGGTGTCCTCGGAGATCACCTCGCTGACCGCCTCGGCACAGTCCAGGCTGACCTTGTCCACCCGTTCGCGCACGGCCGGCTCGTTGGTCAGGTCGGACTCGAAGACGAGGCGGAAGGCACCGCCCTCGTCCTCCACGTACGCGAAGTAGGCGTCCATGGTCGCCGCGACCCGCTGCTTGTTGTCGCTGGTCGAGGCGAGGGCCGCGCGCACCGACCGGACCAGCGCCTCGCAGTGCTGGTCCAGCAGCGCCAGGTACAGGTCGAGCTTGCCGGGGAAGTGCTGGTACAGCACCGGTTTGCTGACCCCCGCCCGCTCCGCGATGTCGTCCATGGCCGCGGCGTGGTAGCCCTGCGCGACGAACACCTCCTGCGCGGCACCGAGCAACTGGTTGCGTCGGGCCCGGCGCGGCAGGCGGGTGCCACGCGGACGTGCCTCGGTCTGCTCGACGGCTGTCACGCTCGCCTCCTGTGGTCTCCCTGGAACGACTCCCGGGCAGGGACCCGGAAGGGGACCGGGGAAGGGGTCGTTCCGCGCGATGTGCGCTTGCGCACGCCATCGTACTTTTGGGTAAACCTCCTGTGCGTGTCGCGGGCGCGGAAATCCGTTCCCGGAACGTGTGATGTGTCGTTTCAGCGGTAATCGTCCTCGTCGAGTTCGACCACGCGCGCCTGCTCGGCGGCGTCCGCGGGGTCCACCTCCGGGGACCGGGAGCCGAGCAGGGGGGTGTCCCGGCGGGGCAGGACGTCCGCCTGCTGCTCGGCGGCGTCCGCCTCGGGCGCCTCGACGCCGAACCGGTCGGTCGACGGGGCGTTCTCGGAATCCTCGAAGTCGTCGAAGGTCTCGGGGTCGGTGGGGTCAACAGGCATGACGATCCTCTTTCCAGGCGGAGGGGGTCCCACACGAATCCGGAGGAGAATTCCCGAGGCCAAAACGGTGTGACCCCGAACACGTGAGGGCGTCAGTGATCGTCTCGTAACATTGCCCCCATGTCATCGACCGAGCAGCCGGGGCCGCGCACGGCGGCCCCGTTCGAGGTGCCGCCCCACGGCCGTCCGCGGGCCGAGGAGGGCGAGGACCTCAGATCCGTGGCGCTGCCCGGCCTGACGCTGTCGGTGCGCGGCCGCCCGGCCACCCGCGTGGGGCTGCCTCCGGCGCTGTACGTCCACGGGTTGGGCGGTTCCTCGCAGAACTGGTCGCCGCTGATGCGGGAGCTGGCCGACACGGTCGACGGCGAGGCCCTCGACCTGCCGGGCTTCGGACACTCCCCGCCCCCCGACGACGGCGACTACTCCGTCTCCGGGCACGCGCGGGCCGTCATCCGCCACCTCGACGCCTCCGGGCGCGGACCGGTGCACCTGTTCGGGAACTCCCTGGGCGGGGCGATCGCCACCCGGGTCGCGGCCGTCCGTCCCGACCTGGTGCGCACCCTCACCCTCGTCTCGCCGGCCCTGCCCGAACTGCGCCCGCAGCGCACCGCCGTCCCCACCGCCCTGCTGGCGGCGCCGGGGGCGGTCGCCCTCTACAACCGGATGACCGGGCACTGGACCGCGGAGCGGCGCACCCGGGAGGTGCTGGCGCTGTGCTACGGCGACCCGACCTCGGTCTCGGCACAGGACTTCCGGGCCGCGGTGGAGGAGTACGAGCGGCGGCTGACGCTGCCGTACTTCTGGGACTCGCTCGCCCGGTCCGCGCGGGGATTGGTCAACGCCTACACCCTCGGCGGCCGGCACGGGCTGTGGAGCCAGGCCGGGCGGGTGTCGGCGCCGACGCTCCTGGTGTACGGCGGTCGCGACCGACTCGTCTCGTTCCGCATGGCGCGCAGGGCGGCCAGGACCTTCCGCGACTCCCGTCTGCTGGCGCTCCCGGACGCCGGCCACGTCGCGATGATGGAGTACCCGGAGGCGGTGGCGGGCGCCTTCCGGGATCTGCTGGGAGACATCGACACGGGCAGGGGTTGACCAGGCGTGGGACGTCACAGCCGCCGGGGCAGGCCGGGCACGGCCAAGCCGACCACCGCGGCCGGGGAGCGACGGCCCGCGCCGCGCGCACCGCACGAGGAGGCCCCCAGGCCCCACCCGGCGCAGACCCCGCCGCACGGCGTTCCGCGCCGGACCGGCCCGGCCGGGGCCGCGGAGGCCGGGCCCGGGCACGTCCCCGCCGACTCCCGGGCCGACACCCCGCGCGGCGAGCCACGGGTGCGCGGCGGACACCCCGAGCACCGCGAGCCGGGCGGCGCCTGGGGGGTTCCGCCGCAGCGCCTCGGGGACGCCGGTCCGCTCGGGGACGTCGCGCCCGGCACGGGGCGGACGCCCCGCCAGGAGTACGTCGACGCCTTCGACGACGACGTCTTCGGCGCGGCCCCGCCGAAGGCGCCCGCATCCGACGGGTCCGGTGGGTCCGGCGCGTCCGCTCCGGCCGGCGGGGACGGCGAGGACGGCGGGGAGACCGGGGACGGGGCCGGGGCCGGTGGCGCGGGCCGGGGCGTCCGAGCCGCCCGGGGGACCCGGGGAGGGAGACGGGGCGGCTGGGTACGCACCCTCACCGGGGTCGCCGCCGCGGCCGTGACCGCCGTGCTCGCCGTCGTGGTGGCCGGACAGGTGGCCGACGGGCAGGGCGCCGTCGGGAGCCGGGCCGGGGTCCGGGAGGACGGGGCGGGCGTGGGCGCCCCGGACGCCCCGCGCTCCGACGGCGGCCCGACGCCGTCGGCTCCGCCCGGGGCCACGCCGTCGGACCCGCCCTCCTACGACGAGTCGATGGGCCGGTTGTTCGACCTCGAACCGGACCACCAGGGCTCGGGAAAGCTCGTCACCGTCCCCGGCCGGGACGAGGCGCCCGGATCCGGGCCGCGGGTCCGCTACCGGGTGGACGTCGAGGAGGGGCTGCCGCTGGACGGCGAACTCTTCGCCGAGGCCGTCCACCGCACGCTCAACGACGAGCGGAGCTGGAGCCACGGTGGGGCCCGCACCTTCGAGCGGGTCACCGCGGAGGACGAGGCCGATTTCGTGATCACGCTGGCCAGTCCGGCCACCACCGCCGAGTGGTGCGCCAGGTCGGGGCTGGACACCACGGTCGACAACGTGTCGTGCGACGCGGCCTCGACCGAGCGCGTCATGATCAACGCCTACCGGTGGGCGCGGGGTTCGGAGACCTTCGGGCCGGACCGGATCCGGGAGTACCGGGAGATGCTCGTCAACCACGAGGTGGGCCACCGGCTGGGCAAGGGGCACGTCGTCTGCCCGAAGGAGGGCGCCCTGGCTCCGGTGATGATGCAGCAGACCAAGTACCTGACGGTGGGCGGGGCGACGTGCCGCCCCAACGCCTGGCCCTTCCCGGACGCGTGAGGGCGGGAGCGCGGAGGCCCGACGAGCACGTGGCCGCGGTCGCCCCTAAGCGATCGAACGCGCAACCACGCCGGAAGTCACGGTAGTTCACCCCTTCCGGTGGTGCGGCGGACAACCGTCCGTCGCGCCGCCCCGCCCCGCGCATAACGTCTTCCCTCGGCGCCACGGGACGGCCGGTGGCCAGGAGGACGAGCGGGGGTGAACGCGTGCGCATCGCACTGCTCACGGAGGGTGGCTATCCGTATCCGGGAGGTGACTCGGTCGCGTGGTGCGACCGGCTGGTGCGCGGGTTGGCCGGTCAGGAGTTCGAGGTCTACGCGCTCGGCCGTGACGAACGGCAGCGTGACGGAGCCTGGCCGACGCCGCCGGCGAACGTCGTCGGGGTGCGCACCGTACCGCTGTGGGGCCCCCCGCCCGCCGTCGGGAGCCGCCGCCGCGGGCGGTACGGGCGGCGGGAGAGGCGGCTGTTCGACGGGTGTTTCACGGAGCTGGTCCGGGCCGTCTGCGCGGCACCGGACGGCGGGCCGTGGGGGGCCGCCGCCGAGGCGGACCGTTTCGCCGACGGACTCCACGGCCTGGCCGAACTCGCCCGCGAGCACGGTGGGCTCGCCGACGCGCTCCGCTCCGAGCGGGCGCTGCGGCTGTTGGAGGACGCCTGTCGCGCCCCCGGCGCGCTGCACGCCGCGCGCGCCGCCGGTGTGATCGACCTGCTCACCGTCGCCGATCGACTGGAACGGGTGTTGCGGCCGCTGTCACCCGACTGGTACGGCGAGGACGGGCTGGCCGCGGCCGACGTCTGCCACGCGGTCGGCGGCGGACCCGCCGCGCTGCCCGGACTGCTGGCCGGCCGCCGGTACGGCACACCGCTGCTGGTCACCGAGTACGGGGTGCGGCTGCGCGAGCACTACCTCACCAGCGCGGCCAGCGCGGCCGGCGCGGCCGGCGCGTCGGCCGCCGCGGGCCTCCCCGTGCGCGCCCTGCTCGCCTCGTTCCACCGGCGGCTGGCGCACGAGGCGTACCGCCGGGCCGCACTGGTCACCTCCGGCAACGCACACGCCCGTCGCTGGCAGCTCGGCTGCGGTGCGGAGCGGAACCGGCTGCGCACGGTCCACCCGGGGATGGACGCGTCGGAGTTGACGGAGATCGACGAGGACACCGGGCAGCGGCGGACCGATCCGCTCCTGCTGTGGGTGGGGCGGGTGGAGCCCGCCAGGGACCTGGTCGGGCTGCTGCACGCTGTCGCCGAACTCCGTCGGGCCGTGCCCGGTGCCCGGCTGCTGGTCGCCGAGCGCCCCGACGCGTCCGGCGCCGCGGGCGGACGTTCCCCAAAGGCGGCGGAGTACCTCGCGCACTGCCGGGCGCTGGCCGCGCAGCTCTTCCCCGACGAGGCGGCCGACCTCCTCGGGGTGGGCGACAACCCCGTCCGTTTCGTGCGGATCGGTGAGCCCGAGGCGCCCCGGCTCGCCGACGCGTACGCCGCGGCCGACGTCGTCGTGCTCTCCAGTGTGGTGGAGGGCTTTCCGGTCTCCCTCGTCGAGGCGATGTTCGCCGGCCGGGCCACGGTCGCCACGGACGTCGGGGCGGTTCACGAAGCCGTCGGCGGCACGGGGTTGGTGGTGCCGCCCCGCAACCCCCGTGCCCTGGCGAACGCCTGTGCCGCCCTGCTGGGCGACCCCGCCCGCCGGGCCCGGCTGGGTGCCGCGGCCCGGGCCCGTGCCGTCGAGCTGTTCACCGTCGAGCAGAACCTCACGGCGTTCCGCGGCATCTACCTGGAGCTGCTCTCGCGTCGCTCCCGGGCGGCCGGGACGTTCCACGGGACGCGGCCCTTCGCGCTTCCGCCGGAGGCACACCTCTTCGGTCACCGGGAGGGCCCCGCCTCCGCGCCGCCCGGCCGGCGCCCCGTCCGCACGCCGAGTTGGGCACGGGCGGCCGCGACCGCCGCGGTGGGGGAGGGGGCACGGTGAGCGGCACGACGAGCGGCACGACGAGCGGCACGACGGGCCCCGTCCGGTCGGCCGATCCGGTGCGCCCCCTGCTGCACCGCCACCGGGAGCTGTGCGAGAGGGCCGTGGACCCGTTGGAGATCGCCGCGGTCCTGGAGACGCACGGAATCACCGACCGCGTCGCGGCGCGCTTCCGCCACCGGGACGTCTTCTCGCTGGCCGAGGAGCTGTACGTCCGGACGTCCCGCGTCGACGAGCGGCGGCCCGCGGCGGCACCGGCCGCGGCGGCACGGGGAGCGACCGGCACCGGCGAGCGCCCCGCCCGCCGCGGGAGGCGGTGGGTGGCCGCGACCCGGACCGTCCTGCTGCCCCTGCTGCCAGGCGGACTGTGCGCGGTCACGCCGGCCGCCTCGGCCCTGGCCGGGGACCTTCCGACACCGGTGGCGACCGCCCTCGTGCTGTCGGGGGCCGTGTCGGTGCCGGCGGCCGTGTGGCTGTGCCTGCGCGGCACCCGGCCGACCCCGGCCGCCGTGCTCGGCTGCTGCTGGCTGATCGGCTACGCCCTCGTCGGCGACCGGCTGCTGACCGCGGCCCTGGCCGGAAGGCCCGGGACACCGGCGCCGTTCTCCGCCGAGACGATCGAGGCGCTGTCGTCCGGGCCGCTGTCGTCCGAGCGGTGCGTCCCGTTGGGCCTGGCCCTGGCCGTCGCGCCGTGCGTGTGGTGCGCGCGCTGGTTCGCCGCGCGGGCCCGGCGGCAGTTGGACGCCTGCCGCGGTCCGGCGGAGTTCGCCGCCCGCGTCCGACCGGCGCTGACCGTCGCCGTCGTGGCGTTCGCCGTCGCGCTGCCGGCCGTGCTGGCCGTCGCCCACGCGGTCGTGGACGGTGGGACGGGTGTCCCGGTGGCCTTCGACGGCTCCGTCCCCCCTCTCGTCGCGACGGCCGCGCTGGGCATGCTGGTGTTCACCGCCGTGCTGCTGTCCGCCCACGGTTTCCGCCGCGCCGCGGCGCGGGGCCTCGTCGCGGCCTGTGCCCTCCAGATCGCGGCGCTCGCCACCGCCCTGGCCGCCCGCCGGCCGGCACTGGAGCCGTTGGGCCGTCCCGTCCGGGCGCTGGTGGAGGCCTGGGGACCGGCCGCCGTACCCGCCGCGGCCTGTGCCTGCGCGGCCCTCGTCCTGCTCGCCGTCGCCGCCGGAACCCTCACCGGAGCCGTCGCCCACCACCGGGGCGGGCCCTGAGACCACGACCGGTGCCGCCCGGTGCCGGTCCCGGAACCCGCCGGCGCACGCCCTCTCGTGCACGGCGCACCACCGATGAAGGAGCACACCCCACATGACCGTTCCGCGTGTCACCGGCGTCACCGCACCAGCGCGGGAGGACGCCCGATGAGAGTGCTGCTGATCGGGGCCAACGGACACCTGGGCCGCCACGTCGCCGACCGGCTGCTCGCCGACCCCGCCGTGCAGCTCACCGCGCTCGGCCGGGGCGACGACGCCGACGTCCGCTTCGACCTGTCCAGCGGCAGTCCCGGGGCCCTCACCCGTTTCCTGGACGCCGTCCACCCCGGCGTCGTCGTCAACTGCGCCGGTGCCGTCCGGGGCGGCGCCCGCGACCTGATCCGGCACAACACCGTGGCCACCGCCACGGTCTGCGAGTCCCTGCGTCGCAGCGGGTGCGGGGCGCGGCTGGTCCACGTCGGTTGCGCGGCCGAGTACGGGCCCTCCCAGCCGGGGTCCTCCACCGGGGAGGACGCGGTGCCGCGTCCCGGCAGCCCGTACGGCGTCAGCAAGCTCGCCGCCAGCGAGCTGGTCCTGGGCTCCGGACTGGACGCCATCGTGCTGCGCGTGTTCTCGCCGACCGGCCCCGGCACCCCCACCGGCTCGCCCCTGGGGCGGTTGGCGGAGGCGATGCGCAGGGTGATGCAGCAGGGCGAGGGCGAGCTGCGACTCGCCGGCCTGGGGGTCCAGCGCGACTTCGTGGACGTCCGGGACGTGGCCCGCGCGGTGCACGCCGCCGCGCTCTCGGCGGCCCAGGGCGTGGTCAACATCGGCACCGGGCGCGCGGTGCGGCTGCGCGAGGTGGTCTCCGTGCTGGCCAGGGTCGCCGGCTACACCGGCCCGGTGCACGAGGTGGACGAGCACCACCCGGGCGGCGCTTCCCCGACGCCCCCCTACCCCGACGGCTGCGGCCCCTGGCAGCAGGCGGACGTCCGCAGCGCGCGGGACCGGCTCGGCTGGCGGCCCCGGATCGGTCTGGAGGAGTCGTTGGCGGACATCTGGATGGAGGCGGCGTGCCGTATCTGAATCCGCCCGGTTCCCGAGGGCGCCGCCCGGCGGCCGGGGCCCCGATCCGCACCGCCCGGCCACCCGGAGGCGGCCGGGCGACCGGCGTCGTCCACCGGCCCGTGGACCACCGGAAGGCGGTGCCCGGCCACTGGGACGGCGTCGTCTCGCGCCTCGGACCTGGTGTCTCGGAATGAGATCGGGCGTGGCAGTGTTACGAGAGGAACAACCGTCCACCGACCAACCCTGTTGAGGTCTCCGTGTCGCTGCCACCCCTGGTCGAGCCGGCCTCCGAACTCACTGTCGACGAGGTCCGCAGATACTCTCGCCACCTGATCATCCCGGACGTCGGGATGGACGGGCAGAAGCGGCTGAAGAACGCCAAGGTGCTGTGCGTGGGCGCGGGCGGTCTCGGTTCGCCGACCCTGATGTACCTGGCCGCCGCGGGCGTGGGCACGCTCGGCATCATCGAGTTCGACGAGGTCGACGAGTCCAACCTCCAGCGCCAGATCATCCACAGCCAGTCGGACATCGGCCGCCCCAAGGCCGAGTCCGCACGGGACACGGTGCTCGGGATCAACCCGTACGTGAAGGTCAACCTCCACCAGGAGCGGCTGGACTCCTCCAACGTGATGGAGATCTTCGGCCAGTACGACCTGATCGTGGACGGCACCGACAACTTCGCCACCCGCTACCTGGTCAACGACGCGTGCGTGCTGCTGAACAAGCCGTACGTGTGGGGCTCGATCTACCGCTTCGACGGGCAGGCGTCGGTCTTCTGGAGCGAGCACGGTCCGTGCTACCGCTGCCTGTACCCCGAGCCCCCGCCGCCCGGCATGGTTCCGAGCTGCGCCGAGGGCGGTGTGCTGGGCGTGCTGTGCGCGTCCATCGGCTCCATCCAGGCCACCGAGGCGATCAAGCTGCTGGCGGGCATCGGCGACCCGCTGGTCGGACGTCTGACCATCTACGACGCCCTGGAGATGAGCTACCGGCAGGTCAAGATCCGCAAGGACCCGGAGTGCGCGGTCTGCGGCAAGAACCCGACGGTCACCGAGCTGATCGACTACGAGGCGTTCTGCGGCGTGGTCTCCGAGGAAGCCCAGGAGGCCGCGGCGGGGGCGACCATCACCCCGCAGCAGCTCAAGCAGTGGATCGACGAGGGCGAGAACATCGACATCATCGACGTTCGCGAGCCCAACGAGCACGAGATCGTCGCCATCCCGGGCGCCCGGCTCATCCCGAAGAACGACTTCCTGATGGGCAACGCCCTGGGCGAGCTGCCGCAGGACAGGCGGATCGTCTTGCACTGCAAGACGGGTGTCCGCAGTGCGGAAGTTCTCGCGGTGCTGAAGAACGCGGGCTTCTCGGACGCCGTCCACGTCGGCGGCGGCGTCATCGGCTGGGTCACCCAGATCGAGCCGGAGAAGCCGGTCTACTGATCGTCGGCCCGGCCGACCAGCGGGCCTGAAGAAGCCCACGGCTCCGACCCGTTCGGATGCCGTGGGCTTCCGTCGTTGTCGGTCGGCGTCGGTCGGATCGCGGACCTCTCACCGGGAGTGGCCCAGCCAGCGGCCGCGCAGGGCGAGCAGGACGGCCGCCGCCACGGCGAGCAGCACCAGGGAGACCGAGGTCGCGGCGGCCGGGTCGTGCTGGAGGAGCAGGTAGACCTGGAGCGGCAGGGTCTGGGTGACCCCGGGCAGATTCCCCGCGAAGGTGATCGTGGCGCCGAACTCGCCCAACGCCCGCGCCCAGCACAGCGCGGCGCCCGCCACCAGGGACGGCATGGCCATGGGCAGGGTGACGTACCGCAGCGTCTGGGGGAGCGTCGCGCCCATGGTGGCGGCCGCCTCCTCGTAGCGCGGATGGATCCCGGCCAGCGCCCCCTCCAGACTGATGACCAGGAACGGCATCGACACGAACGCGGCGGCGACCACCGCGCCCACCGTGGAGAACGGCAGCACCACCCCCAGCGCCTCCAGCGGACCGCCCAGCAGCCCGTTCCGTCCGAAGCCGCGCAGCAGGGCGACGCCCGCGACGGTCGGTGGGAGCACCATCGGCAGCAGCACCAGACCGCGCACCAGCGCCCTGCCGGGGAAGTCGGTGCGGGCCAGCAGCCACGCCAGCGGGACGCCCAGGAGGAGGGAGAGCAGCAGGGCCCAGCCGGAGACCAGCAGGGAGAGGCCCAGCGCGCGGACCACATCCGGGGAGGCGAGCCGTCCGGTGAGGTCCGGCCAGGGAGTGTGGGCCAGCACGCCGGCCAGGGGCACGGCCAGGAAGGCCAGGGCGAGCGCGGCGGGCAGGACCAGGGCGGCGGGCGGACGCCTCCGGGACCGCGTACGGCGTTCGGCGCGTCGGTTCACGGCAGGGGGAAGCCGGCGTCCCGCAGGATGCGGCGGGCCGGTTCGGTGCCGAGCCAGGCGACGAGGTCGGCGGCCCGCCCGGGGTGCGGGGCGTCGGTCAACGGGGCCGCCGGGTAGCGCACGGTCGTGCCCTCGTCACCGGGGAGGGGGACGGAGTGGACCTTTCCGCCGACCGCGTCCGTGACGTACACCAGCCCCGCGTCCGCCTCACCCAGCTCCACCTTGCTCAGTACGGCCCGCACGCTCGGCTCCCGGGAGGCCGGACGCACGGTGACGCCCTCCTCGTCCAGCAGCCGCTGCCCGTACCGGCCGGCGGGCACCTCGGGGGCGGCGAGCACGACCGTCAGGTCCCGGCGGGCGAGGTCCGCGAGCGAGTCGACGTCCAGGGGGTTGCCGGGGGCGGTGGCGATGGCGAGCCGGTTGCGGGCGATCACGGTGGACGGGCCCACCGCGTCCCCCAGCCCGTCCATGGTCTCGGTGTCGGCGGTGACGATCACGTCGGCGGGCGCTCCCTGCCGCACCTGTGCCGCCAGTTCCTGGGAGCCGGCGAAGGAGAGGCGCAGCCGTACGTCGGGGTGTTCTTCCTCGTACGCGGTGCCGGCCTCGGTGAGGACGTCGGTGAGGGAGGACGCGGCCAGCACCGTCACGGTCGTCCGGTCGCCACCGGTGCTGCCGAGGGCACCGCCCCCGCAGCCGGACGCCAGGAGGAGCGGTAGAGCCACCAGGGCGGCGGCGAGCCGGCGACGGACAGAGCCACGGACGGAGCCACGGACGGAGCCACGGACGGAGCGACGGAGGGAACGCCGGGGGGCGCCGGGGCGCGCGGGGGGCACGGTCGTCGTCACGGCGGCCCGCCTCACGCCCGGTCGACGTGCACGTTGGTGGCCTTCACCCGGGCCACGGCCTCCATGCCCACCGTCAGCCCCAGCTCCTCCACGGCCTCCCGGGTGACCAGGGAGACCAGCCGGTGGGGGCCGGCCTGGATCTCGACCTGGGCCGCGACGTCGCCGAGCCTGACGGCGGTGACGATGCCGGGGAAGGAGTTGCGGACGCTGGTGTGCGACTCGCCGTCCTCGTCGCCCTCCCCGCCCGCGGCGAGCGCGACGGCGAAGGCCGCCAGGTCGTCTCCCGCCACCAGCCGCCTGCCGCCCTCGTCCCGGCGGGTGGGTAGCCGTCCGGCGTCCGCCCAGCGGCGCACCGTGTCGGCGCTGACACCGAGCAGCCGGGCGGCCCGGCCCATCGAATAGGAGCGCATGTGCGAAACGCTACGGTTCCACGGTTGGCAGACGCAAGGCCGACCGCCCGGTTCGTGCCGCATCCGCGAGGCTCAAGGGGGCGGGCCCGTTCTCAGAGCGCCTTCCTGCGGGTCAGATGCGTGAAGGACAACCAGCCGGGCAGGACCGGCAGCCAGAACGTCATCAGCCGGAAGAGCAGGACCGCCGGGGTGGCGATCTCCTTCTCCAGCCCGAAGGCGATCAGCCCCGCGATCAGGGCCGCCTCCACCGCTCCCAGACCGCCCGGGGTGGGAGCGGCCGACCCCAGGGCGTTGCCCGCGAGGAAGACCACCGCGATGCTCGCGTAGCTCAGCTCGCCGCCGAACGCGCGCACCGACGCGTCCAGGCACAACACGAACGAGACCGTCAGCAGCAGCATCCCCCCGATGCCGCTGAGCAGCTTCTGCGGCCGCTGGACGACGTCCAGCATCCGCGGCACGACCCCCGCGAACAGCGCCCGCACCCGGTTCACCACGAACTTCCGCAGCGCCGGGACCGCCGTCACGATCAGGGACAGCACGGCCGCGGTCAGCAGTCCCGCGATGACCGTCCGGGACGGGGAGAGGGTCGGGGTGTGCTCGGTCCCCGTCAGGTAGCCGAAGGTCAGCAGCAGCACGATGTGGCTGCCCAGGCCGAAGAGCTGGGACGCGCCGACGCTGGCGACCGCGTGGCCGGGACGGACGCCGGCGCGCTGCAGGAAGCGGGTGTTGAGAGCGACGCCGCCGACCGCGGCGGGAGCCACCAGCTTGACGAAGGAGCCGGCCACCTGGGCGGCCACCGTGCGCGGGAACGACACCTTCTCGGGCACGAAGCCCAGCAGGCTCAGCGCCGCCGCGACGTAGGTCAGGGCGGAGAAGAGCAGCGAGGCGGTCACCCAGCCCCAGTTCGCGCCGCCGATGACGTGCCGGAAGTCGACGTGGGTGAGCTGCGACAGCAGGAAGTAGGCGGCGAAGGCGCCGGCGATGAAGCTGACCAGCGTGCGCGGCCTGACCCGCTCCAACCGGGCCGGCTGCATCGGCGCCTGCGGACGGATCAGCAGCACCTGCCGGCGGATCTGCGAGAGCAGGTCCTCCTCGCGCGCCTCCTCCAGCGCCTCCATGACGGCCTGCTTCTCGGCGTTCTTCTCCGCCCGCAGCGACCGACGGTCGCCCGGCCGGCCCCGGCCCTCGGGATGGCGCAGCTCCCGGCTGTGGCGGGAGGCCTCGATGGCCGCCTCCCGCTCGTGCCGCGCCCGCTCCTTGCCCAGCTTGCGCAGGGTGGCGCGGGTGCCGCGGCTGAGGGCGATCGGCTGGAGGAGGGGGAGACTGTCGGCCACCGCGTCCGGGCCGAGCACCTCCACCGCCGCCGCCACCGAGCGTTCGGCACCGACGCGCAACCCGAAGGTGGTCAGCAACTGGGCCACGTCCATCCGCAGCACCAGGTCGCCCGCCGCGATCTCGCCGCCGCTGAGGTCGGTGAGGAAGACCGCGCCGGAACGGTCCACCAGCAGGGCGTCGTCCTCCAGCCGTCGGTGGGCGATCCGCCGCGACTGGATGGCCCTGACCTGTTCCCAGGCCGCGCGCATCAGCTCGTCGGTGATCTCCCGGTCCGACAGGGTGTTCAGACAGCGCCCGTCGATGTGCTCGTAGACGAGCATCACCGCGTCGGGGCCCAGCTCGGAGGTGGCGATCAACCGGGGAGCGTTGGCCCCGGCGGCGATGGCCGCGTACGCCAGCAGCGCCTCCTGCTCCAGGGCCTGGCGCAGCGACTGGAGGCTGCGGCGCTGGGTGATGCCGCGCAGCGCCAGTCGGCGCCAGGCGCGGTAGAAGTAGCCGTGCGCCTGTTGTTCGCGGTCCACCACGGTGACGTCCAGCGGCGGACCGTCCTCCAGGGTGACCAGGTAGCGGCGGCTGCGCTCGGTCTGGTCGCTCCGCTCGGCCTCGGGCGGGTCCTCGCGCAGCGCCCGTACGGGGGCGAAGCCGACGCGCCGCAGCCCGGCCATCAGGGTCTGGCCGGTGGGGCGGACGTTGGGGGAGCCGACCGCGTAGAGCGTGCCGTAGGCGACCGTCCAGCCGATCAGCACGGTGACCAGGATCGAGAACGGCGTGGTGTAGCCGCCGACCAGCACCGCGAAGGCGTCCAGCAGCAGCACGACCCACAGCAGGACGCGCCAGCGGGGGCGGCGGGCCATGCCGACGGCCGTCATGTAGGCGATGACGGGGGCGAGGTAGCCGTGCACCGGATCGGTGAGCCCACCGCCGGGGGCCGGGTTGATCAGGGCGTCCCGGACGGAGGAGGGGGCCGCCTCGGCCACCCACAGATCGGTGACGAGCGACACACCGTGCGCCAACACGGCGGCGAGCACGCCGTCGGCGATGCGCAGTCCGTCCCGTTTGACCAACCGCTCGATGGCGAAGGCGACCGGCACGATCAGCACGGCGACGCTGGAGGCGAACCCGGCGAAGCGGATCAGCAGCAGCGGGGCCTGGCCGGCGCCCTTGTCGATGTCCTGTTCCAGGCCCGCGGTGGTGCCGTGGGCGAAGGCGGCGATGGTCAGTACGACGGCGATGCCGAGGACGCCGAGCAGCAGCCGCACCAGATCGGAGGGGCGGTGCACCCGGGCGGGGAGGATCGGCTCGTCACCCTCCAGGTGCTCCGGTCCCGGAGCGGCCGGGGTGGCCGGCGGCTTTCCGAAGTCGCCTGTTCCGCCCGGTCGGCGCAAGGGGGCGGTGGAGCGGGGCCCCTCCCTCGGGGGGCCGTCGCCCTGCTGTTCCTCGGTCTCTCTTCGGTCCCGTATCACCTGTCACCGCCGGGACGATGGTGGCACGAGGGGGTGGCGGGCCGGTGTGCGAGGTCGCTTTTCTCCGTGGAAAGCGGGCTTTGAGCGTGTCGTGGGCATCTTTGCGCGCCGGGGCGTGACGTCCCCGGCGAATCCGCCGGCGAACCCGCCGGCGGGGACGTCGGGCGCGGGGGCGCCGACCCCGGAGCGGGGCGCCGGCGGCATGGGGCACCATGGCCGCCATGAGCGGTCCCGTCGGCGAGTTGCCGGAGTACGCGGAGAAGGTGCTGACCGTGGTGGAGCGCATCCCACCGGGCCGGGTGATGACGTA
Organism: Streptomyces taklimakanensis; assembly: GCF_009709575.1. Classification (NCBI taxonomy): domain Bacteria; kingdom Bacillati; phylum Actinomycetota; class Actinomycetes; order Kitasatosporales; family Streptomycetaceae; genus Streptomyces; species Streptomyces taklimakanensis. The sequence continues at coordinate 3,956,605 of NZ_WIXO01000001.1, forward strand.
CGGCGACATCGCCGAGTGGCTGGAGGAGGGCGGTCCGCGGCAGGTGGGCCGGGTGATGGCGCTCTACGGCGGCACGGTCCCCTGGTGGCGCGTGGTGCGGGCCGGTGGACTGCCACCGGTCTGCCACGAGGGGCGCGCGCTGACCCACTACCGCCGGGAGGGCACCCCGTTGCGCGGCGGCGCGACGGAGGGTGACCCGCGCTCCGTGCGGATCGACATGCGCCGGGCCCGCTGGGACGGGGCCGGGAACGACTGACGCGCCCCCCGGCACGCCTCCCGGCGCACCCCCCGACGAGCCGCCGGCCGCGCGGACGGCCGATCCGGCGGACGGGGGCGCGTACGGCACACCGGGCGTCCTCGGCGCCCCGGACACAGGAATCCTCACATTCACCAGCTTCCGTCATGCCGGTACCGTCCGTGCGACGCACCGTCCGAAAGGGGCACGAAGGGGACGGGCTGCGTCCCGGCAGTCGACTGGCGTACCGTCTGCACCATCCAGCACAGCGACCAGGACCGGCGATCCACGTGAGCTCCTCCCTCGAATCCGACACGTACCGACTGGTGCGCGACCTGCCCGGTCCGGTGTGCCCCCCTGCACTGGACGCACACCAGCGCGCGGTGGTTGAGCACACCGACGGGCCGCTGCTGGTCCTCGCGGGCCCCGGCACCGGCAAGACCACCACGCTGGTGGAGTCCGTCGTCGAGAGGCTGCGGCGCGGCACCGACCCGGAACGCGTCCTCGTGCTCACCTTCGGGCGCAGGGCCGCGGTCGAGCTGCGGGACCGGATGGCCACCCGGTTGACGGGCGCCGCCCCGCGGGCCCCCCAGATCACGACGTTCCACTCGTACTGCTACGCACTGGTCCGCGCCCACCAGGACGCCGACCTGTTCGCCGAGCCGCTGCGCCTGCTGTCCGGCCCCGAGCAGGACCTGCGCATCCGCGAGCTGCTGGCCGGGCAGGCCGCCCTGGAGGACTCCGGACGCGGCCGGGCCGGATGGCCCGACGAGCTGCGCGCCTGCCTGACCACCCGCGGCTTCGCCGACGAGCTGCGGGCGGTGCTGGCCCGCAGCCGGGAACTGGGCCTGGAGCCGGACGCCCTGGCCGCCTTCGCCCGCCGCGCCGGCCGCCCCGACTGGCGGGCCGCCGCGGCCTTCATGGCCGAGTACCTGGACGTCCTGGACCTCCAGGGCGTCCTCGACTACGCCGAGCTGGTGCACCGGGCCGTGCTGCTCGCCGAACGCGACGAGGTCGGGGCGCGGCTGGCCGCCCGGTACGACGCGATCTACGTCGACGAGTACCAGGACACCGACCCGGCGCAGGTGCGGCTGCTGCGCGCGCTGGCCGGCGACGGGCGCACCCTGGTCGTCTTCGGCGACCCCGACCAGTCGATCTACGCGTTCCGCGGTTCGGACGTGAACGGCATCCTCGACTTCCCGCAGCGGTTCCGGCGCCGCGACGGCGCGCCCGCGCCGGTCGCGGTGCTGCGCACCAGCCGTCGTTCCGCCTCGACCGTTCTGGAGGCCACCCGGCGGCTGACCACCCGCATGCCGCTCACCCGGCTTCCGGCCGAGGCCGTCCGCGCCCACCGCGAGTTGTCCGCTGTGCGGGAGGGCGGCCGGGTGGAGGTGTACACCTACCCGACCCCGGGCGTGGAGCTGGACAACATCGCCGACCTGCTGCGCCGTGCCCACCTGGAGGAGGGCGTCCCGTGGCGGGAGATGGCGGTGCTGGTGCGGGCCGGTCACCGCACGCTCCCCTCGGTGCGGCGCGCGCTGACCTCGGCGGGCGTCCCCGTGGAGTCGGACGGCGACGACGTGCCGCTGCGCCACGAGCCGGCCGTCGCACCGCTGCTGACGGCGCTGCGCGTGGTGGCGCGGGCCGCCGCGCTCGACACCTCCGGCGCCCCGGACACGTCCGACACCGCGACCGAGGAGTCCGACGGCCGCTGGATCGACGTGGAGACCGCGCTCACCCTGCTGACCTCACCGCTGGGCGGCATGGACGGAGCCGCCCTGCGCCGGCTGGGCCGCGCCCTGCGCGAGGAGGAGCGCGCCGCGGGTCGCGCCGTCCCTCGCCCCTCGGACGAACTGCTCGCCGAGGCGCTGGCCGAGCCCGAGCGGCTGGCGGCGCACGATCCCTCCCACGCGCGTGGTGCCCGGGAACTCGGCCTGTTGCTGCGCAGGACGCGCGAGGCACTGGTGGAGGGCGCCACGGCCGAGGAAGCGCTGTGGACGCTGTGGAACGGCACCTCCTGGCCGGACCGGCTGGAGCGGGCCGCCCTGCGCGGCGGACCGGCCGGCCGCAACGCCGACCGCGACCTGGACGCCGTCTGCGCGCTGTTCGCCGCCGCCGCCCGGGCCGAGGAACGCGTCGGCGGGCGCGGCGCCCTCAACTTCCTGGAGGAGTTGGACGCCCAGGACATCGCCGGCGACACCATCGCCCCCCGCGCGCTGCGCCCCGACGCCGTGCGGCTGATGACCGCGCACCGTTCCAAGGGACTCCAGCGGCGACTGGTGGTCGTCGCCGGGGTGCAGGAGGGGCTCTGGCCGGACCTGCGACGCCGCGGTTCCCTGCTGGAGCCCGACCGCATAGGCCGCGACGGGCTGGCCGAACCGCTCACACCGGGCGCGATGCTGGCCGAGGAGCGCCGGTTGTTCTACGTGGCGGCCACCCGCGCCGCCGACCGTCTGGTCGTCACCGCCGTCCGGGCCGCCGCGGAGGACGGCGACCAGCCCTCACGCTTCCTGACCGAACTCGGCGTCGAGCCCAGGGACGTCACCGGACGGCCGCCCCGCCCGCTGTCGGCGGCCGCCCTGGTCGCCGAGCTGCGCGCCACCACCGTCGACCCCGACGCCTCCCCGGCGCTGCGCGAGGCCGCCGCCCGCCGGCTGGCCCGGCTGGCCGCGCTGCGCGACGACGACGGGGGTGTCCTCGTCCCCGCCGCCCACCCACAGCGCTGGTGGGGGTTGTACGAGCCGACCCGCTCGGCGGTGCCGCTGCGCGACCGGGACAAACCCGTCACCCTCTCGGGCAGCGCCCTGCACCAACTGTCCGAGGCCTGTTCGCTCCAGTGGTTCCTGGGCCGTGAGGTGAAGGCCGAGCCGCCCTCCTCCGCCGCCCAGGGCTTCGGCAACGTGGTGCACGTGCTGGCCGACGAGGTCGCCTCCGGAGGTACCCCGGCCGACCTGTCCGTGCTGCTGGAGCGGCTGGACACGGTGTGGGACTCGCTCGCCTTCGAGGCGCCCTGGAAGTCGCGGCAGGAGAGGGAGAACGCGCGCGCCGCGCTGGAGCGCTTCCTGCGCTGGCACGTGATGGAGCGTGACCTCGGACGCGAGACGATCGCCACCGAGCACGGCTTCGACGTGACGCTGGAGGCGGGTGGCCACCGGGTCCGCGTCCGCGGCACCGTGGACCGCGTCGAGCGCGGGCCCGACGGTCGGGCGTACGTCGTCGACTTCAAGACCGGGAAGAACAAGCCGACCGCCGCCGAGGTCGAGCGCCATCCCCAACTGGCCGTCTACCAACTCGCGGTCCGCGAGGGCGCCCTCGACGACGTGGACGCCCCCGAGGGCGCTGGGGGAGGCCGGCTGGAGCCGGGGGGCGCGGAACTGGTCCAGTTGCGGATCGGGGCGCCGAAGAAGGAGGGCGGCGACGCGCTCCCGGCCGTGCAGCGGCAACGGGCCCTGGGCGAGGACGGGAACGGCGAGTGGGTCGGGGAGTTGCTGGCCGACGCCGCCGGTCGCGTCCTGGACGAGCGGTTCACACCCTCCCCGGGACGGCACTGCGGCACCTGCTCCTTCCGCGGGGCGTGCAGCGCGCGGCCCGAGGGGCGCCACGTCGTGGAGTGAGGAGCGGGGCCGGGCGGAACCGGGCGGGGCCGGACGGAGCCGGACGGAGCCGGGCGGGGCCGGGGAACCGGCTGTCGGTGCCCTGTGGTCCCATGGTGCGACGGCACCGCGGGGAAGGCGCGGGGAGAGCGCGGGCAAGGCGCGGAGCACGGGGAGGCGGGGAGTGGTCGTGAGGAAGGGCGCCCTGGCGGCGTTGACGGCGCTGGCGGTCTGCGCGTCGGTCGCGGGAGTGACGGGCTGTTCGAACGGCGGTGTGCCACGGCCGGACGGGGAGCTCCCGCTGGGGCTCGGCGGGACGCCTTCGGCGAAGGCCCCGGACACCGGCGACGGCGGTACGGACACGGCGGACCTCCCGGACGGCGGGAGCGGCCCCACCGCGCCGGCGGACCGCTCCGCGGCCGAGATAGCCGAGGCGATGTCCGAGGCGATGGACGGCCTGCGGTCGCTGCGGATCACCGGGAGCCTCACCGACGGCGGCGAGCGGATGGGCGTCGACATGGTGCTCACCGACGACGGCCGGTGCTCCGGGTCGATGACGGTGAACGGCGGCACCGTCGAGATCGTCGGCACGGACGAGCGGATGTACCTGAAGGGCGACGAGCGGTTCTGGAAGGGCCTCGACGGCGGAGCCCCCGGGGGGCAGGGCGCCGTCGAGATCCTGGAGGGCCGGTGGATCGACGCCGGGGACCGCGGGTCCGACGGCGACTTCGAGGGGTTCTGCGACCTCGCCGGTTTCCTGGAGGCGACGGGCGTCTCCGACACCTCCAGGGTGACCAAGGGCGAACCGACGCGGATCAACGGTCGGGAGACGGTCCCGCTGATCGAGCGGAACGGCCGTGAGACCACCACCGGCTACGTCGCCAACGACCCCGACGAGCCGTACCTGCTGCGGATGGAGAACGAGGGCGGGGACGAGCCCGGTGTGATGGACTTCACCGATCACGACGAGGAGGTCGAGATAGAGGGGCCCGATCCCTCCGAGGTCCTGGATCCGGGCGACATGGGGAACCGAGGGCCGACGGAGAACGTCTGACCCGGCACCGCCGCCCGCCGGCACCGGAGTTGACGGGGCGTCGCCCTCCCGGAACGGCCGCTCCCGGCGGTCGGTCCGGGGCCCGTCGGCGCCGCCCGGCGCGGTCCGCCGTCCACCGCGCCGCGACGACTGTCGGCGCGGCGCGCTAGCGTCGTGCGGGTGCCCGCACAGCTCACCGATCCCGACGACCTCCGGCGCCTCCTCGGCATCCCCTTCACCGCCGAGCAGTTGGAGTGCATCACCGCACCTCCGGCGCCGCAGGTCATCGTGGCCGGAGCCGGGTCGGGCAAGACGACGGTGATGGCCGCCCGCGTCGTCTGGCTGGTGGGCACCGGCCAGGTCGCCCCCGAACGGGTGCTCGGCCTGACCTTCACCAACAAGGCGGCCGGCGAACTGGCCGACCGGGTGCGCAAGGCCCTGCACCGCGCCGGCGTGTCGGAGCCGGACCCGGTCGACCCCGACCACGCCCCCGGCGAGCCGCGGATCTCCACCTACCACGCCTTCGCCGGGCAGTTGTTGACCGAGCACGGGCTGCGACTGGGCATCGAGCCCTCGGCCCGGTTGCTCGCCGACGCCACCCGCTACCAGCTCGCCGCCTCCGTGCTGCGCACCGCCTCCGGACCCTTCACGGCCCTGACCAAGTCCGTCGGCGAACTCGTCCGCGATCTGCTGGCGCTCGACGGCGAACTCTCCGAACACCTGGTGGAACCCGAGAGGCTGCGGCGGTACGACACCGACCTGCTCGACCTGTTGGAGAGCGGCGAGGTGAAGCTCACCAACGCCGCCCTGCGCCGGGTCCCCGAGACGGCACGGGGCCGGTTGGAACTGCTGGGCCTGGTGGAGGAGTACCGCCGCCGCAAGCGGGAGCGCGAACTGATCGACTTCGGCGACCAGATGGCCCTGTCGGCGACGCTGGCCCGGGACGTCCCCGAGGTCGGACGGATCCTGCGCGAGGAGTACGCCGTGGTGCTGCTCGACGAGTACCAGGACACCTCCGTCGCCCAACGCGTCCTGCTGGCGGGGCTCTTCGGATCGGGAACCGGCCACGCCGTCACCGCCGTCGGCGACCCCTGCCAGGCCATCTACGGCTGGCGCGGCGCGTCCGTGGCCAACCTCGACGACTTCCCCGAGCACTTCCCCCACGCCGACGGCACCCCCGCCCGCCGGCACGCCCTGAGCGAGAACCGCCGCAGCGGCGGGCGGCTGCTGGAGCTGGCCAACGGCCTGGCCGCCCCGCTGCGCGCCCGCCACGCCGGGGTGGAGGCGCTGCGCCCCGCCCCCGGCGCCGAACGCGACGGCCTGGTGCGCTGCGCCCTGCTGCGCACCCACGCCGAGGAGATCGCCTGGCTGGCCGACTCCGTCGCCCACCTGGTGAGGACCGGCACCCCGCCCGGCGAGATCGCCGTGCTGTGCCGCACCGCCGCCGACTTCGCCGAGATCCAGGGCGCGTTGGTGGCCCGTGACGTGCCGGTCGAGGTCGTCGGCCTGTCCGGGCTGCTGCACCTGCCGGAGATCGCCGACCTGGTCGCCATGTGCGAGGTCCTCCAGGACCCGACGGCCAACGCCTCCCTGGTACGGCTGCTCACCGGCCCCCGCTGGCGCATCGGCCCGCGCGACCTGGCCCTGCTGGGGCGGCGCGCCCGGCTGCTGGTCCCCGGCGGGCCGTGCACCCCGGACGGCTCCGTGGACGTCGAGGCGCGGCTGGCCGCGGCCGTGGAGGGCACCGACCCGGCCGAGGTGGTCTCCCTCGCCGACGCCCTGGACACCTTCCTGGAACCGGGTGGCCACGAGGACTCGCTGCCGTTCTCGGCCGAGGCCCGGGTGCGGTTCGCCCGGCTGGCCGCCGAGATAAGGGAGTTGCGTCGCTCGCTCGCCGATCCGCTGATGGACGTCCTGCACCGGGTGCTGTCCGTCACCGGCCTGGAGATCGAGCTCTCCGCCTCCCCGCACGCCCTGGCCGCCCGCCGCCGCGAGACCCTGGGCACCTTCCTGGACGTGGCCGCCGGCTTCGCCTCCCTGGACGGACAGTCCACCCTGATGGCCTTCCTGGGCTTCCTGCGCACCGCCGTCGAGTACGAGAAGGGACTGGACGGCTCGCTGCCCGGCGGCGAGAACACCGTCAAGGTGCTCACCGCGCACAAGTCCAAGGGGCTGGAGTGGGACGTGGTGGCCGTACCCGGACTGGTGCGGAAGAACTTCCCCAGCGAGCAGGCGCGCGAGTCCTGGCTCGCCCAACCCCGGGTGCTCCCGCCCGACCTGCGCGGCGACGCGGCCACCCTGCCGCGGTTGGAGGGCTGGACGGCGAAGGACCGGAAGAACTACGACGAGGCGGTCAAGGAGCACCAGCACACCGAGGAGCTGCGCCTGGGGTACGTCACCTTCACCCGTCCCCGTTCCCTGCTGCTGGGCTCGGGCCACTGGTGGGGGCCGAGCCAGAAGACGCCGCGCGGCCCCTCGGCCTTCCTGACGGCCCTGCGCGAACACTGCGAGGCCGACCCCCGGCACGGCGAGGTCGAGCACTGGGCCGAGGAACCGGCGGAGGGCGAGGAGAACCCGGCCCTGGAGGAGGCGGCCGAGGAACGTGCCTGGCCGCTGCCCCTGGACGAGGAGGCGCTGACGCGCCGCCGTCGCGCCGCCGCCCGGGTCGTCGCCCACCTGGACGGCCGGACGCTGCCCCGGCCCCGTACGGAACCGGTCGACGGGGCGGGCGACGACGGACCGGAGGCGGCGGAAGCCGCGGAAGCCGCCGAGCTGACCCCCCAGGAGGCACGGCTCGTCGCCTCCTGGGACCGCGACCTGGGTACTCTCGCCGCCGAACTGCGCCGGGCGCGGTCGGGGGTGCGCGAGGTGCCGCTGCCCGCCTCCCTGTCGGCCACCCAGCTCGTCCGCCTGGCCACCGACCCCGACGGTTTCGCGCGGGACCTGGCCCGCCCCATGCCACGGCCGCCGCGGTCCGCGGCGGCCCGGCGCGGTACCCGCTTCCACGCCTGGGTGGAGTCCCGCTTCGAGGAGCTGGAACTGCCCCTGCTCTACCCCGAGGAGCTGCCGGGCGGCGAGGACGGGGAGGACGGCGAGGACGGCGAGGAGAACGCGCCGCGCGGCGCGGCCGGCGCGGCCCGCCCGTCGGCCGCGGAGATCGACGACGAGAAGGACCTGGCCGAACTGAAGGAGGCCTTCGCCCGCACGCCCTACGCGCACCGCACCCCCCACCGGGTCGAGGAACCCTTCCAGCTCACGCTCGCGGGGCGGGTGGTCCGCGGCCGGATCGACGCGGTGTACCGGGACGAGGACGGCGGGGGCTTCGAGATCGTCGACTGGAAGACCGGGCGGTCCCAACGGGCCGATCCCCTCCAGTTGGCCGTCTACCGCCTCGCCTGGGCCGAACGGCACGGACTGCCGCTGTCGGCCGTCCGCGCCGCCTTCCTCCACGTCCGCAGCGGCGAGCTGGTCCGGCCCGCCCGGCTGCCCGGCCGTGCCGAACTGGAACGGCTGCTGTCACACGGTCCGGGGGAGGGGGAGGCGCCGGGCGAGCCGGACGGGGCCGGGATCCCGGAGGCCCGGCGGGGCACGGCGGCCGATTCCGGTACGGGTGGGGCGTCCGGATAGGCTCGGGGGTATGAGCGCCACCTCGGCCGCTCGTGGACGACGCCGTCCTCGCGCACACCCCGGGCCGGCCCGCCCTCCGTACGGAAGGCGGGCGACCCGACCTTCCCGGAGCGGGGGAGCGGACGCGGGACGGCCCGACGACCGCCGAACGCGCACGAACCACCGCTCACGTCCCAGGGGAAGTTGGAAGCAGCCGTGATCACCTGGCCCGACCACACCACCGACCACCGCCCGATCGCGCTCACCGCCACCGGTGGCATCGACCGCGCGGCCCACCACCGGCTGGACGAGGCGTGGCTCGGGGCGGCCTGGAGCCACCCGACGACCCGCTGCTTCGTGGTGTCCGGCGGGCAGGTGCTGATCGAGGACACCGAGGACGGCCGCACCGAATTGGTGACCATGCCGTCCTTCGACGCGCCCCTGACCGAGGCGCACCGTTACTTCCTGGGCGTGGACGAGGACGGCGTGCGCTACTTCGCGCTCCAGAAGGACTCGTTGCCGGGACGGATGGACGGCGCGGCCCGTCCGGCGGGGCTGCGGGAGGCGGGCGCGCTGCTCTCCGAGCGCGACGCCCAGCTGATGGTGCACGCCGTGGCGCTGGAGAACTGGCAGCGGATGCACCGCTTCTGCTCGCGCTGCGGCGAGCGGACGGCCATCGTCGCGGCCGGCCACGTCCGCCGCTGCCCGGCCTGCGGCGCCGAGCACTACCCGCGCACCGATCCCGCCGTGATCATGCTGGTGACGGATCCCGAGGGGCGGGCCCTGCTCGGTCGCCAGGTGCACTGGCCCAAGGGCCGCTTCTCCACGCTCGCGGGCTTCGTCGAGCCCGGCGAGTCGCTGGAGCAGGCGGTCGTGCGGGAGGCGGGTGAGGAGGCCGGGGTCGCGATCGACCGGGTCGAGTACGTCGCCAGCCAGCCGTGGCCCTTTCCGTCCAGCCTGATGCTGGGCTTCGTGGCGCACGCCACCTCCGCCGAGATCCGGGTGGACGGCGAGGAGATCGAGGAGGCCCGCTGGTTCTCCCGCGAGGAACTGCGCGACGCGTTCGCCTCCGGCGAGGTGCTGCCGCCGGCGGGCATCTCGATCGCGGCCCGGCTGATCGAGCTGTGGTACGGGGAGCCGCTGCCGCTGCCGTGACCCGGGCGGGACACGGCGGACCGGGCACCGCACAGCCGGAGTGAGACGCGGGTCACAGGAGTCGCCGGGAGAGGTGACGGGGTTTCGGGGCCGGCCGGCGGCCGGGCGCGGGCCGACGCGCGGAGGGGGCGGTCCTGCGGCGTCCGTGCGGACGACGTCACAGGACCGCCCCCTCCTGGTGGGTCAGGCGCCGACCTTCTCCCTGACCTGCGCTATCGACGGGTTGGGGAGGGCCGAGCCGTCGGGGAAGAGCACGGTCGGAACGAGCTGGTTGCCGTTGTTGACCTTCTCCACGAAGGCCGCGGCCTCCGGGTCGTGCTCGATGTTGACCTCGGTGTACGCGATTCCCTCGCGGTCCATCTGCCCCTTGAGTCGGCGGCAGTAGCCGCACCAGGTGGTGCTGTACATGGTCACCGTTCCCGCCATGGGTTCGCGCTCCTCGGTCTCGATTCCGGATGGTCCTGGAAGTTGCCTGGCGTTCGGCCCGGGCCCCGGTGGTCCGGGGCCCGTCGGCATCGGTGGAACGTCCGGCACCCGGAAGCCATTCCCGGCCCCCGACCGCCGGACGCGTGAGTTCCCGCACGCTTCCCCGGCGTTCCGCGCCCCATTCCTGTGAGGAATCCCGGCCGCCTGTGGACGGCGGTTGGGTGCCCCTCCACCGGCCTGGCAGCATGGCGGGGTGACAGCAGCGACGCCCCCCTCCCCCTTCCCGAACGTTCCCGAATCGCCGGACGCGGTACTCGAGGGACTCGATCCGGAGCAACGCGAGGTGGCGACGGCGCTGCACGGCCCGGTGTGCGTGCTGGCGGGGGCCGGCACGGGCAAGACGCGAGCCATCACGCACCGGATCGCGTACGGGGTGCGGGCGGGGATCCTCCCGCCCGCGAGCGTGCTGGCCGTCACGTTCACCAACCGCGCGGCGGGCGAGATGAGGGGACGTCTGCGCCAACTCGGCGCCGGCGGTGTGCAGGCCCGCACCTTCCACTCCGCCGCCCTGCGGCAGTTGCAGTACTTCTGGCCGAAGGCGGTCGGCGGCGAGCTGCCCCGGCTGCTGGAGCGCAAGGTCCAACTCGTCGCGGAGGCCGCCGCCCGCTGTCGCATCCGGCTCGACCGCAACGAACTGCGCGATGTGACGGGCGAGATCGAGTGGGCCAAGGTCACCCAGACGGTGCCGGAGGACTACCCGGCCGTGGTGGCGAAGTCGTCACGGGAGGCCCCGCGCGATCCGGCCGAGATCAGCCGGATCTACGGGCTCTACGAACAGCTCAAACGCGAGCGGTCGACGATCGACTTCGAGGACGTGCTCCTGCTCACGGTCGGCATCCTCCAGGAACGGCCCGACGTCGCCGACACCGTGCGCCGGCAGTACCAGCACTTCGTCGTGGACGAGTACCAGGACGTCAGCCCGCTCCAGCAGCGACTGTTGGAGCTGTGGCTGGGGGACCGCGACTCGATCTGCGTGGTCGGCGACGCGAGCCAGACGATCTACTCCTTCACCGGCGCCACCCCCGACCACCTGTTGAACTTCCGGCTCCGTCATCCGGACGCCACGGTGGTGAAGCTGGTGCGCGACTACCGTTCCACACCCCAGGTGGTGCACCTGGCCAACGGACTGCTGGCCCAGGCGAAGGGGCGGACGGCCGAGCACCGGCTCGAACTGGTCTCCCAGCGCGATCCCGGCCCCGAGCCCGTCTACACCGAGTACGCCGACGAGCCCGCCGAGGCCGAGGGCGTCGCCCGCCGCATCCGGGAACTGCTGGACGCGGGGGTCTCCGCGAGCGAGATCGCGGTGCTCTACCGGGTCAACGCCCAGTCCGAGGTGTACGAGCAGGCTCTCGCCGACGCGGGCGTGCCCTACCAGCTCCGCGGTGCCGAGCGGTTCTTCGAACGGCCGGAGGTGCGCGAGGCGGGCCTCGCGCTGCGCGGCGCGGCCCGTGCCGGGGGCAACGACACGCTGTTGGCCGACGCCGTGGACCTCCCTTCCCAGGTGCGCGCGGTCCTCGGGGGCACCGGTTGGACGCCGCAGCCTCCGGCCGGCTCGGGCGCGGTGCGCGATCGCTGGGAGTCGCTGGCCGCACTGGTCCGGCTCGCCGAGGACTTCGGCCGGGCCCGGCCGCGGGCGGAGCTGGCCGACTTCGTGGCCGAGCTGGACGAGCGGGCGAACGCCCAGCACGCCCCGACCGTCGAGGGCGTCACGCTCGCCTCGCTGCACGCGGCCAAGGGACTGGAGTGGGACGCGGTCTTCCTGGTCGGGCTGGCCGACGGGACGCTCCCGATCACCTACGCCAGGACCGACGAGCAGATCGAGGAGGAACGTCGACTGCTCTACGTGGGCGTCACCCGGGCCCGACGCCACCTGTCGCTGTCCTGGGCGCTGTCGCGTTCGCCGGGTGGTCGGGGCGGGCGCCGTCCGAGCCGTTTCCTGGCCGGGTTGCGGCCCGGCTCGTCGACGGAGAGGGAACGGGCGGGCGGTGCCGGCGGCGTGGAGCGGGGCACGGGCCGTTCGCGCAGACGGCGCGGACCGGTGCGGTGCCGGGTCTGCGGTCGCACCCTCACCGACGCCGGCGAGATCAAGCTGATGCGGTGCGAGGGCTGTCCCTCCGATCTGGACGAGCAACTGTACGAGCGACTGCGTGAGTGGCGTTCGGTACAGGCCCGGCGGCTCGGCCAGCCGGCGTACTGCGTCTTCACCGACAAGACGCTCATGGCCATCGCCGAGGCCCTCCCCGGCGACGAGGCCGAGCTGTCACGGATCCCGGGCGTGGGCAGGCGCAAGCTCGACCGGTTCGGCGCCGATGTGCTGGCGCTGTGCGCGGGTGAGGAGATCGGCGAGGAGGTCGGTGAGGGGAGCGACGAGGGGAACGCCGGAGGGAGCGGCGCGGACACCGATGGAGCCCCGGGGCGGGTGGGGAATTCGGCGGGTGGATCCGCGCCCGAATAAACGGAATGAATCGCTCCGGAGGTCTTCGCGGAGACTGTTGCGAACCTGCCGGAAAAATAGTTTGCGCGCGCCGTGCGAACCCCCATAGCCTTCCGGACATGGAAGAGCGGGGCCTGGTGGCTCCACCACTTCCATGCTGTACTGAACCCCGAACGCCCGGATCGACACACCGATCGATCCGACGAGACGCCGAGAGGAGGCGAGCTTCGATGACCACCATGATCACGACGGAACCGGTCGGCCGCGACGGCTTCGCCTCCTGCCTGTTCGACACCGGTGTCTTTGGGGCCGACGCCTTTGGCGCCGTGTCCGCGCGTCCGAGCCTCTGCTCGACCCTGCCGATCCGGGAGCGCGTCAGCGAGCGACCGACCCAGGCACCTGCGGTAGCGACCGTGGCACAGGCGGACACCTATGCCCTTGCCGGCATCGCGGCCAATGGTGCCGACAACGGACAGAAGCAGGCACAGCACCACATGTGGGCCTTCCGTGGGCTCGAACCCTGGAGAGATCCAGCCTGATCGGCACGATCAGGTCGGCACCTTCCAGGGCCGCGGAACCCACACCGGGATCCGCGGCCCTTCTGTTTTCCACAAGCGGCCCGGCCACCAGCCGGGCCGAAGAGACGACGCACAGACGAGGAATTCACCGCCGTGCACATCCAGACGCACGCCCCGTCCGTACAGCCCGACCCGATCCGACCGTCCGATTCCACGGAGGACTCCTTGACCGCCCTCACCACGCTCACCGAGCTGGACGACGCCATCGAGCGTCTCGGTGTGGCCGTGCCCTGCCGCAGCTACGACCCGGAGGTCTTCTTCGCCGAGTCGCCCGCCGACGTGGAGTACGCCAAGTCCCTCTGCCGAACCTGCCCGCTGCGCGAGGCCTGCCTCGCCGGCGCCAAGGACCGCCGTGAGCCCTGGGGGGTCTGGGGCGGTGAGCTGTTCGTCCAGGGGGTCGTCGTTCCCCGCAAGCGGCCGCGTGGCCGTCCGCGCAAGAACCCGGTCACGGCATGAACACCACCGGCACGATCGATCGTCCCGCGGCACACGGACCCGTGCCGCGCCCCCTCCGGAAGGCGGAACCCGCCATGGCCCTTCGCTCCGAGAACCACGCGAGCACACAGCCCGACATGGCCGCCTCATGCCAGAACAGGACCCGAGACATGCAACTCATCCCAGAAGCCATGGCCCGCGCTCATATGCACGAACGCATGAGGGAGGCCGAGGCAGAGCGACCCGGCCGACGGGTGGTCGTCGCCCGCCGCATGCAGCGCCGCGCCGAACGGGCCTCGATGCGGGCCCGTCGGGCGCTGGCCCTGGCCGTCATGCAGTGACGGACGGCGACGGCCGACCGACGACACACGACCGGACCGGGGCCGGGGCGGTACCGCCCCGGCCCCGCGGCCGTTCCGCTCCGGGCTCGGGAGCGGGGCGAAGCGACGGGTGCCCGGCCGGCCGGGAGCGTCAGGCCGAGGTCTCGGCCGGCTCGGCGCCACCGTCGAAGTCCGCGTCCGCCCCGGCCTCCTCCTCCGGAACGAAGCCCGGCACCCAGGCCTCCATTTCATCGCGCATCCGGACCCGCGCGTTGAGCTGGCACAGCACCCCGATCGTGGAGAGCGTCACCCGGTGGATCAGCAGGTAGGACGGTGGCAGGTTGAGCCGCTTGCCCAACTGGTACGCGGGAGAACGAGGATCCCCCACTCGGGTCGCCTGTCCCCGCATCCAGTCACGGGAGAAGACGAACTCCTCCACCTGTGCCGGCTCGATGATGGGCACGAGGTACTCCAGCACCCCCTCCGGGTCCAGTTCGACCGTCGGCCTGACGAAGCCCTCCTCGCACAGCAGCTCGTACACGGACTCCGCGTCGCCGTCGAGGGCCATTCGCAGCGCCGTGCCGATCGTCGGAGGCAATCCGCCCGGCAGCCGGTCGACCGTGCCGAAGTCCATCACGCCCAGCCGCCACCGCTCCGGCGGGCCGTCGGGGTCACCATCGGTCAGCAGCCGGAAGTTCCCCGGGTGCGGATCGGCGTGCAGCAGGCCCGTGCGGGCCGTGCCGGAGAAGAGGAAACGCGCCAGCAACTGTCCGGCCCGATCGCGCTCCTCGTCCGTGCCGTCCTTGATCACCTCCGCGAGCGGCACTCCCTCCAGCCACTCGGTGATCAGCACCTGGTCGCACTGGTACACCACGTCCGGCACCCGTACGTCCGGGTCGTCGGCGAACTCCGCGGCGTACGTCCGCTGGGCGTCCGCCTCCAGTTCGTAGTCGAGTTCCTCACTGATCCGGTCACGCAGCTCCGACACCAGCGGCTTGAAGTCCATGCCCGGGACGAGCGGCCCCAGAAGTCGGACGAAGCGTCCCAACTGGTTCAAGTCCGACAGCAGTGCCTCGCCGGCGCCCGGGTACTGCACCTTCACCGCCACCGGACGGCCGTCGTGCCAGACGCCGCGGTGCACCTGGCCTATCGAGGCCGCCGCCGAGGGCTTGTCGTCGAACTCCTCGAACAGCTCCCGCCAGTCCTCGCCCATCCGCTCGGCCAGCGCGGCGTGCACGGAGGCCACGGGCATCGGCGGTGCCGCGTCCTGGAGTCTGGTCAGCGCCGCCCGGTAGGGGCCGGCCACCTCCTCGGGGAGCGCCGACTCGAAGACCGACAGCACCTGGCCGAACTTCATGGCACCCCCCTTCAGCTCTCCCAGGACCTTGAAGAGCTGCTCGGCGGTGCGCTGCTGCATCTCCTGGCCGACCAGCTCCGCGGAGTACCCCCCGATGCGCTTGCCCAGCCCCCAGGTCGCGCGTCCCGCCACACCCAGCGGCAGCGCGGCCAGCTTGGCGGTACGTGTGACGGCCTTACGCGGAAGATCCGACATGTGCCCCTCCATCTTCCCGACAGCACGACCGGGTGGCAGCGCCGAGAACAGCGGTCATGTCGCCATTGTGGACCTCCGGACCCCGTCCGCCGAGAGCGGGCGGCCGCCGTGCACGGAAGCGGCACCGCACGGACACTCCACGTGCGGCGACACCGGCTCCGACTCGGCGCGCAACTCCGGCAGCACCCAGGACCGGCGCGCACCCGTGACGCAGCCCTCGTCACCGTCCAGGAAGGTCAACGCGCAGGAGGCGGTCGCACCCGCGACCAGGGTGGCCAGCGCCACGTCACAGGCCGGCACCGAGGTCCCCCGGGCCGATCGCCACTGGGCCACCACCAACGGCCAGCCGGGCTCCCGCTCCGCGCGCCCGAGCAACAGGCACTCCGCACACGCCGTCGCTCCCGGCAGCACCAGCGGCCCCACGAACCCGGTGCCCTCGACCACCCCGGCGTACAGATGCGGCACCCCGGTACCGACCAGCTCCGCGGACGCGACGGAATCCGGCGCGTAGGCGGCCAGTCCGTCCCGTGGCGCGACCACCACCAGACCGAGCCCCGGCTCGGGAGCCTCGGCGGACGGGCGCGACCGCCGGGGAGCGGGGGCCGCCCGCCGCACCGCCCGGCCGGCGGCCGCGGCCCGCCGCCGGCCGGTCTGTTCCGCCGGCACGCCTCCCGGAGCGGTGTCCCACGGGGCCACACAGCCGCCGTCCACCACGTCGACCTGCCCCACACCGGCCGCCGACAGCAGCGCGGCCACCGTCGCCCCGACCCGTCCCGCGCCGCGCACCTGCACCCGCGCCCCGGCCCGGGCGGCCAGCCTCCGCACTCCCCCGCCCGGTTCCGGATGGAGCACCGAGAGCGAGGCCAGATCGGGACGGACCCGGTCCTCGACCCGGGCCGCGGCCCTCCGGTGCGCGGTGGCGTCGTCCAGGAGCCCCGCGGCCGTCAACCGCCCCACCAGTCTGTCGACCACCTCCGCGCCGAGCCCCATCCCCTCCGCGGCCCGCCTGAGCTCGGGCAGGCCGCGAGTGCCGTCGAACAACTCCAGGAAGCTGCCGGTCGCGGTGTCCACCGGCCCCAGCAACACCGCGTGCGCGGGCGTCACCCCGTACCGCAGGGTGTTCCGATCCCGCCAGGCGCGTCGCAGCGCCGGTTTGATCATCGGATGCATGTTCGTTCGACCCCCTGAGACCGCCGCCGGCATCGTCGCCGCCGGTTCCGGATCACCGACGGGCCCCAGCATGCGGCCCAGGGGGGCGCCGCCGCCGGGAGTTGTCCACAGGGCGCGCCGTTCGTCATACCGGGGTGTTCGGGAGCGTTCGAGGGCGTGCGGCCGCTCACCCGGACGGGCGTTTCCCCCGGAAGCACCCCTGGGACGGGACTTCCGGGGACGGCAGCGGGTAACGTCGTGGCGTGTCCGCCGACCCGCCGAGCAGCCCCGAGCCACCGCACCGCACCCCCGAGCCGAACGGCGCGGGGGCGGACACGGCGGCACGCGGGCGGGAGGAGGCCGTCGAGGTCCGCCGGAGCGCACGTCGCCGGCGCACGGTCTCCGCCTACCGCGAGGGAGGCCGCACCATCGTCCTCATCCCGGCCCGGATGTCGAAGGACGAGGAGCGGCGCTGGGTGGACGTCATGCTGGACAAACTGGCCGCCCAGGAGAGCCGCAGGAAGCCCGACGACGGCGAACTGGCCGAGCGCGCGGCGCGGCTCTCCCGCCAGTACCTCCAGGGGCGCGCCCGCCCGATCACCGTGCGCTGGGTCACCAACCAGAACACCCGCTGGGGCTCGTGCACCCCCGCCGAGGGCAGCATCCGTCTCTCGCACCGGTTGCAGGGCATGCCCGAGTACGTCGTGGACTACGTCCTCCTGCACGAGTTGGCGCACCTGTTGGTCCCCGGCCACGGGCCCCGTTTCTGGCGGCTGTTGGAGTCCTACCCGCGCACCGAGAGGGCCCGCGGCTTCCTGGAGGGCGTGGTCGCCGCCAACCGGCTTCCGAACGTTTCCGAGCCCGGAGCGAATGATCCGGACGGGTGACCGGTTAGCCTGGCGCGACGACATCGACGCTATGAACGGGGGACGGTCGGTTACGCATGGCCAGAGAATTCCAACGCGGCCACAAGGCCAGGATCGGTGATCTCACCGCGGGGACGGATCTGTACGTGGGCGTGCGGATCTCGGCTCCGGGACTGAGCTTCGACATCAGCTGCTTCGGCCTCGACGCCGAGGAGCGGCTCTCCGACGATCGGTACTTCGTCTTCTTCAACCAGCCCCGGTCACCCGAGGAGGCCATCCAGCTCCTGGGCCCCCAGGCGGGCGACACCGAGTCCTTCAGGGTGACCCTGGAGCGCATTCCCCCGCACATCCGGAAGCTGTCGTTCACGGCGACGATCGACGGTGCCGGTCAGATGTCCCTGATCGACCCCGGCTACCTGCGGATCGTCGCCGGGGGCGAGGAGGTCGCGCGGTACGCGTTCGACGGCTCGGAATTCACCTCCGAGCGGGCCGTGATGCTCGGCGACCTCTACCTGAAGGACGTCTGGCGCTTCGCCGCGGTCGGCCAGGGCTTCGACGGAGGTCTGGAGGCGCTGCTGAAGAACTTCGGCGGTGAGGTCGCCGAGGAGGAGGCCGCCCCCGAGCCGGCCCCGCAACCGGTGCCCGGTTTCGCGCCGCCCTCCGGACCGGCCCCCGGTTTCGCGCCTCCGGCGGCCCCCACCGCCCCGCAACCCGCACCGGCCCCGCAACCCGCCCCCCGACAACCGGTGCCGCCGCCCGCGCCGACGGCGCCCGTGCCGCCGCCCGCCCCGCCGCAGCCGGCCGCACCGCCTCCCCAGGGAGGCCACCCCCAAGCCCCCGCCCAGCCGGTTTCCCCCGACGCTCCCGCGCCCGCTCCGCCCCCGGTGCCCGCGGCACCCACCGCCCCCGGGCAGGTGATGCCCAACCCCTTCGGCGGGCCGCAGACGCAGCAGCCCTTCGGCGGGCAGCCCCCGCAGGCCCCCTTCGGCGGGCAGGTGCCCGGCCCTCCGGGTGCCCCCCGGGTGCCGCAGGGACCGGCCGCCGGGATCGGCGCGGCGTTGGAGAAGTACCGCGAGGCACCCACCGGGCAGCGTTGGACCCTGCAGAACCCGACGCTGGTGAGGGCCGACCTCTCCGGCGACGGCGGGCCCGTCCTCGCCCGCCAGGGCAGCATGGTGCTGTACCAGGGCAAGGTCGACTTCTCCTACAAGGGCGCGGGGCTCGCCGGCCGCATCGTCGGCAACGCCACCGGCCAGGAGATGCAGCTGATGCGGTGCAGCGGGCGCGGCCAGGTGTTCTTCGCCGAGAACGCCGCGCACGTGCACCCCATCGAACTCCAGGGCGACGCCGTCTGCGTCTCCGCCGACAACGTGCTCGCCTTCGACGAGAGCCTCCAGTACGAGGTCCGCCGGATCGAGGGCCACGGCATTCCCGGAGGAGCCCTGTTCACCCTGCAGTTCCAGGGCACCGGCACCGTCGTGGTCAAGACGCAGGGCCTCCCGGTCGTCCTGCCCGTCACACCGACCACCTTCGCCGACTGCCAGGCCGTCGTCGCCTGGTCCGCCGGCGCACAGGTGATCATCTCCAGCCAGGTGCGGCTGCGCCGCAACGCCTACCCCGGCCACAGCGGTGAGACCGTGAACCTCCAGTTCCGCGGCGCGCCCGGGAACTTCGTCGTCGTCCAGCCCTACGAGGTCTGAGGGAGCCCGTCGTGAACCAGCCAGTGATCTCGGGCTACGCCCCGACCCCGCCCGCCGCCCGCATGGAGAATCACGGGGCGCACATGGTGAAGATCGCCATGGCCGGCGGCCAGGACGTCTTCGCCCGCACCGGGTCGATGATCGCCTACGAGGGCTTCGTCCAGTACGAGCCCAACCCGCCGGCCGTCCGCCAGCTGGCCTCCCAGTGGCTCACCGGCGAGGGCGCCCCGCTGATGAAGTGCAGCGGCGACGGAGTCCTCTACCTCGCCGACTACGGAGCCGACGTCGTCTGCCTCAACCTGGCCGACGAGGCGCTCTCGGTCAACGGGACCAACCTCCTCGCCTTCGACGCGCACCTCCAGTGGGGCGTCGAGCGCGTCAAGGGGCTGGCGAAGTTCGCCGGTCAGGGCCTGTTCAACGTCGGGATCTCCGGTACCGGCTGGGTCGCCCTCACCTCCCGCGGCACACCCGTCGTGGTGGACTGCGGACGCGGCGAGGACGAGACCTACGTCGATCCCGACGCCCTGGTCGCCTGGTCGTCCGGCCTGAAGGTCAAGAACAAGCGCACCATGAAGGCGAGCGCGCTGATCGGCCGCGGCAGCGGCGAGGCGTACCAGATCGCCTTCTCCGGCCAGGGCTTCGTCGTCGTCCAGCCCAGCGAGGACAGCGCCGACCGCCTGCGCGTCCGGGGTTGAGGGGGGAGTAAGAACCATGCAGAGTCCGCTCTTCGGCCACACCGAGGTCCCCAGCCAGGACCGCTACGCCCTGCAGAACCCGCAACTGCTGCGGGTCCGGCTCTCCGGCCACGACGACGTGCTCGCCCGGAAGGGCGCGATGGTCGCCTACCAGGGGCTGTTGGAGTTCGACGGCGAGTACGCCTCGCGCGGGCGCCGCCGCGGGCAGGCACGGGCCGGCGAGAACCTGGAGCTGATGCGGTGCTCCGGGGAGGGCACGGTCTACCTGGCCAACCTCGCCCAGTACGTCCACGTCATGGACGTGGAGCCGGAAGGTCTGACGGTCGACAGCTCCTACGTCCTGGCCCTGGACTCCTCCCTGCACTGGGAGGTGATCGCGGTGGACAGCCAGTTCGGCATCTCCGGATCCGGCGCGTACAACCTCAACATCACCGGCCAGGGCAAGGTCGCTCTGATGACCTCCGGACAGCCGCTGGCCCTCCAGGTCACCCCGGACGGATACGTCAACGCCGACTCCGACGCGGTGGTGGCCTGGTCCGGTTCGCTGCGGGTGCAGATGCAGGCCCAGACCAGCTCCCAGAGCGTGTTCCGGCGGCGCGGCAGCACCGGGGAGGGCTGGGAGCTGAGCTTCATGGGCCGGGGGTACGCCCTCGTCCAGCCCAGCGAGCTGCTGCCGCCGCAGAACGCGGTGATCCAGGGGCTGCGGGGCCAGTACGGCGCGGGCGGTCAGAACCAGGGCAACATCTGGAGCAACTGACCGAGGCGCGCGGACCGTGCCCGCGCGCCCTGCCTCACAGCAGCGCGCGGGTACGGTCCACCAGCCGCACGACGGTGGCGTCGGCCACCGACGCCACCTCGTCGTAGGGGAACCAGCGCAGTTCCAGCGACTCCTCGCCGGCCGTCTCCACCGCGCCCTCCGGCGCCAGGGCGACGTACTGCACGTCCAGGTGCCAGGCGCAGGGCGTGTGGTGTCGGTCCAGCCGCACGGGACCGTCCGGCAGCAGGGTGAGCCCGGTGATGCCCGACTCCTCGACGGCCTCTCGCAGGGCGACCCCGGCGAGCGTGGCGTCGGCCGGTTCGCAGTGCCCGCCGGTCTGGAGCCACATCCGCAGTTTGCGGTGGTGGGTGAGCAGCACCCGTCCGCGGCGCGGCTCCACCACGAGCGCGCTCGCCGTGATGTGGCCGTCCGCGCACGAGCGCCACACCCCGTCGGGGTGGGCGGCCAGGTGGTCGCCGTAGGCCAGGCGCAGCGCCTCCTGCTCCTCGTCCGGCGCGGACCACTCCTTGAGGACCCGCACCGTGTCCGCGTGCAGGCTCACCGGTCGTCTCCGCCGGCCCCGCCGTCCCCGCTCTCGCCACGGTCGTCCTTGCCGTCCTCGCGCAACAGCCCCTCCAACTCGGAGAAGTCCAACTGCTCGCGGTGGACGAAACCGTCCGGGTCGTCGAGGTCGTCGGCGGTCGGAAGCATGTCCGGGTGGGCCCACAGCCCGTCGCGGCCGTCCAACCCGCGGGCGTCGGTGAGGGAGGCCCACAGTCGGGAGGCGTCGCGCAGGCGTCGGGGCCGCAACTCCAGGCCGATCAGCGTGGCGAAGGTCTGCTCGGCCGGTCCGCCACCGGCCCGCCGCCTGCGCAGCGTCTCGCGCAGCGCGGAAGCGGACGGCAGGTGTGGCTCGGCCGCGGCGTGCACCACCGCGTCCACCCAGCCCTCGACCAGCGCGAGCGCCGTCTCCAGCCGGGCCAGGGCCGCCTTCTGTTCGGGAGTGTCCTCCGGCTGGAACATGCCCTGCTGGAGCGCCTCCTGGAGTTCCTCGGGGCGGGACGGGTCGAGCTGTCCGACGACGTCCTCCAGCTTGGCGGTGTCCACCTTGATCCCGCGCGCGTACCCCTCGACCGCGCCGAACAGGTGCGAGCGCAGCCACGGCACGTGGGCGAACAGCCGCTGGTGCGCCGCCTCGCGCAGCGCGAGGTACAGCCGCACCTCGTCCTCGGGAACGCCCAGCCCCTCGCCGAAGGCCGCGATGTTGACCGGCAGCAGCGCCGCCCTGCCCTTCGGACCCAGCGGCAGACCGATGTCGGTGGAGCCCACGACCTCGCCGGCCAGTACGCCCAGTGCCCGGCCGATCTGGGTGCCGAACATCGCGCCGCCCATGGAGCGCATCATCCCGATCAGCGGGCCCGCCATGGACTGCATCTCCTCGGGAAGCACGTCGCCCATGGCCGCCCCGACGCGTTCGGCGACCGGATCCACCAGGTCCTTCCACACCGGAAGGGTGGACTCCACCCACTCCGCGCGGCTCCAGGCCACGGCCGAGCCGGACCCGGAGGGCAGGGAGGTCACGCCGTCCAGCCAGAGATCGGCCAGTCGCACGGCCTCCTCGACGGCCCGCCGCTCCCGGGGGCCGACGCTGGCGTCCTTGGTGCCGTCCGGGGTGCCCGCGGCGACGGTCTGTCGGGCGATGTCCTTGGCCATGTCCCAGTTGACCGGCCCGCCCTCGTAGCTGAGCATCTGGCCGAGCCGCTGGAACGCGGCGCCCAGGTCGTTCGGGTCGACGCCGCCGGGGCCGCCCAGCGACCCGAACATCGCCGCGAACGGGTTCTCGGCGCCGCCCTGGCCGCCGAACCCGAACGGGTTCGGGTCGGGTCCGCCCTTCTTCCGGCCGTCGTCGCCCTCCTCCGGCTCCTCGGGTGGAAGGCCGAATCCGAATGGGATGTCACTCACGGGGTTCCTCGGATCTGGTGGCTGGTGGGTGGGTCGCTGGGACGACGGTGGAGGATGTGCGAAGTGGAGGGCTTCACCTCCAGCCTAGACACCTCTCGGGCAGGATGGAGCCTGCGCACGTCGTACCCGAGACAACCGCGGGAGACACCGGGTGAGTTCCCAGGAGGCCAACGTTCGCGGTCCGCGTAACGGGACCGCACGGCCCGTCGTCGCGGTCACCGGAGCCGCATCGGGGGTGGGCGCGCTGCTGACCGAGCGGCTCGTGGCCTCCCCCGAGGTGGGACGGGTGATCGCGCTCGACGAGCGACGCGGCGACGCGGAGGGTGCCCAGTGGCACGTCCTGGACGTGCGGGACCCGGCCATCGCCGACCGGCTGCGCGACGCCGGCCGGCCGGCCGACACCGTGGTGCACCTCGCCCTCGACCTGGATCTGGAGACCGATCCCGCCGCCCGCTCCGCCTACAACGTGCGCGGCACCCAGACGGTGCTGACGGCCGCCGCCGCCGCGGGCGTGCGGCGGGTGGTGCTGTGCACCTCGGCGATGGTCTACGGCGCGTTGCCCGACAACGACGTACCGCTGGCCGAGGACGCCGAGCTGCGGGCGACGGCCGAGGCCACGGGCGTGGGCGATCTGCTGGAGATCGAGCGGCTCGCCAAGCGCGCCCCCCGCGCGCACCCGGGGCTCAACGTCACGGTCGTGCGCCCCACCGTCCTGGTCGGCGGCACGGACACGGCCCTGACCCGTTACTTCGAGTCGCCGCGCCTGCTGGTCGTGGCCGGGTCCCGGCCGTGCTGGCAGTTCTGCCACGTCGAGGATCTGGCCGCCGCCCTGGAGTACGCGGCGCTGGAGAAGGTGGAGGGCGAGCTGGCGGTCGGTTGCGACGGCTGGCTGGAACAGGAGGAGGTGGAGGAGCTGTCCGGCATCCGCCGCATGGAGCTGCCCTCCGCGGTCGCCCTCGGCGCGGCCTCCCGACTGCACCGACTGGGGCTGACGCCCTCGCCCGCCGGTGACCTGGCGTACACGATGCACCCCTGGGTGGTCAGCGGCTCCCGGCTGCACGAGGCGGGCTGGCGGCCGACGTGGACCAACGAGGCGGTGCTGGGCGAGCTGCTGAAGGAGGTCGCCGGCCGGCACACGGTCGCCGGACGCCGCCTGGGGCGCAAGGACGCCACCACGCTCGGCGCCGCGGGCGCCACCGTCGCCCTGGTGGGCACCGCCGCCCTGGTCCGACGCGCCCGCAGGACCCGCCGTCGGATGTGACGTTCCACACACGGCGTCCCGTGCCGCGCCGCGCGGGTGGACGCGTCCGCCCGCGCCGGTACGGCACCATGTCCCCATGGCACAGACGTACGACCATCCCGGTGAACGGGCCGCGCACGATCCGATCCGGCTGCTGGCGGTCCGTGAGGCCCCGCTCTCCGTGGACGAGGTCATGGCCGCCGTGCGTGACCCTTCGGCCGGTGGCACCGCGCTGTTCGTCGGCACCGTGCGCGACCACGACGGGGGCGTCGACGTGGCCCGACTGGGCTACTCCTCGCACCCCACGGCGGAGGCCGAGCTGCGCCGCGTCGCCGAGAAGGTGGTCGCCGACTTCCCCGTGCGAGCGCTCGCCGCGGTCCACCGGGTGGGCGAGCTGGAAATCGGCGATCCGGCCGTGGTCGTGGCCGTCTCCTGCGCGCACCGGGCCGAGGCCTTCGACGCCTGTCGCCGCCTGATCGACGACCTGAAGCACCAGGTGCCGATCTGGAAGCACCAGACCTTCGCGGACGGCACCGAGGAGTGGGTCGGGTCCTGAGGCGGCCCCGGCGGCCGGGGAGCGAGGGCGAGCACCCCATCGGGCGGTGGCGGGCGGCGCCGGGCGGTGCCGGGCGCCACCGGGAAGGCCCGTCCGGGCACATGTGCCATGACCGGACGGGGCATGGCCCGGCCGCTGCCGGGAACAGTCCTCGCATGGCCGGCGCCGAGGACGGACTCCCGGGCCGCGGGAACGGCACCCCGCCGGAGCCGTCGGCCCCACGGGAACTAGTCTGCTCGTGAGCCGGTTCGGCGCATTCGAGGGATCGGGAGGTCACTGTGGCGGCACTCGCCTGGTTGCTGATTCCGTTCGTCGCCACGATCGGGGCGGTCGTCTGGGCCGTGTGGGCCTCGCGGAAGCCCAGCGGGTTCGGGGACGCCGAGGGAGTCGCGGGCTACGAGGCCTTCCGCGCCGCCATGGAACGCCCCCACCGCGAGCGGCACCGGGAGGAGTCGGCCGCCTGAGGGTCCGAGCCCCGCGCTCCGGCCCGGTGTCGCGAGGCCGCGCCGCGTGGGAAGCCCGGCGGGTACGGGGCGGCCCGGAGCGACGGCCCGCACGGCCCGATGTCGGCCCCGTCCCGTACTGTCGTGACATGCCACGCCGGACAGCGACGATGCTCACCTCCACCCTGTTGCTGATAGCCGTGCTCTGCGCGGCGGTCCTGATCAGGGTGCCGTACGCCGAGATGTCTCCGGGGCCCACCGTCAACACGCTCGGTGAGTACGGTGGCGAGCCGGTGCTGAGCATCGAGGGCAGGAAGACCCACGAGCCCTCCGGCCACCTCAACATGACCACCGTCCGGGTCACCGGGGCCGAGTACCGGATGAACCTGGTGGAGGCCGTCTACGGCTGGCTGGCGGACGACAGCGCGGTCGTCCCGCACGACACCCTGTACCCGGACGACAAGTCCGCCGAGGAGGTGCGGGAGGAGAACGCCGAGGAGTTCACCCAGTCGCTGGAGAGCGCCAAGGTCGCCGCCCTGCGGGAGCTGGGGATACCCGTCGGGGAGCGGGTGGTGGTCGCCTCCGTGGTCAAGGACGGTCCGGCCGAGGGCCGGCTGCACGCCGGGGACGTCATCCGGGCCGTGGACGGCGAGCCGGTCGAGCAGCCCGACGACGTCGCCCGCCTGGTGACCGAGCACGACCCCGGAGAGGACGTGGTCTTCACCGTCGTGCCGGCGAAGCGGGCCGAGGAGGCCGAGAAGGAGGGCGGGGAGCCCACCGGTGGCCGGGAGGTCACCGTCGCGACCACCGAGGCCGACGACGGGCGCGCCATCGTCGGCATCCGGGCGGGGCTGGACCACACCTTCCCGTTCGAGATCGACATCGAGCTCGCCGATGTCGGCGGTCCCAGCGCCGGGCTGATGTTCGCCCTGGGCATCGTGGACAAGCTCTCGGAGGAGGACCTCACCGGCGGCGAGTTCGTGGCCGGCACGGGGACCATCGACGGCGAGGGCGAGGTCGGGCCGATCGGCGGCATAGGGATGAAGACCATCGCCGCCCGCGACAAGGGCGCGAAGTACTTCCTCACCCCCGAGGCCAACTGCGAGGCCGCCGCCCGCGATGTCCCCGAGGGGCTGACCCTGGTGAGGGTCGGCTCGCTCGACGACGCGCTGGAGGCCCTGGAGCACGTCCGGAGCGGGAACACCGACGCACTGCCGAGCTGCGCGGCGGGCTGACCGCCCGTACCGCCCGCCCGCCCGCCGGACGGGCGGGCGGGCGGTGGGGAACCGGAGCGGGCCGGGGGCCGTCAGGCGAAGGTGGCGGCGAGCGCCTCGGTGAGCCCCGGCACCAGGTCCGGCCCGGTCAGCACCTCGGTCGGCGAGTCCTTCTCGCGCAGCCGCAGTGCCGACTCGCGGGCCCCGTCCCGCAGCACCGCCACCGTCATCCGCACCTCCTGACGCTCGGGGTGCTCGGCCACCCACCGCGCCAGCCGTTCCTCGGCGCCCTCCGCCTGGAGGTCCTCGGGGACGGACGCCTCCGCCGCCGGAGGCAGCATCAGCCGCTCCACCGTCATCGCGCATCCGGCGACCGCGTCGGGCCAGGCGATGGTGCCGAGGAACTCGTCCAGGGGGACGCCGGCGGGCAGCTCGTCCTGCTCGACGGGGGTGAGGGAGGCGGGAACGGGGGAGGGGGCTTCGTCGCCGCCGAGGCCGAGCTGTTCGGCCAGGGCGGGCTCCTCGGCGCGCAGCCGGTCGGTGTCGACCAGGGCGAAGAGGCGGGCGGGCTGGTCCCAGCCCAGGCCGGCGACGTACTCGTCGATTTCGAGCACGGCACGGGTCAGTGGGCTGGCGGCGAGGGGTGCGCCGTCGTTGGGGAGGTTGTTCATCCCCATATCGTGCCGTCGAACACCCCGAGAACGGGAACCGGGTAAAGGTTCAGTAAGTTGCATGGGTGGGGCCCTAGCATACGGGGCCAGTTTCATCCGCTGCGAATCTTCGAGGTGCGCACCTTGGCTTTCCAGATGCCGGACCGGGGCTCAGGCGGGCCCGGCGGTCCACGGATCAGTGTCGGCAGGCCCTCCAGGCGCGCCAAGACCCTGCTCATGACAGCGGGAGTGCTCGCCGTTCTGGCCATGCTCTTCGTCATGTTCGCCGGGTTCTGGACCGACTGGCTGTGGTATCGATCGGTCCGCTACACCACCGTCTTCACCACCACCCTGTGGACCAAGATCGGCATGTTCGCCGTCTTCGGCCTGCTGATGGCCGTGGCCGTCGGCCTCAACATCTGGCTGGCCCACCGGTTGCGGCCCCCGCTCAGTGCGATGTCGCTGGAACAGCAGAGTCTGGACCGGTACCGCATGGGCATCGCGCCGTACAAGAAGTGGGTGCTGCTGGGGGTCACCGCGCTGGTCGGGTTGATCGCCGGTGCCTCCGCCGCCGGGCAGTGGCGCACCTGGCTGATGTGGGTGAACGCCGAGCCCTTCGGCACGGAGGACCCGCAGTTCGGCAAGGACGTGGCGTTCTTCGCGTTCGACCTGCCCTGGTACCGCTTCCTGCTGAGCTTCGGCTTCGCGGCCGTCGTCCTGTCCCTGCTGGCCGCGGCGCTGGTGCACTACCTCTACGGCGGGCTGCGGGTCAGCACTCCGGGCGCCCGCGCCACCTCCCAGGCCACCGGGCACCTGTCGGTGCTGCTCGGAGTGTTCGTGGCGCTCAAGGCGGTGGCGTACTGGCTCGACCGCTACGGCCTCGCGGTGAAGTCCGGTGACTTCAAGGCCACGAACAACTGGACGGGGCTGCGGTACGTCGACGCCAACGCCTACCTCCCGGCGAAGACGATCCTGTTCTTCATCGCCGTGATCTGCGCCGTGCTCTTCTTCGCCACCCTGTGGCGGCGCACCTGGCAGTTGCCGGTGATCGGCTTCGGACTGATGGTCCTCTCGGCGATCCTGATCGGCGGGCTCTACCCGGCGATCGTGCAGAAGTTCCAGGTCCAGCCGAACGAGCAGGCCAAGGAGGCGCCGTACATCCAGAAGAACATCGACGCCACCCGTGACGCGTACGACGTCGCCGACTCCAAGGTGTCGAACTACTCGGGCCAGAGCGAGGCGAGCAACGAGGAGCTGCGCGAGGCGGTGGACGACACCGCCAGCATCCGTCTGCTCGACCCGAACGTGGTCTCGCCCAGCTACCAGCAGCTCCAGCAGGTCCGCAGCTACTACCAGTTCCCCGCCACCCTCGACGTGGACCGGTACACCACCGAGGACGGCAGGGAGCAGGACACCGTCGTCGGCCTGCGCGAGATCAACATCAACGGCATCACCGAGCGCAACTGGATCAACGACCACTTCAAGTACACCCACGGCTTCGGCATGGTGGCCGGCAAGGGCACCGAGGTGGCCTCCACCGGCGCGCCCTCCTTCGTGGAGAAGGACCTTCCGCCCGAGGGCGAGCTCGGCGACTACGAGCCACGCGTCTACTACGGCGAGAAGACCACGCAGTACTCCATCGTCGGTGGCCCCCAGAAGGAACTGGACTACATCTCCGGCAACGAGGAGAAGACCTACAGCTACCAGGGCGACAGCGGGGTCAGCCTGGGGAACCCGGTCAACCGCGCGGCCTACGCCGTGGCCTTCAACGAGCCGCAGATCCTGTACTCGGGCGCGATCGGCGAGAACTCGCGGATCCTGTACAACCGCACGCCCAAGGAGCGCGTCGAGGCGGTGGCCCCGTGGCTGACGATCGACGGCGACCCGTACCCGGCGGTGGTGGACGGTCGGATCCAGTGGATCATCGACGCCTACACCACGACGAACCAGTACCCGTACTCGTCCCGCACGACCCTGGGCGACACCACGGCCGACTCGCTCACCGACGGGCAGCGTTCGGTCATCGCCCAGCAGAACCGGGTCAACTACATCCGCAACTCGGTCAAGGCCACCGTCGACGCCTACACGGGCGATGTGAAGCTCTACCAGTGGGACACCCAGGACCCGATACTGAAGACCTGGATGAAGGCCTTCCCCGGCACCGTCGAGCCGCGTGAGGAGATCAGCGACTCGCTGATGGCGCACCTGCGCTACCCGCAGGACCTGTTCAAGGTGCAGCGCGAGCTGCTGACGCGCTACCACGTCACCAACGCCAACCAGTTCTACAGCGGCAGTGAGCGTTGGCAGGTGCCGGACGACCCGACCCACAAGGGCAACGCGGTCCCGCCGTACTACCTGAGCATGCAGATGCCGGACCAGGAGGAGCAGACCTTCTCCCTGACCACCACGTTCAACCCAAGCGGCCGTGAGACGCTGGGCGCCTTCATGGCGGTGAACGCGGACGCCCGCAGCAGTGACTACGGGACGATCAGGATCCTCAAGCTGCCGTCCAACACCACGGTGTCCGGTCCGCAGCAGGTGCAGAGCCGGTTCAACTCCGACACCGACATCGCGAACGAGATCAACATCCTCCAGCGCGGTGACTCGGAGATCGAGTACGGCAACCTGCTCACCGTGCCGCTGGAGGGTGGACTCCTCTACGTCGAGCCGGTCTACGTCCGCGGCGCGGGCACCAACTACCCGCTGCTGCGGAAGGTCCTGGTGACCTACGGCGAGGAGACCGCCTTCGAGGACACCCTCGGCGAGGCTCTGAACGTCGTGTTCGGGGTGGAGGGCTCCGAGGAGGACACCGGCGAGGAGCCGCCGCCGGGCGAGGAGGAGAGCACTCCCCCGCCGTCCGAGGACGGACCCGACGACGGGACGGTGCAGGACGCCCTCAACGACGCTCAGGACGCCTTCGAGGCGGGCCAGAAGGCGTTGGGGGAGCAGGACTGGGAGGCCTACGGGCAGGCCCAGCGGGATCTGGAGGACGCCCTCGAGCGCGCGGCCGAGGCCGAGGGCGCGAGCGGCGACGGGAAGAACCCCGACGACGGGAGCGCCGGCGGAGGAAACGACGGCGGCACTCCGGAGGACGAGGGACGCAAGGACGAGTGAACCGGTGGTGAGCGAGCACCCCTCGCGCCGTGGTAAGGTTGTGAACACAACGGCGCGGGGTGGAGCAGCTCGGTAGCTCGCTGGGCTCATAACCCAGAGGTCGCAGGTTCAAATCCTGTCCCCGCTACTGATGGAAGAAGGGCCCGGAGTCATGGACTCCGGGCCCTTCTTCCATGTCCGGAAGGGGGTGGGACCGGCCCCCGCGGTCGGGCCCGGAGTTTGGGGCACTGACGCATCGGGAAGTCGACAAAACGCTGAAGTGACTTCATCGGCGGCGGTATACCAGGTGTACGCGGGTTGCGGGTGGTGCGACGATGGGCCTCATGGGGGACAAGGCAAGGCTTGAGGGCGCCGGAGGTGGTGTGAGCCGCACGGGACTTCCCGAAGCCCGCGACATCGAGGCCATCAGCGCGCTGGGCGCCCGGCTGCTGCGCCGGGGCGACCTGGAGGGCGCCGAGCCACACCTGCGCGCCGCCACCGCCGCCGGCGACCGCGCCGCCGTCAACAACCTGGGAGTCCTGCTCCACCAGCGAGGGCAGAAGGAGGAGGCCGCGGGATGGTGGCGCGTCGCCGCCGTCGCCGGATCGGCCGCCGCCGCCCACTCCCTGGGGCGCCACCACCGCGAGTGCGGCGACGAGGCGGCCGCCGAGCACTGGCTGCGGCAGTCCGCGGAGTCCGGACACGCGCTGGGGGCCTACGCCCTCGCCGATCTGCTGGAGCACCGCGGTGAGAACGAGGCCGGAAAGTGGTTCCGGGCCGCCGCCGAGCGCGGCCACCGCGAGGCCGCCTACCGCTACGCGCGCCTCCTGGCGCGCCGTCCCGGGAGCGGCACGGCCGAAGCCGAGCAGTGGTACCGCCAGGCCGCCGCGCGCGGCCATCGACGTGCCGCGCTGCGGCTGGGCGCGCTCCTGGAGGAGCGGGGCGAGACGAAGGAGGCGGCCCGCTGGTACCTGACGTCCGCCAAGGGCGGCGAGCCGCGTGCGGCCCGCGCGCTGGGGTTCCTGCTGCGCGACGCGGGCGACGCGGCGAGCGCTGCCGAGTGGTGGCGCCGCGCCGCGCAGGACGGCGACGGCAGCGCGGCCAACGCGCTGGGTGCCCTGCACGCGGAGCGGGGCGAGCGGCAGACGGCGGAGCGCTGGTACCGCGTCGCGCTGGAGGCGGGCGACATCAACGGCGCCTTCAACCTGGCGCTGTTGTGCGCGGCCCAGGGCCGTACCGCCCAGGCCGAGCAGTGGTACCGCCGTGCCGCCTACGCCGGGCACCGGGAGGCCGCCAACGCGCTGGCCGTGCTGCTGCTGCAGCGCGGTGACGAGGCCGGTGCCGAGCCGTGGTTCTCCAAGGCCGCCGAGGCCGGCAGTGTGGACGCCGCGTTCAACCTCGGCATCCTGCACGCCGGTCGTGGCGAGGAGGGGACGGCCCGGCAGTGGTACGAGCAGGCCGCCGCCGCCGGCCACACCGAGGCCGCCCTCCAGGTCGGCATCGCGCTGCTGCGCGAGGGCGACACCCACACGGCCGAGCGGCACCTGCGCCGGGCGGCGGGCGGCGGCAGCGTCGAGGGGGCCTTCCGGCTCGCGGCGCTGCTGGAGCGTCAGGCGCCGGCCGCCGGTGTCCTGGGCACCCACGGTCCGCCCGAGTACGAGGAGTGGTACGAGCGGGCGGCGGAGCAGGGGCACCGGCGCGCGCAGGTCCGGCTGGGCATGTGCGCGGCGGCGCGCGGCGACACCGTGCGGGCGGCGCGCTGGTACCGGGCCGCCGCCGAGGCGGGCAGCCGCAGCGGCGCCTTCAACCTCGGGCTGCTGTTGGCCCGTGAGGGCAGCGAGCCCGAGGCCGCCCTGTGGTGGACGCGTGCGGCCGAGGCCGGCCACGGACGTGCCGCGCTGCGGCTGGCGCTGCTGAACGCCCGGCGCGGCGACCTGGCGGCGGGCCGCCACTGGTGCGCCCGCGCGGTCGAGTTGGGGCCGCCCGAGGTCGCCGAGCGGGCGGCGCGGCTGAGTGAGGCCCTCCACGAGGAGCTGTCGGCCTGAGGGTGCTCCGGCCCCGCGGTCCCCGCGGGGCCGGAGCACCCGGGGGCACCCTCCCGCCCCCGGTGCGTCGCCGATTTGCACGGCTCGGAGCGAGGGGTTACTGTTGAGGCACAACGACGCGGGGTGGAGCAGCTCGGTAGCTCGCTGGGCTCATAACCCAGAGGTCGCAGGTTCAAATCCTGTCCCCGCTACTGGTGAGGCCGAGGCCCGGATCCCAAGGATCCGGGCCTCGGCCGTTTCTCGTGGATCGTCTCGCCCTCCGCCTCCCGCGACGCCGCGCGGGGGTGACGCGGGAGGCGGAAGGCGGAGGGCGAGTGTGAGGAAGACGACTGTGGGGGACCGATCCCGTCCGGGATCGGTCCCCCACAGTCGTGGCAGGAGGAGGGCGCGTCTCAGGCGGACGCGGCGCAGGAGGGGCACAGCCCCCGGTAGGTGACCGTCGCCTCCGAGAGCGCGAATCCGAAGCGCTCCGATTCCGGGAGCAGCGCGAGCGGGTCGCCGGAGGGGCTGACGTCACGGATCACGCCGCACCGCGAACAGACCAGGTGCTGGTGGCTGTGGTGCGCGTTCGGGTCGTACCGCTTGGCGCGGCCGTCCGTGCTGACCTCGATCACCTCGCCGATCGAGACGAGTTCCCCGAGGGTGTTGTAGACGGTCGCGCGGGAGATCTCCGGCAGCCGCTCGGCGGCTCGCGCGTGGACCTCGTCGGCGGTGTAGTGGACGTGCTCACCATCGAGGACCTCGGCGACGACACGCCGCTGGGCGGTCAGCCGCCAGCCGCGGTCCCGGAGACGTTGAAGCAGGTCGCTCATGTTTCCACCTTAGCAGCGCGTGTCCACGGCCGGATCGAGTACGGTTCTCAGCGTCTTCTTGACTTAGACATTGTCCAATGTAGGATCGCGTTCGGCTTCGGCCAAGGGGACAGGACAGATTCAGGAGGCGCATGTGACTGCCCAGATCGAGAACGCCGGACCGTTGACCACGGAGGCCGGTGCTCCCGTCGCGGACAACCAGAACAGCGAGACCGCCGGTGTGGGTGGCCCGGTCCTGGTCCAGGACCAGCTCCTGCTGGAGAAGCTCGCCCACTTCAACCGCGAGCGCATCCCGGAGCGCGTCGTCCACGCGCGGGGTGCCGGCGCCTACGGCACCTTCACCGTCACCGCCGACGTGACGAAGTACACGCGGGCGAAGTTCCTCTCGGAGGTCGGCAAGCAGACCGAGGTCTTCCTGCGCTTCTCGACCGTCGCGGGCAACCTGGGCGCCGCCGACGCGGTGCGCGACCCGCGCGGCTTCGCGGTGAAGTTCTACACCGAGGAGGGCAACTACGACCTCGTCGGCAACAACACCCCGGTGTTCTTCATCAAGGACGCCATCAAGTTCCCCGACTTCATCCACACCCAGAAGCGCGACCCGTACACCGGCTCCCAGGAGGCGGACAACGTCTGGGACTTCTGGAGCCTGAGCCCGGAGTCCACCCACCAGGTGACCTGGCTCTTCGGTGACCGCGGCATCCCGGCCTCGTACCGCCACATGGACGGCTTCGGTTCGCACACCTTCCAGTGGAACAACGAGGCGGGCGAGGTCTTCTGGGTCAAGTACCACTTCAAGACCGACCAGGGCATCAAGTGCCTCACCCAGGACGAGGCCGACATCCTGGCGGGCAAGGACCCGGACAGCCACCAGCGCGACCTGCGCGAGTCCATCGAGCGCGGCGAGTACCCGAGCTGGACGGTGTACGTCCAGATCATGCCGGCGGACGAGGCGCCCACCTACCGCTTCAACCCGTTCGACCTGACCAAGGTCTGGCCGCACGCGGACTACCCGCTGATCGAGATCGGCAAGATGGAACTCAACCGGAACCCGGAGAACATCTTCGCCGAGGTGGAGCAGTCGATCTTCTCCCCGCACCACTTCGTGCCGGGCATCGGCCCCTCCCCGGACAAGATGCTCCAGGGCCGGCTGTTCGCCTACGGCGACGCGCACCGCTACCGGGTGGGCATCAACGCCGACCACCTGCCGGTGAACCGTCCGCACGCCGCCGAGGCCCGTTCCCACGGCCGTGACGGCTTCATGTACGACGGTCGCCACGGCCGTGCCAAGAACTACGAGCCCAACAGCTTCGGCGGCCCGACCGAGACCGGTCGCCCGCTGTGGCAGTCGGTCCCCGTCTCCGGGGCCACCGGCGAGGCGCCCGCCCCCTCGCACGCCGAGGACAACGACTTCGTCCAGGCGGGCAACCTCTACCGCCTGATGACGGAGGAGGAGAAGGGGCGCCTGATCGACAACCTGGCGGGCTTCATCGCGAAGGTCTCGCGCGACGACATCGTCAAGCGGGCCATCGAGAACTTCCGCCAGGCCGACGAGGACTACGGCAGGAGGCTGGAGGCCGCGGTCAAGGCCCTGCGCGGCTGATCCGACGGGTCGGCCTGCCGTATCGGCCGGAGGGACCGGACGCCAGTGGGCTCCGGTCCCTCCGGTGTCCTCCCGGGCGGGGGACCGCCCCTCAGGCCGCCACCGTGTCCGCGGCCACCGGCTCGTGGTCGCGCGCGGCACGTCCGGATCCGCTCCCGGACATCCAGCAGCGGACGATGTCGCGCACCGACACCACTCCCACCGGACCCCGGTCGTCGAGCACGATCAGGTGCCGGAAGCCGCCGCGGGTCATCGCCCCGGCGGCGTCCTCCAGGGTCCAGGCGGGCGAGGCGAAGACCACGTCGGTGGTGGTGTGCAGGTGGGCGAGTTCCCGGTCGGGGTCCTGGCCGGCGCCCACGGAGTCGAGGACGTCGCGTTCGGTGAGGATCCCGACGCCACCGGCGTCGGGATCGAGGACGACGGCCGCGCCGACCCGGCGGGCGGACATCAGCCGGGCGGCCTGGCGGAGGGTGTGGTGGGGGCCGATGGTGAGGACCACGGCGCTCATGGCGTCACGGACGAGGGTGGGCATGGCGGTCGGTGCCACCTCCTTGGCGGAATCCCCCTGTGAGAGAAGGAATTCACAAGCTCACAAACGAGGGGGTTCTCATGTTCACACGCCACCGGTGGCCCAACAAGGGGTGTGAGGGGCGGAGTTGACCGGGTTTCGGTCGCCCGGACCGTTTCCGGCCGGTCCCGCGCCCCGGCCCCGCACCCCGCCCGCCTTCGCTAGCGGTCGCCGAGGTAGGAGAGCAGCTCCTCGTGGAGCAGGCCGTTGGAGGCCGCCGCGTTCCCGCTGTGCGGCCCCTCGCGCCCGTCCAGCCCGGTGAAGGTGCCGCCCGCCTCCTGCACGATGATCGCGTTCGCCGCCATGTCCCACAGCGACAGCTCCGGCTCCGCGCACAGGTCCACCGAGCCCTCGGCCACCATCATGTACGGCCAGAAGTCGCCGTAGGCGCGGGTGCGCCAGCAGTCCCGCGACAGGTCGAGGAAGCCGCCGAGCCTGCCGCGGTCCTCCCACCCCGTGAGCGAGGAGTACGCGAACGAGGCGTCGGCCACCCGGGCCACCCGGGAGACCGACAGCCGGGTGGCCGACGACAGGCTGCGACCGCTGTACGCGCCGGCGCCCAGCGCCGCCCACCAGCGGCGGTTCAGGGCCGGGGCCGACACCACTCCGACCACCGGGCGGTCACCGTCCTCGCCCCGCTCCATCAGCGCGATCAGCGTCGCCCAGACCGGCACGCCGCGCACGTAGTTCTTCGTCCCGTCGATCGGGTCGATCACCCAGCGGCGGGGGCCGTGCCCCTCGCCGCCGTACTCCTCGCCCAGCACCGCGTCGCGCGGCCGTGCCCGTTGGAGCGAGGTGCGGATCAGCTCCTCGGCCGCCTTGTCCGCCTCGCTCACCGGCGTCATGTCGGGTTTGGTCTCGACCTTGAGGTCGAGGGCCTTGAACCGCTCCATCGTCGTGGCGTCGGCGGTGTCGGCCAGCACATGGGCGAGACGCAGGTCATCGTGGTAATCGGGCATGGACGAACAGTATCCAGCGGCCCGGCGGACCGGCCACAGGGGAGTGGCCAACCGAGTGGCCGAACGCGACGCCGCGGCACCGAAGCGGGCGGCGCGGGGACGGCGGCGGGACGCCGTCGCCCGCCGCCCGGTCGGTCAGTCGCCCTCCCGACGCTCCCGGGTGGCCAACAGCCGGCGCAGGGAGTACAGCCGGGCCGGATCGGCGTGGCCCTCGGCCACCCACGCGTCCAGCGCGCAGTCCGGTTCGTCGTGGCTGCAGGCGCGCGGACAGCCGTCCGTGCCCGGCACCAGATCGGGGAAGGCGTGGATCACCCGGGACGGGTCGACGTGGTGGAGACCGAACGACCGCACGCCCGGGGTGTCGATCACCCAGCCCTCGTCCTCGGCGGGCGGGAAGCCCGTCTCCCCGGTCAGCGGCAGGGCCAGGGCCGAGGTGGTGGTGTGGCGGCCGCGTCCGGTCACCGCGTTGACGTGGCCCGTGGCCCGCCGACGGTCCTGTGGGACGAGCGCGTTGACCAGGGTGGTCTTGCCGACCCCGGAGTGGCCCACGAAGGCGGTGACCCGGCCCAGCAGCGATCCCCGCACCCGTTCGGCGCCGCCGTCGGCCAGTTCGTCGCGCCGGGTCACCACATGGCGCACGCCCAGCGGCCGGTACGTCTCCAGCAGGGGATCGGGCGGGGCCAGGTCGGCCTTGGTGAGCACCAGCAGCGGTTCCAGTCCGGCGTCGTAGGCGGCCACCAGGCAGCGGTCGATCAGCCGCGGACGCGGCTCGGGGTCGGCCAGGGCGGTGACGATGGCGAGCTGGTCGGCGTTGGCGACGACGACCCGCTCGTAGGGGTCGCTGTCGTCGGCGGTGCGCCGCAGCACCGAGGAACGCTCCTCCACCCGCACGATCCGGGCCAGCGTGTCCTTCGCTCCCGAGAGGTTGCCCACGACGGCCACCCGGTCGCCGACCACCACGCCCTTGCGGCCCAGCTCGCGGGCCTTCATCGCCAGGACGGTGCGGCCGTCGACCAGGCAGGTGATCCGACCCCGGTCGACGGTGAGGACGAAACCCTCGGCGGCGTCCTCGTGCTTGGGCCGGATGCTGGTGCGCGGCCGACTGCCCCGGCGGTTGGGGCGGACCCTGATGTCGTCCTCGTCGGTGTGCTTGCCGTAGCGGCGCATGGCGGACCCGCCCCTACCCTCTGCTCCCGCCCCCGCCGAGCATGGCGCTCCACAGGTCGGGGAAGTCGGGCAGGGTCTTGGCGGTGGTCGCCACGTTCTCGACCTCCACGCCCTCGACGACCAGGCCGATCACCGCCGCCGCCGTGGCCAGCCGGTGGTCCTCGTAGGTGTGGAAGACCCCGCCGCGCAGCGGACGCGGGCGGATGACCAGCCCGTCCTCGGTCTCGGTGACGTCACCGCCGAGCCCGTTGATCTCCTTGGTGAGCGCGGCCAGCCGGTCCGTCTCGTGCAGCCGCAGATGCGCCACGCCCCGCAGCCGCGACGCGGAGTCGGCCAGCGCCGCGACCGCGGCGATGCCCGGGGTCAGCTCGCCCACCTCGCTCAGGTCCACGTCGATGCCGTGGATCCGGCCGGTGCCGGTGAGGGTGAGGCCGCGCTCGTCCAGCTCGCAACGGCCCCCCATCGCGGTGAAGATCTCCCGCAGCGCGTCACCGGGCTGGGTGGTGCGCTCGGGCCAGTCCGGGACGGTCACCCGGCCGCCGGTGACCAGGGCGGCGGCCAGGAAGGGCTGGGCGTTGGACAGGTCGGGCTCGACGACCAGGTCCCGGCCCAGCAGCGCCCCGGCCGTCACCCGCCAGACGTCGGGCTCGCCCCCGGACTCGGGGGTGTCCACCTGGGCGCCCGCGGCGCGCAGCATGTCCACCGTCATCCGGATGTGCGGCATGGAGGGCAGGGGTCCACCGGTGTGGCGGACCTCGACGCCCTGGTTGAAGCGGGCGCCGGAGAGCAGCAGCGCGCTGACGAACTGGGAGGACGAGGAGGCGTCGATCTCCACCGGCCCGCCGGTCAGGGAGCCGCCGCCGTGCACGGTCAGGGGGAGCGAGCCGCGCCCGCCGTCGTCGACGCGGGCGCCGAGGAGGCGCAGCGCGTCGATCACGCCGTGCAGCGGACGTTCGTGGGAGCGTTTGTCGCCGTCGAAGTGGACCGGCCCGTCGGCGAGGGCGGCGACGGGCGGCAGGAAGCGCATCACGGTGCCGGCGTTGCCGACGTCGACGGTGGCGGGGCCGCGCAGTCCGGCGGGGATGACGCGCCACGCCTCACCGGTGCCGCCGGGGGCGTCGGGCACGGAGGCGGAGTTGGAGGAGACCGTCTCCTCGATGCCCACGCCCATGGCGCGCAGCCCCTCGGCCATCAGCAGGGTGTCGCGGGAGCGCAGCGGACGGCGCAGCCAGCCGGGCTCGGAGGCGAGGGCGGCGAGCACCAGACCGCGGTTGGTGACCGACTTCGAACCGGGCACGGTGACGGTCGCGTCGACGGCGCCGGACGCGAGCGGAGCAGGCCAGAGAGAGGTGTTGTCGGTCATGGGGCCAACTCTAGTAGCCCGGGGAGGGCCCGGAATCCTGAGCACACGCAGAGAAAACACCCGGACGCGTCCGTGTCCGGGCGGAACGGACGGGTCGGGGGGCGCTTCGCGGGCCGGCGGGGGACGGCGGTCGCCTCAGAGCCCCAGCAGCCACTGCCCGCCGCCGATCAGCGAGCACAGCGCGACGGCGTGGAAGAGGAGGATCCACAAGGCCGCGGGGGCGTTCGTCAGCCTCGCCAACTGGTCGGCGTCGGAGTCCGGGGCCTCGCCGCGGCGCCGCTTGGCCTGGAGTTCGAAGACGGGGCGCACCCCGCCCAGCAGCAGGAACCACACCGCTCCGTAGGCGAAGGCCCCCCGGACCTCGGGTCCGGCGAACCACGACACCAGGAAGAACACGCCGCCCGTGACGACGACGCTCAGGACCCCGTAGGCGTTCCGCACCATCAGCAGCAGCGCCGACAGCAGCGCCGTGGCCCCCCACAGCAGGGCGGTGACGCGTCCGTCGGCGAGCAGCCACGCCCCGGCCAGCCCGAGCAGCGACGGAGCGGTGTACCCGGCGGCGGCCGTCAGCACCATCCCGATCCCGGTGGGTCTGCCGCGGGAGACCGTCAGCCCCGAGGTGTCCGAGTGCAGTCGTATGCCCTCCAGCCGTCGGCCGCTCAGCAGCGCCACCAACCCGTGTCCGGCCTCGTGGGCGATGGTCACCGCGTTGCGCGCCACGTGCCAGGGCCGCCGCGCCGCGACCACGGCCAGGGCCACCAGCGCGGCGACCACCACGACCGGCGGCGAGGGGGCCGGCTGCGTCCCGACGACGCGGTCCCACACCTCGGCGATGCCGTCGGCGGTGACGCTGTCCGTGCCCATGTCGGCCGTCCCCTTCCCCGGTCGTTCCGTGCCGCCCGCAGTCTGTCACGGCGTCCGGACGGAGCACCGGGGCGCCGGAGGGCACCGGGGCGGGCCGGTCCGCTCCGGTCTTCCCTCGCTCACCGTGCCACCGGCCCGCGGAACGTGGCAGGGTGGCAGGCATGTGCGGACGGTATGCGGCGAGCCGGAGGCCCGAGGAGTTGGTCGGGATCTTCGGAGTGGAGAAGTGGGACCCGGCCGAGACGCCGGCCCCCGACTGGAACGTGGCCCCGACCAAAGAGGTCTGCGCGGTGCTCGACCGACCGCTGAAGGACGGCGAGGACAAGCGGCCGGTCCGGCAGTTGAGGCCGCTGCGCTGGGGCCTGGTGCCGTCCTGGGCCAAGTCCCCGGACGTGGGCGTGAAGATGATCAACGCGCGGGCGGAGACCGTGCACGAGAAACCGTCCTACCGGCGCCCGTTCGCGGCGCGGCGCTGCCTGCTGCCCGCCGACGGCTACTACGAGTGGGTCACCGGGACGGCCGAGCGGCAGGAGGAGGAGAAGGGGAAACGGAAGCGCCCGCGCAAGCAGCCGTACTTCGTGACCCCGGCCGACGGTTCGGTGATGGCGCTGGCCGGACTCTACGAGTTCTGGCGGGACAGGACGCTGCCCGACGACCACCCGCGGGCCTGGTGGGCGACCTGTGCCGTGATCACCACCGAGGCGGAGACCGAGCCGTTCGCGGGCTTCGACGGTGACGGGGGCGGCGGGGGCCCGAGGACACTGGCCGACATCCACCCGCGCATGCCGCTGATGCTCACGCCCGACCGCTGGGACGCCTGGCTGGATCCGGCGCTCACCGACGTGGACCGGGTGCGCGAGCTGCTGGTTCCCCCGCCTCCGGGAGCCGTGCGGGCCTACCCGGTGAGCACCGAGGTCAGCAACGTGCGCAACAACGGTCCCGAGCTGGTGGAGGAGCTCGACGGGCCCGAGGCCGGCACGCTGTTCTGAGCCGTGGCCCGGGGCGCCGCCCACGGCGGACGGACGTGGAGAAGGACGGAGCGGAAGTGGACGGGACGGACACGGTGGGGACGGGAACGGCCGCCGGGGGCGGGGCGGCCCCCGACGCCGTCGAGCTGGTGGACACCCCGGCCGGGCCGGCGCGCGTGACCTGGCACCGCGCCCCCCGCGCCCGGCGGGTCCTGGCGCTCGGGCACGGCGCCGGAGGTGGTGTCGAGGCCCGGGACCTGCGGGCCCTGGCCGCCGCGCTGCCCGCTCACGGGGTGTCCGTCGCCCTGGTGGAGCAGCCCTGGCGGGTGGCCGGGAAGAAGGTGGCTCCCGCGCCCCGGACCCTCGACGCCGGGTGGCGGGCGGTGTGGCCGGTCCTGGAACGGGACGGGGCACCGGTCGTCTCCGGGGGGCGCAGCGCGGGGGCGCGCGTGGCCTGCCGGACGGCGCGCGAACTGGGTGCGCACGCCGTCCTCGCCCTGGCCTTCCCCCTCCATCCTCCCGGCAGGCCGGAGCGGTCCCGGGCGGAGGAACTGCTCGGTGCCGGCGTGGAGACCCTGGTGGTCCAGGGCGGGCGCGACCCCTTCGGCCGGCCCGACGAGTTCCCCCGGGAGGCGGAGGTCGTCGAGGTGCCGGGCGGCGACCACGGCTTCGCCGTCCCCCGGCGGGGTACGGTCGGCCAGGAGGCGGCCCTGGAACTGCTCACCGGGGCGGTGCGGGAGTGGCTGACGCGGGGGTGACCCCGGACGGGAATGCCCCCGCGGTCCGGCGTGTTGTGGCCCTGTGGAACACGTACGGACCACACGCACGCGCGAGGAGAGGGAGTCCACCCGACATGGGTTCGATCGCATGCCCGTCCCGCCCCGTGGGTACCCGAGCGACAGCGGCCCAGGTCGACTGGGCGACGCTGAGGCTGGCCGGACTCGTCGGGAACGCGCCCTTCCGGGCGGCGGAGGGGACGGATCGTCGTCTATCCTCCGGTTCGAACGAGTCCGCAGTCGGACTCGCAACCGCATCGGAGGAGGTGGGTCCGGTCGCCGGGACCGACGACGCCGCGCGCCAGGAGCCGGCGGAGACCGAGGCCGAACGGAACGCGCGCTTCGAGCGGGACGCCCTCGTCTTCCTGGACCAGATGTACTCGGCGGCCCTGCGCATGACGCGCAATCCGGCCGACGCCGAGGACCTGGTGCAGGAGACCTACGCCAAGGCGTACGCGTCCTTCCACCAGTTCCGTCAGGGCACCAACCTCAAGGCGTGGCTGTACCGCATCCTCACCAACACCTTCATCAACTCGTACCGCAAGAAGCAGCGTGAACCGCAGCGCAGCGCGGCCGAGGACATCGAGGACTGGCAGTTGGCCCGCGCCGAGTCGCACATGTCGACCGGACTGCGCTCGGCCGAGTCCCAGGCGCTGGACCGCCTGCCGGACTCGGACGTGAAGGAGGCCCTCCAGGCCATTCCGGAGGAGTTCCGGATCGCGGTCTACCTCGCGGACGTCGAGGGGTTTGCCTACAAGGAGATCGCGGACATCATGGGGACACCCATCGGTACGGTGATGTCCCGTCTCCACCGGGGCCGCCGCCAGCTGCGCGGAATGCTGGAGGACTACGCCCGTGAGCGCGGGCTGGTCCCGGCGGGCGCGAACGGCGCCACCACGCCGGACGAGTCGCACGACCGGAAGGGCTCGGGCTCATGAGTTGCGGAGAGCCGCACGAGACGGACTGCGCCGAGGTCCTGGACCACCTGTACGAGTACCTGGACCGCGAGATGCCCGAGGGGGATCGCGCGAAGTTCGAGCAGCACTTCGACGAGTGCTCGCCCTGTCTGGAGAAGTACGGTCTGGAACAGGCCGTGAAGAAGCTGGTCAAGCGGTGTTGCGGACACGACGCCGTCCCCACCGACCTGCGCTCCAAGGTGATGGGCCGCATCGAGTTGATCCGCTCGGGGCAGGCCGTCCCCGAGCAGCCGGTGGTGGACCCGGCCCGGACACCGCGGGAGAGCGGCCCCCGGCCCACCCGCCCCGGGGCCGCCCGGACACCGGGCGACGCCGGCGAGAACCGCGCCTGAGTCCCGGCCGGCTCCCCTTTCCGGATTCCACGCCGCGTGTCGGGCGGGTCTGCCCGCGGCCCTCTCCCGCGATGTGTCCGTACGCGTGCTCCGCGGCCTCCGTGGCGGTGCCGCGGCACCGCCACGGGCCGGCGCCAATTCACCCGAACGAGTCCGCCCGGTCGGGCTTCCGCCCCGGGGGAAGCGCGAGGCCGCCGATCCGGGGCGGTACGTCGCGCCGCCGTGCGCGGGCGGCGGCCCGCCTCCCAACCCCCCGGTGTCCCATGACCGATGGGTAATGAGCGCGCACCCCGGTGGGCATGGTTGGATGCGAACCGGGAACCGCGGCAGGGAGGAGGCCGCGGCAGGACGCCGCGGCGGGGCCGCGACCAGAAGGCCGGTGAGGACGAAACCGGAAGCAGGCGGGAGTCAGGCGGGAACATCGTGAGGATCTTCGGCAAGACGAGGCACCGGCCCTCCGCCGACTGGCGGTTGGTCACCGACCGCGCGTTCACGCTCATCGGTGACGGACGGTACGAGGACGCCGGCGCGCTGTTGACCCGCGCCGCCGATCTGGAACCGTGGTTGTCGGAGTCCTGGTTCAACCTGGCGCTGCTGCACAAGTTCCGGCACGACTGGGAACAGGCGCGCGCGGCCGGACTGCGCGCCGTCGCCCTCTTGGACCGTTCCACCGGGACCCCGGACTGGTGGAACGTGGGCATCGCGGCCACCGCCCTGCAGGACTGGGCGCTGGCCCGACGGGCCTGGCAGGCGTACGGCCTGCGGGTGCCGGACGCACCGCCCGGCGACCGGCCCGGGCGGCACGTCCGCGCGGAGCCGCCGACGGGCATGGAGCTGGGCAGCGCCGCCGTGCGCCTGTCCCCCGAGGGCGAGGCCGAGGTGGTGTGGGGCCGTCGGCTGGATCCGGCCCGCATCGAGGTGCAGAGCATCCCCCTGCCCTCCTCCGGACGCCGCTGGGGCGAGGTGGTGCTGCACGACGGCGTGCCCCACGGCGAGCGGACCACGGCCAGCGGCCACACCTATCCGGTCTTCGACGAGATAGAACTCTGGGCGCCCTCCCCGGTTCCGACCTGGGTGGTGCTGCTGGAGGCGGCGACCGAGGCGGACCGGGACGCGCTGGAGCGGCTGGCGGCCGACGCGGGCTACGCGGCCGAGGACTGGTCGTCGTCGGTGCGGCTGCTGTGCCGCACCTGTTCCGAGAGTCGGATGCCCAGCGACGAGGGCGGGGACGGGCCGCGGCACGACCCGCACGACCACAGCGTGCCGGGCCACCCGGGCCCGCTGGGGCACATGACCGCGGGCGAGCTGTGGGTGCCCGAGCGGGAGTGCGGGCTGGCGGCCCCGGCCGCCCTGGTGCGCGGGCTGCTGGACGGCTGGGTCGCCGACAGTCCGGACACCCGCGAGTGGCGGGACCTGGAGGAGGTCTGCTGAGGATCGGTCGGCGTGCCCTTCGGGAGGACCGAGCACACCGGGTCCGCGGCTGCCCGTAGTCTGTACGGGTTGTGGTGAGCACCGTGAGGGAGGCAGACGCACAGATGGCGGAGCACGAGACCGGTCAGCGGGTGGACGACGAGGGGTTCGTCGTCGACACGGAGGACTGCGAGGAGCGGGAGCGGGCCCACCGCGAGCGCGGCACCGCTCGTCCGATCACCGTCGTCGGCAATCCGGTGCTGCACAAGGAGTGCGAGGACGTCACCGAGTTCGACGGCGAGCTGGCCAAGCTGGTCGACGACATGTTCGCCAGCCAGCGCGCGGCCGAGGGCGTCGGTCTGGCCGCCAACCAGATCGGTGTCGACCTGAAGGTCTTCGTCTACGACTGCCAGGACGACGAGGGCGTGCGGCACGTCGGCGTGGTCTGCAACCCGGTGCTGGAGGAGCTCCCCGCCGAGGGCCGGGTGCTGGACGACTCCAACGAGGGCTGCCTGTCGGTGCCGGGCGCGTACCACTCGCTGG
The DNA here is from genome assembly GCF_009709575.1 of Streptomyces taklimakanensis. Classification (NCBI taxonomy): domain Bacteria; kingdom Bacillati; phylum Actinomycetota; class Actinomycetes; order Kitasatosporales; family Streptomycetaceae; genus Streptomyces; species Streptomyces taklimakanensis. Next base: position 4,000,741 of record NZ_WIXO01000001.1, read on the forward strand.
CCCGCCCCGACTACGCCGTCGTGCGCGGACAGGACACCGAGGGTCGGCCGATCAGGGTGCGGGGCACCGGCTACTTCGCCCGCTGCCTCCAGCACGAGACGGACCACCTCTACGGCCGGCTCTACATCGACCGGCTCTCCAAGCGCGAGCGGAAGGACGTGCTGCGGCAGATGGCCGAGGGGACGCCGCGTTACGAGACGGTGCCCAACGACTGAACCGCCACGATCGGAACGGCCGGTTCCGGACGGCGGAACGGTGAACGTCCGCCGGCGGCGCGCCGAGCGTTCGGCGAACCCTCGTGACGTGGGAATTCATGGTGGGGCGCTGACCTGGGCGGGCCTTTCAGAGGCCCGCCCATTGGCATCTCCGGGAGGTGTTGACGCGAGTAGAACACTCCGCCACCCTCGGAACTCCCACCGTTCCCTCACGGAGGCACCATGCTCAAAGGCACCATGCGTCTCGTGCTCAGCATTGTCATGGTCGCGGCAGCCGCGCTGGTCGGCACCGTCGCCACCACGGGCACCGCGCAGGCGGACACCTGCTACACCTGGAACCGCACCCTCAAGCAGGGCATGTCCGGTTCGGACGTCACCCAGCTCCAGATCCGCGTCTCCGGCTACCCCGGCTACGGCAGCGAGCTCGCCCTCGACGGCGCCTACGGTCCCGCCACCGCCGCCGCCGTCAAGCGCTTCCAGGCCGCCTACGGCCTGTCCGCCGACGGCATCGCCGGGCCGCAGACCTTCAGCAAGATCTACGCCCTTCAGGACGCCGACTGCACCCCGGCCCACTTCTCCTACAGCGAGTTGAACCAGTGCAACTCCACCTGGAGCGGCGGGGCGGTGAGCGCGTCCACGGCCAAGCGCAACGCGCTGATCTCGATGTGGAAGCTGGAGGCCATGCGGCACGCCCTGGGTGACGCGCCGATCCGCGTGACCAGCGGCTTCCGCTCCTACTCCTGCAACAGCGCGGTGGGCGGCTCCTCCAACAGTCGCCACCTCTACGGCGACGCCGTCGACCTCGGCGCCGGCTCGCACTCCCTGTGCACCCTGGCCAAGCGGGCCCGCTACCACGGCTTCAAGGGCATCCTCGGCCCGGGGTACTCCGGCCACAACGACCACGTCCACGTCTCCGACCGCTCCAGCCGCTTCTGGTCGGCCCCCAGCTGCGGCATCTGATCCGCGGCGTCGCGCGTTCCGCGTGCTCCGTCCGGCCCGGCCGTTCCACCGGCCGGGCCGGACCCTTCCCCGGAGGGGGAGGGGCATTCTTGTGGGGATCAGAAGTCGTCGTCGAAGGAGACCGACCCCTCCACCGCCACCTGGTAGGCCGAGGCGCGGCGTTCGAAGAAGTTGGTCAGCTCCTGGACGTTCTGCAACTCCATGAACGCGAACGGGTTCGTCGCGCCGTAGCGGGCCGGGAAGCCCAGCCGGACCAGTCGCCGGTCGGCCACGCACCGCAGGTACTCGCGCATGGAGTCGGTGTTCATCCCGGGCAGGCCCTCGCCGCACAGATCGCGGGCGAACTGCAACTCGGCCTCGACCGCCTCCTCCAGCATCTCGACCACCTGCCGCTCCAACTCGTCGTCGAAGAGGTCCGGTTCCTCCTCGCGGACGGTGTCGACCACGTCGAAGGCGAACGACATGTGCATCGACTCGTCCCGGAAGACCCAGTTGGTGCCGGTGGCCAGCCCGTGCAGCAGACCGCGGGAGCGGAACCAGTAGACGTAGGCGAAGGCGCCGTAGAAGAACAGGCCCTCGATGCACGCCGCGAAGCAGATCAGGTTCAGCAGGAAGCGACGGCGGTCGGCCCGGCTCTCCAGGCGGTCGATGTCCTCGACCGAGTCCATCCAGCGGAAGCAGAACCGGGCCTTCTCCCGGATGGAGTCGATGTTCTCCACCGCCGCGAAGGCGGCCGCGCGCTCGTCCGGATCGGGCAGATAGGTGTCCAGCAGGGTCAGGTAGAACTGGACGTGCACGGCCTCCTCGAAGAGCTGCCGCGACAGGTACAGGCGGGCCTCGGGCGAGTTGATGTGCCGGTAGAGCGTCAGCACCAGGTTGTTGGCCACGATCGAGTCGCCGGTGGCGAAGAACGCCACCAGCCGCCCGATCAGGTGCTGCTCGCCCGGGGAGAGCCTGGCGAGGTCGGCCACGTCGGAGTGGAGGTCCACCTCCTCCACGGTCCAGGTGTTCTTGATCGCGTCGCGGTAGCGCTCGTAGAAGGCCGGGTAGCGCATCGGACGCAGGGTGAGTTCGAAGCCCGGGTCCAGCAGGTTGCGGGAGCGGCCGACGGTTCGGGGGTCGGGGGTGGTGGCGGTCACTGGCATGCCTCGCAGGACTCGGGGTTCTCCAGGGAGCAGGCGAGGGCCGCGTCGGCCCCGGCGTCCTGCCGCCCGGTGGGGACGGGGGCGGGCGCGGTGGCGGTCGCGCCGCCCGCGGCGCGCGCGATCCGGGTCGCGGGGCGCGAGCGCAGGTAGTAGGTGGTCTTCAGACCGCGCTTCCAGGCGTAGGCGTACATCGAGCTGAGCCGGTTGATGGTCGGCGCGGCCATGAACAGGTTCAGCGACTGCCCCTGGTCCAGGAACGGGGTGCGGTCCGCGGCCATGTCGATCAGGGAGCGCTGCGGCAGCTCCCAGGCCGTGCGGTACAGCGAGCGGAGCTCCTCGGGGATCCATGACAGCTCCGCCACCGAGCCGTTCGACTCGCGCAGCGCCTCCCGGGTCCGCTCGTCCCACAGGCCCAGTCGCTTGAGATCGGCCACCAGGTAGGAGTTGACCTGGAGGAACTCGCCCGAGAGCGTCTCGCGCTTGAAGAGGTTGGAGACCTGCGGCTCGACGCACTCGTAGACGCCCGCGATGGAGGCGATCGTGGCGGTCGGGGCGACGGCCAGCAGCAGCGCGTTGCGCAGTCCCGTGCCGGCGATCCTCTCCCGCAGCGCCGCCCAACGCTTTGGCCAGGTGATCTCCGCGTCCGGGTAGTGGTCGACGTGGAGGACGCCGCGGGCGGCGCGGGTGCTCTCCCAGGCCGGGTGCGGGCCGTGCCGCTCGGCCAGTTCGGCCGACGCCTCGTAGGCGGCGAGCATGACCCGCTCGGAGATCCGGGTGGACAGCCGTCGCGCCTCGGGCGAGTCGAAGGGCAGCCGCAGCCGGAAGAAGACGTCCTGGAGGCCCATCAGGCCCAGGCCGACCGGACGCCACCGGGAGTTGGACGCGGCGGCCTGCTCGGTGGGGTAGAAGTTGACGTCCACCACGCGGTCCAGGAAGAGCACGGCGGTGCGGACGGTGGCGTCCAGCCGCTCCCAGTCGACCGCCTCGTCGGGAGGGCCGCCCGCCTCGCCCAGGTGCGCGGCGAGGTTGATCGAGCCCAGGTTGCACACGGCCGTCTCGCCGTCGTCGGTGACCTCCAGGATCTCGGTGCAGAGGTTGGAGGAGTGGATGACGTTGCCCGGCTCGGCGGTCTGGTTGGCGGTGCGGTTGGCGGTGTCCTTGAAGGTCATCCAGCCGTTGCCGGTCTGGGCGAGGGTGCGCATCATCCGGGCGTACAGGGTGCGGGCCGGGACCGTCCGCACCGCCAGTCCGGCGGCCTCCGCGCGCCGGTAGGCGGCGTCGAACTCCTCGCCCCACAGGTCCACCAGCTCGGGGACGTCCGAGGGGGAGAACAGCGACCAGTCGGCGTCCGCCTCGACCCGGCGCATGAACTCGTCCGGGATCCAGTGGGCGATGTTCAGGTTGTGGGTGCGGCGGGCGTCCTCGCCGGTGTTGTCGCGCAGTTCGAGGAACTCCTCGACGTCCGCGTGCCAGGTCTCCAGATAGACACAGGCCGCTCCCTTGCGCCGGCCGCCCTGGTTGACGGCCGCGACCGAGGCGTCCAGCGTCCGCAGGAACGGCACGATGCCGCCGGAGTGCCCGTTGGTGCCGCGGATCAGCGAACCGCGCGAGCGGATGCGGGAGAAGGACAGTCCGATGCCGCCGGCGTGCTTCGACAGCCGCGCGACCTGGTGGTAGCGCTCGTAGAGGGAGTCCAGCTCGTCCCTGGGGGAGTCCAGCAGGTAGCAGGAGGACATCTGCGGATGCCGGGTGCCGGAGTTGAACAGGGTGGGGGAGGAGGGCAGGTAGGACAGTGTGCTGGTGAGCCGGTAGAGCTCGGCGACCTCCTCCACCGCGCGCCCGGAGGAGTCGAGGGCCAGGCCGCAGGCCACCCGCAGCAGGAAGTGCTGTGGGGTCTCGATCACCTGCCGGGTCACCGGATGGCGCAGCAGGTAGCGGGAGTGGAGGGTGCGCAGCCCGAAGTAGCCGAAGCGGTCGTCGGCACCGTCCGCCACGGCCCGTTCCACCAGTGTGTCGAGCCGCGCGGCGTGTTCGGCGACGAACTCGGCCGTACGGTCGGCGATCAGTCCCTCGCGCCGGCCGACCGCGACCGAGGCCGAGAAGGACACCGCCCCCTGTCCGGCGGCCTCCGCGCGGATCGCCCGGACGAGCAGCCGGGCCGCGAGCCGTGAGTACTGGGGTTCCTCGGCGATGAGGCCGGCGGCGGCCTCGGTGGCCAGGGACCGCAACTCCGCCTCGTCGGAGCCGGGATGACGGCCGCGCAGCGCGGCGGCGGCGACCCGGCCGGGGTCGGTGGCGGGCAGGTCGGCGCTGAGCTCGGTCAGGGTGCGCAGCAGCGCGGTACCGGGGCGGTCGTCGTCCTCCGGAGCGGAGGCCGGGACGGGCTCCGCCGCTGAGATGGTCAACTCGGTGATCTCCCTCGTGGGGCCTGCGGCCCGTGGGGAGGAGAGCGCGACGGACGTGCGGGCACGCCCGACCGGTGCGGGCACGACCGCGCGCGTCCGTCGGCCCACCCCACGAGGCCCGGACGTGACTGAGACACCGTCGGCAGGTCCTCGGACTCGTGGCGGGCGGCTCGGCTCGTGCGGACGACACGGGGGCAGCCCGTCGCACACCGTTGCGGGACAGTTCCGGATTCCCACCGGATTCCCCTGCGGCGACAGCGAGATGAGCATACATCTAGTGCCGACTGTGTCCATCACCCCTACATGTTGTGTTGCGGCGCCTCGTGGGTCCGGGAGGGGAGAGGGGGCGGCGGCCGCCGGAGGGAGGTGGCGGGAGGCGGGAGGGGCCCGGAACGCCGCGGCGCCGCGTCCGGTGGGGGACGCGGCGCCGCGGGGAGCGGCACGCCGTCAGCCGGTCGCGGTCTCCGTCCGCTCGGTGGTGTAGCCCCACGCCTCGCACAGGGGGCGCAGCGGCTCGGGCACCTCGGAGAGGGCCGGGAGGGGACGGGCTGCCTGGACGCGGCCGGTGCGGATCTTCTCCCGCCAGTCCCCCAGGCCCCTGCGCAACCGCCCCGAGGCGCGGTCGCCGTACTCCACCATCTCCGGCTCCCACTCCACGCCCAGGAACTCGCAGACACGGCGCAGTTCGCGGGCCGGGTCCTCGGTGAGGTCCTCGTAGCGGACGGTGATTCCGGAGAGGTTCTCGCGCGCCTCCTGGACCGCCTCCGCGTAGCGCAGGGCCTCGGCGACGGCCTCCTCCATCGTCCGCTTCGACGGGTCGGAGTCGTGCCAGGAGGCGGCGATGGAGGCGGGGTGGCGCAGCAGGAAGACGAAGCGCGCGTCGGGCCAGCACGCCTTGACGCGCCGCCACGCGAAGGCGTTGGCCGGGGTCTTCTCCACGATCACCGACTTGCCGCTGCGGACCAGTTCGCGGTGGAGGACCCGGTCCCACAGCAGGTGCTCCAGATCGGCCCGGTCCAGGTCCAGCTCCCGCATCGCCTCCGAGGCGAGCCGGGTGGTGGGGTGTACTTCCAGACGGCGCAGATGCAGCTCGTGGGGCGCGCGCAGTCGGGAGTGCGCGTCCAGGAGCATCCTCAGCAGCGTGGACCCGGAGCGGATGGAGGAGATGATGAAGACGGGTTCCCTCACCAGGCGGTCCGTCTCGGGGGAGGCGGGGGGACGGTAGCCGGTGACGGGCGCGGCGCAGGACGCGCCGGCCCCTCCGCCGGACGTGGCCGGGGAGGGGCCGTGGGGGGCCTTCTTCCGTGCGGTCCGGGCGCGGCGCACTTCGTACCCGGTGGCGGACGCAAGGATTCCGTTCACGGCTCGCAGGAGTTTCATACCAGGCGACGCTAGACAGCGAAGCCGTGCGATACCACCTTTCCGGGTGAGAATCTCCTTGGGATTCCGTGAGCGATCATGGGGGGAAGCGGAAGTTCAGCCCATTGCCAGAGCGAAGGTCAGCAGAGGGGTGAGCTCGGGCACCGGCCGCCAGTCCCGCTCCGGGGTGCGGACGAAGCCCAGCCGCTCGTAGAGCCGGTGCGCGGCGTGCATCCGCTCCTGACTGGAGAGCACCAGACGCCGGAGGCCGAGCGCCCCGGCCCGTTCCACGCACGCGCGCACCAGCGCCTCGCCCACCCCGTGCCCCCGTGCCCCGGGCCGCACCGCGAGCGTCCGGAACTCGCCCTCGCCGGGCCGGGCGATGTCGGCGTACTCCCCGCCGTCTCCCACGAAGGTGACGGTGCCCAGCACCTCGTCCGCACCGCCGTCCCCGTCGGGCCGTACGGCCACCAGCAGTTCGGCGTGTTCGGCACGGCGTCGCGCGTCGCGCAGCACGGCGAGGTAGGGGTCGTCCTCGCCGTGGGTCAGCAGTCCGTCGGCCAGGTACACCTCGGCCGTCAACTCCCCGACGACCCCCAGTTCCTCCGGGCGGGCCGCTCTGATGGTGATGTCCATGGGGCCATCATGCGGCACCCCGCCGACGGCGGTACGGCGGCCGGTCGTCGACGGGGTGCGCGGGGGCGTGGGGGACGCGGTGGGCGCGGGCCTCAGCGCCGGGCGTCCACCGTGGGCGGGGGCAACTCCTCCTGGACGCCCGGGTCGCCGACGTCCGCGGTGTAGTCGCCCTCGGTGGTGCCGTCGACACCGTAGGGGGCCTTCACCGCCCGCATGACGAGGGTCATCACCACCGTGACCGCCAGGTTGAGGACGAACGCCGTCAGGCCGATGTAGCCGGTCTCGCCGATCAGCGGGATGGTGTCCGAACTGCCGGCGAAGTGCGCCTGGGTGGGGCTGGAGGTGTTGTAGGCCACCACCGTGCCGTAGAGCATGCCGACCGCCCAGCCGGCGAGCAGCGCCCAGCGGTGGAACCAGCGGGTGAACAGGCCGCCCACGATCGCCGGGAAGGTCTGGAGGATCCAGATGCCGCCCAGCAACTGGAAGTTGATCGCCACCGTCTTGTCCATGGTCAGGACGAAGGCGAGGGCACCGACCTTGACCAGCAGCGAGGTGACCTTGGAGACCTGGGTCTCCTGCGCGGGCGTCGCGTCCGGTTTGAGGAAGTCCTTGTAGATGTTGCGGGTGAACAGGTTGGCCGCCGCGATCGACATGATCGCCGCCGGGACCAGCGCGCCGATGCCGATGGCGGCGAAGGCCACCCCGGCGAACCAGCCCGGGAACATGTTCTCGAAGAGCTGGGGGATGGCGAGCTGTCCGTTGTCCACCTCCACCCCGGCCGCGATCGCCATGAAGCCCAACAGGGCCAGCAGGCCGAGCATCAGCGAGTACAGGGGGAGGATGGTGGTGTTGCGGCGGATGACCTCGCGGCTGCCGCTGGAGAGCGTCGCCGTGATCGAGTGCGGGTACATGAACAGGGCCAGCGCCGAACCCAGCGCCAGGGTGGCGTAGCCCCAGTGCGCGTCCTCGCCCGGGACCACCGAGCCGTTGCCCGTCTCGGCGAACTTCTCCCCGGCACTGGCGAAGATCTCGTCGAAGCCGCCGAGCCTGATCGGGATGTAGACGATCGCGACGGCGATGACGAGGTAGATCAGCGTGTCCTTGACGAACGCGATCAGGGCCGGGGCGCGCAGGCCGGACGAGTAGGTGTAGGCGGCCAGCACACCGAAGGCGATCAGGATCGGCAGGTCCTTGACGAACCAGTGCGTCGACTCGCCGCCGCCGACGCCCATCACGTCCAGCACCGCCTGAATGCCCACGAGTTGGAGCGCGATGTAGGGCATCGTGGCCAGGATGCCGGTCACGGCGACGGCCAGGGACAGGCCCTTCGAGCCGAATCGGCCGCCGACGAAGTCCGAGGTGGTCACGTAGCCGTGGCGGTGCGAGACCGACCACAGGCGGGGCAGGAAGAGGAAGATCAGCGGGTAGACCAGGATGGTGTACGGCACCGCGAAGAAGCCCGCCGCGCCCGCCGCGTAGACGGCCGCGGGGACGGCCACGAAGGTGTAGGCGGTGTAGAGGTCGCCGCCGAGCAGGAACCAGGTGACCCAGGTGCCGAAGCTCCGTCCGCCCAGGCCCCACTCGTCGAGGTTCTCGGTGTCGGCGGCCCGGCGCCAGCGGGCGGCCAGGAAGCCCATCACCGTCACCACGGCGAAGAAGAAGACGAAGACGACCAGGGCGACGACGTTGACCCCGTCCCCCATCACGGCTCACCCCCCGAACGCTTCGCGCGTGCCGCGCCGGCCGGGCCCGTCGCGGCACGCCGGGCCCGCCGCTCGCGCCGCACCAACACGTACGCGACGGCCGTCAGACCCGCGGAGACGGGCACCCAGAGCATCTGGTACCAGTAGAAGAAGGGCACCCCGACGAACGTCGGCCCGCTCTTCGCGTACGAATCGACCCAGAGCATCGCGACGAAGGGTGCCGACAGGCAGAGGCCGACGACCACGCGCGCCGGCGTCACGACTGGATGGGACCCGGGGCTCCCCGGCGGTGCGGCCATGGCTGTGTCTCCGTCCTCGCGAACGACCACCGTTGGTGCGAGGAGGAAATCTAGACCCGCCGACCGGCCCGCGTCACCGGGTGGTCGGGCATCGATCGCCGACCGGGGACGGACGCGGCCCCCGGCCCCTTCGCCTCGCGCGTCCCGTCTCCCCCGGTCCCCTCTCCACCGCCGGAGCGGCGGGGCGGGCTTCCGAACGGGGGCTTCCGGTCGGGGTCGAGGGCTCAGCGGCCCCGGCCGGGGCGCTGGAGGCGGGCGACGAACTTGTAGCGGTCGCCGCGGTAGACCGAGCGGACCCACTCCACCGGCTCCCCCTCGGTGTCGCGCGAGTGCCGGGAGAGCATCAGCATCGGCAGCCCGACGTCCGTGCCCAACAGCCCCGCCTCGCGTGGGGTGGCCAGGGAGGTCTCGATCGTCTCCTCGGCCTCGGCGAGGTGGACGTCGTACACCTCGGCCAGGGCCGTGTAGAGGGAGGTGTACTTCACCAGGCTGCGGCGCAGCGCGGGGAAGCGCTTCTGGGACAGGTGGGTGGTCTCGATCGCCATCGGTTCGCCGCTGGCCAGCCGCAGGCGTTCGATGCGCAGCACCCGACCGTCGGTGGGGATGCCCAGCAGCTCGGCGAGCCGCTCGTCGGCGGTGACGTATCCGATGTCCAGCAGCTGCGAGGTGGGCTCCAGGCCCTGGGCGCGCATGTCCTCGGTGTAGGAGGTGAGCTGGAGGGCCTGGGAGACCTTGGGCTTGGCCACGAAGGTGCCCTTGCCCTGGATGCGCTCCAGCCGCCCCTCGACGACCAGTTCCTGGAGGGCCTGGCGCACGGTGGTGCGGGAGGTGTCGAACTCGCCGGCGAGCGTGCGCTCCGGGGGGACCGGCGTGCCGGGCGGCATCGTCTCGGTCATCTCCAGCAGGTGACGCTTGAGGCGGTAGTACTTCGGCACCCGGGCGGTGCGTCCGGCCGTGCCGTTGCCCGTGTTCCCGGTTCCGGTGTCCACCGCGGACCGCGCGGCCGCGCCGGTCGTGTCCCCGTCGCTCCCCATCGCGCGCCTTCCCGACTCGTGTCGTGACTCGTCTCGTGCGGTCACCGGTTTCCTCCGTACGTAGCGGCTCACATCGTGGCACGGTCACCGCCCCCGGTGGCGTCCCGGCTCAGATGTCGGTCCGGTAACGGATGCGGCCGCGAGCTTTATACACCGTTGACAGCCCTATAGGTCTAGGCCAAGCTGCGGGCACTGGTCTAAACCATTATGACCGGCCCGGCCCCACGGACAGTACTTCGAAGGCCGGTGCCCACGGCGCTTCGCGTCGGTGCGGGCACCGGCGGGAGCGGAGATCTCGGGTAGTGGGCGGGGGGATTTCCGGCACCCGAAGGAGAACGACGTGAAGCGCAAGCTCGTAGCGGCGATCGGCGCCGTGGCGATGACGACCGGTCTCGTGGCCTGTGGGTCGGACGGGGAGAGCAACGCCTCCAAGGATCCCAAGGAGCGCAACGAGACGCTCACCGTCTGGCTGATGAACGACGCCCAGAGCACCTGGCCCGAACTGGTCGACGACGTCAACGAGCAGTTCAAGGAGAAATACCCCAAGGTCAAGGTCAACGTCCAGTACCAGCAGTGGGGCGACAAGGCCAAGAAGCTCGACACCGCGCTGGGCGGGGACAAGTTCCCGGATGTGGTCGAACTCGGCAACACCGAGACCATGACCTACATCCTCAACGGGGCCCTCGCCGAGATCGACCCGGCGAAGTACGACAACTCCGACACCTGGATCCAGGGCCTGAAGGACACCTGCTCCTTCGAGGGCAAGCTCTACTGCGTCCCCTACTACGCCGGTGCGCGCGTCGCCATCTTCAACCAGGAGATGTTCGACAAGGGGGCGGGCGTCAAGGAACTCCCGCAGACCGAGGACGAGCTGAGGAAGGCGCTCGACGAGGTCGAGAAGGAGTACGGCGACGACAAGGCCTTCTCGGCCCTCTACCTGCCCGGCCGCTACTGGTACGCCGCCATGTCCTACGTCGCCGCCTACGGCGGGCAGATCGCCGAGTACGACGAGGGCAAGGGGGAGTGGAAGGCCACCTTGAGCACCCCCGAGGCGCGCAAGGGCATCGAGCACTTCGTCGACCTGGTCAACGAGTACAACAACGGCGACCGGACCAAGGACGAGCAGGACCACGCCAACGTCATGGCCAACAAGAAGGCGGCCCTGATCTACGGCAACGGCTGGGAGGCCGGTTCCGTCTTCGGGGGCGAGAACGGCAACCCCGAGCTGGAGGGGAAGATCGCCACCGCCGGCATGCCCGGCCCGGACGGCAAGCCCCTGCCCTCCTTCATCGGCGGCTCCGACCTCGCGGTGATCCAGAAGTCCGAGGCGAAGGACCTCGCCGAGGAGTGGATCTCCCTGTTCACCAGCGAGAAGTCGATGGAGGTCCTGGCCTCCAAGAACATCCTCCCGAACAACACCAAGCAGCTGGAACCGCTGAAGGAGAAGCCGGAGACCGCTCCGATCGCCAACGCGGTGCCGGACGCCTGGTTCACCCCGATCGCCCCCGGCTGGACCGCGATCGAGAACCAGAACGTCCTGGAGAACATGCTGCTGGACATCCTCAAGGGCACCTCGGTGGAGGACGCCACCAAGAAGGCCGACGAGGAGATCGACAAGCTGATCAACAACGAGGCCTGAGCCCGCGCCGGGGACCGCACACCCCGGCCGCCTCCGCGGGAGGCGGGGCCCGCAGCCCCGCCTCCCGCGCCCCTTCGGTGAAGAGAACGAACGGAAGGCCAGCACGTGACCGCCGCCGACACCAAAGCCGCCGACCCGCCGGCGGCCCCACCGCAGAAGCCGAGGACGGCCGCCCCCGTGCCGCCCAGGGGCACGGCGCGTCCCGGTGGGACGCCACGGCCCAAGCTGCCGTACCTGTTGATCGCCCCGGCGATCGTGGCCATCGGCGCGGTCTTCGGCTACCCGCTGGTCAAGACCGTGATCATGTCCTTCCAGGACATGCGCCGAGCCCACCTGTGGGGCGGCACCACGCCCCCGTGGGTGGGTTTCGAACAGTTCACCAACATCCTCGGCGACTCCGAGTTCTGGTGGGTCACCTTCCGCACCGTGCTGTTCATGATCGCCTGCGTGACGGCGACCATGGGGCTGGGGCTCTCGGTCGCGCTGCTGATGCAGCGGCTGTCCACCTGGGTGCGACTGCTGCTCACCGGCGCGCTGGTGGCCGCGTGGGCGATGCCGCTGCTGGTGGCGACCTCGATCTTCCGCTGGCTCTCCGACTCCGACTACGGCGTGATCAACAGCACGCTGAGCAAGATCCCCGGCCTGGACTTCCAGGGGCACAACTGGTTCCTCGACCCCTGGCAGGGCTTCACCGTCATCGGCGCGGTGGTGGTCTGGGGCGCCATCCCGTTCGTGGTGGTCACCCTCTACGCCGCGCTCACCCAGGTGCCCAGGGAACTGGAGGAGGCCGCCCAGCTCGACGGGGCCGGAGCCTTCGGGGTCTTCCGCAACGTCGTCTTCCCGGTCATCAAGCCCGTCTTCCAGATGGTGGCCACCCTCTCGGTGATCTGGGACTTCAACGTCTTCGGCCAGATCTTCCTGATGCGCGGCAACAAGCCGGAGCCCGAGTACGAGCTGCTGGGCCTGTACTCCTTCAGCAAGGCGTTCGACAGCGCCTCGTTCAGCCAGGGCACCGCGATCGCGCTCATCACCGTGCTGCTGCTCTCCGGTGTGGCCGTGTACTACCTGCGTCAGCTCATGAAGACAGGAGAGGTCGAGTGAGCACCTCCGTATCCTCCGCCGCCCCGGCCTCCGCGCCCGAGGCCGCCACCGACGCCACCGACGTCTACGAGCTGCGCCCCGACCGCAAGAAGCACCGCCTGGTCTACAACGTGCTGGGACTGGGGGTCTTCGTGGTGATGGCCTTCCCGGTCTACTGGCTCCTGGTCAGCGCCTTCCGGCCGAACCACGAGATCCGCAGCTACGACCAGACGCTGTGGCCCAGCTCGGTCACCCTGGACAACTTCGCGCGGGCCGTCGACGCGCCGAACTTCTGGACCGCCATCCAGAGCAGCCTGATCATCTGCGGGGCCTCGGTCGCCGGCGCCATGCTGATCGGCACCATCGCCGCCTTCGCCATCGGGCGCTTCGACTTCTACGGCCGCAAGCCGTTCATGACCGTCCTCATCCTCGTCCAACTGCTGCCGCCGACGGCGATGCTCATCCCCATCTACGTCCAGCTCAACGGCATGGGCGCGCTCAACGAGTACTGGGGCGTGATCGTCGTCTACCTGGTCTCCGTGCTGCCCTTCACCACCTGGATGATCCGCGGCTTCGTGATCAACGTGCCCAGGGAGCTGGAGGAGGCCGCGATGGTGGACGGCTGTACCCGGATGGGCGCCTTCTGGCGGGTCATCTTCCCGCTGGTCGCCCCGGGGCTGGCGGCGGCGTCGATCTTCGCCCTCATCACCGCCTGGAACGAGTACCTGTTCGCCTACATCCTCCTGCAGGACAACGACAAGTACACGCTCAACGTGTGGCTGATGAACTTCACCACCGACCGCGGCACGGACTACGGCGCCCTGATGGCCGCCTCCGTCCTGATCGCCATTCCCGTGGTGGTCTTCTTCATGATCGTCCAGAAGAAGATGGCGGCGGGGCTGACCTCCGGCGCAGTGAAGGGATAGCCGAACCCCATGACGACTCTCACCGGCACCACCGGAACCCTGGTCCGCAACGCCCTCGCCGTCCTCCAGCCGGGCTTCACCGGCACCACCGCGCCCGACTGGCTGCTGCGGCGGCTGGACGAGGGGCTCACCGCCGTGGGCCTGTTCGGGCGCAACATCACCTCTCCCGCGCAGTTGGCCGCGCTCACCGCCCGGCTGCGCGGTGTCCGCCCCGAGGTGCTGGTCGCCATCGACGAGGAGGGCGGCGACGTCACCCGTCTGGAGGCGCGCACCGGCTCCTCCTTCCCCGGCAACCTCGCCCTGGGCGCGGTCGACGACCCCGATCTGACCCGTGCCGTCGCCCGTGAACTGGGGCGCCGGCTGGCCGAGTGCGGCGTCAACCTCGACTGGGCGCCGTCGGCCGACGTCAACTCCAACCCCGACAACCCGGTCATCGGCGTCCGTTCCTTCGGCGCCGAACCGGACCTGGTGGCCCGGCACACCGCCGCCTGGGTCGAGGGACTGCAGTCGGCCGGGGTCGCCGCCTGCACCAAGCACTTCCCGGGGCACGGGGACACCAGCGTCGACTCCCACCACGCCCTGCCCCGCATCGACGCCGACCCGGACACCCTGCACGACCGCGAACTCGTCCCGTTCCGGGCGGCGGTCGCCGCGGGCAGCAAGTGCGTGATGAGCGCGCACATCCTGCTGCCCGCCCTCGACCCCGACCTCCCGGGGACCCTCAGCCCCACGGTCCTGAACGGGCTGCTGCGCGCGCCCCGGCAGGAGGGCGGACTCGGCTTCGACGGGCTGGTCGTCACCGACGGCATGGAGATGCGGGCCGTCGCGGCGACCTACGGCATCGAGCGGGGCAGTGTGATGGCCGTCGCCGCGGGCGCCGACGCCATCTGCGTCGGCGGAGGGCTGGCCGACGAGGAGACCGTGCTGCGGCTGCGTGACGCCCTGGTGCGGGCCGTCGTCGAGGGGGAACTGCCGGAGGAGCGGCTCGCCGACGCCGCCGACCGCGTCCGCGCCCTGGCCCGCTGGGCCGCCGCCCGGGCCACCGCGCGGAGCGGCGGGGAGGCCGTACCGTCGGATCCGGGAATCGGGCTGGCCGCGGCCCGCCGGGCGCTGAAGGTCACCGCCACCGAGGACCACACCCCCCTGACCGGGCCGCCGTACGTCGCCGCCTTCACCCCTGTCGCCAACATCGCCGTCGGCGACGAGACCCCCTGGGGCCTGGCCGCCGAGCTGGAGGAGCTCCTCCCGGGCACCACGACCGGCTCGTGGGGCCGGGAACAGGCCGCGGCGGCGGGTACGGAAGCGCTGGTGGAGCGGGTGCTGGCGGAGGCGGCCGGTCGTAGGATCGTCGCAGTGGTACGCGACGTCCACCGGCACCCCTGGATGGCGAACGCCCTGGACGCCCTGCTCACCGCCCGCCCGGACACGGTCGTGGTCGAGATGGGACTGCCCCAGGCGCCACCGTCCGGAACGCTCCACATCGCGACCCACGGCGCCGCCCGCGTCTGCGGACGGGCCGCCGCGGAGGTCGTCGCCGGCCGGGGGGCCGACGGCTGAGCTCCGCGGACCGCACGCACCACAGACAAACGGGAGGCCCCAGCATGACCGCCACGAACCCGGCCGCGACCCCCGAGCCGCGAGCCGGCCGGCCGGGCCGGATCATGTCCGCCGAGATGGCCGAGCAGCCCGCCGTGCTGCGGCGGATCCTCGACGAGGGAGCGTCGGCGATCCGCGAGGTCGCCGAGGGCATCGCGGCGC
This sequence comes from Streptomyces taklimakanensis, assembly GCF_009709575.1. Lineage (NCBI taxonomy): Bacteria > Bacillati > Actinomycetota > Actinomycetes > Kitasatosporales > Streptomycetaceae > Streptomyces > Streptomyces taklimakanensis. The sequence continues at coordinate 4,015,900 of NZ_WIXO01000001.1, forward strand.
GCAACCCCCGCTTCGTGCTGCTCACCGCGCGAGGCACCTCCGACAACGCGGCCCTGTACGCGAAGTACCTGCTGGAGATCCGACTGGGCAGGCCCTGTGGGCTGACCTCCATGTCCACCACCACCGCCTACCGGGCCGAGCAGGACCTCACCGACTGCCTGGTCGTCGCCGTCAGTCAGTCCGGCGGCTCCCCGGACCTGGTCGCCTCGACCCGGGCCGCGCGCGAGGCCGGGGCCGTCACCCTGGCGGTCACCAACAACCCCGACTCCCCGTTGGCCGAGGCCGCCGAGTTCCACATCGACGTCCTGGCCGGCGAGGAGAAGGCCCTCCCGGCGACCAAGACCTACACCGCCGAGCTGCTGGCCCTGTACCTCCTGGTCGAGGGCCTCCGGGGGAGCGGCGGCGCGGAGGCGGCCAAGGCCCTGCCCGACCTGGCCGAGTCGGTCCTGGCCCGCCGGGACGAGGTGAGGCGGTTGGCCGCCCGCTACCGCTTCGCCGAACGGATGGTCATCACCTCCCGCGGCTACGGCTACCCCACCGCCAAGGAGGCGGCGCTGAAGCTGATGGAGACCAGCTACATCCCGGCGCTGTCCTACTCGGGCGCCGATCTGCTGCACGGTCCCCTGGCGATGGTCGACAACGTCTCCCCGGTGATCGCCATCGTTCCCGACGGCAAGGGCGGCCGGGCCCTCCAGCCCGTCCTGGATCGGCTGCGGGACCGCGGTGCCGACCTGGTCGTCGTCGGTCCCGAGCAGCAGGTGGCCGACGCCTCCGCGGGTTTCGTCCTGCCCACCGGGGACGTGCCCGAGGAGCTCCAGCCGATCCTGGAGATCCTCCCGCTGCAGATGCTGGCGTACGAGGTGACCATCGCCCGGGGGCAGGACCCGGACGCGCCCCGCGCCCTGGCCAAGGTCACCGAGACCCGCTGACCCACCGCCGCCTCCGGCAGGCCCCGCCGGCCCGGTCCGTCGCGTCGACGCTCCGGGGCACGTCCCGGCAGGCGTGGGACGGGGCCGGTCGGGGGAGAGGAGCCGGAGGCGGTCGGGTCACGGCGTCGCGGCCCGACCGGCGGATCCCCGGAGGGGCCGATCCCGTACGTACGGCGGAGGGGCGGCGGACGGAGGGCGCCGAAGACCTCGGGGGACACCCACGGGCCGCGGCGCCGGGACGGGACCCTCAACCCGTCCGGCACCGCAGCCCGGAGCGATCGAGGACCTGGCGCAGTCAGGGCAGAGAGCGCCGGGTCCCGCTCCGCCCTCCTGTGCGGGGAGGACAGAAGCCTGCCGTCATTGTTCCCTGCGCCACCCGCCCGTGTCCATGCCTTGAACACAATGTCGGCACGCGGCAACGGCTGTCGTCACTTCTTGCGCACAAGGGCGGAACGCACGGACGTACGCGCGGTGCGGCCGCCGGTTAGGCTCGCACCGTGCCCTCCATGAACGACCTCGTACGCCAGCACACCGCCCTCGACGATTCCGACCTGGAGTGGTTGCACCTGCTGGTCTCCGAGTGGCAGTTGCTCTCCGACCTGTCCTTCGCCGACCTGGTGCTGTGGGTCCCCACCCGGGACGGGACGCGCTACGTCTCCGTCGCGCAGATGCGCCCCAACACCGGCCCCACCTCCTACCAGGACGACATGGTCGGCCACATGGTGCCGCGCGGGCGCCGGCCGTTGTTGGACGCCGCGCTCGACGAGGGCCGGATCGTCCGCGAGGGCGACCCCGAGTGGCGCGAGGAGGTGCCGGTACGGGTCGAGTCCATCCCGGTGCGCCGGGAGGGGCGAGTCCTCGGCGTCATCGCCCGCAACACCAACCTGCTGACGGTGCGGACCCCCAGCCGTCTGGAGCTGACCTATCTGCAGAGCGCTTCCGACCTCGCGCAGATGATCGCCGCGGGAACGTTTCCCTTCCCCGACCAACAGGTCGACATGGACGCCTCGCCACGCGTCGGCGACGGCCTGATCCGGCTCGGTGCCGACGGCGTCGTCCAGTACGCCAGCCCCAACGCGCTCTCCGCCTACCACCGGCTCGGTCTCGCCGCCGACCTGGTCGGACTGCACCTGGGCCAGGCCACCGCCGAACTGGCGCCCTCCCGCGGCCCGGTGGACGAGTCGCTGGTCAAGCTGGCCAGCGGCTGGGCGCCGCGCGAGACCGAGATCGAGGGGAACGGCTGCGTGGTCCAGCTGCGGGCCATCCCGCTCAAGCCGAAGGGGGCCCGCATCGGTTCGCTCATCCTGCTCCGCGACGTCACCGAACTGCGCCGCAGGGAGCGGGAACTGATCACCAAGGACGCCACCATCCGGGAGATCCACCACCGGGTGAAGAACAACCTCCAGACCGTCGCCGCCCTGCTGCGCCTCCAGGCCCGGCGGATCGGCGCGGGCAGCGGGGACACCGCGCGGGAGGCACTGGAGGAGGCCGTCCGCCGGGTCGGGTCGATCGCCATCGTGCACGAGACCCTCTCCCAGACGCTGGACGAGCGCGTGGAGTTCGACGACATAGCGGACCGGGTGCTGGCGATGGTCGCCGAGATCGCCCCGGGGATGGTCGACGGGCGCCGTACGGGGCACTTCGGCGTGCTGGCGGCGGAGGTGGCCACGCCGCTGTCGATGGTGCTCACCGAGGTGCTCCAGAACGCGCTGGAGCACGGCTTCCGGCCGGGGGAGCGGGGCACGGTCGAGGTGACCGCCGTCCGCAGTCCGGGAGCCGGCCGGGAGGAGGGACGGCTGTTGGTCACCGTCCGGGACGACGGGTGCGGCCTGCCCGAGGGCTTCGACGTCCGTACCGCCGGGAACCTGGGCCTGCAGATCGTACGGACCCTGGTGGAGGGGGAGTTGGGCGGGAGCTTCGACATGGCCCCGGCTCCCCGAGGGGGCACCCGGGTCACCCTGGACATCCCCGTGGAGCCCGAGCGGCGCTGACCCGCGCACCCCGGCCGGTGCCGTCCCGTGCCGGTGGGACCCGGCCCGGTGCGCCGGCACCCCGGCAGAGCGACGAGCCCCGGACCACGGCTGGTGCCGTACGGTCCGGGGCTCGGCGACGTCGATGCGGTGCGCACTGTGGGCACTGCGCGCTGCGGCTCGGGGGCAGCAGGTGGCGGGGTGGGCGTCAGGCGGTGGCCTTACGCGCCCGGTTGCGGGCGGCGCGGCGCTTCATCGCGCGGCGCTCGTCCTCACTGAGGCCACCCCAGACACCGGAGTCCTGGCCGGACTCCAGGGCCCACTGCAGGCACTGCTCCATCACGGGGCAGCGGCGGCAGACGGCCTTGGCTTCCTCGATCTGCAGCAGCGCAGGACCGGTGTTGCCGATGGGGAAGAAGAGCTCGGGGTCTTCCTCGCGGCAAACGGCGTTGTGACGCCAGTCCATGGCTGCTCCATCTCCTACGCGTTGCGGTAATTGCTTGTGAATGTGAACGCTTTCACGAATCCCTCCGCAAGGGAAGGGGCATCGCCCGACTTCGCCGGGTGTGTCCCAAGGGATGAGGAAGTGGATTCGGGGCTCTCAAGGGGGTCGGCGTCGACCGTCCCGATCGCCACCAAGAGACTCGCAAACCTCGGCGGCGGATACAACCCCTTCCGGAAAGTTTTTTTTGATTCCTTGGTGTCGACTAGGTCACAGCCGTACTTCCAGGGGGTGGAAGCTGGCCTAAACGTTCGAGTGAAAGGACTTTCACCACATCCGCTTACACAATCACACGCAGTGCACGGCGTACACCTGTGAACGTCACACTCGTACGCAGTCCCAGGTGGTCACCGTCCATCTGAAACGGCAGTGGCGCCTGTGATTCCAAGGTGAACTCGGTCAGATCGTGGAGCGGGACCGCGTGTCGGCCGCGAGGGCCGCGCTCGGGCGTGGAGGTCAGCAGCTGGGTCCCGTAGCGGGTCACCGCGGAGGGGGTGAGCCGGGTCAGTCCCAGCACGTCCAGGGCGGTGTCGAAGGAGGCGCGGGGAGCCGCGTACACCGGACGGTTCCCCAGGTACGTCCAGGGGGCCGTGTTGCAGACTATGCACAGCGCCAGGTCCTCGACCGGATCCTCACCCGGCCGCCTCAGGGTGATCGTCCCGTGCCGGCGGTACGGGTCCCCCAGGAACTGCCGCACGACCTGGCGCACGTACAGGGCGTGCGTCGAGCGTCTGCCGCGCTCCCGCTTCTGTTCGACCCGGCCCACCACTCCCGCGTCGAAGCCGAGCCCCGCGCAGAAGGTGAACCAGCGGGCGGGCACCTCCGCGTCGTCCGTTCCCGGAGTGCCGGCCGCCAGTCCCAGACCGACGGTGCGTTCGCTCCCGGAGTGCAGCGCGTCCAACAGCGCCCCGGTGGCCTCCACCGCGTGGTTGGGCAGGCCCAGCGCGCGGGCGAAGACATTGGTCGAGCCGCCGGGCACGACGGCGAGGCGGGGCAGGACGTCGGGGTCGGGGCCGTCGCACAGCAGCCCGTTGACGACCTCGTTGACCGTGCCGTCGCCGCCGAGCACGATGACCAGCTCCACCTCCCCGCGCTGGACCGCCTGTCGTCCCAGGTCGCGCGCGTGCCCCCGGTACTCGGTGGTGGCGACCTCCAGCTTGAGGTCGCTCGCCAGGGCGTGGATGAGGACATCGCGGGTGCGTGCACTGGTGGTGGTGGCTTTCGGGTTGACCACGAGGAGCGCGCGCATGGTGTGCAGCGTACCCATCCGCCGGGGGAGGAGGCCGATCGGCCTGGAGCGGGGCGACCGGTCGGGGCGAGCGGAGGGGAGCCGGAGGAAAGGCGGCGGAAGAGGGACGGAAGGCAGGTGGAAGGGGACGGTCGGTGCGGGAAGGTCCCGGCTACCCTGGCGGGGTGAGCACGGACGCATCCCCCACCGAGGCCCCCCGCACCTCCGAAGCCTCCCGCCCGGCCCGGATCACCACCGCCGCCGCGCTGGTGGCGGCACAGGGCGTGGTGGTCGCGGCCCTGGGAGTGACGATGCTGGTCATGCTGCCGGCCGGACGCCACGCCGACGACCCGGTGCAGGCCCTCGCCGGAGGCGTGACCGTGCTGGCGCTGTCCGTGCTGCCGCTGGCGGCCGCCCGTGGGCTGTGGCGGCTGCGTCGGTGGAGCCGCGGGCCGGCCGTGATCGTCCAGCTCATGGCCGCACCGGCGGGCTGGCAGATGGCGCAGAACGGCGGTGTGTGGTCCGCGCTCGGAGCCGCCATCGCGCTCACCGCGCTGGCCGTGCTGGTCTGCCTGGTGAACCCCACCGCCACCGAGGCGCTGGGCATCGGCCCCCGCCGGTCGGAGGAGGGCTGATCCCGACCCGACCCGAGCCGTGGCCAGGACCGGGACGGACCTACTCCTCCACCAGCAGCCGGTCGCGTAGCTGGGCGAGGGTGCGGGCCAGCAGACGGGAGACGTGCATCTGGGAGATGCCAACCTCCTGGGCGATCTGCGACTGGGTCATGTTGCCGAAGAACCGCAGCAACAGGATCTTCTTCTCGCGGGGCGGGAGCTGCTCCAGCAGGGGCTTGAGCGACTCCCGGTACTCCACGCCCTCCAGCGCGTCGTCCTCGGCCCCGAGGGTGTCGGCGACCGCGGGCGACTCGTCGTCGGTGTCCGGGACGTCGAGGGAGAGCGTGCTGTAGGCGTTCGCCGACTCCAGGCCCTCCAGCACCTCCTCCTCGGAGATCGACAGACGCTCGGCCAGCTCGTGGACGGTCGGGGCGCGACCGTGCTGCTGGGACAGCTCGGCGGTGGCCGTCGTCAGGGACAGCCGCAGCTCCTGGAGTCTGCGCGGCACCCGCACCGCCCAGCCCTTGTCGCGGAAGTGTCGTTTGATCTCGCCGACGACCGTCGGGGTGGCGTAGGTGGAGAACTCCACGCCGCGCTCCGGGTCGAAGCGGTCCACCGACTTGATCAGACCGATCGTGGCGACCTGGGTCAGGTCGTCCAACGGCTCGCCCCGGTTGCGGAAGCGCCGCGCCAAGTGCTCCACGAGCGGCAGGTGCATCCGCACCAGGGCGTTGCGCAGCTCGGCGCGCTCCGGGGAGTCCTCCGGCAGGGAACGCAGTCTGACGAAGAGGTCCTTCGCGCCGTTGCGATCCTGCGGTTCGGGCTGACGGTGGACGTACGCGCCGCCCACGTACCTGCCGTCCCGCTCGTCTTCCATGGTGCCCGCCCACTCTGACCGCTGGTGAGGATCGGCTGGATGAGGCCGGGCGTGCTGCTCGGGAATGACCGGGCTCGCCGCCTTCTCGTGGCGGCCCGTCCGCGTTTCGTGCTCCAGGTCGTTCACACCGACCCCCTTGTCCCGTACCGGCCCGTGTGCGTCGGTCACGGCGCTCCTGGACCGGCGCCGCGCTTCTTGTGCAGGCTGATGCTGACCGTGCGATCCTCGGCCACGGCCGAGTCGACCTCGCCGGCCAGTGCGGAGAGCACCGTCCAGGCGAAGGTGTCGCGCTCGGGCGCGCGGCCGTCGGTCGTGGGCGCCGACACCGTCACCCACAGTGAGTCCCCGACGAGCTTGAAGACGCAGCTCAACACGCTGCCGGGGACCGCTTGCTGGAGCAGGATGGCGCACGCCTCGTCGACGGCGATGCGCAGATCCTCGATCTCGTCGAGGGTGAAGTCCAAACGGGCCGCGAGACCGGCTGTGGCGGTACGCAGCACCGACAGGTAGGCGCCCGCAGCGGGGAGCCGGACCTCGACGAAGTCCTGCGTCCCGGGCTCGCCTGCGATCTGGGACACCCTCACCTCCAAGGTGGCACGAGCTGGTGGCTGCCGAGGACGCCGTCCGGCGGCCCGTACGCATTGGGTCAACGGATGGGCACGGCAGATCGTTCGCCCGTGACGCTATCGCGATCCGGGGCGTGCTGTCGCCCACGTCCACGAGGGCGTTCCCCGCGCGACGTAACCCATAGTAAACACATGGGTACTGTCCGTGGCTAGAGGGTTGTGCCCCCCAATCCGCTCCGCGTCGAACGCCAACGCTCTCCGACGCGCCGGATGTTCCCGACGTCCGCCCTCGCCGCCGAGGGAGCGGCCCCGCGGTGTTCGCGGCCTACGCCCCCTCGGGGACGGCCTCCCCGGGCGTCCGCTCGGCGGCCAGGTCCCGCAGGGGCTCGCCGGAGAGCCGGAAGACCGTCCACTCGTCCATCGGTTCGGCGCCCAGCGACCGGTAGAAGCCGATGGCGGGCTCGTTCCAGTTCAATACCCACCACTGGAAGCGGTCGTAACCCCGCTCCACGCAGACGCGGGCGAGTTCGGCCAGCAGCGCCCTGCCGTGTCCGGCGCCGCGCGCGGTGGGGCGGACGTAGAGGTCCTCCAGGTACACGCCGTGCGTGCCCGTCCAGGTCGAGAAGTTGAGGAACCACAGGGCGAAGCCGACGGGCTCGCCGCTGTCGTCGTCCTCGGCGATCAGGGCGAAGACGGCCGGGTGTGCGCGGAAGAGCGCCTCGTGCAACTGTTCCTCGGTGGCCCTGGCCTGATCCAGTGAGCGTTCGTACTCCGCCAGTTCACGGATCATGGAGTGGATCACCGGGACGTCGGCGGGAGTGGCTGCGCGGATCACGACGCCAGGTTAACCGGTCACCACGGCGGCCACCGAGGTGCCCGGCGCGAAGGCGCCCTCGTCGGCCAGGACGGAGAGCCCGTACAGCATCTTGGCGACGTAGATCCGGTCCATCCCCGGCAGCCCGTGCCGGTCGGCGAAGTCCCGGGCGAAGCCCTCCAGGGCGTCGGTGGTGCGGGCGTAGCCGCCGCAGTGGAAGCGCTCCTCGACCGTCCACGTGCCGCGACGGTCGCCGAAGGCCGCCCGTTGGAGGCGCTCCACCTCCGCCGGGAGGAAGCCGCCCCGCAGGACGGCGAAGCCGACGGCCCGCTGTCCGTCCGCCAACCCGGCGGCGAGGCCGGCGAGGGTGCCGCCCGTGCCGCAGGCGACACCCACCACGTCGGCCGCGCCGCGCAGCTCCCGGCCCAGCCCGGCGGCTCCCCGGACGGCCTCGGCGTTGCTGCCGCCCTCCGGCACGAGGCGGAACGGGCCGAAGAGGGCGCGCAACTCGGAGATCCACTCCGGATCGTTCCTGCGTCGGTACGCGGCCCGCGTCACGAAGTGCAGCCGCATGCCGTCGGCGGCGCAGCGGGCCAGGGAGGCGTTGAGCGGGCGGTGGGCGAGTTCCTCGCCCCGCACCACCCCGACCGTGGACAGCCCCAGCAGCCGGCCGGCGGCGGCCGTGGCGCGCAGGTGGTTGGAGTACGCGCCGCCGAAGGTCAGCAGCGTGTGCTCCCCGTCCCGCAGGGCGGCGCGCAGGTTGGGCACGAGCTTGCGCCACTTGTTGCCGGTGACCTCGGGGTGTATCAGATCGTCGCGCTTGAGCAGCAGGCGCACGTCGCGGCGGGCGAAGCGCTCGTCGGCCACCTCCGTCAGCGGGGACGGCAGCCGGGCGGAGAGGGCGTCGAGGGCGTCGAGGCCGTTGAGGGGAGGACCCGAGGGGGCGGCGGAGGGCGGCGGGTCGGGGTCACCGTGGACGGGGCTGTTCACCCCGCCATTGTCGGACCCGGCGCCGGACGGGGAGGGCACCCGGTGCCGTCCCGGTCGGTTCCGGTGGCCCGGGGCGGTGGGGGCCCGGAGCGCGCGACCGCTTCGTCCCCCTTCGAGATTGCGGATGCGACCGGAAGGTGACGGAGCGCGCCGGACGGGCCGGAGTGGCGCGGCGCGGACGGCGGGGCCGCGTCCACACCGTGCCCCGGATGTGAGATGCGTCATATGACACATCACGACTTTTCTGCAACCACACCACCGACACGCTTCCCCAGTGGCCGGGCGTGGCGGGAGGAAGCCATGGTCAAGGGGGTGGTGGCGTCCGGCGAGCGCGAGCGGGGGGCGGTCGCCGAACGGCGCGGTGGACGGACCCCCGAACGCGGTTCCCGTGCGCTATCGCGAATGCCCGGCCCCCGGTCGCATGAAAGCGCTCCTGGGGGACACACGGTGTACGTCCCGATCGGTGGATGTCGCCCGTCGCGCTCCCCGAGATCAGGACAGAGGTGAGGCGAACGCACAGCTCTGAGCCGACTGTTGTCAAGTTTTCTTGACCTGGGCTATATAGATGTGCGTAGGGCATTGCACTCAGTGCCGCACCGCCGACTGCCCCGCAGCGTGGCGGGACAGCGGGCGACGGCCCGTGCCGACCACCTCACCGGTACCAGTCCGTACGGAAGGGGAGATGGACATGCGGTGGAGCGAGTTCGTGGCGAAGGTACGCGAGCGGGGGCAGTACCCGACGGCGAAGGAGGCCGAGCGGGTCTCTCGGATCGTGTTGTCGGCCCTCGGCGGCCATCTCGCCGGACCGGAGCGCACCGAGCTGGCCGTCCGCCTCCCCGAGGAAGGCATGCGCGTGCTGACCGACCAACTGCGGGCGAGCGAGCCGCTCAGCGGCTCCCGGTTCGTCGACAGCGTCGCGGCGCGCATCGAGGGCGCCACTCCGGCGACCGCGCGCTGGGACGTCAGCTCGGTGCTGAGCGTCGTGGCCGAGCTCGCGGGCGACGACCTGATCGGCCGGATCATCGACCGCCTGCCGCCCGGCTACGCCCTGCTGTTCGGGCGCGCCCAGCTCGCCCAGGTCCCCCAGCTCGTCTGAGCCACGTCACGCACGTCACGCCGGCCGCACCGACCGGCGACCGACCGGTCCGACGGCCCGCGGTGGTCTCCCCGCCGCGGGCCGTCGGCGTGGTACCGGGCCCCGGGGGCGGGAACGACTCCGCCCCGGCCGCCGTGGGCTTTCCGGAACTCGGAGCCGGGCGGACCGGGGCGGACGGGTCGACGGATCCGGTCGGGCACGAGGCCGTACCCGACCGGCCGGGCGACTCGGGCCTTCCTGTCAGGCCTTCTTGGTCTCCCAGAAGATCTTGTCGATCTCGGCGATGTAGTCCAGCAGCTTCTGGCCCGTCGCCGGGTCGGTGGAGGCCTTGGCGGCCGAGGCGGCCTTCAGGGCGTCGTTCACCAGCTGGTGGAGTTGCGGGTACTTCTCGAAGTGCGGAGCCTTGAAGTAGTCGCTCCACAGCACCGAGATGTGGTGCTTGGCGAGCTCGGCCCGCTGCTCCTTGATGTACGTCGCACGGGCCCGGTAGTGCGGGTCGTCGTTGGCCTGGTACTTCTCCTGGATGGCCTTGACCGACTCGGCCTCCACACGGGCCTGGGCGGGGTCGTAGACGCCGCAGGGAAGGTCACAGTGGGCGCTGACCTTCACCTTCGGGGCGAACAGGCGGGAGAGCATGAGAGCTGTCCTTCCTCGTGATCGTCTTCTCGCATGTGAGATTACTCCGTGCGGAACGCCTTTTCGCGTGTGCCCCCGTGCGCCTGGGACAAAAGTCCGATCGGTACGGGGAGGGAGGACGGAGGACGCCGGTGACGACCGGACGCGGAGACGAGGACCGGAGGTGCCGCTGATGCCGGAGCGGGTGGACGACCAGGAGGACCGCGGGCTGCTGCGGATCGGGCTGGCCGAGGTCTACAACCCGTCGATGGAGCCGGCGCTGCGCCCCGGCGACCTGCTGGTGGTGCGCTACGGGGGAGTGGTGCGCCCCGGGCACGTGGTGGTGGTGCGGCACCCCTTCCAGCACGACCTGTTGATCGTCAAGCGTGTTGTGGAGCGACGCGCGGGCGGTTGGTGGGTGCAGGGCGACAACCCGTCCGTGCGCAACGACAGCCGTGAGTTCGGGGTGGTGCCCGACGATCTCGTGGTGGCGCGCGCGTGGGTGCGGCTGCGACCCCTGCGGCGGGTTCAGCGCACCCCCGGCGCGCTGCTCGGCTGGGTCTTCTCGGCGGTGTGGCCGCTGCCCTCCAGGCGCTTGCGGGCCCGGTAGGCGGCGACGTTGGCGCGGGTGGCGCAGCGGTCCGAGCAGTAGCGCCGGGACCGGTTGGTCGAGGTGTCCAGGTAGGCGTTGCGGCAGGGGTCGGCCCGGCAGATGCCCAGCCGTTCCACGCCCAGGTCGGTGAGGTGGAAGGCCAGTCCCATGCAGGCGACGGCCGCGTAACCGGCCGTGGCGTTGGCGGGGTGGTCGGCGAGGTGCATGTGCCAGCGCGGCCGGCCGTCGTCGTCCAGGTGGTCGTGGCCGGAGATCTGCGGACTGGCCGGGTACTCCAGCAGCAGGGCGTTGAGCAGGTCCACGGCCCCGACCTCGTCGCCCTCGGAGGCCGCCGTGAAGACCGCGCGCAGTCGTGTGCGGACGTTCCGCAACCTGGTGACGTCGGCCTCGGTGGCGCGGCGCGCGGCGGCCTGTCCCGGGCCGAAGAGGGCGCGCACGGCGTCGACGGAGGTGAGCGTGTCCTCCCCGCGCTGGGGTTGCTCGGTGTTGACCAGGCGTACGGCGTAGTCCGAGTAATAGTTCAGTTCCACTTGTGATCCTTACGGATGCGCTCTATGGTCGTGGCTGTGGCGGGTAAGGGTCCTTATCCGTACAAGGCTATTACTCATACGGGAGGCAGGGGGTCGCCATGACCGGAACGGGCACGGCCGCGCACACCGACTGGCAGAGGTGGCAGGCCGACTGGGACCGGCAGCAGGAGTGGTACCTGCCCGACCGCGAGGAGCGCTTCAGGGCGATGCTCGACGCGGTCGAGGCGCTGGTCGGACCCGAGCCGAAGGTACTGGACCTGGCGTGCGGCACGGGCAGCATCTCCGACCGTCTGCTGAGGAGGTTCCCGAAGGCCACCGCCACCGGGATCGACCTCGACCCGGCCCTGCTGACCATCGCGCGCGGCCACTTCGCCGACGACCCCCGGGCGGAGTTCGTCCGCGCCGACCTGCGCGACGCGCGGTGGACGGACGCGCTGCCGCACCGCGCGTACGACGCCGTGCTCACCAGTACCGCGCTGCACTGGCTGCGCTCGGACGAGCTGCGGACGCTCTACGGGCGGATCGCGGGCGTGGTGCGTCAGGGCGGTGTCTTCGCCAACGCCGACCACATGCCCGACGACACCACCCCCCGGATCAACGAGGCCGTGAACGCCTTCCACCGGGCGCGGCGCGAGCGCGAGAAGGCCGAGGGCAGGCAGGACTGGGCGGACTGGTGGAAGGCGGCCGCCGCGGACCCGGCGCTGGCCGAGCCGACCGCCGAACGCTTCCGCATCTTCGGCAACCCGGCGGAGGGAGACCACGCCGACGGCGAGACGCAGCCCGTCGCCTGGCACGTCGCCTCGCTGCGGGCGGCGGGCTTCGCCGAGGCCCGCACGGTGTGGGCCTCGGCGGCCGACGCCATGGTGCTCGCCCTGCGGTGAGGGCCCGCCGGGAGCGCCCCGGAGCGGACCGCGGGACGGCCCGGGGCGCTCCCGGGCCGGGAACCCACTCGGCCGCGGGGGCGGCACGGAGCCGGCTGCCCACCGTTCCGCGCCGCCCCCGCGGCCGTTCATGCCGTTCCTCGTGGGCCCGCGCTCAGCGCCGCGCCACGCCCTCCGCGCGCGCGGCGGCGGCCACGGCCGCGGTGACGGCCGGGGCGACGCGCTCGTCGAACGGCGAGGGGATCACGCACGCGGCGCTCAGCTCGTCGGCGACCACCGAGGCCAGTGCCTCGGCGGCGGCCAGCTTCATGCCCTCGGTGATGCGCGAGGCCCGCACCTGCAGGGCGCCCGCGAAGATGCCGGGGAAGGCCAGCACGTTGTTGATCTGGTTCGGGTAGTCGCTGCGGCCGGTGGCGACGACCGAGGCGTACTTGTGGGCGACGTCCGGGTGGATCTCGGGGTCGGGGTTGGCCATGGCGAAGACGAACGCGTCCTTCGCCATGCTCGCCACGGCCTCCTCGGGAACGGTGCCGCCGCTGACGCCGATGAAGACGTCGGCGCCCGCCAGCGCCGTCCCCAGCGATCCGGTCAGTCCCGTCTTGTTGGTGAAGCCCGCCAGTTCCCGCTTGACGTCGGTGAGGTCGGTGCGGTCGGGGGAGACGACACCCTTGCGGTCGCAGACCGCCACGTCACCGATGCCCGCCTCGATCAGGATCCGGGCGATGGCGACACCGGCCGCGCCCGCTCCGGAGATGACGACGCGCAGCTCGCCCAGTGCCACGCCCCGCAGTCGGGCGGCGTTGCGCAGGGCGGCGAGCGTGACCACGGCGGTGCCGTGCTGGTCGTCGTGGAAGACCGGGATGTCCAGGCGCTCCTGGAGCCTGCGCTCGATCTCGAAGCAGCGGGGCGCGGAGATGTCCTCCAGGTTGACGCCGCCGAAGGAGGGCGCCATGCGGACGACGGTCTCCACGATCTCGTCGACGTCCCGGCACTCCAGGGCGATCGGGACCGCGTCCACACCGCCGAACTGCTTGAAGAGGATCGCCTTGCCCTCCATCACCGGCAGGGACGCCCGCGGGCCGATGTCGCCCAGGCCCAGCACCGCGGTGCCGTCCGTGACGACCGCGACGACCTGGGACTTCCAGGTGTAGTCGTGGACCAGCTCCGGCTGCTCGGCGATGGCGCTGCACACCTTGGCCACACCCGGCGTGTAGGCCAGGGAAAGGTCGTCCGCGTCACGCACCGGCACGGTCGCCCGGACCGCCATCTTGCCGCCGCGGTGCAGAGCGAAGGCCGGATCGATGGCCGGCTCGACGCCGTCGCCCAGCTCGCTCTCGGAATTGACGATCTCTGCTGCCACTGTTTGACCCCTTCGGTGAAAAATCTGTAGAGGGCGACCGCGTCCTGGTCGAGGAGCGGGCGGGCACCACGTCCGCTGCCCGTCCGGTGGTTGGGCCACCGTCCGGGGGAGGAACGGACGCCGGGCGCGCCGCACACGCGCCCAGGTCCCCGGGTGAGGGGTGTAACTGTTCTTTCTACCGGATGAGCGCTACCGCGCACGAATGTCTTTCGCTTCGCTCGCGGCCTCACCGGGCGTCCCGGGTGTGGTCGTGTCGGACAAAATGCCTGGGTGAAGAAGGGAAGTCCGTCCGACACACGGGAGGAACGTGATGAAACTCTCCCCCGTCGACGCTTCTCGGTGTTCGAGCGGACGGAGCGGAGGGACCGGACGACGCACACAAACGACGTCCGATGATCGTTGCCGGATGCCCGTTATCCGATTTTGACCTGGTTGCCATCCTGGGCCCCGGCGTCCGGATGGCAAGATTCCCCTCGTCACACGATGCCGCGACACGCCTGGGCGTGCCCGGCGCACCGGACACTCCACTCACCCAGCAGGAGGACCCCTCATGACCGCACGCACCACCCGCCCCCTGCCTCCGGTGGACGGCTCCCCGAGGCCCTCCGCCCGTCGGCGCCTGGCCGCGGTAGGAGCGCTCGCGGTGGCCGGCTCCCTCCTGCTGACCGCCTGCGGCGACCAGACCGACGGCGGCGGCGAGGAGGGCGGCGGCGACACCAAGGCCAAGGAGTCCGCCGCCCCGCTGTTCGACAAGCTCCCCCAGAGGATCCAGGACGCGGGCGTCATCAAGGTCGGCTCGGACATCGCCTACGCGCCGGTCGAGTTCTACGACGAGAACGACGAGATCGCCGGCATCGACCCCGACCTGGCCGAGGCCCTGGAGAAGCAGCTCGGCGTCGAATTCGAGTTCGGCAACGGCACCTTCGACGGACTGATCACGGGCCTGAACTCCGGCCGCCACGACATCATCATGTCGGCGATGACCGACACCAAGCAGCGCCAGGAGGGCCTGGACGACAAGGGCGAGAAGGTCGGCGAGGGCGTCGACTTCGTCGACTACTTCCGGGCCGGCTCCTCGATCCTGGTCAAGAAGGGGAACCCGGAGGGCATCAAGTCCCTGGAGGACCTCTGCGGCGAGACCGTCGCGCTCCAGCGGGGCACGGCGAACGAGGAGCTCGCCGAGGCGCAGAGCGAGAAGTGCGACAAGCCGATCGAGATCCTCGCCTTCGACAAGGACACCGAGGCGCTGCTCCAGGTCAAGCAGGGCCGTGCGGTCGCCGACATCAACGACTACCCGGTCGCCGCCTACAACGCCAAGACCTCCGGCGGCGGCAACGACTTCGAGGTCGTCGGCGACCAGATCGACGCCGCCCCCTACGGCATCGCCGTCGGCAAGGAGGACACCCAGCTGCGCGACGCCATCAAGGCAGCCGTCGACGCCATCATCGACAACGGCGAGTACCAGAAGGTGCTGGAGAAGTGGGAGGTCACCAACGCGGCGGTCGAGGAGGCCACCATCAACGGCGGCAAGTGAGCCGTACCGGACCCACAGCTCCACAGCAAAGGTAACTCTCCGTGTCCGAACCCGAAGACAAGACCCCGACCCCGGCGGTCCCCCTCACCAAGGACGATGCCGGGGCGGACGGAGCGGGACCGGTGGCCAAGAGCTCCCCGCTCCCGCCCGAGGCCGTCAAGGCCATCCCGGTACGCCACTACGGCCGCTGGATAAGCGCCGCGATCGTGCTCGTCCTGTTCGGCATGGTGGTGGCGGCCTTCGTCAACGCCGACATCACCTGGCCGACGGTGGGCCGCTACCTCAACCACGAGACGATCCTCACCGGTGCGATCAACACCTTGTGGATCACCCTGCTCGCCATGCTCCTGGGCGTGGTGCTCGGCACGGTCCTCGCGGTGATGCGGCTCTCGAAGAACCCGGTGATGTCGTCCGTCGCCTGGGGCTACATCTGGGTCTTCCGCGGCACTCCCGTCCTGGTGCAGCTGCTGATCTGGTACAACCTGGCGGTGGTCTTCCCGATCCTGGACCTCGGCTTCTACCGCGACGAGATGAACGACGTGATGACGCCGTTCCTCGCCGCGCTGCTGGGCCTGGGCCTGAACGAGGCCGCCTACATGGCCGAGATCAGCCGAGCGGGCATCCAGTCGGTGGACGAGGGACAGACCGAGGCGGCCCACGCGCTCGGCATGACCGGTGCCCGCACCATGCGCCGCATCGTGCTGCCGCAGGCCATGCGGGTCATCATCCCGCCGACCGGCAACGAGTTCGTCAACATGCTCAAGACCTCGTCGCTGGCCTACGCCATCCAGTACAGCGAACTGCTGTTCTCCGCCACCAGGATCTCCTCGCGCAACCTGGAGGCGATGGAGCTGCTGCTGGTGGCGACCATCTGGTACCTGCTGCTCACCACGGTCTTCAGCGTCTGCCAGTACTACCTGGAGCGCCACTTCCAGCGGGGGGCCGCCCGCGAACTGCCGCCCACCCCGTGGCAGCGGGTGAGGAAGAGCCTCACCTCGTTCCGCACGCCGAGCCAGGTGGGAGGGAAGACGGTATGACCACCTCGAAGGAGACCGCCGCGACGGTCCCGATGGTGAAGGCCGAGGGGGTCCACAAGTCCTTCGGTCACGCCCACATCCTCAAGGGCATCGACCTGGAGGTCGCCCCGGGCGAGGTGTTCTGCCTGGTCGGCCCGTCCGGCTCCGGCAAGTCCACCTTCCTGCGCTGCATCAACCACCTGGAGAAGATCAGTGCCGGGCGGCTGTCGGTCGACGGACGCCTCGTCGGCTACCGGCAGAAGGGCGACAAGCTCTACGAGCTCAAGGAGCGCGAGGTCGCCGCCCAGCGCCGCGACATCGGCATGGTCTTCCAGCGCTTCAACCTCTTCCCGCACATGACGGCGGTGGAGAACGTCATGGAGGCGCCGATCCAGGTCAAGGGCGAGTCCAAGGCGGAGGCCCGGGAGCGGGCCATGAAGCTGCTGGAGCGCGTCGGGCTCGGCAACCGGACCGACAACTACCCCTCCCAGCTCTCCGGCGGCCAGCAGCAGCGCGTGGCCATCGCCCGCGCGCTGGCCATGGAGCCCAAGCTGATGCTCTTCGACGAGCCCACCTCGGCGCTCGACCCGGAGCTGGTCGGCGAGGTGCTGGACGTCATGCGCGGTCTCGCCGAGGACGGCATGACGATGATCGTCGTCACCCACGAGATGGGCTTCGCCCGGGAGGTCGGCGACTCGCTGGTCTTCATGGACGACGGTGTGGTCGTCGAGTCCGGCCACCCGCGGGACGTGCTGACCGACCCGCAGCACGAGCGGACGAAGGCGTTCTTGTCCAAGGTGCTCTGAGAGGCCCGCGACCGTCCACGGGGGCGGTGGGACGTCCCGAGGGGGAGGACCCACCGCCCCCGTCCCGCGGTGCCGTCGTCTGCCGTCACCTGCCGCCGGCGTGCCAGTCGGCGGCGCGTGTCACACCGTCGTACGGTTCCGCCGCGTCACCGCTCGTCCTAGGGTCGGATCATGTTTGCTGCCTATGCCGCGCGTATCGACCGTGATCAGCCGCTGAACGGACTCGAGCTGGGCGAACGTCCGGAGCCGGACGTTCCAGTGGGGTGGACGACCGTCGACGTCAAGGCGGCCTCCCTCAACCACCACGACCTGTGGTCCCTGCGCGGGGTCGGCCTGGGCGAGGACTCCCTGCCGATGATCCTCGGCTGTGACGCGGCCGGGGTGGACGCCGACGGCAACGAGGTCGTGCTGCACTCGGTGATCGGCGCGACCGGACACGGCGTCGGACCGCGCGAGAGGCCCTCGATCCTCACCGAGAAGTACCAGGGCACGTTCGCCGAGCGGGTCGCCGTGCCGCAGTGGAACGTCCTGCCCAAACCGAGGGAACTCTCCTTCGAGGAGGCCGCCTGCCTGCCGACGGCATGGCTGACCGCCTACCGGATGCTGTTCACGGGCGCCGGGGTGCGCCCCGGCGACTCGGTGCTGGTGCAGGGCGCGGGCGGCGGCGTCGCCACCGCCGCCATCGTGCTCGGGGCCGCGGCGGGCCTGCGGATTTTCGCCACCAGCCGCGACGAGACCAAGCGCAGGCGGGCCGAGGAACTGGGCGCCGAGGCCGCGTTCGAGAGCGGCGCGCGACTGCCGCACCGGGTGGACGCGGTGATCGAGACGGTGGGCGCCGCCACCTGGTCCCACTCGGTGAAGTCGCTCAAGCCCGGCGGCACCCTCGTCATCTCGGGCGCCACCAGCGGACCGAACCCGCCCGCCACCGAGCTGAACCGCATCTTCTTCCTGGAGCTGAAGGTGGTGGGTTCCACGATGGGCTCCAAGGAGGAGCTGACCTCGCTGCTGAGCTTCTGCGCGGCCAAGGGCGTCCGGCCGGTGATCGACTCCGTGTTGCCGCTGGACCGGGCCCGCGAGGGCTTCGAGAAGATGGCGAGCGGCGACCTCTTCGGAAAGGTCGTCCTGACCGTCTGACGGCTCGGCGGTCCGGTGCCCCCGGCCCCGCGACGACCGCGGGGCCGGGGCCGGGAGGGCCCTTTCGGGCCGCTACTCCTCCGTCCGGGAGCGCAGCATCGTGACCAGGTGGGTCGCCGCCGCGGCCAGGTGGTGGCGGGCCTCCCGCAGCTCCTCCTCGCCGACCCCGTGGTCGCGGGCGGCGTCGCGCACGTCGTCGCGGAAGCCGTCCAGCAGCCGCTCCAGATCGCGCAGCGGATCGCCGGACGGCTCGGCGGGCTCCTCGGCCCAGCCCGGCACCGGCCCCTCGGGCCGCGCGTACGGCGGTCGGGGCGCGGCGCGGTCGGCGTCCCGCCCCGGGCCGCTCGCGCCCTCCCCGCCGCCCGGAGTCCCCGAGCCGCCGCGGCCGGCCGGCTCACCCAGCCCGCCGAGCGCACCCAGATGCCTGCTCAGCTCCGACATGCCCGCGCGCACCGCGCCCTGCCAGTCGCCCTGCCGGGCCCGTGACTGCACCTGCTCCTGGACCTGCCGGGCGATGCGCTGCGCCTCCTGCCGAGCCTCGTCCCGGGCCCGGCGGGCCTGGTGCGCCTGGAGCCGGGCCTGCTGTGCCTCCTGCCGCGCGCGGCGGGCCTGCTCCCTCCACTGCTCCCCGGCGCGGCGCAGCTCCTCCTTGGCGGCCCGCACGGCCTCCTTGTCCGCCCAGGGGCCCTGGAAGGCGGCCTCCCAGCCGGAGAAGGGGTCGCCGTCCCCGGTGCCGCGGTTCCGTCGGGCCTCCTCGCGCACCTCGCGGCGTAGGTCGCCGGCGGCGCCGCTGACGTCCTCACGGATGTCGGCGGCCAGGGCCGCCAGCGACTCGTGGATCTCCCGTTCCAACTCCGTCAGCTCCTCGTGCCGGTCGGTCAGCTCCTCGCGTCCGGCGTCGGTGAGCGAGTAGACCTTGCGGCCGCCCTCGGTGGTGTGGCGGACCAGCCCCTCGGCCTCCAGCTTGGCCAGCCGGGGGTAGACCGTGCCGGCGGAGGGCGCGTACAGCCCCTGGAAGCGCTCCTCCAGCAGCCGGATCACCTCGTAGCCGTGGCGGGGCGCCTCGGAGAGCAGTTTCAACAGGTACAGGCGCAGTCGGCCGTGGGCGAAGACGGGAGGCATGTCACACGTCCTTGTGAAGGGAGGGGGGCGTCGTCGGAACCGTGGTGTCGCCGTCGCCACCGGTACCGCCGGCGCCCGGGGAGCCGGGAGGCCCGTCGTGGGGATCGTCCGCCGGGGGACGGCGCAGCAGGGCGATCGAGCCGGAGACGGTGACCGCTCGCAGCCGCCCGCTGCCCGCGCCGAGGGTGCCGGTGATCCGCTTGGTGCCCCACTGCCCGGTCACCCGCAGGTCGTCGAAGGCGCAGGAGACGGCGCCACCGGCGGTGTTCGCCTCGACCACGGTGTCGGACGGCTGGGGCAGCCGGATGGCGATCTCGCCCGAGACGGAGCCGAGGCGGATGTCCGGGGCTCGATCCCCCCGCGGCTTCCCCCGCGCCGGAGCGAGGTCGAGCACCATGGCGCCGTTGACCGTGTCGGCCCGTACCGACGCGCCGCCGTCGACGACCGTCAGATCGCCGGAGACGGAGCCGAACCGCAGGTCGCCCGTGACACCCTGCGCCTCCACGGCCCCGGAGACCGTCTCGGCCCGCACCGGGCCCGCCAGCCCCGCCAGGGTGACACCGCCGGAGACCCCCCGCACATGGGTGCGCCCCTCGACGCCGGTGACGACCGCGTCGGCCCCCACCACACCGACCTCGACCCGTTCCACCCGGGCGGGCACGGCGACCGACACGTCGGCGGTGCGCTGCCACCCCGTGCGGTCGAGCAGGCCGAGGAAGTCCTTCCAGGGCAGGTCGTCGTAGGCGACGGTGAGGACGCCGTCCTCCAGGGTGACGATCAGCGGGGGGCCGCTCAGGGCGCCGACCTCCAGCCGGACGCCGGGCGCGTCGCTCCCGACGACGTTCACCGTGCCGTCCACGACGCGTACGCGCAGCGTGTGGACCTCCTCGTCCAGGTCGAGCCTGCGCGGCTCGTCGACGGACCACTGGGACCGATGTGACACGGCGGCCTCCCCTGCCTCGACACACGACGACATATCGTGTCTCTGTCCCAACACGATATATCGCGGTGGCCGCACGTCAAGAAGGCGCGGCTCGGCAACTCCGGACGGGGTGGGGAGGGAGACGGGAACGGGGGAGGCCGCCGCCGGTCACTCGTCCTCGTCGTCCAGGCGTGCCAGCCAGGTCGCGAGCCGCTCGACGGGCACCTCGAAGTCCGGGTTGAGGTCGACGAACGTCCTCAGCTGTTCGGCGAGCCACTCGAAGGTGATCTCCTCCTCGCCGCGCCGCTGCGCCAGTTCCTCGATGCCGCGGTCGGTGAAGTACATGCGTGCTCCCGTTCGATGGTCGGGGGTCGGGGGTCGGGGGTCGGTGGACGGTTCGGGCGGTGTCACGGGCGTGGGGCCCGTACCGTCGCACGACGGTACGGGCCCCACGGAGCCCACGGCCGCCGACCGCCCGGGCGGGGCGTGGCGGCGCGGCCGGTCAGAGGTCGAAGACCTCGTTGATCAGCTGCTGCTGCTCGGCCTGGTGGCGCTTGGCCGACCCGACCGCCGGCGACGAGGACGACGGACGCGACACACGGCGCAGCCGGTCCGCGTTCGGAGCCGTCCCCGAGCCGATGAACAGGTCGAGGTGGTCCACCAGGTTGAGCGCGATGAACGGCCAGGCACCCTGGTTGGCCGGCTCCTCCTGGGCCCAGACGATCGTCTCCGCGGCGCTGTAGCGGGCCATCTCCGCCTGGATCTCCTGGCTGGGCAGCGGGTACAGCCGCTCCAGCCGGATGATCGCGGTGTCGGTCACGCCCCGCTTGCTCCGCTCCGCGGCCAGGTCGTAGTAGACCTTGCCGGAGCAGAAGACGACCTTGCGGACCTGGGCCGGATCCACCGAGGCGTCACCGATGACGGGTCGGAAACCGCCGGAGGTGAACTCCGCGGCCTTGGAGGTCGCCGCCTTGAGCCGGAGCATCGACTTCGGGGTGAAGACGACCAGCGGCTTGTGGTGCGGGTTGTGGACCTGCCAGCGCAGCAGGTGGAAGTAGTTCGACGGCAGGGTCGGCATCGCGACCGTCATGCTGTTCTGCGCGCACAGTTGGAGGAAGCGCTCGATCCGGGCCGAGGAGTGGTCCGGGCCCTGGCCCTCGTAGCCGTGCGGCAGCAGCAGCGTGACGCCGGAGGTCTGGCCCCACTTCTGCTCGGCCGAGGAGATGAACTCGTCCACCACCGTCTGCGCGCCGTTGACGAAGTCGCCGAACTGCGCCTCCCACATCACCAGCGCCTCGGGACGGGCCAGGGAGTAGCCGTACTCGAAGCCCATCGCCGCGTACTCGCTCAGCAGCGAGTCGTAGACGTTGAAGCGAGCCTGGTCCTCGGAGAGGTACAGCAGCGGGGTGTAGTCCTCGCCGGTGTTCTGGTCGATGAGGACCGCGTGGCGCTGGCCGAAGGTGCCGCGGCGCGAGTCCTGGCCGGCCAGTCGGACGGGGACGCCCTCCATCAGCAGCGAGCCGATGGCCAGCGTCTCGCCCATGCCCCAGTCGATCCTGTCCTCCTCCACCATCGCCGCGCGGCGCTGGAGCTGCGGCAGCAGCCTGGGGTGGACGGTGATCCGCTCGGGCAGGTTGACCTGGGAGGCCGCGATCCGCTTGACGACCTCCTGGCTGACACCGGTCTCCACCGAGACCGGGAACTCCGCCCGCGGCGGCTCGGACTCGGTCGGAGCCGGGGTGTTGGCGGCCTCCCGGACCTCGGTGAAGACCTTCTCCAACTGCCCCTGGAAGTCCTGGAGGGCCTGCTCGGCCTCCTCCAGCGTGATGTCGCCCCGGCCGATCAGCGACTCGGTGTAGAGCTTGCGCACCGAGCGCTTCTTGTCGATCAGGTCGTACATCAGCGGCTGGGTGAAGGACGGGTTGTCGGTCTCGTTGTGCCCGCGGCGGCGGTAGCAGATGAGGTCGATCACCACGTCCTTGTTGAACGCCTGGCGGAACTCGAAGGCCAGCCGCGCCACGCGGACGCAGGCCTCCGGGTCGTCGCCGTTGACGTGGAAGACCGGCGCCTCGATCATCCGCGCCACGTCGGTGGCGTACATCGAGGAGCGCGCCGACTCCGGCGGGGCGGTGAAACCGACCTGGTTGTTGATGACCACGTGCACGGTGCCGCCGGTGCGGTAGCCGCGCAGCTGCGACATGTTGAGCGTCTCGGCCACCACGCCCTGGCCCGCGAAGGCCGCGTCGCCGTGGAGCTGGACCGGCAGGACGGTGAAGTCGGTGCCGCCCTTGCCGATGATGTCCTGCTTGGCGCGGGCCACCCCTTCCACGACCGGGTCCACGGCCTCCAGGTGGGAGGGGTTGGCGGTGAGCGAGACCTTGATCTTCTCGCCGTCCAGGCCGGTGAAGGTGCCCTCGGCGCCCAGGTGGTACTTCACGTCGCCGGAGCCGTGCATCGACTTCGGGTCGAGGTTGCCCTCGAACTCGCGGAAGATCTGGGCGTAGGACTTGCCGACGATGTTGGCCAGCACGTTCAGGCGGCCGCGGTGGGCCATGCCGATGACGACCTCGTCCAGCCGCGCCTCGGCGGCGGCGTCGAGCACGGCGTCCAGCAACGGGATGACGGACTCGCCGCCCTCCAGCGAGAACCGCTTCTGGCCGACGTACTTGGTCTGCAGGAAGACCTCGAACGCCTCGGCCGCGTTGAGCCGGCGCAGGATGCGCAGCTGCTCGTCACGGGCCGGCGAGGCGTGCGGGCGCTCGACACGGTCCTGGATCCACTTGCGCTGCTTGGGGTCCTGGATGTGCATGTACTCGATGCCGGTGGTGCGGCAGTACGAGTCGCGCAGCACGCCCAGGATGTCGCGCAGCTTCATCACCGACTTGCCGGCGAAGCCCCCGACGGCGAACTCCCGCTCCAGGTCCCACAGGGTGAGCCCGTGCTCGGTGATGTCCAGGTCGGGGTGCTTGCGCTGCTTGTACTCCAACGGGTCGGTGTCGGCCATGACGTGGCCCCGGACCCGGTAGGAGTGGATCAGGTCGAAGACGCGCGCGGCCTTGGTGACGTCGTCGTCGTGGCTGACGTCGATGTCGCGGAGCCAGCGGACCGGCTCGTAGGGGATCCGCAGCGCCTCGAAGATCTCGTCGTAGAAGTTGTCCTCGCCCAGCAGCAGCTGGTGCATGATCCGCAGGAACTCGCCGGAGGCGGCCCCCTGGATCACGCGGTGGTCGTAGGTGCTGGTGAGCGTCATGACCTTGGAGACGCCCAGCTTGTTCAGGGTGTCCTGCGAGGTGCCCTGGAACTCCGCCGGGTACTCCATCGCGCCGACGCCGAGGATGAGGCCCTGGCCGGGCATCAGGCGCGGCACCGAGTGGACGGTGCCGATGCCGCCGGGGTTGGTCAGCGACGCGGTGACCCCGGTGAAGTCCTCCATCGTCAGCTTGTTGTTCCGGGCGCGACGGACGATGTCCTCGTACGCCTGCCAGAACTCGAAGAAGGTGAGCGTCTCGGCCTTCTTGATGCCGGCCACGACGAGCTGGCGCTCACCGCCCGGCTTCACCAGGTCGATGGCCAGGCCCAGGTTGACGTGGTCGGGCTTGACCAGCGTCGGCTTGCCGTCCCTCTCGGTGTAGGAGTGGTTCATCGACGGCATCGCCTTGAGCGCCTTGACCATGGCGTAGCCGATCAGGTGCGTGAAGGACACCTTGCCGCCGCGGGCGCGCTTGAGGTGGTTGTTGATGACGATGCGGTTGTCGACGAGCAGCTTCACCGGGATCGCGCGCACCGAGGTGGCGGTGGGCAGCTCCAGCGAGGCGTTCATGTTCCGGGCGACCGCGGCGGACGGACCGCGCAGCGGCACGTACTCGGGCCCGGTGCTCTCGGTCTTCGCCGGCTCGGCCTGGGCGGCCGGCTTCGGCTTCTCGGCCGCGGATCCGGCGGGTTCGGCCTGGGCGGCCGGCTTCGGCTTCCCGGGCGCGGGGGCCTCGGGCTTCGTCGGGGCCGGCGCGCTCTGGGCCGCGGCCTCGCCCTCGGCGGGAGCCTGCGCCCGCGGCGGGGTCTGGGGCCGGGTCTCGCTCCGGGGCCGGGCCTGGGGCTCCGCGGGCTTCGACGTGGTGGGGGCCGCGGCTCCTCCGGCGGCCTGTCCCGGCTTGTAGTCGGCGAAGAAGTCCCACCAGGCCCGATCCACGGAGTTCGGGTCCTGGAGGTACTGCTGGTAGATCTCGTCGACGAGCCACTCGTTGGCACCGAACCCGGCGGCGGGACTCTTCCCCTGCCCGTCCTGGTCGGTCGTGGGGGACCCTCCCGGCCGGAGGCTGGAGGAGCTCGAAGTCTTGGGGGCCTGTGGCGACACGGCGGCAACCGCCCTCTTCCGCTTACCTGTGTGGGTGGACAGCAGAAATAAAGGCTACGCTCCCCGGCCCGTTCGGTGCAGTCGGCATGGTGTTTGCGTCGCCTAAGTCACATTCGACAGTGCGTTTCGGCGCTTTCTTTGGCGGGAAACACACCTGGTTTGACGGAATCCGGCATGAACGGACCCAGGGAGCGGGCCGGTGCCTCGCTCCCTCACGTCCCGACACCTCGAACCCTACGTCAACCCCACTGCGGAGGGATCGCCGGGAAGGGTGACGAGGATTCGGCAGCCACGCGGGGATTCGGCCACCCGGATCCGGCCGCCGTGCAGATCCACCGCCCAGCGCGCGATGGCCAGCCCCAGCCCCGTGCCGCCGTCGCCGTTCTCGGCCGAGGCGGACCGGCCGAAGCGCTCGAAGACCCGGTCCCGGTCCGCCTCGGGGATCCCCGGCCCCTCGTCCAGCACCTCCAGCGCCAGGCTCAGCGGTGCCCGCCCGGCCCGCGCGCGCACCGTCACCCGACCGTGGGGCGGGCTGTGCTTGACGGCGTTGTCGATCAGGTTGGCGACCACCTGGTGCAGCCGCTCGGTGTCGGCGTACGCGGTCAGGTCCGAGGGGGAGACGTCCAGGTGGAGGTGGACGTCGGTACGGGCGTGGCCCTGGCCCTTGGTCATGTTGGCCTCCTTGAGCACCCCCGCCAGGTACGGCCAGACGTCGAAGCGTCGGGCGTGCAGCGGCACCACGCCGTTGTCGAGCCGGGACAGGTCCAGGAGGTGCTCCACGAGGCGCCCCAGGCGCTCGGTCTGCTCCAACGCGATCTCCATCGTCGCCGGGTCGTCCCTGGAGACCCCGTCGACGACGTTCTCCAGCACCGCGCGCAGCGCCGCGATCGGAGTGCGCAGCTCGTGGGAGACGTTGGCGACCAGCTCCTTGCGGTGCCGGTCGGCGGCCTCCAGGTCGGCGGCCATGCGGTTGAAGGTCGCCGCCAGCTCGCCCAGCTCGTCCTTGCGGTCGACGTGGACCCGGCGGCTGTAGTCACCGCGCGCCATCGAGCGCGCCGCGTCCGCCATCTCGTCCAGCGGCGCCGCCAGGCCGTGGGCCACGAACTGGGTGACCAGCAGCGAGGCGATCACCGCGAGCAGGGCGATGACCCGCATCTCGATCGCCGAGTGGAACGCCACGAGGGTCAGCAGCGTGGTGATGGCCACGGTGGCGATGACCAGCGCGCCCAGCGCGGCCTTGACGGAACGGTTCGGGTCCACGGGCCGCAGGCCCTCCCAGGCGCGGACGCACAGGGACCGCGCCCGGCCCACCACGCCCCTCAGGCCCATTCGGAGGCGGGCGCGGGCGTCTCCAGGGCGTAGCCCACGCCGTGGACCGTGCGTATCCGCTCGGCGCCGATCTTCCGGCGCAGCGCCTTGATGTGGCTGTCGACCGTCCGCGTCCCCGAGGCGTCCGCCCAGTCCCAGACCTCGGCCAGCAACTGTTCGCGCGAGAGGACCGCGCGGGGGGAGTTGGCCAGACAGACCAGCAGGTCGAACTCGGTCGGGGTGAGGTGGACGTCCTTCCCGGAGACCCGCACCCGGCGCTGCGCGTGGTCGATCTCCAACTCGCCCAGCCGCAGCGTGCCCGCGCGTGGCGTGGTGGCGGCGAGCGTGGCCCGTTCCACGCGGCGCAGCAGCACGTGGACGCGGGCGACCAGCTCGCGCATGGAGAACGGCTTGGTCATGTAGTCGTCCGCGCCGACGCCGAGCCCGACCAGCATGTCCGTCTCGTCGTCGCGGGCGGTGAGCATCAACACCGGGACCGGTCGCTGGGCCTGCACCCGGCGGCACACCTCCAGACCGTCGAAGCCCGGCAGCATCACGTCCAGGACCAGCAGGTCGGGCTGCCACACCTCGAAGGCCTCCACCGCCGCCGGACCGTCACCGGCGGTACGGACCTGGAAGCCCTCGGCGCGCAGTCTCGCGGCGATCGCCTCGGTGATCGTCGGGTCGTCCTCCACGATCAGCACCCGGCGCTGGGCGCCCGGGGTGGCCGCGGCGGCGCCGCTGTGGGACTGCGTCGTGTTCCTGTGGTGGTCCATACGTCTCTGCCCTGCCGCTCGGTTTCCTTGCAGCAGCGTAGAGGCCGCCTCCGTGGGATGCTACGCCGGTCGGGTGGCGAGGTGGACCACGTCCGGGACGCCTCGGACGACCGGTACCTCTTCGGTGCGCACTCGCACGAAACCGGCATCGCGGAGGGAATCCTCGAAGTCCGGGGAGGGCCGCGCGGACCACACGGCGAGCACTCCGCCGGGGGTGAGCCGACGGGCGCAGCCGGCCAGACCGGCGGGGGAGTAGAGGGAGCCGTTGTCCTCGGTGACCGTCCAGTCGGGGCCGTTGTCGATGTCCAGGCACAGGGCGTCGTACGGCTCGCCGCCCGCGGTCAGGTGGGTCGGGAGGTCGGCCTGGACGATCCGTACGCGCGGATCGGCCGCGGCGCCCCGCGACACCTCACCGAGCGGACCGTCGCGGTGCCAGTCGATCACGGCCTCCTCCCGCTCGACGACCGTGATGCGGCTCCAGCGGGGCTCGGCCACCGCCTCGGCGAGCGAGAAGCCGACCCCCAGGCCGCCGATCAGCACGGTGGGGTCCGGGCGGGCCCCCGAGGCGTCCAGCTCCGCCAGCGCGGCCCGCACCAGCAACCGCTCGGAGCGACCGTCGGAGGTGTCCATCAGGAAACAGCCGTTGGCGATGATCTGGAGCAGCTCGCCGTGCCGCCGCAGGACGACCTCGCCGTGGGGTCCGTCGCGGCGGTCCAGGACGACGGGCGGCTCGTCGTCGGGCCGGCGCGGGGTGGACGGCGGGGCGGACGGCGGGGTGGAGAGCGCGGACGGCGTCGGACGTGGCGGGGACTGCATGCGGGCCATCCTGCCGTCGCCGACGGGAGGGCGGGGGGTGCGCCCGGCCCCCGGAGGGCGGTCGATCGCTCAGAGCGAACGCGGGTGGGGGAACACACGGCGCGGCCGGGGCATTGTCATGACATTGAGTCCTCCTAACTCAACTTGCCTGCCGAGGGAGAGATCATGGCTCTGTCGCCCGCAACGCTCACCCTGCCCGTGGTGCCGCTCGACGACGAGGTGGTGCTGCCCGGGATGGTGGTGCCCCTGGACCTGTCGGACGCCGAGGTGCGGGCCGCGGTGGAGGCCGCCCAGTCCGCCGCCGGGAGAGCCGGCGGTGACGACGGCAGCGGCGGTGACGGGGAGCGGAAGGGGGAGAAGGCCCCCAAGCCCCGGGTGCTGCTCGTGCCGCGGGTGGAGGGCACCTACGCCGCCGTCGGCGTGCTCGGCCGGGTGGAGCAGGTCGGACGGTTGGCCGACGGCGACCCCGGCGCGCTGATCCGCGGCGTGAGCCGGGTGCGGATCGGTGCCGGCACCACCGGCCCCGGTGCCGCCCTGTGGGTGGAGGGCACCGAGGTGGAGGAGTCCGCCCCCGACCCCCTGCCCGGCGCGGTCACCGAGCTGATCAGGGAGTACAAGGCCCTGGCCACCAGTTGGCTGCGGGAGCGCGGTGCCTGGCAGGTCGTCGACCGCATCCAGCAGATCGACGACCCCGGGCAGCTCGCCGACAACTCCGGCTACAGCCCCTTCCTGGGGGTCGAACAGCGCGTGAGGCTGCTGGAGACCGCCGACCCGGTCGAGCGGCTGAAGCTGGCCACCACCTGGCTGCGCGAGCACCTGGCCGAGCGGGACGTCGCCGAGGCCATCGCCAAGGACGTCCAGGAGGGCGTGGACCGGCAGCAGCGCGAGTTCCTGCTCCGCCGCCAGTTGGAGGCCGTCCGCAAGGAACTGGCCGAACTGGGCGGCGAGGTCGGCGAGAGCGACGACTACCGAGCCCGGGTCGAGGCCGCCGACCTGCCCCCGACGGTCCGCGAGGCCGCCCTGAAGGAGGCCGACCGGCTGGAGCGCGCCCCCGAGCAGAGCCCCGAGAGCGGCTGGATCCGCACCTGGCTGGACACCGTCCTGGAGATGCCGTGGAACGAGCGGACCGAGGACGCGTACGACATCGCCGGCGCCCGCGCCGTCCTGGACGCCGACCACGCCGGGCTGGACGACGTCAAGGAACGCATCACCGAGTACCTGGCCGTGCGCAAGCGCCGCGCCGAACGCGGCCTGGGCGTGGTGGGCGGACGTCGGGGCGGCGCCGTGCTGGCCCTGGTGGGGCCGCCCGGCGTCGGCAAGACCTCGCTGGGCGAGTCCGTGGCCCGGGCGATGGGGCGGCGGTTCGTCCGGGTGGCGCTCGGCGGCGTCCGTGACGAGGCCGAGATCCGCGGCCACCGCCGCACCTACGTCGGCGCCATGCCGGGCCGGATCGTGCGGGCGGTGAAGGAGGCCGGCTCGATGAACCCGGTCGTGCTGCTCGACGAGATCGACAAGGTGGGCAGCGATTTCCGGGGCGACCCGGCCGCGGCCCTGCTGGAGGTGCTGGACCCCGCGCAGAACCACACCTTCCGCGACCACTACCTGGAGGTCGAGCTCGACCTGTCCGACGTGGTGTTCCTGGCCACCGCCAACGTGCTGGAGGCGATCCCGCAGCCGCTGCTGGACCGCATGGAGCTGGTGCGGCTGGACGGCTACACCGAGGACGAGAAGGTCGTCATCGCCCGCGACCACCTGGTGCCCCGCCAGTTGGAGCGCGCCGGCCTGGAGGCGGGCGAGGTGGTCGTCGAGGAGGACGCGTTGCGGAAGCTGGCCGGGGAGTACACCCGCGAGGCGGGGGTGCGCGACCTGGAGCGCTCCGTCGCCCGGCTGCTGCGCAAAATCGCCGCGCGGCACGAGCTGGGGGAGCGGGAACTGCCCGTCACCGTCCGCGCGGACGGCCTGCGCGAACTGATCGGCCGTCCGCACCACACCCCCGAGTCCGCCCAGGACCCGGCCGAGCGGCGCACGGCGGTGCCGGGCGTGGCCACCGGGCTGGCCGTCACCGGCGCGGGCGGCGACGTGCTGTACGTCGAGGCGTCGCTGGCCGACCCGGAGACGGGCGGCAGCGGGCTGACGCTGACCGGACAGCTGGGCGAGGTGATGAAGGAGTCCGCCCACATCGCGCTCTCCTACCTGCGCTCGCGCGGTGCCGAACTGGAGCTGCCCGTCGGCGACCTGAAGGACCGCGGTGTCCACCTCCACGTCCCGGCGGGCGCGGTGCCCAAGGACGGGCCGAGCGCGGGCATCACCATGACCACCGCGCTGGCCTCGCTGCTGTCGGGCCGCCGGGTCCGGCCGGACGTGGCGATGACGGGCGAGGTCTCGCTGACCGGGCGCGTGCTGCCGATCGGCGGGGTGAAGCAGAAGCTGCTGGCCGCGCACCGGGCCGGGATCACCACGGTGGTCATCCCCAAGCGGAACGAGCCGGACCTGGACGACGTGCCCGAGGAGGTGCTGCGGAAGCTGGACGTGCGACCGGTCTCGGACGTGCGGCAGGTCCTGGAGCTGGCGCTGTCGCCGGCCGGGGCGGAGCTTCCGGCCGCCGCCTGACGGCACCGCGTCGCGCGGACCGCGCACCCGGCCCCGGCCGTCCGGTCCCGTCCGGCCCGGCCCCGCGCCGGACCGGACGGGACCGCGGTGCCGGCGGGTCAGAGCTCCACCAGTACGGCCGTCGCGTCGTCGTGCGTCTTGCCGCGCGGGTGGGCCGTGCCGGCGCGGTCCGCCGCCTCGGCGGCGCGGACCCGCGCGACCAGCGACCGCGGCCCCTCCGTGCGCAGCACCGTCATCAGCGCGCCCCAGTCGCCCAGTCGGAAGGTCTCCGCCCAGCGGGTCGCCCCGTCGCTCAGCGCGGCCAGCGCCCGCACCCGTGCGCGGGGCAGGCGTCCCGTCACCGCGCGCTCCGCCACCGCCGGGTCGGCCGCCGCGGTGAAGAAGCCGCCCTCGACGTTGCGCAGGCCCTCCAGGTGGGCGACCCGCTCGCCGGGGGGAAGGGCCCGCGCGGCGGGGCGCAGCCGGTCCAGCCGGGTGTCCAGCACGGGCGTCACCGCGCCGTCGGGGTCCTCGACCAGCAACGCGGAGTCGGAGAGCACCAGGTGCTCGACGACCGCCTCGTCCCAGCGCGCCAGTACCACCGTCGCCTGAGGGGTTCGCCTGTGAGAAAGGTCACAGCGCGGGCCGTGGGCGGAGGCGGTCCGCTCGATGGCGGAGGACAGGCACTGTGTCAGCGTCATATATCGCCGTGAACCGGACAGTTCGAGCAGTGCCCCGCCCAGGCGCGCCACGTACCACGGGACGTCGTGCTCGCACCCGGTGCCGTCCGGTGGCGGAGTCACCCCGTCCAGGACCACCAACGCCCCGCCCCGTCCTGTCGCAGGTAGGGCTACCGACGCGTAGTCCTCGTTGGGGACCTCCGGGTCGCCCGGCTCGCTCACCGCCTCGATCCGCATGCCCGCCAGTCTGCCGGAGCGTCGATCGACACGTGGTCGTGGTGTGGGGGCGACGAGGGGAAGACGTGTTCGTTCCGTGACCCACGGTCATTGCCCGGAGTTCTACCGGAATTTGACGGTCCGCGACATGGTGGGCGCGAATCTTGCCAAAACCCGGCGGTGATTTCCAACCCCCTCCGGCGTGTGGCCCAAGAGCATTCCCCGATGGAGTTGTTCCGTAACTCCCCAGTGATGTTCACTCCTCCGAGCGGCCCGGCACGGGGAACCGTTCCCGTCCCTCGGAACGTCGGAGAACCGGCGCTGCGAACGGGCTCGGACGGCGGGACACGAACCCCTGCCGCACATGTTGGACTGTCGCGTTCCGGTCATCGCCGGGACGACGGAACGAGATTGCGAGCACGGGTGGGGAAGAAGCGACACCAGGGCAGCCGGTCGGACCACCAGGGCACCGCCGTCCCACCCGCCGGACGGCGGGCACGCGTGCGCAACAGGCTGCTGGCCTCCGTCGTCCTGTGCACCGTCGCCGTCCTCGCCGCCGGGGCGCCCGGAGTCGCCACCGCCTCGCGCGACCTGACCGAGTCCCAACGCCTGGTCGACCGCGCCGAACTGGGCCGGCGGGCCGTCTCCCTCTCCCACGCCCTGGCCGACGAGCGCGACGCCGTCGTCCACCGCATCGCCTCCGGGCGCGGCGGCGAGGGCGTGCCCGAGCGGGAGCAGAGCCGCGTGGACCGCGGGATGCGGGAACTGGGCGAGGACGCGCCCGCCGACATACGACGGCTGCTCGACGCGTTCCCCGACACCCGCCGGCGGGCCGCCACCGGGGAGAGCGACGCGACCGAGACGTACGAGGCGTACACCCGGGTCGTCCAGGCCCTGGGCGGCATCACCGCCGCCACCTCCCGCTCCCTGCCCGGCCGCGCCGAGAACGCGACGGCCGACTCGCTCCCCGACCTCGGCCGCGCCGTCGAGCAGGCGTCGGCGGCCCGGGGACTGCTGCTGGCCGCGCTCACCGCGGGGGGCGAGCAGCCCCGACTGACCGCCGCGGCCCAGCAGGCGCACCTGCGCGAGCAGGCCGCTCTCGCCGACTTCGAGCAGACGGCGCCCGTCTCCACCCGTGACGCCTACACCCGGACCGTCACCGGCACCGACGTGGCGCTGGCCGAGCGCTACCTGACCGGACTCACCGACCAGCCGCGGCTGGACCACCGGGACCTCGCTCTGGACCACGACCGCGTCGCGTCCGCGTTGACCGCCCGCGTGGACCGGATGCGCGGCATGGAGTCCTCGCTGGCCGCCGCCGAGGTGGAGCGGTTGGAGGAACTGCGCGACGACGACCTCACCGCGCTGGAGCTGAGCATCGCCCTGCTCGGGGTGTGCGCGCTGATCGCGCTCGGCATCAGCGTCCAGACGGCCCGCTCGATGGCCCGTCCGCTGGCCGTCCTGCGGCGCGGCAGCGAGCGGGTGGCCGCCGACCCGACGGGGGAGGAGCCGGTCGTCTACACCGGCCGCAACGACGAGTTCGCCGACGTCGTGCGCGCCGTCAACCGGCTGCGGGGCACCGCCGTCGCCCTCCACGAGCGCGTCGTCCGCGCCGAGTCCACCGGGGGGGAGGTGACGGCCGAGCGCGAACGGATCGCCGCCGAGCGCGAGCGACTGCTGCGCGAGTACGAGACGGCGAAGGAGGCCGCCGAGAAGACGGTGCGGGCCGCCGAGGAGGCCGCGCGCAAGGCCGCGGAGGAGGCGGAGCGCAAGGCCGCCGAGGCGGCGGAGGCGTCCCTGGCGGCCGCCGAGGCCGCGCGCCGGGCCGCCGAGGAGCCGGCCGGACCCGCCCCGGGCACCTCCCACCACACGTTCGTCCACCTCGCGCTGCGCACCCTGGGCCTGGTCGAGCGGCAGCTCACCCTCATCGAGTCCATGGAGCACGAGGAGAAGGAGCCGGACCGGCTCACCACCCTCTACAAGCTCGACCACCTCGCCACCCGGATGCGCCGCCACAGCGAGAACCTGCTGCTCCTGGCCGGCGCCGAGCACGCCACCGGCCACCGCGAGCCGGTACCGCTGCTGGACGTGCTGCGCGCGGCCGTCAGCGAGATCGAGCGCTACGAGCGGGTGGACATCGCGACGCTGCCCCCGCACGCCCAGGTCGCCGGCTCCGCCGCCGACGACGTCAGCCACCTGATCGCCGAACTGGTGGACAACGCCACCGCGTTCTCCCCGCCGGACGCCGAGGTGCGGCTGTCGGGCTGGATGCTGGAGAACGGCGAGATCATGCTCTCCGTCCAGGACGAGGGCATCGGTGTGAGCCCCGAGCGGCTGGCCGAACTCAACGCCAAGCTGGCCGAGGGCGCCGAGGCCGCGCCCCGGGAGGACGACGTGCTGGGCATGGGCCTGTACGTGGTGGCGCGGCTCGCCGCACGGCACGGGATCCGGGTGCAGTTGCGCGAGCAGGAGCAGGGCGGCATCACCGCGGTCGCGGTGCTGCCGCGCGCCCTGCTGCCGGACCGGCCGATGCCGGGTTCCCCGGCGGGGGCCAAGGCCGCCCAGGCGGGTGTCGCGAACACCCTGCCGGGCACGGTCGCCGAGGCCAACGACAACGCGCTGCCGACCCGTCCAGACCGCGCGCGGGCGCGTACGGACGGCGCGGCCGACACGGACGACACAGTCGGCACGGACGGCACGGCCGGCACGGAGGAGAGCGCCGGGGAGCCGGAGTCGGTGGCCCCCGCCGGGACCGGTGAGCACGGCCGGGCGGACGACGCGCGGGCCCCCGGTGGGACCGGCGGGACCGGTGTCACCGACACCCTGGTCTTCCCCCGCATCACCGACACCGGTCCGGTGCCCGGCGACGTGGACGTCGCCGAGGCAGACGAGGCGGCCGCCGATCCCGCGCGCGGCGCCGTGGCCGACGCCACCGGAACGCCTCCGGCCGCACCCGGTGGCGTCCACGAGCACGCCCGCGCCGCGGACGAGACCGTCCTGCGGGCCGCCCCCGAGGCGGACGCGGCACGGGAGAACGACGCGGCACGGGAGAACACAGCGGGCCCCACAGCGGACCCCACGGTGGAGACCGCGCCGGAGACGGATGCCGCCCCCGGCCCCGTCGCCCGGACCGTCACCGCCAAGGGTCTGCCCAAGCGGACTCCCCAGAACGTGACGACCGGCGTCGGCGCCCCCCGCCCGGGCCGGGGACGGGGCGGACTGCAGGCGGACGAGCTGCGCAGACGGCTCGGCGGGTTCCAACAGGGAGCCAGGGAGGGCCAGCGGGACGCGCTGGCCCAGATCGCCGCGGAGGAGAGCGGCGGCGAGCGGCACGGCACCGGCCCGGACGAGGGCCGCACGGGGGCGACGGACACGGGTGGCACTGTCGAGGAGGCACGGAAGTGAACGCGCCCACCACCGCACACACACCGAGCAGGCAGGCACGCAACCTGCGCTGGCTGCTGTCCAACCTGGTCGACGAGGTACCGGGCGTACGGTCGGTCGCCGTGGTGTCCTCCGACGGACTGCTGCTGCTGTCCTCCGAGCCCACGGGCGGCCGTGCCGCCGCGCCCGGGGACGCCCCGGCGGGCGGCGACGCCACGGGCGGGGACGAGGCACGGGACGCCACGGGCGACACCGCCGGCGGTGACCAGACCCCCGACCGGCGCGGCCGGGACGGCGGCCGGGACGAGCGCGGCCCCCGCGGCGCCGGCGCCGATCTGGCCACCATCGTCTCCGGCCTCGCGTCCCTCACCCAGGGGGCCTCGAAGCTGATGGACGGCGGTGCCGTCAAGCAGACCATGATCGCGATGGACGAGGGCAGCCTGTTCGTGATGTCGATCAGCGACGGCTCGCTGCTCGGCGTCCACGCCGCCCCCGACTGCGACATGAGCGTCGTGGCGTACCACATGGCCCTCTTCGTCGGTCGTGCCGGGCACGTCCTCACCCCCGAACTCCGCACCGAACTGCGCACGTCGATGGAGCTGGACCAGTGACCTTCCACAGCCCGCTGCCGGTACGCAAACCCTCGCGGGTGCGCCCGTACTCCCTGACCGGCGGCCGCACCCGCTTCGGGCACGTCCTGCTGGTGGAGACGCTCGTCGCCGCCATCGAGGCGCCCGAGGCCCGCCGCGAGCTGACCTCGGGCGGCCTGCGCGACCGTGTGATGCCCGAGATGCGGGCCATCGTGGAACTCTGCCGCCGGATGCGCTCGGTCGCCGAGATCGCCGCCCGGCTGCGGATGCCCCTGGGCGTGGTGCGCGTCCTGCTCAGCGATCTCGCCGACCAGGGACGCATCCGGGTCTACGGCACCGGTTACGACAACGAGCGCCCCGACCGCGCGCTGCTGGAGAGGGTGCTGGGTGGCCTCCGCAGACTCTGACTCCCTCCCGGACGCCGGAGAGGAACCCGGAAGAGCCCTCGGAAGGGCGTTGGGGAGAGCCTCCGGTGGAGTTCCCGACGGAGCGTCCGACACGGACGCCGCGACACACGCCGACAGTGACAGGAACGCCGAGAAAGACCCCGTGGACGCCGTGAAGGACCCCGCAGAGAACCCCGAGACCCTCCAACCCTGGCAGGAGGAGCGCGGTAGAGCCCCCATCTCCGTCAAGATCGTCGTGGCGGGGGGCTTCGGCGTGGGCAAGACGACCTTCGTCGGCGCGGTCTCCGAGATCGAGCCGCTGACCACCGAGGCGGTGATGACCCGCGCGAGCGAGGACACCGACGACCTGGCCGCCACCCCGGAGAAGACCACCACCACGGTCGCCATGGACTTCGGTCGCATCACCCTCGACGACGACCTGGTGCTGTACCTGTTCGGCACCCCGGGGCAACAGCGCTTCTGGTTCATGTGGGACGACCTGGTGCGCGGCGCGATCGGCGCGGTGGTGATGGCCGACACGCGGCGGCTGGAGGACTGCTTCCCGGCGCTCGACTACTTCGAGAGCTGCGAACTGCCCTACGTCGTCGCCGTCAACCACTTCGAGGGCACCGAGTACTACGAGGCCGAGGACGTGCGCGAGGCGCTGTCCGTCCCCGACCGGGTGCCCGTCCTGGTCATGGACGCGCGCAAGCGGGACACGGCCCTCGACTCGCTGACCGCGCTCGTCGGCCACGCGCTGGACCTCACGCCCGCCTGACCGGCGGGGCCGTCCGGCGCACCGCGGCGGCCACCACACGCCCCGAACGCGCCACGCGTCCGACATCCGCCCCCCACACCCGGGCATCCGCCCCCAACCCCACCACCCAGGCACCTCAGGGGAGACCGTCATGCGGAAGATACTCATCGTCGGAGCAGGCCAGTCCGGCCTCCAGCTCGCCCTCGGCCTCCAGTCGCACGGCTACGAGGTCACCGTGATGTCGAACCGCACGGCGGACGAGATCCGCGGCGGTCGGGTGATGTCCACCCAGTGCATGTTCGACCAGGCCCTCCAGCACGAGCGCGACCTGGGGATCAACTTCTGGGAGGACCAGAGCCCGCGCACCGAGGGCCTGGGCGTCTCGGTCGTCGCCCCCGACGGCTCCCGTCCGATCGACTGGGTGGGCCGGCTGGACGGCTACGCGCAGTCGATCGACCAGCGGGTGAAGATGGCCGGCTGGATGGAGACCTTCGCCCAGCGCGGCGGTCAGTTGGTCATCCACGGCGCCGCCGTCTCCGACCTGGACTTCTTCGCCCGGGCCTACGACCTGGTGCTCGTCGCGGCGGGCAAGGGCGAACTGGTGTCGATGTTCGAGCGGGACGCCGCGCGCTCCCCGTACGACAAGCCGCAGCGCGCGCTGGCGGTGTCCTACGTGCACGGCGTGGAACGGCGCCCGGAGCACCCCGAGATGCTGGCGGTGCGCTTCAACCTGGTGCCGGGCGTCGGCGAGCTGTTCATGATCCCCGGCTACACCCTCACCGGCGCCTGCGACATCCTGTTCTGGGAGGGCGTCCCCGGCGGTCCGCTGGACGTCTTCCAGGGCGTCACCGACCCCGCCGAGCACCTCTCCCTCACGCTGGAGCTGATGAAACGCTTCACGCCCTGGGAGTACGAGCGGGCCCGCAAGGCCGAGCTGACCGACGCGGGCGGCACGCTCGCCGGCCGCTATCCGCCGACCGTCCGCAAGCCCATCGGGCGGCTTCCCTCGGGCGGCGCGGTGCTGGGCGTGGCCGATGTGGTGGTGGCCAACGACCCGATCACGGGGCAGGGCTCCAACACCGCGTCCAAGTGCGCCGCCTCCTACCTGGCCTCGATCCTGGAGCACGGCGACCGGCCGTTCGACGAGGAGTGGATGCAGGCCACCTTCGACCGTTTCTGGGAGAGGTCGGCCCGGCACGTCACCACGTGGTCGAACGGGCTGCTGGCACCGCCGCCGGAGCACGTGCTGAAGCTGATCGGCGCGGGCACGCAGTACCAGGAGCTGGCGGACCGGTTCGCCAACGCCTTCAGCGACCCGTCCGACCTGGAGAACTGGTTCTTCGACCCGGAGAAGGCCGAGGCCTACCTGGCGAGCCTGGCCTCCGACTGAGCCGGTCGGGTCCGGCTCCGGGCGTCCGACCCCGGAGCCGGGCCGGGGCGCCGGGGGGTCGGGCGCGGCGCGGCCCGCCGGTCGGCGCCGCCGCGGTCACCGCACC
This sequence comes from Streptomyces taklimakanensis, assembly GCF_009709575.1. Classification (NCBI taxonomy): domain Bacteria; kingdom Bacillati; phylum Actinomycetota; class Actinomycetes; order Kitasatosporales; family Streptomycetaceae; genus Streptomyces; species Streptomyces taklimakanensis. Next base: position 4,053,368 of record NZ_WIXO01000001.1, read on the forward strand.
GCTTCCGCGTGGCGCAGCGCGGCCAGTTCGCCGTCGTCGAGCGAGGCGAGGGCCCGTTCGACCTCGGCCAGACGTCCGGTGACCTCGTCCCGCTGCCGCTCGTGTCGCCCGGCGAGCGCGAGCCGGCGGTCCAGGACACCGCGTTCCCTGCTCGCCGACCGGTCCAGCCGCCGCTCCTCGGCCGACAACCGCCGGGCCGCCTCGATCCGGCGCGCGGCGGCCCGCTCCAGCAGCCGCCGGTGGTCGAGGGCGCTTCGCACCTCCCGCTCGTCGTGGGCGAGCAGCAGCCGCAGATGTGTCGGGACGGCGCCACCCGCGTTCCGGTACCGGTGACGGGCGAGCCGTCCGGCCTCGTCACGCGCCTCGTCCAGCCGCACCCGCACATCGGCCAGTTCGCGCTGGAGCCGGTCGACCTTCTCGCGCTGGGCGGTCACCTTCCGCTCGGTGTCGCGGTGGACGCCGATGGCCTGTTCGGCCCGCCCGTACAGTTCCCTCATCCGGAGCAACAGGTCGCCGACGGACTCGGGTTCGTACGGCTCCCCGGGCGGCTCGGCCGCGCGGGCGACCGCGACCGGCGCGGTGTCGGCGGTGTCGACGGTGTCGACGGGGTCGACGGGGTCGACGGGGTCGACGGGTGTGGCGACCGCCACGGCGGCCGACACGGCGACCACCACGGCGACCACGGTCCGGGCCGTTCGACCCCTCGCTGTCGACACCGGTCCACCTCCACCACGACGGTGACGCTCCCGCGGCGATCGTGGCACGCGGCGCCGCGCCCGGCCTCCGGGCGGGCGCCCGGGGTGCGGCGATCGGGGGCGATGACGGCGCCGTCGGGTGACACGACGGCACCGGCCGGGTGAGTCCCGGCCGGTGCGAGGTCGCGTCGGGCGCGTCAGGAGGGCCGCTTGACGGTCACCGTCAGGGCCCAGTCGTCGGGCCGCTCGGTGTACATCACGGCACCCGCCAGGTCGCTCTCCCGGGTCGGCGTGACGTCGTCGTAGGGGAAGGCGTAGCCCCGGCCGCCGGCCGCCAGCTCGTGCACGGCCCGCGCGTACTCGTGGCGCGGTCCGTGGGTGTAGAACTCCGCCGAGGTGGCGTCGGGCTGCGAGGGGTTGCTCAGCAGCGTGGTCCGGCAGAACGCGGCGCCCAACACCGCGGCGACGCGGCCCTGCTGGGTGGCGTTGATGCCGTGCAGGGAGCCGTCACAGCCGAAGATGTCGGCCTCGGCGGTGCTGCCCGCCGTGCCGGGTTTGGCGAAGGAGTCGGGGGAGCCGTCGGTGATCCCCCGGAGGACGAGCCGGTCGCCGTGGGTCCGGCCGGTCACCGTCACCCCCGGCCACACGTCGCCGAGGGCGACCCGCAGGTCCCGTCCACCGTCGGCGCGGTAGGCGTGCCACACCTGGTCGACGTACTCGCGGTAGTGCCCGACGAACACCTCCCGGCCCAGCCCCGGGAGCTTGGCCGGGCTGGAGACGCGCACCAGTCGGCCGCCGTCGTACAGCGCGCACCTGCCCCAGTCGCCGCCCGCCCGCCGCAGTCGCTCGGCCAGTTGGGCGGTCCCGCCGGCCGGCATGCCGCCGACGTGCTGCTCCGCGCCGCTGCCGGGGACGAGGGTGAGGGCGATGGGGAGGCCGACGCCGTCCACGCAGGTGATGTTCCCCCACACCCCGGCGGAGTTGTAGGTGAACTCGCAGTAGTCCCACGCGATGCGGTACGAGGGGTCGGAGGGGTTGGCGGCCGAGGGCTGGACGAGGGCACCCGCGGCGCCGCCCGCGTTGGGGTTGGCGAAGAAGGACACGCTCTCGTCGAGGGAGAAGTAGGCCCGTCCGCCGGTGAGGTGGTCGTTCAGGGGCACCTGCCGGTCGAACGGTATCCGGTGCGAGCGGAGGAAGCCGCCCAGGTCGTACATCCGCTCGGACGGGTTGGGGATCGGGTCCAGTCTGCCGGTGGAGGGGTTGAGGAAGCCCTGTCCGCCGCCCGGCACGTCGGCGTGGACGTAGGCGAACGCGGCGGACCGACCGGTCTCGTTGACGAAGGTCAGGCTCGGGACGGTCGCCGTGCCGCGGGTGGGGGAGGCGGCGGCGAAGCCGGTGGGGGAGGCGGCGTAGCCGATGGCGGCGGCGGCCGCCGCGGACAGGCCGAGGAACCTTCTGCGTGACACCACGGTGGGGATCTCCTGAGGGACGTGGTTATGGCATGCGCACGACATGCAGGGTCGCGCGTCCGGTCGCCGCCCGGCGGGGCGGGAGCGATCCGGATGTCGCCACTGTGGTGAGGGGGCGCCCAAAGGTCAAGACCTTTAGCAGAGAGCGCTCTCATTCACACTTCGCCCACATCTCTCGAAAACCCGCCGCACGTTCGACGTCCACCGCGCGTCCCCCGTGCGTCCGCTGCACGCCCTCTACGCGCCCTCTTGCGCGTCCCCCCGCGTGCCCCCCGCTCCGCCCGGCCGGCGCCACGGCCACTTCGGGCCGCTCCGCGGCCTGCCCTCCGGCAGGTGGACGTAGCGCCAGCCGCGCGGCAACGCCAGCCGTCCGCCTCCGGTGACGGCCTCCAGCCGGTACACGTGGACGATCGGCTCGCCGCCCTCCGGACGGGGCACGGGGATCTCGTAGTACTTCGGCGGTCGTCCGGTGGGGCCCACCAGGACGGGCAGCACCCGTCCGTCCATCGGCCCGCCGACGAACGCCGTCTCCTCGCTTCTCACCGCTCCAGTCTCACAGCAGGCGGAGCGCGTCTTTGACCACCGGTGCGATGCCTCGGGCCAACCGGCCCACCGGCCCGTCGGGCCGCTCCAGCGCCAGTGCGGCCCGGGCGACCTCGGCGGTGCGCGGGTCGCTCGCCGCGGTGGCGGCCAGCAGGGCGAGGAAGTGGTCCACCAACCAGTCCCGCAGCTCGGCGACCGGTGGCCGTTTGCCCTCGTCGAGCCAGATCAGCGAGGCGGCCTCCACCGCCGCTATCCAGGTGCGGACCATCATCCGCAGCCGAGGCCCCGGCTCCGGATCGTGGGTGACCCGCAGGTGCAGCAGCACCTGCTCGGCCGCGGCCCGCCGCACGCCGTCCACGATCGCGTCCGTGCGGGAGGTCTCGGCGACACTGCCGCCCCGCAGCAGGGCCGCGAATCCCGCGTCGTGCCCGTCGACGAAGGACAGGTAGCGATCGAGCGCCCGCGACAGCCGGTGGCCGAGCGGACCGGTCTGCGGCTCGGCGAAGCACTGCCGCAGCTCGTCGGCCGCGCTGCCCAGGGCCGCCTCGTACAACTGCTGCTTGCCGCCGGGGAAGTAGCGGTAGACCAGGGGGCGCGAGACACCCGCGGCGGCGGCGACGTCGTCGAGGGAGACGTCCTCGGGCGCGCGGTGCGCGAAGAGGCCGAGCGCGGTGGTGATGAGCTGGCCGCGCCGCTCCTCCACGCTGAGCCTGCGGTACGCCGGGGCGGTCATGCGGGCAGCCTAGCCGCCGCCCGCGTCCCCCGTCCCCGGTACCGCCGCGCCGCGCGACCTCAGGCCAGCAGCCCGGAGCTCTTCCACAGCCTGCGGCCGACCCCGCGCAACACCCCGATCTCGTCCAGGAAGTCCGTCAGCCGCTTCGCTCCGGTCTGCATCACCTCGCGGCGGTGGGCACTGGCCCTGACCTGGGCGAGCGCCTCGCGGCGGTCGAGTCCGACGTCGGTGTAGACCTGCGGGTTGACGAACGATATGGACATCACCCGGGCCGCCTCCCCGGAGCTGATGCGGGTCAGCTCCGCCTCCCAGCGCGGGCAGCTCACCATCTGGCGGCGCAGCTCCTCGCGCGCGTACCGCACGTGCCGCGCCTCCTCCACGACGTGGATGCGGGTGATGCCGCGCACCAACGGCTGGATCCGCTCGTCCGGGAAGGTCAGCCGCTGCATCCAGTCCAGGATCTCCTCGCCCAGCAGTGTCGCGGTGAACGAACCGGGCGTGGTGGAGACCGTCTTGAGCACCCGTGCCAGGTTGTGGTGCAGCCGCGAGACCGGGTACGGCCGCACGCCCGCCTTGGCGATGAAGCGGGTGAACATCTTGGAGTGACGGCACTCGTCCTCGATCTCGGTGAGGGCGTAGCGCACGTGCGAGCTGGCCATGGGCTTGTCGTAGATGTGCCGCACCAGGAGCTGCATGAGGATGATCTCGAACCAGACGCCGATCGAGGCGAGCGAGGCGGCCTCGTGGCGGGCCAGGTCCATCCGCTGCTCCTGCGACATCCTGCGCCACAGCGGGGTGTCGTAGAGGGAGACCAGCTCGGGCGGCCAGAACCATTTGCCCTCCTCGAAGGGCGCCTCCCAGTCCAACTCCCGGTCCGGGTCGAAGGAGTGCCTGGCCGAGGACTCCAACAGGCGTTCGGCCACCTGCTCGCGGTCCTTGAGGAGTCCGAGGGCGTCGCGGAGCGGTTCGGTGTCGGCATGGGGAGCGGTCGTCACGGCGAGGCCACCTCACTCTCGGGGTTACTGGCGGTCACACCAGCGTCGCCCCTTATGAGACTACTCGTCAGCAAGCCCGTCAATCCCCTGTGCGCCCCCTCCTGTGCGACATGCGCCGGGGGGGCGTGCGGTGGCTGCCCGCCCGGCTCCCGGTGGGCGCCGGGTGAACGCGCCCCGCCCCCGGTGCCGTGGACGGCACCGGGGGCGGGACGCTGTGGGGTGGTGTCAGCGACCGTGCCGGTGGCAGAAGTGCGGCGCCGCACCGATGTTGGCGACGTAGCGCGCGGCGACCCAGCCGTCGTGGTGGGCCAGCTTGTACCAGCGCGGGTTGCCGTCGACGTTCTGGCTGTTCACCTTGCACTCGATCTTGATGACCTTGCCGTGGGGCAGGGTGCCCAGGACCTTGCTGTGGGTGTTCGGCTTGCTGCGGATGTTCAGGCCGGAGCGGGCGATGACGCGGCCCTTGTAGTAGTCGCTGACGGCCGTCGCCTGGGACTCGGCCTCGGCGGGGGCCATCTCCGGGTTGCGCATCTCGGCCTCGGCGCGCGGGGCCTCCTCGATGCTCTTGCCGAGGTCGGCGACGGGGGCCGGGGGCTCGGCGATGGCCGGCCCGGCGGCGGTGGCGAGTGCGACGGCGCCACCGGCGGCGACCAGGGCGAGCCTGCTGAGCTTGGACTTGACCATTGTGAAGAAACCTCCTGGGAGGGTTGAACCCGGCGGGGGCCGGGCCCGGGGAAGGGACACATGGACTGCGTCACGGCTCGTAGCGAGCCGATCACTGCCACGCGCAATTCACGTTAAATCGGCGCATATGTGTCCGCAATTTGTCACACTGAGTGACAGGAATGGTCAAACCCCAGCTCAGAGAGCCGCCCGCGTCCCGGGGCCGCCTCCCGCTCCCCGCCCCCACCCGGGTGAACCTCTCGCCCGTCCTCCCAGGCCGGCGGCCTGCCCGTACCCCGGACGCCACGGCCGCGACGCGTCGGAGCCGTGGTCGCCGGGACGGGCGTCGGATCGCCGGACCGGCCGAATCCCGCCACGGTCCCACCGGTCCGGACCGGACCGTCGGGAGCGGTTCCGTGCCCCGGGCACCGACGAAGCCCGAGCCCCCCCGTGGCCAGGACCCCGCGGCCGTGCGCGTCCCGTGTCGCCATCGCCGCCCCACGGCTCGACCGGGGTGCGGTGGGGTCACCCGAGGGGCCCGCGCCGCGCCTCCCCGAGCTGTTCGGCGAGCAGGGCGGCGATCTCGGTGACCGAGCTGTCCCGCAGCGGACGGGTGGTCCGCAGGGAGAGCCGCAGGGCGCTCTCCAGCCTGCGCTGGAAGGCGAGGGCCGTGATCGAGTCGACCCCCTGGCTGTACAGCGGCCGCCGCCGGTCGATGCGGTGGGCCGGCGGCACGTCGATCCAGTGCCGGAGCATCCGGCAGAGGTACTCCTCCAGGGACAGGGCCCGCGCGTCCGTGCTCGCGGCGGTCGCCACGGGCGCGGGGGGAAGCTCCTCCCGTCCGACCGGCGGTGATGTCTTCGGCACGGCTCTCACTCTCCTTCGTCAGACGTGGCGTTGGTGTTCCGCGCGGGGCCGGGGCTGGGCCGTCCTCAGCCGCCAGGGCTCGGGCCCCCGGGCGGGCCCGTCCCCGGCGGACCACATCAGGTGGAACTTCCAGAACCGCAGCCGCCACCCCTCCGCGGTGCGCACGGCCTCGCCGTCGCAGTAGCCGCCGATGTCGAAGCGGCCACCGGGATCCGGGCCGTCCGCCCGGTGCACGTGGGAGGCGATCAGGTGCACCCGCAGGATCGCGACGTCGCCGTGCAGGCCGATGCTGTGGTTCGCGCTGAGGTGGTGCGTGCGGTCGAACTTGGCCTTGGCCTCGTAGTGGAAGCGCGCCAGCCCCTCCAGCCCGGTGAAGGTGCCGACGGGGAACTCCACCCGGGCGTCCTCGGTGAAGACGGCCCGGGGCCAGGCGTCGTCGAACCCGTAGTCGTCCTGGGTGTCGAGGGCGATGACGTAGCGGTCGATGAGGTCGTTGATCTCGGCGCGGTCGGCCAGTACGCGCAGCGCCTCGCGCAGGTCGGTCGGTTCGTCGTCCGTCACGGTCATCCGGTGCTGTCCTCCGTGTCTGTTCGGACGGCCGGGGCGCCGGTGCGCCAGCCGCGCGGGTCGGGGTGGCCGGGGATCCGTTCGGGGCGGCGCCAGCCGGCGGTGGCGCGGCGGTGCCTCGGCGCCGCGTCCGGTCGGGCGCGGGCGGCCGCGCGGGCCAGCAGGACCGCGGTGAGCGCGGCCAACTCCGCCGCGTCGGCCCGACCCCTCTCGACCCGGACGAGCGGCGCCGGGTCCGTCGCCCCCCTCACTGCGGCGGGTTTCCGTGCTTGCGGGCGGGCAGGTCGGCGTGCTTGCCGCGCAGCATGACCAGCGAGCGGGTCAGGACCCGCCGGGTGTCGGCGGGATCGATCACGTCGTCCACCAGGCCCCGCTCGGCGCCGTAGTAGGGGTGCATCAGCTCGGACTTGTACTCCTTGATCCGCTGCTGCCGGACGGCCTCGGGGTCGTCGGAGGCGGCGATCTCCCGCCGGAAGATCACGTTGGCGGCGCCCTCGGCGCCCATCACCGCGATCTCGTTGGTCGGCCAGGCATAGGTCAGATCCGCACCGATGGACTGGGAGTCCATCACGATGTACGCGCCCCCGTACGCCTTGCGCAGCACCACCGACACCCGCGGCACCGTGGCGTTGCAGTACGCGTACAACAGCTTGGCGCCGTGCCGGATGATCCCGCCGTGCTCCTGGTCCACCCCCGGCAGGAACCCGGGCACGTCGACCAGGGTGACGATCGGGATGTTGAACGCGTCGCACATCTGCACGAACCGCGCGGCCTTCTCGCTCGCCTCGATGTCCAGCACGCCCGCCCGGGACATGGGTTGGTTGGCCACGATGCCCACCACCTCCCCGTCCAGCCGGGCCAGCGCGCACACGATGTTGTTCGCCCACCGCTCGTGCACCTCGAGGTACTCGCCGTCGTCGACGATCTCCTCGATCACCGCCCGCATGTCGTAGACCCGACCGGGGTCGTCCGGGACGAGGTCGACCAGCGTGTCGGAGGGACGGTCGGCGGGGTCCGACCCTCTCGCGGTGGGCGGCAGCTCCCGGTTGTTGGACGGCAGCAGCGACAGCAGGTAGCGCACCTCGGCCAGACAGGTCTCCTCGTCGTCGTAGGCGAAGTGCGCCACCCCGGAGGTGGCCGCGTGCACATCGGCACCGCCCAACCCGTTCTGCGACACCCGCGCCCCGGTGACGGCCTGCACCACGTCCGGACCGGTGATGAACATCTGCGAGGTGTCACGCACCATGAACACGAAATCCGTCAACGCCGGCGAGTAGGCCGCCCCACCCGCACACGGCCCCAACATCACCGAGATCTGCGGAATCACCCCCGACGCCCGGGTGTTGCGCTGGAAGATCCCGCCGTACCCGGCCAGCGCCACCACACCCTCCTGGATGCGGGCCCCGGCCCCGTCGTTGAGCGAGACCAACGGCGCACCGGCCGCGATGGCCATGTCCATGATCTTGTGGATCTTCGCCGCGTGCGCCTCCCCCAACGCCCCACCGAAGATCCGGAAATCATGGGCGTAGACGAACACCGTCCGCCCCTCCACCGTCCCCCAACCGGTGACCACCCCGTCGGTGTACGGCCGCCGGCCCTCCAGACCGAACCCGGTGGCCCGGTGCCGCCGCAACGGCTCCACCTCGTGGAACGACCCGGCATCCACCAACAACTCGATCCGCTCACGCGCGGTCAGCTTCCCCTTCGCGTGCTGCGCCTCGGTGGCGGCCGGACTCGGCCCCTGCCGTGCCTCGTCCTTGACCAGACGCAGTTCCTCCACGCGTTCCCGCAGGGTCCAGTGCGGTTGCGGTGGGCCGAGGCGGTCCCGGTCGGCACCCTTGTCGGTCTTTTCGTCCGTTGCCATGGAAGGTCACGCTCCCGAACTAGAACAGTGAGAGGTTCGTGCCGTCGGTGAGGGGGCGGAGCCGGTGGCGCCGCGGGCGCGGAGGAACTCCTCGGGCAGCCGGCGGACCACGGGGCGGACGGGGGAGTCCCCCCGGACCACGACGGCGGCGTTGTGCCGGGGGCCGCAGGGGACGTCGAGCACGGTCCAACCCGGCGGCCTGCGCCCCGGATCGGTTCCGAGGTAGTCGAGGGCCGGGTCGCGGCTCAGCCCGGTGCCCAGGGCCTTGAGATAGGCCTCCTTGCGGGTCCATATCCGCCCGAAGAGCTCCCGTCTCCCCTCGGGCGGGGCGCTCTCCAACTCCGCCCGCTCGCCGGGGTGCAGGGCCGGGGTGCACACCTCGACCGTCTCGTCCCGCGGCAACCGCTCCACGTCGACGCCCACCACCGCGGTCGACACCGCCACCGCCGCCATGCCGTGGCTGTGGGCGAGGGAGAAGTGCAGGGGAGGCGACGGGAAGGCGACCGCGGGGCGACCGTGCGGCTCGGCGCAGCCCGGACAGGGCTCCCTCACGAAGGCCACCTCCCGCGGGGGAACACGGAGGTACGCGCCGAGCAACCGCCGCAGGGCGATGTGCGCCGACAGGTAGGTGACCGCGTCCCGCGGTCGGACGAACGACGCGGCGCGTTTCCTCTCCGCGTCGCTCAGATCGGACGGATCGAGGACGTCCCAGGCGATGTCGAGGCTCGGACGCCGGATCAGCCACACGTCCAGCCGGCCGGCCGCCGGCAGCGGCCGTCCACCGGACGCGCCGGGGGCCGGCGGGCCGGCCGTCACGCCGGCCCCGTCGGGCCGGTCCCCACGGGGCCGCTCGCGTGGGACCTGTGGGGGTCGTCCTCCGGGCCGAGCTGCCCGGCCAGGCAGTCGACCAGCTCGGCGGCGCTGTTGGCCCGCAGCAGGCGCTGCAGGTTCACCGACACCCGCAGCGCCGACTCCATCCGGCGCTGCAGCTCCAGGCCGTTGACCGAGCCCACGCCCAGGCTGTTCATCGGGCGTCCGGTGGTGTCGATGGAGTCGGGGGGCACCCGCAGCACCCGCGCGAGCTCCCCGCGCACGTACCGGTCGATGACGCGGGCGCGCTCGCGCGGCCCGCAGCCGGCCAACACGTCGAGGTCGGGGGGATCGACCTCCGCGACGGGGCCGTCGTCGCCGGCATCGTCCGGGTCGTCCGGGTCGTCGAGGCCGCCCAGGTCGTCGAGGGCATCCGGAACGTCGAGTCCGATGATCCCGTCGAGGGTGTCGAGACCGTCCGGGCGGGCGAGGCCGCCGACACCGCGGGAGTCGTCGAAGTACCAGTCGGTCGATGTCCGGTCCACACGCATGGCTCTTCCTCGGTCATGGGTTCCTGGAGGCGGGAGGGGTGGCGCGGGGCGCGGCCGGTGACCGGTCGCGCCGTCCGGACCGGACCGCCGGGCGCCGGTGGCGGGGACGCGCACCGGCGAGTCCGACGAGCAGGCCCAGCGCGCCCACCGAGACGACGAGCCACAGCGCCGACCGGGAGGCCGCCGCGGCCTCGGCCGCGGTGGCCCGCGGGTCCAGTCCCGCCGCGAGCAGGGCGGCGACCAGGGCCGTCACCACCATGGCGCCGGTCTGGACGGCCGTCTGGTACAGGCCGCTGCCCGCCCCCCGCTCGGCCGGCGGGAGTTCCGAAGTGGCCTGTGCGTTCAGCGCGGTGAACGAGAGCACGAAACCCGCGCCGACCAACAGCATGGTGGGCAGCAACCCGAGCGCGTACCCGGGGAAGTGCGGCAGCCGCAGCAGGTAGCCGAGGAAGGGCAGCAGAGCGCCGACGGCGATCAGGGGGGCGGTGCCGAAGCGGTTGACGAGCTTCCCGGACAGCAGGGCGGTCACCGCCAGCGGAGCGGCGGCCGGGACGAAGGCCAGCGCCGTCCGCAGCGGGTCCCACCCCTGCAGGGCCTGCAGTTGGAAGGTCGTGACGAACAGCAGGCCCAGGTACGAGCCGTTGAGGCAGGCGGCGCCGACCGCCGAACGGACCATCGCGCCGTTGGCGAGGACCGAAAAGCGGATCAGCGGTTCCGGCGCGGCGCGTTCGACGGCCCCGAAGACGGCCAACAGCACCGTCCCGAGGCAGAGGAGGCCCGTGCTGCGGACGTCGGCCCATCCGTGGACCGGTACGGACACGATCCCCTGCACCAGCGCCAGCACGGCGCCGGCGAAGGCGACCGCGCCGGCCGCGTCGTAGTGGCGGGCCCGAACGGCCTCCCCGGCGGACCGGGGGATCGACCGGAACCCGAGGAGGAACAACACCAGCACCACCGGAGCGGGGAACAGCAGGGTGAGCCGCCAGCTCACCTGGGTCAACAGGCCCGAGAGCAGCAGTCCCGCGGTGAATCCGCCGGCGCCGAAGAGGGTGTAGACGGAGAGGGCCCGGTCGCGGGCCCGCCCCTCGGGGAAGGTGGTGGTGATGATGGCCAGGCCCGTCGGGGCGGTGAGCGCGGCGCAGAAGCCCTTGACGAAGCGGGTGGCGACGAGCACTCCGGGATCCGACGTCAGCCCGCTCACCACGGAGGCGGCGGCGAAGACGAGCAGCGCGGCCAGGTACACCCGGCGGCGGCCGAGCAGGGCCACGACCCGGGAGCCGAACAGCAGCAGGCCGCCGAAGCCGGCGGCGAAGCCGCTCACCGCCCACTGCAGCGTGGTGACGGGCAGGCCCAGGTCGGCGCCGATCGAGGGCAGCGCCACGAGCACCACGGAGACCTCGAGCGCGTCGATGAGCATGTTGCCGGCGAGGACCGACAACAGGATCCACAGACGGAGGTTCCAACGTTCGGCGGGCACGGGGGAGACGGCCGGCCGGGAAGTCGTACTCTTCACGGTCCTGCTCCAGGATCTCGGTTCGCGGTAAGGGGAGGGACGGCCCGGACCTGCGGTGGGGCGCGGGTCCGGTGTCCCGCGCGGTCGGGGCGCTCAGCCGAGCAGCGTGCCCCCGCTGGCGTCGACGAAGGAGCCGGTGATCCAGCGCGCGTCGTCGGAGGCGAGGAAGGCCACCACGTCGGCGACGTCCTGGGGGTCGCCGACCCGGTTGAAGGTCGACAGCGCCGCCATCTGCTCCACCGCCTCGGGGATGTCGAACAGCGGGTTCCCGTTGCGGGTGATGCCCGGCGCCACGCTGTTGATCGTGATGTTCCGCGGGCCCAGGTGCTTGGCGTAGTGCAGCGCGAGCATCTCCACGGCGCCCTTGGTCATCGCGTAGGCGATCTCGTCCGGGTTGGCGAACTTCGTGAGTCCGGAGGAGATGTTGACGATGCGGCCGCCGCTGGGCATGTTCGGCAGGGCGCGCTGGATGATGAAGAACGGCGCCTTGGCGTTGACCGCGAAGAGCCGGTCGAACTGCTCCGGCGTGGTGTCCTCGGGCTTGACCCCGCCCATCACGCCGGCGTTGTTCACCAGGATGTCCAACCGGGTCGTGCCGGTCCGCTCCTTCAGCCCCTCCTCCAGGCCGAGGAAGAGCTGGTGCACGTCGCCGGGCACGCCCAGCTCGGCCCGGACGGCGAAGGCCCGGCCGCCGTCCTTCTCGATGGTGGCCACGACCTCGGCCGCCGCCTCCTCGCCGGTCGCGTAGTGCACGGCGACGAGCGCTCCCTCGCGGGCCAGGCGCATGGCCGTCGCCCGGCCTATGCCCCGGCTGGAACCCGTGACGAGGGCCGTCTTGCCGGTCAGGTTTCCCATGCTCTCTCTCCTGATCCTGTTGATGTCGTGCGCCGCCCGGGACCCGAACCAGCGGCGGAGGGCTTCGGTGAGACCGGCCGTCGGCGCGGTGGTTTCGGACCCGACCCAGGCGACGTGGCCGTCGGGGCGTACGAGAACGGCGTGCGAGCCCGCGAGCGGTCCGTCCGCCACGGCCGCGGCCACGGTGGCGTCCACCGCGTGCGCCCAGGGCCGGGCCACCGCGAGCGTCTCCGTGCGCAGGGCGGGGTCGTCGGTGAGCACCAGCAGGACACCGCGGGCCGCGCGCAGCAGCGTCGGGGTGCTCAGGGGGCCGTGCGGGCCCGCCAGTTCGACGTGAGGCAGACGGGTTCCCGTCAGGGGATGCCCGTCCCCGGCGCCGTAGCGGATGTCCAGGCCGCTCACCACCCCGGCCAGGTGTCGGCGCACGTCCTCGTACGGGATCAGCTCGCCGAACACCGCGCGCAGCGATTCCACCTCGGGGCTGCCGAGCAGCAGGAGGGCCTGTGCCCGGATGGTGGACAGGACCCGTTCGCCGACCGGGTGGCGTTCGTCGTGGTAGGTGTCGAGCAGCTCCTCCGGGGCGGTCCCGCGGACCCGAAGGGCCAGTTTCCAACCGAGGTTGACGGCGTCCTGCAGGCCGAGGTTGAGGGCCTGGCCGCCGATGGGCATCTGCTGGTGGGCGGCGTCCCCGGCCAACAGCACCCGGCCGTCGCGGTACCGCGACGCCTGGCGGGAGGCGTCGCCGAAGGAGTTGATCCACAGCGGAGTCCCCGCGCCGATGTCCTCGCCGGTGACGCGCCGCCACACCTCGGTCAGCTCCGCGAAGGAGGGTTCCTCGGCGCGCGGCCGCGCGGCGCGGCCGAACTCGTGCACCATCACCCGGGTCACGCCGTCGCCTCGGCGCGCGGCGATGGCCAGTCCCCGCTCCAGCCGCTGGAAGCGCCGGTCGGGGACGTCGATGCCGTCGACGTCGGCCCGGATCAGTTCGCGCCGCGCCGAGGTGCCGGGGAAGTCGAAGCCGGCCAGGCGGCGCACGGTGCTGTCCTCGCCGTCGCAGCCGACGACGTAGCGGGCCCGCAGCGCCACCGGTCCCGCGGGACCGAGGGCCTCGACCTCCACGTGGTCGGGGTGGCGGATCAGGGCCCGCACCTCGTGGCGGCGCCGGACGTCGGCCCCCAGCTCCAGGGCCCAAGCGCCCAGCAGCTCCTCGGTGCGCACCTGCGGGACCTTCCACTGGCCCGGGTACGGTCCGCCGAGCCGCAGGTCCAGCGGGACGCCGCCGAAGTGGCCCCTGACCTCGTTCGGCGGCGTCCCCAGCGCGTCGAGCAGTCCCCGCTGGTCCAGGATCTCCATGGTGCGGGCGTGCAGCGTCGACGCCCGGGACTCCGTGGTGGGGACGGCGCGCCGCTCCAGGACGATCACGTCGGCGCCGCCGAGCCGCAGCTCGCCGGCGAGCATGAGCCCGACCGGGCCGGCGCCGACCACGATGACGTGGGCGTCCACGGGGTCAGCGCCGGGATTCGGCGTAGGTCTTGGAGTGGCCCAGGGTGGCCAGGCTGTTGGTGCTCAGCGCGTTGCGGACGTGCTCCCTGGCCTGTTCCACCGTGCCGTCCTCACCGAAGAACCGGGTGATGTTCTCGGCCCTGATGACCACGGTGTGCTGGGAGGAGGCGAGAACGCCGGTCTCGGTCTCCCGGAAGGTCCAGCGGCCGGTGTGCAGGCTCATCAGGGCGGGGAGCGTGGTCTGCTTGTAGGCGATCCGGTGGTGGGGCAGGCACACGCGGTACGACTTGGTGGTGTGGACGGAGCCGTTCGGGGCCCGGGTGTCCATCTCCAGGGTCTGCAGGCCGGGAGCCTCCTCCTCCAGCCGGACGGTGGCCACGTGGGGCAGCCGCTCCGCCCAGAGGTTCGCCTCGTTGACGAAGTCGAAGACGTCCTTGGCGGACCCGTCGATCTCGACCGTGTCCTCGAAGGAGAAGGTCAACTCCTCGGAGGCGGTGGCGAGTTCGACGTTCTCCTTCAACGCGGCGAGCTCGGAGCGGGAGTTGCGGTCGACGGCCCGGTCGATCCACGCCAGGCTCTCCGGGTCGTCGTCGACGGCCCGGTAGTCGTGCAGCAGGCGGATCCTGGACTCGGTCGGGGAGACCGGCTCGATGATCCAGGCCCCTCCCATGGCGGCCACCGGCGGTGTGGAGACCTCCTGCCGGAAGTCGATGCGCAGGGCCTTCGGGTCGAGCCTGCGGCGCGAGACCCAGTTCTTGGGCTCGCCGTTGGCGGTGGCCCAGATCCGGATCAGCTCCTCGTCGTCGCCGCTCTCCACCGTGTCGACGTAGATGGTCGGCGGAAAGATCCGGGGCCAGTTCTCCACCTCGGCTATCAGCCGGTAGACGTCGGCGGCCGGCGCCGAGACCGTGATGTCGTGCTCGACCTCGCGCAGGACGGTCTGAGACATGCCCGTGACTCCTAGGTTTCGGTTCGAACGGTTCAGAAGTTGCCGAGCCCGCCGCAGACGTTGAGCGCCTGTGCGGTGATGGAGGCGGCGGTGTCCGAGACGAGGTAGCCGACCAGACCGGCGACCTCCTCGGGCGTGGAGTAGCGGCCGAGCGGGATCTTCGCCGTGAACTTCTCCAGGATCGCCTCCTCGGAGGTGTCGTAGGCGGCGGCGTACCCCTGGCGGACCCGCTGCGCCATCGGCGTCTCCACGTAGCCCGGGCAGACCGCGTTGACCGTGATGCCGGTCGGGGCCAGCTCGTTGCCCAGCGCCTTGGTGAAGCCGACGACCCCGTGCTTGGAGGCGGAGTACGGAGCGCCGAGCACCACGCCCTGCTTGCCCGCGGTCGAGGCGATGTTGACGATCCGGCCGCGGTCCTTGGCGCGCATGCCGCCGGTGTTGAGCACCTCGCGGGTCATCCGGAAGACGCTGTTGAGGTTGGTCTCGACGACGTCGTTCCACAGGTCGTCGGCGATGTCGGCGGTGACCCCGCCGCCGCTGCGTCCCGCGTTGTTGACCAGGACGTCGACCGTGCCGAACCGGTCGACGGCGGCCCGTACGAAGGTCTCGATCGAGTCGACCGAGCGCACGTCGAGGGTGGTGCCGTCGACCTCCAGACCCTCGTCCTGGAGTTCCTTGACGGTCGCGGCGACGTTCTCCGCGCTGCGGGCACCGATGAACACCCGGTGCCCCCGGTCGGCGAGCAGCCGGGTGACCGCGAGGCCGATTCCGCTGGTCGCCCCGGAGACGAGGGCGACTCGCTTGTCGCTGTCCGACATGACGTGTCCTCCTGAAAGATCGGTGGCGATGCCGCCGTGGGACGGGGGTGCGGCGGCCTCGGCCGCCGCACCCCCGGTGAGCCGGGTCCGCGGGATCAGGCCGCGGCCGGCGCCAGGTGCCCGTTGACCAGGTCGACCAGGGCGCGGGGGGTACGGGCGTCGCTCACCGCCGAGTCGTCGAGCGAGATGTCGTACTCCCGCTCGATCCGGCCGCAGGTCTCCAGCAGCGCCAGGGACTCGTAGCCGAGTTCCTCGAAGTCGGTGTCGAGGATGTCGCCGTCGAGGTCGACGTTCTCGTCGGTGCCCGCGCCCTCGCGCAGGATCCGCTTCAACTCCTCCAGGGTGAATCGCTCTGTGGCCACCTTCGTCCTTTCTCTCGTGTCCGGTTGGGCAGGGAAACGCCCGCCGCCGGTCGGTGTGGGGGAGACCGGCGGCGGGCGTCGTCGAGGGGGTCGTACGGGGCTACGGCGTCTTCGGTGCCCGGACGACGACGGCGGAGTTGAAACCGGCGTGGCCTCGGGCCAGGACCAGGGCGGTGCGCACCTTCGCGGGACGCGCCTGTCCGGTCACCAGGTCGATGGAGTAGGCGGGGGCGGGATCGGTGTTGACGGTCGGCGGGATCAGCTCGTCGTCGATGGCGAGCAGGGCGGTCGCCACGTCCAGCGGGGCGGCGCCGGAGTAGAGCCGTCCGGTCATCGTCTTGGGCGCGGTGACGGGCACGCCGTACGGGCCGAACACCCCGGTGATCGCGTCGGCCTCGACACGGTCCAGTTCGGGGACGGCCGCCGCGTCCGCGAAGACGACGTCGATGTCGTCGGGGCGGGCTCCCGCGTTCGCCAGGGCCGCCTCGACGGCCCTGCGCAGGCCCGGCTCGCGACCGCTGCCGGGCCGGGGGTCGAAGGTGGCGCCGTATCCGGCGATCTCCCCGTAGACCCGCGCACCGCGCCGGGCGGCCGCCTCGGCGTCCTCCAGGACGAGGATCGCGCCGCCCTCTCCCGGGACGTGGCCGCAGGCCGCCGGGTCGAACGGCAGGAAGGCCCGCTCCGGATTGTCGCTGGTGCTCAGCCGCTTGCCGGCCTGCTGCGCGACCCAGCCCCAGGGGCAGATGGAGGCGTCGATGCCGCCCGAGACGATGAGCCGGGTGCCGCGGCGGATCTGCCGGCGCGCGTGCGCCAGGGCGTCCAGGCCGCCCGCCTGGTCGCTGACGAGGACGCCGCTGGGGCCCTTCATGCCGTTGCGGATCGAGATCTGACCGGAGTTGACCGCGTAGAACCAGGCGAAGGACTGGTACGCGCTGACGAACTGGCTGCCCTGGCTCCACAGCTTCTGCAGCTCGCGCTGGCCGAACTCGAAGCCGCCGGAGGAGCTGGCGGTGACGACGCCCATGTCGTACTCGGGCAGCTCCTCGGGACGGATGCCGGCGTCCTCCAACGCCCAGTCGGCGGCGACCAGGGCGAGCCGGGTCATGTGGTCGGTCTGGGTGATGAGACGGCTGGGCAGGTGGTCCTCCGCGACGAAGCCCGGCACCTCGCCGGCCAGTCGGGAGGGGTAGCGGGAGGGGTCGAAGCGGGTGACGCGACCGATGCCGCTCTTGCCCACACGGGTCGCGGCCCAGTAGTCCCGGGTGCCCAACCCGTTGGGAGCCGTGATGCCCAGGCCGGTCACGACGGTCCTGGGGGATGCCGCGGTCATGCGGACCTCCTGTCCGGGCGGGCCAGCACCATCGCGCTCTGGAAGCCGCCGAATCCGCTGCCGACCGACAGCACCGCGTCGGTCGTCCACTGGCGGGCGGTGAGCGGCACGTAGTCGAGGTCGCACTCCGGGTCGGGAGTGTGCAGGTTCGCGGTGGGTGGCACCACGCCGTGCTCCATGGCCAGCACGGACGCGGCGATCTCGATCGAGCCGATGGCGCCGAGTGAGTGCCCCACCATCGACTTGATGGAGCTCACCGGGGTGCGGTAGGCGTGGTCGCCCAGGCTCTTCTTGAACGCGGCGGTCTCGTGCCGGTCGTTCTGCTTGGTGCCGGAGCCGTGCGCGTTGATGTAGTCGATGTCCTCGGGGTTGAGCCGGGCTTCGTCCAGCGCGACGGTGATGGCCTCGGCCATCTCCAGGCCGTCCGGCCGCAGTCCGGTCATGTGGAAGGCGTTGCAACGCGAGGCGTAGCCCGCGATCTCCGCGTAGACGTGGGCGCCGCGCCGTCTGGCCGCCTCCAGCTCCTCCAGCACGAACACGGCCGATCCCTCGCCGAGCACGAACCCGTTGCGCGTGCCGTCGAACGGACGCGAGGCGTGCTCGGGGTCGTCGTTCCTCGGCGTGGTCGCCTTGATCGCGTCGAAGCACGCCAGGGTGATCGGCGAGATCGGGGCGTCGGACGCGCCCGCCACCATGACGTCCGCGGAACCCTCGCGGATCAGCTCCACCGCGTGGCCGACCGAGTCCAGCCCGGAGGTGCAACCGGTCGACACCACCGTGGACGGCCCCTCGGCGCCCACCGCCCACGCGACCTCGGCCGCGAACGAGCTGGGAACCAGGAAGTCGTACAGGTGGGGCACCGCGTACGTGTGGTCCACCAGTTCGTGCCGGCCGCCGTCGCTGACGACGCGGTACTCCTGGTCGAGGCCCATCGTCGCGCCGACCGCGCTGCCGATGGTGACGCCCACCCGGTACGGGTCCAGCTCGCCCGGCTCCAGGCCGCTGTCGGCCACCGCCTCGCGCGCCGAGACGACGGCCAGCTGGGCGGCACGGTCCATCCGGCGGATCTCCTGGGGGCTCAGACCGTGCGCCTCGGGGTCGAAGTCGATCTCCGCCGCGACCCGGGAGCGGAAGGCGGAGGGGTCGAAGAAGGTGATTCCCCGGGTGGCGGTCCTGCCCGTGCTCAGCAGGTCCCAGAACCCCTTGGCGCCGATGCCGCCGGGAGCCGTGACGCCCACCCCCGTGACGACCACCCTCCGAGCGGCCATCACCGCTCCTCCCAGTTGTAGAAGCGCGTGGCCATCGCGTCCGCGGGCGAACGCCAGGTGGCCGGGTCGTAGGCGCCGATGAAGGGCTTCAGGTCCTCGCTGATCCGCGTGAACCGCGGCTCCGTCCTGGCCGCCTCGATGTGCTCGCCGCCGTTGTCGTCGTCGAAGTCCTGCAGGTGGAAGTAGAGCCCCCGGTACATGAACAGCTGACGGCGGCGCGTGCCCATCAGACGGGGCATGTCGGTCCGGTCGAACTCCGCGAACAACCGGGCCACGTCGCCGTGCGCGTGGGGTTCCATCCGGGCAACGATCAAGGTGCTGTGCATGGCCTTCTCTCTCCTTCGGGTCATCTGGCGGGACCGAACCAGCGCTCCAGGGCCATGGGCAGGTCCCCGTGGCTGCCCGGCGCGGCCCAGGCGACGTGTCCGTCGGGGCGCGTCAGGACCGCCGAGGTGCCCCGGAACGGGCTTGCGTCGGTCGGGCCGCTGGGAGCGGCGGTGATCACGTCCACCCGGTCCTGCCAGGGGGCGGCCCTGCGGCGCAGCTCCGCGTTGTCCGCCAGGTCGAACAGCACACCGCGGGCGGCGTGCAGGGCCCGGGTGCTGTCGGAGACCAGTCGGTGACCGGACAGCGCCAGGTGCGGCATGCGCCGTCCGAGCAACGGATGGCTGCCGCCGTCGAGGTCGTAACGGATCTCCAACCCGCTGACCATGGCCGCGAAGTGGCGGCTGACGTCCTCGTACGCGATGAGCTCCGAGACGACGTCGCGCAGCGGCTGCATCTCGGGCCCGCTGAGGAAGAGCAGGCCCTGGGCGCGGGTGTTCATCAGCAGCCGCTTGCCGACCGGGTGCCGTTCGTCGTGGTAGGTGTCGAGCAGCGACTCGGGGGCCCGGCCGCGGACCACCGCGCCGAGTTTCCAGCCGAGGTTGACCGCGTCCTGGATGCTGGTGTTCATCCCCTGCCCACCGGCGGGCAGGTGGATGTGCGCCGCGTCGCCCGCCAGGAGCACCCGTCCGCGCCGGTACTCGGTGACCTGTCGGGTGGCGTCACCGAACGAGCTGACCCACACCGGCGTGGCGTGGGATATGTCGTCGCCGGTCAGCCGCTGCCACGCGTCGGCCACCTCCCGCCAGGTCGGCGGTGTCTCGCGGCGCTGCGGCGGGGTGCCGCGCTCGCAGACGATGAGGCGGGTGACCCCACCGGGCAGGGGGCCGACCATGACCATGCCGCCCGGCAGGGTCTCGCCGATCATCCGGGGTTCGAGGGTGATCCCCGTGACGTCGGCCAGGAACATCTCCATGGTCGAGGCCGTGCCGGGGAAGTCGAAGCCGGCGGCCTTGCGGACCGTGCTGCGGCCGCCGTCGCAGCCGACCAGGTACTCGGCGCGCAGGGTGTGGACACCGGACGGGCCGCGCACCTCGACCTCGACGGAGTCCTCCTTGTCGGCGACGGACAGCACCTCGTGGCTGCGGCGGATGTCCGCTCCCAGGCCGGTGGCCCACTCCTCCAGCACCGTCTCGGTGGCCGACTGCGGTACGGTCTTGGCCGCCTGGTGCGCTCCCTCGAGCACCCCGAAGTCGACCGGCAGCCCGCCGAAGTGCCCCATGTTGCTGGTCTCGATGTCGCCGAAGCGCGACAGCAACCCGCGCTGGTCGAACACCTCCATGGTGCGAGCGGTGAAGCCCAGCCCGCGCGACTCGCCGGTCCGTGCCGCCAGCCGCTCCAGGACGATGACGTCCACTCCTGCCAGGCGCAGTTCCCCGGCGAGCATCATGCCCGCCGGTCCCGCGCCCACGACCATCACTGCGGCGTCCATTGCTTCTCCCTTGGTCGTCGTGGAAGTTCCGTGGGGCGCTTCACCGGAGGAACCGGCGAATCGCCCGGTTGGCCGTGTGGGCGGCCGCCGCGTACCGGGGGTCGGGCGCCAGGGCGTCGTGCCGCAGGGCGACCTCGGCGAGTTTGATGGCGTGCTCGTCACCGAGTTCGACGGCGGTCGCGAGGAGTTCCGGGCCGGACGGCGGCTCGTCCCGCGCGTTCTCGGACGGGTCGGCCGGACCGCTCCACGAGCGGATCCAGCGGCTGCACTCCAGCGCCGCCAGGTACGAGGGGCGGTGCTGGTCCCGCGGCAGGTGCTCGCACACCAGGCGGACGGCGGCGGGCGCGGTGATCGCGTGGAGCGGACCGATCGGGTTGCGCAGCCGGGTACCCGCGTAGACTCCGGAGGCGTCGGCCACCAGACGGTCGAGCGCCCGGACGGCGTCGCCGTCCGGTTCCGCCCCGTCGTCGGTCCCCGCCGCCGTGTCGCCTCGCGGTGCGAGAGCCGAGTAGCGGGCGGACCAGTACCCCAGGCCCTGGGACAACTCGTCCAGTTGCAGCCGGTTGTCCCCGCGGACCAGCGTGAGGGCCCGCACCGCGTGGGCGGTGCGGATGACCCCGTGCGTCAGGGCGCCGGACAGCCCGGGCAACAGCCGGGGCCACCACCGGGCCAGCACCTCGGTCCACGGGGCGTCGTCCAGCTCACGGCGGAACATGTCGGTCCAGTCGGCCACCCTGCCGAAGTCGCCCAGCGCCCCCTCCCAGTCGGCCCTGTCGTGCGGGGACAGCCGCCATCGGCGCTCCGGCCGGTCGTGGTACTCCCGGGTCCGCAGGTTCCGGTCGACCCAGGCGGGCACGACGTCGGCGTACCCCGTGCGGGCCAGCGCCTCCGCGGCCATGGGCGCGTGGTTCACCAGGGACGGTCCGTGCTCGAAGCCCACGCCCCCCAGCCGCTGGAGCGCCTCGTTGACCGCGTCGGTGTAGGACAGTGCTGCCATCGTGTCATCGGTCCTTGATGTCGCAGATGGCGGCGCCGGCGCTGATGCCGGTGCCGACGGTGGCGTTCAGGTCCTTGACGGTGCCGGAGCGGTGGGCGTTGATGGGTTGTTCCATCTTCATCGCTTCCAGTACGACGATCAGGTCGCCCTCGGTGACCTGTTGGCCTTCCTCGACGGCGATCTTGACGATGGTGCCCTGCATCGGGGAGGTCAGGGTGTCGCCGGAGGCGGCCGGTCCGGACTTCTTGGCCGCGCGTCGTTTGGGGCGGGCGCCGCCGGCCGCGGCGGTGCGGGCCAGGGTCATGCCCAGCGAGGCGGGCAGGGAGACCTCCAGGCGTTTGCCGCCGACCTCGACGACCACCGTCTCGCGGCCGGGTTCGTCGTCCTCGGTGCCGGTGCCGGGGGTGGTGAAGGGGGGCAGGGTGTTGACGAATTCGGTTTCGATCCAGCGGGTGTGGACGGTGAAGGGGGCGTCGGGGTGGCCGTTGACCTCGGGGGCGAAGGCGGGGTCGGTCACGACGGCGCGGTGGAAGGGGAGGGCGGTGGCCATGCCCTCGACGGTGAACTCGGCCAGGGCGCGGGCGGCGCGTTGCAGGGCCTGTTGGCGGGTGGCGCCGGTGACGATCAGTTTGGCCAGCAGGGAGTCCCAGGCCGGGCCGATCACCGAGCCGGATTCCACTCCGGTGTCCAGGCGGACGCCGGGGCCGGTGGGGGGGTCGAATGTCGTCACGGTGCCCGGGGCGGGCAGGAAGCCGCGGCCGGGGTCCTCGCCGTTGATGCGGAACTCGAAGGAGTGGCCGCGCGGGGGCGGGTCGTCGTAGCCCAGTTCCTCGCCGTCGGCGATGCGGAACATCTCGCGGACCAGGTCGATGCCGGTGACTTCCTCGGTGACCGGGTGTTCGACCTGGAGGCGGGTGTTGACCTCCAGGAAGGAGATGGTGCCGTCGGTGCCGATCAGGAATTCGCAGGTGCCGGCGCCGACGTAGCCGGCTTCTTTGAGGATGGCCTTGGAGGCGCGGTACAGCTCGGCGTTCTGTTCGGCGGTCAGGAACGGGGCGGGGGCTTCTTCGACCAGTTTCTGGTGGCGGCGCTGCAGGGAGCAGTCGCGGGTGGAGACGACCACCACGTTGCCGTGTTGGTCGGCCAGGCACTGGGTCTCCACGTGGCGGGGGCGGTCCAGGTAGCGTTCGACGAAGCATTCGCCGCGGCCGAAGGCGGCCGTCGCCTCGCGTACGGCGGAGTCGTACAGTTCGGGGACTTCTTCCAGGGTGCGGGCGACTTTCAGGCCGCGGCCGCCGCCGCCGAAGGCGGCCTTGATGGCGATGGGCAGGCCGTGTTCCTCGGCGAAGGCGAGGACTTCGTCGGCGCCGGAGACGGGGTCGGGGGTGCCGGCGACCAGGGGGGCGCCGGCGCGTTGGGCGATGTGGCGGGCGGCGACCTTGTCGCCCAGGTCGCGGATGGCCTGGGGGGGTGGGCCGATCCAGATCAGTCCGGCGTCGAGGACGGCCTGGGCGAAGTCGGCGTTCTCGGAGAGGAAGCCGTAGCCGGGGTGGACGGCGTCGGCGCCGGAGTCGGTGGCGGCCTTGAGGACCTTGGTGATGTCCAGGTAGCTGGCGGTGGGGGTGTCGCCGCCCAGGGCGAAGGCCTCGTCGGCGACCCGGACGTGCAGGGCGTCCCGGTCGGGGTCGGCGTAGACGGCCACGCTCGCGATTCCGGCGTCCCGGCATGCACGGGCGACGCGGACAGCGATTTCACCGCGATTGGCGATGAGCACCTTGCGCACGACGGAACGCCTTCCTTCCATGATCGTTCGGGTGAGGGAAGGGCCCCTCGTGGCGGAGACGGAACGTCTCCGCCACGAGGGGCCCGGTCGTCGGGTTCAGGACTTGTCGCCGGGGGTCTCCCAGGAGTAGATGTGCACCCAGCGCTCGTCCGGGTCCTGGAGCCTGAGGATGTAACCGATGGCGGCCTCGACGATGGGCGGGTGCTCGATGCCGATCTTGTCCATGTGAGCGGCCCACTCCTCGACGTCGGCGCGGGTCTGGACACCGAAGCTGATCGGGTCGAAGTCCTTGAGCCCGGCCGCGGCCTCGGGGTTCTCGCGGAGCGCGAAGAGGGTGCCCTCGACGCCGGGCACCTTGCTCACCAGGCCGCGGAGGACCCCGTCGTCGTCCCTGAACTCCATCGTGGTCTCGATGGCGAGGACCTTCTGGTACCACGCGAGGGACCGCTCGACGTCGCTGACGGGAAGCTTCACGTGGTGGATTCCGCCGAGTATCGGCATGTTCGCTCCTTCGTAAGGTGGCGGGTGGGGGTGTGGTGGGGCCCGCGGGGTGGTCAGCCGCTCCTGCGGGCGGTGGTCTCGGCGACGGTGGAATACACCACCGACCCGTCCGTGCCGTAGACGGTCGCCTTGCCCGAGCCGGAGAACTCACTTCCCGAGAGCCGGGCGTCGACCTCGATCTGGATGTAGGCGACGGTCTTTCCGGTGGGACTGATCTGCTGTCCCTTGAAGACCTCCCGGACCGTGAAATGGAAGGCGTCGGATTCGGTCGCCGTCCAGTTTCCGGATCCGCTGCTCTTCTCGGTGTCCATGGACACCGATCCGTCGTCGGCGAAATTGGCCGTGTATGCGTCGACCTGCTTGTCGTAGGAAACGGTTCCCGTCCACGAGCCGACGGGGCCGCTCGAAGATGCGGACAAAGAAATTCCTCCTTCTGTGGGTGGTGACGGAGGCGGGGAATTCCCGGGTGCCGGACACCGGGCGGGCCGCCGCCGGGAGGGGAGGGGCGGGGGTCAGCCGTCCAGGATCAGGTGGGCGCCGGACGGCTCCTCCTCCAGAGCGCCCATCGCCCCCTTGAAGAAGATGAGGGGCTCGTGGCGCTTGTGCGGCGTGCCCAGCTCCATCACCTCGCCCAGGACGATGGTGTGGTCGCCGCCGGGGAACCGGCTGACGATCCGGCACGCCAGGAAGGCGAGGGCGTCGCTGATGACGGGCACGTCCTCGGCGACCCGGTGGTGGGCCACCCGGGAGAAGCCGTCGCTGTCCCGGCCGGCGAACGTCCACGCGAGGTCTTCCTGCCGGGCGGAGAGGAAGTTGACCGCGAAGCTGTCCGACTCCTGCAGCGGTCCGTGGAGCCGGGACTGTCGGTGCAGGCAGAACAGGACCAGCGGGGGGTCCAGGGAGACCGAGGTGAACGAGTTGACGGTCGTGCCGACGGCACGACCGTCGACTCCGGTGCTGATCACGGTGACCCCGGTCACGAAGAGGCCGCACACCTGCCGCAGGGTCCGCGGGTCGACCTGCGGGACCTGGTGGACGGTCCGACTCTCTGTGGTCATACGGGTCCTTCCCTCCGCGTCCGGGGCGGGGTCCGGTGGCGGGGTCGTCTCACAGCAGCTTCCTGGCGCGCGGTCCGACCTTCGAGAGCTCCTTGAGGAGTTCGCGGCCCAGGCGCTTCATCTCCGGCCCGCTCTCGGTCGACGCCCAGCGCATGAACTTCACCAGCGTCAGCGTGTTGGGGGCCACGAAGCGGTGCTCGGGGTCCTTCCAGCCGAACTCCGGGTTCACCTCGTCGGACTCTTGGAGGACCTGGAAGATGATGTCCGCGGCCTCGTCCCCGGTGAGCTCACCGACCTCGTACTTCTCGCAGGTCTCCGCGGTGGTCTCCAGGATGCGTTTGAAGGCGTCGCCCTCGGGCCACCACAGCCCGGGGTGCGGGACGTTCTCCAGGTCGCGGAAGTGCCAGTCGTTGCCATCCTGCATGTAGCGGAGCCTGGCCCGGGCCAGGCGCATGACGCCGGGGGTGATGAAGGCGCCCCAGACCCTGAACACCGCGTTCCAGAGCCGGAAGTGGGAGAAGGCGATGAAGGAGCTGTTGACCAGCTCGTCGTTGTAGTGCAGCAGGCCCCGCTCCACCTCCTCGACGTACTCGAACCGCTCCGTCGAGAAGTCGTCGTCCTTGATCGCCTGGAGCAGGCGGGAGCTGAGGGCGTCGACGACCTCGAAGGTGTTGGACAGGCCCCGGGAGTACAGCGGGTCGATGAAGCCGGCCGCGTGCGACATGAGGCACCAGCGGTCGCCGATCGTCTGCTTCGAGGAGTACTGCAGACGGTCGGTGGACACCCAGTCCCGGACCCGGCGGGCGCCCTCGAACTGCCGCTTGACCGCCGGGTACATGTCCAGGTAGCGCTGGAACTCCTCCTCGGGAGTGATGTCGGTCGGCTTCGGGTAGCGGCGCTCGTCCAGTTGCAGACCGACGCTGCACAGCGGGTTCTTCGACTTCGGGTGGCTGTCGAAGGGGATGATCCAGAACCAGCCGCGGTCGATCAGGTGGTGCATGGTGCCCTTGTGCCAGTCCACCGGTGGACGCAGGTGCTTCGGGTGCTCGCTGACCTGGTCGAACGGCTTGACCCCGATGAAGTGGGTGAACATCGAGCGGGAGTGGTGCTTGAACCGCGCGGGTTTCTCGCGCAGGTCGAACTTCTCGGCCAGCGGGGAGCGGAAACCGCTCGCGTCGATGAGGTACTTGGCCCGGAACACCTCGCCGGTGTGCCCCGTCACGGTGACGCCGTCGTCGTCGAAGTCCAGGTCCGTCGCGCGCCAGTTCTGCCGGACCGTGGCCCCGTACCGGACGGCGACGTGGAACATGTAGGAGTCGCTGTCCTGCCGGTACAGGTGGCTCGTCTGCGCGAGGAGGCGGGGGATGGCGAACTGGGTGGCCTCCCGGGGGTTGGGCTCCTGGCCCGGCTGGTGCCGCATGAACCCGAAGTGGATCTTCGTGCCGAAGACCGGGCCGATGTCGCGGGTGCTGGCGTCGACGCTGGTCAGGCTCTTGATCTCGGGAACCTGGTAGCGCTCGCTGAGGATGTGCAGCCACTCCACCAGTTGCGGGGTCGTGGACTCGCCGATGGCGAAGCGGGGGTGTTGGCCGGCGTCGATGAGTACCACGTCGGCGCCGTTCCGGGCCAGGATCGACGCGGTCACCGAGCCCGCGAGCCCCGATCCCAGGATGAGGACGTCGCACGGTGTCGCATCACCGGATTTCTTCGCTGCAGTGGTCATCTTCATGGCCATGAACAGTCTCCTGTCGGTCGGGTTGCGTTGTCTTCACTCGCCCTGGGACCACCCGAGGATGGAAAAAGAAGTGCCGTGTCGGACCATTGGTCCGACACGGCACGGAAGTATGGGAGAACGGGGCCGATCAGCGGATGAGTTACAGGAGCAGGACTCGAGACTCAGAATCGAGGACGCATTCCTGATTGCGGGCACGACTCGGCCACGGGTAAAGCGTGACAGGGTTCCGGCCGGGAGTCAACACTTCGGCGGAATCCCGTACGGAGAAGAGGGAATTACCGGACGTCCGCGGTGGCGTTCGCGTATTCCAGGATCTTGAACAGGAAATTCTTCAGTTCCGTCTCGCCGCCCGGTCCGAGCATCTCCTCGATGTCGGACTGGAGATCCTCGACGGCCCTCTCGACCGTCTTGAGGCTCTCCCGACCGCGGTCGGTGAGCTCCAGGGCGTAGCGCCGACGGTCCCGGGGGTCCCGCCCCCGACGGACGAGGCCGGCCCTGACCAGCTCGTCGACCACCTGCGCGGCGGCGGGTTCGGTGATGGCCAGGTGCTCCGCGAGCTGCCGTTGGGCGCAGGAGGAGTGGACGTTGATCGTCGAGAGCGGGCCGAAGTGGCGCAGGCGCAGGCCGGTCCCGGCGAGTTTGTCGTCCCCCACCTTGCGCAACCGGTAGTGGGCCTGGGTGACCAGGTACGAGGTGCTGCGCGGGATCGGTTGCGCCTGCGCGGGCAGCAGTCTGCCCAGCAACAGGTCGAACCGCTCGCGCTCGGGCTCGGAGAGCGGCGCGGTGAGGCGCGCGTCGCGCTCCGCCACGGACCGGCGCAGTTCCTCCAGCGCGCGCCGGCCGGAGTCGGTCAGCGACAGCACGTAGGAGCGGCGGTTCCTGGGGTTCCTGGTGCGGGTGACCCGGCCGTCGCCCTCCAGCCGGTCGATGAGCTGCACCATGACCGTCCGGTTGATCCCGAGCCGCTCGGCCAGGTCGTGCTGGGACAGGGAGTCCCCGTCGGCCAGTGCGTCCAGGAGCACGAAGTCGCGGGTGGCGGCTTCGTCGGCCCCCGCGGCGTCGGAGCCCAGGAGGACGAACACGCGCCGCAGCGTGTATCCGATGTGCCTGGTGAGTTCGGCCGGGAGGGCGGCGCCCGGCACCTCCCCCATCGGGCTCGGGTTCGTGGCGTCGTGTTCGTCGGGCAAGACAAGTACCTCCTGCGCAAGCGTATCCGAGGCGGACTCCGACGATGGTGGGCGCCCGGCGCTCGTCCGCGGGGGTCGGAGCGAGCGCCGGGCGCCGATTCGGGGGTGTCGCCGAGGCGGACGGTCAGCCGTGCCGCCGGTCCGCCGCGGACCTGATCATCAGCGCGCCGACGATCAGGGCGGCCAGGTAGAACGTGCCGCCGACCATGAAGCCGACCGTGTAGCCGTCCGTCAGGGCCTCGGGGGTCGTGGTGCCCTGGGTCGCGTTGAGGGTCACCGTCGAGGCGACGGTGGCCAGGACGGCGAGGCCGACCGCGCCACCGACCTGCTGGTTGGTGTTCAGCAGTCCGGAGGCGATGCCGGTGTCCTCCTGGTTGACCCCGCGCACCCCGATGACCGTGGCGGTGACGAAGGTCAGGCCCAGGCCGATGCTCACGATCAGCTGTGCGGGCACCAGCAGGGTGAACAGGCCCGACTCCGGGGTGAGCACGCTGAACCAGGCCATGCCGGCGGTGGCCAGCAGCAGACCCAGCACGATGACCGACCGCTCCGACATGCGGTTCAGCAACTGGGGGCCGACCCCGCCGGCGGCGATGCCGATGCCCAGCGCGAAGGGCAGGTAGGCCAGACCGGTCTCCATCGGCGAGTAGTCCTTCACGACCTGCATGTACAGGGTGAGGAAGTAGAAGGTGGCGAACATGCAGGCGCCGGCGAGGAGCATGATGAGGTTCGCGCCGACCCTGCTCTTCTCCTTCAGGACCCGGCTCGGGATCATCGGGGACGCGGAGGCCCGCTGGATGAGCAGGAAGGCGACCAGCAGGACGCCCGCGGCGACCAGGAAGCCGACGGTGAGCCCGTCCGCCCACCCCTCCTCGCCGGCCCGGTTGATCGCGTAGACCAGCGAGCCGAGACCGAGGGTGGCGGTGAGCGCGCCGGGCAGGTCGATCCTGGCGTTCTCCCGCTCGCCCTCGATCAGGGCGGAGGTCCCCAGCAGCACGGCCACGGTGATCGGGATGTTGACGTACAGCACCCAGCGCCAACTGAGGTACTCGGTCAGCGCGCCGCCGAGCAGCAGGCCGAGCACCGACCCGAGCGCTCCCATCGCGCCGTACACGCCGAGCGCCTTGTTGCGTGCCGCTCCGGCGGGGAACGTGGTGGCCAGCAGGGACAGCGCGGCGGGTGCGATGATCGCGGCTCCCACGCCCTGCAGGGCCCGAGCCGCGATGAGCACGCCTCCGCTGGTGGCGAGCCCTCCGAGCAGCGAGGCGAGGGCGAAGACGACCAGCCCGACGCGGAACACCTTCCTGCGGCCGAAGAGGTCGCCGGCCCGCCCGCCGACGAGCAGCAGGCCGCCGAAGGTCAGCGCGTAGATGCCGATGACCCAGTTCAGGTCCGCGACCGCGAGGTTCAGCGAGCTCTGGACGCTGGGGAGGGCGACGTTCATGATCGTGCCGTCCAGCGTGAGCATGCACTGCGCGGTGGCGATGATCAGCAACGCCAGACCCTGCTTGGGGACGGCGGCCGGCGGGGCGCCCGGCGCGGCGTCGATGCTTTCTTGTGTGGACACGGGAAGTCCTCCTGTGGTGGGAGTGCTCAGTTGCCGGCCGGTGTTTTTCGGGAGCCCCAGAGGTCGAGTTCGGCGAAGGCGGCGCGCCACTCGTCCTCGTAGGCGAGACGCGCCTTCTCCGGGACCCGGGAGAGGACGGCGGCGACCATGTCCCTGTCCTGGTCGTCCAGCAGCCACGGCATGTAACGGGGGAGGGTGGGGCCGATCCGCTCGCGGTGGACCTCGGCGAAACGCATCCACTGCTCCTCGGACAGGGCCGAGTCGATCAGTGCCAGACCCTCGTCCTCCTCGTGCTTGAGGTGGAAGCCCAGCTTGGTGGCCAGGGTCTCGACGAGCCCGCCGAGCCGCTCAGGCCCGGACTCGCGGTCGGCCAGCGCCTCGTCGATCGCCGTGATCATGGGGTCGATGGCCGCGTGCTCCGCCTCCATGGCCGCCATCAGGGCCAGGTCGTCCGGGCGGTCGACCAGCAGCCCCTCCATGACTCCCCACACGGTGTCGTCCTCGGAGGTGTGGTGCACGTGCAGGTGGGTCTTGAAGAGTTCCCAGCCCAAGGTGGTGCGCAGGATGTGCCGGGGGTCGTCGTCCGTGCGCGCGGTCGTCCGTGCGAGGTGTTCGAGATCCCGCCGGAAGGCGTTGTGGACGGCGTACATCATCGTCATGTCGAGCTTGTGGGGCTTGCCGTTCGTCTTGCCGTTCATGGTCTTCTCCACCTTCTCCGCAGGGGCGGGCGGGCCTTCGCGGGGACGGCCCGGGCGGCCGTCGGGATCCTCTGGAGCCTCCTCCCCGGAGTGCTCACGCTACTGGACATCCTCCCAACTATCAACATCCCAACTAATCGCCAACTCAACTATCAACTTCCGATGCTGGTTCTCCGGTCGTCGACGGACGTCGGCCCGGTCGGCCCGGAGGTGACGGGAGTCGGGGACGACCTGCGGAGCCAGAGGAGAGCGGGGGTGGTCATCGTGGTGGTGACCAGGGCCATCAGGACGAGCACCGTGAACAGGTCGGGCCCGATGACCCCCAGGCCGAGACCGATGTTGAGCACCACCAACTCGGTCAGTCCCCGGCAGTTCATCAGCGCGCCGATCGACATCGCGTCACGCCACGGACGGCCGGCCAGCCGGGCCGCGCCCGCACCGCCGCCCCACTTGCCGAGCACCGCCACGCCGAGCACCGCCAGGAACCACAGCCACAGGGTGGGTTCGCGCACGAGCAGCGACAGGTCGGTGCGCAGGCCGTTGACGACGAAGAAGAGCGGGAGCAGCACCGGCATGACGAAGGCCCGCATCCGACCGGCGGAGCGCTCGATCGCCGGGCAGCCGCGAGGGGTGACGGTGCCCAGGAGGAAGGCCCCGAACAGCGCGTGCACCCCGATCTCCTCGGTGATCAGCGCCGACACGCACAGGGCGCTGAAGAGCGCGACTAGGACCACGCTGTCCGGGCTCCGTCCCGCGCGCTTCGCCCACCTGGCGAGGAGCGGACGCACCACGCAGAGCATCAGGAGCAGGAAGACGACGGCCGACGCGGCCGTCACCAGGGCACCGGCCGGCGAACCGCTGGTGGCCACCGCCACCACCCCGGCGAGCAGGCACCACGCGGTCACGTCGTCCACCGCGGCGCACGTCATCGCGAGCGCGCCCATCGGAGTCCGGTACTCGTCGCGGTCGACCAGGATCCGGGCGAGCACGGGGAAGGCGGTGATGCTCATGGACACCGCGATGAAGAGGGCGAAGGGGAGCCTGTCGACGCCGTCCGGCGCCAGCGCCCCGTACATGCCGAGGGCGAGCAGCACCCCCAGGGCCATCGGCAGCACGATGCTCGTCTGGCTGATGGCGACCGCCGCGCGGCTGTTGCCGCGCAGCGCGGTCGGATCGAGTTCCAGGCCGACCAGGAACATGAACGCCAGCAGACCCAGGTTGCCCAGCGCGTCGAGGAACGGCAGCGCCGACTCCGGGAACAGCCACTGTTGTGCGCTCGGCCAGAGCCAACCGAGCAGGGAGGGGCCCAGCAGGACACCGACGGCGATCTCCCCGACGACCGGGGGCTGGCCGATCCTGCGGAAGAGTCCGGCGCCGGCTCGACAGCTCAGGATCACCACCGGCAGGGCGACCAGCAGGCTGTGTAAGGGGTCAGGGGATGACAACGGAGGCTCCTTGTGGAGAGCGGGGCGGGAGGGAAACCGCGGCGAAAAACCCGCGGCCCGGCGCGGAGGGGTCCTTGACCGCCATCGGCGCCGGGCCGGCCGGAGGCCTCAGCTTCCGTAGGGGTGCCGGGCCTTCGCGTCGCGGAGCGCGCGCGCCCACCACACGAGCTGGTCGAGCATGAGCTTGGCCGCGGCACCGGCGCCCTCGGGATCGGCGGGGAAGCGTCCGTCGGCGCCGTAGTGATCCAGGATCCGGGGGAAGCTGACGGTGTCCTTCATCCCGACGGAGTGGAACTCGGCGAAGATCTGCCGGAGGTGCTCCACCGCGCGCACCCCGCCCGCCATGCTCAGGCCGTAACAGACGAACCCGACCGGCTTGGCCTCCCACTCGGAGTTGAAGCTGTCGATGAGGGTCTTCAGGGGCCCCGGGACGCTGCGGTTGTACTCCGGCACGATGAACACGAAGGCGTCGGCCGAGGCCAGCCGGGGGCGCAGGGCGGCAGCCGAGGGCGCTGTCGGGGCGAGGTCGGCGGGCAACGGGGCGTCGACCAGGTCCAGGACGTCCGTGACGATGTCCTCGCGCTGGTCGGTCTGTTCGGAGAACCATCGCGCCACGTCGGGAGCGAGCCGCCCGTCACGGGCGGAACCGACGACCACGACCGTGCGGATCGGTCGGTACGACATCGGACCCCCTCCTAACGTCTCGTCGAGGTCGGCAGATCGGACGGGGTCAGGGCGAGGAACTCGGTGGCGTCGAACCGGGACAGGATCCGGCGGGTGATGGCGGGCATCGGGGTTCGGCCGTCGTCGGAGAAGACGACCGGGTCGGTCAGCCGGAGGCGGCGACCGCGCGTGGTGATCTCGCAGCCGCCGGCGGCCAACACGTTCCGGACCCAGTCGGAACCCGGGCCGTACGGCAGCGTGATCACGATCTTCTCGCCCTGCCGGAACAGCTTGACCGGGGTGGTGTACTCCCGCCCCGACTTGCGGCCGCGGTGGTGGACCTTCCCGAAGCCGGGCATGCGGCTCAGCACGGGGCCCACGAAGCGGTTGGCGATCCGCCGGTTGAAGCGGGCGACCCGCCTGTTGATCGGCACTGGTTTCCCTCCTTGCTCCAGTGAGGTGGTCGGCCGCGTCGGACGGGTGCCGCGGTCCGGGGACGTGGCACCCGTCCGACGCGAGGGTGTCGTCAGGCCTGTCGGGGACCGCCGGGGCCGCCGGGACCACCGGGGCCGCCCGGTGTGAGAGGTCCGCCCGGCTTTCCGCCGGAGGTCAGGAAGCGGTGGGTGGTGAAGTTGTCGACGATTCCCCAGCGCTCGGCGATCTTGTCGCCCTCGAACCGGAACCAGATGATCGCGTTGTGCTCGACCTCCAGGTTCGTGGGCGGGACGCCGAGGAAGGGACCGGTGTGCCTGCCGTACATGACCCAGCGGGCAGCGGCCCGGTCCCCCTGTGAGATGAAGTCCAGGATCTCGTACTTGATGTCGCTGAAGGCGCTCTGCTGGATGCGGATCGTGTGCTTGAACGCCTCCGGTCCGCGCATCGAGTCGTCGTGGCTGCCGTTGTTCCTGAAGTCCTCGGTCAGGTGCTTGTCCGCCACGGAGAGGTCGCCGCCCGTGAGGCCCTCCCGGAAGATCTCCTCGACGATCTCCCGCTGTCGTTCGGCACTGGCCATGTCATTCCGCCTTTCTTTCCGGTGTACTGCCGTCTGTTCCGTGGGCGTCGATCGTCTTGGCGTCGATCGACGTCACGCTTGGGGGAACCGCTCCGGTGGTCCACACGATGCGGAGCTTCAGGCTCTCGAAGCGCCAGCCGTCCGGTGTGCGCCGTGCCGTTCCGTCGAATCTGCCGCCCAGTTGGAAGTACCTGCTGGTCGCCGGCGGCGGGGGGGAGTCGAAGTGCACGTGGGAGGCGATCAGGCTCCAACCGACCGATGCCAGGTCGCCGTCCGACGCGATGACGCAGCCGGAGGCGTGGTGGTGGGTCCGCTCCCAACGCTCCATGATCTCCCGGGTGAACTCGGCCGCGCCGGCGACTCCCCGGTGACTGCCGACCGGGAAGACCAGGTGGACGTCCTCGGTGAACAGGGACCCGGCCCAGTCGTCGTCGAACACCCCCCGGTCGAGGGTGGCCATGTAGCGGTCGACGAGCTCGCCCAGAAGGGCGCGGTCGGACAGCGCGCGCACCTGCTCGGACCAGTCCGCGACGGGAGCGGGTACGCCGGGGGAGGGCACGTCCTCCCCCCTTTCCGACGGCGCGGTGGCGGGATGGGGCATGCGGAATCACTTCCTCTCGGGAGGGATCGTCCTTCGGGCCGACACGGCGACGAGCGCGGCCGAGGAGGATCGGCGGCGCTCGGGGGAACGTGCGGTGGGACGTCGGGCCGGGAGGGCCCGAAGAAGCCGAAAGAGCCGGGGAAACCGGGGAAGCCGGGGGAAGCGGAGCGTTCGCCCCCGGCGGGCAGGGGACGCGGTCCGTCGTCCGAGCGCCCGGCTCGTTCGGGGATCACCGGCGGGAGCGCCGGGGGAGCGTGGGGCCCGGAAGGGCGTCGGATGGGAGGCCCCGTGGACCGGTGTGAGCCGGATCGTGGAATGCCATGAGGGCATGGGGGCGCTGCCGGAAGTGTGACACACCCCTATCCGAGGGTCAACGGCCTTGTAGCGCAAGGGAGATGGGGATTTCCGCACGGGAAAAGGCCACCGGTGGGTGCCGCGAGCTCGGTCTCGCGACACCCACCGGTGACCTTCGGGGAGGGAACGGCTCAACGCGGCGGTGTCGACCGCCTGGTGGAGGGGACGAGGGCCAAGAGCTCGTCCAGGTCGTACTCCGCGCGCTGCGGTCCGCCGTACCGGGTGATCTTTCCCCGGCTGGCCCACTTGCGGATGGTCGCCTCGCTCACCCCCATGGCCAGCGCCGCGAGTTCGGTCGGCACGGTCCGTCTTCTCGCCGTGGTGGTCACCGCGCCTCCCCGGTCGTCACCGGCCGGAGCCGATCGGCGATCTCCAGCCACTGCCGGGGTGGAAGCCTGTGCCCCGACTCGCAGACGACGAGGCCGGGAGCGTGATCGTCGTCCACCGCGTGCAGGACGCCGCGCAGGGCCCCACCGCAGTCGGGGCGCGGGCAGTCGCCGAGCGCGAGATGGCGCGTGGGGTTCGGTTCGAGGGCCGAGGTGACGCACTCCAGCAGGTCGGCCATCTCCTCGTCGAAGTCGGCGGCGGCCGGGTGCGTGGCCAGCCAGTCGAGGTGCTCGCGGAGGAAGCGGACCAGGGTCGCGACCTCGGACGCGCCGGGTCCGAGCACTCCTCTCTCGTCGACGACCATGCGCGCCCAGGAGGCGAGGAGTTCCGTCGTCCGGGAGCGCGCGGACACCGCTCGGTCGTCGAGCACTATGCCCACCGACCGGCTGCCGCTGACGCGTTCCGCCGTCCGCGTCGGGGTGGGAGTCAGCGCGTGTTCGCTCTCCCGGTAGGCGTCGACCACTCCGCGCAGTTCGGAGTGGAGACGGTCGACGCAGGTCGGACACAACCGGGGACCCGACGGCCTCTCGTGGGAGGGCGGGCAGGCGCCGGTCCGGTTCCGGCGCTCGCAGCGCCGTGCGACGCATCCGGACACCGCGGTTCCGCCGCGTCCGGTCCCGTGCCGTCGGATGACGCGCGCGGTCGGACGTCCTCGCTGATGCCTCATGGCGATATCCCCCTCGAAACCGGACTGATGCATGTGCGCACACCGACGGGGGCGCCGTTCGGGCCCCATCGGATCCCGCCGGACCGGTGTGTCCGGGCCGGCGGGTGGTGCGGCCCTCGTGTCGGGCGGGACACGGCGCCACCGCTCGGTCCCGCCCGGCATGGCCGGATTTCATGCCGACGATCCTCCTGGGCCCACGAGCGAGGCTTCAACAGGTGCCGTTGCAGGCTTCGGCCAGGATGCGGCAGGAGCCGTGCCGCCGTGTGAGGGGACCTCCAGGGGGAGGGCAGGGTGCCGGGGGAGGCGAGGGAAGTTTCCACGCCTACATACCGTTCGACCGGTAGCTGTTTTCTCTCGGGGGTCCCGGCTAAACGGACGATGACCCTCCATTGACCGTTCCCGCAGGTGGCCCCCTTTAGGCGCTTGTTAAGCGGCTGTGAGCTGCTTGTGACGGAGCTTTTTCCCAGGTGAATCCCTTTGAGCATCGCTCGTACAGCTGTATGGTGAGGAGCCTAAAGATACCGATCGACCAGTTTTCTCTGGTGTTCGCTGGGTGACGGTGGGCACCGCCCAGGGAGGTTCGGGCCCGTGAGGATATTGATCGTCGATAGTGATGACAGGACCGCCGAGTACCTTGAGGGAACCCTCGTCGTCCACGGTTTCGAGACCTGCCGGGTCGGCACCGGGGCGGCGGCGCTGGAACGCTTCGCGGGGGCGGGGTTGGTGCTGGTGGCGCTGGACCTCCCCGACCTCGCCGGCAGCGAGGTCTGCCGTCTCATCCGTGAGAGATCCTGCGTTCCGATCATCGCGCTGAGCGGCAGCGCCGAGGAGGTGGACCGGGTGATGGCCCTGCACATGGGGGCGGACGACTTCATGATGAAGCCGTTCGGCAGGTACGAGCTGGTGGCCAGGGTCAAGGCGCTTTTCCGACGCAGTGCGGGGTGTACCCGGGGCTGCACCGACCTGGGGTCGTCCGAGAACCGGTCGCTCTCCCCGTCCGAGACGCTGGAGCACGGGGCGGTGGAGCACGGGGAGCGGTCCGGGGCCGGCACGGTGCGGGAGGCGGGACCGCTGCGGTTGGATCCCCACGCGCGCAAGGTCTACCTGCGCGGAAAGGAACTGCACGTGACCCGCAAGGAGTTCGATCTCCTGGCGATGCTGTTGGAAGGACCCGGCACGGTGCGGAAGCGACAGGAGATCATGTGCAGGGTGTGGGACGAGAACTGGATCGGCTCCAGCCGTACCCTCGACTTCCACGTCGGTTCCCTGCGGAGCAAGCTCGGCTGCGCGGGATGGATAGAGACCGTTCGCGGAGTCGGTTTCCGGCTGGCCGTACCGGAGTTGCCGGTCGCTTGACGGACGGAGGGCGGGAGGTCCCCGGAGCCGGACGGAGGTGCGACGTGTTCGCGAAGGGTGGACGCGCCGATGCC
Source organism: Streptomyces taklimakanensis (assembly GCF_009709575.1). NCBI lineage: Bacteria > Bacillati > Actinomycetota > Actinomycetes > Kitasatosporales > Streptomycetaceae > Streptomyces > Streptomyces taklimakanensis. The sequence continues at coordinate 4,089,624 of NZ_WIXO01000001.1, forward strand.
GGGCGGAGAGGTTCTCCGCCCGGCATCGGCGCGTTGGCGGGGGATCCGTCGGTTTCACCGCCCGTCCAGGACGGTGACCCGGCAGGAGCCCGCGACACTTCCGTTCTGGTGGAACGACGCGGTCAGTGTCCAGGCGCCCGCCGCGCCCTCCGTCGGTTCGGTCACCGACACCAGGCAGGGCGTGTCGAACTCCACGTACCGGTGGAAGGTGGCCGAGCAGGCGACGAGCAGGCCGTTCGGGAGGCGCAGCGCGATCAGCGCGGCCTGGCGCGCCGCTTCCATCAGGGCCATGCCGGGGACGTGGTCCACGGGGTGGTCGAAGAGCACCGGGTGGGTGGCGTCGGCGCGCAGGACGTGCGTTCCCTCCACCGAGGAGGTCCCCAGGACCACGTCGGATTCACGGCTCCTGCCGACGAGGGCCGGGGGGGCCGCCTGCGGCAACGTCAGCGGCGGCCTGGCGTCCGCGTGGTCGCCGCGCAGTCGGCGGTAGACATGGGGGGCGACGCAGTCGACGGTGGTGTGACCGCTCCCGATGCGCACCCCGGCGCGGTGGGCGGTCACGTCGTAGGCGAAGGAGGAGACGTGCACACCGCGGCAGCGGATGTCGCGAAGGGTGACGTCCAGGAGGACGTCGGCCGGTCGGTCGACGAGTCGGACCCCTTCCTCGGAGATCTCGAACGATGCGCTTCCGACGAGGAAACGGTGGTCCATCGGGACGCCGAGGGCGTGGTGGGCGAGGAACAGGCCCGCCTGGCGGATCGACTCGGCGAACAGCATCGGGTCGTGCCAGCGTCCGTCGATCGCGCCGTAGTAGCTGTGTCCCCGTGCCCACTGGGTTCCGACCGTGTGGACGTCCCGGCCCCGGGGAGCGGCGCCCGTCAGCAGGACTTCCGACACGGCCGACCGGTGGACCAGGGCACGGGGTACGGTCTGCTCGAAGAACTCCGGGTCGGTCGCCCTCCGCGGAGTCCCTCTCTCGATCTGTGCTGGTGCGCTCATCTCTGTTCTCCCCTCGCACGTGGATCGGTCTCTCGGACGTGGACAGGCCCGGGCGGCCGTGGGGGGAACCGGGCAGGCGGCGGAACGGAACTCTGAGTTGCGCGGCGCGGTTTCGGTAGAGTACTAGCCGGCTGGTATTTTTTCCACGGATTCAAAAGGGCTCGGGTTCGATGCTTTCCGTGGTGATCGCCGGTAAGGGCGGAATATAGGAATCCACATCACGGCAGGCAAGGAGGCCGAGATGACAAAGGCAAGACAAGAGCGCGCGGAGATCACCAGGCAGGCGATCCTCGACGGGGCGGCAAACGCTTTCGGCGAGGCGGGATTCGGCAGTACCAGCCTGAGTGACGTGGTGGAAAAAGCCGGTGTGACAAAAGGGGCGCTCTACTTCCACTTCCCGTCCAAGGAAGCGCTGGCGCGCACGTTGATCGACGAGCAGTTCGCCGCTTCCGGACTTCTGGGAGGGGTCGAGCGGCTCGGCATGCAGACGGCCGTCGACCTCACGCACCGGGTGGCGTACGGTCTGCGGACCAACGCGCGGGTCCGGGCCGGGATACGGCTCGTGATCGAGTTCGGCTCCTTCACCGACCCGGATCCGTCCCCCTACAACAGGTGGATCGAGACCGTCCGGGACTGCCTGGTGGGCGCCCGCACCCTCGGGGACCTGAACCCCGAGGTCGACGTCACCGACGTCGCCACCTTCGTCGTCGGTTCCTTCACCGGCATCCAGCTCACCTCGCACGTCCGCACCGGACGCGAGGACATCCACGACCGCATCACCGACATGTGGAGTTTCCTGCTGCCGGGGATCGTGCCGGCCGATCGGGTCGCCCGGTTCGATCCGGCCGGCTCCGCCCGAATACGGGCGGAACTCGGCCTCGCCGCCGCCGCCGCCGACTGACGGCGGCCGCGCCCGTGGCGGGGCGGGGACGGCCGGTGCCGCTCTGCCCTCAGGCCCGCTGCTCGGGCACGAGCATGGGGAGGGCCAGGTCCCAGAGGTGGTCGAGCCACTCCTCGCCCTCGTCCTCGGAGGCTCCCATCCAGGCGAGGGCCTCGGTGCCCGACACGGCCGCGGTGACGAGCGTCTGTGCCGAGGCGTCCGTCACGGTGTGCCGCAGCTCGCCGTTGGTGCGGGCTTCCTCCAGCAGCTTCCACAGCCGGCCGAACCACACGGTGTAGAAGTCGAGCGGCTTCGGTTCCGTACCGCCGCGTTCCCGGGTGATGCGGACGCTGGCCCGCACGAACACGTCCTCGCGCAGCAGCCGGTTGAGCGCGTGCGTCGCCCTGACGATCACCCGGAGGGACGAGTCCTCGGCCGACCGCAGCTCCCGCAGGGTCCGCTCCAGGGCACCCCAGGCGTGCTCCTGCACGGTGTCGGCCAGTTCGTCCTTGGTGGAGAAATGGAAGAAGAGGGCCCCTTTGGTGAGGCCGGCGTGCCGGCTGATGCCCGCCAGTGAAGCCTGGCCGAAACCGTGGTGGGTGAATTGTTCCGCGGCGGCTTCGACCAACCGCTCCAGAGTGCGTTCGGAACGCTTCTGCCTGCCTACCACGATCGCCCCCGAGAACCGGAGGCCACCGACCGGCCGTGCGTGCTGACATCTGGAGCGGGCACTTTTCCTCCTCGGTGACTCCTGGTGGGGGCGGAGTTGTTCACCGGGCCGGAGAATCCGACCGTATACGAGAACATACAAACCGGTCGATCGGTATGTCAAGACGGAATATCGCCACCGAAGCGACCACCGTCCGGTGGCGTCCGGTGGTGTTCGGCGCTTCGGTGGCGGGCGCCGCGGGGACGCGTCCACCCGGTCCCTCCTCGCGATGTCCGCGAGGAGGGACCGGGTGGACACGGAGGGCCCCCGCCGGATCGCCCGGCGGGGGCCTGGTGTTCATGTCGGTGCGAGGAGCGGCGAGGTGCCCCTCGTCACCACGTCACGTTGCCGTTGCCGCCGTCGAAGACGACGTCGGAGCAGGAGTAGAAGTTCTCCTGGCTGTCGGAGCGGATCCAGTGGATGTAGACGATGTGCTGACCGGAACGCTGCGGCAGTCGGACGTCCCAGTAGTAGTGGCCGGATTCGGAACCGACGCTGCCGGACTGCGGCGGGTTGGTGACGCTGTTGATCTTCTCCAGGTCACCCCAGGCCAGCGACTTGGTCGGGGACCAACCCTGCTTGGTGATGTAGACGTCGAACCGGCCGGGGTGGTGCGCCCAGTTGCTGTGCTTGATCCGGATGTTGGCGCCGGAGGTCAGGTGCGTCTTGGGCCAGTCGGTCCGGGCGGCGTTGTAGGCGGAGAAGTCGAACGGGCCCCGGTTGCCGCCGCTGCACAGCGTGCCGTCGGGGATGTAGCCCGTGGTGCGCCCGCCGCCGTTGGAGTCGAGCACGGCGAACCAGTTGTACAGCCCGGTGGTGCCGTCCTGCCGGACGGCGTCGGCGCAGGCCGGGTTGGACGGCATCTGGTGGCCGTTCCTGACCAGGTCCTGGTAGCAGAAGTAGGTGCGCGAGCCGGGGAACATGGTGGCGCCGTGCGCCGCCGCGGGGGTGGGGATGGAGGCCATGACGAGGGCGGACAGCGCCGCGCCCATGACCGCTAAGAAACGGGACGAGCGGACCGGCGAGGTGCGCCGGCCGGTTTTCCGAATGGCCATCGTGGGGGGTCTCCTTCTGGGCTACGAGTGACCGGCGACGTCGGCCCGCTGACGTCTGGTCGGGCCGACCGCAACCCGTCGCCGGGACGTACGGTCGTGCCGGAATCGCTCCCGGTCGGTCGGAGGAGGTGGGGCTCGTTCACGGAACCTCTTTGGGAGCGCTCCCACCTCTTCACGTTAGCGCCGTTGGACGTGTTCGTAAACGCCTTGTCACGGCGAACCTCCGTGCGGCCCCCCGGAGCGCCACCGGAGGCCGTCCGGAACCGCGGCGGAACAGGGGGCGGCGCGGAAGGGACGGCCGGTCGCCACCTCAGGGAAGGGCGGCGGTGACGTCCACGGCCTCCAGGTGACGGGGACCGAGCACGCGCGAGGCGGAGGAGGCCGCCGAGGCGAGGGCGTCGACCGCCTCCTCGGAGACCGAGGAGGCGAGGACGGCCGGGTCCTCGAGGAGGGAGGTGATCATGTCGTCGTGGTGGCAGGGGAGGACCAGGGGCGGGTGGCCGAGGGTCTCCAGGAGCCGCGCCGGGTAGCGGTGCAGTGCCGAGTGCGAGGTCATCGGGATCGTCGCGACGTCCGGACGGATCCCGGCCATCTCCCGCTCGATGAAGTTGGTCGCCCCCATCAGGAGGATCCTCGGCCCTCCTGCCACCGACACCTGGTAGGCGAAGGTCTCCCCCTCCACCAGATCGCCGAGGGTGGCGGGGGGCTTTGGCGGGGTGGTCCTGCGCCCCGGGGCGAAGTAGCCGTAGTCGTCCCCCATGCTGTGGAGGCTGCGGAGGACCTCGACCGTGTATCCGTCGAACTGCAGGTACTCGCCCCCCTTGATCCGGATGACGTCGTCGAGGCGTGCTCGGGGGGTGCCCATCGCGGCCAACAGGTGGCCGGACGTCTCGTCGCACATGGTGCGGACGCGGGCGTCCTGCCACGCCCGGTGCCCCAGCAGATGCGGTACGTCGGCCAGGTGGTCGAAGTGCCCGTGGCTGACCATGACTAGCTCGGGCGTCCCGGACAGGTGTCGCGAGACGATCCGGTCGACGGCCCTCGGGTCGGGGCGCAGCGGGAGACCGGGGTCGAGGGCGCCGTCCGCGTCCGTGTAGGGCATGCGGCTCAGGTAGGGGTCGAAGAGCAGGCTGCGGTGCTCCCCGATGACGATCTCCCAGCCGGAGACGCCCAGCCAGCGCAGGCGCACGGGGGTGGAGTACGCCTCCTCCCGCCGGGTCGACGGCACCGCGCCGGTCAGTCCCAGGCCGGACACCGTCGTGCCCGCCACCACCAGAGCGCCCTTGAGGAGCGTACGCCGCCCGGCCATGTCGTTCCCCCGTTTCCCGTTCTGACGTTGGGTGATGGGGATGTTATGCCAGGTGATGAGGGGGAGGGGTGTTTTCCGGCCGCCCGGGCGGCCGGCACGGCGCCGGGGCGTGGACCCGGCGCCCACCCGGCTGCCCGTGAGGGGGGCGCCGGGCGGTCTCGGGGGTCTGCCGCCCTGGGGGAGGGCGGCCTGAGCCGCCTCCTTCCGCAGGGTCGCCGCGGCGCCGGAACGCAGTGCATGAATATGCTGTCATCTGGTAAACAATGCAGTGGGCGGCCGGCCGGTCGCAGCATCCCCCGACAGGAGACGATGACCATGCCCGACTCCACGACCCAGGACCCGAAGGGCTTCGTCGTGCACACCGCGCCGGTCGGACTGGCGGACGACGGCCGGGAGGACTTCACCGTGCTCGCCTCGACGGTGCCGGCGAACGTCAGCGCGGTGTTCACCCGCTCCCGCTTCGTCGGACCGAGCGTCGTCCTGAGCCGGGAGGCGGTCCGCGACGGTCGGGCGCGGGGCGTGGTGGTGTTGGCCCGCAACGCGAACGTCGCCACCGGGGCGGAGGGCGAGCGCAACGCGCGCGAGGTGCGCGACGCCGTCGCCCGCGCGATCGGTGTCCCCGAGGGAGACCTCCTCATCGCCTCCACGGGGGTCATCGGCCGCCAGTACCCGATGGAGAGCGTCCGGGAACACCTCAGGACACTGGCGTGGCCCTTCCCGGAGGGCGGCTTCGACCGCGCCGCCCGGGCCATCATGACGACCGACACCCGGCCCAAGGAGGTGCGGCTGCGGTGCGGCGACGCGACGCTCGTGGGTATCGCCAAGGGCGTGGGCATGATGGAACCGGACATGGCGACACTGCTGACCTTCTTCGCCACCGACGCCCGGCTCGACCCGGCGGAGCAGGACCGCGTCTTCCGGCGGGTGATGGACCGCACGTTCAACGCGGTCAGCATCGACACGGACACCTCCACCAGCGACACCGCGGCGCTGTTCGCCAACGGACTGGCCGGCGACGTGGACGTCGAGGAGTTCGAGCGCGTCCTCCACGAGGCCGCGCTGACCCTCGTCAAGGACATCGCCGGCGACGGGGAGGGCGCGACCAAGGTCATCGAGGTCCGCGTCACCGGTGCCCGCGACGACGCCCAGGCCAAGCGGGTCGGCAAGACCGTCGTCAACTCGCCCCTGGTGAAGACCGCGGTACACGGCTGCGACCCCAACTGGGGGCGGGTCGCCATGGCCGTCGGCAAGTGCTCCGACGACACCGACATCGACCAGGACGCGGTCGCCATCCGCTTCGGGGAGACCGAGGTCTACCCACCCCGCGCCGAGGGCACCGAGGCCGACGACGCGCTGCGCGAGGCCGTCGCCGAGCACCTGCGGGGCGACGAGGTGGTCATCGGCGTCGACCTCGGCATCGCGGACGGCGCCTTCACCGTCTACGGCTGCGACCTCACCGAGGGGTACGTGCGCCTCAACTCCGAGTACACCACCTGAGCGCGACCGGGCGGCCGTGCGCGAGACCGCCGGCGCCTCCTCACCGTGCCCTTCCCCGACCCGGATGACGGGGAAGAGCACCGTGAGGAGGCCGGTGGGAAACGGCGGAGCACACCGTCGGCCGACGAGGCGGCGTCCACCGCGAGGGAGGCCACCGCCGCCGTGCCGCGCAGGGGCCGTCGATCGGGTGCCCAGGAAGGCCGGCCCCGACCAGAGGACGCGCGTCGGGGCCTCGGCGGCGGCCGGTGACCGGCGGTCAGGGGGCCGGGAGGGCGGCGACCCGGCCGGAGAGGTACGCCCCCATCACCTCGGTGTGCGTCGGGAAGGCCAGCTCGACGGTCTCCTCCAGCACCAGCCACTCCGTCGCCTCGGCCGTGGGAGCCGACGGCGGAAGGGCCGCAGCGTCCCGCTCGGGCAGCAACCCGAAGATCATGAGGCTGGTGCCGCCGTCGCGCACGTCGACGAGCCGGACCGCCTCCGCGTCCGCCTCCAGCCCGGTCTCCTCCCACAGCTCCCGCACGACCGCCTGCCGCCAGCTCTCGCCCAGCTCCAGGTAGCCGCCGGGCAACGCCAACCGGCCGCGGGCCGGTTCGATGTCCCGCCGCACCACCACCAACCCCCGCCCGCCGCCCGCGGTGACGACGGGCTGGAGCGCCACCGCCACCGGAAGCGGGTTGGCCCACAGCGTCTCGCCGCACCCCACGCAGTCCCGGGGCCAGCCGCTGTCGCCCGGGTAGGCGGTGCCGCAGAACGGGCAGTGGGTGATGCGGCGACCGTGGGTGTATGCCATGCGGGCGCTCCTCCTCTGGTGTTCCCGGTGTCCCGGTGCTCCCGGCCCCGGCGGACCGGTGCGCCGGTGTTCTCGCTTCCCGACGATCCTGTCACCGATCCGGACGGCCGGGGACGGCGGTGCGACCCACCGGTTGGTGGGGGAGTCGGCCACGACCGGGGCGGCGACACATCGGTGGGGGCGGCCGAGGAAGGGCGACCATGGACCGATACCGGTCCTCTGCCGGTCCTCCGCCGCGCGCGTGCCGGGCCTCGCCGACGCCGTCCGCCGGGGGCGCACAGGCGTGTCGTCCGACGACGACACGTTCGCCAAAGAGCCGGGGAGAGGAAGGGCCCGCCGCGCGAGGTGAGCGGCGGGCCCCGGGTGGTCTCAGGCGTTCGGCGGCACGTGCCGCGGGCGCCCCGAACCCCGCGTCAGCGCGTACCCCCCGATGCCCGCGAGCGCGGCCAGCACCGCGCCGGCCGCCGTCCACACCCAGCGGTCGGACCACCAGCCCGACGACCAGCCGTCGTCCGGCTCGATGCCCGACAGCACGGCCGACACCCCGGAGTCGTCCTCGTCCTGCCGCGACGCCACCGCGACGCCCGGCACCAGCGGCTCGGCCAGCCGACCGTCCACGGCCGCCGCCCCGCCGATGTCCTTGGACTCCACCCGCACCTCGGCGGCCACCGGCTGCCCGAGGTCGGCCGTCGGCACGTCCACCGCCGTCAGCCGGAGGTAGTACGTGCCCGGCAGCGGGTCGTTGGCCCACGGCTCCGACCAGGCCCGCACCGTGCGCAGCACACACGCCAGCTCCACCGACGCGGTGCCCGCGTCGGCCGTGCGGGTCTGCGCGCCGTACTGGCAGGCCTGGCGGCGCCTCAGACCGTCGTAGACGTCGATCTGCCAGGTCTGCGCCGCGTGTTCCGCGGGGAGCTTCACCGTCGCCCTCACCGTGGGGCGTTGACCGATGTCGGCCGGGAACGACCAGTACAGGTAGTCACCGGCCGAGGCGCTCGCCGTCGCCGTCCGCCCCTGGTCGATCTCCGTCGCCGTACGGAACGACGTGCCCGCCGAGGTGGGTGCCGCGTCGTCCTCGGACGGGCTCGCGGACGGCGTCGAGTCGGCCGCGGCGGGGCCCGCCGCGAGGCCGAGCGTCAGCAGCGCGGCGCCCAGCACGCGTGTGATCCTCATCAGTTGGTCCTCCACACCGCGACACGCCAGCGCGACAGCCGGCCCCACACCACACCCGCGAGGAAGCCGGTCAACACCAGGACGCCGAGCAGCCACCAGCCGCGACCGAGCCCGAAGGAGGCCACGTCGTCGGCCCGCGACGGGCCGTCGACCACGTCCACGGTCAACTCCAGCGGCATACCGGGCGTGGTCTTCACCCCGGACGCCGCCGAGAAGGAGTTCGTCACCCGCAGGCACACCGTCTCCGCCGGGGCCCCTTCGTCGTCGCTGTCCGGCTTCGGGTAGCGCAGCCCCGTCGAGATCACGTCCGTCCGGCCGTTGCCCGCCGCCTCACCGCGCACGATCTCCCGGCCGTGCACCGTGACCGCGCGCAGCAGCACGCCGTAGTCCGGATTCACCGCCCGGTCCGCCGCCACGCTCACCGAGGCACGCAGCTCCTGGCCGGGCTCCACGTCCACCCGGTACCAGCGCTCCTGGCCGAACTCCTCGCGGTCGGTGTACAGGCCGGACTCCAGGGTCGGCGCCTGGGCACACCGCGCCGCGCCCTCCACGGCCACCGGTGTCACCACCGGATCGGCCGCCCGCTCCACCAACTGGTTCACCTTCTCGGTGAGTTCGTCGGTGTGCTCCACCGAGGTGTACGTGCCGCCGGTGGCCTCGGCGATGCAACTGAGCTGCTGCCGCATCTTCGTGTTCGGCACCAGACCGAGGGTGTCGATGGTCAGGCCGATGCCCTTGGCCGCGATCTCCCGCGCGACCTCGCACGGGTCGAGCGGGGCGCAGGTGTCCTCACCGTCGCTGATCAGCACGATCCGCTTGGAGCCGGTGCCGCCGTCGAGGTCGTCGGCCGCCTCCAGCAGGGCCGGGCCGATCGGTGTCCAACCGGTCGGCGTCAGCGTGGCCACCGCCGTCTTGGCCTCGGTGCGGTCCAGCGGGCCGACCGGGTACAGCTGCGCGGTGTCCTTGCAGCCCCTCTCCCGGTCGTCGCCGGGGTAGTCGGCGCCGAGCGTGCGGATGCCGAGCCGGACCTCCTCCGGGGTGGCGTCCAGCACCTCGTTGAACGCCTGCTTGGCCGCGGCCATCCGCGACTGCCCGTCGATGTCCCGCGCGCGCATCGAACCGCTGACGTCGAGCACCAGGTTGACCTTCGGCGCGTCCGCGGTGATCTCGTCGGCGACCGCCCCGGCCGGGAAAGCGAGCCCGGCCGCGAGCCCGGCCGCGAGCACGGCGAGCAGGGCGCCGAGGCCTGCCGCCGGCCGTTGTGTTCTGATCATCGGCGGATCCTATTGGTCCCCGCCGCCGTGATCCAAAACGGGCGCGAAGCGCAGCGGACGCGGGCGCCGGCCCTCTTACGCCCCGCGGCACGCGGGTACCTCCCGGCGGCTCGCCTCGGGTATTCCCGCCCCGGAGGTCGCCGCGCGTGCGGGCCACTCGGTGGGGGCGCCGCTCAAGCTCCAAGCCAGGCGCGTCGACGGCCAGGAAGCCGAGATGAACGAACGGATCATGAAGGGCCTCGGCGAGGACGACGGCTCGGAAGAGTGAAACAGCTCGCTGAGCGACTGACAGAAGCCCCGGAAAGATCCGGGGCTTCTGTCATGCCTGAGCTTAAAAACGCTGGAGGCCCTCTGCCTCAGCCCGTTAGGGTCCGCTCCGTTCGAGGAGGAGAGCATGGCGCTGGGGAAGAAAGGATCACGGCGCATCGTGGTCGACGGCACTGGCTACCGCTGGCGTCTGCGCGGAAGACCTACGTACGACCAGGGCATGTGCTGGTCTCCCTGCACCTACGCCGTCGAACACGCCGACCGGCCGGGCACCGTGCTCGTCGTCACCACCAGTCAGCCGCATCCCAGCAACTGGGTCGGCATGCCTGCCAGCCCCGTACTGCCTGGGGACGTCGCACGTGCCATTCGTACCGCCCTCGCGCGCGGCTGGACACCGGAGCGCTCTGGATCGCCATTCCACCTGGATCAGTCGGACAGCTTCGTCCCGTGGCGCTGAGGGTCAGGCGATCCCCTGAAACCGCAGGTCTGCTCATCCTTCAGACGCACACTGACCTGGAAAAACCCCGTCAAGATCATTACGTCGTCATTACGTGATCACTGTCATGGGGCTGCCTTCGGCGGCGTCCGGCTGCACACGTACGAAGACCCCGCTTCCAGCATCGTGGCTGGTGGCGGGGTCTGTCGGCACCTTCTGCGAGGTGCCCCCGGCAGGATTCGAACCTGCGCACACGGCTCCGGAGGCCGTTGCTCTATCCCCTGAGCTACGGGGGCGTGTCGGCTGCGATCCGCTGATCGCGGCGACGGGGAAAACACTACCAGCTTCCAGGGGGTGGGTCGGAACAGGATTGATGGGCGGTCGGGACGGGCGGGGCGGGCGGAAAGGGAAAAAGCCGGACGCGAACGGCGGGGTGGGCCTACGCTCGGGGTGTGCCTGGCGTGTCCGGCCGGGTCCTTGTGGTGGACGACAGCAAGGTCATCCGGCAACTGATCAGGGTCAACCTCGAACTGGAGGGCTTCGAGGTGGTGACCGCGGCCGACGGTGCCGAGTGCCTGGAGATCGTGGAGCGGGTGCGTCCCGACGTGATCACCCTCGATGTCGTCATGCCCCGGCTCGACGGTCTGCGGACCGCCGAACGGCTGCGCGCCGAGGAGCGGACGCGCGACATCCCCCTGGTGGTCGTCAGCGCCTGCACCCGGGCGGAGCTGGGGGAGGGGCCGGTGGCGGAGGTCGACGCGTTCCTGACCAAGCCGTTCGAGCCGGTGGACCTGGTGCGGACGGTGCGGGAGCTGACGACGGGCACGGGAGGGGCGCGAGGGACGTCGGAGAAGGACGGACCGGCCGTGGGACCGCGGTGCCGGTACCGCCGCCCGGTGCCGCCGATGTGAGGTGCGTGTCATCCCTCGGAACGCGTTCGCGCCTCCCCACCCCTCCTCCCATACTCTTGTCGCGTGACTCCCGCCCAGCTCTCGCGCACCGTGCTGCGCGCCGTGCGCCGCGTCGCAGGCGACGGTGCGCCGGACGGGTCGTCCGCGGGCGCGCCGGCGGTGCTGCCGGAACGGATCACCGTGGGACGGCCGCCACGGCCGGGCGAGGGGGACTACGCCACCAATGCCGCGCTGCGGCTCGCCGCCGCGATCGGGCGTCCCGCCCGGAGCGTCGCCGAGGAGCTGCGGGAGGTGCTGGTGCGCGAGGCGGACATCGCCGAGGTGGCGGTCGCCGGCCCCGGGTTCCTCAACATCACCGTGGCCCGGGGGGCACGCGCCGCGCTGGTGGCCGAGCTGGCCGGGCGGGACGACGAGCACCTGGTGGCGGCGTCCACCGAGCCCGCGTCCGACGTGCGGCACTGGTTCGGCGCCACCGGCGGGAAGCCGTCGTGGGAGCAGCGGGAGGGCAACCCCCTCTTCCTCGTCCAGTACGCGCACGCCCGTGCCCGCGCGCTGTTGCGCGGCGCCCGTGCGCTGGGTCTCGCCCCCGAGGCCGGGGCGGGCGGCCACGCGTACGACGGACCGCGGGAGTCGGCGCTGGTCGGCGCGCTCGCCGAGTGCGAGCGGATCGCGGGCCTGGACGATCCCGGGCGGCTCGCCCGTGCCCTGACGGAGGTCGCCGACGCCCTCCTCGACATACACGGGGCCGTCCTGCCCGTCGGTGAGCGGAAACCCGAGGCCGCCCACCGCGCTCGGCTCGCCCTCGCCCAGGCGGCCGGAGCGGTGCTGGCCGGCGGCCTGACCCGGCTGGGCGTCACCGCACCCGCACGCCTCTGATGGAGATCACGAAGCGACCATGAGCCGTTCCGCACACCCCGCAGGCCCCCGGCACGCCGACGTCCTGCCCGAGGGTCACTACACCCCCCCGCCGGCCGATCTCAACGCCCTGGACCCGAAGGTCTGGTCCCGTACCGTCGCCCGGGACGCGCGCGGCGTCACCAGCGTCGGCGGACTGGACGTCGTCACCCTGGCCGAGGAGTTCGGCACCCCCGCCTACGTACTGGACGAGGACGACTTCCGGGCCCGCTGTCGGGCCTGGCGGGAGGCCTTCGGCGACGGTGCCGACGTCTTCTACGCCGGCAAGGCGTTCCTGTGCCGGGCCGTCGTGCGCTGGCTGACCGAGGAGGGCCTCAACCTCGACGTCTGCTCCGGCGGCGAGCTGGCCACCGCCCTGGCCGGGGGGATGCCGGCCGAGCGCGTCGCGCTGCACGGCAACAACAAGTCCATCGCCGAGATCGAGCGGGCGGTCGAGGCCGGGGTCGGCCGGATCGTCCTGGACTCCTTCCAGGAGATCGCCCGCGTCGCCCACGTCGCCGAGCGGCTCGGGAGGCGCCAGCGGGTGCAGATCCGCGTGACGGTCGGCGTCGAGGCGCACACCCACGAGTTCATCGCCACCGCCCACGAGGACCAGAAGTTCGGTCTGGCGCTCGCGGACGGGCAGGCGGCCGAGGCGGTGCGGCGGGTGCTGGGGCTGGAGAGCCTGGAACTGGTCGGCATCCACTCCCACATCGGCTCGCAGATCTTCGACACGGCCGGTTTCGAGGTCGCCGCGCGGCGCGTGGTGCAACTGCTGACGCAGGTGCGCGACGAGCACGGAGTGGAGTTGCCCGAGGTCGACCTCGGCGGCGGCCTCGGCATCGCCTACACCCCCGACGACGACCCCCGCGAGCCGCGGGAGATCGCCAAGGCGCTGCACGACATCGTCGCCCACGAGTGCGAGGCGGCCGGGCTGGCGGTGCCGCGGCTGTCGGTCGAGCCGGGCCGGGCCATCGCGGGGCCGACGACCTTCACCCTCTACGAGGTGGGCACCGTCAAGGAGCTCCCCGGGCTGCGCACCTACGTCAGCGTGGACGGCGGGATGTCGGACAACATCCGCACCGCGCTGTACGACGCCGAGTACTCCGTCGCGCTCGTCTCCCGCGCCTCGGAGGCCGCGCCGATGCTCTCGCGCGTGGTCGGCAAGCACTGCGAGAGCGGCGACATCGTCGTGCGGGACGCCTTCCTCCCCGCCGACCTGGCGCCCGGCGACCTGCTCGCCGTCCCGGCCACCGGGGCGTACTGCCGCTCCATGGCGAGCAACTACAACCACGCCCTGCGACCGCCGGTGGTGGCGGTCTCGGGCGGGAAGGCCCGGGTGATCGTGCGGCGCGAGACGGAGGAGGACCTGCTCGGCCTCGACGTCGGTTGACGTCGGCGGCCCCCGCGGGCGCCGTGGGGGCCGGGAGGCGGCCTGGACGTGGGTCGTCTCAAAAAGAGAGGATTGTGTCTCGCATGCTGGATGGGGCGGGGGATCCGCCGACCGGTACGTGAGACTGGATCCACGGGACTGTGAAGAAGCGAGGTCTGATGATGCGTACGCGTCCGCTGAAGGTGGCGCTGCTGGGCTGTGGGGTCGTCGGCTCAGAGGTGGCACGCATCATGGCGACGCACTCGAAGGACCTCGCCGCCCGGATCGGCGCCCCGGTCGAGCTGGCCGGGGTGGCCGTCCGGCGCCCCGGGAGAGTCCGTGAGGGCATCGCGCCCGAGTTGATCACCACCGACGCGGCCGCCCTGGCCGGTCGGGGCGACATCGACGTGGCGATCGAGGTCATCGGTGGCATCGAGCCCGCCCGCACCCTGATCAACACCGCCTTCGAGAACGGCGCCGGCGTCGTCACGGCCAACAAGGCGCTGCTCGCCGAGGACGGCCCGGCCCTCCACGAGGCCGCCGAGAAACACGGCGTGGACCTCTACTACGAGGCCGCCGCCGCGGCCGCGATCCCCCTGGTGCGCCCGCTGCGCGAGTCCCTGGCCGGTGACAAGGTCAACCGTGTCCTGGGCATCGTCAACGGCACCACCAACTTCATCCTCGACCGGATGGAGTCCACCGGCGCCGGGTACGCCGAGGCCCTGGAGGAGGCCACGGCCCTGGGGTACGCCGAGGCCGACCCCACCGCCGACGTCGAGGGCTTCGACGCCGCCGCCAAGGCCGCGATCCTGGCCGGGATCGCCTTCCACACCCGGGTCCGCCTGGACGACGTGCACCGCGAGGGGCTCACCGAGGTCACCGCCGCGGACATCGCCTCCGCGCGGCGCATGGGGTGCACGGTCAAGCTGCTGGCCATCTGCGAACGGGCCGCCGACGGACGCTCGGTCACCGCCCGCGTCCACCCGGCGATGATCCCGCTGACCCACCCGCTCGCCTCCGTCCGCGAGGCGTACAACGCGGTCTTCGTCGAGGCGGAGGCCGCGGGACAGTTGATGTTCTACGGCCCCGGCGCCGGCGGCGCGCCCACCGCCTCGGCGGTCCTGGGCGACCTGGTCGCCGCCTGCCGCAACAGGCTCACCGGCGCCCGGGGGCCGGGTGAGTCCGCCTACGCCCAGCTCCCCGTGAGCCCGATGGGCGAGGTGGTCACCCGCTACCACCTCAGCCTGGACGTCGCCGACAAACCGGGTGTCCTCGCCCAGTGCGCCACCGTCTTCGCCGAGCACGGGGTCTCCATCGACACCGTGCGCCAGCAGGGCAAGGAAGGTTCCGAGGAGGGCGCGTCGCTGGTCGTCGTCACCCACCGGGCACCGGACGCCGCCCTGACGGCGACCGTCGAGGCGCTGCGCGGACTGGACACCGTGCGCGGCGTCGCGAGCATCATGCGGGTCGAAGGGGAATGAGAGAGATGACCGCCACCACCGCCAGTTCCGGCACCACCGCTCCTCGCATGCCCGGCGCCCCCCAGTGGCGGGGCATCATCGAGGAGTACCGCGACCGGCTTCCGGTCACCGACGCCACCCCCGTCGTCACCCTGCGGGAGGGCGGCACGCCGCTGGTGCCCGCACAGGTGCTCTCCGAACGCACCGGCTGCGAGGTCCACCTCAAGGTCGAGGGCGCCAACCCCACCGGCTCCTTCAAGGACCGGGGGATGACGATGGCCATCAGCCGTGCCAAGGAGGAGGGCGCGCGGGCCGTCATCTGCGCCTCCACCGGCAACACCTCCGCCTCGGCGGCCGCCTACGCGGTGCGCGCGGGCATGGTCTGCGCCGTCCTGGTGCCGCAGGGCAAGATCGCGCTGGGCAAGATGGGGCAGGCCCTGGTGCACGGCGCCCGGATCCTCCAGGTCGACGGCAACTTCGACGACTGCCTCACCCTGGCGCGCGGCCTGTCCGACAACTACCCGGTGTCGCTGGTCAACTCGGTGAACCCGGTGCGCATCGAGGGCCAGAAGACCGCCGCGTTCGAGGTCGTGGACATGCTCGGCGACGCCCCCGACATCCACGTCCTGCCGGTCGGCAACGCGGGCAACATCACCGCCTACTGGAAGGGGTACCGGGAGTACGCCGACGCGTCCGCCGGTGACGGCGCCCACGCGTCCCGCACGCCGCGGATGTGGGGCTTCCAGGCGTCCGGCTCGGCGCCCATCGTGAGGGGCGAGCCGGTCAAGGACCCGCGCACCATCGCCACCGCCATCCGCATCGGCAACCCGGCCTCCTGGCAGCGGGCCGAGGCGGCCCGCGACGAGTCCGGCGGCTTCATCGACGAGGTGACCGACCGCCAGATCCTGGCCGCCTACCGGCTGCTGGCCGCGCAGGAGGGCGTCTTCGTCGAGCCGGCCTCCGCCGCCTCCGTCGCGGGCCTGCTCAAGGCCGCCGAGGAGGGGAAGGTCGATCCGGGCCAGCGGATCGTCTGCACCGTCACCGGCAACGGCCTGAAGGACCCCGACTGGGCGGTGCAGGGCGCGCCGCAGCCCATCGTCGTCCCGGTCGACGCCGACGCCGCGGCCCGGCGGCTGGACCTGGTCTGACGGAGACGGCCCGGGTGGACGTGGCTCCGGTCGGGCCACGTCCACCCGAGGGGGGCGCACAGTGGTGCGCGACACGCATCATGCGCCTCCCGTACGCCCTGTATCGCCACCCAACCGTCCTTCGATAGGGTTGGGTATACACGTCCTGACCTGGCGTACGGCATGTGCCAGAGGTCAGTGACCGGTCCGGCCCTCCCGGCCGCGGTTCCCGGAGACGTCGCGTGGTGTGTGCCGGCCCCGCGTCGGACCGGCGTTCGACAAGTCCCCGACCAGCGTCCCAGCAGCACAGTCAGACCAAGGAGAGTCATCGAGCGATGGCCGGTCCCGCGTTCCGTGCCGCCGCCGTCCGGGTGCGCACCCCCGCCACCAGCGCCAACCTCGGCCCCGGCTTCGACGCCCTCGGCCTGGCCCTGGGTCTGTACGACGACGTGGTGGTCCGCGTCGCCGACTCCGGACTGCACATCGACATCGCCGGCGAGGGTGCCGAGACCCTGCCCCGCGACGAGAGCCACCTGCTCGTACGCTCTCTGCGAACGACCTTCGACCTGCTCGGCGGGCAACCGCGCGGCCTGGAGATCGTCTGCGCCAACCGCATCCCGCACGGTCGGGGCCTGGGCTCCTCCTCGGCCGCCATCTGCGCCGGCATCATCGCCGCCCGCGCGGTGACCACCGGCGGCGCCGAGAAACTCGACGAGACGGCCATGCTGGAGCTGGCCACGGAGATCGAGGGGCACCCCGACAACGTGGCGGCCTGCCTGTTCGGCGGCTTCACCCTCGCCTGGACGGACGCCGGCGCGACCCGTGCCGTCCGGATGGACCCGGTCCCCACCGTCGTCCCGGTGGTCTTCGTGCCGGACCGCCCCGTCCTGACCGAGACCGCCCGCGGCCTGCTGCCCCGCACCGTCCCCCACGTGGACGCCGCCGCCAACGCCGGCCGGGCCGCCCTCCTCGTCGAGGCACTGACCCGCCGCCCCGAACTGCTGCTTCCCGCCACCGAGGACAGGCTCCACCAGGAGTACCGCGCCCCCGCGATGCGCGAGAGCACGGAACTGGTGCACCGGCTGCGGGCCGACGGAGTGCCCGCGGTCATCTCCGGCGCGGGCCCCACGG
Source organism: Streptomyces taklimakanensis (assembly GCF_009709575.1). NCBI lineage: Bacteria > Bacillati > Actinomycetota > Actinomycetes > Kitasatosporales > Streptomycetaceae > Streptomyces > Streptomyces taklimakanensis. Next base: position 4,106,908 of record NZ_WIXO01000001.1, read on the forward strand.
TGCTCGCGCTGGTCGAGGACGGCGCGGCCGACAAGGTCGCGCGGCTCGCGGGCGACGGATGGGCGGCCAACAGGCTGTCCCTCGACACCGCGGGGGCCGGGGTCCTGCCGCTGACCGACCCCGGCCGGTGACACGAATGCGGGCCTTCGAGAGGGGGAATGTTTGTTGGGTCCAGTAGTGTTAACCTCAAGTCTGCACTCGCAGCCTCATGGGACGATCCTAGAAGGTGCGGTGCTCTCCGTGATCCCGTGGGTACAGTCCCACCAGGGACCACTCCCTCTTCCGGGAGCCTCCCGAACTGCCTGAGCAGCCTGCCGAGCAGTGCCGAGCTCGCTCCGGAACGGCGTGATCGACACACGTCACCTCCTCACGCCACACCTTGTATGAATTCCTCCGCCGCACACACAGGCGGAAACCACCGCCCCGGCCCGGTCGAGACAGAAGACCGCAGCCGGACAGCACAACCGGTCGCCGAGCCAGACAGGCCGACGCCCGCTCCAGGGAAGGACCCTTCGTGAGCGATACCACCGATCTGATGGGCGCGGACACCGCCGATGCCGCCGTGCCCGCCACGGACGCTCCTGCCGCGCCCGCATCCGGTACCGCCCCCAGGCGTCGCCGCTCCGGCACGGGCCTCGAGGGCATGGTGCTCGCCGAGCTGCAGCAAATCGCCTCCGGCCTCGGCATCAGGGGCACGGCGCGGATGCGCAAGAGCCAGCTGATCGAGACCATTCGGGCCAAGCAGGCCGAGAACGCCGGGGGTTCCGGGACCGCGGGTGCCGCCGAGACGCAGTCCGCCCCCGTCGCGGCCGAGAGCAAACCGCGCCGGCGCGCGACCTCCAAGGCCCGTACGGGCGAGAACACCGACGGCGCGGGCGAGGCCGCCCAGCAGCAGATCGACATCCCCGGTCAGCCCGGCGGCGACGAGCAGCAGGCCGGCGAGCGCCGCCGCCGCGGCAAGGGCGACGCGGGCCGAGGCACCGAGGCCCCGGCCGCCGCGGAGAGCGGGGCCGACAAGCCCGCCGCCGAGGCCCGACCCGCCGAGGGCGGCCGGAACGCCGACGCGAAGCAGGACAAGGGCGGTGACCGCCAGGACAAGCAGGACAAGGGCGGCGACCGTCAGGACAAGCAGGACAAGGGCGGCGACCGTCCGTCCAAGGGACGCCAGCGCGACCGCCGCAACAAGAACGACGGCGGCCAGCAGCAGGGCCAGGACGGTGGCAACAACCGCCAGGGCCGAGGCGACAACCGCGGCGACAACCGCGACGACGACTTCGAGGGCGGCCGTCGTGGCCGTCGGGGCCGCTACCGCGACCGTCGGGGACGTCGGGGCCGTGACGACTACGCCGAGCCGCAGATCTCCGAGGACGACGTCCTGATCCCGGTCGCGGGCATCCTCGACATCCTCGACAACTACGCGTTCGTCCGCACCTCGGGCTACCTGCCGGGGCCGAACGACGTCTACGTCTCCCTCGCCCAGGTCCGCAAGAACGGCCTGCGCAAGGGCGACCACATCACCGGCGCGGTGCGCCAGCCGCGCGAGGGCGAGCGGCGCGAGAAGTTCAACGCGCTGGTCCGTCTGGACTCGGTCAACGGCATGTCGCCCGAGGGCGGCAGGGGCCGGCCCGAGTTCGGCAAGCTCACCCCGCTGTACCCGCAGGAGCGGCTGCGGTTGGAGAACGAGCCGGGGCAGCTCACCTCGCGGATCATCGACCTGGTCTCGCCGATCGGCAAGGGGCAGCGCGGCCTGATCGTGGCGCCGCCGAAGACCGGCAAGACCATGGTCCTGCAGTCGATCGCCAACTCCATCACCCGCAACAACCCCGAGTGCCACCTGATGGTCGTGCTCGTGGACGAGCGGCCGGAGGAGGTCACCGACATGCAGCGGTCGGTCAAGGGCGAGGTCATCTCCTCGACCTTCGACCGCCCCGCCGAGGACCACACCACCGTCGCGGAGCTGGCCATCGAGCGCGCCAAGCGACTGGTGGAGCTCGGCCACGACGTGGTGGTCCTGCTGGACTCGATCACCCGCCTGGGCCGCGCCTACAACCTGGCCGCCCCGGCGTCGGGCCGCATCCTGTCCGGTGGTGTCGACTCCACCGCGCTCTACCCGCCGAAGAAGTTCTTCGGCGCCGCGCGGAACATCGAGGACGGCGGCTCCCTGACGATCCTGGCCACCGCGCTGGTCGAGACCGGCTCGCGGATGGACGAGGTGATCTTCGAGGAGTTCAAGGGCACCGGCAACATGGAGCTCAAGCTCGACCGGAAGCTCGCCGACAAGCGCATCTTCCCGGCCGTGGACGTGGACGCCTCCGGCACCCGCAAGGAGGAGATCCTGCTGGGCGCCGAGGAGCTGGGCATCGTCTGGAAGCTGCGGCGCGTCCTGCACGCGCTGGACCAGCAGCAGGCCATCGAGCTGCTGCTGGACAAGATGAAGAAGACGAAGTCCAACGCCGAGTTCCTGCTCCAGATCCAGAAGACGACGCCGGCGCCCGGCAACGGCGACTGAGCCGACGCCGCCACGGCACCATCACGAGGGCCGTCCCACCGCACCGGGTGGGACGGCCCTCGCCGTCCTCCGAACCCCTCCGTCGACGGGCCGCCGGCGGTCGACGGGAGGGCGCACGGAGTGATCCGGCCCGATCCGGGTACGCCGTGGCAAGGAGAAGGGCGCTCCCTCCCGACCGCCGCTTCCCCGGCCGATCCGGCCGGCGGCTCTCGCGGGACGTCGGCCGGCCCTTCCGAGGACCGCGCACGGGAGGGCGGCACAGGGCGGACGAGGACGGCATGACGGACGACGAGACCAGCAGGGACGGCGGAGCCACCGGACCGGGTGAGCGGAGCCGGGACGGGGGTCGGGGACGCCGCGGGGCGCCGCGGCGCGCCGTCGTCTGGGGGGCCGTCGGAGCCCTCGTGCTGGCCGCCGTCGGATTCGGAGCCCTCTACCTCAGGCTCGACGGCAACATCGCGGGCATCGACATCGAGGCCGCCCTGGGCGGCGACCGGCCCGCCGACACCCCCGGTGGCTCGATGGACATCCTCGTCCTCGGCTCCGACACCCGATCCGGCGGCAACGACCGCTACGGCCGCGACGACGGTACCGCGCGCGCCGACACGGCGATGATCGTGCACGTCAACGAGGCGCGCGACCGGATGGGCATCGTCTCCGTCCCCCGCGACACCCTCGTCGAGCGGCCCGAGTGCGCCAGGACCGACGGTGGCACGGCTCCCCCCGCGCGGCGGGCGATGTTCAACACGGCCTACGAGATCGGCGGACCGGTGTGCGCGGTGAAGACCGTCGAGTCGATGACCGGCATCCGCATGGACCACTACGTCGAGATCGACTTCATCGGCTTCGAGAAGGTGGTCGACGCCCTCGACGGTGTGCCGATCACCACCACCGAACCGATCGAGGACGAGGACAGCGGGCTCCGCCTGGACGCCGGGCGGCACACGCTGGACGGGGAGCAGGCGCTGGCCCTGGTCCGCACCCGCAAGAGCGTCGGCAACGGCAGCGACCTGGCGCGGATAGACCTCCAACACGTCTTCGTGAGGGCCTTCGTCGACCGGGTCGGGGAACTGGGGGTCCTCTCCGACCCCGGGCGGCTCTACCGGGTCGCCGACACCGCCACCTCCGCCCTGACCACCGACGCCGACCTGGCCTCCACCGCCGACCTGGTCCGGCTGGCCGAGACGTTGGAGGGCATCGACTCCGAGGACGTGCGCCTGGTCACCCTGCCGGTGCGCCAATCGGCCGCCGACCCCAACCGGGTGGTGCCGATCGGGGAGCGGACCGAGCGGATCTGGGCGGCGTTCAGGGCGGACCGTCCCATCCCCGAGTCCGTGACCGAGGGATCGGCCGCCGAGAGGGCGGAGGGGGCGCAGGACGTGGGGAAGGCCGGCCGGCGGGCGGAATAACGGCCGTGGCCCCCTGGTTTTGGGAGGTACGGCCAGTAGTGGCAGACTGGTGCGTCGGTCCCGGTTCACGCGTAGGCAGTGATTCCAGCGAACCTCCGCGCCCGCCATCGGACGCGAGGAGCCGGCGCGACCCGGAACCCTCCCGCAACCTAGGAGAGACCTTGAAGCGCGACATCCACCCGGAGTACGTGGAGACCCAGGTGAGCTGCACCTGCGGTAACTCCTTCACCACTCGCAGCACCGTCGCCGGCGGCACCATCCGCGCCGACGTGTGCTCCGCGTGCCACCCGTTCTACACGGGCAAGCAGAAGATCCTCGACACCGGTGGCCGCGTGGCCCGCTTCGAGGCCCGCTTCGGCAAGAACGCCGGGTCGAGGAAGAAGTAGCGACCCCGAACGCCGGCCCTCGGCCGCCCCTCACGGGCGGCCGGGCCGGCGTTTTGCCGTCCCGGCCGGCCGTCCGCCCGGCGCCCCCTTCCGCACGTTCCGTCCCACACGAAGGACCCCACGATGTTCGAGGCGGTCGAGGAACTGATCGGTGAGCACGCCGACCTCGAGAAGAAGCTCGCCGATCCCGCCGTCCACGCCGACCAGGCGAACGCGCGTCGGCTGGGCAAGCGCTACGCGGAGCTGACCCCCATCGTCGGCGCCTACCACGCCTGGAAGGCCACCGGCGAGGACGTCGCCGCGGCCCGTGAGCTGGCTGTCGACGACCCGGACTTCGCGGCCGAGGTCAAGGAGCTGGAGGCGCGGCAGGAGGAGCTGACCGAGAGACTGCGGCTGCTGCTCGTCCCGCGCGACCCCAGCGACGACAAGGACGTCATCCTGGAGATCAAGGCGGGCGAGGGCGGTGAGGAGTCAGCGCTGTTCGCCGGCGACCTGCTGCGCATGTACCTGCGCTACGCCGAGCGGCGGAACTGGAAGACCGAGATCATCGAGGCCAACGAGTCCGATCTCGGCGGCTACAAGGACGTCCAGGTCGCGGTGAAGGCACGCCAGTCCTCCGGGGGAGGGGCGGCCGTCGAGCCCGGCCAGGGCGTGTGGGCCCGGTTGAAGTACGAGGGCGGCGTCCACCGCGTCCAGCGGGTGCCCGCCACCGAGTCCCAGGGGCGCATCCACACCTCCGCCGCCGGTGTCCTCGTCCTCCCCGAGGCCGAGGAGGTCGACGTCGAGATCAACCCCAACGACCTGCGGATCGACGTCTACCGCTCCTCCGGGCCCGGCGGCCAGTCCGTGAACACCACCGACTCCGCCGTCCGCATCACCCACGTGCCCACCGGCATCGTGGTCTCCTGCCAGAACGAGAAGAGCCAGCTGCAGAACAAGGAGCAGGCGCTGCGCATCCTGCGCGCCCGGCTGCTGGCGGCGGCCCAGGAGGAAGCGGAGAAGGAGGCGTCGGACGCGCGCCGCAGCCAGGTGCGTACGGTGGACCGGTCCGAGCGGGTGCGCACCTACAACTTCCCGGAGAACCGGATTTCCGACCACCGGGTCGGCTTCAAGGCGTACAACTTGGACCAGGTACTGGACGGCGACCTGGACGCGGTGATCCAGGCGTGCGTGGACGCCGACTCGGCGGCCAGGCTCGCCGCCGCACGGTGACCGCCGCGGCCACCGCGCACGGTGGCGGGACGGCCGCGGCCACGGATGGACGGCCGGGCCGCCGACGAGGCCCGTACGGGACGGGTGGAGGACGAGGAACGTGAACGTACTGCTCGCCGAGGTGGCCCAGGCCACCCAGCGGCTCGCCGACGCCGGAGTGCCCTCCCCGCGCTTCGACGCGGAGGAGCTGGCGGCGTACGTGCACGGCGTCAAGCGGGGGGAGCTGCACCGGGTGGCGGACTCCGACTTCGACGCCCGCTACTGGGAGGTCGTGGCCCGTCGGGAGGCCCGCGAACCGCTCCAGCACATCACCGGACGCGCCTTCTTCCGCTACCTGGAGCTCCAGGTGGGCCCCGGCGTGTTCGTGCCCCGCCCCGAGACCGAGTCCGTGGTGGGGTGGGCGATAGACGCCGTGCGCGCGATGGACGTCGCCGAGCCGCTGATCGTCGACCTGTGCACCGGTTCCGGCGCCATCGCCCTGGCCATGGCGCAGGAGGTGCCGCGCTCGCGCGTGCACGCCGTCGAACTGGACGAGGACGCCCTTCGGTGGGCCCGCAGGAACACCGAGGGTTCCCGCGTCACCCTGCACCACGGCGACGCGCTGACCGCCCTGCCCGAGTTGGACGGCCAGGTCGACCTGGTCATCTCCAACCCGCCCTACATCCCGCTCACCGAGTGGGAGTACGTCGCCCCCGAGGCCCGCGACCACGATCCGCAACTGGCCCTGTTCTCCGGCGAGGACGGCCTGGACGTCATCCGCGGCCTGGAACGCACCGCGCACCGGCTGCTGCGCCCCGGCGGCCTGGTGGTCGTCGAGCACGCCGACACCCAGGGCGGCCAGGTGCCCTGGATCTTCACCGAGGACCGCGGCTGGGCGGATGCCGCGGACCACCCCGACCTGAACAACCGGCCCCGTTTTGCCACAGCCCGCAGGGAGGTGCCGTAAATGGCACGGCGTTACGACTGCTCCGACGCGACCGACCGCGCCACCGGTCTGCGTGAGGCCACCTCCGCGGTCCGCCGCGGCGAACTCGTCGTGCTGCCCACGGACACGGTCTACGGGATCGGCGCCGACGCCTTCACCCCGGAGGCCGTCGGCGACCTGCTGGAGGCCAAGGGGCGCGGGCGCAGCATGCCCTCGCCCGTCCTGATCGGCTCGCCCAACACCCTGCACGGTCTGGTCACCGACTTCTCCGAGCAGGCCTGGGAGCTGGTGGACGCCTTCTGGCCCGGCGCCCTCACCCTGGTCGCCCGGCACCAGCCCTCGCTGACCTGGGACCTGGGCGAGACCCACGGCACGGTCGCCGTCCGCATGCCGCTGCACCCGGTGGCCATCGAGCTGCTGACCGAGACCGGCCCGATGGCGGTGTCGTCGGCGAACCTCACCGGCCATCCCGCCCCGCAGGACTGCGACGCGGCCCAGGAGATGCTGGGCGACTCCGTCTCCGTCTACCTCGACGGCGGCCCCACCCCCGCCTCGGTGCCCTCCTCCATCGTCGACGTCACCCGTCCGGTGCCCCGGCTGCTGCGCGAGGGCGCGATCGGTGTCGAGGAGCTGCGCAAGGTCGTACCCGACCTCGAGGCCGCCAGTTGACTCCGTCCGACGGGGCGCCCGAGGAACATGGCATACCGGTCTTCCGCATCCTCCACGTCTCCACCGGGAACGTCTGCCGCTCGCCCATCACCGAGCGGCTGACCCGGCACGCCCTGGTGGACCGGCTCGGTGACGAGCGGGCCGGCGGACTGGTCGTGGAGAGCGCGGGGACGTGGGGGCACGAGGGCGCCCCGATGGAGGAGCACGCCGCGGAGGTCCTGCTGGAGCACGGCGCGGACCCCTCCGGCTTCCTCGGCCGCGAGCTGCTGGACGAACACGTCATCCGTGCCGACCTGGTGCTGACCGCGACCCGTGACCACCGGGCCCAGGTGATCTCCATGGGGCACTCCGCGGGACTGCGCACGTTCACCCTCAAGGAGTTCACCCGGCTGGTGCGGGCCATCGATCCGGCCACCCTGCCCGAGCCCGACGGCGACGGCCGCGTGGTCGAGCGGGCCCGCGCGCTGGTGCGCGCCGCGGCGGCGCTGCGCGGCTGGCTGCTGGCGCCCAGCGCGGAGGCCGACGAGGTGTACGACCCCTACGGCGCCCCCATCACGTACTTCCGCAGCGTCGGCGAGGAGATCAGCGCGGCGCTCGACCCGGTGGTCACCGCCCTGACGGGGGTTCCCGCGCGCGCATGAGGGGCCGGAGGGGGAAGACGGGAGGCGGGGCGGCACGGGCGGTGCGCGACCGTCCGTCGCGGCCCGGTTGTCTAAGGTGTGGTGTCCCGGGTGCGCGCCCGGGAGTCTGCGAGTGTTCTGGGGAAGTCGTGCGTACAGCGTTCTTCGGGGGGACGAGCCTCCCCCCGGCCCCGCCGGGAAGGCCCCCGGCGTCCCCTGCCGAGCGGGGCGCCCCGTCCGTCCGAGAGTCCTGGGGGATCCGTGCGTGAATACCTGCTGACGTTGTGCGTCACCGCCGCGGTCACCTACCTCCTCACCGGGCCGGTACGGAAGTTCGCCATCGCGGCGGGCGCGATGCCCGAGATCCGCGCGCGCGACGTGCACCGCGAACCGACGCCGCGGCTCGGCGGCATCGCCATGTTCGGCGGCCTGTGCGCGGGCCTGCTGGTGGCTTCCCGGCTCACCAACACCGGTGACGTCTTCACGCTCTCCGACGAGCCCCGCGCGCTGCTGGCCGGGGCCGGTCTCATCTGGCTGCTGGGCGTCCTGGACGACAAGTGGGGCGTGGACGCCCTGGTCAAGCTCGGTGGGCAGATGATCGCCGCGGGCGTGATGGTCTGGCAGGGCCTGACGATCCTGTGGCTGCCCATCCCGGGCGTGGGCAACGTGGCCGTGACGCCGATGCAGGGCACGCTGCTGACCGTCGCGCTGGTCGTCGTCACGATCAACGCGGTGAACTTCGTGGACGGCCTGGACGGTCTCGCCTCCGGCATGGTCTGCATCGCCGCGGCGGCGTTCTTCGTCTACGCCTACCGGATGTGGTACGGGCACGGCATCGAGGGAGCCGCTCCCGCCACCCTCTTCGCCGCGGTCCTCATGGGCATGTGCCTGGGCTTCCTGCCGCACAACATGCACCCCGCGCGGATCTTCATGGGCGACTCGGGCTCGATGCTCATCGGCCTGGTGCTGGCCGCGGGCGCGGTGTCCATCACCGGACAGATCGACCCGGACCGGATCACCGAGTCCGAGGGGTCCGTCCGCTCCGGCGTGTACTCCATGGTGCCGGTCTACATGCCGGTGCTGCTGCCGCTGACGGTCATCGCGGTGCCCATCGCCGACCTGGTGCTGGCGGTGGTGCGGCGCACCTGGCGGGGACAGTCGCCGTTCGCGGCCGACCGGGGCCACCTCCACCACCGGCTGCTGGAGATCGGGCACTCGCACAGCCGGGCCGTGCTGATCATGTACTTCTGGTCGGCGCTGATCGCCTTCGGTGCCGTCGCCTTCTCGGTGCGGTCCTCCAGCCTGGTGATCGTGCTCGCCATCGTGCTGCTGAGCGCGGTGGGGCTGGTGATCCTGCTGATGCCCCGCTTCACCCCGCGGGTGCCGCGCTGGGCGCAACGGCTCGTTCCGCCGCGCTACCGTGTTCGGGCGTCCAGGGCGTCCGGGGAGCGGGGGGACGACGCGGACGGGAGCGCGGAAGCCGGGGCCGGCGGGCGGCCCGGTGGGGCGACCGCGCTCGGCGAGTACGATCGTCCGGCGCGGGAGGGTCGCCCCAGGGCGGACAGCCGCTCATAGCAGCCCCATCGGCGTTCGTCATCGCGAAGCACCGCTGGTTACCCCGCATGTGTGACGGTCCGCACACGAACTAGGTAAAGACCTCATCAAATAGTTTGTGATACCGTTCACGAGTCCGGCGAGAAGGTCGGTGGCCTCCCAGAACTCCCGATCCGTGGTTCCGCGCCGCCGGATGACGGTCACTTTCGAAGGTCACGCCACGCCCCCCGTAGACCACCCTGCTGGAGCACCGTTTATGCAGTCGAACGACGCCCGAATCCTTCGTGGCGCCGCGATTCCCTCCGCCTGCGTCGGCCTGGCCGGCGTGATCGTCGGCGCGGTCGTCGCGGGGGGCGAGGGCGCCCTGGGAGCGGGCCTCGGCACCGTGCTGGTCATCGCGTTCTTCGGTGCGGGCCTCCACGTGCTCGGTCGGATCGGACGGAAGTGGCCCGAGCTCCTCCTCGGAGCGGGATTCCTGGTCTACACGACCCAGGTCGTCGTCATGCTCCTGCTGCTGAAGTTCCTGCGGGGCGCGACCTTCATGGACGGCCGTGTGTTCGGCCTCACAGTGCTGGCCTGCCTCCTGGTGTGGCTCGCGGCCCAGGCGTGGACGCAGACTCGGATCAAGTCCCTGTACGTGGAGCCCGCCGAGAGCGGTGGGACCTCCCCGAAGCCCTCCGCCGCGGAGTCCCGCACGTGATCCGGAGCCGTGTGGAGACCCGAGGCAGGGGCGGGACGAAGTCCCCTCCGACGGGCTGCTATCGTCCGACGCCGAGAGGGCCGCGAGCCTTGGAGAAGGCGCTGTGCGGGACAGCGCCGGACGCTCCTCGCCTCTTCCCGGGCCGTCCTGCCGCCGCGCCGGCCGGTTCCCTCCCGCTCACCCCAGTCCAGTGCCGCCCCGTGGCCCAGCGCCATGCCGACACCCCGAGGTAGCCGTACCCATGCGTCCGATCGAAGGAGCTCGCGGTGAGTAGTGACCAGTTGCTCGCCTTCGAGACCGACTGCCACCTGTTCAAGGGCTGTGGTTTCGAGGCCCCCAGTGTGTGGTCGTTCATCTTCGACCCGATCGCCGAGGTCGGCGGGGTCGAGATCAACAAGCCGATGCTGCTCGCCTTCATCGGTACCTTCGCCATCCTCGGCTTCTTCTGGGCGGCCTTCGCCAACCCCAAGGTGGTCCCCGGCAAGCTGCAGATGGTCGCCGAGGCGCTCTACGAGTTCGTGCGTCGGGGCATCGCCCGGGAGGTGATCGGAAAGAAGGGCGACGCCTTCATCCCGTTCCTGGTGTCGCTGTTCTTCTTCGTGTGGATGCTGAACCTCTGGGCGATCATCCCCATCGCCCAGTTCCCGGTCAGCGCGATCATCGCCTACCCGGCCGGCCTCGCGTTGGTCGTCTGGATCACCTACATGACGGTGACGTTCAAGACGAACGGCTTCGTCGGCGGGATCCGCAACCTCTGCGTCCCCGGCGGCCTGCCGAAGCCGATCTACGTGCTGCTCACGCCGATCGAGTTCGTCTCCAACATCTTCGTGCGGCCCTTCACGCTGGCGGTCCGGCTCTTCGCGAACATGTTCGCCGGCCACATCCTGATCCTGATCTTCACGATCGCCACCTGGTACATGCTCGGCACCTTCCTCGGCACCCTCTACGCGACCGCCTCGTTCGCGATGACGATCGTGCTCACGGCCTTCGAGCTGTTCATCCAGGCGCTGCAGGCCTACGTCTTCACCGTGCTGACCGCGACCTACCTCTCCCAGGCGCTGGAGGAGGCGCACTGACGAGACGGGGCCGCGGTCCCCTCCAGCCACCACCCGCCCAACCCCCAGACGTCCGGTGGACCAACCACCCACCGGCCCACCAAGAGAAGGAACCCAAGGAATGTCTGCTCTCGAGACCCTCGCTGCTGTCGAAGGCAACGTCGGCACCATCGGCTACGGCCTCGCCGCGATCGGCCCCGGCATCGGCATCGGCATCATCTTCGGTAACGGTGTGCAGGCCATCGCCCGCCAGCCCGAGGCCGCCGGCCTCATCCGTCAGAACATGCTGCTCGGCTTCGCCGTCGTCGAGGCCCTGGCGCTGATCGGCTTCGTCGTCCCGTTCATCCTCTGACGAAGCCGCAAACGGAACCGACGAAAGGTCCATCATGATGAACCTGGCAGCTTCGGAACCGCAGTCCCCGCTGCTTCCGGTCTGGCCCGAGGTCGTCATCGGCCTGATCGCCTTCGGCATCGTCTTCTTCGTCTTCGCCAAGAAGCTCCTCCCGGCCATCAACAAGGCCCTGGAGGAGCGTCGTGAGGCGATCGAGGGGGGCATGGAGAAGGCCGAGGCTGCTCAGGCCGAGGCGCAGCAGACGCTCGAGGAGTACCGAGCCCAGCTCGCCGAGGCTCGTCACGAGGCCGCGCGCCTGCGCCAGGAGGCGCAGGAGCAGGGCGCCACGCTCATCGCGGAGATGCGCGCTGAGGGCCAGCGGCAGCGTGAGGAGATCATCGCCGCGGGGCACGCCCAGATCGAGGCCGACCGTCGGCAGGCGGCCCAGTCGCTGCGCCAGGACGTGGGCAAGCTCGCCACCGACCTGGCCGGCAAGCTGGTCGGCGAGTCCCTCGAGGACGTCGCCCGGCAGAGCCGCACGATCGACCGCTTCCTCGACGAGCTCGAGGCGAAGGCGACCACCGCCGAGTCCTCCGGGGTCGCCCGATGAACGGAGCGAGCCGTGAGGCACTGGCCGCAGCCCGTGAGCGACTGGACGCGCTGACGGACTCCACGTCCGTCGACGCGGCCAAACTCGCCGACGAACTGGCCGCGGTCACCGCGCTGCTCGACCGCGAGGTGTCGCTGCGCCGGGTCCTCACCGACCCGGCGCAGCCCGGCGAGGCCAAGGCCGAGCTGGTCGGACGCCTGCTCGGCGGTCAGGTGGGCGGGGAGACGGTCGACCTGGTCTCCGGCATGGTCCGCTCCCGCTGGTCGCGCTCGCGCGACCTGGTGGACGCGGTCGAGCAGCTCGCCGACGTGGCCGACCTGATCGCCGCCGAACGCGACGGCAGCCTCGACGACGTCGAGGACGAGCTGTTCCGGTTCTCCCGGACTCTCGCCTCCTCGGCCGAGCTGCGGGCCACCCTCGCCGGCAAGGGGGCCGGCGAGGCCCTCAGGGACGCCAAGACCGAGCTGTTGCGCCGGCTGCTCGGCGGCAGGGCCCGCCCCGCCACCGAGCGACTGATCGTCCGCCTGGTGCGCCAGCCGCGTGGTCGTAGTCTTGAAGGAGGGCTCGAAGCCCTCTCCAGGCTGGCCGCGGAGCGCCGGAACCGTTCGGTCGCGGTGGTCACCACCGCGGTACCTCTCAGCGACCACCAGAAGCAGCGCCTGGGCGCCGCCCTGGCCAAGCTGTACGGCCGTGAGATCCACCTCAACCTCGACGTGGACCCGGCGGTCCTCGGCGGGGTCAGGGTGCGGATCGGTGACGAGATCATCGACGGCACCATCGCCGACCGCCTCGAAGAGGCGAACCGGCGGATGGCGGGCTGACACAGCGGCCTGCGGACACCGTGCCGTAGGCACACACCAACTCAAGAAGCAGTACTGGCGGCCCGAGTTGGGCCGTAGCAGACACATACGGGCCCAACAAGGAGAGCAGGGAACCCAGATGGCGGAGCTCACGATCCGGCCGGATGAGATCCGGGACGCGCTGGAGAACTTCGTCCAGTCGTACAAGCCGGACGCGGCCTCGCGCGAAGAGGTCGGGACGGTCAGCGTTGCCGGTGACGGCATCGCGAAGGTCGAGGGCCTTCCCTCGACCATGGCGAACGAGCTGCTGAAGTTCGAGGACGGCACCCTCGGCCTCGCCCTCAACCTCGAGGAGCGCGAGATCGGCGCGGTCGTCCTCGGAGAGTTCAGCGGCATCGAGGAGGGTCAGCCGGTGCGCCGCACCGGCGAGGTCCTCTCCGTCGCGGTCGGCGACGGGTACCTCGGCCGTGTCGTCGACCCGCTGGGCAACCCGGTCGACGGCCTCGGCGAGATCGAGACCGAGGGCCGCCGCGCCCTCGAACTGCAGGCCCCCACGGTCATGCAGCGCAAGTCGGTGCACGAGCCGATGGAGACGGGCTACAAGGCCGTCGACGCGATGACCCCGATCGGCCGCGGTCAGCGTCAGCTGATCATCGGTGACCGCCAGACCGGCAAGACGGCCCTGGCCATCGACACGATCATCAACCAGCGTGACAACTGGCGTTCCGGCGACCCGAACAAGCAGGTCCGCTGCATCTACGTCGCCATCGGCCAGAAGGGCTCCACCATCGCCTCCGTGCGCGCGGCGCTGGAGGAGACCGGTGCGCTGGAGTACACCACCATCGTCGCCGCCCCGGCGTCCGACCCGGCGGGCTTCAAGTACCTGGCCCCCTACACCGGCTCGGCCATCGGTCAGCACTGGATGTACCAGGGCAAGCACGTCCTGATCATCTTCGACGACCTGTCCAAGCAGGCCGACGCCTACCGCGCCGTCTCCCTGCTGCTGCGCCGCCCGCCGGGCCGTGAGGCCTACCCGGGTGACGTCTTCTACCTGCACTCCCGGCTGCTGGAGCGGTGCGCCAAGCTGTCGGACGAGATGGGTGCCGGTTCGATGACCGGTCTGCCGATCATCGAGACCAAGGCGAACGACGTCTCGGCGTTCATCCCGACCAACGTCATCTCCATCACCGACGGTCAGTGCTTCCTGGAGTCCGACCTGTTCAACGCGGGCCAGCGCCCGGCGCTGAACGTCGGTATCTCGGTCTCCCGCGTCGGTGGTTCGGCCCAGCACAAGGCCATGAAGCAGGTCTCCGGCCGGCTCCGCGTGGACCTCGCCCAGTTCCGTGAGCTGGAGGCGTTCGCCGCCTTCGGTTCCGACCTGGACGAGGCCTCCAAGGCGGCGCTGGAGCGGGGCAAGCGCATGGTCGAGCTGCTCAAGCAGCCGCAGTACGCGCCGTACCCGACCGAGAACCAGGTCGTCTCCATCTGGGCCGGCACCACCGGTCGCATGGACGACGTGCCGGTGGAGGACATCCGCCGCTTCGAGCGCGAGCTGCTGGACCACCTGCACCGCGAGCGCAAGGACCTGATGACCGGCATCCGCGAGGGCGGCAAGATGTCCGACGACACCCTCGAGTCCCTCTCGGACGCCGTCGTCTCCTTCAAGAAGCAGTTCGAGACCTCGGACGGCAAGCTGCTGGGCGAGGGCTGATCATGGGCGCGCAGGTCAGGATCTACAAGCGGCGGATTCGTTCCGTCAGCGCGACCAAGAAGATCACCAAGGCGATGGAGATGATCTCCGCCTCGCGCATCGTCAAGGCACAGCGCCAGGTGGCCGCGTCGACTCCGTACGCCGACGAGCTGACCCGGGCCGTCACCGCCGTCGCCACCGGTTCCGACACCCGGCACCCGCTGACCACCGAGGCCGAGAAGCCGACCCGGGCCGCGGTCCTGCTCATCACGAGCGACCGCGGTCTGGCCGGCGGGTACTCGTCCAACGCCATCAAGGCCGCGGACCGGGTGACCGAGCGGCTGCGGGAGCAGGGCAAGGAGGTCGACACCTACATCGTCGGCCGCAAGGGCGTGTCCTACTACAGCTTCCGCGACCGGAAGATCGCCCGGTCGTGGACGGGCTTCACCGACCGTCCGAGCTACGCCGACGCCAAGGCCGTCGCCGGACCGCTGATCGAGGCGGTCCAGACGGAGACCTCCGAGGGCGGCGTGGACGAGCTGCACATCGTCTTCACGGAGTTCGTGTCGATGATGACGCAGAACCCGGTCGGGAAGCTGCTGCTCCCCCTCAGCCTCGACGAGGTCGAGGAGGAGGCCGGGAAGAAGGAGCAGCGGGTCCGTCCGCTGTACGACTTCGAGCCGTCGGCCGAGGACGTCCTGGACGCCCTGCTGCCGCGGTACGTCGAGAGCCGGATCTACAACGCCCTCCTCCAGTCCGCCGCCTCGGAGCACGCCGCCCGTCGGCGCGCGATGAAGTCGGCGACGGACAACGCCGAGGAACTCATCAAGTCGCTCACGCGGCTTGCCAACCAGGCCCGTCAGGCCGACATCACCCAGGAAATCAGCGAGATCGTCGGTGGTGCCAGCGCGCTGGCCGACGCTTCTGCGGGGAGTGACTGACAACTATGACCACCACTGTTGAGCCGACCGCTCCCGCCGGCGTGGCCACCGGCCGCGTCGCGCGGGTCATCGGCCCGGTCGTCGACGTGGAATTCCCCGTCGACGCGATGCCGGAAATCTACAACGCGCTGACCGTCGAGGTCTCCGACCCGGCCGAGGAGGGTGCCAAGAAGACCCTCACGCTCGAGGTCGCCCAGCACCTGGGCGAGGGGGTGGTCCGTGCCATCTCCATGCAGCCCACCGACGGTCTGGTCCGCCAGGCCCCGGTGACCGACACCGGCCGCGGCATCTCCGTCCCGGTCGGCGACGTGACCAAGGGCAAGGTCTTCAACACCCTGGGCGAGGTCCTGAACGAGGACCCGTCCTCGGTCGCGGGCGCCGAGCGCTGGGACATCCACCGCAAGGCCCCGGCCTTCGACCAGCTCGAGTCCAAGACCGAGATGTTCGAGACCGGTCTGAAGGTCATCGACCTGCTGACCCCGTACGTCAAGGGCGGCAAGATCGGTCTGTTCGGCGGCGCGGGCGTCGGCAAGACCGTCCTCATCCAGGAAATGATCATGCGTGTGGCCAAGCTGCACGAGGGTGTTTCCGTGTTCGCCGGCGTCGGCGAGCGCACCCGTGAGGGCAACGACCTCATGGTGGAGATGGAGGAGGCCGGCGTCCTGGACAAGACCGCGCTGGTCTTCGGCCAGATGGACGAGCCCCCGGGCACCCGTCTGCGCGTGGCGCTGGCCGGTCTGACGATGGCGGAGTACTTCCGCGACGTCCAGAAGCAGGACGTGCTGTTCTTCATCGACAACATCTTCCGCTTCACCCAGGCCGGTTCCGAGGTCTCCACCCTGCTGGGCCGCATGCCCTCCGCGGTGGGCTACCAGCCGAACCTGGCGGACGAGATGGGTCTCCTGCAGGAGCGCATCACCTCCACCCGCGGTCACTCCATCACCTCGATGCAGGCGATCTACGTGCCCGCGGACGACCTGACCGACCCGGCCCCGGCGACGACCTTCGCCCACCTGGACGCCACCACCGTTCTGTCGCGTCCGATCTCGGAGAAGGGCATCTACCCGGCGGTGGACCCGCTGGACTCCACCTCCCGGATCCTGGACCCGCGCTACATCTCGCAGGAGCACTACCAGTGCGCCACCCGCGTCAAGGGGATCCTGCAGAAGTACAAGGACCTCCAGGACATCATCGCCATCCTCGGCATCGACGAGCTCGGCGAGGAGGACAAGCTGGTCGTCCACCGCGCCCGTCGCATCGAGCGCTTCCTGTCGCAGAACACCCACGCGGCGAAGCAGTTCACCGGCCTGGACGGATCGGACGTTCCGCTGGACGAGTCGATCGCCGCGTTCAACGCGATCGCGGACGGCGAGTACGACCACTTCCCGGAGCAGGCGTTCTTCATGTGCGGTGGCCTGGACGACCTCAAGGCCAAGGCCAAGGAGCTGGGCGTCTCCTGACGTCCGGCCCGGCGGCGGGGGGCGGGTCGTCCGCCCCCCGTCACCGCACCCCGTTATCCTGTGAAAACCCCAGTTTCGAGGAGCCACTGTGGCTGAGCTGCACGTCGAGTTGGTCGCCGCGGACCGCAAGGTCTGGTCGGGCAAGGCCAGCCTGGTCGTCGCGCGGACCTCGTCGGGTGATATCGGCGTCATGCCCGGCCACCAGCCGCTGCTCGGTGTGCTGGAGTCGGGCCCGGTGATGATCCGTACGACCGGCGAGAGCGGGAACGGCACCGTCGTCGCCGCGGTGCACGGCGGCTTCATCTCCTTCGCGGACAACAAGCTGTCGCTGCTCGCGGAGATCGCGGAGCTGTCCGAGGAGATCGATGTCCAGCGCGCCGAGCGCGCGCTGGAGCGGGCGAAGGCGGAAGCGGACGCCGCCGCCGAGCGGCGCGCCGAGATCCGACTTCGGGCCGTGGCGGGCGCACACTGAGGCCCGCGCGCGTGTACGTACCTCAGCCGCGGATCGCGCCGGAGCATCGCTCCGGGTGCGGTCCGCGGCTGAGGTGATATCGGCTGCGGTACGGACGGACGAGGCGAGGAGGTCGGTGAAGATGGTCCTCGCTCTCGTGCTGGTCGGAGCGGTGCTGGCACTGGTGCTGCTGGGACTGTTCGCGTTCGGGCTGCGGCGGCGCCTGATCCAGCGGTCGGGCGGCACCTTCGACTGCAGCCTGCGGTGGGACGCGCCCGGGCCGGGCGGGAGCGCCGGCGCCGGCGGCAAGGGCTGGATCTACGGAGTCTCCCGTTACAGCGGGGACCGCGTCGAGTGGTTCCGGGTCTTCTCCTACGCGCCCAGGCCGCGCCGGCTGCTGGAGCGCGAGGCGATCGAGGTGCTGGAGCGACGGAGGCCCGAGGGTGACGAGGAGCTGGCTCTCCTGTCCGACTCGGTGGTCCTGGCCTGCTCACACCGGGGGACGAGGGTGGAGCTGGCGATGAGCGAGGACGCGCTGACCGGTTTCCTGGCCTGGTTGGAGGCGGCACCCCCCGGGCAGCGGGTGAACGTGGCCTAGAGCGTGTCTCTTTGATCGGTTGGCCAGTTGATCGGATGTGTCCGTCCGATGGGTGATCCCTGATGCGATGTGGGATCGGAGCGAGCCGCTGACGCCGTCCTGGCGGACCGCGCGTGTTCATCCCGCGCGATCCGGAATCACCTTCGACGACGCGGAATCCGCGCTGTCGTCCCCCAGCCGTCCGACCGGCTCGGCCACCGTCTGCGGCCAGGCCCCGGGAGCTGTCCAGCCGATCATGTGACTGTCACCTGGGCGGATCGTCGTCTTGTGTATGGGGCGGGGTGATCTGTCGGATGCGGAGTGGGAACGGCTGCGGCCTTTCCTGCCGGTGAGCAACACGGTCGGTGCGGGCGGTGGCGTGATCACCGACAGGTGATCGACGGGATTCTGCGCCGATTTCGGACCGGGGCGCAGTGGCGAGGTCCGCCGGAACGGTTCGGGCCGTGGAAGACGGTCTACGAACGCCACCGGCTGTGGTCGGCCGACGGAACGTGGGAGCGTCTGCTCCAGCAGGTCCAGGCCGCGACCGACGCCGCAGGCGAGATCGACTGGGACGTCTCGGTCGACCCCACCATCGTGCGGGCGCACCGGCATGCGGCGGGTGCCCGCACCGACCCACCGCCGGCGCCCGCTTCAAGGGAGGCCGAGGGGCCAGCACACCAGGACGAAACGCCGTGGCAGAGACCGCACGCCCGCCTGGTGGAGGTGGCGCGGGAGGGGAGGGCCTGGGTCGCTCGCGGGGCGGGTTCTCCAGCAAGCTCCACCTGAGCGCGGACGGTCGCTGCCGGCCGCTGTCCCTGATCGTCACCCCGGATCAGCGGGCTGACCGCACCCAGTTCAAGCCGGTGCCGGAGAAGATCCGCGTCCCGAAACCCGGGCCGGGCAGGCCCCGCAAAAGGCCCGACGGCGTCGCCGCTGACAGGGCACACAGCAACGGGCCCTGTCCGTGAGTACCTGCGGCGTCGGGGTATCCGGCACACGATCCCGGAGAAGACCGACAGCCGGGCCGCCCGCCTGCGCGAAGGCTCACGCGGCGGACGGCCACCAGGCTTCGGCGAAGAGCGGTGCAAAAAACGCAACACCGTCGAGCGAGCCGTCAACCGACTGAAACGACACCCGGGCGGTGGCCATTCGCTACGACAAGCACCGCTACGTCTACCTGGGCACCATCACCGCAGCGGCTCTCGTCATCCGGCTCCGCACGTGATCACCTCAATCGCCCTGGAGGTCGGCATGTACATTGTCTCGTCGTGATCGACAGTGTGGGCGGGCGAGTCGTCGCCGACAGGTACGTGCTCGCCGACCGACTGGGCAGTGGCGGCATGGGCACGGTGTGGCGTGCCTGGGACCATCTGTTGCAGCGGACGGTGGCCGTCAAGGAACTTCATGCCATTGGCGGCGGGTACGAGCAGCAGGCGGCGATGAGGCGTGTGCTGTCGGAAGCGCGGGCGATCGCCCGGGTGACGCACGCGCATGTCATCGACATCTACGATCTGGTGGAGTTCGACGGCGGTCTTTGGATCGTCATGGAACTGGTGCCGGGTGGTTCGCTGAGTGAGCGAGTGCGAGTGAGCGGGCTCCTGTCACCGGTGGAGACCGCCCGCGTCGGCCTGGAGATCCTGTCCGCGTTGGAGGCGGTCCACGCGGCCGGTGCGCTGCACCGTGACGTGAAACCGGCCAACGTGCTTCTGCGCGCGGACGGCAGCAGCGTGCTCACCGACTTCGGTATCGCCGCCCTGTCCGGTCACACAGGTCTCACGGGCACGGGGGGCGTGGTCGGCTCGGCCGAGTACATGGCCCCGGAACGCCTGCGCGATCAGCCCGCCGGACCGGCCAGCGATTTGTTCTCCCTCGGCGTCACCCTGTGTTTCCTCGCCTCCGGTCAGACCCCCTTCGCCCGCGGGGACCTCACGGCCACCTCGTTCGCCGTCGCCTTCGAACCGCCCTCCGTCCACGTCCAGGGCCCGCTGGGCGACGTCATCGAGCAGTTGCTGGACAAGGACCCGGCCAAGCGCCCGTCCGGCGCACAGCTCGCGGACGCGCTGCGATCGATCGTCGACGGAGCTCCCCGAGCGGTGCAGGCGACACTGCGGCAGCCGGTGCCGCCGACACGCGCGAACCGGCGCCGCACGGCGATCACGGGGGCGATCGCCGTGGTGGTGCTCCTCACCGGAGC
Organism: Streptomyces taklimakanensis; assembly: GCF_009709575.1. Taxonomy (NCBI): domain Bacteria; kingdom Bacillati; phylum Actinomycetota; class Actinomycetes; order Kitasatosporales; family Streptomycetaceae; genus Streptomyces; species Streptomyces taklimakanensis. The sequence continues at coordinate 4,127,004 of NZ_WIXO01000001.1, forward strand.
GGGCGTGACCGCATACGTCGCTGGAGACGACCCCGGCTCTGGTTCGTCCCACCGGACCGGGCAGGCGTCCACCGGTGCCCACGCAGGCTTGCGTGTGGACTCGGTGGCGCCGGTTCCGGGTGTGCGGGGCAGGTTCTGGGTGTTCTCCGGCAGCGAGTACATGGTCGTCGAGACGGGTGCGGACCCGGCGTCGGCGCGGCGGGTGAGCGGGCCTGCTCCGATCGCGCAGTGGCGCAGGACGTTCGGCGGACTGGACCGCTTCACGAACAAGATCGACGCTGTCCTGCCGGTTCCCGGTGACGACCACCGCTTCTGGGTCTTCTCCGGCGACCAGTACCTGCTCGTCCACATCGCCGGCGACCGCTCCGGCAAGGGCCGCCTCCAAGAGCCACGCCCCCTCACCGACTGGAGCAACAGCATCGGCGAGGCCCCGGGCTTCTCGCATCGTGTGGACGCGGTGATGCCGGTTCCGGGTGTGCGGGGCAGGTTCTGGGTGTTCTCCGGCAGCGAGTACATGGTCGTCGAGACGGGTGCGGACCCGGCGTCGGCGCGGCGGGTGAGCGGGCCTGCTCCGATCGCGCAGTGGCGCAGGACGTTCGGCGGACTGGACCGCTTCACGAACAAGATCGACGCTGTCCTGCCGGTTCCCGGTGACGACCACCGCTTCTGGGTCTTCTCCGGCGACCAGTACCTGCTCGTCCACATCGCCGGCGACCGCTCCGGCAAGGGCCGCCTCCAAGAGCCACGCCCCCTCACCGACTGGCCGTCCTTGAAGCCGTTGCGGACGGATTGAACCAGCCAGGCCGGTCACGTGACCGGAACGCGACGGTCACAACATTGCCGACACGGGAGGAAGGCCGGTCTCCGTGAGTTACCCGGCAGTTACATGATCGGCCGGACAGCTCCTGGTGTGGTCCCGTGGTCCGCGTTCCGTCCCGCGCCCCGGTGTTCCTCTCGCGCTTGTGGACGGAAGGAACCGGGGAGACGGCTCGTGAGCCGTCTCCCCGGTCCTCCTGTGGGGGTCGCGAGGGTCGGTCCGTCGACCGACCGGTGTCAGCCGTTCAGACCGTTGTGGATGGCGGTGACCAGCTCACCGTCGGCGGTGTCACCGCTGATCTCCCAGAAGAAGGCTCCGCCCAACCCCTGCTGCTTGGCGTAGTCCATCTTCCCGGCGATGGTGGCGGGGGTGTCGTAGCTCCACCACTCGTTGCCGCAGTGCGCGTACGCGGTGCCGGCGATGGTGCCGTTGGCGGGGCAGCGGTTCTTGAGGACCTTGTAGTCCTCGATGCCCGCCTCGTGGGTGCCCGGCGCGGCGCCGGTGGCGGTGCCGCCGGGCTCCTTCTGGGTCACGCCGGTCCAGCCGCGGCCGTAGAAGCCGATGCCCAGCAGCAGCTTCTCGGCCGGGACGCCCTTGGCCTTGAGCTTCTGGATCGCGGCGTCGGAGTTGAACGCCTGGTTGGGGATGCCGGGGTACGACGTCAGCGGCGAGTGGGGAGCGGTCGGGCCGGTCTTGTCCCAGGCGCCGAAGTAGTCGTACGTCATCACGTTGTACCAGTCGAGGTACTGGGCCGCGCCGCCGTAGTCGGCCGAGTCGATCTTGCCGCCGCTGGAGGCGTCGGCGGTGATGGCGGCGGTGACGAGCTGGTCGCCGAACTCGGCGCGGAACGCCTGGGCCATGGTTTTCATCACGGCCGGGCCGCTGGTGTCACAGGTCAGACCGCAGGCGTTGGGGTACTCCCAGTCCAGGTCGATGCCGTCGAACAGCCCCTGCCAGCGCGGGTCGTTGACCAACTGGTGGCAGGACTTGGCGAACGCGGCCGGGTTCTTCATGGCGTCGGGGAAGCCGCCGGACCAGGTCCAGCCGCCGAAGGACCACAGGACCTTGATGTGCGGGTACATCTTCTTCAGCTTCAGCAGCTGGTTGAAGTTGCCGCGCAGCGGCTGGTCCCAGGTGTCGGCCTTGCCGTCGACGCTCTGCTCGGCGGTGTAGGCCTTGTCCGTGGCGGCGAAGGCGTCGCCGATGGTGCACTTGCCGCCCTGGACGTTGCCGAAGGAGTAGTTGATGTGGGTCAGCTTCTCGGCGGAGCCGGAGGTGACGATGTCCTTCACGTGGTAGTTGCGGCCGTAGATGCCCCACTCGGTGAAGTAGCCCAGGTTGATGTGCTCCCCGGGCTCGCCTCCGCCGTCGCCGCCGGAGGTCCTGACGGTGACGGCGCCGCTCGCCGGGCCGGTCTGGCCGGCGGTGTCGCGCGCCACCACCGAGTAGGTGTAGGAGGTGCCCGCCGTCAGCCCGGTGTCGGTGTACGTGGTGCCGGTGACGGTGGCGACCGTGGCGCCGTTGCGGCGGACGTCGTAGTCCTTGACGCCCTTGTCGTCGGTCGCGGCGCCCCAGCTCAGCTTGGCCGAGGTGTCGGTGATGTCGCTCGCCGTGGGGGTGCCGGGGGCGGAGGGCGGCGCGTCGTCGGGGGTGCCGCCGCCGGAACCGTCACAGGGGCGCCCGTTGAGGGTGCAGTTCGAGGGGGAGCCGCCGCCGGTTCCGTTGAAGCCGAAGCTGACGGTGGCGCCGGGGGTGAGGGTGCCGTTCCAGCCCCGGTCCTTGGCGGTGTGGGTGTTGCCGGATTTGGTGACGGTGGCGTCCCAGGCGGAACCGACCGTGGTGCCGGTGGGGAAGTCCCACTTCAGCGTCCAACCGTTGATGGTGGTGTCACCGGTGTTCTTGATCGTCCACTTGCCCTCGAAACCGCTGCCCCAGTCCGAGACTCTGGAGAAGGTGGCGGTCGCCTCCTCCGCCGCCTGGGCCGGGGAGGCCAGGGCGACCATGGCGCCGAGGGGCATCAGCAGCGCGGCGGTGGCCGCGAGGGCCTTGCGTCTGATCCGTTGTGCGGTGGTGTTCGTTCTCAAGAGCGCTCCTCGCACAGGGCCCGGCACCGGGCCGGACCGTCGGGGGGTGGTCTGCGCCGCTCGTGGGGGGTGCCATGAACATGGCATGGGCGTGCAGCTGACGGGAGCGTAGAATGGTCTGGACCACCGGTCAATAGGTCTGTACCAAAGTCGAGGTCATCCCCCGCGGACGCCCAACTCCTGCGCCAGCACCGCCGCTTGCACCCTGCTGCGCAGCTCCAGCTTCGCCAACAACCGGCTGACGTGCGTCTTCACCGTGGCCTCCGCCATCGTCAACCGTACGGCGATCTCGGCGTTGGACATCCCCTCGCCCAGACACGCCAGCACCTCCCGCTCGCGGCGGGTGAGGACGTCCACCACCGAGGGGTCGGTCCCGGCCGTCCCCCGCCGGCCGACCGAGGAGGAACGGCCGAACTCCCGGATCAGCCGGCGCGTCACGGCCGGGGCGATCACGCCCTCGCCGCGCGCCACCGTCCGCACCGCCTCCACCAACTGCGCCGCCTCGCTGTCCTTGAGCAGGAAGCCCGCCGCGCCCGCGCGCAGCGCGCCGAAGACGTAGGAGTCGAGGTCGAACGTGGTCAGCACCAACACGTCCGCCAGCCCCTCGGCCACCACCCGCTCGGTCGCCGACACCCCGTCCAGCCGCGGCATGCGCACATCCATCAACACCAGGTCCGGCCGCAGTTCACGAGCGAGCCGCACCGCCTCCTCGCCGTCGACCGCCTCCCCGACGACCTCGATGTCCGCCGCGCCGCGGAGGATGAGGACGAGCCCCGCGCGTACGGCCGACTGGTCCTCGGCGACGAGCACCCGGATGGTCATGCGCCCTTCCTTCCCCTGGAGTTCGAGTTCCCGCCGCCCTGGGCGGCGGGCCCCCCGTGGACGGGCAGCACCGCCCGCACCTCCCACACCGTCCGGCCGTCGCGCCCGGTGACCGGACCCGCCGAGAAGGAGCCGCCCAGCAGCCCCACCCGCTCCCGCATCCCGATCAGGCCGGCGCCCGACCCCGGCGCGCGGGGACTCGGCCGGCCCTGGTACGGGCTGGTGACGGTGACCGTCAGGGGGCCGCCCCCGGCCGCGTCCAGACGGACGGACACCTCGCCGGGCGCGGCGTGCTTGAGGGCGTTGGTCAACGCCTCCTGGATGATGCGGTAGGCCGCCAGTTCCACGGGCGCGGGCAGCGGCCCGCCGGGCCGCTCGTCGCGCAGTGCGAAGGACACCCCTCCGGCCGCGCCGTGTCTCCGGGCGTGTTCCACCAGTGCGTCCAGGCCGTCCAACGTCGGGGCGGCGGACGGTTCCTCCTCGCCCTCCGAGCCCCGCAGCAGGCCGATGAGGCGGCGCATCTCGGCCAGCCCCTGCACGCTGTTCTCACGGATCACGGCCAGGGCCTGCCCGGTCGCGGCGCGGTCGTCGAGCGACTGCGCCGCGGTGGCGTGGATGGCGATGGCGGAGAGGTGGTTGGCCACCACGTCGTGCAACTCGCGAGCCATCCGGGCGCGTTCGGCCGTGACGGCCTGGACGCGGTCCATCTCCGCGAGCAGGGCGGTCTGCTCGGCCCGCAACCGTTCGGCGACGGCCCGGTCGCGGTGGTCGCGGACGACGACTCCGGTGAAGGCCGGACCGGCCCAGACCAGTCCTCCCAGGAGGCCGGCGGTGAGCGCCTCGGGCACGCCCTGGACGAGGAGCGCGGTGGCGGTGCCGGCGGCTGTGAGCAGGACACCGACTCCGGGCACCCTGCGGGCCGTGCTCGACGGGCCGTAGAGCACCGCCGCGTAGACGACGTCGCCGAACATCAGCAGCGTGGCCAGCAGCGAGCCGAGCGCCAGGTCGACGGCGAGCGCCGCCGTCGCCACCCACAGGGCCCAGGGCTGGGCGATTCGGCGCAGCAGCTCCGCGGCGCACATCGCGACCAGCGGTGCCAGGCAGAGGGCGGGCGGTCGTCCGCCGCCGGAGAACGCGGTGGGCAGCCCCAACCGCCACTGCGCCAGACCGCCCAGCAGCCCGGCGACGGCGATCAGCACGTCGTCGCGGTGCGGGCGGGGCAGAGGGGGACGAACGCTCACACCACCATCCAACACGTCCCGACGGAGCCCGTGCCTCCGCACGACGGGCGGCGCGCGGAGCGGGAGGTACATCGAAGGATGCAGCGCGGAATCGTCGCGGCGGGCGACGCCGCGGGGCGGTACGGCGACGACGCTGGAGGGAGAGAGCGAAGGGAGCCGATCCCCGTGGTCGTCACACTGATCATCGCCTGCGAGGTGGCCTTCTGGGTGCTGTTGGTCGCCGGACTGGCCCTGCGCTACCCGGCGCGGAAACCACGTCTGGGCGCCGCCGTGCTGCTGTGCGAGCCGGTGCTGGAGCTGGTGCTGCTGGCGGCCACCGCCGTCGATCTGCGCAACGGCGCCGAGGGCGACTGGACGCACGGCCTGGCGGCCGTCTACATCGGCTTCACCGTGGCCTACGGCCACTCCGTGGTCAAGTGGGCCGACGGGCACTTCGCCCACCGCTTCGCGGGCGGCCCGCCACCGGTGAAGCCCCCGAGGTACGGGATGCCGCGGGCCGTCCACGAGTGGAAGATGTGCGGCCGCTCGGTGCTCGGCGCGGTGATCGCCATGGCGCTGCTCGAGGGCGCGATCCGGTACGTCGGGGACGCCGGGCGGAGCGAGTCGTTGGCGCAGTGGCAGGCCAGGATGCTCCTCGTCATCGGGATCAGCGTGGTCATCGGGATCAGCTACACGATCTGGCCGAAGAAGGACCCCGGCGGCTCCTCCGCGCCGGCCCGGGAGCCGTCCGAGGGCGCCCGGACGGCCGGCACGCGGACGGTGTCCCGGCGCTGAGGCCGCCCGCCGCCGGCCGTTCCCCACTCCCGCGCCGGCAGGGCCGGACCCGGAGGTTCCGGGCCTCCGGCCCCGCCGACGGTGGTGGGACGGAGGGCCCGCGTGGTGTCAGCGGTTCTCGCCGGGCACCCACAGGACGTCGCCGTTCTCCTTGTTCGCCGTCCTCGCCAGGATGAACAGCAGGTCCGACAGCCGGTTGAGGTAGGTGGCGGTCAGCCGGTTCATGCTCTCGCCGTGCTCCTGGAGCGCCGCCCACGTCGAACGCTCGGCACGCCGGACGACCGTGCACGCCTGGTGGAGCAGGGCCGCTCCGGGGGTGCCGCCGGGGAGGATGAAGCTGCGCAGCTTCTCCAGGTCGGCCAGGAAGCGGTCGCAGTCCGCCTCCAGTCGGTCGATGTAGCTCTGTTCCACCCGCAGCGGCGGGTACTTCGGGTTCTCGACCACCGGAGTGGCGAGGTCGGCGCCCACGTCGAACAGGTCGTTCTGCACGCGGACCAGGACCTTGACGACCTCCTCGGGCAGGCCCCCCAGCGCGATGGCCACTCCGAGCGCGGCGTTGGCCTCGTTGGCGTCGGCGTAGGCGGCGATGCGGGAGTCGGTCTTGGCGGTGCGGCTCATGTCGCCCAGGGCGGTGGTGCCGTCGTCGCCGGTGCGCGTGTAGATGCGTGTCAGATTGACCATGGGCCGAGCCTAGTCACGCCCGGGCGGGGCGGGAGGGAGGTGTGCCCACCGTCACGGAGCCGGCCGTCACGGCCTCGCCCCGCCCGGCCGGGCGGGGGCCAACTGCGCGCGCGGGCGCGCCGGATGACCCGCCCGAGTGTGATGTCCGCCATGTGAGACGTGACGCGCATCTCTTCCCGACCCACCGGGCCCTCGCGGACGCTAGGGTCCGCCTCAGAGCCGTATCGTCAAGCCGCAGAGGGGACTCACGTGGCCAGGAAGCTTGCCGTCGTCGGAGCCGGACTCATGGGATCGGGCATCGCCCAGGTCTCCGCCCAGGCCGGGTGGGACGTGGTGCTGCGCGACATCACCGACCAGGCGCTGACCCGGGGCACGGACGGCATCAAGGCCTCGTACGACAAGTTCGTCTCCAAGGGGAAGCTCACCGCCGAGGAGGCCGAGGCCGCCCTCGGCCGCATCACCACGACCACCGACCTCGACGCGGCCGCCGACGCGGACATCGTGGTCGAGGCCGTCTTCGAACGGATCGACGTCAAGCAGGAGATCTTCCGCACGCTCGACGGACTGGTCGGGGACGAGACCGTCCTGGCCTCCAACACCTCCGCCATCCCGATCACCAAGATCGCGGCGGCGACGCGACGGCCCGAACGGGTCGTGGGCACGCACTTCTTCTCGCCCGTGCCGATGATGCGGCTGTGCGAGCTGGTGCGCGGCCACAAGACCAGCGACGAGACCCTGGCCGCCGCCCGGGAGTTCGCCGAGGGCGTGGGCAAGACCTGCATCGTCGTCAACCGCGATGTCGCCGGCTTCGTCACCACCCGACTGATCTCGGCGCTGGTCGTCGAGGCCGCCAAGCTCCACGAGTCGGGGGTGGCCACCGCCGAGGACATCGACACCGCCTGCAAGCTGGGCTTCGGCCACGCCATGGGCCCGTTGGCCACCGCCGACCTCACCGGCGTGGACATCCTGCTGCACGCCACCGAGAACATCTACACCGAGTCCCAGGACGAGAAGTTCGCTCCGCCGGAGTCCATGCGGCGCATGGTCGACGCCGGCGACATCGGTCGCAAGAGCGGGCAGGGCTTCTACCGGTACTGAGCCCGCTGGGCCCGTACGGCACACAACGGATCGCCCTCACGGGTGAATTCGGTATCGGTTCGAGTACGTACGGCAACTTCGCTGCCCGAGTGGCAGTCAGTTGTGGTGAGACATAGGCAGAGAACAGTCACACACGGACCTCTTCCGGGGGAGCGGATATGCACATCAGGGGCGACCACGCTGAACTGGTCGTCGGAGGTCGCCTCGACGTCCGCAGCGCGGCCGACGCCCGTTCTGCCCTGCACACGGCGGTCGACTCCGGAGAAGGCGATCTCGTACTGGACCTGGCCGAACTGGACTCGTGGGACGCGACCGGCCTCGGCGTGATCATGGGCGCGCACCGGCGGGCCGGCCGGTGCGGCCGCCGCCTCGTCCTGCGGGACGTTCCGCCCCAGATGCAGCGGCTGTTGGTGGCCACCCGCCTGCACCGCATCCTCGCCATCGAGGGAGGACTCACCGAGGGCGGGACCCTCAGCAAACAGTGACGTCCACCGCGGGGGCCGTTCGGGGTTGCCGGAAGTCCAGGTACTGGGTCTAGGGTTCGGATTCCCGCCGCCTACACTGCGCTGCGGACGGCCACCGGGGCACGAGCGAAGGCGAGCGTACGGTCGGCCCGGGAGAGCTGAGCTACGAGTACGCCGCATCTGGGGGCACCCACCATGGACCCGAACCACCGGGGATCCGAGGAACAGGACAGCGAGGGCATCACCCGCGCGATCCCGCTCATAGCGGGCGATCACCTGCTGACGGTCAACCCCGTCGACGGCAGCGAGATCGAGCCCTGCCCACCCGGACGGCACCCCGGCACGCCCCGGCGGCGCGCCCCGGAGTCCCGAGCCGAGCGCGAGCGCGCCGCCGCGGCGCCGGTTCCCACGGGCGTCGCCGCTCCCGAGTTGCCGCTGTTGGAGCGCACGGCGGAGCGCGAGCGCCTGGTGAAACTGCTCCGGCGCGGCCGTTCGGTCCGGCTCACCGGGCCGCGCGGCTCCGGGCGCAGCGCGCTGCTGGACGCGGTCGCCGCCGATTGCGCCGACCTGGCCCCCGACGGCGTCGTACGGCTCAGCGGCTGCCGGCGAACTCCCCTCGACCTGATGTACGAGCTGTTCGCGGCGGTCCACGACGCACCCGGCCACCGCCCCGGCCGGGCGGGGCTGGAGGAGGCGCTGCGGGACGTCGGCGCGGTCGTCCTGCTGGACGACCTGGAGTTCGGCGGCCAGGGCCTGGACTCCCTCCTGGACGCCACGCCCGAGTGCGCCTTCCTGATCACGGTCACGCCCGACGCCCCCGCGCCGTCCGCCGACACGCCCCTGGAGGAGGTCGAGCTCACCGGCATCAGCCGGGCCGCCTGTCGGCAACTGATGGAGCACGTCGTCCGCCGTCCGCTGACCGAGGACGAGGCGCGGTGGGCGGCCGACCTGTGGTTCGAGTCCGAGGGGTTGCCGCTGCGCTTCGTCCAGGCCGGCGCGCTGCTGCGGCAGCGCGACGCGCGGCCGGACGGTGCGGAGGACGCGGACGCCGCGACCGACGAACCGCTCGACGGCGGGGCGGACGGCGCCGCGCCCCCGGTCGGGGCCGACGCGGCCGGAGCCGAGGACGGTGACGGGGACGGGGCCGGGGCCGGTGACGGGGACGCCGCCCCGCGGCCCTCCCCGCCGCCCACCCTCGCCGAAGGCGCCGCCCCCGCGGCGCTGTTGGCCGCCGGGCTCTCCGAGACCACCCGGGAGGTGCTGCGCTTCGCCGTCGCGCTCGGCGGCGTGCTGCCGCACCCGGCCCACCTGCCGGCGCTGGTGGACGACGCCCGCGCCGACGCCTGCCTGGGTGAACTCCTGGCCTGCGGACTGGTCACCTCCGCCGGGACGTACCACCGGCTCGCCTCCGGGGTGGTCGAGCAACTGGTCGACGCCGGATACGCGGAGGGCGCCGACGACCGTGCCCACAGCGTCGCCCGGCACTACGCCTGGTGGACCGGACACCCCTCGGTCACCCCGGAGCGGGTGGCGCAGGAGGCCGAGGCGGTGTTCGCCGCGGTCCAGGGCGCCCAGCGCGGCGGCCACGCCAGCGCCGCCGTCCTGCTGGCCCGCACGGCCGCGCCCATCCTGGCCGTGTCGCTGTACTGGAGCGCCTGGGAGCGGGTGCTGCGCGGTGGCCAGGAGGCGGCCCGCACGGCCGGCGAGGTCGCCGAGGAGGCGTACTTCCACCACGACCTGGGCGTGCTGGCCCTGTGCACCGGCAACCTCGACCGGGCCCGTGCCGAACTGGAGGCGTCCATCGGGCTGCGCGGAGTGCTGGCCGACCGCCGGGGCACGGTCGCCGGACGGCGTGCCCTGGCCCTGGTCGACGACCGCGTGGCGGCGCTCTCGGAGGGCGAACCGGTGACCGCTCCGGGCGCCGACCCCGCTTCCGGCCCCGACACCGTTCCCGGTTCCGATCCCGTGCGGCCCTCCGGCGCGTCGGGCGCGTCGGGCGACCTGCCCCTGACGCTCGCCCTGCCCCCGTCCTCGCCCGCGGCCCCCACCGAACCCCTGCCGTCGGTGCCGGCCGAGCCGCGCGCCACCGGCGACACACCGGCGTTCGGCGAACTGCCGCCCGCCCTGTCGGTGCCGCCGGTGACGGTGGGCAGCGCGTACGAGGAACCGGGCGGCGAGGCCCCGACCCGGCCCACGCCGCTCGTCCGGTCCTCGGGGGGCTGGGACGGCACGGGAGGTCCGAGCGGCAAGGACGACACGGGCGTGAGCGCCCGTCGTCTCGCGTTCCTGGGGGTCCGGCGCAACGTCCTGGCGGCCGGTGGGGGCGCGCTGCTGGCGGCCCTGGTCGGCACGGTCGTCGCCCTCGGCATGACGTCGGGCGGCGGGGAGCCCGCCGGCAGCGTCAACCCGGCGGTCACCTCCCGGGAGGACGAGGGCATCACCGTCGATCAGCCCGTGCCGAGCGCCGACGAGGAGGAGAAGGAGAAGCCCGGACCGAGCGGAGCCTCGACGCGGGCCCCGAGCACGCCGTCGGGGGAGGGGACGCGTTCACAGGCCCCGGGGACGTCCGACGCGCCCGGGAAGACGGAGGACGAGCCCGACGGCGGGACGACGGACGAGGGGCCGGGGGAGACCGAGGACGAGGAGCGGTCGTCCGGGCCGAGCACTCCGACGGACACCGAGGAGACGCCGACCGAGTCGCCGGATCCCGATCCGACGGAGTCCGAGACCACCGAGGAGCCCCCGGACTCCGGCCCGACGGAGGACACGGAGACACCCACGAGCCCCACCCCGACGGACAGTGGGATGGAGCCCACCGGCGGGGACGACGGCACCGTGACCGGCAGCGCGGTGCCCACCGGCAGCCGGTCGCTGTCGGAGAGCGGTTCGGCACCCGAACCGCGGGACTCGGGGGAGCCCACCGCCGTCTGACGGCCCGTACCCGGACCGCGGCCGGGGCCGCGCGCCATACGCGCGCGGCCCCGGCCGCGTCGCGCGGTGTCGGGAGGAGAGCGAAACTCGGCGCCGGAGCGCCGGAGTTCGGGGTCAGAAGAGCCGCAGCTTGTCGTCCTCGATGCCGCGCAGCGCGTCGTAGTCGAGCGTGACGCAGTCGATGCCGCGGTCCGTGGCCAGCACACGCGCCTGCGGTTTGATCTCCTGGGCCGCGAACACGCCCTTGACCGGCGCCAGGTGGGGGTCGCGGTTGAGGAGTTCCAGATAGCGGGTGAGCTGCTCCACGCCGTCGATCTCGCCGCGTCGCTTGATCTCGATCGCGACGGTGGTGCCCTCCGCGTCCCGGCCGAGGATGTCCACCGGCCCGATGGCGGTGGGGTATTCACGCCGTATCAGCGTCCACCCCTCGCCGAGGGTCTCCATTCGGTCAGCCAACAGTTCCTGGAGATGGGCCTCCACGCCGTCCTTGATCAGACCGGGATCGACACCGAGTTCGTGCGAGGAGTCGTGCAGGACCTCCTCCATCGTGATGATGAGCTTCTCACCCGATTTGTTGACCACCGTCCACACGGCGGTTCCGTTCTCCTCCCCTTCCTTGAGAGTGCACGGCGGAGACATCCAGTTGAGAGGCTTGTATGCCCTGTCGTCCGCGTGGACCGAGACCGATCCGTCGGCCTTCACCAGGATCAGACGGGGAGCCGACGGGAGGTGGGCGGTGAGCCTGCCGGCGTAGTCCACGGAGCAGCGGGCGATGACGAGACGCATGGTCGGTCACGCTACTGGACACCGGCCTCCCGGCGCGATTCGCCCCTGCTTCTCCCCGTTCGAGGGCCGTTCGACCGTGGCCGGTTGTATGCCCGCAAACCTGGTGCGGGTGGACGCACGGGCATAACGTTGCAGCCCGGGCGTCGCCGTACGGGATCATCCGATTACACGACGGTGCCCTGTCCCCGTTCACGAGATCCCGGCGTCCCGGGGTCGCGAGAGGAGAACCCATGTCGCTCGACGTCCCACCGGCCCTCCTGGAGCAGGCCGAGCGAGGCGAGGTCGACGAGGCGGCCTTCATCGACTGCGTGCGCACGTCCCTGCCCTACGCATGGGACATGATCAGTTCCCTGGTGGTCAAGCTCAAGGTGGACGGCGGGGACTTCGCCGACAACCAGACGCCGCCGCCGGACGAGCAGGCTCGCGGGCAGCTGCTGCGCGCGCTGGCCAGTGACGCGATACGCGGTGCGCTGGAGCGACACTTCGGGGTGAGACTGGCCTTCCAGAACTGCCACCGGGTCGCGGTCTTCCAGCCGGAACCCTCGGCGGACGAACGGCTCGCCAGGTTCACGTCCGTCCGCGGCCAGCTCCTGAACCAGTCGCCGGAGCTGCGCGACTGCTGAGCTCGGGCGCGGACGGCAGGCCGGGGCACGGCGTCGCGGCCGGCCCCGTGTCCGCGTGGCCCCTCGACGGTACGTGCGCTGCCGCTGCTCGGGGGAGGAGCGGCAGTACCTCGTCGCCCAGCCGATGGACGTTGAGCTCGGTGCCGGCCGGTTCCCCCGAGCCCTCCACCAGGAGGGCGAAGCGGTCGATCCCGGTCCGCTCCGCTGTGGCCGCGAGCCGGTCCGCGCACAGCCGGGGTGGACCCACCGGGTGCAGTTCGCACAGCAGCTCGGTGTAGGCGAGGGGGTCGCGCATCCCGCGCCTCCTGCCGTCGACGGTGGTGTGGGCCTCCAGACCGTGCCGCAGCCAGCCCGGCATCGCCTTGGTGAGGACCTCCACGGCCTCGCCGCGGGTGTCGGCCACCTGGACCACCCCGGCGGAGACATGACCGGCCGACGCGACCGTCTCCGCGGACACGCCGGCCGCCAGTGCCTCGCGCCGCCACAGGGCGACCATCTCCGCCTTCTCCTCGTCTCCGCAGTGCATCCCCAGCAGCATCGGCAGTCCCCGGGCGGCGGCCAGCCGCACGGAGGCGGGGGAGGTGCAGGCGACCAGCACCGGCGGCACGGGGCGGTCGACGATGCCCTGGTCCGGGCGCGGTACGACGGGGACCTCGCGGAACCGGTGGCGTTCGCCGTCCGCGCCGACGCTCGGCTCGCGCAGCCAGCGCAGCAGCAGGTCCAGCGACTCGGGGAAGCACCGCTCGTACGCCTCGACGCCGGTGCCGAAGACCTCCAGGTCGACCCACGGCCCTCCGCGCCCGACACCGAGGGTGAAGCGCCCCTCGGAGGCCAGGTGCAGCAGCGCCGTCTGTTCCCCGAGGGCGACCGGGTGCGCTGTCGGCAGCACGCTCACGGCCGTGCCCACCCCGACGCGCCGGGTGCGCCCCAGCATCAGCGCGGCCAGGGTGACGGCCGACGGGCAGACACCGTAGGGCACGAAGTGGTGCTCGGCCACCCACACGGAGTCCAGCCCGGCCCGCTCGGCGGCCTCGGCGGAACGCAGCGCGCGGTGCAGCACCTCCCCGTGCCCCTGGCCCGGGAACTGCGCCGCCAGAACGAAAGCCCCTACTCGCATCGCCACTGCCTCCTCGTCGGAACCGGAACGACCGCTCTCGACGCCGCCCCCTCACGGCGGACTCCCACGGGTTCCCCTGCGTTGGCAACAACGCCCGACACGTGCCAAGGGCACGGCCAGGAGGAAAATTTCGCGAAACCTGTCAAGGAGGCGCGGCGGCCCGAACGGGGGATGTCGGTCCCGGCTCCGGCCCGGGGGTGCATAAGCTGGACGGAGTAGTCCGCCGGCCGGACTCCAGGTCCGACCACGAACGACCCCGCGAGGTGTCCCTTGTCCCCGCGTCGAAACCGCCCGCGCGGCGGTGGCAGGCCCGCCCGTCGCGACGGCGGGCCGGAGGGCCGCCACGGCCTGGAGCGCACCGAGGAATGGCGGGGCGAGGAATGGGTCGTCCGGCAGGTCACCGGACAGGCCGCGGCCAAGCACTACCGCTGCCCGGGCTGCGACCAGGAGATCCCGCCCGGCACGGCCCATGTGGTGGCCTGGCAGCGGGACGGCCGCGTGGAGGACCGCAGGCACTGGCACCGGGCGTGCTGGAACGCCAGGGACCGCCGGAGCGCGCGGCTCCAGCGGTCCCGTAACGCACCGAGGTACTGACCGGCGGCAACGGCCCGACGCCCGTGGCCGGATGTCCCGCCGCCCGGTCAGACGTCGCGGACGGTGATGCGCGCGTACGCGCCGATCAGCGCGGCCAGGGTGACGGCCGCCAGCAGACCGACCAGCGGCCAGCCGGTGCCACCACCGTCGGCCTCCATCGACAGGCGGAACAGCGACGACAGCCCGTTGAGCACCGAGTACTCGCGCAGCTTCTCGCCGAACTCCCGTACGTTCTCGCCGAAGAGGAACAGCGAGGCGATGAAGGGCAGCAGCACCACCCCGAGCATGGCGGTGATCGCACCCGGGGTGCTGCGCAGCAGCGCGCCGACGGCCAGCGACAGCAGCCCCAGCAGCGCCACGAACAGCGCGGCGCCGACCGTCGCCCCCATCCACTCCCCGGCGGAGGCGACGGCCTCGCCGGTCGCCAGGGTCTCCTCGTTGAGCGACTCGGGGTCGACGTACGCCGAGACCGGCTTGCCGCCGACGAACGCCATGTTGAACAGAGCGGTCAGGGTGCAGGCCACCAGCGTCGTGGTGAAGGAGAGCAGGAAGAAGACCAGGGCCTTGGCGGTGAGCACCCGGGCCCGCCGCGGGCAGGCGGTGAAAGTGGTGCGGATCATGCCGGTGCTGTACTCCGAGGTGATCACCAGCACGCCCAGGGTGATCACGCACAACTGGCCGAGCATCAGCCCGAAGAAGCCGCCCGCGAGCACCGGGGCCGACGCCTGGTCCTCGTTGCCCAGGGCGAGGGCCACCAGGAACCCGATGCCGACGACCAGGGCGAACATGACGGCCAGCGTCCACACCGTCGACCGCACGGTGCGGATCTTGGTCCACTCCGAGGCGATGGCGTGCCCGAGGTGGGCGTTCCGCACCGGGATGGGAGAGGCGTAGCCGGCCCCTTCGGCCGGCCACGGTGTCGGAGCCGGGGCCTGTGTGAAGGCGCCCCGGGGCGGCGTCGGCGGTACGGGGGGCGCGGCCGGGTTCTGCTGGGGGGTGGTCATCGGGCGTCCTCGGTGTCGCGCTGGTTCGGGTCGGCGGGGGAGGGGGCCGCGGCGCCCTCCGGCGCGGCGGCGGGCGCGGGCGCGGGGGCCTGGACCGACTGCTGCTGCGGCGGTGCCGCGTACGGGTTCGGCTGCCCGGGGATCGCCGGCTGCCCGGGCACCGGGGCGTACCCCGGCCGTGGCGCGCCCTGCGGTGGCGGCCAGGCACCGGGGGCGCCCGGGGCACCGGGGAGCGCGCCCGGCGCGTACCCGGCGGGCGCCTGCGCCTGGAGCCCGAACCGCTGGTCCTCCGTGGAGCGGTAGTCCACCGCGCCCTGCGTCATGCGCATGTACGCCTCCTCCAGGGAGGCCGAGTGCGGGGAGAGTTCCCACAGCCGCACGTCCGCCTCGTGCGCCAGATCGCTGATGCGCGGCAGCGGGAGTCCGGTCACCCGCAGCGCGCCGTCCGGCTCCGGCCGGACGGCGCCGCCCGCCTCGGTGAGGGCGGTGGTCAGCCTGTCGCGCTGCTCGGGCTCGGTGTCGGGGGTGCGGACCAGGGCGAAGTCCGCGGAGTTGTGCGCGATGAAGTCCTTCACGGACATGTCGGCCATCAACTGGCCGCGCCCGATCACGATCAAGTGGTCCGCGGTCAGGGCCATCTCGCTCATCAGGTGACTGGAGACGAAGACGGTGCGCCCCTCGGAGGCCAGCCTCTTCATCAGGTTGCGGATCCAGAGGATGCCCTCCGGGTCCAGGCCGTTGACCGGCTCGTCGAACAGCAGCACCTGCGGATCGCCCAACAGCGCCGCGGCGATGCCCAACCGCTGGCCCATGCCGAGCGAGAAGCCCTTGGAGCGCTTCTTCGCCACGTCCTGCAGACCGACGACTCCCAACACCTCGTGCACACGCCGGGCGGGGATACCGGAGAGCTGCGCCAGGCAGAGCAGGTGGTGGTACGCGCTGCGCCCGCCGTGGATCGCCTTGGCGTCCAGCAGGGCCCCCACCTGGCGCGGGGCGTTGGGCAGGTGCCGGTAGGGACGGCCGTTGACGGTGACGAGGCCCTCGGAGGGGACGTCGAGACCCAGGATCATCCGCATGGTGGTGGACTTCCCGGAGCCGTTCGGCCCGAGGAATCCGGTGACCATGCCGGGCCTCACCTGGAAGGAAAGGTTGTACACGGCCGTTTTGGCGCCGTAGCGCTTCGTCAGGCCGACTGCTTCGATCATGGCTCCCGCCCTGCTTGCCTCGTGCGGTCGGGGCACGCCGCCCCCGGTGGAACCAGGAGCGTATCGGGGGACGTTCGGTTCCCCGCAAGCCGTCGAGGGCGGCGGGGCCCTCCGGAACGGCTCCGGAGGGGAACCCGAAACGGCGGGGCCCCGCGCCCCCTCACGGATGGCGCGGGGCTCCCCGGTCCCGTGTCCGGCCGGTGCCGCCGGTGTGCGTCAGCGCGACTGCTGAGCGGGAACACTGCGGCCCAGCGACTCCTCGCCGCCCTCCGCGGCCGCCTGCCCGCTCGCGGCGACGGCCGCGCCGGTGAGGGTGGCCAGCATCTCGCGGACGTTGGTGAGCTGGGCGTTGATGCTGTCGCGGCGGTTGGTGAGCGCCGCCAGCTCGCGCTCGGACTCGCTGCGGATGCGGTCGGCCTTGGCGTTGGCGTCGGCCACGATGTCCTCGGCCTGGCGCTGGGCGGTCTCCACCGTCTGGCGGGCGCGGCGCTCGGCGTCGGTGCGCAGCTTCTCCGCCTCCAGACGGAGCTGCTCGGCGCGGTGCTCGATCTCCGCCAGCCGCTTCTCGGCCTTGGCCTGACGGGAGGCCAGGTCGCGCTCGGACTGCTCGCGGCGCTTGGCCAGGTTGGTCTCGAAGTCGGCGGCGGCCTGCGCGGCCTTGGCCCGGGTGTCCTCGAAGAGGGCGTCGGCCTCCTCGCGCTTGGCCTGGGCGTCCTTCTGCGCCTCGGCGCGCAGCGTGGCGGCCTCGCCCTTGGCCTTCTCGACGATCTGGGCGCCTTCCTCCTCGGCCTTGGCCTTGCGGTCGGCGGCGTACGTCTCGGCGTCGTTGCGCACCTGCTGGGCGGCGGACTCGGCCAGTTCCCGGTGCTGCTCGGCGGCTCGACGAGCCTCCTCGCGCAGGTCCTTGGCCTCCTCCTCGGCGAGTCGGAGGATCTTCTCGACCCGGGCGCCCAGGCCGGCGTACGACGGCTCGGAGTCGTTGATCTGGGCCTGGGCGTTCTGCGTCTCGAGGTGCAGTTCCTCGATCCGCTTCTCCAACGAGGCGATCCGGGCCAGCGCGTTGTCACGGTCGGCGACGAGCTTCGCGATGCGGTCGTCCACCTGCCCGCGGTCGTAACCACGCCGCACGAGCTCGAAGCCGAAGGGAGAGGTGTTGTCGCTCATGGGGTTCCTGTCGGTCAGACGGGGTCGGACGGGAGGGTGATAGAGGGAATCCTAGGGGGGAAAACGGCGTGTCTTCGAGAAGATGCCGGTTCGATATGCAGAATGTACGCCCGTTCGAGTGGCTTAACTCTTGCTCTGCTTGCTATTCGCATGCGCGGTCCCCGCTCCGACACCGGCTTTCACGGCGCCGTTCGACTTACCGTCGGATCCCTTTCCGGGCTTGCCCTCCTTGTCGTTCCGGCCACCCCGGCCGGGAGCGGGGGGTGACTCGAACGACTCCAGGGCCTCCAACACGTCCTGGACGCGCGAGATCTCGGCGTTGATGTCCTCACGACGACGCGTCAGCACCTCCAGTTCGCGCCGGCCCTTCTCCAGGGTCCGCTCGGCCTCGGCCTCGGCCTCGGCACGGACGCGCTCGGCTTCCCGGATGATCGCGGTCTTCTTCTGTTCGGCCTCCTTGAGGAGGCCCTCGGCCTTCCGCACCGCCGCGATACGGACCTTGCTCGCCTCGGAGTCCGCGTCCGACTTCGTCTGCCGGGCCTTCTCCTCGGCCTCGGCGAGCTGGTCGCTCGCGGCCTTGACCAGCTTGTCCACACGCTCGCCCGCCGACCGCATCGCCTCGGCCGACTCCCGGCGGGCCCGCTCGTGCAGCTCCTCGACCTCGGCCTCGGTGCGGGTCCGCAGCTCCTCGGCGCGCTCGCGGATGGCGTTGGCGTCCCGACGGGCCTCCTCCAGCATGGTGTCGGAGTCCTTGCGGGACTTCTCCACCAGCCTGGTGCTCTCCGCCCGCGCCTCGGTCACCAACCGCTCGGCCTCCTTGCGGGCGGCACCGACCAGGGTGTCCGCCTGCTCCTCGGCCGTCGCGGCGGTGCGCAGCGCCTCCTCCCGCGCCTCGGCGACCAGCCGGTCGGCCTGTTCGGCCGCGTCGCCCAACTTCCGGGCCGCCGCCTCACGGGCCTCGTCCCGGACCCGGTCGGCCTCGGCGCGGGTCCGCTCGGCCTCCTCGTCCGCCGTGGCGCGGACCCGGTCGGCCTCGGCGATCGCCTCCGAGACCGTCCGCTCGGCCAACGACTTGGCGGCGTCCGTCTCCTCCTGGGCCTCCCGGCGCAGGGTGGCCGCGGCGTGCTCGGCCGCGGACCGCAGACCGGCGATCTCCTCCTCGGCCTGCTCGTGCAACCCGGCGACCGAGTCGCGCACCTGCTGGGCCTGCTGTTCGGCGGCCGCGACGAGGTCGGCCGCCCGCCGCTCGGCCTCGGCGACCAGCCGCTCGGCCTCGGCCTGGGCCTCCTCGACCCGCTTGCGCGCCGAGGCGAGCAACTCCTCGCTCTGCTCGCGCGCCTGGGCACGCTCCCGGTTGGCCTCCTCGCGGGCGTCGGAGAGCAGCTCCTCGGCCTCCCGCCGCCGTCGCGCCGCCTCCTCCTGGGCGGCGGCCAGCGCCTCGGCCGCCTCCGCGCCCGTGCGCTCGGCGGCGGCGTTCGCCTCCGCCCGCACCCGGTCGGCCGTCTCCTTCGCCTCGGCGCGCAGCCGCTCCGCCTCCGCGGCGGCCTCGGTGCGCAGCCGCACCGCGACGGCCTCGCCCTCGGCGCGCGCCTGGGAAGCGTCCGAGGCCGCTTCGGTGCGCAGCCGCTCGGCCTCTTCCTCGGCCTGCTCCCGCAGGGTCCGCAGCCGCTCGGCCGACTCCGCGCGCAGTCGCTCGGTCTCGGCGCGGGTCTCCTCGCGCAGCCGTTCGGCCTCCTCGCGCGCCCCGCGCAACTCCTCCTCGGCCGACGCCAGCCGCTGTTCGGCCTCGGTGCGCAGCCGCTCCAGCTCCGTCTCGGTCTCGGCGCGCCGGGCGCCGATGGCCTCCTCGGTCTCCTCGCGCAGTCGCCGTCCGGCCCGCTCGGCCTCCTCGCGGGTCTCCTCGGCCTGCCGCTCGGCCGCGGTGCGCAGCTCCTCGGCCTCGGCGCGTGCCTTCTCCAGCGCCTCCTCGGCCTGCCGGCGCAGGGCGGCGGCCCGCTCGATGGCCTCGGTGCGGACCCGCTCGCTCTCGGCGGTCGCGGCGCCGCGGGTCTCCTCGGCGTCCGCCGTGGCCTGGCTCAGCAGCTCCTCGGCGCGGCCGGCCGCCTCCTCGATCTGCTGGACGGCCTCGCGGCGCGCCTCGGCGCGGATCCGCTCGCCCTCCTCGACGGCCTCGGCGCGCAACTGCTCCGCCTCGCCGCGCAGCCGCCGGGCCTCCTCCTGGAGTTCGACGGTCTTGGCGCGGTACTCCTTGGTGTCGTCCTTGGCCGCGCCCTTGAGCTGCTCGGCGACGTCGTGCGCCTCGGCACGCAGTCGGTCGGCCTCCGCCTCGGCCTCGGCGCGCAGCCGCTCGGCCTCCTCGGCGGCGGCCCGGGTGGTGGCCTTGGCCTCCTGGGACGCCTTGCTCAGGACGTCCTCGGCCGTACGGGCGGCCTCGGCGACCTGTGCGGCCGACTCCTCGGCGGCCTTCGCCCGGGCCGTCTCCCTCGCCTCGGCGATCAGCCGCTCGGCCTCGGTGCGGGCGTCGGTCCGCAGCTGGTCGGCCTCCGCCCTGGCCGCCTCGGTCTCCTTGGTCGCCTCGGCGACCATGCGGGCGATCTCGGCCTTGGCCACCCGGGTGCGCTGCTCGTTCTCCGCCTCGGTCTCCGACAGCCGGCGGGCGGCGTCCTCCCGGGCCTCGGCCAGCACCTTCTCGGCCTCGGCGCGCGCCTCGCGCAGCGCCGTCTCGGCCTCCTGCATCCGCTCCTCGGCCTGGCGGGCCAGGGCGGCGGCCTCGCGGCGGGCGGCCTCGGTCTCGGCGGCGGTGGAGGTGCGCAGCCGTTCGGCGTGCTCGGTGGCCTCCTGCGCCTGGGTGGAGGCGGCGTTCAACAGCCGCTCGGCGTCCGCGCGGGCCCGGCGCAGCACGGCCTCGGCCTCGGCCTTGGCCGTCTCCGCCTCGGAGTTCAGCCGTCGCCGGGACTGTTCGGCCAGCCGCTGCGCCTCGGTACGGGCGGCGGCCAGGGTCTGTTCGGCCTCCGCGCGGGCCTCGTCCAGCAGCCGGCGGGCCTGGGACTCGCTGCGGGCGCGCAACTGCTCGGCCCAGGCGACGTTCTCGTTGACGTGGGACTCGACGGTCGCGCGACGCTCGTTGAGTTCCTGGTCGAGCTGTTGACGGCGGGCGACGGCCTCCGCGTGCAGCTCGGACTCCATCCGGGCCTGTCGCTCGGCGTGCTCCTGGAGGAGCTTCTGCGTCTTGGCCCGGGCCTCGCGCAGTTCGCGCTCGGCGTCGGCGCGCAACTGCTCGGCCTGGACCTGGGCGTTGCGCAGCAGTTGCTCGGCCTGGTGCGAGAGGTTGTCGTAGCCGGCCGGGCGCGCGGCGAGAGCGCGACGCGCCTCGTGCAGCTTGGCGCGCAGCACTTCGACCTGGTAGCCGAGGTCGTCGGCGTGATCGATCGCCTTGTCCCGCTCGTCCTTGAGCCGCTTCATCTCGGCTTCGAGCTGGGAGAGGTGGTCGAGTTGGTCGTCAGCCTCGTAGCGGTCGTAGCCCCGCACTGCGCGGTCCCATCCGTCCCCTGGTCGTGGTGAAGGTGAACTGACCCTTCCGAGGAAATGGTGTCAGATCATCGGCGGAACATGGGACGGGACCCTGCCGGCCCGTAGCCCCGGCCGAACGGCCACTCTACCGGCCGGGAGAGCCGGCGTCAGTGTCGCGAGGGAGCGGAGGTGACCAGTTCGGTGAGGACTCCGTGACAGTCCTTGGGATGGAGGAAGGTGATCCGCGACCCCATCGAACCGATGCGCGGCTCCTCGTACAGCACTCGTACGCCCTTCTCCCGGATCGCCTCGGCCTCGCCGTCCACGTCCGCGGTGCCGAAGGCGATGTGGTGCACGCCCTCGCCGTTCTTCGCCAGCCACTTGGCGACGGCGGAGTCCTCCCGGATCGGCTCCAGGAGCTGGAGGTACGAGGCGCCGCCGTCGTCCGTGCCGTTGATCCGCAGCATGGCCTCGCGCACCCCCTGCTCCTCGTTCACCTCGGTGTGGAACACCTCGAAGCCGTAGGTGGCACGGTAGAACTCGACGGTCCTGTCCAGGTCGAAGCAGGCGATCCCGATGTGGTCGATACGCGTCAGCATGGAGACAGTGCACCGCCTGGAACGTGGTTACGCAACGTGCGCACGGTCACACCGACCGACCGGTGACCCGGGCCGGCACCCCTCAGTACATTGACGATAAACCCTCGTTAACTCCCTGCTCCGAAGGGCCGCACCGTGACCGACAAGACGAACGGCAAGACCAGCGCAGCGTCCGCCACCACCTCCGTGATCGTCGCGGGCGCACGAACCCCCATGGGCCGCCTGTTGGGCTCGCTGAAGACGTTCTCCGGCGCCGACCTCGGCGGCATCGCGATCAAGGCGGCCCTCGACCGTGCGGGCATCGGCGGCGACCAGGTCCAGTACGTGATCATGGGGCAGGTGCTCCAGGCCGGTGCCGGACAGATCCCGGCGCGCCAGGCCGCCGTCAAGGCCGGCATCCCCATGAGCGTCCCCGCGCTGACGATCAACAAGGTGTGCCTCTCCGGCCTCGACGCCATCGCCCTGGCCGACCAGCTCATCCGCGCCGGAGAGTTCGACGTGGTCGTCGCGGGCGGCCAGGAGTCCATGACGAACGCCCCGCACCTGCTGCCGAAGTCCCGTGAGGGCCACAAGTACGGCGCCGTGCAGATGCTGGACGCCATGGCCCACGACGGCCTCACCGACTCCTTCGAGGGCGTCGCCATGGGCGAGTCCACCGAGAAGCACAACGCCCGCCTGGGCATCGGTCGCGCCGAGCAGGACGAGGTCGCGGCCCTCTCCCACCAGCGCGCCGCCGCCGCCCGGAAGAACGGCCTGTTCGACGCCGAGATCACCCCGGTGGAGATCCCGCAGCGCAAGGGCGACCCGATCCTGTTCACCGAGGACGAGGGCATCCGCCCCGAGACCACGGCCGAGTCCCTGGGCAAGCTGCGTCCGGCCTTCGCGAAGGACGGCACCATCACCGCCGGTTCCTCCTCGCAGATCTCCGACGGCGCCGCCGCGGTGGTCGTGATGAGCAGGGCCAGGGCCGAGGAGCTGGGCCTGGAGTGGATCGCCGAGATCGGCGCCCACGGCAACGTGGCGGGCCCCGACAACTCCCTGCAGTCGCAGCCCTCCAACGCCATCCGGCACGCCCTGGGCAAGGAGGGGCTGGAGATCGACGACCTCGACCTGATCGAGATCAACGAGGCGTTCGCGGCCGTCGCGGTGCAGTCGACGAAGGAACTCGGCGTCGACCACGAAAGGGTGAACGTCAACGGAGGCGCCATCGCGCTGGGTCACCCGATCGGGATGTCCGGCGCGCGGATCGTGCTCCACCTCGCCCTGGAGCTCAAGCGTCGGGGCGGCGGCGTCGGCGCGGCGGCGCTGTGCGGCGGCGGCGGGCAGGGCGACGCCCTGATCGTCCGGGTGCCGGGGAAGTGACGGACGGGTACGGGCCCGCGCGCGACGCGCCCGCGCCCGTACCCGGCACCACGGCCGGTACGGCGACGGGGCACGACCGGCGGACGACGACCGGCCGACGGACGGCCGGAGAACGGCGAGGAGCGCAGCACGCATGGCGGTGGACGTCCCCGGACTGGTGGAGCAGGCACGGCAGGGCAAACCCCGGGCCGTGGCCCGGTTGATCTCCTTGGTGGAGGGAGCGTCACCGCAGCTCAGGGAGGTGATGGCGGCACTCGCGCCGCTCACCGGCAACGCCTATGTGGTCGGTCTGACCGGCTCGCCCGGGGTGGGCAAGTCCACCTCCACCTCGGCGCTGGTCACCGCGTACCGCAAGGCCGGCAGGCGGGTCGGTGTGCTGGCCGTGGACCCCTCCTCGCCGTTCTCCGGTGGCGCGTTGCTGGGCGACCGGGTGCGGATGTCCGAGCACGCCTCCGACCCCGGCGTCTACATCCGTTCCATGGCCACCCGAGGCCACCTGGGCGGACTGGCCTGGTCCGCCCCGCAGGCCATCCGGGTGCTGGACGCGGCGGGCTGCGACGTGGTCCTGGTCGAGACGGTCGGCGTCGGGCAGTCCGAGGTGGAGATCGCCTCCCAGGCCGACACCTCCGTGGTCCTCCTCGCCCCTGGCATGGGCGACGGCATCCAGGCCGCCAAGGCCGGGATCCTGGAGATCGGCGACGTCTACGTCGTCAACAAGGCCGACCGGGACGGCGCCGACGCCACCGCCCGGGAGCTCAACCACATGCTGGGCCTCGGCGAGGCCCGCCGGCCCGGCGACTGGCGTCCGCCGATCGTCAAGACCGTCGCCGCGCGGGGCGAGGGCGTGGACGAGGTCTTGGAGGCGCTGGAGAAGCACCGCGCCTGGATGGACGAGCGCGGAGTGCTCGCCGAACGCCGCCGGGCGCGCGCGGCCCGTGAGGTGGAGACCATCGCGGTGACCGCGCTGCGCGAGCGGATCGGCGACCTGCACGGCGACCGACGGCTGGGCGCGCTGGCCGAGCGGATCGTGGCGGGGACGCTCGACCCGTACGCGGCGGCCGACGAGTTGGTCGCGGGACTGACGGGGGAGTGACGCCCGGCGGGGCGGCCGGGCGCCGGCGTCAGTCGTCGTCCCGGTCGTCCTGTTCGTCCGTGCGGTCGTCCCGGTCGTCCCGGTCGTCCCGGTCGTCCCGGTCGTCCCGGTCGTCCCGGTCGTCCGCGTCGTCGTCCCGGTCGGTGCGCTGGTCGACGACGTCGCCGCCGGCCGCGTCCACCGTGACCTCGTGCCACCCGCCGTCCTCGCCCAGGATGTCGACGTCCCAGACGAGACGGTTGTCGTCGTCGTCCAGCTCGGCGGACTCGGCCGTGCCCGGGACGGCCTTCAGCGCGGCTTCCACGGCCTCCCGGAGCGTCACCTCGGCGCCGCGCAGTTCCCGTGTGTCGTCCCGGTCGTCCGTGCGGTCGTCCCGGTCGTTCGTGTCGTTTGTGCGGTCCCCCCGGTCGTCTCGGTCGTCCGTGCGGTCCTCCCGGTCGTCCGCGTCGTCTCGGTCGTCGTCGTGGTCGGCCCCCGTCCGCAGGCTCGCGGCCAGGGTCTCCGACGAGGCGTCGTCGTCCGCGAAGGCGATGGCTCCGCCGCCGACGGCGAGCGCGGCCGTGGCGACCGCGGCGATGACCAGCCTGTGCTTCATGATCGGTTTCCTTCCGAGTGGGCGTGCCGTGTGCTGACGTGGAACACCGTCGCAGGAGGTTCCTGAAGGCACCCTGAAGCCACCTGAAGATCCCTTCAGGTGGCTTTTGGCAGGCTGGTCCCATGCGCGTGCTGATCGTGGAGGACGAGAGACGGCTCGCCCTGTCGCTGGCGAAGGGGCTCACCGCCGAGGGCTTCGCCGTCGACGTGGCCCACGACGGCGCCGACGGGCTCCACATGGCCCAGGAAGGCCCGTACGACCTGATCGTCCTGGACATCATGCTGCCCGGCATGAACGGCTACCGGGTCTGCTCCGCGCTGCGCGCCGCCGGTGACGAGACGCCGATCCTGATGCTGACCGCCAAGGACGGCGAGTACGACGAGGCCGAGGGCCTGGACACCGGTGCCGACGACTACCTGACCAAGCCGTTCTCCTACGTGGTGCTCCTCGCCCGGATCCGCGCGCTGCTGCGCCGCCGCACCCGTGGCGGAGCGGCCGCGGTGCGCGTCGGCGAGCTGACCGTGGACCCCGGCGCACGACGGGTGACGTTGGGCGACCGGGACGTCGCGCTGACCGCCAAGGAGTTCTCCGTGCTGGAACACCTGGCGGTGCGGGCCGGGGAGGTGGTCTCCAAGGCGGAGATCCTGGAGCACGTCTGGGACTTCGCCTACGAGGGCGATGTCAACATCGTCGAGGTCTACGTCAGCGCGCTGCGCCGCAAGCTGGGCGCGGACGTGATCGCCACGGTGCGCGGCGCCGGATACCGGCTGGTGAGGCCCGGTGCCTAGCTCGCCCCTCGCCCGGCTCACGGTCCGTGCCCGCGCCGCGCTCGGCGCCACGCTGGTGGTGGCGGTCGCCCTGGTGGTGGTCGGGGTGGCGGTGGTGGAGATGCTGCGCGGCAGCCTCGCCGAGAACGCCCGACTGCAGGCCGAGACCACCGCACGGGAGGTCGCCGCCGACGTCACCGACGTGACGGCCGGCGAGGTGGACGGCATGGTCGTCCTGGAGGACGACGAGCCGGTGCAGGTGGTGGACGGTTCCGGGGCGGTCCTCGGCGCGAGTCGGCCGCTGCGCGGCCGCGGCCCCGTGGCCGACTTCAACCGCCCCCGGCCGTCCGCCACGGTCGGCGCCTCTCCGCGCGACTCCGACGGCGCCGACGGCACGGCCGATGACGCCGATGACACCGACGACGGCGCCGACGACACCGATGACGACGACCGGGACGACGCCGCCGACGACGACGCCCCCTCCCCGGAGCAGACCCCCGTCGAGGTGGACCGCAACAGCGCCGCCGGGATCGTCTCCTTCCCCGTCGACGACGACGGGGAGGTGACCTACGACCGCGGACGGGCGAGCCGGGGGCAGGACTTCAACCTGGTCGCCGTGCAGAGCGTCACCCGGGACCGCGTCCCCGTCACCGTCTACGCGGGGGCGTCGCTCGCCGAGCAGGAGGAGGCGGTCTCCTCCGTCACCCGTGCGATGCTGGTCGGGCTGCCGGCGCTGCTGTTGGTGGTCGGGGGGGTGACCTGGGCGGTCACCCGGGGCGCGCTGCGTCCGGTCGAGGGCATCCGACGGGAGATGGCGGCCATCGCCGCCGGCACCGACCTGTCCCGGAGGGTGCCCGAGCCGCCCTCGCGGGACGAGGTCGCCCGACTGGCGCGGACCACCAACGAGACCCTGGCGGCCCTGGAGAGCTCCGTCGAGCGGCAGCGTCGCTTCGTCGCCGACGCCTCCCACGAGCTGCGCAGCCCCATCGCCTCCCTGCGCACCCAGTTGGAGGTCGCGGCCGCCCACCCCGAACTGCTCGACCTCGACGGCGCGGTCCACGACACCGTACGGCTCCAGGACCTCGCCGCCGACCTGCTCCTGCTGGCCCGCCTGGACGCCGGGGAGCCCGCGGGGGAGGGACGGGTGGACCTGGACGCGCTGGTGCGGGAGGAGCTGGCGCAGCGCGTCGGCGACCGGATCGCCGTCACCCTGGAGACGGGTGGCCGGGAGGACGGCTCCCCGGTGGAGGTGACCGCCTCGCGGAGCCGGCTCGCCCGGGTGCTCGGCAACCTCCTGGACAACGCCCAGCGCCACGCGGCCTCCCGGATCCGGGTCGGTGTGGGACGCGAGGGGGAGCGGGCCGTGCTGGAGGTCGCCGACGACGGCTCCGGGGTGCCGGAGGAGGAGCGGGAGAGGATCTTCGAGCGGTTCGTGCGGTTGGACGACGCGCGCAGCCGGGACGACGGCGGGGCCGGGCTGGGGCTGGCCATCGCGCGTGACGTGGCGGTCCGACACGGCGGCACCCTCACGGTCGGGCGGGCCCCCGAGGGCGGTGCCCTGTTCACGTTGAGGCTGCCCGCCGCCTGACCGCCCCGTCCGGGCGGTGCCCGCGGGGGGCGGCGGGGCGCCGGCGCGGGCCTCAGCCGCGTCCGCGCAGGGCCCGCAGGTGCTCGGCGACCGGCACCAGCGAGTCGTGCAGCTCCTCCAGGGCCTGGGGGGAGAGCAGGTCGATGAAGTGCCGTCGCACCGAGGCGACGTGGTGCGGCGCGACCTCGCGCATCGTCTTCCAGCCGTGGTCGGTCAGGACGGCGAACAGCCCGCGCTTGTCGGACTCGCAGTGCTCCCGGCGCACCAACCCCGCCTTCTCCATGCGGGTGATCTGGTGGGAGAGGCGGCTCTTGGACTGGAGCGTGGCGGCGGCCAGGTCGCTCATCCGCATCCGGCGCTCCTCCGACTCGGAGAGGTTGACCAGGATCTCGTAGTCGTTCATGGTCAGCCCGAACGGCTGGAGGTCCCGCTCCAGTTGGTGCATCAGGAGTTTGTTGACGTCGAGGTGCACGCGCCAGGCGCGCTGCTCGGTCACGCTCAACCAGCGGGCTTCCTTGTCGGTGTCCATGGTCGTGGACTCTACCCGGCCACCGGAACGTGCCCCGCCTGGGATTCTCACCTGTGGTGATCCACCCGTCACAGGCCGAACCGGCGTTGGGCGCTCCCCAACTGTCCGGGCATCCGCGGGAGCCGGCCGCCGCCGTGGCCGCCCTGCCCGCCGTGGTCTCCGCCGGCGCCCGGAACGCCCGGCTGCGGTGGTGGACCGGCGCCGGTGCCCCGTTCCTCCAACAGCGTCTCGGTCGACTGGATCAGCACCGTGCCCGCTCCGACGAAGTCGAACTGGTGCTCCTCGCCGGAGGCGCCGCCGACTCCGGTCAGCGACCGCAGTCCGCCCAGGAAGCCCTTGAGGTACCGGTGGTCGTAGTGGTGGCAGGGAGAGGGGCAGTCGGCCCACCCGACCAACGCCTGCGGATCCACCCGCACCGGCGGTTCCACGAAGTGCACCGGGCCGTTGGAGGCCGCCACGAACTTCCCCGTGCCGATCAGGGTGAGGAAACCCGGGATGATCGACTGCTTCAGCGACAGGCTCGGTTCGAAGGCCAGCAGGTTGCCCGAGCGGATGGTGAGGTTGCCGTCGTCCAGGTCGTAGGAGGCGACGTCGAAGGCGCGGTCGGCGAGCAGCATCTTGCCCTCGCCCTGGGCCACCACCCAGTCCGAGGCGTGCAGCGGCGAGTGGAAGTGGGCGGCGACCAGTCGGTCCAGGGGGCCGTGCCCGATGCCGTCGAAGGAGATCCGCCCGTAGTAGGCGATCATCTTCCCCTTCTGCAGGAACCACTGGCCCGCCAGGTCCACGCAGAAGGTGTGGGCGTCGACGTTGTCGTTCGACGGCAGCGTGTGGGGATCGTGGACGACCGGACCGCTCACAGCTTCTCCTCGCTCGCCTGCACGAACACCGCGCCCTCGCCGGACAGCTCCAACCGGAACGCCTCGCCCGAACCGCGCCCGACCACGTCCCGCCAGCCGAGCGCCGCGGAGAGCCGGTTCGTCACGTTCCCGTGGTGGGCGACGTACGCCTGGGGATCGACGTGGACGGGGCCGTCGGGGGTGATCGGGAGCCGGATCACCCCGCCGTGCGCCAGCACGGCCACCGACCCGTGCCCGGTCAGCGTGGTGGTGAACAGGCCCTGCCCGGTCGCCTGGCCGCGCACCACGCCCATGACCCCGCCCTGGGAGCCCAGGAACACCGTCTCCTGCCGCAGCGTCCCGTCGAAGGCGAGGAGTCGGTCGGCCTCCACGTGGAGGGTGTCGCCGGCCGGTTCGATCACCTCGACGTGGTGGCCGCCGTGGCCGAACAGCACCGTCCCGTTCCCCTCGACCGTCATCAGCGGCGCGGCCTCGCCGGCCAGCCGCCGTCCGATCATCGAGCCGAGGCCGCCCTGCCCGCCGTGGAGGTCGGGGGTGAAGAGGACCTCGCCGGTGTAGGCGATCATCGCGCCGCGCCGGCTGAACAGCCGCTGCCCCGGCGTCACCCGGGCTTCGACGATCTTGGAGTTGATCGCGCGGAAGGGCACTAGAGGTCACCGCCGATCGTGTTCCGCTCGCTGGGCTGGACGTAGACCAGTCCGTCGCCCTCGAAGTGGATCTGGAACGCCTCGCCCGATCCCTCGCCCATGACGGTCCGGAAGTTCACGCCCGTCTGGAACTCCTGTCGGAGGTTCCCGGTGTGCGCCACGTACGCCCCCGGGTCCACCCGGAGCGGGTACCGCGGGGTGACGCGCAGCACCACGGCCGGGCCGTCCGACGTCAGCGCGGCCGTGCCGGTGCCCTCGACGGTGGTGGTGAACAGCCCGTTGCCCTGCGCGGCGCCGCGCAGCCCGGTGAAGGTGGTGCCGGTGCGCAGGGAGTCGTCCGCGCACAGCAGGCTCTCGGACTCCACGTGCAGCTTCTCGCCGCCGAGCGTCACCAGGGCGATGTCGCTCGCGCGGTCGGCGAAGTAGCAGGTGCCCTGCCCTGTCACCGCCATCAGCTCCATCTGTTCGCCGGTGAGGCGGCGCGTGACCATGCCGCGCAGCCCCTCGCCGCCGCCGGTGAGCTTCTTGAAGTCCATCCGGCCCTCGTAGGCGACCATCGAGCCGTTCTTCGCCCTGACCGTGTCCCCCGCGAGGTCGACGGCGAGGACCTTGCTGCCCTGGAGTCGGAACCGAGCCACGGGGCGAATCTACCCGGAGGTGGGCATCCCAGGGGAGCCTGCCACAATGGACAGCGCTTGTGCATCCCTTCACAAAGGATCTGCCCGTGGACCTCAAGACCGCTTCCGCGCTGCGCCGCCTCCGGCTGGTATCCACTCCGGAGGCCGTCTCCTTCCTCCTGCTGCTGGTGTGCTCCGTACTCAAGCGGACCACCGAGTTCAACGCCGTGCCGGTGATGGGAGCCGTTCACGGTCTGCTCTTCGTCCTCTACGCGGTCTTCTGGCTGGACGCCTGGAACCGTGCCAAGTGGCCGCTGGGCCGGGCCGCCCTGTACTTCCTGTGCGCGGTGGTCCCGGCGGGCGGGTTCTACGCCGACAAGCGGCTGCGCCGTGAGACCGAGGCGAGCGTGATCGCCGCCCGAGCCCGCGCCGAGGAGGCGAGGCAGGCCGCCGAGCGGCCCCGCACGGGGGCGGTGGACGCGTGATCGTCGCCTTCTCCGTCACCCCGCTCGGCGTCGGCGAGGACGTCGGGGAGTACGTGGCCGACGCCGTGCGCGTGGTCCGCGAGTCCGGGCTGCCCAACCGCACGGACGCGATGTTCACCTCGGTCGAGGGCGAGTGGGAGGAGTGCATGGACGTGGTGCGACGGGCGGTTGCCGCCGTCGAGGCCCGCGCGCCGCGCGTCTCGCTCGTGCTGAAGGCCGACATCCGCCCCGGTGTCACCGACGGGCTGACCTCGAAGATCGAGAGCGTCGAACGGCACCTGGGCTGACGCGGGCCGCCCCCCCCGCCCTGCGGCGCCCGCCGGAGGGCGGGGGGCGTTCGCGGTGGTCCGGGACCGGGGGTGGTCCCCCCTTTCCCGGTCCGATCACCGAGACGGAGCTGACCACGATATGACCGGCCGGTAAGGTCGGGGGCGTGCCGAAGCCGCTCAGCCTGTCGTTCGACCCGATCGCCCGCGCCGACGAACTGTGGAAGCAGCGTTGGGGGTCCGTGCCCTCGATGGCCGCGATCACCTCGATCATGCGCGCGCACCAGATCCTCCTCGCCGAGGTGGACGCGGTGGTCAAGCCCTACGGTCTGACCTTCGCCCGTTACGAGGCGCTGGTGCTGTTGACGTTCTCCCAGGCCGGCGAGTTGCCGATGTCCAAGATCGGTGAGCGGTTGATGGTCCACCCGACGTCGGTGACCAACACCGTGGACCGGTTGGTGAAGTCGGGTCTGGTCGCCAAGCGCCCCAACCCCAACGACGGGCGCGGCACGCTCGCCTCCATCACCGACCGGGGGCGCGAGGTGTGCGAGGCGGCGACCCGCGACCTGATGGCGATGGACTTCGGGCTCGGGACGTACGACGCCGAGGAGTGCGACGAGATCTTCGCGCTGCTGCGTCCGCTGCGGGTGGCGGCCGGGGACTTCAAGGAGGGGTGACCCCGGGGCGCCGGAGGGGCCGCCCGGGCGGCCGGTTACGCTCATGGGCATGAAGAAGAGCGTGCTCACCCGTTACCGGGTGATGGCCTACGTGACCGGTGTGCTGCTGGTCCTGCTGTGCCTCGGCATGGTCGGCAAGTACATCCTGGAGCTGGACGGGGCCGAGACCTTCACCTACGTCATCAGCCTCGCCCACGGCTGGCTGTACGTGCTCTACCTGGTCTTCGCCTTCGACCTGGGATCCAAGGCGAAGCTGCCGCTCCCCCGGTTGCTGTGGGTGCTGTTGGCGGGGACGATCCCGACGGCCGCGTTCTTCGTCGAGCGCCGGCTCTCCCGTCGGGTCGAGCCGCTGGTCGTCGACGACACGGCCGCTCCCGCGCGGGCCTGACGGCCACCGCGCGGCCTCCCGTCCGGCGTCCGCGTTCCGGCGCGCCGGGCGGTCCTCCATCGACAATTACTTGGACGTCCTAGTAAATTTGTCGTATGGACGCTGACGCCATCGAAGAGGGCCGCCGACGCTGGCAGGCCCGGTACGACGCCGCCCGCAAGCGGGACGCCGACTTCACCACGCTCTCCGGCGATCCCGTGGAACCCGTCTACGGCCCCGCCCCCGGCGACACCGTCGAGGGGTTCGAGCGGATCGGCTGGCCCGGTGAGTACCCCTTCACCCGCGGTCTGTACCCCACCGGCTACCGCGGCCGGACCTGGACCATCCGCCAGTTCGCCGGCTTCGGCAACGCCGAGCAGACCAACGAGCGGTACAAGATGATCCTCGCCGCCGGCGGCGGCGGGCTCTCGGTCGCCTTCGACATGCCGACCCTGATGGGCCGCGACTCCGACGACCCCCGATCGCTGGGCGAGGTCGGCCACTGCGGCGTCGCGATCGACTCGGCCGCCGACATGGAGGTCCTCTTCCGGGACATCCCGCTGGGCGACGTCACCACCTCGATGACGATCAGCGGTCCGGCCGTTCCGGTGTTCTGCATGTACCTGGTGGCCGCCGAGCGCCAGGGCGTGGACACCTCCGTCCTCAACGGCACGCTCCAGACGGACATCTTCAAGGAGTACATCGCGCAGAAGGAGTGGCTCTTCGAGCCGGAGCCGCACCTGCGCCTGATCGGCGACCTGATGGAGCACTGCGCGCGCCACATCCCCGCGTACAAGTCGCTGTCGGTCTCCGGCTACCACATCCGCGAGGCCGGCTCCACGGCCGCGCAGGAGCTGGCGTACACCCTCGCCGACGGCTTCGGCTACGTGGAGCTGGGCCTCTCGCGCGGCCTGGACGTGGACGTCTTCGCGCCGGGCCTGTCGTTCTTCTTCGACGCGCACGTCGACTTCTTCGAGGAGATCGCCAAGTTCCGCGCGGCCCGGCGGATCTGGGCGCGCTGGATGCGGGACGTGTACGGGGCGAAGAGCGAGAAGGCGCAGTGGCTGCGCTTCCACACCCAGACCGCCGGTGTCTCGCTCACCGCCCAGCAGCCGTACAACAACGTGGTGCGCACCGCCGTGGAGGCGCTGGCCGCCGTGCTGGGCGGCACCAACTCCCTGCACACCAACGCCCTGGACGAGACCCTCGCCCTGCCCAGCGAGCAGGCCGCGGAGATCGCGCTGCGCACCCAGCAGGTGTTGATGGAGGAGACGGGCGTCACCTCCGTCGCCGACCCGCTGGGCGGTTCCTGGTACGTCGAGGCGCTCACCGACCGGATCGAGGCGGACGCCGAGAAGATCTTCGAGCAGATCAAGGAGCGGGGCCGCCGCGCGGTTCCGGACGGCAACCACCCCATCGGTCCCATCACCTCCGGCATCCTGCGCGGCATCGAGGACGGCTGGTTCACCGGCGAGATCGCCGAGGCCGCCTTCCGCTACCAGCGGGCGTTGGAGAAGGGCGAGAAGAAGGTCGTCGGCGTCAACTGCCACACCGGCTCGGTCACCGGCGACCTGGAGATCCTGCGGGTCAGCCACGAGGTCGAGCGCGAGCAGGTGCGCGTGCTGGCCGAGCGCAAGGCGGAGCGCGACGACGCGCGGGTGCGTTCCGCGCTGGACGGGATGCTGACCGCCGCCCGGAACGGCTCCAACATGATCGAACCGATGCTGGAGGCGGTGCGGGCCGAGGCCACCCTGGGCGAGATCTGCGGTGCCCTGCGCGACGAGTGGGGCGTCTACACCGAGCCCGCCGGGTTCTGACGCCGGCCGGCTCCGTCCCGTCGTCCGCCCCGTCCCGTTCCGTGTCCGTCGCCCGGCACGGGGCGGGGCCGGACGTCCCTCAGGGAGCGTCCGTGGCGCCCGTGGCACTCGCGCGGCCGTCCGCCGCCCCGGGCGAAGCGGCGACCAGCCCGTGCAGCACCAGGGAGGTCAGGGCACGGGTCCACTCGGGGGTGACGCTCTCGGCGCTGACCAGACAGTGGTGGACGACCGCGCCCGCGATCACGTCGAAGACCAGCGCCGCCGCGCGGTCCGCCACGGCGGCGCCCCGCGGTCCGGGCGGGTCGGGGGGCAGTTCGCCGCGGGCCTGGGCGCGCCGCCGCCCCTCGACGACCAGACGCTTCTGGCGGTCCACGATGGCGGCGCGGATGCGGGCGCGCAGCGCCTCGTCGCGGGTGGCCTCGGCGACCACGGCCATCAGCGCCGTCTTCGTCTCCGGCCGCTCCAACAGCGCGGCGAAGGAGAGCACGACCCCCTCCACGTCCGCCCGCAGGCTGCCGCGGTCGGGCAGGTCCAGCTCGTCGAAGAGGACGGCCACCGCGTCCACGACCATCTCGTTCTTGTTCGCCCAACGGCGGTAGAGGGTGGTCTTGGCCACGCCCGCGCGCAGGGCCACGTCCCCCATCGTCAGCCTGCCCCACCCCAGATCGACCAGCGCGGAACGCGTCGCGTCGAGGATCGCCCGGTCGGCCGCGGCGCTGCGCGGCCTGCCCGCGCGTCGAGCGGAGCCAGTCATGGGGGTGACTCTAGCGGCGGCCATGAGTTACGCTACGGGGCGTATCGAAAAGCCGCGCGCACCGGGGCGACCCGGCGCGGCCGACCGAGCGACGACCACATCGGGCCCCGCGGCGACCGGGCGGGGCGGCAGGTGCCGGTGGGGACCCGGCACCGAAAAGCGGCACGCTGCACGGAACGGTCCCGGGACGGGGGAGACTGGGGGCATGCAGCCACGCAACATGTCCATGAGCGGAGTGGTCGACCTGGCCGCCGTGAAGGCGGCCGGAGAGGCCAGGCAGAAGGCGGAGGAGGCCCGCGCCAAGGGCGCGGGACGACAGGGCGCGGCCGGTGGTCCGGCCCCGTCCTCCCCGGTGATCGAGGTCGACGAGGCGGATTTCGAGCAGGCGGTGCTCCAGCGCTCCGCCGGGGTTCCGGTCGTCATCGATTTCTGGGCCGAGTGGTGCGAGCCCTGCAAGCAGCTCGGTCCGTTGCTGGAACGCCTGGCACGGGAGTACGCCGGACGCTTCCTGCTCGCCAAGGTCGATGTCGACCGTAACCAGTTGCTCTTCCAGCAGTTCGGAGTGCAGGGCATTCCGGCCGTCTTCGCGGTGGTGGCCGGCCAGGCCCTGCCGCTGTTCCAGGGCGCGGCCCCCGAACAGCAGGTCCGCCAGGTGCTGGACCAGTTGATCCAGGTCGCCGAGGAGCGCTTCGGCATCGTCGGCGCGCCCGTGGCGGGTGACGAGGAGGCGCCGGCCGAGCCCGCGGTGCCCGAGGACCCGGCGCTGGCCGCCGCGCACGCGGCGCTGGACGCGGGTGACCTGGACGGCGCCGTCCGGGCGTACCGGAACGTCCTCGCCGACAAGCCGGCCGACACCGAGGCCAGGCTGGGGTTGGCCCAGGCCGAGTTGCTGCAGCGCGTCCAGGGGCTGGACGCGGCGCGGGTGCGCAAGGAGGCCGCGGACGATCCCGCCGACGTCCACGCGCAACTGCGCGCGGCCGACCTGGACCTGGTGGGCGGGCACGTCGAGGACGCCTTCGGGCGTCTGGTGGAGACGGTCAGGCGCACGGTCGGGGAGGACCGGGAGGCGGCGCGGGTCCGTCTCCTGGAGTTGTTCGAGGTGGTCGGGCCGGACGATCCCAGGGTCGTGGCGGCCCGCGGCGCCCTCGCTCGGGTGCTGTTCTGACCTGCTGTTCCCGCCCCTCCGCGACGTATTGACACAGTGATCGACAGCGGCCGCGACTTTGCCAAAACTTGGCCATCGCGGCCGCTGTTACTCGCAGTAAAGGGCGTGGGGGGTTTACTCCCCGACCGCCCGATTCGTTCGGCCGCTTCCCGTTCGACTCCGACACTCGGTGTATGTAATTGATCACTTGGTGTGCAGATGTGGCCATCCTGTCGTTACCCGTAAGTAACGAACCCCTTGTGTCCCGGCGTCTCATGCACCACGATCGGCCACGCTCGGTCCGTTGTCCGCAGCCCGGCGCACCACACCCGGGACCGGCGGGCCACGGGTCCCCACCGGGCGGACCGGTGCCCAGCGCGCCGGTCCCGGGCAGGGGGGTCTCCGCCGCCGGGCGGGGCCTGTCCGACGGGCCGCGCGAGAGCGCGGCCGCGTGGTTGTCGCTCGGGGGTGGTCGCCGGTACTCCGATGTCTCGCGATGTTCGAGGAACGGCGTTCCCCTTCCCGAGGGCGTAGCACTTCTCCCATCCCGTCCGGGCCCAGGGCCCGGGCCGGAGATGTACGTCCGAGAAGGAGGAAAGTCATGGAGTCTGTGGCTCGTGGCGGGACCAGATGGAAGCGGTTCGCCGTCGTCATGGTCCCGAGCGTTGCCGCCACGGCAGCGGTCGGCGTCGCCCTGGCACAGGGCGCGCTCGCCGCGTCGTTCAGCATCTCCGGCCAACAGGCGAAGGTCTCCGTCAAGGAGCTGGACGGCACGGGGTTCGTGCAGTACGGCACGATCAACACCAAGCACAACGGCGAACCCGTCCCGGTCGCGGTGTCCGCGTTCGAGTCCGCCGAACTCAAGGGGCTGTGCCAGTCCGTCGTCGTGCCCGTGCCCGGCTTCGGCGACGTCTCGCTGAAGCTCACGGCGGGCAACGGTGATAAACCGGTCATCGCCAAGAACCTCTACATCGACCTCAACCAGCTCGACGCCGACGCCACGTTCCGGGACATCAACATCGGCGTGGCGGCCGGGAGCACCTCCAAGGGGCCCGATGTCGAGGCGGGCGTGATCAAGGGGGCGCCGGGGTCCTTCGCCCAGGAGGCCGACTCCGCCTTCCTGACCGACGTCAAGCAGACGTCCTGGGCCACCAGCGCCGCGACGTTCAAGCTCACCGGCCTGTCGATGAAGGTCAGCAAGGGCAAGAACGAGTGCTTCTGACGCACTGAGCGGAAGGAGGCGGGGGACCGGTCCGCCGGTCCCCCGCGCTCCCCGCCGCATTGATCCCCATGACAGTTCGGCCCTAGGGAGCTGTTTTCGATGAGTACCGAGTCGTCGGGAGCGCGTGAGCGCATCGGCCACTGGCGGCGGTCGTTCCGCCTGTGGCGCTGGCAGCGCCCCTTCTGGGCGGGACTGCTGACGCTGCTGGGCGGCGTACCCATCATCTACATCCCGTATGCCAACCCCGGCCTGGAACAGTTGTCCTTCCGACTGGCCACCACCACGGGTTCCGGATCGCTGATCATCGGCGTGCTGCTGTTCGTGCTGGGACTCACGATGTGGTTCCAGCCGCACTCGCGGGTGTTCGCCGGAGTCGCCGCCATCCTGCTCGGTCTGGTGTCGATCGTGGTCTCCAACATCGGGGGCTTCCTCGTCGGTTTCCTGCTGACGCTGGTCGGCGGCGGCATGGGCGTCGCCTGGGTGGCCGACAAGGACCGACCGACCTCGGGGCCCGGGCACGCCGGAGACCCGGACGACGAGATGGACCCGGCCGTTTTCGAACCGGCCCCGGTCGGCGTCGACGACGGACAGGACGGGGGCCGCCGTGACGCCTGACGAGGCGCGCCGGGAAGGCGGGTACGGAGCCGCGGAGCCGACCCGGCGCGCCAGGAGCGGACCGCGCCACGCGGCGTCGAGGAAACCGTTGCTGACCCGGCTGCACGTGCCCGCCGGCAAGGCGATCGCCCTGGCCGCCATGCCGTCGGCGGT
This sequence comes from Streptomyces taklimakanensis, assembly GCF_009709575.1. NCBI lineage: Bacteria > Bacillati > Actinomycetota > Actinomycetes > Kitasatosporales > Streptomycetaceae > Streptomyces > Streptomyces taklimakanensis. The sequence continues at coordinate 4,164,073 of NZ_WIXO01000001.1, forward strand.
GCTCATGGGAATGGGACTCACCCCGAGACTGGCCACCGCCGAGCCGCTGCCCGAGAACCCCTTCAAGGACGGGCCGTGCGTGACCGCCCCCGACCGGACGGCGGAGGAGGACACCGGGGGATCGGCCGGCGAGGAGGAGAAGCCCGCCGGCACCGCGAGGCCGGAGACGTCCCCCGCTCCCGCGCCCACCCCGGAGGCCGAGGCTCCGAAGGAGCCCTCGGCCCCCTTTGGCCCCTCGGACCACTCGGACGGCACCGGGACCGGCGACGTGGACCGAGAACGGACCGCCGCCCCGGAGCCCGACGGCGGGGAGGAGCCCGCGGACGGTGGAGCGGGGGGCGGCGCGGAGAGCGTCGAGGAGCCCGTGCCGGCCCCGTCCGAGAGCAGGAACCCGCTGGACCCGCTGGGCATCGGCGGCGCCCTCGAGGACCTGTTCACCCGGGACGGCGGGGAGAGGACGCGGTCCGGCGGGCGGGAGACCGACGCCGTTCCCGCCGAGCCGAGTTCGCCGACCCCGTCGCCGTCCGCCTCCGGACGTTCGACGGAGCCGGTGGAGCCGCCGGAGCTGCCGGAGCTGCCGGAGCTGCCGGAGCCGGTGAAGCCGGTGAAGGAGGCCGTGGAGAGGGCCGGGAAGGAGACCGGGAAGGACCCGCGGGAGACCGCCGGCCCGGCGGACCGGACCCCGCGGGAGACCGCCGGCGACTTCGGGCCCAAGGACGGGGAGGAGGCCGAGGCCGTCACCCCCGCGCCCGGTGCCGGAGGCAAGGAGCCCTACCCCTGCCCCACCTACGACGCCGAGGCGCTGGCCGAGGCCGAGGAGGAGCGGACCGAGGCGCTGCTGCCCGATCGGCCCTGGCGCCTGGAGACCAGTCTGCTCGCCCTGCACGGCCTGGACTACCACGGCATCGTCAAGGTCCGCACCTACGGCGGCGGGGTCAAGGACGTCCTGAAGTTCACCGCCAGGTCGGTCGACATCCGGGACCTCCACCAGATCGTGGAGGGCCCCGGCGGATCCACCGCGCACGTCGAGGCCGCTGAGGGCAGCACCTCCACCATCCGCAACGGCACGGTGACCATGTACACCGAGGAGCTCAAGGGCAATCTCTTCGGGGTGATCCCGGTCACCTTCAGTCCGAAGTCCCCGCCCCCGCTGGATCTTTCCGAGGTGTTCTTCACCGAGGTGTCGGTGACGCAGGCCGGTCAGTTCGGCGGCACCCTGCACATCCCGGGCATGCACCTGTACAACGAGAACTGACCGGATTCCGGCCACCCGGCGGGTCCGCCGGGCGGTCGGAATCCGGGGCGCCCTCGCGTCAGGGCGTCACCGCTCGTCGTTGCCCAGGTGGTGCACCAGCACCATGTTGGTGGTGCCGGGGACGCCGGGGGGCGAACCGGCCGTCATGATCATGGTGTCGCCGTGGTTGTACCGCTGGAGCTTGAGCAGCTCGGCGTCGACCAGGTCCACCATCTCGTCGGTGTGGTCCACGTGCGGCACCACGAAGGTCTCCACGCCCCAGCTCAGCGTGAGTTGGTTGGCGGTCGCCGGCTCGGTGGTGAAGGCCAGGATCGGCTGGGCGGCGCGGTAGCGGGACAGCCGTCGGGCGGTGTCGCCGGACTTGGTGAAGGCGATCAGCGCCTTGCCGTTGAGGAAGTCGGCCATCTCGCACGCCGCGCGGGCCACCGAACCGCCCTGGGTGCGCGGCTTCTTGCCGGGCACCAGCGGCTGCAGGCCGCGCGAGAGCAGCTCCTCCTCGGCGGCCCGGACGATCTTCGACATCGTCTTGACCGTCTCGATCGGGTACTGGCCCACCGAGGACTCCGCCGAGAGCATCACCGCGTCCGCGCCGTCCAGGATGGCGTTGGCGACGTCGGAGGCCTCGGCGCGGGTCGGCCGGGAGTTGGTGATCATCGACTCCATCATCTGGGTCGCCACGATCACCGGCTTGGCGTTGCGGCGGCACATCTCGACGAGCCGCTTCTGCACCATCGGCACCTTCTCCAGCGGGTACTCCACCGCCAGGTCGCCACGGGCCACCATCACGCCGTCGAACGCGAGGACGACGTCCTCCATGTTCTCGACGGCCTGCGGCTTCTCCACCTTGGCGATCACCGGCACCCGGCGGCCGACCTCGTCCATCACCCGGTGGACGTCACGGACGTCGGCGGCGTCGCGGACGAAGGAGAGGGCCACCATGTCGCAGCCCATCTCCAGGGCGAACTTCAGGTCCTCGACGTCCTTCTCCGACAGCGCCGGGACGTTGACCGCCACACCGGGCAGGTTGATGCCCTTGTGGTCGGAGATCACACCGCCCTCGATGACGATGCAGCGCACCCGCGGACCGTCGACCTCGACCACCTGGAGGGAGACGTTGCCGTCGTTGATCAGGATCGTCTCGCCCTTGGAGACGTCGGCGGGCAGCCCCTTGTAGGTGGTGCCGCAGATGGTGCGGTCACCGGGGACGTCCTCGGTGGTGATGGTGAACTCGTCACCGCGGACGAGCTCCACCGGCCCGTCGGCGAAGGTCTCCAGGCGGATCTTGGGACCCTGGAGGTCGGCGAGGACACCGATGGCACGCCCGGTCTCCTGGGAGGCCTTGCGGAGGCGGTGGTACCGCTCCTCGTGCTCCGAGTGGCTCCCGTGGCTCATGTTGAAGCGGGCCACGTTCATGCCGGCCTCGATCAGCGTCTTGAGCTGATCGTAGGAGTCCACGGCGGGGCCCAGGGTGCAGACGATTTTGGAACGGCGCATGGGGAGGATCCTATCTTTTGTTCAACGGCGGAACGTTCCAGGGGGTGAGCTGGCTCACTTCCGTCCCATGGTGCCGCCGGAGACCAGTTCGTACGTCTGTGTCGCGATCTCCAGCTCCTCGTCGGTGGGCACCACGGCCACCGCGACCCGCGACCCGGGCGGCGAGATCAGCCGCGGCCCGTCGCCGGGCGCTCCGTTCAGCTCCGGGTCCACCGCCATGCCCAGGCCCCGCAGGCCCGCCATGACGGCCTGGCGGACGGGGGCCGCATTCTCCCCGATCCCGGCGGTGAAGGCCACCGCGTCCACCCGGCCGAGCACCGCGCAGTAGGCGCCCACGTACTTGCGCAGCCGGTGGACGTAGACGTCGAAGGCCAGCCGTGCCGACTCCGCGTCCGGGCCGTCGGAGTCCATCCGGCGCAGCACCTCCCGCATGTCGTTGTCGCCGCACAGGCCCAGCAGTCCGCTGCGCCGGTTGAGCAACTCGTCGATCTCGTCCACCGACATCCCGGCGACCCGGGACAGGTGGAAGACCACCGCCGGATCGATGTCACCCGAACGGGTGCCCATCACCAGTCCCTCCAGGGGGGTGAGCCCCATGGAGGTGTCCACGCAGCGTCCGCCCGCCACCGCCGAGGCCGAGGCGCCGTTGCCCAGGTGCAGCACGATCACGTTCGTCTCGGACGGCTCCCGGCCCAGCAGTTCGGCGGCCCCGCGCGAGACGTACGCGTGCGAGGTGCCGTGGAAGCCGTAGCGGCGCACCCGGTGCTCGTCGGCGACGGCGGTGTCGATGGCGTACCGGGCGGCGTGCTCGGGCATCGTGGTGTGGAAGGCGGTGTCGAAGACCGCCACCTGCGGCACGTCGGGGGCCAGTGACAGGGCGGTGCGGATGCCCGCCAGATTGGCCGGGTTGTGCAGCGGCGCGACGGGCACCAGGCGTTCGATCTCGGCCGTCACCGCCTCGTCGATCACGGTCGGCTCGGTGAACCGCCGTCCGCCGTGCACCACGCGGTGGCCGATGGCGACCAGCTCGGGGGAGTCCAGGCCGAGCCCGTCGCGTTCCAGCTCCTCGGCCAGCGCCTCCAGGGCCGTGGCGTGGTCGGCCACCGGCTCCTCGCGCTCGCGCCGCGGTCCGCCGGCCGGGTCGTGCCGCAGGTACGAGGTGCGCTCGCCGATCCGCTCCACCAGCCCCCCCGCCGGGCGGGAGCCGTCGGCCATGTCCAGCAGTCGGTACTTCACCGACGAGGAGCCGGTGTTCAGGACCAGGACGTGGGTTCCTCGGGTGTTTCTCACTCCTCCACCGCCTCGTCGCTCTCCTCGGTGCCCTCGGTCCTCCCCGGCCCGCCGCCCGCCGTCCGCCGGCCCTGCTGGGCCTGGATCGCGGTGATCGCCACGGTGGTGACGATGTCCGGCACCAGGGCGCCGCGCGACAGGTCGTTGACCGGCTTGCGCAACCCCTGCAGGACCGGGCCGACGGCGACGGCGCCGGCCGAGCGCTGGACGGCCTTGTAGGTGTTGTTGCCGGTGTTCAGGTCGGGGAAGACCAACACGGTGGCCCGACCCGCCACGTCCGAGCCGGGCAGCTTGGTGGCCGCGACCGTCGGCTCCACCGCCGCGTCGTACTGGATCGGTCCCTCCACCGGCAGCTCGGGCCGGCGCTCGCGCACCAGCTCGGTGGCCCGCCGCACCTTGTCCACGTCCGCGCCGCTGCCGGAGGTGCCGGTGGAGTAGGACAGCATCGCCACCCGCGGCTCCACCCCGAAGCGGGCCGCGGTGGCGGCCGACTGGACGGCGATGTCGGCGAGCTGTTCCGCGTCCGGGTCGGGGTTGACCGCGCAGTCCCCGTAGACCAGCACCCTCTCGGCCAGGCACATGAAGAACACCGAGGAGACGATCTCCGCGTCCGGTCGGGTGCGGATGATCTCGAAGGCGGGCCGCAGGGTCGCCGCGGTGGAGTGCGCCGCGCCCGAGACCATTCCGTCGGCCAGTCCCTCCCGCACCATCAGGGTGCCGAAGTACGACACGTCGGCCACCTGGTCGTAGGCCAGCTCGTGGGTGACGCCCTTGTGGGCGCGCAACCCCGCGTACAGCTCGGCGAAGCGTTCGCGCAGCGGCGAGTCGTACGGGTCGACGGCACGGGCCCAGGCGCCCGTGCCGTCGGGCACCTCCTCGGGCCCCAGCAACCCCAGGTCGATGCCCAACTCGGCGGTGCGCCGGCGGATCGCGGCCTCCTCGCCCAGCAGTGTCAGGTCGCACACGCCCCGGCGCAGCAGCACCTCGGCCGCCCGCAGCACCCGCTCCTCGGTGCCCTCCGGCAGGACGATGTGCCGGCGGTCGGCGCGGGAACGCTCGATCAACTGGTGCTCGAACATCATCGGGGTGACCCGGTCGCCGCGGCGGCTCACCGAGAGCCGATCGGCGAGCAGGGCGGTGTCCACGTGTTCCTCGAAGAGGCCGAGGGCGATCTCGGCCTTGCGCGGATTGGCCGTGGTCACCCTGCCCTCCAGGGACATCAGCCTTCCGGCGGTGGCGAACGAGTCGCCGGGCACCGCCAGCACCGGGGTGCCCGGCGAGAGGCGGGCGGCCAGCGCCATGGTCTCCTCGCCGGGCACCCGATCGACGGTGAGCAGTACCCCGGCGATGGGCGGGGAGCCCGCGGAGTGGGCGGCCAGCGCGCCGACGACCAGGTCGGCGCGGTCCCCTGGGGTGATGACCAGGCATCCCTCGGTGAGGGCGGGCAGGAAGGTGGGCAGCGTGGCGCCCCCGAAGACGAAGCCGCGCACGTCGCGGGAGAGCCCGGCCGGGTCCCCCAGCAGCACCTTCGCGTCCAGCGCCGCGGCGATCTGGGCGACGGTCGGCGCGGACAGGGCGGGCTCCTCGGGGAGCGCGTACACCGGGACCGGGAGCTGCCCGCGCAGCGCGCCCGCGGCGGCGCCGGCCAGGCCGTCGGAGACCCGGTTGGCGATCATCGCCACGACGTCGCACCCCAGCGAGGCGTACGCGTGGTGGCCGTTGCGGACCTCGGCGGTCAGCGAGTCCAGGTCCCGTCCGCTGCCGGCCACCACCGGCAGGACCGCGGCACCGAACTCGTTGGCCAACCGGGCGTTGAGGGCCAGCTCGGCGGGGAGGCCGGTGTCGGCGAAGTCGGTGCCCAGGACGAGGACGGCCTCGTAGTCGCGGGCGACGGTACGGAAGCGCTCCAGCAGGCGGGAGACCAGTGCGTCGGTGCCCTTCTCGGCCAGGTGGGCGGCGGCCTCGTCGTAGCCGAGTCCGAAGACCGTACCGGTGGGCTGGGACAGGCGGTAGCGGCTGCGCAACAGGTCGTAGATGGGGTCGGGGCCGTCGTGGGCCAGGGGGCGGAAGACGCCGACCCGGCCGGTCCGCCGGGACAACAGTTCCATGACCCCCAGCTCCACGACCTGGCGGCCGTCCCCGCGGCCGATGCCGGTCACGTACACGCTGCGCGTCACGGGCTCTCCCTGCTCGCTCGCTGCCTCGCCCTGTCCACCGCTCGTTCCGGGCCGTCCGTCCGGGCCTCCTCGGGCCGTGCCCTTCGTCGAGTACCCGAGCACGCCGCCGTGAAAAGGGGGGAACGCACCGGTGGCCGCACATATCCGGTGGGATGCGGCCTTTGGCTACTCTTGGCTCTGCCGTCACCCCGGCGAGGACGCGTGCCGGTCGTGTCTCGAACGGTATGTGAGACGGGAGGCGGCCATGTGTTCAGGACGTGAAACAATCGCGGCGGCGCACCCCCGAACCAGCAGCGAGCAGGAGAAGCGATCCCCATGCGCATCGGAGTCCTCACCGCAGGCGGCGACTGCCCCGGTCTGAACGCCGTGATCCGTTCGGTCGTGCACCGCGCCGTGGTGGACCGGAACGACGAAGTCATCGGCTTCGAAGACGGGTTCAAGGGCCTGCTCGACGGCCGCTACCGCAGGCTCGACATCGATTCCGTCTCCGGCATCCTGGCCCGCGGCGGAACCATCCTGGGCTCGGCCCGCCTGGAGCGCGGCCGGCTGCGCGAGGCGTGCGAGAACTCCGAGGAGCTCCTGGAGCGGCTCGGCCTCGACGCGCTCATCCCGATCGGCGGCGAGGGCACGCTGACCGCGGCCCGGATGCTCGCCGACGCCGGTCTGCCGGTGGTCGGCGTGCCCAAGACGATCGACAACGACATCTCCGCCACCGACCGCACCTTCGGCTTCGACACGGCCGTCACCGTGGCCACCGAGGCCATCGACCGGCTGAAGACCACCGCCGAGTCCCACCAGCGCGTGATGGTCGTGGAGGTCATGGGCCGGCATGCCGGCTGGATCGCCCTGGAGGCCGGCATGGCCGGCGGCGCGCACGGCATCTGCGTCCCGGAGCGGCCGTTCCAGGTCGACGACCTGTGCAAGATGATCGAGGACCGCTTCGCGCGCGGCAAGAAGTTCGCGGTCGTCTGCGTCGCCGAGGGGGCCCGCCCGGCCGAGGGCTCGATGCCGTACGAGAAGGGGCGGATCGACCAGTACGGCCACGAGCGCTTCACCGGCATCGGCAACCGGCTCGCCATCGAGCTGGAGCACCGCCTGGGCAAGGAGGCCCGCCCGGTCATCCTCGGCCACGTGCAGCGCGGCGGCACCCCCACCGCGTACGACCGGGTGCTGGCCACCCGCTTCGGCTGGCACGCGGTGGAGGCCGCCCACCGCGGTGACTTCGGCATGATGACGGCCCTGCGCGGCACCGAGATCGTGATGGCCCCGCTGGCCGACGCGGTGGTGGAGCTGAAGACCGTTCCGCAGGACCGGATGGACGAGACCGAAGCGGTCTTCTGACGCCCTTCGGCGGCTCCTGCCCCCGGCCCCCCTTCCGGCGGCGTCCCCGACGGGCGCCGCCGGGAGGCGCGTCCGGTCAGCCCTGCCAGCGGTAGTACAGCTCGGGCCGTCCCACCTGCCCGTACTGGGGAGTGCGCTCGGCCTGTCCGGTGCCGACCAGGTACTCCAGGTAGCGGCGCGCGGTGATCCGGTTGACGCCGACCCGCTCGGCCGCCGCGCTCGCCGTCAGGCCCTCCTCGGGGGCCGTCCGCAGCGTCGAGGTGACCGACTCCAGGGTGGCCGCGCTCAGCCCCTTGGGCAGCGTGACGCGTCCCGGCGCCCGTAGCGTGGCCAGTGCCCGGTCCACCTCCGCCTGGCTGCCGGCCTCCGCGCCCGCGGAGGTGGTGGTCATCCGGAACCGGGCGTACCGCTGCAGCCGGTCGCGCAGCGTGGGGAAGGTGAAGGGCTTGAGCACGTGCTGGACGACCCCCAGCGAGACCCCCTCGCGCACGACGGCCAGATCGCGGGCCGAGGTGACGGCGAAGACGTCCGTGGTGTGACCCGCCGCGCGCAGCGCCCGCACCAGGGACAGACCGTGCCCGTCGGGCAGGTAGAGGTCGAGCAGGATCAGATCGACGCCCGACCGCTCCAGGACCCGCCCGGCCTCCGCGCGGGAGTGCGCCACCCCCGCGACGGCGAAGCCGGGCACCCGGGAGACGTACAGGGCGTGGGCGTCGGCGGCCACCGGGTCGTCCTCGACGACCAGCACCCTGATGGGGCCCTCGCCGGTTTCCCCGCCCGTGGTTCCCGCACCGCCCGCGGTTCCCGCACCGCCGGTGCCGTTCCCCGGCCCGGTCACGCCGGCACCCCCTCGCCGACTCCGCGCCGGGCGCGCAGGGGCAGCCGTACGGTGAAGCGGGCGCCGCCCTCCGGGGCCCCGGACAGCTCGACGGTGCCGCCGTACCGCCGTACCGTCTGCCGCACCAGCGCCAGCCCCAGGCCGTGCCCCCGCCCTCGGTCGCCACCGCGCGCGTCGGCGTCCTTGGTCGTCCAACCGCGCCGGAAGACCTCCTCGGCGGTGTCCGGGGCGATGCCCGGCCCGTTGTCGGTGACGCGCAGCAGCAGCTCGTCCCTCGACGCCCGCACGGTCACGGCGACCCGTGCGGTGTCCGAGGCGACGGCTGTCGAGGAGACGGCGTCCAGGGCGTTGTCGACCAGATTGCCCAGCACCGTCACCAGGTCCCGGGACGGGAGGTCCTCGGGCAGCACGCCGTCGTCGACGCTGCTGTCCTCGGTGAGCACCAGCTCCACCCCGCGCTCGTTCGCCTGCGCCGCCTTGCCCAGCAGCAGCGCCGCCAGCACCGGTTCGGCGACCGCCGCCACCACCTGGTCCGTCAGGGCCTGGGCCAGCTCCAGTTCGGCCGTGGCGAACTCCGCCGCCTCCCGCTCCCGGCCCAGCTCGATCAGCGAGACCACGGTGTGCAGCCGGTTGGCGGCCTCGTGCGCCTGGGAACGCAGCGCCTCGGCGAAGCCGCGCACCGAGTCCAGCTCGCCGGTGAGCGCCTGGAGCTCGGTGTGGTCGCGCAGGGTCACCACCGTGCCGCGCCGTTCGCCGCCCGACACCGGCGAGGTGTTCACCACCACCACGCGGTCGTCGGTCAGGTGCACCTCGTCCACCCGGGACTCGGAGGCCAGCAGCGCCCCGGTCAGCGGGGCGGGCAGGCCCAGTTCGGCCACGCTCCGTCCGACGGCGTCCCGGCCGGTCAGACCCAGCAGCGCGCGGGCGCCGTCGTTGATCAGCGCGACGCGCCGCTGCCCGTCGAGCATCATCAGCCCCTCGCGCACGGCGTGCAGCGCGGCCTGGTGGTAGTCGTGCATGCGGCTGAGCTCGGTGGCGTTCATGCCGTGGGTGTGGCGGCGCAGCCGGGCGTTGACCACGTACGTGCCCAGTCCGCCGAGCACCACCGCGCCCCCGGCCACCGCCAGCAGCACCGCCATCTGTCGCTCCACCTCGGCGCTGATCCGCTCCACCGCTATCCCGGCGCTCACCAGTCCCACGATCCGTCCGTCGGCGTCGCGGACCGGGGTGACCACCCGTACCGACGGGCCCAGGGTCCCGGTGTAGGTCTCGTGGAAGGTCTCGCCGCGCTGCGCCGGTCCGATGTGGCCGACGAAGGGGCGGCCGATGCGGTCCGGCTCCGGGTGCGTCCAGCGGATGCCGTCCGGGTCCATGATCGTCACGAAGGTGACGCCGGTGTCGCGCCGGACCCGTTCGGCGTACGGCTGGAGGCGTTCGCTGGGGTCGGGGGAGCCGATCGCCGCCGCCACCGAGGGGGAGTCGGCGACCGCCCGGGCCGTGGCGGTGGCCCGGTGGCGGGCGGAGTTCTCCGCCTGCTCCCGGTCGTTCAGGTAGGTGAACAGGGCGCACCCGGCCACCACGGCGGCCACCAGCACGACCTGCATCGCGAAGAGCTGGCCGGCCAGGCTGCGGGGACGGGGCAGACGCATGGCCACCAGTCTGCCCCGTGCCCGGGGCCCGGCCGACCTTTGGAGGTCGGGGAACTCCCGCCGGGCCGCGCGGCGACCGGTGCCGGGACGAGGTCAACGGGCCCGCGGCGGGCCGGAATCTCACACTCCATCGCGGTTTTCCGTGCACGTAATGCACGCAACGGTGAATGACGTCACACCCGGATGCATAGTCGCCGGGACTCCCAGCGAGTCGGAGCCGCACTTCCGAGGAGCCCGACGTGTCCACGCAGACAGCGCAGTCCAAGAGACGAGACCGCACCCACTACCTGTACATCGCCGTGATCGGCGCCGTGCTGGCGGGCATCGTGCTCGGCTTCGCCGCACCCGGCGTGGCCAAGGAACTCAAACCGCTCGGCACCGGCTTCGTCGACCTCATCAAGATGATGATCTCGCCGGTGATCTTCTGCACCATCGTGCTGGGCATCGGCTCGGTGCGGAAGGCCGCCAAGGTCGGCGCGGTGGGCGGTCTGGCGCTCGGCTACTTCATGGTGATGTCCACCGTGGCCCTCGCCATCGGCCTGGTCGTCGGCAACGTGCTGGACCCCGGTTCCGGACTCCAGCTCACCGAGGAGGCCCGCAGCGCCGGCGCGGCGCAGGCCGAGGGCGCGAGCGAGAGCACGGTCGACTTCCTCCTGGGCATCATCCCCACCACCTTGGTCTCCGCCTTCACCGAGGGCGAGGTGCTCCAGACCCTCCTGGTGGCCCTGCTGGTGGGCTTCGCCCTCCAGGCGATGGGGGCGGCCGGCGAACCGGTGCTGCGCGGCGTCGGCCACATCCAGCGGCTCGTCTTCCGCGTGCTGGCGATGATCATGTGGGTCGCCCCGGTCGGTGCCTTCGGCGCCATCGCGGCGGTGGTCGGCGAGACCGGCGTGGACGCGCTGACCTCCCTGGCCGTCATCATGGTCGGCTTCTACGTCACCTGCCTGCTGTTCGTCTTCGTCGTGCTGGGCACGCTGCTGCGACTGGTGGCGGGGCTGAACATCCTCGCCCTGCTGAAGTACCTGGGCCGGGAGTTCCTGCTGATCCTGTCCACCTCCTCCTCCGAGTCGGCGCTTCCGCGCCTGATCGCGAAGATGGAGCACCTGGGGGTGAGCAAGCCGGTCGTCGGCATCACCGTGCCCACCGGCTACTCCTTCAACCTCGACGGCACCGCGATCTACCTGACGATGGCCTCGCTGTTCGTGGCCGAGGCGATGGGCGACCCGCTCTCGGTGGGGCAGCAGATCTCCCTGCTCGTCTTCATGATCATCGCCTCCAAGGGCGCGGCGGGCGTCACCGGCGCCGGCCTGGCCACCCTGGCCGGCGGCCTCCAGTCCCACCGGCCGGAGCTGGTGGACGGCGTCGGCCTGATCGTCGGCATCGACCGCTTCATGAGCGAGGCCCGCGCGCTGACGAACTTCGCCGGCAACGCGGTCGCCACGGTACTGGTCGGCACCTGGACCAAGGAGATCGACAAGGACCGGGTGCGCGAGGTGCTGGCCGGACGCGCCCCGTTCGACGAGCGGACCCTCGTCGACGACGGAGCCCACGGGGCCGACGGCACCCCCGAGCGGGACACCGGAACCACGCGGGAATCCGGCACCACCACCGGAGAACCCGCCGCCAAGGAGCCCGCGGGCGTCTGATCCCCCCGTCTCCGCCCCGGGCACACCGTGCGGCCCCGGTCCGGTCCCCCCACCGGATCGGGGCCGCACGGCCTTTTCCGCACCTCTCGGCGTTCCTCGGCGTTCCCCGGCGGATTCCGGGGTTCCGGTGTCCCGCTCCGACCGCCCCGGGCCGCCTCAGGCCGGGACGAGCCAGATCGTCGCCAGCGGCGGCAGCGTCGGGGCGATGTGGGCCGGGCGGCCGTGGGCGGGCACGGGTTCGCTCCCCAACGGCTCGGGATTGCCCACCCCGCTCCCCCCGTACCGCGCCGCGTCGGTGTTGAGGACCTCACGCCACGCCGACACCTCGTCGGGAACGCCGATCCGGTAGCCGTGACGGACGACGGGGGAGAAGTTGGAGACGGCGACCAGGGGACTGCCATCGGCGGCGTACCGCAGGAACGCCAGGACGTTGTCGTCCGCCGCGCCCCCCTCGATCCAGGAGAAGCCCGCCGGCTCGGTGTCCCGCTCCCACAGCGCGGGCGTGGCGGCGTAGAGGTGGTTGAGGTCGCGGACCAGGTCGCGCACCCCCCGGTGGTCGCCCGCCGCGGAGTACGCCGGGTCCAGCAGCCACCAGTCCGGGCCGTGCGCCTCCGACCACTCCGCGCCCTGCGCGAACTCCTGACCCATGAACAGCAACTGCTTGCCCGGGTGGGACCACATGAAGCCCAGGTAGGCCCGGTGGTTGGCGCGCTGCTGCCACCAGTCGCCCGGCATCTTCGACACCAGCGACCGTTTGCCGTGCACCACCTCGTCGTGGGAGATCGGCAGGACGTAGTTCTCCGAGTAGGCGTACACCATGGAGAACGTCATCTCGTTGTGGTGGTACTTGCGGTGCACCGGCTCCTTGACCATGTACTCCAGGGAGTCGTGCATCCACCCCATGTTCCACTTGAAGCCGAAGCCCAGCCCGCCGAAGCCGCCCGGCCCGGTGTGGTGGGTGGCGCGGGTGACGCCGTCCCAGGCGGTGGACTCCTCGGCGACGGTGACCACGCCGGGGCAGCGGCGGTAGACGGTGGCGTTCGTCTCCTGGAGGAAGGCCACCGCGTCCAGGTTCTCCCGGCCGCCGTGGGGGTTGGGGGACCACTGGCCGGGCTCGCGCGAGTAGTCCAGGTAGAGCATCGAGGCGACGGCGTCCACCCGCAGGCCGTCGATGTGGAACTCCTCGCACCAGTAGACCGCGTTGGCGACCAGGAAGTTGCGGACCTCGGTGCGGCCGAAGTTGAACTCCAGCGTTCCCCAGTCCGGGTGTTCGGCGCGGGCCGGGTCGGCGTGCTCGTACAGCGCGGTGCCGTCGAAACGGGCCAGCGCCCAATCGTCCTTGGGGAAGTGCGCGGGCACCCAGTCCATCAGCACCCCGATGCCCTCCTGGTGGAGACGGTCGATCAGGTACCGGAAGTCGTCGGGCGTGCCCATCCGGGCGGTGGGCGCGTAGAAGCCGGTGACCTGGTAGCCCCAGGAGCCGCCGAAGGGGTGCTCGGCGACCGGCATCAGCTCCACGTGGGTGAAGCCCAGGTCCTTCACGTACGCCGGGAGCTGTTCGGCCAGGTCGCGGTAGGTCAGCCCGGGGCGCCAGGACGGCAGGTGCACCTCGTAGATCGACAGCGGCTCCCGGTGCGGGGCGTACCCGGCGCGGCGCGCCATCCACTCCCCGTCCCGCCACTGGTACGACGACTCCTCCACGACCGAGGCGGTCGCGGGCGGCACCTCGGTGCGGCGGGCCATCGGGTCGGCGCGCAGGGTGTGGGAGCCGTCGGGCCGGGTGATGTCGAACTTGTACAGCGTGCCCGGTCCGACATCGGGCAGGAACAGCTCCCACACACCGCTGCCGCCCAGCGAGCGCATCGGGAACGCCGTTCCGTCCCAGCGGGAGAAGTCCCCGGCGACCCGCACGCCCAGCGCGTTGGGCGCCCAGACGGTGAAGCGGGTGCCGGTCACCCCGTCGACGGTCATGGGGCGGGCGCCGAGCGCGCGCCACAGCTCCTCGTGGCGGCCCTCGCCGATCAGGTGCAGGTCCAGTTCGCCCAGGGCGGGCAGGAAGCGGTACGGGTCCTCGGTCTCGATCTCGTCCGTCCCCGGCTCCGGGCCGTAACGCACCAGCAGCCGATAGGGCGGGATCGCGGCTTTCTCGGCCAGGGGCCACAGGCCCGAGAACAGTCCGTCGCCGTCGTCGTGCAGCTCCGCCCGCACCCCGGCGACCAGGACGGTGACGGCCCGGGCGTACGGGCGCAGCGCCCGGAACAGCACCCCGCCGGCCGTGCGGTGCGCGCCGAGCACGGCGTGCGGATCGTGGTGGGAGCCGTGGAGGAGCCGCTGTCGCTCACCGGGGTCCAACGGGGGAGCGGTCCGCATCCCGTGTCCGGGCTCGCCCACCGCGTCGCGGCCGTCGCCGCGGCGCGGGGCGGGCGGACGGGTGTCGGGCCGGTTGGGGGCGTGGTCCTTGACCGGTTCGTCCTGCGGAACGGCGGAAGCCTTGGCCACGGCCTTCCGTACGGGGGCCTGGGCCGCCACCGCCTTCCGGGCGGTCTTCCGCGCCGTGGTCTTCCGCGCGGTCCGTTTCGCGGCCGTCGTCGTCTCCGCCGGCTTCTCGGCGGCGGCCTCCCCGGCGGCCGGTGCCGCCTTCGCCGTCCCGGCCGTCCCGGCCGGTTTGGCGCTCTTCACCGTCCTGGCGGTCTTGGCGGTCTTGGCGGTCTTGGCGGTCTTGGCGGTCTTCTTGGTGGTGGTTTTCCCGGTCGCGGTCTTCTTGCCGGCCGTGGCCTTCCTCACGCTCTGCGCCGCCGCCTCCGCGGCCCCCTCCGCCACCCCGGCCGGGGTGGCGGAACCCCCGCCCCGGGCACCGGTGCGATCGGAACGGGACGGGGTGTCGGGAAGCGGTCGGTTGTCGGGACTGTCGGGACGGGGGGTCACGGGAAGGGCCTCCTGGAGGACGAGTCGTTCAGGTGTCCGCGAGCCGTTGGATGGCGGACATGGGGATGGCGAGCCAGGCGGGGCGGTGCCTGGCCTCGTACAGGACCTCGTAGACGGCCTTGTCCGTCTCGTACGCGCGCAGCAGGACGGCCTCGTCGCGCGGGTCGGCGCCGGAGGCGTCGGCGTAGCCGGAGCAGTAGGCGTCACGATTCTTCTCGGCCCACTCGCGGGCCCACCCGGCCTCCCGGGCGGAGCCCCGGGCGTGCTGGCACGCCGCGTAGTCGAAGGACCGCAGTATGCCCGCGATGTCCCGCACCACCGGCTGGGGGCGACGGCGTTCGGCGATGGGGCGGGCCGGCTCGCCCTCGAAGTCGATGATCGACCACCGGTCGGTGTCGCCCGCGCACAGCGCCTGGCCCAGGTGGAGATCGCCGTGGATGCGCTGGGCGGACCAGGCGCGTCCGCTGCGCCCCAGGTCGGCCACCGCGTTGAAGACCGTGTGGAGCCGCCCCCGGTACGGGCGCAGCGCCGGCACGGCGGCGGCCGCGGCCTCCAGGCGCTCGTTCATGCCGGAGGCGATGAACTCCAGTTGACGTCGGCGCAGCGCCGTCACCGGCAGCGCCTGGGCCAGCGTGGTGTGCACCTCGGCGATGGCCTGGCCCAGCGCCCGCGCCGGACCGGTGAAGTCGCCGTGGGAGGCCAGCGAGCGCAGCGCGAGCTGCCAGCCGTCGGCGGTGCCCGGCAGGAAGGGCTGCAGCACCCCCAGCGTCATCGGCTCGTCGCCTTCGCCCCCGCCCTCGGCGCCTTTGCCGGGGCGCGCCTCGAACCAGGCGGCCGGTGCCGGCACCCGGCCCGAACCTGCCCGCGCCAGCGCCAGGGGCAGCTCCAGATCCGGATTGACGCCGGGACTCACACGGCGGAACAGCTTGAGGATGAAGCGGTCGCCGTAGACCACCGAGGAGTTGGACTGCTCCACGCTCAGCGGTCGGGGCGGCAACCCCCGCGGAATGGTGGTGCCGCGCTCGCGCTGGAAGGACAACGGGCCCATCCGTCCCGGAGAGCACAGCCGCTCCAGCAGCACGGCGGCCAGCCGCGGATCGTGGAGCGCCTCGTACACCGTGCGGCCGCGCAGCGGGCCGTCGGCGGGGTGCCCGATGAGGGAGCCGGCCAGCGGGGGCGGGAGGGCCGGCCGGACGCCGAGCAGCAGTTGGTAGCAGTCGGCGGGCACCGGATGGGTCTGTTCGGGCCCCCCGGGCTGTCGGGCGCGGACGAGCAGGTGCAGCAGACCGGGCGCGGCACCCTCGGCGCACGGCAACAGCTCGGTCGCGGCGACCAGGGCGAAACCGCTGACGGGCCGCCCCTTCCCGGCGAACCAGCGTTGCCGCGGGAGCCATTCGGTGAGCAGTGGCGTGAGCGAACGCAGCAGCGCCGCGCCCTCCGACTCGCGCGTGGCGACGGCGGCGCGCGGCGAGGAGCTGTCCGACATGGCGTCCTTTCCCCGGGCACACGAAAGGTACGGCAGAGTGTCCCGGATTGCGGCTGTGGCTGTCCGGCGGTGCGGGACGTGTCGGGGAGTACCCACCGAGCGGGCTAGCGAACTCGTACGAGTGGTGCGATGGGTGGTGATGGCAAGGCTGCCCACGGCGGCCCGGGCCGACACCCGTGGTGCGGTGTCTCCCGGGCCGCCGTGTCCGTCGGGCCCCCGTCAGGGCTGCTTCCGCAGCCGGAACCAGTAGAAGCCGTGGCCGGCGAGCGTCAGCAGGTACGGCAGTTCACCGATGGAGGGGAACCGCACCCCGCCGATCAGCTCCACCGGATGGCGTCCGCTGAAGGCGTTCAGGTCCAGCTCGGTGGGTTGGGGGAAGCGCGAGAAGTTGTGCACGCACAGCACGAGGTCGTCCCCGTACTCCCGCAGGAAGGCGAGCACCGCCGGGTTGGACGACGGCAGCTCGGTGTAGGAGCCCAGCCCGAAGGCGGGGTTCTGCTTGCGGATCTCGATCATGCGGCGCGTCCAGTGCAGCAGTGACGAGGGGCTGCTCATCGCCGCCTCGACGTTGGTGACCTGGTAGCCGTGGACCGGATCCATGATCGTGGGCAGGAAGAGCCGGCCCGGGTCGCAGGAGGAGAAGCCCGCGTTGCGGTCCGGTGTCCACTGCATGGGCGTGCGCACCGCGTCCCGGTCGCCCAGCCAGATGTTGTCGCCCATGCCGATCTCGTCGCCGTAGTACAGGATCGGCGAGCCGGGCAGGGACAGCAGCAGGGCGGTGAACAGCTCGATCTGGTTGCGGTCGTTGTCCAACAGCGGGGCGAGCCGCCGCCGGATGCCGATGTTGGCGCGCATCCGCGGATCCTTGGCGTACTCCGCGTACATGTAGTCGCGCTCCTCGTCGGTGACCATCTCCAGGGTCAGCTCGTCGTGGTTGCGCAGGAAGATGCCCCACTGGCAGCCCGAGGGGATGGCCGGGGTCTTGGCCAGCACCTCGGAGACGGGGTAGCGCGACTCGCGGCGCACCGCCATGAAGATCCGCGGCATGACGGGGAAGTGGAACGCCATGTGGCACTCGTCGCCGCCCTTGGAGTAGTCGCCGAAGTAGTCGACGACGTCCTCCGGCCACTGGTTGGCCTCGGCCAACAGCACGGTGTCGGGGTAGTGGGCGTCGATCTCGGCGCGGACCCGCTTGAGGAAGGCGTGGGTGGCCGGCAGGTTCTCGCAGTTGGTGCCCTCCTGCGCGTACAGGTAGGGGACCGCGTCCAGCCGGAACCCGTCGATGCCCAGGTCCAGCCAGAACCTCAGGGCCGAGATCATCTCCTCCTGCACGCGCGGGTTCTCGTAGTTGAGGTCCGGTTGGTGGGAGAAGAAGCGGTGCCAGTAGTACTGCTTGCGCACCGGGTCGAACGTCCAGTTGGACACCTCGGTGTCGACGAAGATGATGCGGGCGTCCGCGTACTGCTTGTCGTCGTCGGCCCAGACGTAGTAGTCGCCGTAGGGGCCGTCGGGGTCGCGGCGGGACTCCTGGAACCAGGGGTGCTGGTCGCTGGTGTGGTTCATGACCATGTCGATGATGACCCGCATGCCGCGTTGGTGGGCGGCGTCCACGAACTCCACGAAGTCGGCGAGGTCGCCGAACTCCGGCAGGACGGAGGTGTAGTCGGCGACGTCGTAGCCGCCGTCCCGCAGCGGGGACTTGAAGAACGGCGGGAGCCAGAGGCAGTCCACGCCCAGCCACTGGAGGTAGTCGAGCCGGGCGGTGAGGCCCTTCAGATCGCCGATGCCGTCGCCGTTGCTGTCCTGGAAGGACCGGACCAGCACTTCATAGAAGACGGCCCTTTTGAACCAATCGGGATCGCGGTCCTTGGCGGGCGTGTCCTCGAACGTGTCGATGACGGGTTCATTGACGGTCATGGTTGGGTGACCCTCCGGTCGGTGAGGACGGTCGCAGGGAGAGGATGTGCGCGGGTGCCGCGGCACGGCCCGGTTCCAGGCGCACATAGTTGTCCCTGCCCCAGTGATAGGTCTCGCCGGTGAGCTCGTCGCGCACCGGGAAAAGCTCGGCGCCACTGGCCTGCGCGGGTGTGAGACCGAGTTCCGTCAGGTTCAACGAGACCGTGGCCTCGTGGGTGTGGTGGGGGTCGAGGTTGACCACCGTGAGAACCGTGTCGGCGTACGGGTGTGCGCAGTGCTTGGAGTAGACGATGATCGACGGGTTGTCGCTGTGGTGGAAGCGCAGGTTGCGCAGTTCCTGGAGCGCCGGATGGCGTCGGCGCAGCCGGTTCAGCTCGGTGATCAGCGGTGCGATGGTGGCGCCCGTCCGTTCGGCGGCCGCCCAGTCGCGCGGGCGCAGTTGGTACTTCTCCGAATCCAGGTACTCCTCGCTGCCGGGCCGCACGGGCGTGTTCTCGCACAGCTCGTAGCCCGCGTAGACGCCCCAGGTGGGGGAGAGGGTGGCGGCGAGCACGGCCCGGACCTCGAACGCGTGGCGTCCCCCGTGCTGGAGGTAGGCGTGGAGGATGTCGGGCGTGTTCACGAAGAAGTTCGGCCGCATGTACGAGGCGGCGTCTCCGCTCAGTTCGGTCAGGTAGTCGGTCAGTTCCTCCTTTCCGTTGCGCCAGGTGAAATAGGTGTAGGACTGCTGGAAACCGATCTTGGCGAGGGTGTGCATCATCGCGGGCCGGGTGAACGCCTCGGCCAGGAAGAGCACGTCGGGATCGGTCCGGTTGATCTCGCCGATCACCTTCTCCCAGAAGACCACCGGCTTGGTGTGCGGATTGTCCACGCGGAAGATCCGCACCCCGTGCCCCATCCACAACCGCAGGACGCGGACGGTCTCCTCGACGATGCCGCCCATGTCCGCGTCGAACGCGATGGGGTAGATGTCCTGGTACTTCTTGGGCGGATTCTCGGCGTGGGCGATGGATCCGTCGGCGCGGTGGTGGAACCACTCCGGATGTTCCTTGACCCACGGGTGGTCCGGGGAGCACTGGAGGGCGAAGTCGAGGGCGACCTCCAGTCGCAGTTCGCGGGCGCCGGCCACGAAGCGGTCGAAGTCCTCGAAGGTGCCCAGGTCCGGGTGGATCGCGTCGTGGCCGCCCGCGGCCGAACCGATCGCCCAGGGGCTGCCGACGTCGTGGGGGCCCGCGGTGAGGGAGTTGTTGGGCCCCTTGCGGAACGATTCGCCGATGGGGTGGATCGGCGGCAGGTAGACCACGTCGAAGCCCATCGCGGCGATCGCGGGCAGCCGCTGCGCGGCGGTGCGCAGGGTGCCAGAGACGGGCGGTCGGCCCTCCTCGACCACCGCGCCCTCCGAGCGCGGGAAGAACTCGTACCACGAACCGAACAGCGCCCTCCTCCGCTCCACCAGCAGGGGCAGCGGACGCGTGGCGGTGACCGGCTCGCGCAGCGGGTGGCGCTCCAGTACGGCCGTCACCTCGGGGGTCAGGGCGGCGGCCAGCCGCGCCGCGATCGGACGCGAGGTGTCGCGCAGGGCGTCCACCGCATCCAGGACCGTCGCGCGCCCGTCGTTCCCGGGCACGCCGGTGGCGGCCCGCTCGTGGAGGTCCGCCCCCTCGACGAGGGTCAGCTCGGCGTCGATCCCCGCCGGGACCTTGATCCTCGCGTGGTGCCGCCAGGTGGTGATCGGATCGCCCCAGGCCTCGACGGCGTAGGTCCAACGGCCCTCGGAGTCGGGGGTGACGTCGGCGCCCCAGCGGTCGGTGCCGGGGGCCAACTCGCGCATCGGCGTCCACGGACCGGGCCGGCCGGCGGGATCGCGCAGCACCACGTTGGCGCCGACCGCGTCGTGACCTTCGCGGAAGACGGTGGCCGACACCCGGAAGGTCTCGCCGGTGACGGCCTTGGCCGGGCGGCGCCCGCAGTCGACGAGCGGATGGACGTCCAGTACGGGAATGCGACCGATCATTGGCTCACCTGTTGGCGTTACGGACGGTTTTGTTCTTTCTATCTGTTCCACGGACGGTTGACGGGCGGGGCGCATGGCGGCTCCTGTCCGCTTCACTCGGGTGGCGTGACGGTTGTGTTCCGGAGTGCCCCGAAAGGGCCGTGGGAAAGAAACTGCCCACCCGGGGCCGACGGGCAATCCGGTGCAACGTGAACTACTCGTAAGCAAACGTGCCCAACGGGACCGTTTCCACCGCCGGATCGGAGTTCGGTTGTTTCCCCGCTGTTCGACGGGTGAAATGGCACGGAGTGCCGTAAACACGTTCCCGCGGTGCCGAATATCTCTCCGGGGGCGTTTCCGGTCGGGTCGCCGTTTCCGCGCCCCGGATGCCGCCCCCGTGTGCCGTCGTACGCCGGAAGGCCGGACGGCCCCCGGCGCGCGGAGGCCGCTCCGGCGCACGGGGTGCGCGGCGTGTGCGACGTTCGCGACGCGGAGTGCGGGCGAATGGGGGCGATCACGGCGAGGATCGCGGAATTCGGACGAAAAGGGTGGTGGGGCCGTTACCGTCGAAGGGTGAAGGCCATTCGTCGATTCTCCGTACGTCCCGTCCTTCCGGAGCCCCTACGACCGCTCGGCGACCTGGCGCACAACCTGCGCTGGTCCTGGCACTCCGAGACCAGAGAACTCTTCCGGGCCGTCGACCCCGACGGCCCGCGGGTGTCCGACGGCGACCCGATGAGGGTGTTGGGCACCGTCTCCGCCCGGCGGCTGGAGGAGCTGGCCGAGGACGGCGACTTCCTGCGGCGACTCGCCGACGTCGCCGACGACCTGCACGCCCATCTGACCGAACCCCGCTGGTACCAGCGGATCGAGGGCGAACCGCCCGCCGCGGTCGCCTACTTCTCGCCCGAGTTCGGCATCACCGCCGCCCTGCCGCAGTACTCCGGCGGACTCGGTGTCCTCGCCGGCGACCACCTCAAGGCCGCCGCCGACCTCGGCGTCCCGCTGATCGGCGTGGGCCTGCTGTACCGGCACGGATACTTCCGGCAGAGCCTGTCACGGGACGGCTGGCAACTGGAGCACTACCCCGTCCTGGACCCCAACGAGATGCCGCTGGAGCTGCTGCGCGAGGACGGCGGCGCCCCCGTCCGCGTGGAGCTGCGGCTGCCCGGCGGGCGACTGCTGCGCGCCCACGTCTGGCAGGCGCGGGTCGGCCGTGTGCCGCTGCTGCTGCTGGACTCCCACGTGGAGGAGAACGCCCCGCGCGAACGCGACGTCACCGACCGGCTCTACGGCGGTGGCAGCGAGCACCGGTTGCTCCAGGAGATGCTGCTGGGCATCGGCGGAGTGCGGGCGCTGCGCGCGTACTGCCGCGTCACCGGTCACCCCGAACCGGAGGTCTTCCACACCAACGAGGGGCACGCCGGCTTCCTCGGCCTGGAACGCGTCCGTGAACTGGGCGAGCGGGGCGTCTCCTTCGACACCGCGGTGGAGACCGTCCGCGCCGGGACGGTGTTCACCACCCACACCCCCGTGCCCGCCGGGATCGACCGCTTCGACCGGGCGTTGGTGGCACGGCACTTCGACGAAGACGGCGAACTGCCCGGCGTGGACGTGGACCGGGTGCTGGAACTGGGCGCCGAGACCTACCCCGGCGGTGACGACGGGGTGTTCAACATGGCCGTGATGGGGCTGCGCCTGGCGCAGCGCGCCAACGGCGTCTCCACGCTGCACGGCTCGGTCAGCCGCGAGATGTTCGCCGGGCTGTGGCCCGGTTTCGACGTCGCCGAGGTGCCCATCACCTCCATCACCAACGGCGTCCACGCCCCCACCTGGACCGCCGACGAGGTGCGGGAGATGCGGCCCGACGCCGGTGACGCCGAACTGTGGGAGCTGCGCCGAACCCTGCGCGAACGACTGGTGCGGGAGGTGCGGCGACGGCTGTACGACTCCTGGCGGCAGCGCGGCGCCTCATCCGCCGAACTCGGCTGGATCGATGGCGTCCTGGATCCGGACGTGCTCACCATCGGCTTCGCCCGGCGCGTCCCCTCCTACAAGCGGCTGACCCTGATGCTGCGCGACCGTGAACGGCTGACGGAACTGCTGCTGCACCCCACCAGGCCCGTCCAGCTCGTCGTCGCCGGCAAGGCGCATCCGGCCGACGACGGCGGCAAGCGGCTGATCCAGGAGCTGGTGCGGTTCGCCGACGACCCGCGGGTGCGGCACCGGATCGTCTTCCTGCCCGACTACGGCATGGCCATGGCGCGGACGCTCTACAGCGGCTGTGACGTCTGGCTCAACAACCCGCTGCGGCCGCTGGAGGCGTGCGGCACCTCCGGGATGAAGGCGGCGCTCAACGGCTGTCTCAACCTCTCGGTCCCGGACGGTTGGTGGGACGAGTGGTACGAGCCGGACTTCGGATGGGCCATCCCCACCGCCGACGGAGGCGGGCCCGCCGCCGAGGAGAGCCCCGAGGACCGCGAGCGGCGTGACGACATGGAGGCCGCGGCGCTCTACGAACTGCTCCACGAGCACGTCGCGCCGTGCTTCTACGACCGCGGGGTGGGGTCTCCCACGCCGGAGGCCGGGGTGGGGTTCCCCATGCCGGAGGCCGGGGTGGGGTTCCCCATGCCGGAGGCCAGGGGAGGATCGGGACTGCCGGAGCGGTGGATCGAGATGGTCCGCCAGACCCTGGGGCGGCTCGGACCCAAGGTGCCGGCCGACCGGATGGTGCGCGAGTACGTCGAGCGGCTCTACATCCCGGCCGCCCACGCCCACCGGGCGATGGACGTGCGGACGGCGGAGCGGCTGGCCGGTTGGAAGGCGCGGGTGCGCGCGGCCTGGCCGGGGGTGGCGATCGGCCACGTGGAGTCGGTGTGCGAGTCGGTCCGCCTGGGCGGTTCGCTGTCGCTGCGGGTGCGGGTGACCCTCGGGGACCTGGAGCCGAGGGACGTGGAGGTGCAGGTGGTCGCCGGACGGGTGGACGCGTCGGACTCCATCACCGGCGAGGACGCCCTCCGGGTGCCGCTCAAGCCGTCCGACGGCCCCGAGGAGGACGGGAGCTGGCTGTACGAGGGGCCGCTGGCGCTGGATCGCACCGGCCCCTTCGGCTACACCGTCCGGGTGCTGCCCTCGCACCCGCTGCTGGCGGGTCCGGCCGAGATGGGACTGGTGGCCGTGCCGTCGGACGACCTGGCGGCCAGGGAGGCCGCGGGGGTGCTGATGCGCTGATCGGCCGGATGGGACCGGCCCGTCCGGCCGGTGCCGCGCCCTGTCCCCACGCTCCTCCCGCCGCGCCCTTCCCGCCCCTTCACCGACGCCCGTCCCCTCCGGCACCGTGCGGTACCGGAGGGGACGGGCGGGTGGGGAGGTCGGACGGGGCCGGCCTCAGAAGGTCAGCTTCCAGCTGTCGATGTGGCCGGAGTCGGAGCGGTAGACGTCCTGGACGCGGAGCTTCCAGGTGCCGCGCGCCGTCTCGGAGGAGGCGTCGACGGTGTAGCTCTCCCGCACGTCGTCGCCCGAGTCCCAGCCGGAGTTCTTCAACCGGTAGGTGCTGCCGTCGGGGGCGACCAGGTCGATGCGCAGGTCACCGCGGTAGGTGTGGACGATCTCCACGTCCACCCTCAGGTCGCCGGGCGCGTTGCCGGGGCGGTCCACCTCGATGGGGGACTCCACCGTGCCCGGGTCGGGGATGCGGTGGTCGTCGGTGTTCTGGTAGACGCCCTCGCCGGGGTCGCCCGGGTCGCCGCCGTCGGGCCGGGAGCCGACGTTGACCGCCGCCCAGGCGTGGGCGACCGCGTCGTACTGGGGGCTGCCGTTGCCGAACAGGTCGGCGGCGGCCGTGAGGGTGGCGGTGCGGGCTCCCGCGTAGTTGGTGGTCGAGGTCATCTTCTCGGTGAGCGCCTTGAACCAGATCTTCGCGGCCGCGTCGATGCCGATGCCGGTGACGGGCTTGCCGTCGTAGGTCGGCGAGTCGTAGCTCACGCCGTTGATCGTCTTGGCGCCGCTGCCCTCGCTGAGCAGGTAGAAGAAGTGGTTGGCCGGGCCCGAGGAGTGGTGGACGTCGATGCTGCCGATGCCGGAGTACCAGTGGTCCTTGGAGCTGCCGTCCCTGCTCGGCTTGTCCATGTAGCGCAGCGGGGTGCCGTTGCCGCGGATGTCGATCTTCTCCCCGACGAGGTAGTCGCCCACGTCCGCGCCGTTCTTCGCCGCGAACTCCACGGCGGCCGCGAAGATGTCGGAGGTCGCCTCGTTCAGGCCGCCGGACTCGCCGCGGTAGATCAGGCCCGCGGTGTTGGAGGTGAGGCCGTGGGTCATCTCGTGGGCCGCGACGTCGATCGAGGTGAGCGGCTTGGAGTTGCCCGAGCCGTCGCCGTAGGTCATGCAGAAGCAGGAGTCGGTCCAGAAGGCGTTGACGTAGGCGTTGCCGTAGTGGACCCGGGAGTACGGGGCGACGCCGTCACCGCGGATGCCGTTCCGTCCGTGCGTGTTCTTGTAGTAGTCCCAGGTCAGGGCCGCGCCGTAGTGGGCGTCCACGCCGGCGGTCTGACGGTCGCTCGGCAGGCCGTTGCCCCAGTGGTCGTCGGCGTCGGTGAAGAGCGTGCCGGTGCCGGAGGTGCCGCCGTTCAGGTCGTGGGTGCGGTGGTTGCCGCGACCGGCGTCGGCCATCGTGTACCGGCCACCGGAGGAGCTGGTGCCGATGGTGACGCGCCCGGCGTACATGCTCTCGCCGGTGCCGGTGTGCACGCCCTCCCACTCGGCGAGCTTCTCGCCGGTGCCGGCGTCGGTGACGACGTGCAGTTCGCTGGGGGTGCCGTCCTCCTGGGTGCCGGCGACGACCCGCTCCCAGGCCAGGGTGGGATCGCCGTCGGCGGCCCAGATCACCTTGCGGGGCGCGGTGCTGCCCTCGGCGGGGGCCTTGGCAGGCTTCCGCGCGGCCGGCGCGTCGGTGGAGGGCACGGTGATCTTCTTCGGAGTGGCCTTGACGACCTCCCGGATCCCACCGTCCGCGGCCTCCTCGACGACCAGGTCGCCGCCGAGCACGGGCAGGCCGTCGTAGGTGCGTTCGTAGCGGGTGTGGACGGTGCCGTCGGCGTTCCTGACGACGTCGCGGACCATGAGCCTCTCCTTGGCGCCCAGCTTCAGCGCCCTGGCGGTGGCGGCGCTGTCGGCCTCCGCGTCCTTCAGGAGGTCGGCCCGTTGGGCGGGGGAGAGTTCGACGGAGAGGGCACCGGGGTCGGGCTTGGCCTGGTGGGGGGCGGCCGTGGAGGTCTGCGTCTGGAGGCCGACGGCCAGAAGTGCCGAGACGGCGACGAGGGTGCCGGCGGCGGTGGCACGTCTGCGGGGGGTGGGTCTGCTTGTCACGCTGGGCTCCTCACTGGACAGCGATGCAGAGGGGGCCCCGGGTGTGGGGGTCGGCCGAGGGACGGGCGGGGCGGGTGGGGGAGACGGCCGTGTCGGGGCGTGGAGAGAGTGACACCGAAACGACCCTCCTGTCAGGGTCAGGTCAAGAAAATGGCCAGAACCTGTCCGTTGTCAGAAAATCGATGTTCGGTCAGCGAACATCGGGGAAACACACGGGACACCGAAGCGACACACGACCGTGCCGGGACGGGGGGGGCGGGACGGGGACGGGACCGTCCCGGACGACCGGTCCGCCGGGGCGGTGCCCGGCGAACCGGCCCGTCAGACCAGGCTGTCGCGCCAGGCGCGGTGCAGATCGGCGAAGCGGCCGCTGCCCGCCGTCAGCTCGGCGGGCGGACCGTCCTCGACCACGCGTCCCGCCTCCATGACCAGGACCCGGTCGGCGATCTCCACCGTCGACAGCCGATGCGCGATCACCACCGCGGTCCGGCCGCGCAGGACCGTCTCCATGGCCTGTTGGACCGCGCGTTCCCCGGGCACGTCCAGCGAACTGGTCGCCTCGTCGAGGATGAGCACGGCGGGGTCGGCGAGCAGGGCGCGGGCGAAGGCGACCAACTGGCGCTGTCCGGCGGAGATCCGACCGCCGCGCTTGCGCACGTCGGTGTCGTACCCCTCGGGAAGGGCGGCGATGAAGTCGTGGGCGCCGATCGCCCTCGCCGCCCGCTCGATCTCCTCCCGTGAGGCGTCCGGACGGCCGATGGCGATGTTCTCCGCGACCGTGCCGGAGAACAGGAACGCCTCCTGGGTCACCATCACCACCCCGCGACGCAGCTCGGGCATCGCCAACTCCCGCAGATCGGTGCCGTCCAACAGCACCCGACCGGCGGTGGGGTCGTAGAACCGGGCGAGCAGCTTGGCGAGCGTGGACTTGCCCGCGCCCGTCGAACCCACCACCGCGACCGTCTGGCCGGCCGGGATCTCCAGGTCGAAGCGGGGCAGCACCTCGCCACCGGTGCGGTAGGCGAAGCTCACCCCCTCGAAGACCACCGAGCGGCCGGGCATCGAGCCGGACCGCTTTGGCAGCCGCCGGGGGCGGTCCGGCTCGGGCACACCGGGCGCCTGGGCGAGCAGTCCGGCGATCTTCTCCAACGAGGCGGCCGCGGACTGGTAGGAGTTGAGGAACATCCCCAGCCGGTCGATCGGGTCGTACAGCCGCCGCAGATACAGCGCCGCCGCGGCCAGCACGCCCAACTCCAGGGAGCCGGTCGCCACCCGGTGGGCCCCCCACAGCACGATCGCGGCGACGGCGGTGTTGGCCACCAGCCGGGAGGAGACCACGTACCGGGCCATCTCCAAGATGGCGTCGCCGTTGAACCTCAGATGCCGCTCGTTGAGCCGGGCGAAGGTCCGCTCGCCCTCCTCCTCGCGGCGGAACGCCTGCACCGGGCGGATGCCGTTCATCGTCTCCGCGAACTTCACGATCATCGCCGCGGTGGCGGTGGACTTCCTGCGGTGGACGCGCAGCGAGCGGCGCCGGAAGTTCCGCACGATCAGGTACAGCGGAACGAAGGAGAGCACGGCAGCGCCGCCCAGGCCGAGGTCCAACCAGACCAGCAGCACGCAGATGTAGACCACCGACAGCACCACGCCCAGCAGCTCCTGGAGGCCCTCGTCCAGCAGCTCGCGCAGCGCCTCGACGTCGGTGGTGGCGCGGGAGATCAGTCGGCCGGAGGTGTAGCGGTCGTGGAAGTCCACGCTGAGGGCCTGCGCATGGCGGTGGATCCGGCCGCGCAACTCCAGCAGGACGCTCTGGCTGATCCGGGCGGCGGCCCGGACGAAGGCGAACTGGAGGGAACCGCCGGCCAGCGCGCACAGCGCGTACCCCACCGCGACGGCGAGCAGCGGTCCGCCGTCCCCGCCGCGCAGGGCCGGCACGGCCCGGTCGATGGCGTACGCCACCAGCAGCGGACCGGCCTGCACGGCACCCTGCTGGGCGAGCAGCAGGGCGGCGGCGACCGAGACCCGTGCCCGGTGGGGGCGGAGCAGCGAGCCGAGCAGCCGGCGCGAGGCGTTCCGCGGCGCGGGCAGCACATCGCGGTCGAAGGGGTCGGTCGGCCCGCCCGGGCCCGTCCCCTCCGGGGCGTCCGTCCCCGCCGAGCCGTCGGGCCCGGACCGTCCGGCCTCCTCGTTCCCCGGGGGCGGTCCGGTGACGGTGGTGGTCATCGTTCCTCCTGGTGCGGCTCACCGGACATCAGACGGCGGTACTCGGCGCTGGAACGCAGCAGTTCCCGGTGGGTGCCCACGGCGGCGATCCGGCCGCCGGACAGCAGCGCCACCCGGTCGGCCAGCAGCACGGTGGAGGGCCGGTGCGCCACCACCAGCGCGGTGGTGCCGGCCAGCACCTCGCGCAGGGCCGCCTCCACCAGGGCCTCGGTGTGGACGTCCAGCGCGGAGAGCGGATCGTCCAGGACGAGGAAGCGGGGACGGCCGACCACGGCACGGGCCAGGGCCAGACGCTGCCGTTGGCCGCCGGACAGGCTCAGCCCCTGCTCGCCGACCTGGGTCTCCACCCCCTGCGGCAGCGCGTCGACGAACTCCCGGGCCTGGGCCACCCGCAGGGCGCGCGCCAGCTCCTCCCGCCCGGCGCCCTCCGCTCCCATCAGCACGTTCTCCCGCACCGTGGCGGAGAACAGCGTGGGTTCCTCGAAGGCGACGGCGACCAGCGAGCGCAGCTTCGCGCGCGGCATCGCCGCGGTGTCCCGCCCGTCGAGGGTGATCCGGCCGGAGGTCACCTCGTGGAGTCGGGGGATCAGCGCGGTGAGCGTGGTCTTGCCGCTTCCGGTGGCGCCGACCAGCGCCAACGTCTCGCCGGAACGGATGTGCAGGTCCACGCCGTCCAGCACGGGCGGGACGTGGGGCGGCGCGTCGGGGAAGCGGAAGACGACCCGCTCCATGCGCAGCCCGTCGCCAACGGCCGGGGCGCCCGGGGCGGGGGCCCCACGCGCGGGCGAGGCGGAGGGGGCCTTGGACGGGAGGCCCGACGGGGGCGGGGCCTCGGTGAGGGTGTCCGGCGGAACCGGCTCGTCCATCACCTCGAAGTAGCGGTCGGCCGCCGTCGCCGCCTCGTTGCTCATCGCGAGCAGGAAACCGATCGACTCCACCGGCCAGCGCAGGGCCAGGGCCGTGGTGAGGAAGGCGACCAGGGTGCCCGCCGACAGCTCCCCGTCGGCCACCTGGACCGTCCCCCAGACCAGCGCGGCGCCGATGGCCAGCTCCGGCAGCACCGTCACCACGGCCCAGATGCCCGCCAACAGCCGGGCCTTGTGCAGTTCGGTGTCCAACAGCCGCTCGGAGAGTTCCCGGAAGGCGCGGGCCTGGCTGCGGTGCCGGCCGAACCCCTTGATGATCCGGATGCCGAGCACGGCCTCCTCGACGACCGTCGTCAGGTCGCCGACCTGATCCTGCGCCCGGCGGGCGGCCAGCGAGTACCGCGCCTCGAAGACCGAGCAGAGCAACACCAGCGGCAGCACCGGCGCCAGCAGCACCAGACCCAGCGTCCACTCCTGGGAGAGCAGGACGGCGAAACCGACGATCACGGTGGTGCCGTTGACGACCAGGAAGGTGAGGGGGAAGGCCAGGAAGATGCGGAGCAGGTTGAGGTCCGCCGTGGCGCGCGACAGCAGTTGGCCGCTCGCCCAGCGGTCGTGGAAGGCGACCGGCAACCGCTGGAGCCGCGAGAACAGGGCGGCGCGCATCGCCGCCTCCACCCCGGCCAGCGGGCGGGCCACCAGCCACCGCCGCAACCCGAACAGGGCCGCCTCCAGCACGCCGACGGCCAGCAGCAGCCCGCCGCCCAGCCACACCCCGCCGGTGTCGCGGTCGGCGATGGGACCGTCCACGATCCACTTCAGCACCAGGGGGATGACCAACCCCAGACAGGAGGCGGCCACCGCCACGAACGCCGCGGTGAACAGCCGTGCCCGCACCGGCCGCACGTAGGGCCACAGCCGGAGCAACGAGCGGACGGGGGAGCGCTCCCGGTCCGGGCCGGCGTCGACGGACGGACCGGCGGCGGGGGCGGACGCGGTGGGCGGAGCCGGCTCCGGTGGACGTGGTCGGTCGGGGTGAGGGGGATGGGTGGCGGTGGCAGACATCAGCAGTGAGACTACGGTTCACCACTGACGGACCACACTCGGTTTTCCGCCGTAGGCCCGAGGACGGACACGGACGGAGGACCCCGAGGGCCCTCGCCCGCCGTCGCGCCGGCTCTGCCCGGCGGTGGAGCCGGCCCGCCTCCGGAGCCGTGGCCGGGATGTCGGTGGCGGCCCCTACGCTGCGCGGTATGAGTCAGGCAGAGGTACGAGAACTGCGGGCCGCGCTGCACACCGCGTCCGACATCGCCTTCGCGCTGGACGGCGAGCCGACGGCGGAACAGGTGGACGGGATGGTGGACGCGCTGAGCCGGGCGCTGGACGCGGCCCGGTCGTTGAGCGGCGACAGCGGTGGCACGGGCTGCCGGGAACATCCGCGCGGGGCGGTCGATCCGCTCTACGGGGACAAGGAGGATCCGCTGCCGCCGGGGTGGGGGCGGTGCCTGTTGTGCAACGACCGACGGCGTCGGGCGAGCACCCAGCGGTACGCGGCCGGCCGCTGACCCGGCGGCCGGCCCCGGCCTCCGGGCCGGCCGTCGGGGCCGTGCGGTCAGTGGTCCCCGGATGCCGCCTCGAACCAGGTGGTCTTGCCGTGCGGCAGCAGGTCCACGCCCCAGCGGTCGGACAGGTGGTCCACCAGGAACAGTCCTCGGCCGCTGACGTCGAGGTCGTGGACGGGCAGGAGGCACGGCAACCCGCGCGAGGGGTCCCGTACCTCCACGCGGATCCGGCCGTGCGGCCGCCGCACCCGTAACCCCAGGGTGTGGGCCCCGGTGTGCCGCACGGCGTTGCCCACCAGCTCGGAGACGAGGAGCACGACGTCCTCGGTGAGCGAGGCGGGCAGCCCCCACCGCCGCGTCAGGACGGACCGGACGAGCTCGCGGGCGGCGTACGCCGACTCGGGGCGGTTGGGCAGCAACACCTCCCCAGTGGTCGGGTCGTCGCTCGCCCCGAGGACAGCCGGGGTCGGGCACTGCTCCGGTTCCGACGCCGTACGCGTCGCGTTCACTCCCGCCATGGCCCCATCATGGCGGGAAAAGGGCCGTCGCGGGGCCGGTGGCGCGGCAACGTCCGCCCGGAGCGGGAGGCCGTCCGGCTCGTCGGAGCGGTGGCGCGCGGTCGTGGTGCGCCGGGAGCGGGGCGCGGAACGGACCGTGCGCCGTTGAGCGCCCGTTCCGCGCCTTTCCCGAAGCCTTCCCGGCCCCTTCCCGGATCTTCCCCGGAGGCCGCGTGGCCGCGGACCCCGTGTCCCGGATCGCGGGACGTCAGCGGGTCAGCGGAACTTCGCCTTGCCCGGTCCCTCCTCGACGAAGCTGCGCATGCCGATCTCCCGGTCCTCGGTCGCGAACAGTCCGGCGAACCAGGTGCGTTCGATCGCGAGTCCGGTGTCGATGTCCGCCTCCAGGCCCGCGTCGACGCATTCCTTGGCGGCGCGCAGCGCGATGGCCGGACCGGCGGCCAGCCTCGCCGCCCAGGCGTGCGCCTGTTCGTAGACCTCGGCGGCGGGCACCACCCGGTCCACCAGGCCGATCGTCAGCGCCTCGTCCGCCCCGACCTGACGACCGGTGAAGATCAGGTCCTTGGCCTTCGCCGGGCCGACCAGCCGCGCCAGCCGCTGGGTGCCGCCGGCCCCCGGGATCAGGCCGAGCAGGATCTCCGGCTGGCCGAGCCTGGCGTTCTCCGCGGCGATCCGGATGTCGGCGCACAGGGCCAGTTCGCAGCCGCCGCCGAGCGCGTAACCGGTCACCGCGGCCACCACCGGCTTGGGGATGCGGGCCACGGCGGTGAAGGAGTCCTGGAGACCGCGGGAGCGGGCGACCATCGCCGCGTGGTCCATCTCGCGCATCTCCTTGATGTCCGCGCCCGCCGCGAACACCTTCTCGCCGCCGTAGATCACCACGGCCCGCACATCGTCGCGTCGCGCGCACTCCTCGGCCAACTCGCGCAGCCGGTCCTGGGTGGCGACGTCCAACGCGTTCATGGGGGGACGGTCCAGTCGGAGGGTGCCGACGCCCTCGGAGACCTCAAGAGTCACAGTCATGGGGGCAGGTTAGCCCCCGTTAACGGGGAGTGGGCAGGCGCCCTCGCGCGCCGCGGTGCGCCCGGCGTGCCACTCGGTCGGAGCAGCGGCGGCGATCACGCGGGTGAGGCGGACGAGAGGAACGGGAACACTCCCGGCAGACCCGGACACGGGGGCCGACGGCCGGGACGGTGCCGCGCGATCGCCGTGTCCGCCCAGCCGCGAGCCGCCGGAGGCCGATCGTGTCCGACGTGTACAGCGCCCCCGAACAGCAGTCGCGCCGGGCGACGGCGTCCGGTACGCCACGGGCCCACGCCCCGGGGCCGTCCGGCGGCCCCCGAGCGGCCGGGGCGACCGTGTGGCCGGGCAGCCCCCAACCGCTGGGCGCCCGTCACCACATCGGCCCCGGCGGGGTGGAGGGCACCAACTTCGCCCTCTGGTCGGCCGGTGCCGAGGCCGTCGAGGTCTGCCTCTTCGACGACGACGGCACCGAGACGCGCTGCCCGCTGACCGAGCACACCCACGAGATCTGGCACGGCTTCGTCCCCGGCGTCCGTCCCGGCCGGCGGTACGGCTACCGGGTCCACGGCCGCTGGGACCCCTGGACGGGCGCCCGGTGGAACCCCGCCAAGCTGCTGCTCGATCCCTACGCCCGCGCGGTGGACGGCGAGTACACGCTGCCGCCGGAGGCCTACGGCCACGTCCGCGACTGGCCGCAGCCCCAGCTGGCCGACACCGTCCGCGACGAGCGGGACTCGGCGCCGTACGTGCCCAAGGGGGTCGTCGTCGACTCGGCCCTCGACGCGGGCACGGGGGCCGGGGACGAGTGGATCGACGACCGCCGTCCCAAGGTCCCCTGGTCGGACTCGGTCATCTACGAGCTGCACGTGCGCGGCTTCACCATGCGCCACCCGGACGTCCCGCCCGAGCTGCGCGGCACCTACGCGGGGCTCGCGCACCCGGCCGCGATCGAGCACCTGACACGGCTGGGGGTGACGGCGGTGGAACTGCTGCCGGTCCACCAGTTCGCCCACGAGGACCATCTGCTCCGCCGCGGTCTGCGCAACCACTGGGGCTACAACTCCATCGGCTACTTCGCGCCGCACGCCGCGTACGCCGCCACCGGCACGCGCGGCCGGCAGGTGGGGGAGTTCCGGAGGATGGTGCGCGCGCTGCACGCCGCCGGGATCGAGGTCATCCTCGACGTGGTCTACAACCACACCGCCGAGGGCGGCGAGTTCGGGCCCACGCTCTCCCTGCGCGGCATCGACAACCGCGGCTACTACCGGCTGGCCGACGATCCGCGCCACCACGTCGACTACACCGGCTGCGGCAACACCCTCCACGTGGTCCAGCCCCAGGTGTTGCGCCTGATCACCGACTCGTTGCGCTACTGGGTGCGGGAGATGGGCGTGGACGGGTTCCGGTTCGATCTGGCGGCGACGCTGGCCCGCTCCATGCACGACGTGGACATGCTCTCGCCGTTCCTGGCGGTCATCGCCCAGGACCCGGTGCTGCGCCGGGTGAAACTGATCGCCGAACCGTGGGACGTCGGCGCGGGCGGCTACCAGGTCGGGGCCTTCCCGCCGCTGTGGACGGAGTGGAACGACCGTTACCGCAACACCGTCCGCGACTTCTGGCGGGGAGCCCTGCCGGACGTCCGCGACCTGGGGTACCGGCTGTCGGGCTCCAGCGACCTGTACGCGTGGGGCGGGCGGCGCCCGTACGCGTCGGTCAACTTCGTCACCGCGCACGACGGTTTCACCCTGCGGGACCTGGTGAGCTACGAGCGCAAGCACAACGAGGCCAACGGCGAGGACAACCGTGACGGGACGGACGACAACCGGTCCTGGAACTGCGGTGTGGAGGGCGAGACCGACGACGGGGGAATCCGTGCCCTGCGGCGGCGGCAACTGCGGAACCTGCTCACCACGCTGCTGCTGTCCACCGGGGTGCCGATGCTGGTGGCCGGTGACGAGATGGGCCGCACCCAGGGCGGCAACAACAACGCCTACTGCCAGGACAACGAGATCGGTTGGGTGGACTGGTCGTTGCGGGAGGAACCCGGTTGGCGGGCGCTGTTCGACCTGACCTCGCGGCTGATCGCGCTCCGCCGGAACCATCCGGTGCTGCGGCGGCGCGCCTTCTTCTCCGGCCGTGCGCACGGCCCCGAAGGACTGCGCGACCTGGCCTGGTTCACCGGGAGCGGAGAGGAGATGACCGAACCCGACTGGTACGCGCCCGGCGCCACGTTGGGCATGTACCTGTCCGGCCGGGACATTCCGCAGCGTGACGCCCGCGGCGCCCCGGTGGTCGACGACAGCTTCCTGGTCCTCCTCCACGCCGGTCACGCGTCCCGGGCCTTCCGGCTGCCCGGCCCGCCGTGGGGACGGGCGTACGCCCTGGTGGTGGACACCTCGTCGGAGGAGCAGGAGCGGGAGCCGGGCACGGTTCACCCGGCCGGCGAGGAGGTGGAGGTTCCCGGACGGTCGGTGCTGATGTGGCGGGTGGTGAGCTGAGTGGTCCGTGTGGCCGCTGTTGCCGGTGTGGTCGATGTGACGTCCGGTTAGGGTGTGCGCGTCACGACCGCACAACGGAGGAGCAGGTGTCGATGGCCGAGATCGAGGCCGCACGCGAGGTTTTCGACCGGTTCGACCTGAACAAGGACGGACTGATCACCGCCGCGGAGTTCCAGCAGGCGATGGGCGAGCTGGGGGACCACAACGTCACGGTGGGCCTGGCCCAGACCCTGATAGACCAGCACGACGGCAACGGCGACGGCCTGCTCTCCTTCGAGGAGTTCTGGGCGGCGCGCCAGAAGGCCGCCACGTTGGCGTAGGGCGCGGGTCGGGTCCCGCGGGCGGGGCGGACGTCACTGGTCGGCACCAATGGCGTCCGCCCCGCCTTCTTGTACGTGACATGTCATCCGCTCTACGGTGAGCCCGCCGCGGCCGAACGGTACGGCGGCTCCCAGGTCCGCCGCGCGCCGGGCCTCCGAACGGACCTTCCGGACGGGGGCGAGGCGCCGGCCCGAACCGGAGGATCGCGATGCGCGCTCCGCGCACAACCCCCCACCGCATCCCGAAGCACACCCCGAAGCACACCCCGAAGAACCGTTTCCCCGGACTGGTCGCGCCCATCGCGGCGCTGCTGTGCCTGACCCTTGCCCCCGCCTCCCTCTCCCACGCCGCGTCCGGCGCCGCGCACACGTCCACGCGCGTAGCGCCCGGCGCGCAGGACGCTCCCGTCCAGACCTGGCAGGCCGACCTGAGCCACGTCGACGCCGACGACGCCGGCGTCCGCCACACCAAGGGCGCCCTGCGGACGACCGCCGGCACCGACGACGTCTCCTCCGCCCCCTCCGCCGTCTCCGCCGGGGCGCCCGGTCGCCACGGCACCCAGGTCCTCGCTCCCCACCGGATCGACCACCCCGCCGACCGCTTCCGCGCCGAACTCGACGCCCGGGTGCCCGACGACGCCCGCGTGGCCGTCGACGTCCGCGGCCGCTCGGGCGAGGGCCGGTGGACCGAGTGGCGCGAGGCGGGTCCGGACGAGGCCGGTGCCGCCGTCCTCCCGCGCGCCGTCACCACCGTCCAGGTGCGGCTGGTGCTCTGGGACACCACCGGCGGACTGGCCGTGCGCGGTCTGCGCTTGACCGCCGACACCGCGCCGGGGGAGCGGCGGGACCAGTACGAGAGGGCCGGGGCGAGCGCCGCCCCCTTCACCGCCCGTGTCTTCGCCACCCGCGAGGGCCTGGTCGGCCACACCACCGCCAACGGCCACGTCATCCGTCCCGACGACCACTTCGTGGCCCTGCCCTCGCGGCGCGGCCTGTCCCCCCGGGGCACCTCGGACTACTCGGTCCGGGTCTGCGGTCCGGTCCGCTGCGAGACCGCGCCCGTGTGGGACGTCGGTCCGTGGAACATCCACGACGACCACTGGAACCCCTCCTCGATCCGCGAGAGCTTCCGGGACCTGCCCCGAGGACTCCCCGAGGCCCAGGCCGCGTACCAGGACGGCTACAACGGCGGCCTGGACGGCTTCGGCCGCCGTGTGCTCAACCCGGCCGGCATCGACCTGGCCGACGGCACCTTCCACAACGTCGGCCTGAACGACAACGGCTGGGTGACCGTCACCTACCTGTGGACCGGCGACCAGACCGGCTCCACCTTCCCCACCTGGGGCAGTGACGTCCGCGTCCGGCAGCGGCCGACCACCGGGTCCACGGTGGTGGACAGCCTGGCCGGCCCGACGCGGGTCCGGGTGGAGTGCCAGGTCCACGGCGAGACGGTCACCTACGACGGTCACACCAACGATGCCTGGGCCTACCTGCCCGACCACGGCGGCTACGTCTCCAACATCTTCATCGACGTCCCCGAAGGGTGGTTGCCCGGCGTTCCCACCTGCTAGCCGCCGACTCGGACCGGTGCCCCGGACCCGGGGCACCGGTCCACCGCTCCACCCGCCACGCCCCGCACCCGCACCCTCACCCAGGGAGGAAAGACGCCCGTGTCCGCGACATCCCCCATACCCCCGGCCCCCGCGCACCTCGCCGCCCCGGCCCGGTCGGCGATCGGCCGGCTCCTGGCCGTGCTGGTGGGCGCGCTCGCCGTACTGGCGGGCCTGACCGCCGCACCCGCCCGGGCCGAGACGGCCGGGACCCTGGCCACGCCCAACTTCAAGGCCCCCTACCCCTGCGGCCAGAAGTGGACCTACAGCCACCACTCCGCCGAGGTGCGTCGCGCGTTGGACTTCGTCCGCGCCGACGGCGGCTCCACCGCCGGCACCCCGGTGCTGGCCTCCGCCGCCGGCACCGCCACCCGGCACTACCAGGCCGGCGGGGCGGGCAACTACGTCGTCGTCGACCACGGCGGCGGGTGGAAGACCTACTACTTCCACCTGGCCTCGTTCTCCGTGGCCAACGGCGCCTGGGTCGGCCAGGGGCAGCAGATCGGCACCACCGGAAGCACCGGCAACTCCTCCGGCGCCCACATCCACTACGAACAGCTCTACAACGGCGTGGGCCAGAACATCCGGATCAACGGCTCCGGCCTGGCCTACCCGGGCAGCTACCACCAGGCCTACCTGACCAGCGACAACGGCTGCGGCGGCGGCAGCTCCTTCATGACCTGGGGCAGCGGTGTCCGCGTCCGCGCCGACGCCTACCTCTCCTCGCCGGTCGTCGCCGGCCTGGCCGGGCCCACCCGGGTCACGGTCGTCTGCCAGAAGCAGGGCGACACCGTCAACGCCGAGGGGTACACCAACAACTGGTGGAGCAAGCTCCGTGACCAGGGCGGCTTCATCTCCAACATCTACATCGACCACCCCGCCGCCCAACTGCCGGGTGTGCCCGTCTGCTGAGGCGTCCCCGGCCGGTGCGGGCACCGGCCCGAGCCCCGCGGGCCGCCCGGGTCAGCGCACGATGCCGCCGGCCCGGGCGGCCCGCAGCCAGTCGGGGAACTCCCCGGTCAACCGGTCGTACAGCTCCGCGTCGGAGACGGCACGGGGATCCGGCCCGGCGGCGAAGAACCCGGCGTTGTCCACCACCCGCTTCCCCGGCACGGGCAGCTCGTCCAGCTTCCGCAGGAAGCGGAACTCGTCGTCCCCGAACCCGACGAACTGCCAGAACAGCGGCAGACGGGAGGCCTCGCACAGCACCCGCTCGGCGGCGGCCTTCGAGGTGGGGCCGCCGTCGGTCTGGAAGACCACCAGCGCCGGATCGGTCGAGCCGCTCGCCCGGTAGTGGTCGATCACCGCCTCCATGGCCAGGTGGTAGTTGGTGCGCCCCATGTGCCCGAGCGAGTCGTGGAGCGCCTCGACGCGCCCCGCGTGGTCGTCCAACGACACCTCGGCCGTTCCGTCCACCCCGGTGCTGAAGAAGACCACCGGCACCCGCCCGTCGTCGTCCAGGTGGGCCGCCAGCCCCAGCACCTGCTCGGCCAGGTGCTGCACGGTGCCGTCGCGGTAGTACGGCCGCATCGAACCGGAGCGGTCCAACACCAGGTAGACCGCGGCGCGCTGTCCCGACAGCCGGTGCTTCTCCAGGCTGACCGCGGCCTGCTTGTACAGGCTCACCAGCCCCGGAGCGGTGGCCGCCACCTTCTCCAGGCCGATGGCCGACCCGCTCCCGGAGCCGGTCCCCTGCCGCTTGACGTGGTCGATGGCCACGGTGTGCCCCCCTCGCTCGTGCGCTCGACGCGTGCGAGCGAGAGTAGTCGAGGACCGGTGACGACGAACGACCCTGTGGAGAACCTCCCACCGTCGGCGTTCCGCGGCCGTTTCCACAGGCCAGTGCCTGATTCGCGGTTTTCGCCCCAGGGTGTCGGGAACCCGCTCGACATGGCTCACACGGACGTACAGGAAATCCTCGGTTCCCTGAAGGACGTCGACTTCCCGGCGGACAAGGACGAACTGCTGCGGGCCGCGAAGGTCGGCGGCGCGTCCGACGAGGCGCTCAAGGCGCTGCGCGGCATCCCACCGGACCGGTACGACAACCGCGAGGAGGTCGCGCGCTCGGTCCGGGTCGATCCCGACTCCGACCTCGGACACAGCGCCTCGCAGCAGGCCGCGCAGGCCCGCAAGGGGGGCAAACCCGGCCTCTCGCAGCACCTCAGGGACGCCCCCAAAACTCCGGTGGAGGACGAACTGGACCGTTGAGGGAACCGCCGTCCCGGCGGAACGGGCCGGACCGACCGATGACGAGCGACTCCGAAGGGAGACCCATGTCGGGCAAGAAGATGGAAGGCGACGAGGACCAGAAGCGCGCCACGGCCCGCGAGGCCGAACGCGCCGGACGCCGGCCCAGCGAGCGGAGCGACACCACCGGCGCCTCCAAGCAGCGCACCCACCTCACCGGCCGGTCCACGATCACGCACGAGGAGCGGCTGGAGACCCGCGACCAGGGCAAACAGGGGCGGCGCGGCACCGAGGCCACCGACTCCCGCACGGCGGGGGAGACGGGACGCACGTTCACCGGCCGGGGCGCCCCGGAGTACGGCGAACGGCACGAGAGGGTGTTCCGTGCCCTGACGGCCGAGGAGGAACGGCACCCCGGCGAGCCCGTCCACCTCCAGGACGTCTCCCGCGCCGCGGAGCTGCCGCAGGAGGAGACCCGGGTGCTGCTGCACGACCTGGTGGCCGTCCACAAGTTGGTCACCGAGGTACAGGGCGACTCCGCCGGCCTCGGCCCCCGCTACGAGACCAAGTCCCGCCGCTGAGACGGGGCCGACGGCGCCCCGCGCGCACCGGTGCCGACGGTCGCGCGGGGGCGGGGCGCGCGGGGCCCCACGCGCCCCGCCCTCTCAGCACTCGATGACGTTGACGGCCAGCCCGCCGCGCGCGGTCTCCTTGTACTTGACCTTCATGTCCGCGCCCGTCTCCTTCATCGTCTTGATCGCCTTGTCCAGCGAGACATGGTGGCGGCCGTCGCCGCGCAGGGCCATCCGGGCGGCGGTGACCGCCTTGACCGCGGCCATGCCGTTGCGCTCGATGCACGGAATCTGCACCAGACCGCCCACGGGATCGCAGGTCAGGCCCAGGTTGTGCTCGATGCCGATCTCGGCGGCGTTCTCCACCTGCTCCGGCGATCCGCCCAGGATCTCGGCGAGGCCGCCCGCGGCCATGGAACAGGCCGAGCCGACCTCGCCCTGACAGCCGACCTCGGCGCCGGAGATGGAGGCGTTCTCCTTGAACAGCAGGCCGACGGCGCCCGCGGTCAGCAGGAAACGCACCACCGTGTCCTCGTCGGTGCCGGGAACGAACTCCATCGCGTAGTGCAGCACGGCCGGGATGATGCCCGCCGCGCCGTTGGTGGGGGCGGTCACCACGCGGCCGCCCGCCGCGTTCTCCTCGTTGACCGCCATCGCGTAGAGCGTCAGCCACTCCATGGCGTGCGCCGCGGCGTCGCCCTCGGCGCGCAGCCGGCGGGCCGAGGCGGCGGCGCGGCGGCGGACCTTCAGCCCGCCGGGCAGGATGCCCTCCTTCGACAGACCGCGCGCGACGCACTCGCGCATCACCCGCCAGATCTCCAGCAGGTCCGCGCGGACCTCTTCCTCGGTCCGCCAGGCCAGCTCGTTCTCCAGCATCAGCGCCGAGACCGACAGACCCGTCTCGCGGGTGGCGCGCAGCAGCTCGTCACCGGTGCGGAACGGGTGCTTGAGAGGGGTGTCGTCGAGCTTGATGCGGTCGGCGCCGACCGCTTCCTCGTCCACCACGAAGCCGCCGCCGACCGAGTAGTACGTCTTCTCCAGCAGGACCGCGCCGCCCTCGTCGTACGCGGTCAGCAGCATCCCGTTGGCGTGGTACGGCAGCGAGCGGCGGCGGTGCAACACCAGGTCGCGGTCGACGTCGAAGGGGATCTCCCGACCGCCGTCGCCGCCGTCACCGACCTCGGCGGTGGCCGTCAGCAGGCCCAGCCGGCCCGAGCGCCGCACCCGCTCGACCTCGGCCTCCGCCGCCTCGACGTCCACCGTGCGCGGGGAGTGGCCGGCCAGTCCCAGCAGCACCGCCTTGGGGGTGCCGTGACCGTGGCCGGTGGCGCCCAGGGAGCCGTACAGCTCGGCGCGGAGCGAGGCGGTGCGGGCCAGCACACCCTCCTTCCGCAGCCGGAGCGCGAACATCCGGGCCGCCCGCATCGGTCCCACCGTGTGGGAGCTGGACGGGCCGATGCCGATGGAGAAGAGGTCGAAGACGGAGATGGCCACGGTGGCGGACTCCCTTGTCTGCTCGTGGTTCACGGCCCACCGGGTGCGGCGGGCCCTCGGACCCCGCCGGGTGCGCGGGGCGTGTGGGGCGCGGGTGCGCCGCCCGGTGGGGCGGCGCACCCGGGTGCCGTGGCGCGGTCCTACAGACCGGGGTACAGCGGGTGCCTCTCGGCCAGGGCCGAGACGCGGGCGGTCAGCTCCTTGGCCCTCGCCTCGTCGAACGAGGGCGTGAGCGCCTCGGCGACGACGTCCGCGACCTCACGGAAGTCGTCGGCGGTGAAACCGCGCGTGGCCAGCGCCGGGGTGCCGATGCGCAGTCCGGAGGTGACCATCGGCGGACGGGGGTCGTTCGGGACGGCGTTGCGGTTGACCGTGATGCCGATCTCGTGCAGACGGTCCTCGGCCTGCCGACCGTCCAGCTCGCTGTTGCGCAGGTCGACCAGGACCAGGTGGACGTCGGTGCCGCCGGACAGCACGGACACGCCCGCCTCGGCCGTCTCCGGCCGCATCAGCCGCTCGGCGAGCAGCTTCGCGCCCTCCAGGGTACGACGCTGACGGTCCTTGAACTCCTCCGTCGCCGCGATCTTGAAGGAGACGGCCTTCGCCGCGATGACGTGCTCCAGCGGGCCGCCCTGCTGACCGGGGAAGACCGCGGAGTTGATCCTCTTGGCGTGCTCCTGCTTCGACAGGATCACCCCGCCGCGCGGGCCGCCGAGGGTCTTGTGGGTCGTGGTGGTGACCACGTCCGCGTACGGCACCGGGTTGGGGTGGAGCCCGGCGGCCACCAGACCGGCGAAGTGCGCCATGTCCACCATCAGCAGCGCGCCCACCTCGTCGGCGATCCGACGGAAGGCGGCGAAGTCCAACTGCCGCGGGTACGCCGACCAGCCGGCGATGATCAGCTTGGGACGACGCTCCCTCGCCAGCCGCTCGACCTCCGCCATGTCCACCAGGCCGGTGGCCGCGTCGACGTGGTAGGCGACCACGTCGTAGAGCTTGCCGGAGAAGTTGATCCGCATGCCGTGGGTCAGGTGGCCGCCGTGGGCCAGGTCCAGGCCGAGGATGGTGTCGCCCGGGTCGAGCAGGGCGAACATCGCCGCGGCGTTGGCCGAGGCGCCCGAGTGCGGCTGGACGTTGGCGGCCTCGGCGCCGAAGAGGGACTTCACCCGCTCGCGGGCGATGTCCTCGATGACGTCGACGTGCTCGCAGCCGCCGTAGTAGCGGCGGCCGGGGTAGCCCTCGGCGTACTTGTTGGTGAGGACCGAGCCCTGGGCCTGGAGGGCGGCCACCGGGGCGAAGTTCTCCGACGCGATCATCTCCAGCGTGGACTGCTGGCGGCGCAGCTCGGCGTCGACGGCCGCGGCGACGTCGGGATCGACCTCGTGCAGGGAGGAGTTCAGAAGCGACATCCGGATCTTTCCGATCGTGACGTGCGGGAGGCGGACGGGGCGGGCGGGGAGCAGGCCGGGAGAGTCACTCGCCGGTGAAGGCGGTGTACTCGTCGGCGGAGAGCAGCTCCTCGGGCTCCTCCGTCACCCGCACCCTGAACAGCCAGCCGCCCTCGAAGGGGGCGGAGTTCACCAGCGCCGGGTCGTCCACCACGTCCTGGTTGACCTCGGTGATCTCGCCGGACACGGGCGCGTACAGGTCGCTGACCGACTTGGTCGACTCCAGCTCGCCGCAGGGTTCGCCCGCGGTCACCGTGTCGCCGACCTCGGGGAGCTGGACGAAGACGACGTCGCCGAGCGCGCCCGCGGCGTGCTCGGTGATGCCGACCGTCGCCACGCCGTCCTCGGTGGCCGACAGCCACTCGTGCTCCTTGCTGTAGCGCAGCTGCTGGGGGTTGCTCATGTCGCGATTCTCCCGATGAGAGGTGTGGGTGGGGAAACGGGTCTTGCCAGGTGGGACGGGTCGGGGCGGTCCGCCGCGCGGGGCACGGCGGACCGGTGGGGACCCGCGGCGGTCCCCGGGAGCCCCCGGGGGTCGAAGGTCGGGGAGGCCGGCGTCCGTCAGCGCTCGCGTCGGTAGAACGGCAGCGCGACGACCTCGTACGGCTCATGCGTACCGCGGATGTCCACGGCCACACCCTCCGTGCCGGGCGCGGCGTGACCGGCGTCCACGTACGCCATCGCGATCGGCTTCCCCAGGGTGGGGGAGGGGGCGCCGGAGGAGACCTCGCCGATCACCGCACCGTCCGCGCCGACCACCGCGTACCCGGCGCGCGGCACCCGACGGCCGGCGGCGACCAGGCCGACCAGCTTCCGCGGCGGGTTCTCCGCGGCCTTCCGAGCGGCCTCCTCCAGTGCGGCGCGGCCGACGAAGTCACCGGGCTTGTCGAACTTCACCACACGGCCCAGGCCGGCGTCGAAGGGGGTGGTCCGCCGGGACAGCTCGTGCCCGTACAGCGGCATGCCCGCCTCCAGCCGCAGCGTGTCGCGGCAGGACAGTCCGCACGGCACCAGACCCGCGTCCGCGCCGGCCTCGGTCAGCGCCGACCACAGCGTCTCGGCGTCGCCGGGGGCGACGAACAGCTCGAAGCCGTCCTCGCCGGTGTAGCCGGTGCGGGCGATCAGCGTCTCCACGCCCGCCACCGTGCCGGGCAGCCCGGCGTAGTACTTCAGCCCGTCCAGGTCGGCGTCGGTGAGGGAGGCCAGGATGCCGGGGGAGGCGGGGCCCTGGACGGCCAGCAGCGCGTAGGCGTCGCGGTCGTCGCGCACGGCGGCCTCCGGAAGGCCGAAGCCGTCGCGCCGCTCGGTC
Organism: Streptomyces taklimakanensis; assembly: GCF_009709575.1. Classification (NCBI taxonomy): domain Bacteria; kingdom Bacillati; phylum Actinomycetota; class Actinomycetes; order Kitasatosporales; family Streptomycetaceae; genus Streptomyces; species Streptomyces taklimakanensis. The sequence continues at coordinate 4,207,078 of NZ_WIXO01000001.1, forward strand.
AGGGCGTCCAGCACCACCCCTGCGTTGGCGGCGTTGGCGACGACCAGGTACTCCTCGGTGCCCAGCCGGTAGACGATCAGGTCGTCGAGGATGCCTCCGGACTCCTCGCAGATCATGGTGTAGCGGGCCCGGCCCACCGGGACGGCGGACAGGTGACCGACCAGGGCGCGGTCCAGGAGTTCGCCGGCCTGCGGGCCGGTGACGGTGATCTCGCCCATGTGGCTCAGGTCGAACAGGCCGGCGCGGGTGCGCACGGCGTTGTGCTCGTCGCGCTCGCTGCCGTAGCGCAGCGGCATCTCCCACCCCGCGAAGTCCGTCATGGTCGCGCCGAGGGCGCGGTGGACGGCGTCGAGGGCGGTGTGTCGGGGGGAATCGCTCATGGTCGTGGCTCCCAGGCGAGGCGGCCGGGCCGTGAACGGCCCGACGGACCGATGGACACGTCGGACGGGTCGGACGGTGAGGAGGACGGTGTGGACACGGTCCTCCCCATCTGTCATCGGAACCTGAGAGGTTCGCCACGAGTCCGCGCGGACGGACCTGGGCTTGCACCGTGGGTGGGACGTCTCCCGGAGGGAGCCGTCCGCTTTTCAGATGTGCCTCACCCGCGCGGTATCGGGGCCTGAGAGATTCAAGGGAGGACTTGCTCCTTCGGCGCCCCGGAAGACCACTGTGACCAGCGGTTTCCCGGGAACTCTCCCGCGCGGGCTCAAACGGCCGGTATGCAGTTCGCGCGCTCATCATCGCACGTCCGTCCCGGCGGCGGACGGGGTGGGCGCGAACCGGCGCACGGTGCGGCGCGGACCTGTGACGGACGGAGCACAAGGGGGCGCGCGGGAGCGGAGGGGAAAGCCGGATGTGTCGGGACGCGCCCGGTACGGGTAGTCACCTTGTCCGCCGTCATCCTTCTTGACACGCTCTGGGTACAGCCGCGGACACGTGGCGCGAAAGCGGGGAGGGCCTACCAGTGAGCAGCCTGGAGAGCGCCTGTACGGCGCAGGGTGGGGCCGGGGCGGTACCGCGGCGCGCGGCGGCGCCCGCACCGACGGGCGGGCGCGATCTGCGCGGGACGACGGGGGTACGGGTCCTGCGCTTCCCGGCGGGGGACCGGGTGGTCGTCTCCGGACTGCCGGGCAGCGGCAAGTCCACCCTGATCCGGCGCGTGGTGGCCGTCCACGAGACGGTGACGCGGATCGACTCCCAGGACATGCGGGAGCGCTGGGAGGCGCGGCTGCCGGCCCGGCTGCCGTACGCCCTCTACCGTCCCCTGGTGCGCGTCGCCCACTACCTCTCCCTGCGCCGGGCGCTGGCCTCGACGGCGAGCGTGGTGGTGCACGACTGCGGTTCCCAGGGCTGGGTGCGCCGCTGGCTGGCGTCGAACGCGCGGCGCCGCGGCCGGGCGCTGCACATGGTGCTGCTGGACGTGCCGCCCCCGGTGGCCCTGGCGGGGCAGGCGGAGCGGGGGCGGGGCGTGTCGGCGTACGCCTTCGCCCGGCACCGCAGGGCGGTGCGGCGCCTGGTGGCGACGTCGCAGGCGGGCCGACCGCCCACCGGCTGCGCCTCGGTGGTGTTGCTGGACCGGGCGGCGGCCGGTGCGCTGCGCGGGGTCGTCTTCGACTGAAGGTCTCCCCGGCCGGCGGCGAACGGGCGGTCCTCCGTTGCGGATAGGGTTTTCACATGACCATCCCGCAGCAGTACGGACCGGGACACGGCGGCCGGCCCGGCAACGAGCTGGAGGAGACGCTCGCCGCGTCCGTCGACGTCCCCGGGGCGGGTGCCCGGCTGCTGGAGGTGCTCGGGCGCAGCAGCCTGTGGGTGCCGCTGCCCGAGGGCGGCTCGCCGACCGCCCCGAACCTCGATCTGCCCACGGTCCAGCTCGACGGGGCGCCGTACGTGCCCGTCTTCAGCTCGGAGGAGCAGTTCCTGCGGTGCGCCGGCTCGCACCTGTCCTTCGCCGTCGCCCCCGCCCGCGAGTTCGCCCGCGGTCTGCCGCCGCAGGTGGGCATCGTGGTCAACCCCGAGGGCCCCGTTGGTCTGCCGCTGCCTCCGCCGGCCGTGGCCGAGCTGTGCCGCGAGCCCGGCCCGGAGGGTGTGCCGGGGACGGCGAGCGGCGCCCGGGTGCGGCTCTTCGAGCCCGACTGGCAGGAGGAACCGGTGGACTTCCTGGCCGCCGCGGCCGGGGAGTTCGCGGTGCTGCCGCAGGTCCGCAGCGCACGCCGCGGTCTGGCCAGCGTCGAGGGCGATCCGCCCGCGCTGTTCGTCGGAGTGGAGTTGGACCTGCTGGATCCCCCGGCCCGCGCGGCGGCGCACGACGCGCTGGGCCGGGCGCTGGGTCGGGAGCCGGTGCGCTGGCCGGTGCAGATGGTGCTGTTGGACGCGGCACGGGATCCGGTCGTGGACTGGATGCGCCAGTGCGTCAGGCCCTTCTACGCGCGCACCGATCCGCCGCGCTGACCCGCCGCGCCGAACCGGGTCCCCGTCGCGCGTCCACCGAGCCCGGGCGCACGCTCCGTCCGCGCACCGGCCCGGGACCCGTCCGTACGACCGCCCATCCCCCGCCCGAGTACCCGCGCCCGGGTGTGGGTGAGTACGTCCGACCCTGTCGGACGTGGCCCGTAAGCTGGTTGGATGTCGGGGCGGGACGCGCGCGCGGCCCGGTGCGGAAGTGCGGAGCACGCAAGGACGAGAAGGGGCGGCCCACGTGAGCGCGGGTGGAAGCGTCGATCAGCTGCTGCGCCAGGTGGCGCCCGGACGGTACGACGCCTACGAGGCGCTGCTGCACGCCCTCGCCCGGGACCGGGTGTGGATGCTGCTCTGGCACGGTCGGGCCGGTTCCCCCGACGCCCAGTACGGGAACATGGAGGTCGCCGGGCACGGCTACGCGCCCTGCGTGACGTCGGAGCAGGAGCTGGCGACCTCGGGCTGGACGCGGTCGCACGAGGTGGTGGGCGGACGCGAGGTCGCCGCCGCCCTCTTCCCCGACCGCTGGGGGCTGTGGCTCAACCCGCACGCCCCCGGCGGCGGTGTCGGCGTTCCCTGGCTGGATCTGCGCCGGATCGCCGGCGGGCTGGACCGACTGCCCGCCGGGCCGCTGCGCATCGGCGAACCGACGGTCGAGGTCCCCCACTTCTACGCCCAGCTCGTCCAGAACGCCCACCGCACCCCCGCCGTGCGCGCCCTGCGCCGGGCCTGGGTGCAGCCCGTGCTGGGGTCGCCGTACCTGGCGATCGGTCTCGACCTCTACGACGACGGTCCGCAGTCGGTGGAGTCCGTGCGGTCGATGATGCACCGGTCGGTGGCCTCGGTGCCCGAGGGGTTGGCCGTCTCGACCGTGTCGATGTCGGACGGCTACGACCCGGTCGCCATGTGGCTGCGGGCCAACTCCCGGCCCTTCTTCGACCGTGACGCCCACCAGGGCGCCGCGCCGGTCGCCCCGGTGGCGGCCCCCGCTCCCGGGTACGGCCCCGGGCACGGTTACGGTTACCCCCGCACCCACTGAGCCGGTACCGGGCCGGGCCGGAGCCGGAGGGGCACACCATCCGCCCGCCGGAAGGGGCGGTGTCGAGACGCCGCCGGAGTCATGGGGACCGGACGGGTTTCGTCCATGTTGCGCCGCTATGAGCTGCGGTGTCGCCGTTTCGGGAGCCGGGTCTCAGGTCTGTATCACCGACATGCGGACAGTTCACACCGCTGGTTGGGCGCAGTACTGTTCGGGCGACCAGCAGACCTTCCTACCGTCACCGACCCCTGAGGTGGAACATGCGAATAACCAGTTCCAGGGTCGTCCAGACGATCGCGGCCGCCCTCGCGGTTGGTGTGATCGCCACTGGATGTGCCAGCGAACGAGGCGAGAAGGGCGAGGGCGGCGACACCTTCGTCTTCGGCGCCGCCGGTGACCCCGGCTCCCTGGACCCGGCGCTGGCCAGTGACGGCGAGACGTTCCGGATCACCCGCCAGGCCTTCGAGGCGCTGATCGAGCACGAGCCGGGCGGCACCGAGCTGGTCGGTGGGCTCGCGAAGTCCTGGGAGAGCGACGAGACCGGCACCGAGTGGACCTTCGAACTCCGCGAGGGCGTGACGTTCCACGACGGTGAGAAGCTCACCGCCGAGGCCGTCTGCAAGAACTACGACCACTGGTTCAACTGGACCGGTACGTACCAGGAGAGCGCGGTCTCCTACTACTGGCAGAAGATCTTCGGCGGCTTCGCCAAGAACGAGAGCGAGGACGCCCCGAAGGCCAACTACAAGGGCTGCGAGGCGAAGGACGAGCTCACCGCCGTCATCAGCGTGCACGAGGCCACCGCCAACCTGCCCGGCGGCTTCTCGCTCCAGGCGCTGGCCATCCACTCCCCGAAGGCCATCGACGCCTACAAGAAGCAGGAGCTGAGCGGCGAGGGCGACGCCATCTCCTACCCCGACTACAGCCAGGAGGCCGGCACCGTCGCGGGTACCGGTCCCTTCCGGATCACCGAGTGGGACAAGGGCAACAAGGAAGTCACCCTCGAGCGGTTCGACGACTACTGGGGTGAGAAGGCCGGCGTCGAGAAGCTGGTCTTCCGCACCATCGCCGAGGAGTCCGCGCGCCGCCAGGCGCTGCAGGCCGGCAACATCCACGGCTACGACCTGGTCGCGCCCTCGGACGTGAAGACCCTGGAGAAGGAAGGCTTCCAGGTCCCGGTCCGCGGCGTGTTCAACATCTTCTACATGGGCATGTCGCAGGAGGCGAACGAGGCCCTGAAGAAGAAGGACGTCCGCCAGGCGATCACCCACGCCATCGACCGCGAGAACATCGTCAAGACGCAGCTGCCCGAGGGCGGCGTGGTGGCCACCCAGTTCATGCCGGACACCGTCGACGGTTACTCGGACAAGGTCGCCACCTACGAGTTCAGCACGGACAAGGCCAAGGAGCTGCTGAAGAAGGCCGGCGAGGAGAAGCTGAAGGTCACCTTCTGCTACCCGACCGAGGTCACCCGCCCGTACATGCCCGCCCCGGCCGACATGTTCGAGCTGATGAAGGTCGACCTGGAGAAGGCCGGCGTCACCGTCGAGCCCAAGCCCATGAAGTGGGCCCCGGACTACATCGACGCCACCGAGGCCGGCACCTGCGACCTGCACCTGCTGGGCTGGACCGGTGACTTCAACGACGCCTACAACTTCATCGGCACCTGGTTCGCCGGCTACGACAAGCAGTGGGGCTTCCGCGACGACAAGGTCTTCGACGCGGTGAAGAAGTCCAGCGCCGAGCCGGACGCAGCCAAGCGGGTGGAGCTGTACAAGAAGGCCAACGAGGCCATCATGGAGTACATCCCGGGCGTTCCGATCTCCTCCTCCCCGCCGTCCATCGCGTTCGCCGAGGACGTCAATCCGCCGAGGGTCTCCCCGCTGACGCAGGAGAACTTCGCAGAGGTCTCCTTCAAGTAAACGCATGACCGCGTGCAGGTCCGCCCGGCCACGGCATCCGAAGTGGCCGGGCGGACCTGCCCATGAGGACCAAGAAAGGGGCATCGCGGGGTGTTGCGTCTCGTCGTACGAAGACTGCTCCAACTGATACCCACCCTGCTGGGCCTGTCCGTTCTGCTGTTCATCTGGCTGAACCGGCTGCCCGGCGGACCCGCTGCGGCCATGCTCGGCGAGCGTGCGACCGAGGCGGACAGGGCCCGCATCGAGGCGGCCCTCGGGCTCGACCAGCCCGTGTGGGTCCAGTACGGCCGCTTCCTCAAGCGGCTGTCCGAGCTGGACCTGGGGGTCTCCACCCAGACCGGCCAGCCGGTGTGGGACGAGTTCACCCGGGCGTTCCCGGCCACGGTGGAGCTCGGCATCTCGGCCATGATCATCGCCATCGCCGTCGGTGTGCCGCTGGGCTACTTCGCCGCCCGCCGGCGCGGCAGCTGGCTGGACATCACCGCGGTCTCCGGCTCCCTGGTGGGCATCTGCATCCCGGTGTTCTTCCTGGCCTTCCTGCTCAAGGAGCTCTTCGCCGTCCAGCTCGGCTGGTTCCCCAGCTTCGGCCGCCAGACCACCGGCATCGACGCCACCGAGATCACCGGCTTCTACGTCCTGGACGGCATCCTCACCGGCGAGTTCGACGCGGCCTGGGACGCGGTGAGGCACCTGGTGCTCCCGGCCCTGGCGCTCTCCTCGATCCCGCTGGCCATCATCACCCGTATGACCCGGGCCAGCGTCCTGGAGGTGCTCGGCGAGGACTACGTGCGCACCGCCGAGTCCAAGGGACTGAGCCGTCAGGTGGTGCGCGGCCGCCATGTGCTGCGCAACGCGCTGCTGCCGGTCGTCACCGCCGTCGGCCTGCTCACCGGCGGCCTGCTGTCGGGCGCGGTGCTCACCGAGTCGGTCTTCGCCTTCGGCGGCATCGGCTCGTTCATCAAGGACGCCATCTCCCAGCGTGACTACCCGGTCCTGGTGGGCTTCATCATGTTCATCGCGGCCGTCTACGTCGTCATCAACCTGCTGGTCGACCTCGCCTACAGCCTTATCGACCCGAGAGTGCGGGTGCACTGATGAGCACCAAGACCGACAAGATCGACCGGCTCGCCGAGCTGACCGCCGTCACCGACACCTCCGCGGGCGCCGGCCTGTGGGTCGAGGCCTGGCGCAGGCTGAAGGCCAGCAAGATGGCCGTGATCGGCGCGTGCATCATCGGCGTGTTCGTGGTGGTCGCGATCGTGGGCCCGTGGGTCGCCCCGTACAGCCCCACCGCGCAGCTGTGGCGCGGCGAGGTCCTCGCCAACCAGAACGTCTTCGTCGGCCCCCGCGCCGAGAACTGGCTCGGCCTGGACCACCTGGCCCGCGACGAGTTCTCGCGGCTGTTGGTCGGGGCCCGTCAGACACTGCTGGTCGGCATCGTCGCCACGCTCCTGGGCTTCACCGTCGGCGCGCTGATCGGCGGTGCCTCGGGCGCCGCCCTGGTGCTGGGCGGCAAGGCCGGCCGCCGGATCGACACCGCCGTGATGCGCGTCATCGACATGATGCTGGCGCTGCCCTCGCTGCTGTTGGCCGTGTCCGTCGCGGCGGTCCTGGGCCAGTCCCTGACCACCGTGATGATCGCGGTGGGCGTGGTGCAGATCCCCATCTTCGCCCGGCTGCTGCGCGGCGCGATGCTGGCGCAGGGCGGTTCGGACTACGTGCTGGCCGCCCAGGCGCTCGGAGTGCGCAAGCGGCGCATCGCGCTCGGGCACGTGCTGCCCAACTCGCTGAGCCCGGTGATCGTCCAGGCCACCCTGAGCCTGGCCACCGCCATCATCGAGGCGGCGGCGCTGTCCTACCTCGGTCTGGGCAACCCCGACGCCGCCGAACCGGAGTGGGGCGTCATGCTGGCCCAGGCGCAGGACTACTTCGACAGCGCTCCGATGCTCGCGGTCTACCCCGCGCTGGGCATCATCATCACCGCCCTCGGCTTCACCCTGCTGGGCGAGGCGATGCGGGAAGCCCTCGACCCGAAACTGCGGAGTTGATCACATGGCCCTGCTTTCCGTGGACGAACTGACCGTCACCTTCACCCGGCGCGGGCGGCGCGACGTGAAGGCCGTGTCGGGAGTGTCCTTCGACGTCGACCGGGGCCAGGTGGTGGGTCTGGTCGGCGAGTCGGGCTGCGGCAAGTCCGTCACCTCGCTGGCCCTGATGGGCCTGCTGCCCGACCGGGGCGTGAAGGTCGGCGGCCGGGCCGACTACGACGGCACCGACCTGTTGACCCTGGACAAGGGGAGGATGCGCGACCTGCGCGGCTCCCAGTTGGCGATGATCTTCCAGGACCCGCTGTCCTCCCTGAACCCGGTGGTGCCCATCGGCGTCCAGGTCACCGAGATCCTGACCCGACACCGGGGGATGAAGGGCGAGGCCGCCCGCAAGGAGGCCGCCGCCCTCCTGGACCGGGTCGGCATCCCCGACCCCACCCGGCGGCTGAAGGAGTACCCGCACCAGCTCTCCGGCGGCATGCGGCAGCGCGCCCTGATCGCCATGGCGGTGGCGTGCGCGCCGCGCCTGTTGATCGCCGACGAGCCGACCACCGCGCTGGACGTGACCATCCAGGCCCAGATCCTGGAGCTGCTCAAGGAACTGGTCGACGAGGAGGGCACCGCCCTGCTGATGATCACCCACGACCTGGGCGTGGTCGCGGGCCTGTGCGACCAGGTCAACGTGCTGTACGCGGGCAAGGTGGTGGAGTCCGCCGAGCGGCGCGAGCTGTTCGAGGCGCCCACCCACCCGTACGCCAACGGCCTGTTGGGCTCCATCCCCCGGCTCGACGCGCCGCGCGGCGAGCCGCTGCGTCCGATCCGCGGTTCGATCAACGACACGATCGCCTGGGAGGACGGCTGTGCCTTCGCGCCCCGGTGCGACCACTACACGATGGAGTGCCTGACGGGCACCCCGGTGCTGGGCGAGCCGCGGAAGGCCGGTCACCAGGTGCGGTGCGTCAACCCGGTGCTCGCCGCGGGCGCCGCCGCGTCGCGCGGCGTGGCGTTGGAGTCCGACGCGACCGAGGTGGCCGGGGCGGACGGCGACAGGAGTGATCGGGCGGCGGACGAGACCGCCGCCGATGCGGCCGGTGCGGCCGGGAAGGAGGCCCGGGCGTGAGCCTGTTGGAACTGAAGGACGTCAAGGTCCACTTCCCGGTGCGGAAGGGCATCCTGTTCGACCGCACCGTCGGCCACGTCTACGCCGTCGACGGGGTCTCGCTCTCCGTCGAGGCGGGACAGACCTACGGTCTGGTGGGCGAGTCCGGGTGCGGCAAGACCACGCTGGGCCGGGCGGTCCTGCGACTGGTGGACATCACCGACGGCGAGGTCGTCTTCGACGGCACCGACCTGGCGAAGCTGCCGGGCGAGGAGATGCGGCGCTTCCGCCGCCGGCTCCAGATGGTCTTCCAGGACCCGCTGGGCAGCCTCAACCCCCGGCAGAACATCGAGTCGATCCTCTCCGAGGGCATGGCGGCCCACGGCATCGGCGCGGACCAGGAGGAGCGCCGCGAGCGGATCCGGGAGATCCTGGCGAGGGTGGGGCTCCCCGCGAACGCGCTCTCCCGCTACCCGCACGAGTTCTCCGGCGGGCAGCGGCAGCGCATCGGCATCGCCCGCGCGCTGGTCCTGGAACCGGACGTGATCATCTGCGACGAGCCGGTCTCCGCGCTGGACGTCTCCATCCAGGCCCAGGTGATCAACCTGCTGGAGGAGCTCCAGGCGGAGATGGGACTGACCTATCTGGTCATCGCCCACGACCTGGCCGTGGTGCGGCACATCTCCGACGTCGTCGGGGTGATGTACCTGGGCTCGCTGGTGGAGGAGGCGCCCAGCGACGTCCTCTACGCCGAGCCCCGGCACCCCTACACCAGGGCGCTGATGTCGGCCGTGCCGGTGCCCGATCCCGAGGTGGAGGACAGCCGCGAGCGCATCCTGCTCACCGGCGACCTGCCCTCCCCGGCGAATCCGCCGGCAGGCTGCCGCTTCCACACCCGCTGCCCGTGGAAACAGGACACGCTCTGCGCCACCGACCGCCCCGAACTGCGGGACATGGGCGGAGGGCACCGGGTGGCCTGCCACTGGGCGAAGGAGATCGCCGAGGGCCTGATCCGGCCCGCGGAGAACTCCTCCCGGACGGTCCCGGCCCCCGCCGCGCCCTCCGAGGAGGGGGCCGCCGCCGTGGCGAAGTGAGCCGCGCCGCGGGTCGCGTCGACAGCGCCGTCCGCCGCCACGTCCCACGGGGGCGGGCCGGGCGGCGCTGCCGTGCGCGGCGCCTGTTACAACCGGGGGGTGGATCTGTTCACCCCTTCCGTCCAGCACTGGCTGGACCTGGCCGGGATCTTCGTCTTCGCGATCTCCGGCGCGCTGCTCGCCGTCCGCAAGAACTTCGACGTCGTCGGCATGGCGCTGCTCGCCGGGGCCACCGGGTTGGGCGGCGGGCTCTTCCGGGACCTGGTGATCGGCGCGGTGCCCCCGGCGGCCTTCACCGACCTCGGTTACCTGCTGACCCCCCTGGCGGCCACGGCCCTGGTCTTCTTCCTCCATCCGCAGGTGGAGCGGATCAACCGGGCGGTGATGGTCTTCGACGCGGCGGGGTTGGGGCTGTTCTGCGTCACCGGCACCGTCAAGGCGTACGGCCACGGGCTCGGTCTGGCGGCCTCGGCGGTCCTGGGGCTGGCCACGGCCGCCGGTGGCGGGGTGGTGCGCGACGTGCTGGCCAACGAGGTGCCCTCGCTGCTGCGCTGGGACCGTGAGGTCTACGCCCTCCCGGCGATGGTCGGGGCAACGGTGGTGGCGCTGCTGATCCACACCGGACACCTGAACGGGGCGACCAGCGGGGCGGCGGCCGCCCTCGCCTTCGTCCTGCGCCTGCTGGCCCTGCGCCACAACTGGCGTGCGCCCCGGGCCTGGCACCGTCGCAGCCGGCGCGGGAAGGAGGGCGCCGAGGAAGTGTGAGCAGCGGCGCACCCTCCGGGGCACCCCCCTGCTACTGGCCGGTAATAAAAACCTGTACCGTGTACTGTCATGACCGAGGCAACCATCGGTGCCAGCGCCTTCGACCGCGACACGGCCGTCACGGCACGGGGAGGGGGCGTCTACGACGCCGACCTCTCCGCCCAGTGGACCATCGGGCACGCCGTCAACGGCGGCTACCTCCTCGCCCTGCTCGGCCGCGCCCTCGGCGACGCACTGCCGCACCCCGACCCCTTCACCGTCACCGCGCACTACCTCACCGCCTCCCGGCCCGGCCCGGCGACCGTGCGCACCACCACCGTCCGCACCGGCCGCACCCTCTCCACCGGCACCGCCTCCCTCGTCCAGGTCGACGAGGAGGGACGGGAGGTCGAGCGCGTCCGCGTCCTGGCGAGCCACGGCGACCTGACCGCGCTGCCCGACGACGTCCGCACCAGCGCCAAACCGCCGCAGATCCCGCCGTACGAACGGTGCCTCGGTGCGAAGGACGGCATGGACCCGGCGGCCGTTCCGCCCCTCACCCACCAGGTGGACCTGCGGCTGGACCCCGCCACCGTCGGTTGGGCCCTCGGCGCGCCCAGCGGACGCGGCGAGATGCGCGGCTGGTTCGGTCTCGCCGACGGCCGTGACCACGACCCGCTCTCCCTGCTGCTGGCGGTGGACGCCCTGCCGCCCACCGCCTTCGAGCTGGGGCTGTCCGGCTGGGTGCCCACCGTGGAGCTCACCGTGCACGTCCGACACCGCCCCGCCCCCGGCCCGGTGCGCGTGGCGATCACCACCCGCAACCTGGCCGGTGGCTTCCTGGAGGAGGACGCCGAGGTCTGGGACAGCCAGGACCGCCTCGTCGCCCAGTCCCGCCAGCTCGCCCGGGCCCTGTCGGACTGACCGCGCCGCAGCGCACGGCACCGTCGCGGGCCGCCCGGACACCGTGCCGGGCGGCCCGCGCGCTTCCTCGCTCCTCCCGGCGCCGGCCGCGCCCGCGGACCCGCACGACCGCACAGGTCGCGGCGGGAGTGGCGGGTCCCGTCCTGGGTAATCGCTGTAGGGACGAAAACTGACCAAGCGCGACATACGCCGTAAGGGAAGCGAAGGTGGTCAACGGATGTACGCCGTGAAGAGCACACTGCCCGACCAGGACCTCAAGGTCGTCGGTGAGGCACTGCAGGGCGCGCTGGTCGATCTGGTCGATCTCTCCCTGGTGGCCAAGCAGGTCCACTGGACCGTGATCGGACCGCGTTTCCGCTCCATCCACCTCCAGTTGGACGAGGTCGTCGAGACCGCGCGGGGCTACTCCGACACCGTCGCCGAGCGCGCCGCGGCCCTCGGCCTGGCGCCCGACGGCCGGGCCGCCAGCGTCGCCTCCGGCAGCGGCATCACCGGGGTGGAGAGCGGCTGGCACCAGGACGACGACGCCGTGGAGGTCATGGTCGGCGCCCTGGCCGCAGTGGTGAACCGCATGCGCGAGCGCATGGAGGTCACCGAGAAGCCGGACCCGGTGACCCAGGACATCTTCATCGACATCATCGCCGAGCTCGAGAAGCACCACTGGATGTTCCAGGCCGAGCACAAGATCAAGGACAAGTGAACCGGCACCGTCCCCGACCCGCGTCCCGGCGCCACCGCGTACGGCGGAGAGCGTCCCGGTGCGCCCGGGCGGGACCGGAGGCCACCGGGCCACCACCGGGCCCCGGTGCCGGTCGAAGGGCCGGTGGACCACCACGAGCCCCCTGTCGCGACGCGCGACGGGGGGCTTCGTGGCGGGGGCGGGCGCCCCGGGTTCCGCACCGGAACGCGCCCCCGACCGGCGGATGCCGGCACCTGACCGGTCCTCGCTCCCGCCCGGCTCCGCGCGGCTCGTAGAATCGGGGAATCATGGCCTACCTCGACCACGCCGCCACCACCCCCATGCTTCCGGAGGCGGTGCGGGCGATGACCGCGCAGCTCGGCGTCACCGGCAACGCCTCCTCACTCCACGCGGCGGGGCGGCGGGCCCGGCGCACCGTCGAGGAGGGGCGCGAGACACTGGCCGCCGCCCTGGGGGCGCGGCCCAGCGAAGTGGTGTTCACCTCCGGCGGCACCGAGGCCGACAACCTCGCGGTCAAGGGTCTGTACTGGGCGCGACGCGCGGCCGACCCCGCCCGCAGGCGCGTCCTGGCCAGCCCTGTCGAACACCACGCCGTGCTCGACGCCGTTCACTGGCTCGCCGACCACGAGGGCGCCGAGGTGGAGTGGCTGCCGGTCGACCCGCTGGGCCGGGTGCGTCCCGAGGCGCTGCGCGAGGCGCTGGAGCACCGGCCCGACGACGTGGCGCTGGTCACCGTGATGTGGGCCAACAACGAGATCGGCACCCTCCAGCCGGTTGCCGAACTGGCCGCCGTGGCCGCCGAGTTCGGCATACCGATGCACGCGGACGCCATCCAGGCCGTCGGTCAGGTGCCGGTGGACTTCGCGGCCTCCGGGCTGGCGGCGATGACGGTCAGTGGCCACAAGATCGGTGGCCCGTACGGGATCGGCGCGCTGCTGTTGGGCCGCGAGTGGACCCCCGTCCCGCTGCTGCACGGCGGTGGCCAGGAGCGCGACGTGCGCTCGGGCACCCTCGACGCCCCCGCCGTCGCCGCCTTCGCGGTCGCGGCGGAGCTGGCCACCTCCCGGCGCGAGGAGTTCGCCCGGGAGGTCGGCGCGCTGCGCGACGCGCTGGTCGACGCCGTGCGCGCGGCGGTGCCGGACGCCGTCCTGGGCGGCGACCCCGATCCGGCCGGGCGGCTGCCGGCCAACGCGCACTTCTCCTTCCCCGGCTGCGAGGGCGACTCGCTGCTGCTGCTCCTGGACGCCCAGGGCATCGAGTGCTCCACCGGTTCGGCCTGCACGGCCGGGGTCGCCCAGCCCAGTCACGTCCTGCTGGCCACGGGCACCGACCCGGACCTGGCCCGCGGCACCCTGCGCTTCTCCCTGGGGCACACCTCCACCCGGGCCGACGTGGACGCGGTGGCCGCCGCCATCGGGCCGGCCGTGGAGCGCGCTCGCGGGGCCGGGCTGTCGTAGCCGGCCGTCGCTCCGCCCCCGCCCGGCCGCGCGCCTCCGCGTCCCGGCCGGGGGCGGGAGCGCTCACGCCCGGCGGACGGGGACGTCGCGCACCATCCGCAGATAACGCTCCCAGTCCCAGTGCGGGCCGGGGTCGGTGTGGTCGGTGCCGGGCACCTCGACGTGGCCGACGATGTGCTCCCGGTCCCTCGGCAGGCCGTAGCGGTCGCATATCCCGGCCGTCAGCTCGGCCGAGGCGCGGTAGGTGGCGTCGGTGAGGGTGTCGGGGCGGTCCACGAAGCCCTCGTGCTCGATGCCGACGCTGCGCTCGTTGTACGACCGGTTGCCCGCGTGGTACGCCACGTCCAGCTCCCGTACCAGCTGCGCCACGTGCCCGTCGGCGGTGCGGACCACGTAGTGGGTGGCGGCCCCGTGCGACGGATCCCGGAAGACCTTCAGCGCCACGTCGTAGCTCCCCTGGATGACGTGGATCACCACCCGGTCGATCGTGAAGTCGTACGGCCGGTCGGCGCGCCGCCAGTTCGCCTCGGAGGCCGGCACCCACTCCGCGCCCGGGTGGTCCACCTCGCCCGGCGTGCGCGGCCGCTCCACCCCCGGTACCTTCCACCACGTCCGGGCCACCTCGTCGCGGGCCGCGTACCCGAGGGCGCCCAGTCCCACCGCCGCGCCGCCGACCAGCAGGGCGCGGCGGCCGACCGGCCGCCCCTTCCCGTCCGTCCGGCGGTGTCCGGGGGCTTCTCTCTCGCTCACGGCGAGCACAACGCTCGGGAACACCCGTACGGTTCCATCGGTCCGCGCCCGGCGCCGTACCCTGGGAACGCTATGACTGACACGCCCAGCGCGCCGAACCCCGCCCCCCGCCTCCGCGTCCTCGCAGCCATGTCCGGCGGCGTCGACTCCGCCGTCGCCGCCGCCCGTGCGGTGGAGGCGGGCCACGACGTCACCGGCGTCCACCTCGCCCTCTCGGCGAACCCGCAGTCCTTCCGCACCGGTGCCCGCGGCTGCTGCACCGTCGAGGACTCCCGCGACGCCCGCCGCGCCGCCGACGTCATCGGCATCCCCTTCTACGTGTGGGACCTGGCCGAACGCTTCCGCCAGGACGTGGTGGAGGACTTCATCGCCGAGTACGAGGCGGGCCGCACCCCCAACCCCTGCCTGCGCTGCAACGAGAAGATCAAGTTCGCGGCGCTGCTGGACAAGGCCCTGGCGCTGGGCTTCGACGCGGTGTGCACCGGCCACTACGCCACCGTCGTCGTCCGCCCCGACGGCGGCCGCGAGCTGCACCGCGCCGCCGACGCGGCCAAGGACCAGAGCTACGTGCTGGGCGTGCTGGACGAGAAGCAGCTCGCCCACGCCATGTTCCCGCTCGGCGACACCCCCACCACCAAGGACGAGATCCGCGCCGAGGCCGAGCGCCGCGGCCTGGCGGTGGCCAAGAAGCCCGACAGCCACGACATCTGCTTCATCGCCGACGGCGACACCCAGGGGTTCCTCGCGAAGCACCTGGGCACCGCCGAGGGCGACATCGTCGACGAGGACGGCAACCGGCTCGGCACCCACACCGGCGCGTACGGCTTCACCGTCGGTCAGCGCAAGGGCCTGCGGATCGGTCACCCGGCCCCCGACGGCAAGCCGCGCTACGTGCTGGACATCTCCCCGGTGGACAACACCGTCACCGTCGGCCCGGCCGCCGCGCTGGACGTCGTCGCCCTGACGGCGATCCGCCCCCGCTGGTGCGGCACCCCGCCCACCGGGCCGGGCACCTACACCGCCCAGCTGCGCGCCCACGGCGGCGAGACGCCGGTGACGGCGGAGCCGGTGGGGGAGGAGCTGAGGGTCACCTTCACCGAGCCGGTGCGCGGCGTCGCCCCCGGACAGGCGGTCGTCCTCTACGACGGCACCCGGGTGGTCGGCTCGGCCACCATCGCCACCACCGAGCGCCGCGGGGCGGCCGCCGCCCGGAGCTGACGCCCCTCGCCGCCGCACCGCCGCGCCCCTCGCCCGCGGCCGGTGCGGCGCGGCGCCGGGCGCGCCGCTACGAACCGCCGTCGAGCGGCAGGACCGCGCCGGTCAGGTAGCCCGCGCGCGGACTGGCCAGGAACGCGACCAGATCGGCGCACTCGCGGGGACGGCCGAGGCGACCGACGTCGTTGGGGCCGAAGGCGGCGACGGCCTTCGGCTCGATCTCCTCCACGGTCTCCCCCCAGCCGTGCCGCCGGCCCGCCGCCAGCATCATCTCCTCCACGGGAGGGGTGACGAAGCCTCCCGCCGCGATCGCGTTCGACGTCACCCCCGTGTGCCTCAGCTCGCGCGCGAGGGACCGGGCGAGGGCGCTTCGGGCGGCACTGGCCGCGACGTAGTGGGGGTAGCCCGCCACGGGCGACCGGCCGACGAGGCTGCTGATCTGGATCACCCGCCCCCAGCCGCGCTCCCGCATGCCGGGGACGAAGCGCCGGATCATGCGCACGCCGGAGATGACGTTGACGTTGTAGATCTCGGCCCACGCGTCGGGGGACGCCGTGTCCCAGCCCAGCGTGATGTCGTAGAAGCCGGCGTTGTTGACGAGGACGTCGACGGGCGCACCGCTGTCGTCGACGGCGTCCCGGACCGCGTCGGCGCCCGCGTCCGTGGCCAGGTCACCGATCGCGCCGGTGGCGTCACCGCCGGCGGCGCGCAGGGAGTCGACCACCGCGGCGGTCCTGGCCTCGTCCCGTCCGTGGACGACGACGGAGGCGCCCTCGGCCGCCAACACCCTGACGATCTCCTCCCCGAGTCCGCTGCTCGCGCCGGTCACCAGCGCCCGCCTGCCGCCGAGCCGTAGATCCATGTGCGTCCCCTTTCGGAGCCCGGGCGGGCCGCCGCATCCGATGGTGGAGCGGCGGCACCGGGCCGCCAAGTACGGAATCGGACACACGACGGTCCGAGGGGCC
This sequence comes from Streptomyces taklimakanensis, assembly GCF_009709575.1. Lineage (NCBI taxonomy): Bacteria > Bacillati > Actinomycetota > Actinomycetes > Kitasatosporales > Streptomycetaceae > Streptomyces > Streptomyces taklimakanensis. Next base: position 4,223,492 of record NZ_WIXO01000001.1, read on the forward strand.
GGCCGGTGTCGCACGGGACGCGTACGCGCCGCGCCCGACGGACACCCGTTCGGACCGGCCGGGGGGTGCGGTGCGGGACCGGTGCCCATACTGGCGCCACCGGCTCGACACCCGAGCGACACGGAGGCGCCCATGGGAACGCAGACCCCCGCCACCAAGGCCCCTTCCCGCCTCACCCGGAACCGCGCCCGCCTCGCCCACAAGGCGCGCTACGCGCTCGCCCACCCCGGGCGGGTCCCCGCCCACCTGCGCCGCGCCGCCCGCGACGCCTGGCTGCGGGCGAAGTACCGCGACGACCACATCGGCTACTACCGGGCCGTGATGGCCTCCGACACCGCCCGCAGTCCCGAGGCGGCGGTCGGCGGCCGGCCCTCGTACGAGCGGTGGCTGGCGATCGGCCGGATGCAGTTCGACTACCTGCTCGGACACGGGCTGCGGCCCGAGGACCGGATGCTGGAGATCGGCTGCGGCAACCTGCGGGCGGGCCGGCTGTTCATCGACCACCTGGAGCCCGGCCACTACCACGGCATCGACATATCGCCCCACATCCTCCTGGAGGCCCGGCGGACCGTCGTGCGCCACGGGCTCCAGCACAAGCTGCCCCACCTGACCCTCGTCGACGACCTGACCTTCGACTTCCTGCCCGAAGGGCACTTCACGGTCGTCCACGCCCACAGCGTCTTCTCCCACTCGCCGCTGGACGTCATCGACCAGTGCCTGGAGCACATCGGACGGATCCTCGCGCCGGGCGGCTTCTTCGACTTCACCTTCGACCGCACCGAGGGCCGCGAGCACGACGTGTTGCGGGAGGACTTCTACTACCGCACCGAGACGCTGACCGACCTCGCGGCCAGCCACGGGCTGACGGCGCGGTTCATGGAGGACTGGGAGCGGCTCCCGCACGGCCAGTCGAAGATCCGCGTCACCCTGCCGGCCCCGGACCGGACGGCGTCGGGCCGGACGGAGCCGGAGCGCAGCCCCGCGTGAGGAGGCGGGCCCGGCGCGTGGAGGGGCGCGCGGCGCTCCGCGCGTACTTCGGCTCCCGGCCCGCCGACCGGCTCTCGCGCCGTCCGTGCACCAACGTCCTGGTCACCGTGGAGACGGCGGAGACGGCGAGAGCCACCGCGTACTTCGCGACGTACCGGGCCGACGGGCACACCGGCGGTCTCGTGCCGCCCGGCCCGCCGGTCAACGTCGGGCACTACGAGGACGTCCTCCGCAAGACCGAGGAGGGCTGGCTCATCGCCCGGCGCACCCTGCTCCCGGCCTTCGGCGGACCGACACCACGCCTCGGCCGGGACGGCCGGGGGTAGCCGGACCCGGGAGGACGGCTCCGTCGGCACCGGCGCGGGTGTCACGGCGCCGGCGCCGGGGAGCCCGCCCCCGGGCCGTCCGTGCCGCTCGGGTCGGCGCCGGCGCCGCGCGGCTCCTCGCCCGCCAGCAGCGCGCCCAGCCCGTCGCGGGTGGCGGCCACCACCACCCGGTCGCCCGCCGTCATCACGTAGCCGTCGTGGAGCCGCCAGACCAGGTCGCCGGTGAGGGTGTAGGTGATGCCGTCCGGGGAGAGGGAGGCCAGGTCCGCGCGGCGGCGCTCGGGCGGGGAGGTGTCCAGGGCGAGGATCCGCCAACAGCCGGGGCGGGACGCCTCGCCCACGGTGCGCCCCTCCAACAGCCGGTTGCCCGCCACCGTCACCGCGGCGAAGACCAGCACCCGGCGGCCCACCGGTATGGCGCCCAACACCTGGCGCCCCATCATGGCGCCCGCGAAGGCCGGGGCCGCCAGCGCCGAGACGCTGCGGCTGCGGGTCTGCGCGCCGGGATAGGTGTCGCGCAGCGTGCGGTAGACGGTGGCGGCGAACTCGTCGTCGAACAACCGCATCACCACCCGCAGCCCGGGGTGGACCTGGCGGGCGTAGAGCACGGCCTCCAGGTTGGTGCCGCTGTCGCTGGTGAGGGCCAGCAGGGCGCGGCTGCGCGCGATCCCCGCCTCCTCCAGCACGCCGTCCTCGGTGACGTCCGCGATCAGGGTGGGCACCCGCCGCGCGCGGGCCACGGCGATGCCGCGGGCCTCGTCGTCCCGCTCGATGCACACCACCGGGATGCCCAACTCCAGCAGTTGGTCCAGCACCCGGGTGCCGACCTTGCCCAGGCCCAGCAGGACGACGTGCTTCTCGATGCCGCGCGGCGGGGGCGGCAGGGCGGCCGCCTGGCGGAAGGTGCCGTAGCTCTCCAGCACCACGGCGAACAGCAGGGGCAGCAGCGCCGTCCCGGCCAGGGCGCCCAGCAGTTGCAGCACCTGCTCCCAGGTGGAGCCGTCCAGCTCCGGGTCGTTGATCGACATGACGTTGAGCAGGGTGACGTAGGCGGAGTGCAGCGGCGTCTCGCGGGTGACGTACCAGTTGGTGGCGGCCAGCAGCACCGCCACGGCGATCAGGCCCAGCAGGGAGGCCCGCAGCCGCCGGGAGAAGAAGGAGCCGACCGGGAGCCGCGGCACGCGGGGCAGGGGGGCGCCCGGCTGGTCGGAGCGGCGCGTGATCGCCTCCAACACCACCGTGCCGCGGTCGTCGGACAGGCCCTCCATCTCCTGCGGGTCGGGCAGCAGCACGGGACCGTCCCGGTCCTCGGGGTCGGTGTAGACGTCGCCCTCGTCGGAGTCGGGGGCGTCGGGCAGCAGGGCGAGGGTGCACAGCGGGTCGCGGCGGCCGGCGGTGCCGATGGTGCGCTCCTTGGCGCGCAGCAGCAGCCCGTCCGCCTGGATGACCTTGCCGGCTCCCACCACCGCGGCCGCCACCAGGGAGGGCGCGGCGGTGTCGGCGTCGGAGAGCACGGTGGTGGAGGCGTCCACGGAGCGTTGGTCCAGGCCCGGGACGCGGGCGGCGATGGTGCGGTCGAGCAGGTCCTCCAGGTAACGGCCCAGGGTGCGGTTGAACATCCGGATGACCAGCCGCAGTTCGGGGTTGATGCGGCGGGCGCGCAGCGCGGTGTGGATGTTGAGCTGGTCGTCCCCGGAGGTGAGCGCCAGCGCCGCGGCGTGCTCGATGCCCGCCTCGCGCAGCGCCGCGTCGTCGGGCACCTGGGCCTCCACGGCCCGTACGGCCAGGCGCGGATCGCCGACCAGCGCGGCGATCTGCGGCCCCTGGTCACCACCGCGCAGCGAGGGCAGGACGACGGTGACGCGCTGTCCGTAGACCGAGGCGAGCTCCCGGACCAGCCGCTGCGCCAGGGAGTTGTCGCCGCAGACGACCATGTGGCCGGGGACGGGGCCGGGGGCGCCCGGGACGCCGCGACGTCCGCCCTGCGGCGGGACGCCCGGACCGGGTGGGTGTGGGGGTGGTGGCGTCGAGGCGGTCACGGAAGGTCATTGGATCATGCCTGCCGCGCGGAGGGCACCGTTCCCGCCGGCGAGTGCGGTGGATGGGACGATGTCCACCATGGGAACGCATGTGATCACCGGGGCGGGCTCCGGCATCGGGGCCGCGATCGCCGAGCGGCTGAGCGAGCGCGGCGACGAGTTGTGGCTGCTGGCGCGGGACGCGGGACGGGCGAGGGAACTGGCCGGGCGCTTCCCCGGCGCCCGCACCCTGGTCGGGGATCTGGCCGAACCCGAGCGGCTGTCGTGGGCGCTGTCCCACCAGGAACTTCCGCAGGAGGTGGACTCCCTGCTGCACGTGGCCGGCGTCGTGGACCTCGGCACGGTCGACGAGCTGACCCCGAAGGTGTGGAACGCCACCCTGGCGGTGAACCTGGTCGCCCCGGCCGAGCTGACCCGGCTGCTGCTGCCGCAGCTCCGCCTGGCCCGCGGCCACGTGGTCTTCGTCAACTCCGGCGCGGGGCTGAACGCCAACCCGCAGTGGGGTGCCTACGCCGCGAGCAAGCACGGCCTGAAGGCGCTGGCCGACGCGCTGCGGGCGGAGGAGAAGGGCGGCGGGGTGCGCGTCACCTCCGTCTACCCGGGCCGCACCGCCACGCCGATGCAGGTCAAGGTGCACCGGCAGGAGGGCAGGGAGTACGACCCGGGGCGCTGGATCACCCCCGAGGCGGTGGCCACCACCGTCCTGACCGCCCTCGATCTGCCGGAGGACGCGGAGATCACCGACCTGAGGGTGAGGCCGTCGGCATGAGCGCCCACGCGTGGGGGACGGCCGCCGCCACCGGCGTCGGCTCGATGCCCGGGACCGACGTGCGGGAGGCGGTCAGGACCGTCACCGGGTCCCTGGAGCGGTTCCCGTACCTGCCGGAGCTGCCCGCGCGCGGGCCGGGCGCGGACATGGTCGGGCGGACGGCCGGGATGCTGGTGGAGCTGCCCGTCCACCTGGAGCCCAGCGGCTGGCGGGTCGCCGACGCCCCGGGACACGACATGCGGCGCGCCCGCTCCTGGTTGGGCGAGGACCTGGACGCGCTGGAGGAGTTCACCCAGGGGTACTCCGGTGCGCTGAAGGTGTCGGTCACCGGCCCGTGGACGATGGCGGCGTCGTTGGAGCGCCGCGGCGGCGAGGCGATGCTCGGCGACGCCGGCGCCTGCCGCTACCTGACCGAGTCCCTGGCCGAGGGGCTGCGCGAGCACCTGGCCGAGGTACGGCGGCGGGTGCCGGGCGCGACGGTCGTGCTCCAGCTCGACGAGCCGTCGCTGCCGGCGGTGCTGACCGGTCGGGTGCCCACCGCCAGCGGCTACCGCACCCACCGGGCCGTGGACCGGGGCGTGGTCGAACAGGCGCTGCGGCAGGTGGTGGCGGCCGCCGGGCAGGATCCGGTGGTGGCGCACTGCTGCGCGCCGGGAGTGCCCGTCGGACTGCTGCGCCGGTCGGGCGTGGCCGGGATCTCGCTCGACCTCTCCCTGCTCACCGAGCGTGACGACGAGGCGGTCGGCGAGGCGGTCGAGGGCGGCACGGCGCTGTTCGCGGGGATCGTGCCCGCGGCGGATGCGGGGTCGAGCGGATTGTCGGACCCGGGCGGTAGCGTCATGGGTGTCAGGACGCTGTGGCGCAGGCTGGGGCTGTCCCCGGAGCTGCTGGCGCGGTCGGTGGTGGTCACGCCCGCCTGCGGACTGGCGGGCGCCTCCCCGGCGTACGCGCGGGCGGCGCTGGCGCACTGTGTCCGGGCGGCGCGATCGCTCGCCGACGACCCTGAGTGACGGGAGGCTGGATTCGTGGAAATGGAGAGCCCGGACAGCGAGGCGCGCGAGCGGCACGCGCGGTTGGCCCGGGAGATCGAGGAGCACCGCTTCCGGTACTACGTGACCACTCCGGTCGTCAGCGATGCCGACTTCGACGCCCTGATGCGCGAACTCCAGGAGTTGGAGGCGGAGTACCCGGAGCTGGCCACGCCCGACTCGCCGACGCAGAAGGTGGCCGGCTCCTACGAGACGGAGTTCACCGCCGTCCGACACCGCGAGCGGATGCTGTCGCTGGACAACGCCTTCGACGACGAGGAGCTGGAGGGCTGGGCGGAGCGGATCGCGCGCGAACTGGGCGACGTGCCGTACCACTTCCTGTGCGAGCTGAAGGTGGACGGACTCGCGGTCAACCTGACGTACGAGCACGGCAGGCTGACGCGTGCGGCGACCCGGGGCGACGGCCGCACCGGGGAGGACATCACGCCCAACATCCGCACCATCGCCGACATCCCCGAGCGACTGGAGGGGGCACGGGTCCCGGCGCTGGTGGAGATCCGCGGCGAGGTGTTCATCCCCATGGAGCGCTTCGAGGAGCTGAACGCCCGGTTGGTCGAGGCGGGCAAGCCGGCCTTCGCCAATCCCCGCAACGCGGCGGCCGGTTCGCTGCGACAGAAGGATCCGAGGGTCACCGCGGAGCGCCCGCTGCACATGGTGGTGCACGGCATCGGTGCCCGGGAGGGCCTCGACATCGACCGGCTGTCGCACGCGTACGAACTGCTGCGCGAGTGGGGGCTGCCGACGGCCGCGCACAACACGGTGGTCGATTCCATCGAGGGCGTGCGGGAGTTCATCGCGCACTTCGGCACGAACCGGCACTCGGTGGAACACGAGATCGACGGGGTGGTCGTCAAACTGGACGAGATCCCCCTCCAGGGACGGCTGGGGTCCACCTCGCGGGCGCCCCGCTGGGCGATCGCCTGGAAGTACCCGCCGGAGGAGGTCAACACCCGGCTGGTGGACATCAAGGTGAGCATCGGCCGCACCGGGCGGGCCACGCCGTTCGCGGTGGTGGAGCCGGTGACGGTGGCCGGTTCGGAGGTGGAGTTCGCCACCCTCCACAACCAGGACGTGGTCAAGGCCAAGGGCGTCCTGATCGGGGACACGGTGGCGCTGCGCAAGGCGGGCGACGTCATCCCCGAGATCCTGGGCCCGGTGGCCGACCTGCGGGACGGCAGCGAGCGGGAGTTCGTGATGCCGGCCGAGTGCCCGGAGTGCGGCACCCCGCTCAGGCCCGCCAAGGAGGGCGACGTCGATCTGCGCTGCCCCAACTCCCGCTCCTGTCCGGGGCAGTTGCGCGAGCGCCTGTTCTACCTGGCGGGCCGCAAGTGCCTGGACATCGAGCACTTCGGGTACGTGGTGGCCACCGCGCTGACCCAGCCGCTGGAGCCGGCCGAGCCACCGCTGAGGGACGAGGGGGATCTGTTCGACCTCACCCTGGAACAGCTGCTGCCCATCAGGACCCACGTCCTGGATCCGGACAGCGGCCTGCCCAAGCGGGATCCGAAGACGGGCGAGGAGAAGGTCGTCACCCTCTTCGCCAACCGTGAGGGCGAACCGCGCAAGAACACCCTGGCGATGCTGGAGAACATCGAGGCGGCCAAGGAGCGTCCGCTGGCGCGGGTCATCACCGGCCTGTCGATCCGTCACGTGGGTCCGGTGGCGGCCGAGGCACTGGCGCGGGAGTTCCGTTCGCTGGATCGGATCGCCCGGGCGTCGGAGGAGGAACTGGCCGCCACCGAGGGGGTCGGCCCGACCATCGCGGCCTCGCTCAAGGCGTGGTTCGCCGAGGACTGGCACCGCGAGATCGTCGAGAAGTGGCGGGCCGCCGGCGTCCGGATGGAGGAGGAGGGCGGCGACGAGCAGGGGCCGCGCCCGCTGGAGGGCGTCACCGTCGTCGTCACCGGGACGCTCCGGGCGTACACACGGGACGCGGCGAAGGAGGCACTGCAGAGCCGTGGAGCAAAAGTGACCGGTTCTGTTTCAAAGAAGACCGGTTTTGTTGTGGCAGGAGACAGTCCTGGATCGAAATACGACAAGGCTGTGCAACTAAAGGTCCCGATCCTGGACGACGACGGACTGGCCGTCCTCCTGGAGCAAGGTCCCGACGCCGCGCGGAAGGCCGCTGTCGTTCCCGCCGACACCACTGCCGACACCACTGCCGACACCGCCGCGGAGCCCACCACGGAGCCCACCACGGAGTGACGGCGGGGGTGTTCGGCCGTCAACCGCGTTTCCACCGAACGTCGTTGGGTGAGTGATGGAGCGCGTCCGTGCGGCGCTTATCAGACGGGCGCGATCGACCGGTCGGCATTCGGGCAACCCCGATCGATCACTGCCCCGACGGCCGTGCGCGTCCTACTGTTGATGGGTGCGCCTGCCGTGGCGTGGGCACCGACGGCTGTGAGAGGGACGCGCATGCAGCGACAACCCCGGGACCGGGGACGGCAGTGGCTCCGCCACGGGCACCCGCAGGCCCCGCCGGGCAAGAGCTCCGACGGCGTGCCGCTCCCGCTGCGTCTGATCGCGCTGGAGGTCCCCGGCCTCTCCCTCGCGGTCGTCGCCGTCGCCGGTGCCGCGCTGGCCGTCGGCTTCTTCCGAGTGGTCTCCGAGGGCCACGCGCTCTTCCCCGGCGGCGTGCCGGGCTGGTCCTTCGCCGTCCTCACCGGTCTGATCGTCGGTCACCTGGTGGCCCTGGGGCGGGACCGCTGGTGGGGTGGCACCGGATCCGGTGCCACCCTCACCCTGGCCATCCTGCTGCTGTACGGCTGGATCCCGGCCACCCTGGTCAGCCTCGCCGTCGTGGTGCTGGTCGGCACGGCCCGACGGCACCACTGGCGACAGGCCGCGCGCAACGGGGCGGTGGACATCCTCGGCATCGGCGCCGCCGCGCTCTGCCTCGCCGCCTTCGGCGTCCACCCCTCCGTGGAACGCCCCTGGCTGCCGGACGCCTGGAGCCCCTACACGGTCCCCGAGGTCCTCCTGGCCGCCTGCGCCTACCTGGTGGTCACCCGGGTGTTGCTGTGGTACGCCCTGGCCCGGCGTCGGGACGGGCTGCCCACCGTCGCCCGCACCGCCCTGGTGCGGCAGGGGCTGGTCGCGGTGGCCCTGCTCGGCATCTCCCCGCTGATCGTGGTGGTCGCCGCCCACACGCCACCGCTGCTGCCGCTGTTCGCCGTGCCGCTGATCTCACTGGACTCCGCCCTGTGGATCGCCCGCGCCCGCGCCGAGGAGCAGCTCCGCGACCCCCTCACCGGGCTCGCCAACCGTCAGTGGCTGCTGGAACGGACCTGGTCCGCCCTGGACGAGGCCGACCGGATGGGGGCCCGCTCCGCCCTCGTCCTCATCGACCTGGACCGCTTCCGCTCGGTCAACGACACCCTCGGTCACCTGGCCGGCGACCGGCTGCTGCTCCAGATAGCGGAGCGGCTGAGGACGGCGCTGCCGCGCGGCGCCGAGGTGGCCCGGCTCGGCGGGGACGAGTTCGCCGTACTGCTCCCGCTCGCCGACTCGCCCACCAGCGCCCAGCGCGTCGCCCGCGCCCTCGTCTCCGCGCTCGGCTCGCCGCTCGACCTGGACGGTCTGACGCTGGAGCTGGAGGCCAGCGCCGGCGTCGCGGTCTTCCCCGACCACGCCGGCGAGGCCGAGGGACTGCTGCGCCGCGCCGACGTCGCGATGTACCAGGCCAAGCGGGACCGCAGCGGGGTGGAGGTCTACGAGGCCACCCGGGACGGCAACACCCCCGACCGCCTGGGCCTGTTGGGCGACCTGCGCCGCGCCCTGGACGCCGGCGAGATCGAGTTGCACTACCAGCCCAAGGTCGGCTTCGACGGCTCCGTCTCCGGCCTGGAGGCCCTGGTCCGCTGGGTGCACCCGGAACGCGGCAGGGTCCCCCCGGACGAGTTCATCGCCATCGCCGAGACCTCCGGCCTGATGCCCCGGCTGACCGAGTACGTGTTGGAGACCGCCCTCGCCCAGGTCGCCCGTTGGCGCGCCCAGGGCCTGAGGGCGCCGGTCGCCGTCAACGTCTCGCCGCGCGACGTGCACAGCCCCGGCTTCGCCGGGTCGGTGGCCGCCCGGCTGGCCCGGCACGGCGTCCCCGCCGGGGCACTGCAACTGGAGATCACCGAGCACGTCCTGCTGGAGGACCCCCAGCAGGCCGCCGACACCCTCGCCGCGCTCACCGGGCACGGTGTGCGGATGTCCCTGGACGACTTCGGCACCGGCTACTCCTCGCTGGTCCACCTGAGACGGCTGCCGGTGAGTGAGCTGAAGATCGACCGCTCCTTCGTGGCCCGGCTCGCCGTGGACGCCGAGGACGCCGAGATCGTGCGCTGCACCGTCGACCTGGCGCACTCCCTGGGTCTGCTGGTCGTCGCCGAGGGGGTGGAGGACGACGAGACCTGGGAGCGTCTGCGCGCCCTGGGCTGTGACGCGGTACAGGGCTGGCTGGTCTCCGCCGCGCTGCCGCCGGCCGAGGCCACCGCCTGGCTGCGGGCGCGCGACGGGGTGCCCCCGGTGGTCGAGGGGGCGGCGCCCGCGCTGCCGGGGCCGGGCGGGCAGGGGATCGAACGCTCCCACGGACAGCCCGCGCGGTAGCCCGCGACGGGGCGCCTCCGGCCCGTGCCGGAAGGCGGGTCCGCGCGGTGGTCCCGTGGTGCTGTGCGTCCGGGGTGCCGGGCGCCCTAGGATTGGGGCGGACCGCAGGAAGAGTCCGTCAAGCCCCGAAAGATCCACCACTCACCCCGAGGAATCGCTGCATGCCTGGCATCACGCGCGAGGAGGTCGCCCACCTCGCCCGGCTGGCGCGTCTGGAGCTGAAGGACGAAGAGCTCGACCACTTCGCCGGACAGCTCGACGACATCATCGGTGCGGTCGCCCGCGTCTCCGATGTCGCCGACGAGGACGTACCGCCGACCTCCCACCCGCTGCCGCTGACCAACGTCATGCGCCCGGACGAGGTCCGTCCGTCGCTGACCCCCGAGCAGGCGCTCTCCGGCGCCCCGGCCCAGGAGCAGCAGCGTTTCAAGGTGCCGCAGATCCTGGGGGAGGAGTGACCACCGTGACCAGCACCAGTGACCTGACCCGGCTCACCGCGGCCGAGACCGCCGCGCGCATCGCCTCCGGCGAGACCAGCGCCGTGGAGGTGGCCGAGGCCCACCTCGCCCGCATCGAGGCCGTCGACGAGAAGGTCAACGCCTTCCTCCACGTCGACCGCGAGGGCGCCCTGGCCCGTGCCCGCGCCGTGGACGCCAAGCGCGCCCGCGGCGAGGAGCTCGGCCCGCTCGCCGGCGTCCCGCTCGCGCTCAAGGACATCTTCACCACCGAGGGCGTCCCCACCACCGTCGGCTCCAAGATCCTCGAAGGGTGGATCCCGCCGTACGACGCCACGGTCACCAGGCGCCTCAAGGACGCGGACGTGGTGGTGTTGGGCAAGACCAACATGGACGAGTTCGCCATGGGCTCCTCCACCGAGAACAGCGCCTACGGCCCCACCCGCAACCCCTGGGACCTCACCCGCATCCCGGGCGGCTCCGGCGGCGGCTCCTCGGCGGCGCTCGCCTCCCACCAGGCCCCGCTGGCCATCGGCACCGACACCGGCGGCTCCATCCGCCAGCCGGCGGCCGTCACCGGCACCGTCGGCGTCAAGCCGACCTACGGCGGCGTCTCCCGCTACGGCATGGTCGCCTTCTCCTCCTCCCTGGACCAGGGCGGCCCCTGCGCCCGCACCGTGCTGGACGCGGCCCTGCTGCACGAGGTGATCGCCGGACACGACCCGATGGACTCCACCTCCATCGACGCCCCCGTCCCGCCGGTGGTCGCCGCCGCCCGCGACGGGAACGTCCAGGGGCTGCGCGTCGGCGTGGTCAAGGAGCTCGGCGGCGAGGGCTACCAGGCCGGGGTGATGCGGCGCTTCACCGAGTCCGTGGAGCTGCTGCGCGAACTGGGCGCCGAGATCGTCGAGATCTCCTGCCCGTCCTTCGACAGGGCGCTGGCCGCGTACTACCTGATCGCGCCGTCGGAGTGCTCCTCCAACCTGGCCCGCTTCGACGCCATGCGCTACGGCCTGCGCGTCGGCGACGACGGTGGCCACTCCGCGGAGGAGGTCACCTCCCTCACCCGCGAGGCGGGCTTCGGCCCCGAGGTCAAGCGCCGCATCATGCTCGGCACCTACGCGCTGTCCTCCGGCTACTACGACGCCTACTACGGCTCCGCCCAGAAGGTGCGCACGCTCATCAAGCGCGACTTCGACGCGGCGTTCGGGAAGGTGGACGTGCTGGTCTCGCCGACCACCCCCACCACCGCCTTCCCCATCGGGGAACGCGCCGACGACCCGATGGCCATGTACCTGGCGGACCTGTGCACCATCCCCGCCAACCTGGCGGGCAACGCGGCCATGTCGCTGCCGTGCGGCCTGGCCCCCGAGGACGGCCTGCCGGTGGGGTTGCAGATCATCGCCCCCGCCATGGCCGACGACCGGCTGTACCGTGTCGGAGCCGCGGTCGAGGCCGCGTTCCAGGCACGGTGGGGCCACCCGCTGCTGGAGGAGGCACCCGCGCTGTGAACACGTTGAAGAAGGCCAAGGGGTTCAAGAAGAGCAGGCCCGGCCTGTACCTGTCCATCGGCACCTCGCTCTTCGGCATCGTCGGCGTCGCCAAGCAGATCCAGCTCGCCCGCCGCGAGACCGACACGCTCAAGCTGCTGGACGCCGTCGTCTCCGGCGCCGCGGTCCTCACCAACGCCGCCGTCCTCATCCGCGAGCTGCGCCGCCTGGACATCGACGACGTCCTCGCCGACGACTGACCGCAGCGCCTGAAAGGTTTGGCTTTCCGTGACTGTCACTGAACTGGTGTCGTACGAGGACGCGCTGGCCTCCTACGACCCCGTCATGGGCCTGGAGGTCCATGTCGAGCTGGGCACCAGGACCAAGATGTTCTGCGGTTGCTCCACAGCGCTGGGCGCCGAGCCCAACACCCAGACCTGCCCGGTCTGCCTCGGCATGCCCGGTTCCCTGCCGGTGGTCAACGCGACCGCGGTGGAGTCCGCCGTCCGGATCGGCCTCGCGCTCAACTGCGAGATCGCCGAGTGGTGCCGATTCGCCCGGAAGAACTACTTCTATCCGGACATGCCGAAGAACTTCCAGATCTCCCAGTACGACGAGCCGATCGCCTTCGACGGCTACCTCGACGTGCAACTGGAGGACGGCGAGGTCTTCCGGGTGGGCATCGAGCGCGCCCACATGGAGGAGGACACCGGCAAGTCCACCCACATCGGCGGCGCCACCGGCCGCATCCACGGCGCCTCGCACTCGCTGCTGGACTACAACCGGGCCGGCATCCCCCTCATCGAGATCGTCACCAAGCCGATCACCGGTGCCGGGGAGCGCGCCCCCGAGGTGGCCCGTGCCTACGTCGCCGAGCTGCGCGAACTCATCCGTGCCCTGGGAGTGTCCGAGGCCCGGATGGAGATGGGGCAGCTGCGCTGCGACGTCAACCTGTCGCTGCGCCCGAACGGCACCGAGACGTTCGGCACCCGCAGCGAGACCAAGAACGTCAACTCGCTGCGCAGCGTGGAGCGGGCCACCCGCTTCGAGATCCAGCGCCACGCCGCGCTGCTGGACGCGGGGGAGAAGGTCGTCCAGGAGACCCGCCACTTCCACGAGGACGACGGCACCACCACCTCCGGCCGCGTCAAGGAGGAGGCGGAGGACTACCGCTACTTCCCCGAGCCGGACCTGGTGCCCGTCGCGCCCGCCCGCGAGTGGGTGGAGAAGCTCCGGGCCGAGCTGCCCGAGCTGCCGCGGGTGCGCCGCAACCGGCTGCGCGAGGAGTGGGGCATCTCCGAGCACGAGATGCAGTCCGTCCTCAACGCCGGCGCCATCGAACCGATCGTCGCCACCATCGACGCGGGCGCCCCGGCCGACCAGGCCCGCAAGTGGTGGATGGGCGAGCTGGCCCGTCGGGCCAACGAGCAGGGCACCGAGCTGTCCGCCCTGCCCATCGCCCCGGCCCAGGTGGCCCGGGTGTGCGCGCTGGTCGCCGAGGGATCCCTCAACGACAAGCTGGCCCGGCAGACCATCGAGGGCGTCCTCGCGGGCGAGGGCGACCCGGATGAGGTCGTGGAGAAGCGCGGCCTGAAGGTGGTCTCGGACACCGGCGCGCTGGGCAAGGCCGTGGACGAGGCGATCGCCGCCAACCCGGAGGTCGCCGAGAAGATCCGTGGCGGCAAGGTGGCCGCGGCGGGGGCCCTCGTCGGCGCCGTGATGAAGGCCACCCGCGGTCAGGCGGACGCCGCCCGCGCCCGCGAACTCATCCTGGAGAAGCTGGGCGTCCAGGGCTGAACCCCTTCCGGTCCCCGTTCCGGCCTCCGCCGTTCCCGGCGGAGGCCGGAACGGGGACCCGGCGGACCGGGGCCTGGCCGGGCGGCCGCCGGCGGGCGGCCGAGCCCTCGCCTCAGTCCCGCTCCGCCGCCGGGTCGGTCTCCTCGGCGGGGGCCGGACGCTGGGGCCTTATCAGGACCTGTCCCGAGGAGAGGTCGATGGGCCCGCTTCCCGGATCGTGGTCGCCCTCCTCCACCCGGGTGTGCTCCAGCCGCCTGCGCTCGTCGTCGGTGTGGCGCCGGCCGGGACTGAACAACTCCTCGACCAGGTTGAACATCAGCGGACCTCCAGCTTCAGGATGCGGTCGTCGCCCTCCTCGGGCGTACCGCGAGAGTCGGTCTCGTTGGTCACCAGCCACAGCCCGTCGCCGCCGTCGGAGACGACCGTCCGCAACCGCCCGTACTCACCTTCCAGGAACGCCTGCGGATCCGCCACTGTTTCCTCGCCCTTCAGGGGGATCCGCCACAGCCGCTCGCCGCGCAGGCCCGCCATCCACACCGACCCCTCGGCCACGGCGATGCCGCTCGGGGACGCCTCGGCCGGCTTCCACTGGGCCACGGGGTCGACGAACCCCTCCTCGCCGGCCTCGCCCTCCACCTCGGGCCAGCCGTAGTTGCCGCCGGGGCGGATCAGGTTGAGTTCGTCCCAGGTGTCCTGGCCGAATTCCGAGGCCCACAGCCGCTTCTCCGCGTCCCAGGCCAGCCCCTGGACGTTGCGGTGCCCCCAGGAGTAGACGACGGAGTCCGCCTCGGGGTTGCCGTGGTCCGGCGGCTCGCCCTCCGGGGTCATGCGCAGGATCTTGCCGCCGAGGGAGTCCCTGTCCTGGGCGAGGCTCTCGTCGCCGGTGTCCCCGGTGCCGGCGTAGAGCATCCGGTCGGGGCCGAAGGCGATCCGGCCGCCGTTGTGGATCACCCCCTTGGGGATGCCCCTCAGGACGGTGCTGGGCGCGCCGAGCCGATCGCCCGGCTCCTCGTCCTCGTCGTGGAGCATGCGCACGATCCGGTTGTCGGAGGCGCTGGTGAAGTACGCGTAGACGTGGTGGTCCTCGGCGAAGTCGGGCGAGACGGCGATGCCCAGCAGGCCGCCCTCGCCACCCGGGTCCACCCCGGGCACCGTGCCCAGTTCGGTCACCTCCCCGCTGTCGACGTCGACCCGGGAGATCGTTGCCTCGTCCCGGGAGGAGACCAGCAGGTCGCCGTCGGGCAGGGGCGCCAGTCCCCAGGGCGACTCCAGGTCCGTCGCGACGGTGTCCACCACCTTCGCCGAGCCCTCGGCCGGCGCGGCCGAGGCGCCGGGGGAGGGGGAGGAGGCGGCGGAGGACCGGTCGGTGGTGGCGCTCGGGGAACCGGCGGGATCGGAATCGCCGCCGGAACAACCCGCCGCGAGCAGGGCGAGACCGGCCAGGGAGGCGACGGCCGCCCGAGGACGATGGGAACGGCTTCGCAGCATCGACGTGCCTTTCGAAGACTCTTGGGGCTCTCGGTCACGGTGGCGTCCGCGGCGCCGGTGCCGCGGCGGTCCCGTACCCGACCGTACGCCGAACACGTCGAAAGCGGCCTCGAATGTTCCCGGTTCAGTCCCACGAACCCCGGGCCGGGGGCAGCGAGGCGATCTCCGCCAGGTCGTCCGCGGTGAGCTCCAGCTGCGCCGCCGCCGCGTTCTGTGCCGCCCAACGTTCCTTCTTGGTGCCCGGAACCGGTACCACGTGCCGTCCCTGTGCCAGCAGCCAGGCCAGGGCGACCTGGGCCGGGGTGGCGTCGCCGTGCCGCCGGGCGACGCGCCGCAGCCCGGCGACGATCGGTTGGTTGGCGGCCATCATCTCGGCGGTGAACCGGGGGTGGCGGGCCCGTACGTCGTCGGGCTCGAAGCCGCCTCCCGGGGTGAGGGTGCCGGTCAGGAAACCGTTGCCCAGCGGCATCGCGGCCAGGAAGCCGATCCCGCGCGCCTCGCACCACGGCAGCAGCGAGGTGAGGGCCTCCGGGGACCAGACCGACAGCTCGGCCTGGACACAACCGACCGGGAAGACCTGTTGTACCCGTTCGAGTTGCCGGATCGTTTCGTCGTACAGGGACGTGCCGGTGCCTCTCCGCCGTGCCCGTGCGCCGACCGCGCACAGTCCCAGCGCGCGCACCTTGCCGGCCGCCACCAGCTCGGCCATCGCGCCCCAGGTCTCCTCGACGGGCACCTCCGGGTCGGCGCGGTGGAGTTGGTAGAGGTCGATCACGTCGGTCTGCAGCCTGCGCAGCGAGGCGTCGCAGGCCCGTTTGACATAGCCGGGGCGTCCGTTGGCCACGATGTGCTGTTCCCCGACCAACAGTCCGCACTTGGTGGAGACGAAGGCGTCCGCGCGGCGTCGCCGGAGCACCCGGCCCAGCAGCAGCTCGTTGGTGAACGGGCCGTACATGTCGGCGGTGTCCAGGAGCGTCACGCCCCGGTCGAGCGCGGTGTGCACCGTGCGCAGCGAGGACTCGCCATCCTGCTCGGACGTGGTGTAGGCCCAGCTCATGGGCATGCAGCCGAGCCCGATGGCGCCCACCTCCAGCGCCGTCGCACCGATCCTCCTGCGCTCCACCTGGACGTGCTCCCTCCCTCGCCCCCCACCGGGCGCCGTTCCAACCTAACGGGTGGCCCGGCGGGGCCCCGCACAGCCTCCGGGTAGCCTCTGGCCATGGAACGCACGGACGTCTGGCTGCCCATCCGGCCCGAGGAGATCGACGGTCTGCCCGCACCGTTCAGGTACGTCCACTGGGACGGGGCGGAGGAGTTCCCGGCGGACCCGACGCGCTGCGCCTTCTACGTCGTCCCCTACCTGAAGGGTCAGGCGGTCGCCGTACGGCCGCTCGCGCACATGTCGAACGTACGGGTGGTGCAGACGCTCACCGCGGGCGTCGACCACGTGGAGCCCGCCGTACCGAAGCTGCCCCCGGGCACCCTGTTGTGCAACGCCCGCGGCGTCCACGACGCCTCCACCGCCGAACTCGCCCTCACCCTGGCGCTCGCCTCCCTGCGCGGCGTGCCGGAGTTCGTGCGGGCCCAGGACGCCGGACGCTGGGAACCGGGCTTCCGCCCGGCCCTGGCCGACCGGACGGCGCTGATCGTCGGCCACGGCGCGATCGGCGCCGCCATCGAGGAACGGCTCCTGCCCTTCGAACCGGAGGCGGTCCACCGTGTCGCCCGCACCGCCCGCGACACGCCGCGCGGCCCGGTGCACACCCTGGCCGACCTGCCCGGACTGCTGCCCGAGGCGGACGTCGTCTTCGTCGTCACGCCGCTGACCGAAGCCACCCGCCGGCTGGTGGACGCGGACTTCCTGGCCCGGATGAAGGACGGGGCACTGCTGGTGAACGTCTCCCGCGGGGCCGTCGTGGACACCGCGGCGCTCCTGGCGGAACTGGAGTCCGGACGGCTGCGGGCGGCCCTGGACGTCACCGATCCCGAACCGCTGCCCGAGGGGCATCCGCTGTGGAGCGCGCCGGGTGTCCTGATCACGCCTCACGTCGGTGGTCCCACCACGGCGTTCCTACCGCGGGCCAAGCGGCTGATCCGCTCCCAGCTGAGGCTCTTCGCGGCGGGGAGGCCCCCGGAGAACGTCGTCGCCACGGCGTAGCGCCCCTTCGACGGGGGGAGGAGTGCGCCGGAGCGGTGGTGGAACGGAAGCGGTAGGCGCGACGAGCCGACCGCACCACCCGCTGTACGCTCCGGATACGGGCGGCTGCGCATTGTATCTGCAATTTTCATCTCAGTCACGCTGTGTAGGTGACCTATGTCCCTGAGTGACTTTTCTGGTGTATCGTCCGCTCGGGGGCGTACCAGACCACGAGGGGGGACGGGCGACATGCACGGCCACCGGACGAATCACCGGACACACCACCGACGTCGGACGGACCACGGAGCCGCGGGACTCCGCGCGCAGGGGCGGCGCCGATCGTGCCGGAGGGCCGCGCGATGATCCTCCGGGAGACGGATTTCCCGCGGTTCCCCAGGGCGCCCCGCGCGGCGCGGCGGCGCGACGAGACGGGGTCGAAGGGCCCGAGGACACTTCCCAGGCTCACCCTCGCCGCGCTCTGCGGGGCCTACGCGGTGGGGGCGGCGCTCGGCTGGGGCTCGGAGACGGTGGCCCTCTTCATGGGCGACTTCGGACTGAGCATCGCGGCCTTCGTGGCCGCGGCGTCCTGCTTCCACTACGCCCGCACCCACCCCGGCACCCCGTTCCGTCCCGCCTGGGCGCTCTTCGCCGTCTCCTCGGCGATGGCCGGGTCGGGGAACGCGGTGTGGGGGTGGTACGAGGTCGTGCTCGGCCGTCCCGTGCCCAGCCCCTCGCTCGCCGACTTCTGCTTCCTGCTCTTCGCGCCCCCCGCGATCGTCGGACTGCTCGTGCTCGCCAAGCGGCCGGTCAGTCGGGCGGGCTGGGTCTGCCTGGCCCTCGACGCCTGGCTGATCGGCGGCTCGCTGCTGACCCTCTCCTGGAGCCTGGCGCTCGACCACCCCTCGTACTGGCAGGGCGAGTCGGTGTCCCGGGTGGCGCTCTCCCTGGCCTACCCACTGATGGACATCGTCCTGATCAGCATGGTCCTCGTCCTGCACTTCCGGCGCTCGTCCGCCCACCGCTCCGCCGTCAACACCGTCATCGGCGCCCTCACCCTGACGGTGTTGTGCGACGCCCTGTTCTCCTCGCCCCTGTTGCGGGAGCACTACTCGTCGGGCCAGCTGCTCGACGCGGGCTGGTTCGCCGGATCCCTGTTGTTGGCGTACGCGCCCTGGGTCGGCGCCGGCGAGGGAGGGGCCCGGCGCCCCTCCGCCCGGCAGCCCGTCCCGGCGAACGGTGCCATGACCGGGTCGCTGACCGCTCTCACGCCGTACCTGGCGGCCGCCGTGTGCACCCTGGGGATCCTCTACAACGTCCGCGACGGTGGGAGCATCGACCGGGTGGTGCTGTTGACCGGGTGCACCGTCGTGCTGGCCCTGGTGGTGCGCCAGGGGATCATGCTGGTGGACAACATCCACCTCACCCAGGAACTGGCCCAGAAGGAGAACCACTTCCGTTCCCTGGTACAGGGCTCCAGCGACGTCATCATGATCGCCTCCCCGGCCGGGATGCTGCGCTACGTCTCACCGGCCGCCGCGGGCGTCTACGGACGGGAACCGGACAGACTGGTCGGTTCCGAACTCGCCTCCCTGATCCATCCCGAGGACCTCGGTCGGGTCCTGCACGAGGTGCGCCGCTTCCTGGCCGCCCGACCCGACGAGGAGCCCTCCACCCGCATCGAGTGCCGCATCCGACACGCCTCGGGCCGATGGCTCAACGTCGAGTCCACCGTCAACCGCTACCAGAGCGGACTGATCTTCAACAGCCGCGACGTCACCGAGCGGGTGCGGCTCCAGGCCCAACTCCAGCACAACGCCTCCCACGATCCGTTGACCGACCTGCCCAACCGCGCCTTGTTCACCGATCGGGTCCGGCAGGCGCTGGGCGGACGGCGGCGGGGCGACACCGCGGCGGGCCACACGGCGGTGCTCTACATCGACCTCGACGGCTTCAAGGCCGTCAACGACACCATCGGCCATCAGGCGGGCGACGAACTCCTGGTCCAGGCGGCCCGCCGGCTCCAGGAGTCCGTACGGTCGGGGGACACCGCGGCCCGGCTGGGAGGCGACGAGTTCGCCGCGCTCATCGTGGGCGACGATCGGTGCGACCGGGCCGAGCGCGAGTACCGCGTACTGGAGATCGCCGAGCGGCTGCGCGCGGCCCTCTCCCGGCCGTACCGCGTCGAGGGGGGCGAGGTGCGGGTCGCCGCGTCCATCGGGGTGGCCTTCGCCGAGCCCGGGGTGACCCCGGCCGTCCTGATGCGCCACGCCGACCTGGCCATGTACCGCGCCAAGCAGGCCGGCAAGAACCGGGTCGAGCTGTACGCGCCCCGGCAGCAGGCCGAGGCGGTCCGCCGCGCCGAGTTGACCACCGACCGGCTGCGCGGCGCGCCGGTCGAGGGAGAGTTCGCCCTGCTCCACCAGCCCGTGGTCGAACTCTCCAGCGGCCGGATCACCTCGGTCGCCGCCCAGGCCCGTAGACACCCCGTCCCCGGTGTACTCCTCCCCTCCGGCGATCCCGAGCAGGTTCCCGCGGTCGAGCCCTCCGGCGGGGACGAGCCCGGCGGGACGGGGCAGCAGCGACTGTTGGCCAGGGCCATCGAACAGGCCGCCGAACGCCACCGTGCGGGCTTCTCCGTGCCGGTGTCCGTACGGCTTGACGCGCGTCGTCTCACGGGCCGCTCCACGACTCCGGCCGCCGTCGAGTCCCTGCTGTCCCGGCACGGACTGCCGCCCGAGGCCCTCGTCGTGGAGGTGGCGGGCTGTGACGCCCAGGTCTCCCTCGACGAGTTGGAGCTGTGGGTCACGGCGCTGCGCAGGATGGGCGTGGGGATCGCGCTGGCCGGCTTCGGCGGCGCCCAGGCCGGTCTCGTCGTGCTCGGCAGGCTCCCCGCCGATGTGCTCAGACTGGACCGCTCCCTGGTCGACGGGGTGCTGGAGTCACCCAAGGTGCGCAAAATCACGTCCGGACTGCTCCGGATCGCCGGCGACCTCGGCATGGCCTCCGTGGCGGAGGGGGTGGAACGTCCCGAACAGGCGGCCGTCCTGCGCGCGATGGGGTGCACTCACGCGCAGGGGCCGGTCTTCTGCAAACCCCTGGAAGAGCACAGGCTGCGCCGCGCCATGGCCCGCGGGCGCTACCCCGTCCCCTACGGCGAGCAGCGCGCCACGGTCGGTGGCCGTTCGGTCGTGGTCGCGGGCTCGCTGCCCCTGCGCGGGAGCGGAGCGGCCGGGACGGAGCCGTTGCCGCACCCCCCGGTACGCCCAAATACTGAGACGTCCGTCCCACCCACTTGACACCTCGCAGGCGACGGGAGGATTGTCAGTGCCATGCGCACCCGAATTCTCGTACTTGGACAGCGCGTCGACTGACCTCGGGCTCGCCCGCCCCTGGACGACAGCGACGCGCTCCCCTCGCTTGCCTGACGGCACGAGGGGTTTTTTGTTGCACCGGCACTCCAGCGCGCAACCCAGCCACAGCCACCCTCAACGAGCGTCAACCCTCACTCTCCGAGAAGAGACAAGCGATGACCGAGCAGGCCACCGGGGCCCCCCGCCCGCAGCCGCGGACCCGTACCGGCGGAGCACAGCCGCAGCCCGCCACCGTCGAGCACGTCACGGGAGCCCAGTCCCTCATCCGTTCTCTCGAGGAAGTCGGCGCCGACACGGTATTCGGCATTCCGGGGGGTGCCATCCTGCCCGCCTACGACCCGATGATGGACTCCTCGCGGGTGCGCCACGTCCTGGTCCGCCACGAGCAGGGCGCGGGTCACGCCGCCACCGGTTACGCCCAGGCCACCGGTAGGGTCGGCGTCTGCATGGCCACCTCCGGCCCCGGGGCCACCAACCTCGTCACGCCCATCGCCGACGCCCACATGGACTCCGTCCCGCTGGTGGCGATCACCGGTCAGGTGGCCTCCGGCTCGATCGGTACCGACGCCTTCCAGGAAGCCGACATCTGCGGCATCACCATGCCGGTCACCAAGCACAACTACCTGGTGACCGACCCGGCCGAGATCCCCCGGGTGATCGCCGAGGCGTTCCACATCGCCTCCACGGGCCGCCCGGGTCCGGTCCTGGTGGACATCGCCAAGGACGCCCTCCAGGCGCGGACGACGTTCTCCTGGCCTCCCGCCCACGAGCTGCCCGGCTACCGTCCGGTGACCAAGCCGCACGCCAAGCAGATCCGCGAGGCCGCCCGGCTGATCACCGAGGCCGCCCGCCCGGTGCTGTACGTCGGCGGCGGCGTCCTCAAGGCCGGCGCCACCACCGAGCTGAAGGTGCTCGCCGAGCTGACCGGCGCCCCCGTCACCACCACCCTGATGGCACTCGGCGCCTTCCCCGACAGTCACCCGCAGCACCTGGGCATGCCCGGCATGCACGGCACCGTGGCGGCCGTCACCGCCCTGCAGAAGGCCGACCTGATCGTCGCGCTCGGTGCCCGCTTCGACGACCGCGTCACCGGCAGGCTGGACTCCTTCGCGCCGTACGCCAAGGTCGTCCACGCCGACATCGACCCGGCCGAGATCGGCAAGAACCGCGCCGCCGACGTCCCCATCGTCGGTGACGCCCGTGAGGTCATCGCCGACCTGGTCGTGGCCGTCCGCGCCGAGCACGAGGCGGGCAACGTCGGCGACCACACCGAGTGGTGGCGGCAGCTGGACCGCTGGCGCGAGACCTACCCGCTGGGCTACGACCTGCCCGAGGACGGCTCCCTGTCCCCGCAGCAGGTCATCGAGCGCATCGGCGCCCTGGCCCCCGAGGGCACGGTCTTCGCCGCCGGCGTGGGACAGCACCAGATGTGGGCGGCCCACTTCATCCACTACGAGAGGCCCGCCACCTGGCTGAACTCCGGTGGTCTGGGCACCATGGGCTACGCCGTCCCGGCCGCCCTCGGCGCCAAGGCCGGCGTTCCGGACCGCACCGTCTGGGCGATCGACGGCGACGGCTGCTTCCAGATGACCAATCAGGAGTTGGCCACCGCGGCGCTCAACGGCATCCCGATCAAGGTCGCGATCATCAACAACGGCGCTCTGGGGATGGTCCGCCAGTGGCAGACCCTCTTCTACAACCAGCGCTACTCCAACACCGTGCTGCACAGCGGCCCCGACGCGCGGCCCGTCGAGGAGGCGCCCAAGGGCACCCGCGTCCCGGACTTCGTGAAGCTGGCGGAGGCCATGGGGTGCGTCGGCATCCGCTGCGAGTCCCCCGACCGGCTCGACGCGGTCATCGAGAAGGCCAACTCCATCAACGACCGCCCCGTCGTCGTGGACTTCATCGTCCACGAGGACGCGATGGTCTGGCCGATGGTGGCGGCGGGCACCTCCAACGACGAGGTCATGGCGGCGCGCGGCGTCCGGCCCGACTTCGGCGACGGCGACGACTGAGAACCCCGAGGAACCCTAGGAACGGAGCACCACGTCCGATGTCCAAGCACACGCTCTCCGTCCTGGTGGAGAACACCCCCGGCATCCTCGCCCGGATCGCCTCCCTGTTCTCCCGCCGCGGTTTCAACATCGACTCGCTCGCCGTCGGCGTCACCGAGCACCCCGACATCTCCCGCATCACCATCGTGGTGAACGTGGAGGACCTGCCGCTGGAGCAGGTCACCAAGCAGCTCAACAAGCTCGTCAACGTGCTGAAGATCGTCGAGCTGGAGCCGTCCTCCGCCGTCCAGCGTGAACTCGTCCTGGTCAAGGTCCGCGCCGACAACGACAGCCGCTCGCAGATCGTGGAGATCGTCCAGCTCTTCCGCGCCAAGACCGTCGACGTCTCCCCGGAGGCCGTCACCATCGAGGCGACCGGGAGCAGTGACAAGCTGGAGGCCATGCTCAGGATGCTGGAACCGTTCGGCATCAAGGAACTGGTCCAGTCCGGCACGATCGCGATCGGACGCGGCGCCAGGTCGATCACCGACCGGTCGCTGCGCGCCCTGGACCGGACCGCATAGCGAGACCCCGGCCCGTCCCCGCCCGCGGCGACATACGGTGACCCCGGAGCGGTTCGGGGACGGGCCCACCGCACCCCCCGATCCGTACGGCGAGACCTCCGTACGGCAAGAACACCAAGGAGATACCCCAAGTGGCCGAGCTGTTCTACGACGACGACGCCGACCTGTCCATCATCCAGGGCCGCAAGGTCGCGGTCCTCGGTTACGGCAGCCAGGGCCACGCCCACGCCCTGTCCCTGCGCGACTCGGGCGTCGACGTCCGGGTCGGTCTCCCGGAGGGCTCCAAGTCCCGGGCCAAGGCCGAGGAGCAGGGGCTGCGCGTGGTCACCCCGGCCGAGGCCGCCGCCGAGGCCGACGTGATCATGGTCCTGGTTCCGGACCCGATCCAGGCCAAGGTCTACGAGGAGTCCATCGCCCCGAACCTCAAGGACGGCGACGCCCTCTTCTTCGGCCACGGCTTCAACATCCGCTTCGGCTTCGTCAAGCCCCCGGCCGGGGTGGACGTCTGCATGGTCGCCCCCAAGGGGCCGGGCCACCTGGTCCGCCGCCAGTTCGAGGAGGGCCGCGGCGTGCCGTGCATCGCGGCCGTCGAGCAGGACGCCACCGGCAGCGCCTTCCCGCTGGCGCTGTCGTACGCCAAGGGCATCGGCGGCACCCGCGCCGGCGTCATCAAGACCACCTTCACCGAGGAGACCGAGACCGACCTGTTCGGTGAGCAGGCGGTGCTGTGCGGTGGTGCCTCGGCGCTGGTCAAGGCGGGCTTCGAGACCCTGGTCGAGGCCGGCTACCAGCCGGAGATCGCGTACTTCGAGTGCCTCCACGAGCTGAAGCTGATCGTGGACCTGATGTACGAGGGCGGCCTGGAGAAGATGCGCTGGTCGGTCTCCGAGACCGCCGAGTGGGGCGACTACGTCACCGGCCCGCGGATCGTCAACGACACCACCAAGGCCGAGATGAAGAAGGTGCTCGCCGAGATCCAGGACGGCACCTTCGCCAAGAACTGGATGGCCGAGTACAACGCCGGTCTGCCGAAGTACAACGAGTACAAGAAGGCCGACTCCGACCACCTGCTGGAGACCACCGGCCGCGAGCTGCGCAAGCTCATGAGCTGGGTCGACGACGAGAACTGAGCGACCCGCCCACCGCTCTTTCATCCGCAGGTGGACGGCGAGCGGCCCGCCCGCGAGGCGCGGCGCGGCCCCGGTGATCGGCGAACGGCCACCGGGGCCGCCTCCGCGCCGATACACTCGTGAACAAGCGCGTCACAGGCTCACAGCGTCGTGCGTCTCCACGCGGCTGCCTACCTCCACCGCCCTCGGCCGTCGGGACGCGGCCGTCCTCGCCCGCCATCCCAGGTGGCGGGAGGGGCCCCAAGGACCAGTGAGGACTGAAGACCGAAGTGAGCAAACCCGTAGTACTCATCGCCGAAGAACTCTCCCCGGCCACGGTCGACGCCCTTGGCCCGGACTTCGAGATCCGGCACTGTGACGGAGCCGACCGCGCCGAACTGCTCCCGGCCATCGCGGACGTGGACGCCATCCTGGTGCGCAGCGCCACCAAGGTCGACGCCGAGGCCGTCGCCGCCGCCCGGCGGCTGAAGGTCATCGCCCGCGCGGGAGTCGGTCTGGACAACGTCGACGTCTCCGCCGCCACCAAGGCCGGCGTGATGGTCGTCAACGCGCCGACCTCCAACATCGTCACCGCGGCCGAACTCGCCTGTGGCCTGCTCATCTCCACCGCCCGCAACATCCCGCAGGCCAACACCGCCCTGAAGAACGGCGAGTGGAAGCGGAGCAAGTACACCGGCGTGGAGCTGTCGGAGAAGACCCTCGGCGTCGTCGGTCTCGGCCGCATCGGCGTGCTGGTCGCCCAGCGCATGTCCGCCTTCGGGATGAAGGTCGTCGCCTACGACCCGTACGTGCAGCCCGCGCGGGCCGCGCAGATGGGCGTCAAGCTGCTCTCCCTGGACGAGTTGCTCCAGGTGTCGGACTTCATCACCGTGCACCTGCCCAAGACTCCCGAGACGCTCGGCCTGATCGGGGACGAGGCGCTGCACAAGGTCAAGCCGACGGTGCGGATCGTCAATGCCGCGCGCGGCGGCATCGTCGACGAGGAGGCCCTGCTGTCGGCTCTGAAGGAGGGCCGGGTCGCGGGTGCGGGCCTGGACGTGTACGCCACCGAGCCGTGCACCGACTCCCCGCTGTTCGCCTTCGACAACGTCGTGTGCACCCCGCACCTGGGCGCCTCCACCGGCGAGGCCCAGGAGAAGGCGGGCATCTCGGTGGCCAGGTCCGTTCGGCTGGCGCTGGCCGGTGAGCTGGTGCCGGACGCGGTCAACGTCCAGGGCGGTGTGATCGCCGAGGAGGTGCGGCCCGGACTGCCGCTGGCCGAGCGGCTGGGGCGGATCTTCACCGCGCTGGCGGGCGAGGTCGCCGTCCGGCTCGACGTCGAGGTCTACGGGGAGATCACCCAGCACGACGTCAAGGTGCTGGAACTCTCCGCGCTCAAGGGCGTCTTCGAGGACGTGGTGGACGAGACGGTCAGCTATGTCAACGCGCCGCTGTTCGCCCAGGAACGGGGCGTGGAGGTCCGGCTGACGACCAGCTCGGAGTCCCCCGAGCACCGCAACGTGGTGACGGTGCGCGGCACCCTCGCGGGGGGAGAGGAGGTCTCGGTCTCCGGGACCCTGTCCGGCCCCAAGCACATCCAGAAGATCGTCGCCGTCGGTGAGCACGACATCGACCTGGCGCTCGCCGACCACATGGCGTTCCTGCGCTACGCCGACCGCCCCGGTGTGGTCGGAACCGTCGGACGCGTCCTGGGCGAGGCGGGCATCAACATCGCCGGTATGCAGGTCTCCCGCTCCGAGGAGGGGGGCGAGGCGCTGGTGGCCCTCACCGTGGACGGGCCCATCCCGCCCGCGGTGCTCTCCGAGATCGCCGACGAGATCGGCGCCGGATCGGCCCGCGGCGTCAACCTGGAGGACTGATCCTCGCGCACTCCTCGGAGTGATGGGCGGCGGCCCGGAGCGGAAGTTCGCTCCGGGCCGTCGCCCGTCGTCCGCCCGTCGTCCGCCCGTCGTCCGTCAGGTGCGGAGCAGCCGTGCGCTCTTGAGCGCCATGTGCAGCAACAGGCGGTCCTCGCCGTCGTCCAGGTCGAGACCGGTGAGTTGCTCGACCTTCGACAGCCGGTAGTAGAGCGTCTGGCGGTGGACGCCCAGCAACGTCGCGGTGCGGCCCGCCTGGCCGGCGCAGTCGAGGAACGCCTCGGCCGTGCGGGCCAGCTCCCGGCGATCGGGCTCCAGCAGGGTCCGCACCGACGGGTCCGGCGGCCCGGCCGGACCGCCGGGAACGGCCAGCATCCGATACGGCCCGATCCCGTCCCACCGCGCCACCGGCCCGAACCGCCGCTCCGCCCGGGCCGCCCGGGCCGCGGCCAGCGCCTGCCGCCAGGCGGCGGTCACCCCGCCCAGCCCGGTGCGGGGCTCGCCGATGCCCGCCGCCGCGCCGGGCGACCCCGGTGTCCCGGCCCGGGGCGAGCGCAGCAGCCGCTCGGCGGCGGTGCGGGCCGGTCCCGTCCCGCCGAGCGTGCGCAGCCGGACCAGGACGGCCAGTCCTCCCGCGCTTCCCGTCGCCTCCCGCACGGCGTCCTCCGTCGGGGAGGCCTCCGCCACGGGGCGCAGGGGCACCACGCACCCCGCGAGGACCCCGGGGATCCCCCCGCCGGGGGCGGGCGACGCCAGTCCGGTGGGCTCCTCGTCCGCCTCTCCCCAGGGCACCACGGCCACCATCGTCAGCGGTCCGGCCGCCGCGGCCCCCAACTCCTGGGCCAGCTCGGTCTCGGCCCGCTCCGCCGCCCGTTGCCCGGGGGGCGCGGTGAGCAGGGTGCGCAGCAGTTCGCCCAGCCGGGTGCTCGTCCGGGACTCGGCGGCCAGCAGGCCCCCGACGCGGTCGGCCACGGCCCGTACGTCCGCCAGTCTGGGATCGGACAGCTCCAGCGCCCCGTCGTCCAGGAGCCAGATATATCCCAGGGTCACGCCGCCGTGCCGCGCCGGCACGCAGATCCGGCCGCGCAGCACTCCGGCCGACGGGTCCGGTGGGATGCGCACCGGGCCCGTCGCCCGGGTGATGCCGAAGCTCTCGAACCAGGCCCGCACCCGGGCGCTGGAGCGCCGCCGCAGGATCGAGCTGGTGCGCACCGGGTCCATCAGCGCGGCGTCCAGCGGCGCGGCGTCGTCCCCGTCCCCGTCGCCCTCGTGGGCCCCGAAGGCGATCAGGCCGAAGTCGCGGTTCTCCAACGTCGCCGGGGTGCCGAGAAGGGCGGTCACCTCGTCGACCAACGCCTGGTAGTCCTCGTGCATCGTCCCGCGTCGCCTTCCCGTTCGGGTCGTCCGCGGAAGGGCCCGTCGCCCGCCGTGGACCCCACCATTGTCATACAGATGTATGAGATACGGGCCACGGAAGCGTGACAGCTGTCGATGGCGGGAAGGGAGAGCGATCCTTAGGTTCGACGGTGGCTCTCCAGCCACCAGACCACCGTCAAGATCCGTCCGTGGAGGTGCCCCGTGCTGGGTCCCGTGCTCCTCGCGGCCGCGCGCAGCGACAGCATCCGTCGCATCGTCTCGGCCGCACCGGTCACCCGCCCCGTGGTGGACCGGTTCGTCGCCGGAGAGCGCCTCGACCAGGCCCTGACGACCCTCCGTGCCCTGACCGACCGGGGCCTGGAGGTCACCTTCGACCACTTGGGCGAGGACGTCACCGACCGCGGCGAGGCGCTGCGCGCCCGCGACGCCTACCTGGAGCTGGCCCAGGCCCTGCGGACGACGGGCCTGGGGGAGCGGGCCGAGATGTCGGTGAAGCTCTCCGCCTTCGGGCAGGCCCTGCCGGGCGGCGACGACATCGCGTACGCCAACGTCCTCCCGGTCGTGGAGGCCGCCGCCGAGGCGGGCACGACCGTCACCCTGGACATGGAGGACCACACCACGGTCGACTCCACGCTGGCGATCCTGGCGAAGCTGCGCGAGCGCTTCCCCGCCACGGGCGCCGTCCTCCAGTCGTACCTCCACCGCACCGAGGACGACTGCCGGGCCCTGGCCGGCGAGGGGTCACGGGTGCGGCTGGTCAAGGGCGCCTACAAGGAGCCCGCGTCCGTGGCCCTCCAGGACAAGCACGAGGTGGACCGGGCGTACGTCCGCTGTCTGCGGATCCTCATGGAGGGCGGGGGCTACCCCATGATCGGCTCCCACGACCCGCGGATGGTGGCCATCGCCCAGGAGCTGGCGCGGCGCTGCGGCCGCAAGCCGGGCGAGTACGAGTTCCAGATGCTCTACGGCATCCGCACCGCCGAACAGGAGCGACTGGCCGGCGCCGGGCACCGGATGCGGGTGTACGTCCCCTACGGCACCGACTGGTACGGGTACTTCATGCGACGGCTCGCCGAGCGCCCCGCCAACCTGGCGTTCTTCCTCCGCTCGCTGGCCACCAGAGGCTGAGCGGCCGACCGCGGCCGCGACGGGCCGACGGTCCGAACGCACGACGACACGACCGAACCCTCGAAGGAGACACGGCCATGGACGCTGTGACCCAGGTCCCCGCGCCGGTGAACGAGCCGGTGCACACCTACGCACCCGGCACGTCGGAGCGCGCCCGTCTCGAAGCCAAGCTCAAGGAGCTCGCCGGGAACCCGATCGACCTGCCGATGACCATCGGTGGCAAGAAGCGGCTGGGCGGCGGGGAGCGCTTCGACGTCGTACAGCCCCACAACCACAAGGCGGTGCTCGGCACCGCGGCCCACGCCACCCGCCAGGACGCCGTCGACGCCGTCGACGCCGCGCTCGCCGCCGCCCCGATGTGGCGCTCGCTGTCCTTCGACGACCGTGCCGCGATCTTCCTGCGCGCCGCCGAGCTGCTGGCCGGTCCCTGGCGGGAGACGATGGCCGCCTCCACCATGCTGGGTCAGTCCAAGACGGCGCAGCAGGCCGAGATCGACACCCCCTGCGAGCTGGTCGACTTCTGGCGCTTCAACGTCCACTACGCCCGCCAGATCCTGGCCGAGCAGCCGGTCGCCAACTCCCCGGGCGTGTGGAACCGGATGGACCACCGCCCGCTGGAGGGCTTCGTCTACGCCATCACGCCCTTCAACTTCACCGCCATCGCGGGCAACCTGCCCACCGCTCCGGCGCTGATGGGCAACACCGTCGTCTGGAAGCCGTCCCCGACCCAGACGCACGCCGCGGTGCTCCTCATGCGGCTGCTGGAGGAGGCGGGCCTGCCCGACGGCGTCATCAACCTGGTGACCGGGGACGGCAAGGAGGTCTCCGAGGTGGCGCTGGTCCACCCCGACCTCGCCGGCATCCACTTCACCGGCTCGACCAAGACCTTCCAGTACCTGTGGAAGACGGTCGGGAACAACATCGAGACGTACAAGACGTACCCGCGGCTGGTCGGCGAGACCGGCGGCAAGGACTTCGTCGTCGCCCACCCCTCGGCCGACCCGGCGGTGCTCAGGACGGCGATGACCCGCGGCGCCTTCGAGTACCAGGGACAGAAGTGCTCGGCGGCCTCGCGCGCCTACGTGCCGCGCTCCATCTGGGAGAGCGGCTTCAAGGAGGAGTTCGCGGCCGAGGTCGAGGGCCTGACCATGGGCGACGTCACCGACCTGGCGAACTTCATGGGCGCCGTCATCGACGAGCGCGCCTTCGCCAAGAACAAGGCCGCCATCGACCGCGCCGCGTCCGACCCGACCTGCGAGATCATCGCGGGCGGCAGCTGTGACGACAGCGTCGGCTACTTCGTCCGCCCGACCGTCATCGCCTGCACCGACCCGACGAGCGAGGTCTTCTGGCAGGAGTACTTCGGCCCGATCCTGGCCGTCCACGTCTACGAGGACGCCGAGTACGAGGCGGTGCTGGAGCAGATGGAGTCGGTCGCCCCGTACGGCCTGACCGGCTGCGTCATCGCCCGAGACCGCGCCGCCGCGGCCCACGCCTGCGAGGCGCTGCGCTTCGCGGCGGGCAACTTCTACATCAACGACAAGCCCACCGGCGCCGTCGTCGGTCAGCAGCCCTTCGGCGGCGGCCGCGCCTCGGGCACCAACGACAAGGCGGGATCCAAGCAGAACCTGATGCGGTGGACCTCCACCCGCTCCATCAAGGAGACCCTGGTTCCGCCGACCGACTACCGCTACCCCCACATGGGCTGAACCCTCCCTGGCAGCCCACGCCCGACGCCCCCGCCCGGACCGGACGGGGGCGTCGGGCGTGGTGGCGGTGACGAGGGGGCGTTTTCGCTCGGACAGGTGAAGTGGGCGGCGTCACAGTGGGAAAACCGCAGGTCAGGGGCGGCGCCGTCTCAGATGCTAGGAAGACCAACTAATCAGCGGGACATTACAGCTTTCAGCCCTTACTTTGGTGGGAGCCGAACGTCTCGCTCCATCAGCGAATGGCGGATGAGGCGCCGTGCCCTCGCAGGTGACCCCTGCCGCACCCGGCCGCCCCCGCCGCTTACGGCGCTTGGAATCCCGTAGGAATCCCTCCTCTTCCCGTTTTCAGGTTCCGTTCCCCCAAGGAGTTCCGACCATGGACGAGACCGCCCGCCGCCGTGCCCGCCACGCCGCCCGCGACCACCACGACGACACCGACCGCCGCAACGCGGCCGCCGCGCTCCAGCGGGCGCTGGACCGCCGGGACAACGGCGGAGCCACCGGCCACTGAACACCTCCGGGAGTGCTCGCAGACCCCCGCGGACGGCCCGGAAGCGGCCGGGCCGCCCGCGCGGCGGTCGTCCGGATCCTGGACAGCGCGTGTCGACTCCTGGGACGAGCGGTAGGGTCCCCCCATGTCTCGCAGCATCGACCT
Organism: Streptomyces taklimakanensis; assembly: GCF_009709575.1. Classification (NCBI taxonomy): domain Bacteria; kingdom Bacillati; phylum Actinomycetota; class Actinomycetes; order Kitasatosporales; family Streptomycetaceae; genus Streptomyces; species Streptomyces taklimakanensis. The sequence goes on from NZ_WIXO01000001.1 coordinate 4,254,432, forward strand.
CGCAGTGATTCCCGGTGACGGCATCGGTCAGGAAGTCGTGGCCCAGGGCCTGAAGGTCCTGTCCGCCGTCCTGCCGCAGGACGTGAAGCTGCAGACGACGGAGTACGACCTCGGCGCGAGGCGCTGGCACGCCACGGGGGAGACCCTGCCGGACGCCGAGCTGGAGCGTCTCAAGGGCCACGACGCGATCCTGCTCGGCGCGATCGGCGACCCGTCCGTCCCCTCCGGGGTGCTGGAGCGCGGAATGCTGCTCAAGCTGCGCTTCGCCTTCGACCACTACGTCAACCTGCGCCCGTCGAAGCTCTTCCCCAACACGGCGACCCCGCTCGAGGGCCGGCCGGACATCGACTTCGTCGTCGTCCGCGAGGGCACCGAGGGCCCCTACACCGGGAACGGCGGCTCCCTGCGCACCGGCACCCCGGCCGAGGTGGCCACCGAGGTCAGCGTGAACACCGCCTACGGCGTCGAGCGCGTGGTGCGGGACGCCTACGAGCGGGCGAAGGCCCGTCCGCGCCGGAAGCTCACGTTGGTCCACAAGAACAACGTCCTGGTGCACGCCGGCCACCTGTGGAAGAACATCTTCGACCGGGTCGGCCGGGAGTATCCCGAGGTCGCCACCGACTACCTGCACGTGGACGCCGCGACGATCTTCTTCGTCACCCAGCCCGAGCGCTTCGACGTGATCGTCACCGACAACCTCTTCGGTGACATCCTCACCGACCTCGCCGCCGCCGTCACCGGCGGCATCGGACTGGCCGCCTCGGGGAACATCAACCCCACCGGCGCCTTCCCGTCGATGTTCGAGCCGGTCCACGGCTCCGCGCCCGACATCGCCGGCACCGGCAAGGCCGACCCCACCGCGACGATCCTGTCCGTCGCGCTGATGCTGCGCCACCTCGGTCTCGAGGCCGAGGCGGCCCGCGTCGAGGACGCGGTCTCCGCCGACCTCGCGGAGCGTTCCGGCTCCCGCACCACCGACGAGATCGGTGACGCCCTCGCGGCGCGAGTAGCCGACTAGCGGGTCCCGCCGCACGTTCCGGCCGGGCCCGCAGGCGCCCGGCCGCTGTGCTACTCGGCGGTTGGGTGCGACCATCTACCCCAGGACCGCCCACCCGTGTCCGCCACACGGCCTCCCGCCCTCCGATAATCGGACATGGGACCGCCGTACGCGAGGAAACTCGGACGTCCTGGTACCCGTGGGAACACGGGAGTGCGGTCCACCACGACACCCAGTGAAGGACGCGCTCACCATGACGACGCCCCGTATCGAGTTCGACCTCAAGCCCTCCGCGCACCTGCTGCCGGACGCGGAGCGCGAGGCGGTGCTGGCCGCCCCCGGCTTCGGTCGCCACTTCACCGACCACATGGTCACCATCCGGTGGACCGAGGGCCGTGGCTGGCACGACGCACGGCTCCAGCCGTACGCGCCGTTCCAGATGGACCCGGCGAACATGACGCTGCACTACGCCCAGACGATCTTCGAGGGACTCAAGGCCTACCGTCAGCCCGACGGCTCCGTCGCCGTCTTCCGGCCGGAGGCCAACGCCGAGCGCTTCCGACGCTCGGCGCGTCGCATGGCCATGCCCGAGCTGCCGGTGGAGACCTTCGTCGAGGCCTGTGACCTGCTCGTCCAGCAGGACGAGGCCTGGGTGCCCAGCGAGGGCGAGCAATCGCTGTACCTGCGGCCCTTCATGTTCGCCGCCGAGGTCGGACTCGGGGTGCGGCCCGCGAACGAGTACCTGTTCACGGTGATCGCCTCCCCTGCCGGCGCCTACTTCCCGCGGGGCGTCAAGCCCGTCTCGGTGTGGCTGTCGAAGGAGTACGTCCGTGCCGCCCCCGGCGGGACGGGCGAGGCGAAGACCGGCGGCAACTACGCGGCCTCCCTCGTCGCCCAGGCCGAGGCGGCCGAGCACGGCTGCGACCAGGTGGTGTGGCTGGACGCCGCCGAGCGCCGCTGGATCGAGGAGATGGGCGGCATGAACCTCTACTTCGTCCGAGGCAGGGGCGAGGACGCCACCATCGTCACCCCCGAGCTGACCGGCACCCTGCTGCCGGGCATCACCCGTGACTCGTTGCTGACCATCGCCACGGACCTGGGCTACCGCACCGAGGAGGCCCGTATCTCCGTCGAGGACTGGCGCGAGGGCAACGCCGACGGCTCGATCAGCGAGGTGTTCGCCTGCGGCACGGCGGCCGTCATCACCCCGGTCGGCACCGTGAAGTCCGCCGACGGCGAGTGGACCGTCGGCGACGGCGAGCCGGGCGAGATCACGATGCGGCTCCGCGACGCGTTGCTCGCCGTCCAGACCGGCCGCGCCGAGGACAAGCACGGCTGGATGCACAGGCTCGCCTGACGGGGCCGGACCGGTCGGGCCGTTCCCCGTCGGCGCGGTCGCGTCCACCCGGGTCCGGGTGGGCGCGACCGCGCCGACGGGGGAGACGGTCGCGCGGGGACGCGCGGGAGTCGGGAGTGCGCGGGAGGCCGGCTCCCCGTACCGCCTCCCTGACCACATCGTGAGATGCTTCTCTCCACGGTGCGGATTCGTGCCAGACTCTCCCCGTGCCTCACCTCGCCATGATTATCGGCAGCAGGCGCGCCGGTCCGCAGTGACCACCCCCGCACGGACCCGGTGCGGTGGCGGACACCGTGTCCCAGACCCGCGCGCAGACCTCTCGCACCCGCGAGGGGTCTTTTCGTTTTCCGGCCCACCCTGCCGGGGCGAAGGCGTGAGGGATGATGGGGACAAGTGGGGCCAAGCCTTCCGGACCTACTCTCATCCGACAGGAGCCTGACCAGCATGACCGACGCCGCGGTCTCCCGGCACCCGGGAGACGCGTCTCCCCTCGGTGACGCGTTCCACGTCTTCGACACCACACTCCGCGACGGGGCCCAGCGCGAGGGAATCAACCTCTCCGTCGCGGACAAGCTGACCATCGCACGCCACCTGGACGACTTCGGTGTCGGCTTCATCGAGGGCGGATGGCCCGGAGCCAACCCCAGGGACACCGAGTTCTTCCGACGCGCCCGGGAGGAGATCGACTTCCGGCACGCGTCGCTCGTCGCCTTCGGAGCCACCCGCAGGGCGGGTGTGGCCGCCGCCGACGATCCGCAGGTGCGGGCCCTGGTCGACGCGGAGGCGCCGGTGGTCACCGTCGTGGCCAAGTCGCACGACCGGCACGTCGAGCTGGCCCTGCGCACCACTTTGGAGGAGAACCTGGAGATGGTCCGCGACACCGTGGAGTACCTGCGGTCCGCCGGACGCCGGGTCTTCGTCGACTGCGAGCACTTCTTCGACGGCTACCTGGGCAATCCCGAGTACGCCAAGCAGGTCGTGCGCACCGCCCACGAGGCCGGCGCCGAGGTGGTGATCCTGTGCGACACCAACGGCGGCATGCTCCCGGCCCGGGTCCAGGCCGTGGTGCGCACCGTACTGGCCGACACCGGCGCGCGCCTGGGCGTCCACGCCCAGGACGACACCGGCTGTGCCGTCGCCAACACCCTGGCCGCCGTGGACGCCGGAGCCACCCACGTCCAGTGCACCGCGAACGGTTACGGCGAGCGCGTGGGCAACGCCGACCTCTTCTCCGTCGTCGCCGCGCTGGAGCTGAAGTACGGCATGCGGGTGCTGCCCGAGGGCGCGCTCCGCGAGACGACCCGGATCTCCCACGCCATCGCCGAGGTCGTCAACCTCACCCCCTCCACCCACCAGCCGTACGTGGGAGTGTCGGCCTTCGCGCACAAGGCCGGACTGCACGCCTCCGCCATCAAGGTGGATCCCGACCTCTACCAGCACATCGACCCCGAGCGGGTCGGCAACCGGCTGCGGATGCTGGTCTCCGACATGGCCGGACGCGCCTCCATCGAGCTCAAGGGCAGGGAGCTGGGGATCGACCTCGGCGACGACCGCGAGCTGGTCGGACGGATCGTGGAACGGGTCAAGGAGCGCGAACTGCGCGGCTACAGTTACGAGGCCGCCGACGCCTCCTTCGAACTGTTGCTGCGCGAGGAGGTGGAGGGGCGTCCGCAGAGCTTCTTCACCACCGAGTCCTGGCGGGCCATCGTCGAGGACCGCCCCGATGGTTCCCACGCCAACGAGGCCACCGTGAAGCTGTGGGCCAAGGGCGAGCGCATCGTCGCCACCGCGGAGGGCAACGGACCGGTCAACGCCCTGGACCGGGCGCTGCGGGTGGCGCTGGAGCGGATCTATCCCGAACTCGCCCAGATGGAGCTGGTGGACTACAAGGTCCGCATCCTGGCGGGCACCCACGGCACCGAGTCCACCACCCGGGTGCTCGTCTCCACCGGCGACGGTGGTGGGGAGTGGTCCACCGTGGGCGTCGCCGACAACGTCATCGCGGCCTCCTGGCAGGCGCTCGTCGACGCCTACGCCTACGGTCTACTGCGTGCGGGTGTCGAGCCGATGGGCTGACCGGTCGTCACGGAGCACTCCGTACGGGTACGGACGTCTCCCGCGCGTACTGTGGGAACCCCACAGTACGCGCGGCGAGATTCTGGGGGTCTTCCCTGGTGTGGGTGTTGCGAGGGCACAGTTCTGTGCGGCGTGACCATGAATCCAGGGTCGAGACTGTACGGATCCGACGACGGCGAACGGCCGGACTGTTTCGTAGGGTCTGAACATGACCGATCTGTCCCAGACGCCGTCCGAGGCGAACGATGCCCGTGGTCGTGTGGCGGAGTTGCACGCCATCCGTGAGCAGGTGCGGCGAGGCCCGAGCGAGAAGGCGACCGAGGCGCAGCACGCGAAGGGGAAGCTGACCGCGCGTGAGCGGATCGAGTTGTTGGTGGATGCCGGGTCGTTTCACGAGGTGGAGCCGTTGCGGCGGCACCGGGCCACGGGGTTCGGTCTGGAGGGCCGGCGGCCGTACACCGATGGGGTGGTCACCGGTTGGGGGACGGTGGAGGGGCGGACGGTGTTCGTCTACGCCCATGATTTCCGGATCTTCGGTGGGGCGTTGGGGGAGGCGCACGCGGCGAAGATCCACAAGATCATGGACATGGCCATCGCGGCCGGTGCGCCGTTGGTCTCGCTCAACGACGGGGCCGGGGCCCGCATCCAGGAGGGTGTGGTGGCGCTGGCCGGGTACGGCGGGATCTTCCAGCGCAACACCCGGGCGTCGGGGGTGATTCCGCAGATCTCGGTGATGTTGGGGCCGTGTGCGGGTGGGGCGGCCTACTCGCCGGCGTTGACGGATTTCGTGTTCATGGTGCGTGACACCTCGCAGATGTTCATCACCGGTCCGGACGTGGTGCAGGCCGTCACCGGGGCGCGGGTGTCGCAGAACGGGTTGGGCGGTGCCGATGTGCACGCGGCCACCTCCGGGGTGGCGCACTTCGCCTACGACGACGAGGAGACCTGTCTGGCCGAGGTGCGCTACCTGCTGTCGCTGCTGCCGTCCAACAACCGGGAGAACCCGCCGCGTACCGAGTGCGTCGATCCGGTCGACCGGCGGAGCGAGGCGTTGTTGGAGTTGGTGCCGGTCGACGGCAACCGTCCCTACGACATGCGGGCGGTGATCGAGGAGATCGTCGACGACGGCGAGTACCTCGAGGTGCACGAGCGGTGGGCGAACAACATCGTGTGCGCGCTGGCCCGGCTGGGCGGGCAGGTGGTGGGGATCGTGGCCAACCAGCCCCGGCATCTGGCGGGGGTGTTGGACATCCACGCGTCGGAGAAGGCCGCGCGGTTCGTGCAGATGTGCGACGCGTTCAACATCCCGATCGTCACCCTTTTGGACGTGCCCGGGTTCCTGCCGGGGGTGGACCAGGAGCACGGCGGGATCATCCGGCACGGCGCCAAGTTGTTGTACGCGTACTGCAACGCCACGGTGCCGCGGGTGTCGGTGGTGCTGCGCAAGGCGTACGGGGGCGCGTACATCGTGATGGACTCCCAGTCCATCGGTGCGGATCTGACCTATGCCTGGCCGACCAACGAGATCGCGGTGATGGGTGCCGAGGGCGCCGCCAACGTGATCTTCCGGCGGGAGATCGCCGCCTCCGACGATCCGGACGAGACGCGTCGGGAACTGGTCAAGGAGTACAAGTCCGAGCTGATGCATCCCTACTACGCGGCCGAACGCGGTCTGGTCGACGACGTGATCGATCCGGCCGACACCCGCTCCGTCCTCGTCGGGGCCCTGGCCATGCTCCGTACCAAGCACGCCGACCTGCCCGCCCGCAAACACGGCAACCCGCCCCAGTGAGGAGACCCCGTGTCCGCGGCGACATGCACGACGACACCAACGACGACACCAACGACGCACCGTGAGGAACGCCCCGTGAACGACTCCGCCACCCTCGCCGTCACCGACGTGGTCCGCGTGGAGAAGGGCCATGCCAGCGAGGAGGAACTCGCAGCCGTCACCGCCCTGCTCCTGGCCCGCGCCGCGGCCCACCGCACCCGTAGCGCTCCCGCCGCGCGCCCCGGTCGCAGCACCGCGCCCTGGCGCCGGCTGGAGCGCACCGCCGGCTTCCGCGCTCCCCACAGTTGGCAGATCTGAGCCCGCCGTCCGGTACTCGCCGTAGAACACACGTCGGCCCCGTACGCCTCGGCGTACGGGGCCGCTGCGACGCGCGGTACGGCGCGCCGCCTTCGGGGCTCAGCCGACGGGCGCGTTCGTCAGGACGGTGCGCCGCGGATTGGCGGTCTGGAGCGGCAGGGTGGCGGCCGGCTTCTCCTCGGCCCGGTCCGCCGGGGGAACCACGGCGAGTTCCTCGGCGTCCTTCAGGTGGGCCAGGGTCGTGCGCCGCGGGTTGGCAACGCTGCGCATGATCATCGTCGTCTTCACCGAGTCTGCCTCGTTCGCCTTCTTGTCGTTCGCCGATGTCCTGTAAAGGTGAGCGTAAGGGTCCTCATTCCCCTCCGGGGCTGACTCGGACAACGATCCACCTGTGATTTTACTCACGAATCGACGGGCAAAAGGTGCATAGCAGGCCGACTGGAGCGGGCTGATAAACGGACACCATATCCCTAAATCGGATTTTCCGCCCTCCGGTGACGCTACCGGGGCAGGGGGTCTCCCCCGGGGTCCGCTGCGGCACTAGCTGCCGAAAGTCCGTAATGTGAGGTGTGCGGTTGCACCCTCCGCGACACCTCGTCTGCGCAGCGTCACGCATGTCACAGGGTTATCCACGGACCTTGTTGGAGATCCGGCACTGTGCTGGAATTCCACGGACCGCCGCAGACGAACCGGCGCGCAAGGGGCGCACAGGAGCGCCGCGTGGCGGTGACTTGGGGGCGCGCCGGTCACTCACGACCGTCAGGGGGGTCCTCGGGCCTTCCCCGACTCGATACCGTTCCGCCGTTCGCGGGGGGACGCCTGGTCCAGAGGTTGCGACGCTAGTGCAGGGACGTTTCAAGAGGGATGGCAGCGCTGTGGGGGACCCGGAGCTGCGCGGTGCGACCGACCGCGGCTCCTCACCACAGCGTGCCCAGGAGAGCGGTGGCCGGGAACAGGCCCTCGACACCGAGGGAGGCAAGCGCTCGAAGGCGCAGCCGGACGGCGAACACGAGGGCGCCCCGAAGCCCAAGGAGCCCAGCGCGGCGGGCTCTCGCCTCGCCCTGCGCAACTGGCGCATCAGCACCCGACTGGTCTCGCTGCTGGCCCTTCCGGTCGTCGCGGCCACCTCGCTGGGCGTGCTGCGCATCAACAGCTCGTTGGAAGAGGTCGACCAGCTCGACAACATGAAGCTCCTGACGGAGATGACCGAGCACGCCACGGAACTGGCGGCGGCTCTCCAGGAGGAGCGGGACCGCTCGGCCGGTCCGCTGACGGGCACCGGCAACCCCAAGGACGACACGGTCGTCGCGCCGCGCGAGACGACCGACCAGGTCAAGGGCGCGTTCTTCGACGCCACCGCCGGTCTCGACAACGCCGACAACGACGTGCTCTCCGGCGTCCGAGCGTCGGTCACCGAGATCCATCGGCAGCTCAACCGGCTGAAGAGCATCCGTGACCGGGCGTACGACAACCCGGACAACATCGCGCAGACGGTCAACGACTACAACCAGTTGATCGAGTCGCTGCTGAGCCTGTCGCAGGACATGGCGCAGGCCACCAGCAACCCGGAGATGATCCAGAGCACCCGCGCGCTGGCCGCGTTCTCCTCCGCCAAGGAGTACGCCTCCGTGCAGCGCGCGATCATCAGCGCCGGCCTGGCGCGCAAGGGCGGCCCCAAGCTCTCGGACAACGACCACCTCTACCTGCGGACGGCCTGGGACAGCGAGTCCGCCGCCCGCACCCGCTTCGCGGACATCTACGGCAACAGCCGCGCGGCCGAGCTCACCAAGCCGCTGGACGAGGGCATCGTCAACATCACCTCGGCCGACCAGTACGCCGAGCGCGTGGTGAAGAACCCCGAGGGCATCTCGCGTGAGAACCGCTCGTACCTGGACTGGTTCGACCAGGACCGGGTCAAGATCGAGCAGATGGAGAAGATCGAGGCCTCACTGCTCACCCAGATGGACGAGCAGGCCCGCCAGTTGCGTGCGGAGGCCCAGCAGTCGGCCTTCGTCAACGGTGTCCTCGTCCTGCTGGTTCTCGGCATCTCGCTGGTCGGCGCGTTCGTCGTGGCCCGCTCCATGGTGCGTTCGCTGCGCCGCCTGCAGGACACCGCGCAGGACGTGGCCCGCCGCCGCCTGCCCGAACTGGTCAAGCAGCTCTCCGAGGCCGACCCGCAGGACGTGGACACCTCGGTCGAGTCCGTCGGCGTCCACAGCCGCGACGAGATCGGCAAGGTGGCCGCGGCGTTCGACGACGTCCACAGCGAGGCGGTCCGACTCGCCGCCGAGCAGGCGTTGCTGCGGGGGAACGTCAACGCGATGTTCACCAACCTCTCGCGCCGCAGCCAGGGTCTGATCCAGCGCCAGTTGTCGCTCATCTCGGAGCTGGAGTCCCGCGAGGCCGACCCGGACCAGCTCTCCTCGCTGTTCAAGCTGGACCACCTGGCGACCCGCATGCGCCGCAACGGCGAGAACCTGCTGGTCCTCGCGGGCGAGGAGCCCGGCCGTCGGTGGACGCGTCCGGTGCCGCTGGTGGACGTGCTGCGCGCTGCCGCGTCCGAGGTGGAGCAGTACGAGCGGATCGAGCTCAGTGCCGTCCCCACCACCGAGGTCGCCGGCCGGGTCGTCAACGACCTGGTGCACCTGCTGGCCGAGCTGCTGGAGAACGCCACCTCGTTCTCCTCCCCGCAGACCAAGGTCAAGGTCACCGGCCACGCCCTCCCCGACGGTCGGGTGCTGGTCGAGATCCACGACACCGGCATCGGGCTGTCGCCGGAGGACTTGGCGGCGATCAACGAGCGGCTGGCCAATCCGCCGACGGTGGACGTCTCGGTCTCCCGTCGCATGGGTCTGTTCGTGGTCGGTCGCCTCTCCCTGCGCCACGGCATCCGCATCCAGCTGCGCCCCTCCGACTCCGGCGGCACGACCGCGCTGGTCATGCTCCCGGTCGACGTCACCCAGCGCGGTGGTCAGCAGAAGAAGCCGGGCGGCGACGGTGGTCAGGGTCCCGGTCCGTCCGCCACGCTCCGACGCGAGCCGCAGGGGGGCGGGGCACCCGCCGGTACCAGCCGGCTCGGTGCGTTGCCGACTCGCAACCAGGTTCAGGGCGGTGCCTCACGCGCCGCGTTGCCGGGCGGCAGTCCCGCCGCGGGTGGTGGCAACGGCGGCTTCGCAGGCCCCGGCCGTCCGGGCGGGCCCGCCGGACCCGGTGGCTCCGACCGCCCCGCGGGGGCCCCGGCGGGCGCGAACGCCTTCGGAGCCGGCCCCCGTCCCGAGGACCGCGCCGGTCGCGGCGGGCTGCCGCAGCGCGGAGGTGGCAACGCCCCCACGAGCGCGCTGCCCACCGGTGCCGGTGACCGCCGCCCCAGTTGGGCCGACGATCCCGGTGCTCGCCCTCACGGTCGGCCCGAGGCGGCCGACGCGCCGCGTGGCCACGAGGAGATCGAGACCACCTCGGAGTTCACCGGATCCGAGCACACGGGAACGCACCGGCAACTCGGGGACCCGGGTGACACGGCCCGGTTCCCGCTCGTGGAGCCGGACGGCGGACGGGAGGGCCTCCGCGATTCGCAGCAGGACACCGGTCGGTTCCCGGCTCCGCAGGACACCGGCCAGTTCCCGGTTCCGCAGGGTTCGCAGGACACCGGCCAGTTCCCGGTTCCGCAGGGTTCGCAGGACACCGGCCAGTTCCCGGTTCCGCAGGGTTCGCAGGACACCGGCCAGTTCCCGGCTCCGCAGGGTTCGCAGGACACCTCCCGATACGTACCCCAGCAGGCTTCGCCCGCCGAGCGTGGCGCGTCCGGCTACGAACTGCCCGGCAGCTCGCCCGCCGGCGACACGAACGAGCGCACTCCGATTTTCGAATCGATGGAGTCGAGCTGGTTCAGCGCCAAGCACACGGCCCAGCCGGAGGCCCGCCGGCAGGAGGGCCCGCGCCAGGGGGGCGACAGGTCCCCGGGTTTCGGCGGTGGGCAGCCGAATGGAGCCGCCCGTGCCACGGGCCCGGCCGACTCGCAGCGGGCGTCCGTCGGCGCCTTCGCGGGGCGGGGCAACACCGGCGGCACGTGGCAGGAGTCCCCGAACGACGAGCGTTGGCGTCGGGCCGAACAGCTCCGTCAGCCCGCCGCGGGCGGGGTCACCACCTCCGGACTGCCGCGACGCGTGCCCCGCGCCAACCTGGTGGCGGGCACCGCGCAGCAGGGGCCGTCCACACCGACCGGCCCGCAGGTCTCGCGTGCGCCCGACGACGTGCGCGGCCGGCTTACCAACCTCCGCCGGGGCATCCAACAGGGTCGACAGGCCGGCAGCGGCCGGACCGGCGGCGGCCACGGCACAGACCCCACCTACCAGCAGGAGCGTTAGTTGAGTCCGATGAGCCAGGCGGCGCAGAATCTGAACTGGTTGATCACCAACTTCGTGGAGAACACCCCGGGGGTGTCGCACACGGTGGTGGTCTCCGCCGACGGCCTCCTTCTGGCCATGTCCGAGGGGTTCCCGCGGGACCGTGCCGATCAGTTGGCGGCGGTCGCGTCGGGGCTGACCTCGCTGACCGCTGGTGCGTCGCGGATCTTCGAGGGGGGTGCGGTGAATCAGACGGTGGTGGAGATGGAGCGTGGGTTCCTGTTCATCATGTCGATCTCCGACGGCTCCTCGTTGGCGGTGTTGGCGCACCCGGAGGCGGACATCGGTCTGGTCGGGTACGAGATGGCCCTGCTGGTGGATCGCGCGGGTACGGTGCTGACGCCGGACCTCCGCGCCGAACTGCAGGGAAGTCTCCTCAACTGACGAACGCTCCCCCCACATGAGCACCACAGTCCGCATCGCCGACCTCATGCCTCGCCCGGAGGAGCCATGACCCCGCCGCCCGCCTCACCCGGTCCGTACGGTGGCCACAACGACCACATGCCGTACGACGGTGAGGGCGACCAGCCGCTGGTGCGTCCGTACGCCATGACCGGGGGTCGTACCCGCCCGCGCTACCAGTTGGCGATAGAGGCGCTGGTGAGCACCAGTGCGGACCCGACCCAGTTGGTGGGGCTGCTGCCCGAGCACCAGCGGATCTGCCACCTCTGCCAGGAGGTCAAGTCGGTGGCGGAGATCTCGGCGCTGCTCGCGATACCTCTCGGAGTGGCCCGTATCCTCGTCGCCGACCTGGCCGAGGCCGGGATGGTGGCCATCCACCAGCCGGGAAGCAGCAGCGAGCCCGGCGGCGCACCGGACGTGACACTGCTCGAAAGGGTGCTCAGTGGACTTCGCAAGCTCTAGCGGTGCATCGCGCTCCACCACCTCCGCGAAGATCGTGGTGGCGGGCGGGTTCGGCGTGGGCAAGACGACCTTCGTGGGCGCCGTGTCGGAGATCAACCCGCTGCGCACCGAGGCCGTGATGACCGCCGCGTCCGCGGGGATCGACGATCTGACCCACACCGGCGACAAGACCACCACGACGGTGGCGATGGACTTCGGTCGTATCACGTTGGACCAGGATCTGATCCTGTACCTGTTCGGTACGCCGGGGCAGGATCGGTTCTGGTTCATGTGGGACGACCTGGTGCGTGGTGCGATCGGTGCGGTGGTGTTGGTGGACACCCGGCGTCTTGCGGATTGTTTTCCGGCGGTGGACTACTTCGAGAATTCGGGTCTGCCGTTCGTGATCGCGCTCAACGGGTTCGACGGGCAGCAGCCGTACACGCCGGACGAGGTGCGTGAGGCGTTGCAGATCGGTCCGGACGCGCCGATCATCACCACCGACGCGCGGCAGCGGGCGGAGGCCAAGAGCGCGTTGATCACCCTGGTCGAACACGCGCTGCTGGCGCGCCTGCGCTGACCGTGGCGCCCATCGCGCGCGGCCCTGTGGTGGAGGCTGACGAGAATGTCGTGGATCGGTGTCCGAGGTGGATGGGTTCCGTGCCCGTTCGCCCCGACTTTCATAACGTTTCGACAGAGAATTGGGGCATCGACACCACTCGCCGCGAGCGCTCCACTCCCCAGCGCGCACAAACCTTCGATCGTTTGACGTGACATGAGCTTGATGCCCTTTTTGCCCGCCTGTTACGGAGGTCGTCTCCAGAGGTCCAGTTGTTTGGAAAGCTTCTGCCCGGCGTGCTGAAATTCGCTGAACCGAGCAGTAGTTACGGTTTCATCGAAGGCGATGGGCTGAAGCCGAGAGGTTTGGTCGAGTGAGGCGAAGCAAAACGAGCGCCCCGTCCCGGGAGTCGCGGGGTAATTTCACGCCGCCGCGGCGTGCCGTGGAGGAGCCCTCCGACCTGCCCGGAGACGTCCGGGGTTCGGGTGGAGGCGGTCGCTTCGCGGTGCGCAACTGGCGTGTGGCCACCAGGCTGAACGCCATCCTGCTGCTTCCCGTGCTCGTTGCCCTCGTCTTCGGCGGCTTCCGGGTGCAGAGCTCCCTGGAGACGCTGAACGAGGCCGAGGAGGCCGAGCGCACCGCCGAACTGGTCAGGGCCGCGGCCACCTACGCCCACGCCCTGATCGACGAGCGTGACCGCAGCGCCGCGCCGCTCCTCCAGGGCAACGCCGACGACCCGGTGGTCGAGGAGGTGCGCGACGTCACCGACGCCGCGCGCGAGGAGTTCCACCGGCGCGTCGAGCAGATGCCCGACCGCCAGGGCCTCAAGCGCCGCCTCGCCGCCTTCACCGAGGTCGAGCCGGGCCTGACCGAGCTGCGTCAGGCCGCCTACACCGATCGGTTGAGCGGCGTGGAGACCGAGGAGGGATACGTCCGGATCCAGCACCCGCTGATGGAGTTCGCCAACGAACTCGGGCTGGGCACCGGCAACATCACCTCCTACGGGCGCACCGTCTACGCCGTTTCACTGGCCAAGGCCGCCGGCTCCCTCCAGCGCTCGATCGGCACCCACCTGCTGATCGAGCCCGGACCCGGCGCGGAGGACAAGCAGCGCCAGCTCACCGCCTTCAGCTCCTACGCCTACCTGGAGCGCATCGCCGTCGACGAGTACCGCGGCGGCGGAACCGAGGAGGACTGGAAGCGCCTGCAGGACGAGCTCGCCAAGGGCAACGAGGAGGTCCGGGAACGGCTCGCCGAGGCCAAGGAGGAGGCGCAGGCCGCCGGCGAGACCTTCGTCGATCCGCCGGCCACCGACAAGATGGTCCAGGCGATCGCCTCCGGAGCGTCACCCCAGGCCCTGCGCGCCCGCGGCGTCACCGCCGAGAACTGGTACACCTCCGCCACCGGCAAGTTCAACGCCTACCGCGTGATCGAGAAGGAGTTGACCGACAAGGCGGTGGAGGAGACCGGGGAGATCGCCGCCGACGCCCAGCGGGACGCGATCGTCAACTCCGTCGTGGTGCTCGTGGCCCTGCTGGCGGCCTTCGTCATCGCCGGGATGATGGCCCGCTCGATGAGCAGCAGCATGCGTCGACTGCGCACCGCCGCCTTCGACATCGCCCAGGACCGGTTGCCCATGCTGGTCGATCAGCTCTCGCGCACCGACCCGGGCAAGGTCGACACCCGCGTGAAGCCCATCCCCATCGACAGCCGTGACGAGATCGGCGAGGTCGCCCGGGCCTTCGACCAGGTCCACCGCGAGGCGGTCCGACTCGCCGCCGAGCAGGCGATGCTGCGGGGGAACGTCAACGCCATCTTCACCAACCTCTCCCGCCGCAACCAGGGCCTCATCGAGGGCCAGCTCGCCCTCATCACGGACCTGGAGAACAACGAGGCCGATCCGGAGCAGCTGGAGAACCTCTTCAAGCTGGACCACCTGGCGACCCGCATGCGCCGCAACGGCGAGAACCTGCTGGTCCTCGCGGGCGAGGAGCCCGGCCGTCGGTGGAACCAGCCGATCCCGCTGGTGGACGTGTTGCGCGCCGCCTCCTCGGAGGTGGAGGACTACGAGCGCATCGAGCTGTCCGGCGTGCCGGACAGCGAGATCCACGGCCGGGTCGTCACCGACCTGGTGCACCTGCTGGCCGAGCTGTTGGAGAACGCCACCTCGTTCTCCTCCCCGCAGACCAAGGTCAAGGTCACCGCGACCCGGTTGCCCGACGGCCGGGTGATGATCGAGATCCACGACAAGGGCATCGGTCTCACCCCCGAGGACTTCGCCGACATCAACCACAAGCTGGCCAATCCGCCGACGGTGGACGTCTCGGTCTCCCGTCGCATGGGTCTGTTCGTGGTCGGTCGCCTCTCCCTGCGCCACGGCATCCGCGTCCAGCTGCGGCCCTCCGGCGAGCAGACGGGCACCACCTCGCTGGTCATGCTGCCGGAGGAGATCACCCACGGTGGCGGCGGCGAGGAGCAGGTCGAGGAGGACTTCACCGTCTCCCGGATCGTCCCGGAGCAGCCGGCCGCGGCCCAGCCCACCCACGAGGAGCAGCGGCAGCTGTCCGCCGCCGACCTGGGCTTCGACGACTCGCGCTACGGCGCCCCGTCCCCGTCTCCGGAGCCGGAGAACCCTTCCGTCCTCGACCCGGTCGGCCGCTCGTTGATGCGGGAGGAGCGCCGGGCGGCGCTGGAGGGCCGGCAGTACCCGGCGCAGGAGCAGTCCCAGCAGGAGCGGTATCCGGCGCAGGAACCCCCGCAGGAGCAGTACCGGCCGCAGCCCGCTTCCTACGACAGCGGACAGACCGGTCGGTACGCCGTCCCGCAGGACTTCGGCCAGGAGACCCCGTACGGCCGGGACCCCTACCAGGACCCCTACCGCCAGGACGCCCCGTACGCCCAGGGCGCCCCGTACGGCCAGGGCGATCCGTACGGCCGGGACGACCGGAGCGTCCAGGGCGACCACCGGCAGGAGCACCACTCCGACTACGGGCAGGAGTACCGGCCCGACTACGACGCCGGATACGGCCCGAGCGGTTACGGAAACGTTCAAGGGATCTTCACGGGAGCGGAAACGGAATCCGTCCCCAGCGTTCCCGAAGAGAGCCGAGAACGCGTAGGCTTCGACCGACCGGGCCAGGCTCCGGACGACTCCTCTTCCTTGACCGGTGCGGGACTTCCGCGTCGGGAACGGAAGCGGCAGCCGTCCGACGAGGGCCCGGCCCCGCTGCACCGGCCGCAAGCGGAATCTCCGGAAGCTCCCCGGCAGGAGGATCGTTCCGACGACTCCGCCTGGGGCGACACGGCGAACGACGAGCGCCGGCAGCGGGCGGAGCGGCTCCGCGACCCCAAGGCCGGCGGAGTCACCTCCTCCGGACTGCCGCGACGCGTGCCCCGCGCCAACCTGGTGGCGGGCACCGCGGAAGCGGAAGGAACATCCCAGGGCGGCCCCCAGGTCTCCCGCGCCCCGGAGGACGTCCGCGGCAGGTTGAGCAACCTGCACCGAGGCGTTCGACGAGGACGTACCGCGGGCGGTTCGGATGCCACCCAGAACGACCGACCGGGCTACGGCCCCGGCAGCACCTACGATCAGGAGCGTTAGTGTGAGCCCGATGAGCCAGGCGGCGCAGAACCTGAACTGGTTGATCACCAACTTCGTGGAGAACACCCCGGGGGTGTCGCACACGGTGGTGGTCTCCGCCGACGGCCTCCTTCTGGCCATGTCCGAGGGGTTCCCGCGGGACCGTGCCGATCAGTTGGCGGCGGTCGCGTCGGGGCTGACCTCGCTGACCGCTGGTGCGTCGCGGATCTTCGAGGGGGGTGCGGTGAATCAGACGGTGGTGGAGATGGAGCGTGGGTTCCTGTTCATCATGTCGATCTCCGACGGCTCCTCGTTGGCGGTGTTGGCGCACCCGGAGGCGGACATCGGTCTGGTCGGGTACGAGATGGCCCTGCTGGTGGATCGCGCGGGTACGGTGCTGACGCCGGACCTCCGCGCCGAACTGCAGGGAAGTCTCCTCAACTAACCAACAGACCGTGCGCATCGCGTCTCCGCGCCGCTAGGGTGCGGGGGCGCGATGGGATCCGGCCAGTTCCGAAGCGACGACCCCCGAATTACGTCCGGCAGTGGAGGAGGAGACGTGGTAACGCCCCCAGGTGGTCCCTACGGCGGTGAACACCAGCCTCAGCCGCAGCACGACCAGCCCCAGCGGTACAACTTCCCCTCCGCGCCCAGCCGGCAGTGGCAGACGCCTCCGCCTCCCGACGGCCCGGAACAGTACCGGCAGCACCGGCAGCAGCCTCCCCCGTCCCGCCCGACCGAGCAGACCGGGCCCCGAGAGACCGGGGCGGCGGGCGGCGGCGGAGACTCCTCGCCGCTGGTGCGTCCGTACGCCATGACCGGGGGTCGCACCCGCCCGCGCTACCAGTTGGCGATAGAGGCGCTGGTGCACACCACGGCGCAGCCCGCGCAGCTCCAGGGCCAACTGCCCGAGCACCAGCGGATCTGCCGACTGTGTTATGAGATCAAATCGGTAGCGGAGATCTCCGCACTCCTCTCCATTCCCTTGGGCGTCGCCCGTATCCTCGTCGCCGACCTGGCCGAGGCCGGACTCGTCGCCATCCACCAGGCCGGCGGCGAAGAGTCCGCCGGTGGCCAGCCAGACGTGACACTGCTCGAAAGGGTGCTCAGTGGACTTCGCAAGCTCTAGCGGTGCATCGCGCTCCACCACCTCCGCGAAGATCGTGGTGGCGGGCGGGTTCGGCGTGGGCAAGACGACCTTCGTGGGCGCCGTGTCGGAGATCAACCCGCTGCGCACCGAGGCCGTGATGACCGCCGCGTCCGCGGGGATCGACGATCTGACCCACACCGGCGACAAGACCACCACGACGGTGGCGATGGACTTCGGTCGTATCACGTTGGACCAGGATCTGATCCTGTACCTGTTCGGTACGCCGGGGCAGGATCGGTTCTGGTTCATGTGGGACGACCTGGTGCGTGGTGCGATCGGTGCGGTGGTGTTGGTGGACACCCGGCGTCTTGCGGATTGTTTTCCGGCGGTGGACTACTTCGAGAATTCGGGTCTGCCGTTCGTGATCGCGCTCAACGGGTTCGACGGGCAGCAGCCGTACACGCCGGACGAGGTGCGTGAGGCGTTGCAGATCGGTCCGGACGCGCCGATCATCACCACCGACGCGCGGCAGCGGGCGGAGGCCAAGAGCGCGTTGATCACCCTGGTCGAACACGCGCTCATGGCGCGCCTGCGCTGACCGGATCCGGGTCTTCTCCTCCCGCCTTGCCGCGGGTACCCGAAGACCACACCCCCACACCCGTACGACGGGCCCCGCACACCCCACCGGGTGCGGGGCCCGCGGCGTGTTGCGCCCCGGCCGCCCCGGCCGGCTCCGGTGGGCGGGCCGAGCGGCACGCCGGGGCCGGCCGGGGCTTACCCTGGAGTGTCATCTCCCATCCGCGATCAACGAGGGGCAGCACCACCCGTGCGCATCGCCAGGTTCTCCATCGACGGCAACGTCGCGTTCGGAGTCGTGGAAGGGGACGCCCAGGCCGGCGACGGCCCCGTCCTCGACATCATCAAGGGCCACCCCTTCGCCGAGTTCGAGCGCTCGGGCCGGCGCGTCCCGGTGGACAAGGTCCGCCTGTTGCCGCCGGTGTTGCCCAACAAGGTGGTGGCGATCGGCCGCAACTACGCCGAGCACGCGGCGGAGCTGGGCAACGAGGTTCCCGAGGTCCCCGTCACCTTCTTCAAGCCCTCCACCTCCGTGGTGGGGCCCGATGATCCGATCACCTACCCGTCCTTCTCCCGGGAGGTGCACCACGAGGCCGAGCTGGCCGTGGTCATCGGCCGGATGTGCAGCCAGGTTCCCCGGGAGCGGGTCGCGGACGTGATCCTGGGCTACACCTGCGCCAACGACGTCACCGCCCGTGACGTCCAGCGCGCCGAGGACCAGTGGGCCCGGGCCAAGGGCTTCGACGGCGCCTGCCCGCTGGGCCCATGGGTGGTCACCGACGTCGACCCGTCGGACCTGGCGATCATGTGCACCGTCAACGGCGAGCAGCGGCAGCTCGGCCGCACCAGCCAGATGGTGCGCTCGGTGGAGGACCTGGTCGTCCACGTCACCGAGGCGATGACGCTGCTCCCCGGGGACGTGATCCTCACCGGCACCCCGGCGGGCGTCGGCCCCCTCAACGTCGGCGACGAGGTCGCCGTCACCATCGAAGGCATCGGCACTCTCACCAACAAGGTGATCAAGCGTGGCTAGCGCATCTGACGTACGCGTACGGTTCTGTCCCTCGCCGACCGGCAACCCCCATGTGGGGCTGGTCCGCACCGCCCTGTTCAACTGGGCCTTCGCCCGGCACCACGGCGGCACCTTCGTCTTCCGCATCGAGGACACCGACGCGGCCCGCGACTCCGAGGAGTCCTACGAGCAGCTCCTGGACGCCATGCGCTGGCTGGGCTTCGAGTGGGACGAGGGCCCCGGGGTCGGCGGCCCGCACGCCCCCTACCGCCAGTCGCAGCGGATGGAGATCTACGCGGACGTCGCCCGGAAGCTGCAGGAAGCCGGCCACGCCTACCGCTGCTACTGCACCGCCGAGGAGCTGGAGGAGCGCCGCGAGGCCGCCCGCAAGGCCGGCAGGCCCTCCGGTTACGACGGGAAGTGCCGCACCCTCACCGACGAGCAGAAGGCCGCGTACGAGGCCGAGGGGCGCGCCTCGATCGTCCGCTTCCGGATGCCGGATACGCCGATCACCTTCACCGACCTGGTCCGCGGCGAGCTGACCTTCACCCCGGAGAACGTCACCGACTACGGCATCGTCCGGGCCAACGGCGCCCCGCTGTACACGCTGGTCAACCCGGTCGACGACGCGCTGATGGAGATCACCCACGTCCTGCGCGGCGAGGACCTGCTCTCCTCCACCCCGCGCCAGATCGCCCTGTACCGGGCGCTGGCCGAGATCGGCGTCGGCAACGGGAGCGTCCCACAGTTCGGACACCTGCCGTACGTGATGGGGGAGGGCAACAAGAAGCTCTCCAAGCGCGACCCGCAGTCCTCGCTCAACCTCTACCGCGAGCGCGGCTTCCTCCCCGAGGGCCTGCTCAACTACCTGGCCCTGCTGGGCTGGTCGATCGCGGAGGACCGGGACATCTTCTCGATGGACGAGATGGTCGCGGCCTTCGAGATCGGGAACGTCAACGCCAACCCGGCGCGCTTCGACCTCAAGAAGTGCGAGGCCATCAACGCCACCCACATCCGGGAGCTGGACGTCAAGGACTTCGTCGCCCGCTGCGAGCCGTGGCTGGTCGCCCCGCACGCCCCCTGGGCGCCGGAGGACTTCGACCGCGCCGCCTTCGAGGCGCTGGCCCCGCTGGCCCAGACCCGGCTGACCGTCCTGTCGGACATCACCGCCAACGTCGACTTCCTCTTCCTGCCGGAGCCGGTCCAGGACGAGGCGTCGTGGAAGAAGGCCATGAAGCCCGGCGCGGACGCCCTGCTGCGCACCGCTCGCGCCAAGCTGGCCGAGGCCGAGTGGAGCGCCGAGCCGCTGAAGGAGGCCGTCCTGGCCGCCGGCGAGGAGCACGGCCTGAAGCTGGGCAAGGCCCAGGCCCCGGTCCGCGTCGCCGTCACCGGCCGCACCGTCGGGCTGCCGCTGTTCGAGTCCCTGGAGGTCCTGGGCCGCGACCGCACCCTGGCCCGCGTGGACGCCGCCCTGGCGAAGCTGGAGGCCGGCGCGGGGGCGCGGACGGAGGCGTGAGCGGTGGAGGGCCGGGTGGTGGGCCGGGAGCCCGTCCCGGCCCTCCACGCGTCATCGCTCGGCGAACCCGCCCGCTCGGGTCCCGGCGAGGCGGCAACGCCCGGGGTCGTCCGTACACGGAACGCCGGTGCGACAGGACACCGACGACCCGGCGGGAACTCGTTTTGGAGCACGGGCTTCCATCGGGTAATGTTCTTCCCGTCGCCAGGCGGAACGGGCCGAAAGGCCGGAGAAGCAAGGCGATCACCAGGACGACAAGTTCGACAAGAACTTGAGTTCCGGTGGGGTATGGTGTAATTGGCAGCACGACTGATTCTGGTTCAGTTAGTCTAGGTTCGAGTCCTGGTACCCCAGCGCGATCTTCCCAGCGAGATCCACGCCCCCGTTGTGTAGCGGCCTAGCACGCCGCCCTCTCAAGGCGGTAGCGCCGGTTCGAATCCGGTCGGGGGTACTCGGTTCCTCGGGACCGTAGCTGGGGCCCCCGTTGTGTAGCGGCCTAGCACGCCGCCCTCTCAAGGCGGTAGCGCCGGTTCGAATCCGGTCGGGGGTACGGGAGAAAAAGGGAGGCCCTCCGTTCAGGCGGAGGGCCTCTTCCCGTTTTCCCGTTGTCTTCTCGCGGTCCCTTCCTCGAAGCGCTCCGGCCCCGGGCGACCGGACAGGTGTGCACGGAGGCGAGGCCGTGCCGTCCGTACCACGGTCGGTGGGGGCGAGGAGGGGCGCGAAGGGGGCCCGGCCGCGGCGACGTCGGCGCGGTCGTGCCGTGGGCCTTCGCGGGGAGGCGGCGGGGCGGAGTGCCGCACCACGGGCCGCGGTGCGTATCCGGCCGCCCTGTCAGCCGCCGTTGCGGCGTAGCGCCTCGGTGAGCCGGCCGGCGGCCTCCACGATGGCCTGGGCGTGCATCCGGCCGGGGTGGCGGGTCAGGCGCTCGATCGGCCCGGAGACCGACACGGCCGCCACCACGCGGTTGGACGGGCCGCGCACGGGGGCGGAGACCGAGGCGACGCCGGGTTCGCGCTCGCCGATGGACTGGGCCCAGCCGCGCCGGCGCACGCCCGACAGGGCCGTCGCCGTGAACCGGGCGCCCTGCAGACCGCGGTGCAGCCGCTCGGGCTCCTCCCAGGCCATCAACACCTGGGCCGCCGAGCCGGCCTTCATCGGGAGCGTGGAGCCGACCGGCACGGTGTCCCGCAGTCCGGAGAGTCGTTCCGCCGCCGCCACACAGATGCGCATGTCGCCCTGGCGCCGGTAGAGCTGGGCGCTCTCCCCGGTCACGTCGCGCAGGTGCGTGAGCACCGGGCCCGCCGAGGCGAGCAGACGGTCCTCGCCCGCGGCGGCGGCCAGTTCGGCCAGCCGCGGGCCCAGGATGAACCGGCCCTGCATGTCGCGGGCCACGAAACGGTGGTGTTCCAGGGCCACCGCGAGCCGGTGCGCCGTGGGGCGGGCGAGCCCGGTCGCCCCGACCAACCCGGCGAGGGTGGCCGGACCGGACTCCAGAGCGCTCAAGACCAGAGCCGCCTTGTCGAGTACGCCGACGCCGCTAGAGTTGTCCATGCAACGATACTCGCGTCTCACATTACGAAACGCAAGTTCAATTTCCCCGGGGACCCGCCAAGCTGGGGTGACGGTCGCCACCCCGCACACCAGCAGTGCCGCGGGCGGGGCGGCATGGACGCCGAGAAGAGGCCGGCAGTGCTGCCGGCCGGAGGGAAAGCGATGGGACGGACACTCGCGGAGAAGGTCTGGGACGACCACGTCGTCCGGCGCGCCGAAGGCGAACCCGACCTCCTCTTCATCGATCTGCACCTGCTGCACGAGGTCACCAGCCCGCAGGCGTTCGACGGGCTGCGCAAGAACGGGCGCCGGGTGCGGCGGACCGATCTCACCATCGCCACCGAGGACCACAACACCCCCACCCTCGACATCGACAAGCCCATCGCCGACCCGGTCTCGCGCACCCAGTTGGAGACGCTGCGCAGGAACTGCGCGGAGTTCGGCGTGCGGCTGCACCCGCTCGGCGACGTCGAGCAGGGCGTCGTCCACGTGGTGGGACCGCAGCTGGGACTGACCCAGCCGGGCATGACGGTGGTCTGCGGCGACAGCCACACCTCCACGCACGGCGCCTTCGGCGCGCTGGCGTTCGGCATCGGCACCAGCCAGGTCGAGCACGTGCTGGCCACCCAGACCCTGCCCATGGCGCCCTTCAGGACCATGGCGATCACGGTCGACGGCGAGCTGCCCGAGGGGGTGACCGCCAAGGACCTGATCCTGGCGATCATCGCGCGCATCGGCACCGGCGGTGGTCAGGGCTACGTCATCGAGTACCGCGGTTCGGCCATCGAGAAGCTGTCGATGGAAGCGCGGATGACCATCTGCAACATGTCCATCGAGGCCGGCGCCCGAGCCGGGATGATCGCCCCGGACGAGACCACCTTCGCGTACCTGAAGGGT
Source organism: Streptomyces taklimakanensis (assembly GCF_009709575.1). Lineage (NCBI taxonomy): Bacteria > Bacillati > Actinomycetota > Actinomycetes > Kitasatosporales > Streptomycetaceae > Streptomyces > Streptomyces taklimakanensis. Next base: position 4,276,978 of record NZ_WIXO01000001.1, read on the forward strand.
CGGGAGCACGCTCCCGCCGGCGCCGACTGGGACGCCGCCGTGGAGTACTGGCGGACCCTGCGCACCGACGACGACGCCGTCTTCGACCACGAGGTGGTCATCGACGCCGCCGAGCTGGCCCCGTTCGTCACCTGGGGCACCAACCCCGGGCAGGGCGCCCCGCTGAGCGCGGCGGTGCCGGACCCGGACTCCTTCGCCGACCCCAGCGAGAAGCTGGCCGCCGTCAAGGCGCTGGAGTACATGGGGCTGGAGCCCGGCCGACCGCTGCGCGAGATCGCCGTGGACACCGTCTTCGTCGGCTCCTGCACCAACGGCCGGATCGAGGACCTGCGCTCGGCCGCCGCCGTGCTGGAGGGCCGCAAGGTCGCCGACGGGGTGCGGATGCTGGTGGTACCCGGTTCGGTACGGGTCGCGCTCCAGGCCGTGGAGGAGGGGTTGGACAAGGTGTTCACCGCCGCCGGTGCCGAGTGGCGGCACGCGGGCTGCTCGATGTGCCTGGGCATGAACCCCGACCAGCTCAAGCCCGGTGAGCGTTCCGCGTCCACCTCCAACCGCAACTTCGAGGGCAGGCAGGGCAAGGGCGGCCGCACCCACCTGGTCTCCCCGCAGGTCGCCGCCGCCACCGCCGTGCTGGGGCACCTGGCCTCGCCGGCCGACCTGTCCGACGCAGTCCAGCTCGCGGGAGTCTGAGAGCAGCCATGGAAGCCTTCACCACACACACCGGTCGCGCCGTTCCGCTGCGCCGCAGCAACGTCGACACCGACCAGATCATCCCCGCGCACTGGCTGAAGAAGGTCACCCGCGACGGCTTCGAGGACGGCCTGTTCGAGGCGTGGCGCAAGGACCCGGAGTTCGTGCTCAACCGGCCCGAGCGGCAGGGTGCCACCGTGCTGGTGGCCGGCCCCGACTTCGGCACCGGTTCCTCGCGTGAGCACGCCGTCTGGGCGCTGCAGAACTACGGCTTCAAGACCGTGATCTCCTCCCGCTTCGCCGACATCTTCCGCGGCAACTCGCTGAAGAACGGCCTGCTCACCGTCGTCCTGCCGCAGGAGACGGTGGACGCGCTGTGGGAGCTGACCGAGGCCGATCCGACGGTCGAGATCACCGTGGACCTCGTGGCGCGCGAGGTCACCGCCCCCGGCGTGACGGCCGCCTTCGAGCTGGACGAGAACGCCCGTTGGCGACTGTTGGAGGGGCTGGACGACATCAGCATCACCCTGCGGCACGAGGACGCCATCGCCGCCTACGAGGCCGGGCGGCCCTCGTTCAAGCCGCGGACCCTGGTGGCCTGAGCGGCTACGGAGCCCCGCCCACGCACGGGAGCGCCCCCGACCCCCCCCGGTCGGGGGCGCTCCCGTGCGTGGGCGGGACGTCGGGCCTTCGCGGGGCCTTCGCGCCGGAACGCTCCGGAGGCGGAGGCCACCTTCCCCGCCCGGGGAGGCGGTTGGGCGTGGAGGCGTCCGTCCTCCCCGACCGTCCTCGGGCGTTGGGCCCCTCAGGGGTGACAACTCGCCACCAATGACACAATCTGTGCATGGAAAGCGACGGTCAACTCCCGCTCCACGACCTCGTCGCCGCTCGGCTGAAGGACGCCCACACGAGGGTGTGGCGGATGCGGGTGCCGGAGGACGCCCGGAAGGCGCTCACCCGTCGGCTGCTGGTCATCACGGCGGCCGCCAAACACGATCTGTCCGGCGCGGCACGGCGACTGGACCGCTTCGTGGCGGAACTCGACGGAGAAGGGACTCCCGGACGGCGGGAAGGCCCGGGCACCGAGGGAAGTGCGTGATGGTCGATTTTGTTGCGACACAAGGGTGATTCGCACGTTTCGCGTTTGATTTGCGGTGAATATCTGCCTAACGTGCGAAAAAGCTCGGACAGATTCGTTCTGGCAATGCCTCCGAAGGGGAAGACGTGAACAAGGCGCAGCTCGTTGAAGCAATTGCCGACAAGCTCGGCGGACGACAGCAGGCCGCCGACGCGGTGGACGTGGTGCTGGACGCGATCGTCCGCGCGGTCGTCGCCGGCGACCGGGTCTCGGTCACCGGCTTCGGCTCGTTCGAGAAGGTCGAGCGTCCGGCCCGTTACGCCCGCAACCCCCAGACCGGCGAGCGCGTCAGGGTCAAGAAGACCTCCGTTCCGCGCTTCCGCGCCGGGCAGGGCTTCAAGGATCTGGTCAGCGGCGCCAAGAAGCTCCCCAAGAACGACGTGGCCGTGAAGAAGGCGCCCAAGGGCAGCCTCTCGGGCGGTACCACCACCCGCAAGGCGACGGCGAAGAAGGCCGCCGCCAAGAAGGCGGCTCCGGCGAAGAAGACCACGGCGAAGAAGGCCACGGCCAAGAAGGCGCCCGCCAAGAAGGCTACGGCCAAGGCCACCCCGGCGAAGAAGACCGCGGCGAAGAAGGCGGCTCCGGCGAAGAAGACCGCGGCCAAGAAGGCCACGGCCAAGAAGGCGCCCGCCAAGAAGGCCCCCGGCCGCAGGACCTCGACCCGCAAGAGGGCCACCGCCCGCAGGAAGTGAGACGGGGAACCACCGACCGCGCCGGACCGGGCTCCCGCGGAGCCCGGTCCGCGGCCCGTCCGCTCCGCACCCGGCCCCCGCACCCGTGCCGCCCCCGCGGCCGCCGGCTCCTCTAGGCTCGTCGCCATGCAGGCCACCGCGTACACCTACGACCCCGCGACCCGCAGCGGCGCCGTGCTCCTCGACGACGGCACGCCTCTCCCCTTCGACGCCGCCGCCTTCGACGCGGGCGGCCTGCGGCTGCTGCGACCGGGCCAACGGGTACGGATCGAGATCGACGGCGAGGGCGCCGACCGGCGGATCACGTTGGTGACGCTGCAGACGTTCTGAGGGTGTGCGGGCCCACGCCCAGGGCCAGCGCCGCGGCCAGGTCCTCGCCGGTGTCCACGTCCCGCCGGACGCTCGCCACGTCCGGCAGCGCCAGCTCCACCGCCCCGGACCGCAGGTGCCGGACGCGTGAGGGACCGCCGAAGGCCGGCGCCAGAGCGGTGCCGCCGGACGCGGCGAGCAGGGTGGTGCCCACCCCCGCGGCGTCGGCCAGGAACGACCTCCGGTGCACCCGTGCCGCGCCCAGCACCCGCGCCAACTCGACCGGCCGCAGTGCCGGCAGGTCGGCGTTGAGCGCGGCCACCGCGGCACGGGGGCGCTCCGCCCGCACCACCGCCTCGCCGTGCCCCAGCGCGGGGTTCAGCCCGCCCGCCGGCACGTCCGGCACGACCCGCGCCCCCAGGGCGGCCAGCTCCGCCCCCGCCAGGGGATCGTCCGTGACGACCACCACCCCCTCCACCAGCGGGCACGCCAGGGCGGCGGCCACGGTGTCCTGGGCGAAGGCCAGGGCCAGACGGGGCCGCAGCTCCTCGCCGGCCGCCGCGGCGAGCCTGCTCTTGGCCCGGGACAGGGGCCTGAGGGGCACCACCAGCGTCCAGGCGGTCCCGGTCTGCGGTGTGTCGTCACGGTGCATCGGCGCCATTCTCCCCCGCCGCCGGATCCGCCCGCCGCCCGCGGGGTTACGGTGTGCTCGACAGGGCGACGCCCCGGAGCGACACTTGTGCGGTTGTCCCGGCGGTGTGCGTGCCGCAGCAGGCAAGAGGAGATGGTGTCCCGGTGTCCCGCCGCAGAATCGGCTTCTGGTACCGCCTCGCAGCGGTTTTGGTGAAACCGCCCCTGGTGGCGCTGTTCAAGCGGGAGTGGCGGGGAATGGAGCACATTCCGGCCGAGGGCGGATTCATCACCGTGGTGAATCACAACTCCTATCTCGACCCGCTCTCCTACGCGCACTTCCAGTACAACACCGGGCGCGTCCCCCGCTTCCTGGCCAAGGACTCCCTGTTCAAGGGCGGATTCGTCGGCGCGGTGATGCGCGGCACCGGGCAGATCCCGGTCTACCGGGACAGCCTCGACGCGGCCAACGCCTTCCGCGCCGCCGTGGAGGCGATCGGCAAGGGCGAGTGCGTGGCCTTCTACCCCGAGGGCACCCTCACCCGCGATCCCGACATGTGGCCGATGGAGGGCAAGACCGGTGCCGCCCGCGTCGCCCTGCTCACCAAGGCCCCCGTCATCCCCGTCGCACAGTGGGGCGCCAACGAGGCCGTACCGCCGTACGCCAGGCGGAACAGGGTGCGGCTCTTTCCGCGCAAGACCCTGAAGGTGCTGGCCGGGCCGCCCGTCGACCTCTCCCGGTTCCACGACCGGGAGCCCACCGCGGAACTGCTGCGCGAGGTCACCGACGTCCTCATGGACGCCATCACCGAGCTGTTGGTCGAACTGCGCGGCGAGCCCGCGCCCGCCCGACGCTACGACCGCCGCAGGGCGCTCGCCGGGGACCGGAGGGTGGCGGCCGCGCACCCCCCGGCCACATCGCCCGGCGCCGTGGACGCGGGGAGGACCACCGGGAGCGGGGCGGCCGTCGAGCGCGTGGCCGCCGAGGGGGGGAACGCGTGACGCGCGTCGCCGTCTACGGCACCGGATCCTGGGGCACCGCCTTCGCGATGGTGCTCGCCGACGCGGGCTGCGAGGTGACCCTGTGGGGACGCCGGGCCGCACTGGCCGAGGCGGTCAACACCACCCGCACCAACCCCGACTACCTGCCGGGCGTCACGCTCCCCGAGACCGTCCGCGCCACCACCGACCCCGCCGAGGCGGCCCGGGACGCGGAGTTCGCGGTGCTGGCGGTGCCCTCCCAGACCCTGCGCGACAACCTCGCCCGGTGGAGACCCCTGTTGTCCGCCGACACCGTGCTCGTCTCCCTGATGAAGGGCGTCGAACTCGGCACCGCCAAGCGGATGAGCGAGGTGATCGAGGAAGTGGCCGGAGCCGGCCGGGACCGGATCGCCGTGCTGTCCGGCCCCAACCTCGCGCGCGAGATAGCCGAGCGGCAGCCCGCCGCCTCCGTCGTCGCCTGCCGTGACGAGGAGGTGGCCCGCAGGCTCCAGGCCGTCTGCCACACCCCGTACTTCCGCCCGTACACCAACACCGACGTCGTCGGCTGCGAACTGGGCGGCGCGGTGAAGAACGTCATCGCGCTGGCGGTGGGCATCGCCGACGGCATGGGGCTGGGCGACAACGCCAAGGCCTCCCTGATCACCCGCGGACTGGCCGAGACCACCAGGCTGGGCCTGGCCATGGGCGCCGACGCGCACACCTTCGCCGGACTGGCGGGCATGGGCGACCTCGTGGCCACCTGCTCCTCGCCGCTGTCCCGCAACAACACCTTCGGTCGCAGCCTCGGTCGGGGAATGACGTTGGAGGAGACCATCGCCGCCACCCGGCAGACCGCCGAGGGCGTCAAGTCCTGCGAATCGGTGCTGGACCTGGCCCGGCGGCACGACGTCGAGATGCCCATCACCGAGACCGTCGTCGGCATCGTCCACGAGGGCAAGCCGCCGCTGGTCGCGCTGAAGGAACTGATGTCCCGCAGCGCCAAAGCCGAGCGCCGCTGACCGCCGGCCGCCCGTACGTTAGGTAGTCTCGACCGGATATGAGCAGCCAGTCCTCTCCCCAGACCCCCCGGCCGCGCGTCGCCGTCGTCTTCGGCGGACGCAGCTCCGAGCACGCGATCTCCGTGGTGACCGCGGGTGCCGTCCTGCGCGCCATCGACCGGGCGAAGTACGACGTCCTGCCGATCGGCATCACCGCGGACGGACGCTGGGCCCTGACCGCCGACGACCCCGAGCGGATGGCCATCACCGGCCGTACGCTGCCCAACGTCGAGCAGCTCGCCGAGTCCGACACCGGCTCGGTGCTGCTGCCGGCCGAGCCCGCCAACCGGGAGGTCGTCTACACCGAGCCCGGCGCGGTGCCCAAGGTGCTCGGCGAGGTCGACGTCGTCTTCCCCATGCTGCACGGCCCCTACGGCGAGGACGGCACGCTCCAGGGCCTGCTGGAACTGGCCGGGGTCCCCTACGTGGGATCGGGAGTCCTGGCCTCGGCGGTCGGCATGGACAAGGAGTACATGAAGCGGATCTTCGCCTCCTTCGGACTGCCCGTGGGCCCGTACACGGTGGTCCGGCCGCGCGAGTGGAAGCGGGACGAGACGGCCGCCCGGAAGAAGATCGTGGACTTCGCGGGCGAACACGGCTGGCCCGTCTTCGTCAAGCCCGCGCGCGCCGGCTCGTCCTTCGGCATCACCAAGGTCGACGACCTGGCCGCCCTGGACGAGGCGATCGCCGAGGCACGGCGTCACGACCCGAAGATCATCGTGGAGTCGCTGCTGCGTGGCCGTGAGATCGAGTGCGGCGTCCTGGAGTTCGAGGACGGCCCGCGCGCCAGTTTCCCGGCCGAGATCCCCCCGGCCGGCGCCCACGACTTCTACGACTTCGAGGCCAAGTACATCGACTCGGCCGAGGGCATCGTGCCCGCCCCGCTGACGGAGGAGCAGACCGGCCGGGTCCAGGAGCTGGCGGTGCGCGCCTTCGAGGCGGCCTCCTGTGAAGGACTGGTCCGCGCCGACTTCTTCCTGCTGGACAACGGCGAGTTCGTCATCAACGAGATCAACACCATGCCCGGTTTCACCCCCATCTCCATGTACCCGCGCATGTGGGAGGCCAGCGGCGTGAGCTATCCGGAGTTGGTCGACCGCCTCATCGGGGCCGCGCTCGACCGCTCCACCGGGCTGCGCTGACGCGCGTCGCCCCCCTCTCCTCTGCCCGGCCCGGGCCCCGGGACGCTCCTCCTGCGACGCGAACCGGGCGTCCCGGGCGTCACAGCGGTTCGACGGGCACGGCCGCGCGCACCGCGTCGGACAGGTCGGTCAGGGGATTGACCTCGGGCGCGTACGCGTCGGGCACGGTCACGCGCACGAACACCTCGCGGCCGGTGGTGGTGAACCGGTAGCCGCCGTCGGTCTCCTCCACCAGCCAGGAGACGCCGTTCACCTCCACCGCCTCGGCGGTGGGGTTGTAGTGTTCACTGCCGGGCGTGAGCACCTCGGGCCGCGGCACCCCGCAGCCCAGCTCGATGCCGGGATCGCCCCACACGGCGGCGTACCGCGTCTCCGGCTCGATCGCGACCCGCGACTGCCCGTCCACGCGCTCCGGCAGCGCGTCGTGCAGCGTGCGGCAGACCGCGGCGGCCGAGCCGGTCGGGCTCGGCACGGGCGGTCGGGGCGCGTCGTCGCCGAGGGAACACCCGGTGGCCGTGATGCACACGGCCGTCGCGGCGCTCAGTGTGATGACCGGCCGGACGAGCGACGGGAGGACCGTCCACGGTGACAGGCGGGGCGAGGCGTCCACCGAACGAGCATACGGGGGAGCTACAGGTGCACGACCGGGCAGGTCAGGGTGCGGGTGATGCCCTCCACGTGCTGGATCCTGGCCACCACCATGCGGCCCAGGTCGTCCACCGTGTCCGCCTGCGCGCGCACGATCACGTCGTAGGGGCCGGTCACGTCCTCGGCCTGGATCACCCCCGGGATTCCACCGACGATCTCGGCGACGGTCGAGGCCTTGCCGACCTCGGTCTGGATCAGGATGTACGCCTGTACCACGGAACCTCCAGGGCGGCTACGAGGATCATGGGGGACGAGGGGACGCCACGGTACCGCGTCGTCGACGCCGCCGGGGAGACCCGAGCCGCCGATGGGCGTGGCAGGAGGACGGCGGGGACGGGGACCGTGACGGGGCCGCGGATCCCGGGGACGGCCGCGACGGTACCGTTCGAGCGGACAGACGAAGGGGCACGACGATGCTGAGTTCTCCCGGAGGACAGCCTCCCCCTCACTTCTCCGGGGGCGTCCCCAGGACCCCCGGCCGGACGGTGGGGGAGCTCGGGGAGTTCGGACTGATCCGTGAGCTGACCTCGCGGATCACCCCCACCCCGGCCGTGCGGATCGGACCGGGCGACGACGCGGCCGTGGTCGCCGCACCCGACCGGCGCGTGGTCGCCAGCACCGACCTGCTGGTGGAGGGTCGGCACTTCCGCCGCGACTGGTCCACCGCCTACGACGTGGGCCGCAAGGCGGCCGCGCAGAACCTCGCCGACATCGCCGCCATGGGGGCCGCGCCCACCGCGCTGCTGCTCGGCCTCGTCGTTCCGGCCGAGCTGCCGGCGACCTGGCCCGCCGAGCTGATGGACGGCCTCCACGACGAGTGCCGGGTGGCGGGAGCGGCCGTGGTCGGCGGTGACGTGGTGCGCGGCGACACCATCACCGTGGCGATCACCGCGCTGGGCGACCTCCAGGGCCGCGAACCGGTCACCCGCACCGGGGCGCGGCCCGGCGACGTCGTCGCGGTGACCGGCTGGCTGGGCTGGTCGGCGGCCGGGTACGCGGTGCTCGCCCGCGGTTTCCGCTCCCCACGCGCCTTCGTCGAGGCCCACCGCCGCCCCGAGCCGCCCTACCACGCCGGCCCCGCGGCGGCCGAACTCGGCGCCACCGCGATGACCGACGTCAGCGACGGGCTCGTCGCCGACCTCGGCCACATCGCCGAGGCGAGCAAGGTGCGCATCGACATCCGGACGGCCGCCCTGGACGTCCCCGCCCAGATGTCCGACATCGGCCAGGCGGTGGGCGTCGATCCGCTGCGGTGGGTGCTCACCGGGGGAGAGGACCACGCCATCGTCGCCACCTTCCCGCCCGACGCCAAACTGCCCGCCCGCTGGCGACGCGTCGGCGAGGTGCTCCACCCCTCGGCGTCGCCGCAGGTGACGGTGGACGGCGCGCCGTGGACGGCGGGCGGCGGCTGGGACCACTTCGGGGGCTGAGGGCCAAGAGCGAGCACCGTACGCCGCGTGCCGCACGGCACGTGCCCGGCCGTAGGCTGCGGTCATGCGTACACCACCACCGAGAGTGCTCACCGTCGCCGGGTCCGACTCGGGCGGCGGCGCGGGCATCCAGGCCGACCTGAAGACGATGCTGGCGCTGGGCACCCACGGGATGAGCGTGCTCACCGCCGTCACCGCGCAGAACTCCCTGGGCGTGCAGGGCGCCTGGGAGCTGCCCGCCGAGGCCGTCCGGCAGCAGTTCCGCAGCGTGATCGAGGACATCGGGGCGCAGGCGGTCAAGACCGGCATGCTGGCCGGCGCCGAACTGGTCGAGACGGTCGCCGACCTGCTCGACGGACTCACGGCACCGGTGGTCGTCGACCCGGTCGGGGTCTCCAAGCACGGCGATCCGCTCCTGGCCCCCGAGGCGCTGGAGGTGGTGCGCACCGCGCTGCTGCCGAAGGCCACCGTCGCCACCCCCAACCTGGACGAGGTGGCCCAGCTCACCGGCGTACGGGCCGAGACCGAGGCCGAACTGCCGCGCGCCGCGGAGGCGGTGCTGGCCCACGGGCCGCGGTGGGTTTTGATCAAGGGCGGTCACCTGAAGGACGGGGACACCGCCGTGGACCTGCTCACCGACGGCACCGCCGAACACTGGCTGCGCGCGCCGCGCCACGACAACCGCCACACCCACGGCACGGGCTGCACCCTGGCCGCCGCGATCGCCGCCCTGCTGGCCAAGGGGGCCTCCGTGCCCGAGGCGGCCCGCGGGGCCAAGGAGTACGTGACGGGGGCCATCGCCGCGGGCTTCGCGCTGGGGGATGGCATCGGGCCGGTGGACCACGGCTGGTGCCTGGGCGGCGACCGGCGCTAGCGCCGGGGCGCGGGGCGGCCGGACCGGCATCCCGGTCGTCCCGCGCCCACCGGCGGCCCCGGCCCGTGCGGACACGCCGGAAAGCCGGCCCACCCGAGGTGGACCGGCTTCCCGAGGACCGGCAGTGGCCGCGCTGGATGACACGTCAGCGCGGGACCGGGTCGTCCCCGCCGGAGCGGGGAGAGGTCAGGCGCTCAGCGCGAGACCTTGCCGGCCTTGATGCACGAGGTGCACACGTTGAGCCGCTTCGGCGTCCGACCGACCATCGCACGCACGCGCTGGATGTTGGGGTTCCAACGGCGGGACGTACGGCGGTGCGAGTGCGAGATGTTGTTGCCGAAGCCCGGCCCCTTGCCGCAGACGTCGCAGTTGGCAGCCACGGGTCACTCCAAAGACTTCAGATGCACTTACAGTGAAATCCCGGCGTCGGCAGGATCAAGGATGACCGGCACTGCCAGGGAATTGAGTAGAGCCCGACACGGGTCGGGCAACCGGTGCAGCATACCCCGGCAGCGGGGTGGGGAGGAAATCACCCCGCCGCGCCCCCCGGTTCGGGCCGCGCGACGGCGGCGGCACTAGCCTTCGGCCGTCGTCGTTGTCCCCCGGCCCCCCGGCCGCAGTCCACCAGGAGGCCCGTCCGTGCCGCAACCGCTCGACGCCGCCGCGGTGCGGAACTGGTGCGCCCAGGCGCTCGACGCGCTGGGCCGGAACCGCGAGACGATCGACGCGATCAACGTCTATCCGGTGGCCGACTCCGACACCGGAACCAACCTCTACCTCACCGTGGAGTCCGCCGCCCGGGCCGTGGAGGCGGCCTGCGTGGGGCGGCCCACCCCGACCCAGGCGATCCGGGCCATGGCCCACGGCGCGCTGATCGGCGCGCGAGGCAACTCCGGAACGATCCTGGCGCAGTTGTTGCGCGGGATGGCCGAGGAGATCGCGACGCGGGAGGACGGCGGGAACGGCCTGGAGACTCCAGGCGGAGCGGCGACCATCGACGACGCCGTGACCACCGCGACCACCGTGGACGCCGCAACCGCCGTGGACGACGCCGAACTGCTGCGGCGCGCGCTGCGGCGGGCCGCCGGCTCGGCCCGGGCGGCGGTGGCGCGTCCGGTGGAGGGGACCGTGCTCACGGTCGCCGACGCCGCGGCCGAGGGCGCCCGGAACGCCACCGGGGACTGCGCCGCGGTGGCCCGCGCCGCCTGGCGGGCCGCCGGCACGGCCCTGGACACCACCCCCGACCGGCTTCCGGTGCTCGCCCGCGCGGGCGTGGTGGACGCCGGCGGATACGGCCTGGTCACGGTCCTGGGCGCGCTGGTCGGGGCGCTCTCCGGGGAGCGCCCGGCGGACCCGGCCGCCGGTGCCCCCGGGGTTGCTGCGGACCTGTCGCGGCGGCCGTGTCCCGCTTCGGGGCCCGAGCACCCCGGCGGGCCCGGCGGTGACACGGCCGGTACGGCCGGCACGGACGTGCCCGAGGGCCCGGCCTACGAGGTCGTCTACCTGCTGGAGGCCGACGACGGGGCCGTCGACGCCCTGCGCACCCGGCTGGACGCCCTCGGCGACAGTCTGGTGGTGGTCGGCGGCGACGGGCTGTGGAACGTCCACGTCCACGTGGACGACGCCGGCGCCGCCGTGGAGGCCGGCATCGAGGCGGGTCGCCCCTTCCGCATCGGCATCACCCACTTCGGCGGCGGCCCCGCTCGGCGCGCCGAACACGTCGCGGACCCGCCCCTGCCCCGTGCCGTGGTCGCGGTGGTGCCCGGCGACGGACTCGCGGAGCTGTACACCGAGGCGGGCGCCACGACCGTCACCGTGTGCCCCGGGGAGTCGCCCGCAGCCGGCGAGCTGGCGCAGGCCCTGCGCAGGACGGGCGCAGCCGAGGTCGTCCTGCTGCCCAACGACCCCGACCTGCGGCACACCGCCGCCGCGGCCGCCGAGCGGGCCCGCGCCGAAGGGCTGAGGGTCGCCATCGTCCCCACCCGCTCCCCGGTGCAGGGCATCGCGGCGCTCGCGGTCCACGAGCCCGGCCGCCGCTTCGACGAGGACGTCGTGGCCATGACTGCGGCTGCCGGAGCCACCCGGTACGGCGAGGTGTGCGTCGCCGAGCGACAGGCCTGGACCACCGCCGGCGTCTGCCAGGCCGGGGACGTCCTGGGCCTGATCGAGGGGGACGTGGCGCTGATCGGCACGGAACCGGCGCGGGTGGCCGCGGCCGTGCTGGACCGGATGCTCGCGGGCGGCGGGGAACTGGTCACCCTGGTGATCGGCGCGGACGCCCCGAAGGGGTTGGCCGACCGGCTGGAGGAGCACGTGAGGCGGACCCACCTGGCCGTCGACACCCTCGTCCACGAGGGGCGGCAGGGCGGACCGCTGCTCATCGGCGTGGAGTGACGGGACGCCCGACCCCGGGTCGCGCGCCCGCGCTGTCGGTGCCGTGGTGTGCAATGGGGGCGTGCCCGAGCTGGAAGAGACCCGGAAAGACCCGCTGACGGAGCCGCTGAGGAAGGCGCTCGGCGGCACCACCGCGAAGGTGATGGCCGAGCACCTCGGCCTGAACACCGTCGGGGACCTGCTGCACCACTACCCGCGCAGGTACGCCGAGCGCGGCGAGCTGACCCGGCTCGCCGACCTGCCGCTGGACGAGCACGTCACCGTCGTCGCCCAGGTCGCCGACGCCCGGGTGCACACCTTCAACCACGGGCGCGGCAAGCGACTGGAGGTCACCCTCACCGACGGCAGCGGCCGTCTCCAACTGGTCTTCTTCGGCAGGACGGTCCATCACCACCACCGGGAACTGCTGCCCGGCCGCCGCGGGATGTTCGCCGGCAAGGTCGGGGTCTTCAACCGCAGGCTCCAGCTCTCCCACCCGGCCTACGAACTGCTGGGCGCCGACAGCGACGCGGACGCGCCGGCCGCGTTCGCCGGGCGGTTGATGCCGATCTACCCGGCCTGCAAGCAGATGGAGTCCTGGAAGATCGCCAAGGCCGTCGACACCGTCCTGGGGGCCCTGAGGGCCACCGGATGGGCCGGGGTCGCCGATCCGCTGCCCGCCGCGCTGCGCACCGAACGCGCTCTGCCCACCCTGCCGGAGGCACTGGAGAAGGTCCACCAGCCGCACTCCAAGGCCGACCTGGAGCAGGCGCGGGCCCGACTGAAGTGGGACGAGGCGTTCGTCCTCCAGGTCGCCCTGGCCCGCCGCCGCCTCGCCGAGGGCCAGTTGCCCGCCGTGCCCCGCAAGCCGCGCGAGGGCGGCCTGCTGGACGCCTTCGACGCCCGGCTGCCGTTCACCCTCACCGACGGACAGCGGACCGTCAGCCGGGAGATCTTCGAGGACCTGGCCGGCGAGCACCCCATGCACCGACTCCTCCAGGGAGAGGTCGGCTCCGGCAAGACGCTGGTGGCGCTGCGGGCCATGCTCGCGGTGGTGGACGCGGGCGGGCAGGCCGCGCTGCTGGCCCCCACCGAGGTGCTGGCCCAGCAACACCACCGGTCGATCACCGAGATGATGGGCGAGCTGGCCGAGGGCGGGATGCTCGGCGGCCCGGAGCACGCCACCAAGGTGGTGCTGCTCACCGGCTCGATGGGCGCCGCGGCCCGTCGTCGGGCCCTGCTGGAGCTGGCCACCGGCGAGGCCGGGATCGTGATCGGCACCCACGCCCTGATCGAGGACGCGGTGCGGTTCCACGACCTGGGCCTGGTCGTGGTCGACGAGCAGCACCGCTTCGGCGTCGAACAGCGCGACGCCCTGCGCTCCAAGGGGAAGCAGCCCCCGCACCTGCTGGTGATGACGGCGACGCCCATTCCGCGCACGGTGGCGATGACCGTCTTCGGCGACCTGGAGACCTCCGTCCTGGACCAGCTCCCGGCCGGCCGCTCGCCCATCGCCAGCCACGTGGTGCCCGCCGCGGAGAAGCCCCACTTCCTGGCGCGCGCCTGGGAACGGGTGCGCGAGGAGGTGGCCGCCGGGCACCAGGCGTACGTGGTCTGTCCGCGCATCGGCGACGAGGAGGAGCAGGAGGCCGCGGGCGCCGGCCGCGCGGGAACGGGCGGCGGCGACGGTGGCCCGGGGGCCGACGGGGAGGGAGCCGGCGCGGACGGCGATCGGCGTCCGCCACTGGCCGTCCTGGACGTCGCCGCGCGGCTCGCCGACGGGCCGCTGGAGGGGCTGCGCGTCGCAGCGCTGCACGGCCGGATGCAGCCGGACGCCAAGGACGAGGTGATGCGCCGCTTCGCCGCCGGCGAGGTGGACGTCCTGGTGGCCACCACCGTGGTCGAGGTCGGGGTGAACGTCCCCAACGCCACCGTGATGGTGATCATGGACGCGGACCGGTTCGGCGTCTCCCAGCTCCACCAGCTCCGCGGCCGGGTCGGACGCGGCAGCGCGCCGGGGCTGTGCCTGCTGGTCAGCGAGGCCCCCGACGGCAGCCCGGCGCGAGCCCGACTGGGGGCGGTCGCCGCGACGCTGGACGGCTTCGAGCTCTCCCGGATCGACCTGGAGCAGCGTCGTGAGGGCGACGTGCTGGGACAGGCGCAGTCCGGCACCCGGTCGTCGCTGCGGATGCTCGCCGTCATCGATGACGAGGAGGTCATCGTCGACGCCCGCGAGAAGGCGACCGCGCTCGTCGCCGACGACCCCGGCCTGGAGCGGCTGCCCGAACTCCGCGTCGCCCTGGAGGCCCTGCTCGACGAGGAGCGCGAGGAGTACCTGGAGAAGGGGTGAGCCACCAGCGCCCGCGGAAGGCGGCACGGAACGTCGCCGTCGGCGGTGGGCGGAGGGGCGCGCGGCGGGCCGACGCCTCCGCCGGCACCTATCGTGGTGGTCGGCGGCCCTCGGGCCCACCACCGCCCAGGACCCGAGGAACGATGCAGCGATGACCCGCGTGATCGCCGGAGCCGCCGGAGGACGACGGTTGGCGGTGCCGCCCGGCCGGGGCACCCGCCCGACCTCCGACCGGGCGCGCGAGGGACTGTTCTCCACCTGGGAGTCGCTGCACGGGCCGTTGACGGGGCTGCGGGTGCTCGATTTGTACGGAGGGTCGGGAGCGGTGGGTCTGGAGGCGCTCTCGCGCGGCGCGGCCCACGCGCTGCTGGTCGAGTCCGATGCCCGGGCCGTGCGCACCATCCGCCGAAACGTCCGTGAACTGGGCCTGCCCGGCGCCGAGGTGAGGCCGGGCCGGGCCGAGCAGGTGGCGCGCGGTCCCGCCCCCGACGAGCCGTACGACCTGGTGTTCCTCGACCCGCCGTACGTCGTCACGGACGACGAGCTGCGCGAGATCCTTCTCACACTCGACGCCGGAGGATGGATCGCGGGCGACGCCCTGGTCACCGTGGAACGCAGCACCAGGGGCGGTGAATTCGGCTGGCCGGCGGGCTTCGAGGGGCTGCGCTCCCGCCGCTACGGCGAGGGGACGCTCTGGTACGGTCGCGCCGCCGAAAGCGCCGGCAGGGTCGGCGGGACCGGCGATCAGGAAGCCGCAGAAGCACCATGACCCGCACGGAGAGCGAGGAGACGCCAGTGCGCCGCGCCGTCTGTCCGGGGTCCTTCGACCCCATCACCAACGGGCACCTCGACATCATCGCCCGCGCCTCCAAGCTCTACGACGAGGTGTACGTCGCGGTGATGATCAACAAGTCCAAGAAGGGCCTGTTCACGGTCGACGAGCGCATCGACCTGATCCGCGAGGTGACCGGCGACTACGGCAACGTACGGGTCGAGGCCTTCCACGGCCTGCTGGTGGACTTCTGCAAGCAGCGCGACATCCCCGCCATCGTCAAGGGCCTGCGGGCGGTCAGCGACTTCGACTACGAACTGCAGATGGCCCAGATGAACAACGGCCTCTCCGGCGTGGAGACACTGTTCGTACCGACGAACCCGACCTACAGCTTCCTCTCCTCCAGCCTGGTCAAGGAGGTCGCGACCTGGGGCGGGGACGTCTCCCATCTGGTGCCGCCCGCCGTCCTCGCGGCCCTGCGCGGACGCCTCGCCCGCTCCTGAGCCCCCGAACCGCGGCCGTCGTTTCCGGGCCCCGCCCCGGTTCGCTCCCGGCATCCGGTGTCGCGCGGGCCCGCGGTGCCCGTACAGTCGCACCCGTGGACGTACAGCAGAAACTCGACGACATCGTCGCGGCGGTCGAGAGCGCCCGCTCCATGCCCATGTCGGCCTCCTGCGTGGTCAACCGCGCGGAGCTGCTGGCCATGCTGGAGGAGGTGCGGCAGGCGCTGCCCGGCTCGCTCGCCCAGGCGCAGGAGCTCATCGGCGACCGGGAGCAGATGATCGCCGAGGCCCGGCAGGAGGCCCAGCGGATCATCGACTCCGCGCAGGCCGAACGCGGTTCGCTCGTCTCCGGCACCGAGGTCGCCCGCCGTGCCCAGGAGGAGGCCGACCACATCCTCGCCCGGGCCCGTCAGGAGGCCGAGGAGATCCGTGCCGAGGCCGACGACTACGTCGACAGCAAGCTCGCCAACTTCGAGGTCGTGCTCAGCAAGACCATCGGCTCGGTCGACCGCGGGCGCGAGAAGCTCCTCGGCCGCGACACCGGCGCCGACCCCTACGCCGAGGAGCACGGCGAGGACGTCCCCGAGCGCTCCGCGGACCCCGAGGAGCTGCGTCGCCGTGCCGACTCGTACGTGGAGGCCCAGTTCCGGGCCTTCGAGGCGGTCCTCTCCAAGACCCTGGAGGCGGTCGGGCGCGGCCGGCAGAAACTCACCGGCCACCGCCCCATCGACGAGCTGGGCGCCCATCTCGCGGCCCAGGACGAGCAGGCCCCGCAGCAGAGCGACGCCGACTACCTCGCCGACCTCGCCGCCGTCGCCCGGGATCCGGCCCCCGCCACCGTGCAACACCACCCCGGGGACCCGGTCCACCGGATGCAGCCGGCGGCGGAGTACGAGCCGCAACAGCCGGCGGCCGATCCGTACCCGTCGTACGACTACCGGCAGGCCCAGCAGCCGCAGCAGGTCGAGGGGTACGGCTATCCCCAGGAGTACGGGCAGCAGGACCCGTACGGCTACCGGCAGGCCCAGCAGGACGACTACGGGCAGCCGGCGGCCGATCCGTACCCGTCGTACGACTACCGGCAGGCCCAGCAGCCGCAGCAGGTCGAGGGGTACGGCTATCCCCAGGAGTACGGCCGGCAGGAGCAGGTGCCCGCGCCGCCGCCCGCCGCGCTCGACGAGACCAGCTTCTTCGACACCGGCATGATCGACATGGAGCAGCTCAGGCAGTACGAGCAGGGCCGCTGACCGGAGGGCCGGGCCGCTCGCGGCGGCCCGGCCCGGCCCGATTGGGCCTCCGGCGAACCGTCCAGTATCCTGGCCATTCGGTCGTGGTACGCCCGCGACTTCGGCTGCCCAGAACGCAGGAATGTGGAGCCGGCCGGTGTCAGACCGTAGAAAGCAGGAAGCCCTGAACGCCCCCCTCGACCCTCGTTCCCCCCTCGTGTTGGACACACGCGAGCTGGGGCGTCGTCCCGGTGCGCTCAAGGAGCTCTCCCGCACGGTTCCGGCGCCCGGGGACCTCGGCATCGAGGTCATCGGAGTGCCGGAGGGCGCCTCCATGGAGCTCGACCTCCGCCTGGAGTCGGTCATGGACGGGGTGCTCGTCACGGGCACCGCCCGTGCACCGCTCACGGGGGAGTGCGTAAGGTGTCTGGAGCCGCTGGAGCAGCAGTGCGAGGCGGACTTCCAGGAGTTGTTCTCCTACCCCGACGCCGACGACCGGAGCCGCCCCGCGGACACCGGCGACGACGCCGAGGACGAGGAGACGTTCCGGCTCGAGGGCGACCTGCTCGACCTCGAGCCCGTGCTGCGCGACGCGGTGGTGCTCTCGCTGCCGCTGCAGCCCGTGTGCCGGGAGGACTGCCCCGGACTGTGCCCCCGCTGTGGGGCGCGGCTCGCGGACGATCCCGACCACGACCACAACGAGGCCGCCGACATCAGGTGGGCGGCGCTCGAAGGACTCGCCGACTCCATGCGGGGCGGCGAGAAGGCCGAAGACAACGACCCCCGCAGCGACGGGGACGATTCACAGGAGAAATAGCCGTGGCTGTTCCGAAGCGGAAGATGTCGCGCAGCAACACGCGCCACCGCCGGTCGCAGTGGAAGGCTGCGGTCCCCACCCTGGTGAAGTGCGAGCGCTGCCAGGAGCCCCGTCAGCAGCACATCGCCTGCCCGAACTGCGGCACCTACAACCGCCGCCAGGTCCTCGAGGTCTGATCGGCGGGTGACGGGCTCCATGTCAGACGCCACTACGCCTGGAGGCTCCCCCCGCCCCGACGGGGGTGAGGCGGTGGCGCAGGCGGGTCTGGTGGACGCGGCCTCGTCCCTCACGCTTCTGGAAGGGCGGCTCGGGTACCGACTCGACGCCGCCCTTCTGACGCGTGCGCTGACGCACCGCAGCTACGCGTACGAGAACGGCGGTCTGCCCACCAACGAGCGCCTGGAGTTCCTCGGGGACTCCGTCCTGGGCCTGGTGGTCACCGACGCCCTCTACCGCACCCACCCCGACCTGCCCGAGGGCCAACTGGCCAAGCTGCGCGCCGCGGTGGTCAACTCGCGGGCGCTCGCCGGGGTCGCACGCGGCCTCGACCTGGGCGCCTTCGTCCGGCTCGGCCGGGGCGAGGAGGGCACCGGGGGCAGGGACAAGGCGTCGATCCTCGCGGACACCCTGGAGGCCGTGATCGGCGCGGTCTACCTGGACCTGGGACTGGAATCGGCGAGCGAGCTGGTCCACCGGCTCTTCGACCCGCTGATCGAGGAGTCCTCCAACCTCGGCGCCGGACTGGACTGGAAGACCAGCCTCCAGGAGCTGACCGCGGCCGAGGGGCTGGGAGTCCCGGAGTACCTGGTCAGCGAGACCGGCCCCGACCACGAGAAGACCTTCACGGCTGCCGCCCGCGTCGGTGGTGTCGCGTACGGCACCGGCACCGGCCGCAGCAAGAAGGAAGCCGAGCAACAGGCGGCCGAGGCCGCCTGGCGCGCGATCCGGGCCGCCGCCGACCGGAACGGCGACGGACCACCGTCGGAGGAGCGGACCGAGGGCGACCAGACCGGGGAGCAGACCGCCGAAAGGGTCTCCTGAAGCCTCCTGACCGGCGGATCGGCCGAAACGGTCGGCTCTCGCGCCACCCGTCCGCGTCCCTTCCCGTACGCCCGACGCCCACCCGCCCGGAACAAGGGCGGGTGGGCGTGCGTTCCGCCGAGCACCCGGGCGTGCGCTTCGGCGCCGCCGGCCGGTCCGGCGGCCCGTTCCGTCCGCCCCGTCCGTCCACGAGGAGTCGTCGTTGCCAGAGCTGCCCGAGGTCGAGGTCGTTCGGCGCGGACTGGAGCGCTGGGTCGGCGGACGCACCGTCGCCGACGTCGAGGTGCTGCACCCGCGCGCGGTCCGCCGTCACGCCGCCGGGGCGGTCGACTTCGCCGCCCGGCTGCGCGGTGCCCGGATCGGCGCGCCCCGGCGCCGTGGCAAGTACCTGTGGCTGCCCCTCACCGACACCGGTCACTGCGTCCTGGCCCACCTGGGCATGAGCGGGCAACTGCTCGTCCAGCCCCACGACGCGCCCGACGAGAGGCACCTGCGCGTCCGGGTCCGCTTCGCCGACGGGACGGGCACCGAACTGCGCTTCGTCGACCAGCGCACCTTCGGCGGGTTGTCCCTCCACGAGACCACTCCCGACGGACTGCCGGACGTCCTGGCCCACATCGCCCGGGATCCGCTGGACCCGGCCTTCGACGAGACGGCCTTCCACTCCGCCCTGCGGCGTCGCCGCAGCACGATCAAACGGGCCCTGCTGGACCAGTCGCTGATCAGCGGGGTCGGCAACATCTACGCGGACGAGGCGCTGTGGCGCTCCCGCCTCCACTACGACCGTCCCACCGCCACCCTCACCCGTCCGCGCACCGCCGAACTCCTGGGCCACGTCCGCGACGTGATGAACGCCGCGCTCGCCGTCGGCGGGACGAGCTTCGACAGTCTCTACGTCAACGTCAACGGCGAGTCGGGCTACTTCGAACGAGCCCTGGACGCCTACGGGCGGGAAGGACTGCCCTGCCGCCGCTGTGCCTCCCCGATACGCCGCAGCCCCTGGATGAACCGGTCGAGCCACTTCTGCCCCCGCTGCCAGCGCCCGCCCCGTCCGTCCCGCTGACACGGCGATCGGCGGCGTCGCCCGGGAGCCGAGGAAGTGACGCGCGGCCTTCTCGACCCGCGTACGACTGCGGCCGCCATCCCGACCTGCCGGCGGCCCGGCCGGCTCCGGTGACGGCCCGGGGGCCGAACCAGGGCTGACCTGCGGGTTCGCTCAGAAGCCGAAGTTCTGCGTCCACCACGGGCCACCCTCGGCGAAGTGCGCCCCCACGCCCAGGGTCCGGTAGTCGCAGTTGAGGATGTTGGCGCGGTGGCCGGGGCTGTCCATCCAGGCGTCCATCACCGACTGGGCGTTGGCCTGGCCGCGGGCTATGTTCTCGGCGGCGAGGTTGTCGATCCCCGCCGCCTCCGCGCGGTCCCAGGGGGTGTCGCCGTCGGGACCGGTGTGGGAGAAGAAGCCTCGGGCGGCCATGTCCCGGCTGAACCGTCCGGCCAACTCCGCCAGCTCCGGGTCGGCGGTGAGCGGCCGACAGCCGGCCTCGGCGCGCTCCAGATTGACCAGTCGCAGCACCTCGGCCTCGGCGGCCGCTTCGGCGTCGGTGGTGGGGGAGACGGGGGTGACGGACTGCCGTGAGGCGGCGGACGAGGGCGACCGGTCCCCCTCCGAGGCGGTGGGCGTCCGCGCGGGCGCCCGGGTGGTGTCGTCCTCGGTGGCCGGAGGCGTGCCGCCAGGGGTGTCGTCGGGGGAGGGGGTGGGGTCGGCCGGCTTCTCGGACGGCTCCGCCTCGGGCTTCTCCGCGTCACGCGAGGGTTCGGCGCCGGGGGTGCCGGGGGTGCCGGGGGTGCCGGGGGAAGAGGCGCGCTCGCCGCCGCGGTCCGCGGCGGACTCCCCGCCGCGCACCTCGGGGGTCGGTGTCACCGTGCCCTGGGTCTGCAGGTCCGCCGATCCGCCGGGGACGCTTCCGGACGGGTTGATGAGTCCGCCGCCGATGCTGTAGGTGCCGTTCGGGCCGGGGAGCAGACCGGAGGCCACCGCCACGGCGCCCATCGCCATCGCGGCCGACGCCCCGAGCAGGCCGGTGCGGACGGGGACGGCGCTCCGCTTCCGGCGTGAGCTGCGGTGGCGTCCGCCCACCGCGCGGTGGGCGGAGGCGACGGGGGCCGGGGCTGGGGCCGGTTCGGAGCGGCGGTGGCGTCCCATCTGTTGCGGTCCTCACGTGGTCGGCGTCACTTGTTTCACTCGAAAGAGTGAGACCCGTTGCCGCGTGACTGTACGGCATTCACGGAGGAGGCAGGAGCGAACGGCGGGAAACGTGAGGAACCACAAGGTGGCGGGCACGGAGCGGGCCCGGCGCCGAACCGCCGGGCCTGTCGATAGCGTGCGTCCCATGGGTGTGAACGCGGAGAACGAGGGGATCGACGAGGCCGGAGCGGCGGATGGGACCGTGCGCATGACGGCCTGGGTGCGCGGCCGGGTGCAGGGCGTCGGCTTCCGGTGGTACACGAGGGCGGCCGCCCTGCGGATCGGCGGACTGGACGGCTTCGCGCTCAATCTCGACGACGGTCGGGTGCAGGTGCTGGCCGAGGGAGCGCGGGACCGCTGTGAACGGTTGTTGGAGTGGCTCCGCACGGGGGACACGCCCGGCCGGGTGGAGGGGGTGACCGAGATCTGGGGTCCCCCTCGTGGGGGATACGAGGGCTTCTCGATCCGGTGATCGAAAACGGTTGCCTTTCACCGCCCGACGTGCAAGGCTGCCGCCAACGAAGTCCGGAAGCCCCCCGCGAGCCCTCCGGCGCCTTGAGCGCCGTCGAGTCAAGGCCGCCGGGGCGCGTGGCGTGATCGTGTTGACCGTCAAAACTTTTGGTGAGACGCTGGAAGCCCCGCGCACCGCAACTGTTCTGCCTTGGGAATGAAGGCAGGGCAGGGACCGCGGGTGCGAATCCCTCACGACCCACCACCGCTTCGGTCGGTCACTCAGTGCGGAGGACCATCCATCATGGCAAAGGCGCTTCTCGGTTACGTCGGCGGTCCTGACCCCCGAGTCCTCGCCGAGATGCGACGGCTACAGCAGCGTGTTCAGGACCTGGAATCCGAGCTCGTACGGATTCAGGCCGAGAACGACGCTCTGTCGGCCGCCGCTGCACGGCACGGCGACTCGCTGCTGGACGGCATCGACGTTTCCAAGGCGGAGCCTGCGCTCACCTGACCGGGAAGCCGGCACAGGAGACCGCAGCGCCGAGCCGCTGGAGAAAACTGCAAGGGACGCTTCGGCGTCCCTTCGTCGTTTCCGCCCGCGGATACGGCGCTTACCGTGTGATGTGCCCCACCCGTTCAGCGGCGAAACTCGCCTCGGACGTGAAACCGTCACCGGGGAGTAAAGTCCGGGACCGTGCACCTCAAGAGCCTGACCCTGCGCGGGTTCAAATCCTTCGCCTCGGCCACCACGCTGCGGTTCGAACCCGGCATCACCTGTGTGGTGGGCCCCAACGGTTCCGGCAAGTCCAACGTGGTGGACGCCCTGTCGTGGGTGATGGGCGAGCAGGGTGCCAAGTCGCTGCGCGGCGGCAAGATGGAGGACGTCATCTTCGCCGGCACCGCCGGTCCCTCCGGGCGTCCGCCGCTCGGCCGCGCCGAGGTCTCCCTGACCATCGACAACACCGACGGCGCGCTGCCCATCGAGTACTCCGAGGTCACCATCACGCGGATCATGTTCCGCAACGGCGGCAGCGAGTACCAGATCAACGGTGACACCTGCCGACTGCTGGACATCCAGGAACTGCTGTCGGACTCCGGCATCGGCCGGGAGATGCACGTCATCGTCGGACAGGGACAGCTCGACTCCGTCCTGCACGCCGACCCCGCCGGTCGCCGGGCCTTCATCGAGGAGGCGGCCGGCGTCCTCAAACACCGCAGGCGCAAGGAGAAGGCGCTGCGGAAACTGGACGCGATGCAGGCCAACCTCGCCCGCGTCCAGGACCTGACCGACGAGCTGCGCCGCCAACTCAAGCCCCTGGGACGGCAGGCGGCCGTCGCCCGTCGGGCCGCGGTGATCCAGGCCGATCTGCGCGACGCCCGGCTGCGGCTGCTCGCCGACGACCTGGTCACCCTGCGCGCGGCGCTCAGGGCCGAGCTCGCCGACGAGGCCGTGCTCAAGGAGCGCAGGGAGGCCGTGGAAGCGGAGCTGCGGGAGGCGCTGCAGCGGGAGGCGGTGCTGGAGCAGCGGCTGCGGGAGCTGGCCCCGAGGCTGGAGAGGGCGCAACAGACCTGGTACGAGCTGTCGCAACTGGCCGAGCGGGTGCGCGGCACCGTCAGCCTGGCCGACGCCCGGGTCCGCAGTGCCTCCGCCGAGCCGGTCGAGGAGCGCCGGGGGCGCGATCCGCAGGAGATGGAGCGCGAGGCCGCCCGTGTCCGGGAGCAGGAGGCGGAGCTGACCGCGGCGCTGGAGGCGGCGAGCCGGGCGCTGGAGGACACCGTCGCGCACCGGGCCGAACTGGAGCGGCGGCTGGCCGAGGAGGAGCGCAGACTCAAGGACGTCGCCCGTGCCATCGCCGACCGCCGCGAGGGACTGGCCCGGTTGCAGGGCAAGGTGACGGCGGCCCGCGGCCGGGCCGCTTCCGCGCAGGCCGAGATCGGACGTCTGGTGGAGGCGCGGGACGCCGCGCGCGAGCGCGCCGCGGCGGCGCAGGAGGAGTACGAGGCGCTACGGGCCGAGGTGGAGGGACTCGACGCGGACGACGCCGAGCTGGCGGAGGAGCACGAGGCGGCCAAGCGGGAGCTGGCGGAGGCGGAGGCGGAGCTGAGCGCGGCCCGCGACGCCCTGTCGGCCGTCGAGCGGGAGCGCGCGGCCGTCTCGGCCCGCCGGGAGGCGCTGGCCCTGGGGCTGCGGCGCAAGGACGGCACCGGCGCCCTGCTCGACGCCGGCGAGCGGCTCGCCGGGCTGCTGGGCCCGGCCGCCGAACTCCTCACCGTCGCCCCGGGGTACGAGGTCCCGGTCGCCGCCGCGCTGGGACCGGTGGCGGACGCCGTCGCCGTGGCCGACCCCGCCGCGGCCGCCGACGCGCTGCGCCTGCTGCGGGAGGAGGACGCGGGACGGGCGGCGCTGCTGGTGGGCGGTTCCCCGGACGGACCGGACGGACCGGACGGGTCGGACGTGCCGGGTGTGTCCGGTGCCCGGCGGGCGGCCGGCCTGGTGGCGGGTCCCGAGGAACTGTTGCCCGCGCTGCGGTGGATGCTGCGCGACACGGTGGTGGTCGACACCCTCCGGGACGCGGTGGAGGTGGTGACGGAGCATCCGGAGCTGACCGCCGTCACCGCCGACGGCGATCTGTTGGGAGCCCGTTTCGCCCAGGGCGGTTCGGTCGGTGCGCCGTCGTCGCTGGAGGTGCGGGCCTCGGTGGACGAGGCGACCGCCGAGCTGGCGGGGTTGGACGCCCGGGCGGAGGAACTGACCGGGCGGCGGGAGAGCGCGCGCGAGCGGCGGCGCGCGTGCGCGGCCCGGGTGGAGGAGCTGGGGGCGCGGCGCAGCGCGGCGGAGAAGGACAGATCGCAGGTCGCCGGTCGGCTGGGGCGGCTGGGAGGGCAGGCCAGGGCCGCGGCCGGGGAGGCGGAGCGAGCGGCGGCGGCCGTGGCGAAGGCCGAGGAGGCGCTGACCCGGGCCCGTGAGGAGGTCGAGGAGCTGGCCGAGCGGCTGGCGGTGGCCGAGGAGGAGCCGGGGGAGGAGGAGCCGGACACCTCGGTGCGCGATCGGTTGGCGGCCGACGGGGCCAATGCCCGGCAGACGGAGATGGAGGCCCGTCTCCAGGTCCGCACCCACGAGGAGCGCGTCAGGGGACTCGCCGGTCGGGCGGACTCGCTCGACCGGGCGGCGCGCGCCGAGCGGGACGCGCGGGCGCGCGCCGAACGCCGCCGAGCCCGGCTGCGGCACGAGCGGGAGGTGGCCTCGGCGGTGGCCTCCGGCACCCGTCTGCTGTTGGCGCACGTGGAGGTGTCGCTGGCGCGGGCCGAGGAGGAGCGCGAGGCCGCCGCGGGTGCCCGGGCCGAGCGGGAACGGGAACTGGCCGCCGCCCGCAACCGGGGTCGGGAGTTGAAGGAGGAACTGGACAAGCTCACCGACTCCGTGCACCGCGGCGAGGTGCTGGGGGCGGAGAAGCGGCTGCGCATCGAGCAGTTGGAGACCAGGGCCCTGGAGGAGCTGGGCGTGGAGCCGGCCGTACTGGTCGACGAGTACGGTCCCGACCGGCTCGTACCGCCGTCCTTGCCCGCGCAGGGCGAGGTGCTGCCGGAGGACCCCGACCACCCGCGCAACCGTCCCGTTCCCTTCGTGCGGGCCGAGCAGGAGAAGCGGTTGAAGGCGGCGGAGCGGGCGTACCAGCAGTTGGGCAAGGTGAACCCGCTGGCGTTGGAGGAGTTCGCGGCCCTGGAGGAGCGGCACCGCTTCCTCAGCGAGCAGCTGGAGGACCTGAAGAAGACCCGGGCCGACCTCCTCCAGGTCGTCAGGGAGGTGGACGAGCGGGTCGAACGGGTCTTCACCGAGGCCTACCACGACACGGCCCGCGAGTTCGAGGGCGTCTTCTCGCGGCTCTTCCCCGGCGGCGAGGGGCGGCTGGTCCTCACCGATCCGGGGAACATGCTGACCACGGGCGTGGACGTCGAGGCGCGTCCACCGGGCAAGAAGGTCAAGCGGCTGTCGCTGCTGTCGGGCGGGGAGCGCTCGCTGACGGCCGTGGCGCTGCTGGTTTCGATCTTCAAGGCGCGGCCCAGCCCGTTCTATGTGATGGACGAGGTCGAGGCGGCCCTGGACGACACCAACCTCCAGCGGTTGATCGGAATCATGAAGGAACTCCAGGAGAGCTCCCAACTGATCGTGATCACCCACCAGAAACGGACCATGGAGGTGGCCGACGCCCTCTACGGGGTGTCGATGCAGGGGGACGGGGTCTCGAAGGTGATCAGCCAGCGCCTTCGCTGAGCTCTCCCGGCCCGTCCCGGCCTTCACCCCTGCTTCACTTGTCGAACGAAAAAAGTCACACCTGCGATTCAAGCCGAGTTCGCCTCATCTATTGACTTCAACTTTTGAAGGAATAGTCTCTGCATGGTCGTCCTTGCCTTCACACGGCGGCATGTGCTCGTTCGCACCGGGTAGAAGGCGGCAACCACTTGGCAGCCCACCCGGCACCGTCGCCGGGGATCGCAGGAGTACACAGTGACCAGCACCGCGCAGGTGGGGTCGGACGGGCCGGGCGTCCCGGCCGTACGGCACCAGCACCTCAGACACGTCGTCTTCATCGCCGTCGCGGCGGCGATGGGAGGCTTCCTCTTCGGCTACGACAGTTCCGTGATCAACGGCGCGGTCGAGGGCATCCGCGGCAGATTCGACATCGGCTCCGGCGCGCTCGCCCAGGTCATCGCCGCCGCCCTGATCGGAGCCGCCATCGGCGCCGCCACCGCGGGCCGGCTCGCCGACCGGCTCGGCCGCATCCGGGTGATGCAGATCGCCGCGGTGCTCTTCGCCCTCAGCGCCATCGGGTCCATGCTGCCCTTCGGCATGTGGGACCTGGCCTTCTGGCGGACCCTGGGCGGTGTCGCCATCGGCATGGCGTCGGTGATCGCCCCCGCCTACATCGCCGAGGTCGCCCCGGCCGAGTACCGCGGCCGGCTCGCCTCCTTCCAACAGGCCGCGATCGTGCTGGGCATCGCCGTCTCGCAGCTCGTCAACTGGGGCGTCCTCAACCTCGCCGACGGCGAACAGCGCGGACGCCTGCTGGGCCTGGAGGCCTGGCAGCTCATGCTCGGCATCGAGATCGTCCCCGCGCTGCTCTACGGTCTGCTGACCCTGCGCATACCCGAGTCCCCGCGTCACCTCGTCGCCCAGGGGCGAACGGAGGAGGCCAAGGCGGTCCTCGCGGGAGTGGAACCCGCGGGCAGCGACCTGGACGCCCGGATCGTCGAGATCGAGGAACGCATGCGCGGCGAGCACAAGCCGAGCCCGCGCGATCTGCTGGGCGGACGCTTCGGCCTGCTGCCCATCGTCTGGGTGGGCATCGGCCTGTCGCTGTTCCAGCAGTTGGTCGGCATCAACGTGATCTTCTACTACAGCGCCTCGCTGTGGCAGTCGGTCGGCATCGACCCCAGCAGCTCGTTCTTCTACTCCTTCACCACCTCGATCATCAACATCGTCGGCACGGTGATCGCGATGCTCCTGGTGGACCGGATCGGCCGCAAGCCGCTCGCCCTGATCGGCTCCACCGGCATGGCGCTCTCGCTGGGCGCCGCCGCCTGGGCGTTCTCCTACAAGAGCGGCACCGGCGAGGACATCTCCCTGCCCGACGCCCAGGGCACCGTCGCCCTGATCGCCGCGCACTCCTTCGTCCTCTTCTTCGCCCTCTCCTGGGGTGTGGTGGTCTGGGTGATGCTCGGCGAGATGTTCCCCAACCGCATCCGGGCCGCCGCCCTCGGCGTCGCGGCCGGGGCCCAGTGGGTGGCGAACTGGCTGATCACCGTGACGTTCCCGAGCCTGTCGGAGTGGAACCTGTCGGGCGCGTACGTCATCTACACGGTCTTCGCCGTGCTCTCGATCCCCTTCGTCCTCAAGTGGGTGCCGGAGACCAAGGGCCGGGCGCTGGAGGAGATGGGGTAGTCCCCGTCGCCCGTCCTCCCCACACCACGGGCGCCGCCCCGGCCACCAGCGTGCCGGGGCGGCGCCCGACCGTTTTCCCCGCCCCCTCCGTCCCCTCCGCTGCCTCCCCCCCACCGCCGCCCGTCCGCCGCCACGCCCGAGGACACCGCCGGGCGGCACGGACCATCGGCCGGAGGCCGGTGGTGGCCGATACTGGACCTGCTATGGACATCCTCATTCTCGTTGTCGTCATCGCCGTGGTCGCCGTCGCCGCGATCGGCGGACTCGTGGTCACCGGTCTCAGGAAGAAGAAGACGCCACCGGTGCCCCCCCGGTCCGCCCCACCGACCATCACCACACCCCCCGCCCGGGAACCACAGGTGGGGGAGGAGGCGGGGCCGCCTCGTGCGGAGGAACGCCGCACCATCGAAGAGGTCGACCTGCCCCCGACCCCGTCCGGGGCGACGGACGCGGAGGCCGCCGCGCCTCCCGCGCCCCCCGAGCCCGAGCTCGAAACCCCCGCGCCCACCGCCGGCCGGCTGGTGCGGCTGCGCGAGCGACTGTCGCGCTCCCAGAACACCCTGGGGCGCGGCCTGCTCACCCTGCTCTCCCGCGACCGCCTCGACGAGGACACCTGGGAGGAGATCGAGGACACCCTGCTCACCGCCGACGTCGGCGTCGCCCCCACCCAGGAGCTGGTGGAGCGGCTGCGCGAGCGGGTGCGGGTGCTGGGCACCCGCACGACCGAGGAGCTGCGCGCGCTGCTGCGCGAGGAGCTGCTGAACCTGGTGGGCACCGATCTGGACCGCACCGTCCACACCGAGGGCGGGGTCTCGTCCGAGGGTGTGGTGCGTCCGGGCGTGGTCCTGGTCGTCGGCGTCAACGGCACCGGCAAGACCACCACCACCGGCAAGCTCGCCCGTGTCCTGGTCGCCGACGGGAAGTCGGTCGTGCTGGGAGCCGCCGACACCTTCCGCGCGGCCGCCGCCGACCAGCTCCAGACGTGGGGCGAGAGGGTGGGCGCCCGTACCGTCCGCGGCCCCGAGGGCGGGGACCCGGCGTCGGTCGCCTTCGACGCGGTCAAGGAGGGCATCGCCGAGAGCGCGGACGTCGTCCTGGTCGACACCGCGGGCCGGCTGCACACCAAGACCGGCCTGATGGACGAGTTGGGCAAGGTCAAGCGGGTGGTGGAGAAGCACGGCCCGGTGGACGAGGTGCTGCTCGTCCTGGACGCCACCACCGGTCAGAACGGCCTGATCCAGGCCCGGGTCTTCGCAGAGGTCGTGAACATCACCGGCATCGTGCTCACCAAGCTCGACGGCACGGCCAAGGGCGGCATCGTCGTCGCGGTCCAGCGCGAGCTGAACGTCCCGGTCAAGCTGATCGGCCTGGGCGAGGGCGCGGACGACCTGGCACCGTTCGAGCCGGAGGCCTTCGTCGACGCCCTGATCGGCGACTGACGTCGGGCGTCTCGCGGAGGCACCGCGTGGGCGCGGGCTCACAGGAGCCCGTGCCGGGGCCCGCCGCACGCGACCGTGGAGGCACGGGCGCGGCGGGGCCCGGCCGGTGTCGGCCACCCGCCGGGGCCCGTGGCGGGCGGGGTCAGTCGCCGACCGGCGCCCGGTGGCAGACGTAGGCCAGGGTGCCCAACAGCAGCCGGGCGTGCGGTGGACGCCCGGCCCCCTCCAGGGTGGGCGGGCGCAGCCACCGCACCGGACCGAGCCCGCCCAGGTCGCAGGGCGGGGCGGTGACGTGATCACCGGGCCCGAGACCGCGCAGGGCCGGTACGCAGTCGTCCCAACCCATGCGGTACAGCAGTTCGGACAGGCGGGCGGCGGCCCCGGGAGCGACGAAGAACCAGGCGCGGTGGTCCGGGGCGACGGCGACCGGGCCGAGCGGGAGCCCCATCCGCTCCATCCGGACCAGGGCGCGTCGCCCCGCCGCCTCGGGCACCTCGATGACGTCGAAGGCCCGGCCCACCGGCAGCAGGACCGTCGCGCCGGGCACCTTCCCCCAGGCCCGCGTGGCCTCGTCCAAGGTGGCGCCCGCGGGCACCACCGGGGAGTCGTCGAGGGGATGGGCGCCCGGCAGGAGGCAGTCCGGAACCCGGCAGGAGCAGGTGGTGCGGCCGCCCCCGCGTACGGCGCGGGCGCCGGGGACGACGTCCCAGCCCCACAGACCGGTGTACTCGGCCACGGCCGTGCACACCGGGGCGCGGCCCCGGCGTCGGGTGCCGGACCGCAGTTCCCGGAGCTCCCGAATCTCCCGGATGCTGCCGATAGTGAAGCCCATGCCCCCTCCAACGGGTTCCGTGCGCTCTTGGTTACGAGATCGTCGCCCGGAGCGACGCAGAGTGACCCCGGACGGAGCGAGGTGCCGAGGCACGCGGAGGGGCGCGGTGTGCGACGTGCGCCCCGGCGCGCATCACCCCGATCGCTGGGAGCCGCCTGGTCCAAGTGAATCGCGCGGACGCCTCCCCGGCCTCACCCGAAGGGGTGGCGAATGGTGGCGGTTTTGCAATTTCACTCGCCGCGTCGGTGATCGTAGGATTACTTTCGGTTCACACGGCGACACGGACACACGGACGGTGCCCGTCGTGTGCTCGTGCCGGAAGCGTGCCGTCGTCGGCAGGCCCGGTGGACGGCGGCACACGGACGACGGGCCGGGAATGGGGGCGCTCCAGTGGGCGGCAACGGCAGCGGCGGCGGAGGCGGCACCACTGGGAAGCGCCCCAACGAACAACTCGTGTCGTGGTTCGTGCGCAGCGGCTGGTCCAAGGGCGAACTGGCCCGGCAGGTGAACCGCCGCGCACGCCGGCTGGGCGCGCACCACATCAGCACCGACACCTCCCGGGTGCGGCGCTGGCTGGACGGCGAACAACCCCGCGAACCCATCCCGCGCATCCTCTCCGAGCTGTTCTCCGAGCGCTTCGGCAGCGTGGTCGCCGTCGAGGACCTCGGGCTGCGCTCCGGCCGCCCGGCCGCCTCCGGCGGCGGCGTCGAACTGCCCTGGACCGGACCGCAGACCGTGGCGGCCATCAGCGAGTTCTCGCGCAGCGACCTGATGCTGGCCCGCCGGGGCTTCCTCGGCCCCTCCCTGAGCGTGGCCGCCGGTCCCGCCCTCGTCGAGCCGATGCAGCGCTGGTTGGTGCCCGCCCCCACCGGCGCGTCCGTCGCGACGACCCCGCCGGCCCCGGTGGTGCCGCTCCGGGAGGGCGGAGCCCGGCGCGGGGCCCGTCTGTCCACCCCCGAACTGGACCTGCTGGAGCAGGCCATCGTGATGTTCCGCCAGTGGGACGCCCAGTGCGGTGGCGGCCTACGGCGCAAGGCCGTCGTCGGTCAGCTCCACGAGGTCACCGAGCTCCTCCAGGACTCCCACCCCGAGCCGGTGCGGCGGAGGCTGTTCAAGGTGACCGCCGAGCTGGCCGAGCTGGCCGGATGGATGAGCTACGACGTCGGACTCCAGCCGACCGCCCAGAAGTACTTCGTCCTCGCCCTGCACGCCGCCAAGGAGGCCGGCGACCGACCGTTGGGGGCGTACGTGCTCTCCGACATGAGTCGCCAGATGATCCACCTGGGCCGCCCCGAGGACGCGTTGGAGCTGGTCCACCTCGCCCAGTACGGCAGTCGGGAGAGCGCCACGCCGCGCACCCAGGCCATGTTCCACGCCCTGGAGGCGCGGGCGTACGCCAACATGGGGCGCCCCGACAGGTGCCACCGGGCGGTGCGGATGGCCCGGGACACCTTCGAGGAGATCACCCCGGGCGACGCCGACCCCGACTGGATCGGCTTCTTCTCCGAGGCCGAACTCAGCGCCGAGAACGCCCACTCCTACCGGGATCTCGCCTACGTCGCCGGTCGCAGTCCCGCCTACGTCTCGCTCGCCCAGCCCGAGATGGAGAAGGCCGTGGAGCTGTTCGCCCGCGAGTGCGGTGAGGACGGCAGCGGTCACCAGCGGTCCTACGCCCTCAACCTCGCCGGGATGGCCACCGTCCACCTGCTCAAGCGGGAGCCCGAGCAGTGTGCCGACATGGCCGGCAGGGCCCTGGGGGTGGCCGGCCGCCTCAGGTCCGAGCGGGTCAACACCCGCATCCGCAAGGCCGTCGCCTCGGCCGCCCGCGAGTTCGGGGACGTCGCCGAGATCGTCGAGCTCACCGAGCGGCTCGCCTGCGAGCCGGCCGAGGGCGGGATCGCCCTCGCCGTGTGAACCGGCGCTCTTCGGCCGATTCCCCGGTGTGTCCGAGTTGTCATACGACCGTGCCGGCCGCCGGACGCCCACCGCGCGTCCGGCGGCCGTCGCCGTCGGTGGGGGCGGTGTGGGACACGGGGAGCGGGACGAGGAGCCCCGACCGGGGGATTCCGGTCGGGGGAGCGCGTTCATCCGGACGTAACACGACGGGTGCCTTCGTCACCACGGTGAAACGCCGTGCCGCATCACAGGAAACGGGACTTCGCGAACCTGTGGCGCATCCTGACCCCCAGATCCGCCCCCACGGGTCGCGCACGCGAGGAGACGCCCACATTGAACGGCGCGGATACCGCTTTCGTACTGATCAGCGCGGCGCTGGTCATGCTGATGACACCCGGACTGGCCCTCTTCTACGGCGGCATGGTGCGGGTCAAGAGCGCCCTGAACATGCTCATGATGTCCTTCATCTCCCTGGGCATCGTCAGCGTCCTCTGGGTGCTCTACGGCTACTCGCTCGCCTTCGGCACCGACACCGGTGGCCTGATCGGCAGCTTCGAACACGTCGGTCTGAGCGGCATCGGCGTCGAGACGCTGACCGGCGGTGACGAGGGCATCCCGGTCCTCGCCTTCGTCGTCTTCCAACTGATGTTCGCCGCCCTGACCCCCGCTCTGATGAGCGGCGCACTGGCCGACCGCGTGAAGTTCGGCGCCTGGGCGCTGTTCATCACCCTGTGGGCCACCGTCGTCTACTTCCCCGTCGCCCACTGGGTGTGGGCCGAGGGCGGCTGGCTCTTCGAGCTGGAGGTCATCGACTTCGCCGGCGGTACGGCCGTCCACATCAACGCGGGCGTCGGCGCGCTGGCCGCCGCCCTGGTCGTCGGCAGGCGCATCGGCTTCAAGAAGGAGCCCATGCGCCCCCACAGCCTGCCTCTGGTGGTCCTCGGCGCCGCCCTGCTGTGGTTCGGCTGGTTCGGCTTCAACGCCGGCTCCGCGCTGGGCGCGGGCGGCACCGCCGCCACCATGGCCCTGAACACGCAGGTGGCCACCGCCGCCGCCGTCCTGGGCTGGCTCGCCTACGAACGCGTCCGCCACGGCGCCTTCACCACCCTGGGCGCCGCCTCCGGAGCCGTCGCCGGCCTGGTCGCCATCACCCCCGCCGGCGCGCACGTGAACGCGGTGGGCGCGATCGTCATCGGCCTGGTCGCGGGCGCCGTCTGCTCCTGGGCCGTCAGCCTCAAGTACAAGCTCGGCTACGACGACTCCCTGGACGTCGTCGGCGTCCACCTCGTCGGCGGTGTCGTCGGCACCCTGCTGGTCGGTTTCCTGGCCATCGACGGCATCGGCGGCGCGGAGCAGTTCGGCAAGCAGGCCGTCGGCGCCTTCTCGGTGATGGCCTTCTCCTTCGTGGTCTCCTGGCTGCTGGCCAAGCTGGTCGACGCCGTCGTCGGCTTCCGCGCCGACGAGGACGACGAGACCGCCGGCCTCGACCAGGCGTACCACGCCGAGACCGCCTACGACTTCAGCGCGGTGGGCGGATCGCCCGCCTCCCGCGGCACGGCCGGCATCCCCGACGACAGCGCGACGGCCCTGCCGTCCGGCAAGGGACTCGACGAGAAGGTGGACGCGTGAAGCTCATCACCGCAGTCATCAAACCGCACCGCCTGGACGAGGTGAAGGACGCCCTGCAGGCGTTCGGAGTCCAGGGTCTGACCGTCACCGAGGCCAGCGGCTACGGGCGGCAGCGCGGCCACACCGAGGTGTACCGCGGCGCCGAGTACACCGTCGACCTGGTGCCCAAGGTCCGCGTCGAGGTCCTGGTCGAGGACGAGGACGCCGAGCAGTTGATCGACGTGGTCGCCAAGGCCGCCCGCACCGGCAAGATCGGCGACGGCAAGGTCTGGAGCGTCCCCGTCGAGACGGCGGTGCGGGTGCGCACCGGTGAACGCGGCCCGGACGCCCTGTGACCCGGCCGGGCCGGCCCGCCCCACCGGACGACACCCCGCCCGACATCGAGCGGAGCGGCCGACGGGACACGGAACGGGACACGGAACGGGACACCGCATGACCACGGAACCCGACACCCCCGGCAACTACGCGGCGGCCCGGCTGCGCCTCCTCACCGAGGAGGAGCGGTCCGGGCCGCCGCGCCGCGCCGCCCTCGCGGAGCTGACCGACGCCTGGCTCGCCGGGCTGCTGGGAGAGCCGGCCCGCGGGGTCGCGCTGGTGGCCGTCGGAGGCTACGGCCGCGGAGAACTCTCCCCGCGCAGCGATCTCGACCTGCTCCTCCTCCACGACGGACGCGATCCCCGCGCCGTCGCCACCCTCGCCGACCGCGTCTGGTACCCGGTGTGGGACCTCGGGATCGCCCTCGACCACTCGGTGCGCACACCGCGGGAGGCCCGCCGGGCCGCCGCCGACGACCTGCGGGTGCAGCTCGGTCTGCTCGACGCCCGGCACCTCGCCGGAGACGCGGAACTGACGGCGGCCCTGCGCGCCGAGCACCTCGCCCGCTGGCGCGCCGACGCCCGTCGGCGGCTGCCGGAGCTGCACGAGAGCGTCCGGGAGCGCGCCGGCCGCCACGGTGAGCTGCGCTTCCTCCTCGAACCCGACCTCAAGGAGGCCCGGGGCGGACTGCGTGACGCCACCGCCCTGCGGGCCGTCGCCGCCTCCTGGCTGGCCGACGCCCCCCGCGAGGGCCTGGAGGAGGCCCGCCACACCCTGCTCGACGTGCGCGACGCCCTCCACCTGACCACCGGTCGTTCGGGTGACCGACTCACCCTCCAGGAACAGGACCAGGTCGCCGAGGCGCTC
Organism: Streptomyces taklimakanensis; assembly: GCF_009709575.1. Classification (NCBI taxonomy): domain Bacteria; kingdom Bacillati; phylum Actinomycetota; class Actinomycetes; order Kitasatosporales; family Streptomycetaceae; genus Streptomyces; species Streptomyces taklimakanensis. The sequence goes on from NZ_WIXO01000001.1 coordinate 4,311,269, forward strand.
GGACTGCCGGACGCGGACGCGCTGCTGCGCCGCGTGTACGAGGCGGCGCGGGTGATCTCCTACGCGGGGGACGTCACCTGGCGCGAGGTCGGCCGGGTACTGCGCTCACGCGCCGCGCGCGCCCCGCGCGCCGTCCCGCGCACCCCCCTCGCGGAGGGCGTCGTCGAACAGGACGGCGAGGTGGTGCTCGCCCGCACCGCCCGCCCCGAACGCGACCCCGTGCTGCCGTTGCGCGCCGCGGCGGCCGCGGCGCAGGCCGGACTGCCCCTGGCCCGGCCCGCGGTGCGCCGGATGGCCGCCTGCGTACCGCCCCTGCCGGTGCCCTGGCCCACCGAGGCCCGTGAGGCGTTCGTCACCCTGCTCGGCGCCGGCGAGGCGACCGTCGGGGTGTGGGAGGCGCTGGACGCCGAAGGGCTGGTCACCGCGTTGCTGCCGGACTGGGAGCGGGTGCGCTGCCGTCCGCAGCGCAACGCCGTGCACCGCTGGACCGTGGACCGTCACCTGATCGAGACCGTGGTGCGGGCCCGCTCGCGCGTCCGCCGGGTCGGCCGCCCCGACCTGCTGCTGGTCGCCGCGCTGCTGCACGACATCGGCAAGGGCCTGCCCGGCGACCACAGCGTCACCGGCGAGGCCGTCGCCCGTGACCTGGCCGCCCGGATGGGCTTCGGCGCCGCCGACACGGCCGTCCTGGCCGCCCTCGTCCGCCACCACCTGCTGCTGGTGGAGACCGCCACCCGCCGCGACCTGGACGATCCCGCCACCGTCCGTACCGTCGTCGAAGCCGTCGGGGACACCGGCACCCTGGAGCTGTTGCACGCCCTCACCGAGGCCGACGCCCTGGCCACCGGGCCGGCCGCCTGGTCGACGTGGCGCGCCGGTCTCGTGGCCGACCTGGTCGAACGCACCAGGGCGGCGTCGGCCGGGGAACCCGCGGCCGGGGAGCGGGAAGAGCACCTCGGCCGCCCCGGCCGCCCCGGACACCCCGGCCGCCCCGACCCCGCAGCCGAACGACTCGCGCGGGAGGCGCGGCGCACCGGCGGCCCGGTGCTCGCCCTGCGCACCCGCGCCGAGGCGCCGGTGGGTGAGGACCCCGACCCGGCCGGTCCCGGGCCGGTCGGCGCCGAGCTGCACATCGCCCTGCCGGACCGGCCCGGCGTCCTGCCCGCCGCGGCCGGGGTGCTGGCCCTGCACCGGCTGACCGTCCGCGCCGCCGATCTGCGCACCGTCGAGGCCCCCGGCGGGAACCCGGGGCAGTCGCCGGACGGTGCTCCCGTCCTCCTGCTGAGCTGGCGGATCGCCGCCGAGTACGGTTCGCCCCCCGGCCCCGACCGGCTCCGCGCGGACCTGGTCCGCGCCCTGGACGGCTCGCTGGACGTCCCCGGCCGCCTCGCCGAGCGCGAGGCCGCCCACCGGGGCGCCCCCCGCGCCCGCCGCGGCGGTGGGGCCCCGCCGCCCAGGGTGACGGTCGCCCCGACCGGATCGCGGTTGGCGACGGTGATCGAGGTGCGCGCCCAGGACGCCCCCGGGCTGCTCTACCGCGTCGGACGGGCGCTGGAGGAGGCCGGGGCGGCCGTGCGCAGCGCCCGCGTCAGCACGCTCGGCGCCGACGTCGTGGACGCCTTCTACGTCACCACCCCCGACGGCGCGCCGCTGCCCCCGGTCGAGGCCGCCGAACTCGTCCGGGAACTGGAACGGGCCCTGGGCGGCTGACCGCACCGCGGGCGGGCCGATACCCTTGGAGGTCGACCGCCACCGCCGCAACGCGAAGGATCCGCGACCGCCGTGTTCGACACTCTCTCCGATCGCCTCACAGCGACGTTCAAGAACCTCAGGGGCAAGGGCCGTCTGAGCGAGGCGGACATCGACGCCACGGCGCGCGAGATCCGTATCGCCCTGCTGGAGGCCGATGTCGCCCTGCCCGTGGTACGGGCCTTCATCAAGCAGGTCAAGGAGCGCGCCCTGGGCGCGGAGGTCTCCAAGGCCCTGAATCCGGCACAGCAGGTCGTCAAGATCGTCAACGAGGAGCTGATCGGCATCCTCGGTGGCGAGACCCGTCGCCTGCGGTTCGCCAAGAACCCGCCCACGGTGATCATGCTCGCCGGTCTCCAGGGCGCGGGCAAGACGACCCTGGCGGGCAAGCTGGGCCGCTGGCTCAAGGCGCAGGGGCACGCCCCGCTGCTGGTCGCCTGCGACCTTCAGCGGCCCAACGCCGTCAACCAGCTCACCGTCGTCGCCGAACGGGCGGGCGTGGGCATCTACGCCCCCGAGCCGGGCAACGGCGTCGGCGACCCGATCAAGGTCGCCCAGGACTCGATCGAGTACGCCCGTACCAAGCAGCACGACGTGGTCATCGTCGACACCGCCGGCCGCCTGGGCATCGACGAGGAACTGATGCGGCAGGCCGCCGACATCCGCGACGCGGTCCGTCCCGACGAGACCCTCTTCGTCGTCGACGCGATGATCGGCCAGGACGCCGTCAACACCGCCGAGGCCTTCCGTGACGGCGTCGGCTTCGACGGCGTGGTGCTCTCCAAGCTCGACGGTGACGCCCGCGGCGGTGCGGCCCTGTCGGTCGCGCACGTCACCGGCCGCCAGATCATGTTCGCCTCCAACGGCGAGAAGCTGGACGACTTCGACGCGTTCCACCCGGACCGGATGGCGTCCCGCATCCTGGGCATGGGCGACGTCCTCAGCCTCATCGAGAAGGCCGAACAGACCTTCAGCCGGCAAGAGGCCGAGAAGATGGCCGCCAAGCTGGCCAAGGGGCCCAAGGAGTTCACCCTCGACGACTTCCTGGCCCAGATGGAGCAGGTCCGCAAGATGGGCTCCATCTCCAAGCTGCTGGGGATGATGCCCGGCATGGGGCAGATGCGGGAGCAGATCGACAGCATCGACGAGCGCGACGTGGACCGCACCGCCGCGATCATCAAGTCGATGACTCCCGCCGAACGCGAGGACCCCACGATCATCAACGGCTCGCGGCGGGCCCGCATCGCCCGTGGGTCCGGCGTGGACGTCAGCGCGGTGAAGAACCTCGTGGAGCGCTTCTTCGAGGCCCGCAAGATGATGTCGCGGATGGCGCAGGGCGGCGGGATGCCGGGCATGCCCGGGATGCCGGGGATGCCCGGGGCGGGTGGCGCCCGCAAGAAGGGCAAGCAGAAGAAGGCCAAGGGCAAGCAGCGCTCGGGCAACCCGATGAAGCGCAAGGCCGAGGAGCAGGCGCTGGCCGAGCGCCGCGCCGCGGCCCAGGGCGGTGCCTTCGGCCTGCCCGGAGGCCAGGCGCCGGAGGACTTCGAACTGCCGCAGGAGTTCAAGGACATGCTTCCGCCGAAGTAGACGCCCGCGGCCCGCTCCGTCAGGTCATGGCGACGACGTAGCGGAACAGGTTCTGCATCCACACCGTGCCGTCGGCCCGCACGTAGGGGCGCAGTGCCTCGGTCAGCTCCTTGGTGACCTGTCCCGCGTCCGTCGCCCTGACCGCCGCGTCGTACAGGCCCGTGGAGATCAACCCTCGCACCGCGCTGTCCAGGTCGGCGTAGCCGAACGGGCACGCCACCCGCCCCGAGCCGTCGGGCCGCAGCCCCGCCCGACGGGCCAGGTCCTCCAGGTCGTCCCGACCGCCGGGCCGCCAGCAGCGCCCGGTCGCCCGGCGCGGCTCCGCCAGCCGTTCGGCCACCCGCAGCGCGGGGGCGGCGGCACACCGCTCGACCGGCCCCCACCCCGCCAGCACCACCGGAGTGTCCCGTCCCGTCACCTCCGCCACCCGGGCCAGCACCTCCGGCCCGGGCAGGGTGTCGAAGGCCGTCACCAGGGTGGGCGGGGGTCCCTCGCGCAGCGTGGCGGCGTCCGGTCCGCCGTCCGGCCCGCTCGGCAGCACCCGCGCGCTCCAGTGCCGCGCCCCCCACTGCGGTTCCGGCAGCAGCCGCTGCCGGGCCAGTTCCAGACGCGCCTCGTCGGTGTCCGTCCCCGTGACGGCGGCGCCGCGGGCGGCGGCCATCACCAGCGCCAGGCCCGAGCCGCAGCCCAGGCCCAGGACGTGTGTGTGCCGTCCGACCTCGAACCGGTCGTACACCGCCTCGTAGAGCGGAACCAGCATCCGCTCCTGGATCTCCGCCCAGTCCCGGGCCGGCCGCGGGAGGTGCCGCTGTGCGAGCGTGGGTGCCATCGCAACATCCCCATTCCGATGGAAGGATCGCCGGATACCCGGCCGCCGTCTCGTCCCCCGAGAGGTCTGTCCCCGAAAGCCAGGGAACTGCGCATCTGTCCCCGAGTCCAGAGGGTGCGCCGGGATGTCTCGCCCGCGCCGCCCGCGCGCACTCCTACGTTCCCCCGACATCCCGATTCACGCATCCGCGACACCGCGCCGTACCATGCCAGCCATGGCGAAGGCTCCCGTGCTCACCCCCCAGGCAGACGACTTTCCGCGTTGGTACCAGGACGTGATCAGCAAGGCGGAATTGGCCGACAACGGGCCGGTGCGCGGCACCATGGTCATCCGACCGTACGGGTACGGACTCTGGGAGCGGATGCAGCGGGAGATGGACGCCCGCATCAAGGCCGCCGGCGCCGAGAACGCCTACTTCCCCCTGTTCATCCCGCAGTCGTACCTGACCAGGGAGGCCGAGCACGTCGAGGGCTTCGCCCCGGAACTCGCGGTGGTCACGCACGGCGGCGGCAAGGAGTTGGAGGAGCCGGTGGTCGTCCGGCCGACCTCCGAGACGATCGTCAACGAGTACTTCTCCAAGTGGGTGCAGAGCTACCGCGACCTGCCCCTGTTGATCAACCAGTGGGCCAATGTGGTGCGCTGGGAAATGCGTCCGCGCCTCTTCCTGCGAACGAGTGAGTTCCTGTGGCAGGAGGGGCACACCGCCCACGCCACCTACGAGGACGCGCGGGACTTCGCGGCCCGCATCCACCGCGAGGTCTACGCCGACTTCATGGAGAACGTCCTGGCCATGGACGTCGTGCTGGGCCGCAAGACCCCCAGGGAACGTTTCGCGGGCGCCATCAACACCCTCACCCTGGAGGGCATGATGGGCGACGGCAAGGCGCTCCAGATGGGGACCAGCCACGAGCTGGGACAGAACTTCGCCAAGGCCTTCGACACCCGTTACCTGTCCAGGGACGGCGAGCGGGAGCTGGTCTGGCAGACCTCCTGGGGTTCGACCACCCGGATGATCGGCGCCCTGGTGATGATGCACGGCGACGACCACGGCCTGCGCGTCCCGCCGCGGCTGGCCCCCGTCCAGGCCGTCGTCCTGGCGATCAAGGGTGACGACGCGGTGTTGGCGAAGGTCCGCGAGGTCGGCGACCGGCTCGCCGCGGCCGGGGTCCGGGTGAAGGTGGACGACCGCACCGACACCCCCTTCGGCCGGCGCGCGGTGGACTGGGAGCTCAAGGGCGTCCCGCTGCGGATCGAGATTGGCCCGCGCGACCTGGAGAACGGCACCGCGATGCTGGTCCGCCGCATCGCCGGGGGGAAGGAGCCGGTGGCGATCGACACCCTGGTCGAGCTGTCCCCCAAGCTGTTGGAGGAGGACCAGGCGCTGTTGCTGCGCCGGTCCCGCGAGCGCCGCGAGGCCCGCACGGCGGACGTGCGGACGGTGGAGGAGGCCGCCGAGGTCGCCACCGGTGGCGGCTGGGCCCGTATTCCCTGGGCCGACCTGGGGCCCGAGGGCGAGGCGAGGCTGGCCGAGCGGGCCGTCACCGTCCGGTGTCTGGTGGGCGAGGACGGGGCGGTCCCCGAGTCCGACGACGCCCCCGGTACGGTGGCCGTGGTCGCCCGCTCCTACTGAGGAGCCGCCGGGAGCCGCGCCCGAAGCCGGTCGGGATGTTACCGGCAGGTCGGTAACATCCCGCTTGGGGTGGGTCGGAGCCGGGTCCTCCCCGGATCGGTACTCCCGCCCCGTCGGCACGCATCAACCTGAACTGACTGGTACGTGCAAAATTATTTGGGATGCCCCGTAATCGGAACACCGGGACACTCTGGCTCGTTGTGCACGACGTGAGCACGACACCACCTGTACTCGCCGCCGAGCTGGCACTCGCCTGGGCCGACATTCAACGGCACCACCCCGAGTTGCCCGACCTGGCCGCGCCCGAATCGCTGATCGGGGAGTCGTCGTCCGCGTGTGGCGCCGAACTCTCCTTCGAAAGGCTGCTGCACGAGGCAGTCCACGGGATCGCCGCCGCCCGCGGAGTCCGGGACACCTCGCGTGCCGGCCGTTACCACAACCGCCGCTTTCTGGCGATCGCCGAGGAGCTCGGCCTCGAACACTCGGACGAGCCGCATCCGAGCAGCGGTTTCTCGCTGGTCGTCATGGAGCCCGAGACGAGAAAGCGCTACCGGCCCACCATCGAGCGGCTGCAGCGCGCCCTGCGCGCCCACAGCGCCGCCACCACCAACGACACCTCCCGCGCCTTCCGGGGACCGGCCGCCCGACACGGGTCGTCCGGTGGCGGCGTGAGGGTCAAGGCGGTCTGCGACTGCGGCCGCAACGTCCGGGTCGTGCCGTCCGTCCTGGCCCAGGCGCCGATCGTGTGCGGGGCCTGTGGGAAACCGTTCCGCATCCCCGAGAAGGAGGCGGTCGGCGTGGGGTGAACGCGGGACGCGCGCCGGTCGGGAGCGTCGAGGGGAGCCGGTGGGGGGCCGGTGGCCCGGAACGGCGCGCCCACGAGGTGTGGCACAATGGGCGGCTGTACTCGACAGCCGCACAGGACCCCTCTCTCCTCCGGCTGACGCGTCCATCGGACACTCGGGTACCACCACCCCACGTGGCATCCCGCTGGGTCCAACCACGCCAACACCAGGAGACACCACAGCCGTGGCAGTCAAGATCAAGCTGAAGCGACTGGGCAAGATCCGTTCGCCTCACTACCGCATCATCGTCGCCGACTCCCGTACGCGTCGCGACGGCCGGGCCATCGAGGAGATCGGTCTGTACCACCCGGTGCAGAACCCCTCGCGCATCGAGGTCGACTCGGAGCGCGTCCAGTACTGGCTGGGTGTCGGCGCGCAGCCGACCGAGCCGGTCCTGGCCATCCTGAAGGTCACCGGCGACTGGCAGAAGTTCAAGGGCCTGCCCGCCCCGGAGCCGATGAAGGTCGCCGAGCCCAAGCCCGACAGGCGTGCCCTCTTCGAGGCCGCCGCCAAGGAGTCGGCGGACGAGCCCAAGGGTGACGCCATCACCCCGAAGGCGAAGAAGGCCGACAAGAAGGCGGACGAGGCCGAGGCCTCCGCCGAGTCGACCGAGGCGTGACCATGCTGGAAGAGGCCCTCGACCATCTGGTGAGGGGCATCGTCGACCACCCCGACGAGGTGCAGGTCGCGTCCCGCAACCTGCGCCGCGGGCGCGTGCTGGAGGTCCGGGTCCACCCCGAGGACCTCGGCAAGGTGATCGGCCGCAACGGCCGGACCGCACGTGCGCTGCGCACCGTCGTCGGGGCCCTCGGCGGACGGAGCGTCCGCGTCGACCTCGTCGACGTCGACCAGGTCCGCTGAAGAGTCGCAGCGAACAGCACGAGGCACCGGCACGGGCCGGGGGCGGCACCACCGCCCCCGGCCCGTGCCGTCATGTACGAGCAGGTACGAGAACCTGGAGTGACGAGCAGTGCAGCTGGTAGTCGCACGCATCGGCCGCGCCCACGGCATCAAGGGCGAGGTCACGGTGGAAGTGCGCACCGACGAGCCCGAGGTGCGGCTCGCCCCCGGCGCGGTCCTGGCCACCGACCCCGCCTCCGTCGGCCCGCTGACCATCGCCGCCGGCCGCGTCCACAGCGGGCGGCTGCTGCTGCGCTTCGAGGGCGTGCGCGACCGCACCGCCGCCGAGGCGCTGCGGAACACCCTCCTGATCGCCGAGGTCGATCCGGACGAGGCCCCTGAGGACCCCGACGAGTACTACGACCACCAACTGGTCGACCTCGACGTCGTCACCCGCGACGGTACGGCCGTCGGTCGGGTCGAGGAGATCGCCCATCTGCCGTACCAGGACCTGCTCGTGGTGCGGAGGGTCGACGGGGGTGAGGTGTTGATCCCCTTCGTCGCCGAGATCGTGCCCGAGGTCGACCTGGAGGCGCAGCGGGCGGTGGTCGACCCGCCCCCCGGGCTCCTCGACGACCGTGCGGTCGTCGCCGGTTCCCGGTCGGGCGACGGCGGTGGCGGCGGTGGTGGCGGCGGTGGTGACGAGGGGCAGGGTGGCGGGGACGGCGATCGGCGTGGGGAAGGAGCCCGCTGATGCGGCTCGACATCGTCACGATCTTCCCCGAGTACCTGGAGCCGCTGAACGTCTCCCTCGTCGGCAAGGCCCGCGCCCGCGGCCTCCTGGACGTGCGCGTCCACGACCTGCGGCAGTGGACGCACGACCGGCACAACACCGTCGACGACACCCCCTACGGGGGCGGCCCCGGCATGGTGATGAAACCCGAGCCGTGGGGCGAGGCGTTGGACGCGATCGTCGCCTCCGGCGGCCCCGGGGAGGGGAGCGACACCGAGGACGGGAGCCGCGGCGGGAGCGAGCACGGGCCGGTCGTCGTCGTCCCCACCCCCAGCGGAAGCCCCTTCACCCAGACGACGGCCGTCGAGCTGGCGGCCGAGCCCTGGCTGGTCTTCACCCCCGCCCGCTACGAGGGCATCGACCGTCGCGTGATCGAGGAGTACGGCGAGCGCCTGAGGGTGCGCGAGTTGTCCATCGGCGACTACGTCCTGGCCGGCGGCGAGGCACCCGTACTGGTCATGGTGGAGGCCGTCGCCCGACTGCTGCCCGGCGTCCTGGGCAACGCCGAGTCCCACCGGGACGACTCCTTCGCTCCCGGCGCCATGGCCGACCTCCTCGAAGGCCCCGTCTACACCAAGCCCCCGGTGTGGCGCGGCCGCGGCATCCCCGAGGTGCTGCTCAGCGGCCACCACGGACGGATCGCCCGCTGGCGCCGCGACCAGGCGCTCCACCGCACCGCGCGGTACCGCCCCGACCTCATCGAGCGCTGCGACCCCGCGGCGCTGGACGCCCAGGACCGCGTGCTGCTGGCCGAACTCGGCTGGACCGAGGGCGACGACGGCCGATTTGGGCGCACCGCCTCGGACGTGGAAGAATAGGCCGCTGCCTCACGCCCGACGCGCGACCCTGCCACAGGGGGACCGACGCCGTCGGCACGGTGGCCTTCCGAACATTCCAGACGAACCGTTCCGCCGATGACCTGTGGCATCGGCGAGGAAGCAGACCGACATGCACCTGCTCGACAGCGTCGACGCCGCCTCGCTGCGCACCGACATCCCCAAGTTCCGCCCCGGCGACACCGTCAACGTCCACGTCCGCGTCATCGAGGGCAACCGCTCCCGCGTGCAGCAGTTCAAGGGCGTCGTCATCCGTCGCCAGGGTTCGGGCGTCCGCGAGACCTTCACCGTCCGCAAGGTCAGCTTCAGCGTCGGCGTGGAGCGCACCTTCCCGGTGCACACGCCGGTCGTCGAGAAGATCGAGGTCGTCACCCGCGGTGACGTCCGCCGCGCCAAGCTGTACTACCTGCGCGAGCTGCGCGGCAAGGCCGCGAAGATCAAGGAGAAGCGCGAGAACTGACCGCGCCCGCGGCGCGCCCCGGGCGGACGGATACGGCACACACGGGCACGTACCGGCCGCGCGGTCGAGGGCGCCGCGCCGCCGTCCCCCCGAAGATCGTCGTCGCCGGGTTAGGCTCTCGGCTCGATGGACACCGACGGACGGCACACACCTCCCACGGAGCGCGACCGCTCCCCGCACCCCGACCGGGGGCGGGGTCGCCGGTCGCGCTCCGTGCGTCGTACGGCGTTGGCGGTGGCCGGAACCATCGGGGTGCTCCTGCTGGTCCACATGTTCGTGGCACAGCCCTTCCGCATCCCGAGCGACTCGATGGCCAACACCCTCGAGGTCGGGGACCGAGTCCTGGTGAACAAGTTGGCGTACCGCTTCGGCAACCTTCCGGCCCGCGGGGACGTTGTCGTGTTCGACGGCGCCGGTTCGTTCGACCCGGTGCGGTCGGACGGTTCCGACTACGTCAAGCGGGTCGTCGGGGTCGGCGGGGACCGGGTGACGTGCTGCGACGAGCGGGGGAGGATCGAGGTGAACGGCGAGCCCGCGGACGAGGCGTACCTGCACCCCGGCGACCGCCCCTCGGCCGTGCCCTTCGACATCGAGGTTCCCGAGGGACGGCTGTGGGTGATGGGCGACCACCGTTCCCGGTCGAGCGACTCGCGCGACCACCTCGGCTCCCCCGGCGGAGGCACCGTCCCGGTGGATCGTGTCGTCGGTCGGGTCGACTGGATCGTCTGGCCGGCCGGCCGTTGGAGCTCGCCGCGGGACCGGCATGGGTAGGCGCGGACGACCCAGGGACCGGCAAAGGGCCGAGGAGCTCCCCGCCGCGGCGGGGGAGACCGGGGCGACCCTGCGCGGCCCCGGGGAAGGGCGGGCCGACCGGCGGCGCGCGGCCAAGCGGATGCGACGGCGTCGACGGCTGTCGATGACCAAGGAGATCCCCGTCCTGGTGGGTGTGGCGCTGCTCATCGCCCTGGTGCTCAAGACGTTCCTGGTCCAGGCGTTCGTCATCCCCTCCGGTTCCATGGAACAGACCATCCGGATCGACGACCGGGTCCTGGTCGACAAGTTGACCCCCTGGTTCGGCGCCCGCCCCGAACGCGGCGACGTGGTCGTCTTCAAGGATCCCGGAGGCTGGCTGCCGCCCCAGGAGGAACCCGAGCGCGACGACCCCGTCGGGATCAAACAGGCCCGGCAGTTCCTGACGTTCATCGGGCTGTTGCCCTCGGACGACGAACAGGACCTGATCAAGCGGGTCATCGGCGTGGGCGGCGACACCGTCAAGTGCTGCGACGCGGACGGCAGGGTCACCGTCAACGGCACACCGCTCGACGAGCCCTACCTCCACCCCGGGAACGCGCCCTCGGGGATGCCCTTCGAGGTGGAGGTGCCGGAGAACCGCATCTTCGTCATGGGCGACCACCGCGCCAACTCCGCCGACTCCCGTTATCACCTGGACGAGCCGGGGAAGGGGACCGTCCCGGAGGATCTCGTGGTGGGCAAGGCCGTGGTGATCGCCTGGCCGTACTCCCACTGGCGGCGACTGGAGGAACCCGGGACCTACGCCTCCGTACCGGACCCGCGCGGCGGGTCCACCTCCGCGGCGGCGGGCGGCGACAATGAGATGGCGCGGGTCCCGATTCCTGCGGAACTCCCGATCGTTATGGGAGTGGTGGGCGTCGGTCCGCACCGACTGAGGCGCGGACGACGGCGCGGTACGAGCAGTGCGAGCAGTGTGAGGAGTGGATGTGGGGGACGTGGCGGCCGGAGCGCGCTCCGACGCGGACGAGCCGGACAGGCGAGCCGAGAAGGAGGGCGCGGAGCGCGATGACCGGCCGGCCGCACGGCCGGAGGGCCAGGGGTCGGACGACACGGACCCGGACGACGGAGAGAGTGTGACGGAGAAGAAACAGCGCTCCTTCCTCAAGGAACTTCCCATCCTGATCGGCGTCGCGCTGCTCCTGGCGCTGCTGATCAAGACGTTCCTGCTCCAGGCGTTCTCCATCCCCTCCGACTCGATGCAGAACACCCTCCAGCGGGGCGACAGGGTCCTGGTGGACAAGCTGACCCCCTGGTTCGGCTCCGAGCCCGAACGGGGCGAGGTCGTCGTCTTCCACGATCCGGGCGGCTGGCTGAACGAGAGCGCGCAGAGCGACCCCGGCGGCCTCACCGGGGTCTTCCAGGGCTTCATGAGCTTCATCGGACTGATGCCCTCGGCCGAGGACCAGGACCTGATCAAGCGGGTCATCGCGGTCGGCGGTGACACCGTGGCCTGCGAGGGGAGCGGTCCCGTCACGGTCAACGGCAAGGCACTGGACGAGCGGTCCTACATCTTTCCCGGAAGCACCCCCTGCGGTCCCGAGGGCTTCGGACCGGTGAAGGTCCCCGAGGGGCGGATCTGGGTGATGGGCGACAACCGCCAGAACTCCCTGGACTCCCGTTTCCACCAGGACCTCGAGGGACGGGGCACCGTCCCCGTGGACCAGGTCGTCGGACGAGCCGTCGTCAAGGCGTGGCCGATCGACCGCTGGGACACCCTCCCCGTGCCGGACACCTTCGCCGAGCAGGGCCTGGCCGCCGCTCCGGCGGTGTTGGGCGCAGCGGGCGCGCTGCCGTTGGTGCTGTGGCGTCGCCGGCGCCTGACGGCCCGGGTCGAGGCCCGCGCCCACGGGAAGCCGGGCGAGGAGCGGGCCGAGGGCTGACCGGCGCGCGCACCCGGGGGTAGGGTGCGGCCAGACCGTCGGTGGACCAGGCCCCGGGAGCGCCCAGTGAGCAGAGCGGAACGTCCCGGAGGCCGTGGCGGAGGTCCGGGCCACGTCCTGTCCTCGCTGGCCGTCGCGGTCGGCTGCGTCCTCTTCCTCGGCGGCTTCGGCTGGGCGGCCCTGTTCTACCGGCCCTACGCCGTGCCCACCGACTCCATGGCGCCCACCGTGAACGCGGGGGACCGCGTCCTGGCCGAGCGCATCGACGGCGACGAGGTCAGACGCGGTGACGTGGTGGTCTTCCTGGATCCGCTGTGGGGCGACATACCGATGGCCAAGCGGGTCGTCGGCGTCGGCGGCGACACCGTCGAGTGCTGCGACCGGGACAACAGGCTGACCATCAACGGCACACCGGTGGAGGAGCCGTACCTGAAAGAGGGGGAACACGCTCCCTTCTCCGCCTTCGAGGCGACCGTCCCCGAGGGGAAGCTCTTCCTCCTCGGCGACCACCGTGCCTCTTCACTGGACTCCCGCACACATCTGGAGGACGCCGGCAACGGATCCGTCGACCGCGACGCGGTGACCGGCCGGATCGACGCCGTCGTCTGGCCGCCGGGCAGCGCGGGCACGGTCGAACGTCCCCAGGGCTTCGCGGAGCTGCCCGGAGGGGTCTCCCGGCCCGGCCCGCTGCGGCCCGCCCTGCTCGCGACCGTCGTCGGTGCCGCCCTGGTCCTCGGTGGCGCCGCGCAGGGGGCGATCGCCTCGGTCCGCGGGAAGCGGGTCCGGCCGGCGCACAATGGGGAGACGCACGGCTGAAGGGGAACATGCCATGAGCGCCGAGGACCTCGAGAAGTACGAGACCGAGATGGAGCTGAAGCTCTACCGGGAGTACCGGGACGTCGTCGGGCTGTTCCGGTACGTGATCGAGACCGAACGGCGGTTCTACCTCACCAACGACTACGAGATGCAGGTGCACTCGGTCCAGGGCGAGGTCTTCTTCGAGGTCACCATGGCCGACGCCTGGGTGTGGGACATGTACCGACCGGCCCGCTTCGTCAAGCAGGTCAGGGTGCTCACCTTCAAGGACGTCAACATCGAGGAACTCAACAAGAGCGACCTCGACCTGCCCGAGGACACCGGCTTCAAGCGGTGAGTCCGTTCCCGCGCCGGACTCCGCGGCCGCTCGACGCGTCCACACCGGTCCACGGGCCTCACCCGCGAGGGTGGGCGCGTTGTCCACAACCGGCGGGTAATCCACCGAAACGGCCCATGGTCCGCCCGACCGCCCCCGCCTCCGCCACAGTCGGCGGCGGAGGTGGTGCCGATGAACGGCAACAACGGCAGCGGAAGCGGCAACCGAGGGACCAAGGGCCGCCACGGCAACAACGCGCTCGGACGCTACGGCGAGGACCTGGCGGCCCGGCGGCTGCGCGAGTCGGGCATGGCCGTCCTCGACCGCAACTGGCGGTGTCGGGACGGAGAGATCGACATCGTCGCCCGGGACGCCGACGCGCTGGTCGTCTGTGAGGTCAAGACCCGTAGGACGGGCCCCTACGGACACCCGACGGCCGCCATCGGTCCGAACAGGGCGGCACGGTTGCGCAGGCTCGCCTCCCACTGGCTCACCCAGCGGTGGCTCACCCGGTACGGCCGCCCGCCGACCGGTGGCGTGCGCATCGACCTCGTCGGCGTCGTCCTGCCCGAACGCGGCGCTCCGCAGGTGCAGCACCTGAGGGGGGTGGCCTGACATGGGGTTCGCCCGCACCTGCTCGGTCGCCCTCGTCGGCGTCGACGGCGTGGTGGTCGAGGTCCAGGCCGACCTCGAACCCGGTCTGGCGACCTTCACCCTGGTCGGCCTGCCCGACAAGAGCCTCGTCGAGAGCCGTGACCGGGTCAGGGCCGCCGTCGTCAACTCGGGCATCGACTGGCCCCAGCGGAAACTCACCGTGGGGCTCAGCCCCGCCTCGGTCCCCAAGAGCGGCAGTGGATTCGACCTGGCCGTGGCCTGCGCGGTGCTCGGCGCGGCCGAACTGATCGACCCACGGGCGCTCACCGATCTGGTGATGATCGGCGAACTCGGGCTCGACGGCCGTGTACGCCCCGTGCGCGGCGTCCTGCCCGCCGTCCTGGCCGCTGCCGAGGCCGGGCACCGCCATGTCGTCGTCGCCGAGCAGACGGCCTCCGAGGCGGCCCTCGTCCCCGGGGTGTCCGTGCTCGGGGTCCGCTCCCTGCGTCAACTCGTCGCCGTTCTGACCGATGCCCCCGTGCCGGAGGAGGAGCCGACCGGGGAAGGCCCCGCGGCCGCCATGCTCGCCGGTCTCGCCGTACCGGGCACCGGGTCCGGCATCCCCAAGATCGTCGGCGAACGACACGTGGACCTCGCCGAGGTCGCCGGCCAGGCCGCGGCCCGCAGGGCCCTGGAGGTGGCCGCCGCGGGCCGGCACCACCTCTTCCTCAAGGGGCCGCCCGGAGCGGGCAAGACCATGCTCGCCGAACGACTCCCCGGACTGCTGCCTCCCCTCACCCCCCAGGAGGCCCTGGAGGTCACCGCCGTCCACTCCGTCGCCGGAACCCTCCCGCCGGGCCGGCCCCTGGTCGAGCGGCCGCCCTACTGCGCGCCCCACCACTCGGCCACCACCGCCTCCCTCGTCGGCGGCGGCAGCGGTCTGCCCAGGCCCGGAGCCGTCTCCCTGGCCCACCACGGCGTGCTCTTCCTGGACGAGGCGGCCGAGTGCAGCGCACGGGTGCTGGACGCGCTGCGCCAACCCCTGGAGTCCGGCCAGGTCACCGTGGCACGAGCGCAGGGCATGATGCGCATGCCCGCCCGTTTCCTGCTCGTCCTCGCCGCCAACCCCTGCCCCTGCGGCCGGCACGGCTCCCGGGCCGGTGGCTGCGAGTGCAGACCCTCCGCCGTCAGGCGCTACCGCGCCCGCCTCTCCGGCCCCCTTATGGACCGCGTCGATCTCCGGGTCACCGTCGAGCCCGTCACCCGCGCGGAGCTGGTCGACCCCGCCGCGCACGGGGAGTCCACCGCCACCGTGGCGGCGCGCGTACACACCGCACGGGAACGCGCCGCCGCCCGCTACACCGACTCCCCCTGGCACACCAACAGCGAGGTCCCCGGCCACGAACTGCGCACCCGCTGGCCCGTGGCGCCCGGAGCGCTGGGTCGGGCCGAGGAGGACATGGAACGCGGGCTGCTCACCGCACGTGGCCTGGACAGGGTCCTCAGGGTCGCCTGGACCTTGGCCGACCTCGCCGGGCACGACCGGCCCACCGCCGACGACGTGGACGGGGCCCTGGAGCTGCGCACGGGAGTGCGGCGCGGCGCGGCGCTCACCGGAGGCCGGAGGTGATCGACGGCGAGGAGCGCGCCGCCCGAGCCGCCCTCACCAGGGTCGGGGAGCCCGGGGACGAGGCGTTGAACAGATGGATCGACCGTTACGGGGCCGCGGAGACCCTCAGAGCCTTCGCGTCCGATCACCCACTGCCCGGCGCCTCCCGGGCCCGCTGGGCCGGACTGCGCGCACGGGCCCGCGACCTCACGCCCGAAGCCGACCTCGAGGCCGTCGACAGACTCGGCGGTCGCCTCGTCTGCCCGGGGGACAACGAGTGGCCGAGCCAACTGGAGGATCTCGGCGACGCCCGCCCCGTCGGGCTGTGGGTACTCGGCCGCGCCTCACTGCGCCTGTGGGCGCTGCGCTCGGTCGCCGTCGTCGGGGCCCGGGCCTGCACCGACTACGGGGCACATGTGGCGTCGTCCCTCGGCGCCGGCCTGGCCGCACGCGGCTGGACGGTGGTCTCCGGCGCTGCCTACGGCGTCGACGGCGCCGCCCACCACGGCACGCTCGCCGCCGGCGGAGCCACCGTCGCGGTACTGGCCTGCGGGGTCGACGTCGCCTACCCGCCGGGCAACGGCACCCTGATCCGGCGCATCGGGCAGGAGGGGCTCCTGGTCGCCGAACTGGCTCCGGGCGACCACCCCACCCGCAGCCGCTTCGTGCTGCGCAACCGTGTGATCGCGGCCCTCACCCGGGGAACCGTGGTGGTGGAGGCCGAGCTGCGCAGCGGTTCCCTGGTCACGGCACGGCGGGCGCTCGCCCTCGGTCGGCTCACCATGGGCGTGCCGGGCCCGGTCACCAGTGGCCTGTCGGCCGGGGTCCATCAGCTCCTGCGTGGTGAGGGCCTGGTCGTCACCGACGCCGACGAGGTCGTCGAGCTCGTCGGTGCCATCGGCGAGCTCGCCCCCGAACGGCGCGGGCCGACACTTCCACTCGACCTGCTGGCCCCGGAGACGACACGCGCACTGGAAGCGCTGCCGGCCCGTGGCGCGCTCACGGCGGCGGCGGTGGCGCGCGCGGCGGCGCTCACCGAGGAGCTCACGCTCGCCCGCCTCCAGGAACTGCGGTCGCTCGGCTTCGTCGAACGGCATGGTGACCACTGGCAGTTGGCACGCCCGGCGAACCAACACCCCAACAGGTGACAGGAGGATCCTTGACCCAGGGCGGCCGAGTGAAAGGGTGAGAGCATGACCGCTGAATGGTTCGTTCCGCACAGTGGCGCCGCCCCACCCCGCCCCGGCGCCCGGGATGGCCCCGAAGCGCGGACAGCGGAACGTATCTGCGGATACTCGATCGACCGGGACATTGCTCTGAGCGACCCGGCAGTCACGCTACGCTCCCATGGCCCCGTTCCCAACGGTCCCTCAGGCGTCAGCGCACAGAACACGGCAGAACGGCTCAAGACGACGTATGCCCCACCACATCTCCGGGTCCGACCGCACGGCCACGGCAGAACCGACCGCAGCCGACGACGCTGCGCGCCCTGCCCCGCCCAGATCACTCGACGAGCTGTGGCGGACGTACAAGTGCACGGGCGACGAGCGACTGCGGGAACAGTTGATCCTCCACTACTCGCCGCTGGTCAAATACGTGGCCGGACGCGTCAGCGTCGGCCTGCCCGCCAACGTGGAACAGGCCGACTTCGTCTCCTCGGGAGTGTTCGGGCTGATCGACGCCATCGAGAAGTTCGATCCCGACCGCTCGATCAAGTTCGAGACCTATGCCATCACCCGCATCCGCGGAGCCATGATCGACGAACTGCGGGCCCTGGACTGGATCCCCCGCTCCGTCCGGCAGAAGGCCCGGGCGTTCGAGCGTGCCCACGCCGCCTTGGAGGCGACGTTGCGGCGCACCCCCTCGGAGTCCGAGGTGGCCGACGAGATGGGGATCCCGCTGGAGGAACTCCACGGCATCTTCAGCCAGCTCCCGCTCGCCAACATGGTCGCGCTGGAGGAGGTGCTCCACGCCGGTGGCGAGGGCGGCGACCGCCTCAGCCTCATGGAGACCCTGGAGGACACCGGTGCCGACAATCCCGTCGAGATCGCCGAGGACCGTGAACTGCGGCGGTTGCTGGCCCGTGCCGTCAACACCCTGCCCGAACGGGAGAAGACCGTGGTGACCCTCTACTACTACGAGGGCCTCACCCTCGCCGAGATCGGACAGGTGCTGGGGGTCACCGAGAGCCGGGTCAGCCAGATCCACACCAAGTCCGTCCTGCAGCTGAGGGCCAAGCTCGCGGACGTCGGTCGCTGAATCGACACCTCCGTCCGTACAGTGGGGCCCGTGCCCAGGATTCGAGCGGCCTCCGTGGCCGAGCACCGGACGATGCAGCGCGGCGCCCTGCTGGAGGCAGCACGATCCCTGCTCTCCGAAGGCGGTACCGAAGCGCTGACCTTCCCCGCCCTCGCCGAACGCACGGGGCTGGCGCGCTCCTCCGTCTACGAGTACTTCCGCTCCCGCGCGGCCGTCGTCGAGGAACTGTGCGCCGTCGACTTCCCCGTCTGGGCGGCCGAGGTGGAGACCGCCATGGCGGAGGCCGACACTCCTGAGGCGAAGGTCGAGGCCTATGTGCGACGACAGTTGGCCCTGGCCGGAGACCGCCGTCACCGGGCCGTCGTCGCGATCTCCGCCGGTGAGCTGGACGCGGGTGCCCGCGAGAAGATCCGCGCCGCCCACGGCGGGCTGATCACCATGGTCGTGGACGCCCTCGCCGCCCTCGGCCACGAGGAACCACGGCTGACCGCCACCCTCCTCCAGGGCATCGTGGACGCGGCGGTCCGCCGGATCGAGTTGGGTGCCGCGGAGGAGCCGGAGCGGGTCGCGAGGGCCGCGGTGTCGATGGCGCTCCACGGCGTCGGGGGCTGACCCCTCCCCGCACCATTCTGCCCTTCCGGGCCCCCTCTGCGGACGGCCGTGGCCGGGCCCGCCGTGCTCCGCCGACTCCGCGGCGCGTGAGGAGGTCCGCGTGGAGGGGCCGTGGCGCGTCCCGCACCGGCCGCCGGTCCCACGGAGGCGGACCACCACGCGGGCGGACGTGGCGGCGGTGCGCCCAGAACGCGGCCACCACCAAGGTCACTGCGACCGTCCCCCCTGCCCTGCGGGAGGAGGCCCCGCCGGTCGCCGACGCCCGCACCGGTTCCGCGACAGCGGCCCCGCTCCCCACGCGCCGCGGACCTTCCGGGAGCGGTACGCCCAGCACCGGAAGCAGCCGGGAGTGCCCCTGTCCCAGCAGGGACAGCGGATCCAGATAGGTCTCACCGCGGCGCAGTCCCCAGTGGAGACAGCCCGCCGAGCAGTGGAAGCCGTCCGACTCCAGCACGCCCACCACGTCCCCCGCCCGCACCCGGTCTCCCTCGCGCACCCGCGCCTCGACCGGCTCGTACGTCGTGCGCAGCGGTGACGCGCCCGTCCCCGTCAACTCGACCGACACCACTCCGCGTCCCGCCACCGTCCCGGCGAACGAGACCCGGCCCGCCGCCACCGCCCGCACCGGATCCCCGGGGCGGGCCGCCAAGTCCACGCCCCGGTGGCCGGCCGCCCACCGCTCGGGCGGCGGAGCCCAGCCGCGCTCGACCCGGCCCGGTACCGGCCGGACCCGGTCGGCGCCGAGGGGATCGTCCCCGGGGGCCGCACGGGCGGGGGCGGCACCGGCGAGAAGGAGAAGAAACGGAAGGCAGCACAGCAGTGCCGCGCGGAGTCGACGTCGCACGGACACAGCGTGGTGGGAGCCGGAGGAGGGCGGAGGGAACGAGGGGAAACGGTGGATTACCGGCCGGTTGTGGACAACTCCGTCACCCGTTCCGGTGGACTGTCCGGACTCCACCCGCTCGCCGGACCCTCCGTCCCCCGACGCCGACCGCCCCCACGGACACCCGGTGCGTGTCGCCCACCGGTTCCCCGGTCCCGTACACTTCTGGTGCGATCCGGGTCACCGGGTCGACTTCGCACGCCCCGCCGCCCGGCGGCGGCCGCGCACTCGGTCCTCGAAGCCGGGCGGCCCTCGGCCCCCAGGTTTCGCAGGCAGCGCGTCGGGGCGTCAGGAGCGGTGGCCGTCCGGCCGCCGCGGACAACCGAGTATCCCAAGGAGATGCGGCCATGGCCGTCGTCACGATGCGGGAGCTGCTGGAGAGCGGCGTCCACTTCGGGCACCAGACCCGCCGTTGGAACCCGAAGATGAAGCGCTTCATCTTCACCGAGCGCAACGGCATCTACATCATCGACCTGCTCCAGTCGCTGTCGTACATCGACCGCGCCTACGAGTTCGTCAAGGAGACCGTCGCCCACGGCGGCTCCATCATGTTCGTCGGCACCAAGAAGCAGGCCCAGGAGGCCATCGCCGAGCAGGCCACGCGCGTGGGCATGCCCTACGTCAACCAGCGCTGGCTCGGCGGCATGCTGACCAACTTCTCCACCGTCCACAAGCGCCTCCAGCGCCTGAAGGAACTCGAGCAGATCGACTTCGAGGACGTGGCCGCCTCCGGTCTCACCAAGAAGGAGCTGCTGGTCCTCTCCCGCGAGAAGGCCAAGCTGGAGAAGACGCTCGGTGGTATCCGCGACATGCAGAAGGTGCCCAGCGCCGTCTGGATCGTGGACACCAAGAAGGAGCACATCGCCGTCGGTGAGGCGCGCAAGCTCAACATCCCGGTCGTCGCCATCCTCGACACCAACTGCGACCCGGACGAGGTCGACTACAAGATCCCGGGCAACGACGACGCGATCCGCTCCGTCACCCTGCTCACCCGTGTGATCGCCGACGCCGTCGCCGAGGGGCTCATCGCCCGCTCCGGCGGCACCGGCGAGGGCAAGGGCGAGAAGGCCGCCGGCGAGCCGCTCGCCGAGTGGGAGCGCGAGCTGCTCGAGGGTGACGCCCAGAAGGCCGACGAGGCCAAGGAGACCGAGGCCCCGGCCGCGGAGCAGGCCGCCCCAGCCGAGGCCGCGGAGCAGACCGCCCCCGCCGAGGACGAGAAGCCGGCCGAGCAGGCCTGACCACGCCGCAGACGGTGCGGCCGGGGGCGGTGCCGTGAGCGCCGCCCCCGGCGTACACCCGCGGATCGATCCATCCTCATCGACTTTCCGGGAAGAGATTCACCGACCATGGCGAACTACACCGCCGCCGACGTCAAGAAGCTCCGTGAGCTCACCGGCGCCGGCATGATGGACTGCAAGAAGGCGCTGGACGAGGCCGAGGGCAACGTCGACAAGGCCGTCGAGATCCTCCGTGTCAAGGGGCAGAAGGGCGTCGCCAAGCGCGAGTCCCGCACCGCCGAGAACGGCGCCGTCGTCTCCCTGCTCGCCGACGACAACACGTCCGGCGTGCTGGTCGAGCTGAAGTGCGAGACCGACTTCGTCGCCAAGGGCGAGAAGTTCCTCGCCGTCGCCGACGCCATCGCCGCCCACATCGCCGCCACCTCCCCGGCCGACACCGAGGCGCTGCTCGCCTCCGAGATCGAGTCCGGCAAGACGGTCCAGGCGTACGTGGACGAGGCCAACGCCACCCTCGGCGAGAAGATCGTCCTCGACCGCTTCGCCCAGTTCTCCGGCGGCTACGTGGCCGCCTACATGCACCGCACCAGCCCGGACCTGCCGCCGCAGGTCGGTGTCCTGGTCGAGCTGGACCAGGAGAGCGCCGAGATCGCCAAGGACGTGGCGCAGCACATCGCCGCGTTCGCCCCGAAGTTCCTCTCCCGCGAGGACGTCCCGGCCGACACCGTCGCCAACGAGCGTCGCGTCGCCGAGGCCACCGCCCGTGAGGAGGGCAAGCCCGAGCAGGCCCTGCCGAAGATCATCGAGGGTCGCGTGAACGGCTTCTTCAAGGAGAACTGCCTCCTGGACCAGCCCTTCGCCAAGGACAACAAGAAGTCCGTCCAGAAGGTGCTGGACGAGGCCGGTGTCACGCTGAAGCGCTTCGCCCGCTTCCGCGTCGGCGCCTGACCCGCACCGCCGTACTTCCACGGCGGACCGGCCGCGCCCGGTCAGGGTCGGGCCACGGGGCCCGTCCCGGTCGTCGCGCACGGTGTGTACGACGCGCCCGGACCGGACGACCGCAGTTGTGACGAGGAGGCCATTGCCGCTACCTGGGGCCAAGAGGAACCATCGGCAATGGCCTCCTCACGCATGTGCACGAGGAGATCCGCATGAAACAGGGCATCGACCCCGGAGACAAAGCCTCCGACAAGGACCGCGGCCACCGCCGCTTCCTGCTGAAACTCTCCGGCGAGGCGTTCGCCGGCGGCGGGGGGCTCGGAGTCGACCCCGACGTCGTGCACAAGGTCGCCCGTGAGATCGCCGCCGTGGTCCGCGACGGGGCGGAGATCGCCGTCGTCATCGGCGGCGGCAACTTCTTCCGTGGCGCGGAGCTCCAGCAGCGCGGCATGGACCGGGCCCGCTCGGACTACATGGGCATGCTCGGCACGGTCATGAACTGTCTCGCCCTCCAGGACTTCCTGGAGAAGGAGGGCATCGACTCGCGCGTCCAGACCGCCATCACCATGGGCCAGGTCGCCGAGCCGTACATCCCGCTGCGCGCCGTGCGTCACCTGGAGAAGGGGCGCGTGGTCATCTTCGGCGCGGGCATGGGCATGCCGTACTTCTCCACCGACACCACCGCTGCCCAGCGCGCCCTGGAGATCGACGCCGAGGCGCTGCTGATGGGCAAGAACGGCGTCGACGGCGTCTACGACTCCGACCCGGCGACCAACCCCGACGCGGTGAAGTTCGACGCCCTGGAGTACGGCGAGGTCATCGCCCGCGACCTGCGGGTCGCCGACGCCACCGCCATCACCCTCTGTCGCGACAACAAGCTGCCGATCCTCGTCTTCGAACTGCTCGCCGAGGGCAATATCGCGCGGGCGGTCCGGGGTGAGAAGATCGGCACGCTGGTGAGCGACCAGGGCTCCCGGAGCTGACCACCGGCACCGGAGACGAACACGACGTCCGTACCGGAGCGGGAGACACGGCTCCGGTACGGCAACTCCGTGCCACACGAAGGGCACGGTACGGGGATGGACAACAGCCTGCCGGTCGGACACCGTGCAGGAATCAGGGCTTTCCGGCTCAATCATCGAACCAGGAGCACGTGGTGATCGAAGAGACCCTCCTCGAGGCCGAGGAGAAAATGGAGAAGGCGGTCGTCGTCGCCAAGGAGGACTTCGCCGCGATCCGCACCGGTCGTGCGCACCCGGCGATGTTCAACAAGATCGTGGCCGACTACTACGGCGCGATGACCCCGATCAACCAGCTCGCGTCGTTCTCGGTGCCCGAGCCCCGCATGGCCGTGGTCACCCCGTTCGACAAGAGCGCGCTGCGCAACATCGAACAGGCCATCCGCGACTCCGACCTCGGCGTCAACCCCTCCAACGACGGCAACATCATCCGTGTCGTCTTCCCGGAGCTGACCGAGCAGCGCCGCCGGGAGTACATCAAGGTCGCCAAGAGCAAGGCCGAGGACGCCAAGATCTCCATCCGCAGCGTCCGACGCAAGGCCAAGGAGGCCATCGACAAGGCCGTCAAGGACGGTGACATCGGCGAGGACGAGGGCCGCCGCGCGGAGAAGGAGCTCGACGACACCACCGCCAAGTACGTCACGCAGGTGGACGAGCTGCTCAAGCACAAGGAAGCCGAGCTGCTCGAGGTCTGAGATCCTAAGGCTGCGATTTCCGTGAACGACTCATCCTGGGGAGCGCCGCCGGGCGCCGGACCCCCCGGCCGACCCGGTTACTGGAGCCCTCCCGGCCAGGGCTCCCACTCCCCGCTCCGCGCGGAGACCGCTCCGGTCTCGGCGGGTTACGTGCGCGAGGACGGCGAGGCGTCGCAGACTCGGCGTATGCCCATCGTGCCCGACGCCCCCGGCGGTGACCAGGACGATCGCGACGGCCGGGCGGCCGGGCGTCCGCCCGGCGACGGCCCCCGCCCCGACGGTGGTCCGTCCGGACCGCCGGCCGACCCCGACGTGTCCCCGGCCTCGGCCGGCCCCGCGTCCCACGGCCGGTCCCAAAGCCGCAAGCGGGCCGGCCGTGACCTGCGCGCCGCCATAGGGGTGGGTGTGGGGCTGGGCGTCGTCATCCTCGCCTCGCTCTTCGTCTACAAGCCCGTCTTCGTCGGCGTGATAGTGGTCGCCGTCGTGGTCGGACTGTGGGAGCTCACCTCCCGCCTCGCCGAGCGCAAGCAGATCCGGGTGCCGCTGGTGCCCCTGGCCGTGGGCGGCGCCGCCATGGTCGTCGCCGGATACGTCCGAGGCGCGGAGGGCGCCTGGGTGGCGGTGGCGCTCACCGCCCTGGCCGTCCTGGCCTGGCGGATGACGGAAGAACCGGGGAACTACCTACGGGACGTCACCGCGGGCGTCTTCGCCGCCTTCTACGTCCCCTTCCTGGCCACCTTCGTGGCCATGATGCTCGCCGCCGCCGACGGCCCGCAGCGGGTGCTGACCTTCCTGTTGCTCACCGTCGTCAGCGACACCGGGGCCTACGCCGTCGGCTGGCGCTTCGGCCGCCGCAAGCTCGCCCCGCGCATCAGTCCCGGCAAGACACGCGAGGGACTGCTGGGGGCGATGGTGTTCGCCATGGTCGCGGGCGCGTTGTGCACGCACTTCCTCATCGACGGCGGCGCCTGGTGGCAGGGCCTGGTGCTGGGGCTGGCGGCAGCCACCAGCGCGACCCTGGGCGACCTGGGTGAGTCCATGATCAAGCGGGACCTGGGCATCAAGGACATGGGAACCCTGCTGCCCGGCCACGGCGGCATCATGGACCGACTGGACTCCCTGCTGCCCACCGCCCCCGTGGTCTGGCTGCTGTTGACCGTCTTCGTCGGCGCCGGCTGACACCCCCGTTCCCCGGGCCCGGCGCCGCATCGCGCCGGGCCCGGGTGCGCCCGCGGAGGTGACCGCGGGCGGTAACCGCGCGGTCCGTCTGGTTCGTCTCGCTCGTCCCCGTCCCGTACACGGCCGTCCGGAGCCGGTGGACGCGTCCGGACCGCGTTCCGGCCGAGACCGACACAGCGGCGAAGCGAGGCACGTGGGGCGCACACCGCCACGGTCCTCGGGGACGGACAGCGTGTCGTTGGCCGGCCGTAACCTGATTCCCGCACACGGTGAGGGAGGGGCTGGATGCCGAAGGTGCCGGAGAGCCGGCGTGTCGGACGCATGGCGGTGAACGAGGTGCGTGCGTTGCTGGAGCGGCACGGCCACATCGTGCAGGAGATCGACGGTGGCAACGACCACGGCGAGGACCTGCACGTCACCTTCGTCCGAAGCGGGCAGCGGACGGAGGACTCCGTGGCCGTGCAGGTGAAGGGCGGGATCTCGACCCGGACCGGGAAGGGGCACCGTGTCCCGGTCGGCGACCACGGGGACAACTGGCGCGATGGCAGTCTCCCCGTGCTCTGCGTGGTCCACGACCCCGAGCGGGGCGGCCTCTTCTGGGCCAACGCGACCCGTCAACTCCGTCGGGCCATGGCACTGCGCAAGACGGCGAAGTCCATCGTCGTCCCCCGGGAGTCGGTACTGGAGGACGCGAGTCTCGACGCGTTCGTGCAGAAGATGCGGAACTATCTGGCTCGGGAACGCCAGGGGGTCGGCAGGTGGGCGGACATGGCGGGCGTCGAGTTCGCCCCGAACGACATCGTCAAGTTCTTCGAGAACGAGGTCGCCGAACCCATGGTCTTCTGGCAGCGCCGGGGGGAGCCGTACGCGACGCTGCTCCACCACGACCTGGACTGGGAGCCCGTGCCCGTCCAGGAGTGGATGCTCCGTTTCGAGCCGATCCCGTCGATCGGCCACGTCATCCTCGATCTCGCGGAAGCGCACTGGCTCATGGGCTGCTTCAAGTCCACGGAGTGGTGGCGTCGCCCGGCGGAGCGGCACGACCCCGTCTGAGTTCCGCCGGGCCCTCACCGGGAGGTACGCGAACTCGCGGCGCGAGCACGGTGCGCTCGGGTGGGACCGGACGCGAGGAAGGCCGAGCATTCCCGTTCTCGGTTCCGGGCGCGTGGGGCGCCGGGCACCGTGACCCGGGCCGTGTCCCGGCCGGAGCGAGCTGTACCGGCGAGGGCGGCCGACGCTGACAACCGTCGGTGGCTGAGCCGCGGGTCACAGCGTTGGCCGCCCCAAGCGCCCCAGGTCGGCGAGGTCCCGCGTCACGTCGTGTCACCATTCGGCATGGCCGCTGCACGTGCTCTCACCGCCGCACGAAGGGCCTCTGAGCGGTTCGTGATCCACCCCTGTCGAGATGGTCGGCGCGGTGAGGTGGAGCCAACCGGCGAGCACGTCGAAATCGTCGTCGGCGAGCCCTGTGCTCGGGTCGACACGGTGAAGCAGTGACGGTCCTCGGTGCTGGGCGGTAACCCAGAGTCGGTCCATTTCGCCGATCTCGTCATCGACCCAGACGAAACGGCGGTGGCCGGCCCACTCGACAAGGTGGCGAGTCTTCCAGTGCAAGCCGCGTGGTCCCTCGTCGGTGAACGTGTCCGGCCATCCGAGGACAGGCAGCGCCGGCAGTCCGAGTCGTGGGGCGACGGCATCGTTCGCGTCGTCCATCCATGTCGAGGCCCACACCATGTCGCACCCCAGGGCGGTCAGGCGCGGCCCGACGGCGGGGTCGAGGCGGTCCAGCAGTGGATTCCCCCGACGGTGAGACCCCGCGGAGCCGGCGGAGCCGCCCTGCCGGGGGCGATGGAACGGCGGCCCGAACGGGATCAGCGGTCCGTCGATGTCGAGGAAGAGGAGGGGGCGCTCCGCCGAGCCGGTCACAGCGGCACGATAGCCCCGTCGAAGCAGGAGGGACACCCGGTCCTGGGCCGTCTGTGGGCCGTGCGAGGGTGGCCGACGACGGCAGGCGGCCGGGGGTGACCACGGCCTCCCCGCTCCGGCCTGGGGTGCCGTAGTCGATCTGCGACACTGGAGAAGTTATGCCTGCACCCGGAGAACTCACCTTCGTCGCGCCGCGCGGGGCCGCCAAGCCGCCGCGGCACCTCGCCGACCTCACCCCCGCCGAGCGCCGGGAGGCGGTCGCGGCGATCGGCGAGAAGCCCTTCCGCGCCCAACAGCTGTCGCGGCACTACTTCGCCCGGTACGCCGCCGATCCCGCCGCCTGGACCGACATCCCCGCCGCCGCGCGCGGGAAGTTGGCCGGCGAACTGCTGCCCGAACTGATGACCGTGGTGCGGCATGTCACCTGTGACGACGACACCACCCGCAAGACCCTGTGGCGACTGCACGACGGGACGCTGGTGGAGTCCGTGCTGATGCGCTACCCCGACCGGGTCACCATGTGTGTCAGTTCCCAGGCCGGATGCGGCATGAACTGTCCGTTCTGCGCCACCGGGCAGGCCGGGCTGGACCGCAACCTGTCCACCGCCG
The DNA here is from genome assembly GCF_009709575.1 of Streptomyces taklimakanensis. NCBI lineage: Bacteria > Bacillati > Actinomycetota > Actinomycetes > Kitasatosporales > Streptomycetaceae > Streptomyces > Streptomyces taklimakanensis. The sequence goes on from NZ_WIXO01000001.1 coordinate 4,338,222, forward strand.
AGATCGTCCACCAGATCGTCGAGGGCATGCGCGCACTGCGTGACGGGGAAGTGCCCGGCGGCCCGGCCAGGCTGTCCAACATCGTCTTCATGGGGATGGGCGAGCCGCTGGCCAACTACAAGCGGGTCGTCGGGGCCATCCGCCGCCTCACCGACCCCGAGCCCGACGGGCTGGGCCTGTCCCAGCGCGGCATCACCGTCTCCACCGTCGGCCTGGTGCCCGCCATCCACCGTCTGGCCGACGAAGGACTCAAGTGCCGGTTGGCGGTCTCCCTGCACGCCCCCGACGACGAACTGCGCGACACCCTGGTGCCGGTCAACACGCGGTGGAAGGTCCGTGAGGTCCTCGACGCCGCCTGGGAGTACGCCGAGCGGTCCGGCCGCCGGGTCTCCATCGAGTACGCCATGATCCGCGACATCAACGACCAGGCGTGGCGGGGCGACCTCCTCGGGCGGCTGCTGGCGGGCAAGCGGGCGCACGTCAACCTCATCCCCCTCAACCCCACCCCCGGCTCGAAGTGGACGGCCTCCCGGCCCGAGGACGAGCGGGCCTTCGTCGAGGCGTTGGAGGCCCACGGCGTGCCCGTCACCGTCCGCGACACCCGTGGCCAGGAGATCGACGGCGCCTGCGGACAGCTCGCCGCCACCGAACGCTGAGCCGTACCGGGAGACGGGGGCCCAAGGACGCGGCGGGCCGCTGGTACCGTGGCGGTGACCGCACAGGTCGCACGCAGTGTCGAACATCGAAACAATCGAACCGACAGGGGAGCGCGTACAGCGCTGAGAGTGCGGTGTCGCCGACCGGCCGGGAGGCCGGTTCCGGGGAGCCGCAGACCCTCGAACCTGATCCGGTTAGTACCGGCGTAGGGAGTCAACACACCGTGGTCACGAAGTTCCGGCGCGCCCTGGGCGTCGCCGTCCTCGGCACGCTCACCCTCTCCGCCCTGACCGCCTGCGGCGGTCCGGAGTCGTCCGGCGGCGGGAAGGGGGACACGAAGAAGGTCACCGTCGTCGCCCACGGCTCCTTCGTGCCCTCCGACGAGGTGCTGAAGGAGTTCACCGAGAAGACCGGCCACACGGTCGAGGTGCTGGGCGGCGACGACGCCGGCTCGGCCCTCAACCAGGCGATCCTCACCAAGGGCAATCCGCAGGGCGACGTCTTCTTCGGCGTCGACAACACCCTCCTCTCCCGGGCCCTGGACGCCGACCTCTTCACCCCCTACGAGGCCGAGGGGCTGGAGAAGATACCCGCCGAGTACCGGCTCGACGAGGAACACCGCGTCACCCCCGTCGACTACGGCGACGTCTGCGTCAACTACGACCGCTCCTACTTCGACGAGCGCGGTCTGGAGCCGCCGAGGACTCTGGACGACCTCGTCCGTCCCGAGTACAAGAACCTGCTGGTCACGGAGAACGCCGCCACCTCCTCGCCCGGCCTGGGCTTCCTGCTGGCCACCGTCGCCGAGTACGGCGAGGACTGGGAGGAGTACTGGGAGAGGCTGAGGGACAACGGCGTCGAGGTCGTCGACGGCTGGGAGCAGGCCTACAACGACCGCTTCTCCGGCTCCGCCGGCGGCCGCGGCGGCGACCGGCCGCTGGTCGTCTCCTACGCCTCCAGCCCGCCCGCCGAGGTCCTCGGTGCCGACCCGGCCCCCGAACAGGCCCCCACCGGGGTGGCCACCGGAACCTGCTTCCGGCAGGTCGAGTTCGCCGGGCTGCTGGACGGCGCCCGCAACCCCGAGGGCGGCAAGGCGCTGCTGGACTTCATGATCGGCGAGGCGTTCCAGGAGCACCTGCCGTTGCAGATGTTCGTCCACCCGGTGCGCGAGGGCACCGAGCTGCCCGAGGTCTTCACCCGGTACGGCGAGACCATCGAGGACCCGCACACCCTGGCGCCGGAGCGGATCGCCGCCGACCGCGAGACGTGGATCAAGGCGTGGACCTCGACCGTCCTGAGGTGAGGACGGGAGCCCCGGGCGGAGACGTGAGGCGGGACACCGAAGCGGGCGGGGGCGCGGCGACCGGCGGCCGCGGCAGGACGGCGGCGGTGCGGCTCGCCCTGATCGCCCCGCCCGCCGCCTTCCTCGCGCTGTTCTTCGCCTATCCCGTCGCCGCCATCACCGCCCGCGGACTGTACGACGGGGGCCGGTGGCACCCGGAGCGGATCGCCCTGGTGCTCGGTGAGCCCGGCATCCTCCACGTGGTGTGGTTCACCGTGTGGCAGGCGGCGGCTTCCACCGTGCTCACGGTCGTCCTGGCCCTGCCCGGCGCCTACGTCCTGGCCCGGTACGACTTCCCCGGTCGGCGCGTGGTGCGGGCGGCGGTCACCGTGCCGTTCGTGATGCCCACCGTCGTCGTCGGCTCCGCCTTCCTCGGTCTGCTGGGACGGGGAGGACTGACCGAGCAGTGGTGGGGCCTGCGGTTGGACGAGGGGCCCGCCGCGATCCTGCTCGCCCACGTCTTCTTCAACTACGCCGTGGTGGTCCGCGTCGTCGGCAGCCTGTGGGCCCAACTCGACCCCCGCCAGGAGGAGGCCGCCCGGGTGCTCGGCGCGGGCCGCTGGACCGCCTGGCGCACCGTGACCCTCCCGGCGCTCGCCCCGTCCGTGGCCGCCGCCGCGGCGATGGTCTTCCTGTTCACCTTCACCTCCTTCGGTGTCGTCCAGGTCCTCGGCGGCCCCCGCTACGCCACCCTGGAGGTGGAGATCTACCGGCAGACCGCCCATCTGCTGGACCTGCCCACCGCCGCCGTTCTGACGTTGGTGCAGTTCGCCGCCGTCGCCGCCCTGATGGCCCTGCACGCCCGCGGTGTCCGGCGTCGCGGCGGCGCCCCGGCCCTGGTCGACGCCTCCCGCACCGCCCGCCGTCCGCGCGGGGCGCGGCAGAAGGCGCTGTTGGCCGCGGTGCTCACGCAGATCACCGTGCTGATCGCGGTGCCGCTCGCCGTGCTCGTGGAGCGCTCCCTCAACGGTCCCGACGGCTACGGCACGGACTTCTACCGCGCCCTCGCCTCGTCCGACGCCTCCGGCGGGACCTTCGCCGTCGCGCCCTTGGAGGCGGTCGGCAACTCCCTGGCCTATGCCGTCGCCGCCACCGCCATCGCCCTGACCGTCGGGGGTCTCGCGGCCGTCGCCCTCACCCTGCGCGGGCCCGGCGGCCGGGCCGGACGGCTGGTGCGCGGTTTCGACGCACTGCTGATGCTGCCGTTGGGCACCTCGGCCGTCACCGTCGGGTTCGGCTTCCTCATCGCCCTGGACGAGCCGCCGCTGGACCTGCGCTCCTCGTGGATCCTGGTCCCGCTGGCGCAGGCCCTGGTCGGTGTCCCGTTCGTGGTGCGGACCCTGCTGCCGGTCCTGCGGGCCGTGGACGACCGACTGCGCCAGGCCGCCGCCGTCCTGGGCGCCCCGCCGGCGCGCGTGTGGCGCGAGGTCGACTTTCCGCCGGCGCGCCGGGCGCTGCTGGTCTCCGCCGGTTTCGCCTTCGCCGTCTCCCTGGGGGAGTTCGGCGCCACCGTCTTCATCGCCCGCGCCGACACGCCCACCCTGCCGGTGGCCGTCGCCCGCCTCCTCGGCCGGGCCGGCGAGGCCAGCTACGGGCAGGCCATGGCGCTCAGCACCATCCTGATGGTGGTGTGCGCGGCCACCCTGCTGGCGCTGGAGGGCGTCCGCACCGACCGATCGGGAGAGCTGTAGCCATGGCGTCCCTGCGACTTCGGGCCGTCACCGTGCGGTACGGCGGCCTCGCCGCCCTGGACGCGGTCGATCTCGACGTCGCCGAGCACGAGATCGTCTGTGTGCTCGGCCCCTCGGGCAGTGGCAAGTCCACCCTGCTGCGGGTCGTGGCGGGCCTGACGGAACCGGACGCCGGACGGGTGCTGCTCGCCGGGCGCGACCAGCGTGGGGTGCCGCCGCACCGACGCGGTGTGGGGCTGATGTTCCAGGACCACCAGCTCTTCCCCACCCGTGACGTCGGCGGCAACGTCGACTTCGGTCTTCGCGTGCGGGGGGAACCGCGCGAGGACAGGGAGGCACGGGTCGCCGAGCTGCTGGAGCTCGTGGGCCTCCCCGGCACCCGGCGTCGTCCCGTCGCCACCCTCTCCGGCGGGGAACAGCAGCGCGTCGCGCTCGCCCGCGCCCTCGCCCCCCGTCCCGGGCTGCTGATGCTGGACGAGCCGCTCGGACAGCTCGACCGGTCCCTGCGCGAGCGCCTGGTCGTCGAGTTGCGCCGGCTCTTTCGCCGGCTGGGCACCACTGTGCTGGCCGTCACCCACGACCAGGGCGAGGCCTTCGCGCTCGCCGACCGGGTGGTGGTGATGGAGGGAGGCCGGATCGTCCAGACGGGTGACCCCGCCGAGGTGTGGCAGCGTCCCGCCTCCGAGTTCGTCGCCCGTTTCCTGGGCTTCACCAACATCGTCCCGGCGACCGTGCGCGGGACCGTCCCCGGCACGGCCGACACGCCCTGGGGCGCGGTCCCCGTACCGGCCGACGCGCCGGCCGGGCCGTGCACGCTGCTGGTACGGCCCGGTGGGGTGCGGATCGAGGAGGCGGACGCCCCCGGGGACGGCGGGACGTCCGGTGCGGGCCTGCCCTGCACCGTGACGGCCCGCACCCTGCGCGGCGGCGGATTCTCGGAGATCTCGCTGCTCCTGGAGCCGGAGCGCGGACCGGCGCTGGAGGCGTCCTGCCCGCTGCGCTCGGCACCCGAACCGGGAGCGGCCGTGCGCGTCGTGTTCACCGCCGACGACGTGGTGGTGCTGCCGTCGGAGACGGCGTAGCGCGGAGGCCGCCCCGGCGGGACGATCCCGTCGGCGCGGCCCGTCGGCGGGGTGGGCCTCCCGCGCACCGGCGCCGACACCGACCGCGCGGGCCCGTGCCGTCCGCCCCGGTGCGCCACCGGGGCGGTGTCACCGTGTCAACGGCGCCGTGGCCAACTCCGCGACCAGCCAGGTCGGCGGCGCCAGCACCGCCAGCACGGCCACCACCCGCAGCGTCGCGGCGGCCCGCAGCAGCCGACGGGAGACACCGAGCCGGCACAGCCCGGCGGTGACGGCCGCCCGCGCGGCGCGGAACTCCGCGGCCGAGCCCAGCGCCGCCGCCACCGCACACACCAGCACCACCGCCGCGCCCAGCACCGTCAGCGGTCCCACGGTGGCCTCCCCGGCCCCGCGCGCCGTCCCGTACAGGCGGACCGACCCCAGGGCCCCGGCCGTCACCGCGCACAGCACTCCCAGCGGATGCCCCACGCGCGGCGCCTCCTCCCGCAGCGCCCGGCCCGCCAACAGCCGCAGTACCCCCGGTCGCCCGGCGGCCAGCAACATCCCGCACAGGTGCACCAGTCCCGGCCCGGCCAGCACCAGCCCCAGGCCGATCACCAGCCAGCCGGCCACCACTCCGACGCCGAGGGCGTCCGGCGGGGAGCCCGGGAGCGGCACCCCGGGGCCCGTGGACGTGGCGAGCCGGTCGGCGGCGTAGGTCTCCACGGCCAGACCGACCGCGGTGACCGCCACCCCCCACGGCAGGCCGGTGGGCACCGGCGGTGTCCGGCGCGGGAGGGCGGCGGCCGGATCCGGCAGACCGGTGGACGGGCCCGGGAGGGCGTCGGACGGGGTGGAGCGCAGTCGGGTCGCCAGCGCGCCGGCCCCGGCCGCCACCAACGGTGGCACGGCCAGCAGCGTCAACGCGGCGGCGCGCGGCAGCGGACGCCCGGCCCCCAGCAGCTCCCCGGCCGCCCCGGCCAGCGGTACGGCGTCCAGCGCCCCGCCCAGACCGCCGCGCAGGTGCACGAAGGCGGGCCATGCCAACGCACAGCCCACCGCGCAGTACAGGCCCGCGGTGACGGCGGCCAGCAGCGGCAGCCGGGCCGGCCCCACGCCCACCGCGTCCAGCCCCTCCCGGGGGCGCACGCTCGGATCGGCGCGGACCGTGGCGACGGCCAGGTGCGCCAGGGCCGCCAGCGGCACCGCGCACCACAGCAGCCGGGCCACCGCCGTCTGCGGATGCCCCGGGTGCGCCACGGCGTGGGACAGCACGCTCAGCAACAGGAATCCCACGGCGCCGGCGGCGGAGGCGACCAGCGCCCGCCGTGCCAGGGCGCTGGGGCGGGAGGTGCGCACTAGGTGGAGAGCGAGCACGGTGCCCTGCCTTCCGAGCCGGGTTTCCCGGCCGTCCTCCCGGCGGTCGCCGGAGCGTCCGACGGGGCCTCGGCGCCCACCCGGCGGCCGTCCACGAGCATCACCGAACGGTCTGCCACGCCCGCCACCCTCGCGTCGTGGCTGGCCAGTACGACCGTGATCCGGTGCGAGCGGGCCGCGGTGGTCAGGGTGCGCAGCACCCGCGTCCGTTCGCCCTGGTGCAGCCGGGCCGTCGGCTCGTCGGCGAAGACCACGGTCGGGGAGTGCGCCAGCGCGCGGGCGATGGCCACCCGCTGACGCTGCGCGTGGAGCAGCGCGCCCGGCCGGCTGCGGGCGAACTCGCCGACGTCCAGCCGGTCCAGCCACTCACCGGCGCGCCGACGGGCCTCCCGTCGCCCCGTCCCCGACAACAACAGCGGCAGCGCGGCGTTCTCCCACACCGTCAGCTCCGGCAACAGGTGCGGTTCGCTGCCGACCCATCCGAAGCGGCCGCGGCGCAGCCGCTCACGTGCCGAGGCCGTGAGGCCGTGCACGGGAACGCCGTCGAACCAGACCTCTCCCCGCCCCGGCACCAGACGCCCGGACAGGCAGCCCAGCAGCGTGGACTTGCCGCTGCCGCGCGGACCGGTGACGGAAACGATCTCGCCCTCGCGGACCCCGACGGACACGTCCAGCAGCGCGGGCGATCCCTCGTGCTCGTAGTGCAGTCCGCGCGCCCAGAGCAGGTCCTCGGGTGCGGTCACCATCGACGGGCACCTCCGCTCGCCTTCGGGGTCGTGCCTCCCTCCCTGACGGGTGAACGAGTGCCAGGGGGTATCGGTCACTGGCACGGTACGGACCGCGGCCGCGACCGGAGCGGTGGCGGGCGCGGGAGCCGCCCAGTTTCCTCCGAATGGTCCTTCGGGTGCCCCTCCCACGCATTTCCGCCATTCGGGTGTCCGGAGCGGAAGAATTCCCGGGCCGGCGGGTGTGCCCAACACGTTCTTCGGTGGTTAGGGTGGGTGTCTCATTCATCGGACAACAGAGCAGGAGGGCGCGAAGTGGGCACCGAACTGCGTCGGCTGCGCAACCACATCGACGGGGAGTTCCGGGACGCCGCCGACGGGCGCACCACCGACGTCGTCAACCCGGCGACCGGCGAGGTGTACGCGACGGCTCCGCTGTCCGCCGCCGCCGACGTCGACGCCGCCATGGCCGCCGCCGAGGCCGCCTTCCCGGCCTGGCGCGACGCCACCCCCGGCACCCGACAGACCGTCGTGCTGAAGATCGCCGACGCGATCGAGAAGCGCGGTGACGAGCTGCTGGCGGTCGAGTGCGAGAACACCGGCAAGCCCCTGGAGCTGACCAGGGCCGAGGAACTGCCGATGATGCTCGACCAGATCCGTTTCTTCGCGGGCGCCGCCCGCCTGCTGGAGGGCAAGTCCGCCGGCGAGTACATGGAGGGCATGACGTCCTTCGTCCGGCGCGAGCCGGTCGGGGTGTGCGCCCAGGTGGCGCCCTGGAACTACCCGATGATGATGGCCGTGTGGAAGTTCGCCCCGGCCCTGGCCGCCGGCAACACCGTCGTCCTCAAGCCCTCGGACACCACTCCGGCCTCCACCGTCCTGTTGGCCGAGATCATCGGCGGCGTGCTGAAGGAGATGGGCCTGCCGGCCGGGATCTTCAACGTCGTCTGCGGCGACCGGGAGACCGGCCGCCTGATGGTCGAGCACCGCACCCCGGCGATGGCCTCCATCACCGGCTCGGTCCGCGCGGGCATGGAGGTGGCCGGCAGCGCGGCCAAGGACGTCAAGCGCGTCCACCTGGAGCTGGGCGGCAAGGCACCCTGTGTGGTCTTCGAGGACGCCGACATCGACGCGGCCGTCGAGGGCATCCGCGACGGCGGCTTCTTCAACGCCGGTCAGGACTGCACCGCCGCCACCCGCGTCCTGGTCCACGAGTCGGTCCACGACGAGTTCGTCGCCGCCCTGGCCAAGGCCGCCGCCGAGGTGAAGACCGGTGACGTCGCCGACCCCGACTGCTTCTACGGGCCGCTGAACAGCTCCACCCACCTGGAGAAGGTCACCGGCTTCATCGAGCGCCTGCCCGAACACGCGAAGGTCGAGACGGGCGGCAAGCGGGTCGGCGACAAGGGCTACTTCTTCGCCCCGACCGTGGTCTCCGGGCTGCGGCAGGACGACGAGATCGTCCAGAACGAGGTCTTCGGCCCCGTCATCACCGTCCAGCGGTTCGGTGACGAGGCCGAGGCCGTGGCCCACGCCAACGACGTCGAGTACGCCCTGGCGTCCTCGGTGTGGACGAGGGACCACGCCCGCGCGATGCGGATGTCCAAGGCGCTCGACTTCGGCTGCGTGTGGATCAACACCCACATCCCGCTGGTCGCCGAGATGCCGCACGGCGGCTTCAAGAAGTCCGGCTACGGCAAGGACCTCTCCGCCTACGGGCTGGAGGACTACACCCGCGTCAAGCACGTGATGACGGCCCTGTGACCGGTTGACCGGCCCGCCGCCGGGCGCGGACCGCCGCCGGTCCGCGCCCGGCGGCCCGCCTCAGGCCGGCCAGGAGGCGAGGTGGGCGTCGATCTCGCCCAGCAGGGACTTCTTGACGTCGTCCGGCGCGAAGGAGACGCGGACGGCGTTCCTCGCCAGTTCCGCCACACCGGCCGCGTCCAGGCCCAGCAGACGGGCCGCGATCCCGTACTCGGTGCACAGGTCCGTGCCGAACATCGGCGGGTCGTCGCTGTTGATCGTCACCAGTACGCCCGCCTCGGCCATCTCCCGCACCGGGTGCTCCTCCAGCGCGGCCACGGCCCGGGTGGCCAGGTTGGAGGTCGGGCAGACCTCCAGCGGGATCCGGTGCTCGGCCAGGTGCTCCAGCAGCCGCGGGTCGCGCGGGGCGCTGGTGCCGTGGCCGATGCGTTCGGCGCGCAGGGCGTCGAGGGCGTCCCGGATCGTCTCCGGGCCGGTGGTCTCGCCGGCGTGCGGGACGCTGTGCAGCCCCTCGGCGATCGCCCGGTCGAAGTACGGCTTGAACTGCGGGCGCGGCACCCCCACCTCCGGGCCGCCCAGCCCGAAGGAGACCAGGCCCTCGGGGCGCAGCTCGCAGGCCAGCCGGGCGGTCTCCTCGGCGGCCTCCAGACCGGCCTCGCCGGGGATGTCGAAGCACCAGCGCAGGGTGACGCCCAGCTCCCTCTCGGCGGCCCGGCGGGCGTCCTCGATCGCCTCCATGAAGGCGGGCCCCGGTATGCCGCGCCGGGTGGAGCTGTAGGGGGTGACGGTCAGTTCCGCGTAGCGGATGTTCTGGCGGGCCATGTCCCGGGCGACCTCGTAGGTCAGCAGCCGGACGTCCTCGGCGTCGCGCACGAGGTCCACCACCGACAGGTAGACCTCGACGAAGTGGGCGAAGTCACGGAAGGTGAAGAACTCCGCGAGCGCCTCCTCGTCGGCCGGCACCGACGTGCTCGGGTGCCGGGCGGCCAGCTCGGCGACGATGCGGGGGGAGGCGGAGCCGACGTGGTGGACGTGGAGTTCCGCCTTGGGGAGGCCGGCGATGAAGGCGGACAGACCGTCGGGGGCGGAGTGGGACATGGTTCCTCGTTCCTCCAGGTGGGCGGGGGCGCGGTCATGGTAGGCGGGTGAGGGGAACGGGCGCACACACGTGTGTCCGCGACGGCCGGGCGGTGCCGTGCGGGCGCCGGGAGGGGAGGGGGCGGGGACGCGTCCGTCGCCGGCGCCTACGGAGCGGTCGTCGCGGCGCTCCCGCCCCGGTGGCCGTTCCCCTCCCGGCCGCCCCGGCGGTCGGGACCGTGCTCCTGCCGCTCCCCACCGACCGGGGTCCCGACGCGCCGGGCCGGTCCCGGGCGGCGGCAGGCGGCGCGGACGGCGGCCAACAGCGGAGTCCCCAGGCACCAACTCGCCGACACGTCCAGCACCCAGTGGTAGCCCCGCCACACCAGCCCCGCGCCGGCGGCGGCGCACACCAGGACGGCGACCGCCACCGACAGTCGCCGCACCCGCGTCGGCAGGTACGGCAGCACCAGCAGCACGGCCGCGCCGTAGGCGATCAGGGCCGTCGCCGCGTGCCCCGAGGGGAAGTAACCGGTGCCCCCCAGCGGGCCGGGCCGGTCGGTCAGCGCCTTCAACGGCACCACCAGCGCCGGGACGGCGGCCGACGCGAGGACGGCCGTCACCGACGGGATCCAGCGGCGCCCGCGCAGCCACGCGTACCCCAGGGCCGCGGCCAGGACGGGCAGCGCGACCTCGACGTTGCCCAGGTCGGCCAGGAGTTCGGCGACCGTCGCGGGCGGGGCGTTGGCGCGCAGTACGGGGGCGAGCCGCTCGTCCGCCTCCGCCAGCGGCCCGTCGGAGAGCACCTGCCAGGCGATGGCGGCGAAGAGCAGCAGGGGCAGGAACACCGGGAGGAGCAGGGCGCGCGTCGACACCGCGAGCGCCGCCGTCACGCGGAACGGCGGCCCCGGAACAGGGGGGAGGGTTCCGGGGCCGCCGTGGCGACCGGTCACCGCGCGCCCCGGGGGGTGTGGGGCGGGCGGCCGTCCGATCGGTGAGGAGTGTGCGCGAGGGCACGACCGGGCCGGAGAAGGGGAATCGCCGACTCGGTACCGTCCACGGTCATCCGCGGACGGGACACCGCGTTCTTCCGAGAAAGAACGTACGGCAGCCGGCGGGCGCGGGACAGGCGTGTCACCACAAGGCCATGGCCCCCGCACACATTCTTCACGCCGCTCCTTCCGTCGGGGTCACTCCAGTCCGGCGAGGGCCTCCTCGACGACGTCCAGGCCCTCGTTCAGCAGGTCCTCGCCGATGACCAGCGGGGGCAGGAAGCGGACCACGTTGCCGTAGGTGCCGGTGGTCAGCACCAGCACGCCCGCCTGGTGGCAGTGCTTCGCGACGGCGGCGGTGGCCTCGGGGTTCGGCTCCTTGGTGCCGGGCTTGACCAGCTCGATCGCGATCATCGCACCCCGGCCGCGGACCTCGCCGATCACCCCGTACCGTTCGGCCGCCTTCTCCAGCCGGGGCTTCATGACCTCCTCGATGCGGCGGGCCTTCGCGTTCAGGTCCAGCTCGCGCATCGTCTCGATGGCGCCCAGCGCGGCGGCGCAGGCCACCGGGTTGCCTCCGTAGGTGCCGCCGAGGCCACCGGAGTGCACGGCGTCCATGATCTCGGCGCGGCCGGTGACGGCGGCCAGCGGCAGGCCGCCCGCGATGCCCTTGGCGGTGGTGATCAGGTCCGGGACGACGCCCTCGTCCTCACAGGCGAACCACTGGCCGGTGCGGCAGAAGCCCGACTGGATCTCGTCGGCGACGAAGACGATCCCGTTGTCCGCGGCGAACTGCCGGATCGCGGGCAGGAAGCCCTTGGCCGGCTCGATGAAGCCGCCCTCGCCCAGCACCGGCTCGATCACGATCGCGGCGACGTTCTCGGCTCCGACCTGCTTGGTGATCTGGTCGATGGCCTGGGCCGCGGCCTCCTCGGCGCAGTTGTCCGGTCCGGTGGGCCAGCGGAAGGGGTAGGCCACCGGCACCCGGTAGACCTCGGGCGCGAACGGGCCGAAGCCGTGCTTGTACGGCATGTTCTTCGCCGTCAGCGCCATGGTGAGGTTGGTGCGGCCGTGGTAGCCGTGGTCGAAGACGACGACCGCCTGGCGTCCGGTGTGCGAACGGGCGATCTTCACCGCGTTCTCGACCGCCTCGGCGCCGGAGTTGAACAGCGCCGACTTCTTGGCGTGGTCGCCGGGGGTGAGCCTGGCCAGTTCCTCGCACACCTCGACGTAGCCCTCGTAGGGGGTCACCATCGCGCAGGTGTGGGTGAACCGCTCCAGTTGTTCGGCGGCGCGGCGCACCACGGCCGGATCGCTGTTGCCGACCGAGGTCACGGCGATGCCCGAGCCCAGGTCGATGAAGGAGTTGCCGTCCACGTCCTCCAGGACCCCGCCCCCGGCGCGGGCCGCGAACACGGGCATGACCGCGCCCACGCCCCCCGCCACGGTGCTCTGCTTGCGGGCCATCAGCTCCTGGGACTTGGGGCCGGGGACGGCGGTGACGACGCGGCGCTCCTGGGGGAGGGAGGGACCTCCGGACAGTTCGGTCATGGCGGACTCCTCGGTGCGAAGGGGGTGGGAAGGGTCCACGGGTGTGGTTTCTCGCAGGCTAGGTCCCCGGACGGGGTGTCGACATGCACCGCCGCGGAGAAGTGGCCGTGTCGTGTTGGCCACGGTGGACATGGCCGGTTCCGCGGTACGGCCAACGCCCCCGCCGGGACACTAGATTGGAGCGGAGACGGTGTGGCGGTGGGCCGCCGGACGGGCCCGTCGGGCCGGGTGGGCCGGGCGAGCCGGACGAGGAGCAGAGCGGGGCATGGTGGGCGACGGGGCGCAGGGCAGTCACGGACCGTACGGACCGCCGGGGGCGCACGGCGCACCGGGGGGTGTCCCCGGCGCGCCGTGGGGCGGCGCGAACGCCGTGCCGTCGGTGCCGTCGGTGCCGCCGCCCCCACCGACGCCCCCGACGCCCCCGCCGATGCCGCGGCGGGCTCCGGCGGCCGGACCGTCCCTGGGGGAGTGGCTGCGCACCCCCCGCCCCGAGGCTGAGCCGGGCGTGTGGCGGTACGGACACCGGCCGAAACCGCCGGAGGACCCCGACCGGCTCGACGACCGACAGTTGCTGGGCGGCGCCGCGCTGGCGCTGCTGTGCGGGCTGCTGGTGTGGTCGCTCAACTACAACGGCTACCTGCCGCCGCTGATGTGGCCGCTGGACTGGTTCACGCCCGACTCCTGGAAGGGGGAGGGCGCCTTCGTCACCGCCGCCTACGTCTACTACGCGCTCGTCGCCGTCCTGCTGTCCTGGGTCTTCGGGAAGCTGGGGCGTTGGGGTGAGGTCTGGCGGCGCCACGCGCGCCCCCGGCTGGCCGGCCTCCGCGGCGCGCGGGAGGACTCCCCGGCCGGAGCGGCCGGTCCGGCGCCCGTGCCCGCCGGCGGCCCCACCGACCCCGAACTCTGGCCCGGCCTGCGGGCCGTCGGCGAGCACGCCGCCGCCGACCGGCTGACGGCGGAAGCCCGGCAGGGGCGGATGAACGACGTCGACTACGCGCGCCTGGACCGCGTCTGGCGGTCGGTGCGGGCCAGGCCCGACCGGTTGCCCGCGTTCACCGAGGCCGTGCTCGCCCGCGGCGCCGAGGCCTTCGTCCACCCCTCCGGCGACCGGGACCTGCCCGTCCGGGCGGCCCGGCACGACCTGCTGACCGGGCAGGTGCGGTTGGGCTCCGCGCCCGACGAGGAGCGCAACCCGTACGCCTACCGGGGCGTCTGCCTGGCCCTGGAACCCGCCCTGCTGAGCACCTCGCTGCTGGTGGTGGGCCCGTCGGCGGCCGGGAAGACCAGCAGGGTGGTGCGGCCGGTGGTGGAGTCCCTGGCCCTCCAGGCGCTGGCCGGGCGGGCCGCGGTGGTCGCCGTGGGCGCGGCGGGCGCCGGGCTCGGGCCGGACGAGGCCTACGACGTGGTGATCAGGCTCGGCGACCCCGACTCCGCCCACGACCTCGACCTCTACGGCGGCACCGACGACCCCGACGAGGCCGCGGCCGTACTGGCCGAGGCGCTGGTCGGCGACGCCCTCGGGGGCGGCACGGGGGGAGCCGCGTTCGGGGGGCCGGGCGGCGAGGCCGACACCCGCCGCGCCGCCACCACCCTCGCGCAGCTCATCGGCCCCTACCGCACCGCGCACGGTCGCTTCCCGGCCGTTCCCGAGCTGCGCGAGCTGCTGGACGGGGTGCCGGTCGCCCTCGCGGCACTGCGCCAGGCCTGCGAGGCCGTCGGGGACGGGGCCGCCCTGCGCGAACTGGACGCCCGCGAGCGCCAGTTCGGGCGTCCCGGCGATCCGGGGCCGCTGTTGGCCGACCGGGTCGCGCTGCTGGACCGGCCCGCGTTCGCCGGGTTCTTCCGCACCGGCGCCCCCGGGGACGGCGCTCTCCGCTCCGGTCGGCCCTTCGCCCTGCGGGACCTGGAGCATCCGCTGCGGGTGCGGATCGACCTGCCCGAGCGCGGGCACGCCGAGGCGTCCCGTCTGCTGGCCCGGTTGCTGCTCGCCCAGTTCACCACGTGTGTCCAGGGCCGTGACGAGCGTTCGCTCTTCGCCTGTCTGGTGCTCGACGACGCCGCGCAGACCCTCACTCCCGCCTCGGTGCGGGCCGTCCAACGGCTGCGGACGGCGAACGCGGGCGTGGTGCTGGCGCTGCGCAGCCTGGACGAGGTGCCCGAACCGCTGCGCGCCGCCGCCGTCGGCGCGGTCGGCTGCCGGGTGGCACTGTCGGGGCTGAGCACCTGGGACGGCGAGGTGTTCGCCCGGGCGTGGGGCCGCGACTGGGTGAAGACCGAGGACGTCACCCACAACCCCGACTTCTCCGGCGGTCCGCTCCGCAGGGCCGTGCGTGCCGTCCGGACCCTGTTCACCGGGGTGCGCGCGACGACCCGTTCGGTGACGGTGCGCACGGTGCAGCGCGAGCGCTGGTCGGCCTCCGACCTCGCCCACAAGGTGCCGCCGGGGCACGCGGTGGTGTCGCTCACCACCTTCCGGGGCGAGGCGAGCCCGCCGGTCCTGGCCCGACTCGGCGAGTAGTCCGCGTCCGGGGCGCGGGTGGGCGCACGGGGGGGCGTACGGCTGTACGGTCAGGCGCAGTCCGGCCTTATCCTCACTACCGTACGGCCAAAAACTCGTCGTCATGTGTCACCCCATCTGCCGGAAAGCGTCGACGTAATGCGGCGAACCGCCGGAAAGGGCCCAGGTCAGTCATGCCGCTCACCCTCGCCTCGCTGGTCCAGCACTCCTCCCTCAGGCTCACCGTCCTCGCGGGCGAGGGCCGGTTGGACGCGCCCGTGCGCTGGGCGCACGTCAGCGAGTTGGCCGATCCCGTGCCGTACCTGGAGGGCGGGGAGCTGTTGCTGATCACGGCGATGAAGCTCGATGTGGAGGACGCCGACGCGATGCGCCTCTACGTCGGCCGGCTGGACGCCGCCGGCGTGGTCGGGCTGGGCTTCGCGGCCGGGGTCGCCTACGCGGAGGTGCCGCCCGCGCTGCTCGCCGCGGCCCGCGAGGCGGACTTCCCGTTGCTGGAGGTGCCCCGCCGCACCCCGTTCCTGGCCATCAGCAAGGCGGTCTCGGCGGCCAACGCCGCCGAGCAGTACCGCGCGGTCACCGCGGGGTTCGAGGCCCAGCGCGAGCTGACCCGCGCCGCGCTCTCCGAGCAGGGCCCGGCGGCCCTGCTCGCGCGACTGGCCGCGCACATCGACGGCTGGGCGGCCCTCTACGACCTCTCCGGCGCGCCGGTGGCGGTCGCTCCCGCCTGGGCGACCCGCCGGGCCGCGAGGTTGGCCGGGGACGTGCGGCGGCTGTGCGATCGCCCCGTGCCCGCGAGCGCCGTGGTCGGCGAGGCTCCGGCGGACGAGCGGGGCGGGGCGGGGGAGCGGGACGGGAAGGGCCCGGACGACCGGGTGGAGCTGCAGTCGATCGGATCCGGGCGTCGAGTCAGGGCCGTGCTGGCGGTGGGCACCGACGCCCCCCTGGGGACCGCCGAACGCTACGCGGTCAACTCCGCCGTGGCCCTGTTGACCCTGGCCGCCGAGCGGTCCCGCGCCCTGCAGGGGGCCGAACAGCGGCTGGGAGCCGCGGTGCTGCGGATGCTGATGGCGGGGGAGGCCGACCACGCCCGGGCGGTCGCCGGCTCCCTGTACGGCGGACTGTTGGACGAGCCGCTGCGGGTGGTGGTCGCGGAGGCCGTGCCGGGCACGGGGGGCCGGCGGCGCGCGTCCGCCGCCTCCCGCGCCCGGGGGGAGGACGAGGCCGTCCCCGACGGCGCGGGGGAGGCGGCGGACCCATCGCCGGCGGTGCTGGACGCGCTGGCCGAGCGGGTCGAGGCGGCCGCGGCACGGGCCGGCGAGTCGGTGCTGCTGGTTCCGCACGCCACCAGGCTGACCGGCCTGGTGGCCGACGGCGGAGCCGCTGCCGCCGCCTGCGCCGAGTTCGCGGAGCGGGCCGAGGCCGCCCCCGGGGGCGACGTCCCCGAGGCGGGGCGGACCGGGCAGACGGGGCCGGGTCTGGTCGTCGGCGTCTCGGCGCCCGCCGGGATCGCCTCCGCGGCCGTGGCCTTCCGGCAGGCCGAGCAGGCGCTGTCCGTCGCCCGCCGCCGGGGGCGGGCGCTGGTGGAGCACGAGGACGTGGCCTCCGGATCGGTGCTGCCGCTGCTGGCCGACGACGCGGTGCGCGCCTTCGCCGACGGCATGCTGCGGGCGTTGTACGAACACGACGCGCGCGGCCGCGGCGACCTGGTCGCCTCGCTGCACGCCTGGCTCTCCCGGCACGGGCAGTGGGACGCGGCCGCCGCCGACCTCGGCGTCCACCGGCACACCCTGCGCTACCGGATGCGGCGGGTCGAGGAGATCCTCGGACGGTCGCTGGACGACCCGGACGCGCGGATGGAGCTGTGGTTGGCGCTCAAGGCGACGGCGGCCGTGCCGCCGGCCGCGGACGGACGAGCCGGCTGACCCGCCCGCCCGCGGCCGTGCCGTCGGCCGGTCAGGAGGCGCAGTACTGCCGTTCCTTGCCGATCGAGCGGTACATGCAGTCGGCGTTCTCCAACAGCAGGAGCACCGCGCCCTCGTTGCGGGCGGTCTCCCGCTCGATCACCTCGTCGGGCGGGTAGAAGCCGTCCCGGCCGTTCGGCCCGGGGTACATCTCGAAGGTGTAGCTGAAGATGCGGTGCACGCCCCACATCCAGTCGTTGATCGACCCGTCGGTGACGTACAGGTCGCTGGACTGCTGCGGGGTGTAGCCGTTGGAGGCGGCCATCGCCCGGCCGACGGTGGCGAAGGCGTCGCGGTCGTCGCGGGTGAGGCCGGGCGCGGTGTCGCTGTGGGTGTAGCCGTAGGGCCACAGCACCAGTTCGCTGTAGGTGTGGAAGTCGATGTGCGCCCTGATCTGCTGTTCCCCGCCGACGACCCGGCTCTCGACGAAGTCGGCGACGACCCCCACCTCGGTGGCGGACCCGGGGGACGGGCCGCGGTAGGTGAGGCTGGAGGGGTTGGAGGAGGAACCGCCGCAGCAGCCCCACTGGTAGGGCCAGTTGCGGTTGAGGTCGGTGCCGACGTACCGGGAGCCGGGGGTGGGCTGGCGGTTCTTGCGCCAGCTGCGGTAGGTGCCGCCGGCGATGTCGTACTCGCCGCCGTCGGGGTTCGCGTCCGGGATGATCCACAGCTCCCGCTGGTCCACCATCCGGGTGATGCGGGCGTCCGAGCCGTACCGCTCGCCGAACTCCCGGATCACGTAGAGCGCCATCTCGACCGTCAGGTGCTCGCGGGCGTGCTGGTGGTGGGTGAACAGCACCTCCGGTTCGTCCTCGTCGGCGCGGACGTTGTCGCTGATCTTGACGGCGACGATGTCGCGTCCCTCGTGGGAGGTGCCGATGACCTGCCGGGAGAGGATGGTCGGGTGTTCGCGGACGTACCGGTCGATCGCCGCCGTCATCTCGGCGTGGTCGTGGTAGCCCGAGTCGGCCGGCGGGAACCCGAGGGTGCCGGTCTCCTGCCCGGTCCCTCGGTCCGTCGACCGGTTCGGCGGCGCGGGGAGCGCGGAGATCCGGTGCCCGGCCTTCCGCAGCCGCTCGACCTGCGCGGTGTCGGCGGTGACCACCACCGAGTGGTCGCGCACCGCGTCGATCGCGGCGCCGGTGCGGGCGATGGCCGTGCGCTGCTCGGCGCTGTCGATCCCGGCTATCTCGTACTGCCGCTCCCCTCCGGCGGTGGTGGTGGGGGCGGACCGGGGACCGTCCTCGGGCGCGGCGGTGGCCTGTGCTCCGAGGGGAACGGTCAGCGCGAGGGTGAGGAGGAGGGCCGCGGTGAGGGGCCGCCGCCCGGTCGTACGTCTACGCATCGCGTCTCCTGGGGTGTCCAGTTCGACGGGTGGGGGGCCGTGCGTTTCATGTCATGGTCGCGGCAAGAGGGAGGACGGGCAACCCCACCCTCCTGGCCAAAGAGGAGCGGGAAAACACCGAAGTGCTACGTGCCGGACAACGGCCGTGGGCCGGTGCGGCCCCTACGGTGGAGGCGGAAGGTCGTCCGTGCCAGCGCGGGCGCCGTCCTCCCGCACGCCGTCGGCATCCGTCGACCAACCGCCCCTCGACACCTCGGGCGGAACCCACATCGCTCCACCACTTCGGAAGGGCCGGGATACGCAGTGACCACAGCGATCTCCACGCACGCGTTCTGGCTCGCCGGTCGCGAGGCGACCGGCGACGAGACCTTCGAGGTCACCTCGCCCTGGGACGGCCGGACCGTCGGCACCGTCGCCGTTCCCACCGATGACCAGGTCGAGCGGGCCGTGGCCGCCGCGACCGACGTCGCCGCCGAGTTCGCGGCCACCCCCGCGCACGTGCGCGCCGCGGCCTTGGACCACGTCTCGCGGCGGCTCGCCGAGCGTTCCGAGGAGATCGCCCGGCTGATCTCCGCCGAGAACGGCAAGCCCGTCAAGTGGGCCCGCGGCGAGGTCGGCCGCGCCGTGTCGGTCTTCCGCTGGGCCGCCGACGAGGCCCGCCGCTTCAACGGCGGCACCGCCCAGCGGCTGGACTCCGACGCGGGCGGGGCCGGTCGCCTGGCCCTGACCCGCCGCTTCCCGCGCGGGCCGGTCCTGGGCATCGCGCCGTTCAACTTCCCCCTCAACCTGTGCGCCCACAAGGTCGCCCCGGCGATCGCGGTCGGTGCGCCGATCCTGCTCAAGCCCGCGCCGGCCACCCCGCTCTCCGCGCTGCTGCTGGGCGAACTGCTGGCCGAGACCGACCTGCCCGCCGGCTCCTGGTCGGTGCTGCCCGTCCCCAACGACCGCATGCCGTCGCTGGTGAGGGACGAGCGGCTGCCGGTGCTCTCGTTCACCGGCTCCGGCCCCGTGGGGTGGTCCATCCTGGACTCGGTGCCCCGCAAGCGCGTCACCCTGGAACTGGGCGGCAACGGCGCGGCCGTCGTGCTGGCCGACTACTCCTCGGAGGAGGATCTGGACCGGGCCGCGCAGCGCATCGCGACCTTCTCCAACTACCAGGGCGGCCAGTCCTGCATCTCCGTCCAGCGCGTCATCGCCGACGCTTCGGTGTACGACCGACTGCTGCCCAAGGTGGTCGCCGCGGTCGAGGCCCAGGTCACCGGCGACCCGTCGGACGACGCCACCGACGTCGGCCCGCTGATCAGCGAGGACGCCGCCAAGCGGGTGGAGTCCTGGGTGGACGAGGCGGTCGACGCCGGGGCGAGGCTGCTGACCGGCGGCAAGCGCGACGGTGCCACCTACGCGCCCACCGTCCTCGCCGACGTCCCCGCCGACGTCACGATCTCCTGCGAGGAGGTCTTCGGCCCCGTGCTGACCATCACCTCCGTCGAGGGCGAGGAGGCCGCCTTCGCCGCGGTCAACGACTCCCGGTACGGCCTCCAGGCGGGCGTGTTCACCCACGACGTGCAGGCCGCCTTCCGCGCCCACCGCGCCCTGGAGGTCGGCGGTGTGATCATCGGCGACGTGCCCTCCTACCGGGCGGACCAGATGCCCTACGGCGGCGTCAAGGAGTCCGGTGTGGGACGCGAGGGCGTGCTGTTCGCCATGGAGGACTACACCTACGAGCGGGTGATGGTCCTCACCGGCCTGGACCTGTGACCGGGGTCGGCTGACGGGAGCCCACGGCGGCCGGGACGCGCACACCGCGCGTCCCGGCCGCCGTCGTCCCGGGGGAGGGACGGCAACGCGGGGAGTCCACCACCGCGCTCGACCCGGCGGCGACGGCGGCGACGGTCGTCGCGGTCGTCCGGGGCGGCTACGTCCTCGCCCGCTCCGCCGCCTCGTCCGCGCCCTTCGAGCAGGCGATGGACGAGGTGTGGACGGCCGCCCACGAGTCGGGCACGCACTCCGTCGTGCTCGGCCTCGACCCGCACCGCCGGGAGCTGGTCCACTTCGCCCTGCGGGAGAGCCAGGGCACGGGGACGAGGGGCGGCGGCACCCGTTACGAGGTCCTGCGCCTGTCCGAGGGGCCGGACGGGGGGAACCGGTGAACCCGGCCGACACAGGCCGCCTCACCACGCACTTCCGCGCGGTGCCGTGCCGGGGGTGACGCGTGATCGCCGCGGCCGGCGCCCGAGGACGGGAGCCGGCCGCGGCGCGGCCCGCCCGCGTCAGGTGGATTCGGCGGACGAGGGGTCGCCGAAGCCCAGGCGGGCCAGTCGGAGGGAGCCGCGCAGGGTGACGCGGAGAGCGCCGACGCCCGTCGGGGGCTCGGGCAGGTCGGCCCGCACGGTGGTGTAGGCGTAGCGGTCGCCGGTGGAGGGGACGGCGAGGGCGATCGACGCGGCGCCCTCCGGGTGGAGGACGACGGTGGCCTCGCCCGGCTCCTCGCGGGCGGCCCGCACGGTGACCGAGCCGGGGCCGGAGCCGAAGTCGCAGGAGAGGAAGACCAGTTCCGCCTCCCCGCGCCCGGTGGGGGCGACCGCGTCGCCGCGCTCCCGGCTCAGGTCCACCAACTCGGTGCCGCGCTGCTCGTCGTAGTCGGCGGCGGCGATGTCCGCGACCGGACGCGGCCCGGGCGCCTCGCCGTCGACGTGGACGGTGGTCGTGGCGCGGACGTCCGCGCTGGAGGCACCGACCTCGACGCCGTACGTGCCCGGCGCCACCGTCCACCGGCCGTGCGCCACGTCCCAGTGGCCCAGCGCCTTTGACAGCGGGACGGTGAACTCCACCTCCCGCGAGGCGCCCGGCGCCAGACGGATCCGCCGGTGACCGGCCAGGGCGCGGTGCGGGCGGGGGAGGGCGGGGCCGGCCACGTCCGCCGCGCGGACGTAGAGCTGGACGACCTCGTCGCCCTCCCGTTCGCCGGTGTTGGTCACCGCGCAGCGGACGGTCAGGGTCCGCCCGTCGTGCGACGCCGTCGCCTCGCCGTAGGAGAAGGAGGTGTACGACAGCCCGTGCCCGAAGGGGTACAGCGGCGTGCCGTCGAAGTACAGGTAGGTGGCGCGGGAGCCGATGATGTCGTAGTCGAGCAGGTCGGGGAGATCGGCGTCGTCGGTGTACCAGGTCTGCGGCAGTCGCCCGCCCGGTGAGACGTCGCCGGCCAGGACCGCGGCCAGCGCGTCCCCGGCGGCCTGCCCGCCGTGGGCCGTCCACAGCAGGGCGGGCAGCGCGGTGTCGGCGTCCCCCACCGCGTACGGGTAGGCCGAGGTGAGGACGAGGGCGGTGCGCGGGTTGGCGTCGCGGGCCGCCCGCCACAGGCGGTCCTGCTGCTCGGGCAGGGCGAGCGTGGTGCGGTCCTCGGTCTCCCTCCCGTTGATGTGCGGATCGTTGCCCGCGACGACGACCACCACGTCGGCCTCGGCGGCGGCGGCCCGCACCGCGTCCTCGCCGCGCTCGACCGTCTCCACGGTGAACACCGTGCCCTCCTCGCCGTCGGCGGCAACCCTCGCGCCGTCGGCGGCGACTGTCAGGTACCGGCCCGTCCCCCGGTGCCACAGGAGGTGTCCCCCGCCGTGCGGTCGCAGCTCGAAGGTCTCCTGCACCACCCAGCCACCCGGCTGCCCGGCCGAGGCACGTACCCGACCGTCGTCGGCGACCGACAGGTACCTGCCGCACTCCGCGCGCAGCGTCACCACCCCGCCGCCCCAGTCCACCAGGGCGAACGTGTCGCGCGCGGCCGGCTCGGCGCGGACCTCCAGCGGCGGCAGGTCGGTGCGTCCGCGCAGCAGCGCCGGGTCCAACGCGCCGGCCGCGGCGGGGTCGTCGGGGTCGCCGGGGTCGCCCCCGTCCCCACCGGGACCGGTGTCGGGAACGGCGAGCCGACCGCCGGCGCAGTGCAGCCGGATCCGGTCGGCGCCCTCGGCGAACGTCACGCCCTCGGCGCCGAACCGCTTCCGCAGACCGTCCAGCGGGGTGGAACGGTGCAGCAGGGCGCCGCTGTACCAGTCGAGCTTGCACTCGTCGGCCAGCAGTCCGACGACCGCCACCCGCACCCCCTCGGCCAGGGGCAGCAGGCCGTCGTTCTTCAGCAGGACGACCGCCTGCTCGGCCGCCTCGCGCGCCAGCGCGCGGTGCTCGGGGGTGTCGAACGCCGCGTCGGAGGCGCCGTCGGCGGGTTCGGGGTCGAACTCGCCCAGCGCGAAACGCATCGTCAACAGCCGCCGCACCGCCGTGTCGACGTCGGCCTCCGTCAGCAGGCCGCGCTCCAGCGCGCCGCGCACCCGGGCGATGACGACGGAGGAGTCCTCGCCGTGGTCGGTGAAGCTGTCCACGCCGGCCCGCAGGGCGGCGGCGGTGGCCTCCTCGTGGTCGGCGAAGTAGCCCTGGGAGTCGGCGAGGTTGCTGGGGGCGCCCGCGTCCGAGCACACCACCAGGTCCCGGTCGCACCAGGTGCGCAGTTCCTCGGCCAGCAGCGGGGAGAGGTGGTTGGGGCGGCCGTTGACCAGGTTGTAGGCGGGCATCACCCCGGCCACCGCGCCCGTCCGCACCGGGCCGCGGAAGGCCGGCAGTTCGTACTCGTGCAGCACCCGGGGCCGCACCGAGGCCGAGGAGGTGTCGCGGTCGGTCTCGTTGTTGTGCGACAACCAGTGCTTGAGCACCGGGGCGGTGCGCAGGCGGGTCGGATGGTCGCCGCGCAGGCCCCGGGTGTAGGCGCCGGCGAGCGCGGCGGTCAGGTGCGGGTCCTCGGCGTACCCCTCCTCGTTGCGGCCCCACAGCGGGTGGCGCAGCAGGTTGACCGTGGGCGACCAGACGTTCAGACCGACGCGCGGGTCGCGGGCCCGCATCGCGCGCACCTCCCGCCCGACGGCCTCGCCCACCCGGCGCACCAGATCGTCGTTCCAGGTCGCCCCCAGGCCGACCGCCTGGGGGAAGACGGTCGCCGGGCCCATCCAGGCCACGCCGTGCAGGGCCTCCTGGCCGGTGCGGAAGGCCGGCACGCCCAGGCGCTCCACGGCGGGCGCGAACTGGTGCAGCATCGCGACGCGCTCGTCGAGGGTGAGCCGTCCCAGCAGGTCGTCGGCGCGTTCCCGGGCCGACAGGCGCGGATCGCGGAAGGGCGGCTGGTCGGTGCTCACGTAAGGAATCCCCTCGGGGTGGTCGGTCCCCGCCGGCGTCCACGGCGTCACGAGTTGCCGGCAACGGCGCAGCGGGTCGGGGACGCGAGCGTCGCGCGCCCCGGGTGCGGTTCACGATTCGAAGCGCTTCGATGCTGGAGCTGTGGAGGGGCGGGTGTCAAGGCATTGAACGGCAACAACCTCGGAACCCTTGAACTTCCTGCGTTCGAGCCATGGAGAGAGCTTGGATGTTTCTTTGTCCCGACTCTTGCGCGCTATGACCCTCAGGCTTAATCTCGCCGCAATATCGAAGCGCTTCGACCGATTCGTTCGACCGGCGGGACCGTGCCGGGCCGCCAGGCCGCTTTGGTCGTCCGCCGACGCGCCGCCACGAAGGGTTGCCACCATGTCCCAGACCCACAGCCCCAGCCGGAGAACGTTCCTCGCCTCCACGGCCGTCGCCGCCGCCGTGGTCGGCGGGGTGCCGCTGCTGTCGGCGTGCTCATCGGAGGGTGGCGGGGGCGGCAAGGGCGGCACGACGACCAAGAAGGACGCGGCCAAGCTCCTCCCGACCTACCGGGCGTCCCGCGTCGTCGAGCCGGACATCCCCAGCGAGAACGGGTCCCGCCCCGGTTTCACCGGCAAGGCCGAGCCGTACGCGCAACTGCCCGCCTCCGTTCCGGAGAAGCTGGGCAAGGGCGGCAAGGTCACGATCATGAGCCCGCTGTGGGGCACCCCGCCGAAGAAGGACTGCGCCTACTACCGGGCCGTCGACGAGGCCACCGGCGTCACCGTCGACTGGCAGACCCAGGACGGCAACACCTACGGCGAGAAGCTCGGCGCGGTGCTCGCCTCCAGCGGCATCCCCGACATGGTGGTGATCCCCAGCTGGGAGATGCAGGGCAAGATCCCCAGCGCCATCGACAGCCGCTTCGCCGACCTCGGCTCCTACCTGTCGGGCGACAACGTCGAGAAGTACCCCAACCTCGCCGCCATCCCCACCGAGGCCTGGCGGATGTCCATCTTCAGCGGAAAGTTGAAGGGCCTGCCCCTCCCGTCCGGCGCGGTCGACATCGTCATCCCCTACTACCGCCAGGACATCTTCGAGGACAAGGGCTGGGAGGTTCCCACCAGCGCCCAGGGGTTCATGGACCTGGCCAAGGAGATCACCGCGCCCAGGGCCAAGGTGTGGGCCTGCGAGGACATGAAGTGGACGGCGTTCAACGTCTTCGGCGCGCTGCCGGACAAGCCGTACTGCTGGGAGTGGCAGGGCGAGAAACTGGTCCACCGCATCGAGACGGACAACTACCTCGAGGCGCTGGAGTGGACCCGCAAGCTCTACGCCGCCGGAGTCGTCCACCCCGACGCCATGGCGGTGCGCGGTGACGCGGGCACCCGCTTCACCGCCGGCCAGTCGATGATGACCAACGACGGCAACGCCAAGTGGTACGGCTGGACCTTCGAGCAGCGCGAGCAGAACCCCGACTTCCGTGTCTCGGGCATGGACATCTTCGGCCACGACGGCGGCGATCCGCGGCTGTACTTCGCCAACCCGGCCGGCATCTGGGCCTTCGTCAACCGCAAGGCCTCCAAGGAGACGGTCGAGGAGTGCCTGGCCATCGCCAACTTCGCCGCCGCCCCATACGGAACCAGGGAGAACCGCCTGGTCCGGTACGGCGTCGAGGGCACCCACTACACGCTGGAGGACGGCGTGCCCACCAAGACGCCCCAGGGCGTCACCGAGACCCAGGACACCTACTTCTTCACCGCCGGCTCCGAGGCCGTCGCCGCCTTCCCCGACTACCCGCAGATCGTGAGGGACTGGTGCGCCTGGCAGCAGCGGATGGGCGCGTTCATGAAGAAGCCGCTGCTGTACGGGATGCAGGTCCGCGAGCCCAACCGGTGGGCCAACCTCGGCGACCAGTTCGAGGACCTGGAGGACGACGTCGTGCGCGGCCGCAAGAAGATCTCCGACATGCAGCGGGCCATCGAGGACTGGCGCAAGGCCGGCGGCGACGAACTGCGCGACTGGTACCGGAAGCTGATCGACGAGGTCGGCGAGTCCGCCGCCTGACCGACCCGCGCACCCCAGGCGAGGGCCCGGCGCGGGCACGCACCGCCAGGACGCGCCGTCCGCACGCGCGTCCCGCACCGGGTCGGGCCCCGGCAACGCTGACGAGGAGAGACCCGTGTCGCACAGCACGGCCCCCGGCGGGGCGCCGGCCGACGGCGCCGGATCCACCGGCATGGCCCCGGCACCCCACATCGCACCGGCGGCGCCCGCCGGCTCGCCGACGGCGGACGGCACGCCGTCGAACGCCCCACCGCCGGACGACGGCCGGCGTCCCGGCCCGAGGAGGGGGCGGAGGAAGGGCCGGAAGGCGGCCGCCCCGCCCGGCGGCATCACCTGGCGGCACCGGCTGCGCCGCGACCGCGCCCTGGTCCTGATGACGGCGCCCGCGCTGCTGCTGGTCCTGGTCTTCGCCTACGTGCCGCTGCTGGGCAACGCCGTGGCCTTCAAGGAGTTCGACCCCTACGTCGGCGAGTCCTTCTTCGAGAGCTTCGAGCTGAGCCCCTGGGTGGGCTTCGAACAGTTCCAGCGCATGTGGGACGACCCCTACTTCTGGGGGGCCGTCGAGAACACCCTGGTGATCTTCCTCATCCAGTTGGTGTTCTTCTTCCCCATCCCGATCCTGCTGGCCCTGCTGATCAACAGCATCATCAGTCCGCGGGTGCGCGCCTGGGCCCAGGGCGTGCTCTACCTGCCGCACTTCTTCTCCTGGGTGCTGGTGATCACCGTCTTCCAGCAGATCTTCGGCGGTGCCGGGATCATCGCCCAGACGATGCGGGACCACGGCGGGGGCGGTTTCGACCTGATGACCGACCCCGACTTCTTCAAGTTCCTCGTCACCTTCCAGATGATCTGGAAGGACGCCGGCTGGGGCATCATCGTCTTCCTCGCCGCGTTGGCGGCCGTCAACCACGAGCTGTACGAGGCCGCCGCCATGGACGGCGCGAACCGGTGGCGCCGGATGTGGCACGTCACCCTGCCCGCGCTGCGTCCGGTGATCGCGATGCTGCTGGTGCTGCGCGTCGGCGACGCCCTCACCGTCGGCTTCGAACAGATCCTGCTCCAACGCAGGGCGGTGGGAACGGGGGCCAGTGAGGTCCTGGACACCTACGTCTGGAACGTCGGCCTGGAGAACGGCGACTTCGGCTACGCGGCGGCCGTCGGCGTCGTCAAGGGGATCTTCGGCCTCTGCCTGGTCCTGATCGCCAACAAGACCGCCCACCTGCTGGGCGAGCAGGGGGTGTACAAGAAGTGAGCGTGCTGACCGAGGACCGGGAGGTCGAGAACACCGGCGCCCGGATGCGGCCCGCCTGGGAGGAGCCGCCCGGCCGTGTCGGCCTCACCGCCAAGGGCGTGGTGCTGGGGGTGGCCTGCCTGGCGATCCTCTTCCCGCTGTGGATCGTGATCGTCACCAGCCTGTCGCCGGCCGAGACCATCCGGCAGGCGGGCGGGCTGGTGATCGTGCCCGACGGGATCACCTTCGAGGCCTACCGCGAACTGCTCAGCGGCGGCCAGGTCACCCGGGCGACCGTCATCAGCGTCTGCATCACCGTCGTGGGCACCCTGTTCAGCATGACCGTCTCGGTGCTGTGCGCCTACGGCCTCTCCCGCTCCGGTTCCTTCGGCCACCGGCCGATGCTGATGACGCTGCTGGCCACGATGTTCTTCGGCGCCGGGCTGATTCCCACCTACCTCCTGGTGCAGTCCCTCGGCCTGATCGACTCCTACGCCTCGCTGATCCTGCCCAGCGCGGTCAGCGTCTTCAACATCCTGGTGCTGCGGGCGTTCTTCATGGGCACCGCGCCGGAGCTGATCGACAGCGCCCGCATCGACGGCGCCGGCGAATTCCGCATCCTGTGGCAGGTCGTGATGCCGTTGTCCCGGCCCGTGCTGGCGGTGATCTCGCTGTTCTACGCGGTCGGCTACTGGAGCGCCTGGTTCAACGCGTCGATCTACCTCAACGACCAGACCAAGATGCCGCTCCAGGTCGTGCTCAACCAGATCGTCCTGGAGGGGCAGCGCCCCACCGGCATGTCCCAGATCGTCAACACCGGTCAGATCCACACCCTGTCGGTGCAGATGGCGGTCATGGTGCTGGCCCTGGTGCCGGTCTCCGTGCTCTCGCCCTTCGTCCAGAAGCACTTCAAGAAGGGCATGCTCATCGGCGCCGTCAAGGGCTGAGCCCCGCACCGCCGGCACGCCCGTCTCCCCGCCCCACCCCCACCCCCACCCCCACCCCCACTCCCGTCCCCAGGCAGCGAGGTCCCACCACCATGAGCCACCACCCCCACGGCAGACTCCCGAACCGGGACACGGAGGCAGCGGAGACCACCGGGAACGCGCGGAGCGCGGGCGCCGACGCCGGCGCCACCCGGCGCTCCGTGCTGCGCGGCGCCGCGGCGGCCACCGTCACCGCGACCGCCGCGGGCGGACTGGCCGCCTCCCTCCCGCACCCCACCGCCCACGCCGCCCCGGCGGACCGGGCCCGTCCGGCCGCCGACGGAGCACGGCCCTACCGCTGGCGCAGCGTCGCCATGGGCGGCACCGGCTTCGTCCCCGGCATCCTCTTCCACCCCACGGTGCGCGGACTGCTCTACGCCCGCACCGACATCGGCGGCGCCTACCGCTGGGACGACCGCGCCGCCCGCTGGACGGCGCTGACCGACCACATCGGTTGGGACGACTGGAACCTGCTGGGCGTCGAGGCGATCGCCGTCGATCCCGCCCGCCCCGACCGTCTCTACCTGGCGGTGGGCACCTACGCCCAGCCCTGGGCCTCCAACGGGGCTGTGCTCCGCTCCGACGACCGGGGCACCGGCTGGCAGCGCGCCGACCTGCCCGTCAAACTCGGCGCCAACGAGGACGGGCGCGGCACCGGCGAACGCCTCCTGGTCGACCCCCGCGACGGCGACACCCTGTGGCTGGGCACCCGCCACGACGGACTGTGGCGCTCCACCGACGCCGGCGCCGGCTGGGAGCGCGACACCTCCTTCCCCGCCGAGCCGTCCGCCGGTGGACAGGGCGTCACGGTCCTGGCCGCCGCCGGGCGCACCGTCTACGCCGGCTGGGGCGACGGTGGCGGCACGGAACCCGCCCTGTACCGCACCACCGCCTCCGGCGGCTGGGAGCCCGTGCCCGGACAGCCCATCGGGCCCGCCACCGCCGTCCCCCAGCGCGTCGCCCACGCCCACGGCGCCCTCTACGTCACCTACGCGAACGCCCCCGGCCCGGGCGGACAGACCGACGGCGCCGTCCACCGGCTCGACGTGGCCACCGGCACCTGGCGGGACGTCACCCCCCACCGGCCCGGCGGCGACGACACCTTCGGCTACGCGGGCCTGGCCGTCTCCCCGAACCGCCCCGGCACCGTGGTGGTCTCCACCAACAACCGCTGGGGGAGGGTCGACACCCTCTACCGCTCCACCGACGGCGGCGCCACGTGGACCTCGCTGCGCGAGCGGGCCGTCCTGGACGTCTCCGAGACGCCGTACCTGACTTGGGGCGAGGAGGAGC
Source organism: Streptomyces taklimakanensis (assembly GCF_009709575.1). Taxonomy (NCBI): domain Bacteria; kingdom Bacillati; phylum Actinomycetota; class Actinomycetes; order Kitasatosporales; family Streptomycetaceae; genus Streptomyces; species Streptomyces taklimakanensis. Next base: position 4,367,023 of record NZ_WIXO01000001.1, read on the forward strand.
CGAAGTTCGGTTGGTGGATCCAGGCACTGGCGATGGACCCGTTCGACGACCGCCACGTGCTGTACGGCACCGGCGCCACGATCTACGGCACCCACGACCTGACGCACTGGGCCCCGCGCATCCGCGGCCTGGAGGAGGCGTCGGTGCGCAAGCTGGTCAGTCCGCCCACCGGCCGTGCCCACCTCCTCTCCGCCCTCGGCGACATCGGCGGCTTCCACCACGACACCCTCACCGCCTCCCCGGCCCGGGGCTTTTACCGGAACCCCGTCTTCGGCACCGCCACCGGCCTGGACCTGGCCGCCCGCAGGCCGTCGTACGTGGTGCGCGCCGGCTGGGGCGACCGGGGCAACGGCGCCTTCTCCCGCGACGGCGGCCGCACCTGGACCCCCTTCGCCTCCCAGCCGCCCGGCGCGAAGGACGCCCCCGGCCCGATCGCGGTCACCGCCGACGCCGGCGCCCTGATCTGGTCCCTCGTCCACTGGGACGGCACCCCCCATCCCGGCTGGCGCTCCGACGACGACGGTGCCCACTGGACCGAGATCCCCACCTTCCCCGCCGGCGCCACCCCGCTGGCCGACCCGATCGACCCGCGGGTGGTCTACGCGTACGACACCGCCCGCGGCACCGTCGCCGTCTCCCACGACGCCGGACGCACCTTCGTCACCGCCGCCGACGGGTTGCCCGCCGGGGACCGCGAGTACCAGCTCGCCGCCACCCCCGGCCGCACCGGCGACCTGTGGCTGTCGGCCAAGGACGGTGGCCTGCTGCGGTCCACCGACGGCGGCCGCGTCTTCGTCCGCGACGAGGGGATCGCCGCCTCCCACACCCTCGGCTTCGGCAAGGCCGCCCCCGGCTCGCACCACCCGGCCGTCTACCACGTCGCGCGGCTCGCCGGCTCCGGCCGCACCGCCGTGTACCGCTCCGACGACGGCGGCCGCACCTGGACCCGCATCAACGACGACGCCCACCAGTGGGGGTGGATCGGCCAGACCATCACCGGCGACCCCCGCCGGTACGGCCGTGTCTACCTCGGCACCAACGGCCGCGGCGTGCAGTACGGAGACCCCGTCCGATGACCGTCGAACCCCGACCCGCCCTGGCCGACGTCACCCGCGGACGCCTGCTCTACGGCGGCGACTACAACCCCGAACAGTGGCCCGAGCACGTCTGGCGCGAGGACGTGGAGCTGATGCGGGAGGCGGGGGTCAACCTCGTCACCGTCGGCGTCTTCTCCTGGGCCAGGATCGAACCCCGCCCCGGGGAGCGCGACTTCGGCTGGCTCGACCGCGTCCTGGACCTCCTCGACGGCAGCGGGATCGGCGTCTGTCTGGCCACCCCCACCGCCTCCCCGCCCCCCTGGATGGGGGCCCGCCACCCCGAGACCCTGCCGCGCGACCCGGCGGGCGCGACCGTCTGGTACGGCTCGCGCAACCACTTCTGCGCCTCCTCGCCCGTCTACCGCGAACACGCCCTGCGCATCACCGCCGACCTCGCCGACCGCTACGGCGACCACCCGGCGCTGCGGCTGTGGCACGTGAACAACGAGTACGGCACCTTCTGCTGGTGCGACACCACCGCCCGGCACTTCCGCGGCTGGCTGCACAAGCGCTACGGCGACCTGGAGGCCCTCAACGAGGCCTGGGGCACGGCCTTCTGGAGCCAGCGCTACGGGGAGTGGGAGGAGATCCTCCCGCCGCGCCGCACCCAGTACCTGACCAACCCCACCCAGGAGTTGGACTTCCGGCGTTTCACCAGCGACGCCCTGCTGGAGTGCTTCACCGCCGAACGCGACGTCCTGGTCAAGCGCACCCCGAACGTCCCCGTCACCACCAACTTCATGCCGCTCTTCGTCGGCCAGGACGGTTGGGCCTGGGCGGAGCACGAGGACGTGGTCTCCGTCGACCTCTACCCCGATCCCGCCGATCCGTTTGGCCCCGACGGCGCCGCGCTGGGCGCCCTGGTGCAGGACCTCACCCGGTCCCAGGCGGGCGGCCCCTGGCTGCTGATGGAGCAGGCCGCGGGGGCCGTCAACTGGCGCGGCGTCAACCACCCCCGGCCTCAGGGGCTGACGCGGCTGTGGTCGCTCCAGGCGGTGGCGCGCGGCGCGGACGGGATCTGCTTCTTCCAGTGGCGCCAGTCCCGGCAGGGCAGCGAGAAGTTCCACTCCGCGATGGTTCCGCACGCCGGGCGGCGCAGCCGCACCTTCCGGCAGGTGTGCGAGCTGGGCGCCGACCTGGGCGCGTTGGCCGAAGCCACCGGGACCCACGTCCCGGCGCGGGTGGCCGTCCTGCACGACTGGGACGCCTGGTGGGCCGGCCTCCAGCAGGGCCGCCCCTCCGAGCGGCTCGCCTACACCGAACCGCTGCGTGCCTGGCACCGCGCCCTGTGGGAGCGGAACCTGCTCTGCGACCTCGCCCACCCCGAGGCCGACCTGAGCGACTACGCCCTGGTCGCCGTGCCCCACCTGTATCTGCTCACCGACACCGCCCTGGACAACCTCGCCGCCTACGTCCGCGGCGGCGGCACCCTGGTGTGCGGTTTCTTCACCGGCGTCGCCGACGCCGACGACCGGGTCCGCGAGGGCGGCATGGACGCCCGGCTGCGCGAGCTGTTGGGCATCGACCTCGTCCACGAGTGGTGGCCGATGGACGAGGGCGACGTCCAGGACCTCGTCCTCCGTACCGGCGACCCCGGCGCCCCCGACGACCCCGACGGCGCGTGCGGCCCCACCGCGGCGCTGTGGCGCGAGGACGTCGAGACCGCCGGCGCCGAGACCGTCGCCGTCTACCGGGGCGGCGAACTCGACGGCCGCCCCGCGATCACCCGCCACACCGCCGGAGCGGGAACCGCCTGGTACCTGTCCACCCTTCCCGACCCCGCCACGCTGCGCGCCCTGCTGGGCCGCGCGGCCGACGAGGCGGGCGTCCGGCCGACCCTGGCCGGGCTGCCGAGCGGGGTGGAGGCCGTGCGCCGCGGCGAGCTGCTGTTCCTCCTCAACCACCGCGGGGAGCCGGTCACGGTCCTTCTGCCCGCCCCCGCCACCGACCTGCTCACCGGCCGGCGGTACGGGCGTGAGCTCCCGCTCGACCGCCACGGCGCGGCCGTCCTGCGCGAGGCACCGCCCGCGCCGGGGGGCGGCTGAGCCACCGGGCCCCACCCCGCCCCGCACTCGCCCCACACCGCGAAGACGAGGTCTCCACCGGAGCGACCGGAGCGACCGGAGAAACGTGGCACCGGGCCGGCGACCGCCGGCCCGGTGCCGCTTTCCTCCCGGCGGCCGTCGAGATCCTCGCCGGCCGGGGCGCCCGGAAACCCGGACACGGATACGGGGCGGGCGGTCGCCGGCGGAGACCCCGCCGGCGACCGCCCGCCCCGTATCCGCCGTCACTCCTCCCGGATCGGCAGCTCCGCGCCGTCCCGCAGGAACAGGGGGATCCGCTCCAGCGGCGCGGGCACGGTCACGGATTCACCGCCCGGGTACGTCTCGCCCGTCCAGGCGTCCGTCCACCGCGCGCCCGCCGGGAGGCGCACGGCACGCTCCCGGGCGCCCGCCTCCAGTACGGGCGCCACCAGCAGGTCGGGGCCGAAGAGGAAGGCGTCGTCGATCTCCCAGGCCGCCGGGTCGTCGGGGAACTCCAGGAACAGCGGTCGCATCGGCGGCAGACCCTCGGTGTGGGCGGTGCGCATCTGCTCCAGCACGTACGGCCGCAGGCGCTCGCGCAGCCGCAGGTAGGACTCCAGGATCGCGCCGGCCTCCTCGCCGTAGGACCACACCTCGTTGGGCCCGCCGGTCATCTCCGGTCCGAGCGGCATCCCCGGCTCGCGGAAGCCGTGCAGTCGCATCAGCGGGGAGAGCGCGCCGAACTGGAACCAGCGCACCATCACCTCGCGGTAGGCCGGGTCGTCCGGGTCGCCGCCGTGGAAGCCGCCGATGTCGGTGTTCCACCACGGGATGCCCGACAGGGCGGTGTTGAGCCCGGCGGCGATCTGGCGGCGCAGGGTGGCGAAGTCGGTGCCGATGTCGCCGGACCACAGGGCGGCGCCGTAGCGCTGGGAGCCCGCCCACGCCGAGCGGTTGAGGGAGATGATCTCGGTCTCGCCCTCGGCGGCCAGGCCGTCGTGGACGGTCCGGGCGTTCTCGCGCGGGTAGAGGTTGCCCACCTCCAGCCCGGGACCGGCGTGGTAGCGCAGGTTGGCGGAGAAACCGGGCTTCAGCTCCGGCTCGCCGGCGTCCAGCCAGAAGGCCGTGATGCCGTACGAGGCGTAGTTCTCCCGGATGCGGGACCACACGAAGTCGCGCGCGTCGGGGTTGGTGGCGTCGTAGAAGGCGACCTGGACGGGTTCGGCGACGCCCTTGTCGGGCCAGTCGGCGTGCGCCATCGGGCCGTACTCGGTGCCGATGAACAGGCCCTGGTGCTCCATCGGCCGGTGGTTCTCGCTCAGCGGCGAGACCGACGGCCACACGGAGACGACCAGCTTCACGCCCAGCGCGTCCAACTCCTTGACCATCGCCGTCGGGTCGGGCCACTCGGCCGGGTCGAACTTCCACTCGCCCAGGTGCGTCCAGTGGAAGAAGTCGCAGACGATCGCGGACAGGGGCAGCCCGCGCCGCTTGTACTCGCGGGCCACCGACAGCAGTTCCTCCTGGGTGCGGTAGCGCAGCTTGCACTGCCAGAAGCCGGCCGCCCACTCGGGCAGCATCGGGGTGCGGCCGGTGACGGCGGAGTAGCGGCGCTGGGCGTCGGCCGGCGCCCCGGCGGTGATCCAGTAGTCGATCTGCCGGGCGGAGTCGGCGACCCAGCGGGTGCCGTTGTGGGCCAGCTCCACGCGTCCGACGGCCGGGTTGTTCCACAGCAGGGTGTAACCGCGGCTGGAGGTGAGCACGGGGATGGACACCTCGGCGTTGCGCTGCACGAGGTCGACCACCGTGCCCTTCTGGTCCAGCAACCCGTGCTGGTGCTGGCCCAGGCCGTACAGCCGCTCGCCCTCGTAGGCGGTGAAGCGCTGTTCCAGACGGTGGTAGCCGTTGCCGGTGGCGGTGTGCAGCCGGGGGCCGGGCCACCAGAAGTGGGCGCGGTCCTCCGACAGCAGCTCGGCGCCGTCGGCGGTGCGGACGAAGCGCAGCATGCCCTCGGCATCGACCACGGCGGTGATCGCTCCGCAGGTCACCACGGCGTGGTCGGCGGCGATCCGGATCTCGGTGTCCTCGGCGGCCGGCGGCTCCTCCAGCAGCGCGCCGGGCAACCCGTCGAGGACCGGGCCGCCCAGTCGGGACCGGACCCGGAGGGCGTTCGGCCCCCACGGTTCGACGCGGACGGTCTCCTGCCGTCCGCGCCACTCCAGCGCACCGCCGTGCGTCCGGAAGGTGCCGTGGGTGGGGGAGGGTTGGGCCAGGGAGGAGGACGGGGGAGAGAGGTGGGCGGGTGTGGACACGGTGCTCCCGGATGCTCGGCGGGTGGATGGTGGATCGAACGGCGGGGCGGAACGGACGCGGAACCGTCCAGGCGGACGTGCGGCGGAGGGGGAGGGGAGTGCCGGTCAGTGGGGGAGGGCGGGGGCCGGGCCGGAGCTGGTCCGCACGGTGAGCCGGGGCGGCAGCAGGTCGAGCCGCTCGTCCCGCTCGCCGCGGACCTTGGCCATCACCAGTTCGACCGCCCGGCGTCCCATCTCGTGGGCGGGTATGGCCACGGAGGTCAGCCGCACGGACGCCTGGACGGCCACCTGGTCGGGGCAGATGGCGACCACCGACACGTCCTCGGGGACGGCCTTGCCCAGCCGGCGCAGCAGGCTCAGCAGCGGCTCAATGGCGGCCTCGTTCTGCACGATGAAGCCGGTGGTGTCCGGGCGTTCGTCGAGGACCCGGGTGAGCGTCCCGGCCATCGCCGCGTAGTCGCCCTCGCAGGGGCGGTGCAGCAGCCGCACTCCCAGCTCGGCGGCACGGGTGCGGAGTCCGTCGCGGGTGCGCTCGGCGAAGCCGGTGTGCCGTTCGTAGACGGCGGCGGCCTCTCCGACGACCGCGACGTCCCGGTGGCCCAGCTCGGCCAGGTGCTCCACGCACAGCGCGCCGGTGGCGGTGAAGTCCAGATCCACGCAGGTCAGTCCGGACGGGTCGGCGGGGATGCCGATCAGCACGGACGGGCGCCCCGCCTCGCGCAGCAGCGGCAGTCGGGCGTCGTCCAGCTCGACGTCCATCAGGATCATGGCGTCGGCCAGTCCGCTGCCCACCACCCGGCGCACGGCCGCGGGCCCCTCCTCGCCGGTCAGCAGCAGCACGTCGTGGTCGTGGGAGCGGGCGGTGGTGGCGACGGCCAGCGCGATCTCCATCATCACCGGCACGTACATGTCGGTGCGCAGCGGCATCATCAGGGCGATGATGTTCGAGCGGCTGCTGGCCAGCGCCCGCGCCCCGGCGTTGGGGTGGTAGCCCAGCGCGCGGATGCTCTCCTCCACGCGTTCCCGGGTGGCGGCGGAGATGGAACGCTTGCCGCTGAGGACGTAGCTCACGGTGCTGGCGGAGACTCCGGCGTGCCGGGCGACCTCGGCGAGGGTGACCATGGACTCTCCAGGGCGATGCGGGAAGCTGCTGTGGTGAAGCGCTTCGACAGGGGATCTGCGACCAGACCCTAAACCCGCGCTGACAAGCTGTCCAGATGCTGTGCCATGGCTTGTCGAAGCGCTTCAACAAACGGTCGCACACGGGTGCACAACGGATCAAAGTCGGTACAGAACGTATGGAACGGGTACATACGGTTGGGTAACACCCGTCCGTAGAGCGAGGTGAGCCCCGATGTCCGTCTCCGAGCGGGAAGCACGACAGGTCGCCGAGGCCGCGAGGGAGAGCGAGTGGCGCAAGCCCAGCTTCGCCAGGGAACTCTTCCTCGGTCGGTTCCGCCTCGACCTGGTCCACCCCCGCCCCCGGCCGGACGACGACGAGGTCCGGCGCGGCGAGGAGTTCCTCGCCGCGTTGGAGGAGTTCTGCGCGGCGGAGGTGGACGGCATCGCCATCGACCGGGAGGGCCGCGTCCCCGACCGCGTGGTCAAGGGACTGAAGGAGCTCGGCGCGCTCGGCATGAAGATCGACCCCGAGTACGGCGGCCTGGGCCTGAACCAGCTCTACTACAACCGGGCACTGGCCCTGGCCGGCTCCGCCAGTCCCGCCGTCGGCGCGCTGCTCTCGGCCCACCAGTCGATCGGTGTCCCCCAACCGCTGAAGATGTTCGGCACCGAGGAGCAGAAGCGTGCCTTCCTGCCGCGCTGCGCCCGCACCGACGTCTCGGCGTTCCTGCTCACCGAGCCCGACGTCGGCTCCGACCCGGCCCGACTGGCCACCACCGCCGTGCCCGACGGCGACGACGCCTACCTCCTGGACGGCGTGAAACTGTGGACTACCAACGGCGTCATCGCCGACCTCCTCGTCGTCATGGCCCGGGTGCCGGCCTCCGAGGGGCACCCGGGCGGCATCACCGCCTTCGTCGTCGAAGCCGACTCCGAGGGCATCACCGTGGAGAACCGCAACGCCTTCATGGGGCTGCGCGGCATCGAGAACGGCGTCACCCGCTTCCACCGCGTCCGCGTGCCGGCCGCCCACCGCATCGGCCCCGAGGGCGCCGGGTTGAAGATCGCCCTGACCACCCTCAACACCGGACGCCTCTCCCTGCCCGCGATGTGCGCGGGCGCGGGCAAGTGGTGCCTGAAGATCGCCCGCGAGTGGTCGGCGGCACGCGAACAGTGGGGCAAGCCGATCGCCCACCACGAGGCCGTCGGCTCCAAGGTCTCCTTCGTCGCCGCGACGACCTTCGCCCTGGAGGCCGTCCTCGATCTGGCCTCCCGAATGGCCGACGAGGACCGCAACGACATCCGCATCGAGGCGGCCCTCGCCAAACTCTACGGCTCGGAGATGGCGTACCGGATGGCCGACGAGCTGGTCCAGATCCGCGGTGGCCGCGGCTTCGAGACCGCCGACTCCCTCGCGGCCCGCGGCGAGCGGGGCGTCCCCGCCGAGCAGATGCTGCGCGACCTGCGCATCAACCGCATCTTCGAGGGCTCGACGGAGATCATGCACCTGCTGATCGCCCGCGAGGCCGTCGACGCCCACCTGTCGGTCGCCGGCGACCTGGTCGACCCCGACAGGACCCTCACCGACAAGGGCCGCGCCGCCGTCCGCGCCGGCGGCTTCTACGCCCGCTGGCTGCCCAAACTGGTCGCCGGGCCCGGCCGGCTCCCCGGCTCCTACCGCGAGTTCCACCCGGCCGGCCACCCCGACCTGGCCGCCCACCTGCGCTACGTCGAACGCACCTGCCGCCGCCTGGCCCGCGCCACCTTCCTGGGCATGTCCCGCTGGCAGGCGAAGCTGGAGGGCAAGCAGGGCTTCCTGGGGAGGATCGTGGACATCGGCGCCGAGCTGTTCGCCATGAGCGCCGCCTGCGTCCGGGCGGAGACGATGCGCCGCGACGGCGAGCACGGCCGTGCCGCCTACCAACTCGCCGACGCCTTCTGCCGCCAGGCCCGCGTCCGGATCGAGGAACTCTTCGACCGGCTGTGGAACAACACCGACGCCGTCGACCGCGTGGTCGCCCGCGGCGTCCTGGGCGGGGTCTACACCTGGTTGGAGGAGGGCGTGATCGACCCCTCCACCCCCGGCCCCTGGATCGCCCCGGCCGACCCCGGCCCCGCCACCCGCACGGACGTCCACCGCCCCATCCCCTGACCCTCACGCGCACTCCCGGAAGGTGGCGGCGCTCCTCGGGGCCGTAACGCGAGGGGCGTTTTTCAGCCAGATATCGCGCTGGAGTCCAGGCACTCCGCCAAGGACGCGAGCGGTAGGCGAAGACGCTTGCCGGAGGTAGGCGGCGTGCTCGTACGGGCGTACAGAGGAGAAGCTCCGGCGCGTGCGGAAGACCTGACACGAAACCAGGGGAATTTCACCGGGAAGCGTTCGTCAGCCTTCAAAGTTGGAGATCAAACCATAAGGTCGGTGGCTTGTTCCGGAACGCTCCACCTTGCCGAATGATCTTGACTGCCCTTGGGTGCCTGTGCGTGAAGTCCGAGGAGACTTCGCGGAGTGATCGTGAAGCATGTCCTGGATTCTTGTGAATCGAGGGCGGAGAGGACTGGAAGGGTGCCTATTTTCACCCGGCACAGACGCTCGCTGTCCCGAACAGCCATAGGGGCGGTGATTGTCGTGGCGGCCCAGACCTGCGTCACCGCGACGGCCGCCACTCCCCCGAAGCCCGAAGGAGGAGGGAAGGCCCAAGACCCCGCTCCGGCGGCTGTGGAACTCCCGAAGGACGCGGGCGAGGTCCCCGAGGCAAGATTCAAGGCGCGTAGGACCGGTAAGCGAGTCGAGTTGGTGTCGGAGAGGACGGAGACCTCCCGCACCTTCGCCAACCCGGACGGCAGTTTTACCACCGAGATGACGGCGGGGCCCGAACGGGTCGAACGGGACGGCAAGTGGTATGCCGTCGACGTCACCCTCACGAAGCGTGATGGCAAAGTGGTGTCCAGGAACCATCCGGAGGGCCTGACGCTGGCCGGCGGCGGCGGTGCCGTCCCCGGTTCCCTCTCGGCCGCCGCCAAGTCCTCAGCGCGCGACCTGGTGACGCTCGGTTCCGGTGAGGAGCGGGTAACGCTTCAGTGGAAGGGCGGGCTGCCCGAACCGGTGCTTGACGGGACCACCGCTCGTTACGAGAACGCGGTCCCGGGCGCGGATGTGATCGTGGAGGCCACCCGCACAGGCTTCGAGCAGTTCGTCGAGATCCGGAAGCAGCCTGAGCGTGGGGACTACTCTTACACCCTGCCGCTCAAGACCAAGGGGCTTGAGGCGGAAGAGCAGAAGGACGGGTCCGTGCTCTTCACGGACGCCGCCACGGGGAAGAAGCGTGCCGTGATGCCCGCGCCCGTGATGTGGGACTCGACGGTCGACGAGGTGTCGGGCGAGCACACCCGTCGCGTACCGGTCGAGATGGACGTGGTCGGCCGGGGCAAGGGCGCGGTGGACCTGGTCGTCACCCCCGACGCGGACTTCCTCGCCGACCCCGAGACCCGTTATCCGGTCACCGTCGACCCCTCCACCTCGGCGCTGTCCAACACCTTCGACACCTATGTGCAGCAGGGCGAGACGGTCGACTGGTCCAACGACACCGAACTCGACCTCGGCAACCCGGGAACGACCAACTCCGACGGCACTCCTCGCACCGCCCGGTCGTTCATCCACTGGAACACAACGCCCATCCGAGACGCTCTGGTATCCGCTGCGGAACTGAAACTGTGGAACTTCCACTCGGGAAACACCGACTGCCGGTCCTACGGCTGGGGCGTGTGGGCCACCGGTGCCGCTTCCACCTCGTCGCGGTGGACCGACCAGCCCGCCTGGGTGCGGCAGTACCACACCTCGACCCAGACCAAGGGCAACCCGGCCTGTGGCTCGGACGGGTGGATCTCCGCTGACGTCACGGACCTGGCCCAGTACTGGGCTTCCGGCCAGGTCACCCGTGGCCACATGGGGCTGCGCGCGACCAGTGACGCCGTCGGGGCGTGGAAGCGGATCAACTCGGCGAACAACGCGAGCAACCAGCCCAGGCTGACCGTCACCTACAACCACCGGCCGCAGACCGGCACCGACCAGCAGGCCGGGCCGCCGTTCTCCGCCACCGACGGGGTGTGGGTGGTGAGCACCACCACGCCGGTACTGCGGGCCGCCTTCGACGACGCCAACGGTGACGAGGTCAACGGCACCTTCGAGATCCGCGACGCCGAAACCGGGACGAAGGTCGGTGACTACCTGGTCTCCGACTGGACGTCGTCCGGAGTGCCCGCCCAGGTCACGGTGCCCCAGGGGTGGTTGCAGGACGGCGGAAGGTACGAGTTCCGCACATCCCCCTATGACGGTACGCACTACAACACCGGCTGGTCCGACTGGACCCCGTTCACCGTCATCACCGACTCCGCTGCGAGCCTGACCCGCATCGCGGGCAGTGACCCCGTCGACACTTCGGTGGAGGTTTCACGGAGCCACTGGAAGGCGACCTCGGCGGCCGACGGCAACGCCGCGGACGCGGTCGTGCTCGCTCCGACCGATAGTTACAAGGACGGTGCTTCCGCGATTCCGTTGGCCAAGGCCAAGCAGGGCCCGCTGTTGCTCACCGCCAAATCCGCGCTTGACACCAGGGTGAGCGCGGAGATCGAGAGAATCCTTCCAGAGGGGAAGACGGTCTACCTTGCCGGCGGGGCGTTCAGTACGAGCGTCGACGACGCGATCCGTGGCCTCGGTTACGATGTCGTGCGCCTGGCCGGCGCCACCGCACAGGAGACCTCCCTGGTCATCGCCCGTGACGGCGTTGCCGAGCCTCAGCACGTGGTCATCGCCAGCGCAGGTAACTGGGAGGACGCGGTGAGCGCGGCCAGCGCGGTCGCCGCCGCCGAAGGAGCGCTCATCCTCAGCGACGGCGGCACTCTCTCCTCGGCGGCCAGGACATGGCTGGACGGTCTGCCGGACACCGTGTCCAAGACCACGGTCGGTGCGGCCGCCAGTGACGCCTACCCCAGCACCTTCGGCGACGTGGTCGGCCGCGACGACATCGAGACCAGCGCCTTCATCGCCGACAAGTTCATGCCCCAGCCCGAGCGCGTCGGTATGGCCACCACCAGCACCTACACCGATGCCGTCAGCGGGGGCGCCTATGCCGCCGCGGTGGAAATGCCCCTGCTGCTGAACCCGCCGACGGAGTTCACCCAGAGCGGCGCATGGTTCGCCGAGGATCACAGTTCCACCGCGAAGAACGTCACCGTCTTCGGTGACACCAGCGCACTCTCCGAGGGTGTGGCCACAGCGGCGCAGGCGGCCGCCACAGAAAAGTTCATCAGCGGAGAGATCGTTCCTCCGGGCGAGAACGAACTGACCCAGGAGGACGTCCAGCACATGGCGATCAAGCCGGACTGGGTCGGTGACGACGGAGGAGAGGTCAGCACCCTCGCGTACGACGGGTACATGAACTCGGCAGAGTTCAAATTCTGCATGTGGCCCAGCAGGGCACGTATCTGTGCCATCGCCTACGACGAATCCGTGATTGCCGAGAACATGGCGATCAACGAAGCGAAGGACACAGGGTTCTGGCCGGGAGGCCGCACCAACGGAGGCAAGCCGGACGCCTACCGACACTGCACCTGGAACGCGCTCATGGCCTACGAGATGGGCGCCAAGACCGCCAAGGGCTTTGCCGACCGGCACGAGCAGGGCCCCAAGCCCGCCAATATGAGCGAGGAGTTGGCGGAGCGGCACCACAGGATGGACTACCACAACAACGCATGGGGGAGATTTTTCGGCCAGTACGGCAAGGATGTCGGGATGTCCCGCAGTGAGGCCGAGTCCGTCCTTCCGGGATGGTGTCTGCAGAGCGTGAGTGATGGCACTCTGAACTACTTGTGGTACTGAGCGTAACGCAGTGGATAGATAGTTGACTGTTGTTCCGTCGGTGCGGGCGGCCATGCGCCGCCCGCACCGCGCACTTGAAATGTTCAGAGAACGGTGTGATTCTTATGCGTCGCCTCGCAGCGGCAGCAGCTATTTTCCTGGTTGTCTGCCAAGCTGTTTTCGTTGCCTTCTTCGCCTTTGTCTTGCTTCCCTTGTCCGCTCAGGGAATCCCACCACAGGATATTGATGTTTCTCCTGAGGCGGTGGAGGGGAAGGTTATGCGTCTCTACGCGCTCGGCGGGGCCTTCATGGCCATGAGCGCGTGGATGTGCTGGATTCTCTCTCGGTCCTTGCGGTCGAGTCCTTCCACCAGGCGGGCTCTCGCTATCTGCGCCCTGTTGGAGGCAGGCTTGTTGGCGTATGCCGTGTACAAGGGAAGCCTGCCGGCGGCCTCAGGAACGGCCGTTACGCTTCTTCTCATTCTGCTATGCCGTCCGCGCGGCTCCGAAACGAGAAGCCGGGCCGAAACTACTGCGAATCCAGTATGAGAGTCGGGAACCTCCCTCGCTTGACATCGCCGCCGAGAGCCCGCCCGTAGGTGTCCGGGCGAACAGTCGTCGAACAGGTCGCCCGCGACGCCGATCACGGCTGGGTGCTGGCCCCCCAGGCCGGGAGTCCGGGACCACCGCGCCCATGGGCGGCTACCCGGGTACGGGGAGACCCGCGGCGCGGGCTAGGGCGCGAGCCGTGGCGCGACCGGCCTCCAGAGCGCCCGCGTCGCGGGCCGGGACACAGCGCTGCCGCGCGGGGTCGTACTCGGTCATCACCGCGCTCGCGTGGTCGGCGTCGGTCTCGGTGAGGGTGACCGGCCATCCCCACCGGTCGAGGACGGACACGAAATTCCGCGGGTGGTGGACGGGGGCGATATCGTCGGCGGTGCCGTGCACCAGATGGACGGGCACCGGGGCGGCGGGCGTCGCGGCCAGTGCGTCACGCAGGTTGCCCAATCCCATCTCCGGGCGCTCCCAGAGGTACCTGCCCGCGATCCCGGCGACCGCCGCGGGCCGCCATCCGTCCATCAGCTCGGGCCGGACCGCGACACTCACCGCGGCGTACGCGCCCAGCGACCAGCCGGCCAGCACGATCCGGCCGGTGTCGCCGCCGAACTCGCCCGCCCGCTCCCGGGCGAAACGCACCGAAGCCCGCAGGTGTCCCCAGCCGCCGTCGGGCGCGTCGGGGCGCCAGTCGGGCACCACGACCACGAACCCCAGCGAGGCGGCCTGACGGGCGAGCGGCGCGAGTACGTCCCGCTCGTCCGGACCCCTGCCGTGCCAGGGGAGGACGGTGGGCGCGGCGGCCGGGCCGTGGGCGGGCCGATGGACGTCCAGTAACCGGCCGCCGGGTTCGTGGACGACGCCTTGCTCGGTGCTGACAGCGGTCTCGTTCACGCCCGGTCGAACGGTTCGGCGCGGACGAAGGTGCCGCGCGTCCGGCTCAGTCCCCCCGGTCCCCGAGGGACTCCAGCAACTCGCGCAGCAATCCGGCGAGTTCGCCGCGCCGGGCGTCGGTGAGCCCGGCCAGGACGCGGTGCTCGGTGGCGAGGTGATCGGGCAGCACTCGGTCGATCAGGGCGTGCCCCTCATCGGTGAGGGTGACGTGCACCGCGCGGCCGTCCGTCTCACTGGGGGAGCGCGCCACCAGGCCGCGCGCCTCCAGCCGGTCCAGACGCTGGGTGATGGCCCCGGAGGTGACCATGGCCGAGCGCATCAGCTCGGCCGGGTTCAGCCGGTACGGCGGCCCGCTGCGGCGCATGGTGGCCAGGACGTCGAAGGACGCGTGGTCCAGCCCGTGGGCGGCGAACGTGCGGCGCAGTTCGGCGTCGATCAGCCGGGAGAGGCGGCCCAGCCGCCCGATGACCCCCATTGGGGAGGCATCCAGGTCGGGGCGTTCGCGGGCCCACTGCTCCAGCACTCGGTCGACGTGATCGGCCATGGCCTCACCCTACTCGGTGTCTTAGCGGTGAGAGATACGTCACCGGCCGTGACCAGGTCGCTTAGCGTTGAGATACTTTTGCTTAGTGCTAAGTAATCGAGTCGGAATCCTGCTGGTCACCGCCCTGGCCCCGGCCATCTGGGGCACCACCTACCTCGTCACCACCGAACTGCTGCCCCCCGATCGCCCGCTGCTGGCCGCAGTCCTTCGTGCCCTGCCCGCCGGGCTCCTCCTCCTCGCGCTGCCGGTCCGGGCCCTCTCCCCACCCGCGGGGCTCACCCACGCGGCCGCCCTGGGGTGGGCGGTCGGCCTGGCGGCCGCCGGGGCGGTCCGTCTGCTGTGGCGCGCCGGGAAGGGCGGGAGGCGAGGCGAGACGGGGCGCGAGGGAGGCGGGCCCTAGGAGTGTCGTCCCGGGACGCCGTCGGCGTGGGTGTACACGGGCGGTTCGCCCCGCATCCTGTACACCCGCCGGTAGCGGGAGTCGTCGAGCAGGGCGCTGATCTCGAACGGTCCGGGCACGGGACCGGACTCCAGCCAACCGAGACCGTAGGAGGGGTCCTTGATCGTCATCGTCCGCTGCTCGCCCTCGGCATCGAGGTACCGGACCTCCAGGAAGAAGCGGCAGAAGGACTTTTCGATCCTCATGTCGATGAGGATGTCGAAGGCGTCGCCGGGCGGCAGGGGCACCGAGTAGTTGCGGAAGTAGTCCTTCCCGTCGGCCATCAGGCGCGGGTCCTCGCTGTCCAGGTCCAGCACCGCGTAGACCGCCTCCTCGCCCACGGCGCCGCCGATCGGGTAGTACAGCACCTCGTCGATCGCCGGCTCGCAGCGGAGCGAGGAGGGTCTGATGTCCACCAGGCGGACCCGGGAGTCGCCGGTGTTCACCACCGACAGCTTGAAGGAGTCCGCCACCTTCACCGGGTGCTGCCGCTCCCGGAAGGCGACGGCGTCGGGGGTGTCCCCGTGCCGGTAGGGGTCGTGGAGGTAGGCGCGGTCCTCCCGCTCGGTGGGAAGGTACTTCGACACCGTGTGGACGCCGGTGTCGCGCAGGGTCATCGTCGCCCGGAGGACACCGGCCTCCCCCGCCTCGCCGGGGAGACCGGCGGGCTGCTCCGACCCGTTCCGTTCGGAGCCGTTCCGCTCCGGGGCGTCACCGCCCACCGACTCCGTGCGGGCCACGACGTAGAAGGCCGGCAGACCGGCGAGCACCACGGCCAAGGCCCCGGTGAGCAGCCGGGTCACGGCGCCGGCGGACAGGCCGACGGTCATCGTCCCCGCGGCCTGGTAGACCCTGCCGTCCCCGTCGGCCCTGCCGTTCTGCCGGGTGTCCCCGCCGGTCGGCTCGGCGTCTTCGCCGCTCACGTCGCCCCCGCTGTCCCCGCTGCCCCGTTCGCCGCCCCCGCCGGTCAGTTGACGGTCATGTCACGGCCGGCCTGGTAGACGCGGGACTTCCCCGTCGCGTGGGCGTTCTGCACCACGGTCGTGCCGCCCGCGTCCGCCGTCCGCGACGCGTACTGCCGGACGAACTCCCGCAGGACGTCGGCGGCCTCGGGCTCGTCCCGCACCAGGCGCCGGATCCGGCCGCTCCACTCGCCGCGGATCTCGTCCTCGGCCTCGCCGTCGTCCGCCTGCCGGGCCTGTGCCAGATCGTCGGCCGACGCGTCGAGCTGCCCGGAGACCGAGTCCGCCTGCTCGGGCCTGAACCGGCGCCACACGCCCACCATCCGGTCCCTGGCCTGCTCCCAGGCGTCGGTCAGCATCAACGCGACGAGCGTGTTCGCCGACGCCGTGGCCACCTGCATCCACTCACCGCTCATCGTTCCCCCGTCGATCGCCGGTCCTCGATCCCGGCCGTGTGCCGGGCCGGTTGGCACCCACCGATCGTAGTACCGCGCTCACGCCCGAGGGGGCGAGCGGCGCGAGGCGCGGACCCCGTGGACGGGAACCGGCCGCCCCGGCTCGGGACGGACCGCCGCGCTCGTCGCGGCGCACGCCCCGCCGTCCGGCGGCTTGCCGTCGGCCTCGTCGTGGACGATGCCGCGTTCCCCGATCACCCCGATTCCGTGTCACACGCGGTCGAACGGCTCGGCGTAGGCGAAGGTGCCGTGCGGGGTGGAGCCCTCGGAGGCGTACGCGCTCAGCGCACGGACCTGGAAGTACCGCCCCCAGGCCGGGTCGGGCGGGGTGATGCCGCACTCCGTCGCGGCGCGGAAACCGAAGCGTCCGTAGTAGCCGGGATCACCGAGCAGGGCCACCAACGGTTCGTCGAGGGCGTCGGCCGCGCCCAGCACGGCGTGGACGAGCGCCGAGCCGACGCCGCGCCCCTGGTGGTCGGGGCGCACGCTCAGCGGGCCCAGCCCCAGTGCGGGCGTGGCGCCGACGCGTCCGCGCGTGCACACCACATGCCCGACCACCTCGCCGTCCGGCTCCTGGGCCACCAGCGACAGGGCGGGCAACCATCCGTCACAGTCGCGCAGTTCGTCCAGCAGGGTCACCTCGACCGGAACGGGTGCCTCGGCCCCGGGGGCGAAGGCGGCGCCGGTGACGGCGCGGACGGCGGGGACGTCGGCGGGGTTCTCGCGGCGGATCAGCACCGGGGCAGTCTGCTGGGCCGTCCCCGGGTGGGGCAACGCGTTTTCGCCCCGCCCGGGGGCGACTTGACGGGGACTATTACCTCAGGGAATAGTCCCCGTCATGTCGACCGCAGCCCATGTACTGCTCGCCCTGCTGGCCGCCGGGCCGCAGCACGGCTACGACCTGAAGAAGGCGCACGACCGGCGCTTCCCCAGGGCCAAGCCGATCGCCTTCGGCCAGGTCTACGGCACGCTC
The DNA here is from genome assembly GCF_009709575.1 of Streptomyces taklimakanensis. Taxonomy (NCBI): domain Bacteria; kingdom Bacillati; phylum Actinomycetota; class Actinomycetes; order Kitasatosporales; family Streptomycetaceae; genus Streptomyces; species Streptomyces taklimakanensis. The sequence goes on from NZ_WIXO01000001.1 coordinate 4,384,253, forward strand.
GGCAGGCTGGAACGCGACGGCCTGGTCGAGAAGCGGGGGCAGAGCCGCGAAGGCGGCCCGGACCGCACCGAGTTCGCCCTCACCGACGCGGGACGCGAGGAGTTGCGCGCCTGGCTGGAGACGATCGAGACCCCGGCCCCGTACGTCAGCAGCTCCCTGTTGGCCAAGGTCGTCGTCGCCCTGCTGGTCGACGGCGTCGAGCAGGCCCGCGACTACCTCACCGCGCAGCGCCGGGCGCACACCGCGCGGCTGCGGGAGCTGACGACCGTCAAGACCGACCCGGAGTCCTCGCTCGGCGACGTGATCGCCGCGGACTTCGCCATCGCCCACCTCGACGCCGATCTGCGCTGGCTGCACACCACGCTGGAACGCGTCGCCGACCTGCACCGGGAGGTGCACTCATGACGTTCCTGCGAGCCCGCGGGGTCGTGAAGTCCTACGGGCCCACACCCGCGCTCCGCGGTGTCGACCTGGACCTGGCCGAGGGCGAGACCCTCGCCGTCACCGGCCCCAGCGGCTGCGGCAAGTCCACCCTGCTGCACTGCCTGGCCGGCATCCTGCGCCCCGACGCGGGCGAGGTGCTGTACGGGGGGCAGCGCCTCGACACCCTCTCGGAGACGGCCCGCTCCCTGCTGCGGCGCACCGACTTCGGGGTGCTGTTCCAGTTCGGGCAGCTCGTCGCCGAGCTGACGGCGGCCGAGAACGTCGCCCTGCCGCTGCTGCTGGCCGGGAAGGGGCGGCGCGAGGCCCGTGCCGCCGCGCTGGAGTGGCTGGAGCGGCTGGACGTCGCCGACGTGGCCGACTCCCGGCCCGGCGAGATGTCCGGCGGCCAGCAACAGCGGTGCGCTGCCGCGCGCGCCCTGGTCACCGGGCCGAAGGTGCTCTTCGCCGACGAGCCCACCGGCGCGTTGGACGCGCTCGCCGGGGAGCGGCTGCTCGGGCAACTGACCCGGGTCGCCCACGAGCAGCGCACCAGCGTCGTGCTCGTCACCCACGACGCGTCCGTCGCGGCCTACGCCGACCGCGAGGTCGTCCTGCGGGACGGGACCGTGGACCCGTCCGGCCTCGGCGTCGACCTGACGACGACACCGCACGGCGGTGACCGGTGAAGCCCTCCTCGCTCCTCCGGTTGGCCCTCGCCGGAACCCGCACCGACACCCTGCGGGTGGCGCTCACCGCGTTCGGCGTCCTCCTCGCCGCCCTGGCGGTGTTCTCCGCGCTGAACGTGCTGGCCATCGAGGCCCCCGCCGGGCTCGGCCCGGAAGACGGCAGCGCCTCCTGGTCCGACCGGTACACCAACGCGCTGCTGCGCGAACCCGGACTGCGCCCCGGCGTGGCCACCGCCCTGCTGATGCTCGGCATTCCGGTGCTGGCCCTGGCCGGGCAGTGCGCCCGACTCGGCGCCCCCGCCCGCGACCGACGGCTCGCCGCGATCCGGCTGGCCGGCGCCACCCCGCGCCAGACCACGGCCGTCGCCGCCGCCGAGACCGCGGTGGCGAGTCTGCTGGGCACCCTGGGCGGGCTCGTGGTCTACCTGATCGGGCACGAGGTGCTGCACCGGCCGGACGCCGAGGGCAGGTTGCGTCTTCCCACCGACGTCCTGCCGTCCGCGCCCGCGATGGCCGCCACCGTACTGGGCCTGCCGCTGCTCGCGGCGGCGACGGCCGCGGTGATGCTGCGCCGGGTGACCGTGGACCCGCTCGGCGTGGTGCGCCGCACGCGTTCGAAGGGCACGCCGAAGCCGTGGCCCGCCGTCCCGCTGGTGCTCGGGGTCGGCGCGTTCTTCGCCTACGAGGGGCTGTGGACGTGGTACGACGAGACCCGCGACCCCTCCTTCGCCTTCCCCCTGCCGCTCGTCCTGCTCTTCGGGGGCGGACTCCTGGCCGCCCTCGGCATCGTGCTCGGAACGGGCTGGATCTCCCACACCACCGGCCGGGTGCTGCACCGCCTCGCCCGGCGCCCCGCCCCGCTGCTGGCCGCCCGACGGTTGCTCGCCGACCCCTGGCACGGCAGCCGCACCCTCGCCGCGCTGCTGGTGGCCGTGGTCTTCGGCGCCGGCGCCCTGGCCGTGCGCTCCTACTTCACGGTGATGGACGAGGCCCGGCGGGAGGCGTGGCGGCTCCAGGCCGAGGCGGCCGGCGAGACGGGAGCGGTCGGGTACGGGGCCGACTCCTTCTACCTGAGGAGCATGGACCTGGTGGACACGGCCGTGATCGTGGCGCTGGTGATCGCGGCCGGCGGAATGCTGGTGGCCGTCGCCGAGGCCGTCGTCGCCCGCCGCCGCGCCCACGCCGCCCTGACGGCCTCCGGAGTGCCCCGCCCGGTGCTGGTCCCGGGCGCTGCTGTGGCAGACGCTCACGCCCCTGGTCCCGGCCGTGCTGTTGGCCATGACCGTGGGCACCCTGATGGGCCGGGGCTTCTTCGGCCCGCGGGTGGTGGAGCACGGTGGCTCGGTCGAGATCTGCGACGCGGAGCCGGACGCCTGTTTCGGCCCCGGCGCCTCCGAGGAACACGTCCGCGTCATCGAGGTGCCCGACGTCGTGCGCGCCGTCCCCGTGCCCCTGGACGACCTGGCCCTCCACGGTCTGGGGGTGCTGGCCCTCGTCGCGGTCGCCACCGGCCTCGGCCTGCTGTTCCTGCGCACCGGCACGTCGGTGGAGGAGCTGCGCACCGGGTGACGGCCGGGCGGCGGGGCGTGGCACGGTGCGACGCGGTGTCCGGCCCGTCCCGCGGACCGGACAGAATGGGGGGATGACCGACAGTCCCGCTCCCCTCGCCGACCCGCACCTGCGCCACCCGGCCGGCACCGCCGGCTCCCCCGCCGACGGGCCGCGCGACATCGTGATCCTGGGCTCCACCGGATCGATCGGCACCCAGGCCGTCGACGTGGTGCTCGGCAATCCCGACCGCTTCCGGGTGACCGCGCTGTCCGCCGCGGGCGGACGGGTGGGGCTGCTGGCCGAGCAGGCCCACCGGCTGCGGGTCCGTACCGTCGCGGTCTTCCGCGAGGACAGGGCCGACGAGCTGCGCGAGGCGCTGCGTGCCCGCTACGCCCCCACCGAACCGCTGCCCGAGGTGCTGGCCGGACCGGAGGCGGCCTGCGAACTGGCCGCCTCCGAGTGCCACACCGTCCTCAACGGCATCACCGGCTCCATCGGGCTGCGTCCCACCCTCGCCGCGCTGGAGGCGGGCCGCACCCTGGCCCTGGCCAACAAGGAGTCGCTGATCGTGGGCGGCCCGCTGGTGAAGGCGCTGGCGAGGCCCGGCCAGATCATCCCCGTGGACTCCGAGCACTCCGCGCTCTTCCAGGCCCTGATGGGCGGCACCCGGGCCGAGGTGCGCAAGCTGCTGGTCACCGCCTCCGGCGGTCCCTTCCGGGGGCGCGGCCGCGCGGAGCTCCGGGACGTCACGCCCGCCGACGCCCTGGCCCACCCCACCTGGGACATGGGCCCGGTCATCACGATCAACTCCGCGACCCTGGTCAACAAGGGGCTGGAGGTCATCGAGGCGCACCTGCTGTACGACATCCCCTTCGACCGCATCGAGGTCGTCGTCCACCCGCAGTCCTACATCCACTCGATGGTGGAGTTCACCGACGGATCCACCCTCGCCCAGTGCGGCCCGCCCGACATGCGGCTGCCCATCGCGCTCGGCCTGGGCTGGCCGCACCGGGTGCCCGACGCCGGTCCCGTCTTCGACTGGTCCACGGCGATGAACTGGGAGTTCCGCCCCCTGGACGAGGAGGCGTTCCCGTCCGTGGCGCTGGCCTGCCACGTCGGCGCCCTCGGTGGCACCGCCCCGGCGGTCTTCAACGCCGCCAACGAGGAGTGTGTCGACGCGTTCCTCTCCGGAGGGCTGTCCTTCACCGGCATAGTGGATACCGTCGCCGCGGTGGTCGAGGAACACGGCACCCCCCGGGCGGGGGAGCCGACCCTGGAGGACGTCCTCGACGCCGAGGACTGGGCGCGCGCCCGCGCCCGCGAACTGGCGGCACGTACGGCACGCACCACCGGTGCGACGACAGCGGAGGCACGCGCATGACGACGGTGATGACCATCCTCGGCATAGTCGTCTTCGTCGTCGGCCTGCTGTTCTCCATTGCCTGGCACGAACTGGGCCACCTGTCGACGGCCAAGATGTTCGGCGTCCGGGTGCCGCAGTACATGGTCGGCTTCGGCCCCACCCTGTGGTCGAAGAAGAAGGGCGAGACCGAGTACGGCATCAAGGCCATCCCGCTCGGCGGCTACATCCGCATGATCGGCATGTTCCCGCCCGGCGAGGACGGCGCCATCCGGCAGCGCTCCACCTCCCCCTTCCGGGGCATGATCGAGGACGCCCGCGCCGCCGCCTTCGAGGAGCTCCAGCCGGGCGACGAGAAGCGGCTCTTCTACACGCGCAAGCCCTGGAAGCGCGTGATCGTGATGTTCGCCGGCCCCTTCATGAACCTGGTGCTGGCCGTGGTGGTCTTCGTCACCACGCTGATGGCCTTCGGCATCAGCACCCAGACCACCACCGTCGCCAGCGTCTCCGACTGCGTCATCAAGGTCTCGGAGCGGACCGACACCTGTCCCGAGGGAGCCCCAAACTCCCCGGCCAAGGCGGCCGGTCTGAAGCCCGGCGACACCATCGTCGCGTTCGACGGGAAGGAGGTCACCGAGTGGAGCGACCTCCAACAGCGCATCCGCGACACCATCGGTCCGGCCACCGTCACCGTCGAGCGCGACGGGGAGCGCGAGGTCCTCCACGCCGTCCTGGTGAAGAACGAGGTGGCCAAGTCCGACGGGCGCGGCGGCTACGTCGAGGACGAGTACGTCACCACCGGCTTCCTGGGCTTCTCCCCGGCCACCGGCGTGGTCGAACAGACCTTCCCGCAGGCCGTGGACCGCATGGGCGACATGATGGTCAGCGGCGTCGACGCCCTGCTCGGCCTCCCCGAGAAGATCCCAGGGCTGTGGGACGCCGCCTTCAACGGCGCCGAGCGCGAACAGGACTCGCCCATGGGGGTGGTCGGCGCGGCCCGCGTCGGCGGCGACGTCTTCGCCCTGGAGATCCCGGCCGAGCAGCGGGTGGCGGTGATGCTCTTCCTGGTGGCGGGCTTCAACCTGTCGCTGTTCCTGTTCAACATGCTGCCGCTGCTGCCGCTGGACGGCGGCCACATCGCGGGTGCCCTGTGGGAGTCGGTGCGTCGGGGCTTCGCCAAGCTCCTGCGCCGCCCCGATCCCGGCCCGTTCGACGTGGCCAAGCTGATGCCGGTGGCCTATGTGGTGGCGGGTGTCTTCGTCTGCTTCACGCTGCTGGTCCTCATCGCGGACATCGTCAACCCGGTGCGCCTGACGGGATGAGCGGGCGCCCACGCGGGGGCGGAGGACGCGCCGGAGCGCGCGCCGCCCGCCCCCGCGCGCGTGCGGCGGACCGCGATGTGCCCGGGGCCCGGGGCGTGCCGTAATCTCGGATGCCGGAGTACGCCGCCGCACGGGGCGCTGAACCACAGCTTGGGGTTGCACACCACATGACAGCCATTTCGCTCGGAATTCCGTCCGTACCGGCCAAGCTGGCCGACAGACGGGTCAGCCGGAAGATCCAGGTCGGTTCCGTGGCCGTCGGAGGCGACGCCCCGATCTCCGTGCAGTCGATGACCACCACCGTCACCGCCGACATCGGCGCCACGCTCCAGCAGATCGCCGAGCTGACCGCCGCCGGCTGCGAGATCGTCCGGGTGGCCTGCCCCTCCCAGGACGACGCCGAGGCGCTGCCCGCCATCGCGAGGAAGTCCCAGATCCCGGTGATCGCGGACATCCACTTCCAGCCGAAGTACGTCTTCGCCGCCATCGACGCCGGCTGCGCCGCCGTCCGGGTCAACCCCGGCAACATCCGGCAGTTCGACGACAAGGTCAAGGAGATCGCCAAGGCGGCCTCCGACGCGGGCGTCCCCATCCGCATCGGCGTCAACGCCGGCTCGCTGGACAAGCGGCTGCTGGCCAAGTACGGCAAGGCCACCCCCGAGGCGCTGGTGGAGTCCGCGCTGTGGGAGTGCTCGCTGTTCGAGGAGCACGGCTTCCGCGACATCAAGATCTCGGTCAAGCACAACGACCCGGTCGTGATGGTCAACGCCTACCGGCTGCTGGCCGAGAAGTGCGACTACCCCCTCCACCTGGGCGTCACCGAGGCCGGGCCGGCCTTCCAGGGCACCATCAAGTCCGCCGTCGCCTTCGGCGCCCTGCTGTCCGAGGGCATCGGCGACACCATCCGCGTCTCCCTGTCGGCGCCGCCGGTGGAGGAGGTCAAGGTCGGCCTCCAGATCCTCCAGTCGCTCGGTCTGCGGCAGCGCCGGTTGGAGATCGTCTCCTGCCCCTCCTGCGGCCGGGCCCAGGTGGACGTCTACAAGCTCGCCGACGAGGTCACCGCCGGGCTGGAGGGCATGGAGGTGCCGCTGCGGGTGGCCGTCATGGGCTGTGTCGTCAACGGCCCCGGCGAGGCCCGCGAGGCCGACCTCGGCGTCGCCTCCGGCAACGGCAAGGGCCAGATCTTCGTCAAGGGCGAGGTCATCAAGACCGTGCCCGAGTCCAAGATCGTCGAGACCCTCATCGACGAGGCCATGAAGATCGCCGAACAGATGGAGAAGGACGGCGTGCTCTCCGGTCCGCCGGAGGTCTCCGTCGGCTGACCCGCCGGCCCGCCCGGTGCCACCCGCGCCGGGCGACCGCACGACGCCCGTACCGCGCCGTCGTCGCGGCCCGGGGAGGTAGAGTCGGGAGACCACACCCCCATCTCGGCACCCCGACCTCCCTCGGGCCGCACGGCGAGGCATTCCCACGTGTTGACGACCACCACCCGCGTCGTGGAGCCGCACGAGCTCGACGACGCCCTCGCGGTACTCGACCGCGAGCCCGTCGACAACGCCTTCGTCGCCTCCCGGGTCCGCGTCTCCGGACTGGACCCGTGGCGGCTGGGCGGCGAGATGTGGGGCTGGTACCACCGGGGGCGCCTGGAGTCCCTGTGCTATTCCGGCGCCAACCTCGTGCCCGTCTGCGCGGGGCCGGAGGCGGTGCGGGCCTTCGCCGAGAGGGCGCGCCGCCAGGGCCGCCGCTGCTCCTCCGTCGTCGGCCCCGCCGGACCCACCGCCGATCTGTGGGCCCGCCTGGAGCCGCACTGGGGCCCGGCGAGGGAGGTCCGCCGCCACCAGCCGCTGATGGTCGCCGACACCCTCCCCGAGGGCATACGGCCCGACCCGTACGTGCGGCGCGTCCGCAAGGACGAGATGGACGTGCTGATGCCCGCCTGCGTGGCGATGTTCACCGAGGAGGTCGGCGTCTCGCCGCTGGCCGGCGACGGCGGACTGGTCTACCAGGCCCGGGTCGCCGAACTGGTCGGCGCGGGCCGCTCCTTCGCCCGCATCGAGAACGGCAAGGTGGTGTTCAAGGCCGAGATCGGCGCCGTCACTCCGCGCGCCTGTCAGATCCAGGGCGTCTGGGTCGCCCCCGAGCACCGCGGCCGGGGCCTGTCCGTCACCGGTATGGCGGCGGTGCTGCGCTACGCGCTGACCGAGGTCGCCCCGGTCGCCAGCCTCTACGTCAACGACTACAACACCGCCGCCCGCGCGACCTACCGGCGGGTGGGCTTCCGCGAGGTCGGGGCGTTCATGAGCGTGCTCTTCTGAACCGCCGCGCACCCGTGAAGTAGGGTCTTCGACCATGGAGGACGTCGTGGTCGGTCCCCTGGACCTGGCAGCCCGGGTGGACGATGCGCTCGCCGTGCAGGCCGTCGCCTTCGGACTGACCGACGACGAGGTGGGCGTGCGCCGCCACATCGTGCTGCGGCACGCGGCCTTTCCCGGCACCCGCGCGCTGGGCGTCACCACACCGGGGGGCCGGTTGGTGGGCTTCGTCTACGGCATGCCCAACGACCGCGCCCAGTGGTGGTCCACGGTCGTCGAGCCGTACCTGCGGCGGGAGGGCAACGTCGAGTGGCTCGACAACGCCTTCGTCATCACCGAACTGCACGTCCACCCGACGTACCAGAAGCGCGGCCTCGGCCGGGAGTTGATCACCGCGATCACCGACGCCGCCGACGAGCCCCGCTCGATCCTCTCCGCGATCGACACCGAGAGCCCCGCCCGAGCCCTGTACCGTTCCCTGGGCTACCGCGACCTGGCCCGCAACGTGCTCTTCCCCAGCGCGCCGAGCCCGTACGCGGTGATGGGGGCACCGTTGCCGCTGCGGCGGTGACGGGTGCGCCGTCGCCGCCGAGGCGCCGGTAGGCTCCTTCGCGGGGGCGCGGCGCACCGACGTCCCCGGATCCGCACCCCCGTGCACCATCCGCACACCACACAGTCCGCAGGAGAACCCCATGGCAGCCCGTGTCCAGCGCATGTCCCGTCTGATGCTCAAGACGCTGCGCGAGGACCCGGCCGACGCCGAGACCCTCAGCCACCGGCTCCTGGTCCGTGCCGGTTACGTCCGCCGCACCGCCGCCGGAATCTGGACCTGGCTGCCGCTGGGCAGGCAGGTGCTGGAGAACGTCACCCGGATCGTCCGCGAGGAGATGGACGCCATCGGCGCCCAGGAGGTGCTGCTGCCCGCCCTGCTGCCCAAGGAGCCCTACGAGGAGTCGGGCCGCTGGGAGGAGTACGGCGACCTGCTGTTCCGGCTGAAGGACCGCAAGGGCGCCGACTACCTGCTCGGGCCCACGCACGAGGAGATCTTCACCCAGGTCGTCAAGGACCAGTGCGCGTCCTACAAGGACCTGCCGGTGATGCTCTACCAGATCCAGACCAAGTACCGGGACGAGGCCCGGCCGCGCTCGGGCATCCTGCGGGGCCGCGAGTTCCTGATGAAGGACTCCTACTCCTTCGACACCTCCGACGAGGAGCTGGCCGAGTCCTACCGGCTGCACCGCGAGGCGTACGTGCGGATCTTCACCCGGCTCGGCATGGACCACCGGATCGTCTCCGCCGTCTCCGGCGCGATGGGCGGCTCGGCCTCCGAGGAGTTCCTCGCCCCGGCGGCCGCCGGCGAGGACACCTTCGCCGACTGCCCCTCCTGCGGCTACGCGGCCAACACCGAGGCCGTCACCTTCCCCCTGGCCCCGGCCGGCGACCCCCTGGCCCACCCGCCGATCGAGGAGCTGGACACCCCCGACACCCCCACCATCGAGACCCTCGCCGACCACCTGGGCGTGCCCGCCTCCGCGACCCTGAAGAACCTCCTGGTCAAGGTGGACGGCGAGATCTGGGCCGTGGGTGTGCCCGGCGACCGCGAGGTGGACCTGGGCAAGCTCGCCGAGCACCTGGCGCCCGCCACCGTCGAGCTGGTCACCGCCGAGGACTTCACCGGCCGTCCCGCCCTGGTGCGCGGCTACGTCGGCCCGCAGGGGCTGGCCGGCGCCGCCTTCCGCTACGTCGCCGACCCGCGGGTGGCCCCCGGCACCTCCTGGATCACCGGCGCCAACAAGCCCGACACCCACGCCCGCAACGTGGTGTGCGGCCGGGACTTCGAGGTCGACGAGTACCTGGACGTGGTCACCGTCGAGGACGGCGACCCCTGCCCGTCCTGCGGCGCCGGCCTGAAGCTGGACCGGGCCATCGAGATCGGCCACATCTTCCAACTCGGCCGCAAGTACGCCGACGCCTTCGGACTGGACGTGCTGGGGAAGGACGGCAAGCCCGTCCGCGTCACCATGGGCTCCTACGGCATCGGCGTCTCGCGCGCGGTGGCCGCGCTGGCGGAGCAGACCGCCGACGCCCAGGGCCTGTGCTGGCCGCGCGAGGTGGCCCCGGCGGACGTCCACGTCGTCGCCGCGGGCAAGGGCACCCAGATCGAGCTGGCCCTGGAACTGGCCGACCGGCTGGCCGCGTCGGGGGTGCGCGTCCTGGTCGACGACCGTGCGGGCGTCTCGCCCGGTGTGAAGTTCACCGACGCGGAGTTGGTCGGCGTGCCGGAGATCCTGGTGGTGGGCCGGGGCGCGGCCAAGGGGCTGGTGGAGCTGAAGGACCGGCGCACCGGTGAGCGCGAGGAGCTGCCGGTGGAGGAGGCGGTGGAGCGGCTGACCGCCCGCGCCTGATCCCGTCACACCAGGGCCCGCGGTGCTTCCGCGGGCCCCGTACGTCCCCGAGGCCCCGCACACTCCGTACGGGGCCTCGGGGACGTACGGGCGGTCAGAGCCAGCCCGCGAACTCCACCAGCATCTCACCGTCCGCGCGCGCCCCGGCGGCGAAGTGCCGGGAGGCCGACTCCACCGCCCGGTACAGGCTCCAGGCACGCAACCGCTCCCGGTCCACCTCCAGGGAGTCCGCCAGTTTGCGCACCCGACGCCGGGTCAGGGAGGAGGCGCCGGAGGTGGCCCCCAGGTCGTGCAGCCGGTCGCGCACCAACCGGGCCAGGTCGTAGGCGCGTTCACCGACCAGCGGATCGGGGCCGACCACCAGCCAGTGCGCCCGCCCCGGATCGGCCGAGAGCACGGCGCCCTGTCGGAAGTCGCCGTGCAGCAGCAACTCCTCGGGGGCGTCGTCCAGGAGCGCCGAGCGCGCCTCCAGCGCCTCGTCGACCAGGGCGCCGGCCTCACCGGGCACGTGCTCGCGGATCCGGTCCACGGCCCGTGCGGTGTGCTCGGCCACGGTGGTGAAGGGGTGCTCCGCGCCGGTGGGCGCCGGTGGCACCCACAGCCGCCGCAGCGCCGAGGCCGCCTCCAGGTTGGCCTTGGCCTCCGGCAGGGAGCGCAGCGACACCTCGGCGTGCAGCCGCTCCAGCAGCAGCGCCCCGTCCCGCGGCGCCGCGTCCAACAGTCGCACCGCGCCGTGCCCGTCCCAACGGGCCAGGGCCGCCGCCTCCGCCGCGGCGCCGTCCGCGCGCAGCTTCAACGCGGCCGGGGTGCCGTCGGCGCGGCGCACCAGGACCACCAGGCTGCCGCGCCCACCGGGGGCCACCACCCGCTCGGCCGTCAACTCCCAGCGGGCCAACGACCCCGCCAACAGCCGGGGCAGGGACGCCAGCCAGGGGGAGTCCGCGCCCAGGGCGCGCACCAGCCGCCGCGGGGGATCGACGTGGGGAGCGGATGCCATGCGCGAGCGGTTCCCTTCGTCGTCCTGTCCGTCCGTGTACCCGCCCCCGTCCGTGCCGCCGGGCCCCGCGGAATCTCAGAAGGACTCCGGGGACGCCGTGGCGGAGCGCTCGGCGAGCCCAGGGAAGGGTACGCCCGTGCCGCGCCAGCGCACCGCGCGGACCGCGGCCTCGCGCAACGCGCCCGCCGCCTCCCGCCGCAGTTCGCCCTCGCCGGCCCGGACCAGATCGGCGTAGACGGCGGCCACCCGGTCCTCCAACTCGGCGGCCAACCGCACCGCGGCGGCACCGTCCGGCACCGCGAAGGGCAGCGAGTAGGCCGCGGCGGCGGGCTCGGGCGTGCCGCCCGTCCGCCGCACGGCGCGGCGCAGGGCGTCCCGCCGAGCGCGGTGCGCGTCGTACGCCTGGCGTGCCTCGTCGCGCCGGTCCTCGGCGATCCGTCCGCCCACCACGCCGTAGCCGTAGACGGCCGCGTGCTCGGCGGCGAGCGCGGCCTGGAGCGCGCCGAGCGCGGCGGCCCCCTCGGGAGCCGGGTCGGCCGACGCCGGGAGGGGGGTCCGGAGGCGGGTGGGGGCGTTCGCCGCCCGGCCGGTCCGTGTCGTTCGGGTCGCGCTGTTCATCTCTCGCCGCCGTTCGTGAGCAGATACGCGTGCGCGGCTCCCGCCGCCGCGACGGACGCCAACAACCGGGCCAGTTCGGGCGGGGCCCCGTCCAGGGCCCGGGTCAGGGCGGCGGCCGTGGCGCGTTCGGCGTTCGCCAGGGTGGTCAGCGCCCGGTCGGTGTCCTCGGGCACCGGGGCGCCGCGTCCTTCCCGCCCGGTCTCCCGCTCCGGCGACGCGGAGGGGGCCGCCGAGGCGTCGGGAGCACCGGAGGCGTCCTTCCGTCCGGTTCCGCCGAACGCCTCCACGTGCCGAGCGACGTCCGCCCGCAGCGGCTCCAGCCGTCCGGCGAGGGAGGGGTGCGCGGCGAGGGTGCGGTCGTAGCGGCCCAGCAGTTCGGCGCTGTGCCGCGCCGCGTCCCGCCGCAGCCGCTCCGCGCGGCCGGCCGACTCGGGCCCGGCGGCCTCGGGGCCACCGTCGGAACATCCGGTGACCAGCAGGGCGGCGGCCCCCGTGACCCCGGTGGCCAGCAGGCTCCGCCGGCGTGGACGCGAGTCGATCGACACGGGTGCTCCCTGGGGAGGTGGTTCGAACGGTACGCCGAGACGGTCGCGGGGACGACGGTGATCAGCGCCCTGCGAGCGTACCCGTGTTCGCACCGTCCCCCGCGACGGGTCACCTCCGTGCCCGCACCGTGCCCCCTGCGGGGGACGGCCGCCCGGCGCAGTCCGCCGGATCGTCTGGTCGGCGCGGCCCGTCGCAGACGATAGGCTTGACCCCCGAACCCCCAGGACTGGATGTTTCCACAACAGCACACGCGGCCGAGGAGTCACCCGGATGAGCACCACCCAGAGCGAGAGGCTGCGAGTACTGCTGGAGCCGCTCGCCGTCGGCAGAGGCCTGGATCTGGAAGAGGTCACCGTGACCCCGGCGGGCAGAAGGCGCGTCCTGCGCGTGGTGGTGGACTCCGACGAGGGCGTACAGCTCGACACCTGCGCCGAGCTGAGCCGCGCGGCGTCCGAGGTGCTGGACTCCACGGACGTGATGGGGGGCGCCCCCTACGTCCTGGAGGTCACCTCACCCGGCACCGACCGCCCGCTGACCGAGCCGCGGCACTACCGCCGCGCCGTGGGCAGGCTGATCAGGGCGCGGCTGACCGACGAGGCGGGGGGCGACGAACTGGTCGCCCGGATCACGGCGGTGGACGACGACGGGCTGGACCTGGAGGTCCCCGGCGTCAAGGGCCGGAAGCCCACCGCCCGCCGGCTCGCCTTCGACGAGATCGCCAGGGCCAGGGTCGAGATCGAGTTCAACCGCAAGGCCGCCGACAGGACCGACGGTGTACGTCAGGCTGCGGCCTCTGACGACGAGAGCCAGGAGGAGGCGTAGCCGTGGACATCGACATGAGTGCCCTGCGGGGCCTGGTCAGGGAGAAGGAGATCTCCTTCGACCTGTTGGTGGAGGCGATCGAGGCGGCGTTGCTGATCGCCTACCACCGCACCGAGGGCAGTCACCGCCACGCCCGTGTGGAGCTGGACCGTTCCACCGGCCACGTGACGGTGTGGGCCAAGGAGGACCCGGCGGACCTGCCCGAGGGCACCGAGCCGCGCGAGTTCGACGACACCCCCTCCGGTTTCGGCCGGATCGCCGCGACGACGGCCAAGCAGGTCATCCTGCAGCGGTTGCGGGACGCCGAGGAGGAGATCACCTTCGGCGAGTACGCCGGGCGCGAGGGCGACATCGTCACGGGAGTCGTCCAGCAGGGGAAGGATCCGCGCAGCGTTCTTGTTGACATCGGAAAGCTCGAGGCGATCCTGCCCCCGCAGGAGCAGGTGCCCGGTGAGGACTACTCGCACGGCACCCGGCTGCGCACCTACGTCGTGCGGGTCGCCAAGGGCGTCCGCGGCCCGTCGGTGACGCTCTCGCGCACCCACCCCAACCTGGTGAAGAAGCTCTTCGCCCTGGAGGTGCCGGAGATCGCCGACGGTTCGGTGGAGATCGCCGCCATCGCCCGCGAGGCCGGTCACCGCACCAAGATCGCCGTACGGTCCACCCGTTCGGGCCTGAACGCCAAGGGCGCGTGCATCGGCCCGATGGGCGGTCGGGTGCGCAACGTCATGGCCGAGCTCAACGGCGAGAAGATCGACATCGTGGACTGGTCGGACGATCCGGCCGAGATGGTGGCCAACGCGCTCTCGCCCGCCCGCGTGAGCAGGGTGGAGGTCGTCGACGCCGCGGCCCGGTCGGCCCGGGTCACCGTGCCCGACTACCAGTTGTCGCTGGCGATCGGCAAGGAAGGGCAGAACGCCCGGCTCGCCGCCCGGCTCACCGGCTGGCGGATCGACATCCGCCCGGACACCGAGCAGAGCGGGGAGCAGGGCGGGGAACGCTGAGCGGGAACGGCCGGCCCCGGTCCGTCCGGGGCCGGCCGGAACCGACCGGAATGAGGAGTGCGGAAGGACACGGAACGGCGTACCGTGCCAACGGTCGCCGCCCGTGCCCGCCGCCGACCCCACCAACGGCGCAATCGGCGCGGGGAGGTAGACTGAAAGGTGTCCGACCGGACGCGTGCCCGCGCATGCCCTGAACGCACCTGCGTGGGTTGCCGGGAGCGGTCGGGCAAGGGCGAAATGCTGCGTGTGGTGTTGGTCGAGGGCGAATGCGTTCCCGATCATCGCGGTACGCTGCCCGGCCGGGGTGCTTATCTGCACCCCACACCGACCTGTGTCGACCTGGCGGTCCGCCGCCGGGCGTTCCAGCGGGCCTTCCGGGTCCCTGGGCCGCTCGACACCGCGAAACTGCGGAGCGCAGTGCCGCGGGAGACACCGTAAGACGGCAAGCACGCACGACGCCCGTACGGCACCCCGCCGTACGGGAGAGGTACCTCGCGAGTTGGAAGTAGGTCGAGATTGCGATGAGCACTCGATGAGTACGCGATGAGTACGCCCATGCAGTAGCGAAGGTCCGGCGGACGATCCCCCCGGACCGTAAGGAGCGAAGTGGCTAAGGTCCGGGTATACGAGCTCGCCAAGGAGCTTGGAGTCGAAAGCAAGGTCGTCATGGCCAAGCTCCAGGAACTCGGTGAATTCGTCCGTTCGGCGTCCTCGACCATCGAGGCGCCGGTCGTACGCAAACTGACTGACGCATTCGACGCGGGCAACGGTGCCGGTGGCGCCAAGAAGTCCGCCGCGAAGCCCGCCGCGCCCCGCAAGGCGGCGCCCAAGCCGGGCGCCCCCAAGCCGGGCGCCTCCGCACCCAAGCCGGGTGCCCCCAAGCCCGGCGCGCCCCGGCCGTCGGCCTCCCCGGCCGACGCCGCCAAGAGCGCGCCCCAGAAGAACGTCCCGGGTCCGGGGCCGGCCAAGCCCGCCCCCGCCCCCGCTCCGCGTCCGGCCCCGGCCAAGCCCGGTCCGGCGCAGCCTCCGGCCAAGCCGGAGTTCACCGCCCCGCCGTCGACCGGTGGCGCGCCCAAGCCGGGCGCCCCGAAGCCGGGGGCCCGCCCCGGCGCGCCCGCGCAGGGCCAGGGCGGCGGCCGTTCCGGCGGCCCGAAGCCGGGCGGCCCCAAGCCGGGTGCCCGTCCCTCGGGTCCGCGTCCGGGCAACAACCCCTTCACCTCCGGCGGCTCCACCGGCATGGGACGCCCGCAGGCGCCCCGGCCGGGCGGTGCCCCGCGCCCCGGCGGTCCGGGCGGTCAGCGTCCCGGCGCCGGCCAGGGCGGTCCCCGTCCGCAGGCGCCCGGCGGCGCGCGTCCCAGCCCCGGCAACATGCCGCGTCCGCAGGGCGGTGCCGCGGGTCCGCGTCCGCAGGGCGGCAACCGTCCCAACCCGGGCATGATGCCGCAGCGTCCGGCCGCGGGTCCGCGTCCGGGCCCCGGTGGCCGCGGTCCCGGCGGCGGTGGCCGTCCGGGCGGTGCCGGTCGTCCCGGTGGTGGCGGCGGCTTCGGCGGCCGTCCCGGCGGTGGCGGCGGCGGCCGTCCCGGTGGTGGCGGCGGCTTCGGCGGCCGTCCCGGCGGTGGCGGCGGCGGCTTCGGCGGCCGTCCCGGTTTCGGCGGTCGTCCCGGTGGCCCCGGCGGCCGTGGTGGCACCCAGGGCGCCTTCGGTCGTCCCGGTGGCCCGGCGCGTCGCGGCCGCAAGTCGAAGCGGCAGAGGCGCCAGGAGTACGAGGCCATGCAGGCCCCGTCCATCGGCGGCGTGATGCTGCCGCGCGGCAAGGGCGAGACCGTCCGACTGTCGCGTGGCGCGTCGCTCACCGACTTCGCGGAGAAGATCAACGCCAACCCGGCGTCGCTGGTCCAGGTGATGTTCAACCTGGGCGAGATGGTCACCGCGACCCAGTCGGTCTCCGACGAGACGCTCCAGCTCCTCGGCGAGGAGATGAACTACGTCGTCCAGATCGTCAGCCCCGAGGAGGAGGACCGCGAGCTGCTCGAGTCCTTCGACATCGAGTTCGGCGAGGACGAGGGCGGCGACGAGGCCCTGGTGCCGCGTCCGCCGGTGGTGACCGTCATGGGTCACGTCGACCACGGCAAGACGCGCCTGCTGGACGCGATCCGCAAGACCAACGTCATCGAGGGCGAGGCCGGCGGCATCACCCAGCACATCGGCGCCTACCAGGCGAAGACCGAGGTCAACGACGAAGAGCGCAAGATCACCTTCATCGACACCCCGGGTCACGAGGCGTTCACCGCCATGCGTGCCCGCGGTGCGAAGTCGACCGACATCGCGATCCTCGTGGTGGCGGCCAACGACGGTGTGATGCCCCAGACGATCGAGGCCCTCAACCACGCCAAGGCGGCCGACGTGCCGATCGTGGTGGCGGTCAACAAGATCGACGTCGAGGGCGCGGACCCGACCAAGGTGCGCGGCCAGCTCACCGAGTACGGGCTCGTGGCCGAGGAGTACGGCGGCGACACCATGTTCGTCGACATCTCCGCCAAGCAGGGTCTGAACATCGACCAGCTGCTGGAGGCCGTGATCCTCACCGCGGACGCCTCGCTCGACCTGCGGGCCAACCCGAACCAGGACGCCCAGGGCATCGCGATCGAGGCCCACCTCGACCGCGGCCGCGGCGCCGTGGCCACCGTCCTGGTCCAGCGCGGCACCCTGCGGGTCGGCGACACCATGGTCGTCGGCGACGCCTACGGCCGTGTCCGGGCGATGCTCGACGACAAGGGCAACAACCTCCAGGAGGCGACCCCGTCGACTCCGGCCCTGGTGCTGGGTCTGACCAGCGTCCCGGGGGCGGGCGACAACTTCCTGGTGGTCGACGAGGACCGCACGGCACGCCAGATCGCCGAGAAGCGCGCCGCCCGCGAGCGGAACGCCGCGTTCGCCAAGCGCACCCGCCGGGTCTCCCTGGAGGACCTGGACAAGGTGCTCAAGGCCGGCGAGGTGCAGCAGCTCAACCTCATCATCAAGGGCGACGCGTCCGGTTCGGTCGAGGCCCTGGAGTCGTCGCTGCTCCAGCTCGACGTCGGCGAGGACGTGGACCTGCGCATCCTGCACCGGGGCGTGGGCGCGGTCACCGAGACCGACATCGACCTGGCGACCGGCTCCGACGCCATCGTCATCGGCTTCAACGTGCGCGCCGAGGGGCGTGCCACGCAGATGGCCGAACGCGAGGGCGTGGACGTCCGCTACTACTCGGTCATCTACCAGGCGATCGAGGAGATCGAGGCGGCCCTCAAGGGCATGCTCAAGCCGGAGTACGAAGAGGTCGAGCTGGGCACGGCGGAGATCCGCGAGGTCTTCCGCTCCTCCAAGCTCGGCAACATCGCGGGTGTCATCATCCGCTCCGGCGAGGTCAGGCGGAACACCAAGGCCCGTCTCATCCGCGACGGCAAGGTCGTGGCGGAGAACCTCACCATCGAGGGCCTGCGTCGCTTCAAGGACGACGTCACCGAGATCCGCGAGGGCTTCGAGGGTGGTATCAACCTCGGGAACTACAACGACATCAAGGTCGACGACATCATCGCGACGTACGAGATGCGGGAGAAGCCCCGCGCCTGACGCCCACCGGTGGTCACACCGGTGAACGGCCACGGAGCCTCCCGCCCCGGCGGGAGGCTCCCGGCCGTTAAACGCGTCGATCGACGGGAACCGGACGTGTACGGTTCTCGTGTCCCTGCCGGGCGTCGGCAGGGGTCCACTTCACGAGGCCTCACGGGTCGGCTGGACCCGCATCGCATGTACGTAGGCACACTCTCCTTCGATCTGCTGCTCGGCGACGTACGGTCGCTGAAGGAGAAGCGGTCGGTCATTCGCCCGATCATCGCCGAGCTCCAGCGCAAGTACGCGGTGAGCGCGGCGGAGGTCGGGGAACAGAACCTCCACCGCAGGGCCCTGATCGGCCTGGCGATGGTCTCCGGGGACGCGGGACACGTCTCCGACGTGCTCGACCGGTGCGAACGGCTGGTGGCCGCGCGACCGGAGGTGGAACTGCTGTCGGTGCGGCGACGGTTCCACGGCGACGACGACTGACCGGTGGCGGGCCGGACCGACCGGCGTCCGGCCCGGCCCGGTCCGTCGCCCGGGACCGCATCCGCATCCCAACCGAACGATCCGAAACAGAAGGAAGCAGACACATGACCGACACCGCGCGGGCACGCAAGCTGGCCGACCGCATCCGGGTCGTGGTCGCGGAGACCCTCCAGCGGCGGATCAAGGACCCGCGGCTCGGCTATGTGACGATCACCGACACCCGGGTCACCGGTGACCTGCGGGAGGCGACCGTCTTCTACACGGTCTACGGCGACGACGAGGAGCGCGCGGCCTCGGCGGCCGCGCTGGAGAGCGCCAAGGGCGTGCTCCGCTCCGAGGTCGGACGGCAGACCGGCGTGCGCTTCACGCCGTCGCTGACGTTCGTCCCGGACGCGCTCCCGGAGAACGCCCGGACCATCGACGATCTGCTGGAGAAGGCCAGGGCGTCGGACGCCCAGGTCCGGCAGGTGTCCTCCGGCGCCACCTACGCGGGTGACGCCGACCCCTACCGCAAGCCCGTCCGGGACGACGAGGAGCCGGGCGAGGAGACCGACGGCGACACCGACGACACCGACGACACCGACGACACGGACGGCGAGGGCGCCTGACCCGTGGCACGCAGCAAAGGCACCCAGGAGCCCGGCGGACTGGTCGTCGTCGACAAGCCCGCCGGCTTCACCTCCCACGACGTCGTCGCCAAGATGCGCGGCATCGCCCGCACCCGGCGGGTCGGGCACGCCGGCACCCTCGACCCGATGGCCACCGGCGTCCTGGTCCTGGGCATCGAGAAGGCGACCCGACTGCTGGGACACCTGGCGCTGACGGAGAAGGAGTACGTCGGAACCATCCGGCTCGGCCAGAGCACGGTCACCGACGACGCCGAGGGCGAGGTCACCGCCTCCACCCCGGCCGCCGGCCTGTCGCGCGAGGCGATCGACGCCGGGGTGGCCCAACTGACCGGGGACATCCTCCAGACCCCCTCCAAGGTCAGCGCCGTCAAGATCGACGGGAAGCGGGCGTACGCCCGGGTGCGCGAGGGAGAGGAGGTGGAGTTGGCCGCCCGGCCGGTCACCGTCTCCTCCTTCGCCGTGCACGACGTCCGCGAGGGGAGCGCCGAGGACGGCACGCCCGTCACGGACCTGCTGGTCTCGGTCGTCTGCTCCTCCGGCACCTACATCCGGGCGCTCGCCCGCGACCTGGGCGCCGACCTGGGCGTCGGCGGCCACCTCACCGCGCTGCGCCGCACCCGGGTGGGTCCCTACGGCCTGGAGGCGGCGCGCACCCTGGAACAGCACCAGGAGTCGCTGACCGTCATGCCCCTCGGGGAGGCCGCCGCCGCGGCGTTCCCCCGCTGGGACGTGGACGAGCGACGGGCCCGACTGCTGGCCAACGGCGTGCGGATCGCCATGCCGCCCGCCGAACGGCCCGGCCCGGTGGCCGTCTTCGGCCCGGGGGACCGTTTCACGGCCCTGGTCGAGGAACGCGGCGGCAAGGCCAGGAGCCTGGCCGTCTTCGCCTGAGGGAGGACGGGGCCGATGGTCGCCCGTTCCCGAACTCTCCGCTGGGGTGCCGGAGGGCGTCCGACTGCGGTGCGCGGCTCCGGCTCGGGCGGCGGGTCGGCGACCGACGCCACCGGGACACGCACCGTGGGGCGGGCGCCGACACCGGTGCCCGCCCCACGATCCCCCTCCTGTGTGCACCTGTTCCCTATCCACCCGGACGACCGGACTCACCCCGGCGGGCGGGCGCTCGGAGTGAAACGTGGCGCGCACCGGAGCACGCCGGCACCGTCCCCGTCCCGGCGGCCTTCCGGGGCCCGTGCCGTCGAGAGGCCGATCCGGTGCGGGTCCCCGTGCGAACGCGACGAAGGGTCATGGCACCCTTGGACCGGCACCATCCACTGGCATTCGGCGAGGAGCGGGCACTGTGCAGCGCTGGCGTGGCTTGGAGGACATCCCCGAGGACTGGGGGCGCAGCGTCGTCACCATCGGCTCCTATGACGGGGTGCACCGCGGGCACCAGACGATCATCGGCAGGGCGGTCGAACGTGCTCGCGAACTGGGGCTGCCGTCCGTCGTCGTCACCTTCGACCCGCACCCCAGCGAGGTCGTGCGGCCCGGCAGCCATCCACCGCTGCTCGCCCCGCACCACCGGCGCGCGGAACTGATGGCGGAGCTCGGGGTGGACGCGGTCCTGGTCCTCCCCTTCACCCGGGAGTTCTCCAGGCTCTCACCGGCCGAGTTCGCGGCGAAGGTACTGGTGGACCGGCTCCACGCCCGCACGGTCGTGGAGGGCCCCAACTTCCGCTTCGGACACAAGGCCGCCGGCACCGTGGAGACCCTGGCGGAGCTGGGCCGGACGTACGACTACGAGGTGATGGTCGTCGACCTGTTCGAGCGCGGCGAGGCGGGCGGTGGGGAACCGTTCTCCTCCACCCTCACCCGCAGACTGGTCGCCGAGGGTGATGTGCGGGGCGCCGCCGAGGTGTTGGGCCGCCCGCACCGGGTGGAGGGCGTGGTCGTCCGCGGTGCGCAGCGCGGACGCGAACTGGGATACCCCACGGCGAACGTGGAGACCCTGCCCCACACCGCGATCCCCGCCGACGGGGTCTACGCCGGGTGGCTGGTCGTGGCCGGCGAGTCGATGCCCGCGGCGATCTCCGTCGGCACCAACCCCCAGTTCGACGGCACCGAGCGGACCGTGGAGGCGTACGCCATCGACCGGGTGGATCTCGAACTGTACGGGCTCCACGTCGCCGTCGACTTCCTGGCCTACATCCGGGGCCAGGAGAAGTTCGCCACGCTGGACGAACTGCTGGAGCGGATGGCGGAGGACGTGCGGATCGCCAAGGGGCTGCTGGCCTGAGAGCGGGCACCGACGGAGCGGGCTTTCGCCGGTACCGAGCGCGGAACGGGCCCCGCCCCGGTCGTGGTGACCGGGGCGGGGCCCGTTCCGTACCTCCGGCGGGGCGGGCCCGCCGCCGTCACCGTTCCGGGGGCGGCTGTCGCCGCCACTGCTCCCCGGGAGCCGGTGGTGCCGGGTGGGGCGGGTTCCCACCGGGCTGCGGCGGCGCGTACGGCTGCGCCTGCCCGGGCTGGGGCTGCGGACCGGGCGGGTAGGGGCCCGGCTGGGGCTGCGCGTACGGTGGCGGACCACCCGGCCCACCGGGGTGGGGCTGCTGCTGGTACTGGGGGTGGGGCTGCTGTCCCGGCATGGGCGGTGCCACGTGCGGCGGGTTCCCGCCGGGCGACCACAGGCCCTGTTCCTGCTGGTGGCGTGAGAAGTCCTCGGCGATCAGCGCGGCGAGGTCGAAGTACGCCTCGCGCGTCCTGGGCCGCATCATGTCCAGATCCAGCTCCGCGCCCGCGGCCAGGTGCTCGTCGAACGGGACGACCACCACCTCGCGGCAGCGTGTCCTGAAGTGCGCCACGATGTCGTCCACCTTGATCATCTTGCCGGTCTCGCGGACTCCGGAGATGACCGTGACGCTGCGCTGCACCAGGTCGCCGTAGCCGTGCGCGGAGAGCCAGTCCAGGGTGGTGCTGGCGCTGCTGGCGCCGTCCACGGACGGGGTGGAGATGACGATCAGTTGGTCGGCCAGGTCGAGGACCCCGCGCATCGCGCTGTAGAGCAGACCGGTGCCCGAGTCGGTGAGGATGATCGGGTACTGCCGGCCCAGCACGTCGATGACGCGGCGGTAGTCCTCGTCGTTGAAGGTGGTGGAGATCGCCGGGTCCACGTCGTTGGCGAGGATCTCCAGACCGGAGGGCGCCTGCGAGGTGAACCGGCGGATGTCCATGTAGCTGTTGAGGTACGGGATGGCCGACACCAGGTCACGGATGGTGGCGCCCGTCTCGCGCCGCACCCGGCGGCCCAGTGTGCCGGCGTCCGGGTTGGCGTCGATCGCGATGACCTTGTCCTGCCGCTCGCTGGCGAGCGTCGCCCCGAGGGCGGTGGTGGTCGTGGTCTTGCCGACGCCGCCCTTGAGGCTGATCACCGCGATGCGGTAGCAGGACAGCACCGGAGTGCGGATGAGGTCCAGCTTGCGCTGCCGCTCGGCCTCCTCCTTCCGGGCACCGAAGCGGAACCGGGAGCCGCCGCCGCGGCCGCTCTGCGGGCGAGGCTTCTTCTTCTGGTTCAGCAGGCGGTCGGAGGACAGCTCGACCGACGCGGTGTAGCCGAGCGAGCCGGGTTGACTCGGCGGCTGCCGGCGCGGGTCGGCGGGCCAGGCGGTGCCGGCACGGGGATCCTGCGGCGCGCCGGGCGGCTCGGTCTGGGGCGGCTGGGCCTGGGGCGGCTGCGGCGCGTCCGGCGGCCGGTGCGCCGGCGGGGCGGGGGGCTGCTGCTGGGGGAAGCCGTAACCACTCGGCGGTACCGGGGAGTCGGGTGTCGGGGGGCCGGCGGGCGGCTGGTGCGTCGGCGGGGCGGGGGGTTGCTGCGGGAAGCCGTGGCCGCCCGGAACGGGCTGGTGGGGCGCGGGCGGGACCGGAGGCTGCTGCGGGAAGCCGTATCCACCCTGCGGTGCCGGTGCCGGTGCCGGTGCCGGTGCCGGTGCGCCGGGTGCGGTGGACGGGGGTCGGGCCGGGCCGCCGGCCTGCGGCGGCGTGCCGGGGCCGGGCGGTTGCGGGAAACCGTAACCGCCCGGGGCCTGCTGGTGGGGCGCGGGGTCGGCGGGCGGCTGCTCCGGCGTGGTGTTCCACCCCGATGCCGGAACCGGAGCACCGGGCTGCGGCGCGGCGGGCCGGAAGTGCGGAGGCAGCGGAGGAAGCCCGGCGGGCACCCCACCCTCGGGCGAGGGCTGCCACGGCGGGGGAGCGGGGGCCTGTGCCGCACCGCCGCCGGTTTTCTCTCCGGCCGGAGCACCGGGCCCCCCGGCGCCTTCGGAGCCGTCGGGCGCGTCGCCCCGGTCGGGGGTCCTCTCCCGTACCTCTTCCGGCCCGTCGCCGTCCTCCTCCGTGGGCTCCTCCGGGCCGCCCTCGTCCGGCGGCGCGGCACCGGAGCCCTCGGGCACGGCGTCACCGGACCCCACGGTCCCGCTCTCCGGGCGACGCCCATCGACGGCGTCCGCGTCGGACGGCTCCCCCCCGACGCTCCGCTCGGCGATCTCCCGGCGCATGGCGTCGGCGGAGAAGCGCATGGTGGCGCCGTCGAGGACGGCGTCGCTTCCGGCGGTCCCGCCCGGATCTCCCGGGGCGTTCCGGGGTGCCTCGGGACCCCGCGCGGCGGATTCCTCACGGTCGCCGTCACCGGACGCCCCGTCGGCGGGGGCCGCGGGCGACCGCGGCGCGGGCTCGGCGTTCCGCGTGTACCAGGCAGGCGGTGTGTAGTCGATGGTGAACTCGCCCGTGGTCTCGGTGTCGTCCTCGGGCAGATCGTCGCCGGGTGCGATCCCGTCGACGCGGATCTCGTCCCGGTCGCTGCTCACAATGCCTCCTGCTGATCTGGTCGGGCACCCCGGTCGGGTCGCGCGGTCCGCCCCTCGCCGCCGGACGGTCCCGTCGGACCGCTCCTCCGCCGCCGCGGCCCCGGTCGGTTCACCGGACACGTCCTGCCGCGCGCAGGACCACACTAATCGCCGTGGACGACGATGCGGCATGCCGATCCCGTCGCACTCGGACAACGGACCGATGACGGCGTGGGATCCGGCCGGTGGGACGCGGATCAGTCCAGCCGCCGGGCCGTGCCCAGCAGACCCGTCTCCACGTCGGTGGGTCTGGTCAGCACGAACCGTCGATCCCGGCCGGAGCACCACAGCGTCACGCCGTCGGCGAGCGTGGACAGCGCCTCGATCTCCTGCCGCGACAGGGAGAGGAGCCGGCCGACCTTCCGTGCCTCCTCGGGGGAGACCTGCTGGATGCCGGCGAGCGAGGCACCCTTGAGCAGCCGGGGGGCCACCGGACTCAGGTACGGCAGCAGCGTGAGCACCGACTGCCAGGGGCCCGAGGAGACCCGGCCGCGCGGCGGCTTCATCCCGCAGTCCCTGACCACCACCACCGGCGAGACGGCCGTGGCACCCATCGGCGGCACCCGACCGACGTCGTGGAGCGTCATGCACTGCTGGTCGCCGCCGGCGGCCCGGGCCAGGTTCGTCCACACCTGCGGCCGACCGGTCTCGACGGCCACCCGCGCTCCCGTGCCGGCCGCGCGCAGCGCCAACACCTGAGCCGTCCACAGACCGCCGATCAACACCACGTCGTGGGCGACCGGGTGGTGGAGGCCGAGGACGGCGGGGCGCTCCTGGACGTCCACGCCGGCCACCACGCCGTCGTCACCGACCGGCAGGGCGAGCACGTCCAACTGTTCGACGGGCAGAACCTGACGGGCCGTCCGGGGACCGCGCAGCCCGAACCCCAGGCGGGGGCGGGCGGCCGTGCGCGTCGAGTCGACGGATCCGGGCATCAGCGCGTCCCTCCCAACGGCAGCGTCGCCAGCACCCCGGGCACCTGCTCGCGGTCCAACCGTACGAGCCCGATCCGGTGCTCCCGCGACAGCCGCTCCAACACGTGCCGGGCGGAGACCAGATCACCGTCGCTGCGGGCGGTGATCCGCACATGGCCGCGCAGCGCCACGGAACGGCGCTCGCCTGGACTCAGGGTCAGACTGAAGGTGGTGGCCAGGGCGGGCAGACCCGTCACCGTCGCCACCAGCGACGGCAGCGAGGCGGCACCCGGCCCCAACTCGGGCCAGCGCGCCACCGCGTACGTGGTGTGCCAGCGGTCGTCGCACCGCCAGGCACGGGCCTTCTCCTCGGTGCGCCGGGCCGGAGCGGAGTCGGGGCGCCCGGCCCGCGTCGTGGCCATCGGGCTCGCCCCGGCCGACGTCGCGAGCGCGGTGACCAACTCCTGCTCCGACAGCAACGTCGCGCGGAAACCGGCCCCGACCAACCGACTCGCCAACTGGTCCGCGGCCCGCACCAGGCACCGCTGCGCGCCCTCCAGGCCGTCACCGCGCGCCCGGATCGCCTCCCGGCACAGCTCCGGGTCGAGTTTGAGGGCCACCCAGGTCACCCGTACGGCCGGAGCGCCGCACGCGGCCTGCAGCGGGCCGTAGCTGGACGCGGCCGGCGACCGGGCGGGCAGGTGCGGCGCCGGGGCGGGCTGGGTGTACTGCACCGCCTGCACCGACTCCAGCCGAATGCCGTCCACCTCCAGCACGTCGGAGAGCAGCCGCAGCGGCAGGGGACGCTCGGCGGGACCGGAGCGCAGGGCGGAGGGACGCGGTTCGACGCGCAGCACGGCGGTCAGGAACGTGCCGTCCCCCACCATGCCCACGCCGCGTCGGTCGCGGTCGGTGTAGGTCAGGCTGCGCAGGGCCGGCTCGCACTCGACGGCCGGGGCCAGGCCCGGATCGGTCTCCGGCGGAAGCACCTCGGCGGCGGCCCGCCGCCTGCGGCGGCGCAGCGCCACGACGGTGCCCAGCCACTCGGGGAGCGGCCGGCCGCGCCGCCGCGACACCACCGCGAGCAGCACCAGGACGGCCACCACGGCCGTCGGGACGACCAGGACCTCATGGACGGCGGCGGCCGCCAACACCCCCGCCGCGGCCAGCTCGACCATCACCAACTGGTGCAACCTGAGCGGCCCCAGGCCGCGGTGACGTGCTTCGACGCGCGGTGTGACCGCGCGGGTCGGGCGCGGCCGTGCGGACTCGGGGCGTGCGCCGTCCGGCGCCGGAAGGTCGGGCGCGGACGTGGCGGTCCGGGCCCGCGTGGCGGTCCCCATCCCCTGAAAATCCCCTTGTGTCCGTAATCGCCCTGGCCCTCCAGGGCGCTGGTCGGGCGATCACCCTACCGGAGCGGCGCGGGCCGATCGCCAACGGGCATAGTAGGGGCCCGGTCCGACAAACGGCAGCAGTGGCGGTGCTCCGGAATCCGGGGGACGCCGGGCCACCAGTGGGGAGAAGCAGCGAGAGATGGCATCACGGCGGGACGAGCTCAACGCCTACACCTTCGCCAAGAAGCGGTTGGTCTCGGCATTCCTCCAGCCCTCTCCGACGGGGACCGAGGAGGGAGCGCCGCGCCCGCTGCGGGCCGTGCTGCCCGGACTGGTCGTCGGGGCCGTGATCCTGGCGGGCTTCGGCGCCTGGGGCATGTTCAAACCCAAGGCGCCCAAGGGGTGGGACAACCCCGGCGAGAAGGTCATCATCGGCAGTGACTCCACGACCCGCTACGTCGTCCTGGAGACCAAGGGCAAGAAGCAACTCCACCCGGTGCTCAACCTGGCCTCCGCCAAACTCCTGCTGGATCCGAGCAAGTTCGGGATCGTCGAGGTCGACGAGAAGATCCTCGACAGCGGCAGGATCCCGCACGGCGCCACCATCGGCATCCCCTACGCCCCCGACCGGCTGCCCGACAGGAACGAGGCGACGGAGGCCAAGCGCTGGGCCGTGTGCGTCCAGCCCGGCGACGACGGCGTCCAGGAGGCGGTCTTCGTCCTCGCCGACCGGGACGAGAAGCGGGTCGAGGGGAGGAACCGGCTGCGTGACGGCGAGGTGATGTACGTCAGGGACCAGGACGGGGGGCTCCACATCGTCGACGCCCGGGGCACCGCCTACCCCGTCGACGCGGACGACAACCTGCTGCGCACCGTCGTCGGCAACGCACGGCCACAGGACGTCAGCGACGACTGGCTGAAGACCTTCGAACAGGGCGACGAGATCCGGTTCCCCCGCGCGATCGACGGAACCGGCACCCCGGCCGGCGCCCCCGGCAGCCTGGACGCCGAGACCAACCGGATCGGCATGGTGCTGCGCGCCCCGTCCGGCACCGGACACCAGCACTACGTGGTGCTGGAGGAGCAGATCAGGCCGGTCACCGACTTCATGGCCAAGCTGTTGCTCAACAGCCCGGCCTCCGTCCCGCTCGGCCAGCAGGGACAGGCCCGTGAGGTCAGTGCCGGAGCCATCCGGCCCGAGGACACCTTCTACGGAAGCGACCTGGACTGGCCGGAGACGGAGGCGAGCACCGTCAACCAGGCGGACGGCGGCCGGGACGCCCTGTGCAACGTCCTGCGCGAGGTGGACGAGAAGAAGGGCACCACCACGCTCAGCACCTGGGCGGGCGAGGACTACCCGGCCACCCTGCCCAACGGCGCCACCAGCGCGTACGTCACCCCGGGCTCGGGCCTGCTCTTCCGACAGATCAAGGGGGAGGAGACCGGCTCCGGCGGTGTCTTCCTGGTGACCGACACCGGTCTGCGCTACGCGGTACAGGCGAACACCGACAGCGGCCGGGACGAGTCCGAGATCGGCACGGACGGGAAGAAGGAGGACCCGCGGCAGAGCGCGCAGGAGGGCAACCAGGCGCAGATCAGGCTCGGTTACGAGGGCGCCCGACCCGTACCGGTGCCGGCGAACTGGTCGAGCTTCCTGCCGACCGGACCGAGGCTGAGCACGAGCGCGGCGAAGCAGCCGCAGGGCTCCTGAGGAAAGGCCCCGAGGAGAGGCTTTGAGGAGGGGGAGGAGCACGAGATGACGCACACGTCGACCACCACACCCGCGTCCGGGACCGGAGCCGTCCGCGAACCGGGCCCGGCGCGCACGCCACGCCGGTGGACGGCGCTCCCGACGGCCGCGGCGCTCGGCGTGGCGGCCCTGGGCGCCGTCGCGGCCCCCCTGGCCTGGGCGCCACCCGCGGCGGCCGACACCGGACAGTGCACCTTCCCGGCCGAGCCCTTCGAGGGCAGGCCGTGGTCGCTCAAGAGGGTGCTCCTGGACCAACTGTGGGAGAAGACCAAGGGCAGGGGCGTCAAGGTCGCGGTCATCGACACCGGGGTGGACGACGACCACCCCCAACTGAAGGACGCGGTCGACGCCGAGCTCGGCAAGAGGTTCCTGAAGACCCCGGAGAAGGACGAGTACGGCAACTCCGTGAAACCACCGGCGGCGAACGGCACGGACGACACCGTCGGCCACGGCACCAAGGTCGCCGGCATCATCGCCGCGCGTCCGGCGGACAACACCGGCTTCGTCGGCATCGCGCCCGAGGCGACCATCATCCCGATCCAGCAGAACGACGCCCAGGGCAACGGCGACACCACCACCATGGCCCGGTCGATCGAGCACGCGGTCGAGGCCGGGGCGAAGGTCATCAACATCTCGCAGGACACCTCCACGCCCCTCAAGCCCAACTCCGATCTGGAGCAGGCGGTGAACAAGGCACTGGCCGAGGGCGTCGTCATCGTGGCGTCGGCCGGCAACGACGGGTTGGGCGGCAACGTCAAGGAGACCTACCCGGCCTCCTACGAGGGCGTCATCGCCGTCGCCTCCTCCGACCGCAACAACGAACGCGCGCCCTTCTCCCAGTCGGGCGACTTCGTGGACGTCGCCGCGCCCGGCGTCGACATGATCTCCACGGTCCCCGGGGGCGGCCACTGCGCCGACAACGGCACCAGCTTCTCGGCCCCGTACGTGGCGGGCGTCGCGGCGCTGCTCGTGGCCGAGCACCCGGACTGGGAACCGCGCCACGTCGCGGCCCAGATCGCGCAGACCGCCGAACGCTCCGTCCCCGGACACGACCGTCACGTGGGCTGGGGCGTCATCGACCCCGTCCGAGCCCTCACCGAGGACGACCGGCGGATCGAGGAGCCGGTGGCCCGCGAGGGAGTGGACCGGGCGGAGCCGCCCACGCCGGCCGAACTCCACCTCGGCGAGACCCCGCAGGAGCGCGACGAACGCCTGGGCACGTACGCGGTGGTGGGCGGAGGCGTCCTGGTGTCGGTGATCGCCGGTGGCTCCCTGGTCCACCGAGACTGGCGGCGCAGGCGGGAGACCCACTAGGGGCCGCGCCCACCGCCGGCCGGACGGCCGTATCGCCGTTGGTGCTGTCCCAGGCGGTGGCTACAGTGGTGGGTCACAGGGCCACCGGGTGTGTTCGACGGGGGAGGGGGAACCTGATGGGGCTGTCGGCCGGCAAGCTCAGAGGCGAGCTCGAGTCGCTCAAGGACTTCAAGAAGCGGGTCGACGGCATCCTCCGAACCCTGGAGGACTCCCCGGCCTCCCCCGCCCGGGTCGGTCGGCAGGAGGTCCCACGCTCCGCCTTCGGCGGCGACTTCGCCGAGGCCGACGGCGTCTACGCGCAGTACAACCGGGTCCACACCCAACTCGCCTCCCTCTCCAAGGCGCTCGGTGACCAGATCGAGGCCATGCGCATCGCCGTCCACGGTGCCGACATCGGCTTCGGCAACCTGGAGGACGACCTCAAGCGGCGCTTCTGGGAGATCCAGGGGCGGGCGCTCGAACACCGGCGGCAGCGGGAGGCGGAGAAGCAGGAGCACGAGGGGCAGCGGCCCAAGGACGAGGCCACCGGGGCGACCTACTGACGGGGGAGGCACGACCGTGACCGACGAGAACACCCAGGAGAGGTCCGAGGAGCCGGTCGTCGCCGGTCGGCTCCTCGTGACCGACCTCAAGCGGAGTGGCGCGCTCGCCCCGTTCGACCTGTTCGGCGCCCTGAACATGCGCAACAGCGTCATGGGGTCCACGAACTTCGAGAACAAGGAACTCGAGGAGATGTACGCCCTGGTCGACGGCGGCGACCCCGGCGACATCGAGAGCGCCGCCGACAGGCTCTGGGAGGCCGGCGGCGACATCAGGCAGATCGGCGAGGACCTCAAGAAGCACATCGACAAGGTCGACTGGGAGGGCGAGTTCGGCGACAGCTTCCGCGACTGGGGCCGGAAGCTGAGCAGGAACACCATCCTCCTGGCGGACTTCACCGAGAAGGCCGGCATCCACCTGAAGGCCGCCGGGGTCGGCCTGGCCACGGTGCGCGGCAGCATGCCCGAGCGTGACCCCGCCGTCATGGCCGCGCCGCGTCTGGAGAGCATTCCGCCCGAGGAGCGCGACGAGTCCGACGAGAAGTACCGGCTGGCCAAGCGGAAGGAGGACAACCGCCAGGAAGCCGTCAACCAGATGAACCGCCTGGCGTCCTACTACCGGGTCTCGCACGAGAACATGCAGGGCCTCCAGGAGCCGGAGTTCGGCCCGATGCCGGACGTCGGCATGCCCCCGGCGCCGCCACCGCAGGATTCGGTCAAGATTGCGCCAGGGGGCGGGAGCGGCTCCGCGCCGGCTGCCCACGGAGGCGGCGGAGCCGCATGGGACGCGTGGGCCGCCGAGGCGGGTCCACCGTCCTCCACCCCGGGCAAGCCCGGATCCGTCGAGGGATCCCCCGCTCCTCGGGAGTCCGTGCGGATCGACCTCGACACAGCCGCCCCTCCGGCCACCACGACGCCCACCGACACCGGGCAGCGCGCTCCGCTCCCCTCGGGTGCCGGCGGCCCGGCCGCTCCCAACACCGGCGTACCCGGCGCTCCTCCGGTGCTCGCCCCCGACCGGTCGGGGGGCAACAGACGGGTGGGAACGGCCAAGCCTCCGCCTCCTCCGAACCCGGTCCGACCCGGGGCGGGCCGGGAGAGCGGCGCATCCACCGCGTCGCCGGCGAACAACGCGACCACCCGCTCCGTCACGGGCACGGGCGGTGCCCCGGTCGGAAAGCCCCCTGCCTCGACGGTCCCCCCGATGGGCCGAGGCGGCCACGGTGTCTTCGGCGGCACTCCGACGCAGGGCGGAACGACCTCCGAAAGCCCGCGCGTTCCCCGGGGAACCGTGGTCGGAACGGAGCACGGTACGGCAGGACGGCCCCCCACGGGAGCCGCTGGGCCGGGCGCGGTCGGTGGTGCCGGCACGGGAAGCGGCTCCGCCGGGTACAGGCCGGGCGTGGGCGCCGGCGGTGTCGTCGGCGCCTCCCGGAGCGCTCCTGACCAAGCAGGCGCGGCGCGCCCGTTCACGCCCGGTGGCACCGGGCTGACGAGGAGCGGCGCCACGGGAGACAGCCGGACCTCGACGGGCGCGGTGCCCCGCACCGGAACCACGAGCCCCCGTCCCCGTGAGGAGAACCGTAACGATTCCCGTCGACCGGACTACCTCACCGAGGACGAAGAGACATGGCGGACGGGGCGGAGCGGCATCGCCCCTCCCGTCGTCGACCAAACACCACAGTAGAGAGCGGCGATGACGGCAGGACACAACCCAGGCCGGGGTGGGACGCCGTCGCGGCGCATGCGGCGGCTCCTGCTCTCCGTGCTGGCTGTAACCGGCGTATGGACCACATGCCTCGTCGGGCCGGTACCGACGGCCCACGCGGAGGACATTCGTCCGCGGCAGTGGTACCTGGACGCCATGCGGGCCGAGGAGATGTGGAAGGTCAGCACGGGCGAGGGCATCAAGGTCGCGGTCATCGACAGCGGCGTCAACGCCTCCACCGATGCCCTGCGGGGCCAGGTCCTGCCCGGTGAGGACATGACCGATGCGCCGGGCGAGGCCACCGACGACTACAGCGGCCACGGAACGGACATGGCCGAAATCATCGCCGGCACCGGAAGGAACGGAAGCATCAGGGGTCTGGCCCCCGGAGCGAAGATCATCCCTTACCGGATTCCCCTGGAGGGGCTCGGCCATGAAATCAAGGCCGACGGTTACGTGAAAGCGATCCGGGCCGCGGCCGACAGTGATGCGAAGATCATCAACATGTCCTTTTCGGGGCCCTACTACGATGCCGCCGGGGCGGAGGCCGTCGAGTACGCGATCGGCAAGGGGAAACTTCTCTTCGCGGGCGTGGGGAACGACGCGGAAAAGGGCAACAAGCAGCAGTACCCGGCCTCGTACGTCGGGGTGGTGGGCGTGGGCGCCACCGACCGACAAGGGGAAGTGACGGAATTCTCCCAGCACGGCCTCAACGTCGATCTGTCCGCACCCGGTGTCGACGTCCCCGGATGGTGTGACGAGCGGTTCGAGGAGTACTGCCCGGACGGCGCGGGGACGAGCGTGGCCACCGCCATCGCCTCCGCCTCCGCCGCTCTGATCTGGGCCGAGCATCCCGACTGGACGGCCAACCAGGTCCTTCGGGTCCTGGTGGACACCGCCGGACGCAAGGACGGGAAAAAGGGAGTCTCCAGCGTCTACATCGGATACGGTGCCGTCCGGCCCCGTATCCACCTCCTCGAAGGCAAGGGCGATCCCGGGGACCCGAACGAGAACCCGATCGAGGCCACGGAACCGACTCCGTCGGCGTCGGCGTCCCCTCCCCAGGGGGAGAGGGACGGCAAGAACGACCGGAGCGACGCCGGGGGGAAGAGCGAAGGCCAAAAGGGCCAGGCGGACGACGACGCCGGCAGCGCCGACAACGCCGACACCAGAGCCACCGAGTCCAAGGACGACGGTGACCTGTGGATCCTCCTGGGAGCGGGCGCCGCGGTGGCCATCGTGGTCGCCGGCGCGTTCGTTCTCGTGCGGAGGGCGATCCGCAGGACATGACCGGGGGCCCGCACGCGGAGCGCCCATGACGACCAGCCCGCAAGCACCAGTAACTCACATTCCAGGGAGGACGGTATGTCCGGCGAAGGCGGCAACTTCCAGTCAAATGATGCCGAACTCAAGAGCCTGCTCGACGAGGTTCGGGACATGCAGGCGAAGTTGAAGAGCAAGATCTCCAACCTGAACGCCGTGGTCGACACGATCCAGGCCGCGTGGAAGGGCGACGCGCACGCCCAGTACGACCGGCTCCAGCGCAGCACGAACGACTACGCCCGGAAGCTGGACGGCAACCTCCGCATGATCGAGGAGGCGCTCCAGGCGAGCAAGGACGGCTTCACCGCCAACGAGATCGACCAGATGGAGAAGTTCAACCAGCTCTCCAAGGCGAGCCCCATCAGCGACTTCTCCGGCGTGGGCGTCACTCCGAACGTCAAGTAACCGATTTCAGCAGGAAGGGAGGGACACGTATGACCATCAAGATCACTTACCACACCGTCGTCTCCGCCGCCGACGACGTGGACCAGGCCGCGAGGGACCTCACGAGCCAGCTCGACACGTTGAACGGCAAGGTCAAGGCCGTGGTCGCGAACTGGGAGGGTGAGGCGAAGGCGCAGTTCCACGCCAAGCACGCGAACTGGGACGAGAACGTCAACGGGTTGAACCGCACGCTGACGGAGATCGCCAACCTTCTGCGCGGCGCCGCGGGCGACTACCAGCGCACGGACAAGAAGGCGGCGGCGCAGTTCGAGTTCTGAACCCTTCCGGTTTCGCCGCCGAACGCTTCGGGCGGGCGCCCGACGTCCAGGACGTCGGGCGCCCGCCCGCCGTTTCCACCGAGGTCTCGCGTCGGACGGGCCCGGCTCAGGGTTCGAGGTCGAACTCCCCGTCACGGACCCCGAGGACGAAGGCCCGCCACTCCGCGGCGGTGTAGCGCAGCACGGTGTCGGGATCCTTGGAGTTGCGCATGGCCACGGCGCCGCCCGGCAGGTGCGCGATCTCCACCCTCTCGTCCTCCGGACCGCCGGGCGCGCTCTCCCACGCGGCGTCGGAGATGTCCATCGCGTACAGCTCGTCCTTCTCCTGCTGAGTCCCCATCAATGTCCTTCCTCGACGACCGCGGCGACGGGGCGTGTTCCCGCACCGCACCGTGCGCGGCTCTGTGGCGGCGACGGTGAACCGAGGACCACGGCGAAGCGCTCCGCGTCTCATGGATTCCCACGCAAGATAACAGCCCGGTCGGCGCCTCGAAGGGCGTCCGCGCGACCTCCGATCCATCGAGGGACGCCCCGTTCGGGACGGTTCGCACGGACACCGGCCGCCGCCGGCGAAAACGAGGTGCCTCGACGGGCACCGGTCGGGTAGCGTGCGGGGCATGTCGAGTCCTGAGTCGGACACGGTGGGGGCTTTCGGTCACGCCGTCAGCCCCCTGAACCACTGAGCTCACAGCCCTGTCGTCGCGCCACGTTCCGTGGTGGGACGCGTGTGCCCTGGGGCTGGCCGCGGTGACGAGATGACCCTCTCGTGCCTCTCCTCACCTCGGAGCCACTCGATGCCTCTTCCGCTGTACCTGCTTGCCATGGCGGTCTTCGCCATGGGCACCTCGGAGTTCATGCTCGCCGGCCTCCTGCCGGACATCGCCTCGGATCTCGACGTCACCGTCGGGACGGCGGGCTTGCTCACCTCGGCCTTCGCGATCGGCATGATCGTCGGCGCTCCCCTGGTGGCCGCACTGTCCCGCAACTGGCCCAGGCGCTCCGGCCTCCTCGGGTTCGTTCTCGTCTTCGCGACGGCTCACGCCGTGGGTGCCGTCACCACGAGCTTCCCGGTCCTGTTCACCACCCGGATCGTCGCCGCGCTCGCGAACGCGGGGTTCCTCGCCGTCGCGCTGACGGCCGCCGCCGCGCTGGTTCCGCCCGACAGGAAGGGACGCGCGCTGGCCGTGCTGCTGTCCGGCACGACGGTGGCCACGGTCGCCGGTGTCCCCGGCGGGGCGGTGCTCGGCACGTTGCTCGGCTGGCGGGCCACGTTCTGGGCCGTCGCCGCCCTCTGTCTGCCCGCGGCCCTCGGCATCCTGAGGGGGATCCCGGAAGGACGCGAGAAGGGGAAGGCGACCGGCGGGCCGGTCCTGCGGGCGGAACTCGCCCAACTCGCGAGGCCGCGGTTGGCCCTGGTGATGGTGCTCGGCGCGCTGGTGAACGCGGCGACGTTCGGGAGTTTCACCTTCCTCGCCCCCGTGGTGACCGACACCGCCGGACTGGGCGAGCTGTGGATTTCCGTCGTTCTGGTGCTCTTCGGCGCCGGTTCCTTCGTCGGTGTCACCGTCGCCGGCCGGCTGTCCGACCAACGTCCCGGTTCGGTCATCGCGATCGGTGGTCCGCTGCTGCTCGTCGGCTGGCCGGCCCTGGCGGTGCTGGCCGACGAGCCGGCCGCCCTGTTCGCCCTGGTGTTCGTGCAGGGCGCGCTGTCGTTCGCGCTGGGCAGCACACTGATCACGCGGGTCCTCTACGAGGCCGCTGGAGCCCCCACCATGGCCGGGTCGTACGCGACCGCGGCACTCAACGTCGGCGCCGCCGTCGGCCCCCTCGTCGCCGCGACCACCCTCACCACCGCGGCCGGGAACCTCGGACCGCTGTGGGTGAGCGGCCTGCTCGTCGCGATCACACTGCTCATCGCGTTCCCCCTCCGTACCGTGGTCGCGGCCGGCCGAAGCGCCGAGGCGCTCCGGCAAGACGTGCGGACGCCCTGGTGAACGCCCCGGCGAGCGCCCCGGTGAACGCGGCCGCCGGGGCGCCCCCACCGGTCTCGCGCCTCCGCACGACACCACCGACCCTCCCGGACGGCACTCCTAGCGCGCCGGCAGCCAGCCGACCTGCACCAGCGGGTTGCCGCGCTTCCGGGAGACGAAGTGGCCCCGGCCCGGCGGCATCGGTCGACCACGGACGTTGCCGAGGAGTTCGCCCTCGCCGGGGTCGGAGGAGAGGACCACACCCTGGGCGCCGAGCTCCTTCATGCGCTGCATGAACGGTTCGTAGGAGGCGCGGGAGGCACCGGCGGAGTTGCGGGCGATGATGAAGCAGACGCCGATGTCCCGGGCGAAGGGCAGGTGCTCGGTGAGCATCGCCAACGGGTTGCCGCTGGAGGTGGAGACCAGCTCGTAGTCGTCGATGACGATGAACATCTTCGGCCCGTTCCACCAACTGCGATCGCGCAGCTGCTGGGGGGTGACGTCCTCCGGCGGGGTGCGCTTCTCCATCAGGTCCTTCATCGCGGCCATGTGCGTGTCCATGGCGTTGGACATGGCGGCGTACACGATGAGGTGCGAGTCGGGGATGTTGCTCAGCAGGGAGCGCCGGTAGTCGGCGACGACGATGCGCGCCTCGTCGGGCGTGTACCGCTCGCAGATCTGCTTGGCCAGCAGGCGCAACAGGGCCGTCTTGCCCGACTCGCTCTCGCCGAAGACGAGGAAGAACGGGTCGGTCTCGAAGTCGACGAAGACCGGCTGCAGGGTGTTCTCGTCGATGCCGAAGGCGACACCGTACCGCGGGTGGTCGCTCCCCTTGGGGAGCCGGTCGGCGGGCAGTTCGCGCGGCAGCAGCCGGACCGGTGGGGCCGACGGCCCCTGCCAGGCCCGCGCCACCGCGTCGTTCAGCGCCGCGGTGGCGTCGGAGAGCTCCTCGTCGGAGGAGACGCCGTCGATGCGGGGCACCGCGGCCATGAAGTGCAGCTTCTCCGGGGTCTGACCGCGTCCGGGGACGCCGGAGGGGACGTTCGCGGCGACCTTGCGGTCGAACTCCGAGTCCATGGTGTCGCCCAGCCGCAGCTCCAGCCGGTTCAGCAACTGGTCCTTCAGCGCCGGGCGCACCTCCATGTAGCGGGAGGCCGTCACCACGACGTGGACGCCGTAGCCCAGGCCGCGGGAGGCGATGTCGGTGACGACGGCCTCCAGCATCTCGTACTCCTGCTTGAAGGCGCCCCAGCCGTCGACGAGCAGGAACACGTCACCCCACGGCTGGTCGACGATCTCCCCCCGGGCCCGGCGGCGCCGGAAGGTGGCGATGGAGTCGACGCCGTTCGCGCGGAAGTACTCCTCGCGCTGGTTGAGCACGCCGGCGACCTCCGCCACGGTCCGCCGCACCCGCTCCGGGTCCAGCCGGGAGGCGACGCCGCCCACGTGCGGCAGACCCGTCACGGCCGACAGGCCGCCGCCACCGAAGTCCAGGCCGTAGAACTGGACCTCCTGCGGGGTGTGGGTGAGCGCGAAGGACGCGACGAGGGTGCGCAGCAGGGTGGACTTGCCCGACTGCGGGCCCCCGACGACCAGCATGTGGCCCGCGGCACCGGAGAAGTCGCGCACCAGCACCTCGCGCCGTTGCTCGAACGGCTTGTCCACCAGCCCCAGCGGCACCGTGAGCCGGCCCGCGTGCGGGCAGTCGGGCCGGGCCAGGCCGCGGCCGGAGACGCTCGTCAGGCCGGGCAGCAGCTCGTCCAGCGGCGACGCCTGGTCCAGCGGCGGCAGCCACACCTGGTGGGCGGCCGGACCCTGGTTCTCCAGGCGTCGTACGACGACGTCCAGAACGGTGTCGGCCAGCGCGTCGTCGTCCGCCGGGGCGGGCACGGGAGCCGGGGCGGGCTCGGCGCGGCGCGGCGCGGGCACCGGCACCGGCCTGGCGGTGAAGAGCACCGGTCGACGTTCGACGGGCAGCGGCCCCCCGGCGGCCGCGTCGCCGGAGGAGGTCCCGGATCGGTAGGTGCCCGAGACGTAGGCGGCCTTGAAACGGACCATCTCGTCGGTGCCGAACTTCAGGTAACCCGAACCGGGCACCGACGGCAGGTGGTACGCGTCCGGCACGCCGAGCGCGGCGCGCGACTCGGCGGCCGAGAAGGTGCGCAGACCGATCCGGTACGACAGGTACGTCTCCAGACCGCGCAGCCGGCCCTCCTCCAGGCGCTGCGAGGCCAGCAGCAGGTGCACGCCCAGCGAACGGCCGATGCGGCCGATCTGGATGAACATGTCGATGAAGTCGGGCTTGGCCGTCAACAGCTCGCTGAACTCGTCGATGACCAGGACCAGCGAGGGCAGTGGGATCAGCGGGGCGCCGGCCGCCCGCGCCCGTTCGTAGTCGTGGATGTTGGCGTAGTTGCCGGCGTCGCGCAGCAACTCCTGACGGCGGTTGAGTTCGCCGCGGATGGAGTCGCCCATGCGGTCGACCAGCGACAGGTCGTCGGCCAGGTTGGTGATGACGGCCGCCACGTGCGGCATCTGCGACATCCCGGCGAAGGTCGCGCCGCCCTTGAAGTCCGCCAGGACGAAGTTGAGCGTCTCCGAGGAGTGTGTGACCGCCAGGCCCAGCACGAGGGTGCGCAGCAGCTCCGACTTGCCGGAACCGGTCGCGCCGACGCACAGGCCGTGCGGGCCCATGCCGTCCTGCGCCGCCTCCTTCAGGTCCAGCATGACCGGCTGTCCGTCCTCGCCCACCCCGATCGGGACGCGCAGCCGCTCGGCCGTCGAACGCGGCCGCCAGGTGCGCCGCACGTCCACCGAGGCGGCGTCACCCAGGTTCAGCAGGTCGGTGAACTCCAGGTTGGCCAACAGCGGTTCGTCGTCGTCGCCACCGGTCCCCATGCGCAGCGGGGCGAGCTGGCGGGCCAGCGCCTCGGCGGCCTCGGGGGAGAGGAAGTCCGGCCGCCCCTCGTACACCGCGCCGCGCGCCGACTCCAGTCGCAGCTCGTCGGGGCGCACGACCACCGAGAGGCCGCCGCGCGGGCTGCCGATGTCACCGGGGACGACCTCCACGACCGTGACGCCCTGCAGTCCCTCGGCGGAGGCCAGCATCGAGTTCGGGGGCACCGCGGCGCCACCGTCCAGTACGACCACCACGTGCGGCTGGTCCAGCAGCGGCTGCCCGGCGGAGTTGAAGCGGGGTCGGCCCTCCAACTTCGCGCCCAGCAGGTGCTCCAGCTCCGCCGGGTCGCCCGCGATCAGCCGTCCGCTGCCCGCGCCGTCGGTGACGCCGGCGGCCTGGGCGTGGGGCAGCCACTTGGCCCATTCCCAACGTTCGGCGCCCTCCCGCCCGGTCGCGATGCCCAGCACCAGGTCGTCGGGGGAGTGCAGGGAGACCAGGGAGGCGACCATCGCGCGGACCGCGCCGTGCACCGACTCCGGGTCGCCACTGACCGTCAGGTGGTAGAAGGCCCGCAGGGAGACGGCCATCGGCAGTCCCCCGACGGTGTCGTGGGTCTGCAGGAACTGGTGCATCGCGCCCGCCGTCAGGGGCTCCAGCTCGTCCACCGGCGCCGTCTCCGGAGCCACCAGCGGGGTGGCGAGCCGCTGGTCGCCCAGACCGACGCGCACGTGCACGAAGTCGTCGTCGCTCGCGCGCCGCTCCCAGATCCGGCTGCCTTCGGCCACCAGGGCCCACAACTGGTCCGGCGAGGGGTGCAGGTAGTACTGCGCGTCCCGCTGCATCCGCGCCGTCCTGCGGACCCTGCGCCGGGTCTGCGCCAGGTACTTGAGGTAGTCCCGGCGCAGCTGCGCCATCTCGCCCTGGGTGCCCCGCCGGAACCGCACGATGGTGGCGATCAGCATGGCGATCGTGGACGCGACCATGATCATGCCCATGATGCGCATGAAGGGGTGCGCGTTCGGCATGAAGAAGAAGACGACCGAACCACCCATGCCGAGCATCGGCAGGAGCTGGAACAGCACGCCCTCCTGCTGTCCGCGCGGGAGTTCGGGGGGCGGTTCCAACCTCAGATCCTCGTTGGGCACGCCGGGCGGCAGCACCCGCGGCGGACGCTTGACGACGATCTGGCTCACGGAAGCATCAATCCCTCGGGCAGAACGGGACGGTGTTCCTGCCGACGCCCCCGTGGCGACGGACCCCGTCCGCGCGGGGCGATCCTACTGGCAGTGCGCGATGGCGGAGGGCGGTAGGGTGGCGCGCGACATATGCGCAGCGTGAGCGGCCGGCCGGCGGTGGGGAGCCGCGGGGGAACACGGGATTCCCATGGCGGAACCGTGCGCATCGTGTGAAGCCAGTGAGAGCCAGTGAGCAGCCCACGAGGGGGAACTCAAGGTGAGTACGACTGCATCGGCAGCCGCCACCGGTTTCTGCCGGGTCACCATCGTCGCGCCCGACAGCCGCATCGATGTCGCACTCCCCGAGGACGTCCCGGTCGCCGACCTCCACCCCGAGATCCTCCGCCTCAGCGGCCAGACCCCCGCCGAGGGCGCCCCCGTCGGCTACCACCTGGTGCGCCGTGACGGCAGCGTGCTGGACGGATCGCGTTCCTTCGGCGCCCAGCGCGTCCTGGACGGCGAGGTCCTCGGCCTCCGCCCGTTCTCCGAGTCGCTGCCGCCGGCCGTCTTCGACGACGTCTCCGACGCGGTCGCCTCCGCGGTGAGCCGGGACCGCAGGATGTGGAGCGACGACCTGATGCGCGTCGCCGGCCTGGTCGGCGGCGTGGTGCTGCTGTCGTTGATGGCCTTCGTGCTGTGGTTCGCCGACCCGGTCCACCACGACATGCACGGCCTGCCGGGCGTCCTGGCCGCCGTGACCGGGGTGTTGCTGATCGCCTTCGCGGTGGTGCGCGCCCGGGTCTACGACGACCGCCCCGCCGCGGTCGCGCTCGGACTCGCCGCCCTGCCGCACGTGATGATCGCCGGGTCCGGACTGCTGCCGCTCCAGGACGGTGCCGGCGTCGGCAGGTTGCAGTTCCTGTTGGGGTGCGTGGCCGTCCTGGTCGCCTCGGCGGCCCTGATCGCCGCCACTCCCAGTGGAGACGGCCCGTTCGTCGCCGCCGCCTTCGCCGCGACCGTGGGCACCCTCGTCACCTTCGTCGCCGTCCTCACCGAACTGCGTCCGGTGGAGGCCGCGGCCGTGTGCGTGCCGGTCGCCGTCGGCGTCATCGCCTTCCTCCCCGGACTGTCCGCCCGCTTCGCGCGGCTGCCCGTCGGCTACCACCCGCCCCACACCGGCACCATGCGGTACGACGAGGACCCGGACGCCGCCCCCGACACCGCCGGCCCCGTCGACGCCGACCGTGTCGCCGCCCAGGCCCGCCGCGGGCACGAGATGCTCCTCGGCCTGGTCGGCGGCTGCGCGGCCGTCGCCGTCGGCGCGGCCGCCGTCCTGGGGTTCTCCGACTCCGGCTGGGGCCAACTCCTCGCCCTGGCCACCGGGCTCGGCCTGCTGACGCGCGCCCGCCTCTTCCGCTACACCGCCCAGGTGACCTGCGCGCTGGCCGCCGGTCTGGTCTCGCTGGCCCTGCTCGCCCTCGGCCTGGCCCTCGACCCGCCCGCCGACCTGGTGCAGAAGCTGCTGGCGGGAGACGCCGGCGCCCTGGACCTGCGGACGATCTGGCTGTCGGCAGCCCTCGCCGTCGCCGCGGCCCTGCTCACGGCCATCGGACTGGTCGTGCCGCGGCGCGGTGTCACCCCCTTCTGGGGGCGCTTCCTCGACATCGCCGAGGGCTTCGTCCTGCTGACCCTGGTCCCGCTCTGCCTGGCCGTGCTGGACGCGTACTCGGCCGCCCGGAGCATGACGAGCTGACGGTCCCGCCCGTCCGCCGGGCCGGCCGATCACCGCGCCGGTGGACGCGACCGGTGGTGATCGGGCCGTCGCGCGGCTGGTAGGCTGGTCCGCGGCCGTTTGCGTACGCGTCTCCGGGAGCCCTGGAGACAGCGCCCAGCGAGCCCCGCCTCCCGAGTCCCGGAAGATTCCCTGCGCGTCCGACCAGGGGCACTCGGTGGCCTCGACGAAGAAACCCAAGGAGTATCGCGTGTCGCTCGACGCCGCTACGAAGAAGCAGATCATGGCCGAGTTCGCCACCAAGGAAGGCGACACCGGCTCCCCCGAGGTGCAGGTCGCGCTGCTCACCCGCCGCATCTCCGACCTCACCGAGCACCTGAAGACCCACAAGCACGACCACCACTCCCGCCGTGGTCTGCTGCTGCTGGTCGGCCAGCGCCGTCGCCTGCTGCAGTACCTGGCGAAGAAGGACATCCAGCGCTTCCGCGCGCTGGTGGAGCGCCTGGGTATCCGGCGCGGCGCCGCGGGCGCCCGGTAACACGCCCCGAAGGGAGCGGTTCCCACGGACGGGAACCGCTCCCTTCGCCGTACGCACGGAAAATCCGTGCCGCACGGGGCCTCACGGGAAGCGGAAGCTTTGTAGTCTGGTCCCACAACGACATAACGAACGAGGCGGAGCGCTTTCGCGTCGCCGGTCCTCGGTAGTGGCCCCCGGGCATGTGGTCCCGGGAGCTTCGATCGAAGACCGGTCCGCACGGGAAGACGCTCCACCATCAACGTCCCCGCCACCCGGGTGGGGACGAGGACGAGGAGAATTTCCTGGTGGAGAACGAGACCCACTACGCCGAGGCCGTCATCGACAACGGCTCCTTCGGCACCCGCACGATCCGCTTCGAGACCGGCCGGCTCGCCCGTCAGGCCGCCGGTTCCGCCGTGGCCTACCTGGACGACGACACCATGGTGCTGTCGGCCACCACCGCCTCGAAGCACCCGAAGGACCAGCTGGACTTCTTCCCCCTGACGGTCGACGTCGAGGAGCGGATGTACGCCGCGGGCAAGGTCCCCGGCTCCTTCTTCCGCCGTGAGGGCCGCCCCAGCGAGGACGCGATCCTCACCTGCCGGCTGATCGACCGCCCGCTGCGCCCCTCCTTCAAGAAGGGCCTGCGCAACGAGATCCAGATCGTCGAGACGATCATGGCGCTCAACCCCGAGCACCTGTACGACGTCGTCGCGATCAACGCCGCGTCCTGCTCCACGCAGCTGGCCGGCCTGCCCTTCTCCGGCCCGATCGGCGGCACCCGCGTGGCCCTGATCCGCGGCCAGTGGGTGGCCTTCCCCACCCACAGCGAGCTGGAGGAGGCCGTCTTCGACATGGTCGTCGCCGGCCGTGTTCTGCCCGACGGCGACGTCGCGATCATGATGGTCGAGGCCGAGGCGACCGAGAAGACCGTCGAGCTGGTCAAGGGCGGCGCCGAGGCGCCGACCGAGGAGGTCGTGGCCGCCGGTCTGGAGGCCGCCAAGCCCTTCATCAAGGCGCTGTGCAAGGCCCAGTCCGACCTGGCCGCCAAGGCCGCCAAGCCGGTCGGCGAGTTCCCGATCTTCCTGGACTACCAGGACGACGTGTACGAGGCGCTGGAGCAGGCCGTCCGCGACGAGCTGGCCCAGGCCCTCACCATCGCCGCCAAGCAGGAGCGCGAGAGCGAGCTGGACCGCGTCAAGGCGCTGGCCGCCGAGAAGCTGCTGCCGCAGTTCGAGGGGCGCGAGAAGGAGATCTCCGCGGCGTACCGCTCGCTGACCAAGGCCCTGGTCCGCGAGCGCGTCATCAAGGAGAAGAAGCGCATCGACGGCCGCGGTCTCACCGAGATCCGCACCCTGGCCGCCGAGGTCGAGGCGATCCCGCGGGTGCACGGCTCGGCGCTGTTCGAGCGCGGCGAGACCCAGATCCTGGGTGTCACCACCCTCAACATGCTCCGCATGGAGCAGCAGCTCGACACCCTCTCGCCGGTGACGCGCAAGCGCTACATGCACCACTACAACTTCCCGCCGTACTCCACCGGTGAGACCGGCCGCGTCGGCTCCCCCAAGCGCCGCGAGATCGGCCACGGCGCGCTGGCCGAGCGGGCCATCGTCCCGGTGCTGCCCAGCCGCGAGGAGTTCCCCTACGCCATCCGCCAGGTCTCCGAGGCGCTGGGCTCCAACGGTTCGACGTCCATGGGTTCGGTCTGCGCCTCCACCATGTCGCTGCTGAACGCCGGCGTGCCGCTCAAGGCCCCGGTCGCCGGCATCGCCATGGGGCTGATCTCCCAGGAGATCGAGGGCGAGACCCACTACGTCACCCTCACCGACATCCTCGGTGCGGAGGACGCCTTCGGCGACATGGACTTCAAGGTCGCCGGCACCCGCCAGTTCGTCACCGCCCTCCAGCTCGACACCAAGCTGGACGGCATCCCGGCCTCCGTGCTCGCCGCGGCCCTCAAGCAGGCCCGCGACGCCCGTCTGCACATCCTGGACGTGATGAGCGAGGCCATCGACGTCCCGGACGAGA
This sequence comes from Streptomyces taklimakanensis, assembly GCF_009709575.1. NCBI lineage: Bacteria > Bacillati > Actinomycetota > Actinomycetes > Kitasatosporales > Streptomycetaceae > Streptomyces > Streptomyces taklimakanensis. Next base: position 4,427,771 of record NZ_WIXO01000001.1, read on the forward strand.
TGTCCCCCAACGCGCCGCGGATCATCACCGTGAAGATCCCGGTGGACAAGATCGGCGAGGTCATCGGCCCCAAGGGCAAGATGATCAACCAGATCCAGGAGGACACCGGCGCCGACATCACCATCGAGGACGACGGCACCATCTACATCGGGGCCGCCGACGGACCGGCCGCCGAGGCCGCCCGCGCCACCATCAACGGCATCGCCAACCCGACGATGCCCGAGGTCGGCGAGCGCTACCTGGGCACGGTCGTGAAGACCACCACCTTCGGCGCCTTCGTCTCGCTCCTCCCGGGCAAGGACGGCCTGCTGCACATCTCGCAGATCCGCAAGCTCGCCGGCGGCAAGCGTGTGGAGAACGTCGAGGACGTGCTCGGAGTCGGCCAGAAGGTCCAGGTCGAGATCGCCGAGATCGACCAGCGCGGCAAGCTGTCGCTGATCCCGGTCCTGGACGAGGAAGACGGCAAGGACAGCGCCGAGAGCGCCGACGCGAAGGACACCGCGACCAAGTGACGCGCACGCCCCGTACGACGGCCCGCCCCACCTCCCCGGTGGGGCGGGCCGTCGCCCATGCCCACTCCGCCCGCTCCCCGCTCCCGCCCGCCGCTCACCGGGGACCCGGCGTCCCCGCCGCGGCCGGGGGTGCTCCGGGAGCCGTCCGCAAGACCGTGCTCCCCGGCGGGCTGCGCGTGGTCACCCAGTCCGTGCCGGACGTCCGCTCCGCGACCTTCGGCATCTGGGCGCGGGTCGGCTCCCGCGACGAGACGCCCGCCCTGGGCGGTGCCACCCACTATCTGGAACACCTGCTCTTCAAGGGCACCAAGCGCCGCAGCGCCCTGGACATCTCCGCGGAGATCGACGCGGTCGGCGGCGAGATGAACGCCTTCACGGCGAAGGAGTTCACCTGCTACTACGCCCGGGTCCTGGACACCGACCTGCCGCTGGCGATCGACGTCGTCTGCGACATGCTCACCGGCTCGCTGATCCGCTCCGAGGACGTCGAGGCCGAGCGCGGCGTCGTCCTGGAGGAGATCGCCATGACCGAGGACGACCCCGGCGACTGCGTCCACGACCTGTTCGCCAAGACCATGCTCGGCGACTCCCCGCTGGGCCGCCCGGTCCTGGGCACCAACGAGACGGTCAACGCCCTGACCCGTGACCGCATCGCCCGCTTCTACCGCCGGCACTACGACCCCACCCACCTGGTGGTCGCCGCCGCGGGCAACCTCGACCACGACACGGTCGTGCGCCAGGTGAGAGAGGCGTTCGAACAGGCCGGCGCGCCGGCGGACACCGACGCCGAGCCCGTCGGCCCTCGCACCGGAAGCCGCCGCATCCGCACGGCCGGACGCGTGGACCTGCTGGGCCGCGACACCGAACAGGCCCACGTGGTCCTGGGCGTGCCGGGGCTCTCCCGCACCGACGAGCGCCGCTGGGCGCTCGAGGTGCTCAGCGCGGCCCTGGGCGGCGGCATGAGTTCGCGGCTGTTCCAGGAGGTCCGGGAGAAGCGCGGCCTGGCCTACAGCGTCTACTCCTACACCTCCGGCTTCGCCGACTGCGGTCTGTTCGGCGTCTACGTGGGCTGCCGGCCGAACCTGGTCCACGACGTGCTCAAGATCTGCCGCGACGAGATCGACCACGTCGCCGAGCACGGACTGGACGACGAGGAGATGCGACGTGCCGTCGGGCAGCTCGCCGGCTCCACGGTCCTGGGCCTGGAGGACACCGGCGCCCTGATGAACCACATCGGCAAGGGCGAGCTGTGCTGGGGCGAGCAGCTGTCGGTCGACGACATGCTCGCGAGGATCTCCGCCGTCACCCCCGACGACGTCCGCTCGGTGGCCCGCGAGATCCTGGGACAGCGGCCCTCGCTGTCGGTCATCGGACCGCTGACCGACCGGCAGAGCGCCCGTCTGGACGAAGCCGTCGCCTGATCCGGCCCGCCCCCGCCCGGCGGGGGCGCCGCAGGAGACGCACCCGCCCCGTGCCCGCACCCGTGGCGGTGCCCGCGACTCGTGAAGGAAGTACGCACATGAGCAGGATCCGCGTAGCAGTCCTCGGCGCCAAGGGCCGGATCGGCTCCGAGGCCGTGCGCGCCGTGGAGGGCGCCGAGGACATGGAGCTCGTCGCCGCCCTCGACCGCAAGGACGGTCTGGAGACGCTCACCGAGGCCGGCGCCCAGGTCGCGGTGGACCTGACCCACCCCGACGCGGTGATGGGCAACCTGGAGTACTGCGTCGACCACGGCATCCACGGCGTCATCGGTACCACCGGCTGGACCGACGAGCGCTTCGAGCGACTCCGCCGCCGGTTGGACGCCTCGCCGAGTACCGGGGTGCTGGTCGCGCCGAACTTCTCCATCGGCGCCGTCCTCACCATGCGCTTCGCGCAGCAGGCCGCCCGGTTCTTCGAGTCCGTCGAGGTCGTCGAGTTCCACCACCCGAACAAGGCGGACGCCCCCTCCGGCACCGCCACCCGCACCGCCCGGCTCATCGCCGCCGCCCGCGCCGAGGCCGGCTGCCCCCCGCAGCCGGACGCCACCACCTCCGCCCTCGACGGCGCGCGTGGCGCCGAGGTGGACGGGATTCCGGTGCACGCGGTGCGCCTGCGGGGTCTGCTGGCCCACCAGGAGGTGCTGCTCGGCGACACCGGCGAGACCCTCACCATCCGCCACGACTCGCTGCACCACAGCTGCTTCATGCCGGGCATCCTGCTGGGCGTGCGCCGGGTGGTGGAGACCCCCGGCCTCACCGTGGGGTTGGAGAACTTCCTGGATCTGGACTGAGGACCGTGGGCGGAAAGATCACCTACGCCTTTCTCGCCACCGCGCTGGTCGTCGTCTTCGCGGTGGTGGCGCTGGAGGGCGTCCTACTGCTGCGCTCGGGCGAGCCCGCGGCGATGGGGATGGGGGCCGTGGCCTTCGTGCTGCCCTGCGTCGGCGCCTGGTTCCTCTGGCACAACACCCGTTTCGCCCGGGACGCGGGCCGGCTGGCGCGGGAGCTGGAGGCGGAGGGCGGACTGCCGCAGGACGAGCCGGAGCGGACGCCGGGCGGCCGGGTGGACCGCGCGTCGGCCGACGAGGTCTTCGCCCGGCGCAAGGCGGAGGCGGAGGCGGCACCGGACGACTGGCGCTGCTGGTTCCGGCTGGCCGTCGCGTACCACGACGCCAGGGACACCCCGCGAGCCCGCAGGGCGATGCAGCGCGCCATCGCCCTGCACGACGGCCGGCCCGTCCGGAACGACGTCCGCTGAAGCGGTGCCCCGACGGCCCCCGGGCCCGGTCGCGGCACCCGCCGCCGGCCACGGACATCGCCCGCCGCCCCACCGGGGGGCCGCGGGCGATGTCGGGGAGCGATGGCGGACGGCTACGGGTGGCGGTACTCCGCCGCCCAGGCCTCCACCACGTCCGCGGCCCGGTCGAAGGCCTCGGGACGTGCCAGGAAGTCGGCGTTGTGATCGGTCAGGACCGTCCGCGGGGACTCGCCCCCGCGCGGTTCGACGAGGAGCGCCTGGCCCTGCACGGTGCGCGGCATGCCCAGCCACCTCACCGGCTGCTGCGCGGTCCGCACTGCCGTGACGTTTCGCCACGCCGATGTAGCCGTTCTGAACAGTGAGACCTGCCGTATTCCGTGGGAGCTGACCCACACCCCCATGCGCAGCAGTCGCAGCGCGTAGGCGATCACCAGTACCGACGCGACCAGGCACACACCCGCCTCCGCCAACGTGCCCGCCATGGCGATGATCAGGGTGGACATCAACAGGTAGGAGGCGATCAGCAGCGACAGCGCGGCCACGGCGACACGCCACGGACCGGGGCGGTACGGACGCCGCCACCGTTCGCGCTCCTCGTACGGCAGCGGTGCGTCCGAGGGAGCGGCGTCCGGCTCGCCGTCGGCCGTCAGGAAGTGCAGGGGCACGGGATCCTCGCTCACAGGCACGTTCGTGGGGTCTGTGAGCGAGGAGATTATCAGCGGCCCTCGGCCGCGGTGGGTCCGCTCGGCCCGTCGTCCGGGGTGTGTGGCGTCTCCAGGGCGGGCATTCCCAGCAGCAGGGCCCCGACCAACCCGGCCACCACGACCAGGCCCCACAACACGCGGCCGGCTGTCCGCGCCCCCGTCGGAGGTGTGCGCGGGGGCGTGACGTTGCTGCGGAACCGATCGGACTCGGCGGTGAAGGCGAAGGGCACGGGCTCCTCGCGACGGACCATGTGGCTCGGACTCCTCGGACGGCGATCTTCGGTGTCACGGGAGGAACGTCCGTAGCTTCGCCAAAGTGCCCGTTTTCGGTGTTGGACGGGGAGAACCGCCGGACGCGACGGCCGCGGCCCGCGGGGGTGCCGTCGGACCGGCGTCGGGTCGGCGGCACGGCCCCGTAGGCTGTTCGCCGCCCACGAGTGACGCGATCGGAAGGAACCCAGGTGCCCGACCCCTCCACCCCCCGTTTCCGCAGCGACATGACCGTCGAACTGGTCAAGCACGCCGCCGCAGACACCGACGTGCTGTGGGCGGCACGGGTCTCCACGGCGGGCGAGCAGTCCCTGGACGAGTTGGAGAAGGACCCGGAGCGCTCCAAGGGGCTGATCAACTATCTGATGCGCGACCGGCACGGCAGTCCGTTCGAGCACAACTCGATGACCTTCTTCATCAGCGCGCCGCTGTTCGTCTTCCGGGAGTTCCACCGCCACCGGGTGGGGTGGAGCTACAACGAGGAGTCCGGTCGCTACCGGGAGCTGGAACCCGTCTTCTACCTCCCCGGCCCGGACCGCGAGCTGGTGCAGGAGGGGCGCCCCGGCAAGTACCGGTTCGTCTCGGGCACCGAGAAGCAGCACCGGACGGTCACCGAGACGCTGGAGGAGTCCTACCGCCGCTCCTACGAGGCGTACCGGGAGATGCTGGCCGCCGGCATCGCCCGCGAGGTGGCCCGCGCCGCCCTGCCGGTGGGCCTGTACTCGTCGATGTACGCGACCTGCAACGCCCGCTCGCTGATGCACTTCCTGGGGCTGCGGACCCGGCACGAGCTGGCGAAGGTGCCCTCCTTCCCGCAGCGCGAGATCGAGATGGTCGCCGAGCGGATGGAGGAGCACTGGGCGCGGCTCATGCCCCTGACCCACGCGGCGTTCAACGCCAACGGACGGGTGGCGCCGTAGGCGTTCCGGCGGACGGTCGACCGCGCGAACGGTGTCCGTATTGCGGCTTTTGTAGATGTTCGTTTAGGCTCTTTTCACGGACCCGACACTGTCTGAACCCCCGAGCGGACAGTGTCGGGCTCCACAACAGGCCTCCCGAGGGAGCATCGCACCACAGGCTGCGAGTAGCGTGGGACCCATGGCTCCGACCTCCACACCGCAGACGCCCTTCGGGCGGGTCCTGACCGCGATGGTCACGCCGTTCACCGCGGACGGTGAACTCGACCTCGACGGCGCGCAGCGGCTCGCCGCCCACCTGGTGGACGCCGGCAACGACGGCCTGATCGTCAACGGCACCACCGGCGAGTCCCCGACCACCGGCGACGAGGAGAAATCCCGGCTGGTGCGGGCCGTGGTCGAGGCGGTCGGCGACCGGGCCCACGTCGTCGCAGGAGCCAGCACCAACGACACCCGGCACAGTGTGGAGTTGGCTCGCGCCGCCGAGCGGGCGGGCGCCCACGGTCTGCTGGCCGTCACGCCGTACTACAGCAAGCCCCCGCAGGAGGGCCTGTACCGGCACTTCACCGCGATCGCCGACGCCACCGACCTGCCGGTGATGCTCTACGACATCCCCGGCCGCAGCGGCGTCCCGATCAACACCGAGACCATCGTCCGGCTGGCCGAGCACCCCCGGATCGTCGCGAACAAGGACGCCAAGGGCGACCTGGGCCGCGCGAGCTGGGCCATCGCCGCCAGCGGGCTCGCCTGGTACAGCGGCGACGACATGCTCAACCTGCCGCTGCTCTCCGTCGGCGCCGTCGGCTTCGTCTCGGTCGTCGGCCACGTGGTCGCCCCCGAACTGCGCGCGATGCTGGACGCCCACCTCAGCGGTGACGTCACCAAGGCGACGGAGATCCACCAGAAGCTGCTGCCGGTCTTCACCGGCATGTTCCGCACCCAGGGCGTGATCACCACCAAGGCGGCGCTCACCCTCCAGGGTCTGCCCGCCGGCCCCCTGCGTCTGCCGCTCGTCGAGCTGTCCCCGGAGGAGACCGACCAGCTCAAGCGCGATCTCGCGGCCGGCGGGGTACAGCTCTGACACAGGCTTCACAACTCCATACGGAACGACAACTGCAAGTGCACGACGATCGCGCGCCACGTGCCCCGCGGGGGCGCGTGGCGCGCGTGATGAGGAGAGTCTTTTGAGCCATCCGCATCCCGAACTCGGCCCGCCGCCGGCGCTTCCCGAGGGCGGCCTGCGTGTCACCCCACTGGGCGGTCTCGGCGAGATCGGCCGCAACATGACCGTCTTCGAGTACGGCGGGCGGCTGCTCGTCGTCGACTGCGGCGTCCTCTTCCCGGAGGAGGAGCAGCCCGGCGTCGACCTGATCCTGCCGGACTTCACTTCCGTGCGGGACCGGCTGGACGACATCGACGGCATCGTCCTGACCCACGGGCACGAGGACCACATCGGCGGCGTCCCGTACCTGCTGAGGGAGAAGCCGGACATCCCGCTGATCGGTTCCAAGCTCACCCTGGCCCTCATCGAGGCCAAGCTCCAGGAACACCGCATCCGGCCGTACACGCTGGAGGTGGCCGAGGGGCACCGCGAGCGCGTCGGTCCCTTCGACTGCGAGTTCGTGGCGGTCAACCACTCCATCCCGGACGCGCTGGCGGTCGCCATCCGCACCCCGGCGGGCATGGTGGTGCACACCGGCGACTTCAAGATGGACCAGCTCCCGCTGGACCGTCGCCTCACCGACCTGCCCGCCTTCGCCCGCCTGGGCGAGGAGGGCATCGACCTGTTGCTGTCGGACTCCACCAATGCCGAGGTCCCCGGCTTCACCCCGCACGAGCGCGACATCTCCCAGGTGCTGCGCCAGGTCTTCGCCGGGGCGCAGAAACGCATCATCGTGGCCAGCTTCGCCAGCCACGTCCACCGCATCCAGCAGATCCTCGACGCCGCCCACGAGTACGGCCGTCGCGTCGCGTTCGTCGGCCGGTCGATGGTCCGCAACATGGGCATCGCCCGGGACCTGGGCTACCTCAGGGTTCCGGCGGGTCTGGTCGTGGACGTGAAGGCACTGGACGACCTGCCGGACGACGAGGTGGTCCTCGTCTGCACCGGATCACAGGGCGAACCGATGGCCGCGCTGTCGCGCATGGCCAACCGTGATCACCAGATCCGCATCGTCCCGGGCGACACGGTGATCCTCGCCTCGTCCCTGATCCCGGGGAACGAGAACGCGGTCTACCGAGTGATCAACGGCCTGACCCGGTGGGGCGCCAACGTCGTCCACAAGGGCAACGCCAAGGTCCACGTCTCGGGCCACGCCTCGGCCGGTGAGCTGCTGTACTTCTACAACATCTGCCGGCCGAGGAACCTGATGCCGGTCCACGGCGAATGGCGCCACCTGCGCGCCAACGCCGAACTGGGGGCCCTCACGGGCGTCCCCAAGGACCACATCGTCATCGCCGAGGACGGCGTGGTGGTCGACCTGGTCGACGGTAGGGCGAAGATCGTCGGAAAGGTCCAGGCGGGGTACGTCTACGTCGACGGCCTGTCCGTCGGGGACGTCACCGAGACCTCGCTGAAGGACCGCCGCATCCTCGGTGAGGAGGGCATCATCTCGGTCTTCGTGGTGGTGGACAGCAGCACCGGCAAGATCACGGGCGGTCCGCACATCCAGTCCCGGGGCTCCGGCATCGACGACAGCGACTTCGAGTCCGTGCTCCCCAAGATCGACGAGGCACTGGCCAAGGCCGCACAGGACGGTGTCTCCGAACCCCACCAGCTCCAGCAGCTCATTCGCCGCGCGGTGGGCCGGTGGGTGTCGGACAACTACCGTCGCCGTCCCATGATCCTCCCCGTGGTGGTCGAGGTCTGAGGGGACAACCGGGGGCGTGGCGCCCGGATTTGCATCCGGGCGCCACGCTCCAGTACGTTTAAGTCTCCACCGAACGGGAACCGGAAGCAGTCACGCTTCGGACAGGTTCCCGGACACCGGAATCGGGAAACGGGACGGAAACGGACCGGAAAAAGGTTCTGGTAAGGTGGAAAACACCGAAGGGAAGCGCCCGGAGGGGCCCCGGGAAGGGGTGCCGATGGAAGCGTCCGTTCCTTGAGAACTCAACAGCGTGCCAAAAGTCAACGCCAGATATGTTGATACCCCGTCGTCGGAACCGGTCGGTTCCGGTGATGTGGTTCCTTTGAAACACACAGCGAGGACGCTGTGCGCCCCGGGATCATTCCTCCCGGTGGCGCCGCTCCCCGCGGATGTGACCCCGGAGTACCGGGAAGCATTCACGGAGAGTTTGATCCTGGCTCAGGACGAACGCTGGCGGCGTGCTTAACACATGCAAGTCGAACGATGAACCTCCTTCGGGAGGGGATTAGTGGCGAACGGGTGAGTAACACGTGGGCAATCTGCCCTGCACTCTGGGATAACTCCGGGAAACCGGAGCTAATACCGGATACGACCATCGCGGGCATCCGTGGTGGTGGAAAGCTCCGGCGGTGCAGGATGAGCCCGCGGCCTATCAGCTGGTTGGTGGGGTGACGGCCCACCAAGGCGACGACGGGTAGCCGGCCTGAGAGGGCGACCGGCCACACTGGGACTGAGACACGGCCCAGACTCCTACGGGAGGCAGCAGTGGGGAATATTGCACAATGGGCGCAAGCCTGATGCAGCGACGCCGCGTGAGGGATGACGGCCTTCGGGTTGTAAACCTCTTTCAGCAGGGAAGAAGCGCAAGTGACGGTACCTGCAGAAGAAGCACCGGCTAACTACGTGCCAGCAGCCGCGGTAATACGTAGGGTGCGAGCGTTGTCCGGAATTATTGGGCGTAAAGAGCTCGTAGGCGGCCTGTCGCGTCGGATGTGAAAGCCCGGGGCTTAACTCCGGGTCTGCATTCGATACGGGCAGGCTAGAGTTCGGTAGGGGAGATCGGAATTCCTGGTGTAGCGGTGAAATGCGCAGATATCAGGAGGAACACCGGTGGCGAAGGCGGATCTCTGGGCCGATACTGACGCTGAGGAGCGAAAGCGTGGGGAGCGAACAGGATTAGATACCCTGGTAGTCCACGCCGTAAACGTTGGGCACTAGGTGTGGGCGGCATTCCACGTCGTCCGTGCCGCAGCTAACGCATTAAGTGCCCCGCCTGGGGAGTACGGCCGCAAGGCTAAAACTCAAAGGAATTGACGGGGGCCCGCACAAGCGGCGGAGCATGTGGCTTAATTCGACGCAACGCGAAGAACCTTACCAAGGCTTGACATACATCGGAAAGCTCTGGAGACAGAGCCCCCCTTGTGGTCGGTGTACAGGTGGTGCATGGCTGTCGTCAGCTCGTGTCGTGAGATGTTGGGTTAAGTCCCGCAACGAGCGCAACCCTTGTTCTGTGTTGCCAGCATGCCTTTCGGGGTGATGGGGACTCACAGGAGACTGCCGGGGTCAACTCGGAGGAAGGTGGGGACGACGTCAAGTCATCATGCCCCTTATGTCTTGGGCTGCACACGTGCTACAATGGCCGGTACAATGAGCTGCGATGCCGTGAGGTGGAGCGAATCTCAAAAAGCCGGTCTCAGTTCGGATTGGGGTCTGCAACTCGACCCCATGAAGTCGGAGTCGCTAGTAATCGCAGATCAGCATTGCTGCGGTGAATACGTTCCCGGGCCTTGTACACACCGCCCGTCACGTCACGAAAGTCGGTAACACCCGAAGCCGGTGGCCCAACCCCTTGTGGGAGGGAATCGTCGAAGGTGGGACTGGCGATTGGGACGAAGTCGTAACAAGGTAGCCGTACCGGAAGGTGCGGCTGGATCACCTCCTTTCTAAGGAGCATTCTCGGCCGGTCGTCTTCGGGCGCCGGTCCAGAGGCCACTGCGCAGACGCGTGTTCTGCGGTGGTTGCTCGTGGGTGGAACGTTGACTAGTCGGCCGGATCGTCGGTGATCCGCTTCTCAGTACTGCCCTGTGGGGTGTGGAACGGAGGTGGGTGGTCGGGGGTCGGGTCGGGCGCGCTGTTGGGTGTCTGAGGGTGCGGCCGTGAGGTCGTGGTTCCCTTGGGTTCCGGACCCGGTGTACTCGCCCGTGGGGTGGGGTGACGGTGGGCCGGTCGTTGTTTGAGAACTGCACAGTGGACGCGAGCATCTGTGGCCAAGTTTTTAAGGGCGCACGGTGGATGCCTTGGCACCAGGAACCGATGAAGGACGTGGGAGGCCGCGATAGGCCCCGGGGAGCTGTCAACCGAGCTGTGATCCGGGGGTGTCCGAATGGGGAAACCCGGCAGTCGTCATGGGCTGTCACCCGCTGCTGAACACATAGGCAGTGTGGAGGGAACGCGGGGAAGTGAAACATCTCAGTACCCGCAGGAAGAGAAGACAACCGTGATTCCGGGAGTAGTGGCGAGCGAAACCGGATGAGGCCAAACCGTTCACGTGTGAGACCCGGCAGGGGTTGCGTGTGCGGGGTTGTGGGAGTTCTCTTCGGTCGTCTGCCGGCGGCCGGACGAGTCAGAAACCGTATGGATAGGCGAAGGGCATGCGAAAGGCCCGGCGTAGAGGGTAAGACCCCCGTAGTCGAAATCTGTGCGGCTCGTTTGAGGACCACCCAAGTAGCACGGGGCCCGAGAAATCCCGTGTGAATCCGGCGGGACCACCCGTCAAGCCTAAATATTCCCTGGTGACCGATAGCGGATAGTACCGTGAGGGAATGGTGAAAAGTACCGCGGGAGCGGAGTGAAATAGTACCTGAAACCGTGTGCCTACAAGCCGTGGGAGCGTCGCGTGCGGGATTCGTCCTGTGCGTCGTGACTGCGTGCCTTTTGAAGAATGAGCCTGCGAGTTTGCGGTATGTTGCGAGGTTAACCCGTGTGGGGGAGCCGTAGCGAAAGCGAGTCCGAACAGGGCGATTGAGTAGCGTGCCCAAGACCCGAAGCGGAGTGATCTAGCCATGGGCAGGGTGAAGCGGCTGTAAGAGGTCGTGGAGGCCCGAACCCACCAGGGTTGAAAACCTGGGGGATGACCTGTGGTTAGGGGTGAAAGGCCAATCAAACTCCGTGATAGCTGGTTCTCCCCGAAATGCATTTAGGTGCAGCGTCGTGTGTTGCTTGCCGGAGGTAGAGCACTGGATAGGCGATGGGCCCTACCGGGTTACTGACCTTAGCCAAACTCCGAATGCCGGTAAGTGGTAAGCGCGGCAGTGAGACTGTGGGGGATAAGCTCCATGGTCGAGAGGGAAACAGCCCAGAGCATCGACTAAGGCCCCCAAGCGTGTGCTAAGTGGGAAAGGATGTGGAGTCGCAGAGACAACCAGGAGGTTGGCTTAGAAGCAGCCATCCTTGAAAGAGTGCGTAATAGCTCACTGGTCAAGTGATTCCGCGCCGACAATGTAGCGGGGCTCAAGCACACCGCCGACGTCGTGTCACTCACACATCAGGTCCAACGGCCGTGTGGGTGGGTAGGGGAGCGTCGTGTGCCGGGTGAAGCAGCCGTGGAAGCGAGTTGTGGACGGTACACGAGTGAGAATGCAGGCATGAGTAGCGATACAGGAGTGGGAAACTCCTGCGCCGATTGACCAAGGGTTCCTGGGTCAAGCTGATCTGCCCAGGGTAAGTCGGGACCTAAGGCGAGGCCGACAGGCGTAGTCGATGGACAACCGGTTGATATTCCGGTACCCGCTGTGGAGCGCAAGGGCCGAGCCCGGTGATGCTAAGTCCGTGAAGCCCTCTCGTGCCTTCGGGTGCGGGGTGTGGTGGAGCCGACGGTCCGATCCGGTAGTAGGTGAGTGATGGGGTGACGCAGGAAGGTAGTCCAGCCCGGGCGGTGGTTGTCCCGGGGTAAGGGTGTAGCCCGAGGGGTAGGTAAATCCGTCCCTCGTGTAGGGGTGAGACCCGATGCCGAGCCGATGGTGGCGAAGTGGATGATCCTATGCTGTCGAGAAAAGCCTCTAGCGAGTTGCACGGCGGCCCGTACCCCAAACCGACTCAGGTGGTCTGGTAGAGAATACCGAGGCGTTCGGGTGAACTATGGTTAAGGAACTCGGCAAAATGCCCCCGTAACTTCGGGAGAAGGGGGGCCATGTCTGGTGACGAGTCTTGCACTCCGAGCCGGGTGTGGCCGCAGAGACCAGCGAGAAGCGACTGTTTACTAAAAACACAGGTCCGTGCGAAGCCGTAAGGCGAGGTATACGGACTGACGCCTGCCCGGTGCTGGAACGTTAAGGGGACCGGTTAGTGGTGCTTCGGTACCGCGAAGCTGAGAACTTAAGCGCCAGTAAACGGCGGTGGTAACTATAACCATCCTAAGGTAGCGAAATTCCTTGTCGGGTAAGTTCCGACCTGCACGAATGGCGTAACGACTTCTCGACTGTCTCAACCATAGGCCCGGTGAAATTGCACTACGAGTAAAGATGCTCGTTTCGCGCAGCAGGACGGAAAGACCCCGGGACCTTTACTACAGCTTGATATTGGTGTTCGGTTCGGCTTGTGTAGGATAGGTGGGAGCCGGTGAAGCATGCACGCCAGTGTGTGTGGAGGCGTTGTTGAAATACCACTCTGGTCGTGCTGGATGTCTAACCCGGGTCCGTGATCCGGATCGGGGACAGTGTCTGGTGGGTAGTTTAACTGGGGCGGTTGCCTCCCAAAGGGTAACGGAGGCGCCCAAAGGTTCCCTCAGCCTGGTTGGTCATCAGGTGGTGAGTGTAAGTGCACAAGGGAGCTTGACTGTGAGACTGACGGGTCGAGCAGGTGCGAAAGCAGGGACTAGTGATCCGGCGGTGGCTTGTGGAAGCGCCGTCGCTCAACGGATAAAAGGTACCCCGGGGATAACAGGCTGATCTTCCCCAAGAGTCCATATCGACGGGATGGTTTGGCACCTCGATGTCGGCTCGTCGCATCCTGGGGCTGGAGTCGGTCCCAAGGGTTGGGCTGTTCGCCCATTAAAGCGGTACGCGAGCTGGGTTTAGAACGTCGTGAGACAGTTCGGTCCCTATCCGCTGTGCGCGTAGGAGTCTTGAGAAGGGCTGTCCCTAGTACGAGAGGACCGGGACGGACGAACCTCTGGTGTGCCAGTTGTTCTGCCAAGGGCATGGCTGGTTGGCTACGTTCGGGAGGGATAACCGCTGAAAGCATCTAAGCGGGAAGCCTGCTTCGAGATGAGGACTCCCACCCCGTTTCAGGGGGTAAGGCTCCCGGGAGACGACCGGGTTGATAGGCCGGAGATGGAAGCTTCGTGAGGGGTGGAGTCGACCGGTACTAATAGGCCGAGGGCTTGACCGTAGATGCTCGCGTCCACTGTGTGGGTTCTGAGACCACGACCGGTTTCTCCGGATTTTCGAGGTTTCCAATTGAACAGTGTGCTTGTTCGCTAGGAACACTCGGATGGTGTTTCGGTGGTCATGGCGAGAGGGAAACGCCCGGTTACATTCCGAACCCGGAAGCTAAGCCTTTCAGCGCCGATGGTACTGCATGGGGGACCGTGTGGGAGAGTAGGACGCCGCCGAACGATATGTTGAAGAGCCGTGGTTTCCGGACTGGTTGGTCCGGAAACCACGGCTCTTTCTTGTTTCGTCACCGTCCGTTCATGTGGTGCCGTCAGCATCACGGGCATGGGGACGACGACACTGGGCGGAACTCTGCGCTCCGAGCTCGAGGGACGCCGCATAGGCATCGGGGACGAAGTGGTCGTACCCGCGTACGGCGACAGCGATGTGGCGGCCGCCGTACGGAGGGTCGGCGCCCTGCCGGTCTTCGCCGACATCGACCCGAGGAGCCTCTGTCTCGATCCCGCGTCCGTCGCTTCGGTCCTGACCGAGCGGACCGCGGCCGTGATCCCCGTGCACCTCTTCGGGCACCCCGCCGACATGGTGTGTCTGCGTGCGCTGGCGCAGCGGCACGGTATCGATGTCATCGAACCGGCCGGCGGGCAGTGGACGGCGCCGTCGGTGGACGAGGGACGCCGTCGGCAGTACGCCGAGTTCCTGAGCGCTCGCCTGAAGGGCGTGATCGTTCCGTCCGTCGCGGCGGGGGTCCGACACTCCTACGAGCAGTACGTGGTGCGGGTGCCGGGGAACGGTCGCCCCGATCGGGACGCCTTCAAGCATGCGCTGGCGGCCCGGGGCGTGGAATGCCGGGTACCGGTGAGGGCGCCCCTGTACCGGTTGCCGGAGTTCCGGGCGGATGTGTGGCTGCCCGAGACCGAACGCGCCGTGGGGGAATGCCTGGCGCTTCCCCTGGCGGGCTCGATGACCCGTCGCGAACTCCAGAGGATCGTCTCGAACTGCAACGCCCTGGGCGGCCTGTTGATGGAACCGGCCTGCTGAGCCTCCTCGGGGAGGGTGGTCGAGACGACTCCGGGAGTCGGGTATGATCTATACCGCTGGCTCGCCCCAATAGCTCAGTCGGCAGAGCGTCTCCATGGTAAGGAGAAGGTCTACGGTTCGATTCCGTATTGGGGCTCGTGAAGAGGCCGAGGCCCCCGCCACCAGGCGGGGGCCTCGGCCTCTTCGGACTTGCCCGCTCTCCCGGTCCTTCCCTCCGGTTCGTCCTCCCCAGGGCTCCAGGACTCGTCCCACCGAGCCCGTTCCCCCCACTCAGTCCTGCTCGGGAACGCGCATCGCGAGGATCGCCATGTCGTCGGAGGGCGCGTCCGCGGCGAACCGCTCCACCGCCCGCATCACGCGCGCGGCCACGGCGCCGGCCGTCAGTCCCGTGCACGTGGTGAGGACCTCCGCCAAGCCGTCGTCGCCCAGCATGCGGGTGCCCTCGCGGCGCTCGGTCACGCCGTCGGTGACGCACAACAGGACGTCGCCCGGATCGAGGGTGACGGTTTCCTCGTACAGCTCCAGATCGTCCATCACGCCGAGCAGCGGCTGCGGTTCGGCCGCGGGCTCGACGGTGCCGTCCTGGCGCAGGCGCAGCGGCAGCGGGTGGCCCGCGCAGACCACTCGGAGGGCGGCGCCGCCCTCCGGCTGCGGGCGCAGCTCGCCGTAGAGCAGGGTCAGGAAGCGACTGCGGGATCCCTCGTCCAGGATGGCGGCGTTGAGCCGTTCCAGGACGGCGGGCCCTCCGAAGCCCTCGCGGGCCAGCAGGCGCAGCGCGTGACGGGCCAGGCCGGTGACCGCCGCGGCCTCCGGGCCGGTGCCGCAGACGTCGCCGATGGCGAAGCCGTAGGCGCCGTCCCCGATGGGGAAGATGTCGTAGAAGTCACCGCCGACCTCGTTGCCCTCGCCCGCGGCGCGGTAGATGACCTCGACCTCCACTCCGGGCACCCGGGGGAGCTCGGGCGGCAACAGACTGCGCTGGAGGGACTGGCTGATGGCCGTCCGTTCGCTGTAGAGGCGGGCGTTGTCGAGGGCCAGGGCGGCACGGCGCGAGAGGTCCTCGGCCAGTTCCAGGATCTCCTGCCGGAAACGCTCCTCGGTCGGTTTGCCCAGGGTCAACATGCCGATGACGCGGTTGCGCGCCACCAGCGGCAGGACGACCGTCTCACCGCCGACGGCGGAGGCCGTGGAGAGGGTGGTGCCGGCGATGCCGGACGAGAGGGAGGGCAGACGGTCGCCGGCCAGGCCCGTCTTGTCCAGGCCCAGACTGCGCAGGGAGGTGCGCAGGGCCGCGGAGTGCGCCGCGTCGCCCGGCGCGCTCCACACCCGGGCGCCGGGCGTGGGGACCGGGTCCGGCGGGGGGACCTTGGTCAGCAGCGCCTTGAGGCCGTCGATGCGCTCCTCGTCCTCGTGCAGCACGTAGGAGAGCTCGGGCTCGGAGGACTGGTCGGCGATGGTGTAGACGGCGCACCAGGAGGCGAGGGTGGGAACCGTCATCTGAGCCATCAGGGCGAGGGTCTGGTCACGGTCGAGAGTGCCCGCGAGCAGGTCGGACGCCTCGACCAGGAAGGACAGCGAGCCGCGACGCAGCCGTTCCAGCTCCGTCAGCCGAGCGGACTCCACGGCGAGCGCGATCCGGTCGGCGGCGAACTGCAACCGCAGCGCCTCCTCGTTGGTGTAGCGGCCGGGGGACTCGGCGGAGACGCCCAGGGAGCCGGTCAGTCGCCCCTCGACCTTCAGCGGGACGGTGACCACCGAGCGCATCCCCGTGCCCTCCAGCAGGGGGACCGCGCCGGGAACGGCGGTGAGGTCCTCGTGGACCGAGGGCATCCGGGCCGAGCCGTAACGGCCGCTGCCCGCCTCGACGGGAACCCGGGCGAAGCGCTGGCGGGCGGAGGGCAGACCGGTGGTGGCACGGACCTCCAACTCGGTCTCGTCGTCGGTGGCCAGCAGGAGGAACGCCGCGTCGCCGTCGAGCATGTCGCGAGCCCGTTCGACGGTGCGCTGGAGCAGGCCGTCGAGATCGTCCGGCGGGGGCGAGCCGATGAAGGCCTCGAAGGGGTCGGCGCCGGGGCGCTCGCGGCCCTCGGGAGAACCGGCGTTGTCGGAGGCGCCGCCGCGCGGCGGGGACTGGAGCACGGCGCGCTCGTGGTCGCGCACCAGCAGGCAGATGGTGGACGGCTCGCCGTCGGCGTCGCGGACGCGCAGGTGGGAGGCGTAGACGGGAAGGGTGCGGCCGTCGGAGCCGCGGATGCCGTACGAGCCCTCCCAGCGGGAGAGCGTCAACGCCTCGGCGATGCCAGTGCCCAGTCCGGGGGTGTGGGGCCAGGCCGCCAGGTCGGTGAGGGGTTTGCCGACGACCTGTTCGGAGGTGTAGCCGAACAGCGCCTGTGCGTCGTCGTTCCAGGCGGAGACGGTGCCGCCCCGGTCGACCTGGAGCACGGCGACGCGAATCCGGGCGTCGGTCACGGGCAGGGCGCTGTCGGGGAGCGCGGGACCGGCGCTGCGGGTGCCGACCGGACGCTCGGGGAGGTCGAGACGGAACCAGACGTGCTTGTCGGTGGAGGTGTACTCCACGCCCCAGCGGTCGGCGAGCGAGGCGCACAGCAGCAGGCCGCGGCCGCCCTCGCGGTCCGGGTCGCCGAAGTGGTGGCCCAGGTCCTGGACGGGCAGACCCCGGTCGGGGTAGCGGTCGACGACCTCGACGCGCACGCTGCCGTCGCCCTCGCGCAGGCACAGGACGTCGGCGGCGGTGCCGGCGTGGACGACGGCGTTGGTGACCAGTTCGCTGGTGAGGACCACGGCGTCGTCGACGATGTCGGCCAGTCCCCATCCGTGGAGGGTGTCGCGCACGAAGGCGCGGGCGGCCGCGACCGAGCGTCCGACCGGCTCGAAGGTAGCCGCAGCTCGCGCCGTGATCACTTCTCTCCCCATGGATCCGTCGTCGCCGTCCGTGCGCGCCGGGGACAGGGGTGCCCGCTGAGCGCCCACCGACGCCGCGACCAGCCGCTGCCCGGCACTCGCCTCGTCCACCGCAGCGCCCCTCCGATTGCCCGTCGTGATCACGCGACCGTCCGTCCCGGCGGATCCGGGGCGGATGGACAGCCGGATGCCAGGTTACTTACGTTCGCAGTACCGGCGGGCCCCGGATGCGGGTGTTTCCCCTTTGGGGGGTTCGGTCGGCGGTGTGCGATGCTGCCGAACTGTTATCGCCTGGTTCCACCATGGTGAAACACTGGGAAGGCTCGAAGTGAATGCCCGGGCGGAACGTTCGACCCAGCGGGAGGGACACGGTGCAGTCTGGCGGAACGGCGCGAGGCGCCGGCACGCGCACGAAAAGCGGACGGTCTCGGGCAAACGGGGTGATCGAGGTTGACGCTGCCGCGGTCAATCGGTTGCTGACCGCTCTGGAGGCCATGCGGGACGGGAACTTCCGCAAACGCCTGACCGTCACCGGTGACGGCCCGATGGCCGAGATCGCCGCCGTCTACAACGAGGTCGCCGACCGCAACCTCCACCTCACCAGCGAGCTGGCACGGGTACGCAGGGTGGTCGGCCGTGACGGCAAGCTGACCGAGCGGCTGGAGACGGGGGCCTGCGAGGGGGCCTGGGCCTCGGCCATCGACGCGTCGAACGCGCTGGTGGACGATCTGGTGCGACCCGTCTCCGAGGTGGGACGGGTGCTGTCGGCGGTCGCCGAGGGCGATCTGGAACAGCGGATGGATCTGCGGGTCCAGGGGGCGAACGGGACGACGCAGGCGCTGCGGGGCGAGTTCCTGAAGGTCGGGCGCACCGTCAACGGGCTGGTGGACCAGCTGTCGACCTTCACCGACGAGGTCACGCGGGTGGCCAGCGAGGTGGGCACCGAGGGCAAGCTGGGCGGCCAGGCCCGGGTGCGCGGCATGTCCGGTTCCTGGAAGGATCTGACCGACTCCGTCAACACGATGGCGTCCCGGCTCACCGCCCAGGTGCGCGACATCGCCCTGGTGACGACGGCGGTCGCGAAGGGCGACCTGTCCCGCAAGGTCACCGTGCACGTGGCCGGCGAGATGCTGGAGCTGAAGAACACCGTCAACACGATGGTGGACCAGCTCTCCGCCTTCCAGTCGGAGGTGACGCGCGTCGCACGCGAGGTGGGCACCGAGGGCCAGCTCGGCGGCCAGGCGCGGGTCCCGGGCGCGGGAGGCGTGTGGAAGGACCTCACGGACTCCGTCAACACGATGGCGGGCAACCTCACCTCCCAGGTGCGCGAGATCGCGCGGGTGACGACGGCGGTCGCCAACGGCGACCTGTCGCAGAAGGTCACGGTGAACGCGCGCGGCGAGGTCGCGCAGCTCGCCGACACCATCAACACGATGACCGAGACGCTGCGGACGTTCGCCGACGAGGTGACGCGGGCGGCGAGCGAGGTGGGCACCGAGGGCGTCCTGGGTGGTCAGGCGCAGGTGCCGGGTGCGGCGGGGACGTGGAAGGACCTCACCGATTCGGTGAACACCGCCTTCCGTAACCTCACGGCGCAGGTGCGCGACATCGCGCAGGTGACGACGGCGGTGGCGAACGGTGATCTGTCGCAGAAGGTCACCGTGGACGTGTCCGGCGAGATGCTGGAGCTGAAGAACACCGTCAACACCATGGTCGACCAGCTCTCCGCCTTCGGGTCCGAGGTCACCCGGGTCGCCCGGGAGGTCGGTGTCGAGGGCGAGCTGGGTGGTCAGGCGCAGGTGCCGGGTGCGGCGGGGACGTGGAAGGACCTCACCGATTCGGTGAACACCGCCTTCCGTAACCTCACGGGACAGGTGCGCAACATCGCGCAGGTGACGACGGCGGTGGCGAACGGTGATCTGTCGCAGAAGGTCACCGTGGACGTGTCCGGCGAGATGCTCCAGTTGAAGAACACCGTCAACACGATGGTGGACCAGCTCTCCGCCTTCGCCGAGCAGGTCACCCGCGTGGCCCGGGACGTGGGCACCGAGGGCCGGCTGGGCGGCCAGGCCCGGGTGGACGGCGTCTCCGGCACCTGGAAGGACCTGACCGACTCCGTCAACTCCATGGCGTCCAACCTCACCGCCCAGGTCCGCAGCATCGCGCAGGTGACGACGGCGGTGGCGCGCGGTGATCTGTCGCAGAAGATCGAGGTGGACGCCCGGGGCGAGATCCTGGAGCTGAAGAACACCCTCAACACCATGGTCGACCAGCTGTCGGCCTTCGCCGAGCAGGTCACCCGGGTCGCCCGCGAGGTGGGCACCGAGGGTCGGCTCGGTGGCCAGGCGCAGGTGCCCGGAGTGGCCGGTGTGTGGCGGGACCTGACCGACTCGGTCAACGGCATGGCGGGCAACCTCACCGCCCAGGTGCGCAACATCGCCCAGGTCGCCACGGCGGTGGCGCGCGGTGATCTGTCGCAGAAGATCGAGGTGGACGCCCGGGGCGAGATCCTGGAGCTGAAGAACACCCTCAACACGATGGTCGACCAGTTGTCGTCGTTCGCCGAGCAGGTCACCCGGGTGGCGCGCGAGGTGGGCACCGAGGGCATCCTGGGCGGCCAGGCCGAGGTGGAGGGGGTCTCCGGCACCTGGAAGGACCTCACCCAGTCCGTCAACGGCATGGCGAACAACCTGACCTCCCAGGTGCGCAACATCGCCGAGGTGACCACCGCGGTCGCCAAGGGCGACCTCTCCAAGAAGATCACCGTCGACGCCAAGGGGGAGATCCTCGCCCTGGTGACGACCGTGAACACGATGGTGGACCAGCTGTCGTCGTTCGCCGAGCAGGTCACCCGGGTCGCCCGCGAGGTGGGCACCGAGGGCATCCTCGGCGGCCAGGCCCATGTGCCGGGGGTCACCGGCATCTGGAAGGACCTCAGCGAGAACGTCAACCTGATGGCGTCCAACCTGACGGGTCAGGTCCGCAACATCTCCCAGGTGGCGACGGCGGTCGCCAACGGCGATCTCACCAAGAAGGTCACCGTCGAGGCGAGTGGCGAGGTGGCCCAGCTCGCCGACACCGTCAACACCATGGTGACGACCCTGTCGTCGTTCGCCGACGAGGTGACGCGGGTGGCGCGCGA
Source organism: Streptomyces taklimakanensis (assembly GCF_009709575.1). NCBI lineage: Bacteria > Bacillati > Actinomycetota > Actinomycetes > Kitasatosporales > Streptomycetaceae > Streptomyces > Streptomyces taklimakanensis. The sequence goes on from NZ_WIXO01000001.1 coordinate 4,448,278, forward strand.
GGTGGGCACCGAGGGCATCCTGGGCGGCCAGGCGCGGGTGCCCGGGGTCTCGGGTACCTGGAAGGACCTCACGGAGTCCGTGAACTCCATGGCGTCCAACCTCACCGGTCAGGTCCGCAACATCGCGATGGTCACCACCGCCATCGCCAAGGGCGACCTCACCAAGAAGATCGACATCGACGCCCGGGGCGAGATCCTGGAGCTGAAGACCACCATCAACACGATGGTCGACCAGCTGTCGTCGTTCGCCGAGCAGGTCACCCGGGTCGCCCGCGAGGTGGGCACCGAGGGACAGCTGGGCGGTCAGGCCCGGGTGGACGGCGTCTCCGGCACCTGGAAGGACCTCACCGAGTCGGTGAACGAGATGGCGGGCAATCTGACCCGTCAGGTGCGCGCCATCGCGGCGGTCGCCGCCGCGGTGACCCGCGGTGACCACAACGTGAAGATCGACGTGGACGCCGCGGGCGAGATCCTGGCCCTCCAGGACAACGTCAACACCATGATCGCCACCCTGCGCGAGACCACGCTCGCCAACCAGGAGCAGGACTGGCTCAAGGGCAACCTCGCCCGCATCTCCGGTCTGATGCAGGGCCGCCGCGACCTGGAGGACGTCGGCCGGTTGATCATGAGCGAGCTGACTCCGGTGGTCTCCGCCCAGCACGGTGCCTTCTTCGTGGCGGCGCCGACCGGCGGCGGCACCGAGGTCGGGGTGGGCGCCAGCGAGGACGGTTCGTACGAACTGCGGATGATCGGCAACTACGGCTACTCGCCGGGGACCATGCCCACCTCCTTCCGGCCGGGCGAGTCCCTGGTGGGCACCGCGGCCGAGGAGAGGCGCACGATCCTGGTGGAGAACGCCCCGCCCGGTTACCTGAAGATCGCCTCTGGCCTCGGCGAGGCCCCGCCGGCCAATGTGGTGGTGCTGCCGCTGCTCTTCGAGGACAGGGTGCTCGGCGTCATCGAGCTGGCCTCCTTCCAGCCCTTCACCCAGATCCAGAAGGACTTCCTCAGCCAGATCGCCGAGATGATCGCCACGAGCGTCAACACCATCAGCGTCAACACCAAGACCGAGCGGCTGCTCAAGCAGTCGCAGGAGTTGGCCGAGCAGCTCCAGGAGCGCTCGATCGAGCTGGAGAGCCGCCAGAAGGCGCTCCAGGCGTCGAACGAGGAGCTGGAGGAGAAGGCGGAGCTGTTGGCCAAGACCAACCGCGACATCGAGATCAAGAACTCCGAGATCGAGGACGCGCGGCAGGTCCTGGAGGAGCGCGCCGAGCAGCTCGCCGTCTCGATGCGCTACAAGTCCGAGTTCCTGGCGAACATGTCGCACGAGCTGCGGACCCCGCTGAACTCGCTGCTGATCCTGGCCAAGCTGCTGGCCGACAACGCCGAGGGGAACCTCTCGCCCAAGCAGGTGGAGTTCGCCGAGACGATCCACGGCGCGGGTTCGGACCTGCTGCAGTTGATCAACGACATCCTCGACCTGTCGAAGGTCGAGGCGGGCAAGATGGACGTCAGCCCGACCCGCATCGCGCTGGTGCAGCTCGTGGACTATGTGGAGGCGACCTTCCGGCCGCTCACCGCCGAGAAGGGGCTGGACTTCTCGGTGCGGGTGTCGCCGGAACTCCCGCCGACGCTCCACACCGACGAGCAGCGGCTGCTGCAGGTCCTGCGCAACCTGCTGTCGAACGCGGTGAAGTTCACCGACAGCGGTGCGGTGGAGCTGGTGATCCGCTCGGCCAAGTCGGACGTGCCCGAGTCGATCCGGGAGCAGATGCTGGAGCACGGCTCGCTGCGCGACGCCGACGCCGACCTGGTCGCGTTCTCGGTGACCGACACCGGCATCGGAATCGCGCAGAGCAAGATGCGCGTGATCTTCGAGGCGTTCAAGCAGGCGGACGGCACCACCAGCCGCAAGTACGGCGGCACCGGGTTGGGGCTGTCCATCAGCCGGGAGATCGCGCGACTGCTGGGCGGCGAGATCCACGCGGTCAGCGAGCCGGGCCGGGGCTCCACCTTCACCCTCTACCTGCCCCTGAACCCGGCGGACCTGCCACCCCAGGGATACCCGCAGCCCGCGGGGCCCCTGGGAGCCGTCGAAAGGGTCGAGAGGGAACACGACGCCGAGACCGCCGACGCTCCCGCGGGGGAGGAAACGACGGAACGGGAGTCGGGCGGTGTGCTGGACGTGCCCGCCGCGGAGCGCGCCGCCGCGGCCCTCGCCTCCCGACGGCGCCAGGTGCCGCCGATGCCGAAGAAGCAGCCGCCGCGGCAGCCGGTCGAGGAACGGGGCGGCGCCGTGGAGGAGAAGGCGCCGGTGTGGCCGGAGAGCGGCCGCGGGGCGGCGGAGAGCCGTTCCGGGGACGTCTTCGGCGGCGAGAAGGTGCTGATCGTCGACGACGACATCCGCAATGTCTTCGCCCTCACCAGCGTGCTGGAGCAGAACGGCCTTCAGGTGCTCTACGCCGAGAACGGGCGCGAGGGCATCGAGGTGCTGGAGCAGCACGACGACGTGGCGGTCGTCCTGATGGACATCATGATGCCGGAGATGGACGGGTACGCCACGACCGCGGCGATCCGGCGGATGCCACAGTTCGCCGGGCTGCCGATCATCGCGCTGACCGCCAAGGCCATGAAGGGGGACCGGGAGAAGAGCATCGAGTCCGGGGCGTCGGATTACGTCACCAAGCCGGTGGACACCGATCATCTGCTGTCCGTCATGGCGCAGTGGATGCGGGAGAGGTGATGTGCGATGGTTCCGGTGCGCGTGATGCGCTGTCGATTCTCGGCGCATTAGGTGTGGAAGTGCTGGTTTCGGGGAACCTTCGAGACCTCCGCAGCGTTTCAGGTACGTGCACAGTGACATCTCGGTGACAGGGTGTGGTGGGCCGCGAGGTGGGGCTACCATGACCGGCACAAGGACGGGCGGCGCGAAGGAGTCGTTGCCAGTGGCGGCGACCAGAACGCTGTCGGGGCGAGGAGGACGGGCCATGGTGCAGAAGGCCAAGATCCTCCTGGTCGATGACCGACCGGAGAATCTGCTGGCGCTGGAGGCCATCCTCTCCGCGCTGGACCAGACGCTGGTACGGGCATCGTCAGGGGAGGAGGCGCTCAAGGCGCTGCTCACGGACGACTTCGCGGTCATCCTGTTGGACGTGCAGATGCCGGGCATGGACGGCTTCGAGACCGCGGCCCACATCAAGCGGCGCGAGCGCACCCGGGACATCCCGATCATCTTCCTCACCGCGATCAACCACGGTCCGCACCACACCTTCCGCGGGTACGCGGCCGGAGCCGTCGACTACATCTCCAAGCCGTTCGATCCGTGGGTTCTGCGGGCCAAGGTCTCCGTCTTCGTCGACCTGTACATGAAAAACGTTCAGTTGCGGGAACAGGCCGCCCTGCTCCGGCTCCAGTTGGAGGGACAGAACGCCGCGGAGGACGGCGTCAAGGGACCCGCCGGGCTGCTGGCCGAACTCTCCGCGCGGTTGGCGGCGGTCGAGGAACAGGCCGAGGCGCTCTCCAAACACCTGGACGATTCCGCCGATGCCGCGGCGGTCGCCACCGCCGCCCATCTGGAGCGCAAGCTCTCCGGGCTGCGACGGGCGCTCGACGCCCTGGAACCGGGCAACGGCGGACCGGCCGGCTCGCTGCCCTCGCAGAACTGACGGACCGGTAGGCCACCGGCCGTCGCGCGTCCCCCGGCGCGACATTCCCTGACGGAGTGACAGGACCGGCCGCGTGTCCGTACACACGTCCCACTCGGTCACACGCGCGTCCGTGTCTCCAGGGGCTCGCACGGGTAATCTCGGCACCATGGCCTCACGTACGTCCGGCAGGGCCGCCAAGAAGGCGCCCGCGAAGAAGGCTCCCGCCAGAAGGACTCCGGCGTCGAGGTCCGCCGCGCCCAGGAAGCCGCCGGCGAAGAAAGCCGTGAGGAAGGCGGCGCCCAAGCCCCCGCCGAAGCCGGCGCCGTCGCCCACCAGCGGTGTCCTCCGCCTGGTCCGAGCCGTGTGGCTCGGTGTCGCGCACGCCGTCGGCGCGTTGTTGCGCGGCGTGGGCCAGGGCGCCAGAGGGCTGGACCCGGCGCACCGCAAGGACGGGCAGGCCCTGTTGCTGCTCGGCATCGCGCTGGTGGTGGCGGCCGGAACCTGGTCCGATCTCCAGGGCCCGGTCGGCGATCTGGTCGACATGCTGGTGACCGGTGCCTTCGGCCGCCTGGACCTGCTGGTGCCGATCCTGCTGGGCACCGTCGCGGTGCGGCTGATGCGCCATCCGGAGAGGCCGGAGGCCAACGGACGCATCGTCATCGGCCTCTCCGCGCTGGCCGTCGGTCTGCTCGGGCTGGTGCACGTCGCCTGTGGCACCCCGGGGCGTGGTGAGGGCGACGGGGCGGTGCGGGACGCGGGCGGCATGATCGGCTGGGCCGTCTCCAAGCCGCTGGTCCTCAGCGTCAGCGAGGCCCTGGCCGTCCCCCTGCTGCTGTTGGTGACGGTCTTCGGGCTGCTCGTCGTCACCGCCACTCCCGTCAATGCCGTTCCCCAGCGGCTGCGTCAACTGGGCGTGCGGCTCGGTCTGGTGGCCGAGGAGGACACGGGGTTCCCCGGCGACCACGACGCCGAGTACGACGCCCCCTACGCCGAGGAGGCCCCCCGGCGCCCTCGGCGGACGAACCTGCGCAAGGACGGCGACGACGCCTTCCGGGCCGAGAAGGAGGCGCTGGACGGCCGTCGCCGGACACGCCGTTCGACCAAGACCGCGCCAGGCGGCGACTCGCCGGGCGCCGTGGACGTGGCCGCCGCGGCCGCCGCCGAGCTGGAGGGCGCCGTGCTGCACGGTGTGCAGCCCTCCCCGCTGGTCGCCGACCTGACCAACTCGGTCAGGGCCGATCGGGACACCAGGGAACGGGAGGAGACGGGGACGGGCCGGACGGCGGGCCGCCGGAACGGGCGCGAACGCACCGCCGTCCCGACCGCTTCCGGCGGCGCGGCGCGCCCCGGGACCGGACGGGAGGGCGTGCCCGACCTGACCAAGGCCCCCGCCGAACCGGCCGCCGACTCCCTGCCGCCGCGGGCCGAGCAGCTCCGGCTCGCCGGCGACGTCACCTACGCGCTGCCCTCCTTGGACCTGCTGGAGCGCGGTGGTCCCGGCCGCACCCGCAGCGCCGCGAACGACGCGGTCGTCGCCTCGCTCACCACCGTCTTCTCCGAGTTCAAGGTGGACGCGGCCGTCACCGGCTTCACCCGCGGTCCGACGGTCACCCGCTACGAGGTGGAGCTGGGCCCGGCGGTCAAGGTCGAGAAGATCACCGCGCTGGCCAAGAACATCGCCTACGCCGTCGCCAGCCCCGACGTGCGGATCATCAGTCCGATCCCGGGCAAGTCGGCGGTCGGCATCGAAATCCCCAACACCGACCGGGAGATGGTCAACCTCGGCGACGTCCTCCGGTTGGCGGAGGCCGCCGGCGACGACCACCCCCTGCTGGTCGGGCTCGGCAAGGACGTCGAAGGCGGCTACGTCACGGCCAACCTGGCGAAGATGCCGCACGTCCTGGTCGCGGGAGCGACCGGCTCCGGCAAGTCCTCCTGCATCAACTGCCTGATCACCTCGGTGATGGTCCGAGCCACTCCCGAGGACGTCCGGATGGTGCTGGTGGACCCCAAGCGGGTCGAGTTGACCGCCTACGAGGGCATCCCCCACCTGATCACCCCGATCATCACCAATCCCAAGAAGGCCGCCGAGGCGCTGCAGTGGGTCGTGCGCGAGATGGACCTGCGCTACGACGACCTGGCCACCTACGGCTTCCGCCACATAGACGACTTCAACGCGGCGGTGCGCGCGGGGAGGGTGAAGGCCCCCGAGGGCAGCGAGCGGGAGCCGGCCCCCTACCCGTACCTGCTGGTGATCGTGGACGAGCTGGCCGACCTGATGATGGTGGCGCCGCGTGACGTGGAGGACGCGATCGTGCGGATCACCCAGCTCGCCCGGGCCGCGGGCATCCACCTGGTGTTGGCCACCCAGCGGCCCTCCGTCGACGTCGTCACCGGTCTGATCAAGGCGAACGTGCCCTCGCGGCTGGCCTTCGCAACCTCCTCGCTCTCCGACAGCCGCGTCATCCTCGACCAGGGCGGTGCCGAGAAGCTGATCGGCAAGGGCGACGGCCTCTTCCTGCCGATGGGCGCGGGCAAACCCACCCGTATGCAGGGCGCCTACGTGACCGAGGAAGAGGTCGCGGTGATCGTGGAGCACTGCAAGAAGCAGATGGCGCCGGTCTTCCGTGACGACGTCCTGGTCGGGCAGAACAAGAAGAAGGAGATCGACGAGGAGATCGGGGACGACCTCGACCTGCTGTGCCAGGCGGCCGAGCTGGTGGTCAACACGCAGTTCGGCTCCACCTCGATGCTCCAGCGGAAGCTGCGCGTGGGTTTCGCCAAGGCGGGCAGGCTGATGGACCTGATGGAGTCGCGCGGAGTGGTCGGCCCCAGCGAGGGATCGAAGGCCCGGGACGTACTGGTCAAGCCGGACGAGCTGGACGACGTGCTCGCGACGATTCGCGGGGAAACTCACTCGTAGGAATGAGTCGGGCAACCGTTTTCCCTGGCAAGACGTCAAACGGGAGGAGAGCGCGGTCATGCGTTCGCCGACGGGGGGCAGGGCCATCCCTATGGCGGACAGACCCCCTCCGCCCGCTTGCCCGACCCTTCCGTACCCCCTCTAGACTGAGCATCCAGCAGGTGGCTACACGCTCGAAAGGCGCCCCCGTGTCCATCGGCAACTCTCCTCCAGAAGACCGACCCTCCGTGGGCCGGGCGATCCAGCAGGCCCGTATCGACGCGCGACTGACGGTGGACGAGGTCAGTACCACCACCCGCATCCGCGTCCCGATCGTGCACGCCATCGAACAGGACGACTTCTCCCGCTGCGGAGGCGACGTCTACGCCCGCGGCCACGTCCGCACCCTCGCCGGGGCCGTCGGCCTCGATCCGGACGAACTCGTGGCGCGGTACGACGCCGAGTACGGCGGGCGTCCGGCGCCGACCCCCGCGGCCACCCTCTTCGAGGCGGAGCGCATCCGCCCCGAGCCGAGCCGACCCAACTGGACCGCCGCCATGGTCGCCGCCATCGTGGCGGTGGTGGGCTTCGTCGGGTTCACCCTCTTCAGTGGGGGCGACGAACAGACGGGTCCCCCGGTCGCGCAGGACACCTCCGTGCCGGAGACCGACGACGAGCCGGAGACGGTCCGCCCCGCCGACCCCAAGCCCGACCCCGATCCGTCCGTCTCCGACAGCGCCATCGCCGCGGCCCCGGCCGACAAGGTCACCGTCAAACTGGTCGCCGAGGGCGGTCAGAGCTGGTTCTCGGCCGAGGCCCACAACGGGCGGCTGCTGGAGGAGGGCGTGCTCAAGGAGGGCGACTCCCGGACCTTCACCGACGACAAGCGGATCGACCTGGTCCTCGGCAATGCCGGGGCGGTCACCCTCTTCGTCAACGGCAAGGAGGTCGACGAGGTCGGGGAGATGGGCCAAGTGCAGCGCCTCAGCTACACCAAGGGCGACCCCGAGCAGGGGTGATCCGGGAAGCGGCCGGGGTGACGAAACCCTGACGGCGGGCGGGGCCGTCGGGACGAAGTAGGCTTGAGCCCATGCCCGAACGCCGTACCGTCGCTCTCGTCACCCTTGGCTGCGCCCGTAACGAGGTGGACTCGGAGGAACTCGCCGGCCGTCTGGCGGCGGATGGCTGGGAGCTCGTCCAGGAGGCCGCCGACGCGGACGTCGCCGTCGTCAACACCTGTGGCTTCGTCGAGGCCGCGAAGAAGGACTCCGTCGACGCCCTGCTGGAGGCGAACGACCTCAAGGCCGAGGCCCTGCGGGGCAACGGCCGGACCCAGGCCGTGGTCGCGGTCGGCTGCATGGCCGAGCGCTACGGCAAGGAACTGGCCGAGGCGCTGCCCGAGGCCGACGGTGTGCTCGGCTTCGACGACTACACCGACATCTCCGACCGGCTGCGAACCATCCTGGCCGGCGGCACCCACGTCCCGCACGTTCCGCGCGACCGGCGCAAACTCCTGCCGATCAGCCCGGCCGAGCGCCAGGGAGCCGGTGTCGCCCTGCCCGGTCACGGGGAGGCGGCCGCGACCGAGCCCGCCGACCTGCCCGACGGCCTCGCGCCGGCCTCCGGGCCGCGGGCTCCGCTCCGCCGCAGGCTGGGCAGCAGCCCGGTCGCCTCGGTGAAGCTGGCCTCCGGTTGCGACCGTCGCTGCTCCTTCTGCGCCATCCCCTCCTTCCGCGGCGCCTTCGTCTCCCGCCGCCCCTCCGACGTACTGGCCGAGACCCGCTGGCTGGCCGAACAGGGGGTGAAGGAGATCATGCTGGTCTCCGAGAACAACACCTCCTACGGCAAGGACCTCGGCGACATCCGGCTGCTGGAGACGCTGCTGCCCGAGCTGGCCGCCGTGGACGGCATCGAGCGGGTCCGGGTGAGCTACCTCCAGCCCGCCGAGATGCGCCCCGGCCTGATCGACGTGCTGACCGGAACCGAGAAGGTCGCCCCCTACTTCGACCTCTCCTTCCAGCACTCGGCCCCGGGCGTGTTGCGCGCCATGCGGCGCTTCGGCGACACCGACCGCTTCCTGGAACTGCTGGAGACGATCCGCACCAGGGCGCCACAGGCCGGGGTCCGCTCGAACTTCATCGTCGGCTTCCCCGGTGAGAGCGAGGCGGACGTCGACGAACTGGAACGCTTTCTGATCGGTGCCAGGCTGGATGCGATCGGCGTCTTCGGGTACTCGGACGAGGAAGGTACCGAAGCGGCGACCTACGAGCACAAGACCGACCCCGAGGTGGTGGCGGAACGACTGGCCCGCATCTCGCGCCTCGCCGAGGAGCTGACCGCGCAGCGCGCGGAGGAGCGCGTCGGCGAGACGGTGCGGGTCCTGGTCGAGTCGGTGGACGAGGAGGAGGGTCCGGTCGGACGCGGAGCGCACCAGGCTCCCGAGACCGACGGACTGACCTTCCTCACCGTCCCGTCCGGCTCCTCGCGGTTCTCCGTGGGACAGGTGGTCGAGGCGAAGGTGGTGGCGACCGAGGGTGTGGACCTCATGGCCGAGCCGCCCCCAGACGCCGTCTGGGGGTGCTCCGACAGTAGCGAGGAGGCAGGGACATGACGGATATCCCGGCCTCGGCGGCGAGCGGCGGACCGATGGCGAAATCGAAGACCACCGCCGCGCGGCCGGTGAGTCTGTGGAACATCGCGAACATCCTCACCATGGTGCGGCTGCTCCTGGTGCCGGGGTTCGTGTTCCTGATGGTGGCGGGCGGCGGGCACGATCCGGCCTGGCGCGCCCTCGCGTGGGCGGCGTTCTCCATCGCCATGATCACCGATCTGTTCGACGGCGAACTGGCGCGGCGGTACGACCTGGTCACGGACTTCGGCAAGATCGCCGACCCGATCGCGGACAAGGCGATCATGGGAGCGGCACTGATCTGCCTCTCGGCGCTCTCCGACCTGCCCTGGTGGGTGACGGGAGTGATCCTCTTCCGGGAGATCGGCATCACCGTGATGCGCTTCTGGGTGATCCGACACGGAGTCATCCCCGCCAGCCGTGGCGGGAAGCTGAAGACCCTCGCCCAGGGGGTCGCCGTCGGAATGTACATCCTGGCCCTGACCGGACCGCTCGCCACGCTGCGCTGGTGGGTGATGGCCGTCGCCGTGGTGCTGACGGTCGGCACCGGCCTGGACTACGTGCGGCAGGCCCTGGTCCTCAGGAAGGCGGGACGATCGGGGGAGCGTGCCCATGAGCGATGAGACGGTCGTGGCGGAGCGGGAGGCCGGGCCGGACGGGGACGCCGAGGGCGAGACCGACGGCACCAGGGAACTCACCGCCCGGGCGCTGGAGCTGCTGGCCGACCGCGGTCAGAGCGTGGCCGCCGCCGAGTCGCTGACGGGCGGGCTGGTCGCGGCCGAGTTGACGGCCGCCCCCGGGGCCTCGACGACCGTCCGGGGCTCGGTCACCGCCTACGCCACCGAGGTCAAACGCGATGTCCTCGGCGTGGACGGGGGACTGCTCGCGGAGCGCGGCGCGGTCGACGCCGAGGTGGCCCGCCGGATGGCCCTGGGCGTGCGACGGGTGATCGGGGCGGACTGGGGACTGGCGACCACCGGGGTGGCCGGCCCCGAACCGCAGGATGGTCGGCCGGTCGGACTCGTCTACGTGGCGGTCGCCGGACCGGGCGAGCCGGGCGGCCGGGCGGGGGACGGAGAGGGCCGCGCCCTGGCCCTCGAACTGCACTTGGACGGCGATCGGGCGGAGATCCGCGACGGGACCGTCAGGGCCGTCGTCCGGTTGCTCCTGAACGAACTCGTGGAAAATGCGCCGGCAAAGGATACGGAACACGGTGGGGGGAATGGATGTTTGCAGCCCTGAGTGAACACAGCATCGCTCCCCGCACGGCCGCGGCTGTAGGCGGTACGGTGGGGCATGAAGGATCCGGGTCAGCGGTCCTAGGAGGGAGCCACCGATGATTCTGCTCCGTCGCCTGCTGGGTGACGTGCTGCGTCGGCAGCGCCAGCGCCAGGGCCGTACCCTGCGCGAAGTCTCCTCGTCCGCCCGAGTGTCGCTCGGTTACCTCTCCGAGGTGGAGCGGGGGCAGAAGGAGGCTTCCTCCGAACTGCTCGCCTCGATCTGTGAGGCGCTCGACGTGCGGATGTCCGAACTGATGCGAGAGGTCAGCGACGAGCTGGCGCTCGCCGAACTGGCGCAGTCCGCGGCCGGCGAGACGGTGCCCGCGCCGATGCGTCGCCCGGTCCTCAACACGGTGAACGTGACCTCCGTCACGGGCCGCCCGGAGGAGCGAGTGACGATCAAGGCGCCGACGGAGGCCGTGGACGTCGTGGCCGCCTGATCGGCCGAGCCGATCGGGACGAACCGAGACACACGTCACACCGGTCGGTACGGGCCCGGCCCGGAGCGTGGGAACACGCGACCGGACCGGGCCCGTACCGGTACGGCCGCCCCTCGTGACCGCGCGCTCTCCGCCGGCCGTCAGGAGGGCGAGGGACCCCGCTGACAGCCGGGGCACCAGTACGCCACGCGTTCTTTCGAGGACGGGCCGGAGACCCGGGTGCGGACGGTGGCGCCACAGCGCAGGCACGGCCTGCCCGCCCGGCCGTACACCCACAGACCGCGGCCCCGGCGGACGTCACCGGTGGTGATGCGCGCGCTCCGCTCCTTGTTGACCTCCAGCAGCCTCCTGGCCAGGGCCAGGAGCCGTTCGGGTGCGGCGAGATCGCCGACCGGGAGCCAGGGGGTGGCCCTGGCCAGGAAACACAGCTCCGCCGCGTAGACGTTGCCGATTCCGGCGAGGTTGCGCTGGTCGAGCAGGGCCTCGGCGAGGGGGCGGCCGGGATCGGAGAGCAACCGCTCCAGGGCCCGGGCGACGTCCCAGTCGGGGCCGAGCAGGTCCGGGCCGAGATGGCCGACGACCCGCTCCTCCTCCTCGGTGCGCAACAACTCCAGTACGGGGAGGCGGTACCCGACGGCGGAGCACTCGGAGGTGGCGAGGACGGCGCGGATCTGGTGGCCGGGCCCGCCGCTCCAGCGCTCGCCCGGAGCGTGGACGCGCCAGGCGCCGTCCATCCGCAGGTGGGAGTGGAGCGTCAGGCCGCCCTCGACGCGGGTGAGGAGGTGCTTGCCGCGCGCGGTGGTCTCCACCACCCTCCGACCGGTGAGGTCCACGGTGGCGAGCTTGGGCACGCGCAGGTCGCAGCGGACCAGCGGGCCCGACGACAGCGCGTCGCGCAGTCGCCGGGCGGTGCGCCAGACCGTGTCTCCCTCGGGCACCCCGTCCCCTCCTTCCGTTCCCGGTCTCCGTTCCCGGCAGCCTCCCTGTCCTCCTTCCCCCTTTCGGCCCTCCTGCGGCCATCGTCTCCACTCGGCCCGGGTCCGGTGGACGGGCCCGCTCGACCGTCAGGCGCGCAGCCGCAGCCCCCGCGGGGTGGGATGGAAGCCCGCGGCCTCCAGCACGCCACCGAACGGCGAGGTCAGCACCGGGGAGCCGTTGGCCCGCTCCACCGTGACGGTGCCCAGCGTCCCCCGGCGGGCGGCATCCGCCAGGCTCAGGGCGGCGGCTTCCAGGACCGGTCCCTCGGTGCGCCAGGCCAGGAGCGTCCTGCCGCCGCGTTCGAGGTAGAGGACCAGCTCTCCGTCGACCAGGACGACCAGGGAACCCGCCTTCCGGCCCGGCTTGTGGGCGACCGCACGCCCCCCGCCCGAGCCCGCTTCCGAGCCTCCGTCCACGGGGCGGGGCGGCTCGGGCCAGGGGAGAGCCGCACCGTAGGCGTTGGCCGGGTCCGCGGCGGCGAGCACGGCCGCGCGGGGGCGGGCGCCCTCCGGCTTCTCCCGTGCGCCGGCGATCGCCCGCAGCCGGTCCACCGCGCCGTCCACGGCGAACTGCGCGGCGCCCAGCCCTTCCACCACGTACCCCCGTCGTGCCTGGCCGCTCTCCTCGAAGACCGACAGCACGCGGTACGCGGCCGAGAACCCGCCCTCGACCCCCTCCGCGGCCACCGCGCCCCGGGTGACCACGCCGTGCCGGTCCAGGAGGGTGCGGGCCAGGGCGTGGGCACGGAGGGTGGGATCCGTCTCCCGTTCGGGCAACAGCGACCAGCGGCCCGCCACGGTGGGCGGGCCCGTCCGCGAGGCGGTGGCGCGGGCCGAGGCGGGACGGGCACCGGGCAGGGCCACGGCCGCCCCGTACCGGCCGCGCGGAACGCTGCGGCGGGCCCGGTGCGCGGTGGCGCCCGCCGTACGGCCCGAGCCCAGCAGGGCGCGCAGCGGCGCGAGGGTGTCGCCCGTGAGGTGCCCGGACCAGGCCAGCTCCCAGAGGACGTCGGCCAGCTCGGTGTCGGACGCCTCGTGTCCGGCGGCGCGGACCCGCTCGGCGATCTGCCGGAAGAACAGACCGTAACCGCCCGAGAGGGCCTCCAGGACGGCCCGGTGCAGCGGGGAGAGTTCCAACGGATGGGCCTCGGGCAGCAACAGGGGCGCGGCGTCCGCGAGGAGGAGACGGACCCAGCCGTCCTTGCCCGGCAACGCGCCCGCACCCGCCCACAGCACCTCGCCGGCGGCGGTCAGCTCGTCCAGCATCGCCGGGCGGTAGTCGGCGATCCGGGAGGGCAGGATCAGCCTCTCCAGCGCGGAGGCGGGTACCGGAGCGCCCTGGAGTTGCTCGACGGCGCGCACCAGCCCGTCGATCCCGCGCAGACCACCGGCGTCCAGGTGCTGCCACTGGGGGAGGAACGCGGCCAGCGCCGTCGACGGCACCGGCTCCAGCTCCTCGCGGAGCGCTGCCAGGGAGCGGCGGCGCAGTCGCCGCAGCACGCCCGTGTCGCACCACTCCTGCTCCACGCCCGAGGGATGGAACTCGCCCTGGGCCACGCGTCCGGAGGACGCCAGCCGGTGCAGCGCGCCGTCGGCCACCGCCGTGCCCAGCCCGAAGCGTGTGGCGGCCCGGGCCGTGGTGAACGGGCCGTGGGTGCGGGCGTAACGGGCCAGCAGGTCGCCCAGCGGGTCGGGGACGGGCTCGGTGAACGCCTCGGGCACGCCGACGGGCAGCGCCGCGCCGAGCGCGTCGCGCAACCGCCCGGCGTCCTCGATCGCCGCCCAGTGCTCCCGGCCCGCGACACGGACCCGGATGGCGCGGCGGGCCCGCTCCAACTCCACCGCCCACCCGGGCTCGGCGCCCCGTTCGACCAGTTCGTCGTCGGTGAGCGGACCCAGCACGCGCAGCGCGTCGGCGACGCCCTCGACGTCCTTGATCCGGGAGACGCCTTCGCCGCCGGCCTCGTCGGCGCCCTCGCCCGGGAGCCACTGCAACTCGCGCTCCAGCTCGGCCAACACCTCCGGATCGAGCAGCTCGCGCAGCTCGGCCCGCCCCAACAACTCGGCCAGCAGCCGGGAGTCCAGCGACAGCGCGGCGGCCCGGCGCTCGGCGAGCGGCGAGTCGCCCTCGTACAGGTACTGGGCGACGTAACCGAAGAGCAGGGAACGGGCGAACGGCGACGGCTCGGGCGTGGTGACCTCCACCAGACGCACCCGCCGTGCCTCGACGTCGCCCATCAGCTCGGTGAGGCCGGGTACGTCGAAGACGTCCTGCAGGCACTCGCGCACCGCCTCCAGGACGATGGGGAACGAGCCGAAGTCGCCGGCCACCTCCAGCAGTTGGGCGGCGCGCTGCCGCTGCTGCCACAGGGGGGTGCGCCTGCCCGGATCGCGGCGGGGGAGCAGCAGGGCCCGGGCGGCGCACTCGCGGAACCGCGAGGCGAACAGGGCCGAGCCGCCGACCTGGTCGGTGACGATCCGCTCCACCTCGTCCCTGTCGAACAGGACGTCGGCGGCGCCGACCGGAGGTTCCTCCGGGTCGCGGCCCGTGGCCGCGAGCTCCGGGCCCGCACCGAGGTCCGCGTCGGGGTCGAAGCCCAGCAGGTCGGCGTCGGGCAGGCGCAGCACGATGCCGTCGTCGGCGTGCATCACCTGGGCGTCCATGCCGAACCGCTCGGTCAGTCGCGCGCGCAGGGCCAGCGCCCAGGGCGCGTGCACCTGGGCGCCGAAGGGGGAGTGGAGCACGATCCGCCAGTCGCCCAGCTCGTCGCGGAAGCGTTCCACGACGATCGTGCGGTCGTCGGGAACGTGCCCGCAGGCCCGCCGTTGCTCCTCCAGGTAGGCCAGGACGTTGTCGACGGCCCACTCGTCCAGCCCGGCCGAGGTCAGCCGTCGCCGGGCCGCCTCTGTCGGGAGGCCCCCGACCTCGCGCAGGAACGCGCCCAGCGCGCGGCCCAACTCCAGCGGCCTGCCGAGCTGGTCGCCCTTCCAGAACGGCAACCGCCCGGGCACCCCGGGGGCGGGGGTGACCAGCACCCGATCGCGTGTGATGTCCTCGATGCGCCAACTCGTCGTGCCGAGGGTGAACACGTCGCCCACCCGCGACTCGTAGACCATCTCCTCGTCCAGTTCGCCGACGCGGCCACCGCCCTTCTTCGGATCGGCGCCGGCGAGGAAGACACCGAACAGACCGCGGTCGGGGATCGTCCCGCCGGAGGTGACCGCCAGGCGTTGGGCCCCGGGGCGTCCGGTGACGGTGTGGGCGACGCGATCCCACACCAGGCGCGGGCGCAGCTCGGCGAAGGCGTCGGACGGGTAGCGGCCGGCGAGCATGTCCAGCACGGCGGTGTACGCCGACTCCGGCAGTGACGCGAAGGGCGCTGCGCGCCGCACCACCGTCAGCAGCTCGTCGACGTCCCAGGTGTCCATGGCCGCCATGGCGACGAGCTGCTGGGCCAGCACGTCCAGGGGGTTGGACGGCACCTTCAGCGCCTCGATGGCGCCCTCGCGCATCCGCTCGGTGACCACCGCGGCCTGCACCAGGTCACCACGGTACTTGGGGAAGACCACCCCGGCCGAGACCGCGCCCACCCGGTGGCCCGCGCGGCCCACCCGCTGGAGGCCGGAGGCCACCGAGGGCGGCGACTCCACCTGGACCACCAGGTCCACCGCCCCCATGTCGATGCCCAACTCCAGACTGGAGGTGGCCACGACGGCCGGCAGGCGCCCCGCCTTGAGCTCCTCCTCGACCTGCGTCCGCTGCTCCTTGGAGACCGATCCGTGGTGGGCGCGGGCCAGCACCGGCGGCGCGCCCCCGGCGGAGCCCGACCCTCCCATCAGGTCGGCGGGCGCGTGGTGCTCGGGGACGGGCTCGCCGGTGGCGCGCTCGTGGGCGATCTCGTTGAGTCGGTTGCACAGCCGTTCGGCCAACCGCCGGGAGTTGGCGAAGACGATCGTGGAGCGGTGGGCCTGGACCAGGTCGGCGATCCGCTCCTCGACCGACGGCCAGATCGACGGACGGTCGCCCTGCCCGCCGGGCCCCTCGCCGCCCGCGTCCCGCACCGGCGAGCCGCCCAGCTCGCCCAGGTCGGGAACGGGCACCACGACCGACAGGTCGAACTCCTTGCCCGAGGGCGGCTGCACGATCCGCGCCCCGCGGCGCGGCGAGAGGAAGCGCGCCACCTCGTCCACCGGGCGCACCGTCGCCGACAGGCCGATACGGCGGGCGGGACGGTCCAGCAGTTCGTCCAGCCGTTCCAGGGAGAGGGCGAGGTGGGCACCGCGCTTCGTCCCCGCGACGGCGTGCACCTCGTCCAGGATCACCGTCTCGACGCCGCGCAGGGCGTCGCGGGCGGCGGAGGTGAGCATCAGGAACAGGGACTCGGGCGTGGTGATCAGGATGTCCGGCGGCCGCCGGGACAGCGCGCGGCGCTCGGCGGGCGGGGTGTCCCCGGAACGGACACCGACCCGGATCTCCGGTTCGGGCAGGCCCAGCCGCGCCGACTCCTGCCGGATACCGGTCAGCGGGCTGCGCAGGTTGCGCTCGACGTCCACCGCCAACGCCTTCAGCGGTGAGACGTACAGCACACGGCAGCGTCGGGACGGGTCGGCGGGCGGGGGCGTGGCGGCCAGCGCGTCCAGGGAGGCGAGGAAGGCGGCGAGCGTCTTGCCGGAGCCGGTCGGCGCCACGACCAGTACGTCGCGCTCCTCCGCGATCGCCCGCCAGGCGCCCTCCTGGGCCGCCGTGGGTGCGTGGAAGGCCCCCGTGAACCACGAGCGGGTCGCGGGGGAGAAGGCGTCGAGAGCCGATGGCCGATCCATGGGACCATCGTGCACCCCCGCACCGACAGCGTCGTCCGGGCCGGCCGCCGGCCGTCCCGGGACCGCGCACAATGGGCGGTATGGGCACGCGGGAGTGGGCACGGCACTGGCGGTACGACCGGCTGCCGGACACCGACCTGCTGCGTGCCCGGTACGTCCGGCACGCCTTCTCCCCGCACGCCCACGACGGCTATGTGATCGCGGCCGTCACCGGAGGAGTGGAGGAGGTCGGACTGCCGCAGGGAGTCCTGAGGGCGGGCGCGGGGTCGGTCGTCATGATCAACCCGGAGGTGGCGCACACCGCGCGCGCCGGGGCGGCGGAGGGCTGGGCCTACGCCACGCTCTACCCGTCGGTCCGCACGGTCGCCGCCATCGCGGCCGAGACCACCTCCCTGCGGGGCACCGTGGGCTTCGCCGAGTCCCTCGTGTCCGATCCGGAGGCCACGCGGCTGGTCACCGAGGTGCACCGGGCCGCCGAGCAGGGCGACGCCCTGACCGCCGACACCCTGTTGAGGGTCGCCGTCACCCGGCTGCTGCGCCTGTACGGGGGGCCGCTTCCCACGCGCACGGTCCGTACGGCGGGCGCGCGCAACGCGGCGCGCGCCCGCGAGCTCCTGCTGGAGCGCATGACGGACCCGCCCACTTTGGAGGAGCTCGCCACCGAGCTGGGGACCGGCCCGTTCTCACTGCTGCGCGCCTTCCGCGAGCGGTACGGCATGCCGCCGCACGCCTGGCTCACCAGCGCCCGCGTCCACCGCGCCCGTTCGCTGCTGGAGGAGGGGGTGCCGCCCGCCGAGGTGGCGGTCGCCGTGGGGTTCGCCGACCAGCCGCACCTGGGGCGGCACTTCCGCCGCGTCGTGGGCGTGCCCCCTGGCGCCTACCAGCGGGAACGCGCAAGAACGTACAAGAACGGAGGGGCGGTCCGCGCTTAGCGTCGTTCCGTGTCAGAACGGATCCGAACCCAGAGCATCGGGGCCGAGGCGGATGGTCCGCCGACGGCCCCACCGACGACCGGACCGACGGGGCCGGGCGGTGGTGTCCCCGACGACCGGGCCGACGACCGGGCCGACGACCGGGCCGTCGTCCGGGACGCGCTGGGGGTCGGTGTCGCCGTCGGTCTCTCCGGCTTCGCCTTCGGAGTGACCTCGGCGGGCGCCGGCCTCACCCTCGCGCAGACCTGTGCGCTCAGCCTGTTGGTCTTCACCGGTGCCTCCCAGTTCGCCCTGGTCGGTGCTCTCGCCGCGGGCGGCACCCCGCTGACCGCGGCCGCCGGGGCCTTCTTCCTCGGTATCCGCAACGCCTTCTACGGGTTGCGACTGTCCGGGCTGCTGGGCCTGTCGCGCGCGGTGCGGCCCCTGGCGGCCCAGTGGGTCATCGACGAGACCGCCGCCGTCGCGCTCGCCCAGCGCGACAGGCGCACGGCGCGGATCGGGTTCACCGTCACCGGTGTGACCCTCTACCTGCTGTGGAACCTCACCACACTGCTCGGGGCGCTGGGTGCCGAGGCACTGGGCGACACCGGCGCCTGGGGCCTGGACGCGGCGGGTCCGGCCGTCTTCCTGGCCCTGCTCGCCCCCATGTTGCGGACGGCGGTGGAGCGTGCCACGGCGGGGCTCGCGGTGCTGTTGGGCCTGGGACTGCTGCCGGTGCTGCCGGCGGGGGTCCCGGTACTGGCGGCGGCATCGGCCGCGCCCCTGGTCCTGGCGGTGCGGAGGCTGAGCCGGAGGGAGCCGCGCGGGAGGGAACCGCGGGGGAAGGGGGAGCGGTGAGCGTGTGGATCGCCATTGGGGCGACGGTCGTCGGTTGCTACCTCGTCAAGCTCCTGGGGCTGTCGGTACCGGCCGGTGCGCTGGAGCGTCCGCTGGTGCGACGGATGGCGGCCCTGTTGCCCGTGGCCCTGTTGGCCGCGTTGACCGCGCAACAGACCTTCGGGGGCGAGGACGGCGCTCTGGTGCTCGACGCCCGTGCCGCGGGGCTCGGGGCGGCGGCGATCGCCCTGGTGCTGCGCGCCCCCTTCCTGGTGGTGGTGGCCGTCGCGGTCCTGGTCACGGCCGGGGCGCGGGCGCTGGGGTAGCGGGGGCGGGACGGCAAGGTCACGCCCACGGCCGTCGGACGTCCGGGAACCGCGGGACTGCCGGATACTGGGGGCATGCGGTTGACGGTCTTCTGGGAGCGAATGGCGGCTCACTTCGGTGAGGCGTACGCCGACTCCTTCGCGCGTGATCACGTGATGTCCGAGCTGGGTGGCCGAACGGTGCACGAGGCCCTGGAGGCGGGGTGGGAGGCGAAGGACGTGTGGCGCGCGGTCTGTACGGCCGTCGAGGTCCCCGCCGAGCTGAGGTGAACGGGGGACCGCTGGTTGGAACGCTTCTTCAAAAACCGCTCTGACCTGCGGTTCTCGCGTTTTCCACAGAGCTGTGTGACAACTTGACACGGAAATCGAACAGGCATTCTTATGGTGGAGCCGGACCGCCCGGGGGCGGAGCCCGGCCCGATTGTCAGTGGCAGGCGCTAGCGTCTTTTGATGTGAAGCGATCGACTCAAGCAAACCGGGTGGCACCCATGGCAGGAACCGACCGCGAGAAGGCGCTCGACGCCGCGCTCGCACAGATCGAGAGGCAGTTCGGCAAGGGCGCCGTGATGCGCCTGGGCGAGCGGCCGAACGAGCCCGTCGAGGTCATCCCCACCGGGTCGACCGCCCTCGACGTGGCCCTGGGCGTGGGCGGCCTGCCGCGCGGCCGGGTCGTCGAGGTCTACGGCCCGGAGTCCTCCGGCAAGACGACCCTGACCCTGCACGCGGTGGCCAACGCCCAGCGGATGGGCGGCACGGTGGCCTTCGTGGACGCCGAGCACGCGCTGGACCCGGAGTACGCCAAGCGGCTGGGCGTGGACGTGGACTCCCTGATCCTGTCCCAGCCGGACAACGGCGAGCAGGCGCTGGAGATCACCGACATGCTCATCCGCTCCGGCGCGCTGGACCTGATCGTGATCGACTCCGTGGCGGCCCTGGTGCCGCGCGCGGAGATCGAGGGCGAGATGGGCGACTCCCACGTCGGCCTGCAGGCCCGACTGATGAGCCAGGCGCTGCGGAAGATCACCGGCGCGCTCAGCCACTCCAAGACCACCGCGATCTTCATCAACCAGCTCCGCGAGAAGGTCGGGGTGATGTTCGGCTCGCCGGAGACCACCACCGGTGGGCGGGCGCTGAAGTTCTACGCCTCGGTGCGGCTGGACATCCGCCGGATCGAGACCCTCAAGGACGGCACCGAGGCGGTCGGCAACCGCACCCGTGTCAAGGTCGTCAAGAACAAGGTCGCGCCGCCCTTCAAGCAGGCCGAGTTCGACATCCTCTACGGGATCGGCATCAGCCGGGAGGGCGGGCTGATCGACATGGGCGTGGAGCACGGTTTCATCCGCAAGTCCGGTGCCTGGTACACCTACGAGGGCGATCAGCTGGGTCAGGGCAAGGAGAACGCCCGCACCTTCCTGCGCGACAATCCCGACCTCGCCAACGAGATCGAGAAGAAGATCAAGGAGAAGCTGGGCATCGGTCCGAAGACCGAGGCGCCCGAGGAGGAGCCGGGCACGGACGCCGCCGGCGCCGACGCGATCACGGTCGCGGCGGCGAAGACGGTGCCCGCGCCGGTGACCAAGGCCAAGGCCGCCAAGAGCGCCGCTGCCAAGAGCTGAGCCCATGGCGGGACGACAGCAGGAGGGGCCGTCCGATCCGGAGGAGCGGGCGCGGGCGATCTGCCTGCGCCTGCTCACCGGAACGCCCCGCACCCGGGGGCAGCTCGCCACCGCACTGCGCAAGAGGGACATCCCCGATGACGTCGCCGAGGCGGTGCTGTCCCGGTTCGAGGACGTCGGACTGATCGACGACGCGGCGTTCGCCGACGCCTGGGTGGAGTCCCGTCACCACGGTCGGGGCCTCGCCCGCCGGGCCCTCGCCCGGGAGTTGCGGAACAAGGGCGTGGACTCCGAGCTGATCGACGACGCCATGGAGCGCCTCGACCCGGAGCAGGAGGAGCGGACGGCCCGCGCCTTGGTGGAGAGGAAGCTGCGAACCACCAGAGGGCTCGACCGTGACAGGCGACTGCGCAGGCTCGCCGGAATGCTCGCCCGTAAGGGGTACTCCGAGGGGCTCGCCCTGCGGGTGGTTCGAGAAGCCCTGGAGGCGGAGGGGGAGGACGTGGAGGAGTACCTGCCCCACGGCACGGACTGAAACAGGCCCCGGCGCGGCGTTCGCGGGGCGGATCCCGGGAGGAACGCCACCGTGTCAGGGGCCGATCACCGGGGCCGGTGCGGATCCGGCCCCGTCGAGTGCCTCCGAGGAGGGCGTTCCCGGACGGCGGGGCGGAGCCCCGACCACCGCGGCATGCGCCCACAGCAGGGCGACCGCCAGCAGGACCGTACCGCCGGCCAACCAGGGCAGCGGACCGGGCGGCAGGGCACCGGCCACCAGACCGGCGAGGGCGCCGGCCAGTTGTAGGGCCAGGGACTGCACGGACAACGCGGTGGCGCGGCCCGCGCTGTCGACCCGATGGTGCAGCAACTCGTTCTCGTTGGGACCTGCGGTGCCGAGGCCGAGGTAGACCAGGGCGTAGCCGGTGGCCGCCAGGGACAGTGCGACCGGACCGGACCACACCACGGTCGCCCCGAGCAGCACCATGCCCGTCGCACCGAGGCCGAGGCCGACCATGACACCCCGCTCGCCGCCGCCGGCCAGCCGGGCGACCAGCGGGGCGCAGTGGCTGCCCAGGGCGGTACAGACGAATCCGGCGCAGGCGAGCGCGGCGAAGAGCAACGCACCCGACTCGGGCGCGCCCGTCAGATCGGCGGAGCGCCCCGGTGCCAGCAGTTCGATGGCGGCCAGGGCGGTTCCCGCCGCGGCGGCGCTCAACAGCACCCGGCGGACCAGGGAACTCCCCACCCCCAGCCGCAAGCCCCCCAGCACGGTGTCCGGTACGTCCCGCAGCATCCCCCGCACACCGGCCGGAGGACGGGGCGGCTCCGGCAGGGCGGTCAGGACGTACACCGTGAAGACCACCCCGACGGCCGCGCCCAACAGCGCCGGCACCGACAGCGGCGGCACCAGTCCGGAGGTGGCGCCACTCAGTCGGGCACCCACGTCCGGCCCGAGCCCCAGCAGCCAGGGCAGTCCGCCGCCGCACAGGGTGCCCACGGCCAGGGCCGCGGCGGACGCGGTACCACCTCGTGCCAGTCCGGTGCGCAACTCCGCGTCGGGCCCGGAGTGAGCCTGCACGGTGTCGACGTACCAGGCCTCGGCGGGACCGCTGGACAGCGCACGGCCCGTGCCCATCATGACCATGGCCAGGGCGAGGACCCACACGGCGGTGCCCAGCGCCAGCAGGACCAGAGCCGCCGTGTTGAGCACTCCCGCGGCGACCAGCACGGCGCGGCGGCCGACGACGTCGGACAGGCCGCCGGTGGGGAGTTCCAGCACGGTGACGGTCAGGGAGTGCACGGCGAAGAGTCCGGCGACGGTGGCCAGGCTCATGCCGCGCTCGCCCAACAGCAGGACCTGTGCGGGCAGGTAGAGGCCGACGGGGAGCCAGAACAAGAAGGTGACGGTGGCGAAGCGACGCCGCGCGGTCCCGGGGTCCGGGGTCGAGGTCATCGCGCACCGTCCGAGCGGCGGCCGTCGCGGTCGTCGCCCCGCTCGCCGGTGTCGGTGTCGGTGTCGGGCGCTTCGGCGCCGAGGGTGCCGTCCGGTGCCAACGGCAGTCCGGCCCACAGGAACACGACCTTCTCGGCGCGCGGATCGCGTTCGTCCCGGGCCGCCAGCTCGTCGGCCTTCCGGTGAACGGTCTCCTGCAGTTCGGCGAGTGACTCCGGGGTCAGCCGGAGGAGCAGGTCGCTGATGCCGGACGGCTCCACCCACTGCGGTCCCAGCCGTCCGGAGGCGAGACCCTCCTCGTGGCGGCGCAGGGAGAGTTCCAGATGGTCGAGCTGGACCCTCCGGAGGGCGCCGATGGAGGCCCGGCCGCCGGGGGAGGCGTGCATGGCGGCGTTGTCCCAGGAAGTGAGGGAGTCCACCGCGCGCCAGCGGCGCTCCCGTCCGTCCCGGTGCTCGGCCTCGGCGACGAACGCGTACTTGGCCAGCACCCGCAGGTGGTAGCTGGTGGAGGCGGAGGATTCGTCGGTGCGGGCGGCGAGCTCGGTCGCGGTCGCCGGGCCGTCCTCCCGCAACAACCCGAGCAGGCGGACGCGCAGGGGATGGGTGAGCGCCTTCAGCGCCGCGGCGTCCCGTTCGGGATCGAGCACGCGGTCCTGGTGTGGGTGGTCCTGTTCCTCGGTCATGGCGGGAGGGTAGGGCGCCACGACAGAAAGGCAAAACTATTTTTGCAGAATTTCCTTGGTGATGTGAGTGGCGGGCGTGCGTGCGAGGCCGGCCGAGGAGGCGGAATCCGCCGGGCCGGCCGGGAGAACGCGGCGCGGGCTCAGTCGCGGTCCGTCGCGCCGACGGGGTCCCCGGCGGCCAAGAGGGCACCGCGCACCGCCTCCACACAGGCGCGCAGGTCACCGGTCCGGGCGCCCGGCAGCGCGGCCACCAGGTGTCCGTCCGGACGGACCAGCACGACGGTGTGGGCCGTCGCTCCCGGGAACTCCTCGGTCACCAGCAACTCCGCGGACATCGGCAGCCGTTCCATCACGGTGGCCAGCTCCGGCATCAGCCCGGCCGTCAGCCAGTGGCGGCTGTCCCACACCCGGGTGCCCGGTGCCACCAGCAGCACCAGCAGATCCCGTCCGAGCCGCTCCCACAGCAGTCCCCGGGAGCCGTCCAACGCCGTGACGGGTACGTTCGGCGTGGGCGCGCCCACGTCCGTCGCCACCGTGACCGCGCCGGGCGCCACCTCCCCGCCCGGCGTCAGCGGCGAGCGCCCGTAGTCGGGCGGGGCGCCCAGCGCGCCCCGCCCCAGATGTCCGTCCGTCAGCAGCTCCAGCCGCCCCCGGGAGCCGCCGGGCAGCAGGGCGCGCAACCCCCCGCCCCCGCGCACCAGCGGCAACGCCTGGTCCAGGGCGCGCAGTCGGGCGCCGACCGAGCCGCGGCGCTCGGTCTCGTAGGTGTCCAGCAGCTCGTCCGGTGCCCGGCGGCGCAGGCACAGCGCCAGCTTCCAGGCGAGGTTGGCGGCGTCCCGCAGCCCCTCGTCGACGGACCGGGTGCCCAGCGCCCCCAGCAGGTGCGCCGCGTCTCCGGCCAGGAAGGCGCGTCCCGAGCGCCAGTGCCGCGCCAACCGCTGGTGCGCGGTGTGCACGCCGGTGTCCAGCAGTTCGTACGGCGGTACCTCGCCGCACCAGGCGGAGAGTGTGCCGCGTATCCGGGCGAGCAGTTCGTCGGGCGTGACCAGGTCGCCGCGCGGCGGAAGCAACCAGTCCAGTCGCCACACGCCGTTGGGCAGGGGGCGCGCCACCACCTCTTCGGCCACCCCCGGAAGGTCGTGGTGGAGCAGCGCCTCGCCGTCCCACGGCAGTTCGAGGCGGAGCGCCGCCACCGCGTGCCGCTCGACCGAGGTGCGCCCGGGGAAGCGGATCCCCAGCAGTTTGCGCACGGTGGAGCGGGCGCCGTCACATCCCACCAGGTAGCCGCCGCGCCACCGGGCGCCGTTCGGGCCGCGGGTGTGCGCGAGGACCCCGTGCGCGTCCTGCTCCAACTCGTCCAGGCGGGCTCCGGTGACGACCCTGGCCAGCGGCTCGCGTTCCAGCGTGGCCCGCAGACTCCGTTCCAACGCGTACTGCTGGATGTGCACCGGTGAGGTCGAGGCGTCCAACTCCGTCCGTCGCACGACCTGCCGCCGCCGTTCGGTGCGCCAGGCGGCCCACCGGGCGCCGCCCAACAGCGAGACGTACGCCGCCGTGTCGGGGTGCAGGACGCAGGTTCGGGCCGCACGCTGTTCGACCCGGCCGTCGCCCCCGTCGAGCACCACCGACGAAACGCCGTGGCGCGCGAGCGCCAGCGACAGCGCGAGTCCGACCGGTCCCGCGCCGACGACGATCACCGGATCCACGACGGGCGGACCTCGCACTTCCCGCGGTTCTCACGGACGGTGGGGAGCGTGGGGGGCGGGGGAGTCGGCGAGGAAGAGGCGGCCCGGAACGTGATCACAGATGTATGCAACCCACTGCCTGTGCCCCCGTCAAGCGACGGGGGCACAGGCAGTGGACGGGGGGTACGGTGTGCGGCCGCTATCCCTTGCGGGCAGGGGCCTCCACGTGGGGCTCGTCGAACTCCATCTCCGTGTTGGTGTCGGCGTGCAGCACGGCCCCGGCGGACCGCTTGCCGCGCCGGATCCGACCCTCCACCCAGCTCGCGAGGCTGGTGAGCAGGTAGTTCAGCAGCACGAAGAGCAGCGCGATCACCGTGAAGGCGGCGATGGTGTTGGCGCCGTAGTTGGCGGTGATCAGACGGACCTGGCTCAGCAGCTCGGGGTAGTTCAGGAGCGCGCCGCCCAGCGCCGTGTCCTTGACGATCACCACGAGCTGGCTGACCAGGGCCGGGAGCATCGCGGTGACCGCCTGCGGCAGCAAGACGTAGACCATGGTCTGGCCCTTGCGCATGCCGATCGCCTTGGCCGCGTCGGTCTGGCCCGAGGGCAGCGAGAGGATGCCGGCCCGGACGATCTCGGCGATGACCGAGGCGTTGTACAGCACCAGGCCCGTCACCACGGCGTACAGCGGGCGCACCTCGGAGGGGAGGTCGGTGAACTGCGCGTATGCCGCGTTGGCGAAGAACATCATCAACAGCACCGGGATGGCGCGGAAGAACTCCACCACGGCGCCGGCGGGACCACGGACCCACTGGTGGTCGGAGAGCCGCGCCACACCGAACAGCGCGCCCAGCGGGAGCGCGATGACGATGGACAGGGCCGCCGCCTTGAGGGTGTTGAGCAGGCCGGGGATCAGATACGTCGTCCACACCCGGGAGTCGGCGACGAACGGCTCCCACTTCGCCCGGTCGAGCTGGTTCTTGTCGGCCATGGTGGCCAGCACCCACCACAGGACGAGGGCGAGGAGAACCACGAAGACCACGGAGTAGACGATGTTGCGCGCCTTGGCCCGCGGGCCCGGGGCGTCGTACAGAACGGAGAGGTTGCTCATCGCTTCACCGCCACGCGCTTGCTGACCCAGCCCAGCAGCATGCCGGTCGGGAGTGTCAGGACAACGAATCCGAAGGCGAACATCGCGGAGACCAGGAAGATGGCGTCGCTCTCGTACTCGATCATCGTCTTCATCAGCGCCGCGGCCTCCGCCACCCCGATGGCGGCCGCCACCGTGGTGTTCTTGGTCAGGGCGATCAGGACGTTCGCCAGCGGCGCCACCACCGAGCGGAACGCCTGGGGCAGGACGACGAGGGACAGCACCTGGAGGAAGCTCAGCCCCATGGCGCGGGCCGCCTCGGCCTGTCCGACGGGCACGGTGTTGATGCCGGAGCGCAGCGCCTCACAGACGAAGGTGGCGTGGTAGGCGACCAGTCCGAGCACGGCCAGCCGGAAGCCGATCACCTCGAAGTCGCCGCCACCGGCCAGCGTGATGCCCAGCGTCTGGAACAGGCCCAGCGAGGCGGCCAGGATGATGACCGTCAACGGGGTGTTCCGCACGACATTGACGTAGGCGGTGCCGAAGGCGCGCATCAGCGGCACCGGGCTGACCCGCATGGCGGCCAGGATCGTTCCCCACACCAGGGAGCCGATCGCCGAATAAACGGTGAGCTGCACCGTCACCCAGAAGGCTCCGAGCACGTCGTACTGCCCGGAATCAAGAAAGTCGAACACGTTCTCCCGCGCTCTCGCCTCGTCGGATGGCGTCTCGTCGGACACCGTCGGAGGTGCGGTGTGCCGCCCCCCGCGGACGGCGGCACACCGCGGACGGCGTCAGTTCGTCTCGGTGATCTCCGGGGCGGGCTCGTACTCGTAGTCGGCCGGGCCGAAGTGCTTCTTCGCGGCCTCCTCCCAGGCGCCCTCGTCGACCATCTTCTTCAGGGCGTCGTTGATCTGCTTCCGCAGTTCGGTGTCGCCCTTCTTCAGACCGATGCCGTAGGGCTCGTCGCTGAGGTTGAGGCCGGCGAGCTTGAACTTGCCCTGGTGCTCCTCCTGCGCGGCGTAGCCGGCCAGGATGGAGTCGTCGGTGGTCAGGGCGTCGACGGCCTTGTTCTCCAGGCCGGTCAGGCACTCCGAGTAACCGCCGTAGTTGATCAGGTTGGCCTTCGGGGCGAACTTCTTGTTGACGTTCTGCGCCGAGGTGGAGCCGGTGACCGAGCAGAGCTTCATCTCGCTGCTGTTGAGGTCGTCCTCGGTCCGGACGGTGTCGTCGTCGGCCCTCACCAGCAGGTCCTGGTGGGCGAGGAAGTACGGGCCGGCGAAGTCCACCCGCTGCTTGCGCTCGTCGTTGATCGTGTAGGTGGCGACGATGAACTTCACGTCGCCGTTGGCGATCATGTTCTCGCGCTCGGCGCTGGGGGCCTGCTTCCAGACGATGTCCTTCTCGTCGTAGCCCAGCTCCTTGGCGACGTACGTGGCCACGTCCACGTCGAAGCCGGTGTACTCGCCGTCCTGGGTCTTCAGGCCCAGCCCCGGCTGGTCGAACTTGATGCCGATGTTGATCTTGTCGTCGCCCGCGCCGCTGTCGCCCCCGCAGGCCGTGGCGGTCAGGGAGAGGACGAGTGCGGTGGCGGCCGCGAAGCCGGCCTTGCGGAGGGTCATGGTGAACATCCCTGGGGTCGAGTTGTACGGGTTCCGCTGAGCCGAGCTCAGTGGTGGAGGATCTTCGACAGGAAGTCCTTGGCGCGGTCGCTGCGCGGGTTGCTGAAGAACTGGTCGGGCGTGGCCTCCTCGACGATCCGCCCGTCGGCCATGAAGACGACCCGGTTCGCGGCGGAGCGGGCGAAGCCCATCTCGTGGGTGACCACGACCATCGTCATGCCGCCCTGCGCGAGCTGCTGCATGACCTCCAGGACCTCGTTGATCATCTCCGGGTCGAGGGCGGAGGTGGGCTCGTCGAAGAGCATCACCTTCGGGTCCATCGCCAACGCGCGGGCGATGGCCACGCGCTGCTGCTGACCGCCGGAGAGCTGGGCGGGGTACTTGTCGGCCTGGCTGGCCACCCCGACCCGGTCCAGGAGGGAGCGGGCCTTCTCCTCCGCCGCCTTCTTGTCGGCGCGGCGGACCTTGAGCTGGCCCAACATCACGTTCTCCAACACCGTCTTGTGCGCGAAGAGGTTGAAGGACTGGAAGACCATGCCGACGTCGGCGCGCAGCCGGGCCAGCTCCTTGCCCTCGGCCGGCAGCGGCTTGCCGTCGATCAGGATGGTTCCGGAGTCGATCGTCTCCAGGCGGTTGATGGTGCGGCACAGCGTGGACTTGCCGGATCCCGAGGGCCCGATGACGACGACGACCTCGCCACGCGCAATGGTCAGGTCGATGTCCTGGAGGACGTGCAGGGCACCGAAGTGCTTGTTGACGTTCTCCAGGACGACCAGGTTCTCCGCCGTCGGTGCGGCGTCCTTGGTCACCGATACGTTGCTCATCGGCGTCATTCGCTCCGTCCTCGTCGGTTGAGGGGACCTTAGTGACGACCCCTGAGCAGCGTCAGCACATCTGAGCTGAACTTGAGCATAACGATTCAGCAGCAAACGGGCATATGGCTCGAACGGTGCGGCGAACGGCGTATCAGCTGCATAACGTGGGGGTTTGCCACGACCGGGACCTTGACGTACCGGTCCGGATCGGCGTGGATGGCCTCGATCGAGGAGCCGACACGAGGAGAGACGCAGGGAGAGCCGCGAGAGAACTCGTCGAGCGTCGGGGGAGGAGAAGAGGTCCGATGAGGCTGCTGCTCGTCGAGGACGACGACCGCGTGGCCGCGGCGCTGTCGGCCGTGCTCACCCGGCACGGTTTCGAGGTGGTGCACGCCCGCGGCGGCGAGGAGGCCCTGCGGTGCCTGCTGCCGGACGGCGCGGCGCCGCCCTTCGGGGTGGTGCTGCTCGACCTCGGTCTGCCCGACACCGACGGCTTCGAGGTGTGCGGCCGCATCCGCCGGCTGACCACCACACCGGTGATCATGGTCACGGCCCGGTCCGACGTGCGTTCCCGGGTCCACGGGCTCAACCTCGGGGCCGACGACTACGTGGTCAAGCCGTACGACACCGCGGAACTCCTCGCCCGCATCCACGCCGTCAGCCGCCGCACCGCCGCCACCACCGCGCCCACCGGGGCCGACGGAGGTCACGGCGGCGGTCACGGTGGTGGCCACGGCGGTGGCCACGGCGGCGCCGGGACGGCCGGAGCGGCCCCCGAGCGGATGCTCCTGGGACCGCTGACCATCGAGACCGACACCCGCCGTGTGACGGTGCGGGGCGAGGGCGTCCCCCTCACCCGCAAGGAGTTCGACCTGCTCGCGCTGCTCGCCCGGCGTCCCGGCGTCGTCTTCCGCCGCGAGCAGATCATCAGCGAGGTCTGGCGCACCAGTTGGGAGGGCACCGGCCGCACCCTGGAGGTGCACATCGCCTCACTCCGCTCCAAGCTGCGCCTGCCCACCCTGATCGAGACGGTGCGGGGCGTGGGCTACCGGCTCACCGCTCCCGCCGACTGAGGCAGGAGAACGGCCCCCACCGTGCGCACGCGTCTCCTCGCCCTCCTCATCGCCCTGATGGCCGCGGTGCTGCTCGCCCTCGGCTTCCCGCTCGCCGCGAGCATGGCCGCCGCCGAACAGCAGGCCGTCGTGGTGGACCGCATCGACGACACCGCGCGCTTCGCCTCCCTGGCCCAGTACGTCACCACCCGCTCCCAGGCCCGCAGCCCCACCACGGCCGAGAACCGGCAGCAGGACGAGCGGCTGGCCACGCTCGTCGACGAACTCGAGCGCTACCACGACCTGTACGGCATCCGCGCCGGCGTCTTCCACCGGAACGGCAGCACGATGGCCGCCGCTCCGTCGGACTGGCAGGTCCCCGAAGCGGGGGAGGGCGCCGCCGCCTTCGCCGAGGCGCTGGTCGGGCGCCGCAGCCACGATCCCCCGCAGGTGTGGCCCTGGCAGGACGGCCGGCTCGCGGTGGCCTCACCGGTGGTCCGCGACGGCGACGTCGTGGCCGTCGTCCTGACCGACTCGCCCACCGGACCGATGCGCTCGCGCATCCTGCGCGACTGGCTGCCGTTGGCCGCCGGGGAGGCGGCCGCCATGCTCGTCGCGGTCGCGGTGGCCTTCCGGATGACGGGATGGGTGCTCGAACCGGTGCGCGTACTGGACAGGGCGGCCCACGACATCGCCACCGGTCGGCTGGCCTCCCGGGTGGCGGCCCTGAGCGGGCCGCCCGAACTGCGGCGCCTGACCCGGTCCTTCAACGAGATGGCCGACCACGTCGAGACCGTCCTGGAACAGCAGCGCGCCTTCGTCGCCGACGCCTCCCACCAGCTGCGCAACCCGCTGTCCGCCCTCCTGCTCCGCATCGACCTGCTGGCCCTGGAACTCCCCGAGGGCAACGAGGAGATCGCCTCGGTACGGGAGGAGGGGAGGCGGCTGGCCCGGGTCCTCGACGGTCTCCTGGACCTGGCGCTGGCCGAGCACTCCTCCGCCGACCTGCGGCTGACCGACATCGCCGCGCTCGCCGCCGAACGCGTCGCGGCGTGGCGGCCGACCGCGGAGAACAAGGGGGTGGAGCTGCGCGCGGAGGGCAACGGCGCGGTGACGGGCTGGGCCGACCCCGTCACCCTCTCCAGCGCGCTGGACGCGGTGGTGGACAACGCGGTGAAGTTCACCCCGGCAGGAGAGACGGTCACGGTCTCCGTCGCGCCCGAGGGCGACCGGGTCGTCGTCGAGGTCGCCGACCGAGGCCCCGGCCTCACCGAGGACGAACTGGCCCGGATCGGGGATCGCTTCTGGCGCAGCGGTCGTCACCAGAACGTCTCCGGCTCCGGACTCGGACTCTCCGTCTCCCGCGCCCTGCTCGCCGCGGGCGGGGCGCGGCTCTCCTACGCCCACAACGATCCCCACGGTCTTCGGGTGTCGATCGACCTTCCGAGGAACGCGCCGGACGACGAGCCGGAGGACGGGACGATCAGGACTTGACGGAGCGGTAGTAGCGCTCGGCGCCGCTGTGCAACGGGAGCGGATGGGTGTAGATGGCCGTGCGCAGATCGACCTTCTGCGCCGCGTGCACCTCGCGGCCGATGCGGTCGCGGCTGTTGATCACCGAGCGGGTCACGCCCTCGGTCAGCGCGTCGTCCGTTCCCTCCACCGTCACCAGCAGGTTCGCCACCGCGATCGTCTCGACGGCCCTGCTGTTCCGGATCTTCGGGTAGGCGTCGGCCGGCATCAGCGCGGCCCGGTAGGAGGAACGGGTCTCGGGCGCCCGGGAGTGCAGCGCGGGCACCAGGTCGCCGAGCGGCACCAGGCGGACGTCGGCGGTGTCGGCGAGCTCCGCGATCGCGCCGGTGGGCAGGCCGCCGGACCAGAAGAAGGCGTCCAACTCCTCCCGCACCAGCAACTCCGGCATCCGGTCTATGCCCTCGAGCACCGGGCGGACGTCCCGCTTCGGATCCAGGCCCGCGGCCCGCAGCAGCCGTCCGGCTATCAGGTTGACGCCGGAGCGCTCCTGCCCGAGCCCGACCCGCAGCCCCTTTAGGTCCGCGGCCTCGCGCACCGGCGAGTCGGCCGGGACGACGAGCTGGATGTAGTCGTCGTACAGGCGCGCGCAGGCCCGCAGCCGGTCCGCGCCCGGCCGGTCCTCCTCCAGGTGGGCCGCCACCGCGTCGGCGGCGGCGATGGTGAACGACGCCTCGCCGGAGACCAGCCGGTCGATGTTCTGCACCGAGCCCTCGCTGGGCAGCAGGGACACCTCGACCTCGGGCAGGTCGCGGCCCAGCTGCTGCCTGAGCAGCTCCCCGTAACGTTCGTACACCCCGCCCGGGACACCCGTGGTGAACACCAGCGAACCGCTCGGAGCCGATCCGCCGCCGGGCAGCAGCCACCACAGCAACAGCGCCAGCGCGGCCACGACCGCGACGGCGGCGGTCGACGGCCGCTTCCCGAGGCGGCGGGCGGACGGTGGGACCATGACACCGATCCTGCCAGGAGCGGAGTGCGGAAGGGAGAGGCGGGGGAGGGGCGCGAGCACGTACCCTGTCGACTGAGATGAGTGCGAAGACTTACCAGGTGCGCACCTACGGGTGCCAGATGAACGTCCACGACTCCGAGCGCCTGTCGGGCCTGCTGGAGGACGCGGGCTATGTCCGGGCCCCGGGGGACGCCGACGACGCCGACGTGGTCGTCTTCAACACCTGCGCGGTGCGGGAGAACGCCGACAACAAGCTGTACGGCAACCTCGGCCACCTCGCCCCGAAGAAGGCGTCCCGGCCGGGCATGCAGATCGCGGTCGGCGGTTGCCTGGCGCAGAAGGACCGCGACACCATCGTGGAGCGGGCGCCCTGGGTCGACGTGGTCTTCGGCACCCACAACATCGGGAGCCTGCCCGCGCTGCTGGAACGCGCCCGCGTCCGGCGGGAGGCGCAGGTGGAGATCGCCGAGTCGCTGGAGGCGTTCCCCTCCACGCTGCCGACCCGGCGCGAGAGCGCGTACGCGGCCTGGGTCTCCATCTCGGTCGGCTGCAACAACACCTGCACCTTCTGCATCGTCCCCGCCCTGCGCGGCAAGGAGAAGGACCGCCGCCCCGGCGACATCCTCGCCGAGGTCGAGGCGCTGGTGGCCGAGGGCGTCACCGAGATCACCCTCCTCGGGCAGAACGTCAACGCCTACGGGTCCGACATCGGCGACCGCGAGGCGTTCTCCAAGCTGCTGCGTGCCTGCGGGAGGATCGAGGGGCTGGAGCGGGTCCGCTTCACCTCCCCGCACCCGCGCGACTTCACCGACGACGTCATCGCCGCCATGGCCGAGACGGAGAACGTGATGCCGCAGCTTCACATGCCGCTGCAGTCCGGCTCCGACCGCGTGCTGCGGGCGATGCGCCGCTCCTACCGGCAGGAGCGCTACCTGGGGATCATCGAGAAGGTGCGGGCCGCCATCCCGGACGCGGCGATCTCCACCGACATCATCGTGGGCTTCCCCGGCGAGACCGAGGAGGACTTCGAGCAGACCCTGCACGTGGTGCGCGAGGCCCGCTTCGCGCAGGCGTTCACCTTCCAGTACTCCAAGCGCCCCGGGACCCCGGCGGCGGAGATGGCCGGACAGGTCCCCAAGGAGGTCGTGCAGGAGCGCTACGAGCGCCTGGTCGCCCTCCAGGAGGAGATCTCCTGGGCGGAGAACAGGAAGCAGGTCGGCCGGGTGCTGGAGGTCATGGTCGCCGAGGGCGAGGGCCGCAAGGACGGGGCCACCCGGCGGTTGTCCGGCCGAGCCCCCGACAACCGGCTGGTCCACTTCACCCGCCCCGAGGACTCGGTGCCGCGGCCCGGCGACATGGCCACCGTCGAGGTCACCTACGCCGCTCCGCACCACCTGTTGGCCGAGGGGCCGGTGCTGGGAGTGCGTCGCACCCGCGCGGGGGAGGCATGGGAGCGGCGCAACGCCTCGCCCGCGCCGCAGAGCAAGGGCGTGATGCTGGGGCTGCCGACCGTCGGTGTTCCCGAGCCGCTGCCCGCCGCGCCGGACGGCTGTGGCACCTGCTGATCCCGTGTCCGGCGCCGGTCCGCGGTGGTCGCCCTCCGCGTTCCGCCCGCCGACCGTGCGCCGGACGGGTGACCACGTGAGCCCCCGTGTGCCCTCCGGCGGGGCGAGGCGGCGGTGGTAGGGCGGCGGTAGGCTGCGCGACATGCTTGTCGCCGCCGCCGTGTGCCCTTGTCCGCCCCTGTTGGTGCCCGAGGTCGCGGGGGGCGCCGCCCACGAGATGGACGACGCCCGGGCCGCCTGCTACGACGCGATCGCCGTGCTGGCCGCCGCCCGGCCCGACCGGCTCGTCGTCGTCGGGCCCGCCGCCCCGGCGGGCCGGGGCAGACACCCCGGCGGTGCCGTCGGTTCCTTCAAGCCCTTCGGTGTCGATCTGGAGGTCGTCCTCGGCGCGGGGGAGCCGGCCGACCGTCCGCTTCCACCGTCACTGACCGTGGGCGCCTGGCTGCTCGGGCGCACGGAGTGGGGCGCGGCCCCCGTGGAGGGCCTCGGGGTGGCCGAGCCGCTGCCGGGGGACCGGTGCGCGGCCGTCGGACGCGAGGTGGCGGCCGGCCCCGAGCGGACGGCCCTGCTGGTGATGGGGGACGGCACCATCTGCCGGACGGTGAAGGCCCCCGGCTACTTCGACGAGCGCGCCGCCGGCTTCGACGCGGCCGCCGCCCGAGCCCTGGGGTCGGCCGACGTCGAGGCGCTGCTGGAACTCGACGAGGAGACGGCCTACGAGCTGGGGGCGTCCGGGCGGGCCTGCTGGCAGGTGCTGGCCGGTGCGGCGCGGGGAGCCGGGCTGGAGGGGCACCTGCTGTACGACCAGGCGCCGTACGGCGTCGGTTACCTGGTGGCGAGCTGGTCGTAGCCGTAGCCGTAGCCGTAGCCGTAGCCGCGGCTGCGGCCGCCGGACCGACCGGGGCCGGACGCGCGTCGCGCGCGTGGCTTCCGCGCGGGCCGGTACGAGCGACGGCCGCACGGCCCGGGGAGCCGTACGGCCGTCGCCGCGGCGGAGACGTCAGGCGGCGGGGCCGCCGGTGCCGCCCTCGCCCTCGTCGCGGGTCATCCGCTTCCTGGTCTTCCGGGCCTTGTCGGTGCCGGTGTCGATGTGGCGCCGGTGCTTGCCCCCGGTCCTCTCGTCGACGGCGTCCCCGGCCTTCTCGACGCCCCGGTCGGCCTTGTCGCCGTGCTGGCTCATCATGCCCTTGACCTTGTCCTTGAAGCCCATGGCGGTCACTCCGTTCCTCGGCTCCGTGACGGATCGGCGGCGACTGCGCGGCAGGGCGGGCCGTCAGCCCGCGGTGCCCGTGCCGGTGGCGTCGTCCGCCGTCCGTCCGGCGGACTGCTGTCCGGGGATCCGGGTGCTCCCGGCGTCGCCGTCGGCGGCCCCGGGGGATTCGCCGTCCCCGCCGGTGTCGCCCCTTCCGGCGCCCGTGGCGGCGCCGGTCTCCTCGGCGCTGCTCCGGCCAGCGCCTTCCGCGGTGCTTTTGTCCGCGGTCCCGGCCACCTCCTCACCGGCCCGCCCGGCCCCGGTGTCCGGGCCCTCCCCCTCACGCGGTGCGCCCTCGTCCTCCGGGAGGGGAGCGGGGGCGGGGGAGACGTCCTCCTCCGGTGCCTTCGAACCACGACGGAACCAGGCAAAAACGCCCATATCATCTCCAGAGCTTACTCGTGCGGTCGATGTTCCGCCCACTCCGGAGCGGCTCACGGGGTCGCCCGGGACCCTCGTCCGCGAGGTCCGCGGGCGGAACCTCGCAAACAGGCAACGACCCCGGACGTGTGGTGTCACGTCACTCGTTCGGATTCCTCCTCCGCGCGTTTGCGAGACTTGGGCCGTGAGCAGCCCACCCTCCACCCCCCGTGTCATCACCGTGGTCGGCCCCACCGCGGCCGGGAAGTCCGACCTCGGGGTCTTCCTCGCCCGGCACCTGGGCGGCGAAGTGATCAACGCCGATTCCATGCAGCTCTACCGCGGCATGGACATCGGCACCGCCAAGTTGACGCCCGAGGAGCGACAGGGCGTCCCCCACCACCTCCTGGACGTCTGGGACGTCACGGTCACCGCCAGCGTCGCCGAGTACCAACGGCTGGCCCGCGCCGAGATCGACCGCCTGCTCGCGCGGGGGCGCACCCCGGTGTTGGTGGGCGGCTCGGGCCTGTACGTGCGCGGTGCCATCGACGCCCTGGAGTTCCCCGGCACCGACCCGACGGTGCGGGCCCGGCTGGAGGCCGAACTGGCCGAGCACGGCTCCGGACCCCTGCACGCCCGGCTCGCCGCGGTCGATCCCGAGGCCGCCCGCGCGATCCTGCCCGGCAACGGGCGCCGGATCGTCCGCGCGCTGGAGGTCGTCGAGATCACCGGCCGTCCCTTCACCGCCAACCTCCCCGGCCCCGATCCCGTCTACGAGACCCTCCAGATCGGGGTTCACGTCGAGCGCCCGGAGCTGGACGAACGGATCGCCCGCCGCGTGGACCGCATGTGGGAGGCGGGACTGGTCGAAGAGGTGCGCGAACTGGAGCGCGAAGGCCTGCGCGAGGGGCGCACGGCCTCCCGCGCCCTGGGCTACCAGCAGGTGCTGGCCGCGCTGGCCGGTGAGTGCACCGATGAGGAGGCGCGGGCCGAGACCGTGCGCGCCACCAAGCGGTTCGCCCGCCGGCAGGCCTCCTGGTTCCGCCGTGATCCACGCGTGCACTGGCTCAGTGGAGCGGCCGAGCACCGTGACGCCCTCCCCGGGCGCGCCCTGGCGCTCCTCGAACGGGCGGTCACAGCCTGATCACGTGATGGCATCGGGACGCCCAGAGAGCACTGGACAGCTGTCCGGACGTGCCATCATCGACCATCGATGAGCCGCAGAGCCGGGAGTTGGGAGGGCACGTGGCGATGGAGGCCGGCCCTCGTAACGGCGACGAGCCGACCGTCGAGCCGATCCGGGTCGACGGCCCGGAGGCCGACGGTCCGATCGGACTGGAGGACGCGGAGGGCCTCGACGGACTGGGGGAGGACCCCGCCGCGGACGGGAACGAGTCCTACGGCGAGCTCCGCCCACCACGGCGGCTGCGGCTGTGGCAGACCGCCCCGATCGTGGGCCTGGGCGCCGCCGGCTCGCTGATGTTCGCGTTCCCCCTGGCCTTCGGACTGGGCGACGGGGGGGCGGTGGTCGCCATGCTCGGTCTGCTCCTCAGCGGCTGCGCCGCCGGCTGGGGCATGATGGCCGCCCGTCGGGCCGGCCTGGCCTGGCCCGGACTGCCCGCGCGCGGCTCCGGCGAGCGCCCCGACTGGCGACTGGTCGCGCTGTACACGGTGGTCGTCGGCACCCTGGTGGCCCTGGCCGTCTGGCGCGTCGCCCGCCTGCGCTGACCGCCGGGGGCGCCCGCCCGGTGACCGGGCCCCCGCCGGGGCGGAGGCGCCCGCGTCGAGGGGCGCGGCCGGCCCGTACGATGGACACGTGGACAGCTCTGCCCCCGTGCGGTTCCTCAAGGGACACGGCACCGAGAACGACTTCGTGATCATCCCCGACCCCGATGGGACGCTGGACCCGTCTCCCGAGGCCGTGGCCCGACTGTGCGACCGGCGCGCGGGCATCGGCGGCGACGGACTGCTGCGCGTGGTGCGCTCCGCCGTCCACCCCGAGGCGCGGGGAATGGCCGACGAGGCCGAGTGGTTCATGGACTACCGCAACGCCGACGGCAGTGTCGCGGAGATGTGCGGCAACGGCGTACGGGTCTTCGCGCGCCACCTCCAGCGTGCCGGGCTGGCCGGAGCCGGCGATCTCGCCGTCGCCACCCGGGCGGGCGTGCGCAGGGTGCACCTGGCCAAGGACGGCGACGTCACCGTCCACATGGGCGCCGCCCGGCTGCCCGCCGGAGCCGATCCGTCGGTCACCGTCACCGTCGGCGGACGCGACTGGCCGGCGCGCAACGTCAGCATGGGCAACCCGCACGCCGTCGCCTTCGTCGACGACCTCGACCACGCCGGCGACCTCCTCACCGCCCCCGCCGTCACCCCGGCCGAGGCCTATCCCGAGGGCGTCAACGTGGAGTTCGTCGTCGACCGCGGCCGGCGCCACGTGGCCCTGCGGGTGCACGAGCGCGGTTCGGGCGAGACCCGTTCGTGCGGTACGGGCGCCTGCGCGGTCATGGTCGCCGCCGCCCGGCGCGACGGCGTCGATCCGGCGACCGAGGGCGTTCCGGTCTCCTACACCGTCGACGTGCCCGGCGGGCGCCTGGTGATCACCGAACACCCGGACGGCGGTGTCGAGATGACCGGCCCCGCCGTGATCGTCGCCGAGGGCACCATCGACCCCGACTGGTTCGCCGCCCCCGGGAAGGGCGGCCACTCGAACGAGTGATCCCGGCCACTGTGGACAGGAGGCGACACGCGGCGCGTGGCAGGCTCGATAGGATCAAGCGCCCCGGCGCAGTGGGAGGTGCCATGAGTGCGGTACGGAGCCTTCGCAAGCTCGGTCGTGCGGCCCTCCTGGGCGCCTCGCCCCGCCACGCCCTCCCCGACGCCATCGAACACCTCGCCAAGGCCCATCGCGCCCACCACCCCGGCGCGGACCTCGACATCCTCCGCCGCGCCTACGTCCTGGCGGAGTACTCGCACCGCGGCCAGACGCGCAAGAGCGGCGAGCCCTACATCACGCATCCGTTGGCCGTCACCCTGATCCTGGCCGAACTCGGCGCCGAGACCACGACGCTGACGGCGTCCCTGCTCCACGACACCGTCGAGGACACCGACGTCACCCTGGAGCAGGTGCGCGAGGAGTTCGGCGAGGAGGTGAGCTACCTCGTCGACGGCGTCACCAAACTGGAGAAGGTCGACTACGGGGCGGCCGCCGAGCCGGAGACCTTCCGCAAGATGCTGGTGGCCACCGGCAACGACGTCCGTGTGATGTCCATCAAGCTCGCCGACCGGCTGCACAACATGCGCACCCTGGGCGTGATGCGGCCCGAGAAGCAGGCGCGGATCGCCCGTGTCACCCGTGACGTGCTGATCCCGCTGGCCGAGCGGTTGGGCGTGCAGGCGCTCAAGACCGAACTGGAGGACCTGGTCTTCGCCGTCCTCCACCCCGAGGAGTACGCCCGCACCCGGGAGGTGATCCGGGAGCACAACGCCGGCCCCGACCCGCTCGCCGAGATCGCCGAGGCGGTGCGGGGCGTGCTGCGGGAGGCCGGCATCGCGGCCGAGGTCCTCATCCGGCCCCGGCACTTCCTCTCCGTCCACCGGGCCCGCTCCAAACGCGGCGAGTTGGGTCCCTGCGACTTCGGACGGCTGCTGATCCTGGTCGCCGAGAACGCCGACTGCTACGCCGTCCTGGGGGAGCTGCACACCTGCTTCACCCCGGTGATGTCGGAGTTCAAGGACTTCATCGCGGTTCCCAAGTTCAACCTGTACCAGTCGCTGCACACGGCCTTCGCCGACGCCGAGGGCCGGGTGGCGGAGGTACTGGTCCGCACCCGTCGGATGCACCGCGTCGCCGAGGCCGGGGTGATCGCCCTGGGGGACCCGCACCACGCCCCGGGCGAGGACGGTGCCGACGGCGGCGAGCGCGCCGACCCCACCCGCCCCGGTTGGCTGGAGCGGCTGCTGGAGTGGCAGAGCCAGGCGCCCGATCCCGACACTTTCTGGGCCGAACTCCGCGACGACCTCGCCCAGGACCGGGAGATCACCGTCTTCTGCGTCGACCCGGACAACGCCGCCCGGACGGCCACCCTCCACCTGCCCGCGGGCGCCACCTGCGTGGACGCCGCCTACGCCCGCTACGGCGCGGCCGGGCACGCGCTGGTCGGCGCCAGGGTGGACGGCAGACTGACCACGCTGGGCACCGTGTTGCGCGACGGTGACGCCCTGCACCTGCTGATGGCGCCCGAAGGCACCTCCGGGCCCTCCCCGCAATGGTTGGAGCACGCCCACACGCCCACTGCCCGGATCGCCATCCGGACCTGGCTCGACACCCACCAGGGGGACGGGAGCCGGACTTCGGGCCCGTTCGACGCCGGCGACGGCGCCGGGGCCGACGGGACCACCGACGTCCCGAACGCCGCTCCCGCCCCTGCCGTCACCGCCGTCGCCCTCGCGTCCGCCCCGGACGAGCGCCACGACCCGCACGGGCGTCCCGACCTCCCCCGGGAGGAGCCCGCGGCCGTCGCCGTACCGCCCGGCGCCCCCGTGCGGCTGGCCCGCTGCTGCACGCCCGTGCCCCCCGACGCGGTCGTCGGCTTCGCGGTGCGCGGCGGCGCGGTGACCGCCCACCGCGAGGGCTGCCCCGCGGTGGCCCGGATGGTCGCCGCCGGACGTCCCACCGTCCCCGTGCGGTGGCATGCCGGCGGTGCCGGCTGCCGGGTGAGGCTGTACGCCGAGGCGCTCAACCGCCCCCACCTCCTCGCCGACCTCACCGAGGCCATCGCGGCGCAGGGCGCCGCCGTGGTCTCCGCCGAGGTCGAACCTCCCCGGGAACACCGGGTGCGACACACCTACACCCTGCGGTTGGAGGACGCCGGCGAGTTGCCCCGGCTGATGCGGGCCATGCGGGACGTGCCGGGCGTCTACGACGTCGAACGGACCACCCGCCGGACTCCCTGAGAACCGCTCCCGAGCCCACCCGAACGCCCGTCGCGCCCCCGGAAGCGGCGCAAACCAGGTGACGATCGGGCGGCACCGTGCCACCATCGAGGTGCCGGACCACGCCCCGACGTCGGGGCGGCGCCACCCGGGAATGTTCCGGGAACCTCGTGCGTTGACCCGGACAGTCACTCCATCGACGTAAGGACACGATGACCTTCTCTTCCTCCCTCCCGCAGAACGGCCAGCGCCTCGCCGAGACGCCCCGCCGAGCCGACGCCCTGATGGAGGAGGACGTCGCTTGGATCCCCGAGATCGACGGCGAGCGCGACGGTGACCAGCGCGACCGCTTCGACCGCGCCGCCCTCCGCAGGGTCGTGGGCCTGTCCACGGAGCTCCAGGACGTCACCGAGGTCGAGTACCGCCGGCTGCGTCTGGAACGCGTGGTGCTCGTGGGCGTGTGGACCTCCGGCACCGTGCAGGACGCGGAGAACTCCCTCGCGGAGCTCGCCGCCCTCGCCGAGACGGCGGGCGCGCTCGTCCTCGACGGTGTGGTCCAGCGCCGCGACAAGCCGGACCCGGCCACCTACATCGG
This sequence comes from Streptomyces taklimakanensis, assembly GCF_009709575.1. NCBI lineage: Bacteria > Bacillati > Actinomycetota > Actinomycetes > Kitasatosporales > Streptomycetaceae > Streptomyces > Streptomyces taklimakanensis. The sequence goes on from NZ_WIXO01000001.1 coordinate 4,488,751, forward strand.
TTCCGGCAAGGCCCAGGAACTGCGCGACATCGTGCTGGAGACCGGCGCCGACACCGTCGTGTGCGACGGTGAACTCAGCCCCGGCCAGCTCATCCACCTGGAGGACGTCGTCAAGGTCAAGGTGGTCGACCGGACCGCCCTGATCCTCGACATCTTCGCCCAGCACGCCAAGTCCCGCGAGGGCAAGGCGCAGGTGGCGCTGGCCCAGATGCAGTACATGCTGCCCAGGCTCCGCGGTTGGGGCCAGTCGCTGTCCCGACAGATGGGTGGTGGTGGCTCCGGTTCCTCGGGCGGCGGCATGGCCACCCGCGGTCCCGGTGAGACCAAGATCGAGACGGACCGGCGACGGATCCGCGAGAAGATGGCGAAGCTGCGCCGCGAGATCGCGGAGATGAAGACCGGCCGCGACGTCAAGCGGCAGGAGCGCCGCAGGAACAAGGTCCCCTCGGTCGCCATCGCCGGATACACCAACGCCGGCAAGTCCTCGCTGCTCAACCGGCTCACGGGCGCGGGCGTGCTGGTGGAGAACGCGCTGTTCGCCACCCTGGACCCGACCGTGCGCCGCGCCGAGACCCCCAGCGGCCGGGCCTACACCCTGGCCGACACCGTCGGATTCGTGCGACACCTGCCGCACCACCTCGTCGAGGCGTTCCGCTCCACGATGGAGGAGGTCGGCGACTCCGATCTGATCCTCCACGTGGTCGACGGCTCCCACCCCTCGCCGGAGGAGCAACTGGCCGCCGTGCGCGAGGTGATCCGGGACGTCGGCGCGGCGGACGTGCCGGAGATCGTGGTGGTCAACAAGGCGGACGCCGCCGACCCGTTGGTCCTCCAGCGACTGCTGCGCGCCGAGAAGCACGCCATCGCCGTCTCGGCCCGTACCGGCCAGGGCGTCGACGAGCTGCTGGAGCTGATCGACCGTGAGCTTCCGCGCCCCGGCGTGGAGCTGACGGCACTGGTGCCCTACACCCGCGGCGACCTGGTCTCCCGGGCCCACGCCGAGGGCGAGGTGGTCTCCGAGGAACACACCGAGGGCGGCACGCTCCTGTCGGTCCGCGTCCACGAGGAGTTGGCGGCCGAACTCAGGACGTACGTCACGGCGGGCACGGGGGTCTGACCCGTCCCCGGGCACCCGCCTTCCGACCGACCGCACGGCACACCGGGCCCGCACCCTTCGGGGGCGGGCCCGCGCCCGTGCCCGCCCGGCCACCCGCCGAGGACCGGCACGGCACGCCCCGGACGACCGCGTACGCCTCCGCGCGGCCCGGCCGTGAGGGGGGACCGTCTCCGGGGACCGGTGGCGATGCGGTCGGGCCTGCGCACGGGCCGGAGACGGTGTCGGGGACCGCTTGGGTTCCTTGTCGGTGTGACAGGGCTCTCGGTGCGGCCCGAAGCGTCGTTCCGTACCCTGGTTCCGCCTGTCGGCCGTGGTCGTGAAGCGGAAGGTCCGCGCGGACGTCTCCACATCCTCCGGGTGCGACGTCGGGGAGCTCGGCGAACGGTCGGCGCCAACACCGGAACGCCAGTCGGGAAAACAGCCGGAAACCGGACCGCTGTAGAGTGGGGAAGTGCCCTTGACCTGCAGAGAGCAGGCAGGGAGCCGAATTTTGGGAGCGTTCGATGCTGCGTACTCTGTTCAAGTCGAAGATCCACCGGGCCACGGTCACCGAGGCGGATCTCCACTACGTGGGGTCCGTCACGATCGACGCGGACCTGATGGACGCCGCGGACCTGCTGCCCGGCGAGCTGGTCCACATCGTCGACGTCACCAACGGGGCCCGTCTGGAGACCTACGTCATCGAGGGACGGCGCGGCTCCGGGGTGATCGGGATCAACGGTGCCGCCGCGCATCTGGTGCACCCCGGCGACCTGGTGATCCTCATCAGCTACGCGCAGTTCGAGGACGCCGAGGCGCGCGCCCACACGCCGAAGGTGGTGCACGTCGACGCGGACAACCGCATCGTGGAGCTGGGCACCGACCCGTCCGAGCCGGTCCCCGGCGGCGACACCCGGCGCAGCCCCATGGCACTGGCCTGACGGAGCCGTGACCGAGGCGGCCCGCGGCCGCGTACGGACGATCGAGGGCCCCGTTCCTCCCCGGGAAGGGAGCGACGGGGCCCTCGGCCGTCCACCGGGGCGCCGGGACCCCGGGCCGGCCCCGGCGCCCACCGCACACCCCTCGGGCCTCAGCTCCCGCCGGCGTACTTCTCGCTGACGGCCGTCAGGACGCCCTCGGCCTCGTCCCCGAGCCGCGGCCCGGCCAACCAGGTATGGTCCGGGGTGCCGATGGAGGTGACCGAGACCAGTACGGACCCGCCCGAGGGGTCTGCGGCGAACCAGCCGCCGCCGGAGGAACCGCCGGTCATGGTGCAGCCGATGCGGTACATCGTGGACTCCGAGGGGCCGAGCGTCAGCCGCCCGGGCCGGTCGGCGCAGGTGTGCATGGTCAACCCGTCGAACGGCGGGGCCGCGGGGTAGCCGTGCGCGGCGACCGAGGACACCGCCGGCGTGCCGAAGTCGACCGGCAGCGCGGCGCCGACGGTCTCCTCCAGGGACCTGCCGCCCTTCTCCTCGGGCTCCACGCGCAACACGGCGAAGTCCTGGGAGGCGCCCGCCCCACCGGTCTCGGCGCCGTTCTCGATCCAGTGTTCGGTGGTCTGCGCCCAGGTCGCCCAGTACACGCCGTGCGGGGCGACCTCCTCGCGGGAGGCTCTCCCCAACTCGGCGGCCCCCAGCGCGGTGTCGTTGTAGGAGGGGACGAAGACGACGTTGCGGAACCAGCCGCCGTTCCTGCCGGCGTGGACACAGTGGCCGGCGGTGGCGACGAGATCGGACCTGCCGGGACGGTTGGGATCCTTCACGACGGTGCCGGAACAGACCATGGCCCCCTTGGGAGTGTCCATGAAGACCTTGCCCACCGCCGGGGCGTTCTCCCGGTAGGGGGTCCGCACCGGTCGGGCCTTCCGCGGTTCCGGCTCGGGGTCGGTGACGCCCTCGTCCCTCGAACCGCCCCCGTCGGTGCCGCCGTCGACGTCCTCCTCATCGACCCGGCGGTCGTTCTCCTCGGCGTCCCTCATCCGGTCCGGGTCCCACAGGCCCTCGATGACGGGGTTGACGAAGTCCTTGGCCTCGCGCAGCCAGCGGTCCGGGTCCCAGTCCCGCCACTCCCCGTTCTTCCACTTCTCGGGATCGAAGTCCCTCAGCGCGGCGGGAAGTTCGTCCGGCAGACGGATGCCGCCCAGCCGTCCGCCGTCGGAGCCGTTCCCGGCCGAGGCGGAGACGCCGGGTTCGGCTCCGGCGTCGCTCCCGCCGTCCTCGGGTCCGCACGCGGTGGCGGTGACGGTCAGAGCCGCCGCCAGCACCACTGCGATCGGTACGGCTCGTCTCCTGCCGGTAGATGACATGGACGGAAATCCCCCCCTGGAACGGCGCTCTTCGTCGACCGGCACGCCGTGCACCCCGCCGAACGGAGCGGGCCCCACCGTGCCGGTGTTGCTGGGGACGGCACGCGGCGGACTCCCGGTTCCCGTCCCCCGGAAGGTCGAGGATCTCGCGTGCGACCGTGATCCGGCCGGGGTGGCGTCGTTGGTAGGTGCGGGAGCGCGGCGCACGCCGTGTCCACGGGAACCGGACGGCCACCGCCCGGAAGCGGTGCCCTCACCCCAGGGAGACTTTCCGTGAACGCATCCACCCGCCCGGACGGGGCCGAGGGTCCTGCCGACACCGGGAGCCCGCCGGCTCCCGTCGTGCCCCGGCAGCCGAGCCGCGACGGGACGGACACCGACGGGGTCCGGGGCGCGGAGGCCGGGGCGACACCGGGGGCCACGTCGTCCCCGGCCGTCGACCGGACCGGTGGCGATCCGTTGGAGGACCCGGATCCGGTCCGCGCGGCCAACGCCGCGACCTGCGAGAACCTGCTGCGTTGCTGGGTGCGGGAGAACGACCTCACAGCTTTGGACGGGGCCCCGCCGGGAGGAGCGTCGCCGACCCGGTACGGGCCCGAGGAGACCGGCTTCGCGGCCGAACTCCGTCTTCCCCTGGAGTCCTGCGGCCTGGTGCTGCGGGTGCCGGTCCGCCACTGGTCCGCCACCGGCTGGCACCGCTTCGGCCCACCCGTTCCGGACGGCCCGGCCCCCGTCGATGCCGCCCCGCTCGACGCCGTGGCGCTGGCCGCCCTGCTGGCCGGGGAGGCCGCGCACCGCGGTGCCACGGCCGCCGGGACACCCGGTGCCTCTGCCGGCGAGAGCGCCGAACTGGTCGGCAGGGTCGCCGACTCGGTGCGCCGTACCGCCGTCTTCCTCACCGACCGACGGGCCCGCCCAGAGGCGCCTTCCGGCGTCGACCCGTTCCTGGACGGCGAGCAGTCCCTGCTCCTGGGACATCCGCTGCATCCCACGCCCAAGAGCCGCGAGGGCTTCTCCGACGCAGCGGCACGCGCCTACTCCCCGGAGCTGCGCGGCGCCTTCCGCCTGCACTGGATGGCCGCCGACCCCTCGGTGGTGGCCGCCGACTCCGCCTGGACGGTACGCGGTCGGACCGTCCCCGCGGAGCGGATCGTCACCGAACTGGCCGGACGGCTGCCGGGGGCGCCGGAGGGGACGGTCCCCCTGCCGCTGCACCCCTGGCAGGCCCATGAGGTGCGGCACCGGCCCGCCGTCGCCGCGCTGTTGGAGGCGGGTCTGCTGCACGACCTCGGTCCGCACGGCGAGCCCTGGCACCCGACGTCCTCCCTGCGCACCGTTTACCGGCCGGGCGTGCCCGCCATGCTCAAGCTCTCGCTGGGGATGCGGATCACCAACTCCCGGCGCGAGAACCTCCGCAAGGAACTGCACCGGGGCGTGGAGGTGCACCGATTGCTCCGTACCGGGTTGGGGCAGCGGTGGCGGGCCGCGTTCCCCGGCCGTCCCGGGTTCGACATCGTGCGCGATCCGGCCTGGCTGGCCGTCACGGACGGCCGCGGTGGGCCCGTGGCGGGACTGGAGACCGTGATCCGACACAACCCCTTCGGTCCCGGCGACGACGCCGTCTGCCTGGCCGGCCTCGTCTCGCCCCGCCCCTGGCCGGGTGCCCCGGGTGTCCCGGGCGGCACGGTGCGCTCGCGCCTGGCCGACGTCGTCACCCGCCTCGCGGCCCGTACCGGGCGGCCGGTGCCCGCCGTCGCCGCGGAGTGGTTCCTGCGCTACCTCCACACCGTCGTCCGCCCGGTGCTGTGGCTGGACGCCGAGGCGGGCGTGGCGCTGGAGGCGCACCAGCAGAACACCGTCGTCCTGCTGGACGGCGACGGCTGGCCGGTGGGCGGACGCTACCGGGACAACCAGGGCTACTACTTCCGCGAAACCCGCCGCGAGGAACTCGGCGGGCGACTGCCGGGCGTCGGCTCGGCCGGCGACACCTTCGTGGCCGACGAGGTCGTGGACGAGCGCTTCGCCTACTACCTGGGCGTCAACAACGTGCTGGGGCTGATCGGGGCGTTCGGCTCCCAGCGCCTGGTCGACGAACGGCTGCTGCTCGCGGCGTTCCGTCGGTTCCTCACCGAGGTCGAGCGGGGGGCCGACCGGGCGGGCGGTGGGCGGTCGCCGCTGCCCGCCCTGTTGCTGTGGTCCCCGACGCTGCGCTGCAAGGCCAACCTCCTCACCCGGCTGTACGGGCTGGACGAGCTGGTCGGCCCCGTGGACACCCAGTCCGTCTACGTCACCGTCACCAATCCGCTGGTGAAGCGGTGAACCGTACGGGAGGCGGCACCGTGACCACCGCGCTCGACCCCGAGGCTCCCGGCGGGGGCGGTCTCCTCTCCCGCCGGGGCGTCGCACCGGTCCCCCGGGCACGAACGGCCCCGCCGGACGACGTCGGCGCCTGGGGGCCGGTCGACACCCCCGCCGGCCCCTTCCGGCTCGTGCCCGTCCGCCTCGAACGTGATCTGCGGCTGGTCGCCGCGTGGATGAACGACCCGGCCGTGGCAGCCTTCTGGGGGCTGGCCGGCCCCGTCGGGGCCACCGCCGACCACCTTCGGGCCCAGCTCCACGGGGACGGGCGCAGCGTGCCCTGTCTGGGCGTGCTCTCCGGCGTGCCCATGAGCTACTGGGAGGTCTACCGCGCCGACCTCGACCCGCTGGCCGGGCACTACCCCGCCCTTCCGCACGACACCGGCCTCCACCTGCTGATCGGCGGTGCCGCCGACCGCGGACGCGGCCTCGGCACCGCGCTGCTGCGCGCCGTGGCCGATCTCGTCCTCGACAACCGGCCGCGGTGCCGGCGCGTGGTCGCCGAGCCCGATCTGCGCAACACCGCTTCCGTCGCCGCTTTCCTCGGGGCGGGCTTCCGGCTGGCCGCCGAGGTCGAACTCCCCGACAAGCGCGCGGCGTTGATGGTGCGCGACCGGGAGCTGCGCCACCTTGTGTGACCTCACGCGCCGTTCCCCTCCGCGGTCCGTCCGGGCCCGTCGGCCCGCCCCCTTCCGCCGGCCGGACGGGGGCACGGCTGTCGGCGGCGCCGCGTAAGGTGGCTGCCCTATGACCAAGCCCGCCCTCACCGAACTCCTCCACGCCGCCGTCACCGCCGTCGGCGGCACCGAGCGACCCGGCCAGGTCGCCATGGCCGAAGCCGTGGCCGAGGCCATCGACAGCGATGTCCACCTGTTGATCCAGGCGGGCACCGGCACCGGCAAGTCGCTGGGTTACCTGGTGCCCGCCCTCGCCCACGGGGAGCGCACGGTCATCGCGACCGCGACGCTCGCCCTGCAACGGCAACTGGTCGAACGGGATCTGCCGCGCACGGTGGAGGCGCTGCACCCGCTGCTGCGCCGCCGCGCCGAGTTCGCGATGCTCAAGGGCCGCTCCAACTACCTGTGCCTGCACCGCCTCCACGAGGGGGTGCCGCAGGACGACGAGGACGGCCTGTTCGACCAGTTCGAGGCGGCCGCTCCCACCAGCAGACTGGGCAAGGACCTGCTGCGGCTGAGGGACTGGGCCGACGAGACCGAGACGGGGGATCGCGACGACCTCACCCCGGGGGTCTCGGACCGCGCCTGGTCCCAGGTGTCGGTCTCCTCCCGCGAGTGCCTGGGCGCCACCCGCTGCGCCTACGGGGCCGAGTGCTTCGCGGAGGCGGCGCGTGAGCGGGCCAAGCTCGCGGAGGTGATCGTCACCAACCACGCGCTGCTGGCCATCGACGCCATCGAGGGCGCGCCGGTGCTCCCCGGCCACGACGTGCTGATCGTCGACGAGGCGCACGAGCTGGTCTCCCGGGTCACCGGGGTGGCCACCGGGGAGCTGACGCCGGGCGGGGTGGGCCGAGCGGTGCGCCGTGCGGCCAAGCTGGTCGACGAGAAGGCCGCCGACCGGCTTCAGACCGCCTCGGAGGGCTTCGAACGGTTGATGGAACTGGCGCTGCCCGGCAGGTTGGAGAAGATCCCGGAGGACCTCGGATACGTCCTGGCGGCACTGCGGGACGCGGCCCGTGCGGTGATCACCGAACTGGGCGCCACCCGGGATCGTTCCGTCCAGGACGAGGACGCGGTGCGCAAGCAGGCCCTGGCGTCCGTGGAGAACGTCCACGGGGTGGCCGAGCGCGTCCTGACGGAGTCGGAGTACGACGTCGTCTGGTACGAGCGTCACGATCGCTACGGCGCCTCGCTGAGAGTCGCTCCGTTGGCGGTCTCCGGACTGCTGAGGGAGAAGCTCTTCGAGGACCGTTCGGTGGTGCTGACCTCCGCCACCCTCAAGCTCGGCGGGGACTTCGACGGGGTGGGCGCCTCCCTGGGGCTGACGACCGAGGGGCGTGTCGACGCTGAGGAGCGGGGCGGCACCGGGCAGGACACCGACGGTGCCGGAGAGGGCGAGGGCACCGGGGGAGCCGGGGAGGCCGAAGCGGCCGTACCGCGCTGGCGGGGGCTGGACGTCGGCTCGCCGTTCGACTACCGCCGGCAGGGCATCCTCTACGTCGCCCGGCACCTCGCCCCGCCCGGCCGGGAGGGCGGCCGCGGCGACATGCTGGAGGAGCTGTCGGAGCTGGTCCAGGCCGCCGGCGGGCGGACGCTGGGGCTGTTCTCGTCGATGCGGGCCGCCCAGGCGGCCGCCGAGGAACTGCGCGGGCGGTTGGACGTGCCGATCCTGCTGCAGGGCGAGGAGACGCTGGGGGAGCTGATCCGTCGGTTCGCCGCGGACGCTCGGACCTGCCTGTTCGGGACGCTGTCGCTGTGGCAGGGCGTGGACGTGCCCGGACCGAACTGCCAGTTGGTGGTGATGGACCGCATCCCGTTCCCGCGCCCCGACGATCCGCTGATGAGCGCTCGACAGAAGGCCGTGGAGGAGGCGGGCGGCAACGGCTTCATGGCGGTGGCGGCCACCCACGCGGCGCTGCTGATGGCGCAGGGCGCGGGCCGCCTGGTGCGGGCGACGGGGGACCGGGGGGTGGTGGCCGTGCTGGACTCGCGGCTGGCGCGAGCGCGCTACGGCGGCTTCCTGCGGGCCTCGATGCCCGACTTCTGGTACACCACCGACCGTGATCAGGTGCGCCGTTCCCTGGCAGCCATCGATGCCGCGGCCCGGGAGGCCGTCGAGTAGGCCGTCGGATGGGTCGTCGGGCCGGAGGGAGTGGGCGAGAGTGGGCCCCGGGACCGGCGCAGTGGTCCCGGGGCCGGTCTTCGTCGGCGGGTCAGACGCGGCGCAGCACCGCGACGACCTTGCCGAGGATGGTGGCCTCGTCGCCGGGGATCGGCTGGTAGGCGGCGTTGTGGGGGAGCAGCCACACGTGCCCGTCCTCGCGCTTGAAGCGCTTGACGGTGGCCTCGCCGTCCAGCATGGCGGCGACGATGTCGCCGTTCTCCGCGACGGGCTGGCGACGCACGGTGACCCAGTCGCCGTCACAGATGGCCGCCTCGACCATGGAGTCGCCGACGACCTTGAGGACGAACAGCTCGCCGTCGCCGACGAGCTGGCGCGGCAGGGGGAAGACGTCCTCCACCGACTCCTCGGCCAGGATCGGGCCGCCGGCGGCGATCCGGCCGACCAGGGGGACGTAGGAGGCGGCGGGCTTGCCGGTGGTGTCGGTCGTCTGGCTGGTGGGCGCGTCGGCGGCGCGCACCTCGTAGGCCCGGGGGCGGTGCGGATCGCGGCGCAGGAAACCCTTGCGCTCCAGGGCCATCAGTTGGTGGGCGACGGAGGAGGTGGAGGACAGGCCGACGGCCTGGCCGATCTCCCGCATGGACGGTGGGTAGCCGCGCCGCTGCACCGAGTCGCGGATGACCTCGATGACCCGGCGTTGGCGGTCCGTCAGCCCGGAGCTGTCGGCGCGGATCCCCGGCGGACGGCCCGGCAGCGAACGGGTGGGCCTGGGGGCTTCCGCAGCGTCCACCCCGTCGGACCGGTCCGGGACGGTGTTCGCTCCGCGCGCATGGTCGGTCCGGCCCTGGGAACGGTCCCGTGCGGCGATGGTGGTGCTCTCTGCGGTGGTGGTCACGTCGGCCCCTCTCGAACGGTTCTCCCTGGCTGGACAACGGTAGGTGCTTTCGAAAGGTTGCGCCAAACACACGTTCGAGTGAAATATCGCAGATTAGCTGACGTGATCGATGTCGTCGATGTATGGGCAGAAAAACCGCCGCCGATCACTACGGTACTCTCTCGTACGTTTGCCGCCCCGGTGATTCCGGCATGCCCGGCGTGTTCGTCGATCGGGCACCAGATGTAGTGGTTAGATGGTCGGCAGCCACCCAGAACTTGTGGTCCCCCATCTCAGGGGAGGGACGGGCATCACCTATGCTGGGGGCCGCTTCGAGAGCTCCGCCGAGGGCACTCGAGGGTTGTTCATGCTGCGTTACTGCGTCAGTGCCGCGCCATCGAGGGTGTGAGGAGGGTGGGAAACGATGCACTGCCCCTTCTGTCGTCACCCTGACAGCCGCGTCGTCGACAGTCGCACCACCGACGACGGCACCGCGATCCGCCGGCGCCGCCAGTGTCCGCACTGCTCCCGTCGTTTCACCACGGTGGAGAACGCGTCGCTGACGGTCATCAAGCGGAGTGGGGTCACCGAGCCCTTCAGCCGGGACAAGGTGATCGCCGGAGTGCGCAAGGCGTGCCAGGGACGCCCGGTCACCGAGGACGCGCTCGCCCAACTCGGCCAACGGGTCGAGGAGGCGATCCGCGCCACCGGGAGCGCCGAGCTGTCCACGCACGACGTCGGCCTGGCCATACTCGGGCCGCTGCGCGAGCTCGACCTCGTGGCCTACCTCCGCTTCGCCTCCGTCTACCAGGCGTTCGACTCGCTGGAGGACTTCGAGGCCGCGATCGCCGAACTGCGCGGGGAGTGCTCCGCCGGTCCGGACGGCGACGCGGACGACGGAGGGGACGGCGAGGAGTCGGGAAGACCCGCGGCCGCCGCGAGACGGGGCGGCGGAGCCGGTGACGGCAGTGACTCCGGTGGCTCGGGGGGCGCCGGAGAGAACGGTGGCGAGGGAGACGGCGGGGGCGACGGAGGCCCCGTCACCCTTCCCGCGCCGTCGGCCGCCAGGGACTGAGCGGCACACACGGTCCGACCGGAACGCTGTCGCGTTCCGGCCATCGATACGGAACACCGCGTCCGGGAAGTACCGGGCGTGTCAGGGCGTTATGCCTGTACAGGGAGGCGGAATGACAGAGACGACGAGCGACCCGGCACGAGGCTCCAAGTCCCGGAGCAAGGGCGGCAAGGGTCTGCGGATCGAGCGCATCCACACCACCCCGGGGGTGCACCCGTACGACGAGGTGGTCTGGGAGCGCCGTGACGTCGTCATGACCAACTGGCGCGACGGCTCGGTCAACTTCGAGCAGCGCGGCGTGGAGTTCCCCGACTTCTGGTCGGTGAACGCGGTCAACATCGTCACCAGCAAGTACTTCCGCGGAGCCGTCGGCACGCCCCAGCGCGAGAACAGCCTCAAGCAGCTGATCGACCGCGTGGTGAAGACCTACCGCGCCGCAGGTGAGAAGCACGGCTACTTCGCCTCCCCGGCCGACGCCGAGATCTTCGAGCACGAACTGGCCTACGCCGTGCTCCACCAGATCTTCGCGTTCAACTCCCCGGTGTGGTTCAACGTCGGCACCAAGCAGCCCCAGCAGGTCTCGGCCTGCTTCATCCTCTCCGTCGACGACTCCATGGAGTCGATCCTCGACTGGTACAAGGAAGAGGGGATGATCTTCAAGGGCGGCTCCGGCGCCGGACTGAACCTCTCGCGCATCCGCTCCTCCAAGGAACTGCTCTCCTCCGGCGGCAACGCCTCGGGCCCGGTCTCCTTCATGCGCGGCGCCGACGCCTCCGCCGGGACGATCAAGTCCGGCGGCGCCACCCGTCGCGCGGCCAAGATGGTCGTCCTGGACGTCGATCACCCCGACGTCGAGGCGTTCATCGAGACCAAGGTCAAGGAGGAGGAGAAGATCCGCGCCCTGCGCGACGCGGGCTTCGACATGGACCTGGGCGGCGAGGACATCACCTCCGTCCAGTACCAGAACGCCAACAACTCCGTCCGCGTCAACGACGCCTTCATGAAGGCCGTCGAGGCGGGCGAGAAGTTCGGCCTGCGCGCCCGGATGACCGGCGAGGTCATCGAGGAGGTCGACGCCAAGGCGCTCTTCCACAAGATGGCCGAGGCCGCCCACGTCTGCGCCGACCCCGGCATCCAGTACGACGACACCATCAACCGCTGGCACACCTCGCCGGAGAGCGGTCGCATCACCGCCTCCAACCCGTGCAGCGAGTACATGCACCTGGACAACTCCTCGTGCAACCTGGCCTCGCTGAACCTGATGAAGTTCCTGCGCGACGACGACGCCGGCAACCAGTCCTTCGACGCCGGGCGCTTCGCGAAGGTCGTCGAGCTGGTCATCACCGCGATGGACATCTCCATCTGCTTCGCCGACTTCCCCACCGAGAAGATCGGCGAGACCACCCGCGCCTTCCGCCAGCTGGGCATCGGCTACGCCAACCTCGGCGCCCTGCTGATGGCGACCGGCCACGCCTACGACTCCGACGGCGGCCGCGCCCTGGCCGGGGCGATCACCTCCCTGATGACCGGCACCTCCTACCGCCGCTCCGCCGAGCTGGCCGCCATCGTCGGTCCGTACGAGGGCTACGCACGCAACGCCGAGGCCCACCAGCGCGTCATGAAGCAGCACGCCGACGCCAACACCGAGGCCAGGCGCATGGACGACCTGGACACCCCGGTGTGGGCCGCGGCCACCGAGGCGTGGCAGGACGTGCTGCGGCTGGGGAAGAAGAACGGGTTCCGCAACGCCCAGGCGTCCGTCCTCGCGCCCACCGGCACCATCGGCCTGATGATGGACTGCGACACCACCGGCATCGAGCCCGACCTGGCCTTGGTCAAGTTCAAGAAGCTGGTCGGCGGCGGGTCGATGCAGATCGTCAACAACACCGTCCCCAAGGCCCTCAAGCGCCTGGGCTACCAGCCCGAGCAGATCGAGGCGATCGTCGAGCACATCGCCGAGCACGGCAACGTCGTCGACGCGCCGGGCCTGAAGCCCGAGCACTACGAGGTCTTCGACTGCGCCATGGGCGAGCGCTCCATCTCCCCGATGGGGCACGTGCGGATGATGGCCGCCGCCCAGCCGTTCCTGTCCGGCGCCATCTCCAAGACCGTCAACATGCCTGCCACCAGCACGGTCGAGGACGTCGAGGAGATCTACCTCCAGGGCTGGAAGCTCGGTCTGAAGGCACTGGCCGTCTACGTCGAGAACAGCAAGGTCGGCCAGCCGCTCTCCGCCAAGAGGAAGGAGGAGAAGCGGGCCGAGGAGAAGGGCGAGACCGAGAAGGTCGTCGAGTACCGCCCGGTGCGCAAGCGCCTGCCCAAGGGGCGCCCCGGCATCACCACCTCCTTCACCGTGGGCGGTGCCGAGGGCTACATGACCGCCAACTCCTACCCGGACGACGGCCTGGGCGAGGTCTTCCTGAAGATGTCCAAGCAGGGCTCGACCCTCGCGGGCATGATGGACGCCTTCTCCATCGCCGTCTCGGTGGGACTGCAGTACGGCGTGCCGCTGGAGACCTACGTCTCGAAGTTCACCAACATGCGCTTCGAGCCGGCCGGCATGACGGACGACCCGGACGTGCGGATGGCGCAGTCGATCGTGGACTACATCTTCCGCCGCCTGGCGCTGGACTTCCTGCCGTTCGAGACCCGTTCGGCCCTCGGCATCCACTCCGCCGAGGAGCGTCAGCGTCATCTGGAGACCGGTTCCTACGAGCCCACCGACGACGAGGTGGACGTGGAGGGCCTGGCACAGTCCGCACCGCGCCAGGTGGACGCGCCCAGGACGGGGGAGCGCGCCTCCTTTGAGCCCCAGGCTCCGGTCCCGGCCCCGAAGGAGGCGCACAGCTCCACCGAGTTGGTGGAGATGCAGCTCGGCCTCAACGCCGACGCCCCGCTGTGCTTCTCCTGCGGCACCAAGATGCGTCGCGCGGGCAGCTGCTACCTGTGCGAGGGGTGCGGCTCCACCAGCGGCTGCAGCTGAGGGCGGGCGGACGCGGTCCGAGACGACCGTGGCGTCCGCCTCGCCGGAAGCGCCGAGAGCACACGAGGGGGCGCCGACCACCGGTCGGCGCCCCCTCCCTCGTCCGTCGGCTCGCCGGACGCCACCGGCGCGCCGCGGGACGCGTGCGCACGAGCCGGGGCGTGGGACGTTCCGCGGGGTGTTCCCCGTCAGGCCGGAGCGGCACCCAGCAGGCGCGCGAAGGAGTCCGGGTCGGCGTCGAACCCGCGGACGTCCTCGCGGAACTCCCAGACGCCCGAGCCGTTCCGGGTGAACTCCGCGACGGTCGCCGCCGTCGCGTCGGAGACGGCCGCGAAGTCGTGCCGGGCCAGCTCGTCGTACCCCTCGGTGATGCGCAGACCGACGTTGGCTATGTCGCCGAACGTCCTGCGGGGGCCGCCCTGCTGGATGGTCACGCCCACCACCACACGGGTGTACGAGTCCGACATCCGGTCGAGTTCCAGGGTCATGACCTCGTCGTCGCCGAAACCCAGTCCCGTCCTGCTGTCCCTGTTGAGGGTGATGGTGCCGTCGGGGGAGCGCCTGTCGAAGTGCACGAGGTGGACCGGCTCGCCGTGCGGATCGTCCGCGGAGTAGACCGCGGCGATGACATCGAGGTCGTTGGCCGGCGCGCCGGAGGGGCTGGGATCCCACCTGAGCGCCACCTGAACCTTCTCGACCCCCTTGTTGAGACTGCTCACCAGGCTCCCCTTCCTCGCGACTGGGCCGTCGCGAACTTCCCCCACCGCGCGGGCGGTTCCCGGCCGGGGCTCGACGCTGTGTGTCCATGGTGCCACGCCCGGCATTCCCACGGGACGGGGAACCCGAACCCGGACGGAGTGCGGACGGGCCGTCAGGAACCCTCCTCGGAGGCCGGTTCGGACGCCCGGAGATTCGGTGCCCCCACGACACCGGACCGTCGTTCCGCGGGGCCGTGACGGTCCTTCGGCGGGGAGGGGACACCGACCGGAGGGACGGGGCGGGGCCCGTTCCTCCGGTCGGGTCGGGACCGGCCGTGGCACCGTGGCGGCACGGGGTGGTCCGCCGCTGCCGTGGCGGTCGAATACGAGGGCGGAGTCCTCGCTTCCGCCGGCCCCGTCCGTGACGAGCCCGCGACGGGCCACCCGGATGGCCGTACGATGGCGCGGTGCTGGTCAAGTGGATGCGGTGCACGGTGGTCGACCGCCGGGGCTTCGAACGGGGGCAGCGGAAGTGGGCGGGCCTGCTCGGCGAGCCCGGCTTCCGCGCGCAGGGCGGTGGTTGGAGCCGCTCCCGTCCGGGGGTGGCGCACCTCTTCGGCTTCTGGGAGAGCCGCGCCTTCTACGACTCGTTCATGGCGCGCTCCCACGACCGGCTGGCGGCCGCCCAGAACGGCACCCACAAGGACGCGCAGGTCCGTCTCTTCGAGTACCGCTTCGACGTGAAGGTGGGTTTCGAGCCCCGGTTCGGGGACGCGGACCTGCTCCGGGTGGCTCACTGCAAGGTCCGCCGGGAGCGCGTCGAGCACTACACCCTGATGCAGGAGAAGGTGTGGAACCCGGCGATGGCCGGATCCCCCGGGATGCTGCGCGGAGTGTTCGCCCAGGCACGGTCCGAGGACGAGTTCCTGGTGCTGTCCATGTGGGACTCGGCGGCCGAACACGGTAAGTACCGGACGGAACGCATCGAGCGACTGGCGCTGCGCGCCCAACTCGGAGCCGACGTCGCGGCGGTGGGCGGGGACGTGATCGACGTCGAGCCCGCCTGGACCGTCTGACCCCGGACCGCCGACGGGCACCCGGGACCGCTCGGGCCGTCGGGTCCCGACGCGCGATTGGGCCACCGGTTCGGGGCGCGCCTAGGCTGGACGCATGGCACGACCCCGACGCATCGTCCTGGTCCGGCACGGGGAGTCGGAGGGAAACGTCGACGACTCCGCCTACGAGCGGATCCCCGACCATGCCCTGAGCCTGACCGCGCGGGGGTTCCGGCAGGCCGAGGCCGCGGGCGAGAGGCTGCGGGCGATGTTCGGCGACGAGCACGTCTCGGCGTACGTCTCGCCGTACCGTCGCACCCACCAGACCTTCCGGGCCCTCCGCCTGGATCCGACGCGGGTGCGGATGCGCGAGGAGCCGAGACTGCGCGAGCAGGACTGGGGGAACTGGCAGGACCGCGAGGAGGTGCGGCGCCAGAAGGCGGCCCGGGACGCGTACGGGCACTTCTTCTACCGCTTCGCGCAGGGCGAGTCGGGCGCGGACGTCTACGACCGGGTCGGGGCCTTCCTGGAGAGCCTGTGGCGCAGCTTCGAGTCGTCCGACCACCCGCCGAACGTTCTGCTGGTGACCCATGGGCTGACCATGCGGCTGTTCTGCATGAGGTGGCTGCACTGGACGGTCGCGGAGTTCGAATCGCTCTCCAACCCCGGCAACGGGGAGATCAGGGCGCTGCTGTTGGGCGCGAACGGTCGCTACCACCTCGACCGGCCCTTCGAACGGTGGTGCACCCCCGAGTCGTACGCGGGCCCCTACGCGGGAGAGTCCGGCGAGGGCTACGGTCCGGCCGAGATCAGGGGACGCCCCGCCCGGTGGGGCGTGCGGTGAGGGGGGCGCCGACCCGACCCCCGGAACGCGCCCCGACCGGCGGGGCGTACCCTGGCTGACGCCATGCCGTACGAGCCTCCAACCCACCGCGTCGAACGCTCACTACGGGCCACCACGGGAGCGAAGGTGGTCGCCGGGGTCGACGAGGTGGGCCGTGGGGCCTGGGCCGGGCCCGTCACCGTCTGTGCGGCGGTCACCGGCCTGCGTCGACCGCCCGAGGGGCTCACGGACTCCAAGCTCGTCGCGCCCGGGCGCCGGACCGCCCTCGCCGAGGAACTCGTCGAGTGGGTCACCGCTCACGCCCTGGGGCACGCCTCTGCGCGGGAGATCGACGAGCTGGGCATGACGGCCGCGCTCCGGCTCGCCGCCGTGCGCGCCCTGGAAGCACTGCCGGTACGGCCCGACGCCGTCATCCTCGACGGCAAACACGACTACCTGGGCGCGCCCTGGCGGGTCCGGACGGTGATCAAGGGCGACCAGAGCTGCGTCGCGGTGGCCGCCGCGTCCGTGATCGCCAAAGTACGTCGAGACGCCCTCATGGCGCGTCTGGGGGCCGAGCACGCCGCCTTCGGATTCGAGCGGAACGCCGGCTACCCTTCGCCCGCGCACCGTGCCGCCCTCGCGGAACGGGGACCGACACCGCACCACCGGCTCTCCTGGTCGTACCTGGACGCGCTGCCGCGCTGGCGGCACATGAAGCGGACGCGTCCCGGGCCAACAGAGCAGATCGGCCTCTTCTGAATCGAAACCGCATCTTTTCCCGAACCCGCTGACGAGTTCGGCACAGGCGTTTGATAGACAACAGCCCATGCCGCACAGCTCCAAGGAGCCCAAGATCCACCCCAACGTTCCCGGCCCCCGCGACTCCGCGGGCACCCCCCGGACCTCACAGACTCCCCGTCCCTCCGCACCCGTTCCCGGCCCCAGACCCGGCCCCAGGCCCGCGCCGCCGCGCGCGGACAGCGGCCGCCCCGCCCCGGGCGGGACCGCGCCGGCTCGCACCGCGGTGGCTCCGCGCCCCGCCGCGCGGAAGCGGTCGTCCCCCGAGGAAACGGACCGGAGCGCACCGCAGATCCAACTCGTCACGGCCACCGACGCCACCGCGGTCGAGACCGCCGACGAGACGATCGACGGACTGCTCGACGGAGGCTGCCCGCCCGCCGACATCCTGGTGCTCACCACCGGTGAACCCCACCCGTGGGCCCAGCATGAACTCTCCTTCGGTGAGGACGCCTACTGGAGCCAGCAGACCGACGGCCAGGACGTCTTCTACGCCCACGCGGAGACCACGGACCGTGTCTCGGCCCGCTCCGTCGTCGTGCTCGTCGTCAACGGAGGCACGGACGAGCAGGCCGCCCGGGCGCTGCCCGCGGCGCTCTCCAGGGCGAACACCCGACTGATCGTCTGCGGCGACCCGCAGCGACTGCGCAGCCTGCTCTGAGTGGCTGCGGCCGCTGCCGTCCCGCGGTCCCGTGCGCGGGACCGTGATCCGGAGGACGGGCCGCTCAGCGGGCCGCCGCGCGCCGCGAGGCGCCGTCCGCGGCGGGGCTCCCGTCTCCTGTCCGTCCGCCTCGGTCCGCCGGGGCGAGGCAGGGACGTCGGCCACCGCGGTCCTCGCCGAGCACCCGCCAACCGGTACGGGTCAGGGTGATGTACGCCCCGCACCGCAGGCCGTGCAGGGTACAGGCGTCACGCAGCCCCCACATCCACGCACCGTCCTCCTCCGTCCACCCGGGGGGATCCTCCCGGCAGGACAGCAGCACGGCGGTGCGCACGGGCCTGCGGCGGCGCAGGTCGTGCGGGACGATCCTGCGCAGGTGGGAGAGCAGGACGTTGCGGCACTCCCAGCCGTCGGGTCGGGAGTTGGCCCGGACGAACGAGGCACCGGCGACGATTCGCTCGTCCGGCCCGAGGACCGCCACGACGGTGGTGGCCGGGCCGGGCAGATGGCGGGTGTGCAGGCCGACCACCACCTCGCGCGGACTGCGCAGCAGCGGGATCCCGGCGGACACCCACTCGGCGGGCTCGAGGGCACGGCCGAGGCCGGGCGGAACCTCGGAAGGGGACGGCGTGGCGAAACCGAAGGCCATGGCCCCCTCCTTCCCTCCGTCCACGGATCACACCGATTCTCATCGGTGGGCGCGTCGGTGGCAATGGAGGCCCCCGTCCCGTCGGCCCGATGGTCTCCAGGCCGTGTCAGGCGGCCGCCGCACCGCCCCGCCCACGTCGTTCGCCCCGGCCGTGCCGGCTGCTCCGCGCCCGGTCGGAACCCGCTCCGTCCCGGGGACCGCGCTCCTCGAACGGCGCCGCTTCCGGATCAGCCTCGTACCGCCAGCACCAGTGGCATCACCGCTTCCGCTCCGGCCCGGCGCAGCAGCCGTGCGGCCACCGCCAGGGTCCACCCGGTCTCCGTGAAGTCGTCCACCAGCAACACCGGCCCGCCGCCGGCGATCGCCTCGGCCAACGTCCCGGGCACGGTCAGTGCCCCGTGCAGCGCCCGCAGGCGCTGTGCGCTGTTGCTGCGCGGGACACGGGCGTCCACCGCGTCATCGGAGTACTCCACGGTGCCCAGCAGCGGTATACGGCCCACCGCGGCGATCCGCTCCCCCAGGGACCGGACCAACAGCGGCCTGGTCCGGGAGGCGACCGTCACCACTCCCACCGGCCGAGCCGGGGCCTCCGGTCGGCCGGAAGCCCAACCACCGGGGCCCTTGGCCCAGTCGGCGAGCACCGCGACGACGGCGTCGGCCACGTCGTCCGGCACCCGACCGTCCGGAGCCCCTTGTTCCAGCAGGGGCCGCAGCCGGTTGCCCCAGCCGATGTCCGAGAGCCGTCCGAGAGCCCTGCCGGGGGCGGCCTGCTCACCCGGCGGGATGCGGCCCTTGAGCTCCAGGCCGACCGAGGGCAGCCCCGTCGGCCACATCCGGCGGGGTTCCACCTCCACGCCGGGGCGGCCCAGTTCCCCGCGGGCGGCCTCCAGGGCCGCGGGATCCACCTCCGGGGTGAAACGGGGCCCCGCGCAGTTGTCGCAGCGGCCGCAGGGTGCCGCGCCCTCGTCGTCCAGTTGCCGCCGCAGGAACTCCATCCGGCACTCCGCGGTGGCCGCGTACTCCTTCATGGCCCGCTGCTCGGCCTCCCGCTGCCGCGCCACCCAGTCGTACCGCTCGCGGTCGTAGGACCACGGGGCGCCGGTGGCGACCCATCCGCCGCGCACCCGTCGCACCGCCCCGTCCACGTCGAGGACCTTGAGCATCGTCTCCAACCGCGACCGGCGCAGCTCCACCAGGGGCTCCAGGGCCGGCAGGGACAGGGGACGGTCGGACGCGGCCAGCACCTCCAGGGTGCGACGCACCTGCTCCTCGGCGGGGAAGGCCAGGGACGCGAAGTAACGCCAGATCGCCTCGTCCTCCGGCCCGGGCAGCAGCAGCACGTCCGCGTGCTCCACACCGCGCCCGGCACGGCCCACCTGTTGGTAGTAGGCGATGGGGGAGGAGGGGGAGCCGAGGTGGACCACGAAGCCCAGATCCGGTTTGTCGAACCCCATGCCCAGCGCGGAGGTGGCCACCAGCGCCTTGACCCGGTTGTCGAGCAGATCGGCCTCCGCGGCCTCCCGGTCGGCGTTCTCGGTCCGACCGGTGTAGGCGGCCACCGCGTGCCCACGCTGCCGCAGGAACGCCGCCACCTCCTCGGCCGCCGCCACCGTCAGGGTGTAGACGATCCCCGAGCCCGGCAGTTCGTTCAGGTGGCCGTCGAGCCAGGCCAACCGGTGCGCCGCGTCCGGCAGGCGCAGCACCCCCAGGCTGAGGCTCTCGCGTTCCAGGGGGCCACGCAGCACGAGGGCGTCCGGGGTGTCGCCGCCGGTGCCCAACTGCTCGGCCACGTCGGCCGTCACCCGGGCGTTGGCCGTGGCGGTGGTGGCCAGCACCGGGACGCCGGGAGGGAGATCGGCGAGCATCGTGCGCAACCGCCGGTAGTCGGGCCGGAAGTCGTGGCCCCAGTCGGAGATGCAGTGCGCCTCGTCGACCACCAACAGACCGGTCGTGGCGGCCAGCTCGGGCAGTACCCCGTCGCGGAAGTCGGGGTTGTTGAGCCGCTCGGGACTCACCAACAGCACGTCCACCTCGCCCGAGGCCACCTCGAGGCGGACCGCCTCCCATTCCTCGGGGTTGGCGGAGTTGATCGTGCGCGCGCGGATGCCGGCCCGCTCCGCCGCGTCGATCTGGTTGCGCATCAGGGCCAACAGCGGGGAGACGATCACCGTCGGTCCACTGCCACGCTCGCGCAGCAGCGCGGTCGCGACGAAGTACACCGCGGACTTCCCCCACCCGGTGCGCTGGACCACCAGGGTCCGGCGGCGCTCCACCACCAGCGCCTCGACGGCCCGCCACTGGTCGACGCGCAGCCGCGCGGTGCCGCCGGCGTCACCGACGAGGCGGGACAGTACGGCGTCGGCCGCGGCACGCAGATTCTCCTCGCTCATACGCCCATGCAACCCGATCGCACCGACATCGCGCGAACGGGCCTGTGGAGAAGACGGTATTCGTATGATCAGTACGACCATCGGCGCTGCCTGTGGACAACGGCGCCCGGCGCACCGCCCTCCCGGGGCACTGTCGGGGCATGACACAGCACAGCGAATCCGCTCCGCAGCAGCCCGCCCGGATCACCCTGCGCGGCCCGGCCGAACTGATCGACTCGCTCCCGTACCTGCTCGGCTACCACCCCGACGACTCGATCGTCCTGGTCGGCCTCCACGGCCCGAACGGACGCTTCGGCGGCCGGCTCAGGGTGGGGATCCCCGCCGGCGAGGAAGGTTGGTCCGAGCTCGCCGAGCAGCTCGCGGAGTGCCTGCGCGACAGCAGCGTCGAACGGGTCGGCCGTCCCGACGGAGCCCTCGTCTTCCTGTACCGGGACCCGACCGAAGGCGCCGACGGCCGGGCCGTCATGGAGCGGCTCAGGCCGCTCGCCCAGCGGCTGCGGACCGCCTGCGGGGCGCTGGAGATGCCCGTCTACGAGGCGTTGTGCGTCTCGAACGGCAGGTACTGGTCCTACTGCTGCCCCGACACCCGGTGCTGCCCCGCCGACGGCGTTCCGCTCGATCCTCCCGGAACGTCCGCCATGGCGGCGGCGGCCGCGTACGCCGGGTTGCGAGTGGAGGGG